>NZ_LRUF01000001.1 GCF_001550155.1 Pseudoalteromonas arabiensis
CTTGGTGACAATAGCGTTTTGGACCCACCTGACCCCATGCCGAACTCAGTAGTGAAACGAAACAGCGCCGATGATAGTGTGGCATTTGCCATGTGAAAGTAGGACATCGCCAGGCTCCTAATTAGAGAAACCCGATTCGAAAGAGTCGGGTTTTTTGTTGCCTGTAGAAAAATAAAACACCCAACCAAGACCCTACTACTTCTATCCTTGTAGGCATAGTGTGGCATTCGCCATGTGAAAGTAGGACATCCTACTGCGTAGCGCACCATGGCTCCAATTAGAGAAACCCGTTGCAACAATGCAACGGGTTTTTTCGTGTGTGGCGAGATTTTACATCACGCTTTATCCGCAAACAGACACCCCATGACGCGGAATAAACCCGCAGCTACGCGATAATCTCGCCCCAACACGTTTGTCGTCGCGACTTTACATCGCGCTCTATGAGCGAACAGACAGCCAATGACGCGGGATAAACCCGCAGCTACGCGACAAGGTTACCCCAACATGTGTGTAGGCGCGATTTTATATCGCGCGCTATCTAGGAATAGACACCCCATGACGCGGAATAAACCCGCTGCTACGCGGCAAGTTACCCCAACACGTTTGTAGTCGCGATTTTACATCGCGCGCTATCTAGGAATAGACACCCCATGACGCGGAATAAACCCGCAGCTACGCGACAAGGCCGCCCCAACACGTTTGTAGTCGTGTATGATATCTGCGCATATGCTGCATCAGCGCTTCTTTATTTACGAATGGTATTATGGGTGTGAGATGAATCCGCTGCTATTCGGGATTAGAATACAGGGCTTATCTGTAAAATGGTTGCGCTAATACTAAAGTCAAATCTCTGCTGTATGCCCACATTATTACTGTAAAAACAAAAACGCCAGCATATAGCTGGCGTTTTTATTCAGGAAGTAAGTTTTTTTACTAAGCTTTAGGTCCTGCAGATTTGATTGCTTCAGAAACGTCGTATTTGGCGAAATTTTCTGTGAAGTCAGATGCTAGCTTGTTTGCGTATTCTGCGTACTTCTCTTTATCTTCCCATGTGTTGATTGGGTTAAGAAGTTGGCTATCTACGCCAGGAACTGCAACTGGTACATCTAGGTTAAGTACGTCGATGTGTTGAGTTTCAACATCAGCTAGTTTACCTGATACGATTGCATCAACTACAGCTCGTGTAGTCGGAATATCGAAACGCTTACCTGTGCCGTAAGGGCCACCAGTCCAACCTGTGTTAACTAGGTATACTTTAGCGCCGAATTCACGTACACGCTTCATTAGAAGCTCTGCGTACACGCCTGCAGGGCGTGGGAAGAATGGCGCACCGAAACAGGTTGAGAAAGTTGATTCAATATCGCTTGTTGAGCCGATTTCAGTTGAGCCTACTTTTGCAGTGTAACCGCTTAGGAAGTGGTAAGCTGCCGCTTCTTCAGTAAGTACTGAAACTGGTGGTAATACACCACTTACGTCACATGTTAAGAATACAACTGCCTTAGGCTCACCTGCGCGGTTTTCTACTTTACGTTTTTCAACGTGCTCTAGAGGGTAAGCTGCGCGGCTATTTTGTGTAAGGCTTGTATCATGGAAGTTTGGTACACGGTTATCGTCAAGTACAACGTTTTCTAAGATTGTACCGAAGCGAATTGCATTCCAAATAACTGGTTCATTCTTTTGTGATAGGTCGATGCATTTAGCGTAACAACCACCTTCGATATTAAATACGCTACCAGGTGCCCAGCCGTGCTCGTCATCACCGATTAGGAAACGAGTAGGATCAGCTGATAATGTTGTTTTACCTGTACCAGAAAGACCGAAGAATAGCGCAGTGTCGCCAGCTTCACCTACGTTTGCAGAGCAGTGCATTGGTAATACACCTTTCGCAGGCAGTAGGAAGTTCTGTACAGAGAACATTGATTTTTTCATTTCACCGGCGTAACGCATACCTGCCAGTAGCACTTTACGTTGTGCAAAGTTGATAATTACTGTGCCATCGCTATTTGTGCCATCACGTTCTGGGTCACAAACAAAAGAAGGGACATTCATTACCTGCCACTGAGGTAAATCAGATGCATTATAAGTATCAGGTTCGATAAACATGTTTTTGGCAAAGATGTGATGCCATGCAGTTTCTGTTGTTACAACAACAGGTAAATAGTGCTCAGGATCTGCGCCAACTTCTAGGTGAGAGATGAAGTGGTCATTGCTTTGCACATGCGCTTCTACGCGAGCCCATAAGGCGTCGAATTTGTCAGCATCGAAAGGGCGGTTTACGTTACCCCATTGGATTTCGTTTTCAGTACTTGGTTCTTGAACAATAAAACGGTCTTTTGGTGAACGGCCAGTGCGACGGCCAGTATTTGCAACAAAAGCACCATTAGCGGCTAAAGTCCCTTCGCCACGACGGATTGCGTGTTCGACAAGTTCAGCTGCAGTTAGATCGACAAAACGAGTAGCGTTTGCAGTCATGTTTATACCTAAATTGTGTGAGATTGAACGGGATAGCTCTGGGGTTCTTATTTCCCTTAAGCTGAAATAATAGTAACAGAAGGATTAGGGATATTCGAGAGTGTGAAGGGCTTAAAAACACATATATTTGGCAAAAAACATGAATAATTTCAATGATACCGGTGTCATGAAAGAGCGGTTTTTTATGATACCGGTGTCATGAAATTGATCAAAAAAGCCGTAATAAATACGGCTTTTAATATAATATTATTATTAAGTGCAACTTTAATTAAAAATAGCTTTAATATCCTGCTCGTTAAAGATGTAATCTTTCAAGCAATAATGGCAGCTAATTTTTACTTCACCATTTGCTTTTACGTCTTCAAGTAAAGCATCTTGACCGAGGTTCACTAACGCCGTAATTGTTTTTTCACGGCTGCACCCACAACGAAAAGTAATTTTTTGTGGTTCAAACAACTGTGGGTTATCTTCATGATATAGGCGAGTAAGCACTGTATTTGCATCTAGGTGAAGTAATTCTTCATCCTTAATTGTGTTGCTGAGTGCTTCTAAATGCGTGAAGTCTTCTACTGATTTCTCTTTATTAACCGGTAGTACTTGCAAGAAAAGGCCCGCCGCTTTGGCTGAGTCAGCTGTAACGTCTGTTGCAAACCATAAGCGTGTTTTCAATTGCTCAGATTGTTCAAAGTAACTTTCAAGGCATTTATCTAGGCTATCGTGCTCTAAAGGCACAATGCCTTGGTAACGCTCACCCTTTGTTGGGGTAATCGTAATGACCATATAACCATTTCCGATTAAATCTTTAATGGTGTTCCCTTGCACTTCACCCTGTAAACGCGCAACACCACGCATATTTTGCTTGTCATCACCATTGATAACAGCATATTTTACTGGGCCATCCCCTTGTAATTGAACAGCAATTTCACCTTCAAATTTAAGTGTTGCTGTGAGTAAACAAGTTGCTACAAGTAACTCTCCAAGTAGAGCTTGCACAGGGGCAGGATAATTGTGGTTAGCGATCATCTCTTGATAGGTTTGGTCTATTTGTACGAGTTCACCACGTACATCGAGTTGATCAAATATATAACGATGAAGTAAATCTTGTTGCATGGAGCATTACCTAACTTGATTTCATTTTTAACAGTTCACGTCTTTGCTTTTTATCTGGTTTACGATCAGGGTGTGGAGCAAAGAAGCTGTTGTTCTTACGGGCGATAGCATTTGCTTCGCGTTTCTCAATACTTGCTTGAGTTTCTTGGTATAAGGTTTGTGCAATGGGGGCTCCTTGGCGTTTATCAAGGATTTTTTCAATCGTGACTATCTTTTCGTCGACCCCTTGTAGTAGTTTTACTACTGCACCCACTTCGACTATTTTGCTTGGTTTAGTACGTTGTCCATTATAATGCACTTTACCGCCTTGTACCATGTCTCGTGCTATTGAGCGGGTTTTATAAAAGCGTGCAGCCCATAACCATTTATCCAGGCGTACGCTTAACTCGTCTTGCGATTGTTTAGTGTTAACTTTTGACACAATTACGCTCTTCTAAAGCTACTCAATATATAGGCAAAATTTATCATGAAACTTAATTATAAAGAAACAGTCAAAGCCTTGCTTTGAACTCCTACTCGTTAGAATCACTCTGTTTACAAAGTTTAATATATGTGCGCTTGTTGAATGAAAAATGAAAAGGTACTATAAGCCAGCTATTAGGCAGTAAATTAAAATAAGAATTAAAGTTTATGGATCAACACTTACAACAAGTTAGACAATTTTTGAATGGCCTACCACATGCCAAATTGAGTGCATTTGTAGTGCTGTTAGTTGTTGTTTATATAGCATTTTTGTCATCTAAGTTGTTTTGGTTGTTATGGCCTGAGCCTAGTTCAAAAGTATTGCCCACAAATCGAGTAAGTTTGAATGCGGCTCGCACAGATACTGTAAATTCTCAACAAATTATTGATCAACATTTATTCGGGAAAGTAATTGTTGACTCAAAAAAACCTACCGCAAAGCAAACACACGTTATTAATAATGCGCCAGAAACACGGTTAAGTATTAATCTAACCGGCATTGTTGCTGTAAGCCAAGATGACCAAGCTGGTTTAGCAATTATTGAGTCTCAGGGAAGACAAGAAACGTATGTGGTCGATGATGCTATTCAAGGCACACGAGCTAAATTAGCTCAAGTTTTGCCTGATCGGGTTATTTTAGATGTGAGTGGTCGTTTTGAAACATTGATGTTGGATGGTCTTGATTTCACAAAGACAGTCTCTATGCCTGTGTTGGCCGCAAAGACAGAGCCTGAATTACAAGAGGGCCCTCAGCCTTTTGATACTGAAAGAGAAATAAATCCAACGGCAGATGAAGACGTAAAAGAAGCGATTATTGAAACGCGCGAAGAAATATTAAACGATCCTGGCAAACTATTCGACTATATTCGTGTATCGCAAGCGATGGTTGATGGTGAGCTTGTGGGTTATCGCTTAAGCCCTGGTAAAGATCCAGAGCTATTTAAGCAAATGGGATTAATGAATAATGATTTAGCTGTTGTAATAAATGGCTATCAATTAAATGATTTAAAACAGGCGATGACGGCTATAAACGAATTACGTAATAGTACTGACGCAAGTATCACTATCGAGCGGGATGGTGAGCAAATTGATGTGCAATTTAGCCTGCAATAACTAGCTTTGGAGTTTTTATAAAATGGTTCACGCGCTACACCTCAAAAAAATTAAAAAAGGGTTAGCTAAATATGCAGCGCTTTTTTTGTTAACAGGATTATCGCTTTCAGTCTCGGCTGTAGAGTATGCTGCAAATTTTAAAGGAACAGATATTAATGAATTCATTAATATTGTTGGGAAAAACCTAAATAAAACAGTCATTATTGACCCTAACGTGCGCGGTAAAGTCAATGTGCGTAGTTATGAGTTAATGGACGAGAAGCTCTATTATCAATTTTTCTTAAATGTACTTGAAGTGTATGGTTATTCAGCGGTAGAGATGGATAACGGTATCATCAAAATTGAGAAAAGCTCTGACGCTAAAAAGTCTAATGTTCCTTTGATTACAGAAGATAATCAAGCAAGCGGCGACATGATGGTGACACGCGTTGTACGTGTTAAAAATGTGAGCGTTCAAGAGTTAGGGCCATTAGTACGTCAATTTAGCGATCAAAAAGATGGTGGTCATGTAGCAAACTTTAATGCAGCCAACGTGATGATGCTCACTGGACATGCTGCATCAGTAAATCGTTTAGTTGAAATTATTCGCTCGGTTGACCAAGCCGGTGACAAACGTGTTGATATAGTAAAGCTTAAATTTGCAACGGCGGACGATGTTGTTTCTGTTGTTGAAAATATTTATAAAGACAGTGGTAAGGGAAGTGTTCCTGAGTTTTTAATTCCTAAAGTGGTGGCCGACGGTCGAACCAATAGCGTGATTGTTAGTGGTGAAGGCCAAGCCCGAACTCGTGCAGTTGAACTTATTAGTCGCTTAGATGGTGAATTAGAGAACCAAGGTAATACTAAGGTTATCTATTTAAATTATGCGAAAGCAGACGACCTCGTTAAGGTTTTACAAGGTGTTAGCAAGACACTAGCAGAAGATGCTCAAGGCGGCGCAACTAAAACCCGTACACGTAATCAAAACGAAACCAGTATCGAAGCTCACCCAGACTCAAATTCATTGGTTATTACTGCACAACCAGACACCATGCGTTCATTGGAACAGGTGATTGAGCGTCTAGATATACGTCGTGCTCAAGTATTAGTTGAAGCTATTATTGTCGAAGTTTTTGAAGCTGATGGTATTAACTTTGGCCTGCAATGGATTTCAGAGCAAGGCGGGATGATGCAGTTTAATAATGGTACTACAGTGCCAGTGGGCTCATTGGCTGTTGCCGCTGAACAAGCGCGAGACAAAACAATTACTGATAATGTTATTGGCACTGAAACAAGTAACGTTACGCCAATCGAAAGAACTGTAGAGGGTGACTTAGGCCCACTTGCAACCTTGCTTGGTGGTATTAATGGTTTAGCTATGGGAATCGTCAAAAATGACTGGGGCGCGATTATCCAAGCTGTGTCTTCTGATACCAATTCAAATATTCTCGCTACTCCGTCAGTAACCACTATGGATAACGAAGAAGCATCAATGATTGTTGGTCAAGAAGTGCCAATAATCACGGGGTCTCAAACAGGCTCAGATAACTCAAATCCTTTTCAAACCGTGGAACGTCAAGAAGTTGGTGTAAAGCTTAAAGTAACGCCACAAATTAATGATGGCTCAGCTGTACAGTTAACGATAGAGCAGGAAGTATCGAGTGTCAGTGGTGCAACAGCGGTTGATATTTCATTAGACAAGCGCGCAATTAAAACCACAGTGATGGCCGATGATGGTGGAATGGTTGTATTAGGCGGCTTGATTGATGAAAACGTTCAAGAAAGTGTGTCAAAAGTGCCATTACTTGGAGACATTCCAGTACTTGGTCATTTATTCCGTTCAACCAGTACCAGCAAGCGTAAGCGTAATTTAATTGTATTTATTCGCCCTACAATCGTACGTGATGGCATGAGTATGAATAAACTCAGTCATGTGAAATATAATTTCATTCGTGGTGAGCAACATAAACAAAAAGAAGATGGGATTGACTTAATGCCATTGACAGAAATGCCAATCTTGCCAGAGTGGAATGATGCCTTAGTCTTGCCACCAACGTACGAAGAATATTTAAAACAACAAAACGCAGATGATCGCAAAGATGACTGATGCAATTACAGAGATTAATGACGAGCTAGTCCATAACGAGCCGGCTGAGCTTTTAACAAGCGATGATCTTGTCAGTTTGCCAGCTAAACGTTTGCCATTTTCATATGCGCGTCGTGTTGGCGTATTACTTAGTAAAAATGCTGATAACTGGATGGTTTATTATCGTGGTGAACTAGATGTAAATGCTTTGCTTGAAGTGCGACGAATTGCAGGCCATAGCTTTACTTTAGAGCAGCTGGCAGATGATAAGTTTGAATTACTGCTTGAAGCATCTTATCAGCGAGATAGTTCTGAAACACAGCAAATGATGGAGGATATTGGCAATGAGGTTGATTTATTCTCATTAGCTGATGAGTTGCCGCAAACAGAAGATCTCCTTGCTGGTGATGACGATGCGCCAATCATCAAACTGATTAATGCCATGCTAAGTGAAGCGATTAAAGAAGGTGCGTCCGATATTCACATTGAAACTTTTGAGCAAGAATTAGTTATTCGCTTCAGGGTTGATGGAGTCTTAAAGGAAGTATTAAAACCAAATCGTAAACTCGCTTCTTTATTGGTGTCACGTATAAAGGTTATGGCTAAGCTCGATATTGCTGAAAAGCGTATCCCGCAGGATGGTCGTATTAGTTTACGTATTGCAGGTCGTGCTGTTGATGTGCGTGTATCAACCATGCCATCGAGTTTTGGTGAGCGTGTAGTACTGCGTCTACTAGATAAAAATAATGCCCGCCTAAATCTGGAAGATTTAGGTATGACAGAGCGTAACCGGGAGCTATTTGCAGATCTGATCAGTAAACCGCACGGTATCATCTTGGTAACTGGCCCGACAGGCTCTGGTAAAAGTACCACTTTATATGCAGGTATGAGTCAGATTAACTCGCGTGACCGCAATATTTTAACCGTAGAAGATCCGATTGAGTATGAGATCCCTGGTATTGGTCAGACTCAAGTAAATACGAAAGTGGATATGACATTTGCCCGTGGCTTACGGGCTATTCTTCGTCAGGATCCTGATGTTGTAATGGTTGGTGAGATCCGTGACCTTGAAACGGCTCAAATTGGTGTGCAAGCATCCCTAACGGGTCACTTAGTTATGTCGACCCTGCATACGAATACGGCTGCCGGTGCCATTACGCGTATGGAAGATATGGGCGTAGAGCCCTTCTTACTATCATCATCACTGTTGGGTGTGCTGTCACAGCGTCTAGTAAGAACATTATGTAATAGCTGCAAAGAAGGACATGTTGCAGACGAGCGAGAGTGCCAATTATTAGGCGTTAACCCGACTGAGCCACCGACAATTTATCGCGCTGTGGGTTGTGAAGAGTGTAACTTTAATGGTTATCGTGGTCGTACAGGTATTCATGAACTGCTTGTTGTTGACGAGACAATTCGTGAGATGATTCACAGTGGCAAAGGCGAACAAAGTGTTGAAAAATACATTCGAACTCGCAGCCCAAGTATTCGCCAAGATGGTTGTAGCCGTGTATTAGCAGGGCGGACTACGCTGGAAGAAGTGCTACGCGTGACACGTGAGGAAGGTTAATCATGGCTGCATTTGAATACCGTGCCCTAGATAGCAAAGGAAAAGAGAAAAAAGGCATTCTTGAAGCCGATACGGTAAAGCAAATACGCCAGACACTACGTGATCAAGGGTTAATGCCTTTAGAGGTTGTTGCAGCAGCGGAAGGTGAAAAGCAAGTTAAAGGAGCAAAAAAAACCTTACTTGGCAGCTTTTTCAAAGCAAAAATTTCGACTTCCGATTTAGCCTTAATCACTCGCCAACTAGCGACCTTAATTCAATCTGCATTGCCTGTTGAAGGGGCTGTAATGGCGGTTGCCGAACAATGCGAAAAACCCCGTTTAAAGCGTATGTTGATGTCGGTTCGTTCAAAGGTTGTAGAGGGGTATACGCTCGCCGATGGGATGAGCGAGTTTCCACATGTGTTTGATGACCTATACCGTGCTATGGTAGCAGCAGGTGAGAAATCAGGTCACTTAGATCAGGTTTTAAATCGTTTAGCCGATTACACGGAACAACGCCAACACATGCGTAGTCAAATAACACAGGCAATGGTGTATCCAACCATTTTGGTGGTATTTGCGATTGCCATTGTATCTGTATTATTAGGGACTGTAGTTCCAAAAATATTAAAAACATTCGAAAAGTCTAAACAAGTATTACCTTGGACCACTGAATGGGTGATGGCGGCGAGTAACTTTGTGCAAAATTATTGGTTTATTAGTTTAATCGTAATTACAGCTGTGTCTGTGGCTATCAAGCATGCTTTAAAGAAACCAAAAATTCGTTTTTGGTTTGATGATAAAGTGCTACATATGCCTGGTATAGGCAAGGTTGCACGTGGCGTTAATACTGCGCGTTTCGCGCGAACTTTAAGTATTTTGTCGTCGAGTTCTGTACCATTACTTGAAGGTATGCGTATTTCAGGTGGGGTATTAGTCAACGAAAAAATGAAGAAGTCTGTGCAAGATGCAGCAACTCGCGTCAGTGAGGGCGCAAGTCTCCGTGCTGCTTTACAGCAAACTAAGCTTTTCCCACCTATGATGCTTCATATGATCGCCAGTGGTGAAAAGTCCGGTGAGTTGGAACAAATGCTTGAACGTGCTGCGAATAACCAAGATCGAGAGTTTGAGAGTATGGTTAATGTCTCTTTAAAACTTTTGGAGCCAGCGATGATCGCATCAATGGCTGTTATTGTATTGTTTATCGTTATGGCAATACTCCAGCCTATTATGGCAATGAACAAGGCTGTTGGTCTTTAAATTAAGGAAGGTTAAAACGACGCATCATGAGGGTGTGACGTTTTATAATAAATATTGAAGAAAATTAGAGGTATTTTGTGAATAAACAATCAGGTTTCTCATTACTAGAAGTTATGGTGGTGCTGGTTATCATCGGTATGATTATGTCGATCGTAGCGCCAAATATTATGGGTCAGCAAGAAGAAGCTGCCATAGATAAAGCACATTTAGATATTCAGCAAATCGAGGATGCGCTGAGTCTTTATAAGCTTAAAAACAAAGCGTATCCAACCACTGAGCAAGGTCTTGAAGCATTAGTAAATAAAACAAGCATTGAGCCTATTCCTCGCCGTTTTCCCGAAGGCGGTTTTATTGAAAAACTACCGGAAGATCCATGGGGAAATCCTTATCAGCTAATTAGCCCAGGAGAAATTGGTAAAGTTGATATTTTCTCAATGGGTCCAGATGGTGAAGCGGGTACTGATGATGATATCGGTAACTGGGATGAAGAAAAGCAATAATGTGTAAACTCAGCCAGATGTTTACTCACTCTACACATCAAGGCTTACTGTTATGGTAAGCCTTGGTCGTTTGCATTTGGCTCGAGGCGTAAAACACGCAAAAGGTTTTAGCCTCATCGAAATACTAATGGTGCTGGTAGTGATCGGTTTTGTTACTAAAATGGTCGCCTATAGTTTTGATGGTGGTGCTGAAGAAGAGCTAGAAAAGCAAGCGCTAAGATTACACACCACAATCAATTTGGCATCAGAATTTGCCATATTGAATCAAGTTGAATTAGGTTTTCATTTAGATAAGAACGTATTTGAGTTTCTCGTTTTTGATGGTGAAAAATGGGTCACCTTTGATCGCGAAAAGCTATTCGAACCGGTAGAGGTTGATAATCGCTTTAAACTCACCTTAAACCTTGAGGATTTGGCTTGGGCACAGGATAACTTATTAGAGCAATCTAATTGGCGTGAGCTTATGAGTGGCGGGGATGAAGATAGTTTACTTGAACTCAAAAAGTTAAAAATACCGCAAGTGCTTATTTTATCCTCGGGTGAAGTGAGTGCCTTTCAACTTACTTACGAACTTGAGAATGCACCAGAGCCTATTTATTTTATTGAAGGTGAGTTTATGGCTCCGGTTCAATTTCGTAGGGAGCCTGAATAGTGATTAAAGCAACTGGTTTTACCTTACTCGAGGTGATGGTTGCCTTGGCTATATGCGCCATGGCAGGCATTGCAGCCATGCAGGCAACGGGTGAGCATATAAATCATCTCGCTACGATTGAAGAACAAACATATGCTTCATGGGTTGCTGAGAATGTGATGGTTGAGCAACGCGCTAAAGGCCGTGAGTGGCAGGGAAAAAACGGTACAAAAGGGACTGAAACACTCGCTGGTTATGAATGGTATTGGCGTCAAGATGTCGTACCAACGGCAGATAAAAGCTTTGTAAAAGTGACTATTAATATATTCACTGATGAAAAACTTGCGGATCCAGTTTATGAGTTGTCCACTTACTTAAACAAAGGTGATAAGTAGTGAAGCAGCGCGGTTTTACCTTACTGGAAGTAATCATAGCCATGGGGATTCTAGCCTTTGTGGTTTTATCGACCCATCAAATTTTAGACTCAACCACAAAAGCAAAAGACGCGTCTGATGAAACAATTGCCGAGCTTAATGGTTTTCAAACAACATTTCGTTTAATGGACCAAGACTTCAGTCAAATGACGAAAAGACAAGTGCGTAATGAAGCTGGAGACTTTCAAGAAACCTATATTCTGACAGGGCGGTATGTTTTGGATAGCCAGTATGATGGGATTGGGTTTGTACGCGATGGCTGGGTAAATCCCATTAACTTGTTGCCACGTTCAGAATTACAAGCCGTTGGCTACCGCGTTATTGACGATAAACTAGAGCGTGTATATCGCGTGTATGTTGATCAACTAGACAATATGGAGCCACGCTCACAAATACTGCTTGAAGATATCGAAGACTTAAAGTTTGAATTTCTTGATGACAAAAATGAGTGGCAAGAGCAATGGCAAATAAAAGCATTGCCTAAAGCAGTTGCTGTTACAATACAGAAAGTAGAACAAGAGCCTATTCGTCGCGTCTTTTTAGTGCCTGGCGAAGGGGGTGTTGAGAGTCAATCATGATATCTTTAAAGCGTTCAAAAGGCGCAGCACTTGTTATTGTTCTATTTATTGTTGCACTTGCGGCCATGTTGGCAGTCGAAATGAGTGCAAATCTAATGGTGCAAGTTCAGCGCAGCACAAACATCCAAAGTCACCAACAGGCTAAGTGGTATGCATTTGCCGCTGAGGAACTGGCTATTAAGGCGATAAACCAAGCCAAGAAAGATGATCCTGATAGTACTAATCTAGGGCAAATTTGGGCCCAGCAAGGCGGTGTTCCTTATCCTGTTGATAATGGCACCTTAAGTGGCACTATTACTGATCTACAAGCCTGTTTAAACCTCAATGCGTTACATGCAAAACCGGTGCAACAAAGTGGTTCATCGAACACCACAAACCCTGCACACAAAGCATTACTAGCCCTACTTGAGAATATTGAAGATTTGCCTACTGATGAATCAGAAGAAGCGATGGCTGATAGTGTATACGATTGGTTAGATGAAGACAGCATCACCTATCGCTCGGGAGCAGAAGAAGATGAGTATTTATCGCGTAAATATCCGTATATGACCGCAAATAGCTTATTTGCTTCTACCTCTGAATTACGCTTGGTTAAAGGGTTTAATCCTTTGGTCATGGAAAAGGTGCTGCCATTTGTATGTGTCATTCCTGGCAACGAGAACTTGGCCATTAACGTTAATACCTTACCAACAGAAAGTGCAATTATTTTAAGCTCCTTGATAGACGGTTTAAGCCTGTCAGGTGCACAAAGTGTTTTATCATCACGACCAGAAAAAGGATTTGATGGTATAGAAGAATTTTTTGAGGAAGTTAAGCAACAAGGCGGACAAAATGTGGACGCCGTGAAAGACTTGCTCACCATCAACAGTGAATACTTTAAACTACAGACGCAAGCTGAATTTGTTGAGCTGCGTTTTTCGATGACCACCTTACTGCATGCCAATAATGGTAAAGTAACGATACTGGCGCGAAAATTTGGAGGCGTACAGTGACAGAAATATTGTTGATCCGTACGGGTCGAACATTAACAGATAGCCTAAATTGGCTTATTTACTCACCTACAGAACAAGAAATCATTGCTAGCGGCGAAATAGCAGCAGCGACACAATTAGGTGAATTAGCAGAAAAAGCACAATCAAGAGAAGTGATAGTGCTCTTGCCTAGCGATCAGGTACAACTAAAGACTGTTGAGCTCCCAACAAAGTGGAACCGTAAGTTAGAACAAGCCCTCCCTTACATGCTTGAAGAAGAGATAGCGTGTGATGTTGATGAGCTATTCATCGCAATCGCAGAGCCAACAATGGTTGGTGACAAGCATGCGATTAATATAGCCATGGCAGACAGGGAGTGGTTTGAGCAATGGTTAGTCCAGTTTAACGAACATAATTTAGAAGTCTTTAAAATACTACCTGATGCGTTGCTATTACCAAGCTCGGATGAAGTTAATCAACTGAGTGTGATTGAGCTAAATAAACAGTGGTTATGCAAATTAGGTGATTGGCACGTGGCAGTGGTTGAGTCTGATTGGTTAGAAGGTTACCTGAGAGCTTTAAATAATCCTGATGTCATACATTACAGTCCTGCTGTAGGCTTTCCTGATACGGTTAATCTGATAGCTAAAACAGAGTCTTATGACCTACCATTAGCATTGTTTGCTAAACAGCTACCTAATATCAGCTTTAACTTACGCCAAGGTATGTATCAGTTAAAGAAGAAGTCTGCTATTTGGTGGGGATACTGGAAAAAAGCCGCTATTGCAGCAGGTGTTGCGTTAGTGTGTAGTATTGGCGTTAAATCGCTAGAGCTTTATAAACTCAATAGCCAAATAGAGCAAACAAGGACTCAAGTGGTGTCTAACTACCAACGTGCGTTTCCCGATAAGAAAGTGCGACCACAGTTAATACGTAGCCAGATCCGCAGTGAGCTGGCCTTGTTAGATGGTGGTAGTACAGCAGGTTTCTTAGATTTAACGAGTGATTTAGTATCGATTTTCGATGAAGTAAAAGATTTTTCGCCTGAAACACTTCGCTATGATCAACGACGAAATGAATTACGGATCCGTGCTAGAGGTAAAGATTTTCAGTCATTTGGTAAGGTGAAAGCAATTTTGGAGCAACGAGGTTTAACCGTTGATCAAGGATCGCTAAATAATGATGGCGACTTTGTTGTCGGAGAGATTAAATTGCGAGGTGCGGCATGAAAGAGCAATTAGTCAATTACTGGCGTTCTTTAAAAGAGCAAGAGCAACAACTTGTAATGATTGCCGGTGCTGTTTTTGTTATTTTTGTATTAGTGATGGGTATTTTTAGACCCCTCAACAATGCAATAGAAAAAGCAGAGCAAGACAACATAAAACAGCAAGAATTGCTTGCTTGGGTTGATGAGAGCATCATTAAGCTTAAAGCCAGTGGAAGTGCTCGTGTAACCAATGATCGCAGCTTAAGCCAAATCGTAAATAGTACGCGTAATCGCTATCAAATCACTATTAGTAAAATGCAACCAAACGATAACTCGCTTCGTTTGACAATTGACTCTGTCGAATTTAATAAATTAGTTGAATGGCTTGATGAGCTTGTTAATTCTCAAGGAGTACTTATTGAGAATTTGGATTTGAGTAAAGATGATAAATCAGGCTTTGTTCGTGTAAGTCGGTTGGTATTAGAGAAGTAGACGATGAAGAAAACAATTTTATTAGTCGCCATTTTTTTACTGTGCTTTTTGGTCTTCACTTTAGTGAAAACGCCAGCTGCTGTAGCGCTTGATTTAGCCACTCCATACCTACCTAAACAATTACAACTAGGTAAAGCTAGCGGTTCATTATGGGATGGTCGTGTCATGCAAGCGCGTTTTGAAAATGAACAGCTGAATAATGTGCGTTGGCAGATTTCGGGCTGGTCACTTTTTAGTGGCAAGCTCGTTGGTACAGTGCGCTTTGGTGACCCTAGAGACAAAGCTGATATCTCGGGTCGTGCTGACTTTTCATATGGTTTGTTTAACCAAGCCATAGATATCAAAAATGCAGTTTTAAGATTAACCGTTGAACGTGCAATGGCGCGTTTACAATTACCACTCCCTGTGAGTGCGCAAGGGCGTGTAATTGTTGACTTAGATGAATACAGCTCGGGCCAACCGTACTGTGATACATTAGCAGGTGAAATAGCGAGTCCAAATATTGATGTCAAAGGATTGAATGGCTGGTTCAGTGTTGGGCCTTTGAGTGGTCGTTTAAGCTGTAAGTCTGGTGATATCGCTGTATTAGTTGACCCTGAAAACCGCTTAGGTTTAGAAGCGGATGCAACGTTAAAAGCGAATCTAGACTTCAAGGTTGCAGGGTATATCAAACCAGAAGCAAGTCTTCCTAAAGAAGTACATGATGCAACTAAATTTCTTGGTCGCCCTGATAGTGAAGGTCGTTACCCATTAAATTTCTAATTTAGGTAAATAGTAGAAGTAATATGCAAATTCCTGAGTTTTCACCTGAGCAAAGCGTGTTATTAACACACTTTCTTTCAGAGCAAAAAAATGCCCTGTCTTTAGCGCAAACACAAGGCTACTTATTTGCTGTTATTTGTGCGCCAGAGCCTCTTGATGTTCATCAGTGGCTCGAACAGGTTTGTCCAGGATGTGACGGGCAAATGGATGAACAGGTGTTGTTTGCATTTATGGCATTGTATCAGCAGATCAGTGAGCAGGTTTTTGGAACAGGGTTTAGTTTGCCTGTCAGTTTGCAGGTCAATTCGAAACAGCAACAATATTTGGATATTCAAGAGTGTCAGCATTGGAGTCAAGGTTTCTTACTTGGAGCAAAAGATTATATTGCTAAATTATTAGCTGCGCCTTTGCTTAGTGAAGAGTTTAAAGCCGCACTAGATACCGCTCATCAGAGTTTAGGCTTTTTTAGCTTATCGCAATCGGATATTGCCGCGATTGCCAGTGAATATGAATTAACAGAGGGGCAGCTTTGTCAGCAACAATACGAGTTGATGGGGGAGTTTGCAGCGGGCTTTGCTGAGTTAATTGAGGTGGTTGCTATGAACAGTCAGTTGTACAATGATGAGGGCTGGAATTAGGTTAACTACCTAATTCCAAAATAATATCAGTGCAACCATTTTTACAGCGTACAACGCCTCTTCCTGGTTGATCTGTTTGCAAATCAAGAGTAAGAACACCTTTACAGGTTTCACAGTGTAGTGTTTGTCCCTTAGCCAATTTTTTTAGTAAGTTGCGTTGCTTTGCAAATGAATCACTGGCTTTTTTATTCAGAGTCGAAAAATCCATCACTTATTTAGCCTTTCTTTCAATGCACTTGAAACAATGCTACATACACTCTCTAAACGCTCACCATAAAAGTAGATGTTGATATCTTTCTCTCGGCAATAGCGTAGGTGAAATACCTGCAACTTCTCATCGGTTATGAATGTTTCTTCGACGTATTCCTGCTCAGAAGCTGATAAATTTAGTTGTGACTTAATAGTATTCTTTGCCATGTTTGCGGCAGGGCTTCTGTTGACTTTGCTAGCATTTGAAAGAAAGCCAATGCCATCACCGAGTAGTTTCTCTCTTGGCTCTTTGATCAATGGGTGATCAATAGTGAATAATGCTAAAATTATAAGCACTAAAATAAGAAATTTTTTCATAGCACAACAAACTTTGATCTGAATGAATAAGGTATGGCTGCAAGTTTAATAAAATGGCCAATTTAAAAGCAAGCAGATACGATGAAATAATTTAAACAGACATATTCGTGATCAATCCCTGAAATTTTTTAGAGATTGAGTATAATGATTTTGATGAGTTGGAAATTTCAGAAATCTTTGAACGTAATGAGATGCATTCTAATTTATTCACTGATTGTCTATATCTGTAAACTACAAACATAATGTTTGAGTATTTATTTCCTAGTGGCGTTGAGGAATTTTAATGGATAAACAAATTAAGGTTAAAAATATCCCAACGGAAGTAAAGATCCAGAAACCGGAAAACGCTTCCCTTGATGATAGATTTAACCCTCGCAACCGAATATACGTAAGGGCTGTTTCCGGTTTACATCAACTATTGAGACAGCGTATTGGCTTTATTGGCATGCTCGCTTTTATGTTGCTACCTTGGATTAACTATCAAGGTCAACAAGCGGTACTATTTGATCTTGTTGGTCAAAAGTTTAATATTTTCGGTTTAACTCTATGGCCTCAAGATCTCACTATTTTAGCGTTTATCTTGATGTTGGCTGCGTTTGCTTTATTTCTAGTGACGACCTTTTACGGGCGAGTTTGGTGTGGATACACATGCCCACAAACGGTTTGGACATTTATTTTTATTTGGTTTGAAGAAAAGTTTGAAGGCACAGCTAATCAGCGGAAAAAACTCGATCAACGGCCAATGGATTTTGATAAGTTTTGGCGCAAAACCGCAAAGCATAGCAGCTGGTGGTTATTCTCATTTTATACAGCTTTGACTTTTGTTGGTTACTTCACGCCGATAAGAGACTTACTTCCTGACGTATTTACACTCGATGCAACGGCTTACTCCTATGGCTGTATTGCCTTATTTGCGGTATGTACTTATGGGAATGCTGGCTGGATGCGCGAAATCATGTGCTTACATATTTGTCCATATTCACGTTTCCAATCGGCTATGTTTGATAAAGATACTTTTACGGTGAGTTATGATGAAGCACGTGGCGAAAACCGAGGCCCTCGCTCACGTAAACAAGACCCGAAAGAGCTGGGATTAGGTGATTGTATTGACTGTAACTTGTGTGTGCAAGTATGTCCGACAGGTATCGATATTCGTAACGGTCTGCAGTATGAATGCATTAACTGTGGTGCTTGTATTGATGCGTGTGATGGAGTCATGGATAAAATGGATTATCCAAGAGGACTTATCTCCTACACAACAGAACGTAACTTAGAAACACCTGAAAATAAAACACATGCAGTACGTCCTAAGTTGATAGGTTATATGGTGATTCTTGTTGTTTTAACTGGGGCACTGGTTGCAAATATTGCGATGCGTAAACCGATGGAGTTCGATATTATTCGTGACCGAAATCAACTTTATCGCGTTGACTTTAATGGCTTGGTAGAGAACACCTATACACTTAAAGTCATCAATAAAGCACAGTATGAGCAAACCTTTAATATTGCTGTAGAAGGGTTAGATAACTTTGAATATATAGGTAAACAAACATTCACCGTTCCTTCTGGGGAATCATACAATGTGCCTCTCTCTTTAGTCGTTGATCCTTATGATTTGAAAAAGCCAATGACTAAGTTTGAGTTTGTACTTTCTGTCGATTCCGAGCCTGATGTACAGATTTCACAGCCCAGCAACTTCTTTAAGGGACAATAATTAAGTACACTGAGCACATACAATAAAAAGCGGGGATTTCCCGCTTTTTTTATATAATGGGACCTTATGAGTAAATTTAGTTTTGTTGACCTTACGCCAGATTCAATTTTAGATGCCGTAGAAAGTATCGGAATTTATGCAGAGTCAGGGCTATTGGCTTTAAATAGCTACGAAAATCGTGTTTATCAGTTTAAAGCTGAAGATGGTTATCGTTATGTTGTTAAGTTTTACAGGCCTGAACGCTGGACTAAGGAGCAAATACTTGAAGAACATGCTTTTGCGTTTGAACTCGCGGAAGCTGAAGTGCCTGTTGTTGCGCCGGTTTGTAGAGAAGGTGAAAGTCTCTTCGAACATAATGGATATTTGTTTGCATTATTCCCAAGTGTAGGAGGGCGGATTTTTGAAGTTGATAACTTAGATCAACTCGATGTCCTTGGCCGCCTAATAGGGCGGATGCATCAAACTGCAAAGGCACAATCCTTTTCTCATCGCCCTGAAATGAGTTGCGAAGAATATTTGCAGACAGCGAAAGTTCATTTGCAAGCGAGTAACTTAGTGCCTATGGCCCTTGAACATCCGTTTTATACTATTTTGGATCTGGTTATTAACGAGACGACGGCTCAGTATAAAAATGTTGAAACAATCCGCCTGCATGGTGATTGTCACGCTGGCAATATTCTTTGGTCAGGTGATGCACTTATGTTTGTAGATTTGGATGATAGTCGTCAAGGTCCTGCCATTCAAGATTTATGGATGATGCTCAGTGGCGATCGTAATAACCAACTGTTACAGTTAGACACCTTAGTTGCGGCGTACGAAGAGTTTTGTGATTTTGATCATAATCAGCTTAAACTCATCGAACTATTACGTGCCATGCGAATGGTGCATTATATGGGGTGGCTCGCAAAACGCTGGGATGATCCTGCATTTCCACGGAACTTTTCTTGGTTCGCAGAAGACAAATACTGGGAGCAGCAAATACTTGCTCTAAAAGAACAGCTTGCGGCATTACAAGAAGCCCCGTTAAAATTATTACCATAAATTTTAAAAAGATAAGTAAAGACGAGAAAATAATGTTTAAAAAATTAAAGTTAAGTCTACTCATTCTATGTTTACCTTTTGCTGCATTTGCGGCTGACTTCGAAGCAGGTAACCAGTATGAAGTATTGAAAGTTGAAAAAAGTGCTACCCCGCAAGTGACTGAGTTTTTCTCTTTTTATTGCCCACACTGCTTTAAGTTTGAGCCAGTAGCGAAAGCACTGACCGCAGCGCTGCCAGAGGGCACTGAGTTTGTTAAAAACCACGTTAACTTTTTAGGTGGGGTGTCAAAACAAACACAAAGTAACTTAAGCTATGCCTACCTTATTGCTAAGCAACAAGGAAAGGGAGAGCAAGTGGCAGATCAAATTTTTCATAGCATTCATGTTCAACGTGCACCACTGCAAAATATTAAAGATGTGAAAGCATTACTGGCAACGAACGGTATTAGTAATGAAGTCTTTGATACTGAAATTGCAAGTATGCCAGTAATTAGTGCAGAAAAAGCGATGCAAGACAAACAAAATAAGTATTCACAAATCGGTGCACTTACAGGCGTACCAACATTTATTGTAAATGATAAATATAAAATTAACTTAAACACTATCAAGAGCCAAGAGCAGCTTGATGAGCTGGTTAAGTTTTTACTAAAACAATAATTTTGGAGTGTAAAAGTAATGATTAAGTTAGTTAAAGCTACCTTATTGGCGATGACATTAGGATTGGCAGCGAATGCAACTGCTGCACAATATGAAGAAGGTAAGCATTACGAAGCATTTGATGCGCGCGCTTCTAAAAAGCCTGAAGTAAAAGAGTTTTTCTCATTTTATTGTCCGCATTGTAATAGCTTCGAATCAATCGTTGCGCAGCTAAAGCCGCTTTTGAATGACGGTGTTGCTTTTAAAAAGAGCCATGTAGACTTTTCAGGACCTCGTGATCCAGAAATTCAGGCTATGTTAGCTCAAGCTTATGCAACTGCGGCTGTGTTACCACAAAAAGATGCTTTAGTGGCTGCCATTTTTAATCACATTCATGGTAAACGTGCACGAATCAATGAATTAGCAGATATGAAAGATATCTTCGTATCACAAGGTGTATCGGAAGCTGATTTTGATAAATACTACAATAGCTTTTCTGTACGTACGATGGCATCAAAAATGAAACGCGATCAAGAGTACTACAAACAAAAAGGCGCATTGAAAGGCGTACCAACATTCATTGTGAATGGCAAATATCGTTTAATTTTAGGTGCTGAGTCCGGTATTAGTGATGCAAAAGGTATGGCTGACCTTATCAACTATTTAGCTGATAAATAAATATAAGCAAATATATTAATAAGCTCCGCTCGCGGAGCTTTTTTATTGGTGATGAACATGGAAAAAGTTTTAGTATCAAGCTGCTTACTGGGTAATCCTGTACGCTACGATGGCCAATCACAAAACCTATTAGACCCAGGATTAGAATCACTCAAACAACAAAAAAGGTTAGTTTCCTTTTGTCCTGAAGTGGCTGGTGGTTTACCTATCCCAAGGCCGCCCGCTGAAATTAAAGAGGGTCGAGTGTTAACGAAAGATGCAGAAGATGTCACTGCTGAATTTATCGCAGGAGCAGAACAAGCCTTAAAAATTTGCCAAAAGCATAAAATTCGTTTTGCTTTACTAAAAGAGTCCAGTCCCTCCTGCGGGCGTAACACAATCTACGATGGCAGCCATACGGGGCATAAAGTTATAGGGATGGGTTTAACCGCACAGTTATTACAAAGTAATAATATAGAGGTGTTCAGTGAAGAGCAGTTGCCAGCGCTATTTGCTGCGCTGGCAGAAAACTAAACTTATTTACGTTGTAAAAATACACCAGACTCAATGTGATGCGTGTATGGAAATTGGTCAAATATAGCAAAGCGCTTAACTTCGTGTGTTTTACAAAGGTGCTCAAGGTCGCGTTCAAGCGTATCTGGATTACATGAGATATAGATAATATTGTTGTAATTGGCCACGAGATCACAGGTGAGCGTGTCCATTCCTGCACGGGGTGGGTCAACTAAAATACTCTGACAATTATAACTTTTCAGATCAATGCCTTCTAAGCGAGAAAACGTGCGTTCACCTTTCATGGCTTGCGTGAACTCTTCGCTCGACATGCGAATAATATCTAAGTTATCCACTTTATTTTGTGCAATATTATATTGTGCAGAGTAAACAGATGATTTAGAAATTTCAGTTGCGAGTACACGATCAAACGAGTTCGCTAAAGCAATCGAGAAGTTACCGTTACCACAATATAGTTCGAGTAGATCATTCTCTAATGGTTCACAAAGTGCTTGTGCCCATTCAAGCATCTTAATATTTACTTTGGCATTTGGTTGGGTAAAGCTATTTTCTACTTGTTGATAAATAAGCTCTTGTCCATTGACGTTTAGGCGCTCTACGACGTAGTCATTACCAATCACTTCTTTTTGTTTACGTGCGCGGCCAATAAAGTCGATGTTAAATTGTGTACTGAGTTTTGCTTTTAGTGCTTTAATTGCCTCTAACCACTCATCACATAAGGGCTTGTGATAAAGCAAACTGACAAGAATCTCACCACTTAAAGTTGATAGGTAATCAATTTGAAATAACTTACGGCGCAGGATTTCACACCCTTTTAAGTTTTCAATCATTGCCTGCATAACTTCACCGACTAAAGGCGCAGCAGGGTCAAAATTTTCAACGCGAATTTTCTCTTTGGTTTGTTGATCAAACATAATGTGAAATAGATCATCACCTTCATGCCAAACGCGAAACTCAGCTCGTTGACGGTAGTGAATTGGATCAGAGCTAAATACTTCTAACTTTTCAACACCGAAACGTTGAAACTGAGAAAAGATGCGCTGCTCCTTTTCACTTAGTTGTGCATCATATTGAGTTGTATCAATTTTTATAACCGCCATGGCTGATTACCTTTTATCTCTTAGCTTTATATCGGCGCTATTGTAGGGGGCATAGAAGATTTGTCTAGTTTTGTTACTTATTTTTGGTGTTGTTTTTTTATACAGAAAACTTAAGTTTTCTAACTTTTAGCCGATAATGAGGTAATCATCACATGGAGTCGGATCATGAAAATTGGCAACCAAGGCTATATGCCTAATACAAACGTAAATAAGTACAATGGTAAGCAACCATTGCAGCAGCCTAAAATTCAAAGTGCTCATGATAGCTATCAGCAAAGAGGGCGAGAGTTGGCCGCCAAAGTACTCGGCGATAAACTTGCCGCTGAGTTAGGGTTACCTGTTGTAGAAGAGAAAAAAGATAAGCCCCTGTTTGACTTTGAAGCAATCGTTAAGAATGTACTTGATTTCGTTGGCGGCGCTATTCGCAAAGCAAAAGCGGATGGTGCAGATGATGAAAAACTTAAAAGTATGCTGGGTGAAGCCCGAAAAGGCGTTCAAATGGGAGTTGATGAGGCTTATGAAGAGCTAAAAGGTTCAAATCTGCTAAATGACGATATTGAAGAAGGTATTGAGAAATCAAAAGAAGGTATCTTCAGTGGTATAGATCAACTTGAGGAAAGTCTTTTTAACCCTAAGCCAGCTTCTGTGTCGGTAAGCCAAGCACAATATATAAGTTTACGAAATAATGCTGAGTATACATTCACGACAGCAGAAGGCGATGAAGTGAGTATCAGTTTTGCAGATGCGTATACTAGCCAATCTGCCAGTGCTTATAGCAAGCGTGGTGGAAATGAAGCATTTGTAAGTGAGTCATCACAATCTCGCGAGCTTTCATTTTCGATGTCAGTGAATGGTGAACTAAATGAACAAGAGCAAGAAGCAATTAATGCGCTTATGGAAGATTTACAAGGAGTGAGCGAGACCTTTTTCTCAGGTTCATTAGATGAAGCATTTAAACAGGCGCAGGAACTTAGTTTAGGTAATGAGCAGCTTGTTGCCTTCTCTATGGATCTTAAACAAACGAAGACTGTTGCAAGCATAAAAGGCTATGAACAAGTCAGGCCTACTCCTGAAAAAGATGTCGCAGAAAAGATAGCGCCATTTAATGATGACTTGAAAGAAACCTTGAATAAGGCAAATGAACTTGGTTTACAAAATCAACTTGCTGGTATTTTAGAGTGGTTAAATCAAGATAAAGAAGAAGTGAGCAAGTTAGTCGACTATACCAAGACCATGCTTGAGCAGATGAATAAGATCAACGCTGACATCGAAGAGCTAAAATCGTAAGCTTTCTTTTTAAATAACTGCATGGCAAACTTCTGACCTTTGATTTTCAGGGGAAAGCAGTTTGTCAGCTCATATCATGGTATTTGATTCAGGTATTGGAGGTACTACTGTACTTGAGCAAATTCAACAACTGATACCTGAAGCCACTTATAGTTACTTTATGGACAATGTACTATTGCCCTATGGTGCTCAACCGCCGCAAAAGATCATTCAACGCTTACTGGCTTTAATTCATTTTATTGAAAGTAGCGCATTGCAAGTTGATATCTTAGTAATAGCTTGTAATACCGCTTCGACCTCTGCACTCAACATCATTCGTAGGCACACTCATATTGAAATAGTAGGTGTGGTACCTGCAATTAAACCCGCTTGCCTAATAAGTAAAACAAAACATATCGGTCTAATTGCCACTCCCGCAACTGTAAATAGTCATTACACTAAAGCACTTATCAAAGAACATGGTAAAAATACGAAAGTAAGCTTATATGCATCAACCAAGCTGGTGGAGTTAGCTGAAACATTGTTTCATACTCATTCATTATCTAACTATGAGTTTAATGAAGAAATAGCTGCACTCAATATTGCTGGTGATATTGATGTGCTAGTGTTAGGTTGCACACACTTTCCATTATTAGCAAATACATTAGCGATGTGCTTTGAGAAGCCGGTAAAGTTAATTGATTCCGGTAAAGCGATTGCCAATAGGGTAAGTAGCTTATTAATGAAACATCAACTTGCCTTATCAATAGACACAAAAAAGCCGCTGCGTTATTACGCAACGGCCCCTATTGATGCTTCGCAATTAAGCATCGAGCTTATAGAGTTGACTGATCAGACTCCTGACGAAAGTGACTAGCTTCACCTTCTTGTTTTTGTTTTGCCTCACGCACTTTCAAAGTGCGTTGCTGGAATTCACTATCATTCAACTGATTGATTGCTTTGTCTGCATCGGTTTCAGCCATTTCAACAAAACCAAATCCACGTCGCTTACCAGTGTTTTTATCTTTCAATAGACGGACGTTGAACACTTTGCCTTGTTCTTCGAACAAAGCACGAACGACACCTTCATTAGCACGGTAAGGAAGATTGCCAACATAAAGTGTTTTTGTTTTTACTTCAGCCTCCTCACTTGCCGGTGATGCAACAACAGCAATCACTAAAGCACCAATTAATAAACCTGCACCAAACAACAACGCAGGGTCTAAGGCTAAGCTTGCAAATGCAAACTTAACAACGACAAAACCTAATACAGCAATAATAATAGAGAAAAGAAAAGATTTTTGATCGGGTAATTTCATTTTAGATCTACCAATAAACAGGAAATAAACATTAATTTAACATTGTGAGCTTGCTATCTTAACGTGTTAAATGAACATAGCAATGTTATTTGCATTAAATTATGAATATTGGCTTAAAAAACAGTCATAATTGCAGCACGTTTTGTCGTTTTAGGTAAATTTAGTTCGCTCTTTGAGCAAACAGTAAAAAGATCTAAAAAAAGGGTTGATCTGTTTTCGGATCTCCCTATAATGCGACCCCACTGACACGGCGGGCAGCAACGAAAGACGCTGAACA
>NZ_LRUF01000010.1 GCF_001550155.1 Pseudoalteromonas arabiensis
AAAAACACGCTTTCGCGTGCCTAATGTTACGTATTAATTTCAGTTGGTTGCGGGAGCCGGATTTGAACCGACGACCTTCGGGTTATGAGCCCGACGAGCTACCAGGCTGCTCCATCCCGCGCCTGAAATTATTAAGTTTATTTTACTTCTCACTTAATTTAAGAAGTCAGCCAATTCAAAGAATTGGTTGCGGGAGCCGGATTTGAACCGACGACCTTCGGGTTATGAGCCCGACGAGCTACCAGGCTGCTCCATCCCGCGCCTGAATATTAAGTTTATTTTACTTCTCACTTAATTTAAGAAGTCAGCCAATTCAAAGAATTGGTTGCGGGAGCCGGATTTGAACCGACGACCTTCGGGTTATGAGCCCGACGAGCTACCAGGCTGCTCCATCCCGCGCCTGTATGTTTAGAGTCCCAGAAGCCGGATTTGAACCGACGACCTTCGACTTCAGGTATTTGCGAGTCCGACGAATGATTTATCATTCTGCTCTATCCCGCACCTGTAATCTCTAAGTAACAACAGCATGTTATTGATGCCTTGTTTCGAAGAGAGCGCTATCATATAGCAATAAGATTAGAAATCAAGAGTTATAGTAATAAAACACCACCAAACGAACAAAAAGCACACAAAGTGCCGTTAAAAAGCTCGTTGGTGAGGACTTATCATTTTTTGCCACTCCCAATCAGGGTGGCCCATAACGATAAAATCTGGGTTTTCTGTGCTTTCTCGTTGATTGTAAGTTAAAGGATTAAATTCAGCATCTGTAATGCAGCCACCCGCTTCTTCAACAATCACTTGAGATGCGCCTGTATCCCACTCTCCTGTTGGCCCTATGCGTAAAAAACAATCCGCTTTACCTTCTGCAATAATACAGGCTTTTAATGAGCATGAGCCTAATGCGACCGTTGCAAACTGGGTATTTAAATACTGACTTACCGCTTCAATTTTTTGTCGACGACTTACAGCTAAAGTTAAATTATCAGGTGTTGCAACCGAAATTTTCTGATCTTGGCCATTTTCACGCTTAAACGCGCCTTGCTGATAAGTTGCAAAATAAGTAACGTGCCTCGCTGGCCAATGGATAACACCTAATACTGGACGATTATTTTCAATCAGTGCGATATTAACTGCAAAATCACCACTTTCTAAAATAAACTCCCCAGTCCCATCCATGGGATCTAGCAACCAGTATTGCTGCCAATGCTTTCTGTCAGCAAGTGCAGGGATTGGCGTTTCCTCTGACATAATAGGAATATCTGGTGCCAACGCTTTTAATCCTGCCATCAATACTTCATTTGACGCTAAATCAGCTTTAGTTACGGGCGTATGATCGGACTTTTGCTCGGCACCAATATCATCTTGCTGATAAATAGCCATAATGGCATCACCTGCTTGTTCAGCTAGACGAATGCAAGGCTCTAAAAAATCACTCATTGGTAGCTCCCGACTCTAAGTACTTTGTTAATAATAGCAAAGCTGCAACACTTCGTGCTTCTGTAAAGTCCTCTTGTTGTAATAAAGACGGCCAATCATTCATCGGCCACTTCACAACAACAAGTGGCTCTGGTTCATCCCCTGATAAGGTTTCAGAGTAGAGATCTTCGGCATACAAAATATGCATAGTGGCATTAAAGTAACTAGGTGCCATGCTGACTTTTTTAAGGGCGGCAAAATGGTTAGCACCAAAGCCGACTTCTTCTTTAAGCTCACGATTTGCAGCTTGTTCAGGAGTTTCACCCGGATCAATTAAGCCTTTAGGAAAGCCCAGTTGATAATCATTAGTGCCGGCACAATATTCTCGCACCAATAACAGCTCATTATCAGCCGTTACAGGCACAATCATGACGGCACCTCTTCCGCCACCACGAATTCGTTCGTATTGCCTTTGCTCGTCATTTGAGAACTTCAATTCGAGAGATTCAACAGTAAACAGTCGACTTTTAGCGACAACTTCATTAGACAAAATTTGCGGTGGTGTAGGATGCTTTTTCTGTGTCATTGGCATTAATTTGCTATCATGGCAGTTATGCTCATCATAAATCTTTTAAAGTGAATTGCCTATGTTAAATTGGTCAAAAATCGATACTGTGTTGTTAGATATGGATGGCACCCTACTCGATTTGCATTTTGATAATTATTTCTGGCTTACTGTTATTCCCGAGCAATATGCGCGTAAGCATAAAATGAGTTTAGACGAAGCAAAAGCAGACATTCTGCACCGCTATCAACAAGTGCATGGGCAAATTAATTGGTATTGTTTAGATTATTGGCAACAGCAACTTGATTTACCCATCATGGCGCTTAAACGCGACATTCAACATTTAATAAAAGTGCGTGATGACGTACCGCCGTTTCTAACGGAGCTTAGAAAAGCAGGCAAGCAATTGATCATGCTTACTAACGCGCACCCAGATTGTGCCATGTTAAAGTTTGAACACACTGCTATTGATAATTACTTAGATGGGGTAATTTCAACTCACCAATATGGCGTGAGTAAAGAGCATCAACCATTATGGCAACAAGTGCACCAAGAATGGCAATTTGATAAGAAACGGACTTTATTTGTCGATGACAGCCCTGCCGTGCTCGATGCAGCAAAAGAGTTTGGTATTGGCCATATTCTTGCGGTTGCCAACCCAGATAGTCAACAACCGCACAAGCAGTTCGATGACTTTTTATCGACCATCGATTTTCGCGAGTTTATGCCCGTTATAAAATGAGCATAAACACGTTTATTTAGGGTAACGCTGCTCTAAGCCTTGATAAACAAGCTTTGCAAAATCTGCATGCTCTGTATCTAGGCTTTTAACAACTTCCACTAAGTGTTCATTGTCTTCTTGGCCGTTCCATACTTTGATATAGCTACCATCTTTGTAGCCATGATCTTGGCGGAAGAAGTTTAAGGTGTTTTTACCAACGTAGCCGCGGTATAAATCATCGATATCCATACCGATTTGCGCCATACAACCTGCAAATGCAGCTGCATTAAAGCGCTTTTCAGCGACTGCTGACGCAGCTAATTGCTCTAGTGTTTGTTTAAAGTCATCCGCTTGCACTGGCGCACTTAATTCCGCTTCAAGTTGCGCGGCTAATTGCTCATAGCTGGTTTCACCATCAATGCGCAAAGATAAACCAAAATGGAAAATATCAACTAACTCTAAAATAACTTGTTCAGTATCTGGAGTTTGTTTTTTCCACCACTTCCAACCATAATGATCAAGCATTTCAGCACACTCAACCCAAATTGCACGATACCACTCAAAACCTTGGCTAAACCATTGCTCATGAACTTTGGTATTCATCGCATTTTGCATTTCGAGCATAACAACGAGTTTTTGTAAATTAGCAGACATTCTTTATCCCAACTTGCATTTTTTATTTGCCTATATACTACAGTTAAATTTGGCATTGATGAAATAAAAACACCTATAAACTGGTCGTTTGTAAAATCGAGAAAGAATCATTAAGGAACCTAATGTTTAGATCACTACTTATTACTGCATTGCTTGCACTATCTAGCCAAGCAATTGCAGCTACCGCAACGAATATTGCAAACTCAGCTGAACAAGTTAGTCCATTACTGCCAGGCTTGACTATACAAAATGTTGACTTAAAAGATCAGTTTGGAAAAAGCGTTTCTTTAGGTGAACGTTTTAAAGAAAAAACCACGGTATTGATTGTCTATCGGGGCGGTTGGTGCCCATATTGTTCAAGACAATTAGCCAGTGTGCAAAAAATTGAAAAGCAGTTAGCAGACCTCAATGCACAAATTATCGCGATATCGCCAGATAGCCCAGAGAAGCTAGCTGAAAGCAAAATATCCTCTCCAAATTATCAACTTTTATCTGATGATAGCTTGGCATTGAGCCAGCAATTAGGCTTGGCATTTTATCTAGACGCTAAAACCGCTAAAATCTATCGCAATAAGCTTGGCGTTAACTTTGTGTCGCTAGATGGCGAAGCAAAGGTGGCTTTACCTGTACCGGCTGTTTTTGTGGTTGACACAAAAGGATTAATTCACTTTCAGTATGCTAATCCAAATTATAAAGTACGTTTAACTGAAGACTTATTGCTTGCGGCTGTTAAATCAGTCAATGAATAATAAACTAGCCACAGATAAGCAGAATCTGTTTCTGCTTATCGCCCTTGGGTAAACTCTTGCCAAGACTGAATTAAATCAACAAAGTCTTCAAAACCACAGCCACTGCATAAGCCCTCTTCTTCGAGCATTAAATCATCATCTTGATAGGCGACTAAGTCTTCGTTGTCTTGATGTAGTGCATGGGCTTCAAATAACGCTTCATCTTTACTTAAAATCAAATCAATTTCTTGGCCTTGTAAGGTTAAAGGCTCATGGCTACACTTAACTGCAGCAATTAAAGCTTGCACCATTGCGACTTTTTCTTTTCCGATTTCTTCATTCAGCCAACGACCAATAACGCCGTGTTCAGAAGAGATTTTAATGCGTAAACCGCTAATTGGGTCACGGATAAATTGATATTCCATGAAGGGGACTCGTAATACGTTAATACGCTGATTATACCGTTTGCAGCTATACGTGGCGAGTTTTGCAGCCCTAAAAACAACACGAGCGCCAATGTGGCGCCCGTATTTAAGCTATTCAAACAGCTAGAGTCGTGATCTAAAGCGTGCGGCATCAATGATTGCCCATAAATAAACAATCGGCAGTAACACAAAGCCGATCGCGACATAAATTAGCGCGCCACTGATAACCCAAGCTAAAAAGAATGCAATCGCCGCCATTAAACGACCTTGTACCAACTGCCCTAAGCCAGGGAAAAAGATATTACAAATTGCTGCGATTACATTACCACCAGAACCTTGCTCTGCCATACTAACCTCTGTAGTTTTTAATGATTATACTTTAAATAAACACACTTTATGCCAACTTATTATAGCTTACAAATCAAAGTGTTAAAAAATAGCGTTATTTTGGTTTTAGTTCTTTTTGCTAAAAATAAGTCAAATTCACAATTTTTATACTCCAATTTTAATGACTTGCCAAAATAGCTGTTTATAAAAACAGTATTTTATTTAGCCTTGCATAAACACCTGTTATACTCCCTTCATTATAGATTGAAAAGGCGTAACGATGGACGTTTCTGAATTACTCGATGGCTTAAATGATAAACAACGGGATGCAGTCGCAGCCCCATTGCAAAACATGCTAGTGCTTGCAGGCGCAGGTTCTGGCAAAACTCGAGTACTCGTTCATCGCATCGCATGGCTCATGCAAGTTGAACAAGCTTCTGCATACAGCATTTTTGCGGTCACGTTCACCAACAAAGCCGCCAAAGAAATGCGTACCCGTGTAGAAGAAACGCTTAAAGCACCAGTTGGTGGTATGTGGATTGGTACTTTCCATGGTTTATCTCACCGTATTTTGCGCGCCCATCACCGTGAAGCGAACTTACCAGAAAGCTTTCAAATCTTAGATTCTGACGATCAACAACGTATGATCAAACGCTTACTTAAAGCGATGAACATCGATGACAAAAAGTGGCCTGCAAAACAGTTTGGTTGGTATATCAGCGCGAAAAAAGACGAAGGCCTACGCCCGAAAGACATTCAAGCTTACGATATCAATGAGCAGATGATGCTAAAAGTCTATGCTGCATATCAAGAAGCGTGCGATCGTGCTGGTTTAATCGACTTTGCTGAAATACTACTGCGCTGCTACGAAGTGCTTAAAAATCACCCGACACTTTTACGTCATTATCAGCAACGCTTTGCTCACATGTTGGTAGACGAGTTCCAAGATACTAATACAATCCAGTACGCTTGGTTAAAGTTACTCGCAGGTAATACGAATAGTATTATGATCGTAGGTGATGATGACCAAAGTATCTATGGCTGGCGTGGCGCAAAAATTGAGAATATCAAACGCTTTTTAACTGACTTCGAAGCCGAAACGATTCGCCTTGAACAAAATTACCGCTCAACAGCAACCATCTTGAAAGCATCAAATGCACTGATCAAAAATAATGCTGAACGCATGGGTAAAAGCCTTTGGACAGACGGCAATGACGGTGAGCCTATTTCTGTTTACGCTGCTTTTAATGAATTAGACGAAGCCCGCTTTGTTAGCAGCAAACTACGTAGCTGGCTCAATGCGGGTAATGCATTACAAGATGCCGCCATTTTATACCGTAATAACGCGCAATCTCGTGTACTTGAGGAAGCGATGCTGCAAGAAGGTTTAAAATACCGTATTTATGGCGGTATGCGCTTCTTCGAACGCCAAGAGATCAAAGATGCTCTTTCGTACTTACGTTTGGTGGGGAATCGCCAAGATGATGCCGCTTTCGAGCGCGTTATTAATACCCCTGCCCGTGGTATTGGTGATAAAACACTAAGCCATATCCGTGATTGTGCACGGAATGAGTCTCTGCCACTTTGGTATGCTGCAAAAGCAATTATCGAGCAACAACACTTATCTGGCCGTGCAGCAAGTGCAGTGACTAAATTCTTAGAGCTTGTTGAACATATCGAAGATAAGATCAGCGACCTCACCTTAGAGGAGCAAGCTAAATACGCCATTCAAACCTCGGGGTTAATGGCTATGTATCAAGCTGAAAAAGGCGAAAAAGGCCGTGCTCGCGTAGAAAACTTAGAAGAGCTTATTAGTGCATGTGGTCAATATGAGCTCCCTGAAGATGAAGAGTTCAGCTCACCACTACAGGGATTTTTGGCCTATACCTCACTAGAGTCTGGTGAAGGTCAAGCCGATGAGCACGAAGATGCTGTGCAAATGATGACACTACACTCAGCAAAAGGCCTAGAATTCCCACTGGTATTTATGGTTGGTGTTGAAGAGGGCATGTTCCCATCACAGCAAAGTAACGAAGAGTCTGGCCGTTTAGAAGAAGAGCGTCGTTTATGCTATGTTGGCATGACCCGTGCGATGGAGAAATTATACATTAGTCACGCAGAAAGCCGTCGTTTATATGGGCAAGAAAAATACCACAGCCCATCACGCTTTTTACGCGAAATGCCTGAAGATTGCATCGAAGAAATTCGTATTAAAACACAGGTTTCTAGACCACCTGCCGCAGGTCGCTTTAGCCCATCAGTAACCCATGCGGCATTTGAAGACAGCGGCTTTAACTTAGGTCAACGCGTATTACACGCCAAATTTGGCGCAGGTACCGTACTCAATTACGAAGGTAGTGGCGCACAATCACGTATTCAAGTGAACTTTGATGACCTAGGCAGCAAATGGCTTGTAACACAGTATGCAAGACTTCAAGCCTTATAATGAATACATAGCAGCACTGTGTAACGAGCTGACGCTTGCAAAGCATCGCCAGCTCGTTATCGTGCAAGGCAGCGAAACTTGGTGCTACCAGTTCGCAAGCCAACTAGCGCTTAACAATACCTATGTTTTAAGCGCTAGCTCACAATTAGCAAATAGTGAGTTTCCAAAACATGCTCACCAAATTCTTGGCCAAGAGTTTCAACACGCAATTTTCGATGGTTTTAGCGGCTTATATGTGGATAAACTGGCCGCGCTTGTAGGTACCGTAAAAGCAGGTGGTGTACTGATCTTATTGCTACCAGAGGACAATCATTGGCAAGACCCTGCACTCACAAGTATTACCTCTTATGGCGAAGAAATTACGCATAGCTTTTTTAATCAACGCTTTTTTACAAAGTTGAAGCTACAGCGACATTATTTTACTGAGCACTCAGTCCCCGTCTACCAATCAGTATCGCCAGCAACCGCTGAGATAAATTATCAGCAACAACAGGCGTGTGTTGAGCAAATAATTAAAACTGCGACAGGACGCGCTAATAGGCCCTTAGTTATCAGTGCAGATCGGGGCCGTGGTAAGTCAGCCGCTTTAGGACTTGCAGCTGCTAATCTGCAAGATAAAAAAATCCTGATTTGTACAACGCAAGCCAAAGCTGTGCAAACTAGCTTTAAACATTTAGCATCTGAGCTTGGTATAACTAAAGAGCAAAACTGTAAGCAACTGGCTAACCTTAGCTATATTGCGCCAGATTCACTGTTAGATGAAAAGCCTGACTGCGATCTGTTATTTGTCGACGAAGCTGCGGCTATCCCGGTTTCTATACTACTGCAAATTCTGAAAAGTTATCCGCGAATTGTGTTTGCTAGCACTATGGTTGGTTATGAGGGAAATGGGCGAGGTTATACGCTACGCTTTTTACATTACTTACGTAGCCAATTTAAATCGCTAAAAACAATTACGCTTGAGGAACCAATTCGTTTTGCAAAGCGCGATCCGCTAGAAAATAGTATACGCGAACTATTATTACTCGATGCAAAGTACCTAGACACGCATAGTAGTAAGCAGTACCAATTTGAAAACATCAGCAAAGAGCAACTTGTTGATGATGAGCAGCTACTTAGCCAAATAATGGCACTACTCGCGCTGGCTCATTACCAAACCACAGTGAATGATTTGCGTCAACTGCTTGATGCACCCGAGTTACAGCTCTCTATCTGTAAGCAAGAAAATACATTAAAAGCAGTGTGTTTGGTGGCTGTTGAGGGAGGGTTAACGACTGAAATCGCAGAGCAAGTAAAAACAGGTAAGCGCAGACCACATGGCCATTTAATGGCACAAACCATTACTCAACTGAGCCAGAATACAGAAGATTTATGTAAACGCTCTGCAAGAGTTGTGCGAATCGCTGTCGCACCAGAGTGCCATCAGCAAGGTGTAGGTTCAAGCCTCTTAAATTACTGCGAAAAACAGCTAGATAATTGCGACTATTTCGGTGCGAGCTTTGGCGCAAATGCATCTCTGGTTAAGTTTTGGCAAAGTAATGGTTTTAAGGTCATTAAGTTGGGGTTTAGCCACGATAAAGCAACTGCGGAACATTCGGCTTTAGTAATAAAGCCACTTACCCGCCAAGCTAGGCACTCAGTAACTCAACTCAATAATGAGTTTAAACACGACTTTTCTTTACAGCTTTTAGGCCACTTTAGCCACTTACCGTGGCAGCTGATTGCTGAGTTACTACCTCATTTTTCACAAAGTGAATGCCCGGCTGCATTACTAACTAGAGCTGAGCGCCTTTTAAACACTGAATTCACGTTATTTTCTGCTCAACCGCTACTGTGGCAACTGTTCTGGCATACACCAATTAGTCTACACTTGCTTAATAAAGATACAAAACGCATACTTATTCGGCTAATATTACAGCAAACTGGTATCGAACACTTCATTAATGAAGCGAGTTTGTCAGGAAAAAAAGCATTAAACACACAATTCAAAACCGCAGTGCAAGGTTGGTATGCTCACTTTAAATTACTCCATAATATCGACAATTAAGAGCATATTGTTTTCTCTTTCACTTTTATCTACTTTGGGTCATGCCGAAGACACTCTTCCCCCTATTAAATTAGGTATGTCTACAGCACTATCAGGGCCTGCAAAAGAAATTGGCGAGCAATTAGCTTTCGGCAGTAATATTTATTTCGATAAGATAAATGCTGATAGCGGTATTGATGGTCAAAATATCCACCTCATCATTGCTGACGACGGGTACGAGCCCAAAAATACGGTTGTAAACACACGGCAATTTTTATTTAGTGATAACATCCACGCTATTTTTGGTTCGATGGGAACACCGACTGCACATGCAATTAAACCTTTACTCGACAGGCATCGCGTCCCCTTTTTGATGCCTTTCACGGGTGCTGACTTTCTTCATAATAATTCAATGCCAAATGTATTTAACTTACGTGCCAGCTATCAAGATGAAGCGTCTGAACAAATCGACTACTTGGTAAAAGAACGCCAACATGAAAAAATTGCATTAATGATTCAAGCTGATGAATTTGGTTATGTTGTTGAAAGTAATTTAATTTTAGCTTTAGAAAAATATGGAATAAAACCTATTGAAGTTGCCCGCTTTAAACGCAATAGCGAAGATGTTGCAAAGGCACTTACGCAACTTAAACAAAGTAAAGCGACTGCAATCTGTATGGTAGGCACATACAAACCGTTAGCTGAGTTTATCAATACAGGCTACCAGCAAGGCTTCACACCCGACTACACCGCCGTTTCGTTTGCATCAAGCCATGAACTATACAAGCGAATTAACCATCCAAGCAATATTATGGTCACGGAAGTCGTCCCCGATCCTAATCTGTGCGATAACGCTTGGTGCGTGCAATTTAATGAAGATATTAAACCCTACCAAAGAAAGCCAAATCGCATAATTTTTGAAGGTTACTTGAATGCTGTGGCACTGGTTAGTGCTGCCCAAAAGTGCTCTCCCCCTTTAAATAACCAATGCTTACTTTCCAAGTTAAATGCACTATTTGATGAAGATACTGACTTTGCAAGGTTATTCAGTGAACAGACTGGCAATAGTGATAAAAAAATTTATCGCTCATATTTTAAAAGTAATCAAGATTAACTACTGCTAAATCAGAATAATGTTCTATGCTTTAAAGACTTAATAAGGCTTTGAGGGAAATATGGATCTGATTAATTTTCGTGTTGGCCATAAGACCATTTCACTTAAAATACTCGATATTCTTCTAACAGAACGTTATGAAGATAACCTAACGTCTCTACCCAATGAAAATAAAAGCTTTATTGGTGTTAAAGACTACATGGATACACCCACTCCTATATTTGACTTAGGCATTGTACTTAACAACCAATCGACCCATAAAACAAATGCTGCGTTAACAGATTTATTAGCTGAGAAAGAAAAAGAGCACCAACTCTGGTTAAACGCCCTAGAAGAAAGCTTACTAACTGGTGTTGCTTTTACACAATCAACTGATCCAGAAAAATGTGCTTTTGGCCGTTGGTATAGTAGCTTCAAAACAGACAATGAAGATTTGCAAAACATTCTTAACAAATTTGATACGCCTCACAGAGCACTACATGCCATGGCTGGAGAGTTACTCGAACTACAAAAAACTCTATCTAAGGATAAGTTAATCCATATATTTGAAGAGAAAAAGAGACATATTTTTAACCAACTAATACGTTTATTTGAGTCTGCTAGAGAGCAAATAATCCTCGACTACAAACCTATTATTATCTTCACCACTAAAGATGGCATCACACCACACATAGGATTACTGGTTGATAAAGTAGAAGACAACATCAACGTTAAAAAAGAAGATATTAAACCCTTAGATAAGTTAACCTCCGTCGGCTTTGATGTAGACCCACAAACAAAAAATATGATGCGCGGCTTAATCAAAATGAAAAATAAGCATACGTTACTGATTGATCCAAGCGCTATATTCCGCCCAGAACATCTTGCAAACCAAGAAGAGGAAGAAACCGAGGCCTACGGGTTGTTTTAGTGACCATAATGGCATAGGTGTACATGCCGTTTCACTATCAAAATACTAGCGCGTAGCAGCAGGTTCATCCCGCGTCATGGAGTGTCTATTCGTAGATAGCGCGCGATGTAAAATCGCCACCACATACGAAAAAACCCGTTGCATTGCTGCAACGGGTTTCTCTAATTAGGATCCTGGCGATGTCCTACTTTCACATGGCAAATGCCACACTATCATCGGCGCTGTTTCGTTTCACTACTGAGTTCGGCATGGGGTCAGGTGGGTCCAAAACGCTATTGTCACCAAGAAAATTCTGTTTAATTTTCTTATTATTTTTAATTTAAAGTCTTGCGACTGAATTAGGAGCCTGGCGATGTCCTACTTTCACATGGCAAATGCCACACTATCATCGGCGCTGTTTCGTTTCACTACTGAGTTCGGCATGGGGTCAGGTGGGTCCAAAACGCTATTGTCACCAAGCATATTCTTTTTGTTAATCGCCTTAGCAATTAACTAAAATTCGGAAATCTGATAATCGTAAATCTACTTTAGTATACTAACTTCTGCTTTGCGTTGTTACGCTGCCACAAAAATCTGTCTGGAACAGATTTTAA
>NZ_LRUF01000011.1 GCF_001550155.1 Pseudoalteromonas arabiensis
TGAAAAAAATGACTGTTCGTGCAAAATACCAGCGAAACGCGTAAAAATAGCACTAAATCGTTCGTATTATGGCTATTTAGCCACTGTATTTTATATATGCTTGTTTTTAACTTCTATATAAAGAAGGTGTAGCTATTAAAGAACGCGGTTTGATCTTTATATGTGATCTTAATTGCTAGTTGCTAGTTGCTAGTTGCTAGTTGCTAGTTGCTAGTTGCTTCAAGATTCTAGGGTGATGCTTGGGGATTGATAGAGTTAATTTATTGATAGTGAATTTCAGAAAGTAAAAAGCCGAGCATAAGCTCGGCTTTTTGGTGTCTTTACGACTTACTCTGCAGACTGCGCGTCTTCTTGAACTTCTTCGTTTGTCGCTGGGCGACCAACTAGTTCAATATAAGCCATTGGTGCATTATCACCAGCACGGAAGCCACACTTAAGAATACGAGTGTAACCACCAGGACGGTCTGTATTACGTGGACCGATTTCGCTGAATAATTTACCAACTACTTCATTATCACGCGTGCGAGCAAACGCTAAACGGCGGTTTGCTACACTGTCAGTCTTAGCCAGTGTGATTAAAGGTTCAATTACACGGCGCAACTCTTTAGCTTTAGGCAAAGTTGTTTTGATGATTTCATGTTTCACCAAAGAACCAGCCATGTTGCTGAACATCGCTTTGCGATGGCTGCTGTTACGGTTTAATTGACGACCACTCTTACGATGGCGCATGACCCTATCCTTCTAACTAAACTAATATAGTGATTTAGATTATTCAGCTAGGCTTGCAGGCGGCCAATTTTCTAGGCGCATACCTAGAGAAAGACCACGTGAAGCTAGCACGTCTTTAATTTCAGTTAGAGACTTCTTACCTAAGTTAGGCGTTTTAAGAAGCTCAACTTCAGTGCGCTGAACTAAATCACCGATATATTGAATTTGCTCGGCTTTCAAACAGTTTGCTGAACGTACTGTTAGTTCAAGATCATCAACTGGGCGAAGTAGAATAGGATCGAATTCTGGCTTCTCTTCTTTCTCTTCTGGCTCAGTTACATCACGTAAATCTACGAATGCATCTAATTGCTCAGCTAAGATAGTAGACGCACGGCGGATCGCTTCTTCAGGATCTAAAGTGCCGTTCGTTTCCATATCAATGATTAACTTGTCTAAGTCTGTACGTTGCTCAACACGGGCTGATTCAACCGAGTACGCAATACGTTCAACTGGGCTGAATGATGCATCAAGCAGCAGACGACCAATTGGACGCTCATCGTCATCAGAGGATAAACGACTAGATGCCGGCACATAACCGCGACCGCGCTCAACACGAATACGCATGCTGATCTCGCTGCTATCTGTCGTAAGGTGACAGATAACGTGATCTGGGTTGGCGATAGTTACATCACCATCGTGCTGAATATCAGCCGCAGTCACAGGGCCTACACCAGATTTAGTCAGGGTCAGAAAAACTTCATCTTTGCCTTCTAAAGTTACTGCTAGACCTTTAAGGTTTAACAGAATTTCAATGATGTCTTCTTGTACGCCCTCTTTCGCGCTGTACTCATGCAATACACCGTCGATTTCTACTTCAGTTACTGCACATCCAGGCATAGATGATAACAGTATACGGCGTAAGGCATTACCCAAAGTGTGACCAAAGCCACGCTCTAATGGTTCTAAAACTACTTTAGAACGCGTTGGGTTGATAGCGTCGATATCGACTAACCTTGGTTTTAGGAATTCGGTAACAGAACCCTGCATTTTATCCTCTCTTAACTCTTAACTTTACTTAGAGTAAAGTTCGACGATTAGTTGTTCGTTAATGTCCGCAGACAGATCTGAACGCTCAGGTAGGCGCTTGAAGCTACCTTCCATTTTCTTACCGTCAACTTCAACCCAAGTCGGCTTTTCACGTTGCTCAGCCAACTCTAGAGCAGCGATGATACGTGCTTGTGTTTTTGACTTCTCACGAATTACAACAGTATCTTCTGGAGTAATTACGTATGAAGGGATGTTCACTACACGACCATTAACTAAAATCGCTTTGTGGCTTACTAACTGACGTGCTTCAGCGCGCGTGCTAGCAAAACCCATGCGATATACAACATTGTCTAAACGTTGCTCTAAAAGCTGTAACAAGTTTTCACCTGTATTACCTTTAAGGCGAGCAGCTTCTTTGTAGTAGTTACGGAATTGCTTTTCTAATACACCGTAGATACGACGTACTTTTTGCTTTTCACGTAGCTGTAAACCGTAATCAGATAAGCGACCTTTACGAGCGCCGTGCTGACCAGGTGCAGTCTCAAGTTTACACTTAGAGTCGATAGCTCTTACGCCGCTCTTAAGGAACAGGTCAGTACCTTCACGACGACTCAGCTTGAGCTTAGGGCCCAAATATCTTGCCATGTTATTTCTCCTAACCTATTGTTAAACGCGACGTTTCTTCGGTGGACGACAACCATTATGAGGGATTGGCGTCACGTCAGTGATGTTGGTGATACGGTAACCAGCAGCATTCAAAGCACGTACAGCAGATTCACGACCTGGACCTGGACCTTTGATGAAAACTTCTAGATTTTTTAAACCGTATTCTTGAGCAGCAGTACCTGCACGCTCTGCAGCAACCTGAGCCGCGAATGGAGTAGATTTACGTGAACCACGGAAACCTGAACCACCTGCTGTTGCCCAAGATAGTGCATTACCTTGACGGTCGGTAATTGTTACAATAGTGTTGTTGAAAGAAGCATGAACGTGAGCCATACCATCAGCAACTTGCTTTTTAACCTTCTTACGACGAATTGGTGCTTTAGCCATAATCTACCCCACCTTATTTCTTGATAGGCTTGCGAGGACCCTTACGAGTACGCGCGTTAGTCTTAGTACGTTGACCACGTAGTGGTAACGAACGACGGTGACGTAGGCCACGGAAACAACCAAGGTCCATAAGGCGCTTGATATTTAATGTAACTTCACGACGAAGGTCACCTTCTACAGTGTACTTGCCAACTGCTTCACGCAATACGTCAAGTGTTTCGTCTGAAAGTTCACCGATTTTTGTGGTCTCGGCGATACCAGTCGCTGCTAAGATTTCCTTAGAGCGAGTCTTACCTATGCCATAAATAGCAGTTAAACCGATAACTGCATGTTTATGATCAGGGACGTTAATGCCAGCGATACGGGCCACTAACACATCTCCTATATTTGAATTTGGTTATCATCTGTTTGAAAAGCCCGCAAGGATACTCAAACGAAGACCAAATCACATTAAAAACACAGGCCGAGTGAATAACTCAGCCTGCACGACTGTTTACTTAGCCTTGCCTTTGCTTATGCTTAGGCTCACTGCAAATTACGCGTACTACACCAGCACGTTTAATAACTTTACAGTTACGGCATATTTTCTTAACGGAAGCACGTACTTTCATTGCTCAACTCCGTAAACTGACCTTATCGACCGTAGCCTTTAAGGTTTGCTTTTTTCAGCACAGAATCATACTGATGTGACATCAGATGCGTCTGTACTTGTGCCATAAAGTCCATGATTACAACAACGATAATCAAAATTGATGTACCGCCGAAATAGAATGGCGTTTGCCATGCCATAGTCATGAATTCGGGCACCAGACAGATAAAGGTTATATACAAAGCACCTGCCAATGTCAGGCGTGTCATCACTTTATCAATGTATTTAGATGTCTGCTCACCTGGACGAATACCTGGGATAAATGCGCCAGATTTTTTCAGGTTATCTGCTGTTTCACGCGGGTTAAATACCAACGCGGTGTAGAAAAAGCAGAAGAAGATAATAGCCGCAGCTAAAACCATCGCATATAAAGGTTGACCCGGAGTCAACGTTGTAGCGATTGCTTGTAGCACATCAGCGACCGGACCTTCACCCTGGCCGAACCAGCTTGCAATTGTACCAGGGAACAGAATTATACTGCTAGCAAAGATTGGTGGAATAACACCCGCCATATTTACTTTTAATGGTAAGTGCGTGCTTTGAGCAGCAAATACCTGACGACCTTGTTGACGCTTTGCATAGTTAACGACGATACGACGTTGACCACGTTCAAAGAATACCACGAGGTAAGTAACAGCGAATACGATTACAGCAATCAATAACAGTACAAGTACATTCAGATCACCTTGGCGCGCCATTTCGGCTGTCGAACCAATAGCAGACGGCAGGTTAGCTACGATACCAACAAAAATAAGAACAGAGATACCGTTACCGATACCGCGTTCTGTAATTTGTTCGCCCAACCACATCAGGAACATAGTACCAGTTACTAAACTCACTACAGCAGTGAAGTAGAAACCAATACCTGGGTTAACAACTAACCCGTCCATCATACCCGGTAAGCTTGTAGCAATACCGATTGATTGGATAGTAGCAAGCACAAGCGTGCCGTAGCGTGTGTACTGGCTAATTTTCTTACGCCCTTGCTCACCTTCTTTCTTAAGCTCTATAAACGGCGGATACATATGCGTTAATAGTTGCGTAATAATCGAAGCCGAGATATACGGCATAATACCCAGTGCTAACACTGAAGCGCGCTCAAGCGCACCACCGCTGAACATGTTAAACATTTCAACAATGGTGCCCTTTTGTTGCTCGAAGAAATCGGCAAGTACAGCGGCGTCAATCCCAGGGATCGGCACGAATGAACCTAGACGGTAAATAATGATAGCACCTAATACAAATAGTAATCGACGCTTCAATTCCGAAAGCCCACTTTGTGCACTTTTCATATCTTGACCTGGTTTAGCCATTAGTACTTCCTTAGTCTTCTACCTTGCCTCCGGCAGCTTCGATAGCTTCGCGAGCACCTTTAGTCACTTTAAGACCTTTAACGGTTACTGCGCGTGAAACTTCGCCAGATTTAACTACTTTAACGAACTGGATGTTCTTTTTAACTAGACCAGCTGCTTGTAACGCGTTTACGTCTACTACATCGCCTTCAACTTTAGCGATTTCAAAAAGGTTAACTTCAGTAGATACTAGTGATTTACGTGAAGTGAAACCAAATTTTGGTAGACGACGTTGCATAGGCATTTGACCGCCTTCGAAACCAACGCGAACTTTACCGCCAGAACGTGATTTTTGGCCTTTATGACCACGACCACCAGTCTTACCAAGACCAGAACCGATACCACGACCTAGACGTTTCTTTTCAGTTTTTGCACCTGCAGCAGGTGAAAGTGTATTCAAACGCATCGAATTAACCCTCAACCTTTACCATGTAAGAAACTTGGTTAATCATACCACGCACACATGCTGTGTCTTCTAACTCAACAGTGTGATTGATACGACGTAAACCAAGACCGCGTAATGTAGCTTTATGCTTCGGTAAACGACCGATAGAGCTCTTTACTTGTGTTACTTTTACAGTTTTATTAGCCATGGTTTACCCCGTGATTTCGTCAACGCTAAGACCACGTTTAGCAGCGATTGACTCTGGAGAGTTCATGTTCTCTAGAGCTGCAATCGTTGCACGAACGATGTTGATCGGGTTAGTTGAACCGTATGCTTTTGACAATACGTTCTGTACACCAGTTACTTCTAGTACTGCACGCATCGCACCACCGGCGATGATACCTGTACCTTCAGAAGCAGGCTGCATGTATACTTTAGAACCCGCGTGGCGACCCTTGATTGGGTGCTGTAGCGTGTTACCGTTTAGGTCTACACTGATCATGTTACGACGTGCTTTTTCCATTGCTTTTTGAATAGCAGCTGGAACTTCACGTGCTTTACCATAACCGAAACCTACTTTACCTGCGCCGTCACCAACTACTGTTAGTGCAGTGAAGCTAAAGATACGACCACCTTTAACCACTTTAGACACACGGTTTACCGCGATTAGCTTTTCAGCCAAATCAGGCTGTTGTTGCTTTGCTTCTACGTTAGCCATTGTCTACTCCTAGAATTGCAGACCGGCTTCACGCGCTGCATCAGCAAGCGCCTTCACACGGCCGTGATATTTAAAGCCACTGCGATCAAAAGCAATCTTCTCGATGCCTTTGTCAGCTGCACGTTCAGCAACCGCTTTACCAACTGCTTGCGCAGCTGCAACGTTACCTGTGCCTTTAACTGTTTCGCTAATTGCTTTTTCAACAGTAGAAGCAGCAGCCAGTACAGTACCCTCAGCGTTTACAACTTGAGCGTAAATGTGACGTGGCGTGCGGTGGATAACAAGACGCGTTGTGCCTTGTTCAATATAATTTCTACGAGTGCGTTTAGCACGACGTAGACGAGCTGTTTTTTTATCCATCGTCTTACCTTACTTCTTCTTAGCCTCTTTACGGCGTACATTCTCGTCCGCGTAACGAACACCTTTACCTTTATAAGGCTCAGGTTTACGGTATGCACGGATGTTAGCAGCTGTTTGACCAACTAACTGCTTGTCTACGCCCTTAACTAGAACTTCTGTTTGGCTTGGTGTTTCAACCGTAATACCTTCTGGTACTTCGAAGTTTACCGGGTGTGAGAAACCAAGAGTTAAGTCTAATACTTTGCCCTTAGCTGCTGCACGGTAACCAACACCTACTAACTGAAGCTTCTTCTCGTAACCTTCATGCGTACCAACAACCATGTTGTTGATTAGAGCGCGAGCAGTACCTGCTTGTGCCCATGCATTTGCTACGCCTTCACGAGGTAAAGTTGTAATAACGTTATCGTTAACTTGTACTTCAACAGCGTCGTTGATTGTACGAGTTAATTCACCGTTTTTGCCTTTAACTGTGATGTCCTGGCCTTTTAATGTAACTTCTACACCGGCAGGAACATTGATTGGTGCCTTTGCTATGCGAGACATAGTTCCCCTCCGATTAAGCTACAAAGCCAATGATCTCACCACCAACGCCTGCACTGCGTGCTGCGCGGTCTGTCATTAGGCCTTTAGAAGTTGATACGATAGCGATACCAAGACCACCCATTACCTTAGGTAATTCGTCACGTTTCTTATAGATACGTAAACCAGGGCGGCTAACACGCTGGATATTTTCAATAACAGCTTTGCCTTCGAAGTATTTTAACTCGATAGAAAGCTCAGGCTTCGCTTCGCTGTTTACAGCGTAATCTGCGATATAACCTTCATCTTTTAGTACTTTAGCTACTGCTACTTTCAGTTTTGAAGTTGGCATCGATACTGATACTTTCTTCGCTGACTGACCGTTACGGATACGTGTAAACAAATCCGCAATAGGATCTTGCAAGCTCATAGTCTTACTCCCGTGATTCTATTACCAGCTAGCCTTTTTAAGGCCAGGAATTTCACCGCGCATAGCTGCTTCGCGAACTTTGATACGGCTCATGCCGAATTTACGAAGGTAACCATGTGGGCGGCCCGTAACGTTACAACGATTACGTTGACGTGAAGAGCTAGAATCACGCGGTAAAGACTGTAGCTTTAATACCGCGTCCCAACGATCATCGTCAGATGTATTTACATCACTGATGATAGCTTTTAGTGCCGCACGCTTTTCAGCATACTGAGCAACTAATTTAGTGCGCTTTGCTTCGCGCGCTTTCATAGAATTCTTTGCCATAACCCTACCCTTATTTCTTGAATGGGAAGTTAAACGCTTCTAACAACGCACGGCCTTCCTCATCAGATTTCGCAGAAGTAGTGATTGTGATATCCATACCGCGTACACGGTCTACTTTATCATAATCGATTTCTGGGAAGATGATTTGCTCACGTACGCCCATGCTGTAGTTACCACGTCCATCAAAAGACTTAGCACTTACACCACGGAAGTCACGGATACGTGGGATAGCGATTGAAACCAAACGCTCAAAAAAGTCCCACATACGCTCGCCACGTAGGGTTACTTTACAACCAATTGGGTAACCTTCACGCACTTTGAAGCCAGCAACTGATTTGCGTGCTTTAGTGATTAGAGGTTTCTGACCAGAGATTGCTTCTAGATCCGCAACAGCGTTATCTAGGATCTTCTTGTCAGCTAGAGCTTCGCCCACACCCATGTTTAATGTGATCTTTTCGATCTGAGGGACTTGCATGACAGAGCTGAAACCAAACTTCTCTTGAAGCTCAGCAACTACTTTGTCTTTATATACTTCATGCAGTTTCGCCATCATTCTACTCCAACTATTAGATAGTTTTACCAGTAGATTTAAAGATACGTAATTTCTTACCATCTTCAATCTTGAAACCTACACGATCTGCTTTACCCGTTTCCGAGTTGTAGATCGCAACGTTTGATACGTCGATAGACGCTTCTTTCTCAACAATACCGCCAGCTTGGTTCAACTGAGGAACCGGCTTTTGGTGCTTCTTGATTAAGTTGATGCCTTCGACAAATACTCGACCAGACTCAGTAACAACTGAAAGCACTTTACCGCGCTTACCTTTGTCTTTACCGGCTAGTACGATTACTTCGTCATCACGACGGATTTTTGCTGCCATGATAGACTCCTTATAGTACTTCTGGGGCTAGTGAAACGATTTTCATGAACTTGTCATTACGAAGCTCACGAGTCACAGGGCCGAAGATACGAGTACCAATTGGCTGTAAGTTATCATTTAAGATAACAGCCGCATTGCTATCGAAACGGATCAAAGAACCGTCCGGACGACGAACGCCTTTTTTAGTACGCACAACTACTGCGTTTTTAACATCACCTTTCTTCACTTTACCGCGAGGAATTGCTTCTTTTACAGAAACTTTGATGATATCGCCAACCGCTGCATAGCGACGGTGCGAACCGCCAAGGACTTTAATACACTGCACTTTGCGAGCGCCGCTGTTATCAGCAACGTCCAGCTGAGTTTGCATTTGGATCATGTTAATGACCTCCGGTGTAGATATTACAACACGCCTTAATTTTGTTTAAAATCAAGACATTTCGGTTAAATTCCACTCAAAAAACACGCGAGTTGTCTCTTAAGGGCGGGCAATTGTATCAGCAATGACAGTGAAGTGGTAGGTTATTTTTTAATTAATTTTATAATTACGTGTTGCTAAGTCGAGGGGTCTATATGGAATATCAGCACTTGTTATTGATTATAAAACAAACAGGGCGCTAATGCGCCCTATTTTGATTTACGTATTAAAGTTTTATTAATTTCCGAATAGGCCTTTTAATTTATCTTTAATTTTATCTTTTGCCTTTTCCTTTACTTCTTCCTTCGCTGCGTCACTAACGTCAAGCTTGAAACCAACATCATGGAAAGGACCTTTTATACGCAGAGGGATCTTGAAGCCCGTACTGTCATCAGTCGTGCCTTGGCCTTCAATTGAATCTACAATGCCTGTTACTAAACGATAATCGACATTGGTCATTGGTAAGTTAACTTTACCTGATCCTGTAATGCGAATTAATGGGCTAAGTAATGATAAGTCATTGTTAGTCCCTACCCCATCTGTAAAATTGAAGCGACCTGTAAGTGCTGAGAAGTCTGTTTGCTGAGAGTTATCGAAACCAGTATCTAACCCTTCAGACACAGCATTTAAGTTCCCTTTAATGAGCTCTTTACCTTTTCGCACCATCTCTGCCACATTCGCACCTTTAATTGCACCATCTGCAAACTCAAATGCTAACTGACCATCTAATGCATTAACAAAGTCTTTTTGACTTTGTCCTGTGGTCGCTAGATCCCAGTTTAAAGAGCCTTTACCCATAAGCTTATTGAAACCTGCTGCATCAGTCAGTAATGGCTGTGCATCAATTTTATCTAAAGCAAAGTTAGTGCTAATTTTATAGGGTGTTTGCTTAGCATTGACTGTGATCACACCTTTACCACTGCCTTCATAAGCAACAAATTTATCTAAGCTAATTTTTGCTAGTGCATTTTTAAGGTTCACCGTTAACTGGTTTTCACCGAGTGTAATATCATTTGCTTTTAGACCACTTGAACGAATAACAATATTTACATCAAGTACATTTAAGCCACTCATATCAATTGGTGTATCATCCCAAACAATTGGCTGTGCAGGCGTATCTGTGGCTGGTTCTGCTTGCTCTTCTTTAGCTACACCCTCTGGAAGGTAAGGGTTCAAATCAAGCATGCCTAAATCAATATCGGCATTCACAGCTAAGCGACTCCCTAAGTTAATGTCGCTTTTACCTTTAATTTGTAGCTCATCTAAGGTGGCAAGTAACTCAGTGAGCTTAAATTTATCACCTTTTAAGTGCATTGAACCTTTAACATTGAACGCATTAAAGGCATTTTCTTTTGCATTAAGCTCAACACCTTGCCAGCTTGCTATCTCTTTAACTGAGTCACCACTTACTGATAACTGACCTTGCACATCTTTACCCATTTGGGCAATCGCGCCTTTGAAGTTCACATCCACTAAACGTGAATCAACCTCAGTGCTGACATTAAAAGTTTCGCCTTCAATCGCTTTTACCGGTGTATCTAAGGTGACATCTAAGTCAAAGCGTTCACCCATATAGGTAATACCGCCTTTTAACTCAAGAGTCTTACGAAGAGAAGGTAATAAGATTGCTAATTCTAAATCGCTTATTTGTTGTTTTGCCCCTGTTTTGCCATCAAGGTAGGTGAAAGTCCCGCCATAAATGGCTACTTCACCAAGCTCGATATCAAAGTTATCTGGTAAGTTAACGGCGCCAGAACTTTTTTGCTGCTCTGTCTGTGGTCGCTCAGCAACTGCATCAAATAATTGCCAGTTTGCTTTACCATTTTTATCGGTTTCTAATAAAATTGTCGGTTCATTAATAACAAACTTATCTAGTTTGAAATCACCGCCAAATAACGACATCCAAGGAATACGAATTGCAAGTTGCTGCATGCTTGCCATATCTTTTTGCGAGCCAGTTTGCATATTCGCAAAATGTACATCATTCAATTCGAGCTTTAATGATGGAAATACCGACAGCTTTTTATCGCCATTAATAGTCAGACTACGACCTGTGGTTTGTTCTACTTGCTCCGATACTTTGTTAAATATCGCGTCTGTAGGTATGAGGAATGGTGCGGCGACTACTAATGCAATCAGTAATACGAAAATGACACCAACAATTTTCAGTAGGGTTTTCATAATCATCCTTAAACATGGGCAAACAATGTTCATATCATAGCGGGAGTTAGGCGCAAATGCATTGCCCAATCCATAAAAAGGTTTTTGAACAAGCTTAGGTACAAGAATATGAATCAACGCTGAAATAACTTAGAGCCATATATAGAGAAAAATAGCCCACAAATATAAATAAATAGTTTAATGAACAATCGAGGTGATCTAAGCATGCTTTTTACTATTAAATGAAAAGTCTTCACTGTAGGTGACATCTAAGGGGTGACTTCTGTATGATGCACGACCCTGTTGTTTTTGCACCCTGTGTACTAAAATTAAACAACCTAATTTGGTCAAAACTGGAGTATCGATTAAGCATGAAGAAACTGCTTATTTCACCGTCAAAAATGGCGCTTGGCGAGCAAGAAAGTCAAATTTATCAAAACATCCTCAAGCAAGCCTCTGATATCAGCTTAAATCTAATGGCAGTTAAAGTAGAAAACCATCCTGAAGACTTTTTAGGTTGGTGCTATGAGCTATTAAGTGCAAGCCGCGATCGCATTAATTACGATCTATTAGAAGATAAGCAATTACCGACACTTAAAAAACTTCATGACTTATTAATTTCTGCAATCAGCTTTTTGCAGTTAAAAACGTTAAGAGTTGCGCCATGGCCAGTTATCGCAAGTTTCATCGAACAGCATAAAGAGCTTGTAGCCCTTGATGAGCAACTACGCTTAGCTAATTACATTGCCGCAATTAAATCACAATCACTAAAAGAGATGATCCCAGAAGACCGTTTAGCGTTTTCAGGTAAGCACAGTGCCTCGCTCGATCCAAGCAGCTATAACTTTGACGTTGAATGGTTTGCTTCTACTAAAAACGCCAAAGGTTTCCACCAAATGTTGAGTGATTTACCTGGTGCGTTCGATGAGGCTCTTGTACACATTCCACTTGAGGGTGAAGTAACTCAAGAACATTATCAGCATTTTATGGTTGCTTACTTCATGGCATTTAATGGCAGCGATGAAAAGCCAACGCTTGCGCCTGCTACTCGCTTACTTGCAATGCGTCGACCTGACGTGTTTACACCAATCGTAAATAGTAAACTTGATGCCCTTTGTGCAGCCCTTGGCATTACGAAGCTAAATAACCGCGATTTTGAGCGCTACTGGCAAGATGTTGTCGAAGCCATTCATAGTATGCCTTGGTACAAAATGGCTACTGCGGCTAATGAACTTGAACAATCTCTAGTTGAAATTAAAGCCTTGTTACCTAGCTTCTTTTATTATGCAGACAAAGCGACTGCTGATAGCTCTAACTATATTAAGTTACTAAACAAACCTAAAAGCAGCACAAGCTCTGCGGGTAAAAAGACTGTACGCCGCGGTAAAGAATCGGCTGAAATACTGGTAGATCGCGCCCTTGCAAGTGATGATATCCCTGAACATATTAAAGCTAAGCGCGATTCAATCATCAGTGAAGTTGAAAAGGGCCGTAGCGTTGAAGAAACCATTAGTTTAATGCGTGCCATTTTCGGCTAAGTCTCTATCAAGTAAGAAAAACCTGGTTGCGTCTTCATTGTGCAACCAGGAAATTTATTGCACCATGCAAGTGCGCATGAATAATTCAAATACAAGTCAACTTTAACCAAAAGAATACTTACAAGACTGTTTTAAAAGAAATAAAGCATAAAAATTCCCACCGTAAATTAACTTGGCACAACCAGTGCTATATCGTATCCAGACAACACATAAAAATAATGCCCCGACAAATAACCAGACTGCAATCTGAAATGGGCAAAATCAACATAACAACAGGATACAAAACATGCTAAAACTAAAAAAAGTGGTCGCGGCCAGCGCCCTCACGCTACTTACTTTATGCTCGACGTATAGCTTTGCAGAAGTAACAGCTAACGCGGCAGCAACCTCAAACTACTTATGGCGTGGTCAAGAACAGACAGGCGGAGATGCCGCAATTCAAGGTGGTATTGATTACGCAAGTGAATCTGGCTTTTATGCGGGTACTTGGGTATCAAATGCTAGCTGGGCAGAAGATATGACCTACGAGCTTGATCTCTACGCTGGTTTTGGCGGCGATATCAATGAAACCTTTAGCTACGATGTTGGCTACATTTATTATGCATACCCAGATGCGGCCTCGTTTACCGATGCAGACTTTTCAGAGATCTACGGTAGCATTAGTATGGGTAGCTTCACGTTTGGCGCAGCCGTATTAGCTTCATCAGCAGCAAGCGGCGATGGCACCGACTTTGGAGATTCACTGTATTTAAATGCCGATTATAGCTTTCCAATAGGAAATAATGGCACAGAGCTGGCGCTGCATGTCGGCCATTACTCAGGTGATTTCATTGGTGATGACAATATCATCGACTACGGTGTTTCGGTATCTAAAGACGGCTTTACATTAGGCGTTTCAGATACTGACATTGATGGAACAGATGTGAAAGTGTACGTCGCTTACGCGGTAGATTTTACACTTTAAAAAGAATGTGTTACTTGCTGCAACACGAAGGGCCGCAAGGCCCTTTTCTAGTTTAGAAGCTTAAGGAACACTGTGCCCTGTTGAGCCCTGCCAAATACGATACCACTGCTCACGACTTATCTTTAGAGCCTTAGCTGCGACAGCTGATTTAACGCGTTCAATGTTACCCGTACCTAGCACTACAGATGGCGCACTCGGATGCATCAATAACCAAGCATACACCACTTGATCAAGAGAACTTGCACCAACTTCAGTGCCGACCTGCTCTAACACTGCGCGTAAACGTATCGCTTTTTCATCATCACTTGAGAACAGACGTCCACCTGCTAACGGTGACCAAAGCATTGGTTTGATATCGAGCAATTGACATTGGTCTAAAGTTCCATCATCAAGGGCTTTCATTTCGTAAGGCGAAAACTCAATCTGATTGGTAACCAATTCAAAATCTAAACGGGATTGTAATAAGCTGAGTTGAGATGGCGTAAAATTAGATACACCAAAGTCAATCACATCACCATTCGCTTTGAGGGTATTGAATGCTTCAGCCATTTCATCAGCATTCATTAAATAATCAGGACGATGAATTAATAACACATCTAACCTATCTGTATTGAAATGCTTTAATGACTGTTGCGCTGAGGCAATGATATGCGCAGCACTGGAATCATAATGGTTAGCCTTACCTTGTAACCCTAAACTTGCAAATGCGGGCTTGATACCACACTTGGTAATTATTTTAATCTCATCACGAATACTTGGCTTCAGCTTGAGCACTTTACCGAATTCGGCTTCGCAGCCATATTCGCCGTAAATGTCAGCGTGGTCGGTGTGTGAAACACCCATATCGATTGCATTTTCTAAAAAACTTAAACACTGTTGTGGCGTAACTTGCCAATCTAACAAGCGCCAAAACCCTAACACTAACTCATCAATACAACGTCTATTGTTATTCGTCATAACTACCTACTTACTTAAAAATATCGACTCATTCCAGTGCTTACACAATAACACAACTAACAGCATCACACCTGTTAACATACAGTTACAAAACAAATTGCTAATTTGTTACTAAACAGGATATTTTAGTACCTAAAAGCAAATGTTTTAAAACAAGGAATAATAATGAAATCTTCAAATGCAATGACTGCTTTAATTGATATTTTTATCAGCCCGAATAAAGCCTTTAATGGGGTGAGAGAAACAAAAGGCTGGTCTTTTGTTGCCTTTATTTTACTTGCCGGCATTCTCGCTGCCAGTATGTTTGCTTTTTACAATAAAGCTGACCCACAATATTTAATCGATCAACAAGTGGCTGCAGCCAGTGTTGATGCCACCATTGCAGAACAAAAAATGATGCGCCAAAGCATAGAGCAAACTATTGATATGCAAGTTTGGTTTGCTATCTTTGGTAGCATTATCGGTTTAGCTGTCATTAATGCCCTGATGGCAGGCTACTATCTATTTGTATCGAAGCAAGACCCAGAGGCTAACTACGGCTATGGTGCTTGGTACGGCTTTGGCGTGTGGGCCATGATGCCTTTGGTTATTTATTACTTAGGCCTTTTAATCTTAGTGCTTACAGCAAGCACTAACCAAATTTCACAAACACTAATGAACTACTCTTCGATTAATCAACTTTTAACTGGTTTAGAAATTGGCCACCCATTGTACACCCTACTTGAAAGTCTCAATATCTTTTCTATTTGGAGCATTTTCATCGCTGCTATCGGTTTGAAGAGTTGGACTAATTTCACATTCAATAAAGCGCTACTATTTACAGCTCTACCAAGTATTGTTATTTACGGTATTTGGGCTGTTATCGCATTTATTTAATCTAGTTATGAGCGGTGACAACCGCTCTTTCATAGGCAAGGAAGTATCATGAAAAAAGCCATTTTAATTGGCCTTGCTGTTATAGCATTTGTCGCTTTACTGATCTCAAAACAAGTCACCGGCGATAAAAACGCGCCAGAAATGCATATTGCAGAAGTTGAACAAGGCGATATTGCCGATTCAATTTTAGCCTCTGGTAACTTGGTATTTAACACTCAGGTACAACTTCGTTCTGAAGTGACAGGCCGAGTCGCTAAAGTATTTTTTGAAGAAGGTGAAAGTGTCACCAAAGGCGATATTCTTATGAGCCTTGATACTACAGCGTTTGAGTCAGAGGTTGCACGTAACAAAGCCGTGCTTAGAGCAACAGAAATCGATATTAAGCACAGCGAAACCCGCCTGAAAAACATTGAGCGCCAACTCAGTCGCCAAAAAGAACTATTTGAAGTTGGCCTTGCAGGCCAAGAAGTGTATGAAAACCTAAAAAATTCCCGCGATTTAGCGAAAATAGATATTGAAGCAAGACATGAAGCTTACAACCAAGCTCAAGCGTCGTTACTGATTGCTGAAGATCGTTTAAATAAAAGTGTGTTTCGCGCTCCAATGAGTGGCCTACTAGCTTCGGTTAATATAAAAGAAGGTGAGACTGTCATTGCAGGGACGACCAACATTATTGGCTCTGATCTAATGCTTGTCGCTGATCCAAGCGCAATATTAGCCGAACTACGCGTAGATGAAACAGATATTGCTGGTATAAAACTAGAGCAACATGCAGATATCTATGCCGCCGCTTACCCAAACCAACCTTTTACTGGCAAAGTGATAAACATTGGTACTTCAGCAAAAAACCAAGCGGGTTCGCAGGGGCTGTCGTTTAAAGTAAAAGTACTGCTTGACGCCACCGACCGCCAGCTCTACGCCGGTATGAGTTGCCGCGCTGAAATAGCCACAAGTATTGCCGAAAATGGCTTAAAGCTACCTATTGAAGCAATTCAAAAAGAAGGTGATCGCTATTTTGTCTGGAAGCTTAATACTGATAACACAGTAACTAAAACTGCGGTAACGGTAGGTATTTCTTCAGATATCGAACAAGCCCTTACCAGCGGTGTTTCGCAGGGCGATCGTATCGTTATCGGCCCTGCAAGACCGCTTAGCTCACTAAAAGAGGGTGACGCTGTAGCAATTAAAGACAGTCCTGAAAAAGGTGCTAGCTAATGTCTGCGGTGATAAAACTCAGTAATATCAATAAGCAATATAAAATGGGCGAACAAGTTTTCAAAGCCCTTGATGATATCAATATTGAAATTGCGCAAAATGAGTATGTTGCCATTATTGGCCCGTCTGGTTCAGGTAAATCAACATTGATGAATTTGCTTGGCTGTTTAGATACACCAACCAGTGGTGACTACTATTTAAAAGATAGGCTAGTAAAGCGCATGACCGAAACCGAGCTTGCCCATCAACGTAATGAAAGTGTTGGCTTTATTTTTCAAAGCTTCAACTTGTTACCTCGCGCATCTGCGCTTGAAAATGTTATGCAGCCTTTAGTGTATCGGTTTATCTCTGCTAAAGCGCGAAAACAACAGGCGCTTGAATCATTGCAGCGGGTAGGCCTTGGCGACAAGGTAAATCACCTTTCAAGCCAACTCTCTGGTGGACAGCGTCAACGTGTTGCCATTGCTCGCGCATTAGTTACTAAACCACACATTCTACTTGGTGATGAGCCTACCGGTAACTTAGACAGTAAAACCACCACCGAGATCATGGCGTTGTTTGATGAACTTCATAACGAAGGACATACCATTATTTTGGTTACTCACGAACAAGATATTGCTGATCATTGCCAACGCGTTATTCGTTTGGTTGATGGCAAGGTCGTCAGTGATACTCGTAAAGGCGAAGGAGCAAAACAACATGTTTAAATCTGCTATCGCTGTTATGGAAGGCACCAAAGCCGCACTGATGGCAATAAAAGCCAACGCGATGCGCAGTGCTCTTACCTGCTTGGGCATTATTATTGGCGTTGCTGCGGTTGTGACCGTAGTGGCAGTAATGCAAGGTTTTACCAAGCAAATTAATGATCAGCTTGCCGACATGTCTCCCGATGTCACCAATATAAAACCTTACACTAGTATGGAAAAAGAAATGGTAGGTCAACAAGCAAAACTAACCTACGATGACTTCTTAACACTTAAAGCACGTATAAAAGAGGCCGAAACATTTACCGCATTGATGTTTACTTGGCGATTTTCAGGTGCAGCAGAGTATGGTAATAAAAGTCATGCATCCCGCGTGATGGGCACCGAGCAAGACTACCAAAAAGCTTACCGTACCTACCCAGAACTCGGGCGATTTATTCGCGCAGAAGATGATGAAAAACGCCGTCGAGTGGCGTTTATTGGTCCGTCAATTATCGAAAAGCTCAATTTGCCTGAAAACCCTGTAGGTGAATACATTAAACTAGGTGGCGAGTGGTTTCGCATTATTGGAGTGGCAGAAAAGCAAGGTAGCTTATTAGGTTTTGATCAAGACGACTACATTAATATTCCAATAAGCACTATGAGTGCATTAGAAGGCGGCAGTGTTGATACCAATGTACAAATGATGTTTCGTTTAAAAGACGATGCTAACGAAGCGCAAGTACTGGGTAAAATTCGCCGCATCTTACGTCAATTACATAAACTGAAAGACGGTGAAGATGACGACTTTGAATTTGAAACCGCCGAAAAAGCCCGTGCTAATATCGATAAGTTTACTGGTAGTGCTACCGCAATTACCGCAGGTATCGTAGGTATAAGCCTCGTAGTTGGTGGTATTGGCGTAATGAATATCATGCTGGTTTCGGTAACAGAACGTACTCGTGTGATCGGCACCTTAAAGGCATTAGGGGCGACTCCTGGCTTTATTATGCTGCAATTTTTAGTAGAAGCTGTGGTGCTTTCATTGTTTGGTGGCTTAATTGGTTTAGCGATAGGGTATGGTGCTGCGGCACTGATTTCGTTATCAGTGCCGAGCATGCCAGATGCCTACATACCGAGTTGGGCAGTTATACTGTCATTTGGCTTTACTTCATTGATTGGTATTGTGTTTGGCTTAGCGCCCGCTATTAAAGCGGCACGCTTAAACCCAATTGATGCTTTACGATACGAATAATTAATCGGCTTTATAGGGTACCTGAGCACAGCTTACTTCCACTGTTTTTGGGTACCAAATAGGCCCACCTATTTCATTAACCGCCTCGCCTGCTACAACATTAAGGAATGACTTGTAAGTATGTACACTTTGCCACTCGGAATTAGGACAGTATATTGATAAATCCACAGGCTTGGAGCCTTCGTACAACGCAGCAGCAAAGTTATGATGCCAACGTTCTGTAACTGCTCCCTTATTTGCTGAGGTAGGGCTGCCATTATCAAAATAAATATGTGTACAACCACTTAAAGCAGCAGCAAGAATTACAGTTAAGCATACATGTTTCATAATTGCTCCTGCCCATATTGTTCACACCATACTTTCACAGTGTGAGGCGCATAAATACCCAGTGTAACCAACCCCAAAGCTCCATCTGTAAATGTTTGCAGGGATTGCATTTGCATTACTTTTTTATCTTGGCAGACCGCTTTAACATCAACACGCTGTTCACCCACCAATCCCCACAAGTAGAAAGGTCTACTGTCTTGATAGTCAGCATTCCGTGTTAATTTGTCTGCCTTATTAGGCACGATAGTCACCGATGAACATGCTACTAACGATAGCGTAAGTAACACGCACACTAACTGCTTCATGTGTTTTCCTTCAGATATATTTTGAAGCTGCAGTGTACAACATGAAGTTTCTATAAAGGGTAAGAAAATATATAAAATTGTAAAAAAGCTACAGTTTCTCACAGGCTCAGTTTGAACTAAACTGGAAAGAGTAAAGACTAATCAGGAAGGTTTGTAAGTAAAGGTAATTATGACGTCGTATCTACATTTATTATTCTTAAGTTTATTGTCTTGGCAAAGTATTGCAAATACTCCAAGCTCAGATGAGCAACAAGGCATTACCAAAACCGCAGCCAACCTAGCAAACTGTCAACAACAATTAGCACAAAGCCGCATGCAAACTTATGCAGCGCATTACATTTTACCCTATCAATTCACATTGTTGAGCTGGAACATCTACAAAGCACAAATAGATGGCTTACTCACAGATTTGCAAAAGCTAAATGCCGATGCTGATATTGTGTTACTGCAAGAAGCTATCAAAGAGCCTGCGCTTACAAAGCTCAAACCTTACTGGCGTTTTGCTAAAGGGTATAAAAGTGGCAGTGTGCAATCTGGTGTTATGACACTCAGCCGCTGGCCCGCCGCGGTGCATTGCACACTCACCCACACAGAGCCTTGGTTACGTAGCCCAAAAGCGACCAACATTGTTGAATATGCACTGCCTAATCAACAGTTATTACTAAGTATTAATCTACATGGCATTAACTTCACAATAGGTGTGAGTGACTTTAAACAACAGCTCGAAGATGCAGCGAGCATCATGCGAATGCATCAAGGACCGATCATATTTGCTGGTGACCTTAATACTTGGAGCGACCGAAGACAGGCTCTTTTGAAACAAACACTTAACAAGTTAGGGTTACATGAAGCTATTTATTTAGATGATAAACGTACAAAAGCATTTGGATTAGCACTTGACCAAGTATGGGTACGTGGTGTCAAAATAGAAACAACGGTCGTGCCAGAACTGGATAGTTCAGATCATAACCCAATAATTGCAACCCTAACCATAGAGCAAAAAGTACAGTGAAAATAACAATGAATGGATATTGGTTAATCGCATTAATGTTATTGAGCATTAGCCAATTCAGTTATGCAGCCACCCCAGAGCAAGAGATAAATCACCTCATTGACTTTGTCGCTAACAGCGATGCCGTATTTATTCGCAATGGCACAGAGCATTCAAGCCAAGATGCTGCTGAGCACCTTGCCATGAAATATCGTAAAGCGACCCGTTATGCGAAAACTGCCGAAAAATTTATAGAAAACCTAGCAAGTAAAAGCTCATGGAGTGGCAAGCCTTACAAGGTAAGATTTAGCGACGGTACTTTAATTAATGCAAAAGACTGGTTAAGTAATGAGTTGGCAGATTATCGCCGTAACCAGCATAGACAACAATAACACGATTTTATCATCAACACACAAGAAGCGAAAAGCCATGCAAGAACACAAAAATCAGCCACTCAATGATTTTATTGAGTACCCTCATGACGAGATGCTAAAACGCGCCGAAGAGTTTTTAGCCGTGAGTCAACGTCGCCATAGTATTCGCAGTTTTAGCGACCGACCTGTGCCAAAAGAAATAATCGAAACCTGTATTAAAGCGGCTGGCACTGCACCAAGTGGTGCCAATCATCAACCTTGGCACTTTGTGGCAATACACAGCAGCGATGTGAAGAAACAAATTCGTGAAGCAGCTGAAAAACTAGAGCGCTCATTTTATGAAGGTCGCGCAGGTGAAGAATGGTTAGATGCATTAAAACCACTTGGCACAGATGCCAGTAAGCCCTACCTTGAGCATGCACCTTGGCTAATTGCCGTGTTTAGCCAAAAGAAAGGGGGTATTTCTGCCGATGACAAAAATACCAATTACTATGTTCATGAGTCTGTAGGCTTGGCAACTGGCTTTTTAATTCAAGCACTTCACAGAGCGGGCCTTGCAACTCTTACGCATACACCAAAACCAATGAGCTTCTTAACCGAAATTTGTGGCCGCGATAAAGATAATGAGCGCCCTTACATGCTGCTAATTGCAGGCTACCCAGGCACAGATGCAACCATCCCTGAACATGCCTTAGTGAAAAAGTCGCTGGACGAAATAGCGACCTTTATTTAGCTTTAAAATCAACAGCCAGCACATCACCTGGGTTTAAACCTGAAACGATGTGCTGCTGTCCATCGACCATTTCGCCAAGGCGAACGTAGCGACGCACGATTTGATTATTTTCAAGTAAATAGACCATACTCAATTGGCCATATTGATGCACCCAGCTTAAGTCAATCAACACCCCTTTTTCAGGGGCGAGCGGTAATTGTAATTGTGCGTAAAGCCCAGGCATTAACCCAGTTTGCGCATCTGTTTCTAAACGGATTTCCATACTACGCGCAGCACTATCAGCAACGGGCACAATTTCTGTCACTGTGGCAGGCATCGATATTGATAAAGCAGGTAATTTAACCGTTAGGGTTTGGCCAACATTCAACTTAATTGCTTGCTGCTCTCTGACATTAAACGCTAATTGCAATTGCTGTGGGTTATACAGTGCGAGTAATGGCGTGCCAGGGGTTGCGGTGTCGCCAGGTTCTGCAAAACGCTCCACCACAACACCTGAAATCGGCGCTTTAATTTGCGTAAAACTCAATGCAACTTGTGCTTGTGTTTGCTGCTGCTTAGCAATGGCTAGATTTGCGCTTAAATTATCAAACCTTGCTTTCGCATCATCATAATCACTGACTGACACTAAACCTTGTTTGAAAAGGTCATTAACTCGCTTGAGCTGCTTTTCAGCTTGAGTAAGCGAGGCATTAATAGCATTAATTTGTGCATCACTTTGAGCAAGCCCTGCTTGAAAGTCATCTTGCTGCAAGGTAATTAGCACATCACCTTGTTTTACTGTATCGCCAGCGCGGACATTTAAACGCTCAACTTGTGCCATAACCCGTGATGAAATTTGCGTATTTTGTTTTGCAATCACAGTGCCCGGTACAACTTCATCACGCGCAATATCAGCCAGTCTCACTGTCACTAACTGACCCTTGTAATCATTTGCCGATGGGTTTTTCATGCCTGCAGCTTGCTTATCAGAAAAACTGCCCGCCATGTAAAGTACCGCCACAATGATCACTGATAACGCGATGATTGAACCAATAAGTTTTGATTTACCTTGCATGAGCTTGTTCCTCTTTGGCTGCATCCTTTGCAAACACTAAATAATAAACCAGCGGCACAACAAATAATGAGAACAATGTTGATGCCACAATCCCAAAAATAATCGCAATCGCTAGACCGCTAAATACTGGGTCTAGGGTGATCACCAAGTTACCTAATAAGGTGGTTCCGGCTGTCAGCAACACGGGGCGCATTCGCACCGTGCCTGCGGCGATTAAAGCCTGTTTAATTGCCATACCTTGGCTGCGAGCTTGATTAATAAACTCAACTAAAATAAGTGAGTTACGAACCACAATACCGGCAAGTGCAATCATGCCAATCATGGCTGTTGCGGTGAATAACACCGGCTCTGGAGCACCAGCAATGGTGCGCTCTCCAAATTGATTTAATAACCAAAAGCCCGGCATGATCCCTATTACGGTTAATGGAATAGCCGACATGATGATCAGTGACAAACTCGCAGAGTGTGTTTGAATGCGTAAGATGATGAAAATTGCAGTGAGCGCAAACGCAAAGGCAATGCCCATATCTCTAAATACATCAATGGTAATTCGCCATTCACCTTCACCACTAAAGGTTACGTCAGTGCCAGCAGGTAATTGCCAAGCCTGGCTACCACCATTATTGAAAAAGTGCCTACTTTGCCAATCAGTTTGGCTAAATTCGTCTGCGCTGATACCTAAGTCGGCATTGACGTCAGCAATAATTTCAGCGGGTGTACGACCGTTTAGCTCAGCCATTACATACACCACATTACGCTGATCTTTACGCATAATTGGTTTAGCAACATCTTGATGCTGAAACTCACCCAATTCAGATAACGCCACCAGCGGACGCGGTGCACTTTGCAGCCCAAATTCGTCACTGGTTTTTGCAAGCTCTCTGTCACCGCGAACCTGCAATGCCAGCAATTGAGCAAATTGATTTCGGTCTTGATACGGCAGTTGCAGCTTAATATCAACAGGGTCTGTTTCACCGCTCACATATAACACCCCAACATTTTGCCCATGCGAGGCAATGGCTAAAGTCTGGGCAATATCTTGCGTAGACACCGCCGACAATGACGCTTTACTTTTATCAGTCACAAAACGCTGTAAGGGCGCATTAGCAGCAATACTGGTATCAACCTCTACCACATGCGGCTCTTGCTTTAACCTTGCTGCAACAGCAAGAGCTGCTTGATAGTGAATCTCTGTATCAACAAATGGCTCACTGTAAACTTCGGCCACTAAGGTACTTAAAACAGGCGGGCCTGGTGGTACTTCAACCACTTTAATAACAATGCCATCAGTTGCCAATGGCGCTAATGCGGCACGCAAGCGCATGACCACAGCATGAGATTGATGGCCGCGCTCAGTTTTATCAAGCAGAAGTACTCTAAGCTCAGCAAGGTTCGCTGCTTCACGTCGATAATAACCACGCACCATACCATTAAAGTCCATGCTCGATGGCTGACCAACGTAGGCTGCCGCCTCGCTTACTTCATTTAATTGCCAAGTGATGGTTTGTACTTGTCGAGTGAAAGCCGCGGTTTGCTCAAGGCTCGTGCCTTCTGGCATATCGATTAAAACTTGTAACTCATTTTTATTATCAAACGGTAATAGCTTTAAAGGCACAACACGCATGACGGGTAACATGGCACTGGCGACAAACAAGGCTAATGTAGTCCATAAAACGAGTTTGGCACGGCCTTTAGACTCAAGTAATGGCGATAATATACGCTCATATAAACCATGCTGATTGGCATCGAGTTGTACGCTGTCATCGACTGGCGCTTTAAGTAGTTTCATGGCCAACCAAGGCGTAACAAAAAATGCCACTATGGTTGAAACCATTACACTTACCGGCACATTGAATGCCATCGGTGCCATATACGGCCCCATCATGCCGGTGATAAACGCAAGTGGGATAAACGCTACCATAATGGTCAATGTAGACATAAACAGCGCTACACGTATTTCACTCATGGCATCAACTATGCGCTGTTTTTTATCGCCTTTGTGGGTTAAAAAGCGACTTATGTTGTCTATTCCTGTGATCGGATCATCAACCAATAAACCTAAAGAAAGTATTAGTGCAAACAGTGTGACTCGGTTAATTGTATAGCCAAAGGCAAAATCAAGTGTCAGGGTGATGCCGTAGCAAATAGGTACTGCTAAACCAACCACAATTGCTGGTCGCCAGCCTAAAAATACACCAACAAAAATAACCACGGTAAATACCGCAAACACTAAGCTCGAGGTAAGGTTATTTACTTTTTCGTTCGCTGTTTGGCCATAGTCACGCAGTACGGTGTAGCCCACTTCATCTGGTAGTAGATTAGCCGATAAACTGCCCATCATACTGTGCACTTCATTCGCTACAGCGACCGCATTGGTGCCTGCTTGTTTAGCGACACTAATGGTCACTAAAGGAAGTTGTTGCTGATTATCTGATTGAGCCAGCCATTGATAGCTTTGTGCTTCGCGTGGGCCATCACTCACCTGGGCCACATCACTTAGGTAAACACTCTTACCGTTTACCACGTTGACAACAAGGCGTTCAATCGCAGATTGTGAACGTAAAACATCACCCACTTGTAAGGCAATTTGCTGCCTCCCCTCAACAACACTGCCCACATTCACTAATTGGTTAGATACGCTAAGTGCATAATACACATCGGTTAGGGTTGTTTGGTGTGCAGCGAGCGCGCTCGCATCAAGGTTAATCGTTAATTGTCGAGTTCTACCAGCAATCACTTTCACTTCGCTGGTGTTTTCGATGCGCTGTAGGCTATTGGCGATTTCGTTGGCAAAGCGGGTTAGTTGGTAATCATCGTAAAGTTTTGGATCTTTACTAAATAAGCCCAGCATCACAATGGGCACATCGTTCACTTCAACCGGACGAATTTGCCATGAGCTGATCACTGACGCCATGGTGTGTTGATAGCTATAGAGTTTAGCGTAAGTGTCGAGAATCGCTTGCTCACGATCGTGACCGACTTCAAAGCGAAGAGTAACAACAGCAGCATTACTCTGTGTGGTCGAATAAATATGCTCAACGCCCGTTAACTGCGCCAATAACTTCTCCAATGGCTCAGTTACCAGCCTTGCTACTTCTGGCGCTTCAACGTTTGGCGCTGCCACATATATATCAAGCATAGGAACCACAATTTGCGGTTCTTCTTCACGAGGGGTTTGCTTTAATGCCATTAAACCGAGCAGCACCGACATAATAAAAATAATGACAGGGAGGCGACCGCTCAAGCTGTTTTTTACTGCATTATCGATAGCATTCATTACCTAACTACCTTTGCAAAATAAACCATATAAGGTTGCAAGAATAGCCACTACATTCTTATCTATTACACGGTAATAGATGGTTTGGCTTTCGCGTCGAGTCGCGACGATCTGAGCTTTTCTCAGCGCCGCTAAGTGTTGCGATAATGCCGACTGCGCCAACGGCACAGCTTCGTTTAATTCGCTCACGCTCATTTCACCATCTTGTAGGGAACATAAGATCATCAAACGATTTTTATTCGCCAATATCTTTAGCATTTGCTCTGCTTGTTCAACATTGTCGGCCATAGCCGCAAAATCGATGTTCATAATCACACTACTCTATATTCTTAAAATACCGCTAAAGTATAGATTGATATATTAGAAAAGTCTAATATTAAAATTTACTAATGTAGAGTTATCTAATATATTAAATACATCACTCTGTTATCGAGGTCTTATTATGAAACTAAATGACGCGCTTCGCTTAATTGCTGGTGTAATGATCTGTATTTCATTGTTGCTACAACAGTTTCACAGTCCGCTGTGGATTTGGTTTACGGTATTTATTGCTCTAAACTCAGGGCGCATGCATCTTTCGGGGTTGAGAGTTGTTCAACCTAGGAGCATTTTAATCGAGGCGCGAGGATTGCAGCATAGTAGTTCTATGTAATTTCCGAGCAACAAAGAGTAAGATGCTCCTAGGCAGAACCCTAAGGGCAGCGTCTGTTTGGCATTTATTCAGCGTTATCGCACATTTATATGACAAAACCATACTTCATGTGCTCTGCCTTGCCTAAATACCAAACAAACAGCTGCAAAACCAACCACGAAAAATAAATGCGCCCTTTAATCCGCATTCACTAAGTGGTGCCCAATGATCACCATTTTACGCAAACTTGGCATGGAGGATTAGTATGCTGACCCCAATTCCTGACTTAATGAAAATTATTGCTCCAAACCAGCGCCGCATTAGCGCTGACCAAGCAAAACAAGAATTAAGCGAAAACCATGGTTTACTAATTGACGTACGTGAACCTGCTGAACACGCCACTAAAGCAGCGACAGGTGCAATTAATATCCCACGTGGTGTACTTGAAATGAAATTAATGGAAATTGAAAAAGACCCTGCTCGGCCAATCTACTTACACTGTGCAAGTAGTGCCCGTGCTACACTCAGTGCCGAAGCACTGACTCGTGTTGGCTACGAAAATGTCACAGTAATCACCTGTAATGCAGAACAAATTTGCCAAGTGTTTTAGCTTCATAGAATAGTAACACTGGTCGGATAAGCTCGTACTTTTCTACTCATAGGTACAGAGCAATGACTTTTACACGGAGACGTTTTTTAAAAGCATCGGCGGCGGGTTTTGGCGCCGCCGTTTTATCTTTCGGTTTAACTGGCTGTAGTCTTAATGACGATGATGATGAAACCACAAAGCAGACCCTTGTCAGCTTTGATCACGGTGTAGCCAGTGGCGACCCGCTCGCTGACAGTCTGATTATTTGGACTCGCATTACCCCGCTTGAAAACGTCACGAGTGTTAACGTAGTTTGGCAAGCCTCAACGGATGCTAACTTCACAACCATAAGCCATGATGGCGAGACACAAGTAAGTGATGCAACCGACTTTACCTTGAAAGTTGATCTGCAAGGTCTCGATGCTAACACTACTTATTATTACCGCTTCATAAGTAATGGTAAAACTTCACCCACGGGGGCAGGTAAAACACTCCCAACCAGCAACATAGAGCAAGTAAAATTTGCCGTTGTCTCTTGCGCTAACTACCCTGCTGGCTACTTCCATGTGTATGGTGAAATCGCAAAACAAACCGATTTAGATGCAGTACTGCACTTAGGTGACTACATCTATGAATATGGCAATACAGGTTATGCCACTGAAGATGCCACCGAACTAGGCCGTTTATTACCTGATGACAATAGCGATGAAATCATTTCTTTAGCGGATTATCGCAAACGTTACGGCCATTATCGTAAAGACGAGAACCTACAAGCTGCACATAGTCATTGTGCATTTATTACTGTTTGGGACGACCACGAAATAGCAAATGATACATGGCACAGTGGCGCTGAAAATCACAACGACGGCGAAGGTGAATTTAGCGAGCGCAAAATGCATGCGCTACAAGCCTACTTTGAATGGATGCCTATCCGTAATGTAGCCGATAAAGAACGTATTTATCGACGCTTTGAGTTTGGTAATTTAGTGTCATTACACATGCTCGATACCCGTGTTTTAGCTCGCGACGAGCAAGTTAATTACGCCGATTTCGATTTAACCAGCAGCCAAGGACAAACTGACTTTGTTACAGCAATCAGCTCTCCAACTCGTGCTCTATTAGGTAATGAGCAACTAACATGGCTAACCGATGGTTTAACGACAGCAACAACACAATGGCAAGTGCTTGGGCAGCAAGTGCTGATGACCAAAATGCATTTGCCATTTGAGGTTTTGCAGTTACTAATGAACATTCAAGTGACTCAAGCAAGCGGTGCTGATCCATCGGCATTACTTGCTCAAGCAAATACGCTATTTAGTGAGCTTGCGCAAATTAAAGGGCGCGTATTAGCTGGCGATCCAACGGTTACGAGTGAGCAGCGAGCACGCGTAGAAACAACAGCACCTTATAATCTTGATGCATGGGATGGCTATGCTTATGAACGTGAGGTAATACTTGGGACAGCAATTGCAGCGCAAAAGAACTTAGTCGTTTTGGCGGGTGATACGCATAACAGTTGGGCAGGACAATTAGTCACTGATGCCGGCAACCCTGTTTCTGCTAACGCCGCAGCCGGTGTTGAGTTTGCAACATCTTCGGTTTCTTCACCGGGCCTTGAGAACTACTTAGCATTAAATACACAATCGAGTGAAGCTGTCGCACAAGTTGAGCAAGTCATTGCATTGCTGGTTAACGACTTAGCTTACAACAACTTAGTTGAACGCGGCTACTTAACCGTCACCTTTACTCAGCAACAAGCGCTTGCCCAGTGGCATTATGTGAGCAGCGTTAAAACAGCCGATTACACACTGCTTAACGAGCGTCAAAAAGCGCTCAGCGTACAAGCTGGTAGCCCTACTTTACAAATGGCCTAGCGCTTTTCATCTAATAGCGTAACTAACATTTGCTCAATGTTTTTTACGCTATAAGTAAGTGAACGTAGCAGTTCTAACTGACTATCTTCTGCTTGATGCTCAGCTTTAGGACTGGTTTGAGATATTTCATCTTTTTGTTTCAAGATTGCTTCGCGAAACGTCTCTGCATTAATCACTCCGAGTAATGATACCAATGCACCTTGCCCTGATTGACCTGCCGTTTCAAAGCTCAGTCGATAAAGGCCAAATTGACGCATCAAAGGACCTTGGCTTAGTGCTACATCGGTTATTTTTTCAAGTGGGATCGACTTTTCTTCTTTAAAAAAGACACCACGCTTCACCACTAATTTACGAGTTAACAAAGTAGCTGACATCGCCGCTAAAATACGCCCTGCCACCAGCCAGATTATTAACGCAACAATGGGAATGAAAGGGATACCTACCATACTAATCACACAGGTAAACATACCCAGTAATAACCAATACTGTTTTACTTTGGGATCAAAACTGGCACTCAATAAACTGCTTTCGGTCATTTCGAATTCCTTATAAAGTGACGACAACGCGAACTGCCAGAGCAATAAAAATCACCCCCAGTAGCTTTTCAAACCAAGGGTTTGCCTTGGTAAAACCAAACCGTTTTTTTGATATTTCGGTTAACAGTGCAACAAGTAGATACCACCCCGTATCGAGCACAAACACCGTTAAGCACATAATCAACCCAACCTGAAACGTGAGGTTTTCTGGGTCAATAAATTGCGAGAACAGCGCTAAAAAGAATACCGCAAGCTTTGGGTTCAAAAAGGCAATGGCAAAGCCATCTTGCAAAGCTGCACGAGGGCTTGGCTTCGCTTTCTCAACATTCAGTGTTTGCGAGCTGGGCCTAGCTAATAAAATACGAATCCCTAAATAGGCAAGATATGCTGCACCGCCATAAACAAGTACTTGATAAAGTGTTGGCAGTTGAGTCATCAATGCCCCTAACCCTAGCAACGAAGCACAGGCATAAAACCCGACCCCGATACCATGGCTAAGTGCTGCTAACATACCGTTTTTCATGCCACCATGCAGACTGTGCTTTAATACCACAGCTAAACTCGGCCCCGGTGACATTGCGCCCATAATGCAAACGGCGACTAGGCTAAGCCATAAAGGTAATGTCATTACAGCTGGTACTCAAAATCGTAATAATGAATCCCCTCTTCGACTCGAATGTGCATTTTCCCTGTTACACCTTCAAGTTCACCGGCCCCCGAGTCAGGCACGACTTCTAAAATCAAACGATCCGCCCCTTTATCCATCGTGCCAAAATGTTGCAAAACAAAACTGCCCTGCTTGCCATTGAGCTTTCCTACAACTTGTTCAATAGCAACATAACCTGCACTGCCTTGAGTTGGTGTCATGGCACTTAACATCTCACCTTGACTCAATGCCTCAAGTGCACCAGAGAATTCTTTATCTATTGACATACGTCCAAGATTCACACCATCTTGACCTGTCGCATAACCACCGATTGGGTTTAATTTAACGGTGAATTCACCACTAACAGTTATTGATTCCATACTAATCCCTTACTTTACTGTTGATTTTTAAAACAAAGATAACCATATCTATACCCTATTCACTTAAAAGAATCTAGCATGGCAAAAACCAAAGAGCAGGCCGCTTTTCGAAGCTTATTACCCATTTTAGCGTTTATAAAGCCTTATAAGTGGGTGGTATTAGCCGCCCTTGCAGCTTTGTTACTCACCGCAGGTGTCAACCTATCGCTTGGTCAAGGCGTTAAATTTGTCATTGATCATGGCTTTATTGCTGGCTCACAAGCCCAGCTCCAACAAGCTGTAATGGTACTCATTGGTTTGATTAGCTTATTAGCTGTTGGCACATTCTGCCGCTTTTATTTAATGTCGTGGATTGGCGAACGAGTCAGTAATGATATTCGTAAAGCGGTGTTCGACCGTATCGTCACTTTGCACCCAAGCTACTTTGAAGAAAATCGTAGCGGTGAGCTAATGTCACGGTTAACGACCGACACAACCTTATTACAATCTATCATCGGCTCCTCTTTTTCAATGGCACTACGCAGTAGCTTAATGCTGATTGGTGGTTTGGCTATGCTGCTTATCACCAACTTAAAGCTAACCCTTGTGGTTGTTGCTTGCGTACCTGTGGTACTACTTCCAATGATGATTTTTGGCCGAAAAGTGAGAAAGCTCGCAAGCTCTAGCCAAGATGCCATTGCCGATATCAGTACTTACGCAGGCGAAATAATCCAGAATATTAAAGTTGTACAAAGCTACAGCCATGAAGAACGTGAAAAAGCGGCCTTTGCTAACGAGACCAATAAAGCCTTTCAGGTGGCTAAAAGCCGCATCAAGCAACGCTCATTTTTAATTGCAGCGGTGATATTCCTCACCTTTACAGCTATTAGTATTATGCTTTGGATTGGTGGCAGTGATGTACTTGCGGGCACGATGACAGGCGGTGAGCTTGGTGCTTTCGTGTTTTATGCCATCATGGTGGCGATGTCTGTAGCAACGGTTGCTGAAGTTTACGGTGAATTACAAAGAGCTGCAGGTGCTGCCGCCCGCTTGCTGGAGCTACTTGCCGTTGAAAGTATGATCCAAAGCCCAGCCAAAAACAGTGATGCACAATTTAATGCGAATAAAGTAAATCACCCTGCAATTCAATTTGAAAATGTGTCTTTCCATTACCCTTCAAGACCAGATAGCGCCGCATTAAATACGCTTAATTTAACCGTAAAACAAGGGCAAACAGTGGCGATTGTCGGCCCATCAGGGGCGGGTAAAACCACACTGTTTGAATTACTACAGCGCTTTTACGATCCAAGTTCTGGGAGTATTTCACTAGCAGGGGTTAATATTAAAGCGCTTTCACTAAATTGCTTGCGTCAGCAAATGGGGATGGTGGCACAAAACCCTATTTTATTTAGTTCAGACGTGATGCATAACATTCGCTATGGCAACCCTGATGCAACCGATGAGCAAGTTTATACGGCGGCAAAATATGCCCATGCCGATGAGTTTATTACTCAATTACCGGATCGTTATCAAAGCTTTTTAGGTGAACAAGGAGTCAGGCTTTCTGGCGGGCAAAAACAACGCATTGTGCTAGCACGGGCAATATTAAAAGATCCTGCCATTCTTTTACTTGATGAAGCCACCAGCGCTCTTGATGCGCAAAGTGAGTTTCATGTACAAGCCGCACTTGAACATTTAATGCAAGATAGAACAACACTGATCATTGCACATCGTTTAGCAACAGTTAAACATGCTGATGTAATAGTGGTAATGGATAAGGGGGAAGTGATTGCGACAGGAACACATCCGCAATTACTAGCTGCTAATCCTTTGTATAAGCAGTTGTGCGAACTACAATTTAATCGTGATTAACAAAGAGGGATTGTCAGGTTTGAAAGGGCAAATCAAACCTGACCACAAGCTCAGGCTTTAAGCCTAACCTTGTGTGTTTGGTACAATTTGAATCTCTACACGACGATTCAGAGCACGACCGTTTGCAGTATCATTACTTGCTACTGGACGTGTTTCACCATAACCTCGTGTACTTATACGGGCAGATAATATCTGCTGATTCACTAGGTAATCTTTAACACTTTGTGCACGTTGTTGAGAAAGCGTCATGTTATAGCTATCACGGCCGGTGCTATCAGTATGACCTTCAACACTTAAGTAAGTTTTTTCGTACTTGTTCATCACTTGAGCAATAGCGTTCAGCGTATTATGAAAGCCCGATGTGATATAAGATTGGTCAGTTGCAAATGTAATATTCGATGGCATGACTAGACGGATATTATCGCCTTCACGAACAACCTCAACGCCAGAGCCTGCCAGCTCATCACGGAAAGCCTCTTCTTGCTTGTCCATGTAATCACCTACAGCCGCACCTGCTAAAGCACCAATTGCTGCACCAATGAAAATACGTTTATCATCATGATCGCCTGTTGCTTTACCTAAAACAGCTCCCGTTGCTGCACCAATAGCTGCGCCTTTACCTGTATTTGTTGTTTCACAACCTGTTAATAAAACAGCGCATACACCTACTGCTAGAACCGATTTGCTAAAAGTCATGTGTCTCTCCATGGCAATTACTAATATTGAATTATTAACAATTATGAACAAATAACGATGAACAAACCATGAAGAATAGGTTAATTGTTCACATTTACTTTTGTGACAGGCGGCAGGTTATAAACCTTAACTAACTCACTCAGCCGGCCATTTTCAACAATTGCATTCAGGTGCTCTTGAAACTGCCGTGCTAATTCAGTGTTAGCAAACTGTTTGCTAAGAGCAAGATGCCCGTAGATTACATCATCAAAACGATAAGGCATTTTAATAATTTGTTTTGTGGGTCGATGTAAAAACACTGACGCATTATCGGCTGTATCTTCGACACCGATGACTAATTCGACACGTCCCTTAAGTAACATCTCGAAGGCATTATTTTCACTAAGCGCTTCCACTTTTAGCAATCGTTTGTCTTGGTCAAAGCGAGGAAAGTGAACAGCACCACGCGTTACAGCTATGCGTTTACCACGTAAATCTTGATATTTATTGACAGTGAATAAGCTGCTAGCACGGGCATAAAACACAAATGAAGACGTCAGCACCATATAAGGAGGTGTTAAAAAGTGCATTGTTTTTTCACGCTTAGCAGTACGGATTAATCCACCTTTAACATCGATTTCATTTTGTTGAAGCATTTTCACACAGCGAGGAAATGGACAAGCAACAAAATCAACTCTAAATGGTAAACTTTTTTGCATGTCGCGCATTATATCAACCACTACACCACTAAATTTTCCATCTTTAGTCGCTATGCTATAAGGGGGCGCGTGATCTAACCCGACCGTTACTTTAGGCAACGGCGAAGCAAAAACAGCCCCTGTACCAAGTAGTAATAGCAGGTAAGTAAAATATTGTCTCAAAGGGCTACTCACACCAAGTTCACTCATTTTTGATAATGAAAGACACGTTAATGTCATAAAAACCACAAAAATGTCATACAATGTTGTCATAATAGAGTGGATTACCTGTATGGCAAAAGCAATGTTACTCATTATATTTAAACAATTTTTATTACTAGGCTGTATGAGTTTTGGTGGCCCTGCAGCTCACCTTGGTTATTTCAAAAGGCATTTTGTTGATAATCTGAACTGGCTAAGCAACGAACGATACGCGCAACTAATTAGTCTAAGCCAAGCTCTACCAGGACCGGGCTCCAGCCAAGTCAGCTTTGCTATTGGGGTCGAAAAAGCAGGATTGCTGGGTGGCCTTAGCGCATTTATTGGCTTTACCCTGCCTTCATTTTTAATTATGTTTTTCCTCGCGTTGAGCGCCCATCAATTTGGCAACCTTTACTTTGCCGTCATTGCGGGTCTTAAACTATTTGCTGTAGTGATTGTCGCCGATGCAACCTACAGTATGGCAGTGAGCTTTTGCAAAACCCACTTACACAAGCTTATCGCGGTGATGAGTACACTTGCGCTAATATTCTTTGCTCAGTTATCAAGCCAAGTTTTTGTGCTTATTGTGGCAGCTGCAATTGGCTGGTTTTACCCGCACATTAAACTCCCCCTCACCAATAATAGTAAAAAAGTGACTATCGCGTGGCTCCCCCTTGGGCTATTCGGCACCTTACTATTACTTAGCTTTTTACCTTTAGGTGAATGGTTTGAAATGTTTGCACCATTTTACCAAACTGGTGCGATGGTATTTGGCGGTGGTCATGTAGTGCTACCCATTTTGCAAGCAGGTGTACCAACTCTTGAGACTGGGCAATTCTTGTCGGCTTATGCTAGTGCACAGGCCATCCCTGGGCCTATGTTTACGATTGCCACATACCTCGGCGCACAAGTTACACCCAACAGCTCATTGGCAGGTGCAATCCTCGCAACACTTTTAATTTTCTTACCTGGTTTTTTATTAATGTTCGCATTTTTGAAAAGCTGGTTGCAGCTTGCTGATAAGCCCCGTTTCGCAGGAAGTATTGCTGCATTAAATGCCGCGGTAGTCGGCTTTTTAGCAGCGGCACTTTACTCGCCGATTTGGCAATCAGCAATACACACTGTGTGGCATATCATCGTTGTGGTAGTTGCGTTTGCTTGGCTTAGACTTGCAAAGCCACCTATTTGGTGGCTATTAGTAGGTTTTATTATGCTGGCGTTGGGGCAGCAATATATCAGCTAGTACTATTATTAACTCGCCGAGCTATTTACCTTAATGCTCGGTTTAATACCGCTCTGATCATTAGCGCTAAATTGTCCCGTGACACTTTGGTATGGGCGCAGTCCAAAAATCGGAATCACTGCTAGCAAATGGTCCATAATTTCAGCTTGTAGATGCTCATAAGAAATCCAACGTTTATCTTCACTAAAGCAATAAAATTCAATCGGTAATCCATGGTTGAGCGGTTGTAACTCACGCACCATCAACGTGAGATCACGGTTTATCTTTTCATGCTGTTTTAAATAGCCTTCAGCATAACGACGAAACAAACCAAGATTTGTAACAGGCTCAGGTAAACTAGAAACACGAATATAATCATGCAATGGAATCGCACTGTCGATTTGCTCGCGAAATGCTTCATCAACTAAGCGAATACTATTCATATCAATGTTCAAAGAACGTTTGATGCGACGCCCACCAGACTCCTGCATTCCTCGCCAGTTTTTGAATGAGCCAGCAACAAGCATGTAAGTCGGGATCGTTGTAATTGTGTTATCCCAGTTACGAACTTTCACCGTATTTAAGCCTAGATCAATGACTTCTCCATCCGCACCATAACTGTCAACTTGAATCCAATCACCATAAGTAACTAACCGATTAGCTGCAATTTGAATACTGGCAACAAAACCTAAAATCGTATCTTTAAATACTAACAAGGTCACCGCAGCTATCGCACCAAAGCCAGACAAAATATAGGTCGGTGACTTTTCAAGTAAAATACTGACAATTAAGATTGCACAGATCATAAACGTGATAAGTTTTACCACTTGAATAAGACCTTGAATCGGCACTTCTCTTGCGAAATCAAGCTGGTTGTAAATACCACCAGCAACACTAACAATACTGCTTATGATGAAGCCGCCATAGATGATTAGCACTACTTGCCCTATCGTTTTAAGTATAAGGGCTGCAACATCAGTAACAGGGTATACATTGTCAAACGTAGCTAAAAATAATACACAACATAACGTACCGGCAAAACGGCCATTAAGCTTAGTCAACAAAGGAGCTAGGGCGCCAATACGCTCAGGCGATAAACGCGTCACTGCTTTTTGAATACCAGGAAGCATAAGTTTGCGTGTAAAAACATACACAAACAGTAATGCACAAATGCCAATAGCCGTTGCCGTAAGTGCGCTAAGCAGCTGTGCATCAGGCATATTTTCAAACCAAGGCATGACTAATTTTTGCAGGTTAGTTTGCTTCATGGTGTTTCAACTTCCTCATTCATCGTTGCCATATAGTTGTCTTGTTGCGTTTGATGATAACTTATTAGCTGAGCATCTTTTTGCAACCATAAATCGTTAATATGCTGCTGAAAAGAGGTTCTAAAGTCACGGTCATGCTGATAGTCCCCAATCATCTGTGCAGCAATTGCTTGCACTTGCATATCCACTTTTATCGCATCAAGACGACCACAAATTAAATTGCGGCAGATATGTTCTCCCTCTCCTTGATAAATAATCGATGTATTCAAAAGTGCATCAAATTGCTCTCCCAATACTTCAAGGGCAAAAGCAATTCCGCCAGCTTTTGGTTTGAGTAAATGGGTAAAGGGACTATTTTGTCTATGGTGCTTTTGAGTGGTAAAACGCGTGCCTTCGACAAAGTTAATAATGGTTGTTGGGTGATTTCTAAAATCTCGACAGCTGCGCTTGGTTCTTTCAACGTCAAGACCTTTGAGTTTAGGGTTTTTAGCCAGCTGCGACTTACTTACACGCTTCATAAATGGCATGCCCATGGCCCATGCCCCCGTGCCGATGAAAGGCACGTACTTTAATTCATCTTTTAGAAAAAATTTAGGTGCTGGCAGTGCATCAATCGCACTCAATACAACAATATCAAGCCAGCTCATATGGTTTGAGATAAGTAAGTACCAACCTTTACGATTTAATGAGCCTTGAATATTAACTTCTATACTGGGGCACCCAAGCCATAGTGCAAGACGGTTACCATTACACCAGCCTTTATAAGCTAAATGCAAAGTATGGCTAACCACCTTAAACGGTAAAACCAATTTGAGCACACCTAATAGCAGCACAAGCGTGCCCCATAAAATGACATTGGCAAACAGCACAATACTGACAAGTAGCCCTGTTAGCCAATTAGGTAAAAATTTTTTTAACATATGTGTGCTCTCAATGGCGCAAGTAACTATGATTTTACTTGCGATTCAAATTGCGCTAATTGCTGATTTTTCTGCAACCAGATTTGGTTCAATTCAGCCTGAAAGTTCACCCTAAAGTCTGCATCGTTAGTGTAATCACCAATTAAGTTAGGGCTTACATCCATCACTTCAACACGGACATCAATGCATTTTACGCGACCGCTCGCAAAATCAACAAAGCTCGGGATCCCACCGGGGTAATGTATGGTGACATTGACCACTTTTGAGATTTGCTCCCCCATCGCTTGCATAACAAACGCTACACCACCTGCTTTAGGCTTTAGTAAATACTCAAACGGGCTATTTTGACGTTGATGTTTTTCTGCCGTAAACCGTGTTCCTTCAACAAAATTAACCACGCTTACTGGCATCTCTTTAAACTTTTCACAGGCTTTACGTGTTGTTTCTAGGTCTTTACCACGTAACTTGGGGTTTTTCTTCAATTGACTTTTACTGGTACGGGTCATAAATGGAAAATCGAGTGCCCACCAAGACAGTCCTAAAAAAGGCACATAAATTAATTCTTTTTTTAAGAAAAAATTTAAAAATGGAATACGTCGATTAAAAATGCGTTGCATCACCAAAATATCAACCCAGCTTTGATGGTTTGCAATCACTAAATACCAGTCTTTTGCTTGTAATTGCTCAAGCCCTGTAACGTTAAGCTTGTAAGGGGCAAATATATTTTGATTAACACTGTTACCAGAAACCCAAACTGTCGCACACTGCTTGGCAAGCCAGCTCATTAGTTTTTGCAATGGCTTGATTGGAATCAACTTAATCAGACCACAAATAAAAATCGGCACAAACCAAAAAAGTGTATTGATGGTATAAAAGAAAATACTTAACACACAACGAATAACGGACATTACAACTTATTCCTTTAACGCTTAATCTTCAAAATACGTGTAGCCTGCAAGGCCGGCATTTAGCTCGGACAAATATTGTGCCTTATATTGCTCATCAATTGCCAGTTCACTGACCCTTTTTGCGAAGTTTTCAGCAAGAATTTCGCTATCATAATCAACAAACTTTAATACGTCCTTAACACTATCACCTTTTATTGCATTCGTTAGCTGGTAGCCGCTGTCAGTAAGTTCCACATGAACTGAGTCAGTATCACCAAACAAGTTGTGTAAATCACCTAAAATTTCTTGATATGCCCCCACTAAGAACATCGCAATATGATACTGCTGCCCAGGTTTATATTCAGGGATAGGTAGGCTGCTCTCAATTCCCGTGCCTTCAACATAATTACGGATTTGCCCATCAGAATCACAGGTAATATCTTGAATAATGGCGCGTTGTGTTAATGGCTGATGTAAATTTTCAACAGGCATGACGGGGAATAACTGTTGAATCCCCCACACGTCTGGCAATGATTGAAACAATGAAAAGTTAACAAACAGTTTATCAGCCAACTTTTCATTGAGATCATCGAGCACCTCACGATGCGCACGTGCATTTTCGCTAAGCGAAGCACGAACACGGTGTAAAATAGTAAAATAAAGCTGCTCTAGCTTAGCCCATTCAAGCATGCTCAGTAAGCCGTGCACATATTGGTCGTGAGCTTCACTAAATAAATGCATAGCATCATGATAGATTTCTAAGGCCATACGGGGTGTTAAACGCTGTAAGCATTGCCACATATCTTCAAGCACTAACACACTATTTGTTTCTGGAGGCGCAGGGTTAGCATGATTAGGCGCACGCTCAACGTCAATCACGTCAGTAATCAATACCGCGTGGTGCGCAGTTAACGCACGACCCGACTCTGTTATAATAGCTGGATGTTTTAAGTCATGCTGCTGGCATACTTCAGCAAACGCATTCACAACATTACGTGCATACTCTTCAACACTATAATTCATTGAACATGCGCTACGTGAACCAGAGCCTTCATAGTCAACACCGAGTCCTCCACCAACATCAACGGTATTAAGAGGCACACCGAGTTGTGTTAGCTCAGCAAAGTGGCGGGCACATTCGCGTAACGCTCTATGAATGTCACGGATATTGGCAATTTGTGAACCGATATGAAAGTGCACTAGCTGCATCAGGTGTAATTTATTATGTGACTTTAATAACTCAACAGCCGAAAGCACCTGTCCCGCCGTTAAGCCGAACTTACCTTTTTCACCACCTGTGTTTTGCCACTTTCCTTTACCCACGGAGTTTAAGCGGATACGAATACCAATTGAGGGTTCAATACCTAAATCATCAATTTCAGTTAATAGCGTTGTTAACTCAGAAAGCTTCTCAACAACAATGTGAACTTTATGACCAAGCGCTTGACCTATGCAGGCTAGGCGCAAAAACTCACTGTCTTTGTAACCATTACAAACAATGGTAATGGGGTTTTGCGCAACACCCAAAATCGCCATTAATTCAGGTTTAGAACCTGCTTCTAAACCAACCAAGCCGCTTGGATGAGCCAGAAGTTTAGTTACCACAGAGCGCTGTTGGTTTACTTTAATTGGGTATACACAAGTATAACTACCTTGATAATCTCGTGCATTACGTGCTTTGGTAAATGCACTCGTTAAAGTGCCAACACGATTTTGCAGAATATCGGTAAAACGCACTAGAACAGGTAATGTTAGACCTTGCTTTTTAAATTGTTCAGTCAGTTCAGATAGGGAAATTGCCGCCTTAGCTTGATCGCCATCAGGGTAAGCAACCAGCTCTCCTTGCGCATTAATGTCAAAATAGCCGTCACTCCAATGAGCGACATTATACGTGTTGCGTGCTTTATCTAAACCCCAAGTCATGGCATTGTCTTCTGTAGTTTCTTTAATATAAACGCATATTTTAATACGCTACCCGCCACCACGCTAACAAAAAATACTGATTAAACCAAAGACAAGCCAAATTAAATGATGTTTATTATCTAAGTCCCCCTTATAAAATTCCGAAAGTAATAAACCTATCAGCTGTAGAATGAATAATATTAGGGCGCCGTGAGCTGGCCTTTATCTACATTCAAAACGCCTGTATAGGCTATGGGTGCCAGCTCTGGCTCACTTACGAGTAAAAGCGTGAAAGAATGTTGCTCAGCAACATCTTTCAGTAACTGCCTGATCTCAGGGTGAGCAATAAACACCGGCAAATCGATTACCAATACCGCAGGTTGTATAAGTAGTGCTCTCGCTAATAAAATTCTGGCGACTAAGCTTTGTGGACAACCGCGTCCAAGCTCAGCAACTTGGCTGTCTAGTAAAGATTCATTAAATCCTAATTTTGTAATGAATGTTTCAACCTCTGCACTGCGCTTTTTTCCGGTGCCATATAAAATATTGCTGTAAATTGATCCCTTAAAAAGCTGAGAAAATTCATCAATAACAACTATCAACTGCTGTAAGCGTCTAAAGTCTAGGTTTTCAAACCGTCTTCGACCTAACACTAAAATCCCAGAGACAGGTTCTCGTTGTTGCGCAAGAGCGCGACATAGCATTGACTTACCGACGTGCCCGCAAATTAAAATACGCTCGCCAGCAGCAATCTCAGCATTACACTCTGGCATTGCACTCAAAATACGTAACTGACGTAGTTTTAAATCATAACGTTGAAAACGCTTTAAACGATGCTCCGCACGCTTTGTTGTTAGCGTGCAGCGATCATGAGCTAATTTTAAACGCTTTCGAGCAACATAAAAGTTAACCCAATCGGCCCAGCTTCTAATTAAATAATCGATACTCAATAAACATAGAGATAAAATAAGTACGCGCACTAAACTCGACCACGCCATTATGTTCATATCTTTTGAGTTCAGTACGATTAAAGTGGTAACGGTGAGTGGTGCTAAGCTTCGGCATATTAAAATACCTCCTCGCCAGTACACAAGCTGCCATGCTAAATCACGTCCTCGACGATCAATACGCTTCACTTCTTTACCTTGATTCCTCATCCGAGCAACATTGAGATAACCAAAGCAACGCTCGCTCAAATGCCCACTTAAACGACCACGACTAGTACGAATATTACCCGCGAACCGCAAAGCCCACAGCGTAATGGACGCAATAAAAGCAAACACTATAATCACAGCAAGTAGTACACTAAAAGCCAGTTTTTGATTCTGCATAAACAGCAGCCAGCCAAAAACGATTAGCCCTATTCCTCCCATTTGTCCGTAAGCTAAGCCTCGTCCTGCAAAATGAGCAACACCATTAGCGTCACTAATTAAGCGGTTCATAGCCACGCCAATACGGTTGGGCCCATGTTCTATATCTGCACTCAACATCCGCTGAAAAAGCGCATTACGATATGCTAAAACGAGTTTCTGTCCATTTTGCTCGGCAAGAACACTGAGGCAAAATCTGGCTACAAGATTAACTAAAACGCCCCCCAAAAGTGCTATGGTTAGCGAGAACACCTCGCTTTGCCAAGCATTTGAAAACCAAATTAACTTGTAGCTACTCGCTCCCACACTTAGCAATGCTAATAGAGTGAGGGATATAAGCCGCAACGGCCCAATCCCCGACAAAAATGTAGGAAATCCACTGTTCATACTAGGCTGTACCTGATGTGTAAGCGTCAGTTCCTAAAATATAACAAGCTGTTGTAGGGTCGCGTAAATCAGCTAAATCATACACCGTCATCCCTAATGCATTTGCCGCCTCACGTGTGGCTAATGGAGAAGCACAGATACGTCCACCAATTCCCTGCACATTGTATCCCTGGTTCACCAGCCAACTGGCACCACTTTGTGCACCCATAGCTTCGCGTGCAGTAAATAAAACATTTGGAAAATGTTGTTTAAAGTCAGGACTTTCTAGAATCGCATTTGTTTCTTGTTGATAGATACCATCCGCCACTTCAATCACAATTGCAGTGCAACCCTTGCGTATTAGTTCTGCCGCTAGAACAGGATAAATTTGCTTCGCTTGTTCATTACCAATATTAAAACTTGTTGGATAACCTGCATCAGTAAAGTCAAGTACGTGCGCAGCACCTGAATCCTTCATTAGCCAAAGATCACCACCTGCTCCAGTGCCTGTAATTTTCATTGCCCCCACAGTGTGACCAGCAGCATTTAAACCATGAATTAAATGGGCCGCTGTGGTTGTTTTACCCGCATTCATCGAAGTTCCAACCACCACCACGCTTGGCACGCTATTGGCTACGAGCCCATATTGATGGCTGGGCAGTTTATAATCAGCGACATTTATAACCTGATCATGTTTATTGGTGATTAATCCTATTGGTTGAATAGCAGTGGGTACTGAAATGCGACTGTGCCAACCAAGCGCTAAACCAGCAATACCACCAGCAGCAACCATATGACAAGCATCTAAGTTATTGGGTACGGTCGCTTCAAATTGATCTGGAGCATAACGATTGCCAAAAGCGAGAATAATCTCATCACCTTCATATAAAGTTGCTTTACGACCATCAATTCGTTCTATTTTTGTATGGTGACCAATCTCTGTCACTCTTGCTAATACAAGGTCACCACTTTTAGGTGACTGGTTTGTGTTTAATCCCTGCAAATCATTGCTGTCTACTCGGCGCGTTACAAAAGCACGCTTTGCAGACTGAAGGCGCTGTGACATAGTGTAAGATGATGCTGACATAATATAATTCCTATACATTAAGTGACTATAATTGGCCTCATTGCCAATCAATGAGTGCATCTTAAAAGCATCACCCTGACAGCTATGTTATATAACCAGTAAGCTTGCTGTAATATTCAAAAAAGACATTACAAATCAAATAACTAACTATTTATTTTTTATTAAAATAATAAATTAGTAAACCTAAGTGGTGACTGTAAGGTTGTTGTAAGCTAAGGCTAAGTATACTCCTTTGTTGCTATCTTCTTTTTTAGGCGGGCTATGTCGTTATCCAACAATAAACAATGCCATTTTATCCCTTTAGCAATCGTTTTATTTTTGCTGACAGGGTTCGCTTATGGTCAAGATGAGCAGTGCACAGTTCAAAGCAACACTCCCTCAGCGAAAGTTTTTTATCGCTTTATTAAAAAGTTCAAAGCTGAAGACTTATTAAATGGGGAGACTCTTTTGAAATCAAATGTGCAGCAACTCGACTGTCAACAAGTCTTTAAGGTCAAAATTGTTAATCGTAGTGGTGATGTCAGTCATCGTTATTACCAAACCGACACCTTTGAGTTGATTTTAGATGATAGTAAAAAGCAATGGGATCCCATCAATCGTGTTTTTCAAGAATTAGATAAACTGGTTGGTGATAAGAGTATCAGCAAGGAACAACCATAAAAGGAAGCAATATGCGCGCGTTAGTCGTTGAAGATAATACTCAAGCTGCCGAGCAAATTAGTCACGCATTAACTGAACATGGATTTGCAGTCGATCAATGTCACGATGGCGAAGAAGCGTGGTTTATAGGTGATACGGAAGAATATGATATCGCTATTTTAGATATTGGCTTGCCAAAACGTGATGGCTTAAGTGTCTTATCTGATTGGCGAAGAAATGGTAATAAAATGCCCGTGATTATCTTAACCGCCCGTGACACATGGCGTGAGCGGGTAACAGGATTAAGAGCTGGCGCAGATGATTACTTAATCAAACCATTTGAAATGGAAGAATTACTGGCACGCGTAGAAGCCCTTGTTAGGCGCAGCAATGGCCACGCTAGCAGCGTTTTAAGTGCCGGTTCTTTGCAGTTAGATACCGCAACTCAACGTGCGACACTAGCAGGAACTCATCTTGATCTAAGCGCATTAGAATATCGTTTGCTCGCCTACTTAATGAATAGACAGAATCAGGTTGTCTCCAAAGCAACACTGACAGAGCATTTATATCAAATGGACTTTGAACATAACTCAAATGTTATTGAAGTTTTGGTCAACCGTGTACGTAAAAAGCTAGGCACCACGCATATTCAAACCCGACGCGGACAAGGATATCTTCTCAATGCCGACGAATAAAACTTACTCGTTACGCGGTCGTTTAATACAGCGCATGATCATTTTCATGATAATTGCGCTGAGTGTGTTATCGGTGGCACTAGTCATGCTTTTCGACTCATACATCGAGCGACGATTTGATCGAACGCTAACAAATAAATCAAACTCGTTATTGGCTGCCACACAGTTCACGTCATCAGGGGAGTTACAGCTAGATCACATCTCTGCAGCAGCGCGATTTCAAGAACCTTTTTCAGGCTGGTATTGGCAAGTCATTCATCAAGGTGAGGTAAAACAGCAATCAGCTTCTTTATATGCCGATGCCCCGTACCCTTTAATTACTGAGCATAACAACCCGCAGCTAACTTTTATTGAATTTGAAGGACCAACAGGCCTAGCCTTACGAGGAGCCATTCGTCGTGTTCATTTTCAAGCTATCGATCAAACGGTATTCATCATTGTCAGCGGTCCAAAAGATGATATTCATAGTGATGTGATTGCTTTCGCAACTCGCTTAATCGTCGCGTTTGCACTTTTAGGCTTAGTATTTGCCAGCCTTTTACTCTGGCAACTAAAAAAAATGCTTCATCCGATAAAAGAGTTACAACGAGGAATTCGCGCCATTCGTGATGGGCAGCAAGACTCCTTGACTTTATCTCTTCCGAATGAGCTTGATGAAGTACAAACTGAACTTAATCATTTGCTACAAAACAATAAAGAAATATTAGAACGAGCTCGTTTGCAAGCATCAAATCTCGCTCATGCTTTGAAAAATCCAATTTCAGTGTTGAAGAATCATGCAAATCAGTTACCTCAAAGCGACGCAAAAATCATTCTCGAACAAGCTGAAAAGCTAAGTCAAAGCACTCATAGCCACTTGGCACGCGCTCGTTTGGCGGGCTCATTTGAAAAACTGGCAGCAAGAACCAATGTCGCAGACACACTCAGTGAGCTGATTTTTAGCCTTGAGCTTTTATATAAGCAAAAAGGCTTGAAAATAAATTTCTCTTGCCACCCTCATCTGCAATTTAATGGCGATAATCATGATCTTGATGAGGTCTTAGGGAACCTAATCGATAATGCCTGTAAATGGGCCACACAACGTGTATTTATTAAAGCAACACATGTTGAGCGTGGCATAGAAATATGCATAGAAGATGACGGCCCAGGTATTCCAATCACTGAACGCCAAACTGTGTTTGCTCCTGGCAAGCGCTTAGATGAAACAACACAAGGCAGTGGCTTAGGCCTCAATATAGTTCAAGATATTGTTCTACTGTATGGCGGCACTATTTCCTTGCATGACAGTACACTTTCAAAAACAGGTTTAGCTATCACTTTGCTACTACCTGGCACGCAAATAATCATGGATTGACACTCGGAGTTCTTATGAAACAATTAATCTTATCAATTGCTTTATTTACCCTAACTGGATGCCAGCTCACTGAATTAGTTAAAGATCCTGGGGCAATTGAAACACAACTGAAAAAACAGCATGCCTTAGCAGCATTGGCGATCAACGAAGAGCTTGATCTGTTTTTAAGTGATCAAGGTCGTCAGCACCTGTTTCGTGAGTTGGCTCATAGCCTAAAAAAACCCACACACAGTAAAATAGTTAATCAAGACTCAGTGACTAAAACTCGCTGGACGGCAAGCATCGACGACACCACTTTACAAGCCTTTCAGCTACAACGTGTTGGTCAAGAAAATATAAAAACCAATTTTGAACTCATGTTTCTTGATATACCGGTGATTAGCAAAAATAAAATATCTCTTTTTCAGGCGCCATCGTCTGATTCAGTACCAATGGGTCAAATTGCCAAGAATGAATTAGTAAAAGTGCTAGCCTTAGAGCTTAATGAAGAATGGGCATTAATTGAGCGAGATAACCAGCTCATTGGCTATGCAAAGTATGCCGATTTTGAAAATACCATCAAAAAACGCGATTTTCTAAACAGCCGTCCGTATGAGCTTAAAGTAACATATGATAACGACCTAACCCGCGATGGCTATGTATTACCTATTCACCACATTTTTGGCTTAGCACAGTGTCGCATTGTTAAATTACAATTTAAGCGCCAAGCGATACAACAGCAGCGCACTATCAATTTATGCCAAAAAACACCTGATGTTTGGTTCATTGATCCACACCATGATAGCGCAACCACAGCCAATTAATAACCTGACACTCACCTTACAAGGCCTCTAAGCATCTTGTCAGGAGAGGTTTTTTACCATGTCTCTTATTGAATTAATAAGAGACAAAACATGCGATATTCATACACTATCTTTCCTGTTACCCTACTACTCACAAGTGCACAGGTCAGCAGCAGTGACATACAATTAAAAGACTTAATAAATGAGCTTGATATTTCACCTTACGCTAATTTAAAAATTGCCGCGACTTATAGCAATAAGCAAGAAAAAACACATGAACGGTCAAACCGTTCTTCTCAACAGTGGCAATTAAAAGATAATGCCAGTAAAGCAGGAATTAAATTCAATTACCCTGTTGCCCAAAGCAAGATCTACGGTCGTTATGAATTAGGAACCAATGCTAATACTGATGACACGCCCTTTTTTAAAACTCGGCAAGCCTATTTAGGTGTACGCACCCAATGGGGGAAACTGCAGTATGGGCAACAAAATGCGATTGTAAAAAACTACGACAATTTTGACCGTAGCCACCGTGTGGGCGCATCGGTTCATTTAACAAAAGACGAGTTAAACACCAAGCGCCCTTCTCATACTATGCAATATCACACTCGCTTTGATGAGTTTCGCCTTTCAGGTCAATACAACTTCAGCCGCACGCTGGAAAATAGACCGCAGTTGAGAATTGGTAGCAAGCGATTGAGAGTCAAAGATACTAAGCTAGATTACGGGGTTGGACTAGGTATTCATTACACAGGTCTCAAAAATATCGAGCTTGAAGCTGGTTATCAAGCCAGCTATTACGAACAAGCCAAGTATCATACCCACATCGCTTCTGCTAAATGGCAAGCAAGCTCAAATTTGCAAGTTTCTATTTATGGCGCAACACACTCACTCAAAGATTTACAAAAATCTAAAACAGCAGAATCTCGACACTACGCACTTGGCGCTCGTTATCGTTTATTTGACCAGCATCGAATCTATGGCAGTCTAGAGTATGCTTATGGCGCTAATGACATAAAAGGAGCGAAGCAACGCGCCCTTGTCATTGGTAACGACTATCGATTTGCATCGCAAAAACACGCTTATGTAGAAATTCGAAAACGTTATTTCGATGCTGATAAGGCTGATGATATTAATGTGGCTCTTGGCATTAATATTAAATTTTAATTAGTCTTACTATTTGGATAATGGTTTATTTTTGTAATGCCTGTAGTTTATTGTTTTAAATAATTATTAATTGTTTATCTCGATAAAACGACACCACCTTTATCACGGTTAAAAAGGTGCCAACTACAAGGTGAAGAAAAATTTTCGCTATACTGATTAAAATTTGATTGAGCAATTGGCCAAGCACTGGCAGAATTGCACCCCTTTTTTACCATTAACCAAAAGTGTATAAGCAAGATGGCTAATTTAGATCAAAACAACTGGTTCACTGAAATTAGTGACCGTGATGGTAGTGCCTTTTCACTTCGCATAAACAAAAAGCTTGATGAACAGCAGTCACCATTTCAAAAAGTAGAAATGTATGAAACGACTGACTTTGGTAATCTTATGATTATTGATGGCTGCACTATGGTAAGTAGCCGTGAAAACTTTTTCTATCACGAAATGATCAGTCATCCAGCATTGCTTGCACACCCCGCTCCTAAAAATGTAGTTATCATTGGTGGTGGCGACTGCGGAACATTGCGCGAAGTATTAAAGCACCCAGGTGTTGAAAGCGTGACGCAAATTGATATTGATGAAGTCGTGACACAAATGTCACTAAAATATTTCCCAGAATTATGTGAATCAAACCAAGATCCACGCGCCACTGTGATGTTTGACGACGGTATCAAATACATGCGTGAAGCAGCACCTGAGTCAATCGATGTTGTGATTGTAGACGGTACAGACCCTGTTGGTCCGGGTGAAGGTTTATTTAACCATGCTTTTTATACTAGCTGTTTAACGGCACTTCGCCCTGGTGGTATCTTAATTCAACAAAGTGAATCACCGCTTATGCACATGCCACTGTTAGTAGAAATGCGCGACGCGATGACAGAAGTGGGCTTTGTTGATCTACAAACTCTGCCTTTTCCACAACCAATCTACCCAAGTGGCCTATGGTCAGTAACCCTTGCACGTAAATCAGAAGCCTTCAATGGTTTTCGTGAAGATGATGCTGATACACTTTCGCAAAGTACAGAATACTATAATGCAGGTATTCACCACGGCGCATTAGCCACACCAAATTATATGAAACGCGCTTTTGAGAAAAAGTAGTTTTACTAAACTAAAAAAGGGCTCATTGAGCCCTTTTTGTTATCAATTAGTTTTAAACCTTAAACCGATTAACTAAATGATTAAGCTCATTAGTTAATTGGCTCATACGATTAGCCACCTCTTGAGTCGAGCTTGCCAAGCCTCCGCCTTGCTGAGTTTGATCGTTTAAGTCTGACAAGTTTTGGCTTATTTCATCAGCCACAGCGGTTTGCTCTTCAGTTGCTTGCGCCGTCTGCATTGCCATGTCGTTTACTTTCACTGACGATTCTTGCATCAAGTTTAATACATCATTTGTTTGCGCGAATGACTCAACCGCTTCATCAGCATAACGCTTACCACTATTGATAGCCTGTAGTGATTGTTCAACACTTTCCGCAAACTGCTCAACCATTGTTTGTATGTCATTTGTGCTGTCTTGCGTTCGCGTTGCAAGAGTACGTACTTCATCTGCTACAACAGCAAACCCTCGTCCTTGTTCGCCTGCTCGCGCAGCCTCAATGGCTGCGTTCAAAGCGAGTAAATTTGTTTGCTCAGCAATGGCACGTATAACTTCAAGTACTTTGGCAATATTATCAGAGCTTTGCTGTAATTCAGTAGAACGTTGACTTGCATGCTCCATATTTTCGGATAGCGCGGTAATTTTTCTACTTGAGTTATCTACTGCCGACAAACCCTGCTTAGCAAGCTGTTGCGAGTTATCAGCCTCATGGGATGAGTTTTGCGCTACATTTGCCACTTCACGGCTAGCGACACTCATTTCATGTACCGCGCTGACAATTGACTCAGATGCTTGGCTGAGCTTTTGATTTACTTGGTGGTTTTGATTGGCAAAACTGCCTAAATCGTTACCTAATGCATTTAACTCTTTTGCTTGTTCTAAAATATCTTTAATCAACTGCTGTAAATTATCCAAAAAGCGGTTGAAAGCAGTCGCAAGATCAGCAAATTCATCTTGTGTTTTTACGTTAATTCGCCCCGTTAAATCACCATCTCCAGAAGCGATTTCATTAATGCGCTCAGTGACATAGTTAATTTGTCTAGTTAATTGACGCGGTACAAAATAACTAAACCAACCTGCAATGGCTAATACGACGGCGATCATGATCATTAACATCACTTTAAAATTGATCACTTTGCTCATCAGCTTCTCGGTTTCAGCTTGTGATGTTTTATCCGCTGCTTCACCGGCTTTATCTAAAATATCACGTAGTGCCGAAAAGGATTGCTCTGCAGCTTGTCTTTGCGAAGCATCAGCAGGGTTATTTATGTAACTTGTTGATGCTGTGTACCATGCATCAAATGCGCTATCAAAGTTAGGGAATTGACTCGTAATCTCAGAGTATGGCGACATATAAGATAGATATTGTTTAAAACGTTCTTTAACTTGCTCGGCATTTTCTTGGTGATCTGTTAGTTGCTCTTTATCACCTTTCATTTGAGTAACAAGATGCAACTCTGCCACTTTTGCTTGATATAAGTCTCTGTCTGCATTTACGACTACCGATACGGCATTTACAAACCGCTCTGACTGGGCGTCTATTGCCACTCTTTGTATGTTTATTAAGTAGGTGTAACCTGCTATCAAGATTACGATAGCAATTGCGAGTAAAACGATAGGCAGTGAACTTTTGACGCGAATGCTTTGTAAATTCATACATTATCCTAATTCAAATTCTAATTAGCACGTTTATTAGAATGTTAGTAGAAAAACTAAAAAAGTGTATGAGGTTAAAAGCGCCAATGTGCAGATAGCATTAACTGTTGTTGTGAATTGCGCTCATTAAATCCCATACTTGGTCTATTTTGAGCGTCACTGCTCAGTACTGAATATTCAGCACCCACTTGCCACTGTGTTGACAATTGATACCGCCAACTAGCGGTTAAAGCATCTCCTCGGCTTTGGTTAGGATCAAACATCCAATCATCATGATCACTAACCTTAAAGTAATCATACCTAATTGTGAGACGATGCTGGTCTAACTTGTGGCTTAACATAACAAAATGACTGTAAAAACTGTTGTTTACTCCTCGATTTTTACCCATTGCAGTCTTACCATCTAGGAGCTGCATAATAATGCGCGTCTGCTTGGTAAACTTGTACAACCAGGCCGCACTCAAAAAGCGCGTATCCCAAGCATACTGACCAGTACGCGTATTTATTGCGCTCGGATCACCATTATTATCATAGTAGTAAATACGAAATTGTGAACGTTTTTGATAATCCCAATGTGCGCCAACATAGTAACCAAACCGACCATCGACTTCTTCGAAGGGCTGCACATAGTCGGCCTGCTTGGTAAGCTGTGAATGAGAAAAAGATGCCGGCACAGAAAAATCGATACGTTCATTAAATGTTGTTTGCCTATCATGAAGTGCAAAACCACGCCAAGACAACAGCGTTCCAGCAGGATCGTTACCTTTAAAGACCGCTGCAACACCCTCAAAACTATGCTCACTACGAAATTGTCGACCTGGGCGCTTTATACTTGCTTCAACACCAAAAGTACGTATTTCTTCTCCTAACCAACTATTAATGGCTGAGTTGGTGTAGTTATAAGGTGACATCCAGCCACTTTGCGGATTCTCAAGCGACATTTTCGGATAAAAGCCACCGGCTTTAATAGCTAACTTATAACGACTTTCTGTCAACGGCTGGTATTGCAGATAAGCTTGACTAAAACCGATTGTCGTAGAAGGGTCAGCATGAACATTAACAGTGGAGTGCATAGACCAATCTCTATCTAACTCTAAGCGACTGCTGAGCATCGCTTGAGAAAGACGAGTACCATCATGGTCATTATCGTAGCGATATAAACCAATACCGGTACGCTGGTAGCTGGCTAATTGATCGCCTGTTAGTGCGGATATTGCGATTAATCCTTCATGCTCTGCAAGTACAGAGCTAGGTAAACCAAAAAGCACAGAGCACAGTACTACTTGCCACTTATTCATAGTCATCGAACTCGTCACTGCTTAATTCAAGTGCTGGTAAAAGCGCCTGCTTCAATTGATAACGTAACACACTGTTTTTGCTATTAAACGAAGTGATTTCTGGTTCGCTAATGTCAGACAATCGATCATGCCATATCGCTAACTCAAACGTCCCTTCAGGGAGATCTAAATCAACAAAACCTTGTTCATCAGTTTGTGCAAATGATGGACTATCAACCACAACAATATAACCCAGCATCCAGTCATGAATATTACACCCGAGTTCAACAACCCCAGTCTGCTCAAAACGAACCGGCTTTTCAGGTTTATCTCGGTAAAGTTTTAATTCGAAGTGTTTTGCTTTAGAAAATGAATACACATGGTGCATGATAGAATCTAAGTTCGGAAATTCAACATTCGCCCCTTTAGGCACCACTAATACATGAGGAGAAAAAGCTCTATTTTCTTGGCTCATGGTGTAACTAGCTTCCGTTGATGGACTTTGCGAGTGGCCTTTCAACCAAACAACAGCATTAGCAACAGGCTGACTGTTTTGGTCAACAACTTGAATTTTCTGTGCCATCAGTGTTGGACTAAAGGTAAGTAATAACAGGATTATTCTTATCATTTTTGATGAACCTTTTCATATGCTTGGCTTTTTAAAATCAGTGCGTACTTTGCTGAATACGTATGCAGATACCTCGTATTAACACGCAAGTCAATTTATGCTTATTGTGACAACAATCCATAACCATAAGCCGCCAAGGAACAACAATGCGATTAACTGCCTTAATGTTAGCAGCCTTTTCAGGTACTTGCCTAGCACAAACCACAACCGTCAGTTCACCTGATGGGCAGATCAAAGTAACTATCTCAGATGAACAACACACACCTAGCTACGAAATCAGCTTTGCAGGTAAACAAATCATTGCTAACTCTGCGTTAGGTCTTGTTTTTAAAAAACAGCCAGCAATGAGCGAAGGTTACAAAATTAGTAGTCAAACTACCGATTCTGTAAAAAGCAGCTGGGAGCAACCTTGGGGTGAACGCCAAACTGTGGTTGATAACCATAACGAAGTGGCTGTTACGTTTAAAAAACCTCAGCCGCAAGGTGGCACTTTTACAGTACGTTTCCGTGCTTTTAATGATGGTATTGGCTTTCGATACGAATTACCAAAGCAAGCAGGCTTTGAAGATATAGAAATCACCAAAGAGCTTACGGAGTTTGCAATTACAGACTCATCACACGCAACGGCTTGGTGGATACCTGCACGCGGTTGGAACCGCTATGAATATGTTTATAACACCACGCCATTACATCAAGCGGCGCTGGTACACACACCATTTACCTTAAAAAACAAAGATGGCATCCATATTAGTATTCACGAAGCTGCCCTTGTTGACTATGCGGGCATGGTTCTAAATCAACGCCGTGACGGTACTTTTCAAGCCGATTTAACACCTTGGTCTGATGGCGTAGCAGTTAAAAAGCACGGCGCATTCAATACTCCTTGGCGTACCATTCAAATTGGTGATGAAGCTGTTGATTTAATTAACTCCGATATTATCTTAAATCTAAACGAACCAAATAAACTCGGTGATGTATCGTGGGTTAAACCCGGCAAATACGTCGGTATTTGGTGGGGTATGCATATCAATGAAAATACGTGGGGTAGTGGTAAAATTCATGGTGCTACAACCGCAAACACTAAATACTATATGGACTTTGCGGCTAAGTATGGCTTCGATGGCGTACTCGTCGAAGGCTGGAATACTGGCTGGGATGGTGACTGGTTTTATAACGGTGATGTATTTAGCTTCACACAGCCTTATGATGACTTCGATATTGAACAGTTAACCCACTACGGCAAAGAAAAAGGCGTGCAATTAATCGGTCACCACGAAACATCAGGTAACGTAACTAACTACCGCAATCAAATGGAAGATGCGTTTGCACTGTACGAAAAATCAAATGTGAGTCAAGTAAAAACAGGTTACGTCGCTGACGGCGGCAATATCAAACGTATTGATGAAAACGGTATTGTGCGTAAAGAATGGCACGATGGTCAGTTCATGGTAAACGAATACTTATATAACGTAAAACTGGCTGCAAAACATAAAATTAGCATTAATACTCACGAACCAATCAAAGATACCGGTCTGCGTCGTACATACCCGAACTGGATAACCCGCGAAGGGGCGCGCGGACAAGAGTTTAATGCATGGGGAACCCCTCCAAACCCACCAGAACACATTCCTATGCTTGCTTTCACTCGCATGCTGGCAGGCCCAATGGACTTTACACCAGGTATTTTTGACATGGGCTTTAACGGTTTAGGTGCCGATACCAACCGTCCACAAACGACGCTCGCAAAACAATTAGCCTTGTATGTTGTGATGTATAGCCCAATTCAAATGGCCGCAGATTTGCCACGTAACTACTTAGCGAAACCAGATGCATTCCAATTTATTCAAGATGTACCAACCGATTGGCAACAAAGTATTGCTCTACAAGGTGAAGTGGGCGATTACGTTGTGTTTGCACGTAAAGAGCGCAAGCGTGATCAATACTCAGGTAACGACTGGTATTTAGGTGCTGTAACAGATGAAAACGCCCGCACTTTAGAAGTGAAGTTAGACTTCTTAGATAAAGGTAAAAAGTTTGAAGCACAAATCTACCGTGACGGTGATAAAGCACAGTGGATAAATAACCCTTATGACTTAACAGTAGAAAAACGCATAGTGACTGCTGGTGATAAGCTAACGATAAAGCTTGCCACCAGCGGTGGCACAGCGATTCGATTTAAAGCACTGTAAGGCGACGAGTTTAAAAAAACCTAAAAAAACGCGGCATATAAATGCCGCGTTTTTCTCTAAGTTACTATCTACAGTGGCAAATAGATCTGTGCGCTAAGGCCACCTTCTGGGCGATTAAGTAGCTGCACTCGCCCGCCGTGCATATCAACAATACGCTTGATAATCGCTAGACCTAAACCGCTCCCTTCACTACCGCGAGCGGCATCACCTTGTTTGAACGGCTCAAAGACAGTTTCAAGTTCACTTTCAGGAATACCTGGCCCTTGGTCATTTACAACCACCATGGCAAACTTTTTATTACTGCTCATGCGCGTTTCCACTTCAATATCACCGTCAGAGTAACGAATGGCATTTTCAATCATATTGGTCACAACACGCTTTATAGCTACCGTACTGACAGGTACGTTACTAATGCTGGGGTTTTCTTTAAAACTAATTTGCCGATGATGCTTTTGCTCGGCCTCAACGACTTCATTGACGATGGCATTAAGATCTTCAAGAGCAAGCTCTTCGCGCTTGTGATGACGCAAGTATTCAATAAATTGATCGATAATCGCATTCATATCCTCAATATCATGAATAATTCCTTCACGCAGATAATCTTCGTCGTCAGACATCATTTCTGTTGCTAAACGAATACGTGTAAGTGGTGTACGTAAGTCATGGGAAACCCCTGCCATAAGTAAACGACGATCGTTTTCTAATGCCGCAATACCACGCGACATTTGATTAAACGCACGGGTTACTTCTATCACTTCAGTTGAGCCTTGCTCTTCAAGTTTTGTTGAGAAGTCCCCAACACCTACTTTAACTGCCGCCTGCTGTAGCGCTTTTAATGGTCGGTTTAGATGGCGCGCAAACAACCAACCACCTAATACGCTTAAAAAGCCGATACTAGATAAATAAAAAGTGAGGAATTCAAGGTTATTCTCTTGTAACCCAGTCAATGGCACTCGCACCCAATAACCTGGGGCTTGTGGTGCTTCAACCCAGTATACAAGTGGATCTGTTTGGCTTATACGCACTCGCGCAGAACCGTTAAGTTGCTCCGACATGCTACGTGAAAGCATTGAATATTCTCGTGTTTCCGCCAGACCTTCACGCATAGCTTGGCGCTGCGTCATGACTTCAATGCCAGTGATTTCAAAAAATTTTTCGGACGCTTCTTTACTTACTTCAACGCCTTCTTCCCACTCAATAAACACCGTTTTAACTTGTTTCGAGAGGATCAGATTAACTTGCTCTATGGTGGGTTTAACCACATAAAAACTAACCGTTATATAGGACACTATTTGATTGATTAAAAGCAGTGCAGCAACCAAAAATACGGTTTGTCCAAAAGCACTACGTGGAAACATCCCCATAACTGTTACTTTTCACCATCTGGCACAAATACGTAGCCTAAGCCCCATACTGTTTGGATATAACGAGGATTAGCGGCATCCACTTCAATCATACGTCGCAAGCGCGACACCTGCACATCGATACTACGTTCAAGTGCGCTGTAATCACGGCCACGGGCTAGATTCATCAGTTTATCGCGACTAAGTGGCTCACGTGGATGAGTCACTAATGCTTTTAATACCGCAAACTCACCACTGGTCAACGACATCGTTTTATCGCCATGCGACATTTCTCGAGTAGCAAGGTTAAGCGTAAATTCGCCAAATGATATTTCGTTTTCTTCTGCTGCTGGCGCACCAGGTACTTCCTTTGCTCGACGACGTAAAATGGCTTTAATACGTGCTAACAGTTCACGGGGGTTAAATGGTTTTGGAATATAATCATCAGCGCCAAGTTCTAAACCGATAATACGGTCTACCTCATCACCTTTTGCTGTTAACATAACAATCGGTATATCATTTTCTTTTTGACGTAAGCGACGACAAATCGACAAACCGTCTTCTCCAGGTAGCATAAGATCAAGCACCATTAGATGAAAATTTTCACGCTCGATTAAGCGATCCATCTGTTCAGAGTTTGCCGCTGTACGAACAATAAACCCTTGTTCTACCAAGTAACGTTCAAGCAAACTACGCAAACGCATATCGTCATCAACTACCAATACCTTTGTCGTTTCGTGTCCCATAACTTTCATTCTTTTTGTAATATGTTACTTGTTAATATAAATGAAAAACTTAAGAATAAAAAACGAATTGAACGCTTAGATTGTTACTGAACATTTCAAAACGATCTCGACAAAGGTAAAAGACTTTTATACCTTGCACAGGTTTTCTTTAAAGGCTTAATAGATATGGCAAAAACCAACTTAATCACACGTGAAGGGTATCAGCAATTGCAACAAGAGCATGATTACCTATGGCATGAGAAACGCCCTGAAATCACCAAGATTGTGACATGGGCAGCAAGCCTTGGTGACCGCTCTGAAAATGCCGACTATCAATTCAATAAGCGTGTATTACGACAAATAGACCGTCGCGTGCGCTACTTACGTAAACGCATGCCTGACTTAAAAATCGTTGATTACAACCCACAACAGGCGGGGAAGGTGTTTTTTGGTGCTTGGGTTGAGATAGAAAACGAACAAGGGGAAACTAAACGCTTCCGCATTGTTGGCCCTGACGAAATTTATGAACGCAAAGATTATATTTCTATCGATGCGCCGATGGCTCGCGCGCTCCTTGGCAAGCAAGTCGATGACGATTTTTCAGTTACTACCCCTGAAGGCCAAAAAGAATGGTATGTCAATGAGATAAGCTACCCAGACGCGCCATAATTAATAAAATAAATTCAGAAAAGGTTAATTTGTGATTGTTTAGTCTAAAAATGTGATCTATAACTAAATAAGCTTATGACGTTTTAAGCTTGATGTTTAGAAGGTAGTAACTATGTCAAACGCAATACATCGCATATTAAGTAATGCCATTGTATTCGCACTTTTAATCAGTGTGAGTTTGATTTCTTACGCCAGCGACATAGAAAACCATTCTGATAGTGTTACACCCACCTCACATTTCATTGCGTGTGATAATGCAGACCTTGCTAACCTTGATACTGATTTAGATAAACATACTCCAGCACTCAACTTTTGCGCAGCCCAACCACTGCCTGATGTGCGTCTAGGTGTACGTGTTTTTACTCAGACTAAGGCCTCTGTATACAGTGCGCACCAGCGAGGCCCACCTATATTTTAATTTAACTACGTTTTTAAAAATCGATGCTTAATTAAAATTTATGGTGACAAATATGAATAATTTCAAAGAATTACGCCTTCAAGACGTATCAAATGGTGCATTATCTAACGCTGTTAATGAAGTAGAACCAACACTTGATCTAACATCTCCAGCATTAAAAGTACTAAATAGCTTTACTCAAAAAGATCCACTACGTGCTCACGCAAGCACCACCATTGTTGATGCGCTAAAACAAACAAGTAACCGCTGCTCTGACTTCATCTTAGTCGTTGATGACGCAGACAAGTTGGTTGGGATCACATCGAGTGCTGATCTACAAAGCTCTAAAATAATGATTCTTGCACAACGTTTAAACTTACACCGCGACGAAGTGACTTTGCATGATGTAATGACTCCATTGAATAATCTTGCTGGTGTTAGCTTACAAAGCATCAGCTATGCATGTATTGGAGATGCACTACAAACTATGGAACACCAAGGTATGATGTTTCTTTTAGTAACAAGTGCTGAACATGAAATTTGTGGGTTAATTTCTGCACGTGAAATTGCGAAAAAGCTACATATTCCTGTCAATATTAACCCTATTGCAAACAGCTTCAGTGAGGTGATGCAGCATATCGATCACCCTCACTAAGCCATAAATATTGCGTTGTGTAGAACAATTTTCGAGGGCCTTAAAAGCAGTGCTTTTAAGGCCTTCTTATTGTGATATTATTCAGGCAATTAATCTTCAGTTTACTGATTTTCTATTTTTAAAAAGGTTTATGCATGAGCAATATCTCTGCACGCTTAGCGACCGAGCTAAATGCCCAGCAACCACAAGTTGTTGCTGCAATCAAATTACTTGATGAAGGTGCCACAGTCCCTTTTATCGCACGTTACCGGAAAGAAGTTACAGGTGGCCTAGACGACACGCAATTACGACTACTTGAACAGCGTCTTTCGTACTTACGCGAGCTTGAAGAGCGCCGCAGCTTTATTCTTGCCACAATTGAAGAGCAAGGTAAGCTAACCGCCGAGTTAAGTAGTGATATTAATAACGCTGACAGTAAAACAGAGCTTGAAGATTTATACCTGCCATTCAAACCTAAGCGCCGCACGAAAGGACAAATTGCCATTGAAGCGGGTATTGAACCACTTGCCGATGCGCTATTTAATGACCCTAACCTCGAACCAGAGCAACACGCTGCTGACTATATTAATACTGACGCAGGCTTTGCTGATACAAAAGCGGTGCTTGACGGTGCTAAATTTATTTTGATGGAACGCTTTTCTGAAGACGCCAAACTGCTTGCTAAATTCCGTAGTCATATTGCACAACACGGTCAAATTGAAAGTACAGTAATCGCTGGTCAAGAACATGAAGGCGCTAAGTACCGTGATTACTTTGAACATCAAGAACCGCTTAAAAAAGTTCCCTCACACCGTGCTCTGGCCATGCTCCGCGCTCGCAATGAAGGCGTTTTACAATTAAGTATCAACCCAGAACCGAGTGCAGAAAACCCAGCACAGGTATGTGCACAAATGATTGCTGACTATTATCGGTTAGATGTGAGCAATAGCGCTGCAAGCAGCTGGTTAATGAGTGTTGTACAGTGGGCTTGGAAGATTAAATTAAGTCTACATTTAGAAAATGAATTTTTAGGTGCAATGCGTGAAAAGGCGGAAACCGGTGCGATTGACGTATTTGCAAAAAATCTAAAAGACTTATTAATGGCTGCACCTGCAGGGCCACGTACAACTTTGGGACTTGATCCTGGTTTACGTACGGGTTGTAAAATTGCTGTTGTAGACAGTACTGGTAAGCTGTTAACAACGCAAACAATTTTCCCACATGCACCACAAAATCATTGGGAAAAATCACTTCGCACTCTTGAGCAACTTTGTCGCCAATATAAAGTTGAGTTAATCGCGATTGGTAATGGCACAGCTTCACGTGAGTCAGATAAGTTAGTTGCTGAATTGATTAAAACCAACAGTGAACTTAAATTAAATAAAATAATGGTCAGTGAAGCGGGGGCATCTGTTTATTCAGCGTCTGAATTTGCTGCCAACGAATTCCCTAATCTTGATGTATCATTACGCGGTGCAGTGTCAATTGCACGTCGTTTGCAAGATCCACTTGCCGAGCTTGTAAAAATCGAACCTAAATCAATTGGTGTAGGTCAATATCAACACGATGTGTCACAAAGCCAACTAGGTCAAACGCTGACCTCGGTTGTCGAAGACTGTGTAAACTCAGTCGGTGTTGATTTAAATATGGCCTCAGTGCCGTTACTGACTCGTGTATCTGGCTTAAACAAAACGTTGGCGCAAAACATTGTTAGCTATCGTGATGCCAATGGCTCATTTAGCAAACGCTCTGAGCTTAAAAAAGTTGAGCGCCTAGGACCAAAAGCCTTTGAACAAGCAGCTGGTTTCTTACGTATTAGCACAGGTTCAGATCCTCTTGATAACTCATCAGTTCACCCTGAAGCCTACCCTGTTGTTAAGCGTATTTGTGAAAAGAACAGCTTAGATGTAAACAGCTTAATTGGTAACACTGATATTTTGAATAAATTGGTTGCTAACGACTACACAGATGAAAAGTTTGGTTTACCAACCGTTACCGACATTATTAAAGAGCTTGATAAACCAGGTCGAGACCCTCGCCCAGAGTTTAAAACAGCTGAGTTTAAGGCCGGTGTTGAAACCATTAACGATCTAAAACCTGGTATGATTCTAGAAGGTGTGGTTTCCAATGTAGCTAACTTTGGTGCCTTCGTTGATGTGGGTGTACACCAAGATGGTTTAGTTCATATTTCAGCGATAACCAACAAGTTCATTTCTGATCCACGCGAAGTGGTTAAAGCAGGTGATATTGTTAAAGTAAAAGTACTTGAGGTTGATGCAGCGCGTAAACGTATTAGTTTTACAATGCGTTTAGATGATGATGTAGATACAAGCAATAAAACAGCACCTGCAGGCAAATCAAAGCCTGCGGCTAAAGCGAAAAGTGCGCCTAAGCAAAAGCGTGACTTTGGTAATGCGGCCATGGGTAACGCATTTGCCGATGCATTTGCAAATGCTAAAGTAAAAAAATAGTTTTAGCTTAAAAACAAAAACGCGGTTCAAATTGAACCGCGTCTCTTATAAATCTAATAATTATATAACCGCCGAAAAATTATTTTGTTCCCCAGGCGATGTAGCCATTTGGTAAAAATTGGCTATTCGTGTGGCTCGTTCATCAACTTCCACATCTCGTTTGGCTGTCTTGGTCTGAGAAGTGCTCACTGCTTCACTTTCGTCTTCAGCACCTTCACGGTCAATTCTTAATGACGACGATTCATCACCACCCTGTGCTTTTTCGCGCGACTGCATAGCGAGTTCAGCCTGCGCTGCGGCAAGTTTCTGTGTCGCATCGGCTGCAATAGCACGGTCTGCACTAGATGGCTCTTGGGGGGCAAGTGCTGCCGCTCTTACCGTTTGCATTTTATCGATTGTTGCTTGAGGGTCACCACTTACCTCAGCCACATCAATTTGTACTTCCCCGCCAACCGCGTAGTTTGTGCCATCGGGGCCTCGTTGATACTCATAACTTGGCGAGCCAGCGTATTTACCTCCCACCGAAGCATGCGCCTGTTCATGTACACGCACTTCAGTGTCTCGCGCTTTCAGCTCTTTAATTTGTTCAAGCTCTAACTGTTCTTGCTGTGCAACTTTTTGCTCTTGTTTTTGCTCTTCTTGTTGCTGCTGCTCTGATTTCTCTTCGCTACCTTGTTCGCTTTGCTCTCGCTCTTGAATCGCTTTATCGTCCTCAAGGCGACCTTTAGCATCATAAGTACTTGCATCGCCACTTGGCTGTCTTGCTTTTTCGCCATCATTCAGTGCTTTATTTTCTGCGTTACTCGAATTAGTTGCCACAGGAGGCGGGATGACTTCACGCAACTGATTATCACGGCGCGCACTTTCGGTGTGTACATTCGCCGTGTTAATGTTGATTGCGGGAAAGGGAGTAACGATATTCATGGCTAAGCTTTTATATCAATTAGCGTGCCTAGTACTTCATCGGCAGTTTGAATCGTATTAACGTTAGCCTTAGCATTGAACTCTTCAACTTTTAGGTTCACCAATGCTTCATCAATACGAGCAGGCTGAGACACAGGTGGCGTAACAGCTTCCTCTGGTCTTGCACCTTGTAACTGTCTTTGCTGAGCAAGTTGGGCGTCGTCTTGCTGGTCAATAGACGCGCGGCTAATTTGCGCGCTTGCTTTTTCAATGCCTTGACTTGCGCGGTTGTAACCTTCCACGCCATTATTAAATACAGAACTGATTGGCATCATATCCTCCAACAGTGAGATCTTCCCTACAAGTATCGCTCACAAAACAATCAAAATAAAGTAAAATCCCCCTATTTTTGGGCTCTGCAGGGCAATATTTAATTAACACATTGATTTCAGAGCGCTTATAAATTCAGTTTTATGAGAAATAAAAGGAGCGTGAGACGCCTTATCGATCACCTCATATTCAAAGTTAGGTTGCAAAGCCTGCATATCCTTAATTGCACGGTAAGGGACTAGCGCATCTAAACGCCCAAATATACCGCGAATGGGGAGCGTTATTTTGCTAAATAGCTGACGTAAATCTTCTTGCTGTAGGATATCTAGGCCTGCACTGAGTGCGCGCTCTTGCGGTGCTGGATACTGTTTTAATAATCTTTTTAACGCTTTAATATCGTCACGAGCTGATTCGCTGCCCATAGCTTGAATCGCTAGGAATCGCTCAATGGTTTTGTCTGTCTGAGTGATTAATTGCTCTTTAAACGCATCAAGCACTTCAGGCTTAATACCTGCCCAATTATCAGCTTGAGCAAAAAAAGGGCTCGATGCCACTAAAATAACTTTTGATACTTTTTCTGGCCAGTGAGCTGCAATGTAAAGTGAAAATAATCCGCCAAGCGACCAGCCAACTAGTATTGAGTCGTTATGCAATTGTTCACTCAGCATCTTGGCTGCTTCATGCAAATTATAGGTGTTAGGTACTGACTGCGCTTCACCAAAGCCTGGTAAATCAAGGCAGCGAATGGTGCCCTCATATGAAAACTCAAGCTCTGGTAAAATCACTTGCCAGACCCCTTGGTTCATTCCCCAGCCATGTAATAACACCATTTCATTTTGCATATTTTTAAACTCTCAAGCACACTGATGGCTCATAATAGCGTTTAAAGGATTGAATGCAATGGCTCACCTAACGAAGATATTAAAACATGGCTTACATGCGCTGTTTCCTAACTTTTGTGTTACGTGTCAAACGCATATAAAAAGTAACTACGCACTTTGCGAGCATTGTTTAAACGACTTAAGATTATTTGATCTAAGCAAACATGCCAATTTACTTCATCGCCCTGATATTTGTGACGCATTCCCCGATTGTCATTTTGATCACCTCATAGCCTGTGCATGGTATGAAGCCCCAATGAAACAGTGGCTTAAACAGCTGAAGTTTAGTGATAAACAGTACTATAAAATTGCCCTACAACAGGTTATTTATTTGCAGTTGCAGCGCGCAAAGGCAGTCAATGAATCTTGGCCTGATGAATTTATTATTATGCCGCTGCACAATAAACGCTTTATAAAACGAGGGTATAATCAGGTAAGCCAAACTTGGCTACCGGTATTAAAAGCAATGAACTTAGTTGTAACTGAGCCGCTTGTTAAACAAAAAGCAACGATTGCACAATCTTCTCTCAGTAAAGCGAAACGAATTAAAAATATGCGTAATGCATTTGTGTGCGAAACTAATTTGCAGGGTAAGTCGGTCGCCATTATTGATGATGTAATGACCTCAGGGGCAACATTGAATGCAGCAACCGATGAGCTAAAAAAAGCAGGTGCCAAACACGTATGGGCAATGCTGACGTGTTTGACCCCTTTAGGAGAACCTTAAAATACGTTAATCACCCGCTGCATGAAAAGCATTACCAAAGAATAAAGCATTGCTCAATAATCGGCTAGTACCATACCAATACCCACGGAACACAGGGTTATCCGTCATACCAATAACACTGCCTTTTCCATATGAATGGGCTATTAAGCCCGCAGCACCGGCAACTTGCTCTACATTCACATCATCAGTAAAGCCCGCTAACAATGGCTTATCTGTGTATGTTAAAACATTTACAAACGGTGCATCTGACTTTTCAAGCAACCAAGTGCTATTTTTAAATACTGGCAGGGTATTACGGTTCAGTGAAAATGTTAGCGGGTGTGATAAATCAACAGACGTATTAAAGATTGCTCCGGCAATACGTTGACGGCCCGCTAAGTGATCTTTATCGGCATAAGTAAGCCCTTGCGTATTAAATGCGCTCGCTACATCACGACGAGATAAGTAACTGGCCTTTAATAATTGCTGATCAGCAAGGAACTTGGCCCCCCCTTTATGACCCCAAATAACACCACCTTTACGTACCCAAGCTTTGATCGCAACCTTGGTTGCATCATCAAGTGTATTGTAATTACCATGAGCCAAAATAATATGACTGTAATTTTCAAGGTCAAGACTACTAAGACGAGGCATTTCAACAATAGTTGGCGCAGTGCCTACAAAACGGTCGAGGTAATACCATACTTCGCCCAATTCATATTGGCTGGTGCCTGCACCACCCACGAGTAAAACTTTAGGCGCTTTTACAACGGCCATAGAGCGAGAGCCTAAATCAGCCCCTTTTACCGTTAAACCTGAGCTAATTGGCGTAATTTCAATACCGAACTCAGTCTGCGCTTGATTTAAGTAATCAACCCAATTACTGTCTGTTTGCAAACCTGCGGGGAGCAAAATACTACCGGGTTCAAATGCAACCTCACCACTGGGCGTTTTAGCAGTAAGAGGACTCAATGCAACACGCGCTTTAACACCTTGCTTTAGCAATGTATTCAACATTTTTGGTGCAAGATAATCGTCCCACTTGAATGCGTAAGCATAGCTTTGTGGCAATGTTGCATAACTTGACTTAACTCCTTTCTGCCAAGGCATTTTTGCAACATCAAGCCCCCATTTACTACTGACTTTTGCAAATTCTAAATTAAATGCATGCGCGAGTGTCCAGCCAGATACATCATAGAATGTGTTATCAACAAAGCGTTGTTGTTCACTAAAAACGGCTTTCACTAAGCGAAACTGTGGTTGTGCTAATGGTACGAAATAGCTGTTTTCAGAGAAGCTTTGACCATTCACTTTTAATGGCTCTTCAAGCATATACGCATTAATTTGATGTTGCTTTAATAGCTCTAGAAAGTACTGCATACGGCTGTTATCTGCACCGCCTTTAACAACATACCCTTTAAAGTCTTCATCACCAGCAAGATCAATCGCTTTGTTATAAAACTCAGCTTGGTAATCAAGCAGATCTTGGCGGTTTTCAATTGCAGCTTGAAATGTAGATAAGCTAGTTAGTAATTGATTTTTAATCGTAAACGGAAAGCTTAATGGGCCGTTGATAGTGTCTTGTAAGTGACCACGTGAGCTGGCTTGCTCAAATAAAATACCCACCCCACCATTCACGTCAGGGTAAGTTGAGCCTTTTCCGTAGTAAAAATCATCAAAACTTTCTTCGGTGAAGTACAAAGCATTATGCTCGTCAAGCGTCTTCGCATGATAGTTAGCAATTGCTTTAGTCAAAGTGACATTTTCTTCTGGTGTAATCGGGTGCTTACGTGTCGGAATACCAGGTTGAAAAAAGAAGGTGCTGTTTGGTCCCATCTCGTGGAAGTCTGTAAGAATATTCGGCTTCCATTGATGGAATTGAGCTATGCGTGCTCGTGATTCAGGGTGTTGTAGTAATAACCAGTCGCGGTTTAAGTCAAATAAATAATGATTAGTCCGGCTACTAGGCCAGTTTTCTCTATGCTCGCGAGTTTCTGGATCTGACGATAAATTCATACCGCGATTACTGTTTGCCCAGTTCGCGAAACGCGCTAAACCATCAGGATTTAAAGATGGGTCCAGTAAGATAACGGTATTGTTCAGTAAATTATCAATTTCTGGGCCTTGCGCAGCAGCTAAGTAATAAGCAACCAATAACGAGGCATTACTCCCTGATGACTCATTACCATGCACGCTATACCCCATCCATACAACCGCCGGCTGTTTGCTTGAGTCTGATGATTCACCGTCCAAACGTGCTAGGTGGGCTTTACGAATAGTCTCAACCTGCCCTAATTTGTCTGGCGCAGTGATAGTTAACATAACCAATGGGCGTTGTTCATGAGTACGACCGATCACTTGAAAGTTCATTCGGTCACTTTTATCGGCAAGAATTTGCATATATTGCACAAGCTGATCATGGCGAACATGCCATTCACCTACTTCGTAACCTAACACCTGTTCAGGTGTTGGAATGGTTGGATCAAATTTCACATCTTGTTCAAAGTAATAAGAAAGGGGTTTCGCTAATGCGCTAACGCTCACTAGCATGGTTAATATTGTTATTATTAAACGCATAGATAGCACCTGTACTTAATTGATGTTTTCACGCTACCACTAGACAAAATAGATGCAACTTTTTACGCTCAACACTGGCGACAATACGATGAGCGGAGTATGATACACAGTATCCGAGTAATTTAGTCAAGTATAGTCCGTTTTATGATCTCTATTTCTGAATCTGCACAATCTCATTTTGCTAAACTTTTAGCAGACCAAGCTGAACAAACAAACATTCGTGTTTTTGTTGTAAATCCAGGTACTTCGCAGGCGGAGTGTGGTGTTTCTTACTGCCCAGAAGACGCGGTTGAAGCGACTGATATTCGTCTACCTTTTAATGGCTTTGATGCCGTTGTTGACGCAGAAAGTGCGCCTTTTTTAGAAGAAGCTGAAATCGATTTTGTAACTGACAAAATGGGCACTCAGTTAACTCTAAAAGCGCCTAATGCCAAAGCACGTAAGCTTAGCGACGACGCAACGTTACAAGAGCGTGTACAACACATGCTTGAAACTGAAGTCAATCCACAACTTGCAAACCACGGTGGTCAAGTTGGTTTAGTTGAAATTACCGCTGACGGTATTGCTGTTCTGCAATTTGGTGGTGGCTGTAACGGTTGTTCGATGATTGATGTCACGTTGAAAGAGGGCATCGAGAAAGAAATGATCGCTAAGTTTGATGAAATCAATGGTGTGAGAGACATTACCGATCACCAATCGGGTGAGCACTCTTACTACTAATCGGTATCTAAAGCATGCTTAAACAATGGGTATTTCGCTTAGGTAGCGACCCCAAATTAAGCTTGAAACGCTTTCTTTGCGGCCTAGCACTGTTTGTGCTGGCCGTGATTTTTATTGCCACTGGTTATTATGGCCCTGCAATCTTGCAGCTGATTGGCTTACTTATTTTGGCCATCGCATTATTTTTTGCCGCTTGGGGTTACTTAGGTATTTTTGCCAACCGTTTTGCTCAAGTTCTTGAGCGAGCATCTCCCAAAGATGATGATCCTGACCTTTGGAAATAAACGCTTAATTCAACAAGCTATTTTGTTTAACGATATAACGATAGCGCAACCATAACGTTACACCACGCATCAGCATAAAAATGGTCATTGCGAACCAAAGGCCATGGTTTTGCCAATCACTCACCAACCAAAACAACCCAAAAAAGCCGAGTGTTGCACTAATCAGCATCGTATTTCGCATATCTTTTGCACGCGTTAAACCAACAAAAACACCATCGAATAAAAAGCATGCCATTGCTGCAATTGGTAAGATAATCACCCATGGCAAATAATCTGCAGCCATCCTAATTACTTCTGGCACATCGGTTAATAAACGAATAATTGCATTACCAAAGATTAAAAATATTAAGCTGTAAAATAATGCAAACAGTCCCCCCCAGAACAAACTCAAATTAACCCACAGCTGTATATGCTGAGTGCTTTTTTCGCCTTTTGCTTTACCTACTTTAGCTTCACTTGCATATGCAATACCATCAAGCGCAAAGCTGACGAGCATTAAAAAGTTCAGCAGTACTGCATTCGCTGCCAGTGTTGTTTCGCCAATTCTTGCGCCATAAAAGGTCATAAAGCTAAAACACAATTGCAACGCCAGTGAACGAATGAAGATATCACGATTTAAATTGACTAATTCGAGCAGTTTAGCCACGTTAAACCACGCCTTTACCGCTAGGTTAATGCCCTGCTTTTTAGCCAACTGATAAACTAAACAAAGTGCAAAGGCAAAAGCGATGTAATCTGCAATTAGCGACGCCCAAGCCGCTCCAGCCACTTTCCAATCAAGAAAAACAACAAAATAGATATCAAGCACGATATTGGTAATATTAGTGATGAGTAATAAATAAAACGGCCCTCTGCCGTAATGTACCCCCAACATCCATCCTAATAGCACTAAATTACACAACGCAGCTGGCGCACTAAAAATACGGATTGAAAAATAGCTATGTGCTTGCTCTAGCACCGCTTGATTTGCGCCCGATAAATATGCCATTAAGGATTGAATAGGTACACTAAGCGTGATTAATATAAGCGCAACGAAAGTCGCTAATAACAAACTGCGCTTTAATAATTCAGCTAGCAAAGTATGATCGCCTCGACCGTAAGCTTGCGCTACAAGCCCCGTGGTGCTCATACGTAAAAATCCTGCTAGCCAAAATAATAGGGAGATAACTGCTGAGCCCAGTGCAATACCGGCTAAGTAGTGAGCACTGCCTAAATGACCGATGACTGCAGTATCAACTAATCCTAACAATGGAACAGTAATATTTGATAAGATCATTGGACCGGCTAATAACAGCAAACTTTTATGGTGTGCCTTATGACGTTTAAGAAAATGTTTCATGTAGTTTTTGCAGTCCTGTTAGGTTTATCAATGCGTGCCCACGGCGCCGTTATTTTACAGTATCATCACGTCAGTGAAACCCTTCCGGCTGTTACAAGCGTCAGCAGCGAGACGTTTACCAAGCACATGCAGTATTTAAAAGACCAGCAATTTAATGTTATCCCATTAAATGAGTTGATTTCTCAACTACAGGCAGGTCAAGAGTTAGCTGATAAAACCGTCGCAATCACGTTTGATGATGGTTACAAAAATAATTATGAACAAGCTGCCCCTATCCTCGAAAAGTTTGGCTATCCTTATACTATTTTTGTAAACCCTGAACTTATTGATAGTGGCAAAAGCTATGTCATGACTTGGCAGCAATTAAAAGAGCTGGCTAAAAAAGGAGCCTTGATAAGTAATCATACGCAAGTGCACAACTACTTGCATTTAAAACAAGAAGGTGAGACTGACGCTCAGTGGCAATCTCGCACTAAAGAAGATATTTTAAATGCTCAAAAACGCATTAAAGATGAAATAGGTCATGATTATAAATACCTTGCTTATCCCTATGGTGAATTCAATAACGAGTTACAAGGATTAATTAAATCATTAGGCTTTGTTGGTATTGGTCAACATTCAGGTGCAGTAGGTGTTCACTCTGATTTTACGCGATTACCACGCTTCCCTGCGTCTGGTTTTTATTCTAAGCTTGATACGCTTTCAACGAAACTTGACTCACAAGCTTTCACAATTAAAGCATTAAATTACACTGATAGTGTGACCAGCGAAAACCCGCCAAGTTTGAGCATCCAGTTCGATATGCAGGATTTTCACAAAAGCCAGTTTGCATGCTATGTGTCGGGTGTTGGTCAAGCTAACCTTGATTGGACAAGTAAAGATACTGTTCAAATTACCTCGCCTAATAAATTGAAAAAAGGCCGCTCTCGATTCAACTGTACAGCCCCTTCTATCAATAAAAAAGGCAGTTATTATTGGTTTTCACAACCTTGGGTAATTACACCTTAGCAGCCTGTTTAAGCATGTGTGCTGCTACTTTATCAAGCCTGACAATTTCATTAGCCGCATTCAATTCGATTGCGGCTTTTGGCATCCCCCATACCACAGACGATAGCTCATCCTGTGCCATGGTATAGGCACCAGCTTGATGTAAAGCTAATAACCCTTTTGCACCATCACTGCCCATTCCAGTTAATAAAGACGCTATCGTTGCTTTGCAATTTAAAGCTGCTAAAGAGTTAAATAACACATCTACAGCAGGCCGATGACGATTAACGGGCTCACCTGAGTCTAATTGGCAATACAGCGCAGCTCCCTTTTTCACCACACTTAAATGCTGATCGCCTGGGGCAATATAAGCCCAGCCAGCTTCTAACTTATCTCCTTGCTCTGCCTCTTTAACATTTATCGCACAGATTCGATCCATCCGCATCGCAAATGAAGTACTAAACACAGGTGGAATATGTTGTGTTATCACAATGGGTGGGCAGTGTTTGGGCATACGGATAAGCACTTCTTTGATTGCCTCTGTTCCCCCCGTTGAAGCACCTATGGCCATCACTGCATTACTTTTAAATTGCAGACTGTCGAGTGAGCTATCTTTTTCTAGTTTCTGCTCTTTAAATGCTCGGATCCTTGCACCTGCTGCTGTACGGACTTTTTGTTGTACTAAGTACGCATAGCGTTGCAAGTTTTCAGACACATTAGCCGTTGGTTTTGCGATAAAATCCACAGCCCCGAGTTCTAGCGCTTCGAGGGTAATAGGTGAGCCTTTTTGAGTCAATGTTGAAACCATAACAACCGGCATAGGTCGCAAGCGCATTAAATTTTTCAAAAAGCTTAAGCCATCCATTTTTGGCATTTCAATATCAAGCGTCAGTACATCAGGATTTAAACGCTTAATGAGATCACGTGCTTGATAAGGGTCTTCAGCGGCACCTACAACATGCATATCACCCGCTTGCTCAAGTACCTCTTTCAGTAAACCACGGATCAAGGGAGAATCATCAACAATAAGTACCTTGATCATACACTCTCCTAAAATAGCTCAATGTCTGTTCCAGCATCTTGCTGCTCGATTTCGTGTAAGTATTTAACTTCACGTTTTTCTAGTTTATCAGTATGCAGATCACGCAGCTTTTTTACTTGTGCTTGACCCGTCTGAGGGTTAAAAATTATTTTACGAGGCCAAGGGCCACCGACGTCATGTGATATTAAATCTAAACCTTCCTCAAGTACATATGCATTTGCAAAGCGAATATTACCGACGCCTATATCTGTCATTGAGCGAATAATTTTACCACCACCAAATAGCTTCACTTTTAAGTTACGTTTTGATGCACCATTTTTTAAAATTTCATTAATTAAAAACTCCATAGCCCAGTTACCATAACGGCAATTTAAACTGTGAGCATTACTCGGATCCACGCCTTTTTGTATCGGTAGCATAAAGTGGTTCATGCCACCAACACCTAACCCTTGATCATAGATACATGCAGCAATACATGAGCCAAGTACGGTGGTGATCAGTTCATCATTTTTAGAGACATAGAATTCACCCGGTAACACTTTTGCGACCACCTTTTGTCTGTGACTGTCCCAAAAACGCTTTACGTGCTCAAACCCTGATAATACTGGTTTGAAATGACTATTCATTAACCACCTTTTGATAAATCGTCTGGCCTAGGTTTTTAAATTCTTGATGGTCTTTGCCCATGGTTTCTGAATGCCCCAAAAACAAATGCCCCGCGTCATTCAATAAGTCAAAGTAACGATGAAAAAGCGTATCTTTTGTCGGCTTATCAAAGTAAATAACTACGTTGCGACAAAAAATGACATCAAATGCTCCCTTCATCGGCCACTGCTCAAGTAAATTCAACCTCTTAAAAAAGATATTCTCTTGTAACTGTGGTTTTACTTTATAGAGCTGACCATCATGACTTTTTAAAAACCAACGTTTTAGCTGACTTTTATCGAGCCCATTTACATTAGCTGCTGTATAAGTACCAACTTGCGCCTTAGCAAGTACGTTTGAATCAAGGTCAGTGGCTAGAATTTTTACATCCCAATTAGTCGGGAACAGACCACTTAGGGTCATTGCTATCGTGTAGGGCTCTTCCCCTGTGGAGCAGCCTGCTGACCAAACGCGCACTCGCTTTTGCTGTGCATTTGTAGTCAATAGTCTCGGCACTATCGTATTTTTTAGATAGTTAAAGTGATGTGGTTCACGAAAAAATGACGTCAAATTGGTGGTAATCGCATTGATAAACTCACTAAATTCTCGCTCTTTATGTTCTTCTAAAAAAGCTAAATAGTCTTTAAAACTCTTTAACTTAAGTAACCTAAGTCGCCTTGCTAAGCGTGAATACACCATTTCACGCTTATGCTCCGCAAGTACGATACCGCAAGCATCGTATACCTGAGATGAAATGTTTTTGAAATCACTATCCGTTAGTAAAAACTCTTTCATAATTTAACCCACCAGCCTTAGAGGGAATACACATTGTATTAGCGATGTAGAGTGGGAAGAGTTTTAAAACTCTTCCCATTCATCACTTGGGTCTACAAAGTTATTACCTTTTGGCGAAGCAGGTGCTGATTGGCTTGGCCGCTTAACGGATACACTCGAAGCACGGCTGGTTATATCTGTTTCTTCTTCAACAGAGAGAGAAAAGAAGTTTAGTAAACGTCGCATGTCATTTGCTTGCTCAGCCATTGACTCACCAGCCGCAGAAGCCTCTTCAACGAGTGCTGCATTTTGCTGCGTCATTTCATCCATCTGTGCAATCGCTTTATTAACTTGCTCAATACCTGAACTTTGCTCTTCTGATGCTTGGGCAATATCAGAAATCATGGCTGTAACTCTTTGCACAGCGGTTACAATTTCTTGCAGTGTTGAGCCTGACTCATTAACCAGTAAGGTACCGTCCTCAACTTTACCGACACTATCGCGGATCAACTCTTTAATTTCTTTTGCCGCTGCCGCAGAACGCTGCGCAAGATTACGCACTTCCCCTGCAACCACAGCAAACCCTCGGCCTTGCTCGCCCGCTCTTGCGGCCTCAACAGCAGCATTTAATGCAAGTAAGTTTGTTTGGAATGCTATTTCATCAATCACACTAATAATATCGGCAATCTTCTTGCTCGACTCATTAATGGCCGACATACTTGTCACCGCGCGATTAACAACTTCACCGCCTTTTTGCGCCTTAGCACGTGTTTCTTCTGCAAGTTCATTGACCTCTTTGGCATTATCAGCATTTTGGCGAACTGTACTGGTCATTTCTTCCATACTTGATGCTGTTTCTTCAAGTGACGATGCTTGCTCTTCAGTGCGTTGACTCAGGTCAGCATTACCTTGTGAGATTTCCTCAGCACCACTGGCTACTAACGTTGCAGAGCTATTAATGCGATTAATCACTTCAGTTAACTTATCAGCCGTGGCATTAGCATCACGTTTTAATTTCTCAAATGACCCTTGATACTCTTGTTCAATACGTTTTGATAAGTCACCGTTCGCCATTGCATCAAGCATATTACCAGTATCTTTAACCGCATCCTCAACAATACTGACCATGCTATTTAAGCCTTGCGCTAAGCGTAGAAAAAAGCCATTTTTACCAGTCTCTTCTACTCGGGCTTCTAGGTCTCCTTTACCTGCGGCAGCGACTAAACCAGCAATTTCTTTTTCAATGGCAACCTCTGCTGTTCTATCATCCCATTCCACCACTGTACCAATACGCTCATCATCAGGTGTAAAGATAGGATTGGCCACAAGACCAAAGGTGCGTCCACCGACAACAATCTCCGTGCTGTAGGTACTGCTAAGTTTTGCCAGCATGTTACGCTGATGAGCAGGATTTTTATGAAACACATCGATATTTTGACCAATCAAGTTGTTGCTATTGAAGTTAGGTAGGTCTTTGCGCAAATCACTTTCAGCAATTTTCATCATGTTCAATACGGCTTCATTCATGTAAATAATGTTATTACCCGCATCAGCAATCATGGTATTTGTTGCAACCCTGTCAAGCGCACGACGCACTCGCAGGTTTTCTTCGGCTTCACGCTTTTCAGCCTCAGCTTTGTTAACTCTGTCGGTAATATCTTGCCACTCAACAATAGTCCCCAAACGCTTTCCTGAGACACTGACCCAAGGTGTGGCAATTAAACTGAAGATTAAACCTGCAAGGCGTAAGGTAGTTTTATAAGGTTCAGTCAATGTCCTTAATAACTCACGCTGATGACTTGGTTGTTTGTGAAAATCGTCAACACAAGTCCCCACTAAATTGGCTACAGAGAAATTGGGTAAAACTGACTGTAAGTCACTTTCACGCGCCTTTAGCATTTGTTTAACCTGCTCATTAACAAAAACAATTTCAAGGTCATTATTAGCAATCATCACACTTGCTTGGCAGACACGTAATGCATTAGATAAATCTGCATCACGTTGTGATTGTTTGTCTCGCTCTTTTTGTGCTGATATATCACTGGCAAACTTAATGACTTTAATAACTTGGCCGTCATTATTAATAATTGGGTTGTAGGTCGCTTGGATCCAAATCTCTTTGCCATTTTTACCGATGCGCTTAAATTCATCAGAGATAAATTCGCCGTTTCGCAAACGCTGCCAGAACTGCTGGTATTCGGTGCTTTTAGACTCCTCTTCAGCAACAAACATCGCGTGATGCTGCCCTTGAATCTCCTCAAGCCGGTAACCCATGACGCTTAAGAAATTTGCATTGGCTGTCAAGATTGTTCCCGATGGTTGAAATTCAATCACTGCAAGTGACTTATTCAATGCAGTAACAATTAAATCATTATTTGACTCAACACTTTTAGGACTGCTAAACCATCCCATACCCTTCACCTTCTTGTTAATCAACCCAATTAAATGTCCATCGTTTTTTGTAGGTCTAATAATGCGACCATTTTTTCACCCACATTCACCAAACCTGCCACAAATTGCGCATGCTCAGAATCTGATAAGTGGGGCACTGCTTTCGCTTCATGCTCAGCAATGCTATAGACATCCGAAACGGCATCGACAACGATACCCATAATTTTACTTGTGCTTTCTAATTTCACCTTGAGGATAATCACCACTGTCAGCGGCCCATACTCAATAGCCGGAATCGCAAATCGACGCCGTAAATCAATAATAGGCACTATGGTTCCCCGCAGATTAATTACTCCTTTAACAAAATCTGGCGCATTTGGAATGACGGTTATTTCTTCCCAACTGCGAATTTCTTGAACTGTTAAAATATCAACGCCATACTCTTCATCTGCCATGATGAACGTTAAGAACTGTTTAACATCCTGATTTTGATCCAAAGTTAGTTTGTTATGTAAGTCGTCTTGCGATGTAATCATGACGCCTCCAAACTTGCTTTAGACTCGATGATAAGCTCCTGACTTCCCGGTTTTCTCAGTCCAGATAGCTTAATCAAGCCACTAATATCGACAATCAACGAAACGCGACCATCTCCTAAAATGGTTGCGCCAGACACCCCATCCACTTTTTGATAATTGGCTTCTAAGCTTTTAATAACCACTTGTTGTTGAGACAGTAAGTCATCTACCAGCAAACCTACTTTTTGGTTGTCACTTTCAACGACAACTAACAAGGTCTTATCAAGTGTTTCTATTGCACCTTGGTGATTAAAAATAGTGTATAAGCGTAAGATAGGAATATATTCATCACGCAGCCGCAATACGTCTAAGTCTTTTCCTACCCGACTTACTTTGCTGATATCAATTTGTAGTGATTCAATTATCGAAATGAGTGGGATGATGTAAGTATGTTCAGCAATACGAACTAACTGGCCATCAAGAATCGCTAGTGTCAGTGGTAAGCGAATAGTAAAGGTCGACCCTACACCTGGGGCTGATGAGACTTCGACTGACCCGCTCAGTGCTTCAATATTTCTTCTCACCACATCCATGCCGACGCCTCGTCCGGATAGATCGCTCACTTGATCTGCGGTCGAAAAGCCAGGTAAGAAAATGAGTTCATTGATTTCATTATCACTAAGCTCATCAGACTCGGAAATTAAGCCATTTTTTATCGCTTTTTCACGGATCTTCGTTGTATTTAAGCCCTGACCATCATCCATGATCTCAATCACGATATTTCCGCCTTGATGAAAAGCATTCAATGTAACGGTACCGACCGGATCTTTACCTGCTGCGACCCGTTTCTCAACTGTCTCTAAGCCATGATCAAGTGAGTTTCTTACTAGATGCACCATGGGATCAGAGATTTTCTCCATCACAGTTTTATCCAGCTCGGTTTGCTCACCTAAAAGCTTTAGTTCAACTTGCTTGTCGAGTTTTTGAGAGATATCACGCACTAAGCGTGGGAAACGGCTAAAAACGAAGCTAATCGGCAACATTCTTATACGCATCACATTTTCTTGTAAGTCCCGGGTGTTGTGAGCGAGTTGAGCAAGCCCTTCTTGTAAAGAAGCAATGGTTGCTTCGGTTATCTCTTGCTCACCCAACTGGCTAAGCATGGCTTGTGTAATAACGAGCTCGCCGACCATGTTAATTAGCGAGTCCACCTTATCGATTCCAACACGAATCGAAGTAGACTCTGTATTGGCTGCGGCTGATTTAACTGGCGCTGACTTCTTAACCTCCGCCGTAGGCTTAGCCGCAGTTTCTGTCTCTTTGATGTCTGTATCAGTGGCTACTTGTACTACTTTTTTTTCTTCTAGTTCATCACCAAATAAGCCACCGCATAGTGTAATAGTGATATTAGCATCATCTTCAACCCACTCAAAAACCTCTTCGATGCAGCTTTGCTCTTTATCTGTGGTTAAAAAGAAGCGCCAAGATAAAAAACATTCTTCAGGCGCAAAGTCGGTAATATCTGGCACATCATCTTGGAATGCCTGAGTTTCAAGATCACCTAGCTCAGCAAGCTCGCTGATCATATACAGCGGTTCGTTACCTGTTTTAAATAAATGGTGATGAGGCTTAAAATCTATTTGAAAAGTGTTTCGACTACTTTCTGCGCTAGGCTCTTCGCTATCTGTATTGCTTGCCACGGCTTTTGCTGCTGCGCGCATACCCAAAATTTCTTCAAATTTTATACGTAGTTCATCAGCTTCCGCTAAATCAGGCTGTTGTTCAGCCTGCAGAGCACGTAATAACGCCCGCAAACAATCAACTGACTTTAAAAGGAGGTTTACATGCTCAGCAGTTAAGTCTCGTGAGCCTTCACGTATTTGGTCTAAAAGAGTTTCTAAAACGTGGGTAAAGTCAGCAACTGCAGTAAATCCAAATGTTCCGCTACCTCCTTTGATAGAATGCGCAGCGCGAAAAATTGTATTGATTGTTTCTAAGTCTTCTTCGCCTGGAACTAGGTTTAATAACTCAGCTTCCATTGCATCGAGTCCTTCAAAGCTTTCTTCGAAGAACACTTCAAAAAATTGGCTTAGATCTATACTCATGCCCCGCTCCTATTGTTAGCGAATCACTTTTTTTAATACCGCTAACAATTGCTCTGGGTTAAAAGGCTTTACTATCCAGCCTGTTGCGCCAGCAGCTTTACCCTCTGACTTTTTATCTAGACCCGATTCTGTGGTCAGCATGAGTAAAGGAGTAAATTTATAGTCTGGTAGAGTGCGTAACTCTCTTATCAGTGTGATCCCATCCATTACCGGCATGTTGACATCAGAAATTACCGCATCAAAGCCCTGCTGCTTTGCGATACTCAATGCTTCGCTGCCATCCTTTGCTTCCGTTACGTCAAAGCCCGCTTTTTTAAGGGTGAAACCAACCATTTGTCGCATTGATGCTGAGTCATCGACTGCTAAAATTCTTTTCATAAAAACCTCTTAATTGGTATTTTCAAGCACAAGGTAATGACTTAATCCCAAACTATTAATTGCCTGTTGCAATGGTTCGCTTTGTCCAACCCAAATAATTTTATGCTGAACCGAAAGCAAATGTTTTTGTAATGCACACAGCAGCTGTACTGACGCAGTATCGGCTCTCGTTACTTCACTGATATCAAGACATATATCATCATTTGACGACAACTCTTGTAGTAAATCTTGGTGTAACGACTCAACCTGAGTAATTGCGAGTTCAGTAGGAAGCTTTATCATTAACACGCTCTTCACGGCTTTTAATAATTCATAACAAAAGCTTAGACTGAGTTAATAAAATTGCCATTTTTTAAATTAAAAAATAGTAATTTTTTTTAATAGCTTAGAGGAAAAATAAAAAAAGAGAGCATCTGCTCTCTTTCAAAATACTTTACTGCTCTATACAAGTTATAAAGCATAATAGTCAGCAATTTCCTTAAACTCTTGCGTTAATGTTTTGGCATTAATCAAAGGCACACTACCTTGCTTAAATTCAGGTTTAAAAATCGCTCGCACAGCCCCAACTTGATCAACCATCACCACCGAAGCACTATGGTCGACAGCATACTCTTGCTCATCGCTATCATTAATCGCATAAATTAAGCCAAGCTCCCGCACAAAGGGAAATAGCTGTTTATGCGACCCTGATACAGCTAAAAAATCAGTATTAAAATAATCAATATAAGCTTTACGTTTAGCCGTTGTATCTCGCTTTGGATCGACAGCAACAAACCACACCTGTACGTCATAATCCTTGCTTAATTGCTTTTGTACACTTGTAAGTTTTGCCAGTGTCATAGGGCAGATATCAGGACAGCTGGTGTAGCCTAAAAACAGTAAATTCCAATGCCCCTTTAACTGACTATTATCGGCAGGATTTCCATGTTGGTCGGTTAATAAAAAAGGGCTAATTGGCTTTGCCTTCTCATACACAAGCGCAGAAACATCAGGGGCAGACTTCTCACTACCGCAACCGATCATAATAAGACTAAGGCATGCCATTAGCACAGCTAAAAAATGTTTCATACAAGAAACCACTTATCAATAAATAGGGCGATAAAGAGTAGCATTAAATGTACGATTGAAAAACGAAATAAGTCCATTGCTGTACCCTCTTTAGGCGCAAACTTTAGTTTTAGCGCTTTATAAATAAAAACCGCATTTAAAGCACTTGCAGCAAATAAATAAATAATCCCCGACATACCTATTAGGTAAGGCAATACACATACTAAGGCCAATAAAATTGAATATGCCACTACACATGTTTTGCAAAACTCAATGCCGTGAGTGACAGGTAACATAGGGATTTTTGCTCGCTCGTAATCACTTTTACGCGCAATAGCCAACGCCCAGAAGTGCGGCGGCGTCCAAGTAAAAATAATCATCACTAATAACCAAGGCGCAGCTGCCATGTGCCCTGTTTCTGATACCCAGCCTAATAAAGGAGGCATCGCACCAGCAAGTCCACCGATGACAATATTTTGTGGGGTTGCTCGTTTTAAAAAAGAAGTATAGATAAAAGCATAGCCAACCAAAGCAAACAGCGTAAGCACAGCAGTTAACGTATTCGCCCAGATCATCAACATAATAAACCCAAGCACACCTATGATGGCGGCAAAACTAAGAGCATGTAGCTTACTTAAGCGGCCTTTTGCCACAGGACGATGTCGTGTGCGTGCCATTTTGCTATCAATCTCACTATCAACGACATGATTTATTACTGCCGCAGCTGCAGATAATAAACCTATGCCTAGTAGACTTGCTAATTGAACAAATACATCTCTTCCCATATCAGGGGCAAGTGCTAATCCTACCCAAGCTGTGAGTACTAACATCGCAACAACTTTAAATTTGCTTATTGCTAGATAGTCCTTCAGTAATTCAGTGATCTGCGCTGTTACTGATTTTTCAGTTGTTAAAATAAGTGCCATCCCAGCCTCCTAAGTTCTTGCTTTTAGATGAAAACAAAGTCTAACCATGCTCAAAAGCAACAACGCCGCCATTAAGTTATGAGCAAGTGCGACGCCTAATGGAAAATGCCAATGCACGACGGCAAGACCCAAGCAAATCTGGCATAACAAGGCCACCAGTACTGTTACAGTGCAGTGCTTGATCTTTCGAGAATAGGATTTCGAAAAGATTCGCCACATAATCAACGCAAGCACCACACAGGTTACCAGTGCCCATATGCGATGTAGTAAATGTATAGACATGCGTGCCTGTTGCGATAACACGCCATACTCATAGGTACTGTGCTCGAGCGGCAGCTGAAACACACTTGAGAGTGAAAATGGCTGCCCGTAACTACATAGTGGTAAACCATTACAGTGCGGGGCTGCATAATTAGCCGCAAGCCAACCGCCTAAAGCTATCTGTAATACCAACACCACTAACCCTATCAGCGCTAATCTGTAATAAGGCCTCGCCCCTGCATCACCGCCAGTAATAGGCTTAGAGGTCAGCCGCAAATATAGTAAAAATACTAAAGATAAAATGCTAAACCCACCCAATAAATGCCCCATAACAACCAAAGGTTGCAGATTCATGGTCACTGTCCACATTCCTAGAGCCGCTTGAAAAACCACCAGCAATAAAAGTGCTAGCGGTAGTTTCACTGGGGTAGTGGGGTATTGACGTTTCAGCCAAGCAAATACAAACAACGCCAATATAAATAGGCCTAATGCTCCTGCAAAATAGCGATGAATCATTTCTTTCCATGCTTTTGCTGCTTCAAACATCATATCTGGATAATTCTGCTCAACATGCAAAAGTGCAGTTTCATGCTTTGGCACAGTTAAAAACCCGTAACACCCTGGCCAATCAGGGCAACCGAGCCCTGCATCACTTAACCGCGTATATGCCCCAAGCCCCACCACTAAAACAGATAGAAAACACGTAAATAAGACTAAATATTTATAATTTTTATACATTATTGCCCCTTACCGAGTATTAACTTGAACGTGCGTAGTTGAGTAGTTTTTTTAAATCTTTCAGTAAGCCTTTTTGAATTAACCGATTCTCTTCAGGTTTGTTTTTATAGGGGTAATGCAAAACAACCAGTCCCATATGATCGACTAAATATAAGTCCCCCGCTTGAAGATCTGCGTTTTCTTCTAAATGGCGCCAATTCGCTGCTGTTTTTTGCTGCCGACTTAATACAGCAACATCCACTTTTTGCTGGTTTTTCCCTAACGCAACGTATAAGTTTTCAAGACTCGCAAGCTGCTCTTCACACCTTAATTGGCAATCATCTGGATAGTTAAGTGCAATTGTCCATTGCTTAGGGTCTCCTTGCTGCCAATCAGCGAGTTTTACTTCGGTCTTTAACAGCTCACCATGATTACTAGAGCCACTTGGCAACCACTCAAGCTTTAATGCTGCAAAGGCCAGAATAAGGGGCACAAAACAACACAGAGCAAACAAACTAAGTGGATTTATTTTCATGATGTCTCCTTCTCATCGCAAAATACGCAATAACAGCACAGGCCAAGCCAATTAGCAGCCATTGCACTGCATAGGCGTAATGTTTATCAGGACCCATCACAACACTTTTGTAATGGGGTGTCGCTAAGCCATCTGCTTCTTTACGATAACCAATAAAGGCGTGTAACGGCTGCTCTAGTTGACGACTAAAGATGGCTAAATCGACTCCCTGAATACGTTTGGGCCAGCCACTTTCTGCACCAATGTCATCCGCTAAAGTAAAGCCTTGCAGCTGACCTTGTTTTATTTGAACTGTCGCTGTAATAAGCGCACTGCTAGGCCAAGCCACTGATGGCAAGTGATTACGATCAGCGGGGGCTTTGAGCCAACCAAAATTAACAATTAAAGGGGCTGTCTCTCCTTTGATGCTTACAGCTGCAAGTAAGTCATAACCTACTTGCCCTTGATATATTTGATTATCAAGTAGCCAGTAATGTTGTTTATTAACCACCCCAGAGACTTTGACCTGTAAGCCCGTTTTGTTAACACCATCGGGTAAGTTTTGCAGTGCTTGCCAATCCATAACACCTTGTTGGCTTAATACAGCGAGCTGACTTAATTGCTGCTGCTTTTGCTCGCCGCGTTGATACTGCCAAACACTTAAACGCAAACAAATCAGCACCGCAAACACCACAACGCAAATTGCGATAATTGAACTAAGCTTTTGTTTACGCCATAAAATTAACTGCATCAAGGAAACCTAAAATGATAAAAATCATCATTGTGTTGTTATTGTTATATATTGTGTTTAACCTTTTTCGAGCACTGTTTGTAATGATGTCAGCAAAACAGACCGCACGACCCATGTCACACTATTTAGGACGCAGAGTACTTTTCTCTGTTGTTGTGTTGGTGATCATTATTGCCGCAATGAAATTGGGCTTTATTCACACCAACCCATCACCTCTTCGTCACGCTACAGCACATACACAAATACAAATAAACACAGCCAAACCACATCAACAAAATGCCAATACCAAGCTGCGGCCTGAAACGCAAAATGCTTTTCACTACTAAAATGACCTTTGAATATACGCAACAGTACGACAAACAGAATGACCGTCCCCAAGGTCACGTGCATACCGTGAAAACCAGTTAATAAAAAGAACGTGTTGCCATATACACCCGCATCTAGGGTTAAACCGAGATCCTGATAAGCATGCATATATTCATATACTTGTAAGCCTAAAAAAACGACACCTAATAACACGGTTAGCGATAAGAATACTTTTAGCGCACCACGCTTATTGTTTTCCATTGCCACATGAGCAAAGTGAATAGTGACCGAGGAGGTAAGTAAAATAAGGGTATTAATTAATGGGAGCCCTTGCCAGCCCATAGCCTGTGTTGTGTCACCACTGGGGGTGGTTAAAAGAGGCCATACGGCTTCAAAGGTTGGCCAAAGTACTTCATTGGTCATGGCATTGTTACCAGCCCCACCCAACCAAGGTACAGAAATCATACGGGCATAAAAAAGTGCACCAAAAAATGCCATAAAAAACATTACTTCAGAAAATATAAACCAGCTCATGCCTTGTCGGAATGAACGGTCCATTTGTGCTGAGTAAAGCCCTTTATGCGACTCTTCAATAACGTTTCTAAACCAGCTAAAAACCATATAAATTAATATCGCAATGCCTAAATACAATACATATTGACCACTGTTGCCTTCGCCACTGACTTGCATCACAGTTAAACCAGCGCCAACAGCAATTAAAAACATCGCAATTGCACCAACAATCGGCCACGGACTTTCAGCTGGTACATAATATTTTTCGTAATTCTGACTCATTTTGTTTGCTCCTAATTAGCAATTAGCTTGGCGGCTTCATCGTTTTTAGCCACAACCTGCCCGCTAATATCAAACACGGTATAGGACAATGTCAGCTCTTCAACATCATCCGGTAGCTCAGTATCGACATAAAATAGTAAAGTAAACTCGATTTCTTCACCTGCTTTCATAGGCTGTTGATCGAAGCAAAAACAGGCTATTTTGTGTAAGTATTTAGCTGCTTTTCCTGGCGATACCGAGGGGATTGCTTGCATTATTTTGTCTGTGTTGCTGGTATTCTTAGCGCTAAACTTAACTTCACGCATAGCGCCTGGCTGCACAGCGACACTGTACTGCTGGGACTCAACTTTGAATGGTGCACCGCTTTGTGCATGTGTTGTAAAGCTTACATCTACAGAACGCTCAGTATTAACTGTGTCACTCACTACAGCCCTCTCAAGAGAAGGTTTGCCATTTAAGCCCGTAACATCACAAAACACGTCGTAAAGCGGCACCAATGCAAAAGCAAATGCAAACATACCAAGGCATGCTAGCAGGAGCTTTTTGAGCAAAGGTGCATGATTCATTACTTAATCTCCGGCGGTGTCTCAAAGGTGTGGTAAGGTGCGGGAGAATCAACTTCCCACTCTAACCCCTCTGCACCATCCCATACTTTTGCAGGCGCTTTGTCACCACCTCTGGCACATTTAAATACCACCAGCACGAACAGTAATTGTGAAAGGCCAAACGCAAACCCACCAATACTAATAATGGCGTTAAAGTCTGCAAATTGCAGAGCATAATCAGGGATACGACGTGGCATGCCCGCAAGGCCAACAAAATGCATCGGGAAAAACAGCACATTGACACTAATTAGTGATAACCAGAAATGCCATTTAGCCAAGGTTTCGTTATACATATTGCCAGTCCATTTTGGCAGCCAGTAATAGGCTCCCGCCATAATAGAGAACACTGCGCCTGTAACGAGTACATAGTGGAAGTGAGCGACCACAAAATAAGTATCATGATATTGGAAATCAGCAGGTGTGATCGCAAGCATCAAGCCAGAGAAACCTCCCAAGGTGAACAATACGATAAAAGCAATGGCAAACATCATGGGAATTTCAAAACTAATTGAGCCTCGCCACATGGTAGCGACCCAGTTAAACACTTTTACGCCTGTCGGTACCGATATCAACATCGTGGCGTACATAAAGAACAGCTCACCCGCAACCGGCATGCCTGTAGTGAACATGTGATGTGCCCATACGATAAAGCTAAGCAGCGCAATCGATGAAGTGGCATATACCATAGAGGCATAACCAAATAGCTTTTTACGTGAGAAAGTCGGCACGATAGTAGAAATAATACCGAACGCCGGCAAAATCATGATATACACCTCAGGGTGCCCAAAGAACCAAAAAATATGTTGGAACATCACAGGGTCGCCCCCCCCTGCGGCATCAAAAAAGCTGGTCGCAAAGTATTTATCCGTAAGCACCATGGTCACCGCACCGGCAAGCACAGGCATCACAGCAATCAATAAGAATGCGGTGATCAACCATGTCCAAACAAACAGTGGCAGCTTCATCCATGTCATGCCTGGGGCTCTTAAGTTCACAATGGTCACGATAACGTTAATCGCCCCCATGATTGAACTAATGCCCATAATATGCACAGCGAAGACAAAGAGTGCGGTGTTATCGTTACTGTAAGTAGTCGACAGTGGCGCATAAAAAGTCCAACCGAATGCAGGGCCACCACCAGGCATCAGCAATGAAGCTAACAGGATTAAAAAGGCGAAAGGTAGAATCCAGAAACTCCAGTTATTCATCCTTGGCAAAGCCATATCAGGTGCACCAATCATCATTGGCACCATCCAGTTGGCCAATCCAGTAAAGGCAGGCATAACAGCCCCAAACACCATGATCAAACCATGTACGGTGGTCATTTGGTTAAAAAAGTGAGGATCGACAAGTTGCAGACCTGGCTGGAAAAGCTCAGCGCGGATCACCATTGCCATCGCACCACCAATTAAAAACATGGTTAGTGAAAAAATGAGGTATAAACTGCCAATATCTTTATGGTTTGTTGTATATAACCAACGCTTGAACCCCTTAGCAGGGTGGTGGTCGTGATGCGCATGCTCAGTGGCTTGCTCATTAATAACGTTACTCATTAGTTCGCCTCCGCTGCTGCATCAATCGCTGCTTGAATTTGACTCGGCTGGATAACATCACCCGTATCATTGCCCCAAGCATTTCGTTTATACGTAATGACAGCTGCAAGCTGCTTAATTGAAAGCTGTTTATCGAATGCTTGCATTGCTGTACCAGGCTTGCCATGAAGCACAATATCAATGTGATCTTTAACATCACCTAGTACAATAGGGCTGCCTTTAAGCGCAGGAAATACACCGGGTAGCCCCATACCTGTTGGTTGGTGACATGCTGCACAGCTAGCCATGTAGACTTGCTCACCGAGTGTCATTAACTCTTCTTTAGCGAGTGTTTGATCAAGTAATGCAGCATCCGCTGCTGCCGCATTCGCTTTTTCTTGTTTGGCATCAGCCAACCAAGTTGCAAACTCATCTTCAGGTAATGCTTGAACCACAACAGGCATAAAACCATGATCTTTACCACACAGTTCAGCACATTGGCCTCGGTAAACACCGGGTTCGTTAATGCGTGTCCATGCTTCATTGATAAAGCCCGGATTGGCATCTTTTTTCACCGCAAAGTCAGGAACCCACCAAGAGTGAATAACATCGTCAGAAGTCATCAAAAAGCGTACTTTTTTGTTGATAGGGAGGACCAACGGCTTATCGACTTCAAGTAAGTAATTTGCTGTCTTTTCAGCTTGGTTATCTATTTGATCTTTTGGTGTCGACAAAATCGAGTAATAGGCAATATCTTCACCCATATATTCGTAATGCCATTTCCATTGAGAACCCGTGACCTTAATGGTGATGTCTGCCTTAGAGGCATCTTCCATAGCGATTAAGGTTTTTGTGGCAGGCACAGCCATGGCAATTAAAATCACAAACGGAATGGCAGTCCAAAGAATTTCAACTTTTGTGCTTTCATGAAATTGGGCGGGCTTTGCCCCCTTTGATTTTCTATGATGTATTAAAGCCCAAAACATCACCGCAAAAACGATGACGCCGATGACACAACAGATAATAAATATCGTCATGTGTAACTCATAAACATTATTACTTATATCAGTTACCCCTTTACGCATATTAAATTGACTATTTGCCAATGCTAACTGCGGTAGAGACACTAAAATAAGCCACAAGGCATAACGCATTTTACCCATGTGACAGCTCCTTTAGATGCTATTGCAAGACGCAAAGCGAAAAGGCGTACAGCTAGGTGCCCATTCGTATTTTTATTGTTTAGAGCAAACACGTACCAACACGACAGAAATCTGATACAAGCTCATCGTTTAACACCACTGCACATTATTTTGTGTCTTTTTAGTAAAACGGTGTTAATACATTGTATTAACCAATTAGTTAAAAAATGAACAATAAGCAAGTTTTTAATCTAAGAAATGTTTATTTTGGTGCAAAAATAACAACTATAATCAGAGCGTTATTTGTAAAAAAGGGGAAGAGCAAAAACTCAAAAAGAAAGGAAAACTGCGCTATACATGGACTCCGAGCAACGCTAAGGGGTCACAAATCAATGCTAAATAGGTAAAAAGCGGCGTCGCACCAAATTAAATCAGTTTGACGCACCATTTTGAAAACATCTTACTCAGTACAAAACATTAAAACAAAAAACGAGCGCGACTGAAAACGCTAAAGTTACTTAAGTATATTAACGTTACATCCAATCAGCATTACGAATAACGCCAACTGCCAATCCTTCGATATTGAAAGATTCGTGTTCGAGGTCAACCTCAATCGGTGCAAACTCGTCATTTTCTGCATGTAGGAGGACTTTTCGACCGGCTTTTTCTAAGCGTTTTACAGTCACATCTTCATCAACACGCGCAACGACAACTTGACCATTTTCAGCCACTTGTGTTCTGTGTACTGCCAGTAAATCACCATCCATAATGCCTATATCTTTCATACTCATGCCATTAACACGTAGTAAAAAATCTGCAGCGGGTTTAAACAAAGATGGATCAACCTGACAATGACTCTCCACATGTTCCTGCGCTAAAATTGGCTCACCGGCAGCTACACGACCAATTAAAGGGAGTCCTAGTTGTTCTGGCTCATCTTCCTCAACTAACTGAATACCACGACTCGCTCCAGGCTTCATTTTTATCATGCCTTTTTTAGCCAGCGCTTTAAGATGTTCTTCAGCGGCATTGGCACTTTTAAAACCCAGCGTCTGAGCTATTTCGGCACGAGTTGGCGGCATGCCTGTATCTTTAATAAATACTTTAATAAGTTCTAATATTTGCGATTGGCGTTTCGTTAATGGGCGCATACAACTGGTTTTCCATACAGTACATTTAACTGTGAGTATATACAGTTATCTGAAAATCGCAAATTTAAATTGGCCTCCTCATTTTGCTACAAAACTAACGTTGAACAGCACAGTTATATGCAATATGGTAGTAGCTTTAATTAGCTTGCTAAGGAAAAACCATGAGCATTTGGCACCAGCCAATCACTTTGGAGCAATGTCAGCAATTTGCACAAGGCATTACAGGTGAAGGAACTTTAATGAAAACCATGGGCATTGAAATAACCGAAATTGGTGATGACTATCTAGTTGCCACCATGCCCGCTATACCAGCCCACCATAATCCAATGGGAATGGTACACGGAGGCGCAAATGTTGTGCTAGCTGAGACTGTGGCCAGTTATGCGGCAAATTTTGTTGTTGACTTTGAAAAGTTTTATTGTGTCGGCCAAGAGATAAATGCCAATCATCTCAAAGCATCACGCAAAGGCGTACTTACAGCAATTACACGCCCTATTCATCTAGGGAAAAGGACATCGGTTTGGGAAATTAAAATTAGTAATGCGGCAGGTGAACTGTGCTGCGTATCACGTATGACCGCAGCGGTGGTAGAACGAAGATAGCGAGCTTAGCTCTGAACTGGGTAAATGGTAATTTCGATCCCTGCGCCAATGGCAGAAATACGTAATAAGGTATCTGCGTGCAGGGCTTGATTAAAACATTTTGGCGAGTCACCTGACTCAAAACCAATATCAAATGTTCGTTTTGAACACGAAAGCCACTGTTTCAATGCATTGCGTGAACATGACTCAATTAATTCGCATAATTGATTAATTGCTTTATCTGGCGTGCTAATGTCAGCTGTTGCTTCAATACGAGCAAGTTGACGATATTCATCTTTGTCATAATGTAAGACCATGGCGTTTTTCTTTAAATCAGCCACCAGTGCACTTATATCGTGTTTTGATTCAAGCTCCAAGTCTACATTTAAAAATTGAATTTCCGACATACCTTCGTTTTACCCTCTATTAATAGCGATTGGAACTTTAACGCAGTTTTGTCTATATACCAAATCTAGAATACAGTTAATGCGACATTATGCCGCATTGGCAGCCTAGTTTAAGCTTTTACAATAGCGCCTATACAAAAATAACAAGTGGTTTTCTATGAATAAACGTATGTTCAAGTATGCCCGCAAAGTGCATAAATGGTTAGGTTACTTGCTCGCCATACAAATCTTTTTTTGGCTGCTGGGTGGCTTGGTAATGAGCGCCATTCCACTTGAAAAAGTACATGGCAAACACTTAGCTAAACGCAGCCTTAGTAATCCATTTAAAGTGCATGATTACATGGCATCAATTGATGCAATAACAACTCAGTTTGAGCAAATTAGTGATATAAAATACAGCCACTTACTCACAAAACCCACCATTGAAATTGCCACTTTAAACGGTACATTTACCTTTGATGGTATAACGGGTGAAGCAATGGCTAGGCCAAGTGAGTCTGAGATTATTGAAAATGCTAAAGCACACCTACTCATTAGTGCAAAGGCCTCTCAAGTACAGCTTTTAGCAAAAGGGCCCAGAGAAATTGCATATAAAGAGAATGTTTGGCAAGTCAGCTTTGATGATTGGCTGACAACTACCCTGTATTTAGATAGCGCTACAGGTAAGGTCATTACAGTACGCAGCACTATTTGGCGTATTTTCGACTTTTTTTGGATGTTACATATTATGGATTACGACGAGCGCGAGGACTTTAATAACCCCTTACTTATAAGCTTTGCAGCCACCAGCGTACTGTTTTGTATTTCGGGTATTTTATTATTACTACAAAACCTACGTATAAAGCGCCGTAAGCCAATTTCAACTAGCAGTAAGTAATCCTACCAGCATCGGCACCACTGTTTTGGTGCCTTGCTAATAACTTGTCGAAGTTTAAACTGCCTAGGCTGATTATCTCGATAACAATCAAACTCTTTTTCTTTTAGAGCTATCACTCTACACTAGCAAACCCTGTAGTTCACACATGTGATGGATATGCGTTTATTTTTCTCTTTACTATTTTGCCTTGGGGTTTGTTTTACTGCCTCTGCGGAGCAATTTTCTAGCTTTTCTAGTGCCAAAAAATATCTAATAAAGACCTTACCAAACGACACTAAGAGCTTATATTGTGATTGTGATATAAAACGCGAAGGTAAAAAGTTAGTGCCTGATCCAACGCGATGCGGCTACCTGCCGCGAAATGCTGTGACTCGTTCTGGCAAACAAAATATACGGGCACACCGGATTGAGTGGGAGCATATTGTGCCTGCTTGGGAGTTTGGTCATCAACTGCAGTGCTGGCAAGAAGGTGGTAGAAAAAATTGCCGAAAAGTGAGTAAAAAGTTTCGTCAAATGGAAGCTGACATAAATAACTTAGCACCAGCCATCGGTGAAATTAATGCTGATCGCTCTAACTATCGTTTTGGTATGGTAGCCAATAACATCAAACAGTACGGAGCGTGCCCTGTTAAAGTTGACTTTAAACAGCGTGTTGTTGAACCGCCAGTTTATGCTCGAAAGCGCATTGCAGATACTTACTTCTATATGCAAAAAACCTATGGACTCGCTATTTCAAACAAACAACAGAAGCTCTTTGAAGCATGGCAAAAACTTGAACCTGCAGACTGACATGATGCGCTGAAAATTTATACACTTATTTACACTATTTAGATCGCTCTTTATTGTCATCGCGTATACTTATTGATACTTTTTCAACAATCGTTTACAGGAAAGTAATCTCATGTTTAAAAGTAACAAACTCGCACAGGCGACTTTTTTTATCTTTTCAAGCCTTTATTTAACGGCTTGCGGTGGGGGTAGTTCGTTAGACTCTGACACAGATACAGTAACTCCACCTCCCGCTAACTCTTCCACTGTTTGGACAGCTGGTACATTTGCGCCATCCAGTGAGTTTAAAGATCAATGCGCCGTGCCTCGCACAGGAAATGATCCCTTCAATGAAAATCAGCCTTACCCCGACACTGCTGGTTCAGAGTTTACTGAAAAAATGTGGTTACGCTCATGGAGTGATGAAACATACCTTTGGTACGATGAAATCGAAGACAACAACCCTGACAACTTTAGTTCAGTTGCAGCCTACTACGATCAGCTAAAAACATTTCAAACGACAGACTCAGGCGCTAACAAAGACAACTTTCATTTTAGTCAGCCAACTGAAGATTTTTTCAAAGAGTCGCAATCTGGTGTTGTATCGGGCTACGGAATCAACTGGGCGTTTCTTAGTAACACACCACCTCGAGTACTACGCATCGCCTATTTAGAGGATGGCTCACCTGCCGCCAATGCAGGTTTACAACGCAGTGATACGATTTTATCGGCGGATAATGTAAGTATCAACGACAACACCGAAGCCGGCATTGAAATTTTGAATGAAGTACTGTTCAACCCCACAGCTGGTAGCACCCATAACCTTAAACTACGAAGCAATGATGGTACTGAAAAATCAATCAATGTGGTAGCAGGTAATATTACCCAAACCCCTGTGCAAAATGTGAATACACTGATCACAGAAAATGGCACCAAAGTTGGTTATATGCAGTTTAATAGTCATATAAGCATTGCCCAACCTGAGCTTATTAATGCTGTTAATAAGTTCAAAACCGATATGATCGATGAGCTTGTAATTGACTTTAGATACAACGGTGGTGGCGTATTGGCTCTTTCTGCACAACTTGCTTATATGGTTACAGGCCCTGCCAATAGTAGAGGTTTTGACTATTATCAAACCATTCGAAACGACAAACAACCCAATGATACGCCCTTTCCATTTATTGACTTTGAAATTGATTATTCAACGTTTCAAGCGACTAACAACACACTCCCCGATTTAAACTTATCAAAAGTGTATGTGCTTAGCACTGAAGGAACTTGCTCGGCATCAGAAGCATTTATTAATGGGCTTAAAGGCATCAACGCAGAGGTTATTCTAATTGGTGATAAGACCTGTGGTAAACCATACGGGTTTAATCCGACTCATAACTGTGCAACAACCTACTTTACTATTCAATTTTCAGGTGTGAATGAACAGGGATTCGGTGAATATTCAGATGGCTTAAGACCGACTCCGACCCCGCAATTTGACGCTGACGTGCAAGGTTGTCTGGCTGCAGACGATTTTAACCACCAGTTGGGCGATAAAAACGAAGGCTTATTATCTACAGCACTTTTCCATATCGAAAATAACCGCTGCCCTATTTCAACTCAAACGGCAAAAATCAAACAGCCCAACATCTCAGTCAATGCGTTAGCGGATACAGGCTTACCACTCGTTCCTAAACAACCACTATATAAAGAGAATATGGACTTAACACGCCCCACACCAGCAAAAGGAGATAGCGATGAGTAAAAAATACCTCTTTATTTCATCATTGCTGATGAGTTTAACTGCGTGTCAAAGTAGCCAAGCTGAGCAGCCTCAAGATGCGACGTTAACTCGTATCAATGCTGGCGTGATTACCGAGTTACAACAAGCCATTCAGTCAGCTAAAGGAGGTGCTTTAGTGACCTTAGCTGATGATGTGTTCACTAAAAGTGCCGTGCTGTTAATTGATCATGGTACAGGTAAAGGGCCTGATGGCTTGCCAATAATGGGCGCCCATTCAATTCCTTCTGAGAAGTTTGTGTTGCAAAAAGCAGGCGAGCAATGCCTGCTTTACTACCCCAAAAAAGAGCGCCGTATTCCACTTCCTAATGTAGAGTGCGAAGTTAACTAACAATCAGGCGCGGCTTAGGCTGCGCCCTTTTCGTTATAGGGTTTGGTGAGGGCCAAACACCTCATAGTGAATGCGTTCACTTGCAACCCCTAAACTTAGTAGCTGCTCTTTTATCATAGCCATAAAGGCGATTGGACCACACAGATAAAAGTCCCCTTCGCTAATTGGTAAGTTATCGGTGATGTGGTTAACATCCATCAAGCCCGCAAAATCTCCTCCCTTGCCATCTTCAAACCAAGTAACACAATTAAAAGCAGGGTGCGCTTGCTGTTGCTTTGATAAATATTCATGAAAGGCAAATTGCGCCTCACTGTCGCATGCATGCAGATAATGAATTGGCTGGTTATGTTGTTTGCTCAATAATGTCTCAAGCATCGCCATCATCGGTGTTTGGCCAACACCAGCTGAAATCAATACGACAGGCGAGTCGATTTCGCGAAGCACAAAGTCGCCTGCTGGAGGATAAACTTCAATTACCTCGCCTTCACGCAAGCTATGTAAATGGTAGGAGACTAAACCTTCTTGCTTTACGCTAATACGGTAGTTTTCACCATTACTTTGCTGCGAAATAGAGTATTGGCGAATTTGAGTATTATCACTGTTTTCAGGTTTAACTTTAATACCCAAATATTGCCCTGGTAAATGCGACACCACCGCTTTACCATCACAAGGAGTCAGGGTAAAACTACAAATATGCTCTGACTCGATTTGCTTGTGTGAAATAGTAAATAAACGTGTACCAAACCAACCTCCTTGGGCTTGCTTGGTTTTGTTGTATAATGCCATTTCTTCTGTAATACAGACATCTGCAAGCAGTGCATACGCTTCTCGCCATGCGTATTCAACCTCTGGAGTAAACTGCTCAGGCAGCAACTCCTTAAGTGTTGCAATTAAGTGACCACCTACAATCGGATAGTGCTCAGGCAAAATGTGATAACTAGTATGCTTATGATTTATACGTGCTAAGGCATCTTTCAAAACAGCAAGGTTATCAATATTCGCAGCATAGGCAGCTAACGCATTAAACAACGCAAATTGCTGATGCCCTGATTGCTGATGGCTCATATTAAAAATGTTTTTTAACTCGGGATTATAACTAAACATACGATCATAAAAGTATTCAGTAACCTGAGGGCCTGCCTCTGCTAGCAATGGCACTGTACTTTTAACAATCTCGATCGTTTTTTCAGACAACATATCATTTCCTCTATTTTAAAGGGAGTAATTAACCCACGCGGCCATCTACACGACGTTTCACTAAAATGGGCGCACAATGAAATAAGAACAATAAAAAACCAGCTATCCACAGCATTGCACTCAGCTGCCACGCCAAGTGGTGCCCTATTACAGATATAAGCAGAGCGCGTATAATCGCAGCAACGGCAATACATACAAATGCTAGGGTAATGATAAATGGCACTTTTAGGGGTCGGCCGGTATGACCATGAGACACACGCACCATCATAGCTAAGATCATTAAGCCAACCGTACCTACAGTGATAAAATGCAGCGCATCTTTAAATAAAATGAACGAACTATAGGAGCTCAGTGCAATTAAGAGTAAACCTATACTCAAAGCCCAATATGAAAGGTGTAGTGACCATAACAGAGGCACTTTTAGTATCCCCTTGTGCCACCACGCAACACAGCGATAAAAATGTAAACAAGCAAGCCAAGCAAAAACCCAACCTACGCTCATTTGATTAAAGAATAATTGACTAAAAAAGAACCAAGTAATAGCAAATAAAGAGCTTACCACTACCAGTTTATCAAGCCTTGGTAGACGAACTTGCTCGGTAAGATTCAATCCTCGCGCAGTGAAAAATGGCACAACACGCCCTGCAACAATACCAACCAATAAAGTCATCACAATCACGGCGGTATCCACAACACTGAGCGCAAAGAGCATTTTTTCAGCAACCACCAATGCTAAAAAAATCATATTAAGAGTACATAGCATGGAGGCAATAACAATAAACACGTAATTCTGCTTACTACTTGCTTTGAGCAACATATTACTCAGGGTAATGATGCCGGCTAACCACCATATAAGCTGAAACACTCCCACTACATATAAATTAAAATTCGCTGTTATTATGGCAGGTAAAAAGAAACTCAAACGTGCTAATAACCACACACCAGTCATTAGACAAAGCTTGCTGCCACTGACACTCGGTACGCCAGTCCACGTTTGCGCCGCGGTCAGTAAAAACCCCATAGCAACAACACCTGAAAAACCAAATAGCATTTCGTGGGCATGCCAAAGCGTAGCTGGTACAGTTAAATGCCAGTTGGCATAACCACTTAACATGAGTAACCAGTAACTCATAGAGCCCACGGCTAATACACCGGCAACCAAAAAGTAAGGCCTAAACGCTAATGCCCAAATAGGCCATTCACTGACTTGATGAGCCTTTACTTTTTTTGGCATTGGCTCTGTTAAATTAATGACTTTCATTACCACCCTCACTGATATCATTGCCATTGTTATTGCACACACCTTGCCAAAATTAAAAGCCATTAATTTTCAATAAGATAAGAAAATGGACATTGAAGAAAAAGTCAAAATGACTCACCATTAATAACATCAAAAAACACAATAAGGTCAATATGACATGGCGAGTAAAAAGACTATGCTCGATATTGCAATCGCACTGGCAAGAGTAAGCCCTGAATATACAAACTTTAATTATTTACTGGATTGCATAAACGAGTGGATAGCCTGTGATGCGCTCGCACTACTTCTTAACAAAGGAGATGTGTTAAAACCGGTTGCCTTACAAGGCTTATCACATGACACGCTAGGCAGACGCTTTAAAATCGACGAACATCCACGTTTATATGAGATATGCCAAGCAACTCAGCCATTAAAATTTGCCAAAGAATGTGGGTTACCAGACCCTTATGATGGTTTACTTAAGCGCAAACATGGTGATTTTCCCGTACACGCCTGCATGGGTATTCCACTGTATAGCAGTCACCCAAAAAACCCGAATTTACTGGCTGTCATTACATTTGACAGCTTGGATGAATATGCATTTGATGACTTAGACTCCGCAGAGTTAAAACAACTAATGCAGCTCATTTCTGCACATGTTGAAAGTGTATTAACCTTGCAACACTATCAGCATCATGCGCAGCATAACTATCAGCTTGCACAACAGCTTAACCTTGCGGCTCTTACCAGAGAAGGAGTCGAGATCATAGGTAATAGCCATGCAATACAAGCACTAAAAAATGACATTCAATTGGTCGCAGCATCCGAATTTAGTGTGTTGATCCAAGGTGAAACGGGCGTGGGTAAAGAGCTGGTTGCCCGCAATATTCACTTAAATTCAAAACGCCGCGAGCAGCCTCTTATTCATCTCAACTGTGCTTCATTACCAGAGAATTTAGCTGAGAGCGAGTTTTTCGGCCACAGTAAAGGCGCCTTTACGGGTGCACATTCAGCTCGTCAGGGAAAGTTTCAACTCGCCGATGGCGGCACGCTGTTTTTAGACGAGATTGGCGAGTTACCCCTTGCGATGCAAAGTAAACTACTACGCGTATTGCAAAGTGGTGAAATACAAACTGTGGGTGAAGATCAGACTCATTATGTCGATGTACGGGTTATTGCTGCAACAAACCGTGATTTAAAACAAGAAGTTGCAGAGGGGCGTTTTCGAGCAGATCTGTTTCATAGGCTGAGTGTTTACCCGCTGAATGTGCCAGCGCTGAGGGCCCGTGATAACGATGTTATTTTACTTGCTGGCTTTTTCGTGGAGCAAACTGCACGTAAGCTTGCGATAAAACAACTAAAGCTAAGTGTAGACACCCAAGTATTATTGCGTCAATACGATTGGCCTGGCAACGTCAGAGAACTTGAACACGTCATTAGTCGCGCAGCATTAAAAGCAAAGCAACAACAGTGGCAGCAGGATATTATTACTATAGAGCCTGCGCATTGTAATATTGAGCAGCTATCAAATAAGGAGAGCTATACAGCAGTAGAGCACAAGAATGCGCTACCAGAACTGTCGCTAAAAGAGGCCACTGAAGCATTCAACTACCAACTAATTATGCAGCAACTTGAGCGGCATAACCTAAATTGGGCAGCCACAGCACGCACCCTTAAAGTGGATAGAGCCAATCTAGTGCGACTCGCGAAACGCTTAGGTATCAGTGTTAAAAAGTCACTCTAGCTTGTTAGCTTTTTAAAGTAAGCTTTTAGTAACTGACTAAAAGCTTGCACTTTAGCAGTACGGTGCACCAAATGATGTGTCACCAGCCAAAGGTCTGTTGGCCAAGCAAGTTCTTTTGCTAATACTGGCACTAAATCAGGATACTGCTGTGCCACTTCGTGCTGCAAGCCACCAATACCAAGTCCCCTAACAATAGCGCGGGTTGCTTCTGATGTTTCTGATACTCTAAGTTTGATTTGTGCTGGTGCTATGTGCTCATCGACCCAAGCAAAATAAGGTACTTTTCCATTATATCCTGCCACTCCAGATACAAAACTATGTTGCTCTAACTGCTGAATACTCTTTGGCATACCATATTTTTCAATATAGCTTTTTGAGGCATAAAACCCAGACGATAACTCCGCTAAATGCTGGGCAATATAATCGCCTTCATCAGGGCGCGGACCCGCTCTAACAGCAATATGTGCTTGACCATGGTCGAGTCGTAGACGATTTTGGTCAAGAATAACCTCAAGCTGCACTTGTGGGTGTAAACTTTGGAACTGCTCACAAACATCACTGAGCACATCAATAAAACCACTCACCGTGGTTAATAATAAGCTGCCTCGTAACTGGCTGTCAGCAGCAATGATATCGTTATGGAGCTTTTCAAGTTCTGCATTAATCGATTTAGCCGTGGCAAACAACTTAGCGCCAATTTCTGTCACTGTATAACCACGGGCATGGCGGTGAAATAACCGTGCATCAAGGTTATCTTCTAAATTGTTGATTCTTCTTAGTACTGTGCTGTGATGAACACCCAAGGACTCCGCGGCAGCCGTTAAAGTACCTCGTCTAGCTACTTCATAAGCGACCTTAACATCTTGCCAATCATCAAATTGAATTGCCATAACAGCTCCTCATGTGCATTTACGCACATAAGTTTTGCGTTTATTTAGCTTTTCTGCAAGCTATTTTTTGCTACAGTGAGCATATCAACAACAGTGAAGCTTAAAAAGGAACCCCTCATGACAGCGCCAAAAATTATTGCCCTCGCAGGCAGCCTACGTAAAGACAGCTTTAACCAAAAACTAATTAATGAGGCAGCACGCTTCGCCCTCGAAAGTGGTGCAGAAGTAGAAGTCATTAAGTTAAGCGATTTAGACCTACCGTTATTTGATGAAGATATTGAAGCGCAAGGCACACCCGCTGGGGCACAATTATTAAAAGATAAACTTCGTGCAGCAGACGGCATTCTGCTGGCAAGCCCCGAATATAATGGCTCAATTACGGCACCACTTAAAAACGCTATCGATTGGGCATCTCGCACTGAGCAAGGCGCGGTACCAGCATTTCGTAATAAAGTAACCGCGCTCTATGCTTCTTCACCAGGCGGTTTAGGCGGCTTACGTGGTTTAAACCACGTGCGTGATATTTTATCAGGTATTGGCAGCTTAATACTTGCAGATCAATTAGCTGTGTCTGCTATCCACACTAAATTAGATGAACAGGGCCGCATTAATGATGCTGATACAGCGGAACAAGTTGCCAGCCTAGCTCAACAACTTGTTAGTGTGGCAAGTAAATTAAATAAGTAAGTAAGCCTGATTTAATTTAATAGCCCTTAGCTGAGTTTTGTCGCTGCCAGTTTCGCAGCGATAAAATCTTCATGAGTCACATATAAGAGGCTAGCGACACGGCGAATCACAACCTCTTCATGTTTATCTAATTCACCATCAGCATAGGCTAAACGCCATAACAGCTCGATAATATCAATACGCTGCTCAGCACTACACTGTGCATTTATTTGTTTAGAAAACTGAAAATAATCAATCGCTTCATCTAAATTTTTAGAGGCGCTATCAATGAGCTCCTGAACCTCATCGTCTGTTAAAGAAAAATATTTCTTTAAGGTGTCATTCAGTGTTTGTTGCTCATCATCTTGTAATTCACTGTCAGCGCGCATAACCTCGATTAATAAAGCGGCAACCGCTGTTTTTAGGTCATGCTCACTAATATTAGATTGAGTATCGTCCATCGCTGAAAATAGCTGTTTTATTTTATTGAGCATCACATTTTACCTTTTGAGTGTTAGACTAGGTATAAGATATAAACTAACGTTACCCTAGTTTGACTGTCGAAGCTAATTCATGGTTCAACAACACGCGCTAGAATTATTGCATCAATCACATGGAGTTAGGTGTTTATGAACAAACCCCGTTCGATATTCGCATTATCAATCAGCGCCCTTTTACTTACCGCTGGCTTTTCCCCTGCATACGCTGAAGAAACCGAAACAGAAAAACTTTTCGACTTTGATGAAGAAGTCCACTACTACCAAACTAAATTAGCCGATGGCCGCTACCACCTCGAAATTCAGTCTGATGACTACAAGCACTTTCGCAATCAAAGCGTATTTTTGCTGCGCCATGCCAGCCGTTTATGTAGAGACAAACCGTTTATGTTAAGAGTGACTGATGGTGTACAGGAGTATGAACGCTTTCCCACTAAACCACGCCCCTACCAGCCACCTTTAACGGTTGTTTTACAATGCGAGGATGACGCTAAATAGCGCTAGTCTTCATACCCCCACGGAGCACTTGGTGGTGTAATTGGCTTTGTTAAATCAAAATCAACGCGAAACTCACGCCCTTCTCGCACTAAACGATACGTAAATTGCTTGGGGTAAATATATATTTGCCACGTATTGCCCATTGATTGTGGAATACCTTGGCTCACAAACAACTGTTTTGAATATTGATCAGCCGGGAACGACTGTGCATTAGCAAAACCCGCATCAAGGGTATGGCCCCCATACATGGTTGATTTATCATCGCTGCCATCTTTATGGCGATGGTCATGCTTTAAACTCAAACCACTGCCTGTTTTTGTGATGATCCATGTACGAGACGCATCATCGCCCACATGAAATGGCACTTGCAATTCACGTTCATTACAACGACGCACATGCATCACTAACTTTTTACCCGCAAATGAACTGGGGCCTGTCGCGTTATCAACGCTCACTTTACCTTCGTAAGCTTTGCCACAATGGGCTGCAATATTATCAAAAAAGCCATCATGGCTTGGAATTGACACTAACGGTGCAGGACGCGCAGCCGCTACTGATGATGCTGCCACGAGCACCGATGCCACTAAGTATTTCATGGTGTGTTCCTAAAATAAAAATATTAACCCTAGCCTAGCGATTTAAAGCTAATAAAGAAAACAATCACGATAAACTGCTTGTCTAAAAATAGTTACGATGGGTTTGTAGCTAGTTGTATGTCATGTTCAGCGCGCGATTTCATGAATTTCAGAAGAGCTTTGTGAAAATCCTGAAAGATCACCTCTCCCCACACTCGTGAATAAATGCCAAAATTAGTGTTATCAAGTACAGTCGTTTTTAGGCTCAACAGCGTTTGATTCTTACCACTTGCAACTAATTCATAACCGCCATGTAACGGCGAAAAATATTCACCACCTAATTTCACATGCTGATCCAGCGCCTTATCAGGAATTAAGTCTGGGTCTATATCAAACTTATAAAGCATTTTCTCATTCGGCTGCCACTCAGTTATCACTTCTTTAAATACTACATTTTTCTGCCACTGACTGGTTCTTATTGCACCGACTCCATCCCCACTCATATCAGCTCGAATTGGCCTTGGAATACCAATTAAATGCGAAAATGAGCTCGGATACTCGCCCTCGTGAATTTGGCTAACATTAGCCAATTGTTGCCACACAACGTCAACAGGCGCATTTATAACAATCGTATTTTTAACTTCGTAAGTTTTCGATAGGTGTAAAAAGTTGAACTCTAAAGGAGAAAGAATTAACGGCAGCAATGCTACCGACATCACCGCTTTGTTGCTTTTCTTTGCCCAAAGTCGATGGCAGAGCCCTGCTAACATACCGCCAATACTAGCAAAAAACATAAATGCAGGGAGTGCCATTGCAACGCAGATGCTGCCCTCTAAAAGAGTAATAACACTCACAAATAAGAAGATAAAAATAGGCTGCCAAGCGATCACTGCCATTCTTCCGTATGTCATCACAGGCAGCTGATTGTATTCAAAATGTACCCGTATAAACCCAATAGCAACAGGCACTAAAAACATAAACGAAATAGTAACAAGGCTACCGAAATTAAACGTTCCGCTAACTTCAAGAAAAATGCGTATGCAGATGCCGTAAAGAACACCCATCAAGATGCCGATAGATTTAGGAGAAAGAGGCCACATAGTTATTTGTTGTTTTCGTTATTTTACCAACCAAATTAACAACTTTCTTTTTTAGAAACAAATAAAAACGCGACTTTCGCCGCGTTTAGGTTCCACATGTAATAAAACCTTTTATTGCCAAGGGCGCTCAGCTTTAAGCTTAGTTTCAAAGGCATCAATTTGGCTGTTAAGTGTTTCAGTCACACCAATAAAGTCCAAGCCACTTAGTAAACGCTCTTTAATGTCATGACGAATATCAAAGTGAATGGTGTCAAACTTATCGCTACGAAGTTGTTGGTTTTCTAAATCAACTTCGATATGAATAGCATCATGCTGTTCACTCAGCACAAATAATTGCTCAAGTGTTTCTGCTGGTAATGCGATAGCAAGCATTTGGTTATTGCCGCAGTTATTAAAGAAAATATCGGCAAAACTTTCCGCTAAGATAACTTCAAAACCATATTGCTTTAATGCCCATGGCGCGTGCTCGCGCGATGAACCACAACCAAAGTTGTCGCGAGTTAAAAGAATTTGCGCACCTTGGTAACAAGGACGATTCAAAATAAACTCAGGGTTTGGCTCGCCGTTATCTAAATAACGCCAATCGTAAAAAAGCGCCGCATCAAAACCATCACGGCTGGTCGACGTTAAAAACTGCTTTGGAATAATTTGGTCAGTATCAACATTGTTTTTATCTAACGGGGCAATTAAGCCACTAAAAAATACGCTCATTAGGCTTCTCCTCTGATATCAACAAAACGACCATGAATTGCCGCTGCCGCTGCCATTGCAGGGCTCACTAAGTGAGTGCGACCACCGCGACCTTGGCGACCTTCAAAGTTACGATTTGAGGTCGACGCACAGCGTTTACCGGCTTCTAATCTATCATCATTCATTGCTAAGCACATTGAACAACCTGGTTCACGCCATTCAAAGCCAGCTGCTTTGAAGATATCTGCAAGGCCTTCGTCTTCGGCTTGTTTTTTTACAAGGCCAGAACCAGGAACAATCAGTGCTTCAACACCCGCTGCAACTTGTTTACCTTCTACAATTTGCGCAGCAGCACGTAAATCTTCAATTCGGCTATTTGTACATGAGCCAATAAAAACGGTATCAACAGTTGCTGAAGACAATTTATCGCCTGCTTTTAAGCCCATATATTTTAGTGCGCTACGGATTGCATCAGCTTTGATTAAATCTGGTTCTTGCTCAGGGTCTGGAATGAATTCATCGACGCCAATCACTTGCTCAGGGCTGGTACCCCAAGTTATTTGCGGTTGAATATCAGCAGCCTCCAATTCAACAACATGATCAAACTCTGCGCCTTCATCCGTTTTTAGTGTTTGCCAGTAGGCAACAGCATTATCAAAGTCAGCACCTTGTGGTGCAAATGGGCGACCTTTTAAATAATCATAAGTTGTTTGATCTGGCGCGATTAACCCCGCTTTTGCACCCATTTCAATACTCATATTACAAAGCGTCATACGCGCTTCCATAGACAGCGCTTCAATTGCTTCACCACAAAACTCCGCAACATAGCCAGTACCACCCGCAGTGCCTAATTTACCGATCACCGCCATGATTAAATCTTTTGCAGTAACGGTTGGACGTAGGCGACCATTTATATGAATTTTTAACGACTTGGCTTTTTTCTGCTGTAACGTTTGAGTGGCTAGAACATGCTCAACTTCTGACGTACCAATACCGTGCGCTAGTGCGCCAAATGCACCATGGGTAGAAGTATGGCTGTCACCACACACTATGGTTGTGCCCGGTAAGGTAATGCCCTGCTCAGGCCCCATTACATGCACAATACCTTGATTAATCGAATTTAAATCATAAAGTTGAATACCAAACTCTTTACAGTTTGCATCCAGTGCCATTAATTGATTTTTCGACACTTCACTAGCGGCATCTAATGAGCGACTTTTTGTTGAAACATTATGGTCCATAGTCGCAAAGGTTTTTTCTGGGCAACGTACTTTACGGTTTTTCTCACGTAAACCAGCAAAGGCTTGCGGTGAAGTAACTTCATGAACTAGATGACGGTCGATATAAAGTAAATCGGTTTGATCGTTAATGTTGGCGACTACATGAGCTTGCCAGATTTTATCGTATAAGGTTTGGGCCACTTGCTATTCCCTCATTTTAGTTACGCTGAGTGACGAGCTCAACGCAAACAATGTTTAATTAAATACGTGCCACAATTGCCGCAGCAACATCACTGGTGGTGTACCCTGCATTTGGGTAGATATCTGGCGTACCAACTCCTGCTTCAACCGCTTCTGCTACCGCTTTTTCAATGGTACGCGCCGCTTCATCTTGACCTAATGAGTAGCGCAGCATAAGCGCAGCACTTAAAATTTGTGCGATAGGGTTTGCCACCCCTTTACCCGCAATATCAGGTGCTGAGCCACCCGCTGGCTCATATAAACCAAAGCCAGACTGATTTAAACTCGCTGATGGTAATAAGCCCATAGAGCCTGTGATCATCGCGCACTCATCAGACAAAATGTCGCCAAATAAATTATCGCAAAGTAATACATCAAACTGGCTTGGCTGTTTCACTAACTGCATCGCCGCATTATCAACATAAATGTAGTCTAGGCTTACTTCTGGGTAGTCTTTACTCACTTCAGTGACCACTTCACGCCAAAGTACACTAGACGCTAACACATTCGCTTTATCAACCGAGGTAACATGATTGCTACGTAGTTTAGCGGCTTCAAAGGCAAAACGAGCGATACGCTCAATTTCTTTACGTGAATATGTTTGGGTATCGAAAGCAGCTTCTTGCTCCCCTTCACCACTGCGGCCTTTTTCACCAAAATAAATACCGCCTGTTAACTCGCGCACACATAAGATATCAAAGCCTTGTGCGCTGATATCTGCACGTAGCGGTGATGCAGCACTTAGTGCAGGTAATAATTGTGCTGGGCGTAAATTACAGAACAAACCAAAATGCTTACGCAGTGGCAGCAGCGACGCTCGCTCAGGTTGTTCGTTCGGTGGTAAGTTTTCCCACTTAGGGCCGCCTACCGAACCAAATAAAATCGCATCAGCATTTTCGCAGGCGCTCAATGTGCTTTGCGGCAGTGCCTGACCAAACTCATCGATGGCAGCACCACCAATCGCGTGGTGATGACGAGTCAAAGTAAAACCAAACTTTTCGCTTACAGCATCCAAGACGGTTTCTGCTGCAGCCATAACTTCTGGACCAATCCCGTCGCCTGCTAATACTGCGATACTGTAATTCGATTGACTCATCCTGCTTTCCTCTGTTGTTTTAAATCAGACACTTTTTGTGCACGATAAATTAAGTTATAAACGCGGATCATAGCGCGTACTGACGCTTCAACCACATCCGCTGCAATGCCCGCGCCGTGATATGGGCGACCATCATATTTAGCGATAATGTTCACTTGCCCTAGTGAGCTGGCACCTTGGCCTGTTGCTTCTAAGTTGTATTCAATCATCTCAACCGATATACCGGTTAAGCGCTCAATTGCTAAGAATGATGCCTCAACTGGACCATTACCTGTCGCTGCCTCTTGCTTAGATTCGCCATCAATAGTCATACCGATTGTTGAGCTCGCCACTGACTGCGAGTTAGACGTAGAGTTAACAAACTCAAGTTGGTACTTCTCGTCTTTATCTTTGATTTGATTAAAGTAAATCATCGCTTCTAAGTCGTAGTCATAGACAGTGCCTTTTTGGTCTGCTAATGCTAAGAAGCTTGCGTACAAGCTATCCATATCGTAATCCGATTTTTGATAGCCTAACTCCTCTAAACGATGCTCAATAACATGACGACCGGAACGCGAGGTCATGTTTAATTGGTTATTGGGTACGCCGACACTTTCTGGCGACATAATCTCGTAAGTATTTTGCGCTTTTAATACGCCGTCTTGGTGAATACCTGAGCTGTGTGCAAAGGCATTTTCACCAACAATGGCTTTGTTTGGTTGCACTGGCATATTACAAATCTTCGCGACTTGGCGCGAAGCGCGGTAAATTTCTTCACTGCGAATGTCAGTGTGAACTTTTAAGTGGTCTTCACGCATTTTCATGATCATCGCCACTTCTTCAAGCGAGCAGTTACCTGCACGCTCACCAATACCATTAATAGTACATTCGATTTGGCGAGCACCGGCTTGCACCGCAGCGATTGAGTTCGCAACCGCTAAACCTAAATCGTTGTGGCAATGCACACTTAAACGCGCCTTGTCGATGTTTGGCACATTGTTCATTAAGTGGTGGATCATCGCAGCGTATTCGTCTGGCGTTACATAACCTACGGTGTCAGGTAAGTTGATAGTTGATGCACCCGCATCAATGGCACTTTCAACGATGCGACATAAATCCCAATGCGGTGTTCGACCAGCATCTTCACATGAAAACTCGACGTCATCCGTGTAGTTACGCGCAAGTTTAATCGACTTAACAGCCATCGCTGTTGCATCGTCTAAGCTCATTCGTAATTTGTGTTCAAGGTGTAATGGACTGGTTGCTATAAAGGTGTGAATACGGCCTTGCTCAGCAGGGCGAAGTGCCTCACCACAAGCTTCAATATCTTTTGCTACAGCACGTGCTAAGCCACAAATAATCGGCCCTGTCACCTCAGTTGCAATACGCTGTACTGAGCGAAAGTCTGCCGGACTAGATACCGGAAAACCGACTTCCATTACATCCACATTTAAGCGGCTAATGGTATGCGCAAGCTGAATTTTGTCGTCTTCGGTTAGGCTGGCTTTTAATGCTTGCTCACCATCACGTAACGTTGTATCAAAAATCCAAACTTTATCTTTCATAAACTGTCCTCGTTCCCAATGACCCATTAGCGAGATAAAAAAAACCCCGCGTTTGCGGGGTTTTATAATATTTACAAATGCAAATACACTAAGCCCCACCTACTTGCTTAAGCAGTAAGAGGTTCAGTGTTAATGTAATTAAACGTGTCATTTGCATGTTAATTTTCTAAATGTGTGTTCAGTGAGCTGTATTTTTAACACCCAGCACACACTCTTGCAAGCATATTTTTTTCACTAAGCACAATGCAAAGGCATAAATATAGAAATAAAAATTCACAAAACAAATAAAAAAAGGATAAAAATGACAATTTAATGGTTAGTTGTCGTTAGAAAAAGTACGTAACGCTTACGGCCTGCTTAGATTAACTTTTTTCATTTCCACCGTTATCCCTAACATACAATAATGCACCACGGGCTATATAACGTAATTGCCAAATAACACGTTCTACCAACTCTTCACGTTGCTGCCCTTCAATATCAAGCGCTTCTGCCCCTGCGTTAAATACTAAAGTGACCATCGCTTCCGCTTGTATATAGGCATGGGTGGCATCGCATGGCGTTTCACTTTCAAGGTAATGTGCAAGCTCCAAGATGAAATGTTTTATCTCGCGAGCAACCGCGGCACGAAACGCTTTTGAAGTACCCGAACGTTCACGCAATAACAACCTGAACTGGTTACTTGAGTTATCAATAAATTCCATGAAAGTAACAATCGATGTAGTAATGACACTGCCACCACTTTCGATACGCCGACGGGCTTGGCGCATTAACTGGCGAAGCGTTAACCCCGCTTCATCAACCATGGTCAAGCCAAGTTCATTCATATCTTTAAAATGGCGATAAAAAGAGGTTGGCGCAATCCCTGCTTCACGAGCAACTTCACGTAAACTTAAATTAGAAAAGCTGTGATCGGCACTCAATTGATTAAATGCAGCTTCGATTAATGCTTGTCGTGTTTTTTGTTTCTGTTGCGCTCTAACACCCGACATGAAAACTCCCAAGGTGAACTTTTAATGATTTTTAAGTTAATGAGACAGTCTAATACTTGACGCGAAGAGTTTGAAACACTATTTTAGCGTACAACTGTACGCCGAGATTTATTATGATGAAAAAACCACCGATTATTTGGACCAATGTGTTATTTTTTAGCCTGACATTTTTGGCCGCCATTACACTTGTTCCTTGGTATGGATTTAGTTACGGATACACCACTGTGCAATGGATAGCTTTTGTTGCTTGCATGTTCTACGCAGGATTATCTATCACCGCAGGTTACCACCGCTTATGGGCACACAAAGCCTATGATGCACACCCTGTAATTGAATTTATATTCGCCTTGGGTGGTGCATTTGCGCTGCAAAATAGTGCGCTTCATTGGAGTAGCGACCACCGTATTCACCATGGTCAAGTTGATGATCCAATCAAAGACCCTTATGCCGCAACAAATGGCTTTTGGTACAGCCATATAGGTTGGATGCTGCGAGACTATCAAGGAGAGGAATACGGAAATTATAGTAATTGCCGTGACTTACAGAAAAATAAAGTCGTTATGTGGCAACACCGCCACTACATGAAATTAGTGTTAGCGACCAATATTGGAATTCCTCTTTTGCTTGGATTAATGGTCGGTGATGTGTGGGGGATGTTACTACTTGCAGGGTTGTTACGTTTAGTATTAAGCCAGCATTTTACCTTTTTTATCAATTCAGTTGCCCATATATGGGGGTCTCGCCCATACACCGAAAAAAATACCGCACGCGATAATGGCTTTTTAGCGTTATTCACTTATGGTGAAGGCTATCATAATTTCCACCATATTTTTGCCAGTGACTATCGCAATGGTATTAAATGGTATCACTATGACCCAACCAAGTGGATGATCCGCACGCTCGCATCTGTCGGTCTTGCATCAAAATTAAAACGTACACCGGTTGAGCGCATTGAAAAAGCCAAAGCAGAAACCTTGATGAATAAAACCCAAGGCCGTCTTGCAAAATTGCCTTTAGCGCAAGATAAGCTTACATTATTACAATCTGAGTACGATTTACTGCTGAAAAAGCTGCAACACTTCTGTGCCCTGCAAAAACGCGTGTTAGAAATCAAAAAGAATAACATGATGAAACAATGCGAAAAATCAGCATTAATGACACAATATCATGAGCTTGAAGCCGCTTGGGAAAACCAAAAGCAGGCTTGGCTTGCACTAAATGCGAGGTTATTAAAAGCCTCTTTTAGTTAATATAGGAGCGGCTGTGGCCAAACAACAAGTAAAGCAAAAAGATACTCCATCTTATCAATATGATGCGATTATCATAGGGACAGGTCCTGGCGGTGAAGGTACCGCCATGAACCTTTCAAAGAGTAACAAAAAAGTCGCAGTTATTGAGCGCCAAGAAGCAGTAGGCGGAGGTTGTGTTCACTGGGGCACTATTCCATCAAAAGCCTTACGTCACTCAGTAAGCCGTTATATAGAATATAAAGCCAATCCTTTGTTTAATATCAGTGAACGTCCGAACCGCCTCACTTTTCCTGATATTTTGCGTCACGCTAGTAATGTCATATCTAAGCAGTCAAGTTTACGTAGTAGCTTTTATGACCGTAACCGCATTCATATGTATCAAGGTGATGCTGAGTTTGTTGACAAGCACACAGTAAAGATTACACACCTTGATGGTTCGCACGAAACACTTACCGCGCAAACAATTGTCATTGCTACAGGCTCTCGCCCATATCGTCCACCTGGCGTTGACTTTAATCATGCACGTATTTACGACAGTGACACGATTTTAGGCCTTGAACATGACCCACACCGTGTACTAATTTATGGTGCAGGTGTGATTGGCTGTGAATACGCCTCTATTTTTAAAGGTTTAGGCGCAAAAGTTGACCTAGTGAATACCCGCGATCGCTTACTCGCCTTTATGGATGCAGAAATTTCCGATGCACTAAGCTATCACTTTTGGAACAGCGGTATCGTTATTCGTCATAACGAAGAATTTGATAGAGTAGAAACTCGCGATGATTGTGTTGTGATGCACTTAAAATCAGGCAAGCGAGTTAAAGCAGACTGTATTTTATTTGCCAATGGTCGAACGGGTAACACCGATACATTAAACCTTGATGCTATTGGCCTAAAAGCAGATGGTCGTGGCCAGCTAAAAGTGAATGAAACTTACCAAACAGAAGTCGATAACATTTATGCTGTTGGTGATGTTATTGGCTATCCAAGCCTTGCTAGTGCGGCATTTGATCAAGGCCGAATCGCCGCTGATGCTATTGCCTGTGGTAACTGCGAAGAAAAATTGATTATTGATATACCCGCAGGGATTTATACTATTCCTGAAATGAGCTCAGTGGGTAAAACCGAACAAGAGCTCACCGCAGCTAAAATTCCATACGAAGTGGGTCGTGCCCAATTTAAACATTTAGCGCGTGCACAAATAGCAGGCACTGAAGTAGGTAGTTTAAAGATTTTATTCCATGTTGATACCAAGGAAGTGCTCGGCGTGCATTGCTTTGGCGAGCGTGCCTCTGAAATCGTTCATATCGGCCAAGCGATTATGGAACAAAAGAACGGCGGCAATAACATTGATTACTTTGTGAATACCACGTTTAACTACCCAACCATGGCAGAAGCCTACCGAGTCGCGGCATTAAATGGTTTAAATCGTTTGTTTAAGTAACAAAAAGCCCGCTTAATGCGGGCTTTTTTTGTCATTCGCTTTTAGCTTATTTGTGATACTTAGCGCTGAACTCATGCACTGCGTTAATAAACACACCCGCATTTTCAGGGTCAACATCTGGTGTAATACCGTGACCTAAGTTGAACACATGACCAGAGCCTGTACCAAAGTCTTCTAGAATAGTCGCGACTTCTTGACGAATACGCTCAGGCGTACCATGTAGCATGGCAGGGTCCATGTTACCTTGTAGTGCTACATTATCACCAACACGACGCTTAGCATCACCAATATTAATTGTCCAATCTAGACCTACTGCATCACAGCCCGTTGCTGCGATTGCTTCAATCCACTGACCGCCATTTTTAGTAAATAACGTCACTGGCACTTTACGGCCATCATGCTCGCGAATTAAGCCATCAACAATCTTATGCATGTATTGTAATGAAAACTCATTGTAATCACGTGGGCTTAATACTCCACCCCATGAGTCAAATACCATTAACGATTGCGCACCCGCTTTTACTTGCGCGTTTAAATAGTCAATGACTGAGTCAGCTAATTTATCAAGTAATAAGTGCAGTGTTTGCGGCTCAGCAAACGCCATTTTCTTGATTTTACCGAATGTTTTACTGCTACCACCTTCAACCATGTATGTGGCAAGTGTCCAAGGTGACCCAGAGAAACCAATCAGTGGTACTTCACCTTTTAGTTCGCGACGAATCGTGCTTACCGCATTCATCACATAACCAAGCTCATCAGTTGGATCGATATTTGGGATTTTTTTAACATCAGCTAAAGAAGAAATCGGACGTTCAAATTTAGGACCTTCACCCGTTTCAAAATAAAGACCTAAGCCCATTGCATCTGGAATAGTTAAAATATCACTAAATAGAATTGCAGCATCAAGCGGATAACGACGTAAAGGCTGTAACGTTACTTCACAAGCAAGTTCAGCGTTTTTACATAAACTCATAAAGTCGCCTGCTTGGGCACGTGTAGCACGGTACTCAGGTAAATAACGGCCAGCTTGGCGCATCATCCATACCGGAGTGACATCAACAGGTTGTTTTTGTAGTGCACGTAAATAACGGTCGTTTTTTAATTCGCTCATGCGTATAGGTCCTAGAACTGAATGAAATTTTGCTGGTGATTGTATCACCATATTACGCGACCCACTATGGATAGATAACCAAGCCTAGATATAGATCACGATTTTTAAACTTACTCCATCAAACAGAACAGGCTTTATACGAAAAAAAATATTTTTAAAACTTTTCATTAATAAATTTGCAACAAAGAAAAAAGCTTGGTATAACTTATCCCGCGTTAACAAAAACAATAATAAAAATCTTATAACAATAAGAACAAAAATCTTCCCATAACAATAAGAAAGCTTGTTTTAACAAGTCTAGAAAAAGAATTAAACCACCAATTTTGGTGGTTTTTTCTTTTCTGAATCATTGATTTATACAATCACCTCAGTATTTTCAACGTTAAAAATTAACACTAGTAGTTTTTAATTATTTCCCATACACTGCTGTTAAAGCAAAATTGACCTAACCTATTACGACACGCATTTTCATATAACAATATGCTGTCTTGTGTTTCTAGGTTGGCTTTTAACAGTTTGTTGTAACTAAGCACGAAGAATTAGTTGATCTTTGTGTCATATTTCCTTTTTATATAAAAAGGAAACCAACTCAGCGAGGAGATGAAATATGCTGACGCGTTTGGAAAAAGCTCAACAAAAATGGGGTGGAAGCCACTCTGTTATCGATAAGTGGCTCACAGAGCGCCAAGAATTACTTGTGCTATTCTGTCGTATAGCGGGCTTTTCACCGTATGAAAAGAAAGATCACGCCCTTCCAGATCAACTACAAATCCAAAATTTTTGTCAAATTTTAATGGACTACTTATCTGCTGGTCATTTTGAAATTTACGATGACATTGCAAAAGCATGTGAAGAGAAAGGCCCAGAAAGCCAAAAGCTTGCCAGTGCGCTTTATCCACGTATTTCAGAAACAACTGACATCGCACTCGACTTTAACGATAAATATGCTGAAGTAGATAAAGATGATTTACTGGATGAGTTTGATAAAGACTTATCTGCCCTAGGCGAAGCACTTGAGCTACGCTTTGAATTAGAAGATGAGTTAATCGATAACTTATATTCAAATCATACTAGCTAGTGCAACTTCACAGCAGCAGAGAGTAAATTCTCTGCTGAATGCCTCTTTTTGCCTTCCTTTAAAGAATCAATTATTCCATCAAAACAAAAATATTTGAAATAAATATTTAGATGCGATACTCATACTATAAAAACATGAGGTTCGCCATGCATAAACGGTCATTTTTAAAGTCACTTTCAATCCTTGCAGCAGCTGCAAGCCTAACATCAACTCCCTTAATGGCCGCACAGAATAGCAGTGGCCACACTTTAATTAAGCCAAAAGCACTTACAAAGGGAGGCACTATCGGTGTCTGTAGTCCTGCTGCGGCAACCGCCGAACATGCTGACATCATACTAGCAAAAGGGGTGATTGAAGCACTGGGTTATAAAGCAAGGCTGGCGCCTAATATTCTGGCAAGACGAGGGCATTTAGCTGGAACAGATGCCATGCGAGCCAACGATCTAAATAACTTGTTTAGCGATACGGATGTCAGTGCTATTTTTTGTTTGCGTGGTGGTTCAGGTGCAGCCCGTATTTTACCTTTGCTCGACTACACCATGATCCGCAACAACCCTAAGCCGCTCATGGGCTACTCAGATATCACCGCTTTACATAACGCACTGCTTGCCAAAACTGGCATGATTAGTTTTCATGGTCCGAACGCATCTAGTGAATGGAATCCATTTCATGTAGAGCAATTTAAAAGCCTGTTCGAAGCACGAAAGCACATGCATTATCAAAATTTACCCAAAGCAGACGATGAGCTGGTAAATACCAAGTACCTGACTCAAACTATCACACCTGGTAAGGCGACGGGTCGCTTAATCGGTGGAAACTTGACAGTACTCACCGCTTTGGCCGGTTCTGATTACCTTCCCGACTTTAACGGGGCCATTTTGTTTTTAGAAGATATTGATGAAGCACCGTATCGAATTGACCGTATGATGAGCACATTAAAGCTCATGGGTGCACTTGATAAGATTGCGGGTTTTGTATTTGGTGATTGTAATGAGTGCAAGCCAAGTCGTGGTTATGGCTCGTTAACACTTGATGATATTTTTGCAGATTATATTAAACCATTAGGCATTCCCGCTTATCGCGGTGCAATGATAGGCCATATTAAACGCCAATTTATTTTACCTGTGGGTGCGTTAATTGAACTTGATGCTAACAAGGGTACGCTAAAAATGAGGGAAACTGTATTTAGCTAGATGAGTGAAGTACAAAAAAAAGGGCCATGAGGCCCTTTTCTTCTGAGTAATAAATTACTCTGCAGCAGCTGCTTTTTCTTCGTCTTGGATTTCAAGTAATTCTACTTCAAAAACCAATGTTGAATTAGCAGGGATCTTACCAAGATCACGCTCGCCGTATGCAAGTTCAGATGGGATTGTGAACTTGTATTTAGAGCCAACTGGCATTAATTGTAAACCTTCAGTCCAACCTGGGATCACACGATTAAGTGGGAAAGTTGTAGGTTCGTTACGTGAGTATGAGCTATCAAACTCAGTGCCATCAAGTAAAGTACCTTTGTAATGTACTTTTACAACGTCAGTTGCTACTGGTTTTTCGCCTTCACCTTCAGTGATCACTTCGTACTGTAAGCCAGACTCAGTAACAGTAACACCTTCTTTCTTCGCGTTTTCAGCTAAGAACTTTTCACCTTCAGCTTTGCTTTTTTCAGCTTCTACTTTTGCTTTTTCTTCTTGCTTAGTACGCATGCTTTGATCAAGTGCAGTTAACACTTCACGAATTTTTTCATCGTCTAGTTTAGCGTTACCAGCAAGGGCATCTTCAAAGCCACGCTTTAATAGCGCTTCGTCTAACTCAATACCTAGCTCTTTTTTATCAGCTAAATCTTGGTTTAAGAAGTTACCAACAGATGCACCGATACCGTAGGCTTGTTGTTGTGCTTCAGTCTCTAGTTTAACTTCAGCTTGCTGTTCTTTTTTTGCTTCTTGATTACAAGCTGTTAGCGCTAAAACTGACGCTGCAATCAATGACAATTTAATCGTCTTTCTCATTTTATATCTCCGACACACTTTGCAGTTGTCAATTATTGTATTATTACTAGTTAAAGGTTAACGACCTATTATGGTAGGCTGCTTGTCTAATAACTAAACTTTATGCAAACGCATAATCTAGTGATTAGACTAACAACCTTGGCTTTTAACGAGCCCTAGTCTAACCTCTCAATCACTAAGAGTTAAGGGGAAATACCTGTAATATGTCGATATTTCGTACTTTTTTATATCTACTAAGCTTTGGCTTAGTTGTTGCGTGCACTGAGCAACATGAGCAATCCGCTGAACGATATGAACATGCGGCTAAAGGTGCGTTTGCATCTGCTCTTTCGCATGATGGCAAATACAGCTTGATCTCATCAATACACCATGGGGTCGCGCTGTGGGATAATCAACAGCAGGTATTAAAATACCAATGGTTTCAACAACAAGCTCAAGATAGCCTTGTGCATACAGTGGCAATCTCTTACGACAATAGCCATGCAGTCACCGCTGAAAAGTCCACATTTGCAGTATGGGACATTAGCACCGGTGAAAACACGGGCTACTATAAAATACATGCCTCAACAATTAGAGATATCGCCATAAGTAACCAAGGGCGTAGCGTTTTATATGGCCGCGCCGACGGTGTAGTCGTTTACCTCGACTTAGAAACCGGAAGGCGTATAGAGTTCCTCGGTCATCAAGAAAAAGTCAACGTTGTTGATCTATCTCCCAATGGCCACTATGCAATTAGTGGCTCAAATGATTACGTAGCTTACTTTTGGGATACTCGCACAGGGCAAGTAATCCACCGCTTTAATCACCCGACTCGTGTCACTCAGGTTGCGCTTGATCCACAGGGTCGATATGCATTTACAGCAGATAGTATGAAGCAAGCAAATGTATGGCAACTGACTACAGGTGATCTTGTTAGCAAACTGGCGTATATTGCGCGTCAGAAAATTTTTACCGCCGTGCGCTTTAATGATCAAGGCACCTTAATTGCAACCGGTTCACCGAATCGACTCGTGGATTTATGGCAACTGGACTCTGGTAAAAAATTACAAACGTGGCAAGTACTCCCTCGTGAAGGCAGTCGCCCAAAATCAGCCGTGGTGTTAGATGTTGCGTTTACAGATAACAACCAAGCGTTATTAACCGAAAGCTCCAGCGGATTCGCTGAAAGTTTTAATTTAAGAGAATCGAATGAATACAATTGAAGATCGTCTCATGGAACTTGAAGCGAAAGTCGCCTTTCAAGATGAAACAATTGAAATATTGAATGATGAGCTTAAAGCGCACCAACAGCAATTGGCAAAAATGAAGCGCCAAACCGAGTTGCTCGCAGAAAAAATTAAAGAGGCGCAACAGCCTTCTCTTATGTCACAGTTACAAGAGCCGCCTCCGCCACATTACTAAGCATACAATAATGGCCGGGTTAATCACCCGGCTTAAATACCCCAATTACCTGTTCAAATTGACGTGTTGAAGCTTGCACAGCTTTCTCTGGCTGGGTCATTTTATGGCCACACTGTACACACTCCACTTTTTCGACATCATGCTCTTTATAAAGCATCATGGTATCCATAGCCCCACATTCTGGGCATGACGCACCAGCAATAAAGCGTTTTTTTTGTCTCATAAGTGATCTCCCGTGGCATGTAGGCCGCTATTTTAGCCTAATAATTCTCTGTTTGATACGATTGCGAAGCCTTATAGGATCCGTGTTATGATAACGCAACTTAACTAGGACTCAGCATAGTATTTTTCAATGATCCAAATCTCAGATATCGAACTACTTCGTGGTGGTAAAGCACTCCTTAAAGGAGCCAGCGCCACACTTTTCCCTGAACATAAAGTTGGTCTTGTTGGGGCTAATGGTTGTGGTAAGTCAACACTGTTTAGTTTGCTAAAGTCTGAGTTGCAGCTCGATGCGGGTGAATGCAGCATCCCTAAAGATTGGTCCATCGCCTCTGTTAAACAAGAAACACCGGCACTGGAAATAAGTGCGCTTGATTATGTTTTGCAAGGCCACCCTGAGTATTATGCGCTCAGAATCGCACTCCGAGAAGCTGAAAAAAATGACGATGGCGCAGCACAAGCCAAAGCGCATATCGGCCTTGAACATATTCAAGGTTATAGCATCGAAGCCAAAGCAGGTGAACTGCTACATGGCTTAGGTTTTAGTAATGAGCAAATAGACAACCCTGTCAGCGCCTTTTCAGGTGGGTGGCGTATGCGTCTAAACTTGGCTCAAGCGCTTATTCGTGACGCAGACTTATTGCTGTTAGATGAACCAACCAACCACTTAGATCTCGATGCCGTATACTGGTTAGAGCGCTTTTTACGCGCCTATACTGGCACCCTAGTACTGATTTCTCACGACCGTGAATTCTTAGACGCGGTGGTTGATCAAATTTGGCACATCGATCAGCAAAAAATTAATGTTTACAAAGGCCACTACTCGCAATTCGAACGCCAAAAAGCGGAGCGTTTACTGCAACAGCAAGCTATGTTCGAAAAACAACAAGAACAAATCGCTCATCTAGAAAAGTTTATTACACGCTTTAAGGCTAAAGCCAGTAAAGCAAAACAAGCACAAAGCCGCGTAAAAGCCTTAGAGCGAATGGAAAAACTAGCGCCTGCGCATGCCGACTCCCCTTTCGATTTTGAATTTGCAGACCCCACTGCGCTGCCAAACCCCTTGATGACACTCGACCAAGCCAAAGCGGGCTATGGCGACATCACTATTCTACATAGTATTAAGCTAAACCTAGTACCAGGTAGCCGTATTGCCCTGCTTGGTCGAAATGGTGCGGGTAAGTCTACACTTATCAAGCTGCTAGCAGGTGAACTTGACCCACAAGCGGGCGAAGTGTTCCAGCATCAAGGCTTAAATATTGGTTACTTTGCGCAGCACCAACTGGAGTCTCTTGATTTAACAGCCAGTGCTGTTACGCATTTACAACGTTTAAATCCGCAAGCAACAGAGCAATCACTGCGCGACTTTTTAGGGGGCTTTGCCTTCATTGGTGATAAAGCCCTTGAGCCAGTTGCGCCATTTTCGGGGGGTGAAAAAGCACGTTTAGTGCTGGCTATGTTGGTATATCAAAAACCTAACTTACTGTTACTGGATGAGCCTACCAACCACCTAGATTTAGAAATGCGACATGCTCTTGTCATGGCACTACAGGGATTTGAAGGTGCGATGGTTACCGTATCGCACGACCGCCATATGCTAAAAAATACCGCCGATGAGTATTACCTTGTTGATAACGGCGAAGTCACGCAATTTGGCTACGACCTTGATGCTTATTACCAGTGGCTACTCAATGCGAATAAAGAAGCGGCAAAAACACCAGAAGACAATGCAACAAAAGCTCATTCAAGTGTAAACCGCAAGGAACAAAAGCGCTTAGAAGCTGAGTTTAGAAAGTCAGTGCAGCCATTAAAAAAACAAATCGACACGCTTGAAAAGCAGCTCGATAAGTACGCAACAGAGCTTAGTGAAGTTGAAACTGCGCTCGGCGACAATGATTTATATAATGACGACAATAAAGCGAAGCTAACAAAGTTACTAGCAAAGCAAGCTGAGTTAACCCCAAAACTAAATGCCGTTGAAGAAGAATTATTGATGGCGCTGGAAGAACTCGAAGAAAAAGAACAGGCCTTCGCCGATGAAACCGCTTAATAGCGAAGCATTTTGGCAGTTTGCGTGTCGACTTTATGATGAAGAAGGCATGCAAACACGGCTGTTAGGTTATCAAAACCAGCAAGGCAAAAATGTGAATGTGTGCTTGTTGCTTTATTATTTAGATTCTCTTGAGCTTGCTTTAAACGAATCTCAACTTAATCAGCTTGAGTTATGCATTGGTGAGTTTGACCAGCAGGTATTAAAACCTCTACGCACGGCTCGCGCCTATCTAAAAGCTAATCAAAGCGAAATTGCTGACTACACCACAATTCGTAAAGAATTACTCAGTGCAGAACTCAAGCTCGAAAAACAACAGCAGCAAATGCTCATTGATAGCGTGAATACTTGCACACTTACATCAAACCCAAAAGCAGATAATTTAAAGTTGTATATAAGATAAAGGTGATTAGCAAACCCAACTCATATCACCACTACCTTACCCCGTAAAATTTCACAGCAATAAAATAACGCTCTCGCTCGAATAAAGGCGAGTACTAATAACTTAGACTCAGTAAACTTGATCCAAATCAACTTCTAAATCGCCTTGTGTAGCTTCAGGAAAATAGCTTGATCTGGATCATGTCAGGCTATGCCAAGCCAGCCTATGATTAACCCATAGACATTAGGAGGCACAACCATGAACGTATTCTTTAGAGATTTTTTTAGCGACCCAGTCTTATTTATGTCATTTGGCATTTTGGCAGTTGTTATCGTTTTATGCCTTTTTTACGTCGGGTATTTCATTAAAAAAGTACACGACGCTGAAGTTCCTAAGTAAGAATTAAGCACGACGCACAAAGCCCCTATCCAATTTTATTGTTTAGGGGCTTTTTATTTGCATAAGCCAAAATCGTTAAACTGTTCTAAAAAAGCAAAAACTTGCTACAATAGGCGCTTGTTTTGTCTTTAAAGTGTCAACTATGTTACCTGAGTTTAAACCTGCGTGGTGGATGCGCAATCGTCATTTACAAACCATAATGCCGCGCTTTTTTCGCCCTTTTCATAAAACACGTTACAACTTATCGACACTCAACACTCCAGATGGTGATTTCTTAGAGCTTGCATGGGCACAACCCCACAATGACCACGCACCACTGGCAATTGTATTGCACGGGCTTGAAGGCAATATAAATAGCTTTTATGCCAAAGGCATGATGAAAAAACTAAAGCAGCAAGGGTTTGCGGTTGTGCTTATGCATTTTCGCAACTGCTCACGGGAAGTTAATCGATTGGCTCGTGCCTATCATAGTGGTGAAACTGAAGACCTGCGCTTTTTTATTAATTATTTGAAAGGCAAATTTCCTTCTCGCCCATTATTTGCCGTCGGTTTTTCTTTAGGTGGCAATGTCTTAGCTAAATACTTAGGTGAACAAGGCCAATCCTCACACTTAACTGGCGCTGCGGTAGTATCGGCGCCATTTGACTTGTCTGCCTCGTGTGAAATTATTCGTAAAAGTTTGTGCAAGATATACCAAAAATACCTGCTTGATCGCATGAAAAAATCAATGCAAAGAAAGTTGCCACAAATTCAGCAACAAATAAATCTAACACCTGAAAAGTTAAAGTCGATTAATGACTTATGGCAGTTTGACGACATGCTGACCGCCCCCTTACATGGCTTTTCAGGGGCAGAAGATTATTATCAACAAGCCAGTGCTAAACCTTATCTAAAAACAATCGCGACACCGACTTTAATCGTACATGCTAAAGATGACCCCATGCTATCAGTTAAAGCAGTACCTAATGGTACAGATGTCAGTGACTATGTTACTCTGCGGGTGTCAGATAAAGGCGGACACGTAGGCTTTATTAGTGGTAATAACCCATTTAAGCCTGTTTATTGGTTAGAGCACATAGTGCCTAGCTACTTCACACAGATCGTTAAAAAAGAGCAGTTATGATCATCCCTCATGAACAAATTGATAAAGACACGCTATATAACTTAATTGAAAGCTATGTGCTACGTGAAGGCACCGATTATGGTGAGCAAGAGGTAAGTATTGAAAATAAAGTTGCGCAGGTTCATCAACAGCTTAAAAGTGGTGAAGCGATGGTGTTTTTTTCTGAGTTACATGAATCGGTAACAATAATATCGAAAGCTGAATTCATTGCTCTGCAAGCTGATCCTGAGTATCAGGCGTCGTTTAACGACTAAACTTGTAAGTTATACTGTAACCCTTCACAATGGCTTTTTAACTTAAAGAGCCATTAAAAATGAAAAAACTAAGCTCATTGGTTGCCGCCGTTTCGCTGGCTTTAATTAGCCAAGCACACGCTGAACAGGCTACTGCATCAGACAAAGCCATAAAACTGGCAAAAGACACTATTTTAATCGACACCCATATCGATGTTCCTTATCGCATTCATAATAAGTGGGCTGATGTAACAAAAGCCACCGATGACGGCGATTTTGACTACCCACGCGCAGTACAAGGAGGTTTAAACGCTCCTTTTATGTCGATTTATATTCCTGCAAACCTAGAATTTGAAGGCAAAGGGAAAAGCTACCAACTTGCTAATCAGCTGATTGATAGTATGGAAGCCATTGTGCAACGTGCTCCTGATAAGTTTGCTATTGCAGATTCAACCGCCGATATCAAAGCGCAGTTTAAACAAGGCAAAATGTCGATTGCAATGGGTATGGAAAACGGCTCGCCGATTGAAGGTGAGATGAAAAACCTTAAGCATTTTTATGATCGTGGTGTACGTTACATCACCCTTGCACACTCACAGAGCAACCACATTTCTGACTCATCTTATGATATCCGCCGTAAATGGAAAGGCCTGAGTCCATTCGGTAAAGAGTTAGTCAAAGAAATGAATAACATAGGTATGTTGGTAGATGTTTCACATATTTCTGATGATGCATTTTATCAAGTAATGGAAATTTCAAAAGTCCCTGTGATTGCATCACACTCTTCACTTCGTAAATATACGCCTGGCTTTGAGCGTAATATGAATGATGACATGCTATTAGCACTGAAAAAGAATGGCGGCGTTATTCAAATCAACTTTGGTTCAAGCTTTGTGACAGCACAAGCTGGCTCTTGGTATGACCAACTAAAATCAGCAAAAGCCGATAAGAAAAAAGACGGTACTAAGCTAAGCAAAGATTTTGACGCAGCTTATCGTGCTAAAAACCCATTCCCTTATGCAAGCCTTGAGCAGGTGCTAGATCACATCGACCATGTCGTTGAGCTCATTGGTATTGATTATGTTGGTATTGGCTCTGACTACGATGGTGTAGGCGACTCTCTACCTACTGGCTTAAAAGATGTAGCAAGCTACCCTAACCTTGTTCAAGGGCTTATGGATAGAGGCTACAGCAATAAAGATATTAAAAAGATTCTAAGTGGCAATATGTTACGTGTTTGGCAACAAGCTGAAGCGTATGCAAAAGCGCACTAACTTTTAATCACTAATCAAAGCGCAGTACTCACTGCGCTTTTTGTTTTTATCAGTACAAGTGATTGATCATACTAATTGCCTGTTTTAATCTGCTGGTATTACAAAGCAACTTGGATGATGTGATATGTCGACTTGGCAAGGAAATATTGCACTTGTTTTGGCAAGCACTGCGCTTGGACTAACGGTTTACAACCATTTCAGTGTAGATAAGCAACGTGCTCCTAGCTCACTTCCCTTTACTATCGATGATTCAATTATTCCCAAACAAGATAGAGAAAACCTCGTTGCTCTACATGGTTATATTCTTGACTTAGAGACACGTATTAACGAGCTTGAAAATAGAACGCCCACGATTGAGCCTTCGCTTATCGAATCAAAAGTAAAACAAGTCATCGAAGAGCGTGAAAAAGCACGTATCGCAGAAGCAACGAAAAGAAATCCTTCCGTAAATTGGTTCCGACATTTACCTGAAGATTATCGACAGCGTATAAAAGCCGATCCGAACTATGCGAATAAATCGATTAATGATGCATTTACAGCGTTATTAAACATGAGTAATACCGACGATGATCGCCTAGCAGCTTATGGACAACTCAAAATGACCTTAGGTATGCTGAGACGAGACTTGGATGATACACAGGAATCCTCGGCCATTGATGCCATGATAAGCATCAGTGAGTATACAAACGAGCCTAAGATACGCATTCAAGCATTGGAGAATTTATCTCACTTAGATGCAGTTTCACCTAAACTAGCCGACTATTTTCAAAAGCTGTTATTAAATGATGCGAATGAGTACGTTAAAAATCTTTCAGCAAGTGCATTAGTGGCGCAGTTTTTCCGCGCCAAGCAGTTGGGAAAAACCCAATTAGCGACGACTCTGGCACAGCGCATCCATATGCTAGAATCCAATGGTGATAGTAAAGTGGCGAATGCTATGACTAATAACCTTAAGCACCCGCACTTAAGAGATGAGCTCAATAAATTTATCGAGCAGTAGCTAAAACGTTCTGTTAGGCATTAAAAAAGGCCGCCTAAGCGACCTTTTTCACAGTGTTACTGCAATCTGTAGATTATTCTACGATTGTAGCTACAACACCAGCACCAACTGTACGGCCACCTTCACGGATAGCGAAGCGTAAACCTTCGTCCATCGCGATTGGAGCGATTAGCTCTACAGTCATCTTGATGTTGTCACCAGGCATTACCATTTCAACGCCGTCTGGTAACTGTACGTCACCTGTTACGTCAGTTGTACGGAAGTAGAACTGTGGACGGTAACCTTTGAAGAATGGCGTGTGACGACCACCTTCATCTTTAGAAAGTACGTATACTTCTGAAGTGAACTTCGTGTGTGGAGTGATTGAACCAGGCTTCGCTAGTACTTGACCACGTTCAACGTCTTCACGCTTAGTACCACGTAGAAGTGCACCGATGTTCTCACCCGCACGACCTTCGTCTAGAAGCTTACGGAACATCTCAACACCTGTACACGTTGTCTTCGTAGTTTCTTTGATACCTACGATTTCAACTTCGTCATTCACGTTGATGATACCAGCTTCAACACGGCCAGTTACAACTGTACCACGACCTTGGATTGAGAATACGTCTTCGATAGGCATGATGAATGGCTTATCGATGTCACGCTCTGGCTCTGGGATGTAAGAATCTAGTGCTTCTGCAAGCTCAACGATTTTGTCTTCCCACTCTTTCTCGCCTTCTAACGCTTTAAGCGCAGAACCTTGGATTAGTGGTAAGTCATCACCTGGGAAGTCGTACTCAGAAAGAAGTTCACGAACTTCCATCTCAACTAGCTCAAGTAGCTCTTCGTCGTCAACCATGTCACATTTGTTCATGAATACGATGATGTAAGGTACACCAACCTGACGAGAAAGTAGGATGTGCTCACGAGTTTGTGGCATAGGACCGTCAGTCGCAGCAACTACTAGGATTGCGCCGTCCATTTGAGCAGCACCTGTGATCATGTTTTTAACATAATCGGCGTGTCCTGGACAGTCTACGTGTGCGTAGTGACGAGTTGGTGTATCGTACTCAACGTGTGAAGTTGAGATTGTGATACCACGCTCACGCTCTTCTGGAGCGTTATCGATTGATGCGAAGTCTTTCGCTACACCACCGTATACTTTTGCAAGTACGTTAGTGATTGCTGCAGTTAGGGTAGTTTTACCGTGGTCAACGTGGCCGATTGTACCTACGTTTACGTGCGGTTTTACGCGTTCAAACTTTTCTTTTGCCAT
>NZ_LRUF01000012.1 GCF_001550155.1 Pseudoalteromonas arabiensis
CATTAAAAAAGGCCGCCTAAGCGACCTTTTTCACAGTGTTACTGCAATCTGTAGATTATTCTACGATTGTAGCTACAACACCAGCACCAACTGTACGGCCACCTTCACGGATAGCGAAGCGTAAACCTTCGTCCATCGCGATTGGAGCGATTAGCTCTACAGTCATCTTGATGTTGTCACCAGGCATTACCATTTCAACGCCGTCTGGTAACTGTACGTCACCTGTTACGTCAGTTGTACGGAAGTAGAACTGTGGACGGTAACCTTTGAAGAATGGCGTGTGACGACCACCTTCATCTTTAGAAAGTACGTATACTTCTGAAGTGAACTTCGTGTGTGGAGTGATTGAACCAGGCTTCGCTAGTACTTGACCACGTTCAACGTCTTCACGCTTAGTACCACGTAGAAGTGCACCGATGTTCTCACCCGCACGACCTTCGTCTAGAAGCTTACGGAACATCTCAACACCTGTACACGTTGTCTTCGTAGTTTCTTTGATACCTACGATTTCAACTTCGTCATTCACGTTGATGATACCAGCTTCAACACGGCCAGTTACAACTGTACCACGACCTTGGATTGAGAATACGTCTTCGATAGGCATGATGAATGGCTTATCGATGTCACGCTCTGGCTCTGGGATGTAAGAATCTAGTGCTTCTGCAAGCTCAACGATTTTGTCTTCCCACTCTTTCTCGCCTTCTAACGCTTTAAGCGCAGAACCTTGGATTAGTGGTAAGTCATCACCTGGGAAGTCGTACTCAGAAAGAAGTTCACGAACTTCCATCTCAACTAGCTCAAGTAGCTCTTCGTCGTCAACCATGTCACATTTGTTCATGAATACGATGATGTAAGGTACACCAACCTGACGAGAAAGTAGGATGTGCTCACGAGTTTGTGGCATAGGACCGTCAGTCGCAGCAACTACTAGGATTGCGCCGTCCATTTGAGCAGCACCTGTGATCATGTTTTTAACATAATCGGCGTGTCCTGGACAGTCTACGTGTGCGTAGTGACGAGTTGGTGTATCGTACTCAACGTGTGAAGTTGAGATTGTGATACCACGCTCACGCTCTTCTGGAGCGTTATCGATTGATGCGAAGTCTTTCGCTACACCACCGTATACTTTTGCAAGTACGTTAGTGATTGCTGCAGTTAGGGTAGTTTTACCGTGGTCAACGTGGCCGATTGTACCTACGTTTACGTGCGGTTTTACGCGTTCAAACTTTTCTTTTGCCATCTTAAAAAATTCCTATAAAGAAATTAACGCCTGACCCACTATTGGGCCAGACAAGCTAAATCATGTAACAGCGCGAGCTGCAATTATTGCATCTGCAACATTCTTCGCGGCTTCTGCATACTTTAAGAACTCCATAGAGTACGATGCACGGCCTTGTGTTGCAGATCGCAGATCAGTTGCATAACCAAACATTTCAGAAAGTGGTACTTGCGCATTAATTTGCTTAAGACCACCAAATGCTTCTTCCATGCCTTCGATCATGCCGCGGCGACGATTTAAGTCACCAACTACATCACCCATGTTTTCTTCAGGAGTGATAACTTCAACCTTCATTACTGGTTCCAGAAGAGCAGGATTTGCTTCAAGCGCACCTTTCTTCATCGCCATTGAACCTGCAATCTTAAATGCCATCTCATTCGAGTCTACATCATGGAATGAACCATCAAATAGAGTCGCCTTGACGCCAAGTAATGGGTAGCCTGCCAGCACACCTTGAGTCATTTGCTCTTGGATGCCTTTATCTACCGCAGGGATGTATTCCTTAGGAACCGCACCACCAACGATTTCGTTAACGAACTCGTAAGTTGGCGCTTCATCTTCCGAAATATCCATCGGTTCAAGTTTAAGCCAGACGTGACCATATTGACCACGACCACCTGATTGACGTACGAACTTTCCTTCAACTTCAACAGCTGAGCGGATAGCTTCACGGTATGCTACCTGCGGCTTACCAACGTTACATTCAACACTGAATTCACGTTTCATACGGTCGACAATGATATCAAGGTGAAGTTCACCCATACCAGAAATAATAGTCTGGCCTGATTCTTCGTCAGTTTGTACGCGAAAAGACGGATCTTCTGCAGCTAGTTTACCCAGCGCAATCCCCATCTTATCTTGGTCAGCGATTGTGCGAGGCTCAACCGCAACAGAGATAACTGGCTCTGGGAACTCCATACGCTCAAGCGTAATGATTGAGTTCGGATCACACAGTGTTTCACCTGTTGTTACGTCTTTAAGACCAATAGCCGCCGCGATGTCGCCTGCGTAGACTACTTTGATCTCTTCACGTGAGTTTGAATGCATCTGAACGATACGACCAAGTCGCTCACGCTTACTTTTAACTGGGTTATATACCGCGTCACCCTGTTTAACTGTACCAGAGTAAACACGGAAGAAGGTCAAGGTGCCAACGAACGGGTCTGTCGCAATCTTAAAAGCAAGTGCGGCAAACGGTGCGTTGTCATCAGCAGGACGTTCTTCCTCAGTACCATCTTCAACGATACCTTGGATTTGTTTCACTTGTGTTGGTGCAGGCATATATTCAATAACAGCATCAAGCACAGCTTGAACACCCTTATTTTTAAATGCACTACCACACGTCATGGGAACAATTTCGTTTGCTAATGTGCGCTGACGTAAAGCGGCTTTAATTTCAGCTTCAGTCAGGTCTTCACCTTCTAAGTATTTTTCCATCAGTTCTTCAGATGCTTCAGCTGCACTCTCAACTAAGTGAGAACGCCATTCTTCAGCTAATTCCTGAAGGTCTGCCGGAATAGCCTCATAAGTGAAAGTCATTCCCTGGTCTTCTTCATTCCAGTTAATGGCTTTCATCTTGATAAGGTCTATAACACCTTTAAAGTCGTCTTCAGCCCCAATTGGAAGCTGAATTGGAACAGGCGTTGCTCCAAGACGAGATTCCACCTGCTCTACAACCGTTAAGAAGTCAGCGCCTGTGCGATCCATTTTATTTACGAAGATCATTCTCGGAACTTCGTATTTGTTCGCTTGACGCCAGACTGTCTCAGTTTGCGGCTGTACACCAGATGAAGCACAAAGAACAACTACCGCACCATCTAGTACGCGTAAAGAACGCTCTACTTCGATAGTGAAATCTACGTGTCCTGGCGTATCAATAATATTGATACGATGGTCGTCAAATTGAGCGTCCATCCCTTTCCAGAAACACGTTGTTGCAGCAGAAGTGATTGTGATACCACGCTCTTGTTCCTGCTCCATCCAATCCATAGTTGCAGCGCCATCATGTACTTCACCGATCTTATGAGAAAGACCCGTGTAGAACAGAACTCGTTCTGTTGTGGTGGTTTTGCCTGCATCTACGTGAGCACAAATACCAATATTACGGTAACGCTCAAGTGGAGTTGTACGTGCCATATGATCCTCTTAAAGGTTAAGGGCAGATTACCAACGGTAATGAGCGAATGCTTTATTCGCTTCAGCCATACGGTGAACGTCTTCACGTTTCTTAACCGCAGTGCCTTTGTTGTCAGCAGCGTCAACGATTTCTTGAGCTAAACGTAAGCCCATAGATTTTTCGCCACGCTTACGTGCAGCGTCTACTAACCAACGCATACCTAATGCGTTGCGACGTACTGGACGTACTTCAACTGGTACTTGGTACGTTGAACCACCAACACGGCGAGATTTAACCTCTACCTGTGGGCGAACGTTTTCAAGTGCAGCTTCAAAGATTTCTAGGTGCGACTTGCCTGATTTCTCAGCAGCCACGTCTAACGCACCATAAACGATTTTTTCAGCAGTAGATTTCTTGCCGTCTAACATTACTACGTTAACGAATTTAGCAAGAAGTTCCGATCCGAACTTAGGATCTGGAAGAATTTTACGTTGACCTATTACGCGTCTTCTAGGCATTTTGTATCTCCGGTATCTTCAGGTTTGCTCTTTTAGAGTCAATACCCAAAACAATTAATTTAAAAATTTAGTGCTTGGCCTTACTAACGGAGAACCATTAGCCCTTAGGGCGTTTAGCACCGTATTTAGAACGAGCTTGACGACGGTCGCTAACGCCTGCACAGTCAAGTGCACCACGTACAGTGTGGAAACGCACACCTGGTAAGTCTTTAACACGACCACCACGGATTAGGATTACACTGTGCTCTTGTAGGTTGTGGCCTTCACCACCAATGTATGATGTTACTTCGAAACCGTTAGTTAAACGAACACGCGCTACTTTACGTAATGCAGAGTTTGGTTTCTTAGGTGTAGTTGTATATACACGAGTACATACACCACGCTTTTGCGGACACGCTTTAAGCGCAGCTGAGTTACTTTTAGTAACCTTGCTACGACGTGGCTTACGCACTAGCTGGTTAATAGTTGCCATTTAAATAGCTCCTGAAATTAAAATTACTACTGAAAAAATAAAAAAATCCGCCCTGTTTACATGCTCGTTACAAAACGTGCAGGCAAATGGGTGGCGGAATTTTAATGAGCAAAGTTTAACCTGTCAACCTTAACTCATCGTAAGGCAGCAGATAACTGCCTTACGATTACTTAATCTATTGATTAAGCTGAGATTATTGGTTTCCAGAGATATCAGCATTAAGTGCGTCAGTAAGTGCTTGAGTTGCCTCTTCAGCGCTTACTGTTTGCTCTTCGATGATTTCACCTTGCTTGCGACGATTCAAACGGTCTTGGTGATACGCAAAGCCAGTACCAGCTGGGATCAGACGACCCACGATTACGTTCTCTTTCAGACCACGAAGTTCATCGCTCTTACCATTTACAGCTGCTTCAGTTAGGACACGAGTTGTCTCCTGGAATGAAGCTGCAGAAATGAAAGATTCTGTTGCAAGTGACGCTTTAGTGATACCCATTAACTGGATTTCAAACTTCGCTGGGATCTTACCTTGTTTCTCAAGTTCACGGTTCGCGATGTTAACGCGTGCCACTTCAACTTGTTCACCGGCTAAGAACTCAGTGTCACCGCCGTCAAGAATGATACATTTACGTAGCATCTGACGAATAATTGTCTCAATGTGCTTGTCATTGATCTTAACGCCTTGCAAGCGGTAAACCTCTTGCACTTCGTTAACGATGTAGTTAGCTACATGAGTTACACCACGTAGGCGTAAGATGTCATGTGGTGACTCAGGACCATCGGCGATAACCTCACCTTTAGACACTTGCTCACCTTCGAACACGTTAAGTTGACGCCATTTAGGGATCATCTCTTCGTATGCGTCACCCTCAGCTGGCGTGATTACAAGACGCTTCTTACCTTTCGTTTCTTTACCGAAGCTGATTGTACCTGTGATTTCTGCAAGGATTGCAGGATCTTTCGGCTTACGTGCTTCGAATAAGTCAGCTACGCGAGGTAGACCACCCGTGATATCACGAGTCTTCGAACCTTCTTGCGGAATACGTGCAAGTACGTCACCTGGGTTTGCAGTTGCGCCGTCTGTTACTTCAATCGTGGTGAATGAAGGTAGACGTGTTTCTTGCAGACCACGCTCATCGCTTTCGATGATTAGTTTCGGCTCTTTCGCATTCGCTTTACCTAGGTCTTTAACAACCACACGTGTTAAACCAGTTAACTCGTCTGTTTGTGCTTCGGTATTTGAGTCATCAATATCGCTGAATGAGATTTTTGACTTGTGCTCAAGAACAATTGGGTGACTATGCGGGTCCCAAGTAGCAACAATGTCGTTACCTTGAACTTCTGCATTATCTTGTACTGTTAACACCGCACCGTAAGGTACTTTATAACGCTCTTTCTCACGACCGAAGCTATCAATGATAGTGATCTCTGTTGAACGAGACGTGATAACAATCTTACCGTCTGTGTTTAATACGTACTTCGCATTGTGTAACTTCAATGTACCGTTAGTTTTAACTTGTACACTGTTTTCAGCAGATGCTCGAGACGCCGCACCACCGATGTGGAAGGTACGCATCGTAAGCTGTGTACCCGGCTCACCGATTGATTGTGCCGCGATAACACCTACTGACTCACCTGGGTTGATGATATGGCCACGTGCAAGGTCACGACCGTAACACTTAGCACATACACCAAAGTCATTATCACAGGTGATAACTGAACGAACGCGTACTTCATCCACTGAGTGCTCTTCTAAAAGATCACACAGTTTTTCGTCAAGCATAATGTTACGCTCAACAAGTACTTCGTTCGTACCAGGAATAACAACATCTTCAGCAACAACACGACCAAGTACACGCTCGCGAAGTGCTTCTACAACGTCACCACCTTCGATAAGCGGTTTCATTGTTAAGCCATCTTCTGTGCCACAATCGTCTTCATTGATTACTAAGTCTTGTGCAACGTCTACTAGACGACGCGTTAAGTAACCCGAGTTTGCTGTTTTAAGTGCTGTATCGGCAAGACCTTTACGCGCACCGTGCGTCGAGATGAAGTACTGTAGTACGTTTAGACCTTCACGGAAGTTCGCCGTGATTGGTGTCTCGATGATTGAACCATCTGGACGTGCCATTAGACCACGCATACCCGCTAGCTGACGGATCTGAGCGGCGCTACCACGGGCACCTGAATCGGCCATCATAAACACTGAGTTAAATGAAGATTGCTCTTCTTCTTCGCCTTTCGCGTTGATTACAGTATCTTTTGATAAGTTCGCCATCATCTCACGTGATAAGTTTTCATTTACACGTGACCAGATATCGATAACTTTGTTGTACTTTTCACCAGCCGTTACAAGACCTGATTGGAATTGTTGGTTGATTTCAGTAACTTCAGCTTCTGCTGATTCAATGATTTCTGCTTTAACCGGTGGGATAACTAAGTCATCGATACCGATTGAAACACCTGACTTCATCGCGTAGTGGAAACCGGTATACATTACTTGGTCAGCAAAGATAACTGTATCTTTAAGACCTAGACGACGGTAACACTCGTTTAATAAGCCAGAAATTTGTTTCTTACCTAGGGCTTGGTTGATTAGCTCAAACGGCATGCCTTTTGGTAGGATGAGTGAAAGAATCGCACGACCTACTGTTGTTTCAACAATAGATACTTGCTCAACTGCATCACCCTCTTCAGTACTAACTGTCTCGCTGATACGTACTTTTACGCGTGCATGTAACTCAGCGTTACCGCTGCGGTATGCTTTTTCAGCTTCTTTAGGATCTTTAAATACAGTACCTTCGCCTTTCGCATTAATGCGATCACGAGTCATGTAATAAAGACCTAATACAACGTCCTGTGAAGGAACGATGATTGGCTCACCATTCGCTGGAGATAGGATGTTGTTAGTAGACATCATTAGAGCACGTGCTTCTAACTGTGCTTCAAGCGTTAACGGTACGTGTACCGCCATTTGGTCACCATCGAAGTCAGCGTTGTACGCCGCACAAACTAATGGATGTAAATGGATCGCTTTACCTTCGATAAGCACAGGTTCGAACGCTTGGATACCCAAACGGTGAAGTGTTGGTGCACGGTTAAGTAATACTGGATGTTCACGAATTACTTCGTCTAATACATCCCATACCTCTGCCACTTCACGCTCAACCATCTTCTTCGCAGCTTTGATAGTCGTAGCCATGCCGCGACGCTCTAGTTTGCCGTAGATAAATGGTTTGAATAGCTCAAGTGCCATCTTCTTAGGAAGACCACACTGGTGTAGTTTAAGCGTAGGACCCACTGTGATTACAGAACGGCCTGAGTAATCTACACGTTTACCAAGTAAGTTCTGACGGAAACGACCTTGCTTACCTTTGATCATATCAGCAAGCGATTTAAGAGGACGTTTGTTAGAACCTGTGATCGCACGGCCGCGACGACCGTTATCAAGTAGCGCATCTACCGCTTCTTGTAACATACGTTTTTCGTTGCGTACGATAATGTCTGGTGCTGCTAAATCTAATAGACGCTTAAGACGGTTATTACGGTTAATAACACGACGGTATAGGTCATTCAGATCAGAAGTCGCAAAACGACCACCATCTAGTGGTACTAATGGACGTAGATCAGGTGGCAGTACTGGAAGTACAGTCATGATCATCCACTCAGGGTTGTTGCCTGACTGGTGGAACGATTCCATTAATTTAAGACGTTTAGTGATCTTCTTACGCTTCGTTTCAGAGTTAATTGTTGGTAACTCTTCACGCATTTCAGCAATTAATTGGCCAAGATCAAGTTCACGAAGCAAGTCTAAAACTGCTTCAGCACCCATCTTCGCTTCAAACTCATCACCGTGCTCTTCTAGTGCATCTAGGTACTCTTCTTCACCTAAAAGCTGACCACGCTCAAGCGTTGTCATACCCGGCTCAGTTACAACGAATGATTCGAAGTAAAGTACGCGTTCGATGTCACGAAGTGTCATGTCTAGCATTAAGCCGATACGTGACGGTAATGATTTTAAGAACCAAATGTGCGCAACTGGGCTCGCAAGCTCAATGTGACCCATACGGTCACGACGCACTTTAGTTAGCGTTACTTCAACGCCACACTTTTCACAAATAACACCACGGTGCTTAAGGCGCTTATATTTACCACATAAACACTCATAATCTTTCACTGGGCCGAAAATACGGGCACAGAATAAGCCGTCGCGCTCAGGCTTGAAAGTACGGTAGTTGATTGTCTCAGGTTTCTTTACTTCACCGTATGACCATGAACGAACCATATCTGGCGAAGCAAGACCAATGCGAATTGCATCGAATTCTTCGGTCTTATTTTGTTGCTTCAGAAACTTAAGTAAGTCTTTCACCTTAGCTCTCCTGTCGGAGGTTAATCTTGAGGGCGAACCAATCGCCCCTACATTCTATTCGGCCTAACAGGTGCGGCTTACGCCGCACCTAAATGGCTTAATTTTCTTCCAACTCGATGTTGATACCCAGTGAGCGGATTTCTTTCAACAATACGTTGAACGATTCTGGCATACCTGGTTCCATCTTATGGTTACCATCTACGATGTTCTTATACATCTTAGTACGACCGTTCACGTCATCCGATTTCACTGTTAGCATTTCTTGTAGAGTATATGCAGCACCGTATGCTTCTAGTGCCCACACCTCCATCTCACCGAAACGCTGGCCACCGAACTGCGCTTTACCACCCAGCGGCTGCTGAGTAACAAGGCTGTAAGAACCAGTTGAACGTGCGTGCATCTTGTCATCAACCAAGTGGTTAAGCTTCAGCATGTACATGTAACCAACAGTTACTTGACGTTCGAACTGATCGCCAGTACGGCCATCATAAAGTGTAACTTGACCGCTTCTTGGATAACCACCAAGCTCAAGTAAGTCTTTGATTTCGCTTTCACGAGCACCATCAAAGGCTGGAGTTGCGATCGGTAAACCACCTTTCAAGTTTTCAGCTAAGCGACGAACTTCATCATCAGAGAACGAGTCGATATCGACTTTCTGACGACAATCACCTAATTCGTAAACTTTCTTAACGAAGCTACGGATTTCGTGCAGTTCACGCTGCTCTTTCATCATTTCTTCTAAGCGCTCACCCACACCACGTGCAGCAAGACCCATGTGTGTTTCTAGGATCTGACCGATGTTCATACGTGATGGTACACCTAGCGGGTTCAGAACGATGTCTACCGTACGACCTTTGTCATCGTATGGCATATCTTCTACTGGTACGATAGTCGAGATAACACCTTTGTTACCGTGACGACCCGCCATCTTATCACCCGGTTGGATACGACGTTTAACAGCTAGGTATACTTTAACAATCTTAAGTACGCCTGGTGCTAAGTCATCACCTTGAGTGATCTTACGACGTTTGTTTTCAAACTTCTTATCGTATTCAGCTTTAAGCTCATCGTACTGAGCGGCTAGTTGCTCAAGCTCAGCTTGCTTGTCTTCTTCAGCAAGGCTTTGAGTAAGCAGCTTTTCAGCATTTAGTGATGCAATTGAATCTGCGTTCAGACCAGCGTCAACAAGTAACTTACGAGCACGGTCTAATACACCGGCTTCTAAGATACGGAACTCTTCATTGAAGTCTTTCTTCGCTTCGCGAAGCTGCATGTCTTCAACTTCTAACGCACGCTTATCTTTTTCAACACCGTCACGGGTGAAAACTTGTACGTCGATTACAGTACCCGTTACAGAGTTTGGTACACGTAAAGAGCTGTCTTTAACGTCTGACGCTTTCTCACCGAAGATAGCACGTAGTAGCTTTTCTTCTGGCGTTAATTGCGTTTCGCCTTTCGGAGTCACTTTACCTACTAGGATATCGCCGCCTTTCACTTCAGCGCCGATATAAACAACGCCTGATTCATCAAGCTTGCCTAGTGCAGACTCACCCACGTTAGGGATATCTGCCGTGATCTCTTCAGGACCTAATTTAGTATCACGTGCGATACATTGTAGTTCTTGAATGTGGATAGTCGTTAGACGATCTTCTTGAACTACACGCTCTGATAATAGGATTGAATCCTCGAAGTTATAACCATTCCATGGCATGAATGCCACGCGAAGGTTTTGACCTAGTGCTAAATCACCTAAGTCAGTCGAAGGACCATCTGCTAATACGTCACCACGTGTTACCGGCTCACCAACCATACACGTTGGCTTTTGGTTAATACATGTATTTTGGTTTGAGCGTGTGTATTTAGTAAGGTTGTAAATATCGATGCCCGCTTCACCAGGGATACGCTCATCTTCATGTACATTTACAACGATGCGGCTCGCATCCGCATACATTACTTCACCACCACGCTTAGCAACGATCGTTACACCAGAATCTTTCGCTAGTGTAAGCTCAATACCTGTACCTACTAGCGGTTTGTCCGCAATAAGCGTTGGTACAGCTTGACGTTGCATGTTTGAACCCATCAATGCACGGTTAGCATCATCGTGTTCTAAGAACGGGATAAGTGCGGCCGCTACAGAGATCACCTGCTGTGGTGATACGTCCATATATTGCTGGTCCATTTTGCCCATAAAGGTTGATTCACCTTTGTGGCGACATGGAATGAGTTCATCAACAAACTCATTGTTGTCGTTCAAGTTTGAGTTCGCCTGAGCGATAACAAACTGACCTTCTTCAATGGCTGATAAATAATCTACTTCATCAGTTACGACACCGTTTACCACTTTACGGTAAGGTGTTTCTAAGAAACCATAGTCGTTAGTACGTGCGTACGTAGACAATGAGTTAATTAGACCGATGTTTGGACCCTCAGGCGTTTCGATTGGACATACACGACCATAGTGAGTTACGTGAACGTCTCGTACTTCGAAGCCGGCGCGTTCACGTGTTAAACCACCCGGACCTAATGCAGAAATACGACGCTTGTGCGTTACTTCTGAAAGCGGGTTATTTTGGTCCATGAACTGTGACAACTGAGATGAACCAAAGAACTCTTTAACGGCTGCCGAAATAGGCTTAGCGTTAATAAGATCTTGTGGCATTACCGCATCAAGGTCACCTAAGCTTAAACGCTCACGTACAGCACGCTCAACACGTACTAGACCAACGCGGAATTGGTTCTCAGCCATTTCGCCAACACTACGGATACGGCGGTTGCCTAAGTGGTCGATATCATCAACATCGCCAACACCGTTACGAATAGCGATAAGCACTTTCATAACAGCTACGATGTCTTCTTTCGATAATGTGCCAGGGCCTGTATCTGAGTCATAACCTACACGGCTATTGAACTTCATACGACCTACTGTTGATAGATCATAACGCTCTTCAGAGAAGAACAAGTTATCAAACAAGGCTTCAGCCGCGTCTTTCGTCGGTGGCTCACCTGGGCGCATCATGCGATAAATTTCTACTAATGCTTCTAAACGGTTGCTTGTTGTGTCGATACGTAATGTATCTGACATGTAGGCGCCGCTGTCCACTTCGTTGATATATAATGTATCAATCTTAGTGTGACCTGCTTTAACCAATTCAGCCATTAGCTCAAGTGATAGCTCATCATTCGCGTTAGCGATGATCTCACCCGTTGATTCGTCAACATAGTTTTTAGCTACAACACGACCAATGATGTACTCATGCGGTACTTCTAATTGGTTAATACCTTTTTTCTCGATGTTCTTGATGTGACGCGCAGTAATACGACGACCCGCTTCAACAAGGACTTCACCGTCTTCGCCTTTGATATCAAAAGCGGCAGTTTCACCGCGTAAACGTGAAGGTACAAGTTCCATAAGAACTTTACCGTCAGTTACTTCAAACGCAGTGGTATCGAAGAAGATATCTAGGATTTCTTCCGTAGAGAACTCTAGAGCACGTAAGATAATTGACGCCGGTAATTTACGACGACGGTCAATACGTACATATAGGTTATCTTTTGCATCAAACTCGAAGTCTAACCATGAACCACGGTAAGGAATTACACGCGCGTTATAAAGTACTTTACCTGACGAGTGAGTTTTACCGCGGTCGTTATCAAAGAATACACCAGGGCTACGGTGTAGCTGAGAAACGATAACACGCTCTGTACCATTGATTACAAAGGTACCGGTATCAGTCATGAGCGGAATTTCGCCCATGTAAACTTCTTGCTCTTTTATGTCTTTAACTGTGCCTGGTGCTTCTTTGTCCATCACCACAAGACGCAATTTTACGCGAAGTGGAGCAGAATAAGTCACACCGCGAATTTGACATTCTTTTACATCGAATACTGGCTCACCAATACGATAACTGACGTATTGTAGCTCAGAATTTCCCGAGTAGCTTTTGATCGGAAACACAGAACGGAAAGCAGCTTCCAAACCGTGATCGCCATCAGCGTCAGGGACTAAGAATTTTTTAAACGATTCTAACTGCGTCGACAGTAAGAAAGGTATATCCAAAACTTGTGGACGTTTACCAAAATCCTTACGGATACGTTTCTTTTCAGAATAAGAGTAAGCCATGGGGTTCCTCAGCTTGCTGATCTTTGACCCGACCTGTTCTTGTAAGAACAGACTTAACTGGCATCTATGCCAAGATATACAACATTAAATTGTTGTTCTATTTTGCTCTGTCACTTTCAATACCAAAAAAGGTAACAACTTGAAAATAAAGAGAAAACTAGATTTTATTTGCGCTACAGGATTGCATCGCTCCATAGCGCAAAAAGGCCGGTGATTAAATAATCACCAGCCCTTGCCTGATTACTCAGGCAGCGAACCTAGCGTAAGCTAGATTACTTAACCTCAACTTCAGCACCAGCTTCAGTAAGGTCTTTTGCAAGCGCTTCAGCTTCTTCTTTAGATACACCTTCTTTAAGAGGTGCAGGAGCTGATTCAACAAGAGCTTTCGCTTCTTTAAGGCCAAGACCAGTTGCACCACGTACAGCTTTGATTGCAGCAACCTTGTTAGCGCCAGCGCCAGTAAGGATTACGTCAAACTCAGTCTTTTCTTCAGCTGCTTCAGCAGCAGGACCAGCAACAACAGCAGCAGCTGCAGTTACGCCGAATTTCTCTTCCATTGCTTCAACTAGAGCAACAACGTCCATTACTGACATTTCAGCAATAGCATCAAGGATTTGGTCTTTAGTTACAGACATTACAAATTTCCTAATTATTACGGACTAATACTAGCCCAAAAAAAATATTACACCGAAAGTGAACAAAAAAACAGCTTAAAATTAAGCAGCTTGCTCAGCTTTCTGTACACGTACTGCTTCAATTGTTTTACACAATTTGCCAGCAGACGCTTCTTTCATAGCGCTCATTAAGCGTGCAACAGCTTCGTCGTAAGTAGGTAGAGTTGCTAGCATAGCTGCGTCTACTACATTACCTTCAAATGCAGCCGTCTTAACTTCGAATTTCTCATTCTTTTTCGCGAAATCTGAGAAGATACGCGCAGCAGCACCTGGGTGCTCTGATGAGAAAGCGATTAAGCTTGGACCAACAAGTGAGTCAGAAAGGCACTCAAAATCTGTACCTTCAACAGCACGTTTAGCTAATGTGTTACGAACAACTTTCATCCATACACCAGCTTCACGAGCTTCTTTACGAAGGGCAGTGATAGCACCAACTGTTACACCACGAGAATCTGCAACAACTGCAGAAAGAGCACCAGTGGCTGCTTCGTTGACTTCAGCAACAATTGCTTTTTTGCCTTGAAGATTTAAAGCCATGGGTGTTACTCCTGGTTTAATGGGTCGCCTACATAGGCTTCCCTGTTCTACTCTTCCCCATCAATGATGGAGATGCTTTTTACGGCGAGAGCCAGAAGATTAGGAAAAATCTATCTGGGGATTCACACCGTCTACGTAGGTAAAATTCATTAAGGCCGAAGCCGCCTACGGTCTTGGACGGAAGCCCAATTTATCGTTTTTACCCGAAGGCAGTACGAAATTATGGACTTCAACCCGAATTCTTTACTTGTTTCGAAATTAACTTTCTCAACAAAATGGCGCAAAATTATAGTTTAAATTTCGCGCCATGTAAACTCTTAATTAAGCAACAACTGTGCTTAAAGAGTTTTGGTCAACAGCAACACCTGCGCCCATTGTTGTAGAGATAGTTACTTTTTTCACGTAAGTACCCTTTGCTTGAGAAGGTTTAGCCTTCTTAAGCGCAACAATAAGAGCTTCAAGGTTTTGTTGAAGTTGCTCAGCAGTGAAATCAACCTTACCGATAGTAGTATGGATGATACCGTTCTTGTCGTTACGGTAACGAACTTGACCTGCTTTCGCGTTTTTAACTGCTTCTGCAACGTTAGGTGTTACAGTACCAGTTTTAGGGTTTGGCATTAGACCACGTGGGCCTAAGATTTGACCTAGTTGACCAACAACACGCATAGCGTCTGGAGATGCAACAACAACGTCAAAGTTCATCTCGCCTTTCTTAACTTGTTCAGCAAGATCTTCCATGCCCACTAATTCAGCACCAGCTTCTTTCGCAGCATCTGCGTTAGCGCCTTGTGTGAATACAGCAACACGAACTTCACGACCAGTACCGTTAGGTAGTACAGTTGCACCACGAACGTTTTGGTCAGATTTACGAGCATCGATACCAAGGTTAACAGCAACGTCAACACTTTCTACGAATTTAGCTGTCGCTAACTCTTTTAAAAGAGCAACGGCTTCGTTGATTTCGTAATCTTTAGTCGCATCCACTTTTTCGCGGATTGTACGCATACGTTTAGTTAATTTTGCCATAATCTTAGTCCTCTACGTTCAAGCCCATCGCACGCGCAGAACCTGCGATAGTGCGAACTGCAGCGTCCATATCAGCCGCTGTAAGGTCAGGTCGTTTTGTCTCAACGATTTCTTCAAGTTGAGCACGAGTAACTGTACCCACTTTTTCAGTGTTAGGACGGCCAGAACCTGATTTGATACCTGCAGCTTTCTTAAGTAAGTAAGCAGCCGGTGGAGTTTTCATGTCGAACGTGAAAGAACGGTCACCGTAAACAGAGATCACTACAGGAACTGGAGCGCCTTTTTCGATAGACTCTGTACGTGCGTTGAACGCTTTACAGAATTCCATGATGTTTACACCGTGTTGACCTAGTGCTGGACCTACTGGAGGACTAGGGTTAGCCATACCAGCGGCAACTTGTAGCTTGATAATAGCTTCAACTTTTTTAGCCATAATAAATACCTCATTTGGTGGGTCATAGCCTTGTGCGCGCGAGGACGCGTACTCTAACGGCTTCCCAGTTTAAAAATTGGTTCTCACTTTTCGTGATAAAACAAGTGATAACTTGCCCTAACACAAAAAGGCCGCTGATTATAAGTTAATCAACGGCCTTTTTCAAGCTTATTGCCAAAATATTAAGCGATTTTGACAGCTTTAATTTTTTACTTATTTGTCTTGTTCAACTTGACCAAATTCAAGCTCAACCGGTGTCGAACGACCAAAGATAAGTACAGATACTTTCACGCGGCTCTTTTCGTAATCCACTTCTTCAACGACACCGCTGAAATCAGCAAATGGACCATCAATAACGCGAACAACTTCGCCTGGTTCAAATAATGTTGCAGGTTTTGGTGCTTCGGCGTTTTCTTGCAGACGATTTAAGATGCGATCAGCTTCTTTTTTGCTGATTGGTGCAGGACGGTCTGATGTACCACCAATAAAGCCCATTACACGCGCAGTGCTGTTCACTAAGTGCCAGCTTGCATCGTTCATGTCCATTTCTACTAATACGTAACCTGGGAAGAATTTACGCTCAGATTTACGCTTTTGACCAGCGCGCATCTCAACAACTTCTTCAGTGGGTACTAAAACCTCACCAAAACTATCTTCCAAACCTTCGATCTTGATGTGCTCAAGAATAGTTTGTGCAACACGCTTCTCATAACCCGAGAAAGCTTGTACTACGTACCAACGTAGTTTCTTTTCGTTCTTCTCATCCGACATGGGATCAGATCTCCAATCCAGTTAAAAAGCCTACAGCGCGGAATAAAATGCCATCTAATCCCCACAGGATAAGTGCCATAATCACAGTTGCAACCATAACAATTAAGGTCGTATGGGTTGTTTCTTGGCGCGTTGGCCAAACAACTTTACGCACTTCAATACGTGCCTCTTTTGCAAACGCAATAAAAGTACGGCCTTTTTCAGTAAGTGAGGCAATACCTAAACCTGCTGCAACAGCAACTACTACGCCAATTGCACGTAATAATACAGATTGGTCTGCGTACATGTGGTTACCAACGACTGCGCCTGCTAGTAGCGCTATCGCTACAATCCACTTCACTGAATCCATCGCACTTGATGGTGTTTCTACATTCGTGCTCATAATATTATTACCTTAACTACAGACACAACAACCCTGCTCTTTGGCAGGGTTAATCCATTAAAATCTAAACTTAAAAACTGACTATTTAAACCGATTTTTAATTTTAGACTTCACACACAGTGTAAAAGTGGCAGGGGCGGAGAGATTCGAACTCCCAACCGTCGGTTTTGGAGACCGCTGTTCTACCAATTGGAACTACGCCCCTGCAAAGTGGATGCCTATTATACTTACGCAATTCATTAACACAAGTGTAAAAGATACCCAGAAGTTAAATTCTCGTCAGTCTATTTAAAAATCAATATTAACATTGATTAAAAAGCAGTTTATTATAACCCAATAAAGGAACTGAAAACGACATGGATACATGTGTTGCCGTTAAAATTTGCCCGCTACGTTGTATTGTTTACTATCACTTTGCTTGTTAGTCAGCTTGCTAATGCTCGCCCATTACACCTGACAACTTTTAATAGTCAGCAAGGTTTAAGTCAAAACTCCATCAATTGCAGTATAACTGATCAACAAGGCTTTTTATGGCTGGCCACACAAGGCGGGTTAAATCGTTTTGATGGTTATGAATTTAAACGTTTTAAAGCCAACAAGCATAGCAAAAGCATCTCGGGAAATTGGATCACTTCCTGCCAAAAAGATCAGCATCAACAACTCTGGTTTGCAACTGCAAGTAAGGGACTCAATCGCCTTAACACGCATACTGGCGAGTTCGAAGTATTCTCCTCAGGCAAGAATTCAGGGCTGAGTGACGATAAAATTTGGTCGATGGCATTCACACCAAGGGGTAATCTTTGGCTTGGTCATGAGCAAGGTAAATTAAGCTATTTTGATTTAAGCACTAACGAGTTCAAACATTTTCAATTTAAAGCACATGCTCAACAAAACACCCTCATTCGCGATATCATCGTTACTGATAAACGGCTTTGGCTTGCTACCAGCCAAGGGTTACTTTCATTTAATCCAAATACGCAGCAATTTACTCAATACGCTAATATCAGCTCACCGTTATGGCATCTCAATTTACTTAATCACGAGAAGTTACTCGTTGGCGGCAAGCAAGGACTCTATACGCTTAATCTAACAACGTTAGTGAGTGAACCAATTAAGCACTTTAAAGGTATCTGGATCACTGACAGCCTTATTGATGCTCAAAACAATCTTTGGCTAACAAGCTATGGGCAAGGTTTATACTTTTTGCCTGCTGAGGCAGACTTGCAAAAAGAATACATTCAATATCGCCATGATAAACAAGAGCAAAATAGTTTAAGCAGTGATTATCTCCTTTCACTTTATCAAGACCCACAAGGTATTATTTGGCTAGGGACTGATGGCTATGGTGTACATCGGTATGACCCCAAACAGCAGCAGTTTTCTCATCAATCAACAACCTCTCAGCTACATTCTTTGAGCCATAATTTTGTTCGTTCAATCATAAAAAGAGCCAATGGAGAGGTATGGATTGGCACTCGTGATGGACTCAATCGTAAAACAACCCAAGGCTATCATCACTATAAAGACGCACTACCAAACAGTAATATATTTGCCCTCCATGAAGATAACAATCATCAGTTATGGGTAGGCACTTACGGTGGCGGCTTAGTTAAGTATCAGGATGGTAGTGATAGCTTTGAAATTTTCACCATGCAAAGCCACCAGCTAGCGAGTGATCGTGTTTACGCGATAACCAGTGACAAAACGGGTGCACTTTGGCTTGGCAGTAACCAAGGACTTACTCGGTTTGAGCCTGAATCAGCTAAAGTAACTCACTTCAAGCATAACGACACAAGCAACAGCCTTGCGAACAACACTGTATTTACACTTGCCTATGATAGTGATGACCATGCTCTTTGGATTGGCACCCGAGCAGGGCTCAATAAGTTAGATATTGCAAGTGAGCAATTTAGTTTATTGGATCAACAAAGCTCAGCCGATACAGGGCTTAGTCATAACATGGTGACTTCTTTACTGCTAAAAAAGAACATCATTTGGGTTGGTACAATGCAGGGACTGAACCAAGTCAATAAAGATAATTTTAACGTTAAACAAATTACCGAGCAGCACGGCTTAGCGAATGATAATATTTTTGATATTTTAACTGATCAGCAAGACATGCTTTGGCTAGCAACCAATGGCGGACTTACACGCTATAATCCTGTCACAGAACAAATGCAGCAATTTTTGCCAGAAGACGGTATTCAGCACCAATCATTTATACTGGGCGCAAGCTTTCAAGCAGACGATGGCGAATTATTCTTTGGCGGTATTAATGGTTATAACCACTTTTATCCTGAGCAGTTAACCTTATCGCACGCTCCCCCTACTCCGGTATTAACTGAGCTATTACTGAACAACCACGCAATTGAGAGCAATCACTTCGGTAAGCAAACAAATACGCTTGCCAGTTCCACCCATTCACTCTCTTTTGAGCAATCAGCTGGCGTTATTGGCTTTAAATTTAGTGCATTAAATAATGCTGCCACGCCAAAACATTATCAATATGGCTACAAGTTAGCAGGCTTTGATAAACTGTTTTTGTATACAGATGCCTCTCTTAGGCAAGTCAACTACCCACAACTTCCAGCTGGTAACTACCAATTATTAATCAAGGCAAAAGATCAATACGGCCAGTGGAGTGACAGTGCCTCCTTGCTAAAGTTAACTGTTGTGCCTCCTTGGTGGCAAAGTAAATTAGCCTATGGCATCTACCTAATCATGGCATTAACGCTAACTTGGCTACTTTTAAATGCACTGTACCAACGCAAACTCGCTGAGCAAGAAAAGCAAACTGAAATTGAATTAAACAAATTAAAAGATCAATTTCTAGATAACATTAGCCATGAGCTAAAAACTCCACTGAGCTTAATACTTGCTCCGATAAGTCAGTTACAGCAGAGTAATACTGACCCACATACCCGCAACCAGCTTGCCAGTATAAAGCGCAACTGCCAGCGTTTGCTTGAGCTCATCAATCAACTTTTACAACTAAGTAAACGTCCAAGTACAGCTATTTACACGGTATCACCGTATTCATTAAGCGATTTTCTGACCAACCTGGTAAACGATTTCACGCCGCTCTTTAAGCAAAAGCAACTGCAATTTAATTTTCACACTAATCCCACTGAAGAATGCATGATTGCCCTTGCTCCCGAGCATGCTCACTCTATCTTTAGTAACCTAATTAGTAATGCTCTTAAGTACACCCCACAAGGTGGTAAAGTTAGTATTAGCCTCTCGATGGAACAGCAACGGGCGATATTTAGCATTATTGATACGGGTATCGGAATTGCCGACAAGCATCAGCAACAAGTTTTTAACCGCTTTACCCGCGTGGCAACATCAGAAGAGTCAGGAAGTGGAATCGGCCTAACCTTGGTAAAGCAGCTAGTTGAAGAATATGGCGGTATAATCACCCTACAAAGTCAAGTTAACAAAGGAAGCTGTTTTAATGTGTCACTTCCTCTTGCAATCGCCTCTGGTAAACATATAAATAACTCAATTGAACTGCACTCCACACAGCCAACTATTCTCATTGTTGAGGATAACCAAGACATGGCTGAGCTATTACTTTCGTTATTTAATGAGGAGTTTCGTTGTATCTGCGCAATTGATGGTCAACAAGCTATTGAACTATGTCAAACGAGCCTGCCAGACCTAATCATTAGTGATGTCATGATGCCTAATATGGATGGCTATCAACTATTGACTAAACTACGTGCCAACCCCGCCACCAGCCACATTCCTGTCCTATTGCTTTCTGCAAAGGCAGACAAAAATAGTCGTTTAAAAGGCCTCGATTTATTAGCCGATGATTTTTTAAGTAAACCGTTTGAACCAGCAATACTGATCAGTCGTGTTAAGGGGTTGCTTAATTTAAGACACATCTTAAACCAGCATTTAACGGCGCAGCTTGCTGCCCCGCTACACACAGACTCATCCGCACAGATTACGGTTCACAATAAAGACTACTCCTTTACAGAAAAGCTTAAGCAGGTAGTGCAAACTCATTATCAAGATGAAAGTTTCTCCGTCGAACAACTTGCCTCTGCATTATGTTTAAGCCCCCGTGCACTTCAATTAAAAATGAAAGCATTATATTCACAAACTCCATCAGACTATTTGCGCAATACACGTTTAGAGTTTGCAAAAGAACACCTAATCAATAGCACATCAGCAATTGGTCTGATAGCTGAACAAAATGGCTTTAGCTCGCAAAGTTATTTTGCTCGAAGCTTTAAAAGTTATTTTGGCCTCTCACCAAAACAGTATCGAGATAACCATCAAAAACGCGCTAATTTCGTGTGAGTGAATAAACTTTTCGCTTGAGTACTATTTTTAATGTACTGATTTTTATAACTTATCCTAATAAACATTCATAAAAACAAAGCCCGTATTGTGGCGTTATTTACTGCATGAGATATAAGTTAAGGAAAGTCATATGCTCACCAAAACACACAAAGCGATTACGCTCACTTTAATTGCTGCTGCACTAACTGCATGCCAAAGTACGACGACAACCACAAGCAATAACAACAGCCCGAATATAAACGAAGTCGCACAACAACAATACAATGGCCCTAAAGCCAGAGTCGCTGTGGCACGCTTTACCGATAAGTCCAACGACTCGCGTTGGTGGCGTAAAGAAATTGGTGAAGGTATGGCAGATCAGCTAACAACTGCACTAGTTAGTACTAATCGATTTATCGTTTTAGAGCGACAAGCGCTTGATGCTGTTTTATCAGAGCAAGACTTAGCGGTATCAGGTCGAGTAAGTGCAGCATCAGGTGCAGCCTACGGCGAAATAGAGGGTGCCGAAATTGTGGTTGTAGCAGCGGTCACAGAGTTCGATGACGACAACTCTGGTACTCGTGTAGGCAGTGGTGGGTTTATCGGTGATGTATTTAGCTCAGTATCAGCGGGCTTTTCAAGTTCACACATGGCTATTGATTTACGCTTAATAGACACCCGTACCTCTCGTATTCTAGCAGCCACTAGCGTAGAAGGTGGTAGTAAAGATTTTAATTTTACCTCTGCTGCAACTAACTTTGGTGGCGCCCTAGTCGGCGGCAACCTGAGTAGTTGGTCAAACACGCCAAAAGAAAAAGCATTACGTGAAGTGATTATAAAAGCGGTTGAGTTCTTAGAATCAAAAGTGCCAGCGACCTATTATCGTTACAATAGTGATAACACGATAGCGGCTGGTCACACAGCGCCTGCACCACTCAAAGTAACTGCAGCTGCAGCCCCCACTAAAGCAGCAGTGGCATCAGTTACTGTTCCTAATCATAGAATGCCTTACTACGAAAAAACAGACTTGGCGATGTCACGACTAAACTTGGTTTGTTTGGGTTATTTGAAAAGACAGCCTCACTACGAAGAATATGAAGTAGAAGACGTAGAGTACGATGAAGCAACCGTGATTGCACTCACTGAGTATCAGCAAGAAAATAAGCTCAAAGTGACTGGTCGTGCGGATGAGACGACCAAAAAGTCTCTTGATGATTCAGGCTGCATTGCCAAAACTAACAAATCAAGTTTAGAAAGCCTTGGCAGTATTTTTAAATTCAACTAAGCAAAATAACAGCCAGTGCTAGCACTGGCTGTACACGCTTTCGTTTATCACTACAAAATTTGTATCAATTCGCCACGGTAAAAATCACACAGTAGCCAAATTTGTTGAAATGGGTGCTCTGCTGGCACTTTTAAGTTAGTAAGTACTGACTTAAAATCTTCTAAATGCCAAATCGTACTGGCATTTCGTATCAATAACCAAGGGTGAGTAGACTCATAATGCTTTTTCGCTTTTTGCGCGAGCAAACGATGTAACGCACAGTGCAAACGTTCACTACTTGGTGCTAACGCCATTTCCGCAAGGTCTCGTTGCATGCCAATCGACAAAGGTCGGCCAAGTACCGCCATCGCTTCTGTTTCACTGGCATATAAATGCGCTATTTCGATATCGAGTCGCTCATCACCTTTATAGCAACTTACATCGGGCTTACTCGGTGTGTTATGCCAGATATTACGCATAGTTACACCAAATTGCTTTTCGTAACAGCGTAAAAATAGCTTTGCCGCACCATGCTCGAGCGCTATTTTTTCTTGCTCACTTTCACGATTCATTTAATATCATATACACATCACTTAATAAGCCTGAAGCGCCAAATCGAAAAAGATCGGGTTGTAAATACGCTTCACCCATAATTGACTCAGCTAAAGCCAAATACTCAGCAGCGTCAGTAACAGTTCTGACTCCACCCGCCGCTTTAAAACCCACCTTTTTATCGCTTGCTTTAATGGTCTCTAAAATAACCTTAGTCGCCGCAAGGGTGGCATTCACAGCGACTTTACCGGTACTGGTTTTAACAAAGTCGGCACCGCCTTCTATCGCCAGCTTAGTTGCTGTAGCAATCAACTCATTGGTCAATTCACCGCTTTCAATGATCACTTTGAGTTGCACTTGAGTACCGCAGGCATCTTTTGACGCTTGAACATACTCTAAAACTTTGCGTTCATCACCGGCAACCAGTGCTTTGTATGGAATCACTAAGTCTACTTCATCGGCTCCGCGTTCAATAGCAAACAAGGTTTCACTAATGACTTGTTCTAATGGCTGCTCCCCACCAGGGAAGTTAGTCACAGTAGCCACTTTAACTTGTTGTAACTCACGCTCAGCGAGTGCAAGCTTAGCGTCACTAACAAACTGACTATACACACAAACCGCAGCAGGAATGCCTAACTTTGGCTCAATACTCGCAACTAAGTTATTAATAGACTCTGTAGTGTCGGTGTCATTCAGTGTTGTTAAATCCATTAGTGCCACCGCTTGGGCAGCGATTGTTTGCATATTAGTCATTGATCTTATTTTGTGTTGCCATATTAGTACCCTATAGTAGCAAATTTTTATGATCTGGCTATAAATCATAACTAATCACCATAAGGCATTTAATTTCCTTGTAACTCGCCGCAATCCCTTGTTAACTAAGCCTTAAGCCAAACAAAGCCACCAAATATAACTTTTAGTTATATAAACTTGGTTTTAATTATTTTTTACTTTATTTAGAGCACTATATTCTGCTTGCCTGCAATAAGCAGTTTCTTTGATGTGTTTTAGGGGTGAGAACAACGTGCAATATTTACCTATCTTTACCAAGTTAGACGACAAACCTGTATTGGTAGTCGGCGGTGGAGATGTTGCGTTACGCAAGTGCCGTGCATTTTTAAAAGCACGTGCCAACGTAACGCTAGTCGCCCCTGAGTTTTGTGATGAACTTACTGCGCTTGCAACGCAAGGTGAAGTAACGCTTATCGTTGATACATTTAAAGAACAGTATTTAGATCAACAAATGCTAGTTATTGCGGCGACGGATATCGACAGCGTCAATAATGACGTTTTTGAACGTGCCAATGCGCGTAATATTTTCGTTAATGTGGTTGATGACCAGCCTAAATGCAGCTTTATTTTTCCTTCGATTGTTGACCGTGATCCAATCACAATTGCTATTTCAAGTGCTGGCACTGCCCCCGTACTTGCACGTCGGTTACGTGAAAAACTCGAGACCCTTATTCCACAACATATTGGCCCACTTGCTACGTTAGTTGGTAGCTTTCGCGATAAAGTAAAACAGCGTTTCAAGCACTTTGCTGACCGTCGCCAATTTTGGGAAGGGGTGTTTGACTCATCGGTCGTGAGTAAAGTGCAAGCGGGTAATACCGAGGCAGCAACTGTGCAGTTAGAGCAATTGTTAGATGCAAAGCCAGAGCCTGAAGGCGAAGTGTATGTTGTCGGTGCAGGCCCTGGCGACCCTGAGTTATTAACACTAAAAGCACTGCAATTAATGCAACAAGCCGACGTCGTTGTGTATGACTATTTAGTCTCTGATGAAATTATGGAACTAGTGCGCCGTGATGCTGATTTAGTCTGTGTTGGCAAACGCTTGGGCGATCACAGTGTTGCACAAGAAGATACCAATCAAATGCTGGTAGATTTTGCCAAACAAGGTAAAAAAGTATGCCGTATTAAAGGAGGCGACCCGTTTATTTATGGTCGTGGTGGTGAAGAAGTACAAGTGCTGGCCGCAAATCAAGTACGTTACCAAATCGTACCGGGTATCACTGCTGCTGCCGGTTGCAGTGCTTATGCTGGGATCCCTCTAACACACAGAGACCATGCACAAGCTATTCAATTTGTGACAGGACACTGTAAAAAAGATGGTCAAGAACTTGATTGGCAATCACTCGCAAAACCAAATCAAACTTTGGCTATTTATATGGGTGTCATTAAATCTCCCCATATTCAAGCACAATTATTAAAACATGGCCGTGGTGCAGAAACACCAGTTGCCATTATCGAAAATGGTACGCGAAAAGAACAGCGTGTCGTTACTGGGCAACTGGGTGAATTGGCGGACTTAATCGCCCGTCATAGTATTATCTCACCCGCTTTACTAATTATAGGCGAAGTTGCATCATTGCATCACCAGCTTGCATGGTTCGGACAAACCGAACAAACCAGCAGCTTTGCCCAGCCTATTACAGGCGTAGCGTAATTTAACTTTTAATCATTTTAGTAGGACGACTAACAATGGCTTTAACACACCTTCAGCAATTAGAAGCTGAAAGTATCAAGATCATGCGCGAAGTGGCTGCTGAGTTTGAAAATCCGGTGATGCTTTACTCGATAGGTAAAGATTCATCGGTGTTATTACACTTAGCACGCAAAGCGTTTTACCCAGCAAAGATCCCATTTCCATTATTACATGTTGATACCAACTGGAAGTTTAAGGAAATGATCGAGTTTCGTGACCGCCTAGCCAAAGAATACGGCTTTGATTTAATCGTCCACAAAAACCCTGAAGGGTTAGAGATTGATATCAACCCATTCGTACACGGCTCAGCAAAGCACACTGACATCATGAAAACCCAAGGCTTGAAGCAAGCGTTAGACAAATATGGCTTTGATGCTGCGTTTGGTGGTGCTCGTCGAGATGAAGAGAAATCTCGTGCCAAAGAGCGTGTTTACTCATTCCGTGATAAACACCACAGGTGGGATCCAAAAAACCAACGTCCTGAACTTTGGAATACATATAACAGCCAAGTTAACCCAGGTGAAAGCATTCGTGTTTTCCCGTTATCGAACTGGACTGAGCTTGATATTTGGCAGTATATCTACCAAGAAAACATTGAAATGGTTCCACTTTACCTTGCCAAAGAACGCCCAGTCGTTGAGCGTAACGGCACGCTAATCATGGTTGATGATGAGCGCATGCCTCTTGAGGAAGGCGAAGTACCAGAAATGAAATCTGTGCGTTTCCGTACCCTTGGTTGTTACCCGTTAACGGGGGCTGTGGAATCAACGGCAGGAACCTTAACGGAAATTATTGAAGAGATGCTACTTTCAACCTCTTCTGAGCGTGAGGGCCGTGTGATTGATCATGACTCAGCTGGTTCAATGGAAAAGAAAAAACGTGAGGGCTATTTCTAATGTCTAAAACAAACGACACGATTAACGAAGTAAGAGAGTTAGGCATCGACGCTTACCTTGCACGTCAACAAGATAAAAGCCTTTTACGCATGCTGACCTGTGGTAGTGTGGATGACGGTAAATCAACGCTGATTGGCCGCCTTTTACATGACAGCCACCAAATTTATGAAGACCAACTTGCAGCCCTGCATAAAGACAATGAAAAAGTCGGTAATGCCGGTGAAGAGCTTGATTTAGCACTCCTTGTTGATGGCTTACAAGCTGAGCGCGAACAAGGTATTACCATTGACGTTGCTTATCGTTACTTCTCAACAGCAAAACGTAAATTCATCATTGCTGACACGCCTGGGCATGAGCAGTACACACGCAACATGGTAACCGGTGCATCAACCAGTGATGTAGCTATTATCTTGGTGGATGCGCGTTACGGTGTACAAGTACAAACAAAACGCCATAGTTTTATCTGTGATTCGCTTGGTATTAAACAGTTTGTTGTTGCTATCAACAAGATGGACATCGTCGATTTCGACGAAACCGTGTATGAGAAAATCAAAGCGGATTATCTTAAATTTGCGGAGCAGCTAAACGTTACGAATATCAAGTTTGTGCCTATGTCTGCACTTAAAGGTGACAACGTAGTAACACGCTCAGAGCACACTCCTTACTACACTGATAAACCACTGCTTGAGTTACTTGAAGACTCACCAGCTGCTGAAATTGATAACGGTTTTGAAGCACGCCTTCCGGTGCAATATGTCGTGCGCCCTAACTTAGACTTCCGTGGCTTCCAAGGTACTTTAACCTCTGGCAAGTTCAGTGTTGGTGATGCAGTGAAAGTGCTACCATCGGGTAAAAGCTCAAGTATCAGAGAGATTGTGACTTTTGATGGCAACTTAGATACCGCTGAAGCAGGTCAAGCAATCACTTTAACATTAAACGACGAAATAGATATCAGCCGTGGTGATGTGATTGTGCCAGCCGCTTCAAAAGCCGCTGTTACAAATCGTATTCAAGCTAAATTAGTATGGATGCACGAAGCGCCGCTTGTATTAGGTAAAAGCTACAACTTTAAGTTAGGTAGCAAGAATACCTCAGCAGTGGTAAGAAAAATCGATCACACCATTGATGTAAATACCTTAGAGCATGGTCAAGCTGACTCATTACAGCTGAACGAAATTGCTATTGTAACCTTAGAGCTGACAGAAACAATTTTGGCTGATGAGTACCACAGCAATCATGAAACAGGTGCGTTTATCCTAATCGATCGCCTATCAAACCTAACTGTGGCAGCAGGTATGATTGAGCAATTACTTAACATCGAAGAACAGCAAAGTAACTTTAGCGACTTTGAAGTTGAATTTAACGCTTTAGTACGCAAGCACTTCCCTCACTGGCAAGCGCTTGATATAACTAAGCTTAAATGATCACTTTTCGCCTGTTATAGGAAGTAATAGCATGTATCAACAGCTGGTATTAACAGGCATTATGCTGGTATTAGTCGGGTGCTTATTTGGCACACGACTAAAACCAGCATGGTTATTTGTTGGCGCCATTGGTATTAGCTATCTAGCAGGGCTTATAAGCCTTGAAGATATGCTGGTGAACTATGCAAACCCCTCTTTAATTACTTTAATACTGCTTGTATTAGTGTCTATTGCTGTAGAAAAAACCACGTTAGTACAGAAACTTGCTCAGTCACTTTCTAAAGGAAGTCTAACCAGCTCAGTGACTAAACTTGGTTTATCTACCGCTTTCTTATCATCATTTACTAATAATACGGCGGTTGTGGCCTCACTGATTAGTGCAATAAAAGACAGTCCAACTCATTCCCCGTCTAAATTGTTGTTGCCCTTGTCGTACACTGCAATTTTAGGGGGCACGATTACCCTAATTGGCACATCAACTAACTTAATTGTTAATGGTTTTGCAGTAGAAGCTGGCATGGCGCCCCTAGGCTTTTTTGATTTTACATTAGTGGGCTTGGGTGCTTTAAGTGTTGGCTTAATCACTATCATTGTGATGTTGAAATACCTTCCTGATAATGGCAAAAACGATCAAGAAGTCGTCCCTTTCTATCTAGAAGGTAAAGTTGAAACTGGCTCACAACTCGCGGGTAAAAGCGTTGAAGAAAATGGTCTTCGTGAACTTAAAGACCTATTCTTAGCCGAGATCATCCGTGAAGATAAACGTATCTGTGCAGTCACACCAAAGCAAGTGATTAAAGAAGGTGACGTGCTCTTGTTTGTCGGTGACATAAAATCGGTACCTCTGCTTACTCAGTTTGATGGCCTAAAAGTCGTTCACGACAAACACGAAAAAGATGTTGAGCACTTAGTTGAAGTCGTTGTCAGCCATTCCTCTAAATACATAGGTAAAACAGTTAAGGAAGTGCGTTTTCGTGAGCAATTCCATGCGGCGGTTATTGCCATTCGCCGCGGCCACGACCGTTTGCAAGGTGGTTTAGGTAAAGTACAACTACAAGCTGGTGACTCACTCATTCTTGCACCAGGTAAAGAGTTTTACTCACTTCCTGACCTTAAAAGAGAATTTGTTTATATTTCAGGCCTTGATTTACAAACTCACTTAAAGCCAAAGAAATCTAATATCGTACTGGCCAGTTTTGCGGGGGTTTTAGGCCTGAGTATTCTTGGAATCGTCCCCTTGATTAAAGGTCTACTTGTTTTACTGATCGGCCTAATGCTAACTGGCACAATTAAACTTAGTGAAGTAAAGCGCCGCTTTCCGATTGAGCTACTCGCCGTGGTAGGCAGTGCTATCGGCCTAGCTAAATTAATGATAGGCACAGGCCTTGCCGGTGAAATATCATCAGGTATGTTATACGTGCTTGGCGATTTTGGACCTTATGGGGCTTTCATTGCCATTTTCTTAATGACCGTGATATTTACCGAGCTCATTACCAATAATGCAGCCGCGGCACTTTCGTTTCCAGTTGCCTACGCATTAGCCATAGGTTTTGATGTATCGCCACTTCCTTTTATTATGGCTGTCGCTTTTGGTGCATCGGCTAGTTTTATTTCGCCATTTGGTTACCAAACTAACCTAATGGTATACAGTGCAGGTAACTACCGTTTAAAAGATTACATTGCAATGGGCTTACCGTTATCGATTATTTATTCAATAACGGTGCTGACATTAATACCACTGGTTTTTCCATTTCAATAATGAGAGTAAAAACAATGGATGAGAATATCGTATGGCATAACTACGCTACCACTAAAGCACAGCGTAGTGAGCAAAAAAAACATAAGCCAACTATTTTATGGTTCACTGGTTTTTCAGGCTCTGGCAAAAGCACCGTTGCCAATGCACTAGAAAGTGCCCTGAATCAATTAGGTGTGCACACATACCTATTAGATGGTGATAATGTACGTCATGGTTTATGTAAAGATCTTGGCTTTAGTGATGAAGACCGTATTGAAAATATTCGCCGAGTGGGTGAAACCGCAAAACTCATGATTGATGCAGGACTTGTGGTACTCACCGCATTTATTTCACCCTTTAGAAGTGAACGCGATATGGTAAGAAACTTAGTTGAAGAGGGTGAATTTATCGAAGTATTTTTAGATACTCCATTAGACGTTTGCGAAAGCCGCGATCCTAAGGGTCTCTATAAAAAAGCCCGTGCAGGTGAGATAAAACACTTCACTGGTATCGATTCTGATTATCAACCCCCTATTTCACCAGAAATTAAAATCGATACGAGCGCAAACACCCTAGACCAATCGGTGCAAGAACTGGTAGCGTATTTAAAACAACAGCAAATTATAGGTTAAGCCATGAATCAAACGGAACTGCTAGAAGAAATCTTACTCCTCGCGCGCCAAGCGGGTAGTGCAATTATGGGGATTTACGAAAAGGACTTTAATGTTGAGTACAAGGCTGATGAAAGCCCTGTTACCGACGCTGACCTAGCAGCTCATAAAGTGATTGTGAATGGCTTAAAACACCTTACCCCAGATGTGCCAATTCTAAGTGAAGAAAGCGCTGATATAAGCTGGGAGGTCCGCCAAACATGGCAACGCTACTGGTTAGTTGATCCTATAGATGGCACCAAAGAATTCATCAAGAAAAATGGCGAGTTTACCGTCAATATTGCACTGATCGAAAATGGAAAGCCTGTATTAGCTGTCGTTGATGCACCCGCTTTGGGCGTCTCATATATTGCAAGTGAAGCAATCGGTGCCTTTAAAGATAAAGGCGATGAACGAATCGAACTAAAAGTTACCCGCAAACCAAACAAAGGACTTATTCGTGTTGTTGGCAGTCGCTCACACCCTTCTCCAGATCTTGCTGAGTTTGTAAAACAGTTCGATGACGTAGAAATGGTCTCAAAGGGCAGCTCACTAAAACTATGCTTAGTAGCCGAAGGCAGTGCAGATATTTACCCACGCCTTGGCCCAACTTGTGAATGGGATACAGGTGCAGGCCATGCAATTGCCGAAATAGCTGGCGCAACGGTTAGTAAACTCGATGGCAGCCCATTACTGTATAACAGTAAAGAAGAGTATCTGAATCCGTTTTTTGTCGTATCGGCATTACAGAACTAAAAGCGTTCCGTTAAATACCGTAGGCTGGGTAGAGCGTAGCGAAAACCAGCCTAATTTAGTCAGAAGCAGTAGAGCTTTAAGCGGTAAGTTTTAAGCTCGGCTCCGCACAGAGATCTAGTATTTCCGTTCTTTTGTAGGTCGGGATTTATCCCGATACATTTTTCAGGCTAAAGCCTGAGCTACAAGACATTAAAGCGTAAGTATAAATCCCCTTAGGAGATGGCTTCAACCACGAAAGCTGCTCTGTATTCTAGCTTGAAAACAATTTCACCATAGAGAGCACAAAAGCAATGCGCGCTGCACAGAAGATTATACCCCCTCAATGAAACTTAGATTTTTTATTGCTAAATCAATATCTGAATTACTTTCTTGATTATCATTAAGCTTTGCGAGTGTTTGTAAAATATCTCTTTTCTGCTCAGGTGAAAGCTCTGAAAAGTGCTCTTGTAAATGCTTAATCGTTAAATGTTGTGACGAAGCTGCTCTAACTAAAAATTCAACAGTCCGTGTATTTTTATTATTGATTACAACTCCCAATAAGTTTTTCATTAACCTATTTAAAAAGTCAAATTCACCTTCAGCTAACTGCGCAAAAGCTATAAACCTTAGACACACGTAAAAAGATTGTTCAGATAACTTATGCGCATTTTCATTTAAAAATTAACTATATTAAGACCTTGAAAAAGCTCATTACTATAGGTTGCAGCATCCCTTCTATCAGCTTCATCTTTAATATCCTTGTAATGTCCATTAGCATGCCTTATTTCGCTTCTCCCTTCAAAATTTCTTTGCAATCTTTCCAATTGTCGCTCAAGCAACTTTTCTCCACTTTCTAAATTTACTAACTTGTATAAAACTCTTTCAAAATTTTTATCATCGATGGTTTGCTTTGTATATTCTTCAAAAAGACCTTCTGTCAAAAAGCCTTTTGGATCTTTCCAATATGCTCTAAAACATCAAAAACAATTTGTTCTACTCTATCTTGGTTTTTATCATCTGAAAAAAGTATCCTACCAAAACGATCAAATGCCTCTTGCCAACGATAATCACTGCAGATATTTTTTGCTAATTCCTGCGTTGGTAAAGATTTTATAGAATCAAATTAAGGCTAATTCTTTCATTACTTTGTTGATAGGCTGTAAGTATAGAAGCACCTAAAATTGATAAGATGAAATACTTAAAACTAGAAGTAGCCGCTATTAATTGCTCTAAATTTGCAGTGTGATAAAAAATAGACCCCATAAGAACTATCGACAACCATAAGCTTATCGTCACTGGCGGATATCGCCAGTTAAACCCAATACTGCGTTTGGTGTGGGAGATATAAAACTTATCCAGCATTAGCTTTATGCCAATGCCTGCTAGAAATGAAAAGCTATAATACAGAGCTTCACTTGTACTTAGTATTGCTGAAAAACTAAAAAATACCTTTTTTATAAATGTGGTTTTACTTAAGAGTATGACTACAGAGGATGCCGTTAATGCACATAATAACAGCGACAACCCACGCTGAATTGGAATAGAGAGTGACTTTACCAATTTAATATCCTTATCAACAATTAAGCGAAATATAAACAATTAAATATACACTCAACCTCTAGTGCTCGATACACCCTAAGCTTATATCAGAAGCACCTAAGCGCCTTAATCTTCAAGAAAAATCTGAAATAACCGACATAGAGCTTGATTCATTGATGTTTTTTAAAATCATGAATAATTATAGAAACACGAGTTATTAGCAAGGAACGATATACTCGGATTAATTCGCTATACAGTTGAATTATGCCCGAAGTAAAAGGTTAGCTTACGGTAAACCAGTAGAAAACCAACTTATTCAAAGAGGCTTAACCTTAGAGGGTGAGTAGATAGATGAAGCCTAGACTGATGAGCTCGTTTTTTACTCATTTCCCGCTAAATCAATTCAAGCACGTAAGCCTTGCAGTATATTTTATGAGTCAATGATCAGAGTAGTAATAGTGACTTACTTTGAAAGTCATCAGCATACTTTATGGTTTGTATTTCAACATGGACTTAAAACTCCAATTGAACTACAAAAAAGACTAAATAATTTAAATACATATTTAAGCGCTGAAGAAATAAAATATCAAATCATTGATACAGAAGCACCAAGCGGTGAGCACAATGTTTCTAGTATTAGTCGTTGGATAAACTAAACCATATAGGAAATACATTGATGTTTTATCCCCTATATGGATAATTATAGAAACATGGATTGTTAACAAGGAACGATAAATGCTCGGATTAATTCGCTATACAGTAGAACTATGCCCCGAAGTAAAAGGTCAGGTTTTTGATAATGGAACCCCATTAGCCAATCAACTTGTTGAGCGAAGCTTAACCTACGACGATGAAGAACTAGATAGTGTTTATACTGATGAAAACGGTTGTTTCTCATTTCCTGCCAAATCTCTAAAATCTCGCAAACTTGGCAGTATTTTTCATGAGCCCGTGGTCAGAATTATCATAGATTTAGAAAAAGGTGGTGAGGTTTACAATCTCTGGTTAGGTTTTCAGCATGGACTAAAAAACCCAAAAGAGTTTAAAAATTTTTTGAAAAACTTAAAAGCTGACTTGACGGATAAAGAAGTAAAACATCACCTAATTAACCCTGAAGATCCATTAGACGAACACTTTATCAAAAGTATTGCTCGCTGGGAAAAACAAAATTAAAAGGACTTATAATAGCAACTTTATCACCCATTTTATGCGCTGAATTAGCTAAAATTTCTTATGACATAAAGAAAGCAGACCGAAGAGGTCGATACTCAATAATTGCGTCGAATTCTTTAGAAAAACATTTTTCTTTTGACCTGTCAAACGGCCCAATAAAAGGAGTATCTGGCGGAGCAATGGCTCATGCTACAGGTCATCAAACAGGGTTTGTACTCGTTGGCAAAGGTACTTCTCCTACAGGGCGCATGAATCCATTTAAAAATGATTTGGTATTGGCTATTCGAGGTACAGCCTCGTTATATGACGCATCAACTGACTGTAGAGCTAACCTAAGTGTTTGCGATGGAGGTCATAGTGTTCATGCTGGCTTTAATACTTTATTTGAAACCTTAAAATCAGAATTAGCACCTTTTTTGAGTGAACTTAAGCCGAGTGCTACTGTGCATTGTGTTGGTCACAGTCTAGGAGGTGCGGTTGCATCTCTAGTCGCGGATTGGGCTAAACGACGTTTTAATGCAAACGTTAAATTATATACTTTCGGTGCGCCAAAAGTAAGCTTAACTAATTTCGCATTAAGTACCACAAACGCCCTGAAATCAAAAAATATATTCCGCTGTGTAAATGGTGGCGATGTAGTGCCGATGGTGCCTTTTTGGCCATTTATGCAGGCTCCGTACAATCCCCCTGAATATAGGATGGACAACAACCAAATTATAGCCCCGTGGCATCACTTGATGAAATACTACACCCGAAATTCACAAAAGCAATCTTGGGATAGCATCAACAAAAGAGTGACATTTAATCCGTTTAAGCGTGTAACTCTAGACATTAGTCATGCAAACCAAGTACAACCTTCCATTTATTAGATGAATCGTTTAAGTGAAGCTTTAATGACAGTATTGCGTCAAGCAAAGCTAGGGGCGCTGAATGCGCTGCAGTCCGGTACTGCAAACAGTTTGAGTTTATACGACAAAATCGCGATGATTCTAGCTAACAATAATTTTCATACTGTAGACTTAACAGGCCCCATAAATGGATTACTCGCATGTATGCTTGCATTTGCAGGATATGCTAAAGCAAAGATAAAAGAGTTATCAGCAGAGTTCATAAAGTGGGTATTTGAACAAACATTAAAAATGGTCAATAAAATAGCCTACAGAGCGCTTTCTTCAGTTGGTTAGTCCACATTATTAAAGCAAGCTATATTCTAGCTTGCTTTAATATGTTAAAACTTTGACCTCTATTATTATTTATTTAGGAATAGCAGTGACAACGATTGAAAAGGCAATTGAAGCAGCGTACGAATCACAAATTACCTCGCTTTATAAGGCTCTCTCACAAAGCATTCTTGCCGCAAATGGCGATGAAGCAGAAATCAGTGCAGCTGAGGCTCGTTTTAAGAAAGGGTTAGCATTTGCTGCTGATATAAAAGCACGTGCACTAACGGCTGCACAATAACACTCTAAGCTGGGTGGAGCACTGCTAAACTCAGCTATCCAAATAAGCAATATTCCCTTGTGTAAGTCTCCCCTTACAGCATAGTTATTTAAATACAACGCTAAAACATGCATTCTTAGGCGCTTTTCTATATGCTGCGCGACAATTATTATTCTAATAGTGGAGTGCTAATGAACACACATCAAGATGCTATGCCGTATGATGCATCGACAACAAGTAGTAACTCGAAATGGAATCTTCATGACACCCAATGGGTATTAAGTTTATTTGGTACCGCGGTCGGGGCTGGTATTTTATTCTTACCAATTAATATCGGTATCGGCGGATTCTGGCCGTTAATCATCATGGCATGCCTTGCCTTTCCAATGACTTATTTAGCTCACAGAGGCTTGGCCCGCTTTGTATTATCATCTAAACAGTCCGATGCTGACTTTACAGACGTAGTTGAAGAGCATTTTGGTATTAACGCCGGTCGCTTAATTTCTCTTTTATACTTTCTTTCGATCTTTCCTATTTTACTTATCTATGGTGTTGGCTTAACCAATACCGTCGACAGCTTTATTGTCAATCAATTAGGCATGGAGTCGCCACCACGCGTTTTATTATCAGGGGTTTTAGTTGGTGGTATGATTAGCTTAATGCTTGGTGGTGAAGCACTTATGCTTCGCGCTTTTTCTATTTTAGTTTATCCTCTGGTTGGTATCTTATTCTTCTTATCGTTATATTTAATCCCCAGTTGGCAAATGCCTGACATCACTATTCCTGAGTTCTCAGGTTTTATGAAGACGCTTTGGTTATCTATTCCTATTATTGTTTTTTCGTTTAGCCACGCAGCTGCAATCTCAAGTTTTGTCCATGTACAGCGAGCCCATTATGGCAATAATGCCAAAATGAAATCTGAAGCAATTCTTAAACGTACCAGCTTGTTACTGATTGTATTTGTATTGCTGTTTGTATTTTCGTGTGTGTTGTCTCTATCATCTGAACAAATGATACAAGCTAAGGCTGATAATGTGTCTATTTTGTCATTTCTAGCCAATATCACAGATAACTCTTTTATTGCCACACTTGGGCCTCTGGTTGCTTTTATCGCAATTACATCATCATTCTTGGGACACTTCTTAGGTGCTCGTGAAAGCTTTAATGGCCTAGTGAGTAAGCAAACAGATTTGAATCCAAAGTTAGTTGATAAAACCGGCACTGTGATCATGTTCTTTGCTATTTGGTACTGTTCAGTAATTAATCCAAGTATTTTAAACATGATGGATCAACTATCAGGCCCAATCATTGCTATGATCCTATTCATCATGCCCATGATTGCTGTTTATAAAGTACCAGTTTTACACAAATACAAAAACCGCTTGAGTACCCTGTTTGTTCTAACAGTTGGCTCTCTAGCAGTATTTGCGCTTATTTATAGCATGATTAAGTAACATACTGCTTACTACAAAAAAAGCCCAGCAGTGAATCTCTGCTGGGCTTTTTTTAGTTATGTTTCAGGTGCACAGCTAAGATTTGGCCTTAGTATTAGCCAACCACTTTACAGATAACCTCTGTATTCTACTACCGAACAGCCAGTAGGCTCATCCCGTCCCCAATAAGATCTATACCTGCGAGTCTCTATCACGCGATGTAAAATCGCGACGACAAACATGTTGGGATAACCTTGCCGCGTAGCAGCGGGTTTATTCCGCGTCATGGGGTCTCTGTTCGCGGGTAGCGCGCGATGTAAAATCGCGACGACAAACGTGTTGGGGCGAGATTATCGCGTAGCTGCGGGTTTATTCCGCGTCATGGGGTGTCTGTTCGCGGGTGGCGCGCGATGTAAAATCGCGCCAAACATGAAAAACCCCGTTGCATTACTGCAACGGGTTTCTCTAATTAGGAGCCATGGTGCGCTACGCAGTAGGATGTCCTACTTTCACATGGCGAATGCCACACTATGCCTACAAGGATAGAAGTTGTAGGGTCTTGGTTGGGTGTTTTATTTTTCTACAGGCAACAAAAAACCCGACTCTTTCGAATCGGGTTTCTCTAATTAGGAGCCATGGTGCGCTACGCAGTAGGATGTCCTACTTTCACATGGCGAATGCCGCACTATGCCTACAAGGATAGAAGTAGTAGGGTCTTGGTTGGGTGTTTTATTTTTCTA
>NZ_LRUF01000014.1 GCF_001550155.1 Pseudoalteromonas arabiensis
CCAACCCAAGTAACCCAAACAGCAGAAACTTATAAAGCGAGTAACAGTTGGAGCGACCAAGTTAGAACGAGTAAAATCACCTACTCTAAGAATGGTACAACCGAAGCAAGTGATGGGTATTTTCCATATAAACAAACGAATGCAAAAGGACACATCAGTTACACAGAAGTGAAGGCAGCCACAGGGCAAATAACCGAGACACGGCAACAGCTTAGTGGTAATAGCTACCTAACAACGCGTTACACATTTGATGATTATAACCGTCCTTACAGCAGCAAAACAGATGGTCAACCAATTGTGTACACAGCGGTACAAAGCCCAGATGTGCAAGCACCTGAGAACGCTGTTATCCAAATCGTTAAAGTGAGTGCAGGTCAACCGACGCAAAAAGTCTATCAAGATAAGCTTGGCCGGGTATTACGCACAGCAGTAGAAGATTTTAATGGTGACTGGGTATTTACTGATATTAGTTACGATGCAAAGGGCTATAAAATCTTTGAATCTGTTCCCTATAAAGAGGGGAATAGGTCATATGGTGTCACATACACTCATTATGACATCCTTGGTCGCCTAACAGAAAAAGTGACCAACCAAGCTTGCGGCGACATGACGACCACTTATGCCTATTCTGGGTTGAAAACAGATATCACAGCAACAGAAGATTGTAACAACAAAGCACTTGACATGTCTCGAACTTACAATAGTTTGAAGCAGTTAATGGAAACAGTTGATGCAGCGGGAGGCATTACACGTTACAGCTATAATGCACAGGGGTTACCCATTGTTATTCAGGATGCAAATGGCAATAAGATTCTTGCTAAATACAATGCACTGGGGCAGAAGACGCAAGTTGATGACCCAAATCAGGGGGTAACCAACTTTGAGTACAATGGCTTTGGTGAGTTACAACGAGAAATACGTGTTGGCAGTAAAACCCTCAGTTATATCACCGATGTATTAGGGCGTGTGACGCGACGAACAGGTACTGGGGAAAACACATTGTCGTACACCTACGACGGTGCAACATACGGCCTTGGACAGCTAAGCCAAGCAACAGGAAACGGAGTGACTAAAACATTCAGTTTCGATAGTCATGGCAGACCAGCCACACAAACAATAACTGGTAGTGGTAAATCCTATAAAACAACCACCTTCTATGATGCAAACTACGGACGAGTTAAAGGGCTACGTTACCCAAATGATTTAACAATTAGTTACGATTATACAAATAGTGGTTATTTGCAGCACGTTAAAAATACAGCAAACGACTATATTTATAAAACAGTGACAGACCAAGACGTATTTGGCAACATCACCGCAGCAAAGCTTGGAAATGGCACATCAGAAACGGCCACCTATAGTGAGCAAAATGGACAAATGCTGTTGAAGAGCGTGGCGAAAGGCACTCGTAATTTAATGAATATCAATTATCAATCATACGATGGGTTTGGTAATTTAAAACAAGTGGATGTAACGACAGGTAACCTTGGTATTGACCAACACCAGTTTTCTGAGAGTTATGTTTATGATGACTTGCATCGATTAAAAAGTAACTCAGTCAATGGTCATGAAATCACACACTACAGCTATGACAGTGTAGGTAACTTATTATTCAAATCAGATTACGCCACAGAGTACGACTACACAACAGGGACAACAGGTGGGCCAAACGCAGTAAAACGTGTATACCGAAGTGGTAGTTGGAAAACATTTAGCTACGACGCTCGTGGTAATATGATAAAAGGCGATGGATTATCACATGCAATTTACAACGCAATGGATAAGCCAATCCAACTCATAAAAGAGGGCAAAACACTTAACTTTACTTACGGTCCACAACACATGCGCTTTAAGCAAGTGAATGGCAGCGTAACCACCTTCTACAGTGATAAATTATATGAAGAAGACATCGACGGCACCAAAACCACATGGCGTGCCTATATTGATGACATAGCAGTGATAAGCCAAACGACGGATGAGACTGCGAGCATACGTTACACACATAGAGACCGTTTACAAAGTGCGCGCATAATCACAGACTATAATGGTTATGTGAGTACTCAACGCAACTATGACCCATTTGGTAAACCACGTTTAGCCAGTGGTGGCTTAATGCCGGTTGGAAACGCAAAGCTAAATGACTTAGCAGATGCAAAAAC
>NZ_LRUF01000015.1 GCF_001550155.1 Pseudoalteromonas arabiensis
AAGTATATCCCCCAGATGCATAAGCGGCTTTTATTGCTTCATTTCGATTATCAAATTGCTGAGCGTATTCAGCTAATGGCAATGACTGGTTTCGCCTTTGTTTAAGGGGGACTTCACATAAATCACCTTCTTGCTCTTAAAGTAACGCTAAGTGCTCTTTAACAAATTCATCGTCACCTAAAAAACTTGACTCGATATATCAGTCCAAGGATCCACGCCTTTTCCTTGCTCGACAAATAACGCAAATTTTCGCCTTGCTATCGCTTTAAATTTTCCAAATTGGAGTAACATTTTGTCGATTTCAAGCCATGCTGGAAAGTGTGCTTGACCCATCGTAAAGTGCCAGCTACTTCAAGGCCAATCCGATAAGCTATCTACCATCTTTGCTCTAATTGGATTTAAAACAATATACCTGTTCAACTCTAATAAGTAAGCATCCTTATCAACCAAAATAGCCTTATAGCGCCCCTGAAATAAATGCCCAACATGTTGATGACTTCTATTAAACCATTGTGTATATACCCCGTTTAATTGGCGCATCCCTTTACTTAAATTTGCATCAGGAGTTTCAACTAATAGGTGGTAATGATTACTCATTAAGCAAAATGAATGAATAACCCAGTTATAACGCTCGCATACGTCACCTAAAATCTTTAAGAATCCATCTAAGTCAGCTTCATCTAAATAAATTGGCTTTCATTCATTCCCTCGCGACGTTACATGGTACAAAGCTCCTGCGAACTCTAATCGTAGCGGCCTAGCCATCCTTTCACCTATCAATATTGGTAAATTAATAACTAAAATTAGGCCTTAATTAACGAAAAGGCAAAAAGAAAGACCTGACCCTTTTGCTTTGGACCCTTTTGCTTTGCCTCAATTAAGGCGAGGCTTTGGATTTAAAATGGGTCTTTAATTTACTTAATAGCATATCCTAAGGATTTTATATGATCTAAAACTAAACCATGACCAGTAAGTAATGCTGATAGCCTAATTTTAGAGCCCCCATTAAAAGTCAATGTGTACCAATTTGCAGTACCATTGAATTTGACTGATTCTAAGTCAGACCACTTTTCATTTTTACTACCAGTCCAAGGAGTATGAAATTCAATGCCTTCAGAATTAAATTTTCCACGAACTTTATATGCTTCACCAAATGAATAAATAGCAGCTATACCGAAACCTGCGATCAAGCTTAGTAATGGTAAGAAATCTCTCTCTTGATTAATTGATGTAAATAACACGACATACGAGCATACAAGAACAATAGAAAGACACGACCAAAACAATCCAGAAACAATTAGTCCAAATTTAAGCTGCCCATTCTTAGAGTTATTACTAACCTTTGCAGAAACAATACTGCAAAAAACTACTGCAATAACACCACCAATGATCCCACTTAAAACGCCAGAATCCATTTTTCCTCTCTCATTTATTTTACTTATTGTGGGAGGATCATCCCCCACATTACCTTATACGTTGGTAAAGCGATTAGTTGTAATATCAAGCAGGCCGATAAGTCCTGCTATTTTTATCATCAATACCCACTATTAGTTATTGTTCCAGCTTTTTGTAACTGTTAACTGTAGACAGTAAGATAAGCATAACATATAAACCAATTATTAATGGATGTGATAAGGCTCTAATGTAATTATCTAAACTCCATAGTAAGCTAATTCCTTGCTCGCTCGTAAGAGCCACAAGAATGAAAATAGGAATAAAAAACGACGCAAATACTATCGAGGCATTTTTTATTCCTGTTCCAAAAATTTTAAAAAATTTATTCACAAATCTCACCAGTACAACTATTGGTTATTCCCTGAGCTATACCTTCCTGTGTAGCTGTTGCTATTGCTTCACCGGTAGCTTTACCACCAGCTAATTTACCAGCCTCTCCCATTACTGGAGACTTAGTAAGAGCGCCAACTATTTTATCGCCTGTTACGCCACCCACGATAGTTCCTGTTGCCGCTGCACCAGCAGAAAGTGCAACCCCCTTATTAAGTGGATCTCCATTTGCAGTATTTTCAACCATTTGAGTAAGCGCCCCACCAACCGCAGCAACACCAGAAGAAGGGATAAGAACGGTTGCAGCAGCTTCCGCGCCAGTCAAACCTATTTTAGCCACAGCGGCACCAGCTAGCCCACCAGTTGCTCCTACAGCGGCACCTGTTGCTGTTGCGGCTCCAACTGTTGACCAGTTTATTTTTCCATCACCAGTAAATGATTGAACAGCAATGGACGACACTCCACCAACTACAGCGCCTATCGCTGCACCTAGTAGTCCAAACTCACCGTCAGGATCAACATACTTATAAGGGTTATTGTTCGCATAGGTGTATCTATTGAATCCATGTATCAGATATCCACGAGCAATATGCTCCATAACATCGGCAGGATCATTCGAATAGAAACGACCGATGACTGGATCATAGTATCGTGCCTGCATATAAATTAGTACGAACTACGATCCAATTAACAACTTACACCAACCCTACAAATATTGTACCCAAATTAAATCACTGGATTAGCCAATAACTCAGTGACGGACTGATTTTGATTCATCCATTTACTAGTTTTATCACAGCGCCACTCAAGAGACTTCACAATCAATGGGTAGACATCTGCTAAAGTTGCATTATTAAAAACTGTCTAGTGAAAGCTGGGAAGTCCAATTATTCCCAATTCATTGTTGTCATTATCACATCAGGACCTTTGGACTGAAAACGATTGTTATCAGAAGACGATGACGTATAGCCGAGCAATGGGGGTTAATTATTTAAAAGCAGAGGATGTCTGTATTATCACTTCAAAACGAAGTGGTGATCTATTTTTGTATTGGAAATTATTCGGAAATATAAAGCTCATTAATCAAGAATTAAATGAGGCTTTTCACTCAAAAAATTATCTACTTCCTGACAGTGGCAAAGGTTTGAAATGGCTTATCAAACAAATGAACAAGCACCTGCCCAAAAGCGAACACATCGATACCACTAAAATATAGTGATCGGTAAAAAACTACCGTAGGTGTGGTAAATTTATTTTGACTGTTGCGGTAAGCCAGTGGTGTTGTAATGGTAGGTTTTAACGGAATATACATTTGTATATTCCGCCCATCCCTTACCACACGTTCGCCATAAATTTACCACGTGTCCGCTGAAACGTTACCAGTGTTCCGCGAACGATTTACCATCGAAATATCAATCTGAAACGCGACGGCTTTCACCTGAGCAGATCACCCTATTGAATTTGGCACCAAACGGATTTTTTCATTGAGCCGCTAAGCTTGAAAGCAAAAGCCACCACAGCCAGATAAAACAAAGCCCCGCGAGTGCGAGGCTTGGATTCAAAATAGTTAATTTATAAAAGGATCTTTACTTAACCTCACCCAGTGTCTAACCACTAGCACTGCAACTGGAATTTGAAAAACAATCATACAATATAAAGTACCTTTCAAAGTTAACGCCCCTGATCCAATAAAATATTCTATTGCAACGAGTAATGCGCAAATAATAGTAAAGAACACTTCCATTGCGAAAGCATATTTCAAGGTTAGGTGTAGCTTATTGCTCATATATTTATTGCTTCTCATCAAGTTTATTATACGCTTTCTGGCCAAGGTTAGAAGCTGCTTCAGCCGCTACTTCACCTGTTCTTTGCACAGCTGATGTACCTGCTTCCACCGTATCACCGACCATTCCACTTCTAGTGGTTGAAGGTATGGCTGAATTTAATCCTCCAAATCCCTTCTCTAGTGTTTTAGCAAAACCAGTTGCTATCTTTGCACCAGCTCCAGCGCCTAATGTACCTCCAACAACAGCAGCACCAACTTGCCCAGCAGTTGCTGATTTTCCGTTTAGTTCACCCGCTACAACAGCACCAACTCCACTTGCGGTCCCACCAACACTAGCAGTCGTAGCTACAGCGTTACTTACTGACATTGTTCCTTTGGCAGCACTAGAAGCAAGCCGACCACCAACACCACCCGTAACCGCGCCAACAGCAGCAGCTACAGCAATATCAGAAACGTCCAATTTAGAGAAGTCTCCACCGTTGCTAATCAATTGAGCACCTGTTTCCACCGCTGCACCGATCAGTGCTCCTACGATTCCAAACTCCCCGTCAGGATCTACATATTTATATGGGTTGTTGTTGGCGTATGTATACCTATTAAAGCCATGTACAGCGTTACCACGCTCAATATGTCCTAAAGCACCAACAGGATCATTGGAATAAAAACGCCCGATAACTGGATCATAGTATCGTGCCTGCATATAACTCAACCCTAAATCCGTGTCGAATTTATGCCCTGTGTAGCCTACATCATCTTTTGCTGCTTCAATGCTTTCACCAAATGGTTGGTAGTGCATTCTTGATGTTACCACACCACTTGTTGTTGACTCTGCCGCTGTGCTCCCTAAATAATCAGCATGTAAGTAACTGACTGTCGACCCTTTTTTCTTCGCAATCAGCTTTCCACCTAAATATGATCACCATTTACTAGGCGGTACATTAACTTACCATTACTTGCATAAAACGAATAGCTTATGCCTGTCGAGCCGACTTCTTTTACCCGCTTATTATTGCCATCATACGTATAGGAGTAACCATCACTCTCTACCAGCTGATCTGCTGTATTATAAACAAACCCTCGTTTGCCATTGTCTGTAACGTTGCCTTTGTCATCGTAACTAAAATCGTAGCTTTTACTTCCTGTTACATAGTCAAGCTGTTTGCTAGCGCTGTAGTAGTACGTGAAAAGATGAGACTTACAGATTTTCACCGGGGAGCTATATCAGTACATCAAAGGTTGAAAAGATTTTTCCAAACAAAAGATTAATCATTACAGCGAGTGGCAGTTGCTATAAATTGATTGGCGAAGGCCAAAAATCGCTAGTGCAATTAAAAGACTTCGAACTCCTTCGCCACGGCTTTTCACCAGAGCAGATCACCCAATTGAATTTGGCACCAAACGGTGTATTTCATTAAAAAATCAAGCAGGATATTATCATGACAACTCAAACAATTGATTTTCACAATGCCGAATGCTCAGCTTGTCACAAAAAACATGTCGATATCAGGACTGAGATAGTTGATCCTTCGCCAGAACATCCCAATGCAATTAGAAAGAAAATTATCTTTCGATGCGAAGATCACCTTAACTGTGATGTTGATGAAATTGAAAAGCTTGCGCTGGTCAAAAAGCGATTTCAAGATCTAGATGAAAGTGACCTTGTGGATGGTGACGATTTTTTGAATCACATTGTTCCAGACCAAGTAAATTTTTGCAGCCAGCTACCCTAGAAAAACAAAGCCCCGCAGCTTAAGTAAGCGAGTGCGAGGCTTTGGATTAGAAATAAATTAGCCATCGTATCTTTTTTTATAGTTCCGGTATGTGTTTGCTGCTACGAGTGCCATAAGCACATTGTAAGCCACTAAAAAAAATAAACCGCGTAATGGGCTGTAGAAAAAGCCTATAACCAATCCTGCTAACCCACCCAAAATAAGATGAAATAGCAACTGTCCTTTATAGTATGTAAAAAATGTCATCTAGTCTTACTCATTTATTTCTTTATTGACTACAGAAAGAGCTGCATCGGTTACAGCAGATGCTGCTGTTGCGCCGCCAGAGGTTAGCTGTTCACTAACATTAGAACCAACATAACTACTTCTAGTTGTATTTGATATCTGGGAACTAATTCCACCTGAATTTGATAAGTTATCAAGCTTATTCGTTATCGAATTTGCCCCCTTAGCACCTACGAAACCGCCAGCAGCGCCAGCTACAGTGCTTGTCGCTGCTTTAGTTAGATTTACCTCTTTGCCATTCGCAAGATCAGAAGTAACTGAACCAACACCATTTGCAGCGCCACTTACAGCAGTTGTTCGAGTTACAGCTTTAGACCCAGTTATAGCTCCTTTAACAGCTTGTGTTGCTGCTCTACCTGCAAAACCGCCAGTTACGGCACCTACTGCTCCAGCTATAGCAATATCAGTAACATTTATATCTTGACCAGTCGCTACCTGAGCAATTAACTCGACACCTGCACCTATAACAGCTCCCCACAAAAATTCGCCATCAGCACAAACCTAGGGGTCACACAAACCTAGCAAACCTAGGGGTCTAGCAAACCTAGGGGTCAGCAAACCTAGGGGTCACAGCAAACCTAGGGGTCACAGCAAACCGGCAAACCTAGGGGTCAGGTCTTGCCTTTTACCACAATTTTACTTACACGCGAATAGTGTAATTGAAAATAATCACCCACCTCTTTCAAAGTATATCCCCCAGATGCATAAGCGGCTTTTATTGCTTCATTTCGATTATCAAATTGCTGAGCGTATTCAGCTAATGGCAATGACTGGTTTCGCCTTTGTTTAAGGGGGACTTCACATAAATCACCTTCTTGCTCTTAAAGTAACGCTAAGTGCTCTTTAACAAATTCATCGTCACCTAAAAAACTTGACTCGATATATCAGTCCAAGGATCCACGCCTTTTCCTTGCTCGACAAATAACGCAAATTTTCGCCTTGCTATCGCTTTAAATTTTCCAAATTGGAGTAACATTTTGTCGATTTCAAGCCATGCTGGAAAGTGTGCTTGACCCATCGTAAAGTGCCAGCTACTTCAAGGCCAATCCGATAAGCTATCTACCATCTTTGCTCTAATTGGATTTAAAACAATATACCTGTTCAACTCTAATAAGTAAGCATCCTTATCAACCAAAATAGCCTTATAGCGCCCCTGAAATAAATGCCCAACATGTTGATGACTTCTATTAAACCATTGTGTATATACCCCGTTTAATTGGCGCATCCCTTTACTTAAATTTGCATCAGGAGTTTCAACTAATAGGTGGTAATGATTACTCATTAAGCAAAATGAATGAATAACCCAGTTATAACGCTCGCATACGTCACCTAAAATCTTTAAGAATCCATCTAAGTCAGCTTCATCTAAATAAATTGGCTTTCATTCATTCCCTCGCGACGTTACATGGTACAAAGCTCCTGCGAACTCTAATCGTAGCGGCCTAGCCATCCTTTCACCTATCAATATTGGTAAATTAATAACTAAAATTAGGCCTTAATTAACGAAAAGGCAAAAAGAAAGACCTGACCCTTTTGCTTT
>NZ_LRUF01000016.1 GCF_001550155.1 Pseudoalteromonas arabiensis
AAAGCAAAAGGGTCAGGTCTTTCTTTTTGCCTTTTCGTTAATTAAGGCCTAATTTTAGTTATTAATTTACCAATATTGATAGGTGAAAGGATGGCTAGGCCGCTACGATTAGAGTTCGCAGGAGCTTTGTACCATGTAACGTCGCGAGGGAATGAATGAAAGCCAATTTATTTAGATGAAGCTGACTTAGATGGATTCTTAAAGATTTTAGGTGACGTATGCGAGCGTTATAACTGGGTTATTCATTCATTTTGCTTAATGAGTAATCATTACCACCTATTAGTTGAAACTCCTGATGCAAATTTAAGTAAAGGGATGCGCCAATTAAACGGGGTATATACACAATGGTTTAATAGAAGTCATCAACATGTTGGGCATTTATTTCAGGGGCGCTATAAGGCTATTTTGGTTGATAAGGATGCTTACTTATTAGAGTTGAACAGGTATATTGTTTTAAATCCAATTAGAGCAAAGATGGTAGATAGCTTATCGGATTGGCCTTGAAGTAGCTGGCACTTTACGATGGGTCAAGCACACTTTCCAGCATGGCTTGAAATCGACAAAATGTTACTCCAATTTGGAAAATTTAAAGCGATAGCAAGGCGAAAATTTGCGTTATTTGTCGAGCAAGGAAAAGGCGTGGATCCTTGGACTGATATATCGAGTCAAGTTTTTTAGGTGACGATGAATTTGTTAAAGAGCACTTAGCGTTACTTTAAGAGCAAGAAGGTGATTTATGTGAAGTCCCCCTTAAACAAAGGCGAAACCAGTCATTGCCATTAGCTGAATACGCTCAGCAATTTGATAATCGAAATGAAGCAATAAAAGCCGCTTATGCATCTGGGGGATATACTTAGAAATAGGTGGGTGATTATTTTCAATTACACTATTCGCGTGTAAGTAAAATTGTGGCAAAAGGCAAGACCTGACCCCTAGGTTTACTATTTCCTCCTGCCACAGGAAATGCGGAAAGCAAAAATAATCAAGGGCAAGGTATTTTAGAAGAAATTGTGAATAATCCAGAGTCTACAACAACAGAAGGAAATCGTTTCGGAGGCACCAATGTAACTGCCCCAGATGGGCGTGGAGCAGCTTTTGATGCTGAAGGAAAATTTCAAGGATTTTTGGAGCCTAATAAAAATGAACAACAGTGATGGTATTAATGTCGTGGTCTGTAGTGATCTTGAACATGAAAATTTAGTAGCAGAAATAACGATTAATGGCAGATTCATTGGATTAGTTACTGATGAACCAAACAAAGATTTATGCTTTGAAATACCACAGGGACAATTGTCATTAGAAAGTGTCAGTCTCGATTTATTTGAAAAGGCGATTGCTATTGCTCTGCGAAGGCTAGAAGATATGGGGCCAAAAGAAACATAATAGTGTGATAAATTAGCAAACATCCACTTTTTTGAATCCAAGGCCCAGCGCTTCGCGGGGCTTTGTTTTTTCTGGCTGTGGTGGCTTGGGATTTTGTTTTCAAGGCTGCTGAACAGCTCAATGAAAAAATCCGTTTGGTGGCAAATCAAACAAAGCAAAAGGGTCAGGTCTTTCTTTTTGCCTTTTCGTTAATTAAGGCCTAATTTTAGTTATTAATTTACCAATATTGATAGGTGAAAGGATGGCTAGGCCGCTACGATTAGAGTTCGCAGGAGCTTTGTACCATGTAACGTCGCGAGGGAATGAATGAAAGCCAATTTATTTAGATGAAGCTGACTTAGATGGATTCTTAAAGATTTTAGGTGACGTATGCGAGCGTTATAACTGGGTTATTCATTCATTTTGCTTAATGAGTAATCATTACCACCTATTAGTTGAAACTCCTGATGCAAATTTAAGTAAAGGGATGCGCCAATTAAACGGGGTATATACACAATGGTTTAATAGAAGTCATCAACATGTTGGGCATTTATTTCAGGGGCGCTATAAGGCTATTTTGGTTGATAAGGATGCTTACTTATTAGAGTTGAACAGGTATATTGTTTTAAATCCAATTAGAGCAAAGATGGTAGATAGCTTATCGGATTGGCCTTGAAGTAGCTGGCACTTTACGATGGGTCAAGCACACTTTCCAGCATGGCTTGAAATCGACAAAATGTTACTCCAATTTGGAAAATTTAAAGCGATAGCAAGGCGAAAATTTGCGTTATTTGTCGAGCAAGGAAAAGGCGTGGATCCTTGGACTGATATATCGAGTCAAGTTTTTTAGGTGACGATGAATTTGTTAAAGAGCACTTAGCGTTACTTTAAGAGCAAGAAGGTGATTTATGTGAAGTCCCCCTTAAACAAAGGCGAAACCAGTCATTGCCATTAGCTGAATACGCTCAGCAATTTGATAATCGAAATGAAGCAATAAAAGCCGCTTATGCATCTGGGGGATATACTT
>NZ_LRUF01000017.1 GCF_001550155.1 Pseudoalteromonas arabiensis
GATGGGTTTGGTAATTTAAAACAAGTGGATGTAACGACAGGTAACCTTGGTATTGACCAACACCAGTTTTCTGAGAGTTATGTTTATGATGACTTGCATCGATTAAAAAGTAACTCAGTCAATGGTCATGAAATCACACACTACAGCTATGACAGTGTAGGTAACTTATTATTCAAATCAGATTACGCCACAGAGTACGACTACACAACAGGGACAACAGGTGGGCCAAACGCAGTAAAACGTGTATACCGAAGTGGTAGTTGGAAAACATTTAGCTACGACGCTCGTGGTAATATGATAAAAGGCGATGGATTATCACATGCAATTTACAACGCAATGGATAAGCCAATCCAACTCATAAAAGAGGGCAAAACACTTAACTTTACTTACGGTCCACAACACATGCGCTTTAAGCAAGTGAATGGCAGCGTAACCACCTTCTACAGTGATAAATTATATGAAGAAGACATCGACGGCACCAAAACCACATGGCGTGCCTATATTGATGACATAGCAGTGATAAGCCAAACGACGGATGAGACTGCGAGCATACGTTACACACATAGAGACCGTTTACAAAGTGCGCGCATAATCACAGACTATAATGGTTATGTGAGTACTCAACGCAACTATGACCCATTTGGTAAACCACGTTTAGCCAGTGGTGGCTTAATGCCGGTTGGAAACGCAAAGCTAAATGACTTAGCAGATGCAAAAACACGACGTGGCTTTACTGACCACGAGCATTTGGACGATATTGAGCTTATTCATATGAACGGTCGGGTGTACGATTATAACCTTGGCAGGTTTATGAGTGTTGACCCTTTGATTCAAAGCCCAACGAATAGCCAGAGTATTAACCCTTATTCTTACATAATGAATAACCCATTAGCAGGGATTGACCCAACAGGGTATTGTTCTACAGATGATACCCTAAAAGACTGCGCAAGAGGCCTTGAAGAGCGTAAAGTACAAGCAATCACCGACTCTAATGGAAGAACTGTTGGGCAAATAGGTAAAGATAGCCAAGGTATAATCCACATTACTAACAATGGCTCAAGTGCAGGGAAGGCAGCTATCGCTGATGTTATAAAGGCGGCCGATATTGGGTCCTCATCAACAATTGCAAAAAGAACAGGCGGTGTTGGGGGCAAATCTGAAGCTTCGCAGATAATAGCGAACAGTGGAATAGACTTTGAAGCTGAGAAGGAAGCAATTGATAATGGCGATGGTTTAAGTGAGCCAACTGGGGAGATGATGGCATCACGTGGACGCGGTCGAGGTCGCACCAATGTTGATGCCATGCAATCATATGTTAATGCTCGATATAATTTTTTATTTGAGCAAATAAGAACCCTTGACCCTACCTTTAATGTTGCAAGACCTAACCGACCCACTAACCGAGCGGATATTCAGTTTTTGGAGCAAACTTTGCAGGGGATGCGTGGCGCACCTCCTATAAATTTAACTCCTATTGGAGCGGGGAGGAATGGTGCATTTAGAGAAGCTAAAAGAAGAATGGGAATCCCAGTTTCGCAGCAGCCATCAAGAGTAACTCCAAATTTTGATCGAAGGGGAGTTCCACAGCCAGGGGAAACATACTGGTTCAGAGTTCCAAATGGCATTGGTGGGTTTAGAGAAACTTTTATACGCAGAGATGCCGCAGGGCATTTCTATAGTCCAGGAAATATTCAAAACCGAGGGCCACATTTTAATGATGCAAGAGAGGGACATTATGACTATTAGATCTAGGAAAATATTTAGCTCTAACTTATTTGAAGAAAATGACTCTTTCATTTTAAGTGACGACTCTTATTCATGTGCTCCGGAGCTACAAGGGAATATTTCAGCTCTAACATATATTTCAGAATCTGTTGAGGGAGGTGTATCAACAGCAGAGCTTGATGAGGAGAATGCCAAAGTAGCAAAGTCTGATTTAGTTAAGAGTTTATTTTCTGGATATGAACTCTATTTATTTGCAAGCGATAGTATATGGCAACCTGCCACAAGAATAACAAGGCACTATGGGTTGTGGAAACGCCTGAAAAAGCTTCATAAGGTTTTGGAAGCTATAAATGATAGAGATTTTTCTCAAGAGCATGTTAAAGAGGGAAGTGAAGGCTTACAGTTTTCAGGTATAGCCCGACTAGGGATTGATAATTTGGATTTAGGAATAGCCCTTGTTAGGGATAATATTGGCTTTCAACTTTATCTGTCAAAGCATAGCTTAGCATTTGAATCTGAACGGGTTGGTAATTACTTTGAAGTAGCCTATTTAAAAGAACTTAGTTTTAATGGATCTCCATTTAATGTTGATAGTTTTATAGCTGAACTCATAAGCAATAATAGTGCGCTAGTCAGAGTCGCAGGTTCAGGGGAGCTGGCAGAATGTTCCATTGATATCATTGCAAGTTCGTCTTCAGAGTTATTTATAATGTTAGATACATGATCCTAGAAAAGGAGCGATGGAGCTGTGTCTTTTATCAACTCACAGCTTCTAATATCTAATAGTTAACCATAAAATGCGCAATTAAAGCTATTAGAACTGCGCACTTGCTAGCAGCAGATTGTGCAATCTGTGTCAGTGCCACTAACAGTTTGATGACTAAGTGGCCTCAGACTACCCCTTCATTCAGGCCTACTTTGCCTGTTTGATGGCATCCTGCTCTTCTTATTGCTCGTTTACTTACTGGTTGTAGTTTTGTGCTTATTGATATAGCAGTGATAAGCCAAACGACGGATGAGACTGCGAACATACGTTACACACATAGAGACCGTTTACAAAGTGCACGCATTATCACAGACTATAATGGTTATGTGAGTGCTCAACGCAACTATGACCCATTTGGTAAACCACGTTTAGCCAATGGTGGCTTAATGCCGGTTGGAAACGCAAAGCTAAATGACTTAGCAGATGCAAAAACACGACGTGGCTTTACTGATCACGAGCATTTGGATGATATTGAGCTTATTCATATGAACGGTCGGGTGAATGATTATAACCTTGGCAGGTTTATGTCGGTTGACCCTGTTATTCAAAGCCCAACGAATAGTCAGAGTATTAACCCTTATTCTTACATAATGAATAACCCGCTCAGTGGCACTGACCCAACGGGCTATTGCTCTACAGATGATACCCTAAAAGACTGCGCAAGAGGCCTTGAAGAGCGTAAAGTACAAGCAATCACCGACTCTAGTGGAAGAACAGTTGGGCAAATAGGCAAAGATAGTCAAGGTACAATCCACATTACTAACAATGGCTCAAGTGCAGGGAAGGCTGCAATTGCTGATGTTATAAAGGCAGCTGATATAGGGTCCTCATCAACAATTGCAAAAGGTAATAATAGCTCTAGTAGAGATTTATATGCTTGTACAAATTGTTCTGACGGTAGTAATTCTATAGATGGTGTTGATATGCCCGAAGTTATTGATGAATATTGGCGAGAAAGAAAGGATGGTGAGAATGGGTATCCATCTACTGAATATTTAGGTTCTAGAGAACTTCATCATGAAGGTCTTTATGATGGCGAACCTGAGATTCTTGCAAGCGGAGCCTTCGAAATTTATCTAAATGAGACGCCCAGATTAGGGCTTTCATATAATTACGACCTTCCTGATGCATGGCGCATGAGGATGCCAAATATAGTTTTTGCCCCTGAAGTGAAAGTAAATGTGTACAATGTTCATGTGAAGTGGAGCATTGAAAAGACACCAATATTAGATGTTAAAATCTATAGACAAAAAATTAGAATGTCTTCTTATAGTAACGTTCATAAACGAACTTTTGTCCAAACTCGTTGGAAATACACAAAAGAGGTGCAGCAAGTAGATTCAAAAACTCAATATTTTGAATCGAGGCGAAGGGGTGGAATTAACCAAGTTCAAAGTTGGCCGATAGTCCCATAGACAGGAAAATACATGAAAATATTTAAAATTTACATAACATGTGGTATTTGGCTGCTGTCTGCATGCTGTTCATATGCAGACGAAGGTAATTGGCAGTGGAAACACGAAATTGAAAAAGCAATCGGGCATGCTGACATCTCGGTTCAGAACATGGAAATTGGCTCATATTGGAATAAGAATTATAGAGAAGCAGTATTTTCTGTTTCAAATTTAATTTCCAGTGGTTGGTCTAGTGAAGGTTTTGATGCTGACTCGTACAATTCCACATTATTAGAAGTATGGAGGAACACTAAGCATATACGTGTGTTAGATGATCACTTAATCCGATTAGCTGCTATGAAATGGAGAATTAATCTTAAAAATAAATGTTTTGATAGTGGAGTGGATTTGAATATTGCACGAAAATATTTTGTGGAGATGATCAGTTCGAATGAAAATATCTTAAAAAACTCAGCTATAACTGGGCTTGGTATGATTGGAGAAAAAAATGATGTTGATGTATTAATAGCGATATTAATTGACAATCAAGATAGTTTTATAGGTAAGACAGCATTAAATTCACTCTTACTTATTGAAGATAATTACATGCTAGAATCTCTTAAAGCAAGTTTGAATCAAGTTTCAAATAAGCTAATCAAGAATAAGATTAAACAAGAAATAAGTCATAATAGAGTTTATGAAGATGAATGCGCTAATTAAGTGCTAAGTTTACAAAGCGTTAATACCAATTGGAAACGCAAAGCTAAATGACTTGTAAGATGCAAAAACACGACGTGGCTTTACTGACCACGAGCATTTGGATGATATTGAGCTTATTCATATGAACGGTCGGGTGTACGATTATAACCTTGGTCGATTTATGAGTGTTGATCCCGTTATTCAGAGTCCAACGAATAGTCAAAGTATTAACTCATACTCCTATTTAATGAATAACCCATTGGCAGGGATAGACCCAACGGGGTATACCGGTTGTGCAGCTTCAAGAATAGAAAATGCTTGCGAGTCACTTGGCAGTAGTTTTGGGGGGTATGATACTAATTATGGAGCAGAAGCTCAGGCATATGGTAATGCTTCTTTAGCGGTTGCAAATCCAACTACCAGTGTAGGTAATAATATCAGTAATGGTTTGGATCAATCTTTAGCCTTAGCAAGCTCTAAGCTTGATAGTATGGATATTGGCTCCTTTAAAAATAAAACTTCTAATGAAGAACTATTATCTGGAACAGCCTTAGCATTGCCTCTAGCAACGGAGGCTATTTCTGGAGAAGCAATTCTTTCAATTCTTGGACGAGCTTTAACGATGGTTGCCTTATCTATTTCAACATCCGGATCTACCCCTGAGGCTGCCAACCCATTAATTCCAGCAGAAATATTAACTGTAAATGAAACTCTAGAACGAGTTAGACAAGGTGCTGTTAATATTGACACAGGAACAGCTAGGGCGCTATCTGGCCCAACTTCACCTATTCAAGCTGAAATACTTACTGCTATGAGCCATAATGAACGTTTAATGACACAAACAGCTATTGTTGAATTTGTGGATGCGGTTAGGCGTAATGGTAGGCCTGATATAATAACAAAAGCTTCTGCTTTTTTATCAACGGTTAGTGTCATTCCTGATATGCCATCTATACGAGTTATGAACTTGACCCCTGCGCGAACAATAAAAATGCCAGATCAACGAATATTTGGAACGGGTGATAAACTTGGTATTAGATCTATTACCTCAGACCAAAGATTTGTTAGAGCTGCTGCAAATCAAGGGATTGTGCTTGACACTATATTCATAGCCCTCACTCGTTTTAGGAAAGGAGAATAAAGTAATGAAGATATGTTTATGGGACATGGTAGGCGTGGGTTTAATTATTCAGACTAAATCTAATTGCGTTTACTTTAATCAGACTGGAGGGACAGCTTGTTTTCATTCTGAAATGGAAGGGTATTTTGTTCCTTTTAATTTTGATTGCGACCCTTATGATTTTGAATCTTCTTTAGAATATAAATTAAGCAAGCTTTTTAAAAACTCAGAATCAGTAAGTACAGAGTTGGCTGAGTCTATAGATAAGCTATTGCAAAATAACTCTGAAACGAATGGAATTTCAGTTGATATAACAAAGCTAGACGATTCAATTGAGTCATGGGTATACGTAATCATAAGAAGCACAGAGAGCAACCCTATTAGCTGCGAAAATGAGATGAAAGGTATTTTAACTTGGTCTAATAGTGACTAATTCTAAATAAGCTAAAAGGATGATCTCGTTTGCAGAGTAGAACAGACTCAATTACCGTGTAAAGGTTATCAAGTGCGTTGCAAGACCCAGTAGAGCCACGCACTTGCTAACAATATATGGTGCAAAATGCGTCAGTGCTACCAATTTGGTGGCGCGGGCTCAAACAGCTAGCTCTGCTGTTTTTAAGTGACACAGTTTACTGAGATGACATGATGACTGTGCTGATTTTATATGCTCAATAAAGCTAATATTTACGAGAAAGATATCTCATTCGTTTAAGTAAACGAGATAAATTCGGATTTATTTTTTGCTAGGGTTTTGTTGATAATCTTGGGGCAACAAGCATATAGAGAAAGTGGATGGGTTTGGTAATTTAAAACAAGTGGATGTAACGACAGGTAACCTTGGTATTGACCAACACCAGTTTTCTGAGAGTTATGTTTATGATGACTTGCATCGATTAAAAAGTAACTCAGTCAATGGTCATGAAATCACACACTACAGCTATGACAGTGTAGGTAACTTATTATTCAAATCAGATTACGCCACAGAGTACGACTACACAACAGGGACAACAGGTGGGCCAAACGCAGTAAAACGTGTATACCGAAGTGGTAGTTGGAAAACATTTAGCTACGACGCTCGTGGTAATATGATAAAAGGCGATGGATTATCACATGCAATTTACAACGCAATGGATAAGCCAATCCAACTCATAAAAGAGGGCAAAACACTTAACTTTACTTACGGTCCACAACACATGCGCTTTAAGCAAGTGAATGGCAGCGTAACCACCTTCTACAGTGATAAATTATATGAAGAAGACATCGACGGCACCAAAACCACATGGCGTGCCTATATTGATGACATAGCAGTGATAAGCCAAACGACGGATGAGACTGCGAGCATACGTTACACACATAGAGACCGTTTACAAAGTGCGCGCATAATCACAGACTATAATGGTTATGTGAGTACTCAACGCAACTATGACCCATTTGGTAAACCACGTTTAGCCAGTGGTGGCTTAATGCCGGTTGGAAACGCAAAGCTAAATGACTTAGCAGATGCAAAAAC
>NZ_LRUF01000018.1 GCF_001550155.1 Pseudoalteromonas arabiensis
TGTTCAGCGTCTTTCGTTGCTGCCCGCCGTGTCAGTGGGGTCGCATTATAGGGAGATGGATTTTTTACGCAAGCACTTTTTTCAATAAAATTTAAAAAAAACTGCTGTTCGCTCAGCTTTTGAACTAAACACCCTAAAACTGGGTGTTTTGCAGTCAATTTAGGCCTGTTTTGGTGTATTTATTTGCTTCGCTGTTACACTAGACTGAGCACATTTTAAAATTAAAAGGTGAATTTATGACTATCCGTTCTTATAAAGGGATCACTCCGACATACGATAATAGTGTTTATATTGATGAGTCATCGGTTTTAGTCGGTGATATTTCGCTTGGTAAAGATTCAAGTGTATGGCCTCTTGTTGCTGCGCGAGGTGATGTTAACTATATACGTATTGGTGAACGTACGAACATTCAAGATGGCAGTGTTTTACATTTAACACGTGCCTCTAAGTCAAACCCCGATGGTTACCCTCTTATTATTGGTAATGATGTCACTGTGGGTCATAAAGTTATGCTACACGGCTGCCAACTTGGTAATCGTATACTTGTTGGGATGGGTGCAATTGTGATGGACAACGCTATTGTTGAAGATGATGTGATCATTGGTGGTGGTTCGCTGGTACCACCTAACAAGCGTTTAGAGTCTGGCTACCTCTATGTAGGTAGCCCAGTTAAGCAGGCTCGCCCTTTAACAGAGCAAGAGCGCGCCTTTTTAAAAATATCAGCAGATAATTATGTTCAGCTTAAAGATGAATACTTAGTAGAGGGCTAAAACACCTCGGTTAATTCAATTTGCCCTGCCGAGTTATACTGCTGATCTTCGATCAGTTGCTCGGCGAGCTCTTCATAATCGAAACGATAAGATTCAAAGTAATTAACCGCACTGCTTTGATCAGCAAAATCATACTTGCTGGTATCAATAACACACTCCACCATCAAGCCACTTACTTGAGCAAAGAACAGCAACTGCTTTTCTTCTGGCTTAAATTCGAATCGGTCGATAAATTGGATAGCTTGATTCACGCTACTTCTCCTGCTTTAAGCGCGGTAACAACGGGGATGATTTCTGGCATTTTATTGCGCCATACAAAATAAGCTTGTGCCGCTTGGCCAACCAGCATGCCACAACCATCGAGTGTTAAACATGTCGAGTTAATCGACTTAACCCAACTGATAAATGCCGTATCGTCATCCGCGTAAAACATATCGTAAGCACACTGACACTTAGCAACATACTCTTCTGCTATACCTGGCAAGTCGCCAGTAACACTGCTTGAGGTAGAGTTAATAACCACGTCATAGTTGTTTGCTGGGATATCAGTTAAAGCAAAGCCTTGCACATCTATTTCACCATTAAAATGACTCGCTAGTGCCTTTGCTTTTTCAGCGGTACGGTTGGCTATTGTTAAGCTTCCGATTTGCTCATTCAATAATGGCTGAATGACACCTCGCGCCGCCCCCCCCGCTCCAATAAGGAGTACTCGCTGCCCTTTTAAGGTGACATTGTTGGCTACAAGATCTTTAACAAGCCCTACACCATCGGTGTTATCACCGAGTAAGCGGCCATCTTCGAGTTGTTTAATAGTGTTTACTGCTCCAGCTATTTTCGCTTGCTCTGTTAGTTCATCGACCATAGCAAACGCCTGCTCTTTAAATGGCAAGGTGACATTAGCGCCTTTACCACCCGTAGCGAAAAACCCAGCGACAGTTTTTTCAAATGCATCTGTTGGTGCTAAAATGGCGTTGTATTGTATTTGCTCGTTTAATGATGCAGCAAATTGTGCGTGTATTGCGGGTGATTTCGAATGTTTGATTGGATTTCCAAAAACCGCGTATTTGTCCATAGTGAAGCAACCTCTTCGCCCTGTAGAGCTTTATTAATATTATGATTAAACGACTTTTTTCTAAATCGAAACCAACGCCTGAAACACCTACTCCAGAAAAAACACCTTACGAAATTATCGGCGGTGAAGCAGGCGCTCGCGCAATTGCAAATCGATTTTACGACATAATGGCCACAGATGAATACGCCAAACCATTATATGATATGCATCCTCAGCCTTTAGATAGAATTCGCCAAGTATTCTTTGAATTTTTATCGGGCTGGCTAGGCGGCCCTGACCTTTTCGTTGAAAAATATGGTCACCCAATGCTAAGAAAGCGTCACATGCCTTTCCCTATTGATCAAGACCTACGCGATCAATGGATGCATTGCATGAATAAAACGCTCGATATCGAAATTGATAACCCACTACTTCGCGAAGGGTTAAGACAATCTTTATCGCAACTCGCCAGTCATATGATCAATCAACATTAAGCTTGAGTTATATCAATGTATGCTTTTTCTAAATAAAGATAATACTCTTTCCTTAGTTTAGAAAAAGCGTCGTTGAATGAAGTCTATCCAATTTAAAATTTATGCCTTGTTGGCACTGACAGGTGTCTTGGTATTATTTGCCAGCATATTTAGCAGCGCCCAGCAACAACACGAATTAGCGCAAGATACTGTTGAAAGCAACATAAAATTACTTGCCGATAATTACTTTGATTCTATTAACACCATGATGCTCACAGGCACCATGGCAAACCGTGAAATTCTTAGCAACAAGCTTAGAAGCCATCCAAATATCAAAGATGCACATATTATTCGCAGCCCCATTGTTAATAAAATTTATGGACCAGGCAATGCCAATCAAGTTGCCACAACCGATACCGAACAAGCGGCACTGGCAGGTACAGAAGCATTATATATAGATAACAACAGTACGATGACCTATCTTAAACCTATGTTTGCTAGCAGTGACTATAAAGGCACCAACTGTTTAGGATGCCATCAAGCGCAAGAAGGCGATGTGCTTGGGGTCGTTAAAATCAGTTATTCATTAGCCGATATTGAACATGAAGTATCACAAAATACGTTAATGAACACTTTACTGTTAGCAACTATATTCATAACTGCGTTCTCCTTATTAGCAGTCATGTTTAGAAAAGTATTTATTAAACGCTTGAAGATGATTAGCCATACGATGCACTTGGCAACCACAAACAAAGATTTGAGCCTTAAAGTTAATGATGATAATAACGATGAACTTAGCTCACTCGCCACCAGCTTTAATCACATGATTGGTGCGTTTAAAGATAATATTGCCCAAGTATCACACTCATCAAAAGTGTTAATCCATTCAGCGGAGAGTATATACACTTCAGCAGATGCCACTGAGCAAGCCATAATACAACAAAAGCAAGGTACTGACTCCGTTGCAGCCGCAATAAATGAACTTGAAAGTTCATCAAGTGAAGTTAAAAATACAACGCATTTTGCATCTGAAAAATCAGAACACAGTAATCAACTTGCACAGCAAAGCTTGCAAGTTGCAGAGCATACCGAACATAGCATTAACCAACTTGCGACAGATGTCCGTGCAGCCGCAGATCAAGTCTCTGAACTTCAGGCGCAAACTTTAGAAGTCGGTAAAGTATTAGAAGTGATCAGTAGTATTGCCGAGCAAACTAACTTACTTGCACTCAATGCTGCTATTGAAGCTGCGCGAGCAGGCGAAGCCGGTCGTGGTTTTGCAGTAGTAGCAGATGAAGTTAGAACGCTTGCGAATAGAACCCATGACTCCACGGATGAAATTCGCCGAACAATAGATAAGCTACAGAGCGAAGCGGCACAAACAGTTAGCACTATGAATAATTCATGTGAAGAAGCTGATGAACGTGCTGTACAAGTTAAGCAAGTTGCTAAAGCCTTGCGTGATATTTCTTTGCAAATGAGTGAAATAAATCAACTCAATGTACAAATAGCCGATGCCACCGAGCAACAAAATCTTGCCGCAGAAGAAATAAATAGGAGTGTGGTCGCTATCAGTGATAACGCAGAGCATTCGTTGGTTGATGCTCATGAAAATCAAAAAGTCAGTGAAGAGCTCTTATCATTAGCACGCTCTTTAGATGAGCAAGTTAGACGCTTTAAATTTAACTAGATAAAATACTTGAACGTGCAGGTTGTCACCTTTATATAAAGTGACAACCTAAGCACTTTAAAGCTGCCATTCACGCGCAACTAACTCAGATTCCTCTGTATTTAGCCATTCTTGCGGTCTTAAGTAATATTGATAAAGCTTTGCTTCAGGGCTATTTTCAACAGGGGTATAACTATACTCCCAACGAGCGAGTGGCGGCATAGACATTAAAATCGATTCTGTCCGTCCACCAGTTTGTAGACCAAATAAAGTACCACGATCCCACACTAGGTTAAATTCAACGTAGCGGCCACGGCGGTAAAGCTGAAAATCTCGTTGCTGCTCTGTAATTGGCGTATTTTTACGACGCTCAATTATAGGTAAGTAAGCATCTAAAAAGCCATTTCCAACAGCTTGCATAAAAGCAAAACTCTGCGCAAAACCGAGCTCGTTTAAATCATCAAAGAATAAACCACCTACCCCACGTGTTTCGCTGCGGTGCTTTAAATAAAAATACTCATCACACCATGTTTTATACTTATCGTACACATCTTCACCAAATGGCTGACATAAGTCACTTGCTACTTGATGCCAATGCTGTACATCTTCGAACACCGGATAAAAAGGTGTTAAATCAAAACCACCTCCGAACCACCAAATTGGCTCCTCGCCTTCTTTTTCAGCAATAAAGAAACGCACGTTAGCGTGGCTAGTTGGAATGTGTGGGTTATTAGGATGGATCACCAATGATACACCGCAAGCATGAAAACTACGACCAGCGAGCTCTGGACGATGCGCGGTTGCAGAGGCTGGCATTGAAGCGCCAAACACATGCGAGTAATTTACCCCGCCCTGCTCAATGATATTGCCACCTTGAATAACGCGAGTACGACCACCACCGCCTTCAGCTCGTTGCCAATTATCTTCAACAAACTTTGCTTTGCCGTCAGTATTCTCAAGGCCCGCACAAATTGTGTCTTGTAAAGCCATTAAATAGGTTTTTACTTGTTCGAGTAGCTCGCTTTGCATGGTTATCCTCTGAAAACTTTTCCGGTCATTGCGTCTTTAATTACACTGGGGTTCACGTTCCCACCAAGCGGCTCATCAACATAAAAATCGACGCTATCAGCAAATTCGCTTTTTGCTTGCGTGATACTCATTACTGTTGGTCGGCCAGTTAAATTTGCACTTGTTGAAACCAGTGGTTTGCCGAATTGCTGGCACAGTTTTTTTACCGTTGGATGGTTCGTTACACGCACAGCAATAGTATCAAACTGACCCGTTAACCATTTTGGTGTCTGCTTTGCGGCTGGCATTACCCATGTAATCGCCCCTGGCCACTGCGAGAAGATATCTGCCCGTTTATCCATTGGGATTTTAGCATCATCAACATACTTTAATAACTGACCATAGTTATCAGCAATTAAAATTAAGCCTTTTTCAATTGGCCGCTGCTTAATTGCTAAAAGCTTTTCTACAGCTGCTTGGTTATCAGGATCACAACCAAGACCAAATACAGCTTCAGTTGGATAAACAATCACACCGCCTTGGTTTAAGGCTTCAATAGGATTAGCTGGTTGAGCAACAGGATCGGACAAGAATATCTCCTAACTATAATAGGGAACGAATATGTTAAGACTCTGCAAGCTTATGCATACAGGCTTTTTGTGGGCATTGTAACACAACGCCCGATGCAGTTTTCTTCTCTGTCATTATAGGCCAATCACAAGCGGGACACGTCTTAGACACAGGTTTGTTATTAAGGGTATATTTGCAACGAGGATAACAGTCGCATGAGTAGAATGTTTTACCAAATTTATTGCTACGGGAAACCAACTTGCCTTTTTTGCATTTTGGGCAGCTAGGAAGCACCTCTGTATTACTAGGCTCTTCATCATGCGCAATATAATGGCAATCAGGATACCCTGTGCAACCAATAAACATGCCATAGCGGCCATTTTTAATCACCAATGGCTTGCCACACTCAGGGCATGCACTGTCTTCGAGTACTTTAATTTGCTGACTATCATGATGAGCCAAAGGACGAATAAAATCACACTTAGGGTAGCTTGCACAGCCTAAAAAAGGCCCTGACTTTGAATTTCGCATGACCAATTCAGAACCACATTTAGGGCAAACCTCATATTCTTTCTCTAATGCGTGTTTATCTGCAGAAAAAAGAGAATGATCGATTTTACTCATAAGGTTCCTGTTAGGCTGGCTAATTTTCGCCTAATATACCCAAACTCAACAAAGATACAAGCAAAGTCGAACTAATGAAGCACATCAGCGGGCTCATCAAAGATCAAATCTTCCATTTGTGCATATGCTTGCTCAGATCCTGGCACATTAAACAGCACCATTAACACCACCCATTTTAAGTCCTCAAGTAAAATAAACGGTTTATCAAGCGCGCATAATCTATCTATTACCATTTCACGCGTAATGCTATTTATGACGCCTATTTGCTCAATAAACATTAAAAAGCCGCGGCACTCCGTGCAAAGCATTTGGCATTCACTGTCGGTATAAATACGCATAGCATGTTGCGGCTGCGCGTTTAGGTACGGATACACGTCACTTTGCTGCAAGTCAGCCAATTGCTCAAGCCAGTCAAGTGCTTTATAAATTTCAGGTTTATTAAACCCTGCTCGAACCAACTCATCAGTAAGCTCGTTTTCTTCAGTAAAAATTTCAGCTTCACTATGGATATAGTTTTCAAAAAGATACATGAGGATGTCAAACATATTTATGTCCTCCAAGTCTTATATAGCCATCTAGCACTCGCTCTACTTTATCTGCGAGCTCTAGGTCAAGTAACCGAGCTTGTACTTCATCAACAGGTAACTGAGTGCGTTGAGTAATAACATCGACACTTGTTACCTCAAATCCTATACTTTGAAACACAGGGCAGTCGTGTTCTTCGATGATAGGCTCTTCTGTTATATATAGACTGTTTTCACAAAAAAAGCTCACTTCATCAAGAATATCACTTATATTTTCGACTAATTTAGCACCTTGCTTTATCAAAAAATGGCTAGCTTCTGAAAGCGGGTTTTTAATTGAGCCGGGCACTGCAAAAACATCCTTATTTTGCTCAAGTGCATAACGTACCGTGACTAAAGAGCCGCTTTTTATTTGTGCTTCGACAATTAAAACACCAAGTGAAAGACCTGATATTATTCTATTTCTACGGGGGAAGTTCGCTGCATTAGCAGCTGTACCAGGCAAGAACTCCGATATAAGCAATCCGCGTTCTGCTACCTGTTTTGTCAATAGTTTATGACGCTTAGGGTAAGCAATATCTAACCCTGTACCAAGCACAGCAATGGTTTTTCCAGAACCAGCCAGAGCCCCTTTATGAGCGGCACCATCAATGCCAAGTGCCATACCAGAAGTAACTGTGATGCCAGCACAACTTAATTGATGTGCAAACTCAGCTGCGATCTCGAGCCCTGTAGGAGTTGCATGTCGGCTGCCAACAATCGCAACTTGTGGTGAAGTTAAAAGCTCAATATTCCCCATACAGAATAGTAATAAAGGTGCACTGGCAATTTCCTTTAACTGTGCGGGATAGTGATCATCAAAGTAACAAATGGTGGTTATTTGGTAAGCATGAATAAGTTCTTCGTAGTAAGCGACTTTTTGCCAATCGGTATTAGCGAGATTATCAGCTTGGTTTTTTGTTAAACCTAAATTCTGCAGCTGTGTACTTGTAAACGAAAAAAGCTCACTTAAGACGTGGTTTTGGGCCAATGCTATAAGGCTTTTAATTCCCAGCCCTTTACATAAATAAAAGGCAAGCCAATGAGATAGCTTGCCTGAAATCTGTTCCATGCTCCCTCCTTAGAGCATCCTGAGTGTGGGTTAGTTTATGACAGCATAGTCACCAACTCGAATAGGATGCTGATTTTTCACAATCAATGCATAGCTCACGTTATCGTATACCTTAAACACCATGAGTTCGCCTACTTTCTCTTTAGGCATGTGCCATACCTTGCTATCTTTGTCTGCTTCCACACCAAAATACTCATTAGTATCCGTGATTAGCTTCTCAAGACTCGTTGAGTCTTCACGATAACGAGGGCCACTTCGACCATCAAACACCTCTGGAGATTGACGTTCAATATCAAGTACAAAACCAGGCTTGACCTGTTCTGCACCTAAATTTAAAACAACAATATCCATGGTGCTAAATTCTCGCAGCTCATTTGCTGACGCGATAATTGTACCGTTAAGCTCACCTTCTGGACGTTTCATATTGAAATAGGCTGGTAACATTTGTCCGTCCATTGCAGGCATTAAGAAATCATTCGGTTTAATTTCTTGTTTTACCATCTCAATCTTAACGGACGCTGGTACACCATGTTCAACATCACCACTTCTAAAGGCACGTACAATTGCAACTAATTCAGCTTTATTGGCTAACACTTCATTTGTATTAGGGTCTACTAACTCATTTCCTTTACGATAAACGCCATATGCTTCATTTAAATTTAAATTACCTTTCACATAAAGAATATGACCCATGGTATTCATTTTTGTATTCACACTGGCACCTAAAATATATGGCTTATCTGCCATAACCTGATGACCGATTGCTTGCTCGTAGGTCAAATATGGGCGCAGCAGTTCAAGGGGTAATGTGGGTACAGCCTGTTTACCTTTAGGTGTAATACGCCCTTCTGGAGAGAGTTTTTTATACCGGCTATTTTTAACTAAACGCGGTTTTCCATCTTGATCATAAATTAAAGTAAGCGCATCACCTGGGTATATCAAATGAGGATTGGCTATTTGAGGATTCATTTGCCATAACTCTGGCCATTGCCATGGATGATTAAGATATATGCCTGATATATCCCAAAGCGTGTCCCCTTTTTTTACAACATATTGTTTTGGAGCATCTTTTTTTATTGTTAACACATCAGCTGCTGCTGAAAATGCACAGCTAATGGCTAATAAAGCCGCAACTAACGGATATTTCATTTGGCTTCCTAGTGTTGTTTTTAGATTATTATCAACCAAAACCTGTTAAAGGTGAACACGAATGGCTAAAATAAAAGCATACAATACCCTAAATGAATCACAAGTGTAAAAGGTAACTATGGCTAGGTTAGATGTTTTAAGATTTCCGGATGAGCGTTTACGTACAATCGCGAAAGAAGTACCAGAAGTAAACGATGATGTTCGTCAAATCGTCAAGGACATGCTTGAAACTATGTATGACGAGAACGGTATCGGCTTAGCAGCAACGCAAGTAGATATCCACCAGCGAATTGTGGTGATCGATGTCTCAGAAGAGCGCGACCAACCGCTAGTACTAATCAACCCAGAAATCACCAAGAAAGATGGCTCAACGGTGAGTGAAGAAGGTTGTTTATCTGTGCCTTATTCTTATGCGAAAGTTGACCGTGCAGAAACAGTGACTGTTAAAGCACTGAATGAAAATGGTGAGGAATTCAGCCTAGACGCTGACGAGCTCTTAGCGATTTGTATTCAGCATGAGCTTGATCACCTAAAAGGCACTCTATTTATTGATTATTTATCGCCTCTAAAGCGCCAACGTATCCGTAAGAAGCTTGAGAAAGAAGCGAAGCTGGCAGCTAAATCATAAATCAATCAATAGGAATACCTGTGACACAACCATTACGTATTATTTTTGCTGGTACGCCGGATTTTGCTGCGCGCCACTTACAAGCCTTAATAGACTCCGAGCATGATATTGTTGGTGTTTATAGCCAACCAGATCGCCCTGCAGGCCGTGGCAAAAAGCTTAAAGCCAGTGAAGTAAAAGAACTCGCACTTGCTCACGATTTACCCGTATTTCAACCGCAGTCATTAAAATCTGATGAAGCACTTGCAGAGCTTACCAGCCTGAACGCAGATATTATGATTGTGGTGGCATACGGCTTACTGCTTCCAAAAGCGATTTTAGATGCACCGCGCTTAGGCTGCTTAAACGTGCATGGCTCTATTTTACCGCGCTGGCGTGGTGCTGCACCGATTCAACGCGCGATTTGGGCTGGCGACAGTGAAACTGGTGTAACAATAATGCAAATGGACGAGGGCTTAGATACCGGCGATATGCTGCACATCAGCCGCTGCCCTATTGATAACACAGAAACCAGTAGTTCTTTATACGATAAACTGGCTGCACTTGGACCTGATGCTCTGATCAGTACCATAAATCGTCTCGCTGCAGGTGAAATCACCCCAGAAAAGCAAGATGACGCACTAGCAAATTACGCCAAGAAGCTATCAAAAGACGAAGCTAATATTGATTGGTCAATGGATGCTGTGCAAATTGAGCGTAATATCCGTGCCTTTAATCCATGGCCTGTTTGCTTTACTGAAATGGCAGGACAAACGGTAAAAATTTGGCAAGCAGACGTTGTATCGCAAACTGCACAAGCAGGTAAAATCATTGCTGCTGATAAGCAAGGTATTACCGTTGCCTGCGGGCAAGATGCACTTAAAATCACCCTTCTTCAACCACAAGGTAAAAAACCAATGGCTGTCAGTGACTTTTTAAATGGTCGCAGTGATTGGGTAGAGCCTGGTTCAGTATTAGGTCAAAGCAATGAGTAATGTAAGAGCACTGGCTGCTGAAACTCTCTACAACGTGGTCGATAAAGGCGCGTCGCTTAATCAAGAACTGCCTTTTGCAAGCCAAGGTTTATCACCGAAAGATAAAGCCCTACTGCAACAAATTTGCTATGGTGTGCTGCGCTATTTACCTAGTTTAGAGAATTATTGCCAGCAACTTTTAGATCAACCGCTAAAAGGCAAGCGCCGTATTTTCCAGTTTTTGTTGTATGTGGGTATTTACCAACTCCAACATATGCGTGTACCGCCTCATGCGGCAATCAGCGAAACAGTTAATGCGCTTCAGCAAATGCGTGCACTGGGTTTAAAAGGCCTGATTAACGCTATTTTACGTAGTTTCCAACGTGAACAAGCTGAGCTTGAAGAAAAAGCGCAGCAAATTCCGGTTTGCAAATTTAACCACCCTGGTTGGTTTATCAAACAAGTAGCCGCGGCATACCCTGATAACTGGCAAGAAATTCTTGAAGCGAATCAGCTACAAGCACCTATGTGGTTACGGGTCAACCAAGCGCAATACAGCACTCAAGAATACAGCGAGATGCTTAAAGCGAATGATATTGAGCATACCCTTAATGCTGACTTTCCTGATGGTATTAAACTAGCTAAACCGTGTGATGTATACGCATTACCAGAATTTGATACCGGAGCCTGTTCTGTACAAGATGCTGCGGCACAATTAGCTGCACGCTTTTTAGAGCCACAAAATGATGATGTCATTTTAGATGCGTGTGCTGCACCTGGTGGTAAAACGTGCCATATTCTAGAGCTTGCCGATGCCGATGTATTAGCACTTGATAGCGACAGCGAACGCCTAGAACGTGTTAAACAAAACTTAGTGCGTATTGGTTTAGCTGCCGATCTACAATGTGCCGATGCTTCACAACCGCATATCTGGTGGGATGAGCAGCAATTCGACCGTATCTTGCTTGATGTGCCTTGTTCCGCTACCGGCGTTATTCGTCGTCACCCTGATATTAAATGGTTACGTCGTGCATCTGATATTGAAGATCTGGCTAATTTACAAGGCGATATCCTAAATAGCATCTGGCCTCTACTTAAGCCAGGTGGTACGTTAGTTTATGCGACCTGCTCTGTATTACCGCAAGAGAACCAACAACAAGTTGCTAAGTTCCTTGCCAATAATCAAAGTGCTGAACACATACCTCTGCATGAAAACGATACGCCTGCGTTACCTGGCCTACAATTACTGCCTGGTGAAAGTGACGGTTTCTATTATGCAAAGCTAGTTAAAAAACACTAATAAGAACACGCTATGAAAATAATCATACTCGGTGCCGGACAAGTTGGTGGCACATTGGCAGAAAACCTCGTAGGTGAGCAAAATGAGATCACCGTTGTTGATATCGACGGTAACCGTTTGCGAGAGCTACAAGATAAGTACGACTTACAAGGTGTTACTGGCCACAGTGCGCATCCCGATGTATTGCGCCGTGCAGGTGCAGAAGACGCCGATATGATTATTGCCGTAACCAGTTCTGATGAAGTGAACATGGTTGCTTGCCAAGTTGCTTATAGTATTTTTAACACGCCAACCAAAATTGCCCGTATTCGCTCAGAGCAATACTTAAAGTACCGTGAAAAGTTATTCCATAACGATGACTTACCTGTTGACCACTACATTGCTCCAGAAGCACTCGTTACTAAGTATATTCGTCGCTTAATCGACTACCCGGGTGCTTTACAGGTATTACAATTTGCCGATGGCATGTTATCGCTGGTTGCGGTGAAAGCCTATTACGGTGGTTTGCTGGTGGGTTATGCGCTTTCAGCCTTGAAAGAACACATCCCGAATGTCGAAACCCGTGTCGCGGCTATTTACCGTCAAGGTAAAGCGATTAAACCGCTTGGCACCACGGTTATCGAAGCAGACGATGAAGTGTTCTTTATCGCTGCAACAAAGCATATTCGCGCAGTCATGAATGAGCTTCAAAAACTCGAACGTTCATACAAAAAAATCATGATTGCCGGTGGTGGTAATATCGGTGCGGGCCTTGCGCGTTCACTTGAGAAAAACCACAGCGTTAAGCTGCTTGAGCGCAATAAAGAGCGCGCAGCCCAGCTTTCTGAAATGCTTGATAATACAGTAGTATTTTGTGGCGATGCCTCAGATCAAGAGCTGTTATCTGAAGAACATATTGAGCAAGTGGATGTATTCATCGCAGTGACTAACGACGATGAAGCAAACATTATGTCTGCGATGCTGGCAAAGCGTATGGGCGCACAAAAAACCATGGTGCTTATTCAGCGTGGTGCCTATGTTGACTTAGTACAAGGTGGTGAAATTGATATTGCTATTTCACCTCAGCAAGCCACTATATCGGCGCTGCTAACACACGTTCGCCGTGGTGACATCGTTAATGTTTATTCGTTACGTAAGGGCGCAGCAGAAGCCATTGAGGCTGTCGCTCACGGTGATGAGCATACTTCTAAAGTGGTTGGCCGAGCAATTGCTGATATTAAGCTACCAGCAGGCACAACCATTGGTGCTATTGTGCGTAATGATGATGTACTGATTGCTCATGATGATACGGTGATTCAATCGGGAGATCATGTGATTATGTTCTTAATCGACAAGAAACACATTACTGTTGTTGAAAAGCTATTCCAAGTAAGCGCTATATTCCTTTGACTTTTGGCATAAAAAAAGCAGCAAATCTTAACGATTTAGCTGCTTTACGACTCTTGAAGTGAAAAAACTTAACTATTGAATCTGTGCAAATTCTTCTTTAGAAAGCTCACCATTGCCATCTGTATCTAGCTCTGGGAATAGTTTCTCTAGTTGCACATTTGCTGATGCTTCTTCTTTACTGATAACACCATCACTGTTAGTGTCAAACGTTGAGAAGCTTACACCTTGTGCAAATGCCGCTGATGAAGTTGCTAGCGCTAAAATTGCAAGTGTTGTATTGATCTGTTTCATAATAATTACCTTCATTTTTTAAGAGTGAAATCCGTTTCTGAGATCCCTGTTTAATGGAAACTGGTTAATTGCGAGTTTGTTTTACTCTGCTTCTGAAAATTCGGCTTCAGTGAGTACGCCATCGCCGTCTACATCAAGGGTTTTAAATTGCGCCATGATGTTAGCATCGACAGATGCTTCGCTTTGACTGATAACACCATCTCCGTCTACATCTAATGTATCGAAATCTGTGCCTGCAAATGCTGCTGACGAAGAGGCTAATGCGATAAGTGCTAGTGCTTTGTTAACTGTTTTCATAATCATAATCCTTCAATATCTACTCAAAAAAGTGTTAGCTGATCACACTCTCCTTGCTATCCTTTATCATGGATTTCCTTATCCATTTAGGTTGTCTTTGGCAACTCAGAACTAATCAGCTAAATTAATGGGTTTACTAAATACATCATTAAGCTTTAGAGAACTCTTCTTTTGATAACTCACCGTTACCGTCTGTATCAAGTTCTGTGAAAATACTCATTAACTCTGCATCAACTGATGCTTCGCTTTGGCTGATGGCACCGTTTCCATCCACATCTAATGTGTCAAAATCGCTCATTGCAAATGCTGCAGATGAAGATACAAGTGCGACTAGTGCTAATGTTTTATTTACTGTGTTCATAATGTTATTCCTTCAAAGTGTGTTGTCTTGTGTAGAAAATCCTTTTCAGAGCTTCCCTACTGTAAAATTATGCTTTTGCGAATTCTTCTTCAGAAAGTTCGCCGTTACCGTCTGTGTCTAATTCTTTAAACTGACTCATTAAAGTTGCATCAACTGACGCTTCACTTTGGCTAATTACACCATCGTCGTTAACATCAAGTGTTTCGAAATCTGTCGCTGCAAATGCTGCAGATGAAGATACAAGTGCGACTAGTGCTAATGTTTTATTTACTGTGTTCATAATGTTATTCCTTCAAAGTGTGTTGTCTTGTGTAGAAAATCCTTTTCAGAGCTTCCCTACTGTAAAATTATGCTTTTGCGAATTCTTCTTCAGAAAGTTCGCCGTTACCGTCTGTGTCTAATTCTTTAAACTGACTCATTAAAGTTGCATCAACTGACGCTTCACTTTGGCTAATTGCACCATCGTCGTTAACATCAAGTGTTTCGAAATCTGCCGCTGCAAATGCTGCTGAAGAAGATACTAGAGCTAAAAGTGCAAATGTTTTGTTTACTGTTTTCATAATCACTATTCCTTCAATGTTGTCTTAACTGTGTTAGAGGTGTGAAACTTCTAATCACTTTTCTCTGTGTTCGCTAAGACTATTTCAACTTCGATGCCAAAGTTTAAAATCCCTTAATTTTCATTAAGTTAAAGCGAATTTGGTGATTTTACGTGGGAAATGAGCTAATTTTCTGTTGCTTTTTAGCAACACACATAAAGCTTAAAAAATTATTTCTTTATTAATCATGAAGTTAAAAAACATAAAACAGAGACATTGAGTGAAATTAGCTACCTAAACACTAAAAATGTTCGAACGTGAGTCTAAACCTTGTATGAACGGTGAAAATAATTAAAATAAATAAAAATATTTTTTAAATTTAACTAGCTGATTTATTTGAACTTTTAATAATTTACGAAAATTTTTTTAGTTTATTTTCAATAAAAGTATAAAAAACAACCGCTTTGTTGCAAAACGGCGGATCAGGGAAAGTGAATGGCTTCAATCAAGTACTGAAAAGTCTATCAGGTGCTCTTTCATGAATGACTTCATTTGTTCTTCACCTGTATTTAACTGAAGTCCTAGTTGGTAGCTAGACGCATTTTTACGAACACTGCACACCTTTCCAGCAAATTCATGCTTATTGAGTACAAGGTTACAGCTCTGTTCTTTTAAAAAGCTGAGATCGACATCACTTTTAATATCAAACTGTACGCCTGTAAGGGAGATATCCTTAATGAGTCCTTGGTATTTCTGCTCATCGGTGTTTAAACAAGCACTGAAGAGTGTTGGAATACGGGTTTCACTGCGAAGACTGAATAACTGAACGTGTTTCGGAAAGTCTAAAAATATTAAACGATACGGGTGTGAAGCGACGGCCTTAATTTGTTGGCGAAATGCAATCACCTGCCCACCGCCACTTTCGAGCACTGCGCGCACAATGACCATCACACCTTCTTTGATCAACTCGCCACTATTAATTAATCGCCTTGCTGAGGGGTAATTAAGAATAATATGTTGTTCGTTGAGTAAACCTATAAACTCCGTTTTAACTCGCTTACTATCTATCGGAGTGATTATCTCAACATCAACAATACTACCCGCAGGTATATAAGCGAGCTTATCTAAATTACGCTGTAGCTGTGTCTTTGCCATTCATTAAGTCCTTTTAAATATAAACGGCTCACTAGCCACGCCAGAATGTTGGAGTGAACAATACCAGTAAGGTAAATATTTCAAGACGACCAAATACCATTGCGATGGTCAATAACCACTTAGCAGTATCGGATATCGCCCCATAATGGGCGGCAACTTCACCCAAGCCAGGACCTAAATTATTTAGACACGCTGCGGTTGCTGAAAACGCACTAATGTTATCCATACCTGTGCCCATTAGTGCCAACATGATAATCACAAACACTAAAGCATAGGCTGAGAAGAATCCCCAGACAGCTTCTACCACTTTATCTGGAAGTGCTTTGCGGCCTAGTTTAATTGAATAAATTGCACGCGGATGTACAAGACGATTAAGCTCACGAATACCTTGTAAGTAAAGTAAGAACACACGCACAACTTTCATTCCACCACCGGTAGACCCTGCACAACCACCAATAAAGCTTGAGAATATTAATAAAATAGGCAAAAACAATGGCCATGCAGAAAAGTTATCGGTAGCGAAACCTGCGGTAGTACTCATTGACACGGCTTGAAACATAGCTTGATCTAATGTTTCGTCACCATCTGCATAAATGTTATTAGATGACAGCACAGTAAAGCAGACAATCACTAGAGCGAGCTGAATAAGTAAGAACACTTTAAATTCAGGGTCACGTAAATAAACACGAATACTGCGCGAGGATACCGCCGCATAGTGCAGCGAGAAATTTATTGCTGCAATAAGTAAAAACACCACACATATAAAGTTAATCAGTGGACTATCAAACTGCCCCATAGACGCATCGTAAGTAGAGAAACCACCAATAGCAATCGTTGAGAAAGCATGACAAATAGCATCAAACCAGTCCATTCCCGCTCCCCAATAGGCAAGCGTACATGCGATAGTCAGTGACACATAAATGTACCAAAGGTGTTTGGCGGTATCGGCAATGCGGGGCGTCATTTTTGAATCTTTAACTGGGCCAGGAGTTTCGGCACGATACAGCTGCATACCACCAACCCCAAGCATGGGTAACACAGCAACAGCAAGTACGATGATCCCCATACCACCAAGCCACTGTAGTTGTTGGCGATAAAAAAGCACTGATTTTGGTAGGTACTCAATCCCAGTTAACACGGTTGCCCCTGTCGTTGTAAGGCCTGAAAATGCCTCAAACACAGAGTCAGCTAACGACAAACTTGGCTCTTGTAAAAAAACTAAAGGCACAGCCGCAAAGCTGCCAAGTACCAACCAGAACAACACCACAATTAAAAATCCTTCGCGCGCTTTTAAATCGCCCCGCTCATGGCGGTTTGGATAATACGCTGCTAAACCAATCACAACACTAAAAATAAACGCAAGAACGAACGGCACACCACCACCATCTTTATAGATTAAAGATACCAGTGCTGGCGGCACCATGGTGATACTAAATAAAGCCACCAGCTGGCCTAGAATTTTTATTATGGTACGAAATTGCATCTGTGCGTATCGCTTTTTAAATATCTGATTTAGCTATTAGAGTTTATTGTCTTACAGGCTTAACTGTAAGTAAACGCTGTATGTTTATTTCATGGTGTATCTTTTTTAACGGCGAACTCAACGGCACCATGTGTTAACTCATGTATCTCTTTGATTGCCAGCTCTACTTGGCGACTATCTATTTGGATTTTCCAAGCAATATTTTCAGCAAACTGTTTTTCTATATTCAATACTTGATATTGGCTTTTCAATAACTGCTCTATAGCTCCCTGAGCACTGTAATCACTGTAGCCGACTAACTCAACGCTCGGTACTTTGGTGATTGTTTTAAGCTCACGCATGGCATTGTTTAAACTCCCGCCATAAGCACGCACGAGTCCACCGGTACCCAGCTTAATACCGCCAAAATAACGCGTTACAACAGCGGTGATCTCACCAATTCCAGACCCCGCCAGCACATTTAGCATTGGTTTTCCTGCGGTGCCATTAGGTTCTCCATCATCTGAAAAGCCATATACATGGCTACCACCTGGGTTTCCTGCAACATGTGCCCAACAGTTGTGACGCGCATCACTGTATTTATTTTGGATCTCTTTGATGAATGCTTTTGCTGACTCTAAGTTAGGAGTATGGGCAATATGCACAATAAATGTACTTTTTTTAATTTCTTCTTGGTAAAAAACAGGCTCTGCCGGATATTGATATTCAGACATATTCTTCTATCTAAAAAAATGGGGCCATTTGGCCCCTCTTGTTAATCTTGTTTTTATTAGTCTAGATGTAGATCACGGGTCATGTTTTCTAGGCTATCATCATGAACGATAATATTATCTTCAATACGGATGCCGCCGAATGGTTTAAGCGCTTCAACTTTTTCCCAGTTAATAAACTGTTTATTATCGGTTTGCGCAAGGTCACCCAGTAACGATTCAATAAAATATAAACCAGGTTCAATAGTAAAGACTTGGTTCTTTTCGATTAAACGCGTGCAACGTAAGAACGGGTGCCCTTCAGGTGGTGCTTGATGTGCACCTTTATCATCCGCCATAAAGCCACCCATATCATGAACTTGTAAACCTAGGTGATGGCCAAGACCATGCGGGAAGAAGGTTGATGTTATACCGCGCTCAACAATTTCAGCCGCCGATAGCTTCACAATATTAAAGTCGCTCAACACCTGCGCTACACGCTGATGACAGTCCAAATGCAATTCGCCATATAACATACCTGGTTTTAATGCTTTACCTAAAGCAATTTGATGCTCCGTCATGACCTTAATTAAGTCGCTAAACTCACCCGACTGATTAAAATCATAAGTACGCGTGATATCAGCTGCGTAGCCGTTAAAATTTGCACCAGCGTCAATTAGGAATGAGCGATGTGTCTCTGGCGCTTTAGGCTCAAAGTGCGTGTAATGTAAGATTGCACAGTTTTCATTAAGCGCAACAATATTACCGTATGGCATTTCATTTTCACTTTGACGCGTCGCCATTAAGTAAGCCTGTTGAATATCAAATTCAGAGCCACCTGCAAAGAAAGCATCACGTGCCGCTTTATGACCATCGACGGCAATACGGTTAGCTTGACGCAAACACTCAAGCTCGTATTGTGTTTTATATGCACGATGAAAGTGCAAATAGTTCATAACTGGCTCTGGGTTCATAATACTAAAGCCCAGTGCTTGCGCTACGTCTAAATATTCACCAATATAGGCAAATTTTGCCTTATCGTAAGGAAGCAGTTTTTCTACCTGATCTGGCTGTACTAATAATTCAATATCAAAATACTCAGCCCAAAAATCACGAGGCTCATCAGGTACTTTATGCCAAAAATCAACTGGGCGATAAAATATCAGCTTTGGCTTAGATGCACCGTCTACAACTATCCAACAATGAGGGTTATCAATTACAGGTAACCAAGCTTTGAATTGCGGGTTAACCTTAAACGGGTAGTACATATCATCTAAAAACTGGCGCTTTGCCTGACCAGAGTGAATAACAAGGCCTTCTAAACCTTCACGCTCTGTAATTGTACGCGTGCGCTGTTGCAAGGTTGCAATATGTTCGGCATATAACACCGCTAATTTATCCATAGTAAACCCATATAAGTAAATTCGACTTAGTCGCAGTCTATCATAGTCGACCTTAACGCCCAACACAGGGTATTAAGGTCAATTAGTATCAGCCGCCCATTTTCATATCTAAAATTGGCGCAAGCACATTACCATCTCGCCCTAAGCGCGTATGGTAAACTTGCCTGTAAGCAAATACATTCTTCACGTAGTTACGTGTTTCAGTATAAGGTATAAGCTCAATCCATAACTCCGCAGGCATTGCTTGTTCAGGGATCCAACGTTTAATTCGATGATAACCTGCATTATAAGAAGCGGTGGCTAATATTTCGTTGCCGCGATTTTTCTTTTTTAAATACTTTAAGTATTCACTCCCTAAACGAATGTTCGTTTTAGGGTGAAACAACTTTCTACGCGAAACAGTACTTCTATTAATGTATTTAGCGGTGCTCGGTAATAGTTGCATTAAACCATAGGCATTGGCATGAGAGCGGGCGTCAGGCGCAAATGAGCTTTCACGACGTGAAATTGCAATACTCCATGCCATGTCTATATGATTACGGTTACTATAGCTCTCAAATACATCTTTAAACGCAAATGGGAAACGCAAATCAACATAATCCCATTCTTTAATTTGTGCCAAGGTATAAATAGTGCTGTCATACCAATCAAGCTCAGCAGCAAGCATTGATGCCGCGAGCTTTTCTTCTTTGGTTGATGTACCTGTTAAGTAATTCCACTCCCTGCGAGCTGACGTGTAGCGCTCAAGCTCATAAAGTGCACGCGCACGCTTAAAGCCTGGTGCATTTGCGACTTCTAGTTGGAGCTTATCAGAAATTTGCAACTGTTGATTATTTAAACTAACCGGAATACCTAATCGAGCAGATGCTAAAAAGCCGTAATAATCGCGCTCTTTGGCAACTTTTTGCCAAAGAGTGCGGGCATCTTCAACTTCGCCACGCTGATTTAAGCTATATGCTAACCAATATTGCTGACCTAGGCTTAGGTTTTCTTTACCAGTAAAAAACGCCACGATACCAGACCAATCTTGCAGTTCGAGCATATTAGCAAGCTGCCACTGCATTAACTTCGTTGTTTGACGCTCTTTAGGCACCTTATTTAACCAAAAGCGAGCTTGTTTATGCCCGCTTGAGGCAAGCGATAGTGCAAAGTTGTAGTACACATCCGCTTTTTGTTCTTCCGTGTAAACAAACATTTTTTCAAGCTTTTCCCATGCTCGAAGCGCTAACTCTTTATCACGCCAAACTAAGCGTTTCACCCCGTATAATGCTATTTGCCCTTCTTTGGCTGTCTTTTTCTTGAAGCGATATAAACCAGCCGAAGCACTCGGGTCTTTGCGTACTTTTAAATATAAATCAGCCAAGTACTGCTCATCTTTAGGGAGTAATGACTTTAGGTAAGGCAATAAGCTTGACGTACCCCCTTCTGCAGCGAGAGAAACTCGTTGCCAAATGCGTTCTTGTGTTTGATAACCTTCTTTTTTCCAAAGTGAAAAAAGTGTGTCGCATTCTTTTGGTTGAGAATGCCCTACCACCCATAAATCACTAACTTGATTCATTATTGCTTCTTTAGGCGCACCTAAGTCCAATTGAAAGCTTAAATAAGGACAAGTCAATTCGTTATTACTGGTCTCTCTGTAATTACGAATATAAGCGGCTTTTTTATTGTTCTGTTTTAAGTAGTTAAGCCATGCTTTACGCACAGGCCACTCTAATGGCGTATTACGATAAACATTAAGATAGTTTTCTATTTCTGTTTGATGCTTCAAACTTGGGTTTCGTTGCCAATAGGCTTTTTCGACGTAAGGCTTTAGCGGGTGGTCTAATCCATTGGCCGCCTCTTTCATATCGTCATAATCACCGTATCGCGCCTTTTTTTCTGCTTTTAAAAAAGCGTCATGTTTGTCGTTGGCTTCAGCTGCAAAAAAAGGAAAAAGTAATGCGGCAGCTGTCCAACCAAGGAGTTGTTTTTTCATGATGACCTTTAACAAAAATTAAAGAATTAATAACAAAAAACTTCTTCTACACCTTAGCACCAAACCAGCTATATTTTAACCAATAGCGATAAAGCGCAGTAAATTTTTCGTTGCATTTTCATTTTAAAGCAAGCACACTGATTGAAATGCAAACTCATCGTACCAGTCTTAGTTAATAAACTAGGGAGAATAATAATGTTATATAAAAGCGATTCATTTGAAGTTGCTTTCATCAAGGACAACATCGCCGAGTTTAAGTTCTGTGCAGACGGCTCAGTAAATAAACTTTCGCAGCAAACCTTGCAAGATTGCGCTTTAGCATTAAAAGAATTGGCAACAAACTCAGATATCAAAGGCATGGTGTTCACCAGCGATAAAGATCATTTCATTATCGGTGCCGACATTTTCGAATTTTTACCTACTTTCACTAAACCGCAAGAAGAATTGGTTGCATGGATCAAAAATGCAACTGACGTTTTTGACGCGATTGAAGATTTACCTTTCCCAACGCTAAGTGCTGTAAACGGCATGGCGCTTGGCGGCGGGTGTGAGTGGGCACTTGCTACCGATTATCGCGTTGCTAGCTCTAACGCTAAAATTGGCCTACCTGAAGTTAAACTAGGCATTATGCCTGGTTTTGGTGGCACAGTTCGCCTTCCACGCCTTATTGGCGCTGATAATGCGATGACATGGATCACTACAGGTAAAGAAAACCGCGCTGCTGATGCCCTAAAAGTAGGAGCATTTGACGCGGTAGTTAGTGCTGACAAACTTTTAGAGTCAAGTATTGCAACACTTGAGCAAGCAATAGCTGGCAAGCTAGATTGGCAAGTAAAACGACAAGTAAAATTACAGCCACTGAAAATGAACCGTGTTGAGCAAGGTATGAGCTTTGCGATGGCTGAAGGCATGGTAATGGGTAAAACGAAAGGTCACTACCCAGCACCTGTTATGGCTGTAAAAACAATCAAAGCTGCAGCAAACTGTGAACGCGCTGAAGCAATGGCAATTGAAAACGCTAACTTTGCTAAACTTGCAGCAACAAGTGAAGCTGCCGCGCAAACAGGTATTTTCTTAGCTGACCAATACATTAAAGGTAAAGCGAAGAAGCAAGCTAAACACAGTGAACTTGAGATCAAACAAGCCGCAGTATTAGGTGCAGGTATTATGGGCGGTGGTATTGCTTACCAATCGGCTTATAAAGGCACGCCTATTATCATGAAAGACATCAACCAAGATGCACTTGATTTAGGTATGGGTGAAGCATCTAAGCTACTAGGTAAGAAAGTACAACGTGGCCATATGGCGATGGATAAGATGGTTGCCACTTTAGGCAAGATCAAACCAACGCTAAACGATGCAGACCTACAAAGCGCTGACATTGTTGTTGAAGCCGTGGTTGAAAACCCTAAAGTGAAGCAAGCCGTTCTTGCGGGTCTTGAAAAAGACTTACCAGCAGGCACTATCCTAACTTCAAATACCTCAACAATTCGTATTGACGAGTTAGCGTCTGCACTTGAGAAACCAGAAAACTTCTGTGGTATGCACTTCTTTAACCCAGTGCCAAAAATGCCACTAGTAGAAATCATTCGTGGTGAAAAAACATCAGAAGCAACAATTAATGCGGTTGTTGATTACGCATTAAAACTGGGCAAATCACCAATCGTTGTAAACGACTGCCCTGGCTTCTTTGTAAACCGCGTACTATTCCCTTACTTTGCAGGTTTCAGCAAACTTGTTGTTGAAGGTGCTGACTTCACGAAAGTTGATAAAGTAATGGAAAATGTATTTGGTTGGCCAATGGGTCCTGCGTACCTTCTTGATGTGGTAGGTATTGATACAGCTTACCACTGTACTGGTGTAATGGCTGACGGTTTCCCTGAGCGTATGGCTCGCCAAGATAAAGACCCTGTTACTGTATTTGCAAACGAAAAACGCTTTGGCCAGAAAAATGGTGCTGGTTTCTACCAATATGCACCAGACCGTCGTGGTCGCTTGAAAAAAACTAAAGATGCAACAGCAACTGAGCTACTAAGTGCTATCACTGATGCACCGAAAGATTTCGATAAACAAGAAATCATTGACCGTTGTATGATCCCGATGATCAACGAAGTTCTACTTTGTTTACAAGAAGGTATCGTAGCGTCTCCACAAGAAGCTGACATGGCGCTAATTTACGGCATTGGTTTCCCTCCATTTAGAGGCGGTGCATTCCGTTACTTAGATCAAACTGGTTTAGCGAACTTTGTTGCAACAGCAGACAAGTACGCTCACTTAGGTGCGATTTACCAAGTATCAGATGAAACTCGCAAGTGGGCCGAAGAAGGCCGTGTATTCTATAAGGTGGAAGGATAAGAAACATGAATAATCCAGTAATCGTAGATTGTATCCGCACACCAATGGGTCGTTCAAAGAACGGCGTATTCAAAAACAAGCGTGCGGAAGATTTAAGTGCTCACTTAATGAAAGGTTTGTTAGACCGTAACCCAGCCGTTGATCCAGCATCAATTGATGATATTTACTGGGGCTGTGTACAACAAACTTTAGAGCAAGGTTTTAACATTGCTCGTAACGCAGCACTCCTTGCCGGTATCCCTCACTCAGTACCAGCAGTAACAGTTAACCGTCTATGTGGTTCATCAATGCAAGCTCTGCACGATGCAGCACGCGCTATTATGACTGGCGCTGGTGATACCTATATCATTGGTGGTGTTGAGCACATGGGTCACGTACCTATGACTCACGGTAATGATTTTCACCCAGGTTTATCAACGTCTGTGGCACAAGCTGCTGGCGTAATGGGTTTAACAGCCGAGTACCTTGCAACGCTGCACGGCATTAGCCGCGAGCAACAAGACGAATTTGCTTACCGCTCACACCAACGTGCACACGCTGCAACAGTTGAAGGTCGCTTCCGTCGTGAAATCCTAGCAATGGAAGGTCACGATGCAGATGGTTCTTTAATCTTAGTTGAAGACGATGAAGTAATCCGCCCAGAAACAACTGTTGAAGGCTTATCGCAACTACGCCCTGTATTCAATCCAGCATCAGGTAGCGTAACTGCAGGCACTTCATCTGCACTTTCTGACGGCGCGTCAGCAATGCTTGTAATGAGCGAAGAGAAAGCTAAAGAACTTGGTTTACCAATTCGTGCGCGTATTAAATCAATGGCTGTAGCAGGTTGCGATCCATCAATCATGGGTTACGGCCCTGTTCCTGCATCGCAAAAAGCACTTCAACAAGCAGGTATCACTATTGACGATATCGATGTTGCAGAGCTTAACGAGGCATTCGCAGCACAATCTCTACCAGTATTAAAAGACTTAGGTCTGATGGATGTGGTAGATGAAAAAGTTAACCTAAATGGTGGTGCAATTGCACTTGGTCATCCACTAGGTTGTTCTGGTTCACGTATTAGCACAACGCTTGTTCACCTAATGGAAGATAAGAATGCTAAGTACGGTCTAGCAACAATGTGTATTGGTTTAGGCCAAGGTATTGCAACTGTATTTGAGCGCGTAGAATAACGAGCTCACACCAAACATCTTGGTGATAAAAAGGCGCATTGATTTACTCAGTGCGCCTTTTTTATTTGCTATAAAGCCGTATAACCTTGCATAGGCGAATTTGGTTTATGTGGAAAGGCCATTTTTAGAACCCCTTCGGACACCATCGGCTTTAAGTAGTTTTGCCTTAGGCTTTGTGGTTTACGATCAAGCAAAACCTCAAGCACAGCAACCGATATATAATGCCCTCTACAAAGATCTTTTATCAACATTTTCATAGTATCTATATCAAGGCGCCTCTGTTCTCGAGCTCTTACTCCTAATGCGTTAAGCTCAGTTCTATAATGCTCGGTCAATGAATCTAGTTCATCAACAAAAGGCTTATCAAGCATATCACTGATAAATCTACCTTTTTCATCTCTGTCATCAGATTTCTTTTCCGCATTCAGCTCTTTATGCGTTAAGCCATCTTCACTATACGTTAAGCTATTAACGTTATGCGTTAACCTATCAATAGAGGTTAACACATTTGTAAATACATCCTCAGGAGATGGAGGCTCCATACCTGGTAAACTATATGATTTATCTTTCTTCTCTCCACTTGATACTAAGAAGCCTTTATCAACTAATCTTGGTAAAGCTAGTGTAACATCCCGGGAATGTTTGCTTGTAAGCTGGCAAGAGCGCTCATGATTTACCCACCCTTCAATAGCAGCAGTGGTTACAATCATTTGCTCCAACTCACCTAATGAGTAAAAAGAGTCACCAAAAAGAGAACCTAAAAGTTCTGTAATTTCTTTAGGTATTAAGCTTACAGTAGATAGTTCTAATAACGTTTGTTCAGACGGAGTTTGCTTTTCATATAATTTGGGTGTTCTCCAATTGGCCCATCTCCAACCACTATATATCTTCGGCACACCTGAACCAGCCCTCTCACCAGCCCCTATCATAAGAAACATTTGGTGCATTCTCCGATTCCGGCAATCACTTTCACCTCCCTTAACTGCTAGTTCGGGAGGGACTCTCATTAATCCAGGATTACGAAATCCATATAAATCAGGACGTTTTACAATTAAAATAGAGCTTCTTCCGGTATAATCGGCATGAACAAGTGTATTAACTAAAGCCTCTCTTATAGCTTCATGCGCCTTTGATTCATCAAGGCGTACACCATCTTGAAGCTCAAATGGCACTTTTAGATCATTAGTTAATTTTCTATAAGTACGGCGATAGAAGTCAAAAATATTCCCGGACCATGAACCATCAGGGTAAAGCCTATCGACCCATCTCTCTGTATTCGCTTCATCACGTTCTCGATAATCAACAAAATAATTGGGGAGGGCCTCTTGAATTGCATCCCAATTACCGAACATCAAAATCCCTGCTAAAGTTAATCCTTCCTCTCCTGAAGCCCTATCTTTTCTCCAACCACCAAGCTTCTTAAACATATCAAAAAGATCTAACTCTAACCAAGGGTGCTGAGGTTTTGCAACTGCTAATAGATTCTTATATGCTCTTAAACTTTCAAGCTCTATATCATCAAAATTATATCCAATTAATATTTTGTCATCCCTACAACTTTCAATTTGCTCAGCCATCATTCTTTTCACTTGCTCTTCATCACAGTGTTGATCACCTTCATGAAGCCGAATGTATGTCTCTTTCATTGGTTGATTATTAAGATAAACGGGTTTATTTTCACGTTTAGCTGATGGGATTCTAATCACTAGCAACAGCTTATTATCAATATTTATTTGCTTAACATCTTCGTTAGTTAATAAGTTGATGTTAACCTTCGCCTTATTATTTGCTATATCAAACAATTGTTTCTGTACTGTATTTATATCTTGAATTCCAACAACAGTTAAAGAGCCTCTCTTTTCTTTTACGCCTAATACAACATACCCACCACGAGTATTTGCCATTGCACTATAGGTAGGCCAAAAATCATCCGGTAATTTCCCACGACCGTCCTTACCTTGAGCTAATTTAAACTCCAGCTCCTCAGACTCAGAGAGTGCTTGCAAGTCCTTTTCATCTGTAATCTGAAACATTCTGTAAACCCCTAGTAAATCAATACTGTAAATACATACTTAAAATTACATACACGACAATTGTTGTACAACTTTATTTATTATTTTTTGAAAGTTAAAATAGCCGCTTATTAATCGTCTCTTTCATCCAAAAGGTCAGCCATGAGTTTTGATAATCCCGATCACCAATTAGATGCACTTGGCCTTCGTTGTCCAGAACCTGTCATGATGGTGCGTGGCGCAGTACGTAAAATGAAAGATGGCGAAACATTACTTATCATCGCCGATGACCCATCAACCACCCGCGACATTCCAAGCTTTTGTACTTTTATGGATCACACGCTAGTGGCTAAAGATGTTGAGCAAGCGCCATTTAAATATTTGCTGAAGAAAGGACTATAGGCTAGATAAATAAGATGAGAGTGAGCATTTAATTGTTACCTTTATCAATTAAAAACCCACTCAAAAACTCCAGTTACTTTTTAGTAACTGTCACTTTTGGCTTATTACTATTGCGGTAATCAAAGCTCACTACATACACGCCTTTTGTCGCTGGTTTAAAACTAAAGTAGTTGTAAATAGTATTACAATCGGCAATGGCAGCCTGACCTAATAATAGTACTTGTCCTGCGGGGTCCATGTCACTATAACCACAGTTATAGCCTTGACTAAAGTTAGCATCAGCCACTTTAAATTCATAGATTTTTCCTGGTGTTGAGAACGTTACTTCTGCTTGGAAGATACCTGATGCAACTTGCTCAAGTATATATTGTGGTTCAGCATCCCATAACGTAAAGTCGCCACGCAGGTACATGGTACGGTCTAAGTCTTTGCTTGGCAGCATGTCGTCAATGCTTGGCATTTGTATTTGGCTCGTACAGGCTGTTAATAAACCTGCTAATGCTAAAGTAATTACACGTTTCATTACTGTTCCTTATGCTACTAAAAAGCCAGCACAAAGCTGGCTTTTTTTAATTGACTACTACTTACTTCTGAAGTACAGAAATATCAGCAATATCTAAAAACAGACGGCTTAACTGACTTAATAATGCTAAACGGTTTTGTTTAACCGCTTCGTCATCTGCCATTACCATGACATTATCGAAGAAGTTATCAACACTCTCACGGATACCTGCAAGTTGTGATAATGCTTCTTGGTAATCGCCATTTGCATACAAAGGTGCAAGCTCGGTTGCAAACTTAGCAACGTGTGACGCTAATACTTTCTCTGCGTCATCGCTTAATAGGCTCTCTTTCACATCACCTTGTGTTGTGATGTCATTCTTAGCCAAAATGTTGCTTACACGTTTATTTGCCGCTGCAAGTGCTTCTGCTGCGTCTAATGTACGGAAGTGACTTACCGCTTTAACACGACGATCGAAATCAACTGGTTTAGTTGGACGACGTGCTAGTACCGCTTGAATGACATCAACTTCGATACCTTCGTCTTGATACCATGCGCGGAAACGCCCTAGCATGAACTCAAACACATCCGTTGATACATTCAGGTTAGTTAGCTTTTCACCGAATAGCGTTTGTGACTTAGCAACAAGATCTAAAATATCTAGCGGTAATGATTTTTCTACCATGATGCGTAAAGCACCAATGGCAGCACGACGAAGTGCAAATGGATCTTTGTCACCTTTTGGCGCTTGGCCAATACCAAAAATACCTACCAGCGTATCAAACTTATCCGCAATAGCGACCGCACAGCTGATCACATTTGTTGGTAAGTTATCGCCCGCAAAGCGAGGCATATATTGTTCGTTTTGCGCCAGTGCAACTTCTTCGGCTTCACCGTCGTGACGAGCGTAATGCATACCCATTACACCTTGTACGTCGGTAAACTCCATGACCATTTCGGTCATTAAGTCTGTTTTACTTAGAAGACCTGCACGCTTAGCAAGCTCTGCGTCGGCACCTAATTGCTCTGCAATGTAACCTGCAAGTTCACTAATACGCTCAGATTTATCTTTCAGCGTACCAAGTTGCTTTTGGAATAAAACAGTATCTAACGACTCTAAACGACTCTCTAACGTTTTCTTCTTATCAGTTTCGTAGAAGAACTGCGCATCAGCTAAACGAGGGCGTACAACTTTTTCGTTACCAGCAATTACCACGCTCGGATCTTTACTTTCGATATTAGAAACAAATAGGAACTTGTTAAGTAAGTTGCCATCTTGGTCTAATAACGGGAAGTACTTTTGGTCGTCCTTCATGGTATAGATAAGCGCTTCTGAAGGAACATCTAAGAATGCTTCTTCGAATGTTGCTGTCAGCGTTACTGGCCATTCAACCAACGATGTTACTTCTTCAAGTAAGTCTTCATCCATCGCTACTTTTGCATTTACAGCGCTAGCTGCTGCTTCAATCTGTTCGCGAATTTGTGCTTTACGCGCTTCGAAGTCAGCGACAACGTAAGCAGATTTCAGCACATCAAACACATCATCAGCGTGGTTGATTGTTACTTTTTCTGGGTGATGGAAACGGTGACCTTGTAATTGGTTGCCAACTTGCTTACCAAGGATTTCGCCTTCAATTAGCGTGCTACCAAACAAAATAGTTGCAGTGTGTACTGGGCGAATAAATTGTGTTTTATTTGCACCCCAACGCATTGGTTTAGGGATAGGTAATTTAGCAAGTGCTTTGTTTACAGCATCACTCATAAGCGATGTCGTTGCTTGACCTTCAACCTGTGCTTTATGTAATAACCAAGCGCCTTTATCTGTTTCTAGTGTTTGCGCATCGCTTACATCGATACCACAACCACGAGCCCAACCCATTGCTGCTTTAGTTGGATTACCATCGGCATCAAACGCTGCTGTAACTGCAGGGCCGCGCTTTTCTACCACCTTATCACTTTGTTTAGCTTCAAGTGCAGTCACACGTAAACCTAAGCGACGTGGTGATGCGTACCAGCTAACGCCTTGATGATTTAACTCTAAGCTTGCAAGCTCAGCTGCTAAGTTCTCAGCAAACGACTCAGCAAGTTTACGAAGTGCTTTCGGTGGCAACTCTTCAGTGCCAATTTCTACTAATAAATTTTCTGCTGACATGCTAATTCTTAATCCTTACAAAGCGGGAAACCAAGAGCTTCACGGGCATCATAGTAACTTTGCGCACATGCTTTTGATAAAGCACGAACACGTAAGATATAACGTTGACGTTCTGTTACTGAGATAGCGTGACGAGCGTCTAATAAATTAAACGCATGTGATGCTTTCATTACTTGCTCATAAGCTGGTAATGGTAAGCCTGCTTCAATTAGCTTTTCGCTTTCTTTTTCACAATGATCAAACTGTGCAAATAAGAACTCAACATCCGCTTGTTCGAAGTTATAAGCTGACTGCTCTACTTCATTTTGATGGAATACATCACCGTATGTCACACGACCCATAGGACCGTCTGCCCATACTAGGTCATAGATACTATCTACGCCCTGAATATACATTGCTAAACGCTCAAGACCATAAGTGATTTCACCGGTTACTGGTGAGCACTCTAATCCACCAACTTGTTGGAAGTAAGTAAACTGAGTTACTTCCATGCCGTTTAACCAGATCTCCCAACCTAGCCCCCAAGCACCTAATGTAGGTGACTCCCAGTTGTCTTCTACAAAGCGAACTTCATCAGTTAGTGTATCGATACCAACAGCAGCTAATGAGCCTAAATACAGCTCCTGGATGTTTTCTGGCGATGGCTTTAATACTACTTGGAATTGGTAGTAGTGCTGTAAACGGTTCGGGTTTTCACCATAACGACCATCAGTTGGACGGCGGCATGGTTGAACATACGCGCTCGACATTGGCTCTGGGCCAATCGACTTTAAGAAAGTTAACGGATGAAATGTCCCTGCTCCCACTTCCATATCGAATGGTTGAGCAATCACACAGCCTTGCTGTGCCCAATAGTCCTGTAAAGCCAGGATCAAACCTTGAAAGGTTTTAACGTCATATTTTTGCATATTTGGCTTATAGTATCTGGTGCGTTTAGTCTGAAAATTGCTCTCAGTATACCTTGTGTGCAGTAAGGTTTTAAGCAGTTTGTGCTTTTTCAGTAATAAAAAAAGGAGCCAGTTGGCTCCTTTTTAAATATCAATTTTAACTTTATACGTCTAAGTTAACTACGCGTAGCGCATTCGTTTCGATAAAGTCACGACGAGGTTCAACTTGGTCACCCATTAATGTCGCGAACAATTGGTCAGCTGCAACAGCATCTTCAATTGTTACTTTCAACATCCGACGTGCACCTGGGTCCATGGTGGTCTCCCAAAGCTGATCTGGGTTCATCTCACCGAGTCCTTTATAGCGTTGGATGTATAGTCCACGCTTCGATTCAGAGATTAACCACTCTAATGCATCCACAAAGTTATCAACAGCTAATGTTTTCTCACCACGTTGAACATAAGCGCCTTCTTCAAGCAAGTTTGCAATGTTTACACCTGTCGCAGCAATACGCTTATAATCACGCGATGTAATGAAGTCGAAGTTCAATACATGTGCTTTATCCACACCATGCTGGCGAATATTCACAACAGGATAATACATATTGCGCTCAGTATCGTACTCAGTGCCCGCGTGGAAAATAGTTGCATCTTCATCACGTGCAATTAAGTCGTCAACTAGCGTGTTAGTCCACTCTTTAACTTTTGCTTCATCTGCTAAATCTGCTTCTGTAATTTCGCTTTGATAAATTAAACGTTCCATAACCGAGTTTGGATATTTACGTTTTAAGCGCTCAATTACTTTAACTGTATTTTGATAGTCGTGAACAATTCTTTCTAATTCTTCACCTTCAAGTGCAGATGCCCCTTCACTTGTATAAAGTGCAGCATTGTTTAATGCTAATGATGTTAAGTAATCAACTAACGCTGGGTCATCTTTAATGTAGCGTTCTTGCTTACCTTTTTTCACTTTATAAAGTGGCGGTTGTGCAATATAGATAAAGCCTTTTTCTACAATCTCTGGCATTTGACGATAGAAGAAAGTCAGTAGTAAGGTACGAATGTGTGAACCATCCACGTCCGCATCAGTCATGATAATGATACGATGATAACGTAGTTTTTCTGGGTCATATTCATCACGACCAATACCACAACCTAATGCAGTGATTAGAGTTGCTACTTCTTGAGAAGAAAGCATCTTATCAAAGCGTGCTTTTTCAACGTTAAGAATCTTACCTTTTAGTGGCAAGATAGCTTGGTTTTTACGGTTACGACCCTGCTTAGCTGAACCACCTGCAGAGTCACCCTCCACTATGTATAGTTCAGAAAGTGCTGGATCTTTTTCTTGGCAATCTGCCAATTTACCAGGTAAACCAGCTAAATCCATTGCGCCTTTACGACGTGTCATTTCACGTGCTTTACGCGCTGCTTCACGAGCGCGTGCCGCATCAATAATTTTGCCAACAACTGTTTTAGCATCAACAGGGTTTTCTAATAAGAACTCGGTTAGTTTTTCTGCCATAGCTTGTTCTACAGCAGATTTCACTTCACTTGATACTAGTTTGTCTTTAGTTTGTGATGAGAATTTTGGATCGGGAACTTTAACGCTTACAACCGCAGTTAAGCCTTCACGAGCATCATCACCCGTCGCATTGCTTGTTGTTTTCGCTTTTTTGTTAAAGCCTTCTTTTTCCATGTAGTTATTTAGCGTACGCGTTAATGCTGCTCTAAAGCCAGCTAAGTGCGTACCACCATCACGTTGGGGAATATTATTTGTAAAACAGTAAATGCTCTCTTGGAAACCATCGTTCCACTGCATTGAAACTTCTACACTAATACCGTCTTCTTCACGCTCATGGGTAAAGTGGAAAACACTTTTATGCACAGGTGTTTTATTGCGGTTTAGATATTCTACGAATGCTTGAATACCGCCTTCATATTTGAAGTGGTCATTTTTAGATTCTTCACGCTCATCAGTAAGAATGATACTTACACCAGAGTTCAAGAACGAAAGCTCACGTAAGCGCTTTGCTAAAATATCATAGTGAAAGTTTAGATCAGTGAATGTTTCACCACTTGGCCAGAAACGTAGTTCAGTACCTGTGTCAGTTGCATCACCAATTACTGCTAATGGCGCATCTGGTACACCCATTGTATAAGTTTGTTGATGTACTTTACCTTCACGGCGAATTGTTAGTTGTAGTTTTTCAGATAGTGCATTTACTACCGAAACACCTACGCCGTGTAAGCCGCCCGATACTTTATATGAGTTATCATCGAACTTACCACCAGCATGAAGTACCGTCATGATAACTTCAGCCGCTGACACACCTTCTTCTTCGTGAATAGATGTAGGAATACCACGACCGTTATCTCTTACAGAGACTGAACCGTCTAAGTGAATCGTTACAAAAATATCATCACAATGACCAGCTAAGGCTTCATCGATAGAGTTATCAACAACCTCAAACACCATGTGGTGTAGGCCTGTACCGTCATCGGTATCCCCTATATACATTCCTGGACGCTTTCTTACTGCGTCTAATCCTTTAAGTACTTTAATACTCGACGAATCGTAATTCTCAGACATGGTTAATCCCACTTATCTTGTTATTAGGTTGCCATGTTTCACGTGGAACATTTTTAGTTCTCGTTGCATGGGTTCCACCACAGCAGAAATACTTTCAGATAAAATTGATGAGATAAAAAGTTGCGAATCGCAATGAGTCAAAAGCTGACCCACTTTTTCTTTTGTATCTTCACCTAGTTCTGAAGGTAAGTCATCTATTAGCAATATAGATTGCTTATCTGTTTCTGACTCAATTAAGCTATTTTGCGTTACTTTTAACGCATAAAGCAAGAGCTTCAATTGACCGCGAGAAAATGTATTTTCTACACTGTTACCAGAAACACTAAAACTAAAATCAGCTTTATGCGGACCTTTACTTGTGAAACCTTGTTTGGCATCACGTTCAAAGCTTTGCTCAAGCGCCTCTGAGAGCGTTTCACTCTCTTTCCAACCCGCATGAAAGTTAATTTCTAAATCGCTAACAAGCGTTAATTCTGCACACATTTTATCAAAAAACTGCTGCTTAAACCTACTTATATACGCGATTCTTAAATTATTTATTTGTTCAGCTAGTCTAACAAATTCTTTGTCCCAAAACTTGATCTGTTCGAAATAATCTCGAGGTTTACTTTTCAGTAAAGCATTACGTTGTTTCAGTACTTTATTAAAGGACTGCCACAAATAAAAAAAGTCATGTTCCACGTGGAACAATCCTAAATCGAGAAATTTTCTGCGCTCTTTTGGTCCACCAAAAAATAATGAATAGCTTTCAGGAGTAATAACTTGTACAGGTATTAGCTGAGCTAATTCAGAAATTTTACGGCTCGTTTTACCCTGAATCTTTAAAGATGTTTCACCCGCTTGGTTTTTACTTATACCAATTGGAATAGACAAATCATGTAGCGTTTTGCGTCCATGGATAACAAACTTGTTTTGTTGATGCTGAATAATATTTTTATGTTTGGCGGTACGAAATGATTTACCGTGAGAAAGGAAATATATCGCCTCAAGGAGGCTGGTTTTTCCGCTGCCATTCTCGCCATAAATTATATTAATTCCATTTACAGGCTCAAGTGTCAGCGCCTCAATATTACGAAAATTATTGAGGCTTAAATGACTTAAACTCATACAAGCTTATAGGCGCATCGGCATAACAACGTACATAGCTTCTTCGTCGCCCGCACCTTCAATCAGCGCACTGCTATTTGAGTCTGCAAGCGTAAACGTAACATCTTCTGTTTTTAATGTGTTAAGTACATCAAGAACATAAGAAACGTTAAAGCCAATTTCAAGTTCGCCGCCTTGATACATTACTTCAACCACCTCTTCAGCTTGTTCTTGCTCAGGGTTATTTGCTGTAATTTTCAATAAACCTTCAGACAGATTTAGTCGTACGCCACGGAACTTTTCATTTGATAAAATAGACACACGTTGGAATGCACTGCGTAACCACTCTCGATTAGCAGTAATTACTTTGTCTCCTCCACGCGGCAATACTCGACGATAATCAGGGAAACGACCATCAACCAGTTTACTGGTAAACGTAAATTCAGTATCAATAATACGAATATGGTTAGCACCAAATTGAATGGTAACTAGCTCATCATCAGCCACCATTAGGCGCATAATTTCTTGCACACCTTTACGTGGAATAATTAACTGACGCTGCGTATTTAAAGATTGTGGTAATTGTTTTTGCGCAATCGCCAAACGGTGACCATCTGTGGCCACTGTTTTAATATCTGCGTTATCAACTTCAAATGACATACCATTTAAATAATAACGGACGTCTTGATTCGCCATAGAAAAATGCGTGCTTTCTAAAAGCTTACGTAGCTCTAAACGCGTTAGTTGAAACTCTACTTCACCATCCCACTGTTCAAGGTTAGGAAAGTCTTCAGCAGCCAAGGTTGTTAAAGAGAAACGGCTTTTACCACTTGTTAGTAGAAGCTGATGATCTTGACTGCTCAGTGTAAGGTCAGAGCCATCGGGTAAACTTTTACAAATATCGAGTAATTTTTTAGCTGGTAAAGTTAACTGTGTATCTGGCGTATCTTCACCAACAAAAACACTGGCTACTAACTCAATTTCAAGATCTGTACCTGTCATCGAAAGCTGTCCGTTTTCAACAACTAGTAACACGTTCGATAAAATTGGTAAGGTGTGCTTACGCTCAATCGCACCTGACACTTGAACTAAAGGTTTTAAAAATTGCTCTCTTGATATTGTTATTTGCATAATAAAGTCGGCCTTAAGATGACAAGGTTCTTATTAAGTTTTGATAATCTTCTTTCACTTCGTGGCTTTCATCACGTAGTGATTTAACTTTACGACAAGCGTGTAATACAGTTGTGTGATCACGACCACCAAATGCATCACCTATTTCAGGTAAACTATGATTTGTTAGCTCTTTTGACAATGCCATCGCCACTTGGCGTGGTCTTGCGACTGAACGGCTACGACGTTTAGATAGTAAATCTGACACACGAATACGGTAATACTCAGCAACAGTACGTTGAATATTATCTATCGTTACCAGTTTATCTTGCAGCGCAAGTAAGTCACGTAGCGCTTCTTTTACAAAATCGATCGAAATCGGACGACCAGTAAAGTTTGCATTAGCAATAACGCGGTTTAACGCCCCTTCTAATTCACGCACATTTGAGCGTAATTTTTTCGCGATAAAAAAAGCCACTTCATGAGGTAAATTTATTTTACTTTGCTGGGCTTTTTTCATCAAAATAGCAACGCGCGTTTCAAGTTCTGGCGGCTCAATAGCAATGGTTAAGCCCCAACCAAAACGTGATTTAAGGCGATCTTCAACCCCTTCGATCTCTTTTGGATAGCGGTCTGAAGTTAATATAATCTGTTGATTTCCTTCAAGTAAAGCGTTGAAGGTATGAAAGAACTCTTCTTGTGAGCGTTCTTTATTAGCGAAAAATTGAATATCATCGATCATCAATGCATCAACACTTCGGTAATAACGTTTAAATTCTTCGATGGCATTATTTTGCAATGCTTTTACCATGTCTTGCACAAAGCGTTCGGAGTGCATATAGACAATTTTCGCATCTGGCTTATTAGCCATAATACCGTTACCCACAGCATGCAATAAATGCGTTTTACCTAGACCCGTTCCACCGTAAATAAATACAGGGTTAAATGCTGAGCCTGGGTTATCTGCAACTTGAGTCGCTGCAGCTTTTGCTAATTGGTTTGATTTACCTTCAACGAAGCTATCAAAGGTGTAATTTTCTTTAATGTTTGATTTATAGCCTGATTTAGGAGCAGGCTCTACTGCTTTTTTCTCAGCCTTAGGCTGTTGTTTTTCAGTTGCGTGTTGTGCATTCACTGGCGCACTTACTTCAGCAGCAGCGGGCATCGTTGCCGCTTGGGCATTTAAAATCGGTTTACTACCAACATCAAAACGAAGTTCAGGTGCTTCATCACCACAAATTTCAACAAGCAATTCATTAATACGGTTTAAATATTTTTCTCTCACCCAATCTAATACAAAACGATTCGGTGCATATATAGTTAACGTATCTTCGGTACTTTCTGCTTGAAGTGGTCTTACCCACATACTGAATTGCTGCGACGGCAATTCATCTTGCAATACATATAAACAACTTTGCCAAACCGACAGATACACTATTAAACTCCTAGAGATTTAATTTTATTCCCGTTCATCTTAAATGATGGAAAATCAAACATTTATTGCTAATCTTTGACCGATTTTATCGACCCAGACCGACTATTATGAAGGCACTTTATCCACAAGTACAAGATTGATTTTTCTGAAAAATATGATCTCGCGCAAAAAAACAAGTAACACCATGATTTATAGAGTATTTATTTTTTAAGCCTGAACACTGATCATAGCAAATTTGCAGGCGGATCGCGATCGAAATCTACGATCTAATTTACTTTTCCCAAGCTTTTATTCACTTTTTATACAGAGGCTGTGGAAAACTTCTTATTTATGATGATCCTATATGATCAGGATAAAGGATCCTTTATAATTACTACCTCTGCAGCGTTTTAATGATTGACTTTTGTGGTCTTCATCTATAATATCTCGCGCTCGCAATGGCACCTGTGCCAGGATCGCGACCTGCATAGGATGTTTTAACCTTAACCGATCGGATGGAATTGTTATGAAAAGAACTTTTCAACCTAGCGTTTTAAAACGCAAACGTACACACGGTTTCCGTGCTCGTATGGCATCAGCAAATGGCCGTAAAGTATTAGCTCGTCGTCGTGCTAAAGGCCGTAAAGTACTTTCTGCTTAATATATAAGTGGAAGACTTTAGCTTCAGCAGGGAGTTACGTTTGTTAACTCCCTCGCATTACTCCCGCATTTTTAATGAACCAGCACGCGCTGCGACTCCTTTCTTTACTTTATTAGCCAAACGCAATGACCAAGCTAATCCTCGGTTAGGTCTTACGGTTGCAAAAAAACGCGTTAAAAAAGCCTGTCAACGAAATCGAATTAAACGCCTTGCTCGCGAAAGTTTCCGTTTAAATCAACATAAACTCGATAACATTGATATAGTGCTTATGGTTAAAAGTGGTATTGATGAGCAGTCAAACGCAGAGCTAACCAAACAATTGGATAAATTGTGGCGAAAAATTAATGAACGCTGCAAGCCAGGTGCACCAAAGCCACCTCCTTTTAAAAAACGCCCCAATAAATTGGCTAAATCTAATAAACAAGCCTGATAGCAATAGAATTACAGTCTTAATTAGGGTATCTTTAGCTCACCTTTTAATCATGCATTTAAAATTCTATATTGGGAATTTAAATTCATGGTATCCATTGACTAAATTAACGCAGGGGCAGACACATCATGAGGTTACTTAAGCCACTTGTTGCTATTCCAAAGCGCTGTTTAGTCATGCTTATACGCGGCTATCAAAAATGGGTAAGCCCGTTATTAGGCCCGCATTGTCGTTTTAATCCAACCTGCTCAAGTTATGCTATTCAAGCAATTAATTTGCATGGAAGTGTAAAAGGCAGTTGGTTAGCTGTTAAACGCATATTAAAATGCCACCCTTTACATGCTGGTGGGGATGATCCCGTACCGGCAAAAAATCATATTAACCACCAACACGAGAAATAAGAGCTGTTATGGAATCGCAACGCACGTTTTTATTAATCGGCTTGATGCTTGTGTCGTTTTTATTATTCCAAGAATGGAATAACGACTACAATGCACCAAAAGCTGATCCAAGTGCCACAACACAAACACAAGGCGCAACAACACCAGAATCAGATGAGTTTATTCCGGCATCATCTGACGGTGATGTACCTGCAGTTACAACTGCAAAGCGCTCAGTTATTGATGTAACAACTGATGTGTTTACTGTAAAAATTGACACCCGCGGTGGTGACATTATTGAAGCAGACCTACTTCAATATGAAGAGACAAAAGGAAGTGATACTCCTTACATGCTCCTAGGTGTGTTTGACGGTAAACAATACTTCTCACAAAGTGGCTTGATAGGCTTAAATGGCCCCGACGCAACAGTCAAAGGCCGCCCTGTTTACAAAACCACACAAAAAGCATTTACATTAAATGGTGATGAGCTGCGTGTTCCACTTGAATTCACTGACAGTAAAGGTATTACGTTTACTAAGACTTATATTTTCAAAAAAGGTAATTACGCCGTTGATTTAGAGTACACAGTAAACAACGTAACAGCAGAGCCTATTCAAGTTCAGCTATACACGCAAGTTAAGCGTACTGTACAAGAAAAAGGTAGCTTAGTTGATCAAAACTACCTAGGTGCAGCTTACGGTACTGAAGAAGAGCCATACGAAAAGTACAGCTTCTCAGACATGGCTGATAAAAACCTCAACATCACTACATCTGGCGGTTATATCGCATTTATCCAACATTACTTCGTAAGTGCATGGGTGCCAAAGCAAGATCAACAAAATACCCTTTACAGCAAACTAGTTGCTGGTAATGCAGCCATTATTGGTACTAAAGGTGAAGCGGTAAATGTTCAGGCAGGCTCACAAACGACTCTTTCTTCTACGTACTACATGGGCCCAAAAGAGTCTGATGTACTAGAAGCAATTCACCCAGACTTAGACCTCACAGTAGACTATGGTTGGTTATGGTTTATCTCTCAACCATTATTTGTATTACTGAAGTGGTTACACAGCATCCTAGGTAACTGGGGTCTGGCAATCATTGCAATTACGGTTATCGTTAAAACTGCAATGTACCCACTTACAAAAGCGCAATATACGTCGATGGCGAAGATGCGCGCATTACAACCTAAAATGGCTGCTCTAAAAGAGAAGTATGGCGATGATCGTCAAAAATTCGGTCAAGCTATGATGGAAATGTATAAGAAAGAAAAAGTGAACCCTATGGGTGGCTGTTTCCCTCTTTTACTACAAATGCCTATTTTCTTAGCCTTATTCTACGTATTCCTAGAATCAACTGAGCTACGCCATGCTGAATTCGTTTTATGGTTAAATGACTTATCAGCAATGGACCCATACTATGTATTACCAGTTCTATTTGGTTTAAGTATGTTCGTTACTCAGAAGCTGCAACCTATGACAGTTCAAGATCCTATGCAGCAAAAAATGATGACCTTTATGCCTGTAATCTTCTCAATTTTCTTCTTATGGTTCCCATCTGGTCTAGTACTTTACTGGTTAGTATCGAACCTTATCTCAATCGCACAGATGCTAATCATCTACCGCGGTATGGAGAAAAAAGGTATTAAGGTAAGAGGCTAAACTCTTAACCCAACAAAAAAGGCGCTAACTGCGCCTTTTTTCATACCTGAAAATAGCTAACCCAGAATCGGAGAATAAACCTGATTGGGTACACTGCGCTCAGTAAAGCTCAAACTTGTTGTTAGTAGCGAAGCAACCACCAAACCGATTGCAATCATCCCTGATAATCCAAGCCACTTTACAGCCGTTGTTTTACGCTTAACCCTAAGCCAACTCATATAGATGCCAGCAGCGCTTACAAAGCTCATCAATGCACCAAATAACCCCCAAATAAGCTTGGTACCAATTCCTGCAAAGTTACCAAAATGCAAAGGATCAGCGGTATCGGTGATTCTTGCGACAATAGGTAATTGTTCCCCTTTTTGTATGCCAAGAACTTCACCGGAGCTTGGCTCCAAATACACACGATTAGCACGTAGACGAAGTAAAATATCATTGTTATAACCACGCACTTCAATAGGTTGATCCGCTTTATTAGGATAACGAATATAGCGAATATCAAGGCTGGGAAATGCCTGTTGAGCGGCCTCATAAGCAGCAGCTAAACTAATTGGCGATACATCTTTACGAGGACTTTGTTTTTTAAACTCACTCACAGCTGGTGGAGCAGAAACAGTGTGTGGCACTTTTGCGGTTTGCAGCCCATGTTCGACTAAATACCAAATCCCTGTAATTGCCATCACAGCAATAAACCATAAACTCCAAAGCCCTAACAGCTTATGCCAATCAGACCAACTACTGCGCTTATCAAGGCTAAGCGCAGCAGGCTTTTTTATAAAGCCTTGCCACCAGCGCCGATACACATAAAAACTCGAAACCAATAAAATAACGAGTAACATACTCAAACTGGTGACGATTAATTTACCTGTCCAGCCCATCGACAAGTTCATATGCCAGTTACGTAAAAACCGCGATATCCGCGCCCACTCTCCTCCACCGAGTAAGGTGCCGGTTGCTGCATCTAAATAAACAAAACGAAATGAGTCACCAACTTTAAGGGCCGCTTCAGTGGCAAGGTAATCTTGCTTATGACGTTGTATATAGAGTATCTGAGCTTGCGGATAATGCTTATTAAGGGTGTTTTCGAGAGCAAGGTAGTTAGTAGAGGAAGAAGAACTTAAAGCACGGTACTTAGCGCCTGTTAAGTACTCGAGTTCATGGCTTAACGTAGCGAGTGTGCCCGATACGCAAGTAACAAAAAGCAGGACTCCAACAAAGAGTCCTGCCCAAGAGTGTAAGTTAAACCAACTTTTAGCGTTCACACGCCACCATTAAAAGCTATATTTAGCACTTAAATAGACACGGCGTGGTTCACCAGGAAAGTGCCCTGTTCGCTCGATAAAGCCGCTGCTTGCGTATTCTTTATCAAACACGTTCTTAACTGATAGCTGCCATTGCCAGTTATCGACCCTTGTTTGCCACGCCATGTTGTAAACAGTGTAAGGTTTAACGTGTTGGCCACCTAAACTAAGCTGTTCATCAACATAATCTAAGCCAGCAGAAATGGATGACGATAAGCTAGGTAGCTCATAGCGTGTCCATATACCTAGAGTATTTTGCGGCGCGTTAGCAAATTTATCGCTATCAGGAATTTGGTTAGTAATACTATCATTTGCTTCAGTGATACGGGTATCATTATAAGCATAGCTTGCAGTAACTACCCAGCGCTCAGTGATGTCACCAACCACTTCGAGTTCAAAACCTTTACTTTGTACTTCACCAACGGCAACTAAATCATCAACGCCGTCACCTGCAACATCACCTAATAAGCTAGGCTGCAGGATATTTTTGCGGACAATATCGTACACAGCCATATTAACAGCAAGTGTGTCTTCTAATAATTTAGTTCTTAAACCCAACTCATTAATACGGCTAGTCTCTGGCGAGAATGGGCCGCCTTTAGCTGTTTCTTGATTACTGGCACTTTGCGGTACAAAGCCAGTACCATGTAACGCATAAGGGAAGAACATATTGTTAATGTTATAGCTGGTACCAATTCGGTAGGTTAAGTCGCTATCAGAAAACTCTGTTTGATTTAACAAATCTTTATCTTCAAAACGATCATACCTTAAGCCAGCAGTCACACTCCAATTTGCGGTGATATCTAGCTGGTCTTGCAAGTACGCACCAAAACGGGTGCTATTCGTTTTGCCAAGCCTTGGTGTAATACTATCAAGGTCATAATCATCAGCAGAGGTTAAACCATATTCAGGGTTGTTAAGAGCAAGACCAGGTACAGGGCCACCTTTACTTTGTTGTGTAGCTGTACGGTAAACGCTTTCAAAATCATGTTCATACCAATCACTACCAAACAGCACTTGATGCTGCATGTCTGCCACTACAAATTCTGCAATCGCATTAGCTGTTAAGCTAAAGCCTTTGTTCTCACGTACTTGATCACGAAACTCACGGTGGCTCCAATCAACAATACCGTCGTCATCTGTATCAACGAGGCCTCTTGGTTCATGGTAGTTTTGCACTTCTTTGTTATCAAAATAACGTGCTGTAACATCTGTGCGCCAAACATCATTAAACTCATGTTTTAAAGTAGCCTGATAAACATGGGCTTCAACATTTTGAAAGTCTGTCGCCTCGTTATGATTCCAGCTAATATCAGTTAGAAAATTGCCATTATCATCGGCAGGTACACCACGTAAACGTGCTCCACCCAACTCTTGCTCTATATAGGTATACTGAGTGGTCAATTCGGTTGCACTATTTATAAACCACGTATAACCAAGATCAACAATGGTATTATCGCTGCTAGTATTAGCGCGGAATGGTTTTTCAGTATCACGGTAAAGACCAATACGATAAGCATGGTTATCAAGTGACTCACTTAAAGTCCCCGTGCTTTCTAATGCGCCACTGAAGAAGTCATCATTCCCCACTTCCACTTCAATACTGTGCTCACTGGTGAATTTAGGCTTCTTAGTTACATAGTTAATAATACCGCCTGGATTACCACTGCCGTATATAGCACCAGCAGGCCCTTTTAAAACCGCAACTTGTTCAATATTAAATAATTGCGGTACAGCAAAGCCATTGAAAGGATCGCCCTTCACACCATCGTATAAAATCTCATCTTGGCGAAAGCCACGGAATGTCACGCCCGAATAACTAAAAGCATTAACACCAGCAATATTGCTATAAAGGTCGGTAATTTGCCGAGCAGCCTGATCGCTAATCAGCTCCTGCGGCAAAATTTGAATTGACTGAGGAATTTTCTCTAAAGGTGTATTGGTACGAGTAGCAAAGCTAGACTCGGTTGGCCGATATAAAGAAAACGCACGACCAACAACTTCTATTTTTTCGAGTTCTTTTAAATCATTTTGATCAGAAGTAGCAACTTCAGTTTGCGAATGAGCAATACCTGAAAAACCCGCAGCAAGAGCAATAAAAACAGCAGAAAAACGCATAATAAAAAGGGACAAGATTAATAATGCGCAACATGTTAATGAATATAATTATCATTTGCAATATGTGTTTATTATTAATTAAAGCTAAATAAAGTATTACTTACATCAGGCTTTTGCTACTTCATTACTCAAACAGCTATTCGCATGAAATTAAGCCATAGGTTACAATAGAGCCAGCATTCATTCTTTTATTGGCATTATTTCATCGCATGATTAATCAAGACACAATTGCAGCACAAGCGACCGCACCTGGACGTGGTGGGGTTGGTATTATTCGCGTCTCTGGCAGCTTAGCTAAAACAGTGGCAGAGCACATTATTGGCCGTTGCCCTAAAACACGTTACGCAGACTATGTGCCCTTTAAAAGCTTGAGCGGTGAACAGCTTGACCAAGGTATTGCTATTTACTTCCAAGGGCCAAACTCATTTACCGGCGAAGACGTACTTGAACTACAAGGTCACGGCGGTCCTGTTGTATTAGATATGCTATTAAAAGAGATTAGCCAAATTGACGGTGTTCGTTTAGCAAAACCAGGAGAGTTCTCTGAGCGCGCATTTATGAATGACAAGCTTGATTTAACTCAAGCTGAGGCAATTGCCGACCTCATCAATGCAACCAGTGAACAAGCTGCAAAAAGTGCACTCCAATCTCTACAAGGTGAATTTTCTAAGCACATCGAAACGCTGGTGGAGAAAGTCATTCACCTACGTATGTATGTTGAGGCCGCGATTGATTTTCCAGATGAAGAAATCGACTTCCTATCAGACGGTAAAGTATCCGCAGATCTCAATGCTATTATTGATCAATTAGAGAATGTAACTCAGCAAGCTAAGCAAGGTAGCATCATGCGTGAAGGTATGCGTGTTGTTATTGCCGGTCGCCCTAATGCTGGTAAATCAAGCTTATTAAATGCGTTAGCTGGCCGAGATGCAGCTATCGTTACCGAAATAGCAGGCACGACACGTGATGTATTACGTGAGCATATTCACATTGACGGTATGCCACTGCATATTATTGATACCGCAGGTCTGCGTGAAAGCCCAGATAAAGTTGAGCAAATTGGTATTGAGCGCGCATGGGATGAAATTAACCAAGCCGATCGCGTACTATTTATGTTAGATGGCACAGATACATCAGCCACTGACCCCCATGATATCTGGCCGGAGTTTATGGCCAAGTTACCAGAAGGTATGGGCGTTACTGTGATCCGCAATAAGGCCGATATTTCTGGTGAAAATGTCGGTATGGATGAACATGATCAATATCCGGTGATCCGTTTAAGTGCTAAAAATGCAGAAGGTATAGAGTTAGTTCGTACTCACTTAAAGGCATGTATTGGTTTCCAAGGTGCCACTGAAGGTGGATTCATGGCGCGCCGTCGTCACTTAGATGCACTTGATCACGCAGCCTATCATTTAAACACGGGCAAAGAGCAATTAGAGATGCATATTGCTGGTGAGATCCTGGCTGAAGAATTACGCCTAACTCAACAGTTCTTAAATGAGATAACGGGTGAATTTACCTCTGATGACTTACTAGGGAAAATATTTAGTTCGTTCTGTATCGGTAAATAACAAGGTAAACCAAAGGAAACAAACATCCAATTAAAGTTAAAATACCTAATACATTCATACATTTAATAACTTTTTTATCTTTCTCTAGCTTCCTTTAGTTTCATAATATGGGCCTCGAATGGCCCACCTACTTCTTTGTTGTGGGCCACTATTGGTCCACCAAAGAGGAAGTTATTATGAAACTAACCATCGAGAAAAAATCACCTGATAGCACAGGCCGCCAACAACTACTGTTAACCAGAAATTATGGTTCTTACCTAAATGAAAATGGCAAACGAGTAAAACGCCGTAAAAGACAATCATTAGACTTGTTTATTTATGCCACTCCTAAAGACAAGTTCCAACGTGACCATAATAAAAAGACTCTAGATATTTCTGAAAAGATAAGAGCGCAAGCGATTGTCGATTTAGCTAACAACAAGCATCACTTTGAAGACTCAGAAAAACAGCAAGAAAGCTTTTATAGCTACATGCAGCAAATAATAAATGACAAAGAGCACACAGACAGCAAATCAAATGTATCGCTATGGGAATCATCATTAATCCATTTGCAAAAGTACTGTGAGGGTAACCCTTTATCCTTTGCTGACTTCGATGCTGATGTGTTATTAGGGTTCAGAACATACTTAATAAAACATGCACGAACAAAGTCAGATAAGCTACTTTCTTCAAATACTACATCATGCTATTTCAATAAAGTGAGAGCGGCTTTAAACAAAGCATTTCACGAAGGCATTATTCGCCGAAATCCTGTAAACGAAGTAAAAAGCATCAAGATAGAACAAAACCCTCGTAATTACTTAGAAGAGGAAGAAGTAACAGCTCTTTATAGAACAGAGTGCCGATATGATGTACTAAAGCGAGCATTCTTATTCGGATGCCTGACAGGTATGCGCTGGAGCGATATTCAAAAACTAACGTGGGATCGAATAGCTTTAAAAGAGCAACGCGCGACGTTCAGACATACGAAAACAAAACATCTCCAGTACCTTGATTTACCCGACGATGCGATCAGCTTATTAGGTTCGCAAGGAGAAGCCCATGAACGTGTTTTTAAAGGCTTAAGATACTCGAGCTATACTAACGTAGCCCTAACCCAATGGATGCTCAGAGCAGGTATTACAAAGCACATAACCTTTCACTGCGCGAGACACACATTTGCAGTCCGTATGTTAACTAATGATATCGATATCTATACGGTATCAAAGCTACTAGGCCACTCAGAGTTAAAAACAACACAAATTTACTCTGATATAGTTGAGCGTAAGCGAAAAGAAGCGATGACCACCCTACCTAGTCTATTTCAATAAAGGATATTAGGTTGGGAAATATGGGAAACTGGGAAAGTTTAATAAAAACAGTTAAATATAATTTTATTTACCTTCCCTCTTTCCCGTTTTTATTTGAAAAGCCAGTTGTATCCAGGAGGTGTGAAAGCGTCGAGTGCTTGCCACTCAGAGCGCCGCATACCTCTTGGATAACCTTCACTACGCAGAGAAAAGCCCGTCAAGCTAGAAATCGCCCGCAGGGTTGCGAAGCAAGGGGGCCCCGCTTGCGGGGTTCCGATTTATGGCTTTAAGGGGTTTGAAAGGAGTGGTTTCGGTCCTAATGTTGATCTTCCATTTCTACTTAAAAATCATAATCAATTTGTGCTGGCAATCCACCGTATTTCGAATTAGTGTTATGGTTACATAAATTATGTTACGAAAAATTAATTGCCTTACCACTGTAGAAATGTATGGGACCGCTTAATACGCCCTTAATTAGTAACTTCCACCGCGGTAGGGGTGGCAACCTCAGCCTCAATGATAGTTTGTACTTCGGAATACAAATCCACATCCACCTGAGGTACAGACAATGAAACCACTAACGCGTATCGCGCCTTGGAGTCATACCTCTCATGAGCTTTTCGAGTTTTCCACCATCCACCAGCAGGATAAATAGCTATCTTCCCTCTAGCAGCTAAGTCAGCGGCACTACCACGCCATACATCTTTATGGATAGAGCCTTTATGACGTTGCTGCTTACCGATAAGCCAGTTCGCATCTTCTAATGAATCCGGCTTATCACCATCTGCTTTTGCGTTGATTCTGCGCATGAACTGAGCATCAGACTCGCTGTGGTGCTTAACGTCGAACCTCAATTGGTGACTTGCATAATTGTATTTATTCAATACATTGCGGCTAGAGGGATTAGGCTCGATAAAATATGAAAGTGTAACCGTCAATTCAACATCGGCCTCACCTATTTTTAATAGCTCTTCCTGTGGCCAAGGTAAGTCATGCATATGCATATCCTTCGTTTTCGTATCCCCAGAACGAGGTTTGACATAAGGTTGCAGCTCATCTTGAATTACCATTGATAGTGAGTTATCAGCGCTGTTTAATGCTTTTTCAAGGTTGGGCACACCATATCCAACTTTCCTGACTAATTTAACCATATCTGACTTTCTGATTGCCTCACCCCGTTGTGCAGAAATTAATGCATACATTGCATCAGTCCAATCTGCGGAATGCACGGTTAAAGCCCTGACTGTTTCAGGCCATATATCATTATACTGAGTTTTAATCTGCGCAGAGAACCTTGCTGCCAAAGCAGTAGCTGCGCTAGTTGCGTGCGTTGTCGTAAAGTGCCGCTGAGAGTAATCACTATTCGTCGTCAAAAGGTGCAAATCGGGTTCATCACCACAAAATCCATCCTTAGCTTTCGCTAAGTTGCCACCTTCAAACACAACCTCTGGTTTGAATGGGGCATTATTCTTATCCCAGCCGAGAGACGTTGTCGAGTATGGAGACAAACCACCGCAAGGAGCCAAAGGAACTAAATCTGCCGAGAAGGAAAGCTGGTCTTTTTCTGTAAATGCACCAACAGTAAGAACATTCCATGCCTGAGCAGGGTCATGCACATTACTCAAGTAATTGGTATTAGGGTAATCTACATTTGCATCTAACTTGGCATTCCCTGCACATACAGTAAACAAGCGTGGTGTTAGGCCTTCACCTGAAAAATCTACTGCTAACATATCCATTGCACTAGACCATGATGATGGGCGCCCTCTATCTGTTCCTATACCTGACGAAAGCGACATAGAGAAAACCCTAGACCTTTCAGGCTTATATATCTCCATTTCAGATACAGCATTAGTTGTCACTATACCCAGAGGTTTATCAGCATTATCCCCATTAAATCTCATAGTTTTGACAGATTCGAGTCTATGACTAACTACTTCAACACTAGATGAGCTCAACCGTTCAGTCATATCTCCCCACATAGCAAGGCCAGCCATTTCGGTTCCATGACCCAGTGCATCTGTAGGGTCACTGTCTTCTGTAATAGTTCTCTGGTCAGATGTAGTTGAAAAGGGAGCAAGCAATGGGTGTTCGACATTAACACCTGAATCTATAATACAGACGTAAGGTGTTTCATCAGAGGTGTTAAAACTAAGACGCTGTAACAGTTCTTCTGTCCACTCCTCTTGCTCCTCATTCGGCATTGCAGCAAAGAATTCAGCGGTAACTTTCGGGAATCGAATCTCAGCAACTCGAAACAATAAAGCGGCGTTTTCTTCCAGTGTTCTTTGGCTCGTTTGCAACTGAATTACAGTATGCTCAGGGAATCGCAGCTTATGCTCCGACACTCTCATTTCAGCCATATTTGCCAATCGCGTAAAATCAGCCAAGATTTCTTGATAGTGGTTGTGCGTTTGGCGAGTCTTTCTTGGTGTAGCTAACCACACCTCCCACCACACTCTTTCATCTTTATTCTCAGGCAGCAATGTTTCATCATCAGCCCAAATTGCAGCAAAAGTAGCTCGCTTAATATTTTTTATTGAGTCAATGAGTTTCTGGTGATCACCAGCCCTTCCCCCAGACAGCACCCTACGTTCCTCATACTCATTGAGCTTCTTCTGGTAAAAGCTCAGTTTACCTTCAGGAACAAACGCAGTTGCTATTGTGGTTTTGTGTCCTTCTTCCAGCTCCACGGTCTTGACATTATGCAACACAATACCTTGTGGGTCATTCGCCAAACTCTCTACTGCCATCGCCACATCAGGGAAGCTTTCAAACTCAACTTGAATACCCACTCCCATACTCAGTTCACTAGAAGGTACGGATCGTTTCAGATCGGAGAATTCGCTCGCAACAGATTGAATATTTTGGCGTAGGTGAGCACTATGTGTGGCTCGGTCCTTGGCGGGAATTGTTACTGGTCCACCACCACCTCGACTCGGTGAGGTGAACTCGTGGGAACTAGCTGAGGAACTAATAAAGAAGTGGGGTTTATCAAATTCGTTACGAGCCATTAAGGTTCCTTCTTACTCCATAAAGTGTTGGCTTATAGTCTTTCTGTCTTCAATTGCCTGTTGAAGCATTGTGATGGTAATTGAGCTGTGTTCATGAATAAGCATTTGTTTAATTGCATCATTTGCAGCTAATGTAATTTCAGCATTACTTAACCCATCTGCTATCTTTGAAAGCTTCTTCCATGAGAAGTTCTTCGCGACATAAGAGTGCAACCGCGTTTTGAAAAGCTTGATAATTTCCTCTTCTGATGGAAGTTGATACTTGATGACATCATCAAAACGGCGGAAAAGTGCGTGGTCTAATGCTTCAATGTGATTTGTAGCGCAAACGATAACACTATTAGAGTTATCTTGTTCAATCATTTGCAAAAAGCTATTGAGAATACGTCTAGCTTCACCTACATCATTACTTGAGCCACGATGAGAGCCCAAGGCATCAAACTCGTCAAAAAAGTATACCCCTCTAACTTCTCGAATAGCATCAAAAATCTGGCGTAGCTTAGCTGAAGACTCCCCTAGATACTTTGTGATTACCGCATCAAGGCGAACCTCAAACAAAGGAAAATTTAGCTCGCCCGCCAAAACAGACGCTGTAAAGGTTTTACCTGTTCCTGGCTTACCTGCAAGTAACAATTTTCTACGAGGAGAAAGACCATGATTTTTTAAGGTAACGAGATGTTTTTGCTCTTTAACTAACCTTTCAAGCCGGCTCTTAACAGAACTTGAGACAATAAGGTCAGAAAAGCGAAGTTTGGGATGAGTTGTAGCTAATAGACCTGAAGTGTCCTTAACACTACTAGCAATCGAAACAGGTAGGTTTTTAGCACTATTTTTTTTTGCCTGCTCAACTAACCCTTTTAGCTCTTGCGCAAGTTTTCCATGACCATTTCTCGCTTCATGAGCAGCAACCTGAAGCGCGACAGATAAAAATCTATCGTCATCTTTGTCGATATGAGATTGCATCAAAGCTTTAATTTGCGTCGAGCTAGCCATGGGTACTTTCTAAAATGAGTGAATGATTACGATGTAATCATACATTGAAAAGTCGATTTATTCTATCATCTGATAGTTTAATAATCGTTTAACATATACAGGAATAACTTAGCTTGGAGAGTGGGTATTAACGCAATATTTAAATTTGTGAATTAGCAACTTAATCATATTTGAATAATTTTTAGAAAAACAGCCCAATATAATTGGCTACGTATGTAGGAGCTACTTGACTACCCACGAAGACTACATTGATAAATTATGTGCTTCCATGGCCGCACCCTGATGCACCATAGCCCAGTTTCATGAACCCAGATGTGGGCCGTTATTATCGATAACGAATCGCGGTGTACGCTGCCAATCACAAAGTAAACCATTTTCAAAAAAAATGTTTGGAAAAACCCAGATAAGATTGCCGGGGGTTTTCTTTTAAGGCGGGTTGGTGACGAGTCGTCCCTACTCGAAAGAGGTAGGGACGACTCGCAGAGTCGCCCATCAAGGCCACTGCTCATGATGCCTCTACACCAAATCCGCCCTGTAAAATTGCAGGGCCAGAAGAGGGATGGAGATTTGAGCACATCAAAAAGGTGTTGCAATCTCTGATCACTGTGATAATTTCATTTATGAACTAGCTCGGAGTGAGCTTCAAGAAAAAGGGCGTTCTCACTGCCCGCAACACGTTCCTGAGGAGCTGCATTCGCAGCATTATGGGTCATACGACCAACCCCCTATACACAACACAAATATAAACCACAGTAGTTCGCGCTGTATTTCAACAGAAATCACACGGCTCAGCTTTGTTGCTTTAGGCCAGTTAGCCTTTATGTCTTTCGACAATATGCTCGGTTACGCACCGTTCATATGGCTTTAAAACTTACCTATTTTGGCGTTTCGCCCCCTGGTCTTCGGTTTGGTGTTTTTCTCAATACTTTCAAAATTACTTTTTAAATTTATGAGGAACATGAAATGAGCCAATTAGGATATCGTCTTCACCAAATGGTGAACGACATACACCGCGAAAGTAGCTTTAGCACTAGAGCTACCCGAAGCAAAGTTTTAAACCTTGCAGCAGCACAACTACTTAGCCATGGTTATAGATTAAGAGATCCATCAGGTCTAAAAACCAAACATATCAATCACCTTGTAACGCGTTGGCAAGATGAAGGTTTAGCAGCAAAAACGATTAAAAACAGAATGGCTGCACTGCGTTGGATTGCCGAAAAAATAGGTAAACCTAATATCTGTTCACGTAGCAATGATGATTACGGCATTCCAAGAGTTCGTAACAACCCCATTGGCAAGTCAAAAACGTTAGACATGGATAAGCATGCCAAGATCAAGAGTGACTTAATCAAGCTTTCCCTGCGTTTGCAGCAAGAGTTTGGGCTTAGAAAAGAGGAGTGTATGAAATTCAGCTTATCTTATGCTTTGATAGATCCTAACACTCTGCAAATAAAAGGCTCATGGGCTAAGGGTGGTAAATACCGCAAAATTCCGATCTTAAAAGAATCTCAAAGACAGCTCATTCGTGATATTGGTGCCGTAACTAAAGGCGCACTTATCGAACCTGACAAAAACTATAAGTCACAAATGGAACAGTACGACCGCGAAACAATTCGAGTTGGATTAAATAAAAATCACGGACTGCGTCATCATTACGTAAGGGAGCGTTATTTAGAGCTTACAGGCTGGAAATGCCCTGCCGACGGTGGCTCACATAGAAGAGAGCTCTCGCCAACCGATTATGAGCACGATACCAAAGTCCGTGAACAAATTAGCCAAGAGTTAGGTCATGAACGTTTGAAGATAACCTATGCTTACTTGGGCAGTTAAAATTAGGCATGCCTAATTTTGAATGGGCGAATAAACTAACTTCGCCCTAGTTTATTGCTCTACTAAACCTCAGTTTTTACATCCGTTTTTATCACAGTTGATTTTAGAGTGGGAGTCTACCCAGTGGGTAGCTTCCTTTTTAGTATCAAAACCACATCCTGTTGTTCCACCTTTACTTCCTTTGTGAACAATTCCAGTTGGCACATGTTTAACAGCCATAATTCTACTCCATCAGATTGATTTAAAAATTAACGCTTATAAGTTAAGCATTAATAGGATGGCAATTATTGAGCAAAAAGCTAGTTGTTTATTCTTATTTTTTGAAAAAAGTAAAAGTATAGGTTTTGAATAATTAACTATAACCACATGAAAGTTATTGTTTTTAGTGTTTCAAATTTTAACGTGTGAGACATCTTCCATATTGATTTATAAGGATTTATTGGCTTAACTAAAAGCAACTCAATTATCGGCCAAATTAGGCATGCCTAATTTTAGGAGTCTCCTATGTGGAAAAAAGCGTTAAAAGTAACAGGGTTGGTGGCACTGGGTGTTGTTGATGTTTTGCTATCAGTTTCTGAAGAAAATGACCAGCTAGATGAATTGGATGATGGTATGGGTAACATTATTGCTGATGGTGAAGAGATGACTCGCGCAGAAGCTGAAGACGCTAAAGCGCGTGGCGAGCTCTACGATACTTATCTGTAAATTAGGCATGCCTAATTTAAAAGGGGAAATGATGACGAGTAAAGAGCTTTGGCCATTTAAGCCTGTATATGATGAGCTGAAGAGCCGCTTAGCTGGTATCGAGGATGAGTGTGAACCATTAGGTTTAGAGCTTAATCTTCGCAATGAAACAGAAGAAGAGATGTTCATTGCTTTAACCACACAAAAAGCATTTGCATTTGATGTTATGAATGAGCATGACGATATTTGGGATATTCGACTGGAACCCTTTTCAACGTTCAAAAGGCGTAGTGCTCAAATTTTCTTTCCTTTCACAGGCCTTAATCCATCTAAGCGGTTGAAAATTAGTAACTGGATTTTAGAGCTTTGCAATTGGGAAGGTAATATCTATTTAGGTAATACAAGACATTAAGGTGTACTTATGACTGATTATGACTGGTTTCAAATGTGGGTGTTAATGGTGCTGGCTATTCGCGCTACTCGGCACTACGACAAACTGAAACATGACTTATTTGAAGCAATTAAAGAGGGGAAAATATAGCAATGGCTCCTTTACTAACAGGCTGTGTTTTAATTCTAGCTATGGTGATATTTTTTGCTGTTCTATTCTATTTAAATCGGAAAAACCTCAATAAATTCGACTGATGTCCAATTTTTTGAATCAAGAAATTAGGCATGCCTAACTTTTTGAACACAAAAACATCATTTCACCCACTTTTTAATGCAAAAATACAGACCCCATATCAGGTAAACCCTAGGTTTAAAGGGGGCTAAGAAAACCCCCAAAAAGTTCGGGTAGCTTTCTCCAGCATTCATTTTTGATATTTGCTCAAATAACTCCAAACGAAACTAAAAGAAATCAAAGTAAAGGAGCTTTATTATGTTTGAGCTTAGAGATTCAGGTTTATTTTACACCCCGACAACTGATTCAGAATCGAGGTTCTTGTGTGGCCCAATTCAAGTACTTGGCATTTCAAGGGGAGATAATGGCACAAAGGACTATGGCTTGCTTGTTGAATGGAAAAACTTAGACGGTATTTGCATTCGCAAGCTGATACCTCGACGTCGGATAATGAATGAAAAAAGTAACTTCGTAAAAGAGCTACTTTTGGATACGGGACTTGTAATATCAAGCCGTAAAGGAGTTTGGGAGCCAATAATATCTTACCTTATCCAGGCAAGGCCAAAGCAGAGGTATAAAAGCTCGAATCAAGCTGGCTGGCTCAATAATAGCTTTGTTACACCGAGCTGGTGTGTTAGCAATGGATCTGAAAAAGTTATTTATTCAGGAAATAAAAGCAACGAATTCCTCAGTACTTCCGGCACTCTTTCTGGTTGGCAAAAAGAAATAGGAAGTCTGTGTATTAATAACCCTATCTTGGCCTTCACAGTCTGTGTCGGGTTAAGCGCCCCACTGCTTCATTGGCTAAACTGGCCTAGCAGTGGTGTGCATTTATTCGGTAAATCAAAAATATCCAAAACAACCATACTAATTCTAGCAGCTAGCCTATATTCCGGTACTAACTTTTACTATACGTGGAGAGCAACAGAAAACGGGCTAGAAGCCACAGCTGTTGAACATAATGACTTGCTCCTTTGCCTTGATGAGCTTCATCAGGCCCCCCCTGAAGTCGTCGACCAATCTATATACACCCTCGCAAATGGACTGTCTAAAATGCGCAGTAACAAAACCATTACTCAAGACGACATAAAAAACTGGCGTCTACTTTATTTAAGTACCGGAGAAATGGGGCTAGAGGAGAAGTTGGCACCAATTCAAAAAGGTGTCAAAGCTGGGCAGGAAATTCGCTTTTTAGAAGTGCCAGTCCAGAGAAAATATGGGGCCTATGATGAACTTTACTGTCACAAAACGATGAATGACTTTTCAGACTCTATCTGGAAAGCAATAAAAGAGAACCACGGTACTGTCATGCCAAAGTGGATTGAATACTTAAGCTCAATTGGCGATCTTTCAGGCTTGCTAGCTTATCGAGTCCATGAACTTCGCGATAAATGGCAAATAAGTAAAGACAATAATCATGGCAGCCAGGTACTTGAAGCAGCCAAGCGTTTTGCACTGTTTGGGGTTGCTGGGGAAATAGCTATATCAGCAGGGTTAATGCCTTGGCCAAAAGGCTGCGGAGAGCATTCAGCGAAAATAGCGTTTGACTCTTGGCTTGAGATGCGAGGCTCTTCCAATGACTCAGAGGATGAAAAGCTGCTTAAAGAAATACCTATCGCATTAAAGCGCTGGCGCAACAAACTATTACCTGAAGGTCAGCCGCTGAATGATAACTATGGTTACGCATTAGATTCAGACGGCAAACAAGCATGGTTGTTAACACGCCAAGCATTTCTGGAAGGACTAAGTATTAAGTACAAGCAGCAAATATCCCAAGCGGTGAAATTTATGGAAGAGAAATCTTGGATGGAAACGAGTGAGGGACGCGATACGTTCAAGCGTGTTGTGGATGGCGGGCCAAAGGGTGGCCGCTACTACAAAGTTATTCCACATCGCATTACCGAAGAACTCGCGCTAGATGAGGCGCTTTCGCGAGCCGCTTTCCCATGTTAGTGGCTTGAATTTAAAACAGTTTCCCAATTTCCCGTTTTCCCAAGAGATTTAAGAGAGTAGACCATGAAAAATGATATAAGTGATGCACTACGTAAGAATGACGAATTACCGGATATCCGAAATACAATTGAAGAGATGATCTTGAAAAGTCACTTATGCAACAAAGCCGCATTAACAGTTGAAGAATGCGCACTTTATACAGGTATGGCAAAAAGCTACATCTATAAACTAACCCATGAAGGCATTATTCCTCATGCAAAACCTAATGGTAAAAAGATCTTCTTCGATAGGTTAGAGCTTGATCAATGGCTTCTTGGTAACAAGATAAAAGGTGATATAAGCGAAAGTGATTTCATCAAAAAAAAGGCTGAATCACTCAACAAGAAAGCATCTATTAAATAAAGGAAATTAGATGAAAGATATCAAATCCTATACCATCATCACTGACATGATGATTCAGTTAATAAAGTAAAGGAATACAAATGAAGTTAATTTCAGATCCAGTTGAGTTTTGCAATGTTTTTGAAAGACTATGCAAAGAGTATGATGAGTTGTTGATGTTAGTTGCTTGGATAGGTAACCCACAAAACTCCATTCCTTATAAATACTTAAAACACTTAAAAAGTGTCAACGCAATTGTAGGCGTAGACTTCTATCAAACGCATCCGGATGGTTTGAATTATTTTTTAAATAATTCCAATTGGAAGTTAAAGGTATCACAACAAAATAGTGGCATTTATCATCCTAAAATGTACCTTTTTACCAAAGATTCAAAGGCATCTTTGATTATTGGAAGCAGTAACTTTACATTCAATGGCTTTACAAAAAATACTGAAATTAGCGCTCTCATTGAAGGTAAAACCTCAAATGAATATGTAATTGATGCAATGAAAACTTTTGAAGCTTTAGATCACTCCGATAATTCATTTGTCCCAGATGATAAATGGCTAATAATGTATGAGGAACGTTACACAAAGTTAAAAGCGAAAGCTTCACCTTCAGTTTTCCCAATAATTGAAATGGACGAGGAAAAAATAAATTGGCTCCTGAATGCTAGCTGGAAATCTTACTATGAAGAGGTAGAGAATAGCTTCCTTAAACGCCCCCTTTCGAATGAAAAATACCAATACCTCTTTAATTCAAGGGAAAAACTGTTGATCTCACCATGGACGAGAGACTACTTTCTAGCTAAAGAAACCCGAAAATTGATTACTGGAAAGTCACCATATGGATATTTAGGGAATACTAGCTCATATGGTAAATACATTGGATGGTACAAAAATGGACCAGAAAATGAACATAACATAGCTCTTTCTGTTATAAAAACCATAGAAAACATAACCTCACCAATGAATTTCGATATTATAGAGCAAGAACTAAGTCGATTGTTTAATTTGGGAGTAGGTTTCAGGATGTGTAACTGGGGTAGGATGATTACACTGATAAGGCCTGATCTTTTTACTACTGTTTCATCACCTGGTTTACGAAAAGAGCTAGCTTCAATAATCAATGTAAAACCCGACAGTCTAAACTCAGTTAATGGATACTTAGATTTAATAAAACAGATACACAAGACGCCATGGTTTCAATCTGAACAACCAACTAATCCTAGAGAGTTATATATTTGGAAGCATAGAGTTGCGTTCTTAGATTTAATTTACTACTCAAAAAGGAGTTAGTGTTCTAAGAATTTTACTCTTGCTTTCCTTTAGTTTACTTGCACGATATTTTCTAATGCGAAAGTGGGCCACCACAGCCCCACCAATAAAACATAAACCTACTGTTTTTATTGACTTTTTTACTTATTGTATCGGTAAATAAATTCCGGTCATCAATATTTAAAAAAAGAGTCGTAAGACTCTTTTTTATTTTAATCCTGCAATCAATTATCGGTTCAGGGCCGAAACCAGCCAGTAATTAATTTCATATCAATTAGTCTAGCGATGTCATTAAACGGAGGACATCATGGACAAATATCAACTCTTTCACCAATTACACCACCAGCAAAAGGGCTTTGTACTCGCTAATGCGTGGGATCTAAGTTCTGCACAATTCATCCAAGCTGCGGGAGCTAAGGCTGTAGCAACAACCAGCTGGGGTATTGCTGCCAGTTTAGGTCTAGCTGATGGTGAAAACATTTCTTTTCAAACTCAGATAACGCTGGTTAAAAGCTTAACCAAACACCTTCATATTCCACTTTCTGTCGATATAGAGTCAGGTTACAGTAACGATCCGCAGCAAATCAGCCAAAACGTTTTAGTATTAGCAAGATTGGGGGTTGTAGGCATCAATATAGAAGATTCAGACAAAGAGACTGACACACTGAGATCCATTGAGCAGCAATGCACTATTATTAGTGAGATAAGGAAAGTACTTAACGAAAATGGCTTCGGTAGTTTATTTATTAACGCCAGAACCGATACCTACTTTGTTAGTGACAGCCCTTTTCAAGCAACATTGAAGCGCGCAAAAGCATATCAAGATGCAGGTGCAGACGGTCAGTTTGTGCCCAGCATAACTAACATTGAGCACATAACCAGCTTAGCTAACACGATAGATATGCCACTAAATGTGATGGCGATAAACAATTTTAACTCAGCAAAAGCCGCTTTCGCTGGTGGTGCAAAACGGTTTTCATTGGGTAGTTCGCTCTATGATCTAGTCGGCAATACGATAAAAACCAGTTTAACTCAGATGGAAAATTAATATTGCGAGCTAAAAAATCAGATCAAAACAGCTTTTAAGATCGAATTTAACTAAAAATGTTATCCACATTTGGGGCTTTTTTAGATCTAAAGGCTGATTTGATCATAAAAAAACGCTGTAATTTGAATCTATTTTCATACAACGGCCTTTTTTAATAACTAATTTTCTTAAAAACACCCTAAATTGGCGCTTATTTTAGTTTTTTTCGATCTATTTTATTGATCGCAAATTGCAAACCGATCGTTATCAACAAGCGATCTATCCACAAAACGATCATACTCACTATTTAAATCAGATCTAAAAAACAAAGCACTTACGCACAATTAAAGATCAACAACTTAGCAAAGTTATACAGTGTCTAAATTCTAGCTTGATCAGAACTTTCCCCAAATTTATTAACAGCTTGATCAAAGGGTTTAATTTATGAACCAATATAAAAAACCATTAAAAACAGTTAATTATAAAAAACATTAAATTTAAGCTGTTATTTTAAGCAGAAAAACTTATTCAGATCGTAATTCAACGCTTTACTCACACCCTAACTTAGTTATCATGTGGCCACTTATTTCTATACATGATCAATCACATGCAATCAGTAAATATCATCGTTGGCAGCCAAATGGGATCTGCTGAATACGTGGCAGAGCAACTGGCAGAAGCCCTTGAACAACAAGGAGTTCTAGTGCAGCTTCACGAACAGCCTGAATTTGATGATATTGCTCAGCAAGATACTATTTGGTTGTTATGTACTTCGACATATGGTGCGGGAGACTACCCAGAGAACCTACTGCCATTTGTTGAATCAATTAACCAACAGGCTGATCTTAAAGGATTAAACTACAGTGTGATCGGATTAGGTGACACTAGTTACGACACCTATAATTATGCAGGCCGTAATCTCGATGAATTATTAGCAAATAAAGGTGCAAACCGCGTGGCAGAACGCTTAGAGCTCAATATTCTTGATGAAGCATTACCAGAAGACACAGCATTAGCCTGGTTACCAAGCTGGATCGAGTCAGTAGGACTCAATTAAGCCGATCGGTGTTGATCGTTGTAATAAAAGTTACCCACAATTTACTGATAATTTAGATCGGATTGTGGATAAACACTGATCTAACTGCGATTTTAACCTAGTTTATCCCTTGGATAAGATCCAACTGATATTCCCCTGTGTATAAATAACCCTTTTGATCAAAGCTTGTACTCGGGAAGATCCGATCATACTAACACCTTTAGATCTGCGTTAAGATCATGTTTTAAATAGTAAAGCGAACATTATCAACAGATCTAGCCGTTACTAATAGTAAGAGTAATAAAAGATCTCTTTAAAAGATCCTTTATATTATTAGAGATCACCCACTTAGATCTTGAGCACTGTTTAATCATTTATCTTCTCTAAATTTCTAGGTAGAATACGCTCCCTTTACAAAGTTTTGCTGGTTGATTAGTAGGATCCCATAAATGATTTTTCACGAACGTTTTGATGTTATTGTTGTAGGTGGTGGACATGCAGGTACTGAAGCTGCATTAGCATCTGCTCGCATGGGCATGAATACCCTATTGCTAACTCATAATATGGATACCCTTGGTCAAATGTCTTGTAATCCGGCAATTGGCGGTATTGGTAAAGGCCATTTAGTTAAAGAGATCGATGCACTTGGTGGTGCAATGGCTCAGGCTATTGATAAAGGCGGTATTCAATTTCGTACTTTAAACTCATCTAAAGGCCCTGCTGTACGTGCTACACGTGCGCAAGCTGACCGTGCTTTGTATAAAGCAGCTATTCAACACACTTTACAACATCAAGAAAATTTAAAGATCTTCCAACAATCATGTGACGATCTAATCGTTGAAGGTGATCGAGTAATCGGTGTTGTAACTCAAATGGGTCTTCGTTTTAGCGCGCCTTCTGTGGTTCTTACCGTGGGTACTTTCTTAGGTGGTCAGATCCATATTGGTTTAGAGAACTTCAAAGGCGGTCGTGCCGGTGATCCACCTTCAATTGCACTTGCAGAGCGTTTACGTGAATTACCGTTTCGTGTTGATCGCTTAAAAACAGGCACGCCTCCTCGTATTGATGCGCGTACTGTTGATTTTAGCAAAATGCAAGAACAACCTGGTGATACCCCAACGCCTGTATTCTCATTTATGGGTAAACAAGCAGATCATCCACAGCAGATCCCGTGTTACATCACTTATACAAATGAAAAAACACATGATGTGATCCGCAATAACTTACATCGCTCACCTATGTATTCAGGCGTTATTGAAGGTATTGGTCCACGTTACTGCCCTTCAATCGAAGATAAGATCGTACGTTTTGCTGATAAAGATAAACATCAAATCTTTGTTGAACCTGAAGGTTTAACATCATACGAATTATATCCAAATGGTATCTCGACAAGTTTACCGTTTGATGTGCAACTTGAAATTGTGCAATCAATCACTGGTTTTGAAAATGCACATATTTGTCGTCCTGGTTATGCTATTGAGTATGACTTCTTTGATCCGCGCGACTTAAAGCAATCATTAGAAACGAAATTTATTAATGGTTTATTCTTCGCAGGTCAAATTAATGGAACAACCGGTTACGAAGAAGCCGGCGCACAAGGTTTAATCGCGGGTATGAACGCGGCATTACAAGTACAGGGCAAAGAGTCTTGGACACCTCGCCGTGATGAAGCATACACAGGTGTACTAATTGACGATTTAGCAACATTAGGTACTAAAGAACCGTACCGTATGTTTACCAGCCGTGCTGAATACCGTTTATTACTTCGTGAAGACAATGCTGACATTCGTTTAACTGCTAAAGGCCGTGAACTTGGCTTAGTTGATGATGCTCGTTGGGCTGCCTTTAACGAAAAAATGGAAATCATCGAAAAAGAATCGCAACGTTTAAAAGAAACATGGATCCACAAAGATCACGTTGCTGTTGATCAAGTAAACGCGCTATTAAAAACACCACTTACGCGTGAAGCGAGTTTAGAGGATCTGATCCGTCGTCCTGAAATTCGTTATAATGACCTAATGGCGATCGATGGTTTAGGTTCTGAGTTTGATAACCAAGCTGCACTTGAGCAAGTTGAAATTCATACTAAGTATGCAGGCTATATTGCTCGTCAACAAGATGAGATCAACAAGCAACTACGTCATGAACAAACTGTATTACCAAAAGACTTTGATTATTCAACTGTTTCTGGTTTATCAAATGAGGTTATTGCAAAGCTTACTGATAGTCGTCCTGATACAATTGGCCAAGCGTCACGTATTTCAGGTATCACCCCTGCTGCTATTTCGCTATTATTAGTTTATCTGAAAAAGCAAGGCTTACTGCGCAAGACTGCGTAGTTGGTGAGGAATACAGTGTTACAACAACAATTAACTTCACTGTTAGCGCAAACTGACATTGCGCTAACAGAAAAACAGCAACAACAACTTGTGCAATATGTTGAATTACTCGACAAGTGGAACAAAGCGTATAACTTAACCTCTGTTCGTTTACCTGAAGAAATGATGGTTAAGCATATTATGGATAGCTTAGTTGTTGCACCACACCTTGAAGGCAAACATTACATTGATGTAGGTACAGGCCCTGGTTTACCGGGTATCGTATTAGCTATCGCTTTACCTGATACACAATTTGTATTGTTAGATAGTTTAGGTAAACGGGTGCGCTTTTTGATGCAGGTAAAACATGCACTAGGCCTTGAAAATGTAACCCCAGTGCAGTCTAGAGTTGAAGAATATCAACCAAGTGTTAAATTAGATGGTGTTTTAAGTCGTGCATTCGCTTCATTGCAAGATATGGTTGACTGGTGTGCGCACTTGATTGATCATTCAGGTAAATTTATCGCCTTAAAAGGCGTGTTTCCGAGCGAAGAACTAGACTCATTACCTAAAGGTATTAAGTTTGATGAAAAAATCAGCTTGGAAGTACCTGAGTTAGATGCACAAAGACATCTAATCATTCTATCTAAAGACTAGGGATCAGACACTGTGGCAAAAGTCATCGCATTAGCAAACCAAAAAGGGGGAGTTGGTAAAACAACCACCGCTGTGAATCTTGCGGCATCTATGGCTGCGACGAAGCGTAAAGTGTTATTAATCGATCTTGATCCGCAAGGAAACGCTACTATGGGTAGCGGTGTCGATAAATACGGCGATGTAGCAACGATTTACGATTTATTAATTGAAGAAACCCCGATTAATGAAGTGATTAATAAAGAAACGTCAGGTGAATATCATTTAATTGCAGCAAATGGGGATGTGACAGCCGCAGAAGTTAAATTAATGGAATTGTTTGCACGTGAAGTGCGCTTACGCAATGCACTTGAACAAATTCAAGACCAATACGATTTCATTTTTATCGACTGCCCACCTTCACTTAATATGCTAACGGTTAATGCGATGGCTGCCGCAGATTCGATTTTAGTTCCGATGCAATGTGAGTATTATGCCCTTGAAGGTTTAACCGCATTGATGGATACCATCACGCAACTATCTAAGTTAGTAAATCCAGCGTTAACAATTGAAGGTATTTTACGCACCATGTATGATCCGCGTAATCGCCTTGCAAATGATGTATCTGAACAACTAAAACAACATTTTGGCGATAAAGTTTATCGTACCGTTATCCCACGTAATGTCCGTTTAGCAGAAGCGCCAAGTTTTGGTGCCCCTGCCATGTATTATGACCGTGCATCAAGTGGCGCTAAAGCATACTTAGCCCTTGCCGGTGAAATGTTACGTAGAAAAGAGAAAACTTCTTCAGCAGTAGCCTAACTTTGAGGTAAAAAAATAACATGTCTGCTAAAAAACGCGGTTTAGGCCGAGGACTCGATGCTTTATTAAGTTCATCAAAACCTGCCCCTAGTGCAGATAATCAGCAACAAGCTACAGCAAAGCCAGAACAAGTCTCTGAGGTTGTTGCAGAGCAAAGTAAAGGTGAACTGCAAAAGTTAGCGATTGAGTTTTTACAGTCGGGTAAATATCAACCTCGTAAAGACATGTCTGAAGAAGCGCTAGAAGAATTAGCAAGCTCAATACGAGCACAAGGTATTATTCAGCCGATTGTTGTGCGCCCTATTGGTGCAAATAAATACGAAATTATCGCTGGTGAGCGTCGTTGGCGTGCAGCCCAATTGGCAAAGTTAGATACCGTGCCGTGTATCATCAAGGACGTGCCAGACGAAGCTGCTGTTGCTATTGCCCTTATTGAAAACATTCAACGTGAAGATCTCAATGCAATGGAAGAAGCGATTGCTCTTAATCGTTTGTTGAATGAATTTGAACTGACTCACCAACAAGTCGCAGAAGCCGTTGGTAAATCGCGTACTACAGTAACTAACTTACTGCGTCTGAATAACCTTAACGACGATGTTAAAATATTGTTAGAGCATGGCGACATTGAAATGGGTCATGCGCGCTGTTTATTAGCACTTGACGGTGAAGCGCAGTCTGATGCCGCAAGATCGGCCGTCGCTAAAGCATTAACAGTACGTGAAACAGAAAAATTAGTACGCGCTATTTTAGAACCAGCACCTGAAAAAGAAGTGCAAGAAAAAGATCCAGATGTCAAACAGTTAGAGCAAAAGCTCGCTGAAAATTTAGGCGCTAAAGTTGAAATAAACTACAACAAAAAGGGCAAAGGCAAACTGGTTATTTCATATACAAATCTTGATGAGTTAGATGGCATTTTAAGCCGTATAAATTAAGACTATTCCCGTCATTAATTAATAACATGTCCAAAAAGAGACATTTGTGGTGTTTTTGCACTACAAAGGGTCGACTCAAGTTGCAAAACTGGTAGGAATCAGTATAATTTCGCCAGTTTTCATACCCTGACAATTTGAACGTTTACAAGGTTAATAAAACGTGACTAATAAGTTAGCAAAGCCATATCGGCTTGCCGCATTTAAATTAATTTGTCTTCAGGGTATCGTAGCGCTTATCGCTGCAGTAATTGTTTTTGTAGGTTGGGGAGTCAATGCCGGCCAGTCAGCGCTTGCTGGCGGAGCTGTTGCACTACTCCCTAATTTTGTATTTGTCGTCTATGCATTTAGATATATGGGGGCTAGTCGGACAAATCAAGTGTATGCCTCGCTCAAGCGCGGCAACGGATTAAAATTTATGCTAACAATCGTATTGTTCGCACTAATACTGAAGTCTTATACGGTCATTTTATTGCCGTTTTTTTGTGTGTATGTATTGGTGTTGTTCAGTGGATTGTTTGCGCCCGTTTTTTTTAATCATTAACTTTTGGGATATAACATGGCTGCAGAAGAAGTAACTCTATCAAGCCATATTCAGCACCACTTAACGAACGCTAAGATGTGCTCGACCGACGCTGGTCTTGCCTTCAACAAAGCGTGTGCAGACAGTGGTTTCTGGACATGGAATATAGATACCCTCGCATGGTCAATCGGTTTAGGTCTTGTCTTTTTATGGATCTTCCGTAGTGCCGCTAAAAAAGCAAATACCGGTGTACCTGGTAAATTTCAGTGCTTCATTGAAATGATTGTTGAGTTCGTTGGTGACAACGTACGTGACACATACCACGGTAAAAGCGCATTAATCGCTCCATTAGCTCTGACGATTTTCGTTTGGGTGTTCTTAATGAACTTAATGGACTTGATTCCGGTTGATTTCCTACCTGCATTCGCTGGCTTCGTTGGCGAGCAAGCATTTGGTATGGACCCTCACGATGTTTACATGAAGATTGTACCGACAACAGACATCAATATGACTGCTGCGTTAGCAATCGGTGTATTCATTCTGATGATCGGTTACGCAATCAAAATCAAAGGGATTGGCGGATTCATAGCTGAATTAACGCTTCACCCATTTAGCTCTAATAACAAGCTAGCGATGGTGTTCTTAATCCCATGTAACTTATTACTAGAAACAATCGCTTTAGTTGCTAAGCCATTCTCGTTAGCACTGCGTTTATTCGGTAACTTATATGCTGGTGAGTTGATTTTCATCTTGATCGGCGCAGTTGGTTTAATGCAACTACCGTTGCACTTTATTTGGGCTGCATTCCACATCTTAGTAATCGTATTACAAGCATTCGTATTTATGATGCTGACTATCGTTTACCTAAGCATGGCAAGCTCAGATAATCACTAATTTTTTACACTTTTAAATTTTAACTTTAATTTACAATTGAAACTTTGGAGAAAAAAATGGAACTAGTATTAGGTCTTAAGTATATCGCTGTTGCTCTACTTATCGGCTTCGGTGCAATCGGTACTGCTATCGGCTTCGGTAACATGGGTGGTAAATTCCTAGAAGCGTGTGCTCGTCAACCTGAGCTTGCACCTTCATTACAAGTTAAGATGTTCATCCTTGCTGGTCTAATCGATGCTGTAGCTATGATTGGTGTTGGTATCGCAATGGTATTGTTGTTCGTACTTTAATATTATTTTTTGAACAGCTTACTATTTTAAGGAGGAGCGGTCGTGAACTTAACAGCCACTCTTATCGGTGAATTAATTGCATTTACGGTTTTCGTACTTTTCTGTATGAAATACGTATGGCCACCACTAAATGGTGCAATTGAAGCTCGCCAGAAGAAAATCGAAGATGGTTTAGCTGCCTCTGATAGAGCCGAAAAAGACTTAGAACTTGCGCAAAAGAAAGCTGCTGAGCAGCTTAAAGAGGCAAAAGCTCAAGCGGCTGATATCATTGAACAAGCTAAAAAGCGTGCCACGCTAATCGTTGACGAAGAAACTGTTCGTGGTCAACAAGAGCGTGAAAAAATTATTGCTCAAGGGCACTCTGAAATCGAAGCAGAGCGTAACCGTGTAACAGAAGAACTACGTAAACAAGTAGCGACGCTGGCAGTGGTTGGTGCTGAGAAGATTTTAGAGCGCGAAATCAATCAAGCCGCACACAGTGACATCGTTGAAAAACTTGTCGCTGAGCTGTAATTAGGAGGGTATGAGCATGTCTGAATTGGCTACTATCGCTCGCCCATACGCTAAAGCGGCTTTTGAACTTGCCGTTGAAAAAGGCACTGTTGAAAGTTGGAACGACATGCTGTTCTTTGCTGGCCATGTTGCCAGCAACGAGCAAGCCGCTGCCGCGCTAGCTGGATTGCCTACTGCTACTGAACAAGCCGATCTGTTTATCAAGATCTGTGCAGAGCAGCTCAACGAACAAGGTCAGAACCTAATCAAGGTGATGGCTGAAAATGGACGTTTAGTTGCACTGCCTGCTGTTGCTGAGTTATTCGCTGAATTTAAAGCGGACTACGACAAAGAAATCGACGTAGATGTGGTTTCTGCAACACCGCTTGCTGCTGAGCAGCAAGCATCATTGGTAGCGGCACTTGAAAAACGTTTCGCACGCAAAGTTAAGCTGAATTGTAGTGAAGATACTACAGTTGTTGGCGGTCTTATCATTAAGGCGGGTGACACTGTAATTGACGGCTCTGTACGTGGCAAATTAGCCCGCTTAGCTACATCACTACAATCGTAATTGGGAAAAAGAGCATGCAACTTAATTCCACTGAAATTTCAGATCTGATCAAACAACGTATTGAGCAGTTCGAAGTTGTAAGTGAAGCTCGTAACGAAGGTACTATCGTATCTGTTACTGACGGTATCATCCGCATCCACGGTCTAGCTGACTGTATGCAAGGTGAGATGATTGAGCTTCCTGGCAACCGTTATGCTATCGCACTAAACCTTGAGCGTGACTCAGTAGGTGCAGTAGTAATGGGTCCTTACGCTGACCTTAAAGAAGGCGTAAAAGTTAAATCAACTGGTCGTATCCTAGAGGTTCCTGTTGGTCGTGGTCTACTTGGTCGTGTTGTTAACACACTAGGTGCACCTATCGATGGTAAAGGCGCTTTAGATAACGACGGTTTTGAACCTGTTGAGAAAATCGCACCAGGCGTTATCGAACGTCAATCAGTAGATGAGCCAGTACAAACTGGTTATAAATCTATCGATGCGATGATCCCAGTAGGTCGTGGTCAACGTGAGCTTGTGATCGGTGACCGCCAAACTGGTAAAACTGCATTAGCAATCGATGCTATCATCAACCAAAAAGGTACAGGCGTTAAGTGTGTGTACGTTGCAGTTGGTCAAAAAGCATCTACTATCGCTAACGTAGTACGTAAATTAGAAGAACACGGTGCACTTGAAAACACGATTGTTGTTGTTGCATCTGCTTCTGAATCTGCGGCACTTCAGTACCTAGCACCATTCTCTGGTTGTACTATGGGTGAATACTTCCGTGACCGTGGTGAAGACGCGCTAATCGTATATGATGATTTATCTAAGCAAGCTGTTGCTTACCGTCAAATCTCATTACTACTTAAGCGTCCACCAGGCCGTGAAGCATACCCAGGTGACGTATTCTACCTTCACTCACGTCTTCTAGAGCGTGCATCACGTGTAAACGCTGATTACGTTGAGAAGTTCACTAATGGTGAAGTGAAAGGTAAAACAGGTTCATTGACGGCATTGCCAATCATTGAAACTCAAGGCGGCGACGTTTCTGCGTTCGTACCGACAAACGTTATCTCTATCACCGATGGTCAGATCTTCTTAGAAACTGACTTATTCAACTCAGGTATCCGTCCAGCTGTTAACGCTGGTATCTCGGTATCGCGTGTTGGTGGTGCAGCGCAAACTAAAATCGTTAAGAAACTAGGTGGTGGTATCCGTCTAGCGTTAGCTCAGTACCGTGAATTAGCTGCGTTCTCGCAGTTCGCGTCTGACCTTGACGATGCAACACGTGCTCAATTAGAGCATGGTGAGCGCGTAACAGAGCTAATGAAGCAGAAACAGTACGCACCAATGTCTGTTGCTGAAATGTCTCTGTCGCTATTTGCTGCTGAAAAAGGCTACCTAAAAGATATCGAAATCGCGAAAATCATGGATTTCGAAGCTGGCCTAATTTCTTACGCAAACAGCACATACGCAGAGCTAATGGCTCAAATCAATGAAACTGGTAACTACAACGCTGAGATTGAAGCGCAACTTAAAGAACTTCTAGAGAAGTTCAAGTCGACGCAAACTTGGTAATTTAGTTATGAATGGTGAGCTTTAGGCAACTAAAGCCCACCTGATTCGGAGAGAGAGTCATGGCCAGCGGAAAAGAGATTAAAAGCAAGATCGGGAGTATCAAGAATACTCAGAAGATCACCAGCGCAATGGAAATGGTTGCTGCGTCTAAAATGAAAAAAGCGCAGGAACGTGTGGCGTCAAGCCGTCCATACGCTGAAAACTTACGCCAAGTGATTGGTCGTGTTGCTCAAGCAAATCTTGATTTTACTCACCCTTTCTTAGAAGAGCGTGAAGTAAAACGAGTTGGTTATATTGTTATCTCTACTGACCGTGGTCTATGTGGTGGCTTGAACTCAAATGAGTTCAAAAAAGTTGCCCTAGACGTGAAAGCGTGGAAAGAAAAAGGCGTTGAAGCTGAATTTACTACTTTAGGTAGCAAAGCAGCTGGCTTTTTCCAACGTTTTGGCGGTAAGTTAGTCGCTAAAAAAGCGAACTTAGGAGATACACCTTCACTACAAGACGTGATTGGTCCTGTAAAGACAATGCTAGATGCATACTCTGAAGGTAAAATTGACCGCTTATACGTCGTATTTAACAAGTTCGTTAATACGATGAAGCAAGAGCCAACAATCGATCAGTTACTCCCTTTGCCAAAAGCTGAAGAAGAAGTATCTCAACATTCTTGGGATTACTTATATGAGCCAAACCCAGATGCGATTTTAGAAGCTCTGTTAGTACGCTTTATTGAGTCTCAAGTATACCAAGGTGTAGTTGAGAACGCTGCCTCTGAACAGGCTGCCCGTATGGTTGCAATGAAAGCTGCAACTGATAACGCAGGCGACCTTATGGATGAGTTACAGCTTGTTTATAACAAGGCTCGTCAAGCTGCAATCACACAAGAAATCAGTGAGATTGTTGGCGGTTCGGCAGCAGTTTAACGCTTCGGCAAAGTTTAATGAGAGGAATAGACATGAGTTTAGGTAAGGTCGTCCAAATTATCGGCGCCGTTGTGGATATCGAATTTCCACAAGACAACGTGCCAGCCGTATATGACGCACTAAAAGTAACAGATGGCGACTTAGCGGGTTTAACTTTAGAAGTTCAACAACAGCTAGGTGGCGGTGTGGTACGTGGTATCGCACTTGGTACTACTGACGGTTTACGTCGTGGTACTGCAGTAGAAGGTACAGGTCAGCCAATCCACGTTCCTGTAGGTACGAAGACACTAGGTCGTATCATGGACGTATTAGGTAACCCTATTGATGAAGCTGGTCCAATTGGTGAAGAAGAGCGTATGTCTATTCACCGTGCAGCACCTTCTTATGAAGAACAATCAAGTTCAGTAGAACTTTTAGAGACGGGTATCAAGGTAATCGACCTTGTATGTCCATTCGCTAAAGGTGGTAAAGTTGGTCTATTCGGTGGTGCCGGTGTTGGTAAAACCGTAAACATGATGGAACTTATCCGTAACATCGCAATCGAGCACAGCGGTTACTCAGTATTCGCAGGTGTTGGTGAGCGTACTCGTGAGGGTAATGACTTCTACCATGAGATGAACGACTCAAACGTACTAGATAAAGTATCGCTAGTATACGGTCAAATGAATGAGCCACCGGGTAACCGTTTACGCGTAGCATTAACGGGTCTTACTATGGCTGAGAAGTTCCGTGACGAAGGTCGTGACGTACTTTTCTTCGTTGATAACATCTACCGTTATACTCTAGCGGGTACAGAGGTATCAGCACTTCTAGGTCGTATGCCTTCAGCAGTAGGTTACCAACCAACTCTTGCTGAAGAAATGGGTGTACTTCAAGAGCGTATCGCATCGACTAAGACGGGTTCAATCACTTCAATCCAAGCGGTATACGTACCTGCGGATGACTTAACTGACCCATCTCCAGCAACAACGTTTGCTCACTTAGATGCAACAGTAGTACTTTCTCGTGATATCGCTTCACTTGGTATCTACCCTGCGGTAGACCCACTTGATTCATCTTCACGTCAACTTGACCCATTAGTAATCGGTCAAGAGCACTACGATACAGCGCGTGGCGTTCAAACAGTTCTTCAACGTTATAAAGAACTAAAAGACATCATCGCAATCCTAGGTATGGACGAGCTTTCTGACGAAGATAAGCAAGTTGTATCTCGTGCACGTAAAATCCAGCGCTTCCTATCTCAGCCATTCTTCGTTGCTGAGGTATTCACAGGCGCGCCTGGTAAATACGTGTCACTTAAAGACACAATTGCTGGCTTCAAAGGTATCTTAAACGGTGAGTTTGATGATATGCCAGAGCAAGCGTTCTACATGGTTGGCTCTATTGAAGAAGCTCAAGAAAAAGCCAAAAGCATGTAATTAGGAGGGTAGTATGGCGGCTATGACTGTACATCTTGACGTAGTAAGCGCAGAAGAGAGCTTGTTCTCTGGTCTGGTTGAATCGATTCAAGTGAGTGGTAGTGAAGGTGACCTTGGTGTTAACTATGGTCACGCTCCATTATTAACTGCCCTAAAACCTGGTATGGTACGTTTAGTTAAGCAATTTGGTCACGAAGACGTGATGTATATTGCTGGCGGTACGCTAGAAGTTCAACCGGATCGCATCACGATTCTTGCAGATACTGCAGTACGTGGTGAAGACCTAGACGAGCAAGCGGCTGAAAAAGCGAAACGTGATGCTGAAGAGCAAATGGCGAATACGTCAACTGCTGAGTTAGATTATCAACAAGCTGCAGTGCAACTTGCTGAAGCAATCGCTCAACTTCGCGTAATTCAACAATTACGTAAAAAGTAAGCCTACTCGGTTTTCGAAAAGCCCACTTCGTGTGGGCTTTTTTGTGTCTAAGCATAAATTTTTCGTAAAGATGCTGTTATCACACTTATATCCTTCATCAAACCCCGATAGAATGTCTTGTATCAAAAGTAAGTGGGTTTTTCATTTAAGGTTCAGTCCTGAGCATTAGGATTGAGTATTTGCACATGAGGTGACTTACGTAACCTGGGTAATTAATTACTTACTCCAATCAGTAAATAAAACAAAGAAAGAAGGATATTGTTTTAATGTCTCTGACAACCGTTATTCTTGCTGCGGGTAAAGGCACTCGTATGCGCTCAGCACTACCAAAGGTATTACACAAAGTTGCTGGTAAACCTATGGTGCAACACGTGATTGATAATGCCACTGCCCTTGGTGCTCGTGAAACAAACCTTGTCTACGGTCATGGTCGTGATCAGCTACAAGCTGCCCTATCACACAATCAAGTAAACTGGGTATTACAAGAAGAGCAACTTGGTACTGGCCATGCGGTCGCTGTTGCTAAGCAGCACATTGCTGATGACGACACTGTGTTGATTCTCTATGGTGATGTGCCATTGACCAAACGTGCCACATTAGAAAAGCTACTTGCTGCGACCCCTAAAAATGGTCTTGCAGTATTAACGGTCACTCTAGACGAGCCTTCTGGGTATGGCCGTATGCTTCGCGAAAATGGCAAGCTAGTCGGCATTATTGAACAAAAAGATGCTTCGCCTGAGCAACTCGCAATTAAAGAAATCAATACCGGTATTATGGCTGCCAATGGTGAGTTACTTAAACGTTGGTTAGGTAATCTATCTAACAATAATGCCCAAAGTGAGTACTACCTTACAGATATCGTTGCGATGGCACACAGCGAAGGGGTTGAAATTACTTCTGCACAGCCTGAGCACCCGATGGAAGTTGAAGGCGCTAACAATCGAGTGCAATTAGCGGCACTTGAGCGTGCTTATCAAGCATGGCAAGCAGAAGAACTAATGCTGAACGGCGCAACACTTGCTGATCCTGCTCGTATTGATGTGCGTGGTGAAGTAACAACAGGCGAAGATGTACTCATCGACGTTAATGTTATTTTCGAAGGCAAAGTAACACTAGGCAATAACGTGCAAATTGGCCCTAACTGCGTACTTAAAGATTGCACTATTGGTGATAACGTCATTATTAAAGCTAATTCAATTGTTGAAGAAGCCACGGTTGCAGCTAAATGTACTCTTGGTCCTTATGCTCGCCTTCGCCCTGGTGCGATTATGGAAGAAGACTCGCATATCGGTAACTTTGTTGAGATGAAAAAGACTCGCTTAGGCAAAGGCTCAAAGGCAAATCACCTTACCTACTTAGGTGACACTGAAGTTGGTGAAAAAGTGAATATTGGCGCAGGTACTATTACTTGTAACTATGATGGCGTAAACAAATCAAAAACTATTATCGGTGATAACGCCTTTATTGGGTCTAATTCATCACTAGTAGCACCGGTGAATATTGGCTCAATGGCAACGGTTGGCGCAGGTTCTGTTATTACTAATACTGTTGAAGACGAGCAGCTTGCAGTCGCTCGTGGCAAACAACGTAATCTAACTGGCTGGAAGCGTCCAACCAAAAAGTAGTGAGCTACCCTACTAATTTATAAAGAAAAGCGAGTTTGTACTCGCTTTTTTTGTGGCTGATTTATTCTCATAAAAGTGCCATATAGCTGTAATGCCTGCGTGTTGTAATCGGGTCAATACAATACCAAGGAAAAATAATAATGTTAAAAAGATCAATTATTGCGCTATCACTTTTAACCATTCTTACTGGCTGCTCATTAGACGGTGACGACGGCAAAGACGGCCTACAAGGTGAACAAGGTCCAGCAGGTCAAGACGGAGCAAATGGCGAAGATGCAAACGCTACTTTAAGTATAAATCTTATCGGTCGTGCAGTGCTTAACGCAGAAAGCCCTGAAGGGGCAGCAGAAATTGTCGCTTATCAAACTTCTAAACAACGAATTTTTGCTATTAATAGCTCGGGTGATTCTGCCGTTGTGAATATCATAAAAGCCGATAGTTTTGACTCTGCAGCTTTAGTAAAAGATAACGAAGGGGTTATAAACGGCACTAATTTAACCTCAGAGATTATCCTTGCACTGAATGAGCACAGTGCTGGCGATGCAAACAGTATCGCTATTGATGCTAATAATGAATTTTTAGCCGTCGCAATGGCAGCCAGTAATACCGGTGATGCTGGCTTAATTGCATTTTATGATATTAGTGGCGATGAGCCTCAGTTTATTAAGAATGTAACGGTAGGCGCCCTGCCCGACATGGTCACATTTAGTCATGACGGCAAAAAAGTATTGGTTGCAAATGAAGGTGAACCTAATGGTGATTACAGTATTGACCCTGAAGGCTCAATTAGCATTATTAATATCAACGATGGTGTAATTGCAGATACTGCTATTAGCATTACCTTTTCTGCTTATAACGATAAACAAGCAGAGCTTGAAGAACTTGGGGTTGTATTTGCTAACCCGACAGGTCGAACAATCAACGGTAATTTGATTAATACAACCGTGGCTATGGATTTAGAGCCTGAATACATCAGCATTACAAAAGACAATAAGTTTGCCTACGTGTCACTACAAGAAAATAACGCCCTTGCTATCGTCAATCTCGAAGATAATAGCCTAGAGCTTAAAGGTTTAGGTTTTAAAGATTGGTCTAATTTACTCTTTGATGCATCAGATAAAGATGGTGGTGTTAACTTTAAATCGTACCCGGGCCTCTATGGCATGTATCAACCAGATACTATTTCAAGCTTTACCTGGAAAGGTGCTAACTTTATTGTCACAGCGAACGAAGGTGATGCACGAGAATACTTCTTTGATACAAGCGACGAAGCTGATTGTTTAGCAAAAGGTGGTCTTGATTACGATGTAGATGATGGTTGTTTATCGTATATAGATGAAACCAGAGCTAAAGACTTAACACTGGCAAGCAATTTTGACTACCTGAACAATGACAACAGTGATATTGGCCGTTTAAAAGTGACCACTGTTAAAGGTGATGAAGATAATAATGGTGAATATGAATCACTCTATGCATATGGTGCCCGCTCTTTTACCATCTGGGATGGTAACGGCATGGTGGTTTTTGATTCTGGCGATCAAATCTCGCGCATTACTGCATCAGTTCACGGAGCAGCATTCAATAATAACGAAGATGAAAATGACGGTGATAGTCGCTCTGATGACAAAGGTGCTGAACCAGAAGCATTAGCGCTGGGTACGATTGGCGAACGTACATTTGCATTTATTGGTCTAGAGCGTATGGGTGGCATTATGGTGTTTGATATTACTAATCCATACAATGTGACATTCCAAGATTACTTTTTTAATCGAGGTTTAGAAGCCGATGCAGATATTACGGGTGATCTTGCCCCTGAAGGTATGGCATTTATACCTGCAGAACAAAGTGCAACGAATGAAGCACTGCTAGTTGTTGGTAATGAAATTTCGGGTTCAATCGCTGTTTGGGAAATTTCTACTAACTAATCCACCTTATAAAATAAAAAGCGACATAGCTAATTTAAGGCATGTCGCTTTTTCTATGCCATTTTATCCTCACAAAAATGACGGCTTTTTGAGCTAAAACCCCTCTGCAGCCCCTTATTTGTATGGTTATTGTACTAATTTGAAAATAATCAAAAAAACCTTCAAAAAGTGCTTGCGTAAAAAATCCATCTCCCTATAATGCGCATCCACTGACACGGCGGGCAGCAACGAAAGACGCTGAACAAGGTGGCAGAGAGTTAAGTAAAACTTCGGTTTAAAACGGTCTAAAAAGAAAGTTTAAAATTAAGTGTTGACTCGAAAAATTAAGGATGTATTATACGCATCCCTAGCGACAAGGTCGCAACGTTCTTCAGCCTTGAGCTAAGAACGCAGTTCTTTAAAAATATAAAGCAATCATCTGTGTGGGCACTCGTACAGATTGAGTTCTAACAGCAGAGTCTAGTTCGCTAGATGACGCAAACAAATTTAGAGTCTCAATTTCTTATGAGTGACTATATAGTCAATTTATACAGAATTCATTGAGCACGAAACTTCGGTTTCAAAAAACTTTTAATTGAAGAGTTTGATCATGGCTCAGATTGAACGCTGGCGGCAGGC
>NZ_LRUF01000019.1 GCF_001550155.1 Pseudoalteromonas arabiensis
ATGGCAAAAGAAAAGTTTGAACGCGTAAAACCGCACGTAAACGTAGGTACAATCGGCCACGTTGACCACGGTAAAACTACCCTAACTGCAGCAATCACTAACGTACTTGCAAAAGTATACGGTGGTGTAGCGAAAGACTTCGCATCAATCGATAACGCTCCAGAAGAGCGTGAGCGTGGTATCACAATCTCAACTTCACACGTTGAGTACGATACACCAACTCGTCACTACGCACACGTAGACTGTCCAGGACACGCCGATTATGTTAAAAACATGATCACAGGTGCTGCTCAAATGGACGGCGCAATCCTAGTAGTTGCTGCGACTGACGGTCCTATGCCACAAACTCGTGAGCACATCCTACTTTCTCGTCAGGTTGGTGTACCTTACATCATCGTATTCATGAACAAATGTGACATGGTTGACGACGAAGAGCTACTTGAGCTAGTTGAGATGGAAGTTCGTGAACTTCTTTCTGAGTACGACTTCCCAGGTGATGACTTACCACTAATCCAAGGTTCTGCGCTTAAAGCGTTAGAAGGCGAGAAAGAGTGGGAAGACAAAATCGTTGAGCTTGCAGAAGCACTAGATTCTTACATCCCAGAGCCAGAGCGTGACATCGATAAGCCATTCATCATGCCTATCGAAGACGTATTCTCAATCCAAGGTCGTGGTACAGTTGTAACTGGCCGTGTTGAAGCTGGTATCATCAACGTGAATGACGAAGTTGAAATCGTAGGTATCAAAGAAACTACGAAGACAACGTGTACAGGTGTTGAGATGTTCCGTAAGCTTCTAGACGAAGGTCGTGCGGGTGAGAACATCGGTGCACTTCTACGTGGTACTAAGCGTGAAGACGTTGAACGTGGTCAAGTACTAGCGAAGCCTGGTTCAATCACTCCACACACGAAGTTCACTTCAGAAGTATACGTACTTTCTAAAGATGAAGGTGGTCGTCACACGCCATTCTTCAAAGGTTACCGTCCACAGTTCTACTTCCGTACAACTGACGTAACAGGTGACGTACAGTTACCAGACGGCGTTGAAATGGTAATGCCTGGTGACAACATCAAGATGACTGTAGAGCTAATCGCTCCAATCGCGATGGACGAAGGTTTACGCTTCGCTATCCGTGAAGGTGGCCGTACAGTTGGTGCTGGTGTTGTAGCTACAATCGTAGAATAATCTACAGATTGCAGTAACACTGTGAAAAAGGTCGCTTAGGCGGCCTTTTTTAATGGTTAAAGAAAATGAGTTGAGCATTCACTCATCATTACTACTACTTTTTATTCCTCTAAAACTAATAGCTTAACTTGCCCCTAGGCTTCCTCTTTTGTTTCATCATTTCGTCATGAAAAGTCACTTTTTAAGTAACAAAACCTTTTTACCATAACCGCGCTGATTACTCTTGTGCAGTTTAGTTAGCACTCTAACTCTTTAAAAATAACGTACTAACGGAACGTAACGATGAAAATTAATAAAATTGCCACTGCAATTGGCTTAACGTTGGCATTCTCAGCCACCGCCAATGCGGGCGTGTTACCAGATAGTCAAAAACAAAATGATTGGTATAGTGCCGCAGAAGCTAAAGTAATAAAAAAAGAAGCGGCAGCTCAGGCTGAGCAAACGTTTAAAGCGAAGAATGTCATTCTATTTGTTGGTGACGGTATGGGTATCTCAACGCTCACTGCATCCCGCATCATGGCAGGGCAAATGGAAGGTAAGACGGGTGAAGAAGGCCTACTTAGCTTTGAGGAGTTTCCTTATTCTGCGCAAATTAAAACGTATAACGTTGATGCGCAAACCCCTGATTCAGCGGGGACGATGACGGCCATTATCTCAGGGGTTAAAACGGATGTTGGCGTAATTGGGGTTAATGAAAATATTGAACGTGGCAAGTGTGCGACAGTTGCTGGCAATGAGTTAATCACGGCGACTGAACTGGCTGAAATTAAGGGCCTAGCAACTGGGGTAATATCAACAGCACGTATCACACACGCAACACCAGCAGCGACCTATGCAAAATCGGCTGATCGTAATTGGGAAGATGTATCAGATATGCCAGCGGATGCAATAGAAGCTGGTTGTGAAGATATTGCCTCACAACTGGTTAATTTTGAGAAAAATCTAGAAGCGCGTTTCGTTGGTACGGATGTAGATGGTCTTGATGTGGTAATGGGCGGCGGTCGTCGCCACTTCTTACCAAAAGATGTGTCATTTAATTCGGCTGATGCTGTCAGCAGTGTTGAAGGTGACCGTACCGATGAGCGTGACTTAACTGCTGAATGGCAAGCAATGTACCCTGATGGCAAGTATGTGATGGACCAAGCTGGCTTCGATGCACTGGTTGGCGATGAGAAAAAAGTTTTTGCATTGTTTAACGAATCACATATGCAGTATGAAGCAGATCGTGATAATGACGTTGCAGGTGAGCCTTCACTTTCACAAATGACAACTAAAGCAATCGATATATTGAAGAATAATGAAAAAGGCTTCTTTTTAACTGTTGAATCAGGTCGTATTGATCATGCCCATCACGCAGGCAACGCTTATAACGCGTTAAACGATACTATTGAATTTGCTAAAGCGGTGCAATCAGCAGTCGATAACACGAACCCTGAAGAAACATTAATCCTTGTTACTGCTGATCACAGCCATGTATTTACGATTGCTGGCTATCCCAAGCGTGGTAATCCAATCCTAGGTCAAGTAGTTGCAGTGGGTAGCGAAGAGCCAAGTCTTGCTGCAGATGGTATGCCTTATACCACCGTTGGTTATGCAAATGGTTTAGGGTTTCGTGATTTAGGCGATGAAACTGATGCAGATGCATCATATAACGACGCTGCTTTTGCAGGCCGCGCTGATTTAGTGGGGGTTGATACGACTGCACCAGGTTATCACCAAGAAGCCATCGTGCCGTTAAGTTCAGAGACTCATGCTGGTGAAGATATTTCACTGCATGCGAAAGGTCCAGGTGCGCAACTTGCGCAAGGGGTTGTGGAGCAGAATGTAATTTTCCACATCATTAATCAAGCTCTCGAACTAATTGAAGAATAATGGCGACGACGATGAAAAAACTAAATTTAATTTCTCTTGCTGTAGTAGTGGCATTAACGGGTTGTTCTGATGATGATGACAACTCACCAAAAACGTTAACGGTTGAAAACACACTCGCTGTGGGGTCAGAGCAGTGTGTAAACGGTGGTACAGAAACGCTAACTGGCACCGATAGCAATGATAACGGTACATTAGACTCAGCAGAAGTTACCGATACAACTTTGTCATGTAATGCACCGGCAACCACCTTAACAGCAGCACAGCTAGCGCCGCTTACGGATAATGACTGGTTTAAAGAAGCGCAAGTCAAAGTGGCTACTAGCGAAGAAAACATTGCTGCAGTTGCGAAAGACTCAGGTAAAGCGAAAAACGTGATCCTGTTTGTAGGTGATGGCATGGGTATTTCGACCGTGACTGCTGCACGTATTATGGCAGGTCAGCTAGAAGGTAAGCTAGGTGAAGAGCACCAACTTAGCTTTGAAGCTTTACCGTTTTCTGGTTTTGCTAAAACCTATAACGTGGATGCGCAAACACCTGATTCAGCGGGCACGATGACGGCAATGGCATCAGGTGTAAAAACCGATGCAGGTGTTATCGGCGTTGATGAAGATATCGAACGTGGCAACTGCGCAACGGTTGCGGGCAATGAGCTGGTAACGGCGACGGAGCTGGCTGAGATTGCTGGTAAGTCGACAGGGATTGTATCGACTGCGCGTATTACACACGCAACGCCTGCTGCAACGTATGCAAAATCGGCAGATCGTAACTGGGAAGACGTATCAGATATGCCTGAAACTGCAGTTACTGCTGGCTGTGAAGATATTGCATCGCAGTTAGTTAATTTTGAGGCAAACTTAGAAGCACGCTATGCCGGCTTAAATGTTGATGGTTTAGAAGTTGTGATGGGCGGCGGTCGTCGTCATTTCTTACCTAAAGACGCTGCATTTAACTCAGCAGATGCTGTGAGCTCTGTGGAAGGCGACCGTACCGATGGTCGCGACCTAACTGCAGAATGGAAAGCGAAATACCCAGCGGGTCAGTATGTGATGGACCAAGCAGGTTTTGATGCAATCAATGCAGATACAACAGAGCGCGTATTTGGTCTGTTTAATGAATCACATATGCAATACGAAGCAGACCGCGCGAACGATGTTGCTGGTGAGCCGTCACTTTCTGAAATGACCGCAAAAGCAATTGATGTACTCGATAACAACGACAATGGTTTCTTCTTAACTGTTGAAGCTGGTCGTATTGATCATGCTCACCATGCGGGCAATGCATACAATGCATTAAGCGACACAGTTGAGCTTTCAAAAGCTGTGCAAGTTGCCCTTGATAAAACCAGTATTGAAGACACGTTAATAATCGTAACAGCTGACCACAGCCACGTATTTACCATTGCAGGCTACCCAAAACGTGGTAACCCAATACTAGGTAAAGTGGTACCAGTGGGGAGTGATGAACCATCACTTGCCGCCGATAATATGCCGTACACAACGGTTGGTTATACCAATGGCGGTGGTTTCCGTGACCTAGGTGATGAAACCGATGCTGATGCAGGTTATAACTTTGCACCGGTGACAGGTCGCGTTGACCTTACCGATGTTGACACAACAACACCAGGCTTCCACCAAGAGGCTGTTGTACCATTGGGTTCCGAAACACATGCTGCAGAAGATGTGGGTGTGTATGCAGTAGGCCCTGGCGCGCATTTAGTAACGGGTACTAATGAGCAAAGCCTTATTTTCCATGTAATGGATTATGCCGCTGACCTTGTTAAACAAGCCGATGCTAAATTAGCACAGTAATGAGTTTTTGGGAGGCACTTAGAGCCTCCCTTACTCTGTAAGTTATTGATAGAAAACCGCAGATAAAAAGAGAATACCGTGAAAGCAGCTATCTTAATTGCCACATTAATGAGTCCACTCGCCGTTGCTGGCCAATGCAACATGAACACAGGTTTTACGCAAGCCAACTACAAAGTGACGACAGGTACTATTACTAATAAACAGCACACAGAAAGCATTTTTACTCTTTGGCGTACGCCGCATCAAGTGGCTAAACAAAACCCACAGTTTATTGAATTATGGCAAGAGTTACGGAATCAACAAATAAGACCAATTCGTTACTTTCAAGAGGCTCAGCGCGGTATTGAGTATCAACCCTCAGAAGTGCAAGGCAAGCAAGATTGGAGTAGTAAGTATCAGTTAGTCAGCGATAAGCTTTTAGCCTCAATGACGCACCAGAAAAGTACAGGTGAAGGCTGTGAGCTGGTGGAGTATTATACAAAGCAGCAAGGTGAGAGCAAGATAGAGCTAAGCTGGCTTGCGAATCAAAAATTACTAAAATCAATTCGCATTTCATCACCACGCTATAGTCGTGAAATTGTTTTAACAGCCAGCAATCATAATCAACAAAAGGTGAAGGCACAGTTTGCAGAGTGGGATAACTATCAAACCACAGATTACGCAGACATTGGCGACAATGAAAACGACCCATTCCTCGCAAAAATGATTAACCAAGGCTTTGTTGAACATGGCGCCAGTGGTTTTTATGATGCTCAAGGTAACCAGTTACAAGGCTCACACAAACATCATCATTAATAAGAGTTATTGGCCATAATTGCTTATGGGCTTTAGCTCTTGGTTTTTTTCTTATTAACCCCAAGGTTATAGGATACAAGATAATTTTAGGAGTGTGTGATGACAAAGCATGTTGTGGTAACAGGTGCAAATAAAGGTATTGGCCTTAATTTTTGCAAGCAATACGTGACGAAAGGGTATCGAGTAACCGCCGTTGTTCGTTCCCCTAGTGAAGAGCTTAAAGCATTAGATATCAAAATCATTAGTGATATTGATGTGGCCAACGCCGATGATGTTACCACGTTAGCAAATCACCTCCATGGTGACAAAATTGATATTTTGATTAATAACGCTGGTGTTTTTCATAACGAAACTTTAGACGATATGGACTTTAGTGCAATTGAAAAACAACTTCACGTGAATGCTATCGCCCCTGTTCGAGTCACTCACGCACTACTACAAAGTTTGGGCCTTAATGCGAAGGTTGCGATGATCACATCACGAATGGGGTCAATTGCCGACAATAGTTCTGGTGGTTATATTGGTTATCGTATGTCTAAGGCTGCACTGAATGCCGCAGGGGTAAGTTTGGCGCACGAGCTTAAAGATAAAAAAATTGCGGTTGGATTATTTCATCCTGGGTTTGTGCAAACGCAAATGGTTAATTTTGCAGGTGATATTAGCCCCGACACAGCAGTAGAGCGTTTAATAAAACGTATTGATGAACTAAACCTGAGTAATACCGGAGGCTTTTGGCATTCCAATGGTGAAACCTTACCTTGGTAAGGCAAGCTCACCTTGTTTAAAAATAGGGTAGTTAGTGGTTAAATTGCTGCTAACTACTGATAACTTTCGCTAATTTTTGAACTTATTGTTTGCTATACTCGTATAATTGAAAGCCATATCGATGTAGAGAGCAGCACATGGAATTAGAGCAGAATAGCGATTTAACTCTTCCCCTTTTTTATTTTGACGAGAACCTTCACCGTCGTGACATTGAGTCCCCAGATTTACTTTTGCATGTCACGCTCAGTGAAGAGTTGCTGACTCAGCTTTGTCAAAACCCTGCGCAAGATAGCAGCGTAGCTATAACGCTGACAGATTACCGTGTTGATGTTCTTAGCGTTGATTACCAATCGCTTATTGATACAGAACACGATGCCCAATTAACCCTTGTTCGAGGCCCCTTACTAAGTGCAATGTTAAGCACCGAAGGGGAGCATAGCTTTGTATCGCCACAAGTCGATATGATGCCAACATTTGATTTGGGTGATGACATCGAAGATAGTGAGGAAGAAGGATGAAAAAGGCCTTAACCACGCTGTTTGGTTTAATATTATTAAGCGGTTGTGCTTATTTAGGTGCAGCGCATTACGATGAACTTTTTGGCAAAGAGCAGCCTCAAGAACGAGTAGTCGCTGCAGCCTCAGCTGAAGGTGTAGAGTTTTTAACGGATGTAAAACCTGTGCTTGATAGCCGATGTGTTGTGTGCCATGGCTGTTATGATGCACCGTGTCAGTTAAAACTGTCATCAGTAGAAGGAATTGATCGTGGCCTTAGTAAAGAGCGCGTTTATGATGGGACACGTTTACTTGCTCAGGAGCCTAGCCGACTACTGTTTGACGCACTTGATACTGCTCAGTGGCGTGAAAAAGGTTTTACTCCGGTGCTCAATGAGCGCATTCAAACTGAAGAAGCCAACCTTGCAGGCAGTGTGCTTTATAATGCCCTAGTGCTTAAACAAAGCAGCCCATTACCTGCGCAAGCAATTTTAGGCGATGAATTTGATTTCAGCCTTGATCGCGAGCAAACCTGTACCACAATGGGTGAATTCGACTCATTTGCTAAAAATAACCCTCACAGTGGTATGCCTTATGGTTTACCGGGGATTTCAACTGAAGAGTTTCAGCATCTTGCTAAATGGTTAAGAAAGGGGGGCTATTTAGCTCACATCGAGCCACCAGAGCCCGATGTTCTTGAGCAGGTTAAGCGTTGGGAAGCATTTTTTAATCAAGATGATCTAAAAGCTCAGCTAGCTGCGCGCTATATTTATGAACATTGGTATTTGGCTCATATTTACTTCCCTGAGCATGCTGATAAGCATAGTTATTTTAAACTCGTGCGTTCATCAACTCCGCCAGGGCAAGATATCAAAGTAATAAGTACTCGTCGCCCGTATGAAGATCCTAAAGTTGAACGAGTTTACTATCGCTTAATGCATGATCGCTCAACTATTTTAGCGAAAACGCACCTGCCTTTAGCACTTAATGATGAGAAGCTTGAACGCTTACATTCGCAATTCATTGAGGCTGACTATCAGGTAAATAAGCTACCGAGTTATAAACCTGAGGTTGCATCAAACCCATTTAAAGCATTTGCTGCAATCCCTGTTAACTCACGCTATCAATTTATGCTTGATGAAGCTGAGCTGATAATTATGGGCTTCATAAAAGGGCCTGTATGCCGTGGTCAAATAGCCTTAAATGTTATTAATGATCAATTTTGGGTGGCTTTTGCTAAGCCTGAAATGGCAGCTACACCTAAAGTGGGTGAGTTATTATTACAGCACGAAGATGCACTTGCGTTGCCAGCTGAAGAAGAGAGTAATGCTTTACCAATTTCCAGTTGGGTAAAATACTCTAAACGTCAAAACCAGTATTTGTCGGCAAAAGTCGCGTTGGCCAATAAAATGTTTGAAAATGGCCAACATTTAACAACGGATCTACTTTGGCAAGGTGACGGGCATAACCAAAATGCGGCGCTAACAGTATTTCGTCATTTTGATAGCGCAACGGTTGTCAAAGGTTGGATAGGCCAGCAGCCAAAAACAGCGTGGGTGCTTGATTATGCGTTGTTTGAACGTATTCACTACTTGCTGGTGGCAGGCTTCGACGTGTATGGCAATATAGGCCATCAGTTACTTACCCGTTTATATATGGACTTTTTACGTTTAGAAGGTGAAGCGAATTATTTGGCATTGCTACCAGAGGCTAAACGTAAGGAAATTAAAGCTCAGTGGTATCGTAAATCGCCACCTAGCTTAACTAACTTCTTCGAAGATGAGTTATCGTTTAGTCAACCAACAGGCATTGATTATAAAACATCAGATCCGCAAACTGAGTTGTTCACTATGTTAAAAGCAAAGTTGCAGTCTGTTTTGAGCCCTCGATTTGACTATACAAAAGTACCAGAGCCGTTAGCCAGTATTAATCATTTACCTGTTAAGGCAGTGAATCTATTGCCACAAATATCGTTTGTGTTAGTAAAAAATGGCAGCGATAAACACAAGGCATACACACTTATTCATCATAATGCTCACTATAATATTTCGAGCTTGTTGAATGAAGAAGGGCAACGTGCTTATGCAGAAGACACTGTCACTATTGTGCCTGGTTTTATTGGTGATTACCCTGAAGCTATTTGGTATCTACACAATGAACAGCAAGTCGCTGCGTTTGCATCTGGACTTGCAAAAGTAACGGATGAAGCTGCATATCGAGATTTAAAAAGTGAGTTTGCAATTCGCCGAACTCATCCGCAGTTTTGGCAGTACAGTGATATTTTGCACCAAACAGCGAAAGAATACCGTGGTGTTGAGTTTGGCCTATTCGATTACAACCGCTTAGAGAATAGGTAATAACGAGTAAGTAGTCTGATTTATAAAGCCTACAGCTATAGGCTTTATAAATCTTTTTATACTACACTGAATATAAAAAATACTTGAGTCGGATATGTTAGATCTGGTTGTAGATATCAGGAAACGATATCGCTGGGGATTGTTGGCAATCGCCATTTTAATTTCGGTATCTGTGTCTTTGATGCAGTATTTACTTTATATTCAAAAAGGTGATGCGCAAGTTATTAACATCGCTGGTAAACAGCGCATGTTGTCACAAAAAATAGCGCTTTATGGAAATGCGCTTATCTTCGAACCATCAGGGCAAACACAGCAGCATCGCATGCTATTGCAGCACGCTGTAGAGCAATTCGTGGCGGGTCATCAGTTTTTACTTCAAAAAGATAGCAGTGGACAGTTTCTTTATTTAAATGATGCGCTAAAGGCTCACTATTTCTCTTCTCCAACACAGCTAGACTTGCACGTTAAGCAATACATTAGTAAAGCGCAGCAGCTATTAAATAGTCGCTCTAATTATGGTACTCAAGGTCGCTCCCCATTTAGCAGTGAACATTTAGAAAAGCTTTTAATGGACTTAGATAAAGCTGTTTATCTCTTAGAGCAAAGCGCTGTTACCAAGGTAAAAGTCATTTCTATATTAGAGATTGTTTTTTGGGTTATTGCGATTGGATTGCTGATTGTGGAGCTTATGTTTATCTTCAAACCAATGGAAAAGCTCATTGCAAAAACAATAAAACAATATCAGCAACAAAAAGAAGTGGTAGAGCGTGTTAGCCATAATAAAGAGCGTTTTATAGCTCGCGCCAGTCATGAATTTAGAACACCATTGCAAGGATTGACAGCGTCAATAGGGGCGCTGGATATTAATGATAATCAGCAACTCACAAAAAAGCAGGCTTTATACTGCGTAAATAGGTTAGTCTCAATGCTGGATGAGCTACTTGATTTGCAGAAGCTTACTACAGGGGAGTGGCAGCTGAATTTAGCACAAGGCAATTTATTAACTAGCCTTCAGCAGGCCGTTACTCCGTTTGAATATGCGTGTAATGATAAAAAAATCACTTTTACGATTAACTTTGCAGAATCAGTAAACAAAGAGGTCATTAGTGATCATGGGCGACTCCAACAAGTATTTGCAGAGCTTGTAAACAATGCTGTCAAGTTCACTCCAACACAAGGGCGTATAGCGGTTACAGCCAGTTGCCAAGGTGAGAAAGGTTTTGTATTTGAGGTGCAAGATAATGGTAAAGGGTTTGACCACTCATCCAGTGATTTTTTAAATGACGAGCAAGATGCAGAGCAGAATTTTCAAGGTTTAAAAACGGGACTGCTCAGGGTAAAACAAATTATTAAAGCGCTTGAAGGGGATATTCAGTTTTTTAATGTCCCGCCCCATGGCGTGAAAGTGGTAGTAAAGCTAGCCTTTAAGCAAGCACCCAAAGAGGCAACTAAGGCATTATTACCTAGTAGCTTGCATTGTTTAATTGTTGAAGATAACACTTTAAATGCGACAATATTAGGCCGCATTCTGAGCCAATTTAATTATACTTATGATATAGCGCCAAACGGTTTAATCGCGACAGATATGACCGAAACTAAGCCATATGATGTGATATTCATGGATCTCAACATGCCTGTGATGGATGGCTTTCAAGCAATCGACATAATTAGAAATGAGCAATGTCAACTGACGCCTATTTTGGCTGTAACAGCCAATACCTCCAGTGAAGATTTGCAACGCATCTATGCGTTAGGTGCAAACCTTCACTTATATAAACCAATAACAGCCGAAACAGTAGAAAAAGCCTTGACGATTATGTTTGCTGAAAATAGACCAGAATAAGCGCCATTAAAGGTTTTAATTACTGACTTTTATATCGCCGACGCCCACCTCAACATCAATCTCAAATTGCCCATTACCACTATAGTTTGAGTGTGAACTGACAATTTTTCTGCTTTGTTTTGCTTCATTTAGCATGCCACGAATTTTTGTATCACCCACACCTGTTTCCAGCTCAATACGTTTGTAGTCATCAAGTGCACTATCGATACGCACAGCCCCCACTCCAAGCTCAATATCCACAGAGTTACTTGTATCATTTATTTCAATGTCACCCACACCTAGCTCTACATCAATCGCCATTGTGTTGGGCATTTTTACTAACCAATTTTGTTGAATATCATCGTTATCAAGCTTTAAGCTCAGTGAGCCTGCGCTTTGTGAATGACTAAGTTTAATATCTGATAAGTCCATTTCAGAGTCAAACCAACCTGTATCGTTTTTTGGCTCAATACGCACTGTGACCACCACTTCGCTGCCTGTGTAGTTTTGTACTTCTAAGCTGCCAACTGGAAAATCGATTTCAAGCTGGCTTGTGCCATTAATTGCAAAGGTGTGATTGAGCTCTCGTGAATCTTTTGCTGTAGAGTCTGAGGTTGCCAGTATCAGGCCTATTGCAGCCACACAAAGTAATTTTTTCATTGTTTTTTTCCTATAAATGACCTTTTATACCTTAGTCGCAGCTGTATTCAAAAAAGGTTTAAACGATTTTTAATTTTTTATCGAATGGGGTAACGTCAAGCTAACGGTAACTTAGAATGAGGATTCAACGTGCAACAAGTGCAGTTGGTTAATGTTAAAGCCAGCCTAAAGGGGCAGGGTAATGATATTTATTTTTTAGATGATCTCAATATTAATGTATCGGCATTGCAGCAATGGGTTTTACTTGGCGCCAATGGCGCGGGTAAATCAGCAGTGGCTGCAGCCATTGCCGGTTTTGCTAAAATAGAGCAAGGCCACTATGAGAATAGCTTTGAGCGCGTTGCATTGGTCTCACCAGACAGCCAAAAGCAGCTACTCGCGGCGGAGCTAACAAAAGATCAAGATGACATTGTTGAGGGTGTTACTGTCTCTAGCACCGTTTACGAGATTATGATTGCTGGCCGTGATGAGCAGCAGCTTGATAATGAGTTGCTACAACAATTAATTGCCATGTTTGATTTTAAAGATAAGCTTAGCAAGGCATTTCGCGATTTATCAACCGGAGAAACCCGTAAATTATTGTTAATTCAGGCTTTGGTAGGGCGACCAGATTTACTTGTGCTTGATGAGCCGTTTGATGGTTTAGATGTCACAGCGATGGCTGAGCTAAATCAATTATTAACAAGGTTAAGCGCAACAACAACTCTCATTTTTGTACTCAATAGATTAACTGAAATCCCTGATTTTGTTGAACACTACGGCTATGTTAAAGCGGGTGATGTGGCTCAGCAATTAGCAAACCCCACAATTGAGCAGCGCGATGATTTATTAAAGCTATTGCATCTAACTCATACAGAGCTACGAATACCTGACGCAGATAGTGATCATCAAGCACCCACACTTACTGATTCGATGTTAGTAAAACTAAAAAATGCTTCAGTGAGCTATGCGGGTGAGACAGTTTTTGAAAACCTAAACTGGCAAATAAATCAAGGCGAACATTGGCAGTTAACCGGCAAAAATGGCTCAGGTAAAACCTGCTTGCTGAACCTTATCACTGGCGATAACCCGCAGTGTTATAACAACGATATTAAGGTGTTTGGTTTTCAGCGTGGCAGTGGTGAGAGTATTTGGCAAATTAAACAGCACATTGGTTATATCTCTAATGCGCTGCATATGGATTATCGAGTCAGTATCACGGCACTCAATACCCTTGTATCGGGTTTTTATGACAGTATTGGCCTTTATCAAAAAGCCACTGATAAACAGCTAGAAATTGCTACCAAGTGGTTAGCTTTGCTGGGTTTAAGTGACAAAAAAAATAGCTCTTTTAGTCAGCTATCCTTTGGTGATCAGCGATTATTATTGATTGCGAGGGCAATGATAAAACACCCTAATTTATTAATTTTAGATGAGCCTTGCCTTGGTCTTGATGAAGCAAATAGGCAGCGAGTGCTATTACTGATAGAAAAAATCTGCGCCGCAGGGACAAGTACTGTTGTGTACGTTAATCATCATGCAAGTGACAAAATCACAGGTATTGAACACTATTTAGAGATGGCTGATTTCACAAAAAAAGCGCCATAAAAGGCGCTTATAAAATTTGAATTTGATTATAGAACATTTAGATACGTGTAACCGTGAAGCCTTTATCAGTTAGCTGCTTTAGCAAACCATGTTGTTCAGGCAAGTGCAAAGCACCAACGGCAATAAATAATTTTTCTTTGCCGATACGTGATGAAAGTTGCTTTACCCAATTATTATTGCGATCGATTAGCATTACTTGCTCACTTAGTTCACCATATTGAGAATCATCAAAGCTTTCGTTATAAAACTTTGCTAGCGTTTTCATATCGCCAGATTTCCACGCATTGATAAGGCCAAAAAAGTAAGTGTCGACATCAGCTAGCTGCTCAAATGTTTCTTCAATCATCTTATCGTTCATAACTGCTAAATGAGTAAACATTTCCATTTGTAGCTCAAGAGTTTCTAATTCACCGATAGGTTTATTGTGTGCTTGCGCATAAGCAAGTACTTGTTTGTCTATACCATACTGGTCAGAGAATCCCACATTTTGAAACTCCATTTGCATCATGGTGACCATCACAGCCCACGGTGCTAAGTTTTTAAACATTGCGATATCGATAGACTTATCGGCAAAGTATTTTTGTAGCTTATTGAAGTTATCTACAGAAAGCTCTGATTGCAGTGTTTTTCCATCTTTAAGCATCATAAAAGGCAATGAGCGGCGCTGCATTTCGGTTGCTGAAATGGTGCTGATATCTACCTCAACAATCACTTCATCACTGCTCTCAATTGCAGATGTAACCTTATTTGGTAGACCTTGCATGCTTTTATCACCCACATGCACGGTGCCAAATAAATAGGACGAAATACCGTTTTTTTCTATTTTCCATAGTCCTGGTTCTGCCAATGCACATTGGCTAAAACCAAGTAATAGCACCATAAAAAACAGAGCATTAAAGCGCTGAATGAATCTCATAATTTTCCCTTTCAAATTGTGACTGTTTTCAATACTAAACTAATTTTCCACAAGCAGTTAAATTAAATCGAATGAAAGCAGAAAAAATACCAGACAAGAGCTAAAAATTAATCAGCTATAGAATAGCTAATAAACAGGTATGAAGTTTCCATATTTGTATAAAAGTGAAATATAAACCCTTTTTAAATCATATTTTGAATATTAATTCCTTTTTAAGTGTTTTTTATATGTTTTTTTGAATTAATTTTATTGTTGACTTGAAGGGCTTAGCGCGGTACTAATAGAAAAAGGCAGCGGGATGGCTAGATTTCCGCTACAAATGAACAAAATTTGGTTACAGATAAATGCTTACAAACAAACTTTCTCTAATTCTGATTAACGTCGTGGTGATTATTATTACCGCGGGGGCGAGTTAGTGCTTAGAGAAAAGTGAAGCATTTAAAAAGCCCCCCGCACTTAACAGTTCGGGGGGCTTTTTCGTTTTAAGGTTTGAGTTGCAGCAAATACACAATGTCACTGAGGAATGAGGATTTACGATGACAGGCGCAGAGTTAACAATCGATTTATTGGCCAAACATGGCGTTAAGGATGTTTTTGGTTACCCAGGTGGTGCCATCATGCCTATTTACGACGCTTTGTATGGTGCGCCAGTCAAACATTATTTGACGCGCCATGAGCAAGGGGCTGGCTTTGCAGCGGTGGGCTTTGCGCGAAGCACAGGTAAGTTAGGCGTGTGTTTTGCAACTTCCGGTCCAGGGGCGACCAACTTAATAACCGCGCTTGCCGATGCGATGATGGATTCGGTGCCATTACTTGCTATCACAGGTCAAGTACCAACCGCAGCGATAGGTTCCGACGCCTTTCAGGAAGTGGATGTGTTAGGCATGTCGTTATCATGCACTAAACATAGTTACATGGTTGAAAGAGCTGAAGACTTAGCCGAAATCCTACAAGAAGCCATCCATATAGCACAAAGCGGCCGCCCAGGCCCTGTGTTAGTTGATATCCCTAAAGACATCCAAATGGCGCAAGTACCATTCCACCCTTGGTTAGCCGCCGAAGATCACTTACCAACATTAGATTCAAACCAAGTTGCTATTGCCAATCAAATCTTAAGTGAAGCGCAGCGCCCTGTAGCGTATATCGGTGGTGGTGTACAAGCTGCCAATGCGCAAGATGAATTAATGCAGTTTTTAGAAAAAACACATATGCCTGCAGTATCAACGTTAAAAGCGTTGGGTAGTGTATTACCTGATTATGAATATGACTTAGGCATGCTAGGTATGCATGGCGGTAAAGCGGCTAACTTAGCGGTGCAAGAGTGTGATGTTTTGGTCTGTATTGGTGCCCGCTTTGACGACCGTGTCACTGGCAACTTAAGCAAGTTTGCGGCAAAAGCAAAGGTTATTCACCTTGATATTGATGCGGCAGAGGTTGGTAAGCGTAAGCCTGCAAAAGCGTCATTAGTGGCAGATTTAAAAACGTCTTTACCGCAACTTGATTGTTTTGTTACACCAGATGAGTGGCTAACGCATATCGAAAGCATGATGAAAGAGCATGCATGGCGTTATGACTATCCGGGCGAGAAAGTATTTGCACCTTACTTGTTAAACCAGCTAAGCCAAAAAATGCCATCAACGGGTGTGGTGTGCTGTGATGTGGGTCAGCACCAAATGTGGGTGGCGCAGCATATGAAGTTTAGCCACCCAAGTAATCATTTAAGTAGTGGTGGTGCAGGTACCATGGGTTTTGGTTTGCCGGCCGCTATTGGCGCGCAAGTTGCTCGCCCAAGAGATTTTGTGATCACAGTGTCGGGTGATGGTTCAATCATGATGAACATTCAAGAACTGGCAACAATTCGCCGTAACAATCTGCCAGTTAAAATTCTAATCTTAGATAACCAGCGCTTAGGCATGGTACGTCAATGGCAGCAGCTATTTTTTGAAGGTCGTTATTCTGAAACAAACCTTTCAGATAATCCTGATTTTGTGCAGTTAGCAGCGGTGTTTGGCATTCCAGGTCAAACCATCACTAAAGCAGATGAAGTTGATGCTGCGGTTGATGCGTTAGTAAATAGTGAAGGCCCATACATTCTGCATGCCTGTATCGATGATAAAGAAAATGTATGGCCGCTTGTACCGCCCGGTGCTGCCAATGATGAAATGATGACGGAGACAGTAAAATGAAACACACCCTAACGATTGCACTAAAGAATCAAAGTGTTGCGGTAGAGCGCTTTTTACGCGTAGCGCGTCATCGCGGCTTTGACCTAACAACCATGAATTTAGAAATGGCTGACGAAGCGTTTCACGTCACTATGACGGTAGACAGCGATAAGCCAATTTATCTACTAACATCACAATTAAATAAATTGGTCGATGTTAAACACGTTAATGTTGAAAACCAATTTCAACAACAAGCAATCTAGTAAAAAAATCAACAGGTAACTAGAGCAATCAGATTGATGTTTTAGTGAGAAATAAATTAGGAATGAGGAAGTCAGTGGCATGCCACTGCAACAACTGAGGTAATTATGGCTAAATTAAGAAGTGCAACAACAACAGAAGGTCGCAAACGTGCTGGGGCGCGTGCTTTATGGCGTGCAACAGGGATGACAGATAAAGACTTTGGTAAGCCAATTATCGCTGTTGTTAACTCGTACACTCAGTTTGTACCAGGGCACGTTCATCTTAACCAACTCAGTGAGCTAATGGCCGAAACCATCACCGAAGCGGGTGGTGTACCAAAAGAATTTAATACCATTGCAATCGATGATGGTATCGCAATGGGTCACGGCGGCATGCTGTATTCACTCCCATCGCGTGATTTAATTGCTGACTCAGTGGAATACATGGTTAATGCACACTGTGCCGATGCCATGATCTGTATTTCTAACTGCGACAAAATCACCCCAGGGATGATGCTGGCAGCACTGCGTTTAAATATCCCCGTTATTTTTGTATCAGGTGGTCCAATGGAGGCGGGTAAAACACGCCTTGCTGATATCGACATTAAACTTGATTTAGTGGATGCCATGGTAAAAGGCGCTGATACCTCAGTAAGCGATGAAGACTCAGACAAAGTTGAGCGCTCTGCCTGTCCTACTTGTGGTTCATGTTCGGGCATGTTCACTGCCAACTCAATGAACTGCTTATTAGAAGCGATTGGCTTGGCACTGCCGGGTAACGGTACCACACTTGCAACGCATAAAGACCGTAAACAACTTTACGTTGAAGCGGGTGCGCGCATTGTTGATTTATGCCGTGAGTATTATCAAAAAGATAATGCAGCAGTATTACCGCGTGCTATTGCTAATCGCACTGCCTTTATGAATGCCATGGTGGTTGATATTGCCATGGGTGGTTCATCAAATACGGTTTTACACTTATTAGCTGCAGCGCAAGAGGCAGGTGTTGATTTTGATATGTCGCACATCGATGCGCTTTCTCGCAAAACTCCTTTCCTTTGTAAAGTGGCACCCGCAACCAATAAATATCACATTGAAGATGTACACCGCGCTGGTGGCATGATGGCAATTATTCGTGAATTAGGTAAGGCAGGCCTTGTCGATTTATCTGTTGATCACGTGGCGGGTCATACTATGGCTGAAATGGTGACTAAATGGGATGCGACTGACCCTAATAATGAAGTGGCGCAAAAATTCTATAAAGCAGGCCCAGCGGGTATCCGTACAACAAAAGCAATGAGTCAAGAATGCCGCTGGCCAGAACTTGATAATGACCGTGAAAACGGCTGTATCCGCAGTGTTGAAAATGCCTTTCGTCAAGATGGCGGCTTAGCAGTACTATCAGGTAACTTAGCCCTTGATGGCTGTATTGTTAAAAGTGCCGGTGTCGTTGAAGAAATGCTGCACTTTGAAGGCCCCGCAGTTGTATACGAATCACAAGATGATTCAGTTGAAGGGATTCTTAACGGTGAAGTGAAAGCGGGTGATGTGGTTGTTATTCGCTACGAAGGACCCAAAGGCGGCCCAGGCATGCAAGAAATGCTGTATCCAACGAGTTACTTAAAATCAATGGGCTTAGGTGAAAAATGTGCGCTTATCACAGATGGTCGTTTCTCGGGTGGTACATCAGGTTTATCCATTGGTCACGTTTCACCAGAAGCAGCAAGCGGTGGGGCAATCGCCTATGTTGAAAATGGCGATAAAATAGTAATTGATATCGCAACCCGTGAAATCACCCTAGCCCTGTCTGATGAAGAGCTTGAAGCACGTAAACAAAAGCAATTAGCACGCGGTAAAGATGCTTATAAACCACTGGACCGTGATCGCTATGTTTCATCTGCACTTAAAGCTTATGCGTTACTTGCAACCAGTGCAGACAAAGGGGCTGTGCGCGATTTAGCAAAACTTGAGGAGCTTAGTTAATTATGGTTTCTCAAGAGCTCGATTATTTTCGCGCTATCATCCAAGCGAACATGGAGCCGCTTGCAAAAGTCACCGAGGTCAGCGAAATGGCTGATCTTAGTGCACGGCTAGGCAACCATGTGTGGTTAAAGCGTGAAGACCAACAACCGGTTTATTCATTTAAACTTCGTGGTGCCTTTCATAAACTGAGCAAGTTGCCAAAAGGCTCTGATGTGATCACCGCTTCAGCGGGTAACCATGCGCAAGGTGTCGCACTCAGTGCCTCATTTTTAGGGCATAAAGCAACGATTGTAATGCCAGTCACAACACCAGAAATTAAAGTGAATGCAGTGCGTGCGTTAGGTGGTGAAGTGGTATTACACGGCCATCATTTTGATGCAGCAAAAGCCCATGCTTTAGAGCTTACTGAGCAGCGTAATGGGGTGTTTGTGCCACCGTTTGATGATCCCGATGTGATTGTTGGCCAAGGTACGGTTGCCCGTGAATTAATGCAGCAACTGAATGACCTTGATGCCGTCTTTATTCCTGTTGGCGGTGGTGGCTTACTTGCAGGCATGGCTGTGTATATAAAGTCGTTACGTCCTGATATCAAAGTCATTGGTGTTGAAGCTGATGAGAGTGCTTGCCTAAAAGCCGCGCTTGAAGCAGGCAAGCCCGTTGAGCTTGATCGTGTCGGTAGCTTTGCAGATGGCGTAGCCGTAAAAGTTATCGGCACAGAAACGTTTCGTTTAGCACAAAAATTTTGCGATGAGGTTGTCACTGTAACGGGCGATGAAATCTGCGCCGCAATGCAAGATATCTTTGTTTCAACCCGCGCTATAGCGGAGCCTTCAGGGGCGCTATCAACAGCGGGTCTGAAAAAGTGGTGCCAACAAAATGGGGTGAAAGGCTTAAACGTGGCTGCGATTTTATCGGGTGCGAATTTAAACTTTGACCGCTTACGTTATGTTGCTGAGCGAACGGCGCTAGGTGAAAAGAACGAAGCACTCCTTGCTGTGACGATTAAAGAAGAGAAGGGCAGCTTTAAGCAGTTTTGTAACTCGTTAGGCGGCAGGGCCATCACCGAGTTTAATTATCGCTATGCAGGCCCTGGCGAAGCGCAAATTTTTGTCGGTATAGCACTAAGGCAAGGCCAACAAGAGCTTGATGAGCTAAAAGCGGCACTGACAGAAAATGATTATACATTTTGCGATCTATCAGATAACGAGCTGGCTAAATTGCATATTCGTTATATGGTGGGAGGTAAAGCGCCAGCCCAACTTCATGAGCGATTACTGCGCTTTGAGTTTCCTGAATACCCAGGTGCATTAGCACGATTTTTAGATACCCTTGGTAGCAATTGGAATATCACTTTATTCCATTACCGCAATCATGGTGGATCGATTGGTAATGTGCTGGCTGCCTTTGCGATTGAACCGAGTGATTATGAGGTATTCAATGAGCATTTGAACCGTTTGGGATACAACGTTCAAGATGAAACGAACAATCCATGTTTCACCCAGTTCTTAACTAGCCAAGGTCAAGAATTGAGTGAAGTCAAAGCAGCTAATCAGTAACTAAATATAATCAAGACTGCTAATGAGGAGTCTTGATTTTCCCTCTATTTTTCCTATAGTTAATGCACGGTTTCAAGCAAGGATGTTGCGTGCAAGGTATAAAAGGCCTACTAGGGTTAACCTGTTTAATGCTCTCTATGAGCGCACAATGCGCTGATAAAGTTAGCCTACAACTAAAATGGACTCACCAGTTTCAATTTGCAGGCTACTATATGGCTGCAAAAAAAGGCTTTTATAAGGAAGCGGGCCTTGATGTTTCCATAATACCTGCCGATCCGAATGCGCCAGATACCTTCCCAAAACTGTTAAGTGGCGAAGCCGATTTTGCCATCACTCACTCAGGCATATTACAAAAGCGCCAGCAAGGCGCGCCAGTTGTTGCCCTTGGAGCCATACTGCAGTTTTCGCCATATTGTTGGATGGTAAAAAATAACTCAGATATTTTTCAGCCCAGAGACTTTGCTGATAAGAAGCTTAGTAAAATCGGTTCAGTTGAAAATGCAGAGTTATTGGTAATGTTGCAACGCGCGGGGCTTGATCAACAAAGTTTAATAGCTGCAAGTCATGAAGGGGGCATTGAACAGTGGCTTGCCGGTGACTTAGATGCGGTGCAAGTTTATGTCACCAATGAGCCCTACACGATGACATTACAAGGAGTGGGTCATCGACTCATTTGTCCGCAAAAGTTTGGTTTGAATGTGTATGGTGATATTTTATATACCAGCGAAGCAATGGTTGAAAAAAATCCAGATATCGTTGAGCGCTTTTATCATGCAAGTATTAAAGGCTGGCGTTACGCGTTATTACATTTAGAAGAGAGTATTGCCGTTACTCAACATGATTATGCTACTCATAAAAGCTTACAAGAGCTTGCTTATGAAGCAAATGTATTAACGAGTTATATTAAGCCGCCAGGCGTAAATCTTGGCAGTATGTCGATGGCAAAGTGGCGTTTAATTGCTGAATTATATGGCCTAGATCAAACCGAGTTTGACCGCGCGTTTAAAAACTTTATGTATCAACATCAAGATGATGGCGGCTTTGAATTATCTTGGATGCTTATTCTAGCTATTGTACTGAGTATTTTATGCATCCCTCTTTATATCCGTTTAATCAGCAGTGGTAGGCGTTAAAGGGTGAAAAACTGTTATAATCACTTTTATTTTTTGTCGTTTAGAAGTTATGACGCTTGCTCAGCAATTTATTGCCTTAGATACGCTGCTTTTTAAAACTCGCCAATACTGGCAATGCACCGCCTTCGATTTTGATGATCTTCCTTGGCCTGAATTAGCCAACTTACTATGGACGCTGGATGACCAACAAGTTAGCGAGCTTGATGCCGATCAGCCAGCTTTATATCGTTATTTTGCTGAGGCAATTGAGGGCATCGACCAGTTGGCTCTGTTGTGTGAACTGCCAGCTATCAGTACTGCCCGTAATGAGTTTCCGTTTTGGATAAGTAATGGCATTAAAGGTCGTAAATTTGAGCAACTACAAGACTTTGTTGCAGCGATTAGTCAGCAGTCATTAAACCGGCCTGTTTTAGAGTGGTGTGCAGGTAAAGGGCATTTAGGTCGTATGCTGGCATTCAATGGTGCGCCAAGTGTACATAGCATTGAGCTGCAACAGCACTTATGTGAACAAGGCCAGCACAGTGCTACACAACAGCACTTGGCAATGCAGTTTTCACAAGCTGATGTATTAACCGACAACACCGATGATTTTTTTGAAAGCCAGCAGCATGCTGTGGCTCTCCATGCCTGTGGTCGTTTGCATCAAACATTTATGCAGCAAGCAAGCAAAGCGAAAACCCAGCAAATCAGCTTTTCACCATGCTGTTATCATTTATTCACAGATAACGCTTATCAAGCAATGAGCGAGCCAGCAAAACAAAGTCAGCTTGCGCTTACGCATCGTGATTTAAAACTGGCACTACAAGAAACGGTAACGGCACCGAGTCGCGTCGATAAGGTAAGAAAAACAGAGGTTGAATGGCGTCTTGGGTTTGATGCGTTACGTAAATCAATCACTGGTGAATTACACTATGTGAGTGTGCCGTCAGTGAACAAGGCAATCTTCTCTGATTCTTTTGAATCATTTTGTTTATGGGCGGCTGAGAAAAAATCATTACCCCTACCTAAAGGTATTGATTACAATGAATTTTTAGAGGTAGGCAAAAAGCGCAAAAGGGTCACCGAGCGAGTTGAACTCGTCCGACATGTGTTCAGAAGGGCAATTGAAGTTTGGCTCGTGCTCGATCGTGCTTTATATTTGCAACAACAAGGATATCAAGTAACGGTGAGCACGTTTTGCGAGAAACAGCTGACACCAAGAAATATCTTGATCCAAGCTAATTATTAAAAACCGTAAAGAGGCGCAATGAGAAAGTTAAAAAATTTATTCGAAAATAATAGACGTTGGGCAGCACGTACGAGTGAAAATGACCCTGAGTTTTTTAAAATTCTATCAATGCAGCAAAATCCAGAGTACTTATGGATCGGTTGTTCTGACTCGCGTGTACCTGCAAACGAAATCGTAGACTTGTTACCGGGTGAGTTATTTGTCCACCGTAACGTAGCAAATGTGGTTGTACATACCGACCATAACTGCCTTTCAGTGATGCAATACGCTGTTGAAGTGCTAAAAGTAAAGCACATCATGGTAGTAGGTCACTATGGCTGTGGTGGTGTACAAGCGGTATTAAACGAAGCACGTTTTGGCTTAATCGATAACTGGCTACGCCATGTGGGTGATGTAAAAGAAAAACATATCGAACAACTCAATGCATTACCTGAGCAAGAGCGTTTAAATAGCTTGATCGAACTAAACGTTATCGAACAAGTGCGTAACGTATGCCGTACTAATATTGTGCAAGATGCTTGGGCGAAAGGCCAAGAGTTAACAATTCATGGTTGGGTGTATGGTTTAGCAAATGGTCATTTGAACGACCTAGAGTCGGTCGTAACCTGTGCTGAAGAAGCCAGTGATACCTATGGCATTGCAGTAAAGCGCGTTTTTGAACGTGTTGCTGAAAAAAGCTAATAACCAAAACTAGCTAGATAGAAAAAAGGAGAGCGAATTCGCTCTCCTTTTTTATTGTTCGTCTTGTTTGCTAGCAAGTTGTTGCTCTAATAAAGCCACTTTTTCTTCAAGCTCAGTGAGTTTTTCACGAGTACGAATAAGTACTTGGCTTTGAATATCAAATTCATCACGGCTTACAAAGTCCATCTCAGCAAGTTTGTTTTGAATAGCTTGCTTGGTTTTACCTTCGACTGTTTCGGCAAGGTTTTTCACGCCTTGCGGCATGTTATCGGTGATTTGCTTAGCGATTTCTTCAAGTTTTGCTGGGTTGATCATCTTCGTCCTTTGAGTCACGTAAAAAAACAATCTTACCTTATTGGCTAGGCGTAGTGTAGTGATTACGGTAAAATTGCCCGTCCTGTCTTTGGATAATTTCTTTAGGGGCTTATGAAACTCAACCCAAAACAAGATGAAGCGGTAAAGTATATTAGTGGGCCGTGCTTAGTATTAGCCGGTGCGGGCTCAGGTAAAACGCGTGTTATTACTAATAAAATCGCTTACTTGGTGCAAAAGTGTGAGTATCAAGCACGCAATATTGCTGCGGTAACCTTTACCAATAAAGCGGCGAAAGAAATGCGTGAGCGTGTAACGCAAACACTTGGCAAGCAGGAGTCGAAAGGCTTATGGGTTTCAACGTTTCATACCCTTGGGCTTGAGATCATCAAAAAAGAGTTAACGACGTTAGGTTTTAAACCTGGGTTCTCATTATTTGATGATCAAGATACCAACCAGCTATTAGCTGAACTGACCGAAGAAGAGCTTAAAAAAGACAAAGATCTACTCAACCTTCTGAAGATGCAAATAGGTAGCTGGAAGAACGAATTGATTCTACCAGAGCGTGCTATTCGAGAAGCCCGTGAGCCACAAAAAGCGTTGTTTGCTCAGCTGTATGCGCGTTATCAAAATCAATTGCGTGCTTACAACGCCCTTGATTTTGATGATCTGATCATGATCCCCACCTTATTGTTAGGCCAAAATGCTACGGCACGTGAACGTTGGCAACAGCGTTTTCGTTACTTGCTGGTGGATGAGTATCAAGATACTAATACCAGTCAGTATCAACTGGTTAAGCTATTGGTGGGTGAACGCGCTCGTTTTACCGTGGTAGGCGATGACGACCAGTCTATTTACTCTTGGCGTGGTGCTAAGCCACAAAACCTTGTGCTATTGAGTAAAGACTTTCCGGGCTTGCGTTTAATTAAGCTTGAACAAAATTACCGAAGTGCTGGGCGAATTCTTAAAGCGGCGAATATTTTGATTGCCAATAATCCTCATGAGTTTGATAAAAAGCTATTCAGTGAGCTAGGTTATGGTGAGCCTATTAAAGTGATTGGCTGTCGTGATGAAGAGCATGAATCTGAACGAGTGGTCGCTGAGATCATTTCACATAAATTTATGAAGCGCACTAGCTATAAAGATTACGCGATTTTATACCGTGGTAACCATCAAGCGCGTGTGTTTGAAAAAGCACTCATGAGCAACCGCATTCCTTATAAGATCAGCGGCGGCATGTCATTTTTCTCGCGTTCAGAAATCAAAGACATCATGGCGTATTTACGTTTGTTAGTGAACCAAGATGACGACAATGCCTTTTTACGTATTGTAAATACGCCTCGCCGTGAGATTGGTACGGTGACACTGGAAAAGCTAGGTACCCTAGCTAATGAAAAACACATTAGTTTATTTGCTGCCTGTTTTGAACCTGAGCTTGCGCACCGATTAAAAGGGCGTGGCTTTAATGCCTTAGCTGGCTTTGCTCGCTGGGTGGTTGAGCTTTCTGATAATGCGGTACGGGGCGATACCCTGGAAGCTGTAAAAGAGTTAGTTAGGCAAATTAACTACGAAGCATACCTATATGAGTCATCACCGAGTGCAAAAGCTGCTGAAATGCGTATGAAAAACGTTTCGGAGCTTTATCGTTGGATCACCGATATGTTAACAGGGGACGCAGACAATCCACCACTGAACCTTGCCGAGGTGGTTAGTAAACTGACCTTACGCGATATGCTTGAGCGTAACGAAGAAGAAGATGAATCTGATGCGGTACAATTGCTGACTCTGCATGCTTCAAAAGGTTTGGAGTATCCGTATGTGTTCATGGTAGGCATGGAAGAGGGCTTATTACCGCACCAAGTGAGTATTGATGAAGATAACGTTGAAGAAGAGCGTCGTCTTGCTTATGTAGGGATCACGCGTGCTCAGCAAGAGCTGGTCATGACCTATGCTAAGTTACGCCGTCAATTTGGTGAAACCTCAGACACAGAGCTGAGTCGCTTTGTGCAAGAATTACCACAAGATGATCTAGCCTTTGAAGCGAAGAAACCACCGTCTTCACAGGCTGAGCGTATGGAGAAAGGCCAAGCACGAGTCGCTAATCTAAGAGCCATGCTTAAGAAGTAATACTTTGTACTGTTTGTGAAAAAGGACTAAAAGGGGCTAGGGCGTGTTGTTTGCCTATAAACAAGGATAAACCGTGCTTATCTAACAAGGTGCGGTAGTTAAAAATCGATGGCCCCTTGGCGATTACCTGAATATTTTGGATATTCGTAATGGCCAACACGCCTTGCAATTGTAGGTGATAATTATCTTGTTGGAGCACACGTTTACTGAAAGTAGAACTAAGTAGTAAGTAATCAAAGTTAAACTCAGTCAGTAAATTAAGCTCACATCTGTCTTTTGCGAACTCGTTTAGTCCTACCGAAAACCCTTGTTCAATTAAGCTTTTTAAGTTTTCAATTTGTACCGCAGATGCATAACGGATTTCTTGCTCATTAAATAACAAACACATTCTCTGTGCGTTGTGTGCATTTAATAATTGGCGTAACGATTGAAAATTAATACGTTCTAACACTAAGCCTGAACAGGGGAAGAGTACTTTTTGTAAGTTAGCATTATGGGCTAATTCGAAAGCTTGTTTTAATAAGCTAAGCTCCACTTCGAAATGTTGAACTTTATCGGTTGCAAACTTTTTCAATACCTCAAAACTGGTACTGCCAAGCACGGGGTGTTCACCAAATGCTTCCAATAATGACTCAGCTCTAGATTCCTCATTGAGTGTGATGATTTCTGCGCTTCTAAAATGCATTGGCAGATCATCAAGATGATGCATACTCTCGGTTTCATGTTGAGAAGTGGTTGTATTCAATAAAGGGTGGAAGCACTCAAAACGGTTACGCCCTGCATTTTTTGCATAATACATCGCAGCATCTGCATCACGAATAATTTCATCGGTATGTTTATAACTTGCTTTTGAGTAAGTAATGCCAATACTTGCGCCACTTTGAACGCACTGACCTTTCATGCAGAAAGGTTTTTTCATTATCTCAATAATACGTTTTGCAACATCTTCTGCTTGCTGTCTTTCGGTTAAATGATTTAACAGTACCACAAACTCATCACCGCCTAAGCGAGCTAATAAGTCGTGCTCTCTTATACAGTGTGAGAAAGACTCGGCAACACCAATTAGAAATTGATCCCCTGCTTGGTGACCAAGTTGATCATTTATATCTTTAAATTTATCTAAATCAATAAATAAAACCGCAAATTGTTGCTCAGGATAACGTTGATAATGTTGTAATGTTTTTTCAAGTTGAGTTAAGAATAAGCTACGATTGGGCAAGCTGGTTAGTGAGTCATGATGTGCATCATGATATAGCTGTTGTTCTATTTTTTTACGCTCTTCAATTTGCATTTGTAAATGCATATTTGCTTGGCGAAGTTCTTTCGTTTTTTCTGTAACCCGTTGCTCAAGTTTTTGGTGGCTCAACTTTAACTCTTGGCTTGCTAAATGAGCCTGAATTACGCTTGCTATTTGATGTGATACAAAAGTAATTAATTCGCAATCATCTTGGCTAAATTCATGTTTATTACAATAAGCTTGGCAAACAATAAGACCAATGACCCCTTGTGACGTTTTTAGTGGAGCGCCTAACCAACTGGTTGCTCTTCTTTGTGGTGGGACATCGATAGGGCGTTCAATGACGCCTAGTTTTATTAAATCTTTTGCTCTTTGCTCATCTATCACTTGGCACTTTTCTGTACTAAGTACTAATTCACTGTAGCCTTTGGCGAAAGGCCTAGGTTTTGCGTTGTCATTAAATTCATCGACGCAATAGGGGAAGCTTAACCAATTAGTTGTTTGATCATACAAGGCAATGTATAGGTTATCGGCATAGGTGATGGTTTTAATAATTTCATGCACATGGGCATAGACGTCTTCAACGTTTTTACTCAAAGTTGCCAGCTCTGAGATTTTGAATAAAATTTGTTGGCGATCGAGTGCTTTTTTACGTTGTAAAATTTCATCATTTAAAGCTTGGTTACTTTGCGTCAGTGCACGGGTGCGAATTTTGACTTCAGACTCAAGTAACTCGCGTTTTTTCACCCGTTCGATTGCTGTTGCAAGGTAAAGCGACATGACTTCTAGTAGTTCTATTTGCTGCTCTGTATAGTTTTGTGCCTTGTCATAACTTTGCGCGACCATGACACCAATGATGGCTTTCTCACGGTAAACGGGTACGCCCACCCAATGCTCTGCTGGCGTGCCGTATGCTTTAAACAACCCCTTCTCAACGGCTTCTTGTGTTTGCTGTTTAGAAAAATAGCTTGTTTTGCCGTGCTTAAATACGTACCCAGTTAAACCATCTTTGAAGAAATGTTCATATTTTAGAGGGACAGACAGGCCATCTTTTTCATCGGCAAAATAAGAAAGTTCAAGGTTATCTGTAACAGGGTTATTTAGTACGACATAAAAGCTTTTACTGGGTATAAAGTCTTGAAGAATATTATGAATAGCAGGGTAGAGCAGGGTTAATTCGGCAACAGTACTTGCTTGCTCTGAAAGTTGTAGTAGAGCATGCTGCAAGTGATGTGATTGCTTATATTTCTTTATAAGCGATTTTAAGCGAGCATTTTTATGGGCTAGCTTTTCAATGTGTGTTGCTGAATCTTCCAATGATTTAGAACCAGTTATTATTTTTGTTTATTTATTGTTCTCTATAGTTCCACTTTTTTCGTAGATCGTCAAGTAGATGATGGTCTCTATTAGTAGTGAAGATATGCGATTATAGGTACGAATTGCTTGGGTTTGAGAGGAGTTAAAGAGCAAAAAAAAGGGCTTAACAGAGTTAAGCCCTTCGTCGTTATTTATTTAGCAATTATTTGCTAGTCATAAAGTCGATTGCTGCACTGATTTCTTCATCAGAACAGTCCATACACGTCCCTTTCGGCGGCATGGCATTAAAACCATTGATTGCGTGATCTAATAAGGTATCTTTACCTTTCGCAATTCGAGGAGCCCAGTCATCTGCTGATTTAGGTGCGCCAAGAGCACCTGTGCCGTGACATGCAAAACATGCGGCTTGATAAACTTGTTCACCAGAACGTGGACCTGTTGGCTCAGCAGCAGCAGCCGCTTTATCACCTTCTAGATATACAGAACCAATTGGCGCTAGACGCTTTTTAATGGCATCTTCAGTCAAAGAGTTGTCATATGCTTGCGCATATGCCGTTGTTGCTAGCAGTAATAATGCAGCTGATAGTTTTTTCATTTTGCCTTGCTCACTTCGATTTGAACGTGATCAATCACGATATATATGACGGAAATTAGAACGATTATAACGCTAAGCCACAATTTATAAAATGATCTGAAAGGCTTTTTCTTTATAAAAACCGTCATTTTTTGCGTTAGCGCAATAAAAATTAGCTGCTTAAATAGCGCACTATGCCAATTCGAGTACTTTTTTAACGAGTTTTTGAATCCCTGCATCAGCATCTAATAAACTCTGCGCTAACATATAGGCGGGTGTGGTGACGACTTTATGTTGCTCATCAATAACAATATCGTCAACAGCACACGCTTGGTGATCGCCGCCTAGCTTTTCGATGGCAGAGGCTGTGTCTGTATCATTACCAATGGTTGTTTTAACACCTTGACCGTAAATAAGAGGTAGCATAGCGGGCGCAATACACATATAACCTGCGGCTTTATTAGCTTTAACAAAATCTGTACAGGCTTTTAGTACGTCATTTTGCACCTGAGCTGCAGGGCCTTTTACTGCAAAGTCAGATAGATTTTTAGCGGCACCAAAGCCACCTGGGACAATTAACGCATCAAATTCATTTACCTTTAACTCTGTAATTGCTTTTATATCACCACGAGCTATGCGAGCAGCTTCTACTAACACATTACGATTAGGCGCCATTTCTTCACCGGTTAAATGGTTGATTGTGTGTAGTTGGTCAATATCGGGTGCAAAGCATTGATAAGACGCACCTGCTTTTGCAATGTGCAACAGGGTAAGTACTGCTTCGTTAATCTCTGCGCCATCGTAAACACCGCAACCTGCTAAAATAACAGCCACTTTTTTCATTTGATATCTCTCCTTAATGCAACTGGGTTTAGTGTAGCAAGTATCTAAGTAAGACCACAAAATAAAATAATTTTGTCGTTAAAATGCTCGCAACACACGATGAATCGCTGTTTATGCCTTTTCATAAAATACTAACGTTAAAAAAAGTATAAAGGATCGCTATGATCTTTGATCCATTGTGCTAGAATACTCCTCCGGTTATGGAAAGGGACGTTATATTCGTTGTCGAATAGACACAGGACGTGAATAAATAAAACCGTTTTCCACATTGGGTAAAATAATAAAAAAAGAACCTCGTATTATCTTTTTTAAATAAAAACATAAACTTACATGAAATTCCTAAGTGTAAATCTTCTTCGGGAGGATTGCTTGTGGGTTTTATCTACAAAGTTATCCACAGCTTGCTATTATAGAAACCGTTATTGGTTAATAATTCACAGTCGTTTTCTTCATAGCCTTATGGCATGCTTACAGACAATTTAATGTTATTCAATTAGGATCCAATTTCACCATGGCTCAGATCCCTGAAAATCCACTTGTTCTTGTTGATGGTTCTTCTTATTTATTCCGTGCATATCATTCGCCACCACACCTTACTAACTCAAAAGGTGAAGCGACAGGCGCAATCTATGGCGTAGTTAATATGCTGAAAAGTTTGATCAAACAATATGATCCATCACACATGGTGGTAGTGTTCGATGCCAAAGGTAAAACCTTTAGAAATGACATGTACAGCGAATATAAAGCCAACCGCCCACCAATGCCGGATGACTTACGCACACAGATCGCACCACTGCATAACATTATTAAAGCAATGGGTTTTCCACTTATTAGTATTGAAGGTGTTGAAGCGGATGATGTGATTGGTACCTTTGCACGTATTGCCTCTGAACAACAACGTCATGTGCTGATCTCCACGGGCGATAAAGACATGGCGCAGCTTGTTAATGAACACGTAACGCTTATTAACACGATGACCGATAGCATTTCAGATCCAGAAACCGTGGTTGAGAAGTTTGGCGTGGGGCCTGAGCTGATCATTGATTACCTTGCCTTAATGGGCGACAAAGTCGATAACATTCCTGGTGTTGATGGTTGTGGTCCAAAAACGGCGGTGAAATGGCTACAAAAATATGGATCATTACAAGGGGTGATTGATCATGCTAGTGAAATCAAAGGCAAGATTGGTGAAAAGCTTGCTGCAGCACTTGATCATCTACCACTTAGCTATGAATTAGCGACGATTAAATGTGATGTTGAAGTTGAATCGGAGCTTGAAAATTTCAAACTACAAGAGCCTAATCGTGATGAACTGATTGCACTCTACGGCGAATGTGAATTCCGCCGTTGGTTGGCAGAACTACTGGATAACCCTAAAGACGCTGACACACACTTGGATGTGCCAACAGAAGCTAACGAACTACCAAAAGTCGCTGATGCACACTACGAAACTATTTTAACTGAAGAGCAACTTGATACTTTAGTAAAGCAATTAAATGACGCTGAACTTTTTGCTTTTGATACTGAAACAACCAGCCTTGACTATATGCAGGCGCAATTGGTTGGCATGAGCTTTGCGGTTAAAGCGGGTGAAGCAGCGTACATTCCAGTTGCTCACGATTACCCTGATGCGCCTGAGCAATTAAGCTTAGAAACCGTTATGGCAAAAATTGGCCCAATCCTCGCGGATGAAAACAAAGCCAAAGTCGGACAAAATCTTAAGTACGATAAAAGCGTATTAGCTAACGCCGGCTTTGAATTAAACGGTATTAAGTTCGACACTATGTTGGAGTCGTATGTTTTTAATAGTGTGGGTAGCCGTCATGATATGGACTCGTTGGCACTTAAATACCTAGGCCATAAAAATATCAGCTTTGAAGATATCGCAGGCAAAGGTAAAAAACAGTTAACGTTTAATCAAATTGAGCTAGAAAAAGCGGCGCCGTATGCCGCAGAAGATGCTGATATAACACTTCGTCTTCACCAAGTGCTATGGCCAAAAATTGATGCTGACAGCCAATTAAAATCAGTCTTCGAAGACATTGAGTTACCACTCGTTTCTGTGCTGTCTGATATTGAACGTACCGGTGTAGCGATTGATAGTAATATGCTTGCTGCTCATAGCCAACGCTTAGGCGAACGCCTGTTAGAGCTTGAGCAAGAAGCTTATGATATGGCTGGTGAAAAGTTTAACTTAGGCTCGCCTAAGCAGCTGCAAGCAATTTTGTTTGAAAAGCTAGCACTTCCCGTTATTAAGAAAACACCAAAAGGCGCACCTTCAACAGCTGAAGAAGTATTGCAAGAGCTGGCTCATGACTATCCGTTACCTAAGGTGATTATCGAACACCGTGGTTTATCTAAACTAAAATCAACGTACACAGATAAACTACCGCTAATGGTTAATGAACGCACAAAGCGAGTACATACCTCATACCATCAAGCAGTAACAGCAACAGGGCGCTTAAGCTCAACGGATCCTAACTTGCAGAATATTCCAATTCGTTCGGAAGAGGGACGTCGTATTCGTGAAGCCTTTGTTGCTGCAAAGGGGCATAAGATAGTGGCTGCGGATTACAGCCAAATTGAATTACGTATCATGGCGCATTTATCACAAGATAAAGGTCTACTTACCGCGTTTGCTAATGGTTTAGACGTACACAGTGCAACGGCCGCAGAAGTCTTTGGGGTAAATCTTGAAGACGTAACCAGCGATATGCGCCGTAAAGCAAAGGCTGTTAACTTTGGTTTAATTTACGGTATGTCGGCGTTTGGCTTATCACGTCAATTAGATGTACCACGTCATGAAGCACAGCATTATATTGATAAATACTTTGAGCGTTTCCCAGGTGTGCTTGAGTACATGGAAACAACCCGTGAAAAAGCAGCTGATAAAGGCTATGTAGAGACTATTTTTGGTCGCCGATTACATTTACCAGAAATCAACGCAAGAAACGGGGCTCGTCGTAAAGCGGCAGAACGCGCTGCTATCAATGCACCAATGCAAGGCACCGCTGCTGATATCATCAAAAAAGCGATGCTGAAAGTTCACCAGTGGGTAAACGCACAAGCTGAAGGTTCTGTTAAATTACTTATGCAAGTACACGATGAATTAGTGTTCGAAATTAAAGAAGAATCTGTGGACGATTATAAAGCAGAAATTTGTAAGCTAATGTCTGAAGCCGCCACGCTTGATGTACCACTGATTGTTGAAGCCGACAGTGGTGACAACTGGCAACAAGCTCACTAATCGCTGAATTAGGAGTCGCGAGTATAAAATACAAGTGGCTCTGCAGGATTAAAATGTAGTCGCGGGTTTATCCCGCGCTTTCACTTTTATAGATTTCGCGACATACAATCACTCCTCCCAGTTTGGCCGACTTACAGCCACAAGATCACTCACGTAAATGATTAAGTACTTCACGGCAAAACGACTCCTTATAAAGGAAAAGTTACTTACGCCACACGTTGAATAACCGATAATGTAAAACGGCTTTTATTGTAAAATTAAAGTTAACAAGAAAAGACCGTTTTATCGTTTCGTTATATGTTTATCAATTCGTGTTTTTTAGTAGCAGATTTAATTTATTTTTAACTGAGTATTTGCTAAAGTCCGCGCCGTCCTCATCCTGTAGGACATCCTGTTGATGATGCATCTGAAAAGATGCAACGTATTGATAGCTTCTCCCCAGTTTGCTATACCGACTCACTCCTTGTTGAGTGAGTCGCTTTTTCTTTATCTTATCATACAATTCATTGCACAAATTAACCTAGATGATACCATCAAAAGTGATTCTTATTTACTTTCGAAGGAATGCGTTATGTTTAAATCTATGGCAATTGCTGCCTTTTCATTATCGAGTTTATTAGTTGCCCCTTTAGCCAGCGCAAACTGGCAAGTTAATAATGAGCAAAGCAAAGTGAGCTTTGTCTCTATCAAGAAGAATTCAATCGCTGAAGCACACCATTTTAAAAAGCTATCAGGAGGCTTGAACGAGCAAGGTCAATTAAAATTAATGATTGATTTGACGTCTGTTGAAACTCTCATTCCAATTCGTAACGAGCGTATGACTAAATTACTGTTTGAAACACATGAATTTCCAAACGCAATTTTGACGGCAGATCTCAGTAAAACACTTGCAACCCTTAAACCAGGCCAACATGTACTAAAAGGTTTAAAGGCTGAATTAGACTTTCATGGTAATAAGAAAGAGTTAACGATTGATGTACTTGCTAATATGTCACCGAAAGGCGATGTAACCGTATCATCTCTTACGCCAGTTATTATTAATGCAAGTGATTTCAAAGTAACAGAAGGCATCAGCGAATTACAAAAGCTAGCGGGTTTACCATCCATTGCAACAGCTGTCCCTGTTACTTTTTCGCTCACGCTTGATAAAGAAAAGTAATGCAATCGCTTGCTGAGTTAGAAGCCGCCCTTCAGACACCCGATAAACCGTTTGATCAATGGCAGCCACAAAGTTGTGGGCAATTGCCAATAACGATTGATGCGCAAGGGCGGTGGTTTTATGCCGGCAGTGAAATAAAACGCGAGGCAATGGTTAAACTCTTTGCCTCCGTGCTTTGCCAAGAAGCTGACAGCTATTTTTTAAAAACGCCTGTTGAGAAAATGGCTATCACAGTCGATGATGTCCCCTTTATGATTGTTGATTGGCGTTTTGAAGAGACTGAACAAGGTCGTGCGCTTTGCTGTGTTGATAATTTACAGCGCAACTGGTTGGTATCAGAAAAACAGCCATTAGAGCTACGTGAATTTGCTGGGGTGAGTGTACCTTACTTACAATTGGCCCATGGCTTGGCTGCAAGGGTATCGAGAAAGGTGTATTATCAGTGGGCGGAAATAGCCTGCTCAGACGAGCAGGGCTATTACATAGAATCATTAGCCAAGCGTTATTACTTAGCCTGATTGGTTACGCTTCTGGTTGTTCTTCAGACTCAGGTGCTTGAGCTTCAATTGGTCCTAAAAACCACTCATCTAGCTTTTTAGCAACTTCAGGTAAGCCTGTGCCTTTTAATGAAGAGAAGGCATGAACTGTAATATCACCCTCTAAGCTACTTAACTCACGGCGAACGTGTAAAACTTGCGCTTTACGTGCGCCTTGTTTGAGTTTGTCGCACTTGGTTAATAGTGCCAGCACTGGAATTTCACTGCCCACAGCCCAGTCGATTAAGTCACGGTCTAAATCTTTTAACGGATGGCGAATATCCATTAAAACAACGATACCTTTTAAGCTTTGACGCTTTTGTAAGTATTCACCTAGCGACTTTTGCCATTTTTTCTTCATTTCGATAGGAACTTTAGCGAAACCGTAACCCGGTAAGTCGATAAGGCGTTTATCGGCATCAAGTTCAAAGGTATTGATCAACTGAGTACGACCTGGTGTTTTAGAAGTACGTGCTAATTTTTGATCTGTTAAGGTATTGAGGGCACTTGATTTACCCGCATTCGAACGACCAGCAAACGCGACTTCAATCCCCGTATCAGCAGGTAAGCGTGAGATATCAGGTGCGCTAGTAACAAAGGACGCAGTATTATATTTGATACGAGATTTGAGCACAGGCTCTCCTAGTCTTTTAAAAATAATGGTAGTCAGTGGCCTAAATCCACTCAAGGCTCGTATTTTATACTATTAAAGCAGCATTCAAAAGCGTATTTAAGAGTGCTAAGCTGGCTTTGAATGAGGAAAATTTCTAGGTAGAAACTTAATCTAAGTCAAATCCCTATAAATTATGAGCTTAATGTGGGCAGAAAACGTGCCAGAGAATTTATTATCGTGTAGAATATAGAAATCACAACATCCATATTGTAGATGATACAGGGTCGGAAACAGAGAATTCACCATGAAAAAAATAGCACTATCTTTAACTATATTGCTTGGTACGTTGTCAGCAAGCAACGCAACAGCATTTGATGGCGATGTAAACGCAGGTAAAGAGAAATCGGCAACGTGTGCGGCTTGTCACGGCCCAGACGGTAATGCACCGGTTACTATCTACCCTAAAATTGCAGGCCAACACGCAGATTATATCTATAAACAATTACAAGAGTTTAAATTAGGTATGACATCTGGTGGCAAAGAAGGTCGTATGGATCCAGTCATGAGTGGCATGGCAATGCCACTTAGCGATCAAGACATGAAAGATCTAGCAGCTTACTTCTCTTCTTTAAATATGTCTGAAGGTACAACACCTAAAGATGTAGTCGAAGTAGGTCAACAGCTTTATAAAGCAGGCGATGCTGAGCGTGGCATTCCAGCATGTGCGGCGTGTCACGGTCCTCGTGGTAACGGCACGTCACTTGCTAAATTCCCGAAAGTTTCGTTTCAACATCCTGAATATATTAAGTCGCAACTTGAAAAGTTCCGTGATGGCACGCGTAATAACGACTTAAACGGTATGATGCAAGACATCGCTAAAAAACTAACAGATAAAGACATCGAAGTGCTTTCAAAATACTTAGGTGGCTTACACTAAAGTCTGATTGCGAGCTGTATTGCTTCGCACTAAAATTTATTTAGTTTGGAAAAAGCAGCGTAAGCTGCTTTTTTTATCTTTATCCTGTGTCGAAATATCCTACTCTTGTGTGAGACATTGACCATACCTTGGTGTGAGCTAAGTCTTATTTTTATTTTATCTTTAAATGTAACTTATTGTTATTGAATGAAATGAGCTTGTTTCAATATCTTCAATGTGAGAAAAGTTATATAAATTAGTTGTAACAAAATTATTAATAAGTAAATTAACCACTGTCGCTGAAACAATAAAACAACATGGACAATGTTAATAAGGAAAGTCATTGCGGCGAATCTTTAGGGGTAGACACTGGTTAGGTGTCCTAAAGGAAATAACAAAAAAGTGTCAGGATTGACCGAGAATAATAAAAGCTCATGGAAGTTTAATAATAAAAACAAAATGGAATGCTACACGGAAGGTAAAAATAATAACAAAATGGAAAACAATAATAATAAAAATAATAAAGACTAAAAAAGTCGAAGGGAGAAGTGTCCAGATAACTGGCGCTCAGATTAGTAGGCGGTAGAGATGTTTTCTCTACCGCCTTTTTATTTGTCCTGTTACAATAGCCCCCGTTTATACGATAAGTATAAAAAGTGCGCAGGTTATCGTGTTGACCAATATCATCCGCACACACCAAATTCTTCTGGTTATGCCAGCATTACAATGCCTAGAGGCGTTGTGCACAACCTCTTAAGTGAGACGATCAAGATATGAGTAGAAAGAAAAAGTCGCGTAAAATTCCATCGAATGGTCCAGTACGTCTAAGTAAAGAAAAGCTTAGAGAAATGCGCGCATTAAAAGAGCAGCGAGTAAAGAAAACAAAAGGGGCAAAAGCCGGTACTCGCAATGCACCTGATGCTTTAAAAGATGATAAAGCGACAACAAACAGTCAGCCTAAAGATAAGCGAACGGGCAGTAAAAAGCCTGTTTCATTGGTGGCACCAAAAGCTGAACCAAAAGTTGAAATGAAACGTAACTTAAAACCAATGGTTGAGCTCAAAAAGGTGAATGAGCCTGAGTTAACGCCAGAGCAAGAGTTAGAAGCACTTGAAAGTGACGAGCGCCTGCTTAAGCTTGTTGAGCGTCATGAACGTGGCGAGTTACTAACAGGCAAAGATGCCAAATACTTTAACAGCCGTATTGCGCGTCACCAAGCGCTCTGTGAGCTTTTAGGTATTGAAGATGAAGATGATGATTACGAAGACGACTTTGAAGATGACTTTGACGCTGAAGGTGAGTCTGATTTTGATAAGTACCTATCAGATGACTTAGCCAACGAATGGTTTGATGAAGACGATGAGGATGAGCGATGAGCACGAGCTTGATTATTGCCATAGTAATTGGTGCGGCAATTATCGCAGGGCTTGCGTTTTATGCAGGACAACTTCTGTATAAATTAAAAGAGCAAAATAAGCTGATCGCCAAGAAGCAGGCTGAGCATGAGCAGCAGCTTGCAGCATCAAAAATGAAACGTAACGCAAAATTGGCTGATAGCATTCACTTGATAGCGCGTGCTATGAATGAAGAGCAGTGTGAATTTTCAGAAGGCTGCTTACGTATCTGGGTATTGATGTCTCAATACAGCTTTGCTGAAGAGTTCGAGCTGAGTGAGCGCTATCCTGGCATCTTTAAAATGTACGAAGTGGTCAAAGATATGCCAACTCACGATGCCCGTAAAAAATACTCTAAAAAAGAGGTTTTCAAGATGGATACAACTCGTTGGCGTGCAGAAGAGCAACATAGCGACGAGATAAAAGCAGATTGTGCACGTTTGATCGAAGAATTTAAAGCTGCACCTGGCAGTGAAAACGTCGTATTCAATTAAGCGGGTTGGTAAAGCCGTTATAAAAAAGCAGAGCACTTTATTGCTCTGCTTTTTAGTTTGGGCGTGAAAATATCAAATAACCCGTGAAAAACGTGTTTGTTTGATTTGTTGTTGTAAGTGCGCATCAAAGCACATACAAATAATACGAATAAATAAGTTACCACGTGCAGTGACCGTGATTTTATCTTGGCTAACTGACACTAAACCATCAGCACGTAATGGCTCGAGAGCGAGTAGAGCTTCACTGAAATAGCTTGTAAAGTTAATTTTAAACTGCTGCTCGATTACAGGAATATCAAGCTCAAACTGACAAATCAGTTGTTTTATTACAGCTGCACGCAAGGTATCGTCATCACTGAGTAAAACACCTTTACATACCGCGCTGCCAAAACCTTCTTGCACAGCTTTATAATAGTGCTTAAGCTCTTTTTCATTTTGTAAAATGGCATTGCCAATTTGCGAAATTGACGACACACCTAAGCCTAATAAATCACATTGACCATGCGTGGTGTAGCCTTGGAAGTTGCGGTGTAACTGACCTTCGTTTTGTGCAATAGCGAGCTCATTATCTTTACGGGCAAAGTGATCCATACCGATAAACTGATAGCCTGCAGCTAACATCTGCTCAAGTGTATTTTTAAACATTGTGAGCTTGTCACTAGCAGACGGTAAGTCGGCATCCTTAATTTTACGCTGCGCTGCAAATCTATCTGGTAAATGAGCATAGTTAAATACCGAGACGCGATCTGGGTTTAATTCAATTAACTGCGCAATCGTCTCTTTAAAGCTCTCTGGAGTTTGTAGTGGCAAACCGTAAATCATATCTGCATTAATTGATTTGAAGCCAAGCTTACGAGCCTCACTGATTAAACCTTTTACTGACTGCACGCTTTGCGGGCGATTAACTGCCAGCTGTACAGCATCATTGAAATCTTGAATACCAAACGAGACACGATTGAAGCCAAGCTTGCGCAGGTGTACTAGCATGTCATCAGCTAAAGAACGAGGGTCAATTTCAATACCGCGCTCGGCATCATCAGCAAAATTAAAGTGCTGCTCAACCAATGCCATTAAACGGCTCATTTGCTCTGCCGATAGAAAGGTTGGTGTTCCCCCCCCTAAATGCAGTTGTTCAACGCTATAATCAGCAAATAGCGTTGCCTGCTCAGCAATCTCAAGCGCCAAGTTATCCAGGTATAAATCGGCTTTCGATTGATGACGAGTGATCACTTTATTACAACCGCAGTAATAACAAAGCTGACTGCAAAATGGGATATGGATATACAAAGATAAAGAACGGCTCTTCGAGGCCGCAATCGCATTGATCATATCTTGTTGTTTATAACCATCAGCTAAAGACAATGCAGTGGGGTAAGAAGTGTATCTAGGCCCAGAAATATTGTATTTGTTGATCAAAGATTGATCCCAGCTTGGTAAATTTATCACAGTCAGCACTCCGCAATTAATAGAGTGACCATTTTAACGAGTTTACTCATTCTGCTATTTGATCTAGGACAATATCGACGCCTACAAACTAGCCAGCATAGCAGAGGTAATTGAAAAATAGATAAGTTTACTATTTGAGCAGTTAGAGTATTGATTGTTAAAATAAAGAGTTTTGCTAGTGACAAGGCTAAAAAAAGTTTTTATACTGCAACCCGCTTTAGAGACTTATGTCTATAAACGCATCTAAAAAATTAGCTTTCGCTAATAGCATGGCCCCTTAGCTCAGTTGGTTAGAGCACACGACTCATAATCGTTAGGTCCCCAGTTCAAGTCTGGGAGGGGCCACCATTTTTACAAGCTTTCCCAGTAAACACCTACTAACAGAAACTACCCAAACTATTTTTAAAATAATTTACGAGCTGTATTTGCTTTTGACCAACAAGAACATTCAAGTATAGAAAGCAATCAAAAATTGATGTACCCTTTTTCTTTTATTAACGAGGGAATGTTATGTCAACTGAAAAAATGATCGAACGAAATATAGGTGTATTGCGCGATAAAATCAGAAATGCAGATACAAAAACCGTTATGGGCTGTGTTGCGATTGCAACGAGCGCGGATATGTTATCTGGTGCAAAACTATCTAAGTCACAATACAGTCATATTGTTAATAGCCCTCAGCGATGTAATTTAATCAAAATCGCTTTATATAAAGATTTAACTAGATTAATAACAGAGAAAGCTATACCCAAATTATTATCTGCTGCAGATCCAACTTCAGATTTATCTAAAGTAGCTTTTATGTCCGAAGCATCAGCTGATGCCGCTGGCGAGACTTTAGAATTAAAAACTGGTATACCTGCATTTAAAACAGCAGCTGTTTTGAATGCATTAAGTGCAGGTATTCAAATTAAAACCATGTGGGATATACAGGCGATTGAAAGTAGCTTTGCGCAAAGCCCAGTGCAGTTTGAAAAGTTATTCGCCGATTGGAGAAGCTGGAATATCGCAGAGCGTTATCAGGTGGCACAATGAAAAAGTTTTTAGTTTTATTATTACCAAGTACATGCTTTGCACAGTTTTCAGATTTATCTTTGTGTGAGGATAAGCAAACTATGCTAGGTATGGACTTTTATGATAAGTGCGTAGGTGTAGCAGACGCATCTGTACATAAATTAAAGTCTGATATAACAGCGAAGCAACTTTATGATTACATCACAATGGGCATCAAAGATGTGAACGCTTTGGAAAAACACCTTTCTGATGACTTGATTGGTATAGTGCACGCATTAATATCGATTGACCCAAACCCGCTTTATTACACGACTGTTGGTAATAATATTTTAGTGAACACAAGAGAAGGGCTAAATATTTTTGAAAAGCATGATGGCTACTGGTTGCAAAAGTTAGTATCAAATAGACCTCGTGAGGAATATGATTCATCCGAAAACTAATTCAATATTGAATAACCATTTAAGTAAACCTCACTCATACAGCTTGAGGTTTAGTGTAGATTAAAAATTATTCGCCGCTTAAAAAGCCGGTACAAACACCGGCTTAAAAACATATTTAAAGCGCTAATACTGGCTGATTACTTATAACCATTAGGGTTATTGCTTTGCCAACGCCACGTATCTTGCATCATTTCATCAATACCTCGCTCAGCTTGCCAACCTAGTTCATTGAATGCCTTTTCAGTTGCAGCATAACAGGCGGCTATATCGCCAGAGCGACGTGGTGATATTTGGTAAGGTACGGCTTGACCACTGGCTTTCTCGAAAGCGTTGACCATCTCTAGTACTGAATAGCCGTTTCCTGTGCCAAGATTATAAATATGGGCGCCTGTATTATCGGCAATGCGTTCTAGTGCTTTTAAGTGACCTAACGCCAAATCAACCACATGGATATAATCACGAACACCGGTACCATCTTTTGTATTGTAGTCATCGCCAAATACGCTGAGTTTTTCGAGCCTTCCTACAGCAACTTGTGAAATATACGGCAACAAATTATTTGGAATATCATTAGGGTCTTCACCAATGAGGCCTGATTTGTGCGCCCCTACAGGATTGAAGTAGCGTAGTAATGCTAGGGCAAAACGGTCATCTGATTTAACAATGTCTTGCAGTATCATTTCAACCATAAGCTTAGATGTGCCATATGGGTTGGTTGTGCCACCCACAGGAAAATCTTCACGAATAGGTAAACTCGCAGGGTTACCATAAACCGTTGCAGATGAACTAAAAACTAATTTGAATACACCTGCATCACGCATGGCATCCACTAATGTAAGGGTACCTTGTACATTGTTTTGATAGTACTCAATAGGTTTAGCAACAGATTCGCCTACAGCTTTTAAACCAGCAAAGTGGATGACGCTATCAATGTTATGATGCTTGAAAATCTCATCAAGGCATTCTCTATCTTGTACATCACCTTGATAAAAAGTAATTTCTTTTTCAGTGATTTGCTTAACGCGTTTAAGCGATTCGTTGGATGAGTTACTTAAGTTATCAAGAACAATAACTTCACTGCCTTGTTGGAGTAGCTCTAACACTGTATGAGAACCGATGTATCCAGCTCCGCCGGTGACTAAAATGGCCATAAAAGCTCTAAGATTAATACGTGGTTGAATAGCCTCTATTTCATCATACTTTGTAGCAAAATTATATTCTAAATTTACAATAGTAAGGGGTGTCTATTGTCTTGCTTTGGGTTACATTTTATACCATATTGGTTACAAGTGAACGATGTGGTTAAGCTATAGTTAAAGGTGGCTGTTTAGTTTATATAACCGTATTTCGATGGAGAGAAAGATGAATACATTAAAGAAAATAACTCTCGCTATGATATTTGTATTGCCAGCCTTCACCTATGCGGGAGAGGCAACGGTAAAATGGCACGACTTTGATGATTATCGGGATGTACGCCCAGGGAATAACTCAACTAAAGGATCATTTCATAAAAGCGTAGCGAACAACCTTGAAAAACACTTTAGCAAGCTTGCTGAAAAACTACCAGAAGGGTATACGCTTAATGTTGAGGTGACGGATCTTGATCTTGCTGGTGATGTTCGTTTTGGTTCGATGAACGAACTGCGCATTATTAAGCCAATTTATTTTCCTAGAATCGATTTAAATTATTCAGTGACAGACAAAAGTGGCAAGGTATTAAGCGAGGCCAGCGATGTAAAACTCAAGGACATGGGCTTTATGGATCGTATGAAAATGGGCCGTGATGAAGCCTATTATTACGATAAACGTTTGATCACTGATTGGTTTGAAGATGAGCTATTACCATCATTAAACCTTGGCGAGTAATCACTAAAAGCTGTAAGCCGTCAGCCATCAGTTAGGCACGGCCAAGCAAGCTTGACGTCTACGTTTGATGTAGGCGTGAAATTTATTTCGCGCGATAGCCTCTATTTACAACAAATGAAATAGAGGCTTCTACGTTACTTAAACGTCGCTAACAGTTGTAATAACTGTTGAAGCTTAATAACTGTTTTTTTCAGTTTTTCTTCGTCCATCCCGTCGTTGCTTAAGCTTACTACATCAGCAGCAACATCGAGAACATAAGGTTTAAAGCGTTTGGCTTCAAAATCAAAGCCTGCATCTTTTGCAAATAAGGCTTTGAATTTGCCATGGCCTTGCTGCTGTAAATCATCTAATTTTTTATCGGCATCAAGTGCCTGACGATAAACGATTTTTAGGTTAGCATTGAGTTGTTCAATAATTGAATCCATTTTTTTCCTAAAGCTTTAGACTGCAATGCCGATATAGTACGTGGATTGTTATAAAAAGTCAGGTAGTGAACTATGAATATATCAGGATCAAATTTACCGGCAATGAGTGGCGGTGGTGAAAGTGCGGAGCTTTATAGTGCTGCTCTTGCAAAAAAACAGCAAAAAGCTGAAGGCGCTGCTGCACTTGCTCTTATTGAAGGTGCTGCAGTAAATTCGAGCGCCGCACAAACACCTGCAAAGTCTGTAACCGCAACGTTGGGTAATAACATAAACGTATATGTGTAACTAAACTAGATTGAGGTCGATAGGAGTTTTACTTTTTTCGCCACCGATCTCTCTAACTAGTTTGGGTACTAAAAACCCAGGTAATGCTGCTAGCATGTCTGACATTATTTGTTTTGCTAGTTGCTCAGGTATATCAAAATGACTCGCCCCTTCCACTTTATCGAGTAGGTGCAAGTAATAGGGCAGTATGTCAGCATCGAATAGAGCCTCACTGAGGGCTATTTGCGCCCTTGCTGTATCATTCACATCTTTTAATAACACCGCTTGATTTAACAAAGTGACCCCCACTACTTTTAGCTTTTGCATAGCAGCTTTAAAGTCATCATCAATTTCGTTTGCATGATTAATATGGTTGATAAACACCACTTTTAAAGGTGATGCTGCAAAACGGGCACACAGCTCATCGGTAATTCTTGCAGGGATCACCACAGGCAAGCGGCTATGAATACGTAGGCGTTTAATTTGTGGAAGCTGTTCTAACTCATCCATAAACCAACTAACAGCATCGTCTTTGGCCATTAATGGGTCGCCACCACTTAAAATAACTTCGTTGATGTTGGTATCTGCTTTTATATAGGCGAGGGCTTCAATTAAACTGCGCTTATTCAATTGATTTTCTTGATACGGAAAGTGGCGTCTAAAACAATAACGACAATTGACCGCACAGCCTGTTTTAAACATGACCAAAACACGAGAGCGATACTTGTGTAATAAACCAGGTTGGTCGTTATCTTGCTCTTTTAATGGATCTTTGTCGTATCCTGTTTGTGCTAAAAATTCTTGGTGCCTTGGCATCACTTGCAGCAAAAGTGGGTCGTTGATGTCGCCATAACGCATTTTTTTGATAAAAGGCTGCGGCACGCGGACAGGAAAAAGACTGCGTGCTTTGAGGTCTTTTTCGTCTACTTTGCTTGATAATCCTAGCATTTTTAGCAAGCGTTCAGGGCAAGTGACAACATTTGCCAATTCTTTTTGCCAGTTTTTATGCAAATTTACTTCATTTCTTTGTATCATTGACACGTAGATTACTCGAAATTATTTAGACAGAGGAAACGATGGCGAATTATAGCACCAATGAGTTCAAGGGCGGCCTAAAAATTATGTTAGACGGCGAACCTTGCAGCATCTTAGAAAATGAAATGGTAAAACCAGGTAAAGGCCAAGCGTTTAACCGTGTTCGTATTCGTAAACTTATCACAGGTAAAGTACTAGAAAAAACATTCAAGTCAGGTGAAACAGTTGAAGGTGCAGACGTAATGGATACAGATTTAGCGTATCTATACACTGACGGTGAGTTCTGGCACTTTATGAACAACGAAACATTTGAGCAAATCGCTGCTGATGAAAAAGCGCTTGGCGACAATGCAAAATGGTTAGTTGAAAATGACGTGTGTACAATCACACTTTGGAACGGTAGCCCAATCGCTGTGACACCACCAAACTTTGTTGAATTAGAAATTACTGAAACAGATCCAGGTCTAAAAGGTGATACAGCGGGTACTGGCGGTAAACCAGCAACATTAAGCACAGGTGCTGTTGTTCGTGTTCCTCTATTCGTTCAAATCGGCGAAGTGATCAAAGTTGATACACGTAGCGGTGAATACGTGAGCCGTGTTAAGTAATAGGCTTAATTAAGCAATTTATTATAAAATCCCAGCTTCTGCTGGGATTTTTTTTGGGAATCACTTTATGTCTAATGTCCTTTGGCAACCAAGCGCCGATATTGAAACATTACGCGAGCGCGCTGCAATCATTCGCTGCATTCGTGAGTTTTTTTACACTCGTGATGTGATGGAGGTTGAAACGCCCAGCCTTAGTGCTGCCAGTGTAACCGATGTGCATTTAGCCACATTTAGCACAGAGTTTGTTGGCCCAGGCCATGCTGGTGGCTTGCCATTGTATTTACAAACGTCGCCTGAGTTTGCCATGAAGCGTTTACTTGCTGCGGGCTCTGGTGCTATTTTTCAGCTTTGTAAAGCATTTCGAAATGAAGAAGCAGGAAGCCATCATAACCCTGAATTCACAATGCTTGAGTGGTATCGCCCTGGTTTTGATGAATTTGCGCTTATGGATGAAATGGATGAGCTTATGCAATTAGTGCTCGGCGTAAAACCCGCAGAGCGACTAACTTATCAGCAAGCCTTTATTAATGCATTAGCTGTAGACCCTTTAACGGCTGATATCAGCACATTACAGCAACTAGCAACGGAGCAGGGCTTTGCCGATATTGCTGCGCATGAAACACATCGCGATACCTTGTTGCAGCTATTATTTTGTATGAAGGTAGAGCCAACGATTGGCCAAGAAAAGCCTTGTTTTGTTTATCATTTTCCGGCTTCGCAAGCCGCTCTTGCACAAATTTGCCAGCATGATGAGCGGGTAGCAGGGCGCTTTGAGTTATATTTTAAAAATATGGAACTGGCAAACGGCTTTAATGAACTAACGGATGCTAAAGAGCAGGCTGCTCGCTTTAAAGAAGATAATCAATACCGTGAAGCGAATGGCTTAAAACAAGTGCCAATGGATGAGCGTTTAATAGCTGCACTTGAAAATGGGTTACCACAATGTGCTGGTGTGGCACTGGGAATTGATCGACTCATTATGCTGGCAACCAAAAAGCAAAAGATTAAAGACGTGATTGCCTTTGATGTTGAAAGGGCTTAATTGTAGGAGCGGGTTTCCCCCGCGATTTTCGTTGATTTTAAAAGCGCGACATAAAGTCGCGCCTACGGTTTATAGCTCGTAAATAAATGTCACACCGGCAACCATAGGTTCGCCAAGTTGTGTGTATGTGTGAGTCGCGTAACCATCTAATGGGTCGTTACCAAACTCAAAACCACGAGTTGGTACGTCTTCGTCAAATAAGTTACGTGCCCATGCATTAATGCTCCAATTATCACTTTCATAACCAAACGAAGCATTCACTAAATTAGTGCTTGGCGCTTTTGAGTTGTGGCTATCAGAGAAGTAGTAATCGTCTTTGCCTTCTACACCAATTGATGCGTAAAGTGCTGGCGTAAAGTTATAGCGCGCAGTGAATGCATATTGGTATTTAGGTGCTTGTGCTTGGTCACGACCATCTTGATCAAGGCCTGATTGTGCAACAAAGTCATTAATTTCAGTGTGTAGATAACCCGCACTACCAGTGAGTAGCAGATTATCGGTGGCTTGGAAGCTGCCTTCAATTTCTAAACCGTAGTTTTCGCCAGAGCTTGCGTTATCGATATAGCCTGTGAACTTTTGACCTTCAACTTGCCATGATTTTAGCTGCATATCTTCGCGATACATGTAAAAAGCGGCGAGGCGTAATACAAATCTATCGTCAAGTGAGCTGCCTTTCACACCAAACTCACCGCTCCATAAATATTCAGGGGCAAATGATGTGTGATTCGCAAAGAAATCAGCATCTAGATTTAAGCCTTCATCTTTTGCTTTTGCCAGTGCTTCAGAGTTAATACCGCCCGCTTTGTAGCCACGAGTAATACTGGTGTAGATCATGGTGCGATCAATCACTTGGTATTCAAGTGCAAGCTTACCACCTACCATGACATCATCGGTTTCTTCAATAAAGCCATTGTTATCAATGTAGTCGCCTTGGTATTGCTCAACGCGCAGACCCGTAATTAAGGTTGTTTTTGGTCCTATAGGGGTTGCTACTTGACCATATGCAGCGATGTTGCTGGTTTCATAATTTGAGGTAAATGGTTGTGTCAGCCATGTGTATTGGCGTTCTAAATCAACTTCACGACCTTGATAATAAATGCCCGCTACCCATTCGCCAGACTTGCTATTAAATTGCAGTTCGGCCGCTTGATCTTTACGATCGCGCAAGTAAGTATCTGTTGAGCTATAGCCCCACTCATGTAAACCTGCGGCGCAAAGCTCTGGCTGAGCTTCATCATTACACACCCAATCTTCGTCAAAACTGTAAAGTAGCTCACTGTCGATACCTGACACATTAAGGCTTACATCAAATAAATCGAAGCCGGTGTACGTATTGGCAAGGCCAACTGCAATGCTTTCTTGGTTATCTTCGCCAGGCTCATCAGCAACACTGTAACGGCTATTATCGAGTGTGAATGCATCGTAGCCATTATTAATATCAATATAGTGAACACTCAGTTCTGTGCGTAAGTTATTTGTTAGCTGGCTGTGTAATTTAAAGCGAGAAACGAGCTCGTCTTGTTGCTGGGTATCTTTATTTAAATAACGGTTTTCAACATAACCATCAGACTCTCGTTGATAAATGCTGGCGCGCACTGCGGTGTCGTCGGTAATACCCGTGCCGGCAGCAATACCTGCCTCATAGCTGTTGTAGTTACCTGCGCCAAGCTGCACTTTTACACTTGGATCAAGGGTTGGTGCCGCTGATTCCATTTGAATCATACCGGCAAGTGCATCAGCACCAAAGCGTGTGCCTTGTGGTCCACGGTAAATTTCAACTTGGTCAACATCAAATAATAATGAACTACCACCAAGGCCAGAGTAGTTAATACCGTCGATCACCAAACCTACGGATGGGTTAATTGGGTCAACAAACTGTGAGCGTAAACCAACACCACGAATTTGCACATAACGACCACGTGATGCGCCAGACGTAAAGTTTACATTCGCGGCACTTGCTAGCATCTCATCTAAAAACTTAGCGCCTCGCTGATTGATCTCATGATCAGAAAATAAGCTGGCGCTGGCGCTAAGTGTTTGAATACTTTCTTTTTGGAAATCACCAGTGACTAAAATTTTTTCTAGCTCACCGTCTTCAGCATAAGCGATTGTTGATGCTGCAAATAATGGCAAAATAGCAGCAGATAATAATGATAAACGTCGTTTCATGCGGTTCTTAACTCCATTTTAGGGACTGCTATTCTAGCAAGCCTGCTGGCCAAATGGCTATTGCTACCCAAACAAAGTGAATCTTTAGGTTGTTTAGGTATTTATGATATAAACGCAGGCAATTATACGTAAATTGATTAGGAATACGACTATGACCTTTAAAGTTGACTTTAAAGTGCGAGATTATGAGTGCGATTTACAAGGCATTGTTAACAACAGTGTGTATTTTAATTATCTTGAGCACGCACGTCATGAGTTTTTACATGCTAAAGATATCGATTTTGCAAAATTAGCCAAAGAAAAAGTGAATCTTGTAGTGCTTCGCAGTGAAATGGATTACAAAGCCTCTTTAGTACCTGGCGATGAATTTTATGTTGTGGTAGAACCTGAGCGAGTTAGTCGACTAAAGTTTGCTTTTAGACAAACTATTTATCGTAAATATGATGATAAAGTTATGCTGCAAGCATTTGTAATTGGCACGTCAGTTAATGAAAAAGGTCGTCCTTTTTTACCAGAAGAAATCGATAAGTTATTCAAATAACCCGTGTTGTTCTATAAAGAGCTAGCTTAGAACATTTTTTTACAGATAAAACATGTTTTTTTAACGATCAAACACGTTAAATATTGTTATCATTACTAAATTGAAAATAAAGTCGAAAAACATATGAAGCTAGTCGCCTTGCCAATTCTTTTTGTATTATTTTGTGTGGGATGCTCATCAACTGGGAGCGTGTCAAGCGAACACTTAAAATACACACAATGGCAGCTATCAAAAATAAATGGTTTATCTATCCCTGTGTCACAAAGTGCATCAATGCGTTTTATTGAAGCCATGCAAATCAATGGCTTTGCGGGCTGTAATAAATTTTTTGGTGAAGGGCAGCTCGTCGAAGACACATTGAAAGTAAATAAGCTAGGTATGACTCGTAAGTCATGCGGTGAAAAAGTGGATGAGCTAGAACAGAAATTATTAATGACTTTAAAGCAAGGCGCAGCAATTTCACTGAATGATGAAAAGTTGGTGTTACAAGGCGAGCATCACTTCACTTTTATCGTTAAAAACTAAAACGCTTAGCTTGCAGCTATTTTTTAACTCACGTACACTCATTGTGTTTTTATAAAACAACGAATTTAAACTTGTCGGAGTGCCTTTAATAAGGCTGAGATCGCGAAAGCGGGATCCGTGAACCTGATCAGGCTAACACCTGCGTAGGGAACAAGCTGCCTCACTAGGCGCTTGTGCGCCAAATATAGGGGCATAAGCGGCATAGGCTGCAACAGTAAGTGTTTATCTTACTAACGATCCAATGGCGTTTGCCACTCTCTATTGCACTTGCAATATCTGACAAGACAACCCTTAAAGCAATGAGGTAAGTCATGTCAAACACACCAACTAAACCGTCTCGCCGCGAAACACGTGCGGCTGCATCAGATTATATTTACAACCTAACCGGTCAACCTTTTCCTAACTCACATAAAGTCTATGTTGAAGGCACACAAGAAAACGTACGTGTGGGAATGCGTGAAATCACCCTCAGCGATACCTTTATCGGTGGTACTGAAGAGAACCCCGTATTTGAACCCAATGCGCCAATTCGTGTTTACGATACTTCGGGCCCATACACTGACCCTGATTTTCAACTTGATGTACGTAAAGGTCTTGAAAAGTATCGTGAAAAGTGGATTGAAAAGCGTGGTGACACTGAAATTTTAGACTCAGTGACGTCGCAATTTTCTCAGCAGCGTATGGCAGATGAAGGGTTAGATCATATCCGCTTTGAACATCTACCAAAGATCCGCCGTGCCAAAGCGGGTAAAAACGTTACCCAAATGCATTATGCGCGACAAGGTATCGTGACGCCTGAAATGGAATATGTGGCGATCCGTGAAAACATGGGACGCGAAAAAATTCGTGAAGAGTTACTCGCAGCCCAGCACAAAGGCGAATCGTTTGGCGCTAGCATTCCTGATTTTATTACCCCTGAATTTGTGCGTGATGAAATTGCCCGTGGTCGTGCCGTGCTTCCTAACAACATCAATCACCCAGAAACTGAGCCGATGATTATTGGCCGAAACTTCTTAGTTAAAGTGAACGCGAATATTGGTAATTCGTCGGTCACTTCATCAATCGAAGAAGAAGTAGAAAAAATGGTGTGGTCGACTCGTTGGGGCGCTGACACGGTAATGGACTTATCAACGGGTCGCTATATTCACGAAACCCGTGAGTGGGTGGTACGTAACTCACCAGTACCAATTGGTACCGTGCCGATTTATCAAGCCCTTGAAAAAGTAAACGGTGTTGCCGAAGACCTAACGTGGGAAATTTTCCGCGATACCTTGATTGAACAAGCAGAACAAGGTGTTGATTACTTTACTATTCATGCTGGGGTATTATTGCGTTACGTGCCAATGACCGCAAAGCGTGTGACCGGTATTGTTTCGCGTGGTGGTTCAATCATGGCGAAATGGTGTTTAGCGCATCATAAAGAAAACTTTTTATATACTCACTTTGAAGATATTTGTGAAATTTTAAAACAGTACGATGTGTGTTTCTCATTAGGGGATGGCTTACGCCCAGGCTCTATTGCCGATGCCAATGACGAAGCCCAGTTCAGCGAATTACGTACTTTAGGTGAGCTGACCAAACTTGCTTGGAAACATGATGTGCAAGTATTCATCGAAGGCCCAGGCCATGTGCCAATGCATATGATCAAAGAGAACATGGAAGAGCAGCTAAAACACTGCGAAGAAGCACCGTTTTACACTCTTGGCCCATTAACCACGGATATTGCTCCTGGCTATGATCATTTCACATCAGGTATTGGCGCTGCGCAAATTGCGTGGTACGGCTGCGCCATGCTGTGTTATGTAACCCCGAAAGAGCATTTAGGCTTACCAAACAAAGAAGACGTTAAAGAAGGTTTGATCACCTACAAGATTGCTGCCCATGCCGCCGATTTAGCAAAAGGCCACCCTGGGGCGCAAGAGCGCGATAACGCATTATCAAAAGCGCGCTTTGAGTTTCGTTGGCACGACCAATTTAACATCGGTTTAGACCCTGAACGTGCTCGCGAATATCACGACGAAACGCTGCCGCAAGAATCGGGCAAGATAGCTCATTTTTGCTCTATGTGTGGTCCTAAATTCTGCTCAATGAAGATCACTCAAGAAGTACGTGATTATGCCAAAGATCTTGAGCAAAGAGGGATTGATTTTAATACCTTAGGTGAGGGCATCGAAATCAAAATGGTTGATGTCGAAGCCGAGATGAAAGCGAAATCAGATGAGTTCAAAAAAACAGGCTCTGAGATATACCACAAAGCAGTTTAGGCTAGTTGTAGGCGCGATTTTATATCGCGCTATTTGCTTAAATCTTATCGTTTAAGGCTGAGGTTAATATGTCTTACAACATTGCAGTGATTGGTTTTGGCTTAACGGGACGCTTAGCTGCATTGGCGTTAAGTAAGCAGCATCAAGTTACGGTGTTTGAGCAAGATGATGAACATGCTAGCAACAGTGCTGGTAGCGTTGCTGCAGCGATGTTAGCCCCCCTTGCTGAATCAGTCCTGTGTGAACAGGATTTAGCCCTACAAGGGCTTAATAGCATCACTCGTTGGCAGCAAATTTTAAGTGAACTTGATGACGCTGTGTATTTTCAACAAACAGGCAGCTTGGTGGTTGCTCATCAGCAAGATAAGGGCGATTTACACAGTTTTGTGAGTCGCTTAAAACCGCTTGAAAGCTATCAAGCACAGACATTGGTTGGCACTCAAATCGCTGACCTTGAGCCAGAGCTAGCTGGGCGGTTCCATCAAGGTGTGTATTTACCTTGTGAAGGGCAACTCGATAATCAGGCATTTTATGGCGCTAGTTTTAAAAAGCTTACCTCGCAAGGAGTGCAATTTAACTTTGGCTGTAAAGTTGCATTGAACGCCCATCAAGTGAATGGGCAAAGCTATGATTATGTGTTTGATTGCCGCGGCTTAGGTGCTAAACAATCTGAACCTTTACTGCGTGGAGTAAGAGGGGAAGTGGCGCGTTTATATGCACCAGAGGTGAACCTAACCAGACCGATACGTCTGATGCATCCACGTTACCCAATTTATATTGCTCCTAAGCCAAATCATCAATTTGTGATTGGTGCGACTGAAATCGAATCGCAAGACCGAGGTAAAGTCACCGTACGCTCGGCGCTGGAGTTATTGTCTGCTGCTTATACGGTGCATAGCGGCTTTGCTGAAGGGCGTATCGAGAGCTTGCAATCGGGGCTTCGTCCAGCGTTTGCAGATAACCGCCCGAAAGTCACAAAACAAGGTCGAGTGATCTGCATTAATGGCTTATACCGTCATGGCTATTTACTTGCGCCTCAGGTGGTCGATGATGCAGTGAGCTTAATTGCTTAAGGATAAAAATGAATATTTTAATTAATGGTCAGTCAGTTACAGTGAATGATAATACATCGCTGACTCAGGCGTTAAGTCAATTTGGCGCAAGACCGCCATTTGCCGTTGCCGTTAATGGTGACTTTGTGCCGCGCAGCCAGTGTGACGCTAAAACCCTCAACGAAGGCGACAGCATTGAGCTATTGTCGCCAATTCAAGGAGGCTAAGATGGATAGTTTTTCGGTTTATGGTGAACAATTTTCCAGTCGTTTACTGATTGGCTCAGCATTGTATCCTTCACCGAGTGTTATGCAGGATTCGATAGTGGCCTCACAGGCTGAGATTGTAACCGTTTCACTAAGACGTCAGCAAAGCGTTGCTGCGGGTGATGATTTTTGGCAATTGATAAAAAATACCGGGTTAAAAGTGCTGCCAAATACGGCGGGTTGCCATAGTGTGAAAGAAGCGGTGACCTTGGCGAAAATGTGCCGAGAAGTGTTTACCACTGACTGGATTAAGTTAGAACTGATTGGTGATGAATATAATTTACAGCCCGATCCAATCGCACTGCTCGAAGCCACTAAAACCTTATTGGCCGATGGCTTTAAAGTTTTACCTTATTGCACTGATGATTTAGTACTGTGTCAGCGCTTAGCTGATTTAGGCTGCGAAGTACTTATGCCTTGGGGCGCACCGATTGGCACGGGTAAAGGCTTGCTGAACCCTTACAACTTAAAAATGATCCGTGAGCGCTTGCCAAACCATACTTTAATTGTTGATGCAGGCTTAGGTTTACCATCTCATGCCTGCCAAGCGCTTGAATTAGGGTATGATGCCGTATTATTAAATTCGGCAATTGCAGGTGCAGGTTGCCCAGTGACGATGAGTAAAGCGTTTAAGAGTGCTGTAGAGGCGGGGCGGTATAGCTATGTGGCCAAAGCGATGCCAGAGAAAGACGTAGCAAGCCCATCAACGCCGACGCTCGGTATGCCATTTTGGCATCAAGAATAAAATGTGAGGAATAACATGAATCAGGTTGTATGGACCATAGCAGGCTCAGATTCGGGCGGCGGTGCAGGAATTCAAGCCGACATTAAGGCAATGCAAAGTTTTAATGTACATGGCTGTACAGTTATTACTGCTTTAACGGCACAAAATAGTTTAGGTGTAGAAGCGCTAAACCCGATTTCAACAGAAGTGATTGAGTCGCAACTATTAGCCTTAGCCAGTGATATGCCTGCCAGTGTGATTAAAATTGGCATGCTTGCCAATGTGCAGCAAATACAGCTTATTAGTGAGCATTTAAAACATTATAAAGCAACTTGGGCAGAACCGCCTTTGGTTGTTTATGATCCGGTTGCCATTGCCTCGAGTGGTGATTTATTAACAGAAGAAGATACCGTTAGTGCCATCAAAGAGTGTTTATTGCCATTAGTCGATGTTGTAACACCGAACACCCACGAAACGCAGTTATTAACCGGTGTTTATTTGATTGGCCCAAGTGCAGTGAAAGAAGCCGCTGAAAAGTTAACGAGCTATGGTGCAAAAGCGGTGATTATTAAAGGGGGTCATTGGGATTACCCAAGTGGCTATTGCATTGATTACTGCGTGCAAGGCGAACAAGCATATTGGCTTGGCAACGAAAAAATTCAAACTCCGCATAGTCATGGCACTGGATGTAGTATGGCGTCGGTAGTTGCTGCTTGCTTAGCAAAACAGTACCCACTTAAAGATGCCTTTATTTTAGCGAAAGCCTATATAAACCAAGGTTTAAAAGCGGCTGTTCGCTATGGTGAAGGTATTGGTCCTGTTGCACATACTCGCTTTCCAACAACACTGGCGGATTACCCACAAGTCATCGAAGCGGGGAGTTGGTTAGGTGATGAGCTCGACTTTGATTGCCCGGCTAATTTTACCATGGCAGCAGGCTTTGCAGAATGTGACTCTAAACAGCTTGGGTTATATGCCGTTGTTGATACCCTTGATTGGTTGGAGAAGTGTTTAGCCGAAGGGGTTAAAACGGTTCAATTAAGAATGAAAAATGCAGACGATGCAGCACTTGAAGAGTCGATTGCAAGTGCGGTTATGCTGGGGCAGAAGTACGATGCGCAGGTGTATATTAATGATTATTGGCAATTAGCGATTAAGTACGGCGCTTATGGTGTGCATTTAGGACAAGAAGACTTACAAACCGCTAATTTAATTGCCATAAAAGAGGCAGGGTTACGCTTAGGTGTTTCGACCCATGGTTTTTATGAGATGCTACGCGCGCATAATTACAGACCAAGTTATATGGCGTTTGGCGCTATTTACCCAACCACCACTAAAGACATGACGGGGCAAATTCAAGGCTTAGAAAAGCTCGAAAAATTTGTGCCGCTAATGGCCGATTATCCAACAGTCGCAATTGGTGGGATTGATTTATCACGTGCAGAGCAAGTTGCGAGTACGGGGGTTGGCAGTGTTGCAGTAGTACGTGCGATTACTGAAGCCGAAGACTACCAAACAGCCATTGCCAAGTTAAAACTGCTGGTCGAAGGTCAGTCTTAATATGAGCGCGTTAAGCGACAAAGAGCAAATTCGTTATAGCCGCCATTTACTATTAAAAGAGGTGGGGCATGCGGGCCAGCAAAAGTTAAAGTCTGCACATATTGTGGTTGTCGGAGCTGGTGGGCTTGGCTCTCCAGCACTGTTTTATTTAGCGGCGGCTGGAATCGGAACGCTCACTTTAATAGACGATGATAAGGTTGAGCTTTCAAACCTACAGCGACAAGTACTGTATAAAATAAACCATATGGGGCAGGCAAAAACACAGGCGGCTGCCAAGGTGTTAAGCAGTTTAAATAATCAAATAACGGTTAAACCCCTATGCCAAAAGCTTGATGAAAGTAACTGTGCTGAGCTTCTTGAGGGTGCTGACATCATCCTTGATTGCAGTGATAACTTTGCTACCCGTTATTTGGTTAATCGTTATTGTTTAGCTAAATCTATCCCACTTGTATCAGCTGCTGCTATTGCAACACAGGGGCAGGTGATGAGTTTTGATTTTCGTCATAAACATAGCCCTTGCTATGGTTGTGTGTTTCCGCAAACGGATGAACAGACAGCGCTTAATTGTGACAATGCTGGGGTATTGAGCCCGTTGCTCGGTGTTATGGGGAGCATGCAAAGTTTATTGGCTATCAATATATTACTTGGCCATAAAGCGGGCAGTGAGTTTATTCAATTTGATGGGCTAACACTAAAACAGCAGCGCTTTAATATTCAAAAAGATAGTGAATGCTCAGAGTGTAATCGTGAGGGTAGGCGCGATTTATAGTGAATTTTAAGCAAACCACTTTTGCTAAAGTGGTTTGCTTAATTGAACTTATTAGTCGTTAATTTTCGCAAAGGGTGTGCCCATACGCGTCACTGTTTCTGGGTGTTGATCTGATAAGAACTCAGCTTGATTTGCACCCCAAGCTAAAATAACGGTAGAGCCTAACTTAAAGCGGCCCATTTCTTCACCTTTCTTCAGAGTAATCGCATTGTCACCTTCAGTTGGGTAATTCCAACTAAATACATCTTTACCCGCTGGTGGCGTTACAGTGCCTGCCCAGATAGTCTCGATGCTAGCAACAATTGTCGCACCAACCAGCACCATAGCTAGTGGGCCAATTTCGGTTTCAAAGATAGCCACAACACGCTCGTTACGAGCAAATAGGTTAGGTACATTTTGTGCTGTTAACGGGTTTACCGAAAATAAATCACCCGGTACGTAGATCATTTTGCTCAGCGTACCATCAACAGGCATGTGAATACGGTGGTAATCTTTTGGTGCTAAATAAATAGTCGCAAACTTACCGCCTAAAAACGGCGCTGTGTCTTCTTCTTTGCCACCAAGTAGTGCTTGTAAGCTGTAGTCGTGGCCTTTTGCTTGGATGATTTGACCGTCGACTACATCGCCTAATTGGCTAATTGCACCATCAACTGGGTGAGCAATAATGTCGCTTTCTTCAGCAAGTGGACGAATGCCTTCTTTTAATGGGCGAGTGAAAAACTCATTAAAAGTTTTGTAATGAGCTGGATCTGGGTATTTAGCCTCACTCATATCAATTTTGTATTGTTTGATAAACAATTTAATTAAGGCCGTTGTTAAGCCACCCGCTTTTGCTGCTGCTAACTTGCCAACCATGCGCGAAATGAAATGTTTTGGCATGGCATATTGCATAGCAATTTTGAATTTATCTAAACTCACTTGTTATTTCCTAAATAGTTATACGCGAGGAGCGCGTGCACCAGCACGGCCGTCGGCCATAGTTTCTAAAATTCGGTGGTAACTGTCAAAGCGAAGTTCTGAAATTTCACCATCATCAACAGCTTGGCGAATTATACAGCCAGGATCGTTTAAATGCTTACAATCGCGAAAACGACAGCCACCAATAAAATCACGGAACTCTTTAAAGCACCACGTAACGCGCTCAACATCTAAATGCCATAAGCCAAACTCACGAATTCCTGGTGAGTCGATTAGGTTACCGCCATTTGGTAAATGGTGTAATCGCGATACGGTGGTTGTATGCTGGCCAAGGCCGCTGTTTTCAGAGACTTTTTGAGTTAAAATTTCAGCGTCGGGTAGCACTGTATTGACTAAGGTTGATTTACCCACACCACTTTGACCAACAAAAATGCTGTTTTTATCTACCAGCTTTTGCTTTAGCTCATCTATGCCATGACCTGTTTTATTACTGACTAACAGTACTTGATAACCTAGCTCACGATAGATATCGAGAATTTCATCAATAAAAGCAAGGCCTTCATCGTCTATTAAATCTATTTTGTTAAGTACCAAAATAGGCTCAATACCCATGTCTTCACAGGCAACTAAATAACGGTCAATAATGTTTGGCGTAAACTCAGGCAGTACCGCCGAGACCATTAAAATTTGGTCGATATTGGCAGCGACGACTTTCACTCCGTCATAAAAATCAGGGCGTGTTAGTTGTGAGCGACGTTCATGGGTTGCTTCAATAACGCCTGCTAAGTCGCCTTCGCTGACTTTTGCACGGCGAAAAATAACTTCATCACCACACACAAGGCTTGATACGGTTCTGCGTATATTACAACGCAGCACTTCGCCTGATTCGGTTTCGATATCGGCATGTTGGCCAAATCGACTGATCACAACCGCATTTTCGGCAGGGCCTAAATTATCATTTTGCCATTGCACTGCAGCCCCTTTCTGTTGCTTTTTATCTGCATTAGAGAGGCGTTTTTGGTGATTGGCCTTAATTCGACGTGATTGGCCTTTACTTAATTTCTTTTGTTTTGCCACTTTTGGCCCATAACTTGATTAAATGTCGGGCTTTTTGAAAAAAAAGCTTTAGGTCGACTGATGATACTAATATGATATATCTAAATGCGTTGGATCTAAAGGAAAGCACCGCTAAGGTAACTATGTCTTTTCATAAATCAAATCTTATCTGGCTCGACCTGGAAATGACTGGCCTCGAACCAGCAACAGATAAAATACTCGAAATTGCCACTGTTGTCACCGACAGTGATTTAAACATCTTGGCTGAAGGCCCTGTTATTGCTATTCATCAAAGTGATGAACTGCTTGATGGCATGGACGAGTGGTGTACAACTCAGCACGGTCAATCTGGTTTAACAGCTCGTTGTAAAGCAAGCACATTCACTGAACAAGATGCTATTGATCAAACACTGGCATTTCTAAAGCAATGGGTACCTGCGGGTGCTTCACCTATGTGTGGTAATTCTATCGGCCAAGACCGCCGCTTTATGAATAAGTACATGCCTGAATTGGAAAACTACTTTCACTACCGTAACCTTGATGTGAGTACAGTTAAAGAACTTGCACGTCGTTGGAAACCTGACGTATTAGCGCAAGTGAACAAAAAAGGTTCACATCTAGCCCTCGACGATATCAAAGATTCGATCATGGAATTAAAGGTTTACCAAGAAAAATTCTTTAATTTGTAAAAAACATTTGCAAACACATCGGATTATTGTAGAATCCTGCCCCGCTTAAGACGTTAACCCTCGCGGGGTTCGTATGTCTCTAAGTAATTGAATGCGGCACTAGCTCAGTTGCCAGAACGTTTTACCGCAACCTTCAAGGTTGTGCAGCAACGGACAAATTACTGATTACTTATAAAGCGGCACTAGCTCAGTTGCCAGAACGTTTTACCGCAACCTTCAGGTTGTGCGACAACGGACAAATTACTGACTACTTATAAAGCGGCACTAGCTCAGTTGGTAGAGCGCAACCTTGCCAAGGTTGAGGTCACGAGTTCGAGCCTCGTGTGCCGCTCCAATTTCTCACTAAAAGAAATTGGCTTAAGTTTCAAGGGGAAAGTTGAAAGCATTAGCTTGAAACTAGAAAAATGCGGCACTAGCTCAGTTGGTAGAGCGCAACCTTGCCAAGGTTGAGGTCACGAGTTCGAGCCTCGTGTGCCGCTCCAATTTCTCACCAAAAGAAATTGGCTTAAGTTTCGAGGGGAAAGTTGAAAGCTCCAAGCTATTCCAACTTTTAACTTGAGTCTTATAACTAGTAACTTATTGTGCGGCACTAGCTCAGTTGGTAGAGCGCAACCTTGCCAAGGTTGAGGTCACGAGTTCGAGCCTCGTGTGCCGCTCCAATTTCTCACCAAAAGAAATTGATATAAGTTTTAAGGGGAAAGTTAAAAGCATGAGCTTGAAACTAGAAACTTGCAGCTTACAAGTTATTTATGCGGCACTAGCTCAGTTGCCAGAACGTTTCACCGCAACCTTTAGGTTGTGCGCCAACGGACAAATTACTGACTACTTTTGAATGCGGCACTAGCTCAGTTGCCAGAATGTTTTACCGCAACCTTCAGGTTGTGCGCCAACGGACAAATTACTGACTACTTTTGAATGCGGCACTAGCTCAGTTGCCAGAATGTTTTACCGCAACCTTCAGGTTGTGCGCCAACGGACAAATTACTGACTACTTTTGAATGCGGCACTAGCTCAGTTGCCAGAATGTTTTACCGCAACCTTCAAGGTTGTGCAGCAACGGACAAATTACTGACTACTTATAAAGCGGCACTAGCTCAGTTGGTAGAGCGCAACCTTGCCAAGGTTGAGGTCACGAGTTCGAGCCTCGTGTGCCGCTCCAATCTCTAGACAAATCCCAAAATACTTTCTTAAATAATTTAGTTAATGCCAAGTTTTGCTTACAGCTTGTTTTAGATCTGACCTTGAATCGTCGCGACAATACGTCTTGCACCACCTTGATCTCGGTGTTCACCTAAATAGATACCTTGCCAAGTACCTAGCATTAAACGGCCTTGATTAATTGGAATGGTGAGCTCAGCACCTAATGTACTGCTTTTTATGTGGGCTGGCATATCATCATCACCTTCATAATCATGACGATAATAACTTTGTCGTTCTGGCACAAAATGATTGAAGTGACTTTCCATATCCATTCGTACAGTAGGATCTGCATTTTCGTTAATAGTTAAGCTTGCAGAAGTATGCTGAATGAAAAGATGTAACAAACCAACTTTGTATTGCCTTATTTCAGGAAGTTGACGAAGTAGCTCGTCATCAATGATGTGAAAGCCTCGTGAACGAGGCTTCAATTGAATGGTTTTTTGCTGCCAGCTCATAGTTTATCAAAGCTAACTTCAATATTAGCGTTACCATCAGCTGAAGTGAATGGAATTAACACCTTAGCACCCTCACATTTATGAGCGATTGTATGTCCTTTACCAGACACAACGACAGGTGTTGCCATATCAAACTCATAGCCTTTTTCGCCGAGTAGGTTTTTAGCGCCACCTGTTACCATATTGGTAATTTCGCCCACCATGTCAGTGACTTCTTCATTGACTGAGTCTGGTCGCTCACCTAGCATTCTTTCCATAATGGTTAATGCTAGATTTTCATCAAAAGTAATTGATAGTGAGCCTTTTGTTTGTGGCCCCACCATACCAATCAAGCCCGACACATCGCCACGGGCTAACTCATCTTTTTTTAAACTTGGTTTACCCGGTTTTAATTCTGTTTGAGCCATGGTGCTCAATACATTCAATAATGATGATAAAAAAGGGTTGATGAACTCTACATTCATTGTTTATTTTCCCTCAGATTACGCAGTTAAACTGTTTTTCTAACTATAAGTGTAGTGGCTGTATGTGACAGCGCACTTAATCTTTGCAATTTTCACATTTACCGTGAGCTTCGATAGTTTGTCCTGAGACAATAAACCCACTCTCTGCGGCTAGGTTATTTAGTTCGTGTGAAATAACGGTTGAGTGTAATTCTTTAACATAGCCACAACTGTCACATATGAGTAATTGTACAGGGTGAATATGATCAAAATGATGGCACAACATAAATGAGTTGGTACTTTCAATTTTGTGAATAAAGCCAAGTTCTGACAAGAAATCGAGAGCACGATAAATAGTGGCAGGTTTTGCGCCTGACTCTGTTAATTTAAGTTGTTCTAATAAGTCATAAGCACCAACGCCACCCTGAGCACTTGCTAGCAGGCGGAATACTTTCTCACGGATAGGTGTGAAACGTGCCCCACGATTATCGCAGACTTGTTTTGCTTTACTGACGAGTGATTCTATATTCATCTTCTCTTATCCTTACGCTACCGTGATATACTAACATACTGTATTGTAGTTGCAGTGTTTTTATTCGCTAACACGTTTTATAGGGAGTTTTCTTAATGAATGAATTGCTTGCTGCATTCATTTTCTTTTTTGCCGTCATTGACCCTATTGGTACAGTGCCTGTATTTATTGCTGTTACTCGTTGGGATGATGCTAAATTTAAGCGTAAAGTTGCGTTAAAGGCAGTTGGCGTTTCTGCATTAGTTTTATTGTTCTTTGTGATTGCTGGTGAACTACTTTTAAACGCGATCAATATTCCGCTTTCAGCGTTTCAGATTGCCGGAGGTATCGTATTATTAATTTTTGCCTTGTCGATGATATTCGGTGAAAGTAAACCTGAAACTGAAATCAAAAGCGTTCGCGACAGTACCGAAACTGCTATTTTTCCATTAGCCATTCCTTCTATAGCCAGCCCAGGTGCCATGCTTGGTGCGGTGCTAATGACTCGAAATACAGAATACACTTGGTATGAGCAGCTTGTAACATCATCAATCATGCTTTCTGTATTAGTGATTGTGTTGGTTTTATTATTGCTCGCAACACATGTACATAAGTTAATTGGCGATAGTGGGGCAAGTATTATTAGCCGAGTAATGGGATTAATTTTATCTTCCGTGGCTGTGACTAATATTTTGGGGGGGATTGCCCATTACTTTGGTTTAGCTGTGACAGCATAATTTAAATTTAAAGTGCATTTTCAGTAATTTAAATTTTGAATTATTGCCTGCTTTTATCTAACTTAAAGGAAGGCAATATAAAATTTAAGGAACAAAGAATGCTCATTAAAAATGTTATTTTATCTATTTTTCTGATTTTTAGTTTAGGCGCTTGCATGGAGCCAACCTATGATAGTGGTAAGCTAAAAGTGATTGAAGTGACCGACCACGATTTTAAAATTAATGGGGAGAGCGCCGTTACGATAATTGTAGGCCATGCTAATGTGGCGGAATACAGCTTTTCTATTCGTAAAAGTGATCTTAAAAAGGGCATACTTTTGCAGTCTGAGTCTGATAACAATTCAAATGTGCGTGCCGATGGTACTTTCTTTAGCGAGTATTACGTACAGTCAAAAGATCATGATACACATGCATCCATTGAAATTGTAGAGATAGATCCTGCCCAGAAAGTTGCTCGCATTGCAGTGGGTGCTAAATTGGTTAATCTGAAAAATGAAGATTATAAAGAGCTTGAAATCACTGTTTTAGAGCTTACAGGCAAAAACCTTGAGCACCTTCTAAACGAAGTGAAAATTTAGTCTTTACATTTTTATTTTATTCATCGAAGAAGTGAGATTGCAGTACACTTCTTCGCCTCTTTTCATCATCTGATCTTCGATTAAGCCATGTGCCGTTTTTCTGTAGCACCCATGTTAGAAAGTAATCATACACGCGAAAAAATCGATTTAATAATATGATTTATAAGTACTTTTATTCGATGTCTACTTATTGTCATGCCACTTTAATGAAATAAATAGAAATAGCTAGAAATCCACACTAAATTAAGTCGCTCATTTCCGTTATTTTATCCACTTCTGAACTTAGCTCTTCAACTGCTTCATCGATGATTTGAATACAGGTATTAACATGCTGTATTTCAGAATCAGTTAACTGCTGTTTAAGCGCATCAGCTTTGGCTAAATCAACAGAGCTTTGCACTTGTTTAATCATTTGCCTCATCAACAATTGCAGACGTGCGAGCGATATTTCGAATTCTTGGGCGAAGTCAGCCAACATGTAAGCGGTAAATGGGTGATTAAAATTACCTGCACTGCCAGAACCATATTCACCTATAGACATCGAAAATTGGTTTGCCATTGGTACTTTAGAATTTTCCTCAGCTTGTCTTGCTTGGATCTCTCGAATAATGGCCTCAATATTTACTAAATCGTAAAATGGCGTAAGACTTAGCCCTTGTTTACCCACAAAGAAACTGATGTTCTTGCCGTGCGCATCATAGTTGCGTACCAAAATATTAAAGGTCATCCAGCGTATAAGTTGTGTTTGGTACGCTTCGGCATTAGTTGTTTGTACATTAAATAGCTTCACAAAAGACACACCATCACGAATATAAATACCGTCGCCTTCATCACCATGTTGACGTTCGTATTTGTATGATGGGGGTAGGTTGGTTGCTTGGCAGCCATCGATAATGTGACGGCGCATAACACGCTGTTGCTCAGTTATTAACTTGCGGTCAAAACGGTCAATCACAAACACACTGACTTCTCCGTATTTTCGTACTGCTACGTTTGGTACATCAATACCCGAATGCTTTGCCAATAACATGGTAAATAACTCATTCACGGCGATAAAAGGTGCTTTTCCCGTTTCAAACTTAAAGATCTTATTGGAGCAAAGCTGGCCTTCACCAAACCCTAATTTGCCCTCAATTTCTAATAAGTTGAGTTTATCTTGTACACCCGCGACTGATAGCCTTGTACGACCATCCCAATAAGTAATAGATTCTCCAGCATTCTTAAAACGAGCTAGCTTTTCGATTAGTTCTTCATTAGTGACTTCTCGAAATGAAGTTTCGGTTTCTTCATTGTTTTGACTTGTAAATGATAACGCGCCAGATGTGTCAGCGCCGATGATCTTGATAAGCCCAAAGGTATTATTTTTGGAGATAGTTGCATTACTAATGATCTCTTCTAACCCTTTACCCTCAGGCAACAAGTTTTGTAAAAAGTTACGGACCGCCCTGTGATCAAACTCACCGTTCAAAGGCAAGTGGGGCGAGATAGCAAAACCCTCTTTGATCCAATCAGGCTCGTAAGTTAAGGTTAATTCGGTTTCAGAGCCTACAGGAATGGTTATTATCGCAATTTTACGACCATGACCGATATAAACGTTCAGAGTATTTAGATCAGTACCAGTCATCACTTACCTCTGTTCCTTCTTTGGAAGTAGCATCATCACAAAGAAGGCTAAATGAAAGACCAAGGTACTCCATTACTTTGAGTAGGTTCGTTAACTTTACATTGGTATTGCCTTTTTCTATTTTCACCAGCGTTGGCTTTGAAATCGATAATGCTTCAGATACATCCACTAAAGACAGCTTCATACCTGTTCGCTTTGCAGTGATTGCTTCAGCGAGCTGAGTCGGGGTAAAGCGTTCTGATAAGTTAGGCATGGCTGTTGCCTTAACCGCCTTACCTGTTCTGTTTGTTTTGGCTAAATTACCCATATAAGTTAATTACTGTTTACTTTTAAAAATAAAGTAATGCTAAATTGGTTATAAGTCAAATATAATTAACTTATAGACTTTAAAAAGCCTTTTTTGCTTTAAAAGTCAGTTATAATTTACTTTTAATTCTCTGTCTAGAAGTCTAGGGACGTTTTAATAGCACTCCTTACTTCTGCACTTTGAGGACCTTTGTAACCTAACGAGTATTCTTGTATCCAATCGTGCGCCTCTCCAATAGAAATAATATGCATTGAATGGATATCATCACTCAAAATTGCATAGGCTACGTCTAATTCGGAAGTGTTTTTTGTCTAGGCTTTCTGCCAGTACTCTTTTACTGAATGTTTTACTTTCGTTGTGTATAATCTTTCCTTTAGATTTCTCGCGTACTACGCACTTGTAGCGGTAGTCGCCTGAAGCAAGACGGCGTTTTTCGATATTGTATGAAGCCATTGAGTAACCCTAAGTTATCGATCAGTCCTACCCCGCGGGGGTGACTATAAGGTGACTGTATATCGAAACTCGCGGCGATTTAAGGTAATTCAAGGCAATTCAGACTATATGAGTAACACACTAAATAAGGGCTCTAGCCCAGTAATAGCAGGTAATACAGGGTTTAGACGGTTTAGCGTGGCACCCATGCTGGATTGGACTGATCGTCACTGTCGAACCTTTCACCGTAAAATGACTAAGCATGCTGTGTTATATACTGAGATGGTGACAACTGGCGCTATTTTATTTGGTAAAGGTGACTACTTACACTTTAATAAGCATGAAGGGCCTGTGGCACTGCAACTTGGTGGCTCTGACCCAGAAGCGTTGGCGAAGTGTGCTAAATTAGCGGCTGAACGCGGCTATCATGAAGTAAATTTAAATGTGGGATGTCCGTCTGATCGCGTTCAAAATGGTCGCTTTGGTGCTTGTTTAATGGCTGAGCCGAAGCTTGTTGCTGACTGCGTTGCAGCAATGAAGGCCGAGGTAACTATTCCTGTTACGGTTAAAACTCGCATTGGTATTGATGAGCAAGACTCGTATGAGTTTTTACGTGCCTTAATAGAAGCAAGTCATGATGTGGGGTGTGATGACTTTATTATTCATGCCCGTAAAGCATGGTTAAATGGTCTAAGTCCAAAAGAAAACCGTGAGATCCCACCTCTAGATTACCCGCGTGTTTATCAGTTGAAAACAGATTACCCACAACTGCACTTAAGCTTAAATGGCGGCGTGAAAACCATCGCTGATAGCATAGCTCATCTTGAGTATGTTGATGGTGTTATGATTGGCCGTGAAGCGTATAGTAATCCATTTATTTTATCTGAAGTGGATGAAAAAATTTATGGTGATGAAGCTTTTATGCTTAATCGTCATCAGGTTGTGCGCGCTATGTATGACTATATTGAAGATGAAATGAGTAACGGCGCTAATTTTTGGCATATTGCTCGTCACATGTTGGGGATTTTCCAAGGGCAACCAGGTGCGCGTGGTTTTAGACGTCATTTGTCTGAGAACGGGCACGGTAAAGCGGCTAACTTATCTGTTATGGATAAAGCCTTAAGTTTTGTCCCAGAAGCCTAATCATATATCTCGTTAAAAAAGCCACATTTTGTGGCTTTTTTTGATCCTAAAATTTGGTGAAAAAGTTAGCTTTTTAGTCAAATTAGTTATTTTTCATTCAGTCACTAGTCAGCCGAAAACTAAACTTAAGTCATTTAACTCTTTGTATTTATTTAATAAATTAATTTTATTTGTTAGTTGGCACAAGAATTGGAATCTCCTAGCTGTATTAACCCAATTATCAACAGGAGAGTCACATGGGTGTATTAAATCGCGTAAATGACATTATTCAGGCAAATCTTTCTGCAGCACTCGATAAAGCGGAAGACCCTGAAAAGTTACTTAATCTACTCGTGCAAGAAATGCAGGATGCACTAACTGAATGCCGTGCAACCGCTGCGACATTTTTAACGCAAGAAAAGCAAATGAAGCGTGAAATAGCTGCAAAACAAACGAAAGTAGCAGACTGGCAAGCGAAAGCAGAAAAAGCGCTGAGTAAAGAGCGTGACGACCTTGCCAAAGCTGCACTAGTAGAAAAGCAGCGCTTAATTACAGAGATTGAAGCGCAGCAAGCTGAAATGGATAAGGTGGCTGAATCACTGTCTAAATTAACTGAAGATTGTCAGCGTTTACAAAACAAGCTTGCAGATGCCAAAGCCAAGCAACTGACCTATATGCAAAAAGAGCGCGTCGTTACAGCACGTTTAAAAGTAAAAGAGCAGTTGCATAGCAATAAGGTGACGGATGCACTAGCGCGTTTTGACTACTTAGAGCAGCGCGTTGAAAACATTGAATCGCAAGTCGAAGCGTACGAGTTAACGCACGCAGATGCTGCCAACTCAACCGCTGCTCAAATCGCTGCCTTAGAGAAAAATGAGGCAATCGATAAAGAGCTTGCTGATTTAAAAACTACGATGAAGCAGTCAGCTTAGGAGGTTAATGATGAACACTTATCATGCATCATCACGTTGGTACCGAGATTTAAGCAATAAGAAAATCTCGGGAGTGTGCAGTGGACTCGCTGCGCGCTTAGGGTTTCCAGTATGGTCTACGCGATTGGTGATGATCATATTACTGATTAATATGCCGCTGTTAATAGGCGTGGGTTATTTAGTTGCTCACTGTTCTTTACCAGTAAAAGGTTACTAGGAGTAGAGCATGAAAACGTTAGCTATCATCGTCTTAGCAATGCTATTGCTGTGTACCGATGCAGTGTCATTCGTATCGTTTGACTCATGGCAGTTGCCGTTATCAATTGCTGATATGAGCTGGGCAGGGCTTGAAGTCATCGGTGCGATAGTGGCAGTGATTGCCGTTGTGGCAGGTGTTGCATTATTCACTATTGGCCTACTTGGCGCTGGTGTTGTTGCTGTGATAGGTGTTGTGCTTGCGTTTCTATTTGGCTCAGTGATGGTTGCATGGCCATTGTTGTTAATCGCCGCATTATGCTGGTTGATTGCTGATAACAAAAAATCAGCGGCTTAGCGCCTTAATAAACTGCCTTAATAAACAAAGTATGCTAAATTTAGCGGGTAAGTTGATGTCTTAACAAGGATTAAAGCACGATGAAGCTGTTACCCGCACTCTCTTTTCTTACTGCAAGTTTACTTTATAGCACTTTTTCATTTGCTCATAGTGGTCATGACCATACTGATAGCGCTGAAATTTCAGTCAGTAATGCGCAAGTCCGTGAGTTTTTACCCGCGAGCAAAGCCAGTGTTGCCTATATGACTATCACAAACCCTAGCAATCATGCTGCTGTTTTAACGAAGGCTGAACTAGATGGTTTGGGGCGCGTTGAAATTCATCAGCATACACATGTGGATGGCATGATGAAAATGGAGCAGGTTTTATCATTAGAGATTGATGCCCACAGCAGCGTTGAGTTTAAACCTGGGGGGTATCATTTGATGGTGTTTGAGCCAGAAGATAAGCTACAAGCAGGGCAAGAACGAAAACTCACGCTATATTTTAAAGATGGAAATCGCGTTTTTACTCAAGCTAAAGTTGTATCTTTACAAACAATGACAGAAGAAAAACCGCAAAAAAGTAAAGAGCACTCACATCACTAGGAGATAATATGTCTGAACACAAAGGAAAAATAGCCAGTGCGTTGCTTATAATTTTAATTATTTTTTATGCAATTGCCGTTTATTGGAGTAGTGAGCCTGCTCGTATGGATGTGGTAAGCAAGGCGAAGCAAGAAGCACAAATGCGCGGCGATAAATTTGTGACGGGCTATACCACGACAAGCACACTGATCAACGTTGCTGATACACTGTTAAATAAACCGGGTGGTTATCTATCTAATGATATTATGCCACCGAGTGTAATGATGGATAATATGCCTGCATGGGAATATGGCGCGCTTGAGATGACGCGAGACTTAGTGTTGTCGATGCGAAAAGATTTTAGCCGTTCACAATCTCAATCAACAGAACATGCAGCACTTAAAAAGGCACAACCACAATTTAATATTAGCTCTGAGGCGTGGGCATGGCCTAGTGCAGAAGCAGAGTATCAAAAAGGTATCAATTACCTCATTGTTTACCGTAGCCAAATTGCCGACCAAAATGACAGAGACAGTCAATTTTATGCTCGTGCAGATAACTTGCGTAGCTGGCTAAAAGAGGCTGAGAAGCGCCTTGGTAGCTTAAGCCAACGATTAAGTGCCAGTGTCGGTCAAGAACGTTTAAACACAGACTTAGCCGGCGATACAGCGGCTCATCAAGCAACGTACACGCCATTGCAAAATCAAGTGAAAACATCTTGGTGGCAAATTGATGATGTATTTTATGAATCGCGAGGTGCAACATGGGCATTACTGCACTTTTTACAAGCGGTGGAGTATGATTTTGCCGATGTACTAGAAAAGAAAAATGCTCGAGTGAGCCTGCAGCAAATTATTCGTGAATTAGAGGCTACACAAGAAACAGTGTGGAGCCCGATGATTCTCAATGGCAGTGGGTTTGGCTTTGTAGCAAACCATTCACTGGTGATGGCAAATTATATTTCGCGAGCCAATGCGGCTCTAATTGAACTTAGCGAACTTTTAGCGCAAGGATAAAATGATGAAAAAGTACTGTTTAGCGGCCGCGCTGTCGATGGCCTGTTTAGCACCTACAGCACAAGCTGATACTTTATTGGGCCTGTACTTGGGTGTTGATGGCTGGCGGTCAGATAATAGTGGTAGTTTTGCTCAAAACGACAACTTACAAAACTTTAATTATGATGATGAGACATTCATTAGTTATTACGCGGCACTAGAGCATCCCGTACCTTTAGTTCCTAACTTTAAATTTAAGTACACTGAGCTTGAGCTAAATGGCTCAACAACCTTAGATGATACGTTTAGTTTTGGTGATGCTGATTACGTTGTTGGTACGCAAGTAGGCACGGTGAGTGATTTATCTCATATCGATTATATTCTTTATTACGAGATTTTTGATAATGATCTCGTTTCGATTGATTTAGGCTTAAACGCTAAGCAATTTGATGGTGATATCGTTGTCACTGGTACGTCACAAAATGGTGGCCCTGCATCAACAGAACGTGTTGATTTTTCTGGCTTCGTTCCTTTAGTTTACGGTCGTGCGGAAGTGGGTTTGCCACTGACAGGTATGAGCGTTTTCTTTGAAGGAAGTATGCTTGCGATTGATGATAGCAAAGTACAAGACTACCAAGTGGGTATCGCGTATGCGTTACTTGATAATCTTGCGATTGATTTAGACGTTAAAGCCGGTTACCGCTCAATGACCTTAGAACTTGATGATGTTGATGATATTTATACAGATATTGATGCATCAGGCCCATTTGCGGGTATTCAAGTACACTTCTAAGTACTTTACTTAGTAAAAGCAGCTGGCAGGTTATTTGGTTACTTGCCAGCTAGTTTCGAATTCCTCTTCCAACGATGTAGATACTATTTGCTTGTAGGCCTTGTTAACAGGTGAAGCGATAAGTTTTCTTAGCTCATCCCCCGTTTGTGTAAATTTATAATAGCTCAGTACTAAGTCATTACTTTTTGCTTTTAGGGTTAGGCGCTGATGCATAAAGCTTAAATTAAACTCTTGTCCGGCCTTTAAAACAGCCGATTCGATCTCTTTTCGGTATAACAGGTTAATATCCATCAGTGTCAAAATATCAGGAAAACTGATAGGTGTTTTACCTAAGTTTAATGACACCTTGTTACCTTTACGTAGTAAATCAAACAAGGAAGGCTTTTTATAAAAGCCCAACAAAATAAGGTTGCTGTTATCTTTTTCATTAAAACCACATAGCGACGTGCAGCGCTGAAGTGCGTCAGCTTCACGCTGAGTCATATGCTTGAGTGTTTGCAGGCTTTTTATGGAAAAAGTACCAGGCGAAACAGTTTCACCTGCCAATATCTTAGCCCAGAGCTTTTGCATTGAAGTATTGGCCGTATCTTCGCATAAACTTATGAAACGCTCTATCCAATCCGAGTCAGGTTGATGGCGTCCTGTTACATCAGGGCAAAAGCCCATTGCCATAGCCATGATTGTTTCTATGTTTTCTTGGCGTTTAATAAATTGAATCTCTTGACGAGTGTGAGCTCGCTCTAATAAGCCGACATCAGCCTTTATTTTGTAGGGAAGTTGTTGTTGCCCTTGTGAAGAATAGCTATCACTGTCTAGGTTATTAATTCTTGCAGAAGGGGACTTATGAATAGAATACCCGAGTTGGTTTTCTATAATATTGGCAAGGTTAACTCTTGCTTGTGCCGTTTTGACTGTCATCGCTGGCATTGGCCTTGTTGGTAGTGGTTAATTGCGCATGTGTTTTTATATTATTAAGCGCAAGCTTTACCGTGTTGTTAAGTATGTATTGGCTTAAAAGGGCAAGGTAGCCACCTATAATTGGGGTGTTTACCTCACCATGAAGCGTGCATATGATTTCAACATCATTGCCTTGATTTAAGTAACGAATAGAACCTCGAGCAATGTGTTCTTGGTTAAATAAAATGTTGAAGCTCATTCCTTCGTCGTTCATTTGTGTAATTGTCATTTCACCCGCTCCCCAGCGACTATCCCAAAATTGATGGGCGCCGACACCTTGACTTGGTTCTGCTATTGTAAACTGAATACTCGGATCGACTGCTTCCCAAGGTTGCCATTGTGGCCATTGGTTCAAGTCCGTAACGAGCGAGGCAATATCGTCACGCTTAGCGGTGACTGTTATTGCTTTATTCACAGTATATTGCTGTGCAAGCATCAGCCCAATTACTAAAATTATAAGGGCACATATAAACAGTGTCTTTATACACAGAACGAAGAGTTTAATAATCTCACCTCAGGTAATAATTTTATAGCTTTCATAACATTATACGTATCATAGACTATAATCTACACAATATAAGTTATCAGCAATGTATCATAGTCAAATTAAGTGGTAGAATTTTCCATCAAGGCTGTAAAATGGGACGGAACCATCGTTGCAGTTTTTAGATGGGTAGTCTAAGGAATTATTAATGGCATCAGAGAGTAACGACTTTTTATTTAGTGATCAGGATGATGAACAGCCGTTAGAGGAGTCTGTTTCGGATTTTTGGGATGTGTTAATCGTTGATGATGACCCAGAAATACATTCTGTTACTAAACTTGCCCTCTCTGGTGTAGAGTTTTGGGATAAAACGTTACGCTTTCATCACGCCTACTCAGGAGCCGAGGCGCTCACTGTCCTTAAAGAAAACCTATCAATTTCTGTTGTATTACTTGATGTTGTGATGGAGTCTGATGATGCAGGCTTGCAGGTGGTTAAACAAGTTCGCGAATGCCTAAATAACCATAACGTACGCATTATTTTACGAACAGGACAACCAGGTTATGCCCCAGAAGAAAAGGTAATTCGTGAGTATGATATTAATGATTACAAGACGAAAACAGAATTAACACGTAGTAAGCTGATTACATCACTGGTTACTGCTATTCGCTCCTATGAGCAAGTTTGTCAACTTGAGTTTCAAAGTCGTGCGCTGAATAACATTCTTTATGCTTCAAAAGCTATTTTAGGGTTTACTGATATTAAAGCATTTACGATGGCTGTGATTAAACAGTTATCGTTTATTTTAGATTGTGAGCCGAAAGGGGTCGTGTGTGGCTCCTTAGAAGATGATAATCAAATATGTGTGTTAGGGGGCTGTGCAGAATATAACAGTTTTATTGGACAAGGTATTGAACAACTTGATGATGGTCGCATTATTTTACAAGTTAAAAATTGCCTAGAGCAGTCACAGCACCAACATACAGATATCGATAGCACTTACTTACTGAAAAGTAAAAACCGTCAAGCAGCAATCTACTTGGAAACAGAGCATATTCCAAGCCCGTCACAACTTCAGTTTGCTGAAATATTCCTCACCAACGTCAGTGTAGGATTAGATAATGTGCGTTTATTTAATCGACTGCGTGATGCTGCCTATAAAGATATCTTAACGGGCCTGTCTAACCGCAATGATTTTATGAACAAAATTGAACGCTTCTACCAGCCAAATAAAAATGATTACGTATTTTTATTAATAGATGTTGCGCATTTTTCAGATATAAACAATGGCTTAGGTCAAGAAATTGGCAACCTGTTATTAATGGCCATCGTTGAAAGGCTTGAGCAAGAATACCCTAATGCAGAGCTAATATCGCGTATTGGTGCGGATGTGTTTGGTTTACTATTGCCAAAAGAGCAGTATGATCTTGAGCTACTTCGAGAGCATTTGAGTTTGCCATTCAATGCAGGAGAACATATTTTACCTATTAATTTTAAAATAGGTTTATGTAACCAAAGTGATTTTCAGCAAGCAGGGATCGAGACTTTAAAACTAGGTTATATCGCGCTAAACCAAGCTAAAAAGCAGTCAATGGAAGCTGTGGTAACTTATACGCCTGATATGGAAGAAAAAATGGCGTGGCGATTAGGAATTATTAGACAGTTACGTCAAGACTTTGAGCAACGTAAACTAGAAGTATGGTTTCAGCCACAACTTGATTTAACGACCCTTAAGATTATTGGCTGTGAGGCATTGTTGCGTTGGCCCTCTGGTAATGGTCAATATATTTCTCCGGCTATTTTTGTGCCTATGGCCGAAGATGCTGGCTTAATTGTTGATATTGGCCAATGGGTACTTGAACAAGCATGTATGCAGCAAAAGCGACTTGAAGCCATGGGCATCGAAATTAGTATAGCGGTTAATGTGTCAGTGCCTCAGTTTAAAGTGAAAGGTTACGCGCAGCAGGTAAAAGATACATTAAATCAATACCAAGTTAAGCCGCAATTTATAGAGTTAGAAGTAACAGAAAGCGTGGTTATGGACGAACTTGCAAGTGTCATTACCACCTTAAAAGAATTGAAAGAGTTTGGCATAGAGATTGCGATTGATGATTTCGGTACTGGTTTTTCATCACTCAGTTATTTACAACAACTCCCGTTAGATCGGTTAAAAATTGATAGGGCATTTGTCAAAGACTTACCAGATAAAGATAGTGAAGCAATTGCAGCGTTAATTATTTCTTTAGGTGCAAGACTCGGCTTGAAAACCATCGCAGAAGGGGTGGAAACACAAGCTCAAGCTGATTATCTTCTAGAGCTTGGCTGTGATGAAGTACAAGGCTTTATGTATGCTAAGCCTATGCCAGAAAAAGAGTTAATAACGTATTTGCAAGCCAAGCATTAAGTGGCTCTTTAAAAAATGCACCCACATGCTAACGCCCTTCAAATTGAAGGGCGTTTTGTTTTCTATAATAATGACTCATAGTGGGGTATAATTCGCCCCCTTTTGGTAGCAGAGTACGTTTTATGAGCGCATTAAAAGCCGAGCGCGGCCTGTTTTCTTACCCTAAATATTGGGCCGAATGCTATGGCACAGCGCCATTTTTACCCACTACTCGCGCTGAGATGGATGCGTTGGGCTGGGATAGCTGTGACATTATTATCGTCAGCGGTGATGCGTATGTTGATCATCCTAGCTTTGGTATGGCGGTGATTGGTCGCATGCTTGAATCACAGGGGTTTCGTGTTGGTATCATTGCCCAGCCTGATTGGAACTCTAAAGATGCTTTTATGGCATTAGGTAAGCCTAACTTATTCTTTGGTGTAACCGCGGGTAACATGGACTCAATGATCAACCGTTATACCGCAGAAAAGCGTATGCGTCATGATGATGCTTATACACCAGGTAACATAGGCGGTAAACGTCCTGACCGTGCGGTGGTTGTATATAGCCAACGTTGTCGCGAGGCCTATAAAGACGTGCCGTTGATCATCGGTGGTATTGAGGCGAGTTTACGTCGAATTGCTCATTATGATTACTGGCAAGAAAAAGTACGTCGAAGTGTGTTGTTTGATGCCAAAGCCGACATTTTAATTTACGGTAATGCTGAGCGTCCATTAGTTGAGGTTGCCCACCGCATCGCTGGTGGCGAAGCCATAGAGACTATTCAAGATATCCGCGGTACTGCGGTTATTCGTAAAGAGCCTTTACCTGGCTGGCGTGGTAGTGATTCCACTGCCATCGATAAAATCGGTAAGATTGATCCAATTCCAAATCCGTATGGTGCCGATGATGTTGGTTGTAGTAAGTCTGAGTTTAAACAAGCGGGTATTGATTTAACCGCCGAGGCTGCTAAACCAATTACTATTCAACCTGCACGGCCTAAGCCATGGGAAAAGACATACGTAAAGTTGCCAGCGTATGAGCAAGTGAGTGTGAATAAACCACTTTATGCCCATGCATCGCGTATTTTACACCAAGAAACAAACCCAGGCTGTGCGCGTGCGTTATTTCAGCGTCATGGCGATCGTTCTATTTGGGTCAATCCGCCTGCATTCCCACTTGAAACAGAAGAGATGGATGGGGTATTCGGTTTACCCTATCAGCGTATTCCACATCCAAGTTATGGTGATGAGAAAATCCCTGCCTACGAGATGATCAAAACCTCAGTGAATATTATGCGTGGTTGTTTCGGCGGCTGTTCATTCTGTTCGATTACTGAACATGAAGGACGCATTATCCAAAGTCGTTCTGAGCAATCTATCATTGATGAAATTGAGCAAATTCGTGACAAAGTGCCAGGTTTTACAGGGGTTATTTCTGATTTAGGTGGGCCGACAGCGAATATGTATAAGTTACGCTGTAAGAGTAAAAAAGCAGAAAGTACGTGTCGTCGTTTATCCTGTGTATACCCTGATATTTGTAAGCACATGGACACTGATCACACGCCAACTATCGAACTTTATAAAAAGGCTCGTGACGTTAAAGGCGTGAAGAAGATTTTAATTGCCTCTGGCGTTCGTTATGACTTAGCAGTTGAAGATCCTCGTTACGTAAAAGAGTTAGTTACTCACCATGTTGGTGGTTACTTGAAAATAGCCCCAGAGCATACTGAAGATGGCCCGCTCTCTAAAATGATGAAGCCAGGTATGGGTGCCTATGATAAGTTTAAAGAATTATTTGATAAGTATTCGAAAGAAGCGGGTAAGAAGCAGTACTTGATCCCGTATTTTATTTCTGCTCATCCAGGCACCAAAGACGAAGATATGGTGAACATGGCGTTGTGGTTAAAGAGTAATGACTTTAAACTTGATCAAGTGCAGAATTTTTATCCATCACCCATGGCCAATGCAACAACGATTTATCATACTGAGATGAACTCGCTGCGTAATATTAAAAACAATACTGAGCAAGTAGCTGTGCCAAAAGGTGCACGCCAGCGTCGCTTACATAAGGCTATATTGCGTTATCATGATCCAGCAGGTTGGCCAATGATCCGTGAAGCGCTGAAAAAAATGGGTAAGGCGAACTTAATTGGTAAAGGACCAAATTGCTTGATACCTGAAGAGAGCCGCAATGAGAAAGCAGCGAAAGGAAAGGGCGGTAAAGGCCGTGCAGCACTGACACGTCACACTGGTTTTAGCCAGTTTAAAAAGGCCAATACTAAACCTAGAGTTGGTAAAAATAAGCAGCGTGCAAGTAAATAGAAATAAAAACGGCCCTAGAAGGGCCGTTTTTATTTATACCAATTCGCTTAATTAAGTATTATTGCGAATTGGTATTAGATCAACAACCAGGTTGCGGTGCCTAAAAAGGCAAAAATGCCCACAATATCGGTGACGGTGGTCAGCACGACACTGCCTGCAAGAGCAGGGTCAATTTTCATTTTCTTTAAGATCAAAGGAATGCTCGCACCAGCAATACCTGCTGCAACGAGATTCATAAACATCGCAAAGGCAAGCACCGCACCGAGCTTAAAGTCCCACTGCCAGAGTGCGACAACACCGGCGATTAATATCGACCAAATAACACCATTTAGCGCCCCAATCGCGAGTTCTTTGAGTAATAAAAAGCGTTGGTTGGTTTGATTAATATGGCCAACGGCTATACCACGAATAACTAAAGTAAGTGTTTGGCTACCAGCAACTCCCCCCATTGAAGGCACAATTCCATTAAGTACCGCAAGGATTGGTAAGATTGCTAAGGTGTTTTCAAAGAAGCTTGCAACGATGGCAGCTAACAATGCGGTTAATAGGTTCACCCCAAGCCAAATAGAGCGACGCTGCGAGCTTTTCAGAACGGGTGCAAAGGTGTCTTCTTCATCATCAAGACCCGCAAGGCTAAGCATGCTATGCTCTGCATCTTCACGAATGACGTCAACGATGTCATCGATGGTTATACGACCAAGCAAGTGGGCGTTATCATCCACAACAGGCGCTGAAATCCAGTTATGACGCTCGAATAGTTGAGCAACATCACTTTCGTCCATCGAAATGAGAATAGACTCACATTCTTCATCCATTAAATCGCGAACAATTTTGTCTGATGGGCTGGTTAAAAGTGTTGTTAATGACAAGGCACCTAAAAAGCAATTATGTTTATCAACCACGTACAGATCATCTGTACCTTCAGGTAGCTCACCACGTAGACGTAAATAACGCAGTACAACGTCTAATGTGACATCGGGGCGAATAGTGACGGTATCACTATTCATTAGTGCGCCTGCAGAGCGCTCCTGATAAGAAAGTGCTTGGGTCGCTCTTTCTCTATCTTGCGTATCCATAGCCCCGACAACATCTTGATAAACAGTATCAGGTAAGCTACGAAGTACTTCACCTAAGTCATCATCGTCCATGTCCTCAGTTGCGGCGGCAATATGCTCAGGTTCCATCTGGGCAATAATGCCAAGGCGTACATCTTCTGAAAGCTCTTCAAGTACGTCACCACGTACATCTGGATCAACGAGTTGCCACAACATGCGGCGGATTTTATGAGGAGATGACTCAAGTAACAGTGCTGTATCGCAAGGTGCTGTTTTAGCTAGCATACCGCGCACTTGAACAAATTGACCACTATTAAGTGACTTGGTCACCTGTTTAAGTTGTTGTAGTGGGTAATCTTGTTCAAAGGCTTCTGGCATTGGCGTCCTTACAACTAAAAAAGTGAGCTCTGGCTAAATAAATACAGCATAGTTGCACAATAATAAATTTGCTGAGTTATCGTTTAAAGCAACCATTATATTAAGAATATTTGTTATATAAGATGAACGAATGACTTAAAAGTAAGATATTTAAGAGGAATTTAAATACCTAAGTTAAGTTTAACGCAAATCTTTCGTGCTTAGCAAATGCTATTCTTGCTCATGAAAGCGTTGTGCTATTAATTCACCTATTGCATTAAGTGCAGCAGTTGCATCAGGGCCTTCGCATACAACGCGTACTTCTTTACCTTGGCTGCTTTCTAATAACATTAGAGCAAGTACACTGTCACCTTCAGCTTCTTTGTCATCTTGATATAACATAATTTTAGCATCAAATTGAAGTGCAAGTTGTGCAAGTACAGTTGCTGCCCGAGCGTGTAAGCCAAGTTTGTTTTGAATTAAAAACGTATTTTCAGCATACATGTTAAAGCCCTTATTATAAGTCTTGCTCACGATGGCGAATTTTTACATTCGCATGGCTTTTCGCGAAACTTTCACCAATCGTCTGTGCTAAGTAAACCGAGCGATGCTGTCCACCTGTGCAGCCAATTGCGATCGTTAAATAGCTGCGGTTATTACGTTCAAGGTGTGGTAACCACGTTTGCACAAAGGTTTGAATCTGCCAAGTAAATTTTTGCACTATGCTATGGCTTGCAAGGTAATCTTTAACTGGTTGGTCGAGACCCGTAAGTGGCTTAAGATCTGGCTCCCAGTGTGGGTTTGGTAAAAAGCGTGCATCAAATACATAGTCAGCTTCTTTCGGGATACCATGCTTAAAGCCAAATGACATAAAGGTAATAATAAGCTTTTTGTCTTTTTTACCGAGAATCTTCTCACGAATTGACTCTGCTAGCTGATGTACACTTAAATCCGTTGTGTCGATCATAAAGTCGGCGCGGGTAATTAGTACATCGAGCAGTATTTTTTCTTGCTTAATTGCTAAATCGAGTGGTAAAGAATCTAAAGAAAGCGGATGTAAACGTCTTGTCTCAGAGAAACGTCTAATGAGTGTTTGATCATCACTATCAAGGTAAAATAAGGTTGGATTGGCGAAACCTGGCAAGTATTCAAGAATATCATTAAATTCTTGTTGCTCTTTTGGCAGGTTACGTACGTCGATACTGACTGCTATTTTGTCGTAATTATCAGAGACGCTGCGCACTAGCGAAGGTAATAGGTTTACAGGAATATTATCAACGCAATAATAACCAAGATCCTCAAGGACTCGTAAAGCGACTGATTTACCTGAGCCAGAACGGCCACTGATAATAATTAATTCCATTTATGCCTCTGATGCAATAACTTGAAACAGTTCCTGATCGGTTTTAGCGCTGCGTAACTGTTTACAAAATTCTTTGTCTTTTAGTCTATCAGCAATTGTTGATAAGGTCTTTAAATGAAGTTGGCAGTCTCCATCAGGTACGATGAGTGCAACAAAAATATCAACAGGGCGGTTGTCAATTGCATCAAAGTTAATTGGAGATTCGCTCACTATAATAAACGCATGCGGTTTATCAGCACCTGACATACGACCATGCGGAATAGCAATACCTCTACCAATTCCTGTGCTCCCCAATTTTTCTCGATTGAGTAAAGCATTAAGAATATCTTGCTGCGATAGATGAGGAAGCTGCTCATGAGCGAGTTCGCTGATAAATTCGAGAATTCTTTTTTTGCTATTAAAAAGGACCGCAGCTTTGCTGCAGTCCTGGCTAGTAAGTGAACTAAGTTTCATAATTTAGTGTCGAGCTAATTTCTCTTTGTGTTTAATTACTTGGCGATCAAGCTTATCAATTAGCGAGTCGATGGCCGCGTACATATCTTGATGCTCTGTAGAGGCAAACAGTTCGCCTCCGTTTACATGTAAAGTTGCTTCTGCTTTTTGACTTAATTTTTCTACGTCTAAAATGACATGAACATTATTAATATGATCAAAATGCCTTTCTAGTTTCGCAAACTTGGTGTTTACATAGTCTTTTAATGAATCTGTGATTTCTACATGACGACCAGTTAGGTTTAGTTGCATAAGCATTTTCCTTCTATGTAAAACGTCTAAATCAAGCTTTTACGCTGATTAGACGGCGGTATTGCTAGAGACTCTCGGTATTTTGCAATTGTACGTCTAGCTACTTTAATTCCTTGCTCAGCCAATATATCTGCAATCTTACTATCACTCAATGGCTTCGCTGAGTTTTCTGCGGCAATAAGCTTTTTGATTAAAGCGCGTATTGCCGTTGATGAACACTCGCCACCATTTTCTGTGCTGACGTGGCTTGAGAAGAAATATTTCAACTCAAAAATACCCCTTGGGGTATGCATATATTTTTGCGTTGTAACCCGTGAAATCGTCGATTCATGCATTTCGACCATTTCAGCGACATCATTTAGCACCATCGGTTTCATCGCCTCAGGGCCGTGTTCAAAGAAAGCCTGTTGTTGTTGAACAATACAGTTCGTTACTTTTAATAAAGTATCATTCCGGCTCTCTAAGCTTTTAATAAACCACTTAGCTTCTTGCAGATGAGAGCGAATAAACTGACTGTCGCTGCTTGATTTTACAGAGCGTGACATAGCCGCATATTGGCTATTCACTCTGATCTTTGGCATACAGTCAGGGTTAAGCTCAACGACCCAACGACCTTTTACTTTTTTTACTGATACGTCGGGTATGACGTATTCAGACTCTTCACGTACGATGCTATCCGCGGGCTTAGGGTTCAAGCTATGGATAAGCGTCATGACTTCTTTTAGCTCGTTTTCTTTAAGCTTAGTCTTTTTCATCAAAGTACGATAGTCGCGACTTGCTAATAATTCGATGTGCTCAGATAAAACCATTTTAGTTTCAGCCAAATAAGGTGTATCTGCATCGAATTGACGAAGTTGAATACATAGGCACTCTTGTAAACTGCGAGCACCAATGCCGACAGGATCAAATAGCTGTATTCTTTTTAGGACCGCTTCGACTTCATCAAGTTCTATTTCTTCTTCTTCATCATCGTTTTGATTAAAGCTTTCAACAATATCCTCACAACTGACGGTTAAAATACCTGAGTCATCAATAGCTTCGACTATAGCAACAGCAATTGCTTCATCAGTTGGACTAAATGGGGTCAACTGTAGTTGCCACATCAGATATTCGTGGAGAGTTTCGGTTGACGCACCTTGATAAATAGACTCATCTTCTGGCATTGGCCCTGAAGAGGTTGAAGGAGCTGCACTCATGTACTCATCCCACGTGACGTCCATTGCTAGGTCGTCACTAACGGTATCTTTATTGAGTGCATCACTGCTTTCTTGCTCGTACTCACTTGGTGCTTCTTCTGCCGTAGCAGTGACTTGTGAATCATCAGAGTCAGATTTTTGTTCGTTTTTACCGATTGCGTCTTCACTGTAATCCGCTTCTTCCACTTCAAGTAGAGGATTACTATCAAGCGCTTCTTGTATTTCTTGCTGGAGATCCAATGTACTAAGTTGCAATAAGCGAATGGCTTGTTGCAGTTGTGGAGTCATTGTAAGTTGCTGGCCCATGCGCAGCTGTAATGATTGCCTCATGTATCCCTAACAATCCTTTTTAAATCATTTATTGATACTACTTTGAGTCAATATCAATATGTTGTCATTATTGTAAGTCTAGCAGATGCTCTAGTCGGTGGTGTATTGGTTACAACCTGAATTGCTCGCCTAGATAAACATCGCGTACGGTTTGGTCTGCTAATACGTGTTCAGGCGTGCCTGATGCAATTAGCTCCCCATGAGAAACAATGTAGGCTTTTTCACAAACATCAAGGGTTTCTCGAACATTATGGTCAGTTATTAGTACACCGATACCACGGTTTTTCAAATGCTCTATAATTTTCTTTATATCTAACACTGAAATTGGATCAACACCAGCAAAAGGCTCATCTAGCAGAATAAATTTTGGATCTGCGGCTAATGCTCGCGCGATTTCAACACGGCGACGCTCGCCTCCTGATAGCGCCATACCTTGGCTATCTCGAATGTGCTGAATACTAAATTCATCAAGCAGGTTATTGAGTGTTTCTTCTCGTTGCTGTTTTTTAAGATCTTTACGTGTTTCAAGAATCGCCATCAGGTTTTGGTAGACCGTCAACTTTCTAAAAATGGATGATTCTTGGGGTAAATAGCCAATACCTAATCGAGCGCGATTGTGCATGGGTAATAAAGTGATGTCGTTGTCATCAATACTAATTTTACCTTTGTCGCTTGGCACTAGCCCTACAATCATGTAGAAGGTGGTGGTTTTACCTGCACCGTTAGGGCCTAGTAAGCCAACAATACTGCCAGCTTCGACTTCTAGTCCCACATTTTTGACAACTTGGCGACCCTTATAGCTCTTTGCTAACAGCTCTGCTTTCAATGTACTCATGGCTGGCCTTTATCATCTTTTTTATTATCAACAGGCACTAAGATTGTATGCACACGATCCGTTGAATTTTCGTCTTTTTCAGCACTAATGAGTTGTTGTTCCATGTCATAAGTTATACTTTTTGCACTGACTTTTTGCCCTGCTTGTGTCACTTGTGCATCGCCAACTAAAGTGAGTAAACGCTTTGCTACATCGTAACGTACTTCGTCTGCACTGGCGCTCATAACCGTGCCATCTTCTTGTTTTTCTTCAAAGTAGGCTGGCTTACCTGTGGCAATGATAAGTGAAACAGTACCATCAACCTCACCAGCATGTGCTTCTAGGCGATCTGCGGTAATACGACGATTACCATGGGTTATTTCTACATTTTCTTCAAAAATCCCGACTCCATTTTTTAACTGACCTACTTGGCGATCTGAGCTAATGCTGATAGGAGTACCCGCTTGGTCTGCAGCAGCGCTTGAAAACGCAATCAATAAGCTTGGGATTAGAAGTAATTTTTTAAGTTTATTGGTCATAGTATATGGTTCGTGTATGGTTAGTTAACTCGACGATTTCGGCTTTTAAATCAGCTTTTAAACCTTTACCGGTAATCTTTAAGTTTGGGCCTGTTAATGTAACAGGTTGTTTTGAGTACATGGTCATTTTTTCAATATCGACATTGATATTTTCTGCGTTGATATCTTCAATCATGCCATTATGAGTTAGATTTTTTGCAACAACGTCACCTTCAAAAATAAGTTGATCGTTTTCGTACAAGGTAGCCTCTTTTGCTTTCACCTGCCAAACCTGTTGATCCCCATAAATGGTAAAAATAGGCTGTTCAAAAAAAGTAAACCCTAATTGCTGGTATAGCTCCATTTTAGCCGCAGCGACTTTATGGCTGATGTTACCTTGCTCATCATACGCCGTTTGCTTTAGCGCAATGGCGGTGTAATCCGGTGTTGCGATTATCTCGTCTTCACTGTTTATTGCGCCTGTTGGTTGGCTAAAGTACGGATACCATAACCAGATCATGCAACAAACAAAAACAATACTCAGTAAAATACGGGCTATATTCATGCGCTGGTTCCATCAGTTGTTAACGCTTTCGCGTTTTCCAGCATTAATAAATCTGTAAGCTCTCGCACAGCGCCAAACCCTCCGGGTAACATGGTGGTGTAATGAGCGAGTCTTTTTATAAGTGGGTGAGCATCGTTTACAGCAACCGCAAAGCCTACTTTTTCCATGACAGGTAAATCAGGGCCATCATCACCGATATAGGCTATTTGCTCATCGCTCAAAGTCAGTTTGTCTTTTAATTCTTGATACGCAATAAGCTTGTTTTCTTGACCTTGATAAATGTGTTGTACTGTTAGGCTAGTCATGCGTTGCTGAACTATTTGTGAATGTCGCCCTGTAATAACCGCAACCTCAAAGCCACTATTTATTAATGCTTTAATACCAAAGCCATCTTTGGTATTGAACGCTTTGAGTTCTTCACCGTTATTTCCTAAGTAAATACGGCCATCAGAGAAAACGCCATCAATATCGCAAATGAGTAGTTTTATTTTCTGAGCACGTTGGCTTACATCGGTGCTTAATGGCTGATAAAGCTCGGCAAACGTCATCTTTAAAGTACCCCTGCTTTTAAAAGGTCTTGCATATTAAGTGCGCCAATCGGTGTATTACTTTCATCGATTATTATTAAACCGTTAATGCGTTTTCGTTCCATAATATTCAATGCTTCCGCAGCGAGCATATCAGCATGTGCGGTGGTGCATGAGCGCGTCATTACTTGGCTAATCGATGTGTTATGAATATCGACACGTTGCTCTAAAATACGGCGTAAATCACCGTCAGTAAACAGACCTGCAAGCTTTTTGTTTTCATCGACAATAGCTGTCATACCGAGGCCTTTGGCTGACATTTCTATTAGTGCATCTTTAACACTTTGGGATTCGGTAACGATAGGTGTGGCACTGCCAGTATGCATGACGTCTTCAAGGCTCAGTAATAAGCGCTTACCTAGGCTCCCCCCAGGGTGAGATAAAGCAAAATCATCGGCAGTAAAACCGCGCGCTTCAAGTAGGGCAACGGCTATCGCATCGCCCATAACTAATGTCGCAGTGGTGCTGGCAGTCGGGGCGAGGCCCAATGGACACGCTTCTTGGCTAACTTTGATGCACACATGGACATCCGATAGCTTCCCCATAGTTGAGTTAGGGTTACCTGTTAGAGATATCATTTTTGCGCCAATACGCTTAATAACAGGAATAATACCAAGCACTTCACTGGTTTCACCTGAATTTGAAATGCACATCACAACATCTTCACGTGTGATCATACCTAAATCACCATGACTCGCTTCACCTGGGTGAACAAAAAATGCAGGGGTGCCTGTACTTGCTAATGTAGCGGCTATTTTGTTGCCGATATGGCCTGATTTACCCATACCTATGACAATAATACGACCTGTGCAATGAAACATTAATTGGCAAGCATGTTCGAAATCAGCATTGATATACTGTTCAATTTCTCTTAATGCTTGCGCTTCAACTTCAAGAACTCGCTTACCTTGCGCAATAAAGCTTTGCTGCGTCATTTGTTATCCTATTTGACTGAAAATATAGCCTTGGTATGCAATAAATGCGACTAACAATAAACCACCTTCAATTCTATTGATACGACGAGCACCTCTTAAGTTCAATGACATAGCGATTAAAGCAATGGTTGCGCCAATCATAATCAAAGCATCTCGGTTAGCCGCTGAAGGGTCGATGATTGATGGGTTGATAATCCCTGCAAGAGGCAGTACCGCCAATAGGTTGAATAAGTTTGAGCCAACAATATTACCTAAGGCTAAATCATCTTCATTTTTTAGTACGCCGGCTATACAGGCTGCTAGTTCAGGTAAACTGGTGCCAATAGCAATGATGGTTAACCCAATCACCAAGTCGCTTAAGCCAAAGTATTTTGCAATATCTACTGCCGAGCCAACCAGAAAGTGTGAACTGATAGGAAGAAGGATCATACCTATGATAAGCCAAAATAAAGCTGAACCTGTAGAAACATTATCAGGGATGTCTTCACACGCTTCAGAAACGAAAGGGTCATCCGCTTGGTTTTTATCCCTTAAAGAAATAATAACTAAGCCTGCAATAAAAACAATAAAGCCAATAAGGAGCGCAACACCCTCAGCAAATGAGAAGAAGTTATCAGAGAATATGTACCAAGAAGCCACCGACACTAATAGTACTAGTGGCATCTCACGTTTGAGTGTTGTTGAAGAAACAGATAAAGGCCTTAACAGTGCTGTAATACCTAATACTAGTAAGATATTAGTAATATTAGAGCCAACAGCATTCCCTACCGCGGTATCTGTTTTGCCTGCAAGGGCTGCTGATGCTGACACCATCATTTCCGGTGCCGATGAACCCATGGCAACAACCGTAAGGCCAATGATTAGGGTTGGGATCCCCATGTTTTTTGCCAGTGCCGCTGCCCCGTAAACAAAACGGTCTGCACTCCATACAAGTGCGGCAAAACCGATAATTAAAATGACAAAAGAAGTCACCATTTTTATACGCCAATATTACTTAAACAGATGACTGCAAATAGTAACAAAAGCAAACCTGAAAGTATAAGTAAAAGAATAGACTGAATGTTTTAAATGGGTGTTTTTTGGAAACTAAATTTAAGCGTGTATTAAGTTCGACATTTCTAGCATAGATTATTTTGATAGAAAATATTACAAAATTTTACGATTTGTTTTTTCCATCTTGACTAAAAAACCCTTAAAATGGCAAAACTAGTGAAAAAAGTTATGGAGAGCGACTTGTCGCAATCAATAGTAGAAATCAAGGATGTAACCTTTTCACGGGGCGATAGAATCATATATAAAAATATGACTTTTAACATTCCGAAAGGCAAAATTACCGCTATTATGGGACCAAGCGGCATTGGTAAAACCACCATGTTACGCTTAATTGGTGGCCAACTTAAGCCTGACGCGGGTGACATTTTATTCGAAGGGCAGAGTATCCCTAATATGTCACGCAAGGCACTTTATGCTGCCCGTACAAAAATGAGCATGTTATTTCAAAGTGGCGCTTTGTTCACTGATATGACTGTATTTGATAACATTGCTTTTCCCTTACGTGAACACACGCAACTCAGTGAAGACTTAATTCGTCTTGTCGTGTTAATGAAACTACAAGCCGTTGGTTTACGTGGTGCACAAGATTTGATGCCATCTGAGTTATCGGGTGGTATGGCAAGGCGTGCTGCACTAGCGCGCTCTATTGCACTTGATCCTGAACTCATTATGTATGATGAGCCTTTTGCTGGCCAAGATCCTATTTCGATGGGGGTGTTAGTGAAACTCATAAAATCACTTAATCAGGTGCTCGGTTTATCCTCTTTAATTGTGACACATGATGTCACTGAAGTTTTAAGCATTGCAGACCATGTTATTATAATTGCTGAACAAGGGGTGATAGGCGAAGGCTCCCCTGAGCAAATGCAGAACCACGAGTCTGAATTAGTACAACAATTCTTAAAAGGTTTGTCTGATGGCCCCGTGCCTTTTCATTACCCAGCTCCTGAATACAGTGAAGAGTTATTAGGAGTGCGCAATGTTTGATCTTTTGCAAAAGCTAGGACATAAAACCTTAGGGCGTTTTGCGGCACTGGGTCGTTCTACACAAATGTTATTTGGCGCCTTAGTCAATAAGCCTAACTTTAAAAAGGGCACGCCTTTACTTATACGTCAGTTGTATATGGTGGGGTCGCAATCGCTGCTTATTATTATGGTGTCAGGCTTATTTATAGGCATGGTACTTGCGCTCCAAGGCTACACTGTATTAGTTGGTTATGGTGCTGAGGACAGTTTAGGTCCATTGGTTGCACTTAGCCTATTGCGTGAGCTTGGGCCTGTGGTTACAGCACTGCTTTTTGCTGGTCGAGCGGGAAGTGCTTTAACGGCGGAAATCGGTCTAATGAAAGCAACAGAGCAACTATCGAGTCTAGAGATGATGGCAATTGATCCGCTCAAGCGAATTATTGCACCTCGATTCTGGGCTGGCTTCATTAGTATGCCCATATTGGCACTTATTTTTTCTGCGGTAGCTATTATAGGCGCTCATTTAGTGGGTGTTGATTGGCTTGGTGTTGACTCGGGTAGCTTCTGGTCAATCATGCAATCGCAGGTGTCGTTTCAACAAGATATCGTAAACGGCATGATTAAAAGTTTTGTTTTTGCCATGATCGTGACTTGGATTGCTCTGTATAAAGGGTATGACTGCATCCCAACCTCAGAAGGGATAAGCAAAGCCACAACAGAAACCGTTGTGCACTCGTCACTGGCAGTATTAGGTTTTGACTTTATTTTAACAGCGGTAATGTTTACCAGCTAATTAGGGTATAAAGATGAATTCACGGAAATTAGAAATTTTAGTTGGCTTTTTTGTAGCCCTTGGTATTGCCGCATTTGCGCTGTTAGCATTTAAAGTCGCCAATGCGGGGATCAGCGGTAATGGTGAGACCTACCAGCTTAATGCCAAGTTTGAAAATATTGGCTCTTTAAAAGCGCGTGCGCCAATTAAAGTGGGGGGGGTTGTTGTGGGGCGTGTCGAGTCTATCTCCATTCATCCTAAAGAGTTTGTTCCTGTGGTTAACATGGCTATTGATGCGAACTATTTATGTAAGTTTTCGGACACGACATCAATCTCTATTTTAACGTCAGGTATTTTGGGTGAGCAATATTTAGGTATCAATCCTGTTATTGCGCCACAGTCAGCTGAGCAACGTTGCATGGGAAGTGAAGTCACTGCCGATGAGCAAGATGCAGGCTTAGATGAACTATTTGGTGTCGAGAGTAAAGCATTAGCTGATGGTGATTATATTACTGATACTAAATCAGCATTAGTACTTGAAGAACTAATCGGTCAGTTCTTATTCAACCAGGGTGGTGAGTAATTATGTTTAAGAAATTTTTGTTATGTTTAAGTGCTGTATGTGCACTAAGTGCCAACGCGGCTGAACCAACCGTCGATTTAAAAGATCCATATAAAATGGTGCGTGAAGTGTCTGACAATACATTCGCACGCATTACTAAAGATCAGCCATTAATTGCTAAAGACAAAGAGCACTTGCGTGTTATCGTTGAAGAAGAATTGATGCCATACATTGATTATAAATACGCAGCGCTGCGTGTTTTGGGTAATCATGTTTCAAAAGTAAGAGCAATCGAGGATAAGGCTGAAAAAGCAAAAGCAATTAAAGAGTTACAGCGCTTTATTGACGTGTTTCAAAAGTATTTAATTGCGACATATGCAGGTGTATTCACACAATATACAAATCAAAGTGTAGAGTTTGGCCCTGCTCAGCCTTTTAAAGGTCAAGACGTTGTTTTAGTTAAGACAAAAATTGTTGAGTCGGGCAAACCTGATATCAAAATTGATTTTAAAGTACGTGAAGATCGTGATGGTGATTGGCGCGCTTACGATATGATTGCAGAAGGGATCAGTTTACTGGATGCAAAGCAAAGTGAGTTCCAAGGTATCTTACGTCAACAAGGTATTGAGCATGTGAGTGACTTACTAGAGCAAAAGAGCCAACTGCCAGTGCAATTTAGAGGTGAAGGTGGGAATGAGTAAAGTATCGATTACTCAACTCGATGATGACCAATTTCGCGTCAGCGGTGAACTGACTCGAAATTCTATCGGTCATGAACGACTTCTGAATATGAAGCCACAAACTAAGCATAAAACATGGTATTTTGACCTTTCTGAGGTCTCTAGGGTTGACACGGCGGGCTTAGCTTGGTTAATTCATTCTTTCGCAGAATTAAAGCAGCAAGGTGTGCGCCTTGAGCTGAAAAACAGCCCTGATCAACTGCAGAAATTAATGCAATTAGGTCAGGTCACAAACCTTTTTGAGTGAGATTTATGGAAACAAGCCAAGTCGAAACGTTATTACGCGACGAATTAAAATTAGATGAAGTAATTGTTAAAGCAAACGGTAGTCACTATGAAGTGATTGCTGTTGGTGAGTGTTTTGATGGTTTATCTCGCGTTAAAAAGCAGCAACTGGTATATGCTCCATTAATGGCGACTATCTCAGACGGTACCATCCACGCAGTGTCAATCAAAGCATTTACACCAACAGAGTGGAAACGCGAACAAAAATTTATACTTCCACAATAGTCACAGGACCTCCTCATGGATCAATTTGTTATTCAAGGTGGTACATCACTGGCAGGTGAAGTCACTATCTCAGGCGCTAAAAATGCCGCTCTGCCAATCCTTTTTGCTGCACTGTTGGGACAAGGCAAAAGTACCTTTAGTAATGTTCCTCGCTTGCGCGATATCGGTACCACAGAAGCCTTGTTAAAAACGCTGGGCGCAAATGTCGAGTGGCAACAAGATAAGCTTGTAATTGATGGCGCAACAGTCAATAAGACACTTGCACCTTATGAATTAGTAAAGCAGATGCGTGCCTCGGTTTTAGCTTTAGGGCCGCTGGTTGCGCGTTTTGGCGAAGCCCAAGTATCACTGCCTGGCGGCTGTGCAATTGGTGCTCGTCCGGTTGATATCCATATTCAGGGCCTTGAGCGCATGGGCGCGGCGATTAAGGTTGAAAACGGTTATATAAATGCCAAAGTTGACGGTCGCTTAAAAGGTGCTGAGATTTTCATGGAAATGGTCAGTGTCGGCGCTACTGAAAACTTATTAATGGCGGCAACGCTGGCTGATGGTAAAACCGTACTTGAGAATGCAGCCCGTGAGCCTGAAATTACCGACCTTGCTAATTGCTTAATCGCAATGGGCGCAAAGATCACTGGTGCAGGTACGAGCCGAATCGAAATTGAAGGCGTTGAGTCGCTATCTGGTTGTGAATATAGCATATTGCCAGATCGTATTGAGACAGGCACCTTCTTGGTTGCAGCGGCAATGGCCGGAGGCGAGGTACTGTGTAAAAATACCCACTACCATAGCCTTGATCCTGTGATTGAAAAACTGCGTGCTACCAATGCATTGGTTGAAGTGACAGATAACAGTATTTACCTAGACATGCGCGGCCGTGATTTAAAAGCCGTGAATATCAAAACCATGCCACACCCAGGTTTTCCAACAGATATGCAAGCACAATTTACTGCACTCAATGTTGTGGCAAAAGGCAGTGCAACAATCACAGAAACTATCTTCGAAAACCGTTTTATGCACGTGCCTGAGTTGCAGCGTATGGGGGCTAATATTCGTTTAGAGGGCAATACAGCGATTTGTGGAGATACCGATAAGTTGTCAGGTGCACAAGTAATGGCAACGGATCTACGCGCTTCAGCGAGCCTTATCTTAACGGGGATTGTAGCGCAAGGTGAAACGATTGTTGATCGTATTTATCACGTTGATCGTGGTTACCAGCGCATTGAGGATAAACTTAGCGCGCTGGGTGCTAATATTAAGCGCCGCTCAAATTAGTTAGAAAACGTTAAGTGTAAAAAAGGCCTAATACTAAGTTAGGCCTTTTTTGTGCTTATAATTTGGTTTCGAGTTCAGCAACTGTCACCATGATTTTCAATATTTTACCATCACGGTAGAGCTCAAATTCAATTTCTTTACCAGGTTCCGTGTTCCCAATTTTTTCAAGAACTTGCTGTGGGTTAGCGACCGATAAACCGGCGATCTTAATCACAATATCTTGCTCTTTAATACCCGCTTGCCAGGCAGGGCCTAGGGGATCGAGGTTATTAATACGCATTCCAGTGACGGGGGTGTAGTTGTCACTCACATCTTTACCCGTGCTATCAACAGCTGTACCCGTAAAGCCAAGATAGCCTCTGACAACTCGGCCGTGTTTAATCAGTTTGTCCATAATATCCTTCGCCAGTGAGTAGGGCACTGCAAAGAAAATACCTTGTATATCTAAATTTTCACGGGTTTTAAATTGTGCAGAAGTAATACCGACTAAGTCACCCCGAGAATTAACTAATGCGCCACCGGAGTTACCCACGTTTATCGCAGCGTCCATCTGGAGCAAGTTATTGTAAGGACTATCTGTAATTTTTTGTTTTCCTGTTGCACTGATAATACCTTGAGTAATTGTTTGCCCTAAATTAAGTGGATTACCAATCGCTAAAACAACATCACCAACGCGAGGCTTGAAGTCATCATTAATCGGGATAACAGGTAAATGATCAGAATTGATCTTTAATAAGGCCAAGTCAGTGATTGTATCAAAGCCAATTAACTGAACATCATAGAAGCGACGACCATCAGTTAAGATAACAATGATTTGATCGGCATTATTAATGACATGGTAGTTCGTTAAAATATACCCGTCTTGCGACATGATTACACCAGAGCCAAGCTCTTGAATGGTATTTTGTCGCTTGTAACGAGGTTGATTACTGATGCTCTCTGAAAAAATAGTCACTACCGAAGGCGCTGCACGATGGACTGCGTCCGCAAAACTCATATGTTGAGTGGATATTGCATCCGGTAGGCTGACATTCGGAAACAGCGCCGCGCGCATCGTAGGACTGAGCAAAACGACTAAAAAGGCAATGCCTAAGCCTGTGAAAAGTGGTGGAAGAATAAATTTTAAAAGTTTAAGCACAGTATTCTTATTATCAGTGAGCAATCCCTTAATGATGGCACAAAAAAAATAACAGCGGCAAGCACCACTGTTATTTTTTCATGATTAATCAATTAAGTTTATTGGATAAGAACAAAAATAAGCTCTCTTCCACGTTTTACACCTAGGACAATATTGCCTTGGGTGTTTTCAATAATCTTATGCATATCTCGGATATTCTCAACGCGTTGTCGGTTGACTTGCATGATCACATCTCCCTCTTCCAAGCCTACTCGTGCTGCTGGTGAGCGAGCTTCTACCGAGGTAACCTCTACGCCTTTACCATCACTTTTTTGCGTGTTTTCAAGGGTTGCGCCTTGGAAAGCAGGGTGGGTTTCTTCGCCAGCGGACACTGAGCTTGCTGCACCATCTAAGGTAACGCTCACTGTTTTAACTTTACCATCACGATAAATGCCCAGTTTGACTTTTTTACCTTCACCTAGGGTAGCTATCTTACTGCGCAGTTCATGAAAACCACTGATCTCGCTACCATCAACACTAATAATGACATCACCAGCCTTTATGCCTGCTTTACTCGCTGCGGTATCATCCATTACTTGCATCACATAAGCACCTTGTTTCACATCGAGCTTTTGCGCTTTAGCAAGGCCTGCATCAAGTGGACGACCTGAAATACCTAGTGAGCCACGTCGAACCTCACCGTGCTCAATAATTTGGTCAACAAGGTTTTTCATCATGGTTGATGGAATGGCAAAACCAATACCTACGTTACCGCCTGAGGCGCCTAAAATAGCCGTATTGATACCAATTAGTTCACCGTTTAGGTTAACTAAGGCGCCGCCAGAGTTACCTTGGTTAATAGCAGCATCGGTTTGAATAAAGTCTTCATAGCCTTCTATATTTAAACCGCTGCGGCCAAGGGCACTGACGATACCTGATGTCACGGTGTGACTTAAACCAAATGGGTTACCAATCGCAACGGCAAAGTCACCCACACGAAGTTTATCTGAATCGGCAATCTTCAGGGCTGTTAAGTCTTCGGCATCAATTTGCAGCAATGCGACATCAGACTCTTTATCACTACCGATTTTTGTTGCTTCATACTCACGACCGTCCTCTAACGTGACGACCATTTTTTCTGCGTCTTCGATCACATGGTTGTTGGTGACTACATAACCCTCTTTTGCATCAATGATTACACCTGACCCAAGACCGCTAAACTGGCGTTTTTGGCTACCACCTCGGGGGACACCAAAAAAGTCATCAAAGGGTGTTGCACGGCGGCGTACTTCTTTTGAGCCAGAAACTTGGATACTGACAACCCCAGGGGTGATCTGTTCAAGCATAGGCGCTAAGGTAGGTAACTGTTGACCATTAACTGCAATAGGAAGTTTTGCAGTTGCAATCGCCGGACTCAATAATAAGCTTGACGATAAAAGGGCAGCACTAATAACAGATAATTTCATTTTCATAGTCTGGGTTTACTCCACTTCAGAGATTTCAGAGTTAAAGCAAATGAGGCGTGTTAATTTTTGATGTTAACTCGCCCAAAAAGAAAAAGGCTGCGTAAGCAGCCCTTTTCTTGGTTTAGATATAAAGCTGTTATACCTAAAGACTATGGGGTCAAAAAAAAGTTCATCAAGAGGCTTTAGAATGTTCTGAAACTTTATTTTCACCGGCAAACAAGCCACTCTCACCAACAACGTAGTCAGCTGGCTGAGCCTCGGCGTTTGAGCGATCGCTGCTGCGATCTTTTAATGAGTTTTGTAGCTGCTCAGTGGTTTCTTTCGAAAAGAAAGGCTCAGCAGGGTGCTGCTTCTTATCAGCAAGTAATAACTTATTTGTTTCTTCAACATGGTTAAGCAATTGGTCATAGTTATCCTTCATTTTAGATACTAGTTTACCTGTGCTTGCGAGATGATCAGCAACATCTTGGCGATATTGCTCAAGTGCATTGTTGGCTTGTTCAACTTGCTCTTCTAATTCGTCTTGTTTAAATTGCTTTTTAGTTACAAATGCGCCAATGAAGAATGCCGAGATTGCAACAATGATTAAAATACCTATCCAGGTAATAGTACCCATAAACCTACCCCTTTGGGAAAAATAACAAAAACTATGCTGTTGAAGCCTTTATAGTCCAATCTATATTAAAAAAAGCTTAATGTGATTGTGAAATCATACTGCGGGTTAATATACCCTGAGATACGATGCGTGTTAATATACTGTGCAAATTTAACTGTGTTTTATTGTAACGACCTATGACTCCTTGGCAAAAATACCAACAAGATTTACAGCGAGAAGACTTTGTACATGATGTAGCGCAAGAAAATGCAGTGCGCCATTTGCAAAGACTCTATGATGACCTAACGGCAGACAAACCCGCCGCGAAGGGATGGTTTGCCAAACTATTCTCTAAAGATAGCACGCCTAGCATAAAAGGGCTGTATTTTTGGGGCGGAGTGGGCAGAGGTAAGACCTATTTAGTTGATACGTTTTACGAAGCTTTACCCACCGAACGTAAAATGCGTGTGCACTTTCACCGTTTTATGCATCGCGTGCATGATGAGCTTAAAAAGTTAAAAAACACCCGTAATCCATTGAACGTTGTTGCCGATATCTTTAAGTCCGAAACAGACATTATCTGTTTCGATGAGTTCTTTGTACAAGATATTACCGATGCAATGCTGCTAGGTGGTTTGATGGAAGCATTATTTGAACGCGGCATTGTGCTCGTTGCGACGTCAAACATTGTGCCTGATGAGCTGTATCGTAACGGTTTACAACGGGCCCGTTTTTTACCAGCGATTGAGTTGGTAAAAGCGAATACCGAAATCGTCAATGTTGATTCTGGCATTGATTACCGATTACGTACACTAGAGCAGGCTGAGATTTTCCATAGCCCGCTTGATAAGCAGGCTGATGAAAATTTATTTGAATATTTCGATAAATTGTCGCCTGAGCCAGGTGTGCTTGATAAGGCAATTGAAATTGAAGGGCGGATGATCAAAACCCGTAAAGTTTCAGACTGTATTGCCATGTTTGAGTTTAGTGAACTGTGCGAAACAGCTCGCAGTCAAGTCGATTATATGGAAATAAGCCGACTTTATAATACGGTGATTTTGTCGAACGTAAAAGCACTTGGTCAGGCTAATGATGATGCGGCACGTCGTTTTATCGCCTTAGTGGATGAATTTTATGAGCGTCATGTAACCCTGATTATCTCTGCTGAAAAGCCAATTACAGAGTTGTACAGCGATGGAAATTTAAATTTTGAATTTAAGCGTTGCATTAGCCGATTACAAGAAATGCAATCGCTCGAATATTTAGCAAAAGAGCATTTGGCATAAAGCTGTTGGCGCAATTTCTTTCTTTGAAATGTGCCTGACAAGCCTAGCGGCTATGCTTTATTTTTTAGAATAAAAAACGACCATCATATAGCAATGTGGTTTAAGTGCTGGTATACTCCCGCGTCTGCCACGTTGCGTTCTATTGCCTGATATTAGTTTAGCCTCTAATTGATGGCTCAAAGTCTTAAACTCGAAGGGGTTAAAGCATTCAACTTAGAGCGGTAATTAATGATAATTACCTGTGGTTTTAAATAAGAAAACATTGGATTTTAATAAATGAAAACGTTTGTTGCTAAGCCAGAAACAGTAAAACGTGACTGGTACGTAGTTGACGCTGAAGGTAAAACTTTAGGTCGCATCGCTACTGAAATCGCTCGTCGCCTACGCGGTAAGCATAAAGCTGAGTACACTCCTCACGTAGATACTGGTGATTACATCATCGTTATCAACGCAGAGAAAGTGACTGTTACTGGTAATAAAGCAAAAGACAAAATGTACCACGCTCATACTGGTTTCCCAGGTGGTCTTAAGTCTACTACTTTCGACAAGCTTCAAGCTGCAAAGCCTGAAATGATTATCGAAAAAGCTGTTAAAGGCATGTTGCCACGTGGTCCTTTAGGCCGCGCAATGTACCGTAAACTTAAAGTTTACGCGGGTACTGAGCACAACCATGCTGCACAACAGCCTCAGGTTCTAGACATTTAAGGAGCACTATCATGGCAAATCAATACTACGGTACAGGTCGTCGTAAAAGTTCAAGTGCTCGCGTATTCTTACGCCCAGGCACTGGTAACATCGTAATCAACAAGCGCTCTCTAGAAGAGTACTTTGGTCGTGAGACTGCTCGCATGGTTGTTCGTCAAGCATTAGAGCACGTAGAAATGACTGAAAAGTTTGACCTACACATCACTGTTTCAGGTGGTGGTACTACTGGTCAAGCTGGTGCTATCCGTCACGGTATCACTCGTGCACTTATGGAGTTTGACGAGTCACTACGTCCTACACTTCGTAAAGCAGGTTTCGTTACACGTGATGCACGTAAAGTTGAGCGTAAGAAAGTGGGTCTTAAGAAAGCACGTAAGCGTCCACAATTCTCAAAACGTTAATATTTACGTTTATCAGAATACCAAAAACCCAGCTTCGGCTGGGTTTTTTGTTTTCGTGTAAAAAGTGTATTGATTTATTCAGCCGCCACGGTTAACTCACAAACCATATTCTCATTCCTCACTTTAAGTGGCTGACTCTCAATTCGTTATAGAGGGGGAGCAAAATCAAGCATCCTTTACGCACAGATGTTTCTTTTTTTCGCTCGATATTTAACCGCTCTTAGTAATTCCTACGTATTACAGTAAAAAAACTTCATGATTTAGCAAAATTAGCTTAAATCCATCAGTTAATTGATGAATTTTTTTGCTACAATTGGAGGGCAAGTAATGTGAGTGAGTTCAACAACAGCTAATACAGAATTCTGTTTCCTCTTAGTGAGGTTGATCTTGGTCAGTATATTGTTTTTTTATATGCGTTATCATAAATAGCGGCTTCATACTCGAGCTAACCCAAATTAATAAAGTATTAAAACGGGTTTATTCAAGCATGAGACTGTGAATAACCTTGTTTTAATCAAGGCTTTTAATTATGATCGCGTCTATTTTGAAATTTCTAAAAATTAACCTGCTGTAACTGATGTTCTCAATATGGCAAGTGTTGGGAATCATAGTGGAGATAAGTGGATGAGCAATGCGCCTGTAGACAATGGCCGACGTCGCTTTTTAACCATAGCTACCTCTGTTGTTGGTGGTGTTGGTGCGGCTGGGGCTGCTGTTCCTTTTATTGCGTCTTGGAATCCAAGTGAGCGAGCTAAATCTGCGGGTGCGCCTGTAGAAGTAGATATCAGCAAGCTTGAGTCAGGACAATTAATACGTGTCGAGTGGCGTGGTAAGCCTGTATGGGTTATATCACGTACCCCGAGAATGCTTGAACAGATGAAAGAGCATGAAGGTCAACTTCGTGATCCTGCATCTGAAGAGCCTCAACAACCTGAATCATCAACCAATGAATACCGTTCACAACGACCAGAGATTTTCGTTGCTGTGGGTATTTGTACACACTTAGGTTGTTCTCCGAGCTTCTTACAAGGTGGCTTTGGTGAAAAAGTAGAGGGCACAGATGACGGTTTCTTCTGTCCGTGTCATGGTTCTAAATTTGATATGGCTGGTCGTGTATTCCAATCTGTACCTGCGCCATTAAATCTAGAAATCCCTCCGTACACCTTCATTGATGACACGACTATCTTAGTCGGTGAAGAAGAAGGAGTGGCATAATGTTTGGTAAAATTATTGGTTGGATCGACGATCGTATTCCAATGACACGTGTTTGGAACATGCATATCGCACAGTATCCAGCACCAAAAAACTTTAACTTCTGGTACTTCTTTGGCTCATTAGCCATGTTAGTACTTGTTAACCAAATCGTAACGGGTATTTGGTTAACAATGAACTTCGTGCCGTCTGCTGAGGGTGCTTTCGCATCGGTAGAATACATCATGCGTGATGTTGAATACGGCTGGTTACTTCGTTACCTTCACTCAACAGGTGCTTCAGCGTTCTTTATCGTTGTTTATCTGCACATGTTCCGTGGCATGATCTACGGCTCTTACCAAAAACCACGTGAGTTACTGTGGTTATTCGGTATGTTCATCTTCTTAGCACTTATGGCTGAAGCTTTCATGGGTTACTTACTTCCTTGGGGACAAATGTCTTTCTGGGGCGCACAGGTAATCATTTCACTATTCGGTGCGATTCCGGTTATTGGTGATGACTTAACGCTTTGGATCCGTGGTGACTACGTAATCTCTGGTGCAACGCTTAACCGCTTCTTCGCGCTTCACGTAATTGCGTTACCTTTAGTTATCGTTATTTTAGTATTCTTACACATTGTTGCACTCCACGAAGTGGGTTCAAACAACCCAGATGGTGTTGAAATCAAGCGTAAGAAAGGTTCTGTTGCTGAAGAAGATAAACCTAAATTCAAATTCCACGAGTATTACACCAACAAGAAAGACATTGTTGATGCAATCCCGTTCCACCCTTACTACACAGTAAAAGATATTGTGGGTGTGGTTGGTTTCTTAATCTTATTCTGTTGGGTTGTATTCTTTATGCCTGCGATGAATGGTTTCTTCTTAGAAGCGCCAAACTTCGAAGCTGCGAACCCACTGAAAACACCTGAGCACATTTTCCCTGTTTGGTACTTCACGCCATTCTATGCGATTCTGCGTGCTATCCCAGATAAACTAATTGGTGTTATCGCGATGGGTGCATCTATCGTAGTGCTTGCGTTACTACCTTGGATTGACCGTGGTTCGGTTCGCTCTATTCGTTATCGTTGTGGCTTACACAAGTTAAACATTGCTCAATTCGTGGTAACTTTCATTATCTTGGGTTGGGTTGGTGCAACACCACAAACTGATTTCAAAACGCTGTTATCACAAATCACGACTGTGACATACTTCATGTTCTTCGTATTGTTATTTGTTTACAGTAAGAATGAGAAAACTAAGCCATTACCAACGAGGTTGACGAAATGATGAAAAAGCTAATTATCGGTTTATTCGCATTGTTGCCATCGTTGACAATGGCAGCAGGTCCTTCGGTTCCGTTAATGGATGCGAACATTGACCTAAAAGACAATGCGTCTTTACAACGTGGTGCTAAATTGTTCATGAACTACTGTCTTGGTTGTCACCAAATGCAGTATCAGCGTTATGAACGTACGTTCCGCGATATCGGTATTCCTACTGAAATTGGTCAAGAACAACTTATTTTTGACGGTTCAAAAGTAGGTAGCCATATCAAAAACGCGATCGGTAAAGAAGATGCTGCTAAGTGGTTTGGTGCTGCGCCACCAGACTTAACACTTGTAGCACGTGTTCGTGGAACTGACTGGATTTATACATATCTGAAGTCGTTCTATAAAGACGAATCACGTCCGTTTGGCGTAAATAATATTGTTTTCCCATCGGTAGGTATGCCTCATGTTCTTCAAGAGCTGCAGGGTTTACCAACACCAATCACTGAAGAAGTCGAAGAACATGGTCATACTGTGACTAAAGTTGTTGGCACTGAAACAGATGGTACCGGTGAAATGAGTGACGATGAGTACGACCGTGCTGCTCGTGACTTAACTAACTTCTTGGCTTATGTTGGCGAACCGTCACGTTTAGAGTCAGAAGCGTTAGGTCTTAAGGTAATTGGTTTCCTAGTGATTCTATTTATCTTGGCATTCATGCTGAAGAAAGAATACTGGAGAGATGTTCACTAATCCTGGGCATGTTGAAAGGTAATTTTGTGATAGGGGCTTAAGCCCCTATTGCTGTTTTTGTAATATAATGGAGGTAGGCATGGCCGTAGCTGCCAATAAGCGCCCTGTAATGACCCTGTTTTCTGGTGCTAACTGTATGTATAGCCATCAAGTACGTATTGTACTTGCTGAAAAAGGTGTAAGTGTTGACATTCACCTGGCTGAAAAGGATAACCTGCCAGAAGCACTTCATGAAATTAACCCTTACGGTACAGTACCCACACTGATCGATCGTGAGCTTGGTTTATATCAGGCAAACATCATCATGGAATACCTTGATGAACGTTTTCCTCATCCTCCACTAATGCCAGTTTATCCGGTTATGCGTGGCCGTAGTCGTCTAATGATGCATCGCATTGATACTGACTGGTATAGCTTAGCTAACAAAATATCAAGCGGTAGCAGTGAAGCAGCTCAAGCGCGTAAAGAGCTGACAGAAGCATTACTTGCAATTGCTCCTATCTTCTCTGAAGCGCCTTACTTCATGAGTGAAGAGTTCAGCCTAGTTGATTGTTACTTAGCGCCACTACTTTGGCGTTTACCAGAACTTGGTATAGAGCTTACTGGTGCAGGCGCGAAAGAGCTTAAAGAATACATGTTGCGTTTATTTGAGCGCGAATCATTCCAAGCTTCACTAACTGAAGCTGAGCGTGAGATCCGTTTATAATGACGCCTAATCGTCCTTATTTACTACGCGCTTTCTTTGATTGGATTGTTGATAATCAGTGCACACCGCATTTAGTTGTGAACGCTGATTTTCCTGCTGTACAAGTGCCAACTCAGTTTGTTCAAGACGGCCAGATCGTTTTAAACATTAGCCCATCGGCAGTTACAAATTTTGCTATGGATAACCAACAGCTAAGCTTTAATGCGCGCTTTGGTGGACAGCCTATGCAAGTATACGTACCCATGGGCGCTGTACTCGCAATTTACGCACGTGAGAATGGTGAAGGGACTGTATTTACTGCAGAAGAATTCATCGAGGACGAAGAAGAGTTTGCTCCGGTATTAGAAAGTGTTGAAACACCTGACGATATTACGCCAGATGATGAGCCGCCGACTAAACCAGAGAAGAAAAAAGGGTCTCACTTACGAGTGATTAAATAACCTTTCAGACTTACAAAAAACCCGCTTCGTAGCGGGTTTTTTATTATTAGTGGTAAAAGTTATAGGTATTCGAATACCTTAATGACTCGTTCAACACCTGAAACATTACGTGCCACTTCAACGGCTAAATTAGCTTCTGTATTGCTCACTAAGCCCATTAAAAAGACTTCGCCATTCTCTGTGACCACTTTTATATTATTGCTACTGATGTTCTCTGTAGTGAGTAATTGCGTTTTTACTTTTGATGTTAGCCATGAGTCGTGAGTTTGTGTGCTCATACCAATATTTGAGCTTATACGAATTTGGTTATGAATTTTACGTATGCCATCCACGCCTTCGATAGCACGTTGTGCTTCGTTTTTCATTTCTTGGTTAGCAACTTGCCCAATCATCAGTACAATGCCATTCACACTGATTACATTGACATTAGCAAACTTGTGTAGGCGCTCATTTTCACTTATAGCAATAGAGCTTTTAATTTCAATGTTGTTGTCATCAATTTGTGAGCCTATTGTACGGCGATCATTGGCTGAGGTGACAGCACCTGCTGTGCCAGCAACGACTGCTGCAGCGCAACCCTGTAGAAGTAATACGGTACTTATGACAATAAGAGACTGTTTAAACATTGTTTTCTTCCTGTGGGAATAAGGTTAAATCAATAAGCTCACCTAAGCAGTGTAAATTAACGAGATGAGATTCAACAATTCGACTTGGGCGTTTTGAAGGGACGCGGATCTCTACATCGTTAGGGCCTAATAAACCAACTAATTCTCCGCCATCATCACCGACTAATACAATGACTTTCATATCGCGGGTTAGCGCAGCCTCTACAGCAGAAATAATTTGTTTCTCATTGCCATTCACTGCAATAGCGAGTAATAAGTCACCTTCTTGAGCAAAAGCGCGAATTTGTCTCGCAAAAGCTTCATGTTCATCGTTATGATTGCTTTGGCCAAGGTTAACTTGCTCTTGCGCAAGCGCAACAGCGGGTAGGCAAGGGCGTTCAGTTTCATAAAAGTTAATCAGTAAGCCTGCCATATGTTGTGCAAGCATATGGCAGCTGGCGGTACCGCAGCAAAGTAACTTATTTCCATTTATAAGACTTTGTGCAATGGTAAATGCTGCAGACTCAAGAGCACTTGGCAAAACTTCACCAGCGGCTATTTGGACTTGAATATTTTCGGTAAAAATCTTTTTAATAGTTTCTTGCATAACCTACCAATAAGGCTTGTTGGCCTTTGATGTTAATATACATTTCTAAACCAGTTTATTTCACTATCTTGTTCACCTGTTATGGCGACGTAATCAATGCGCATACGCTGGTTGGGTAATTTTTTATCTGCAAGGTAATGGGCGATAGTTCGCCTAAGCCGTTGCTGCTTTTGTTGGCTAAGCGCATAATTCGCGCCACCACGAAGTTTGTTCTTTCTAAACTTCACTTCGACAAATACGAGTGTATTGCCTTCTCGCATAATGAGATCAAGCTCACCATATTGGCATAAGTAATTACACTCAATGGTTTTTAAGCCGTGCTGCTTCAGGTAGCTTTCGGCTTGCTTTTCATAATATAAACCTTTCTCGCGGCTATTTTGCCATAACTCTTTGAACCACGACATGACCTCATCCTTGAATCTTATTGCTATTCTGCAGAGCTAATCCCTGAAGCTGATTGCATGAATAACGGTATAGGTTGCTCAGTTGCTAAATCAACAGCAATAATTTGTTTATTCTTATATTGCGCCCAATCTAAAGAGCGTGTGACATGGCCATTGCTGGCAATGCTCAACTCGCCGCTGATACCATTAAAGCGCTTGCCTGCAACCATACTCAATTGTTTTACGCTTCCTAGCATACTGGTTGCATCATAGGTCATCGCAAATAAACGCTGGTTAATATCGGCATTTTCAGGCCAAAGGCGCTCATATTGCTGACGCAAGTTATGTTGCTTTATTTGACCTTCGAGCATCCAAGGGAGTTCCGTGAAATAAAGGCCATCTAGGTCACCTTTGTCAGTTCTATCTATTTGCTTACTATGACTTTTTGAACTAGCGTAAAGCGGAATACGTTCAGCAAAAGTACTGACATTAACATCTAAGTAAGGCTTAATTAGGCGTGTCTCAGTTGCATCTCCAAGAATATAGATAACATCCACATCGCTACGCGATCGCGTTTCGCTCTCAACCTCTTGCCTAAATAATGACTTAACTACTTTAATGCGCTCTTTACTTTGGTCTACTTCTAATAAGCCTGTAATAGTTTTAGGCATATCATCTTTACTAGCGTAAAAGCCAACTTGTGGTTTAACCTCACTATAGCGTTGCCACTGCTGGTTGAAGTATTCAACTAAGCGTTGGCCATTACTATTATTTGGTGCCAGCAGCATAGGTTTTTGGTAACCCGCTGTTAAAAAGCGCTCAAGTGCTTGTTGCACTTCATGTTCAGGGTTTAAAGCAAAGAAAAAGTGCTGTTGAGACACTCGTTCACCATCAAACGTATTTAGGTGCATAACAGGGTAATCAATAAGTGTTTGCGCTGTGCTTAATTTTTCAATATTGCTTTTGAGTAAAGGGCCAATAACAAAATCGGCTTTAAATTCACTGAGTTTTAGGGCAATTTCTGCCGCTGACAGCGATTCGTCTATAAATAAGGTTTCTTCTAGCGGATTGTTATCAAGTGCAGCGAGTACTCCTGCTTTGAGTGCATCGCCTAAACGTTCATTCGCGCCTGACTGTGGAATAAGCACCGCTAAACGGTTGACATTAAGAGGCTCAACTTGCACAAGCTCAGTGACTTTCTTAGGTAAAACCTCTGCGGCAGGGTGACCTGGATAGCGTCGCATCCAGTTGTTCATCGCTTGATGCAATTCAACCGGCGCCCCTAAATATACTTGATGATAAAGCGCTAAATTAACCCAACCTTGTTGCACAACAGAACCGCGGTTAAAGCGCTCTAGTGCATACGATGAAAGCTGAGTAAGGCTATGCCATAAATCCTGATTTAAATTTGCAACGCTAAAGTTGTTATCATTACTAATTGTTGAAGCCGCAAAATAATAGGGCATGGCTTGTTTTGGCAAACCTTGTGATGCGTAAACTCGACCCGTTAAATACTGATGCCAAGCCTTATGTTCAGGCAGACTTAGCTCAGGCTCAAGTACTCGTAGTTGCTCAAGTGCAAGATCGCTTTTACCTTGCTGCTCTTGTGCTAACGCAATATAAAGCTTGTTTTGAATTTGGTCTACGCTGGGAGTTGCTTCAAGCTCTAAACAGATATTTTCTAAAAGAGACCAACGCTCTTCACTAATCGCTGCATCTCGGGCTGTATAAAGTAGTTGGATTTTATCAGCACCTTGGCGATTAAGTGCCGTTTGATACATAGATTGTGCGTCGGTTAATTGTGACAGAGCACTACTCGATTGGCTCGATGGATTTTCTGTACTATTTGATGGTTTTTCGGTTGTGCTACAAGCCGATAACCCTGACAATACAATTAATAGACTAACAAGTTTAAGTCGCACAATGATTTCCCAATACGTTAACGCGATTTGCTTATATTACTGACTGACGCAGGAGACCTCAATGTTAAATGAGGACAATTCAGATAAAATCGGCACTCTTTACATTGTTGCCACGCCTATTGGTAACTTTGATGACATTAGCCAGCGTGCCATTCAAACCCTATCTGAGGTTGACTTAATAGCCGCTGAAGATACTCGTCATACGGGGAAGTTGTTAAGCCACTTTAATATCAAAGCAAAAACCTTTGCTTTACATGATCATAACGAGAAACAAAAAGCGCAGCAAATAGTTGACTGGCTTGAGCAGGGAATGAACATTGCACTGGTATCAGATGCCGGCACACCATTAATTAGCGACCCAGGTTATGCAGTTGTCAATTTATGTCGTGAACAAGGCGCACATGTAACGCCTGTGCCTGGTGCTTGTGCTGCGATCACTGCGGTATGCTGCTCAGGCTTACCAACTGACCGTTTTCAGTTTATTGGATTTACGCCAGCAAAAAGTAAAGCCAGACAAACTTTTTTTATGGAAGCGGTAAACTCAGGTATAACCAGCATCATGTATGAAAGCACCCACCGTATTATGGCAAGCCTTGATGATTTAGAAGAGGCGCTCGGCTCAGAGCAGCCTGTGGTGTTTGCGAAAGAGCTAACAAAAACCTTCGAAACCTTCTTTAACGGCAGCGTTGCCGAGCTAAAGCAGTTTTTAACAGATGATCCAACTAAGCAGCGCGGCGAAATTGTGCTTATGCTCCCAGGTAAGGCGAAGCAAAGTGATGATATTCCAGAAGATGCGCGCCGTATGCTTGCTTTACTCGAAGCCGAAATGCCACTGAAAAAAGCCTGTGGTGTCGTAGCTGAGTATTTTGGGTTGAAGAAAAACGCACTTTATAAAGCAATTATTGACGAAAAAGACTAATTCTTTACTGCATAGACGTGCGCGCTCAGGTATACTGCGCGCCGAGTCAGCCGAGATAATCGCTGCCTGCAACGAAAATGCGCAGGGGGAGGAAAGTCCGGGCTCCACAGGGCAGGGTGCCAGCTAACGGCTGGGGGGCGCGAGCCTACGACAAGTGCAGCAGAGAGGAGACCGCCAACTTCGGTTGGTAAGGGTGAAAGGGTGCGGTAAGAGCGCACCGAGCCACTGGTAACAGTTGGTTGCAAGGTAAACTCCACCCGGAGCAAGACCAAATAGGGTTCTATCATTTTAAATAATGAACGCGTGGCCCACGTGAGAACCGGGTAGGTTGCTTGAGCCATAGAGCAATTTATGGCCTAGACGAATGATTATCCACGACAGAACCCGGCTTACTGGCTGACTCACCAAATCATATTAAAGCCCCGCAGCGATGCGGGGCTTTTGTTTTTCTGGGGGGAGAAAATCCACTCCGCGCATACAAAACAGCGGCTTATTGGCTGACTCACCAAATTAGATTAAAGCCCCGCAGCGATGCGGGGCTTTTGTTTTTTTGGGGAAGAAAATCCACTCCGCGCATACAAAACATCGCTTACTGGCTGACTCATCAAATTAGATCAAAGCCTCGCAGTAATGCGGGGCTTTTTGCTTTCTAAATCACAAGCAATTTTTAACCAAGTACTATTATTCCCTAATCGCCACCATTATTGATCTCGGACAAGGTTGCGACGTTGACTCTATTTTGCACAATGTTACAGTGAATTTGAAATCTAATTCTAGTCAAAGGAGTTGCCCATGCTAGGTGAAAAACACTCGTTATTGAATGAATTCCCAGAGTTTAATGAATTAATCCACAACCTTGCTAAAAGTGATGCGCACTTTAAAAATACCATGCAGCGATATGATGACATGGATAAAGAAATTAGAGAGCTTGAGCTCAATAGTTCTCCGATCGAAGACAGTGAAATGCATGAAAAGAAACATCAAAGAGCGGCGCTGAAAGATAAGCTGTATGATTTCTTGAAGACCAAGGCATAAAATCAAATCACACCTAATACCTCTTGCACTTATGACTCTCGCTGACAAGGGGTGTTATTTCCAGTTAACTCTAATTTAAGCCTTTCTAACGCTTTTAATTCCCTTATTTTCAATAGTTTTATATGTTGATAACTAGTTTATTTACGTTTTTCTAATGGGTGGAATTCATATGTTAGCAAAGGGAGCAATCAAAGCAGTCTCAATGTGCATGATGGCAATGTCTGTCAGCTTTAGTGCCACTGCAAGTATTAACAATACCGAAGTGATGTGGCCTGGTACTGTTTACAATACCGATATACCTACGTTTAAGCAGGTTCTTGGTTATGATGTAGGTGAGCGTATTACTAATTATAACGATATGCGCCGTTACCTCAGTGCCCTTGAAAAGGCGGCACCTAATCGTATTAAAGTGTTTAAGTACGCAAATAGCTGGGAAGGGCGTGAGCTGGTTTATGCGGTGGTTGGCACCGCTGAGCATATTAATTCATTAGAAACCCTTGCGAATAACACACAAGCTTTGGCTGATCCGCGAATTACTTCTGAAAAAGAAGCTAAGTCGCTGATTAAAAACTTACCGACATCAGTGTGGCTTCAGTATGCGGTGCATGGTAATGAAATTAGCTCAACCGATGCCGCATTATTTACAGCGTATCACTTATTAGCAGCCCCTAATGATGCTGTTAACAATAAAATTTTAGACAATACAGTGGTCTTTATCGACCCATTACAAAACCCAGATGGTCGTGAGCGATTTGTTACTCGTTACTATGCAACCGTCGGTCTTGAGCACAGTGCCGATCGCTTAAGTGCAGAGCATAATGAGCCGTGGCCAAGAGGTCGAACAAATCATTATTTGTTTGATATGAACCGTGATTGGTTAGCACTTACTCAGCCTGAAACAAAGGGAAGAGTGGCTGCAATCAATAAATATAAACCACAAGTGGTGGTTGATATTCATGAAATGGGCGGCGATCAATCTTACTACTTTGCACCAGCTGCTCAGCCATTTAACCCACATATGACAAAAACACAAATCGCTAATATGGATGCGATTGGTCAAAATCATGCGAAGTATTTTGATGAGTTTGGCTTTGATTATTTTACCCGTGAAATTTTTGATGCCTTTTACCCAGGCTACGGCGATAGCTGGCCCGTATTTTATGGGGCGTCTGCATCAACTTACGAAGTAGGTTCAGCTCGAGGGCACGTGTTTGAGAAAAACACCGGTGAACTGCTCAGTTATTTTAATACCGTAAAACGTCAGTTTATAGCGTCAATTTCAACCGCAGAAGGTGCCGCCAATCAACGTGAAAAATTACTGGGTGATTTTTATCAATATCAAGTTGATGCGATTGATTCGGGTAAAGATAGCAAAGAGCGTGTTTATATCTTACCTAAACAAAGTAACCGTGAAGGCGCTCACAGACTCGCAACCTTAATGGCTGAACATGGTGTTGAAGTTAAACAAGCAACTGAAGACTTCAAAGCATGTGGCGTTAAGTATAAAGCGGGTAGCTATTTTATTGATACCGCACAGCCGCGTGGTGTATTTGTGCGTACCACGTTTACAGACCAAGTTGATATGGCTGAGGCATTTGTAAAAGAGCAAGAAAGACGCCGTGCGCGTAACCTTGACGATGAAATTTACGATGTCACAGGTTGGTCACTGCCGATGATGTTTAATGTTGATAGCGATAGTTGTGACCGTACCGTTAGCGCAGACAGCAAAGCGGTTCTGGCCGATGTCACATTGCTTGGTAAAGTGAATAATCCAGAAGCTTCAGTGGCTTATGTTGTTGCCTGGGGTGATACGACTGCAGCACGCTTTTTAACAGCAGCATTGCAAGCAGGCATTAAACTGAAAAGTGCTGACCAAGCATTTGTTTTAGGTGATAAAACTAAGTATCCAGCGGGGAGCTTAGTAATCGAAAAGCGTTTAAACGACAAAGAACTACTTGCTAAAATTAGCCAAATTGCTGAGCAAACTGGTGCAATTGTTGATGGTGTCAATTCTAGCTGGGTGATTGAAGGCCCAAGCTTTGGTAGTAACAAAACAGTGCCCATGGTGGCGCCAAAAGTGGCGATGGCATGGGATGCACCCACCAGTGAGCTAAGCGCCGGTAACACCCGTTTTGTTATCGAAAGGCAGCTAGGTTACCCAGTCACGGCGATTCGCACGCCAATGCTCGCATGGGCTGATTTAAGTGATTACCAGGTGCTTATTTTACCGGAAGGTGATTACGAGCAAGGGCTCGGTAAATCAGGCGCGGCTAATTTAAAAAGCTGGGTTGAAGCAGGCGGCGTGTTGATTGCCCTTGGTAATGCAAACCGCTTTACTAGTAATGCCGATTACGGCTTATTAGATGTTAAGCGTGAGCAAGCTTACCGTGAAGATAAAGCCGACAGCAGCGATGATAAAAGCAGTAAAGTGGCAGGGCAGCTGTTCACATCTCGTGATGATTTAAAAGCAGCAAGCATCGAGCCTCACACATCGCCAGACTATGTAGCGGGTGTACTTGCTAATGTTGAAGTAGACCAAGAGCATTGGTTAACAGCAGGGGTTGATAAAAACCTCGTTGCGGTGGCTTACGGTAACGATATTTACACACCAATAAAACTGAACTCAGGTAAAAACTTAGCATGGTTCACAGGTAAGGACGATGTGCTAGCAAGTGGTTATCTATGGCAGCAAAATAAAGCACAGCTTGCGTATAAGCCATTATTAGTTCATCAATCGCAAGGTAAAGGCATGGTGATTGGCTTTACACAATCACCAACCTATCGTGCTTACCTTGAAGGTATGAATGTACTGCTAACTAACACAATTTTCCGTGCTGCAGCACATGCTCAGTAATCGCAAAAAATAATAAAAACGGCATCGACTTAGGTGCCGCTTTTATTTATGGAATCACAGGTTTTTGCTGGCTTATTAGTTTTTAGATTCAGATCAATGATCAAGCAGCGGTCATTTTCACCTGCTGCTAGTTTTTCAAAAATAGTAAGCGCTTTGCTAAGGCCCACTTGTAGAGTACAGACATCAACTGTTTGCGCTATTTTACTCATTTGCCTTGGTAAGCATTGCCCCATAGCATTTAACTGCTGTGTTATCAGCTTATAAGTTTTGAAGTGTTCTTTTGAAATATCTTCAAATGCTAATGAACCTGCATTTCGTAGTAGGTAAAAGTCACGAATAAAATCAAATAAAGTGACTTTACTCAACAAAGCATCTGAAGCTTGCGTTATTGGAGGGCTTGTAGGGCTATCGTAAAGTGTTAATAGCTCCTGGAAGCTATATGAGATTAGCTGGGTTTTAAAACTGTCAGGCCACTCTTTAGGTATAAATCGCCATTTTGCGAGTCCGGCTAGGTGTTGCAAAGTAAATTGCTGATAGTTTTCGCTGCCTAGAATATCCGCAAGCCATTTTTCATCTGGATTACGCTCTGCTAAGTGATCGTATTCTCTCTCATAAGCAGGAAATAATGTGTCAAAGTTAGCTATGGAATCAAGTAGTACTGTATCAACTTTAGCTTCACTTCCAAGTATACTTACGAGCTTGTAAGCTGGACGGTAAGCGCTTATGGATGGAGCTTGAATATTATAAAGCGTGTTTTTCTTTGCTCGAATTATACGGGTGTCATTCATATGCATATGGCCGCCAATATGCAAACGTAGCCCAGTTTCAGCTAACGCACTTTGCGTCTGATTTGTGGGTTTTCGAGTGAGTTGAAAAGCGTTGTCGCCGAACAAGTCCTTAATAGATTCACTTTGCTGATCGTAAAACTCTCCCATTGGAAAGTGACTAAATGCAATCAGTGTTTTGTGCTGTTCTTTTGCTGCGGTAACAAGCTGTTTTATCCAACTTAATAAGTACGGCTTTTCCGTTAAGACCTTGTTGTATCCTGCATTGCCTGATCCCTTGAAAGTAAGTTGGTTATTCTTAAACTCAGGTAAATAAACATTGGCATCGATAGCTAAAAGCCATAATCCTGCAACAGGTTCAACAAGGTAACTCGTATCAGGGATCATTACACAGTGCTTATTATCATTAGTGCACTGCTGATACTGGCGCTCGGATAAAGAAGCGTGATTATCTAAAAAAGGTGTTTGCCATAGCAAGTCTTGGCTCTGTGGCTTTAAACCAAATTCAGACATCGCGTCCATGATTTCTTGATAGCCACCGTGGCTAATAGCATCATCGCAAAACAAGAAATCAGTATGAGGGGTTTTACACATAGCGTGGTCGTTACTAAAAATTGCCACCTCACGGCCTTGCTCATCTAAAAAGTCTGATTTACCAGCCGCACTTCTTATTGGCTTAACAGGATCATGATTGCCTGGAATAGCAAAAAAGCGCATTCCATAGCGTTTGCTGTAATCACTTAAAAGAGTTTTTAATCCCTTTAGGTGAACAGGTTGTCCGTCGTCGGTAAAATCCCCCGGTAATGCCACTAATTTCACGCCGCGTGCGGCAATATCATCTAGCGCTGCTATCAGAGCAAAGTAGTTTTCATTAAATAATCGAGTTGAGTGAAGCTGAGATTTCATGCTGCGAATAGAGACAGGCTTCGATTGGTTATCGAGCTTAATGCCAGCGAAGCCAGCTTGGCTAAAGTCAGCGTAAATATCGTGAAAATGTATATCTGGTATAAAAGCAATTTGCGTGTTTAGCTCCTTGGCATAGAGTTGAAACGTCGCAAAAAGCAGTGAAAGTAGTGCAAATAATCGCATTAATATAGCCTTACTGAAAAAATCGGGGCGCACCGCCCCGATGATCCGCTTAGAAACTGCCGCGTAAGCCTAATGAGAAGCGACGACCCGAGAACTCATACATAGTTGGGAAAGCAGGTGCTATGGTGTAGCCCGTGGTCTCCTCATCAGTGATATTGATGCCCTCAAGGGTGACTTTTATCGTGTCATTTATTTTGTAGCCAAACGAAACATCTGTTTGACCGTAAGCATCGCGGTAAACTGGATACATATCGCGTTCTATGTATTCAACATATTTATCTTTGTAGTTGTAAGAAATGCGTGCATCAAAGCTGTCATTCTCAAAATAAAAGGTAAGGTTATAGGTTTCGTCAGCTAAGCCTTCTGGTGGTGTTGGAATCGCTAAATCAGACGCGCCAGTGAGCGAGTTATCAAGCGTAGTGTAGTTAGCATTTATACCAAAACCTTGTAACATTGGGTGGAAGCGGGAAAATGGAATTTGTGCAATAAATTCAAGACCACTTACATCATAAGACCCTTCAGCGTTTACTTTTTGATAAACGTCAAAATCATACACGCCATCGACAGTGCCATTGTCGTTATATTTAGTTACGTCATTTACAACACCTGTAAGGGATTCACGTACTACACCTTCAATTTCTTTTTCGAAGTAAGACACAGCAAGTAAACCACCTTCTTCTAAGTACCACTCTAAACCGGTTTCCCATTGGTCTGCGTAAGTAGGTTTAAGATCAGGGTTACCGTCACGATATTTAAATTCACTTAAGCTAACTGTACGTTTGTAGGCAATATCAGTCAGTGCTGGGCGAATAAATGTTTCTGATGCAGCAGCGCGGAATAATAGGTTGTCTGTAAGCTCTAAACTAAAGTTAATGCTTGGTAGGGTCTCTTTGTAGTTACCTTCTTTTGAAATAGGCGCAGGCGTATAGCCTGTGCTACCGTCATCACTTTGTACTTGGTGATAGCCAGAAGAATTAACATCGGTATCGATATAACGGACACCCGCGTTTAAAGTAGCTGGTAATGTGCCAATATCAAATACAAAGTCAGCCATAGCGTAAATAGCGGTGGTTTTTTCTGATACTTCGTAAAACTCATCCGGTGCGAAATCTACTGCAAAACCATCGTAACGTAATTCATTTCGTGCATAATTATTTGAAATTTGACTCCAGTCTTGTTTAGACGATACATCAGATAGATACTCACCACCTGACACTAAATCTGAAATATCATGGATTTCGCTATCAGCTAAAGTACGTGTGCCTACCCATGATGAATCACCTGCAGAAGAGCCTGTAACTCTGTTACTACCATAATTACGTTGTTTAGATTTATCTGTATAACGCGCACCGAACTGTACTTTTGATAATGCAGGGAAGAAGTCTAGTTGAAAATGGCGGCTAAAATCGAGCTGAGCCGCATATTTGTCATCAGAGATATCTTCTAAATTTACCTCATAATAGTCAAATGTATAAGTTTCAGGAGAATTATACATGTCAAATGTATCTGGATTATCACTGGGAATCGTTTCGCCACCAGTTGATGTATAGCGAGTACGAGTTGGGCGGTATGCTGTGTGCTTTAAATTAGTTGTTTCTGCTAGTTTGTCTGCACCACTGTAACCAACTACTCCGTAAACTTCCCAATCACCCAGCATCCAATCAAGGGTTAAGCTGAATTGTTGGTAGTCTGTATCGCTACTATTTTCCTTACTTAAAAATTCGTGCTGCGTTGCGGCATAGTTAACATCAGTTAAAACGGTAATACCATAGTCAGCAAGGGTGGTGTTATCGTAATTGTTTATTTTTTCTAATGAGCTGATACTTGAAGCAGAGTAGGCCGCTGCGTCATATTGATCCTCATGATTATCAAAGTTACCAAGTAAAGCATCAAAGGTGAGGCTGAACTCACTGCTCGGTTTATATTGCAGTGATAAGGTTGCGCCCCACTTTTCTTGTTCTGTTAAGAAAGCTCTGTCGCCGACTTTATTCATAAACACTACACGGCTAGTTTCATCTTTATCGAAACGATCATTTATAGTGATACCCGTATCGCGTTCTAGAACATCAGCAGCTTGATCTGATTGCCATTGCGAGGATCCTGACTTTTCTAGCCAGCGTGATAAAGGACGAAAATCAATACCAGAGTTGCTATCTGTTCTGTTGGTACGTTCTGAGTATGCAAATGAGGCAAGCGCACCCCAGTCGCCAAAGGTATCACTTGCTAAGAGTGCAAATTTAGGATCGCTCTTTTCTGAGATGTCGTTATATGCCCCCTCAACTGATGCTACGATTTGACGACCATCATAGTCAAATGGGCGCGCAGTGGTAATGGCTACAGAGCCGGCAATGCCACCTTCTTCGTCTGCTGCTGTTGGTGATTTTTTTACAGTGACACTTTGAATTATCTCTGAAGCGAACATATCAAATTCAACATCACGGCCACCACTGCCAGAGGCTGTGGCAAGGTTATTTATAGAAACAAATGTAAACTCAGACGGTAAGCTTCGTACATTAACTTTTTGACCTAGGCCTTTATTACGTTCAATAGTAACACCTGGCATACGCTGTAAAGCTTCCGCTAAGTTTTGCTCTGGGAAGTCAGCAATATCAGATGCCACTATTGAATCTGAGAAGCCAATATTTGTGCGTTTTAAATCAATCGCTTTTTCTAAACTTTTTATGTAGCTGCCAGTGACAACAATTTCTTCAATCGGTTCTTGGTTTTCTTCTGCGTAAGCGGGAGTGATTAATAATGAGCCAACAGCAAGTGCTAAAGGTGATAATGAAAATGCACGGTACGTCATGTGAGTTAATTCCTGTTAAATGCAATATTTGGTTTAAATTCGCCTGTAAAGACGCTGCAATAACAAAGAAGGGGACGCCTTTTTTCGTGAAGCTTTCGTGACGTTTTTAAGTCGATAATTACTTAAAACTGTAACCAAATGATCATCAAACAGCTGTCCCCTTTAGGCTAGCATTTGCGTCATATCTAGATAAATAAGCTAGCCTTCACCACTAAATTATGGCTTTACCTTCAATGACTAACGGTTTGAATAATACAGTTACAGCGCATAGCAGAACCTTATTGCAGTGCTTTATAGCCAATCAAGACGCGCTTAAAGGTTTTTTTTGCAAAGCCGTTGCAGAGCGTGCGGATGCGGACGATTTATTTCAAAAGTTACTGCTAAAAGCACTTAACTCTGAGCATTTAGATCCGATAGATAATCCACTGGCATATGGTTATCGAATGGCCCAGCACTTGGTTATTGATCATCATCGTGAGCAAAAGAAAATACCAGAAAGCTTAGAGCATGAGCCGCATTGTGAGGCGTTATCTCTTGAGTCCGCGCTTGAGTATGAGCAGCGTATTGCGCTCTATCAGCGTATTTTGTCACAAATGCCAGCACTGCGTAGAGACGTGTTTATTCGGCGTCGGATTAAAGGCCAAACTCGTTCTGAGATCGCAAGCAGTTTGGGGATCTCTGAAGAAGCGGTAAAAAAACATATTTCGCGGGCAATGGATATGCTAAAAAATGCCATGACTGAGTATTTTTTAATGCATGAGTGTCCCCGTTAGGGCGATTAATCCGTCACATTAGTATTACGAGTAATTGAGATAACGATGAACTCTTCACACCAACATGATTACGAATCGGATAATGCGCTAGAAAAGGCTATTTGGGACGACCCTGCATTATTAGCCGCGCTTGAGCTGGTGGATACGCAACAGAATGAACAACTTGAACAAGCTAAAAAACGTCGTCGTTTAGCGCAATACTCTTGGGGCTGCGGTGCTGTAGCAGCGTGCTTTGCTATTTTCATGTGGACGTTAATGCCACTAAATGAACAGCGCTCGATACCAGCCTCTAATCTTGTAGCTGTGCAGCAATTTAGTAGTGATACAGCACAGCAAGTCAGCTTGTCTGACGGGACACAGGTTGCAATGAATGTGCATGCTCAACTTGAATTTACTGAAAATAGTCAAACTCGAAAAGCAATCTTAAGTAAAGGCGAAGCGTACTTTTCTGTGCACCGTGATGAATCGCGGCCATTCACTATTGATGCAGGCAATGCCACGATTGAAGTGCTTGGTACGGCTTTTAATGTGGATAAAACATTGCGTGAAACCTTAGTCGAGGTTTTTCATGGCAAAGTGTCAGTGACTAGTTTAGATGGATTGCAGCATGTTGAATTAGTGAAAGGACAGCGTGCCCGAGTGAGCGATTCTGCAATACAGGTATCGCAATTTAATGCTTTACAACCTGATTGGCAGCAAGGCTGGTTGGACTTAGATAACGTGTCTATCAATGATGCTCTATTTCAATTAAACCGTTATAGCGAAAAACCTGTCGTGTTAAAAAATGTGTCGGCAGATATACAAGTAAGTGGTCGCTTTGCTGTTAACGATATATTTGGGGCCGCAAAGTTAATTGCTCAGCTAAATACACTCGATGTCAAGCAGTATCCTGATAGCATTGAGTTAAGTAAAAAGGCTCGAAATTGACATGATTTTGTCATAAACCTTTCATCGAAAATAGACACAATGTTTTCCTCTAGTAATGAGGATGCAAGTTAATGGGGCGTATTTTCTGCTTTGCTTTGATGCTGTTTGGTGTGTATGCCAAGCAGCTATATGCTGCACAAAGCACCCTAAAAGCAGCGCTTAATGCACTGGCTGAGCAGTACCAAGTTGCAATCATTTACCCAGATAAGTTAGTGAGTGACGTGGTTTTACCGTCAGCTGAAGTTCCTAAAGCTAACAGTATAGAAGCACGCCTTGATACATTATTACTAAAAAATGGCTTTATTTGGCAGCAAACCCCATCGGGAATTGTGGTTTCAAAGTCTGTTAAAATACAAAGTAAAACTCCATCACAGCTTGTGATGGAAGAAGTGACGGTGACGGGCGATAAGCATAGCAAAGCCTATACACGTCTTTATGACCGAAACTATCAACAAAGTGCAGACTATGCACAGCAACAAAAGCAAAATTACTTAGGTGAAGCTGACTTTGCTAATGGCGCAATGCTTTCTTTATTGCCCGCAGAGAATTTAGCTGAGGCATTGCAGGCTATTCCTGGTATGAGTATTTCCCGAGATCGCGGCGAAGCACTTAATATAAGTGCGATGGGACTTGGACCAGAGTATCAATTAACATTGTTGAATGGTCACAGGTTAGCGAATACTGAAAACGTTCGTAACTCGAATCAATACGGTCAGCAGTACCGTTTTGATACATTTAGCGCCGAACTTTTCTCTAATATTGCGGTATACAAATTGGCTGACTCAAGGTTTCCAAGCGGAGCGGCAGTTAACTTGGTGAGTGATGATCCGCTTTCATTTGATGGTGATCATTTAAAGGTAACTCTGACCAGTGCTGCACTTGCAGGTGAGCGTAACTTTCAACCAAGTTTTGGTTTAACAGCGAATACTCTTTCAGCTGATGAGGAGTTAGCTGCGGTTGTTAAATTTAATTATGAGAACCGATTACAAAGGCAATTTCAATTTGAAACGTGGCACTGGGGCAATAATGAGGGAGCTCCCGCAGCTTATTATTGGCAGGGATTAGAAAGTAATAGCTTAGTACCTACCGATACGCTAGCACTGACCATCGAAAATGAAGACAGGACACGAACGAGTTACTATGCAAACCTAGCTTGGCGACCGCACCCGCAGTTCGAGTTAGATACGCTATGGCTTCGTTCGGATACAGATTTTACTTACGATGAGCATCGTCTCTCGATTAATCCTCTAAGTGAACAGGCTAAAGCCACCTTAGATGAAAAGAACAATAGTGTTCAAAATGTGCAGTTTGGCGCTACGCAAAGTAAATCCTCACGAGAAGAATCCGGTCTTTATTACCGTAATCAGACCTTTCAAATCATACCAACATGGTATGCAAAAGACGGTAGCCACTGGCAAATAAGTCCGTTTTATAGCCATAGTGAATCACTTAGTGCTACTAAAGCCCCTATTACTCGAACTCATGTTGATTTAAAGCCTGTGCCAGCAGTGGTTTCGATTTCAGGCAAAAAATTGGCTCAGTATGAATTTGCTACAAATCTAGCACTGGTTAATAGTTACTCGCAGTTGTCGCAGTTGAGTCGACGTATGATAGAGGTCAATGACCAAGTAACAGAGTGGGGAGTCGATAATACATGGCAAGTTTCATCTAGTTGGGGGTTGTCGAGTGTGCAGTTTGGTGCCGTAAAATCAGCACAATCTCATCAATACCTGCGCCAAGATATTAATTTATCTAAAGCACAATTAGCTGCTTTACCTGATCTTGATGGCCGTTGGTTGGAGCCTCTGAATAAGCCATTTAAAGCTGATTTTCTATCGCAGCCAATGCAAGCTTGGTTGATTCCAAAACGTGATCTTTTGCAGCTTTATGATATTGAGCTGCCCTTTTCTGAGCGACACACCAATGATTACTTGAATAGCTATGAAAACAAATTTACTGCCTATGAAAGCTATATTCACAGTTTATGGCAGATACCAGAACTTGAAAGCTTAACGGCTGCTTTTGGACTTAGGTATAGTGATACAAGGAGTAAAACATTAGGGTATCAGCTCAATGAGAATAACCAATTAGAAGAGCTTTATAAGCAAGTTAAATTCTCTATGTGGTTGCCTTCTTTGAATATTAAATGGCAATTGTCTGACCAATGGCTTGGTCGATTAGGCTATAGCCGAGCAGTGAATCGACCTAATTATTCTGACTTAAACCCAAAGCTTCATGTTAATTCTGGAGGATTAGCTTATGCAGAAGTCGGCAATCCAACTCTAAAACCCGTGCTAGCAGATACGACAAGTCTATCGCTCAATTGGTTAACAGAAGAAAATAACCTGCAACTCATGGCCTTTAATCACCAACTCGATAATTTTATTGTTGAACAAATTAAAGCCATTACCTATCAACAGCAACAGTACCCAGCTTTACAGGCAACCAATGATGGCCAAGCAACAATAAATGGGCTGCAATTAAGTGCTGATTTGAGTTTGCCTATGCTATCAAACTCTTTTTTGCAAAGTCGTATGATAACGAGTGTTAGTCAGTTGCTGGACGCTAAATTAACGGCTAAGCAAATTAACAACCCTGAGATTGAAGGGGTCTCTGAACTAACAGCAAATCTGCGCTTCTTATTTAATGCTAAGAGATGGCAAAGTGCTGTTAACGTTAATTATCGAAGCGAGTTTTTAGAGCAACGAGACTTATCGAATAATGCTGATGTATATATTGATGATTTTACCAGTGTTGATCTCAGCTACAGCTGGTTTTTCTCTGATGCGGTAGCATTGCGTTTTGATATTTTTAATGCCACAGACAAAAGTCTTGTTCGAGAGGTGCAAACAAACGATGCTTCATCTCTTATGAAGGTTGAGCAATTTGGTCGCCGTTTTGTACTTAGCCTTTCATTAACTCTGTAAGAAAACTTTCATTGAATTTCTTGTCCACTAAATGGGAAATGTTTCGTCTAAATAGTGGCACTTAAGTGTCACTCATCAACAGAGAATAAGGAACATAATATGGATAAATTAATGGCATTAACCACGGCAAGCCTTTTAATAACGAATGCTGCTTTTGGGCAAGAATTGCCTCGTTTAGATGAAGCAGTGACTTGGTATAATCAAGCAGCAGTACGTAATTTTGCACCGGTATTTGATTTTGACTCGGACGGCTGTTATCCAGCCACACCTTTTGATAAAAATAATAATTTGGCGCAAAACAAAGGCGAAGATGCGGCATGGAAAACGCCTTGGGGAGGATGTAGAGATACTGGCTGGGAGCTATTCGCGAATACTATGCATCGTCAGTTATGCCACCAAACAGATAACCAAGACCAATACTGTGCGCACTTTTATGAGCTCTATTTTGAAAAGGATCAATCAGTTCACTGGTCATTTGCGGGTGGACATCGTCATGACGTTGAAACGGTGATCGTTTGGACTGTGAAAGAAAGTGGTAATGAGTATATTAGTCACGTAAGCACCAGTGCCCATGGTAATTATGATACGCGAGCGTTTAATGAAGTGCTCCAGCAAAACGGTCATCCTATGGTTGTTTATCATAAAGATGGTATTGGTACTCATGCATTTCGCTATGCAAATCAGCAAGACAAAGAAACAGTCGAATTCTTAGGTAACTGGGGAGTGTTCTATACGCCAGTGATTGTTAGTCATTACCGTGGTACAGATGCATTTTATAGCGACAGTTGGGATCGCTATTGGGCAAATAGAACTTACCGTGAAACACTTGAGGCCAGCGATTTTGGTTCAGCAAGTTTTAAAACACGTCAAGAAAATGTGATGATAGATCAAGCAAATACAGCAAAACCAAACTCAGGTGGATGGCAACAAGTCACTTTCAATGCATTTGATGCAGCGCAAACTCGCCACGCTGAGTTTCAAGCAAACTATGCTGATATTGCGTCGCAAATTAACGAATAATTATTATTGATTAGGAAAGCTCGCAGCATACGCTGCGGGCTTTATATTTTAGTTAAGGTGTATTAAGCCACAATCCCCAGAGGCTTGCCTGTTTGCCAAGCGCCACGGGTAAAGTCTGGAATTGTTTTGCTGTTACTTCTATCTGCAACCGATGCCATACTTTGCGGGAAGATTGATGACCATGCTGCGGCATCGTATACATCTTGATCGAGTGGCTCATTATTACGTAAGCAGTAGATCATCCGCCAAAGCATAATGAAGTCCATACCGCCATGGCCACCGTTACGAACCGCTTCTTCACCCATGCGTTTCCACAGTGGATGATCAAATTCAGCACGCCATTTTTCCATATCTTGATCCCAGCTATGGAAGTTTTGTAAATGTGGCTTACGACCTTGCGAACCCGCTTTTTCCCACGCTGCGAGCTCAGCTTCATATTGCTGTTGATAAATTTTTGCAATCGCTGGTGGCACATCTTCAAGGGCAATACGGTTAGGGAAACCGGCAAATGTTCCATTCGTACCTTGAATTAGGTTATGGCGGCTGTACGGGCGCGGGCTTGTGGTGTCGTGCTGCACCATAATGCTACGACCTTTCACTGTTTTAATAATACTGGTGTTCATGTCGCCAGCAGTAAATTTTAGTGAACGACGTTCGTGGCCTACAGGGAATTCACGCTCTGCATAAGCGGCGCGGCCAAGTGCTGGTGAACTGACTGATGTAACAAAGTCAAAGCGATCCCCTCGGTTGATATTCATATACTGAGATACAGGGCCTAAGCCATGGGTTGGGTATAAGTTACCGTTCACTTTTGTATGCCAGTAAGTGCGCCACGAGCCAGTACTGCGATCAATTTCTTTCATTTGCCAACGCAGGTCATGAATATAAGCGGCTTCACCGTGTAGTAATTCGCCAAATACGCCTTTACGAACCATGTTTAATACCATTAACTCGTCACGGCCGTAGTTAACGTTTTCCATCATCATGCAGTTCTTTTGCGTACGCTCAGCAGTGTTCACTAGTTGCCAACACTCTTCCATCGTAGTTGCTGCAGGTACTTCAACAAAGGCATGTTTACCACTTTCCATGGTCTCAACACTCATCGGTGTGTGCCATTTCCAAGGTGTTGAAATGATCACAATGTCGATGTCATCGCGAGCCAGCATGTCTAAATAGGCTTTGTCAGACCCCGTATAAGCAGTAGGTTTAGGTAAGCCTTTTTCAACAACATAGTTAACAGACTTGTCTAGCATCAGCTGATCTGTATCGCAAATCGCTTTAATTTCAACACCTTCAATGTGGCAAAGGTGTTTTACATGGCCGCTACCACGTTGACCAACCCCAATAAAACCAACACGTACCACATCCATTGCTGGCACAGCTAAGCCCATTACGCTTTTACCTTGTGCTGCAAGTGGGGTGCTCTGATTATCACCTTGTTGGCTTTTCGCACAGCCAGTCACGACTGTCGCGGCGGTAATGGCTGCGGCAGATTTTAAAAAACTACGTCTATCTATTGTCATAACGATACCTAAATCACTGAGATTATTTTAATAGTGTGTTTCAGTTGTTTCTGTTATATCGCAACTCAAAGTTAATTACAATTAAATGCTTTCAAATTCTTTCGTAAATTTGGTTTTTACTATTTCAATCCTTGTAAAATAACGTGCTTAGTGTACTTTAAGCTTACTTTGTGCCTTTCATTTTCTTTCATTGTGTTGTGTGTGGTTTCGCTCTGTGCTACTGTAATTTCAAATCAGATATCTAACCATTAGCGTAAGCTGCTTGGAGAAAACCATGAATGCATTAAAAACGATTATAAATAACAATCGAGTAGGGCAAGCGCAGGGTATTTATTCTGTGTGCTGTGCACACCCGCTCGTTATCGAAGCAGCAATGTTGCAAGCTCTCAATGATGACACCGAAATTTTAATTGAAGCTACAGCGAATCAAGTTAACCAGTTTGGTGGTTACACAGGTATGAAGCCCCATGACTTTGTTGAGTTTGTTCATGCAATAGCCGAAGAAGTAGGGTTAGATACCCAGCGCATTATTTTAGGTGGTGATCATTTAGGCCCAGTTTGTTGGGTGAATGAGCCTGCAGACGTTGCGATGATAAAAGCTGTAGAACTAGTAAAAGCCTATGCAAGTGCTGGTTTTAAGAAAATTCACTTAGATGCCAGTATGCCATGTAGTGATGATGGTACGCGTTTAGCTGATGCTGAAATTGCCAAACGTGCAGCATTGATGTGCCAAGCTGCTGAGTTAGTCTCAAAAGATAACGATATTCTTTATGTAGTGGGTACTGAGGTTCCTCCTCCGGGTGGCGCTACAGAAGAGCATGAAGTTATTGAGGTATCGCATGTTGAGGGGGTACAGCAAACAATCGAATTACATCAGGCTGCGTTTGCTAACTTAAACATGAGTGATGTGTGGTCGCGTGTTATTGCTGTTGTTGTGCAGCCAGGCGTTGAATTTGATAACCATCAAGTTTTTGACTATCAACGTAATGAAGCGAAAAAACTGAAAGAGTTTATTACTACTGTCGATAATCTTGTTTATGAGGCTCACTCTACTGATTATCAGCCAGAACATTGCTACCACGAGTTGGTGCAAGATCACTTTGCCATATTAAAAGTGGGTCCACAGCTTACCTACGCACTACGCGAAGGGTTGTTTGCTTTATCTTATATTGAAGATCAATTAGTTGAACCTGCTAAACGCTCTCATTTGCGGGATGTGTGTGAGCGCATCATGCTAGAAAAGCCACATTACTGGAATAAGTTTTATCCAACAGAAGGTGCTGAAGCTAAGCTGTTTAGAGCTTATAGTTATAGCGACCGTATTCGTTACTACTGGCCTGAAGATGAAATAAAACAAACAGTAGAAACCTTATTTGCCAACTTAGAAGCGCAAACTATTCCACAGACTTTGCTTAGCCAATTTATGCCAGCGCAATACAAGGCATTGAATAATGGCAAAATTAACTCATCACCGCGTGAGTTAGTACTTAATAAAATAATGGAAGTAACGAATACCTATTCGCTTGCTTGCAATCAATAAGTGGTGTTGAGAGAGAATTAATTATGACGCAGTATCTATCATTAAACGAAACAGAACTTAAGCAACAAAGCGCTTATTGGACAGCAAAAGAAATTTCACAACAGCCAAGTTCATGGCGTAATACAGCAAAACTGGTTGATAATAATCGCGCTGAAATTAATGACTTTTTAGTGCCGATTTTAGCATTTAAAAACTTAAAAATAGTTTTAACTGGCGCGGGTACATCAGCCTATGTTGGCGAAGTATTAGCACCTCATTTAACGGCCAAAACTGATTTAAATGTGTGCGCAGTTAGCACTACCGACATTGTGTCTAACCCACATGGGTTTTTACAAAAGAGCACACCAACCTTACTTATTTCTTATGCGCGCTCAGGTAACAGCCCTGAAAGTGTTGCTGCGGTCGATATCGTAGAGCAAGTTGTTGAAAAGTGCTATCACTTAGTCATTACCTGTAATGAAAATGGTGAGTTAGCTAAAAGGGCGGCAGCTAAAAAAAATAGTTTTAGTGTACTAATGCCAAAAGAAACCCTAGATGAAAGCTTTGCTATGACCAGTAGTTTCACCTCGATGCTGCTTTCAACATTATGTATTTTTACCCCTGATGTTAATCAGCTTGCACAAGTTGCTACGCAAACAGAGCACTTACTCGACACTCAATTTGAAGAGATCAAGGACTTTGCGCAAACTGATATTGAACGTTTGGTATTTTTAGGCGCTGGTTCGTTACTTGGCTATGCGAAAGAAGCGGCTTTAAAGTGCTTGGAGCTGACCAATGGGGATTTAATAAGTTACTTTGAAACGCCACTTGGCTTTCGTCATGGTCCTAAAACCATCATTAATGATAAAACCGCAGTGTTGTTAATGGCCTCAAGTGATGCTTATAGCAGTTCGTATGATACTGATTTATTTAATGAACTATTAAATGACCAACAATGTTTAGCGGTTAAAAAGCTGGCTTTAAATACTGAACTGGTCGAGCTAGATGATGTTTGGCAAGGTCTGTATTATATTGTCTATTGTCAGATTTTTGCATTTTATAAATCAATGTCACTCGGATTAACACCTGATAACCCTTGCCCTACGGGCGAAGTTAACCGTGTTGTAAAAGGGGTAACTATTTACCCGTTAACTTTTCGCTAAGTCGTGTTGGGTAAAGTATGGCTGTTTACGGACTCGATATTGGTGGTACAAAAATAGAGACCGCCATTTTTAATGATAATTTAGAGCAACAGCAAAGTTGGCGTATTACTACGCCAACTGATGATTATCGGCAGTTTTTACAGGCAATTTATCAGCAAGTGCTCAAAGCGGATGAACTGACAGGTTGCCAAGGTGTGGTTGGTATAGGTATGCCAGGTATTGTTAATGATGCAGGTAAAGTGTTGTCGGCTAATGTGCCCTGTGCCACAGGTAAAGTAATTGCCAACGATCTACAAGTGTTATTACAGCGCCCTGTTGCGATATTAAATGACACCCGTTGTTTTGCTTTATCTGAAGCAAATGGCGGTGCTGGTGAAGGTTATAGCCGAGTATTCGGTGCCATTGTTGGCACAGGTGCGGCGGGTGGTATGTGCATTGATGGAAGCTTGTTTAACCAAGGTTTAGGTATGTCGGGGGAGTATGGTCATTTACCGCTTTCTGCGTATTTACAACAAAAATACCACTTGCCTATTTTGAAATGTGGCTGCGGTTTAAATGGCTGTGTCGAAAGTTATATCGCAGGGCCTGGCGTACAAACCTTGTACCAGCATATTACGCAATCTCCTAAGTCAGCGATTGAATGGGCGAACGATATCAAGCGCTCTGATGAGCAAGCCTTAAAGGTGCTCGCCTGTTACTTAGATATTCTTGGTGAAACCTTTGCTGCCATTAGTAAAAGTTTGCACCCAGAAGTTATCGTGCTTGGGGGCGGGTTGTCGCTCATCGATGCGATCGTAGAAAAACTCCCTGACGCGATTCAAACTCATTTATTTTCAGGTTTTGCCGTACCAGAGGTGAAACGTGCAAAATTTGGTGATTCAAGTGGCGTAAGAGGCGCTGCAATAATAGGAAGTGTTCATGCTAATTCCAGCGCATCTTAATCGTTATTACTTAAAAGCCGCAAACGTGGTGACTGCTGATGCGGTTTTACTCGATCATGCAGTATTGGTCGAGCAAGGTAAAATTAGTGCTATTACCACGCAAATAGAGCCCGAGATCGAGGTAATAGACTTAGGTGAGCACAGTTTATTTCCGGGCTTTATCGATTTGCATATTCATGGCCGTGAAGGCTGCGATATTATGGATGGCACCCCAGAATCACTAGAAACTATTTCTCGTGCTTTAGCAAAGCATGGCGTAACGGGGTTTGTTGGCACCACGGTGACCGCAGACTGGGACGTATCAATTCAAGCTTATAAAAATATGGCGAGTGCCTATCAAAAAGGCTTAGCGGGTGCGCAGTTGTTGGGGGCTTATAACGAAGGTTTATTCTTTGCAGAAGCGCATAAAGGCGCGCATAACGAGTCATTTTTTTTAGAACTGACTAAACAGCGATTTGATGAAATTTATGCCGCATGTGAAGGTTGCTTAAGCTCCTTTGCATTAGCGCCAGAACTACTTAAATCACCTGACATGATCCGCTATATCACTGATAAAGGTGTACGGGTGATGCTGGGCCACACAGATGCTAATTTTGCGCAAACAACACACGCTCTTGCCCATGGTGCCTGCGGTGGTGTGCATATTTTTAATGGTATGCGCGGTATTCATCATCGTGACCCTGGTTGTACTGGCGCACTGTTGATGGACAACGATGCCATGGTTGAGCTTATCCCTGATGGTATTCATTTGCACCCAAGCATCATGAACATGGTTTACCGCTTAAAAGGGGCAGATAAAATTGCTCTAATTACAGACTGTGTAAGTGCCGGAGGCTTACAAGATGGTCGCTACCGCTTAGGAGAGCTTCCTATTGTGGTTGAGCAAGGGGTTGCAAGAACCGAAAGCGGCTCTTTAGCGGGCAGTACATTAACCATGGAAGTGGGCGTTGAACGTTTTTATAACCTAACTGATGCAAGCCTAGTTGAAGCAACTAAAATGGCCAGTTTAGTACCCGCTGAGTTTTTAAATAAAGCGGAGCAAATAGGCAGTATTGCGGTTGGTAAACACGCTAATTTTGCACTGCTCGATAAAGACTTTTCTGTTCAAGCAACGATATGTGCGGGTAAGCAAATCTTTTAAAAGTTAACGATACGAATGCAGGCAAAAGTATTTGATGCCATTGTTATTGGCAGTGGCATTACAGGCGGCTGGGCTGCCAAAGAACTGACTGAAAAAGGGCTCAATGTACTGCTACTTGAACGTGGCAGGCAGGTTGTGCACGGTTCTGACTATTTCACTGCGTTTAAAGACGATTGGCAACTGCCATTTCGCGGCAGAGCTAGCCTGCTAGAAAAGCGGCATCAAGCTAAACAAGCACGCACTGGCTATGCCACCAAACAGTCAATAAAACACTGGTTTGTGAATGATTTGCAGCACCCTTATCTAGAATCGCAACGTTTTGACTGGATCCGAGGGTATCACCTTGGTGGGCGCTCATTAACTTGGGGGCGGCAATGCTTACGCCTCAGTGATATAGATTTTGCAGCCAACAAACAAGATGGTCACGGCGTTGATTGGCCAGTGCGCTATCAAGATATTGCGCCTTGGTACGATAAAGTCGAAGCCTACATCGGGGTTATTGGCGAAGCGCTAAATTTACCTCAGCTACCTGATGGACCTTACTTGCCTCCCTTCGCGCTTAATGCCGTAGAACAGCAACTTAAACACAGTTTATTAACCCACTACACTAATCGGCACCTAACAATCGGGCGAGTGGCGCATTTAACCAAGGCAAAACCTGAGCAAGGTCGTGCCGCATGCACCAAGCGCAACCGCTGTATGCGTGGTTGCCCAACCGGTAGTTACTTTAGTAGTTTAGCCTCGACCTTGCCTGCTGCAATGCGCACTGGGCGACTTACCATTCAGACTCACTCCATTGCCAAAGAGATTATATACAACCCAGAAACTAGGCAAGCCACAGGTGTGACTGTGATTGATGCTGAATCTAAAAAAGAGCGTATTGAACGAGCGAACATTATTTTTTGCTGTGCATCAACGGTGGCAACAACAGCCTTGTTATTAAATTCAACCTCTGCACGTTTTCCTAATGGCTTAGGGAACGACAGTGGAGAGCTTGGCCATAACCTCATGGATCACCATTTTAGGGTTGGCGCAACGGGTGAGCCTAAAGGCTTTGATAATGATCTCAATGATGGCGATAGACCCGTTGGCTTTCATATCCCGCGTTTTCGAAACCTTAATAATAAAGAGCAGCATAGCTTTATTCGTGGCTATGGCTATCAAGGGTATGCAACACGTAAAGATTGGCGGCGCGGTTTTAAAGAACTTAGCTTTGGTAAGTCTTATCGAGAAGAGCTCGCCAAACCAGGGCCTTGGCAAGTTGCATTGATAGGCTTTGGTGAATGCTTGCCTTATCATCGTAATAAAATGAGCTTAGATCCGGTATTAAAAGATCAATGGGGATTACCTTTAGTTAATTTCGATTGCCAATTTGCTGAAAACGAGCAGCGCATGCGCGAGGATATGAAAGCGCAAGCCGTCGAGATGCTGACCAAAGCAGGTTACCAAAATGTGCAAGCGTACGATAAAGGCTCAGCGCCGGGGCAGGCCATCCACGAAATGGGAACTGCGCGAATGGGGCATGATGCGAGAAGCTCTGTGCTTAATCGCTATAACCAAATTCATAGTGTGCGTAACGTCTATGTTACTGATGGCTCGTTTATGTGCTCGTCGGCTTATCAGAACCCTTCGTTAACCTATATGGCATTTACTGCAAGAGCCGCCGATCATGCTGCACGACATTATCAAAATGGGGTGTTCAATGGCTGATTTACAAAGGCGAAATGCGATTAAATGTTTAGCAGCATTATTCGGTGCGGCTATTACGCCAGTGGCTGCGACTCAGCTATTTGATAAAGTGGATGACAATCATTTTGAGGTGCTTAAAACAGCGGCTCACCGGGATGTGGTCACGCAAATGCAGGCGGTTATTTTGGAACTGGAGCCAAATGAACAGCTGTATTTTAATTTAGTCGCTTTTACAGATTTAATGCTAGCAAATACACAAACTACGACTGAGCGTACGGCATGCTTAAAAGGCGCGGAGCTGATTGCAGAAGGTGCTCTTTCATCGTCGCAATTAGCAGATAAACTCACAGGTTTATTTACTATCTCTTCACTGCAGCAACAGCGCATAATAGCGCAGCAAGCCTTACCTCTTTCAGAAGTGAGCCCTGATAAGCGTGACGAGTATTTAATTTATAAGTGTATTTTTACCGTGCGTGAATTTTTGCTACTGGGCTATTTCACATCAGAAAAATTGCAGGCTAGTTAAATAGTAAAACAACTAAGCCTGCCCATGTCGTTACTTACGCCAACTTGTTAGTTTGTGACCAATCAGTGCGTAATAAAGAATAAACGCATAGCAAGGGATCAACAGATAATAAGCTTGTTGTGCATTGCCTGTATATTCTGCAAATACACCGTATACCAAAGGCAATAGAGCGCCACCAGAAATCCCCATAATCAGTAATGCCGCGCCGGTTTGAGTTTTATCGCCAAGATTTGCAAGGGCCATAGGCCAAATGGTCGGCCATACCAGCGCATTCGATAAGCCAAGTAATGCAACAAATAACACGGTATCTGGAAAACTGTTATCAGCAAGCCAAAAGAGCACTAAATTCGAAATCGCAGTTTGTTGCGGTTCAATCAAAATGATACCAAGTGAAAACACACAACCACTTGACGCAGAAAATATCAGCGCCTGTTGCTGACTAAAAAAACGGGGAATTAACACGATACCTAATACATAACCTAGCACCATAAAGCCCATGGTGTAAGATGTGAGATCAGCAAACTGTAATACCCCTTGTTCTTTACCGTAAAGGCCAATGGTGTCGCCGGCAATGACTTCTGCACCTATGTAAAAGAATAGAGCTATCACGCCTAAAACTAAGTGTGGAAATTGCAGTACTGATTTACTCTCACTGTTGTTGCTGGTTTTTGGTTGCTCAATATTAGGTAACGGAGCCAGCATGATTAACGCCGCTAATATCCCTAACGCAATTGCCATTACAAAGTAAGGAGTAATTAAACGATTAGCCAGTTCTTGTAACTGCAATTGTTTTTGAATGCTGTTTAATTGAGCAAGGGCTTCAGGGCTAAAGCTCGCAATATCACTAAACACCATTGCTGAGAAGAGCAGTGGAGCAACCACACCGGCGCTCTTATTGAGAATACCCATAATGCTAATGCGCACCGCAGCCGTGTCTTTAGAGCCAATGAGTACAATGTAAGGATTCGCAGCGGTTTGTAATAAGGTGAGGCCGCTACCGAGAGTAAATAAGGCAACCAAAAACAACCAATACGCTTGAATTTGTGCTGCAGGAATAAACAGCATTGCACCAAATGCCATGGTGCCTAAACCGAATGACATACCCTGTTTATAGCTGAAGATTTGCAAAATCTTCGCGCTTGGCAGTGCCATCACAGTATAGGCGATATAAAACACCAGTGTCACCATGTAAGCTTCAATATGATTGAGATCGCAGACCATTTGTAAAAATGGGATCAAGGAGCCGTTTAGCCAGGTTATAAAGCCAAATAAAAAAAACAAGCCACCTATAATCATCATAGGCAGTAATTGCGTGCGATTGGTGTGTTCTGTTTGCTCTAACAGTGAGCTTTGTGTTGTCATTTTTGTCACCAAAGAAGTTTATTGTGAAATAATCATAAAACATATTCCGTAAGTTTTGAAAGTTTTATTTTATTTCGAAACTAATTTTGGCTTTGGAACTGTAAATTGTGTAATATTGAACTACGAATTTGAAAGCAGCTATTAAAACAACAGGCCAGCTATGTTAACCACAATAGAAAGAAGACAAAAAATCGTTCTGATGACCGAGGAAAATGGCAAAGTAAATGTTAAAGATCTTGCAAAGATCTTTGATATTTCGGAGGTTAGTATTCGCCATGATCTTAACGAGCTCGGTAAACGAGGCTTAGTTGTCCGTTCACGTGGTGGGGCAATTGCCTGCGATAAATTGGCTAAAGAGCTTTCGGTAAAAGATAAGCATAACGAAAACTACGCTGTGAAAGTGTTATTAGCGAAAGCTGTGGCAAGTTTAGTTGATGATGGCGACTCATTAATTATTGATTCTGGCACCACAACAGAAGAAGTTGCTAAAGCATTAACCAATAAACAGGGCCTTACTGTGATGACAAACGGCCTTAATATTGCCCATGTACTGGCTGATATTGATGATGCAAATGTGTTTATGCTGGGTGGACAATTACGAAAGAAATCAATGTCTTTCTACTCAAATGAAGTTGAACAAGCACTCAGTAAGTATAACTTTAAAAAGGTTATTTTAGGGGTTGATGGTATCGACTCAGAAGCAGGGATCACCACCCATTATGAACCCGAGGCAATGTTGAATCGCACTATGTGCACTCGCGCGGATAAAGTCATTGCAGTAACCGATTCAAGTAAATTTGGTAAGCGTGCTTTGTATAATGTATTGCCGCTGAAATCAATTGATGTGCTGGTAACCGATAAAAGTATGCCGGCAGAGTTCGTTGAGTCATTAACAAGCTTAGGTATTGAGGTGATTACCGTTTAATTTTCTAGTTAAATAGGATCATGAAAAGGCAGCGTTAGCTGCCTTTTTTATTATCCTAAAAAACCGTACCAGCTCACTTAAAAGACAACCTTCAAAAAAAATTGTTATCGTAACTTTCGAAATTAAATTCACGTCCATAAAGGCTTTTAAAGCCATTTCTGTCATTTTTAAAACTCATTTCGTAACTATCGAAAGTTTCGGTAGGTGATTTATTGTTGCCAATTTGTTTCGTTTTGTTATAGATTAAATATAAGGCCTTACTCATTACCATTTTAATGGTGAAAAAAACTGAACATTAAAAACAGGAAATCATCATGGCAACAACAACTAGAAAAACATATTTGAGTGTGCTGATAAGCTCGATTCTGGCCTCATCAATCAGTTTTGCTGCAACTGCTCAACAACAAGAAAAAGATAGTAAGGCCGAAGAGGATGTTGAGGTTATTGAAGTTACAGGGATCCGTAGCAGTATTAAAGAATCAAACTTTCGAAAGAAGGAAGCAACGACAGTCGTTGACGTCGTTGTCGCTGATGATATCGGTAAGTTCCCTGATGAAAACTTAGCCGAAGCATTGCAGCGTATACCGGGCATCACCATTACTCGTAATGGCGGTGAAGGGCAAAATATCCTCGTGCGTGGCTTAGGTGGTGGCTACAACATTACCACTTTGAATGGTCGTAAACTGGCGTCTGAAAACTCAGGCCGCGACTTTAACTTTGACACAATTGCCTCAGAATTAGTAGGAGCGCTTCAGGTTTATAAGTCGCCAGAAGCACGTTTAATTGAAGGGGGCATTGGTGCGGTTGTTGATATTGAAACTCGCAAACCATTAGACCAAGACGGCTTTACTTTGAGCGCTTCTGCAAAAGGAATTTATGAATCACGAACAGGCGATGTACATCCGCATGCTTCATTCATCATTGGTGACAACTTTAATGATGATACCTTTGGTGTACTTTTCTCGGGTGCTTATTCAAAGAAAACCTTACGTGCAGACACATACTCTGCTAGCGGCTTTTTTGACGAAGAAGAAGGTTGGGGGGCAGACAGCGCAGGTGTGCCAGTCGATATGAATGGCAACGGAGAAATTGATGGGCAAAGTGAAATATTTGCCTCAAAAATTCCGAGTTACATGTATTTTGCGAACGCGCAGGATGTGCGTGAGCGCGTCGGTGCGACGTTAGCAATGCAATGGCGTCCAACAGATACCCTAGATATAAACTTTGATGCTCTTTATTCACGTTACAATACTGATGGTCATCGCTATCAAATCGGTTTTGTAAACTATGATGAAAGCTGGACGCCAGGCACGCCAGTGTTTACTGATGCAGAATTTGATGACACAGGCCGTGTAGTATCAATGACGCAAACCGGTAATACCATGGTGGAGTTACTCAACTTAACCAACCCTCGTAAAACCGACACTTATCAGTTTGCCCTTAATGCCAAATGGTATCCAATGGATGGTCTAACATTGGCTGTGGATGTTGCACACTCAAAAGCGAAAAACGAAAACGGTGGTGATAATCGCTTCGTGGTAGCGCGTGGTTTTATTGACTCGATTGGTATCGATTACACCACAGGTAATATGCTACCAGATGTGACTTTATCGCCAGGCTTAACTGCGGATCAATCTTACGGTGCTCACTATAGCCGTAACACAGGTACCGGTGTTGAAGACACGGTTAATGACTTTAAGTTTACCGGTACGTTTGTGCCGGAAAGTGATTTAGTTACCCGTGTTGATTTTGGTTTAACTTATCTTGAACAAACTAAGAGTCAACTTGAATATGCATCAAAAAATGCCAGCCAATTTAGCAATGGTGGTCAATACTTAGAGCGTGATGGTTATGAATTTGATGACAGCACCGTGGTGAATGTCGGTGACTTTAACCTATTTGAAATCCCAAGCGATGTGTTCGTTGAGGCCAATTTCGATAACTTCTTAGAAGGCGAAAGCAGCATTACACCTGAGCCTTGGCCAAGTTTTGATTACGATAAGTTACTTGCTTATTATCGTTCAATTAATGCTGAAGCAACTGATAAAAGTATCGTTGCATCGCTTAATTCATCGGGCACTTATGAGGTAACCGAAGAGGTTCTTACTGCGTATGCGCAAGTGACGCTCGAAAGTACCCTTGCAAAAATGCCGTACATGTTAAACGTCGGTATTCGCGGTTCGCAAACGGAAGTGAGCTCTAAAGGGTCGGTGTATGATTTATCGTTAATTGATTTACAAGATGATGGTAAACCACTCGAAAATGGTTGGCGCGATACCGTTGAGCAATCATTTAAAGGTGATTACAGCAATATTTTACCTAGCATGAACTTTAAACTGAGTATTACAGATGATTTTATTTATCGTTTTTCAGCCGCTAAAGTCATTAGCCGCCCATCTTTAGCTTATTTACGCCCATGGCTTGCGCCAAACTTTGATACTTATCGTGAAGGTTTACCACAACTTTCGATGGGGGATTCATCGTTAACACCAGAAGAAGCTAATCAAGCCGACATGACCTTAGAGTGGTACTTTGAAGACAGCAGCTCGTTGAGTGGTGGGGTGTTTGTAAAAGACCTGAAATCATTTATCGATTACGTCGAAAGCCCAGTTGAAATCGAAGGCGTTCGTTACTTTGCATCTTACCCTGGTAAGAGTGAATATGGTGCAACTATTAAAGGAGCTGAGTTTGCTTATCAGCAATCGCTTGAGAACTTATTACCTGAACCCTTCAATGGCTTAGGTTTTCAGCTTAACTACACTTATGTTGACAGCAGCTACGAGGAGCCAGAGCTGAAAGAGTCAGGCTTGCCATTTAGAGGTATGTCGAAAAACTCATACAACGCCGTGGTTTACTATGAGCAATATGGTTTCCAAGCGCGTTTAGCGTATAACTGGCGTAGCAAATTCTTGTCGGATCCTGATGCATGGGGTGGTCCATATTGGATCTCTGATTATGGTCAGTTAGATGCCAGCATGAGCTATAACATCAGTGACCAATTCACTGTGTTTGCCGAAGCAACGAACTTAACAAATGAGCGTTATTGGGGTTACACAAAGCGTACTGACCAAGTGAGTTATCTTGAGCGTTTTGGTACTCAAGTTGCCTTGGGTGTTCGAGCTAGTTTCTAATTTTAGTATTCCTAATGTTAGTGTTGTACAAGCGCCTGCAAGGGCGCTTTTAATTTAAAAAAGGTCGTTATGGCAGGAATTAGTGTTTGGCAATTAGTCATTATTGCCGCAATTGTGGTGCTTTTATTTGGCACAAAAAAACTATCTCGAATAGGTGGCGATTTAGGGACGTCAGTCAAAGGGTTTAAACGCGCTATGCAAGATAAACCTAATGATGAAGCCTAGTTCGCAATTACTTTAAATTATATTACTCCCCTGTTCAGGGTCACGAGATTGATCTGCCTGTTCGCGAATATCATCGGCGTCACTGCTAACGTCATCAAGGCTGTGGTCGTCGAGTGATTTTGTTGCTTTTACAGGCGCACTTTCGGTGTTGCTTGGTTGATCGGTATCGCTATTTAAAATAATTCGCTCGCGAGCATCATCAGGCATGCTTATTTGCTCGGCTAAGTAAGTATTGACCAGCTCTCGCATTAATTGTGAGGCGACTTTTACAGTGCTATGCTCGTTGCTGTTCACCCAAAAATATATTGTTAAGTTGAGAGTGGCAGAGCCAAGCGATTCAATCAAGACCTGACTCGGTGGATCATTAATAACAGCAGGGTTTTGATTAACCACTTTCATCGCTAGTTGCTGAGCGTAGCGAATGTCATTGTCGTAACCAATGCCAACAGTAAAATGGCCTCGCATTTTGGGGTTGGCTGTGAGGTTTTTAATCACGTTTTTATACACGGTCGCATTGGGTATTTGAATGTGATTACCATCAAAATCAACCAAGGTAGTAGCGCGAGCCGTAACCTTTTTAACGACCCCTAAACGACCATCCACTTCGATAACATCATCAATACGAAAAGGGCGTTGTACACTGAGCAGCATGCTTGAGATAAAGTTTTCGGCAATATCGCGAAAGGCAAAACCTAAAATAAGCCCGACTAATCCTGTACCGCTCATAATGGCTACAGCAAAACTGGTGAGCCCTGCAAGACGCAAAAATAAGTACACGCCAAACAAGATTATAATGATGCTAAAAAAACGCCGTGTCACCACATGTAATAGTTTACTTTCACTTACAAAACCAAGCGGCTTTATCAATAGATACGATAAAGGGCGAGCTAATAAGTAGCAGATAATGATGGCTGTAATACCGAGTGTCAGTGCGGGTAACATTTGCCATGCAGTGTGTAAGAACTGCGTAACTTGTGAGTTTAAATCTTGCCAAGATAAACTATCTACGACCGCCTTTGGTACTATAGGTGTGTTCGATATAAGTAGATTAGCTAATTGATTTTTAAAGATTAAATAATAACTCATTGCACCGTTCCCTGGATAATTGCTTTACTCTTATAAGCTTAGCTCAATGCAAATTAGGCGCCATTACGATTGGCAAGTTGTTTGCACCTTTATAATCATCTAAGCAATTTTTTAGGTCACATATGACTAAAGACAATCGCGGTTTTCAGGCTCACTCGCCGGTGGAAATTCCAATGCGAGGTTGGTGGGATATTAGCAAGCGGGTGTACCATAATTTATCACAAGATAACTTATCATTTGTAGCGGCTGGTGTGGCATTTTATGCGTTGTTAGCTATTTTTCCTGCTTTGGCTGCGATTGTATCTGTTTATGCTTACTTTGCCTCACCAACCGATATTCATGATCAGCTTGATAAAGTGATTGCCATTTTACCTGCTAGTAGTCGCGATATTATTCTGATGCAAGTCAGTGAGGTGACACAGCAGTCGCAAAAAGTGTTAAGTATGAGTGCAATAGGTACTTTGTTATTGACTGTTTGGAGTAGCAGTAAAGGCTGCCAAGCGCTAATCACAGCTTGTAACATTACCTATCATCAATATAACAAACGACAGTTTTTTGTGGCATTACTGGTACGTTTTCTATTTTCACTTGGCGCGATAGTTGTTGCGCTGGTGGCATTATTGATCATTGGTATCTTACCGATAGTGCTTAATTTAGTAGGCTTAACTGAGCTTATTGATTTAATGATTAAACTCATTACTTGGCCGTTGCTAGCTATTATTTTTAACTGCGCACTGGCATTCTTATATCGGTACGCACCTCACCGTACCCCCGCAAAGTGGCGTTGGATTACGCCAGGTTCGATTATTGCCACTTTATTGTGGATCCTCGCATCCATTGGCTTTTCATATTATGTCTCGCAATTTGCAAGTTACAACGAAACGTATGGCTCGTTAGGTGGTGTTGTGATCATGTTGATGTGGCTTTATATCAGTGCTTATTTCATTGTTTTTGGTGCGGCCGTTAATGCCAGTATAGAACAGCAAACACTGGTTGATAGTACTGTAGGGCCAGTAAAAGAAGTCGGCGAGCGCGGAGCAACTGTGGCTGATAGATTAACTAGGCAACAAAATGAGCATTCTAATAAAAAGAATGATTAGCGCGAATTTTACGCATGGTTGTTAGTTAAATTAGCGCCTACAATCATTTCATACAATTTACGGGAGTAAAGTTATGAAAGTGATTCAACAGCTAAATAGCCGTGCCACACAAGATGGCGATGGTGTAAATATTAGCCGTATTCCAGGCTTTGATGGTAAATATTTAGACCCCTTCTTAATGATCGATGAGCTTAAGTCAGATGATCACAGTGATTTTATGGGGGGCTTTCCTGCACATCCTCATCGTGGTATCGAAACCTTTACGTATATCATTAAAGGTGGCTTTGAGCATCAAGATCAAATGGGTAACAAAAAAGCCATCCGTGCAGGCGATGTGCAGTGGATGAGTACCGGCTTTGGTGTCATTCACAGTGAAATGCCATTGGCTGATGCTAAAGAGGGCATGCATGGTTTTCAAATTTGGCTAAATATGCCAAGTGCAGAAAAACTCAGAGCGCCACGCTATCAAGATACTACAGAAGCGCCAGCGCCAACGACTCGCAATGAGCAAGGTGTAGAACTTAAAGCACTTGCTGGGAGCTGGCAATTCGCCGGTGAGCAGCAGGTTTCTAGTCTACAAGACTTAGCAGCTGATGGCATGCTCGCTGATGTAACTTTACCGGCTGGTACACAGTTTTACCATGCGCCGCTTACACAAACCAAGGTGATGCTGTATGTCCACACGGGTGAAATTCATACTGAACAGGGCGGTCCAGTTAAAGCAGGCAGCTTACTGATTTTAGAGCCTGGTAGTGACATTGAATTTAACTCACAAACAGGTGCTGGCGTTTTGATACTTGTAGGCTCGCCACTTAAGCAACCAATCGCCCATATGGGCCCGTTTGTAATGACGACTCAAGCAGAATTACATCAAGCAGTACAAGACTATCAACAAGGTAAATTTGGCACACTATAGGAGGTTATTGTGGGATTACTCGTAAATGGCCAATGGCAAGATAAATGGTACGACACAGACAACAACCAAGGTGAATTTAAGCGAGAGGCAGCCCAGTTACGTAACTGGATCACCGCAGATGGCAGTGCAGGACCAAGTGGTGATGCTGGCTTTAAAGCAGAAAAAGATCGCTACCACCTTTATGTCTCTTTAGCCTGTCCTTGGGCGCATCGCACTTTGATTTTTCGCCATTTAAAAGGCCTTGAAGATTATATCAGTGTGTCGGTTGTAAGCCCTGATATGCTAGAGCACGGCTGGACGTTTGATAAAGACAATCACAGCACCGGTGATGCACTTTTCAATAGTGACTTTATGCATCAAATTTATACGCGTAATAAAGCTGATTATTCAGGCCGTGTTACGGTTCCTGTGCTTTGGGATAAAAAAACGCAGCGCATTGTCAGTAATGAGTCTGCTGAAATTATCAGAATGTTTAATAGTGCGTTTAATGCCCTTACAGGTAATGAGCGAGATTTTTATCCACAGTCGCTACGCTCTGAAATTGATGAAATTAACGAGTTTGTTTATCACAACATCAATAACGGTGTGTATCGTGCGGGTTTTGCAACGACACAAGACGCTTATACAGAAGCCTTTGATGATCTGTTTGCCGCTTTAGATAAAATTGAACAGCGTTTAACTGTTAATCGTTATTTAGTGGGCGAAACACTGACAGAAGCAGATTGGCGTTTATTCACCACCTTGATCCGCTTTGACAGTGTGTATGTGGGGCATTTTAAATGTAACTTACGTACTATCGAGAGCTATCCGGCGATCAGCAACTATTTACGTGAGCTATATCAACTTGAAGGTGTGAGTAAGACCGTTGATTTTTATCATATAAAACGTCATTACTATTTTAGCCACACCATGATTAACCCAACTCAAGTTGTGCCAAAAGGTCCTGAAATAGATTACAACCGAGCACATAATCGTGGCTAATTACAGCACGCAATAGCAGCTATTTCAGCTGCTATTGATAACCCTTCATTACGTCTTGAATGGTGTTGATGCCAAACATCACCTTTTGAATAAATGACTCTGAACTTTTCACTAAGTTAAAATTTGGGTGTTGCGACCAGACGGCTTGAAGTTTGTCGTCAAGTATAATTGCTTGGTTGTCTGATTCATTTCTAACAGGGTTATTTGAGTGGATGCTTTGACCTGATTTAGCCGCGGTTTCGAAAAATATAACAGCGTCGTATTGCGCGAGCTCGGTGTTTAAATCGGTGTTCAGGTATTTGAAAAACTCATCAGGGTTATCGGGCCAATAGGCGAGCCCATCTAAACTGCCACGATCGCAAAGCATTAAACGGTCTGGATGTTTGGTGCGTTGGATATGCTCAAGGTGCTTCTGGAGATTATAAATTGCTTGTTGTTGTGCTTTGATTAGACTAGGCGAATCATTACGCTCTATACCACCACTGAATAGCATAGTTGCGGATTCAGGAACAACTACAATTTGAGTTGAAAACTCACGTCGTAATAAATCAATTGCCGTTGTTTTACCACCACCAGGTCCACCTGTTAACACAATCCGTTTTTTCACAATTTACCTATCCTATTAGCCATAATAGCTTTAAGTTAATAGCATAAAGTGAAAATGAGAAGTAGCAAAATAGATTTAGATGATATAAATCATGATTATAGCAATCTTAGCAACCAAGCAAACTGAGTGACTTGCTTAACAGGACCTTTCGAAGGTTCATCACTTTTCATTGCTTGATAACCCATCCCTGCGGTAAAAGCACTTGCGATACCGGCTTTGCTTACTGCAAAGCGTTTTAAACGATAATTAAAAGCTTGATGATGTTGGCGTTTTAATTCATCAGCCAAATCCATTTGTTCGCTAAGTGAGCGTACATTTTTTTGAGGCTTATTAATAAAATAATCAATAATCATGATTCATCCTTATCGATATTAAGAAGCTGTTTAAAACTACGTACTGATTTATCAAACCCAATCTTGCTGCTGACATACCCTATATTCTTCCAAAGCCATACTAAACAAAGTAATTGCAAAGCGATTAATGAAATCGCTGATAATATTAGCGATTGACTTAGGGTGAATATCGCAATGCCGATTGTGGCGAGTAAACCAGCCCATAACAGCACTAGACCACCTGCGAAACAAACCAGCATAATAATAGTGAGTGCCAACGAGCGTGTTGATAAACGCCACTCAGCGGCTGCTAACTCTTTACATATACCCGCTTGTTTTCGGTAGTCGACGTATAGCTGCTTAGAGTAGTCTGAGAGTTTGGCAAGATGATCTTGCCACTGATCAGCGTTTGACTTTTGATCAGTGGCATCTTGCGTTTTCTCATCTGTAGGTTGAGAAGATTGCATAACAATTACTTACGGCGAATAAGTGCAGTTACTAGCATACCCGCTGCAAACGCAATACCTGCTGTTGCAAGTGGGTTTTCTGAGGCAAGCTGACGTGTTTTGCCGCTGTATTCATTAAATTTAGCACGCGCTATAGCTTGCTTTTCAGAAAGCGTTTTAGCAGAGCTTGACGCACCTTGGCGAACACTGTGCTCGGCACTGGCTGCACGAGTCGATAAAGCATCCACAGCGTGATGTGCTGCTTCAGTTGCTTTATCTGTGAATGGCGCTTCAACTTGAGCCGCTTTTGGATCTACATTGCTGTTGCTTGTTGCAGTTGAGTTCGATTTTGTCGTTGCGGTAGTCATAATCATTCCTTAAATATTGCCATTAGTTGGTAAACAACATGTCGCAACCTTCATACCAAATATAAATATCCTTAATTTTTAATGGTTTATGGTTTTTCGAATTGAATGGTTTTTGTTTTAGCACTGTTTTCTCGTAACTCTTGCAGGGTAACTGAGTAAAAATTACAGTGCGGTAGAAATAGTGTAACTATTCATTGCTCATTCATTCATCATTTTTGCCCAATAGCATGCCAATAAAACAGGTAAAAAAAATTTTTTCTTTGTTTGCCACTTTTTCCCACTTAATTCAGTAGCTTTGCTTGAGGCCTTATTTTTTCTGGCTTTAGAAGGCGAGTATGATGATCAGCTTACTTGACAAAATGGCTTGTCAAGCCCTAAACTGGAGCACTGTGGTAAAAAGTGGTTTTTAGTGGATCAAATTGGATCGGAAATAATCGTCAGCGATTAACAACCTAATTTTAAGGCAAGCTATGTTTCGGGGTGCGAGCTCTCTGAGTTTGGATGATAAAGGACGCTTTGCGGTACCAACCAAGTACCGAGATGCGATCTTGTCTGAAGATCAGGGCACGGTTATTTGCACTGTTGCTTTAAACGAGCCTTGTTTGTGGTTGTATCCATTAGCTGAATGGTTAGAAATTGAATCACGATTATTAAAGATCTCTAACATGAATCCACGCGCACGCCGTATGCAACGAATGTTGCTCGGTAATGCTACAGAATATCAACTCGATAAAAATGGCCGAATCTTGCTTGCGCCGTCGTTACGGGCTCATGCAGAACTTGGAAAAAAAATCATGTTGGTTGGCTTGATGAATAAGTTTGAAATTTGGGATGAAGATCGTTGGCATGAGCAAATGCGCCAAGATACTGAAATTGAACGCCTAGGTGATTTTGAGGCGAACCCTGAGTTCGATAACTTTTCACTCTAACCACAATAATAAAAAGGCAAAAAATAGCTAATGACAGCGCAATTTGAACATGTCTCTGTACTGATGGACGAAACCATAGATGCTTTGGACATTAAACCCGAAGGCATTTACATGGATGGCACATTTGGTCGCGGCGGACATTCAGGTCAAATTCTTGCGCGTCTAAGTGACCAAGGTCGCTTACAAGCAATCGATCAAGATCCGCAAGCGATTAAAGCCGCCGAAAAATTTGCCGACGATACGCGATTTTCAATTGCCCATACCCGTTTTTCAAACTTAAAAACGGTTGCTGAAGATAACAATTTAATCGGCAAGGTTGATGGTATTTTGTTAGATATCGGTGTTTCTTCACCACAGCTAGATGATGCTGAGCGCGGCTTTAGTTTTATGAAAGATGGCCCACTTGATATGCGCATGGATCCAACCAGTGGTCGCAGCGCAGCACAATGGCTAGCTGAAGCTGAACTTGAAGACATCACTCATGTGATCAAAACCTATGGCGAAGAAAAGTTTGGTCGCCGTATTGCTCATAAAATTATTGAGACTCGTGAGCACACTGCGATTACTAGTACCAAGCAGCTTGCTGATTTGGTCGATGAAGCAGTCCCTGTAAAAGATAAACATAAGCACCCTGCAACACGCACATTCCAAGCGATCCGTATTTATATCAACAGTGAACTTGAAGAAATTCAAACTGCACTGCAAGCCGCTGTTGACGTTTTAAAACCAGGTGGGCGTTTAGTCGTTATCTCGTTCCACTCGTTAGAAGATCGCATTGTTAAGCAGTTTATTAAAAAACAGAGTAAGGGAGAGGCGATACCCAGAGGTCTGCCTTTAACGGACGCACAAATAAACAAAAACCTGACGTTAAAGGCAGTGGGTAAAGCCATTAAGCCTAGCAAAACGGAGATTGAAATGAATCCTCGTTCGCGTAGTTCGGTACTAAGGGTTGCGCAGAGATTGTAATGAAAGCTAAAGCGACGCATCGCCAACCAAATTTATTTAAAGAAATTTTTAAAGGCCTAGGAGCGAATAAGCTGACCTTGGCCTTGTTGGTTGTGATCCTTGCATCGAGCTTAGCTGTGGTTCAAGTGACACACTTAGCGCGTCAACAGCTAATTGAACAGGATAAATTATTGCAAGAGCGTGATGAACTCGATTTAGAGTGGCGCTACTTGTTGGTAGAGGAAGAGTTTTACTCACAGCATGCACGCATCGAAGAAGTTGCGACCATGCAGCTTGAAATGAAAAGGCCAACTAGCCAAGATGAACAGGTGGTAGTACTGCAATGAGAAGCAGAGGGAAAAAGCCAACAAATACCTTGATCACATGGCGCTTTACGCTCGTGTGTTCAGTTGTTCTACTCGTCTTTATGACGTTAGTTGCTCGTGCTGCCTATTTGCAAGTGATTGAGCCTGATAAAGCCCGTTCAGAAAGTGATAAACGCACAGTACGGGTTGAAAAACAACATGTACAACGAGGTATGATTTTTGACCGCAATGGTAAAGAACTTGCTGTTAGTGTTCCTGTTGTTAGCGTTTATGCAGATCCAAAAGCACTTCATAAATCTTTAGTAAGCAAAGTACTCCGTCAAGCCCGTAAAAATGGTGAAGACCAAAATGCCCTTGCTGAAAACACCAATGAGCTCAATAAACGTATTGCCACGTACTATAACCACGATTTACGTTGGCGAGAGCTGGCTGATGTGCTTCGTATTGAGCCAAAGAAAATTAATGCACGCCTACGCGATAACCCTAAACGCCGCTTTGTTTATTTAAAGCGTCAAGTGACTCCCGCTGTAGCAAATTATATTGGTGATTTACGTTTACCAGGTATCCATTTACTTGATGAATCAAAACGCTATTACCCTGCCGGTGAAGTGACTGCGCATGTTATTGGTTTTACTAACATTGATGGCCACGGTATTGAAGGCATTGAAAAACTTTACGAAAAACAACTTACAGGTGTCGAAGGGCAACGTACTATCCGTAAAGATGCGCAAGGTCGTGAAGTGGAAGTACTTGATGAGCGTGAGCGTGTTGAACCCGAAAATATTCAACTTAGTATTGATCAACGTATTCAGGCAATCGCCTATAAGGCTGTTAAGTCGGCAGTGTTGACATATAAAGCAACCTCAGGATCAGCGATGGTTGTTGATGTAAAAACAGGTGAAGTGTTAGCGATGGTTAATAGCCCTTCGTTTAACCCCAATAACCTTAACGATGCAGCACCTCATAAGCGTCGTAATCGTGCTATTACAGATTTATTCGAGCCAGGTTCAACTGTTAAGCCGCTAGCCATTTTAGCTGGTTTAGACTACGGCTCGATCCAACCGGATGACATCATTGATACTTACCCAGGCTGGATGCGCGTAGGTGGCAGCTTAGTACAAGACACACGAAACCATGGTGAAATGACTTTAAGAGAAATCTTGAAGTATTCAAGTAATATGGGTGTTACAAAAGTGAGCCAAACCGTACCGAAAGACTACTTTGTTGGTCTTTATCAAAAAGTAGGTTTCGGAAGCGATAGTGGAACAGGCATGGTCGGCGAAAGTAGTGGCTTATTTTACCCTAATCGACGTTGGTCAGATCATGAGATAGCAGCGCTTTCATTTGGCTATAACCTAGCGGTTAGCACAGCACAAATGGCCCGTTTCTACGCCATGCTTGGCTCGGGTGGTGTAATGCGTCCGCTAACAGTTTTAAAGCAAGATTCAATCCCTGAGGGTGAGCGTGTTTTTCAACAAAAAGACGTTGAGGCCGTAGTTCACATGATGGAGAGCGTATTTGAAAAAGATGGTACGGCTAGAAGCGTTAAAGTTGATGGCTATCGTGCAGCGGGTAAAACCGGCACCTCTAAAAAAGCTGCTGTGGGTGGCTATGGTGACGAATATGTCGGTTACTTTGCAGGTGTCGCGCCGGCTAGTAACCCTCGTTTAGCTGTTGTAGTAATGATTAATGAACCCGGTGGAGATGTGTATTATGGCGGTGCGACGGCAGGCCCTGCGTTTGCAGAGATTGTCTCCAATGCCTTAAGAATTTTAAACGTCGCACCGGACAAAGATGCGGTTGCGTACGTAGAAGGCAAAGATAACGATGCGTGATTTAAAACCGATTCTTAATCATATTGATGTTGAAGCTAATAGCTTATTGGTTAACCAACTTCGTCTCGATAGCCGAGACGTAAAACCTGGCGATGTATTTGTCGCAATTAAAGGACACCAACTTGATGGTGGCCAGTTTATAGATAAAGCCATTGAAAACGGTGCTGTGGCAATCATTGCTGACCGTTTATGTCAGTTTGAGAGCCATTTTGAAGTACTTTTTTTAATTACTGATTTAGCTAAAAAATTGCCTGCTTTGGCCGCTGCTTTTTATGGTCAGCCTTCTAAACAGCTCGAATTAGTGGGGGTTACGGGTACCAATGGTAAGTCAACAACCACAGCTATGATTGCGCATTTAGCCCAGCAGTGTTACAAGTCAGCTGCGGTTATAGGCACCTTAGGTTATGGTCATCCTGATAATTTAACGCCGCTGATGAATACTACGCCTTCAAGTGTTGACTTACAGCGTATTTTAGCTGAATTAAAACAACAGCACACTGACATTGTGGCAATGGAAGTTTCATCCCATGGCTTAGTGCAACAACGTGTTGATCATTGCCAGTTTAAGGCGGCAGTATTTACTAATCTTTCACGGGATCATTTAGATTATCATGGCTCAATGGAAGCGTATGGTGACGCTAAATTGATGTTAATGCGTGACCATAATCCTGAACTTGTCGTTCTTAATCAAGATGATGCGCAAGTTGAATTGTGGTTAGAAAAATACGACTTTAATAACCTTGTTTGTTATGGACATAAAAACTTAACACCTGAAAATGCACGTTTTGTCTATTTCAGTGACGTAACCTATGACAACACAGGTATTTCCGCTAAGTTCGAAACCAGTTGGGGCGATGTACATATTACATGCGCTTTATTTGGTGAATTCAATCTTTATAACTTGGCTGCTGCACTCGCAACGCTTCTTGGCTTAGGGTATCCACTTAAATTATTAGCTGATGCGTGTAGTACTTTGCAGCCTATTGCAGGGCGTATGCAGGCATTTAGTGCGCCAGGTCAACCAACCTGTATTGTAGATTACGCTCACACTCCTGATGCGCTGGCACTTGCATTACAAGCATTGCAAAAACATGTTCCGGGTGGCGTGAGTTGTGTTTTTGGCTGCGGCGGTGACCGCGATAAAGGCAAACGCCCAATGATGGCAAAAGCTGCAGAAGGGAATGCAGACCGTATTATTGTCACCAGCGATAATCCACGCAGTGAAGATCCTGATGCGATTATTGCTGATGTGATTGCTGGGCTTGAACACCCAGAGCAAGCGCATAGTGAAGCAGATCGCGCGCGTGCAATCAGCTACGCAATAGAACAAGCAAGTGCTGATGATGTCATTCTTATTGCAGGTAAAGGCCACGAAGATTATCAAATTATTGGCGAGCAACGTATCGATTTTTGTGATCGTCAATATGTACAACAACAATTAAAAGAAAAATCGCAAGGGGCGCAGTTATGATCCCTATGGATTTTGATTGGCTAGCAAAGGTTCTAGCAACCGATTACCAAGGTGGTAATCAACAAGTTAAAAATATAAATACAGATACGCGCACACTCTGTGAGGGAGACGTGTTTTTGGCGCTTCAAGGCCCAAATTTTGATGGCCACAAATTTATAGCACAAGCCAAAGAAAAAGGGGCGATTGCAGTAGTAGTGGCACATCCTGTTAATGTCGATATTGTGCAGTTTGTGGTCACTGATACACGCATTGCGCTAGGTGAAATTGGCTCAGCCGTTATGGCACAAGTTGCACCTAAAACTATTGCGATTACAGGCAGTGTTGGTAAGACAACCGTAAAAGAAATGTGTGCGGCAATTTTGTCAGGGCACGGCGAAGTGCTTTCGACGAAAGGCAACTTTAATAATGACATTGGTGTGCCACTGACTTTATTACGCCTTGAACCACAGCATGAATATGCGGTGATTGAATTGGGTGCGAATCACATCGGTGAGATTGCTTACACCGTTGCAATGACTAAACCCGATGTCGCCGTGGTGTGTAATGTAGCAGCTTCTCACTTAGAAGGTTTTGGCTCATTACAAGGTGTAGCAACAGCAAAGGGCGAAATCTATGATGGCTTAAAGCCAGATGGTGTAGCCGTGGTTAACTGTGACAGCGATTTTGCTGATTTTTGGCTCGCCAAACTAAATGCTCGCAACGTAAAACGTTTTTCTACCAGCAAGCAATTAGATTATTGGGCAGAAGATGTGGTGCTTGATGAACAGGCTCGCGCATCTTTTATGCTGTGTAATCAAGATAAAAAAGTACCTGTCACCCTTGCTCTACCTGGTAAGCACAATATTGCTAACGCACTGATTGCCACAGCCTTAACGACTGAGCTTGGCGTAAGCCTTGAAAGCATTGCATCGGCACTGGCAACCATGGGTGAAGTTAAAGGTCGTGTGAATGTGCTTAAAGTCTCTGACACCCTGACTGTGATTGATGACACTTATAATGCCAATGTACAGTCTGTAAAGGCGGCGATTGATTTATTAAGTGATATGCCAGGTCGTCGCATTTTTGCACTAGGTGATATGGGCGAGCTTGGCGAAGAAGCGCGTTTTTATCATCAACAAGTCGGCGAGTACGCACAGCAAAAAGGCATTGATGAGCTATATAGCTTAGGCGTATTGAGCAAGTCAGCCAGTGATGTATTTGAAAAGCCAAACCGCCACTTCTCAAGCCGCGAACAATTACTACAACAATTGCAGAGTGTGCTTGCTCAGTCTCAGCAAAAAACCACGATAGTTGTAAAAGGGTCACGTAGTTCTCGTATGGAACTAGTCGTCGCAGATTTAGTTAATAGCCAGCAAAATGGCAACAATGGAGTATCGTCATGTTAGTTTGGCTGGCAGAGTATTTAACACAATATTACAGTGGTTTTAATGTATTTTCGTACCTAACGCTGCGCGCGATTTTAGGTATTTTAACAGCATTACTGATATCACTTTATTTTGGTCCAATATTAATCCGTGGCTTGCAAAAGATGCAAATTGGTCAAGTTGTTCGTCATGATGGACCAGAGTCTCACCTGTCGAAAAAAGGCACGCCAACCATGGGTGGCATTTTGATTTTAGGTGCGATTTTTACCAGCACACTGTTGTGGGCTGACTTATCTAATAAGTATGTTTGGGCAACCTTATTTGTTGTGGGATCATTGGGTATCGTTGGCTTTATTGATGATTACCGCAAGGTTATTCGTAAGGATCCAAAAGGGCTGATTGCTAAATGGAAGTATTTTTGGCAGTCAGTCATTGCTTTAGTCGTAGCAAGTGCATTGTACGTTACATCCCAGCAAGCAAGTGAAACGTCTTTGGTTGTGCCATTTTTTAAAGATGTACTGCCGCAACTTGGTTTGTTTTATATCGTCATGACTTACTTTGTAATCGTCGGCACATCGAATGCAGTAAACCTGACAGACGGCCTAGATGGTTTAGCGATTGTACCTACTATTTTAGTGGCTTCGGCCCTTGCTATTATTGCTTACCTTACCGGTAATGTGAATTTCTCAAGCTACTTACATATTCCGCATTTACCACTGGCAAGTGAGCTGGTTGTGGTATGTACCGCGATTGTTGGTGCAGGCCTTGGCTTTTTATGGTTTAACACTTACCCAGCACAAGTCTTTATGGGCGATGTCGGCTCATTAGCGCTGGGCGGAGCACTTGGCATTATTGCGGTACTCGTTCGACAAGAACTTATTTTAATTATTATGGGTGGTGTATTTGTAATGGAAGCCTTATCGGTGATTTTACAGGTAGGCTCTTACAAATTACGCGGCCAACGTATTTTTAGAATGGCACCCATTCATCATCACTATGAGTTGAAAGGTTGGCCTGAGCCACGTGTAATTGTGCGCTTTTGGATTATTTCAATCGTGCTAGTTCTTGCTGGCCTTGCTACATTGAAGATCAGGTAAATGACAGTTATTAACGAGATAAAAAATAAAAAAATTACAGTGCTCGGACTCGGTGTAACCGGTCTGGGCATTGTGCGTTTTTTATTATCTCAGAACATCAGCCCTAGGGTAGTTGATAGTCGTCAACAGCCACCAGGTGCAGATTGGTTAAGCGAGCATGCTCGTGATTTAACGACTCACTTTGGTGATTTAGATAATGCACAGCTGAGCAGCAATGACATTATTATCATCAGTCCTGGTTTAAGCTTAGCGACACCGGCTGTCGCAAACGCAATTGATGCTGGTGTTGAAGTGATTGGTGATGTTGAGTTGTTCGCGCGCCTAACAAATAAACCCATTGTGGCAGTGACGGGTTCAAATGGTAAGTCGACCGTTGTTACATTGGCGTTTGAAGTGCTTAAAGCGGCGGGTTATAAAGTAGGCCTTGGCGGTAACATTGGCACTGCGGTGCTTGATTTACTGTCGCAAGACTGCGATGTGTATGTACTTGAGCTGTCGAGCTTTCAGCTTGACACCACGCACAGCTTAAAAGCCAAGAGCGCTTGCGTACTTAATGTGAGCGAAGATCATTTAGATCGTTATTCAAGCTATCAAGCTTATATAGATTCAAAACAAAGTATTTATAACGGATCAGAGCTTGCTGTCGTCAATGCTATTGATGTGGCAACGCACACAGCAAAACAACCACAAGTAAGCTTTGCCCTTGCGCATGCTGACTATGCACTGATCGAGCATCAAGGTGAGCAATATTTTGCAGCTCATGGGAAACCCGTGTTACCCGCAAGCAGCTTGAAAGTGGTGGGCTCGCATAATCAACAAAATGCCTTAGCTGTAATGGCATTGCTCAGTCCTTTTGACATAACAGCGGCGCATTATGAACAAGCATTCGGCGCATTTACAGGACTTGCGCACCGTTGTCAGTTTGTTGCTGAAATTAAGGGTGTAAAGTATTTTAATGACTCAAAGGCGACCAATGTCGGCGCAACCATCGCAGCCATTGAAAGCCTAGCCGATCAAGCAAAGCAGTTAGTTGTTATTGCAGGTGGTGATGCGAAAGGGGCTGATTTAGATGCTCTAAAACCGTATTTAAGCAGCAAAGTCAAAGCCTTGGTATGTTTTGGTAAAGACGCCAAAGCCCTCGTGGCACTTAGTGAAAAAGGTCACTTAACCACGAGCATGCATGAGGCTGTGCAGCTAGCGAAAAACCTCAGTGTTAATGGTGATATCGTACTTTTAGCGCCAGCTTGTGCCAGTATTGATATGTATAACAACTACATGCAACGTGGTGATGACTTTACGCAATGCGTATTGGCGGAGGCAGTATGATTGCATTTGCAGATATCCGTGACGCATTAACGCCTAAGCAGTCCGCACAGCTTTATGACGTCCCCTTATTGTATTGCATGATAATGCTGATTGGTGTTGGTTTTGTCATGGTAACCAGTGCTTCTATGCCTACCGCTGAAAGGTTATTTGACGACCCTTACCATATTATTATTCGCCATGCGATGTTCCTTGTTATGGGGTTTATCTTATTTTGGATCACAACCAATGTACCTATGGATTGGTGGAAACGAAGTAATCCCTATTTGTTATTGCTTGGTCTTGCTTTGCTTTTATTAGTCCTTGTTGTAGGTCGCGAAGTGAATGGAGCAAAACGCTGGATCCCGATTGGGCCTGTGGGTTTTCAGGTTGCAGAAGCCGCTAAATTATACTTTTTTAGTTACATCGCTGGCTACTTGGTTCGTAAGCGAGAAGAAGTGCAAGAAAACTTAAAAGGCTTTGCAAAGCCTATGGTGGTATTCGGTGCATATGCTTTATTAATTTTATTACAACCTGACTTGGGTACCGTAGTAGTACTATTTGTTACGACGGTGGGCTTATTATTTTTAGCCGGTGCGAAGCTATGGCAGTTTTTTGTCTTGATTTTAACTGGCGTTGCTGCCGTTGTTGGGTTGATTATTGCTGAACCTTACCGTATGGCACGTGTTGTAGGCTTTTTAGAGCCGTGGGAAGACCCGTTTGGTAAGGGGTATCAACTCGTGCAGTCACTAATGGCATATAGCCAAGGGGGCTGGTTTGGGCAAGGTTTAGGTAACAGCGTACAAAAATTGCAGTATCTACCAGAAGCGCATAATGACTTTATCTTTGCTGTAATTGGCGAAGAACTCGGCTTTTTTGGGGTTATGAGTATTTTATGTGTGTTGGCTGTTTTGGTATTCAGGGCATTATTAATTGGTCAAAAGGCACTTAAATGCGGAAAAGAGTATGAAGGCTATTTTGCGTTTGCGATAGGTATTTGGTTTGCTTTTCAAACCATGGTAAATGTCGGTGCAAGTGCTGGTATTTTACCAACCAAAGGCTTAACACTGCCATTTATTTCTTATGGTGGTTCGAGTTTATTGGTGATGACGATAGCTACAGGTGTACTTTTACGTATTGACTTTGAAACTAAAATGGCCACCAAGCAAGCGACTTCAGGAGGTAAGCGATGAGTAAAAAATTACTTGTTGTTGCCGGTGGTACTGGTGGACATATTTTTCCGGGCATTGCAGTGGCTGACTTTCTCAAACAGCAAGGCTGGCAGGTTAGCTGGATTGGTACACCTGATCGAATGGAAGCAACTGTGGTTCCTAAGCACAACATTGAAATTGATTTTATCGATGTCAAAGGGGTGCGAGGTAATGGCATTAAACGGTTAATTAAAGCACCATTTATGGTGATGAATGCGATTTTTCAAGCACGTAAAATTTTAAAAGCACAACGCCCTGATGTGGTACTTGCCATGGGTGGTTATGTGACAGGACCAACAGGGATTGCAGCAAAAAGTTTAGGTATCCCGTTAGTGATTCATGAGCAAAATGCAGTCGCTGGTATGAGTAACCGTTGGCTAGCCAAGTTTGCCAGTAAAGTATTGGCGGCTTTTCCTTCAGCATTTGCTAAGGGGCAGTGCGAGGTAGTCGGTAATCCAGTGAGGGCAAGTGTTGCTCAAGTTAGTGCAAAACAAACAAGCACACCCATTAATATATTAGTCGTGGGGGGATCGTTGGGAGCGCAGGTGCTTAATCACACTTTACCTGCTGTATTCAGTGCACTTTCAGCGCAAACAACGCTTAATATATGGCACCAAACCGGAAAAAATAATGAACAAAAAGTCACGGCAGACTATCAACAACTAGGTCTTGCTGAAAATACGAAAGTGGCTGAGTTTATTGATGATATGGATAGTGCGTATCAATGGGCTGATTTGGTAATTTGCCGTGCTGGTGCATTAACGGTTAGTGAGATTGCCGCAGCAGGTCGAATGGCATTATTTGTGCCGTTCCCACATGCAGTGGATGACCATCAAACTGCTAATGCTGCTTATTTAGTTAATTCAGGTGCTGCACTGATGATGCTGCAAAACGCGTTTTCTAAAGAGGCGGTGGTGGATTTGTTGACACCGTACTTAATTGCACCAGAAAAAATTTCCATAATGGCAAGCAAAGCAAAACAGCTTGCTATTTTAGATGCCACAGCCAAGGTTGCAAACCGCTGTGAGCAGCTAGTAGATAGAAGAGATTCGTAGTGAAAGAAAGCATGATAAAAGAAAACAACACGCGCCCTGCGATGCGTCGTATCGACACCATCCACTTTGTCGGAATTGGTGGTGCAGGGATGGGTGGTATTGCCGAAGTACTTGCTTTTGAAGGTTACCGTATTACCGGCTCTGATATTGCGCACAGTGCAATGACTGAGCGCCTAATTCATGTTGGCGCAGAAGTGTTTATTGGCCATGATGAAAACAATGTAAAAGATGCCAGCGTTGTGGTGGTATCAAGTGCCATCAATGAGCAAAATCCCGAAATTAAAGCGGCCAGAGCAGCGCGTATTCCTATTGTTCGCCGTGCAGAAATGCTCGCTGAACTAATGCGTTTTCGCCACGGTATTGCTGTGGCAGGAACGCACGGTAAAACAACTACAACCAGCTTAATCGCGAGCATTTATGCGCAAGCAGGTCTTGATCCAACCTTTATAATTGGTGGTCTCTTAAATAGCGCAGGTAGTAATGCCAAAGTCGGTAAGAGTGATTTCTTGATTGCAGAAGCCGATGAAAGTGATGCATCATTTTTGCATTTACAACCTATGGTATCGGTGATCACGAATGTTGAAGAAGATCATATGGATACCTATGGTGGCAGTTTAGAGAAGATGAAAGATACCTATGTCGATTTCATCCACAACCTGCCATTTTACGGTCTCGCTGTTGTGTGTATCGATTCAGACGTTGCTGCTGAGCTTATTCCACGTTTTGGCCGCCCAGTGATCACCTATGGTGAGTCAACGGATGCAGATTATAGAATGCTTAACTTCAGTCAAACAGCTAACACATGCTCGTTCGATGTTGTGAATAAACAAGGTGAAAGCTTACCTGTAACTTTAAATATGCCTGGTAAGCACAACGCTTTAAATGCAACAGCGGCTATTGCTGTTGCCAAAGATCAGCATATTGCTAACCAAGCGATTTTAGAGGCGCTTGCGCAGTTTGAAGGAGTGGGTCGTCGTTTTCAGCATTACGGCACTTTTGATAATGAACGTGGTAATGTCATGTTGGTGGACGACTATGGTCATCATCCATCAGAAGTTGCAGCAACCATTGCGGCAGTGCGCGAAGGTTGGCCTGATAAGCGTTTAGTGATGGTTTATCAGCCTCACCGTTATAGCCGTACACGTGACTTGTATGAAGATTTCGTGAAGGTATTGGCAGATGTCGATCAACTTTTATTACTTGATGTGTATTCAGCAGGTGAAGAGCCAATAGTCGGAGCAGATAGTAAGAGTTTATGTCGTAGTTTGCGTCAACGAGGCAAAGAGCCTATTCATGTTGCTAATAGCTCTGAGCTTGCAGGCGTTCTTGCTAACCTTCTGCAAGATAACGACTTAGTATTAACTCAAGGTGCTGGTAATATTGGTCAGTTAGTTAAGACGCTCGCGGCTACTAACTTATCTATTGAACAACTGAAGCAGGTAAATGTATGAGCCAGTTAAGCGACAAATTTGGCAAAGTAGCAGTACTTTTTGGCGGCACGTCTGCTGAGCGAGAAGTTTCTCTAAAATCAGGCCAAGCTGTGTTGAACGCTTTGCAAAATGTCGGCGTTGATGTCATTGCTTTTGATCCAAAAGACCAGCCGCTGTGGCAATTAAAAGAGTTAAATGTTGAACGTGTGTTCATTGCTCTACATGGTCGTGGTGGTGAAGACGGTACGATTCAAGGTGCACTTGAATTTATGGGGATTCCTTATACCGGTAGTGATGTTTTAGGCTCAGCACTGGCGATGGATAAAGTACGCTGTAAACACTTATTTAAAGCAATGGGCCTAAGTACCGCTCCTTATGCTGTTGTTAATAGCCGTTATGAGTTTGATAGCCAAGCAATTATTAATCAGTTTGGCAAAGTGATGGTTAAGCCGTCACATGAAGGCTCAAGTATTGGTATGGCAGAAGCAAACAGCGCAGAGCAACTAGATACTGCGCTCAACGCTGCATTTAAGTTTGATAGCCAGGTGCTTGTTGAGCAGTGGATCACGGGGCGTGAGTTTACCGTTGCTGTGCTTGGACACGATGTTCAGCCGGTCATTGAGATGACCACGCCAAATGGATTTTATGACTATCAAGCTAAGTATCAGTCAAGTACAACTCAGTACCATTGCCCTGCGGATATATCTGTGCAAGAAACTGAACTGTTGCAAGATATGGCATTAAAAGCATTTGATTTAGTCGGAGCCAGTGGTTGGGGACGTGTCGATGCGATGCGCGATGAGCAAGGTAATTTTTACTTACTTGAAGTCAATACAGTTCCTGGCATGACTGAAAAATCATTGGTACCAATGGCAGCAAAAGCCAACGGAGCGAGTTTTGAGCAATTAGTTGTTCGCATTTTGGAGCAAACCCTTTAATATGCATCACTTTTTAGAAAAAGCACAACAGTTAAAGCAGCGGCTCAATTGGTCGTTGATCTTTGGCGTGAGCTTTTTTCTTATCGTGATTTTTAGTTTGATTAAAATCACTACCGGTGTGTCAGATTGGTTGGTTGAAAATAAAGATGCGCAAATAAAGCACTTAGCTGTACAAGGTGAGCCTAAGTATACAGATGAAAAGGCTATTATTAGCGCAATAAAAAAAGCCGACTTATCGAGTTTTTTTGAATTGGATGTTAAACATGTGCAACGCTTAGTACAAAGTTTGCCTTGGGTGGCGACGGCATCGGTCAGAAAGCAGTGGCCTGATACTATTCAAGTGTATGTGGTTGAGCATGAAGCGGTTGCACATTGGAATGATGATTTATTGTTAAATCAGTCTGGTGAAGTGTTTCAAGCAAGCAGTGATAAATTACCAAACACATTACCTAAGCTCTATGGCCCTGAAGGGAGTGAGGTAGAAGCATGGACGGCATTTGGTCAATTTAAAGCGATGCTAAAAGTGAATAATTTAGAGCTAACAAGCCTCGCGCTTTCAGAGCGTTTTTCATGGCAGCTGTGGCTTGATAATGGCATTCGCCTCAATTTGGGGCGTAAAGAAAAAGCAAAGCGTGTACAACGTTTTATAGATGTGTATCCGCGCATGGAACAACGTGTAGATGCACAAATTGATGTTGTTGATTTACGGTACGATACCGGTCTTGCAGTGAGCTGGAAGCCATTGCAAGAGGAACAATTAGAAAATAAGAGTAAGGCATGACTAAGTCAGCAGAAAGAAACCTAGTGATTGGATTAGACGTTGGCACCTCAAAGGTAGTGGCCACCGTTGGTGAAATCACCGCAGATAATAAACTCAGCATTGTGGGTGTTGGCAGCCAAGTTTCGCATGGTATGGACAAAGGTGGCGTTAACGACCTTAACCTTGTTTCTGAATCGATTCGTCGCGCTATTGATGAAGCTGAACTAATGGCAGATTGCCGTATCAGTTCTGTTTATTTAGGTATTTCTGGTAAACATATTCAGTGTCAAAACGAAAGCGGCGTGGTTGCGATTAACAACACTGAAGTCACTGATGAAGATATTGAGAATGTGATTCACATTGCACGTTCAGTGCCTATTTCGGCGGAACGAAAAATGCTACATGCGTTACCGCAAGAATACAGTATTGATATGCAAGAGGGGATTAAAAACCCATTAGGCATGAGTGGGGTACGTATGGAAGCGCGTGCGCACATCATTACTTGCTCAAATGACATGGCTAAAAACATAGAAAAATGTGTTGAGCGCTGTGGGTTAGAAGTTGATCAACTGATATTTACTGCATTAGCGTCATGCTATTCCGTTCTGACAGATGATGAAAAAGAGCTGGGCGTGGCTGTTATGGATATCGGTGGCGGAACGATGGATATCACCATTTATATTAATGGTGCGCTTCGTCACTCAGCAGTTATTCCGGTTGCGGGCAATCAGGTGACTGGCGATATTGCAAAAATATTTAGAACACCTATATCGCATGCTGAATCACTCAAAGTACAATATGCGTGTGCAAGCAGCCAAATGGCAAGCAATGAAGACACCATTGAAGTGCCGAGTGTGGGTGGTCGACCTGCACGTATTATGTCGCGTCATACCTTATCTGAGGTTGTTGAGCCACGATTTAGAGAATTATTTGAGTTGGCAATGGAAGAAATACGCCGCTCAGGTTTAGAAGACCAAATTGCTGCCGGTCTTGTCATAACTGGCGGGACGGCAAAAATGACAGGCGCAATGGAAGTGGCAGAAGACATTTTCCAAATGCCTGTAAGAATTGGCAAACCAATTGGGATAGTTGGTTTGACAGATTATGTTGATGATCCTTCGTACGCAACCGCTGTTGGTTTGTTACAATACGGCCGTACAATGCAATCGATGAATGCACAAAAGTCGAAAGCAGAAGGTGATAATAATTGGTGGAACCGTATTACGAAGTGGTTCCAAGGTGAGTTTTAAGACTCAAGTCGGAGAGTAAAGATGTTTGATATAATGGAACAGCACAGCGAAGAAGCTGTCATTAAAGTAATTGGCGTGGGCGGTGGCGGCGGTAACGCTGTTGAGCACATGGTAAAACAACAAATTGAAGGTGTACGCTTCATTGCGGCGAATACCGATGCACAAGCACTGCGTAATTCATCAGCAGATGTCACTGTACAGCTAGGTACGCAAATCACTTCTGGCTTAGGTGCTGGAGCCAACCCTGAAGTGGGTCGTAATTCAGCGGAAGAAGATGCTGAAACAATCCGTGCAAGCCTTGAAGGTGCTGACATGGTGTTCATCGCTGCAGGTATGGGCGGTGGTACAGGTACCGGTGCTGCTCCTGTGGTTGCTAAAATTGCTAAAGAGTTAGGGATCTTAACTGTTGCAGTTGTAACACGCCCGTTTGACTTTGAAGGTAAAAAGCGTGCCGCAGCGGCTGAACAAGGTATTAATGAATTGTCAGAAACTGTTGATTCACTTATTACAATTCCGAACAATAAATTGCTTAAAGTTTTAGGCAAAGGCACGACATTATTAGATGCCTTCGCAAAAGCAAACGATGTGTTATTTGGTGCGGTTCAAGGTATTGCAGAATTAATCACACGCTCTGGTCTAATCAACGTGGATTTCGCCGACGTACGTACTGTTATGTCAGCGATGGGCACTGCGATGATGGGGACTGCGTCAGCGTCTGGCCCAGACCGTGCGCAAGAAGCAGCAGAAGCCGCTATTTCAAGCCCATTACTTGAAGATGTCGATTTAACCGGTGCTAAAGGCATTCTAGTTAATATCACAGCAGGTATGGATATTGCGATTGAAGAGTTTGAGATTGTTGGTAATCACGTTAAAGCGCTTGCGTCAGAAAACGCAACGGTGGTTGTTGGTGCGGTAATTGACCCTGAAATGAGTGATGAGTTACGCGTTACAGTCGTTGCAACTGGTCTAGGTGGCGAGCGTCGTCCACAGTTTGGTATTGTTGATAATGGCTTTAAAAAAGCATCGGGTTCAGATGTGCAAAGCACAACAAGCCAATCGACTAGCAGCATGTACGTGCCAAGCTTTGCAAGCCAAGGTAGTAGCGACGATGTAAGCGTGTCAGCAGGTGTTGATAAGCAAGAATCTGTGAAGCAAAATACAGCAAGTAGTTCAGTATCAAGTAATACTGAAAGCAGCAAAAAGTCTGATAAGTCAGAAGGTGGCGATTATTTCGACATTCCAGCGTTTTTGAGAAAACAAGCTGACTAAGATTTTTTTATGGTATTTTGCCTGAAAAGTAAACAAATTTGGCAGTTGAGTGTATTTATGATACAATCCGCCGTCTAACTGTAACTATAAGTGAGCGAACCTATGATTAAACAGCGTACGATTGCAGAAGTAGTCAAAGCCATAGGAATTGGACTTCATAAAGGTGAGAAGGTCACTATTACTCTCCGACCTGCGAGCGCAAATACTGGGATTGTATTTCGTCGTGTGGACCTTGACCCGGTTGTTGATTTTGAAACAACACCTGAAGCCGTTGGCGATACGCAATTGTGTACCTGTTTAACAAACAAAGATGGTGTTCGTTTATCAACGACTGAGCACCTTATTGCTGCCGTTGCGGCAATGGGGATTGATAATCTAATTGTTGAATTAGATAGCTCAGAAGTGCCGATTATGGATGGTAGTGCATTACCATTTATTTACTTGTTACAAAAAGGCGGCATTAAAGAAGTAAATGCAGCTAAGCGCTTTATTCGTATTAAAGAAAAAGTACGTATTGAAGAAGGCGATAAATGGGCTGAAATAGAACCCTATGATGGTTTTCACATCGACTTTGAAATTGCGTTTGATCACCCAGCAATCAATGAAAGCCGTCAACGTATCGGTTTAGATATTACTACGCAGAGCTTCACTGAAGAAATCAGCCGTGCACGTACTTTTGGCTTTATGAAAGATATCGAGTATATGCATGCTAATAACCTAGCATTAGGTGGTAGCATGGATAACGCAGTTGTTTTGGATGACTTTAAAGTACTAAATCCAAACGGCTTACGTTATAGCGATGAGTTTGTTAAACATAAAATCTTAGACTGTGTCGGCGACATGTTTATGACTGGCCACAACATTCTAGGTAAAATCACGGCTTATAAATCAGGTCATGATTTAAACAATAAACTACTTCGTAAAATTATGGCGACTGAGTCAGCATGGGAATGGGCAACATTTGAGACCCCAGTGACTATGCCTGCACCAGGCCTAGAAGTAGCGACAGCTTAATCGCAAGCATATTACAGTTATAAAAAATGACGCTTTTAGCGTCATTTTTTTTGCCTTGTTTATAATCCAAGAATAGCTTCAAGCTCTACTAGCTGGTTGATTTGATAAGTTGGTTTAATATCTTCAGGTAGTAGAACACCTGGGTGTTGCAACCAGCAAGTATCGATACCCACATTGTAACCCCCTAAAATATCGCTGGCTGCTGTATCACCAACCATTAAGATTTGCTCTTTTGGCGGATTGCCCATTAATTGAAACGTGTGCTGAAAAATTTCAGGAGCAGGCTTTGCTTTACCTACTAACTCTGAAATAACGAGCCAATCAAACATATCTTGTAAACCTGTATGCTCTAGGCGTTTTTGCTGTAATTTAGCAAAGCCATTAGTAATAATGCCCAGCTTTGCATGTGGCTTTAACTTTGCCAACAACTCAACAGCACCAGGCAGTGGCACACAAATTGATGCCATCGCATCTAAAAAGCCATCGTTAAGAGTTTTAGCGGGAACATTGAGCTTGTTAGCCCACTGGGTAAAACGGGTTATTTGTAGCTCACTGGCAGTGATCTCATGCTTTTGATAGGCAATCCAAAGAGGTTTATTAGTGGCTTGGTAATGCTGATAGTCTGCATCAGTAAATTTTACGCCATAATTGGCGAACATCACCTTTAACCCTTCAAATGCATTAAAACTGAATAGGGTTTCATCGGCATCGAATAATACGTGGCTATACTTCATGGTTATCCTAACTACTGATTAAATAAGCTCGGGTGTAAAAATGGCGCCATTGCGAGTGTAAGCGCTTGTATATAGGTGCTTTCGCGGGTAGCAAGGTGATTGGTTAATAAGCCAATAGCGCCCCCTTGTTGTTTGATATTAACGGTGTTGAATGCCTCATCCATGACATCACCCAGTTCTTTACCGGCCAATAAGGCATCGTAAAAAGGTTGCGGTAAGGGGAGGTTACTACTGCGACCAACACTAAATTGTTGTTTATTTGCAATAACCACATATGCAAAGGTTGCTGCGCCATAACTAAACTGTTCTGCACCACCTTCCATTGCTGCATAAAAGTCAGCGTTAAAGTGAGTTTGGCAGTATTTTACGCGGTTTTCAGCACCTATACGGGTCTCATCTTCACCCAATGGCTGATCAGGCACATCGGAAGGGGCGTGTTCACCTTTGCATTCAATGATATGGTCTGGGAAGTAAAGGCTAAAGACATGTTTAGCTGCGTTAATTTTAACAGGGTTCTTTGAACCGACAATAACACGTAATATTTCTTTCAAGCTGACGACTCCATCATTGTTGGTTGAGTCAGCAGTGTACCCGAGTGATTTAAATCGGCAAGTCAACCGGGGCTAAATTTTCCAGTGCACGTTTTTTCAAAATGATGTCTTTGATTAGCGGTGTTAAAACAAGTTCCATCGCTAATCCCATTTTCCCACCTGGTACAACTAGGGTGTTTATACGTGACATAAAACTACCTTCAATCATGCGTAGATAATATGGAAAATCTACATCTTCAATGCCACGAAAACGGATAACAACAAAACTTTCGTCTAGTGACGGAATATCTTTAGCGCTAAATGGGTTTGAAGTATCAACCGTTGGCACGCGCTGGAAGTTAATATGTGTACGTGAGAACTGTGGTGTAATGTGGTTAATGTAATCGTCCATACTGCGCACAATTGAGCCCATGACGGCCTCGCGAGAGTGGCCTCGCTCTGAGGTATCACGGATTAGTTTTTGGATCCATTCAAGGTTGATGATAGGCACCATGCCAATAAGCAAATCCACATGCTTGGCTACATCATGGTCTTGGTCAACTGCGCCACCATGTAAGCCTTCATAAAAGAGGATATCGGTATTGGCTTCTAGGTCTTGCCAAGGAGTAAAGGTTCCAGGCAACTGGTTGTAAGGCACGGCTTCATCAAAAGTGTGTAAGTAGCGTCTAATTTTTCCTTGGCCAGTTTCACCATATTGGTAGAATAATTCTTCAAGTGCACCAAAATCGTTAGCTTCACGACCAAAATAACTTATGTGCTTGCCCTCTTGCTGTGCTTCACGAACTTTTTTATCCATTTCAGGACGCGTATAACGATGAAAGCTATCACCCTCGATAAAGGCCGCATCAATATTTAAGCTTCTAAAGATATGCTTAATGGCATTCGTGGTGGTGGTTGTGCCTGCACCAGATGAGCCGGTAATTGCGATAATTGGGTGTTTAGCTGACATAATTGTTCTCGTTATTAGTGAAGTCGTGTTATTTGCTCAAGCACTTAGTTAAAGTAACAAAAAACAAACACGCCTTAGTTATAAAGGTCGAGTATAGTAAGGTCAAGTGACTGGCCAATTAAATAACGCTATCATGAGCGAATAAAAATTAAAACGAGAGAGCAACATGAAATTAATTTCGCCTTTATTTTTTGTACTGACAAGTACATTTTTATCAAGTGCAGTGGATGCTGCGATGCCGAAAAGCGAAATATTATTAGCTGATCTGGATACACCTTATGGCATGAAGGTGTCTCGTATTACCGATGATACAAGCTATAACAATCAACCATTTTTGATTGACCAAGGTGTTTATTATACCCATGAAGTAATTGCTGAGCAGGGGCAATCACAAACTGACTTGTATTATTTTGATTTTGCCAGTCAAAGTGCCTTTAACCTAACCAATTCTCCTGTTAGTGAATATTCACCTACTTTAATGCCTGACAAACAGGCTTTATCAGCCATCGTAGTGGAAAAGGATGGTAAGCAAAAATTGTGGCAATACCCTCTAAAATCAGACCAACAAGCAAGTCGTATTTTTGAATGGATTGAGCCTGTTGGCTACCATGCATGGGGAGCCGACAATGATCTTGTTATGTTTATTTTAGGCGAACCACATACCTTACAATACACATCACTCGCTGCTGCTAGTCCTCAAATTATTGCCGGTGATATAGGTCGTACACTTATTTTTGATAAACACACAAACAGCTTTTTGTTTAGTTATAAAAAAGATAACCAGCATTGGTTGGCACGCTTTTCAGCTAAGACGAATGAAGTTGCCGATTTATTCCGACTACCTGACGCAGTACAAGATTTTACATTAGTGAATCACAACACAGTGGCGTATGCGGTTCAAAGCCGTATTTATAAACGTGACTTGAATGATGCAGGGGGGGTGTCGCAGTGGCTTGATTTAGGTCGTTATTGTGAAACCTCAATTACACGATTAAGTTATCATAATAGTAAGCTTGCATTTGTGTGCAATAAATAAGTAACGATTTTCAATAGATTACTGTACTGTGTTTATTATTGAACATTTTTAACAAGGCGCGCACTTGTCTTTATCCGCAGCACAACTTAGTGAACAGCTTATAAAATTAGGCTGTCGTAGTAATTTTAAAATAAAAAATATTAACGAGTTCATGCTTGCTCACTCCAAAGAGGCGTTTTATGTGCATGAGCAAAGTGGTCAGGCTAAATTAATTATAAGGCCTGCTTTTGAAGTGTTTAGCGCTGATTTTGAAGCTTTGGAAGGTATCTCTAGAGTTAAAGACTACTTTCATAGTAGTGAAATGACACGCTTCCCTACGCGGATTTATAAAAGTGCTCAGCCCATTCATTATGGTGTTGCTTTTAAAGTGACAACCACCCAAGCCGTTGAATTATTTATTAAGCGGTTAAGTGCTATTTTAGCACAATGAAAAGGGCCACAGATGTGGCCCTAATCTAATGTGGCTGGTTGTTAGCGTTTAAGAAAACTATTCACTGAGCTTAGCTCACGTTTCTTCAGTGCGATACAATCATTCACTCCTTCCTCTAACTTACTCAAAGTGCGAGCATAGCCAGGTTGTTCAGAGATTTTATCAGTAAAGAAGGTTTTGGTTTTTTCTAAACTTTTCGCATCACAGTTTGCGGTTGTGAAGAATGGCAAGTTTGGTATAAAGAACGGCGGTAAGCTCTTAGTGATAGCATCGTAATTATTGTAGATCCAATCAATGAACAATGCTTGGCGTTCTTTACCATAACTTAGGCCACCTAATAAAGTACGCATATCTGAGGCTGTTACTTCATCTGTTAGGCTATAATCTAATACCGCTTTTTGTAGCTCAGGCTTTCCGAAATACCCCATCGCAGCTAGCATTTTAGTACGTACTTGCGGATCTTTGGTTGTTTTAAAGGTTTGCTTGTACTTTTCAAGGAGCTTTGCATCGCCGTGATAGGCTGCCAAATTTAGGTAGGTTGAAGCTAAATATGGGTCAACATTTTCAGGGTTATTCAAATAAAGCGCTGCTTGTGCTTTTGCTGTATCAATCACTTTTTGATCTTCGCCATCAAAACCTAAACGGCTAATAACCTGTGCGCGTAATTGTGATACAGCAGCATCTTCATTTGCTTTTGCTGTTAGGCCGTATTGCTTCGCCGCCGGTGCAATGCTGTTACGGATAAATTTCGGCCATAAATCACGGTTGCTGTCATCTTCAAAGACACGTTTTTGCGACGCTAAATAACCAAGGGCTGTATTAGCAACAAGCGGGTGCGCATCGCTTACGAATGCTTCAAGAGTTTGCATTAGATTTGCAGCGGAAATAACGCCTGCATCTAATAGAGAGTCTACCGCCGAAAGAAGCGCTAGGCGCTCTCGCACGGTTAGCTTATCCGCTGCGTTGTCGAGTAGGGCACTAAACTGTGCGTCATCTAATAGCCAGCGGTAATAACCCATGGCGCCTTGATCTGGATAAATCCACTCTGGTTCAAAATCGAGGGTTAGCTGTTGTGTCTCTTTGTTCAGCAATATATTCGCTGTTTCAACTTTATCGCCTGCACCATATTTAATTGCCACCGGAACATTCCAAAGTTGTGCTGGCGCATCAACACCGGCATTCACAAAGCGGCTTTGGCTAATATTAATTTTCTTTCCGTCTTGGGTTACTTTGATTAGTGGGAAAGATGATTGTTCAATAAACGATTTTAATACACTTGCAACGTCTTTATTCGAGGCTTCGCCTAATGCTTGCCAAAGGTCTGCCGCTTCTGCATTTTTATATGAGAACTTCTTCAAGTAAGCTTGAATACCTTGCTGGAATGCCTCTTCACCAATCCAGTTCTCCACCATTGAAAGCACCGCACTGCCTTTACTGTAAGCAAGGCCAAGGCCATCCATGATGTCAGCTTCGGTTTTTATAGGCTTACGTATAGGCTTAGTACTTAAGCGTGCATCGAGTGCCATTACATGGTTTTGTGGTAAGTCTAAGTGTGACTCAAACTCAGGGTTGATTTGTGCGGTGATTTTCGCAGCCATCCAGCTTGCAAACGCTTCGTTTAACCATAAGTCATTCCACCATTTCATGGTGACTAGGTTACCGTACCATTGGTGAGCTAATTCATGGGCAATGATTGATACATTGCGCTCTTTTTTACTACGTGTTGCAGTGGCAAGGTCGACTAGAAGAATATCTTCACGGTAAGTAACAAGGCCTGCATTTTCCATCGCGCCAAATGGGAATTCTGGTACTGCAACTGAATCAAGTTTTTTATAAACGTAAGGGATGCCAAAGTAATCTTCCAGTGCTTTTAATACGCGTGGCATATTTTCTTTTGCGTAATCAGCAAGATGAATTTTACCTTGCGGCGTCAGTACGCGGCCAGGAATTGGCATGCCTTTAATTTCAAGCTCTTCAAATGGGCCCACAGCCATTGCGACTAAGTAAGAAGGAATAGGCGGCGTTTTATCAAAAAAGTGCGTTGTCATCTCGCCATCAACTTTGGTTTTTAATACTGGTGTGTTGGCATACACTTTTTGAGATGTGGGCGCTGTGATTGTTAGCTGGAATGGAATTTTATAGCTAGGCTCGTCAAATACAGGGAATGCACGACGGGCATCGCTCATTTCAAATTGAGTAAATAGGTAAGGCGTACCCTGATCAAGCGTTTTATATAAACCGACACTTTGACGGTTGTAAGGCGCTGTAAAATCAATTTTTAAAGTGTATTTACCAGGCTGAATTTTTTCATCACAGGTGAATTTAACTTTACCTGTTTTTAGCATTTCAGCACTAAGGTCGCAGTTCTCTGCACCTAAAATTTTGGCCATACTCACAGCGTAATCAATACCGTTTAGTTCGATATAATTCGTTGCTTTAAGTACTTCAAGGGCAATGTCGGTATGACCGGAAAAATTGTCTTTTGCAGGATCAAGCGTAAGTTTTACTTGTTGTGAGCTAGGCTTGGCAAGCTTTTCGATAACATATTCATTGGCGTGGGCTGAGCTAACAGCAAGTGCAACACTCACTGTTAATAGGCTTTTTAAGAACATAAGTATCCCTGATTTTTTGTTGTTAGAAAGGCACCTGCTATGAGGGGCGAAATACCATGCTATCAGGTTTTAATTTGAACAGTAATAAATAGTTAGTAACAAAGTTTGTCAGCTAATGATGGCGGTCGATGAAACGTTGCCAATGCAGTTGCGGGTTGATTTGTCGCACATTTTGTAGCACGGTGTTCAATAGTGGCATATCCGTAAAACGTTGCTCATTGAAATCTTTAAAACCAAGTAAGTAGTTAAAGGCATCTTTGCTGTTTGCTTGCAGTGCATGAATACGAATTTGTTGTTCAAAGTTGAGCCGTAAGCTACTAATCGCCGTTTTCATTCCTTGTTGGTCAACATTGGGAATAGCGCATTTTTGTAAATAACCAGCACGTTCACCTTCACCGGAAAACCAAATGCGTACTTTTTCGCTATAGCGGCCTGATTTAGCAGGTAAATCAAACATCAGCCGTTGTTGGTTTTGTTCGCTTAAAAAGTCTAAGTACTGATCAAGTCCAGCATTAAGTAGTGCATTGTGGATGGGCACATAGCGTGGTTTTATCTTGCCATGAGTGTGAAAATCAAAGCAGCGAACACCATCACACGTGACAATGTTATCAAGAGTTAAATGACCAATTTCATCGCTGTAGGCACCGGTGTAATAAGCGAACAAAGGCAGCCAAAAGTGCCAATGCTTTGCTTGCTCACGAGGAAGACGTTGGTCACTGTAGATGTAACCGTTATACAGGGTATGTAATTCCATGGCCGAAAAGGGCCGGCGACCGAGATGGGACTTCAACCTAATACCTTGATAATAAAGACGCTTTAAGGAGTATACCTGAACAACGTTTAGTTTCCAGCCTAACGACACTACGACATAGAGCATAGTGTCGTGATAAAATTAATCACAAAGTGCTTTTGCAAGTCCTACAGGCTCAATTTCTACACATACTTGGTCATCATTCCAGTTTAAACCAACCAGTGCATCATCTTCGTTTAGGTCTTCAACCCATTCATCAAGAAACTCATCAAGGCCAATTTCAACTGGCGTATAGTCTTGCCATTCGTCTTTGCATTGCGCCTTTGCAGCATCTTCGGTGCCCCAAAGTAATAGGACATCAGTGTCACTAAATTGGTTTGATTCACAGACAACAAAACCACCATCTTCAGCACCCAGTGCCCACATCGTTTCGTTGAGACGAACTTTTTCAACGAAGCTTACTAATTCTGATTCAATTTCGATATCGCTCATTTGCCTAACCCTTACCTTTATTTTCGTGGATCTGTTTGTTGTACCGCCGCTTTATCTGCGAATTGATGGTAAAAGCCAACTAAATTTTCTAGTTGGCTAAAATCAGTTAATTCGCGGAAGCGGATCCAATCTAGCAAGCAGTATAAACTGATGTTGAGGTATTCACAGCTTTTAAATACTGGCTCAGATAAATGATTATTTAAATAGGCTAATGTTTCAGCAATTCGTTCATTCTGTAAATTAAAAAACAGTGTGTCAGTGTGTGTGTCGAATCCTGAGCGTTGACATAGAAGCATTTCTACTAATGAGTCATTACAGGCATTAATGATGGTAAGAAAATTCTCTTGTCGCCAACTCAACAGTGGTTGATTGTTTTTTTCGAGTAGGTAGCGAATAATTGAATTTGAATCGGATAGGCTAAAGCCATTATCAATAAGAATAGGAATTTTTCTTGCGGGGCTATGAGTTATCATCGTCTGCCTATCTTGCTCAGAAAATATATCTAAATTTTTAAATACTAAAGCAAGTCCATTTAAATCAGCCCATATTCGAATACGTCTCACAAAGGGGGAGGTTGTTGAACCGAGTAATTCCATGACGATCTCCTGTCGAAAAAAAAGCCGCTGTGAGCGGCTCATTTGTTGGTATTTGTATCAATCTGTACGGCTGGTGACTTCAAGTAAGTGATAACCGAACTGAGTCTGAACTGGGCCTTGTACTTGGTTTACTGGAGCAGAGAATACCACTTTATCGAATTCTGGCACCATCATACCGGGTCCAAACTCACCTAATGCACCGCCATCTTGGCCTGATGGGCAATTTGAGTGAGCTCGTGCAAGATCTGCAAAGTCTGCACCTTGTTCTATTTGCTGTTTTAAGTCTAAACAGTGTGCTTCACTGTCTACTAAGATATGCCTCGCGCTGGCTACTGCCATAATTACTCCCCACAATGTGTGTTTTTGTGAATTAAATGAATAGTCTAGTTCAATATTTAACGAACGAACAATTAAATTTATTGTGTAGCTAGCGCTGTTTCTATAGCTTTGCGCAATTTCTCTGACTGCGGTTTGGTTTTGCTGTTAAAGCGCGTCACTGTTTTTCTGTCGGCGGAAACAAGATATTTATAAAAATTCCAGTTTGGTGAGCTAGTTACCTTATTTAAATGCTGGAATACAGGGTTTGCGCCGCTGCCTCTCACTTCACTGGTAGCGAACATGTTGAAAGTGACCCCATAGTTTATGAAACATACATCGGCAGTCTCTTTTTCATCATCTTCTTCTTGGAAAAAATCATCAGATGGAAAACCCAATATAACTAAGCCTTGGTCTTTATATTCTTTGTTTAGTGCTTCTAAGCCTTCAAACTGCGGGGTAAAACCACAGTTGCTTGCGGTATTAACGATTAGCAGTGGTTTATTTTTAAATTGGCATAGGTTTATCGTTTCTTTGGAACGAAGCTTCCGTAATTCAACATTAGTGAAATCATCACATTGTGCTTGTGTTGTGTTTGATGATGCGGGCGTTTGAGCTGCAACCTGAGTGGTTAGAAGAGTTGCACTAAGTAACAAAGCAAATTTATACATGGTTATTTCCTGCTAGTTTTTCCAATCGAATATACGCTAATATGCGCAAAAGTGATCACCAAATATTCGTTTTATGACTATTCGTACAGCAACCTATGATGATTTAGCGGCAATCGTCGCAATCTACAATGAAACAATCCCAGGACGTATGGTAACAGCCGATACCGAAGAGGTAACTGTTACAGATAAAGAAGCATGGTTTTTATCCCATTCTATTAATCGGCCTATTTTTGTATATGAACAAGAAGGAAAGGTTTTAGCATGGATAAGTTACAAGTCTTTTTACGGACGGCCCGCTTACGATGGAACTGTTGAAGTGAGCATTTATATTACCGCAAGTGCACAAGGAAAAGGGCTAGGTAAACGATTGCTGACATTCGCGGAGACCCATGCAAGCACACTTAAAATAAAAGTACTTTTAGCATTTATTTTTAGTCATAACCTACCGAGTATTAAGTTATTTAATCTATTTAATTATAAAGTATGGGGTGAATTGCCAAGTGTGGCAATTATGGATGGAAAACCTTACAGCTTAACTATTTTGGGAAAACATTTAGATTCATAGTTTGTTCATAAACTAATAAAAAAATACGGTGTAAATTGTGCTGCATCGATTTTTTTCGACTACGCTAATTAAGTAATATGATTAATTGGGCGTAGCGTAAAGTGCGAAAGATATTAATTGTTGATAGTAATAGTGTTTTAGCAATGCGAGTAAAGGTGTTACTAGAGCTCATAGGGTGTAGGGTTGAGCTGATACACTTTTCAATGGTTGATAATGCTGTTTTAGCGCAGCAATTTGACCTTGTTGCTGCTTCACACGGTGTACCAACAGATACTATCAAAAAGCTAATGGGGGTATTTTCTCAAGAGCATCTTTTACTTTTGGCACCTAAAGCACAGCGCAGTGATTTACTTGAGCATTTTAGTGAAATTAATCGCTTACTACCTAATGCGGTGGTCATATACCCTTTCTTTGCCAACAAAGAGATCAGCGCTCTATTAGAAGGCGTGCTTGAACTTGATTCCGATAATATCTTAAAACTTCCTACGGTTTTACTTGTTGATCACTGCCCTGAGCGATTAAATACGATCGCGCACAATTTAAAAGGTGCACATATTAAAACCTTCACCGCAGAAAATATATTCTCAGCGGTAGAGTTAGTGAACCAGCATGCAATTGATTTATTAATTAGTGACTTTACCTTTGAAGATGGTACAGGTCTTGAGCTATTTAATAAATTCAAAACATTGCAACCTAATTGCCGTTGTTTACTTTATACCTCTAAGCCCGATCAAGTCTCTATGGTTGCAGCCATTCGTCAAGGTGTTGAAGATGTTTTAATTAAGCCAATAGATGACAATAGCTTGCTGCAATCGGTCCATAAGCTTTGGCAAACTGAATTGTTAAAACGCCACAATGCAGAGTTGGTAGAGCGTCTACAAAACACGGTTGATGCATTAATCGAAAAAGACAGCTTATTACGTGTTATTTTTAAGCACACCCCCGATGCGATCATTCTATTTGATCGTAACGGTAAAATTATTGAGGCCAATGATGCCTGTGAGTCATTATTTGAGAAATCGTTAAAAGAGTTTGAAAATTGCTCGGTGTATGACTTTTTTGACTTAGCTTCGACTACACGTATAAAAGACAAGGTCAGTACACTTAATAAAAATCGTCAATTTAGTTGTGATTTAAAGGTACTGAAGGAAAATGGTGCATCGGTTCCATTGGTGGGCTCGTTCAATGAAATTGACCATCACGGTGAAATAGCACTTGCTGTCATCTTTAAAAATGTTACGCACCTGAAAGAGAAAGAAGAGCTACTTCTTGAAGCAAAAGATACCCTAGAAGAAGAAGTTAAAGCACGCACAGCCCAGTTAGAGCACGCAAAAAATGTCGCTGAAGCTGCCAATCACAGTAAGTCAGAGTTTTTAGCTAATATGTCTCACGAGCTTAGAACACCTATGCATTCTATTCTTAGCTTCGCACGGTTTGGCTTAGAAAAAGTAGCCAATGATGACCTCAGTAAAGAGAAGCTTAATAAGTATTTATCACGAATAGAGCAAAGTGGTGAACGGTTACTTTCTTTACTCAATAACTTGCTTGACTTATCTAAGCTTGATGTTGGTAAATTTCCTTTTAACCCGCAGAAGCATAGCCTGATGAATATCATAAAAACCAGTATTGATGATGTCTCGGGTACAGCACTTGAACGTAATATCACCATTAAATTAATTGCGCCTAATACAAACATCACCATTGAGTGTGATGAAGAACAAATTAACCAAATTATGCGTAACTTACTTGGCAATGCGCTTAAATTTAGTGAGCCCAATAGCGATATAGACATAAAGCTGGCGCTAAGCAATGGATCGGCTGAAATTGCAGTTGTTGATCGTGGTATAGGTATACCTGACGACGAATTAGAAAAAGTATTCGCAAAGTTCGAACAAAGCAGTAAAACCAATAGCGGTGCAGGAGGCACCGGACTCGGTTTAGCAATTTGCCGTGAGTTTGTTTTGCTACATCAAGGCACTATTGTGGCAAGTAACAACGAATACGGTGGTGCCACTATTTTAGTGACCCTACCTTTAGAAATTGACTTTCCTCAGCATTTAACAAATGAAGAGCGAGTGCAAAGTAATTATGAAGCTTAATTTAAAATGGAAGAGGGTGAGATGGCCTTAAAACGAATTTTAGCAGTTGATGATGAGCCTTTTAATTTAGAGATCATTGAAGAGATCTTAGAAGAGCTCGATTTTGAATTAAAAATGGTTAATAGTGGTCCAGAATGCTTAGCTGTAGTTGAAGAGTTTGACCCACAAGTTATTTTACTTGATGTGAGTATGCCGCAAATGAGTGGCTATGAGGTATGCCGAAAGCTTAAAGAAAATCCAAACACAGCAAATATTATTGTTATGTTTGTGTCGGCAAGAGGCACAGTTGAAGAGCGTATGGAAGGGTATTCTGTTGGTGCCGAAGATTATATTGTGAAGCCATTTGGGCATGAAGAATTAAAACTGAAGCTTCAGCATCTACACCAAGTACTGATTGAAAAAGAGTCCTTAGAACAACAAGTCGAGGATGCAACATCGACAGCGTTTAACGCGATGGCAAATAGCAGTGAGATGGGGCAAATTGTTAATTATATTGAACATATTGGTTCTATTGATAATGAACAAGAGCTAGGAAAGGCATTGCTCCACTGTTTAAGCTCATTTGATTTACAAAGCAATGTTGAGTTTCGTCTTGATTCGGGGGTAGAGCATTTTTCTGTAACAGGGATATGCTCACCTATTGTGGTTGAACTGTTTGAAATGCTAAAAAATAAAGGCCGCTTACATGAGTTTTCGAGCCGCATTTTAGTGAACTATGAAATGATCAGTTTATTGATTCTCAATATGCCTGAACAAGACCCTGATAAGCATGGCCGAATTCGAGATCATATTTGTTTTTTGGTGAGTGTTACCGAGCAACAGCTTAAAGCGATTATTACTAAAAAAGAGCTTATTCGTCAGCAACAGCAATTAAATGACGCGGTGGGTAAAGTACATAGTAAGTTTCGTGGTTTGATTGAGCTATTAAATGAGAACCGTCTCAATAATGAAGCTGTTTTTAAACAACTACAGGAAGACCTTGAACAGCGAATACCAACAATGGGCCTTGATGAAGACCAAGAGGTTTTCATTTATCAAAAAGTTGATGAAACGATTCAAAACTCAGTTGCACGTGAAGAGTCAGTACAAGGTGTTAAAGCGGCATTTAAAGAAATTGAAGCAGATTTATCCTTGTTACTGAAAAGCTAACATTTATGACGTAACGTACTAGGCGTCTCGTGGTAAGCCTTTTTCTACAATACGAATTAGTCGCGCTGTTTTACGTAACTGTTGTTGGCGCTTATGGGTCTGTTGATCAAGCGCCCATTCAATATGCTCTTTTACAAGTGAAGTTGCGCTTTTAAGCGCATCGCTTAATGTTGCCACTATTTCTTCGTTATATTCAGCATTACCTAAGCCTACAGCGAGATTTCTCTGCCATCGCTGGTGGCCTATTCGTCGGATAGGACTGCCTTCGGTATTTTTAAGAAAGGTTGCTTCATCCCAAGCAAAAAGAGTTAACAGGTCTTGATCTTTTAATTGCTTTCGCGGGTGAAAATCAGCTTCATCCGTTATTTGACCATAACGATTCCAAGGGCAGACGAGCTGGCAATCGTCACAGCCGTAAACCCGATTACCGAGTAAAGGACGGTACTCTTCAGGGATCGCACCCTGTAGCTCGATTGTTAAGTATGAAATACATTTACGAGCATCCACTACATAAGGCTCTACAATCGCGCCTGTAGGGCATAATGTCATGCAAGCGACACATTTACCACAGCCTTCAAAGGTGTTTTCCTCATCGATAGGCAGTGGAATATCAACAAATAACTCACCTAAAAAAAACCAAGAGCCCGCCTCTTTATTGATTAACAAACTATGCTTACCTCGCCAACCTAAGCCTGCTTTTTCAGCAAGTTGCCTTTCAAGTACTGGCGCAGAGTCGACAAATGGGCGAAACCCTAGCTCGCCAACATGCTGCTCAATCTTTTGGCCGAGCTTTTTTAGGCGATTACGAAGTAGCTTATGGTAGTCCCGACCCAAGGCATAGCGGCTGATGTACGCTTTGTTTGTTTGCTTTAAGTTTTTTGCAAAGCTGGCATCGGGGGGCAGGTAATTCATTTTAACTGAAATGACTCTTTGTGTGCCGGGGACTAATTCAGCAGGGCGAGCACGCTTCATACCATGGGCAGCCATGTACTCCATCTCACCATGATAACCTTTATCTAGCCAGCGCTGAAGCTGTGTTTCATGCTTAGTGAGATCGATATCGGTGATCCCCACTTCGGCAAAACCAAGGTCTTTACCCCATTGTTTAATTTGCAAAGCGAGTTGTTGGTAATCGGTAGTAGGAGTTGTCACAGTCAATAAAAAAGTAGCCAAGAAGTGGCTACTTTACCATAAATAGTTAAAACAAAAGAGCTAAAACAGACCTTAAACAAAGCGTTTTAATTGTTGTAGTGTTTGTTGACTTAGTAAATGTGATTGCTCACAATCAGCCAGTGACTCATCTATTTGCTGTTTCGCTTGTTCACCTAATGTCACAATTTGTTCAACACTTTGATGAGTTTGTGTTTGTGTTTGTTCCAGTAAATGTACTGCACTGACTATTTGTTGTAATTGCTGCTGATTTTGCTCAAATTCGCCAAGCATATTACTAAACCCTGCAGAGGTATCACTGATCGCTGTTTCTGCATCGCTAGAATGACTAATTAACTGCTCAGACTCTTTGTTTGTTTCATTAACTAATGTATTCATTTGATTAATGAAGTCACTTATTTGACGAGTCGCATCATTCACTTTTACTGAAAGTGTTCTCACTTCATCTGCAACCACAGCAAAGCCTCGTCCAGCTTCGCCAGCGCGTGCCGCTTCAATGGCTGCATTTAATGCAAGTAAATTAGTTTGATCGGAAAACTCTTCAACCATTTTTAAAATAGCGCGAATATTTTCACTGTTTTCTTTTAAACCTGAAATAGTCGCTGAGAAGTTAGCTAAAATCTGGCTAATCATCGCAACCTTATTTACAAGTGCAGAGAGCTCTGTAGCTGAATTTTTTACAAATGCCAGATGCTCACTATTAATCGTATGTACACTGTCTGTGTTAGCCGAAATATGTTCTAAGCTTGAAGTAATTTGGTTACTTGAATCAGTAATTGTATGGCTAAATTTAATCTGCTGATGGCTAATCTCTGCTGTCTGTTGCATTGATTGAGTCATCTTTGAACTGCTGTCAGCACTGGCTTGCGCACTTTGATAAGTTGTCGCAAGTAGCTCACCTAAGTGTGCCGTAAAGGTATTGTATTGTTCGCTGAGATCTCTGAATTCATCAAATGTGAAGTGTGGTAACTTAGCAGATAAATCAGCATCATGGCGGTTAATGTGCGCTAGTGTGTCACGCATGGCTTGGACTGGGCGTACAATTAAAAAACGCATATAGAAAATCGTAAAAATAAAGCTCGCGACGATGATAAGTGCCATTAACCAAAACAAGCTCATGCTTGCTTGTTGCTCTGAAAGGCTATTGTAAAGCCAGATTAAAGTGATCGCCTGGAATGCAAACACGAATCCTAAATTACCGACAATTTTACGCGTTAAGGTGTAAAAGAAAGTCTGTTCGATAAAATTATACATGCGCATATAGCTACTCATTAAGGTGTTGTGTTGATTCATTTGGACGTTTCTTAGTCTTGTTCAATGCCACTCAATTCAACAGTATAGCTTACTCTTGCTGAGTTACAGTGATTGAAGTGTCATTTGTGTATGACAGGGGAAATTGGTAAAAATACCATCCACGCCATAACTTAACATTAATTCAATATCTTCTACTTTATCGACCGTGTAAGCATAAACTTGAAGGCCTCGTTGTTTTGCATCTGCAACAAATTCATGGTTTATAAAGTTTTTATCTATATGAATGCTGTAGGCATGCAGTTTTTGAGCAAATTCACTGTAATTGATTGGAATTGAAGCCGTAAGAGCGCCAATTTTTACCCATGGTAACTTTTGTTTGAGCCACATGAGTTGATGATGATCAAAAGATGATACCAAAATATTATCTCTTGATATTTTTCCAATACTAATATTTGACTCTACCATCTCAACAAACTTATCTAAAGAAAAAGTGTGTTTTAGTTCAAGGTTTAAAAGCGTTTTATCTTCTACCCAGTCAATGGCATCTTGCAGACAGGGAACAACTTCTCCGTTACCTGCATCATATTGTTGAATTTGCTCTTTTGTGCAGGCATTTACTTTACCGCGACCAGAGGTTGTGCGATCGAGCCAAGTGTCGTGAATGATCATGTAATCATCAAGGCAGCTCTGTACGTCAATTTCGATACCATCTACTGCCAAATCTACTGCGGCAATAATGGCGCTTTTGGTATTTTCTGGATAGGTACCACTGGCACCTCTGTGAGCGAATACTTTCATCATTGCTTATGTTTCCGAGTCACTGACCATGTTTCATAAAAAGCGGCACTAATCACTAATGTACCACCAATAAGTGTGCTAATTGTAGGTTGCTCATGCAAAATTAAAAAAGCGAAAAACGTACCGTATAAAGGTTGCAAACAAGATATTAAACCAGCGGTTGAAGCGGATAAATGTTTTAAGCTTGCTGCAAACAGTGAATGCGGTGCTGCTGTAAAAATAACCCCTACGGTAATTAATAGCAGCCAATTTATTGTATCAACTTGTAATGGTGGTACTTCGACAAACGCGCATAACATAATACACGCGATCCAAGTTTGATAAAGCATGGTTTGTGGGCCGCTATATTGGCTAAAGTAACGCTTATGCACAATATTTCTAAAAGCAAAAAAACACGCTGACAAAATACCAATGGCAATCCCTAGAGTCACATCATTTCCTAAGCTGGCATCAGGAATGAGTAAGTAAATACCCAACATCACCACCAAGGCACTTGCTATATCTTTGAGTTGCGGTTTGCTGCCATGAAAAAAAGGCTCTAAAAATACCGTAATCACAGGGTAAGTAAAAAAGGCAATCATACCCACTGCAATCCCTGCCAATTGCATACCAGCAAAGTAGGTGAGCCAATGAACTCCAACCGTGATGCCAAGCAACAAGGCAATTAGGTAATCACGGCGAGAATGAAGCTTAATGGCTTTGTGTTGAATTGTGAGTAAAATCAGTAAGGCACAGCCTGCAATCGCTGTTCTATAAACGGTAATATCTAATGCACTTAGGCTGACCAATTTGGCAAATAATGCGGTGCCACCGAATAGTAGCACTGCAATGTGTAAGTACATAAGGCTCTGTTTGTGCGCCTGCATTACAAACCTTATTTTTGTTGTTATTAACTCTCTTTGTAACGGTAATCCTTTACTTTGTAAACTCCCTAAATAGGCTAATCCATTCGGTTAGTTCCAATATTTCCAACCTTGCAAGTAATAGTGGAGCACATTAGGCTCATCAAGCGTCGATACTTTTTCATTGTTAGCGCTAATATCGGGGGAGAAAATAAACAGTTGAGCATCATTTTCTGGACGATAAAAGCGAGTGTTAACAGGCAATAACTGGTGGTTACTACACATCAGATTACACGCCATGACAAAGCCCCATTCACCAAACGACGGTACGTTCAAATGATAAGGCAAAGTATGGGCGAAGCCTGCTGCATTGAGCGTATTGTTGATAGACCAAAATGCCTGCTTCGCAAAAAACGGGCTCGTTGCTTGGGTCACAACAATGCCATTGTCAGGCAAGCTAGCTTTTACTAATTGGTAAAATTGTTTGCTGTAGAGTCGTGCTAAGTTAATCGCCTTAGGGTCAGGTAAATCAATAAAAATGATATCGAACAGTTGCTTGCCTTGCTCAATAAACACATAGGCATCTTGGTGAATAACTTTAACCTTTGGATCATTTAGCGACTGTTGATTAAGGGTTGTTAAGTTGTGATTAGTCCTTGCAAGCTTGGCAACAGCAGGGTCTAAATCGACAAGGGTGATAGACTCTAGTTGCGGGTACTTCAAAAGCTCTCTAGCTGCTAAGCCGTCACCACCGCCTAAAATTAGAATTCGTTTTGCGTTGCCATGGCGCACCATAGCTGGATGAATAAGCGCTTCGTGATAGCGATATTCATCAATCGATGAAAATTGTAAGCCACCATTTAAATAAAGCCGAATATCATCTTTATGGCGAGTCAGAACAATTTGTTGATAAGGCGTTTGCTCTGAGTGTATGACACGATCATCATAGATTTGGCTTTGCCAAAGGTGGGTGAGTTGTTTACTAGCAAATAAACAAAGCACCAATATGAGACTAACTAAAATGAGCGTGAACCTTAGCACCTGTCGACGATGAGTGCTGATATGGTCAATAAAGTACCACAGCAATAACAGCGCAATACTTAAGTTCATTAGGCCAAAGCTTAAGGCTGTTTTAAATACCCCCAGCCAAGGTAAAAATAGAAAAGGGAATAGTAAAGTTGCGAGCAGGGCACCAAAGTAGTCAATTGATAGTACATTGGCAAGGTTTGCTTTTAGCGCATAGTGCTTTTCCATTAAGCGACTTAACAGTGGAATTTCTAAACCAATTAAAATACCTATTAAGGTGGTGAGTAAAATACTAATCGCTTGTAGTGGTAAGCCATACGCATAAGCGAAGTATAGTAATGGCACACTCAAGCCACCTAGTAATGCTAGTAGTAACTCAAAACCGATAAAATAAACCAGCAATGGCTTATCAGGCACGAAGCGAGAAAAATAAGAGCCAACCCCCATTGCCGCCATATACACGCCAATTGTCAGGGAAAATTGGGTGATGCTATCACCTAAAAAATAGGCGCCAGTGGTCGCAATTAATAATTCATAAATTATAGAGCAAAGACCGGCGACAAAAATACTAAACAGTAAAATGTGGCTTTCGCGAATTGACTTACTTACCACCTGGGCCGCCTCGTGAACGGAAACCTGCGCTGCCAATACTTTGCTCACGTAATTGTTTATCAACGTTTATATTGAAGTGGTGATATGAATAAACTTGCCAATCGTGCTCATCATCGCCTTTGCTATAAGCCAACAAAGATGCAACTAGCACAGGCACGAAAAACAACAATGCAATTGGCCAAGCTGGGATATGGGTTTCCATTGCTTTCATAGCCTCTGGGCTTAACGTGTTGATTGGTTTATAAGTAAGTTCAGAGTTTTTTCTCTTTGCGCCAAGTCGATGCAAAATAACAATGAAAGAGAAGCCTGCTATTATGCCAGTGATCCAAAGTAGAGGGTCGATGAAGCTGATGTTGCCTTTGATTGGAATGATGCGAAATGTATAATTGAAATGCTTAGCGCTATTACTGGGGCCAAAGCTACTGCTCACATATGCACTATATTGGCCTTTTTTAGGGAAGTGCACATCATGATAAGCCCTGCTCTTATATTCTCGCCATTCACCTTCAGAATCACGCCCTGATTCAGCCCATAGCTCATCAGAATAACTAAATAGATAGTTGCCTTCAGGGTCAAAAATTTCCATATCAATGGCTTTCCATGAATTTAAAGGCAGGCTACCTGTTATTTCTAAACGCATCATTTGGCCATCTTCAGGCACTGTAAATAGGTAGGCTTTGTCTTGTCCATCGTAGTCTTTAAAATTACCATCTTGGCCACTGATTAGGGGCGTCTGTAGGTCTGAACGTATTATTAAGCAGGCCAAAAATGTGATGGCAGCGATAATACAAAGCTTATAGATGTTCATCCGTTACTCCATAAATAAGCTTAAATAGCGATGGTAATGATTACAGCAACACACACTGCAATGCTACTTTCAATAACCGCTACCGCAGTGTTGTTGTCGTGCATTGCTTGGTCGAGGGAGATTTTACTAAAGATAATTTTATCAACGAGGTAGCGCACAATTGGTAAAATTAAAAAGCCAAATAATGCGTCAATAAAGAATAAACTCAGGCTTTGTTGCCAGCTGTGGAAGCCACCAATCAGCGCATGGCATAAGATTATGGCTAATGCCAACATAGTGGCAGAAAAGCTAAGTGCGACGGCTTTATTACCTTTTTCGAGTTGCTCATGAAGGTTGAAACTTGTTAGGCGATCATAGCCTTTGGCAAAAATGATCAGCATCAGTTGCCCGAGTAAATAGAATACGATGGCTGATAACCACGTTCCTTCGCCTGTTAATGCGCCACCAATAATCAGTGCTGCGGCCATATAGTTAGCCGCTTGTACTAGGCCAACCGCCTCGTTTTGTTGGTTGATTAATTGTGCTTCATTGCAGAATAAGCGCAGTAGTAACTTGTCATTCAAAATGCGTGAGCAAGTAAGTAGCACCATACCTAATATGCTGTAAAGTGATACATTCATTAAATCGCTCAGTAGACCTTGACTAGGCCCTGCTAACACAAAACCATAAATAATAGTAATCGCACCTAAGTAGCCGCCAATGGATAAACCTAAAGCACTGTTGGCATTGTCGGTTAATTGGCTGGTGGTGTTATAAGGGGTCGCTAGGTTATAGGACAATTTTGCAACGGCTATAATCGCAATGAACAAACCAATATAGGCGCTGTTATAGGCCATCGTTGATAGGTAGTGGGTTAAGTTAATATCCATATAAATTTGTTAGTGTGTTGTTATTTACCGAAAATATTAACACAGAGTGTTTGCTGCAAAGAATATTAAAGCCCCATTTTTAGCAGAATTAATCAATTTCTTAAAAGTTTCATAGCTTTTTTATGACAATTGTCAGTTCAATCAATGACAAAATTCACTTATTACGCCAAGTAGAAAAAGTAATAGTTAAGCCTCTACTTTCTGGAGGAATAAAAATGAATAATGCGGCGTGGATAAGTTTATTAATTGCAGGAATTTTTGAGGTTATTTGGGCACTTGCTATGAAGCAGTCAAATGGCTTTACTAAACTATGGCCTTCAGTTGTTACATTCGCAGCTATGTGGGCCAGCTTTGCCTTTTTGTCATTTGCTTTAAAATCGTTACCTCTCGGAATTAGTTATGCGATTTGGGTCGGTATTGGTACTGTTGGGGTATCAATATTTAGTGTGATATGGCTTAGAGAGTCTATTACGATATTTCAGATAATCTGTATTATATTAATTTTAGTCGGAATAATTGGGCTAAAATTTCAAACGAACTAAAAGCAGCAAGTGATATGTTAAATAGTCGACTTAAGGATAAAAAAACGAATTTGACCTCTTTTTGGAATTGGGGGCCACTGCTTTTTTCGGGATTCTATTTGCTTCCGAGTATTTTCCAAATTGAAAGCACTGACTTTATGCAGATGTTCGCGATTGTTCTGTTGTACTTAATTTTTATTTATTTGTATGTGAAAGCAACACAAAGAGGAACAGAACAAGTTTGGCTGCAGCTAATGTCGCTTATTTTGGTTTGTGTCATTGCTAGTTATCTAACAGTTGGCTCCGCGACTTTATTTGGCTTTGTTGCATATATTGTAGGCTATAACTTTTCGAACCGTGCGCGTATTTTTGCAATTTCGATACTACTTTTAGCTTTGCTATCTAGTAGCCAAATAATCAATGAAAATTATGCTGAGTATTTTCTCAGTGGTTCTCTTATATTGCTTGTCGCTTTATTTAGTTATGGCATTGCAGGGCGTAATGAATTTTTCCATAAACGCCGAGAAAAGCAAAATAGCAAACAGTTAGAGCAGTTTGCAGCAATTGCAGAGCGAGAGCGCATAGCTAGAGATTTGCATGATGTGTTAGGCCATTCTTTATCTTCAATCGCTTTAAAAGCGGAGCTCGCGAGCAAATTAAGTCAAGCTAATAGACAGGCTCAAGCAAGATCGGAAATTTTTCAGGTTGCGGAGTTGGCTAGGGAACTATTAAGCGATGTGAGAAAAGTTGTAACTGATTTAAAAGAATTGGATATAGATACACAAATTAATAGGTTAATTGTTCGGTTAGAGGAGAGTGGCTTCAAAGTTATTCGTAATATTAAGGCTGTTGACTTGCCGGCAAAATTAGAAGGAGTTGTTAACCTAATAATTAAAGAGGCTGTAACCAATATATTGCGCCACAGTAGTGCTAAATATTGTGAAATATCAATATTACAAACACTGGATAGTGTTGACATTAAAATGAAAAATAATGCAAATGAAACTAGCCAAATTACACTTGGAAATGGTCTATCGGGAATTAAAGAGCGAGCTCTACAGCTAGGGGGAAAGGCCGAGTTTAGTTTTTGTAATCAACAGTTCGTTGCATTTATTAAATTGCCTTTGAGTATTAAATCGGAGCAGGCAGAATGATAAGGGTCTATCTTGTTGAAGATCAAGCGTTAGTTAGAGGAGCTGTTGCTGCTCTTTTAGGCCTTGATGAAAATATTCAAGTAATTGGTCAGGCTGAAAATGGCAAGGTGGCGCTTGCTGAAATACCAAAGTGTAAACCTGACATCGTACTTACAGATATTGAAATGCCGGAGTTATCTGGAATTGAACTTGCAGAAAAGTTGGCAATAGAAAAGAGTGAAAGTCGTATAGTAATCATGACTACTTTTTCTAAAGCAGGCTATATCAGGCGCTCTTTAGATGCCGGTGTAAAGGGGTTTATTCTTAAAGAGGCATCAAGTGATAGTTTAATTCTAGCACTTAAAAAAGTCATGTCTGGGCATAAAGTGATAGATCCTGAATTAGTTTTAAGTGCTTTAGATGATAGAGACCCACTAACTGAAAAAGAGCGGGCATCATTAAAGTTAGCTGCAGAGGGGTTAAAAACGCAAATGATTGCAGCTAAATTATACTTAAGTGAGGGGACCGTACGTAATTACTTATCAGAGGCGATTAGTAAATTAAATGCAAGTAACCGTATCGACGCTGCTAGAATTGCAAAGAGAAAAGGGTGGTTATAAGGTCCTTTATTTTGCTATAAAATTATTGAACAATTTGAGTGCGAAAACTGGTTTAATCAATTTCTTAAAAGTTTCATAGCTTTTGCCTGTCTCATTGTTAGGTTATGGGTTAAAATAACAACATAACCAACTAACAAGATAGTGAATGTCAAAACAGGATCCCAATCTCAGTCGAGAGCAAGAAAAGTACGAAAACCCCGTCCCTAGCCGTGAGTTTATACTTACTCACTTAGAATCTCGCGCTAAACCAGCAAACTTCACACAACTTTGTGACGAATTACAGGTGAATGATACAGAGCGTCAAATTGCGTTCAAACGTCGTTTACGTGCAATGGAGCGCGATGGTCAACTGTATTTCAATAAGTTTAAATGCTACGCATTGATAGATGAATCAGGCCTCGTTAAAGGCAAGGTCATTGGTCATCGTGACGGATTCGGCTTTTTAGAAGTTGAAGGTGAGAGTAAAGATTGGTTTATCGCAAAGCACCAAATGAATATGGTGTTGCACGGTGACATTGTGCTTGCTAAAGGCAATCGCAAAGGTTCAAGTGGCAAATGCGAAGCACGTATCATTAAAGTATTAACTAATGAACGCGCGCCCATCGTCGGCCGTTATTTTGTTGAGCATGGTATCGCCGTTGTTGTGGCGGAAGACCCACGCATAACGCAAGATATTATGATACTGCCCGGCAGTGAAAATGGCGCGCGCCATAATCAAATGGTGCAGGTGCAAATTACCCAAAACCCAAGCCGACATATGAATGCAGTGGGCAAAGTCACCGAAGTTCTCGGTGAACACTTAGCACCAGGGATGGAAATTGAAGTTGCACTGCGTAATCACGATATTCCCCATGTGTGGCCAGAAGCGGTTGAAAAGCAAGTTGCTCATTTAGGGGAATTTGTTGATGAGCAAGCAAAGCAAGGTCGTGTAGATTTACGTGACTTACCACTGGTTACTATCGACGGTGAAGATGCCCGTGACTTTGACGATGCCGTTTATTGTGAGCGCAAGCCATCAGGTGGTTGGCGTTTGTGGGTAGCCATTGCCGATGTGTCGCATTATGTAGGTATGAACACACCACTGAATAAAGAAGCGATCGAGCGTGGTAACTCAGTGTATTTCCCTGAGCAAGTTATTCCGATGCTGCCAAAAGTATTATCCAATGGCTTATGCTCATTAAACCCAGAAGTTGACCGTTTATGTATGGTTGCAGAGATGACGGTGTCTGATGCGGGTAAGTTGTCTGGCTATAAGTTTTACGAAGCAGTGATGAACTCACACGCTCGTTTTACCTACACTAAAGTGAATGCGATTTTACAAGGCGATGAAAAGCTGCGTGAAGACTATGCCGAGATGGTGCCACACTTAACTGACTTACAGCAAATGTATATGGCACTTAAAGCTGCACGCCAAGAGCGTGGTGCGATTGAGTTTGAAACCTTAGAAACACGTTTTGTGTTTAATGCACACCGTAAGATTGAATCAATCGTGCCTGTGGTGCGCAATGATGCGCACAAACTTATCGAAGAGTGCATGATTTTAGCGAACGTATCTGCTGCCCGATTATTAGAAAAACACAAGGCGAGTGCGCTATATCGTGTGCATGATGAACCGGATGCTGAAAAGCTTGGTTTTTTCAGAAACTTTTTATCAGAGCTTGGTATCGAAACCGCGATTTCTGATGAGCCAACACCAAAAGAAATAACCCAAGTGTTAGCAAAATTAGGCGACCGCCCTGAAGCTGAGCTTATTCAAACCATGTTGCTACGCTCAATGAAGCAAGCGGTTTATCAGCCTGATAATATTGGTCACTTTGGATTAGCGTTACCTGCTTACGCCCACTTTACGTCGCCAATTCGTCGTTACCCAGATTTAGTGGTACACCGTGCAATTAAAGCTGTGCTTAAAGCACAAGGCCAGCAAACATCGGGTGAGTACGCATACACTGATGACGAAGTTGATATGTTAGGTGAGCAGTGTTCAACCACTGAACGCCGTGCTGATGACGCAACTCGCGAAGTAGCAGATTGGCTGAAATGTGAATTTATGCAAGACCATGTTGGTGACGAATTTGGTGGGGTGATCTCATCGGTGACTAACTTTGGGTTGTTTGTGCGTTTAGACGATTTACAAATCGATGGCATGATCCACGTAACCAACTTAGGCAATGAATATTTCCATTACGATGGTGCTAAGCATTGCTTGATTGGTGAGCAAACCCACACTGTTTATCGTTTAGGCGATAAATTAACGGTTCAGGTATCATCTGTCAGTCTTGATGAGCGACGCATAAACTTAGTGTTAGCAGGCGAGGCACAGCAAGACCGTTATGCCCGTCGTCGTGGCCGTAGCGCCCCTGCAAAACCAAGTGTTCGTGCCCAGCTAAAAGCAGGTAAAATTCCTGGTAAAAAATCTGAATCAAGTCGCTTTGAAGCAAAATCAGGCGATAAAGACAACGAAAAACGTGGCAAGTCTTCTCCTTCTAAAGGGCGCAAAAAGCCAAGTAGTAAAAAAGCTGATGCAGTAAAAGCCAGTAACAAAAAGAGTAAGAAAAAAGCCACTAAAAAGGCAAAAAGACCGGGTAAGAATGCCCGTAAACGTAATGGCCGAGGAGCAAATAATACGTGAGTAATGAATTAATTTTTGGCTTTCACTCAGTTGAAGCAATTTTAGCAAAAGAGCCTGAGCGCTTTTTAGAAATTTATGCTTTAAAAGGCCGTGAAGACAAACGTTTAAATCCGGTTATTGACCAAGCACGTAAATTCGGTATTTCTGTACAGTTTATGCAGCGTAAAGCGCTTGATAATAAAGCCAATGGTGAGCAACACCAAGGCATTATTGCCAATGTAAAAGCGGCGCGTATGTATAACGAGAAAGATCTAGATGAGATCATTGCCCGTGAAGAAACGCCTTTCTTATTGGTGCTTGATGGTATTACTGATCCGCATAATTTAGGGGCCTGTTTACGTAGCGCTGATGCCGCGGGTGTACACGCGATTATTGTGCCTAAAGATAAATCTGCCAAACTCAATGGTACAGCACGCAAAGTAGCATGCGGCGCAGCGGAAACAGTACCATTGGTACAAGTCACTAATCTTGCACGTACCTTGCGTGAAATTAAAGACGCCGGCGTGTGGGTGGTTGGCACTGCCGGTGAAACAGATACGGAATTATTTGATGCAAACCTGACAGGGCCAATGGCTGTTGTTATGGGTGCCGAAGGAGATGGTATGCGCCGCCTGACTCGTGAGCATTGTGATTTACTTGTTAAAATTCCAATGGCAGGCACGGTATCTAGCTTAAATGTATCAGTGGCGACCGGTATTTGTTTATTTGAAGTGTTACGCCAGCGTAATGCGACCCAGCTATAAAGCTGACTGCAACCCACCGAATATCATTAAATAACCACCTTTATAAAGGTGGTTATTTAATATCTAAAAGCTCTTCAAAAACGTTAACTAAAAATTAATGCTGTGTTAGCTTTTCCTGTGTGTTATCCTTTTATTAGTCATTTAACTGATTAATTAAAAAGGGAAAATATGTTAAAAGGAATCGTGACAATCCTGCTTCTGGCAACATTCATTGTCAATGCAAAAGCCCCTGCATGGGAACAATACGCCAAACTTCCAATGGTTGAGCAGCCAAGCTTATCGCCAAATGGTGAGCTTATTGCGACACTCTATAATACTGATTCGGGCCCAACGATTAGTGTTACTAAGTTTCCTGATATTGATTTTAAGGTGCTGGCACGGTTAAAGAAAAACAAAGACCGTGTTGATTTTATTCGTTGGTCAGGCAATCGCTACATTATCGTCTCGGCAAGTTATCCCGAATATGTAAATGGTCAGTTTTTCAGAGTATCTAGGTTGTACTCTATCAATGTAGAAACCTCTGAAACTAAAGTGCTCACATCTCCACGTTTTACAGATGATCGTTGGTATAAGTATCAGTCGTTTGAGTTAGTATCATCACTCAAGGATGAAACCGATTACGCGCTTATTTCCACCTACGACAAAAATGATAAGGGCTATGTTGTCTATCGTGTGCATTTAGGCACATCTGACTTTGATAAAGTTCAGGGTAATAAAAATGATATTGGTAGCTGGTATGCTGATAGTAAAGGGGTTATCAGACTTGGACTAGCCGTTGAAGAAAAAGACGACGTATTTACCGCATCAATTTGGTACAGAGCAAATAAAGACGCAGAGCTAAAAAAAATTCACTCACAGGTGTGGGGCGAAGATGACACTTTTTCTATTCAAGCTTTATCAAAAGATGGCTCGAAAGCGTATGTGCTCTCTAATAGGGAGCTTGGACGTGAAGCTCTTTGGCTCTATAACATAGAAGCAGGCAAGTTTGAGGAGTTGATTTTTAGTAATGATAAATATGATCTCGATGGCGCAATAACTGATAATGAGGGCGAGTTTATCGGTGTATCTTTTTTTGATGACTACTATCGCACTCACTATTTTGATGACAAAGATGGCGCACAAGAGCGTGAGGTAGCAGGCCTATTTAAAGGAAAGCAAGCCACAATCAGCAGCCGTAGCCGAGATCATACGCGATTATTAGTGTCAGTCACTAACGATGTTACGCCGCCAACTTATTATTACTTTGACTTAAATACTCAAAAAGGAGGTGTTTGGTTATCGAAATACCCTTATTTAGTCAGAAAGTCATTTAGCCCTGTACAAAATTATAGCTTTAAAGCCAGTGATGGTCTGGAAATAACGGGTTACTTTACGCAGCCAGCAAATGTTAAAAATCCGCCATTGATCGTTATGCCGCATGGTGGTCCGCATGCCAGAGATTATAAGTATTTTGACAAAGAGCTTCAGTACCTTGTTGAGTTAGGGTTTTCTGTATTACAAGTTAACTTTAGGGGCTCTGCAGGCTTTGGTAGCGCATTCGAAACGGCTGGTTATTACCAGTGGGGTAAACGCATGCAACAAGATGTGTATGAGGCAATGGATTGGGCAATTGCGCAAGGCTTAGCTAAAAAAGACAATGCCTGTATTTTTGGTGCAAGTTACGGTGGGTATGTTGCCTTAACAGCAGCCTTTCAAGAGCCTAAGCGCTTTAAATGTGTGGTGAGTATATCAGGCGTCTCTGACCTTGAAACTTTTGTTACTAAAACCGATAGACAAGGGAAATACTTAGGTAATATTGTTGATGTTAAAGATGATAAGTCTATCGATGCGTTAGCTGAGGTATCAGCAATAAGAAAAATAAACCATATTAAGGCACCTATTCTTTTAATACATGGTAATAACGATACGCGCGTTAATTATAATCAATCGAAAGATTTCTATGACAAAGCGAGAAAGCAGCTAGATATTAAATATGTTGAAATAGAGGATGGAACACACTTTTTTGACGATCAAGAAAGCCAAGTAAAGTTATTCTCTGAGATAACGCCGTTTTTGAAAAAGCACCTATTATAGGTAGCCTTAGTAACATCTAGATAAAATTTAAATAATAGAGTAATAAAAAAGCCGATGTTTGAAGTTACATCGGCTTTTTTGTATCTATTTCGTGAGATTAGATTTTTGCAAAAGCGTCTTGTAGTGGCGGTACTACTTGCTTCTTACGACTTAGTACACCATCTAACCAAACTTGGTCATTTTCAGACTCAACACCATAAGCTGTTTCGATAACCGATGTGTCATCCGATGCGATCAGCATTTGCGAGCCTTCTTTCATGATGTCTGTTAGTAGTAGTAACACTGAATGACGACCGCCTTCTTCTTTCAGCTTTGCGATATCAGCTTCAAGGTCTGCTTTAATCTCATCAAATACAGCAAGGTCGATCACTTCTAGCTGGCCAATACCTACTAGCTTACCGTTCATGTTGAAGTCTTTAAAGTCACGCATGACTAAGTCGCGTGCAGGTGTGCCTTCAACCGCTGATTTCACCTTGAACATTTCCATGCCAAGCTCTTTAAAATCTTCGATACCTGCGATTTCAGCAAGTGCTTCAACACACTTGATGTCAGCCGTTGTGCACGTTGGTGATTTAAAGATTACTGTGTCGCTTAAAATTGCACATAGCATGATGCCAGCGATATCTTTTGGAATCTCTACATTATAGAAGTCATACATCATTTTGATGATAGTGTTTGAACAGCCAACAGGACGGATCCAACACTCAAGCGGTGTTGATGATGTTAAATCGCCCAATTTGTGGTGATCAACAACACCGACAACACGTGCTTGATCGATGTCATCAGGTGCTTGCGTTTTTTCTGTATGGTCAACGATATAAACGTCTTCACCTGCGTAGCTAAGCTTTAGCTCAGGGGCTTCGAAACCAAATTTATCTAGGATAAACTGTGTTTCAGGCGATACTTCACCTAAACGCGTTGGTATTGCAGGTTCTTCGATTTGGTTTTTTAAATAAGCAAGCGCAATTGCACCGCAAATTGAATCTGAATCAGGGATCTTATGACCCACTACATACATTGACATTGACGGAACTCCTTTAAATTTGGCGGATATTTTAGCAAAGTCTCTACAGATTGATACATAACAGACATGAAATTTTGTTGATCAATTACAACTGCCAATTAACGGGCTTTTTAGTTACACTTTAAGGTATTGAAAAGTGAGGAAGATACGATGCGTTTGAGCCGAAAAGCATGGAATAATGTGGTGATTATTTCGATGCTGTTGATGATTTTTTTCTTTAACGGTTTGCACAAAAAGCTCAATACTCCCCCTGCGAATGAGGGCGTTCAAGCTCTACTGCCTGAGCAAAGCTTTATTTTAGCAATGGCTTTTCCTGAACTGAAAATTGAGCGCATAGGTACTTCGTGGCGGAGCCAAAAGTTACAAAGCATTACCTGGCAAGCCGATGAACAAACACTAGAGCAATTAGTTGAGCGTTGGCAGCGTCAGCAATTAACCATCGCAGCGCTGCCAGTGAGTAAAATTTCAAAGGCGTCAGCGGATTATGTTGCCTCTGTATGGCTTGCTGGTGAGCAATTGCCAGCGGTGTATCAGCTATATAGCATTGAGCAGCAATACTATTTATTGGATAAGCGGTTACAGCGGGTGTTTGTGCTTGAGCAAGCCGATGTCGTTCAGTTATTTCCGCTATACCCGTTTTAAGAGAGTCATAGATGCCTGAATTACCAGAAGTTGAAGTTAGCCGTTTGGGAATAACGCCGCATGTGCTTGACCAAACAGTAACCAAAGTAAATATTCATAACGCCAGCATGCGTTGGCCTGTGCCTGATGATGTTTATCAATTACAAGGGCTTAAAGTTACGTCCGTTGAACGTAGAGCAAAATACTTATTACTTGGCTGTGAACTGGGTAGTGTTATTTTGCATTTAGGTATGTCGGGTAATTTACGTGTTGTGGATGCTACAGAGCCCTTAAAAAAACATGACCATATTGAGTTTATTTTAGCATCTGGTAAAGCGTTACGGCTTAATGATGCTCGTCGCTTTGGGGCTTGCTTATGGCAAGCGCCAAATGAATGCCATACCTTGCTGTCAAAGCTAGGGCCTGAGCCGTTAACAGAAGAGTTTGTTGCAAAGCGCGTTTTTGAGCAGTCACGCAACAAAAAAGTACCTATTAAACAATTTATTATGGATAACGCTGTGGTGGTTGGTGTAGGTAATATCTATGCTAATGAGTCGCTATTTAAAGCCGGAATTCATCCAAAACGTGAAGCCGGCAAGGTATCATTAAAGCGTTATCAGCAATTAGTGCCCATTATTAAAGAAACCCTTGCAGCGGCGATTACACAAGGTGGCACAACATTAAAAGACTTTGCCCAAAGTGATGGTAAACCTGGTTATTTTGCGCAGCAATTGCTGGTTTATGGCCGCAAAGGCGAGCCGTGCGTTAACTGTAAAGAGCCACTAAAGGAAATTAGATTAGGGCAAAGAAGCACAGTTTACTGTGCTAATTGCCAAAAGTGACTCTGAAAGTAACCATGAAAAAGCACGCCTCGGTGTGCTTTTAAATTATAGTTCAAATGGTGCGACACCGACCGCTTTCATTTTATAGCCAACTTGGGCAATTTCACCCGACCACGTTTCTGTGCTAATCACCCCTGTAACAACGATTGCATCATAAAGGCTCTCAATAGGCACACCACCTTCAATTGTGACATGCACAATTTGGTTTGGTGGCGGTGGTGGTACGTGGATACAGGCACCAAAATATGGTACCAGTAAAAACTCAGTAATCACTTCGCTGTCGCCCTCTAGTGGCACTACAAAGCCAGGCAAACTAACTGATTGGCCGTTCAGTTCTTTAACAACCGGCGCATCTAAATCAGGTTGCACCCAATTTTGTTCTGAACCCTCATGGTTAGCTTGTGCTTGAGTGTCAATTTGTACATGCCCTTGAGGGATTAAGTCTTCCCAAAAAATTTCTTTAGGTTTGCCTGCATTCGCAAAAGTGCAAGATAAAAGCATGGCAACAGCAATAAATTTTTGAAAAAATTGCATAAAATTCCTTAAATTTTGATACTCATGCCATCGGCAAGTGAGTAAAAATATGCGCGGGTTGCAGGTATCAACCCGACGATAAAACCTGCAAACATTATCGCAGCTAATAGCATAAGTTCATAGGCCGATAATAGCGCTATATTAAGGCTTATTCCGGCATGGCTTTGCAAGTAACCTGCGCCGAATAGCATTAAACCGTAGAACAAGGCGACACCAACAAGGCAGCCTAGCCCAGTGATGAGTAATGATTCTGCGCTTATCAATGTAAAAATATGCCAAGGCCTAGCGCCTACCGAGCGCAAAATAGCCAATTCTCTGCGACGCTGATTTAAGCTCGACAGCAGGCTGGTCAACATGCCAAGTAAACTAATAATGACCACCACAATTGAAAAAAGTAATAATATTTTTTCGACAATTGAGAGCATTTCCCACAATTCGCGTAAGGTCACACCAGGCATGATGGCAAGTAATGCCTCCTCTTTGTATTGGTTGATATTGCGGCGCACTTGTAGGGTATATAGTGGCGAATCAAAACCAAGTAGAAAAGCGGTTATTTGTTTTGGTGTGCCGATGAGATCGACAGCATCATGCTGGTCGTGGTCGTGGTCGTGGTCGTGGTCATTAGCTTTTTCATGTTGATGATTATGACCCCCATGAATTTCATCAATCGCAGCAAGTGGAATATGTAGGGTTTTATCAACGGGTGTACCCGTTGCTTGTAAAATACCAACAACGGTAAATGGGTTATCATCATGGTTATGAAAGCTAGTATTACCCATGCCGTGAGCAATCACGACCTTATCACCCAGTTGATAGCCAAGGGATTTGGCTACATCAGCACCAAGAACAACGTCAAATAAGTGATTAAACTCATGGCCGTTTGCAAAGCTTAATGGCTGCTTCTTACCAAAGCGATAGTGAGTAAAGTAGTCCTTGTTTGTGCCAAGCACCGCAAGGCCTTTATGGCTATCACCTAACGACAGTGGAATGCTCCAGCTTACTCCTCGTTGCTTTGCAATATACTGATAACTTTGCCAACTGACGCCGTTATTAGCATGTCCAATACGAAATACAGAAGAGAGCAGCAATTGAATGTCGCCCGTGCGAGCGCCAACGATCAAATCTGTGCCAGAAATGGTATTACTAAAGCTACTTTTGGCATCGATACGAACACGCTCAATCGACATGAGCAACATCACACTGATAGCAATAGTGAATAACGTAAGCAAAGCACTGGCTTTGCGGTTGAATAAGCTTTTTGCGGCAAGTTTAAGTAGTAGCATGTCTGCCTCCTTGTAGTTCAACAAGGTCAATGCTGCGTTTGAAAAGGCTGCGCAGGGTCTCATCATGACTGACAAACACGAGTGTGCTATTAGTGGCTGTGGCTTGGGCAAACAGTAACTTCACAAATGCTTGACGGTTTTGTGTGTCCAGTGCCGAGGTTGGTTCATCGGCGATAATGATTTCTGGGCTACCTATAAATGCTCTGGCTGCTGCAACACGTTGTTGTTGGCCAATACTTAATTCACCGACAGCTTGATGCTGTAAGCTGCCTGTTAACCCTAACGCTGTAAGCAGTCGGCTCGCTTCTGCACTAATAGTGGCATTGTTTTGAAGCGCATGATGTTTGCGAGATGGTGAAAATTGGCAGCCTAATGTCACGTTTTCAATGGGTGATAAGTAAGACAGTAAATTAAAGTTTTGGAAAATATAACCAATATGGTCGGCACGAAAACGGTCGCGTTGGCTATTACTAAGTTGGTTTATTGCTTTGCCAAGTAACTCAATTGTGCCTTTGTTAGGAGTAGCAACACCGGCAAGCAAAGATAGCAACGTTGATTTACCGCAGCCACTCGGGCCATGAAGAAAAACATGTTCGCCTTGATCAATCTGCAATTGTGCAATATTGATCGTTGGCGCCGTTTGTTGTGAGTGCCACTTAAATAGCACATTTGAAAGCGTGATCATAACGACCTATAAGTTGTTACCATCGCCAGTAATTTAATTTTTTACGCATTTTTAGGTTACGAATAAAATTACGTGGTTTTGGCTTAAGTGCTGGATTAGTCAATAGTAATTCATTGCTGGCAGCAAGTACACGTTGACTCGATAAGCCGTCCTGATATGGGTGTAACTGTTGGCAGAAGTGCTCAATTTTAGCCATTAGCTCATCGGGTTCTGTGAGAGCATAATCGATGGCCTGTTCGATTTTGTCTGCATCTGTAATGTCAACGAGATGTTCCCCTGGGTTTTGGTTGCAGAAGGTCACCACAGGCTTACGTTGTAAAATAAACATCAGTAATATCGATGAGGTATCACAGAGCATCACATCCGCTGCTTTTAGAAGCGGTAAAACATTGTCGGTTTCTACAAAGGTTAAGTTTTCATTTTGTAGCGCTTTATATTGCGCAACGAGTTCACTAGGCATTTTAGGATGAAACTGCATTAAAATGCGCCATTTTCCTTGCTCGCTAAAGGCTTTAATTTGTTCATAAAGCTTTGGAGCAAGTGAGATACGCCTAGAAAAAGTCGAGCAAATGAGCAATGTTTTACGCGGATCTTGCTTATCTTCATAGGGGTTATTTTCAATCTCAGAAAAGTAGGGATCAAGTGTTGGCCAACCTGTTTCTTTTACTTGAAAGTAGCCATGCTTCTGAGCAAGCTCTATAAAGGTGGTCGTAGTTGATGGCCCTTGCGTGCAATATAAATCAAAACAGTCACGAATTTTAAAATGATTATCTAGGCCATTATTAACGCGTTTTCCTGAATTAAAGCCATGAAAAACTTTGACTTTTTTACCAGGGATAAAGTTTGGAACAATATTTCCTGGTAGATAGACAATATCGGGCTGCCATTTTTTTACATCGTTTAATGACATCAAACGTTGTTCTTCTTGGTGAAGAAAATCAGGGTTAACCTCGTCTCCTTCTAGAAACCACTTAACCTCACCGCCATGAGCTAAAATTTCTTGCTGTAGAGGGCGCAAGATGGCGTATGAATAATTCTGTGAAATATACATTAAGTATTTTTTTTCTGCGGTAGCTGCTAAGTAATCCAAGAAAACCTCCTATTGTGAGGGCGCTATTATAGCGAAGTTTTGTTTATGACAGCAAAATTACAGAACATTTAAAGTTTATTGATTTTGTTATGAGAATTGAAAAGCGGATCGTAGCGCAATGATTGAGCTTTCATAGCGTCTAGATTATTATAGGCGGCCATAACCCCAATCCCATACACGTGCTCATTTGAGCATGCCAAATACTTTCGGAGATAGCATGACTAGCTATAAAGTTTTAGACGTAAACGATGATTTACCGATCCGTACCAAAGGTGCGGTACACAGTGGTAAAGTGCGTTCAGTTTATTGGTTAACTGATGAAGACAGCGCTCGTTTAATTAATGAAAAAGGTTACCAAGTTCCAGAGGGAACTGAGCTAGCTATTATGGTTATTTCAGACCGTATTTCTGCGTTTGATTGTATTTGGCAAGGTGAAAATGGCTTAAATGGTGTGCCAGGTAAAGGCATTGCCTTAAACTCAGTGGCATCACATTGGTTTAAGTTATTTGATAAAGCAGGTCTTGCAGGTAATCATATTGTTGATATTCCACATCCTTATGTGTGGATTGTGCGTAAAGCAAGTACAGTAAAAGTTGAAGCAATTGCTCGCCAATATATTACAGGTAGCATGTGGCGTGATTACGCGAAAGGCACACGCAATTTCTGTGGTATTGATTTGCCTGAAGGGCTAACAGCTAATCAAAAGTTAGATGATGTACTTATTACACCATCAACAAAAGGGATTATTACAGGTGTTGCCGAAATTCCTGAGGTGGACGATGTTAATATCACTCGCGAAAACATTACGAATAATCTATCAGTATTTAACTTTAAATCTGAAGATGATGTCGCTAAATATGAGCAATTGCTAGTTGAGGGCTTTAAGCTTATTAGTGATGAGTTAGCACAGCTTGACCAAATCTTCGTAGATACTAAGTTTGAGTTTGGTTACGTAGAAGATATCGATGGCTCAGACAAGCTTATTTATATTGATGAAGTGGGTACGCCTGACTCATCACGTATTTGGGATGGCCCTGCTTATCGTGATGGTAAAATAGTTGAAAATTCAAAAGAAGGTTTCCGCCAGTTATTAATTAATAATGTGCCAGACAGTGATGTATTGTTAAATAAAGATCGCATGGGTGAGCGGGAGCAATTAGCAAAAGACTACACATTGCCTGAATCTGTGATGCTTGAAGTGTCTGATACTTATGTTGGTATCGCAAGTAAAATAGTGGGCGAAAAAATAACGATACCAAGCGACCCGCGTGGTGAAGTGATTGCTATTTTAGACAATGAATACGGTTTGATTAAACACAGTTAAATACCTTTTTAGGCCTAACATTCCTACAAGGCCTTTCTTATTTTTAAGCCAAGTTTGTATTTTAGGTACATCTGCTTGGCTTTTTTCTTGCTTTTCCTGCTTTCAGTCATTAACTTAACACAAGATTAATCTATACTAATTAGCAGAATAAGCTAAGCAAGGAACCAACCTATGTTTTTATTTGCGCATTGGCTTCGCGCGACGTGTGGTCTTGCACTCTTTACTAGTTCAACTTTGTTTGCAGCGGATATTTCATTTGTTGTTCGTGACCAGCTAGGTAATCCGTTATCTGACGCTGTTATTGAGCAGGTTGCAATAAAAAATAATGAATCTACGCCTCTTCCAGTCGCGGTAATGGATCAAGTTAATAAACAATTTTCTCCTACGGTACTGATTGTTCAACAAGGGCAGTTAGTGGACTTTCCTAATAGTGATGATATTCGCCATCATGTTTACTCTTTTTCGCCTGCTAAAGTCTTTGATATAAAACTGTATGCGGGGCAACCCGAAAAGCCTGAAAAATTTGATACCTCAGGTGTTGTGGTACTTGGTTGTAATATCCATGATTCAATGGTGGGCTATATCTATGTCGCTAAAAATCATCGGGCTACAAAAACAAATCATCAGGGAATGGCAACACTTAACGACGTTATATATCCACTAAGTTTAACTATTTGGCACCCAAACCAAGTAAGCGATATTACTTTTAAGCAGTCACTGATTGTAAATCAACCTCCTAAAAAGTTTTATGAAGTTATTGTTGAGACTGTAGAACCTGCACCACGAAATACATTTGGCGAGATGTTTAAGGTAAATAATGGTTAATAGTTTAAGAGGGCGAATTATTGCGCTATGCGTGGGTTTAGTTCTACTTACCACACTGGTGAGTTTATTGAGTTCTTGGTGGTCAACAAATCGTTTTAATAATCAAAAGTTAGTTGAAGATATCAATGTTGCTGAGAATGTGTTCAAGCAGTATCTTAGCGCCAAAGAAAGCTTATTGTTAACGGCTGCGAAAGTGCTGACTGCTGATTTTGGTTTTAAACAAGCTATTGCCACGCAAGATGCCGACACAATCAGTAGCGTTTTAAATAATCACAGTCGACGTATTAACGCAGATTTAATGATGTTAATTGATTTGTCGGGTCAACTTGTATCGGCAAATACTGACTTAGATCATACCTCTGATGAGTTTACCCCTTTGATGCGTGAACTGCTGAAGCATGCTGAGCAATCAAATTTTATTATAATTGATAAAACTTTATATCAGGTGATCTTACTGCCAGTGCGAGCGCCTCGTACAGTGGCATACAGCCTCGTTGGTTTCAAAATTACAGACTTAGTCGCTAAAGAGTTGAAAAACCTGACCACTATGGATGTGAGCTTTATTGGTCAAGAGGATGATGTTGTCGAAACATCGCTCACTGATGAGCTTTATGGAAGCTCAGTACTTGATCACTTCAATAATAAAATGACACATCGTATTTTTGGTGAGAAGCCAGTTTATCGTAATCGTATAATTCAGCTACCTTCATTGTCAGGACATCAGGTTACGGTATTACTTAGTGCAGATTTAACGCTAAGTTACCGAGAATTTGAGCAGCTCTTTTTTACTATCATTATTTTAGCGGTTATTACGGTGTTTATTGGGGTTTTGACCAGTGGCTTTTTAGCTAAAAATTTAACGACGCCTTTATTACAGCTGACATTACTGGCGCAACAATTTGCCCGTGGTAATTATCAGGCAGACTTTGTTGGTAAAAAGCAAAGTAGTGAGATTACAACACTTATCGACGCTTTCAATAACATGGGTAATGATATTAAAGAGCGTGAGCAGCAAATCAGCTTTCAAGCGAGCCATGACTCTTTAACTGGCTTTTTAACCCGCAGTGCCATGCTCGAAAAAATGGAATCTCTGTTAGGACTTGGCATTGATTACACCTTAGTGGCAATTGATATCAGAGGCCTTCGACATATTAACGATAAACTGGGCCCACGGATTGGTGATGAATGTTTAAAAGCGGTGGCAAAGCGAATTTGTGAGTACTCAGAGCAGATTGGTGGAGTGAATGCTCGAATTGGTGGCGATGAGTTTTTAACTTTATTCCCCAGTCAAAAAGCAGGGCAGCTAAAAAGTAGTGTGATGGAGTTAATGGCTCAATTACAAGTGGGCTATTTAATTCGAGGGTTAAATATAACCTTACGCTTTAGTACTGGTGTCGTCCATTGTATGTCACAAGGCGTGAACCCTGATGATTTAATGCGCCGTGTATTAATTGCTGTTGATACAGCCTCATCTGAACAAAAAAATGTGCACTACTATCAAGAAGGTGAGGATGAAGAGCACCTTGAACGATTGGCTATTATAGATGAACTAAAGCAAGCGTTATTTGATGATGACGGGCAGCTTTTTATGACCTATCAACCCAAGCTAAATATTAAAACGCAATGTATTGATAAAGTTGAGTCACTGATTCGTTGGCAGCGTAAAGATGGTCAATGGATTTCCCCAGAGTTATTTATCGATTTAGCAGAGCAATCCGGTGTGATTGTTGAGTTAACGTCTTGGGTGGTAAAAACGGTAGTATCACAAGTTGCACAGTGGCAGCAAATGGGAATTTCGATGCAGGCTGCCATCAATGTATCGGCGCAGGATATTGCTTACCCAAGCTTTTACTCTCATTTGTCTAAACAACTTAAAGCACACCAGTTAAGTGGCCATTTAATCACAATCGAGCTTACAGAACGTGACATGATAGAAAATGAAGAGCAAGGGATAAAAGCGCTTGAAAATCTAAAGAGCTTAGGTGTTAAGATTTCTTTGGATGATTATGGTGTGGGACAAACATCACTTGGACGCCTGAAGTCGCTGCCTATTGACGAGTTAAAGCTAGATAAGTGTTTTATTTTAAAGCTAGATCAATCTAAGCAAGACCAATACATAGTTCAATCGACCGTAAGCCTGGGCCATCAACTTGGCTTTTCGGTTGTAGCAGAAGGGGTTGAGAATAAAGCATCTCTTGATTTGCTCACACAAATACAGTGTGACTACGCACAAGGGTATTATTTAAGTCGACCTCTCAAGTCCGAACAATTTATTCAATGGTTAGCACAATACAATGAAACATTGTAAATGGCTTATAGGTTTATACTGTTTAGTTAATGTAGCTTCAAGCCTTGCAGCAACGGGCAAGTTGCTGGCAACACCTGGGGTTTCGCAAGTTGAAGGAAGTGCTGGGGGCGGGTTAGTACCGTGGGCGCAATTAGCGGGTTATGCAAGCGCTGATGAAGTGGCAATCAACGGTTTTTGTAGTCGTGCAGATGTAACTGACTACCGCTTAGATGTGTGTGGCGTGCAGTTTAACTTATTCGACCGTGTAGAACTTAGCTATGCGCAGCAGCAGTTTGATGTGCCTGCACTGGACACTCAAATTGAACAATCAATTAGTGCGGCTAAAATAAGGCTTTATGGTGATATTGTTTACAGTGAATGGCCACAAGTAAGCTTAGGCATGCAGCATAAGGAACTACAAAACGGTGCGCTTGCTTCACTTTTAGGCGCTAAGGATACAAAAGGCACGGATGTGTATATTGCAGCAAGTAAACTCCATTTAGGGGCACTTGCTGGATATAATTGGTTTTGGAACACTACTGTGCGTTACAGCGAGGCTAACCAGTTAGGCTTACTAGGATATGGCGGGAAAAACAGTGCTGAAAAATTGTTATTTGAAGCATCCAGTGCTGTGTTTTTAACGCATCAGGTGGCAGTGGGTATCGAGTACCGTGAAAAAAGCAATAACCTTGGTCTTTCGGAGCAAGATTGGAAAGATATATTTATTGCTTGGTTTCCTAATAAACATATCAGTGTCACTGCTGCATGGCTTGATTTAGGGCGTATTGCGGGGGCAGATGATCAAACAGGTTGGTATTTGTCAGTGACAGGATATTGGTAATGAAATATGGTCTTTATGTTTTTGCACTTGTGGTATTGCTGAGTGGGTGTAGAGCAACAAACCAGCTTAGCCTCTATCAACAACTAGATGGACAGCAAGGTATAGAAAAGCTGGTTGATAGTTTTATTAACCAAATCGGGCACGATAGCAGGATTCTTGAGTATTTTAAGCAAGCAAATGTAGCGCACTTTCGCCAAGGTTTCATTTTGCACCTATGCTCAGTCACTGATGGGCCTTGCAGCTATACAGGCGATTCGATGATTGATATTCATACCGGTATGAATATATCTGAAAAAGACTTTAACCGCGTGGTTGAGCTTTTAATAAACGCAATGGACGAGCAGCAAATACCTCAACGGCTGCAAAACACGCTTTTAGAGCGCTTAGCGCCCATGCGTTCAGAAGTGATCAATATTTAAATTAGCTGGTTAACCGCCTCACAAATTTGGCTAGGCTTGATGTCTCTTATTAGTTCACTGTCTATTAATTGCTGGCCGTTGGCAACCAAGGCAATGTAATTCTTTTGCTTCGGAGCGACGGTACTCCAAGGCGATGTGCCTAACCCGACTAATGCTACAAACGGGATGTTTGCGGCGGCTGCGATATGCATAGGGCCAGAATCAATGGTGATAAATAAATCTAAAGACGCAACTAAGTCGAGCATTTCTAACATAGAAGTTTGACCGGCTAGGTTTGTGATTGACACGTTACTCTTATTAAGTTTGGCGATTAACTGCTCAGCTTCATCCTTCTCAGAAGGGTCGCCAACAATGTAAAAGTCGAAGTCAGGGTGCTCTTCACTGAGTTTTTCTAAGGTTTGAATGGCGAGATCTTCAGGGTAATGACGGCATCGTTTATTTTTACCACCAAAGTAAATCCCCAGCTTTTTCTTTTTATCACCTTTTAAAAAACTACTTTTTTTAGCTTGTACTTCGGTATTGGGGATTTCAGAGAAAGGAGACCCATGTGTCTCGTTTATTAAACGGCAATAGCGGTAAATATAATGGTGATTTTTATTAAGCTTTAATGCGTGAGTTAGTAGTGGCGAACGTCCATTTTGTGCATAGCCAATACGATATTTAATCTTAGCTACAAAACAAAGGAGCGCTTCTGAAAGAGAGTTTCTGAGTATGATTGCTAAGTCAATATCGGCTTTTTTTAATATACTCGCTTGGCTTAAAAGTGAGCAAGGCTGATGCGTATTAAAGCGATTATCAGCAATAACCTCAATCGAGTGATCTCGAGATAGCATTTCAACAAGATGTGGGCGCGCTAACACATAGATTTTTTTGTTCGGGTAAAGTGTTTTAAGCATTTTGATTGCTGGGGTGCAATTAATTGTATCGCCAATGAACTTGGGAAGTACAACCAGTATATTTCCTTGGATTTTTTTACTATCAATTGTTTGGTTTTTGGGCATTTGAATGAGGCCGAGACGTTTTTATTTGCTATGTTCTTGAGAGATTAATCTTTAACTACTGCTTGCTAATGCTTATCTTTTTAACGTCAGATTAGTGAGTTAGCAAGGGCTTTTTTATTCTCAATAAGTTTACTTTTATCTTATTTTTCCAAAGATGATAGAGAGTATGAATGACAATACCCAGCTCATTTTTTGAAAGAATAAGGCTCAATTTTGCTGGGGTTAGACCGTTATTTTCTAATCGAGTTCTTGCCCAGTTATGTATTTATTTGTAGTTTATCATCATAATAAGAAAGTGCGTATGAATATGACATTAAATACAACGTATTATCTAGACTTATTTGAGCTTAAAGTTGAGTTAGTTATTCCAGTTGGAAGGTCAAAATGAAAAATATAATTACGCCAGAGTGGCTCAATAAAAATTATAATAACGCAAATATCATTCTTTTTGATGCGGGAATGGTGCGCCCTGGTATGCCTGGCGAGTATGCGCCTCAAGCAATGCTGCCTAATGCACAGCGTTTTGATTTTAAAAAGACGCTAGCAGATAGCACTAACCCTGTACCAAGTATGATGTGCAGTAGCGAGCAGTTTACAGAGCATATGCAGCTTGCCGGTGTAAACCAAGACTCACTGGTAGTCATTTATGAAGACCAAGGCTTATTCAGCTCTGCACGTGCGTGGTGGATGTTCAAAGCAATGGGCTTTGACAACGTTAAAGTTTTAAGCGGCGGTTTGGCTAAGTGGCAGGCACTTGGTTTTGCAACACAAGCAAGCTATTCCGCTGCGACTGGTCAAGGTAACTTTGTTGCTAGCCCCCGTGCTGATTACTTTATCAGTGCAGAGCAAGTGCTTAACTCACTGGATGAACAAAGCACACTAACATTGGATGCTCGCCCTTATGAGCGATTTACCGGCGAACACGCAGAGCCGCGCGAAGGCATGCGCAGTGGTCATATTCCAAATAGTCGCAGTTTGTCACTTGCAAGTGTACTGGATAACGGCGAGCTAAAACCGCTGGGTGAATTACAGGCATTATTTGAGCAACATATTGCAGCGCATCACATCCAGTTACAATTTAGCTGTGGCTCAGGTGTAACAGCTTGTGCAATTGCATTGTGCGCCGATGAATGCGGTTACACCAATTTACGTGTCTACGATGGCTCATGGAGTGAGTGGGGCGCTCGTCACGACTTACCTATTGAAACAGGTCCGCATCAATAAATTTAGCGTAATTTTGCCAGCTGCCGATACTGCTTTTATTCAAAGGCTGGCGAATTTGCTTTTTACTCGCCGTGGCTGAGGCTGCATTGTTTTTATAAAAGGATAAGCAGCTTTCTTGCCAGCTTAAATCGCAAAAAGCATAGAGCTTTTGAGTCTGTTGGGTAGGCTCTGCCACGAGTTGTTCATAGCTTTGTAAAAAAACGTTTTCAGGATACTTGTTGGCAAAATGACTGACTAATGCAGAGTAATCTTGATGGTATGAGGCAATATCTTCAATTGCAAAGCTGTAGTGATGAAACACACTTTGCGGGTTATACAGCTGCCTAAAGTTGGCAATGCTGCAATCTCGCCAGTCCCGCTGCATACAAACTATTTTAGCATTAGGAAAAGCCGCTAATATAAAATCAATATAGTAAAAGTTAAATGGCTGTTTATCACAACTTCTAAGGCTATCACTTAGTTGCTCGGCTCTTTGTTGATAGTTGGTAAGTGCTGCCTTTATTGCCTTAGATGTATATGCTTTATCGAGCATTTCGCTATCAATCACATGAACTGATTGTGTGGCGTGTTGTATGAGTTGCGCAATATCGTTTAGCTCACCGATGCCTTTTAGCTGCTCACTTTGATTAAGGATTTTCTCAATTAAGGTTGTGCCAGAGCGGGGCATACCAACCACAAAAACGGGCGAGAACGCAGAGTCACTACTTTCAATTGCTTGCTGTTTGCTCTTGGTAATAAGTTTTTGACAAAAGTGGCGATGCTGTGTGGTTTGATAATTAACTTTACTGGCTATGGCTTGCTTACTTAGTGCAAAGTATTTAAATGCATTTTTGTAGTCATCAAGGTGCTCATAATTAAGCGCAAGACTATGAAAATACACTTGTTGTTCTATAATGGTTTTTTCTTTATTCGCCAAGGCTTGTAGTTTTTGGATATGTAGCTTGGCATCTACATCAGTATTGAGTTCAGCCTGTGAATAGTGGGCTTGATAAAAGTAAGGTTGCTTTGTAGTTAGTTGCTGTAGCACGTTTTTTGCTTCATCGAACAGTCCGTGAATTTTATAACACACCGCCAAATTATAGCTAATTTGTAGGTTATCTTTGTTGCGTTGGTAGGCTGCTTTTTGCAAGCTAAGGGCGTCGTCATAATACCCTAATCGGGTCGCAATATTGGCTAAGGTATCAAAGTCAGCGGCACTCAAGTCAGTTGTTTGCAAAGCGTCTTGATAATGCACAGCTGCATTACTTACTTTGCCTAACAGTACGTATAACTTGGCAAGGGCTAAATAGTATATCGCAAAAGAGGCTAAGCTGAGCGCTTTTTCAAGCAGTTTAATCGCTTTGTTGATATCGCCCGCAGCAGCGTTGACTTCGCTAAGTAAAAAGTAACAAACGTGGTCTTCAGGGTTTTGCTTTAGGCGCTGCACAAGTAGATAATGTGCATCGTTTAGTTGCTTGTTGGCTAACAACTGTTGGATATGAGCGCGAAGCGCTTGTTGGGTATCATTTAGCATAAGCGCATAGTATACCAATTCACAATAATACTTAATTATTTTAAGGCTTATACCAATCCCAATAAAAGCCCTGCCTAAAGATGGCAAGGCTTTTATGGGTATGTTTAATCACAGCTCAAAGTTGTAGCTAAACTTCATACCAATAGTACGCGGTGTTGTGGTGTAGTGACCATAAACACGCTGTAGTTCAGGTAGTTCTTTGTTAAGTTCAGCATATTGCGACATACCAGCCCAAGACTTATCACGACGTACAGAAGTGAACGCGTACTTATCGAATAAGTTATCTACGTATAGGGTTGCAGACCACATATCGCCGGTAATTTTGGCTGATAAATTGCTTAGTGCGTAACCTGGTAATACTTCGCCGTCTGCTTTTAGGCCGACTTTGGTGATCACATCGCTTTGCGCTGTAATACCGTAGTTTACGCTTAATAGTTTATCGCCTAGGATATCTTGCTCGTAACGAAGACCAAACGAGAATTGATGCTCAGGCGCACCTGGTAAACGGTCGCCTTTAGTACCATCATAGTAGCTTTGGTATTGCGCTAAGTCGTCGGCTAATACGCCAAATAAGTAGGGGGCATCTTCGGTTAATTCAGCCTTTGCATAAGCGTATGTCGCATAGGCAGCCCAGTTATCACCAATCATAGCGCGGCTTGAAAGCTCAATACCTTTTGAATTAGCAGAACCCGCATTCGAAGTAATTAACTCCTGACCATTTACCGTACTGCTACCAACTTGCGCATCTTTCCAATCAACGTTAAAGAGCGCTGCATTGAAGTGTAGGCGGTTACGTAACCATGATGACTTAAAGCCTAGCTCGTAGTTGACTGTGGTATCTGGTTTGTAATCTTCTTCGTTTGGCAGGGCACAAACAATTTGTTGCTCAGGTAATACATCAGGGCAAGGAGCAATACCGTTACCACCACCAATGCGGAAACCTTCACTCACGGTAAAGTAAGCAAGTACACCATTATCGAATGTATAGTTAGCATTAAACTTAAATAAGTTACCGTTATCGCTAGCGCTCACATTTTCCATAACAAGGTTATCTAGTGAACCAAAATCACCAGAATAGAGCGGTGTTGCAGAACCTGATGTTGTAGAAACATCGTATTCGTAAAAACGTGCACCTAGGGTCACATCAAATTGCTCTGTGATGCTGTAGCCAATTTCACCAAAAAGTGCTTTTTCAGTGGTTTCGCTGTCTGAAACTAGAATGTACTCAAGATCTTGTTCAACATTAGGAATGCCGCCACCCCAGTACTCAGTTAAACCAGGTGTGTATTCACGATCATCTGAGTGGCTTTCTAATTTGTTGTAAAAGCCGCCCACAATCCAGTTAAGAGCGCTACTACTATTTGATACTAAACGAAGTTCTTGCGTAAAGGTATCGCGCTCTGAGGTATCGTGCGTGTAGCCAACAAATGAAGGGAAGTCGGCATAACCTGACCAAATATCGTAAAGTAGATCGGTTTGATCGCGCTGACCAGATTGCTCATAGCTAGACCAACCAGATGCAGAGACCAGCTCAGCAAAACCAAGATCTGCTTTTACTTCTAAGCTTAATAAATCATTTTCTTCTTCACCAGGCTCAAGTACACGGGCTACGTTTTCGTATTTACCTGGCACACCTTGCAGCGCACTGCTATTAGCAAGTGAGCCGTATTGCGATGTCGAGTTGCCTCCATTTTCTTGTTTTTGATAGAAGTAGTTAAGCGTTGCATCAACATCTTCGGTTGCAAGCCAACGAAGTGATAAACGTGCTGTGGTGATTTGCTCATCGTTAACATCACTGACGCTTTTTAAGTTGGCATTTACATCGCTGCTGTCAGAAAAATCAGGGTCCGGGTTTGATACACCCGGCTTTTGAACTACATGGGTGTAATCGATGTAACCTGGGTTATCGTAATAATTTAAGCTAGTACGTAATGCTAGTTTATCGTTGATTAGTGGCGTGTTGAATACCACGCCAAACTCACCACCGGTACCGTCACTTTCGTTGATGCTAAATACATCGCCTGTTACTTTGCCCTCAGTAATATCAAGCTCAGGTTGCTTTAGTAAGTAACGAATCGCACCGCCTAAAGTGCCTGCACCGTATAGCGTGCCTTGTGGGCCGATGAGTACTTCCATGCGATCAACATCAGTTAAACGTAAATCAATACTAAGTGGAATTTCACCAACATAAGTTGCGACTGTGCCGCTATCAGAAATACGATCAGAGGTATTGGTGTTCAAACCACGAACGATAATCGGAGAACCCTCACGGCCACCTTGATCAGAAATCGTTAGGCCTGGCACCCAGCGTGCAACATCTTCTAAATCACTAATATTTTGGTCGCTAATGACATCGCCATTTAGGGCCGTAATATTGAGTGGTGCATCTTGCACAGAACCTGCTCGTCGTGTTGCAGTAATTTGAATTGTTTCAATTGATTTATCGACTTCGATAGCATCTTCTGCTGCAAATGCCATATTGCTATTGATTAAAACCGCAGAAATTGCACTTGCAAGTAGAGCAGGCCTAAAGGTATTCATGTTTGATTCCGATGTAGTTACAGTAAATTTATGCTTAAAAAATAGGCGTAGCTAGTAATTCAAGCTTAAAAGAGATTGATTTAGTGAATTTATATCCAATTATAGTGTATTTTTATTCTTATAGTCATGCGTTATTTGCAATAAAATGCAAAATAATTGAATAAATACTCTATCTGGATGTTAACTATCGGAAAAAGGGCAATGGGTGCAGCCGTTTTTACAGCAATGGCCGCGCTTTAAAAAGAACCAGCGACTAAATACCATGTAGTTGTTTTGCATCGTGTAATCGAGATTTTCAATTAACTTACCTTGATCATAGAAAGGTTTGGCAAAAGCGAGCTGTTGCTTTAGAGGCTGTTGGTATAGTTTGAATAAAAATAAATTTATTTTCTTAATCGTACAATCACGGCACAAACAGGATGTAGCTGCTTCATCAAGTGGTAAAATGGCGGGTAATTCATTACACCAACACGCATTTATATTGTCGGCTTGGCAGTTAAGTGTTGCTTTGCATTGCGAGCAAGTAAGGGTTGTCATTCTGTAAAAAGATGCTTTGAGATTGAAAAGGTAAGCATAGCAAATGGATAAATTAGACGCATTAGATGAGTTTGCTCGATTTGGTGAAAACCGATTTGAGGCAATCGCCATTATTACCAGCAGCCCTGACAATCAAGGTGATGTGTATATTGTTACGCAAGACGTTTTTTGTCAGGTTTTACAGCGTGTTATTGACGGTGAAATAGATATCGATGAGTTAGAACTTTGGGCAAATGTATTAGAGTCTCGTCAAGACATCGACGAAAGTGCGGTTGAAGGCGCAATCTTTGCCTTAAGTAATAACGAACAAATGGGTGAGTTGAGTAAAAGTACGCTAAAGAAGTTATTAGAACTGATCTTAGGCTGAAAGAGTCTTATATCTTTCAGCCTAAGGTATGTACTTGTTGCTACTTATGATAGTTCAAGCAGGTTTCAACTTCGTTTTTCGAGCCTAAGATCACCGCAACACGCTGGTGGATAGCGTCAGGTTGAATATCCATGATGCGCTCTGTGCCCGTTGAGGCAATACCGCCAGCTTGTTCGATTAACATTGCCATAGGGTTTGCTTCGTATAGTAAACGTAATTTGTTAGGCTTATTTGGATCTTTCGTATCGGTCGGGTAAGTGAAAATACCACCACGACATAAAACACGGTGCACATCACCCACCATTGCAGCAATCCAGCGCATGTTGAAGTTACGACCACGAGGGCCTGTGTCACCAGCAATTAAGTCATTGATGTAATTTTGCATCGCCGGTTGCCAATGGCGCTGGTTAGAGGCATTAATAGCAAATTCGCTGGTGTCTTCAGGTACTTTTGCAAAATCTTCTGTCAATAAGAAGGTACCGTGCGTTTTATCTAAGGTGAAAAAGCGTGTGCCTTTGCCAGTTGTTAATGCCAGCACGGTAGATGGGCCATATAATACATAACCCGCTGCAACTTGGTTTTTACCCGGTTGCATAAAGATACTTGGATCAGCAGGATCCGCGCCATCAGGCGCTGCCATAATTGAGAAAATTGTACCAACCAGTGAGTTAATATCGGTATTTGAAGAGCCATCAAGCGGGTCAAAGGCAACGATATATTTAGCATCAGGATTACCTGCAACGGTAAAGTCTTCTTCCTCAGAAGCAATGGCTTTTACGTAGCCCGATTCGAGTAAAATGTCTTTTAGAAGCTGATTGGTAAGTACATCTAATTTCTTTTGTGTTTCACCCTGAATATTTTCATCAAGAGTTGAACCTAACACACCTGATAAGGCACCTTGACCAACACGGAATGAAATTTCTTTACATGCCGCAAGCACTGTTCTGATCAATGAGATCAGTTCACGAGGGCAGCCATCTTCTAATAATACCGGTGGGAGTCTACGCATTCTATTTTCCTGATAACGTTGTAGCCAGACATTTTTAAGTGTGAGAGAGAATGTCTTAGCAAGCGCTGAATTTCGTCTTAAATAGCTGTTTTTTGTTGGCGATACTTTATACTGCCAAATACCTGTACAGTATTTAAAACGCGAATAACAAAGATAAGATTATGCAAAAAATACCATTACTACGATACCTGCTCTTAGCTGTGCTGCTTACTATAATAACTCAAGCACACGCAGCAATTAAGCCTATAAATGATTTTACTGAAAAAATGAGTCATTTTTCGGGCTATTATTCTTTCTATTATGATTCTGAAAGCGGCAAAGTGTACGTTGCAGTTGATAAACTCAAGCAACCTTTTTTACTTCAGCAAAGCTTACCTTATGGGGTCGGCTCAAATGATATAGGGCTTGATCGAGGGCAACTTGGCAATACCTATTTAGTACAATTTGAACGTTTTGGTGACAAGGTGATGTTACGAGCATTGAATACTTATTATCGGGCGAATACGGCCAACTTGGCTGAGCAGCAAAGTATCAAAGAAGCGTTTGCTTCGAGTATTCTTGCGGGCTTTAGTGTTGTTGCAGAGTCAGACTCAGCGGTACTTGTAGACTATACTCCTTATTTATTGAGTGATGTGCACGGTGTAAGTCGTCGTTTAGCTGCAACTTCGCAGGGGAGCTTTAATTTAGATGGTAATCGAAGCGCAGTCTATTTAGCTCGTTCAAATGCATTTGTGAAAAATACAGAGTTAGAGGCAATACTCACTTTTCAAGGTAGTAACCCTGGTGAGTTTGTTCGTCAAGTGAGCGCTGATCCTCACGTACTTACAGTACATATGCATCATTCTTTTATTGAACTGCCTGATGATAACTACACACCACGTCAATTCCATCCTCAATCCGGTTACTGGAGTATTGAGCATAAAGATTATGCCGCGCCACTTGGTGAGTCTATGTATGTGCGTTACATTCCGCGTCATCGTTTAGCAAAAAAAGATCCGAGCTTGCCAATTAGCGAACCCGTTGAACCGATTATTTACTATTTAGATCCAGGCGTGCCTGAGCCAGTTAAAACAGCCTTGTTAGAGGGCGCTAAATGGTGGAATGATGCATTCAATGCTGCTGGTTATAAGAACGCATTTATCGTTAAAGTGTTACCTGATGATGCTGATCCTATGGATATACGCTACAACGTGATCCAATGGGTACACCGTGCAACACGTGGCTGGTCGTATGGCAGCTCAGTGATAGACCCGAGGACGGGCGAAATTATTAAAGGCCATGTAACACTGGGTTCATTACGTGTACGTCAAGATATCCTTATCGCTGAGGCATTAGCTGCCCCTTATTTTGAAGGTAATGAAGTTGCTACTCGTTTACAAGCAATGGCTCTTGACCGTATTCGTCAACTAAGCGCTCATGAAATAGGCCACACGTTAGGGATTGCACATAACTTTTCAGCGTCGGTCGCTGATAGAGCATCGGTAATGGACTATCCTCACCCGCTACTTAGTTTCAATGAGCAAGGCAAACTGGATGTGAGCCGAGGCTATGCCTCTGGTATGGGAGTGTGGGACACACAAGTGATAAAATACGGTTATAGCGATTTTACAAACCAAGATGAACCACAACAACTGGCCGCAATTTTAGCTGAAAATAAAAGTAAAGGGCTGGAATTCATTTCGGACAGTGATGCACGTGCTAAAGGGGGCGCTCATCCAACGGGGCATTTGTGGGATAACGGACGTTCACCAAGTGATGAGTTAATGCGTGTACTTGATGTTCGCAAACAAGCGCTGACGAGCTTTGGTATTGAAAATATCAAAACGGGGACTGCGTTATCGCAACTAGAAGAAATGCTGGTGCCACTTTATTTATTCCATCGCTATCAAGTTGAAGCTGCGGTTAAATTAATTGCCGGTGTTAATTACGAATATGAAGTACGTGATGGCTCAGAGCCAAAAGGGGCGCAAGTTGTAGCTAAGCAAACCCAGCAGGCGGCTGTTGATGCACTCCTTGCTACACTAAAAGCTGAGAATCTAGTTTTACCTGAGTCAGTGTTAGCGCTTATTCCACCAAAAGCGTATGGGGAATCTAAATCACGCGAGAGCATTGTCGGTCGTACAGGATTAACCCTTGATGCTATGGCACTGCCTGAAGTCGCGGCTGCACATAGTTTAAGCCTATTATTTAATAACCAGCGTGTTAATCGTCTCGCGCAGCAACAAGCGCGTAGCGATGCATTTTATAGTTTAGATTCATTATTAGCTCAAACTTATCAGCAAATTTTCGAGCAAAAAGTTGCCCAGGGGATGGCGGGTAAGATTAACCAACGAGTGCAGCTTTTAACGGCTAAGCAATTTGCTGATTTAGTAACGAGTGATAAAGTCGCCCCCGAGGTACAAGCACAGTTTCGTTATTATCTTGCCAAGCTTGCAAAGAGTTACCAGCAAGAATCAATGCTAGGAAGTGCATCAGTAGGTGATAGCGCCTTCAAACAATATTTAAGCGAACAAATCAGCCACTTTTTAGCAAGCGGTGAGTGGCCTGCAAACTTTAAAGTATTGCCAATGCCACCGGGTTCACCAATTTAACCCACCTTTATTTTAAGACGCCTAGCATAGCTAGGCGTTTTACTTGCATAAAACTGGATTTTTGCTAATCTAGCGACCTCTCTTTTTGTCTTCTTGGGGTGTATATGGCGTTTTTTTCTCGCTCGCTGCTTGCGGCAGCTATTACATTCTCGAGTTTTTCAAGTTATGCCTCATTAGCTAAAAAGCAATGCGAAGTTGAGCTTAGTCACGGCTTGATCATTACAGATGATGTTATTCGTATTGTTGATAAAGGCCAAACCCGTGTACAAATAAACAACAATACTCAGTTATTTATTCGTGGCTATTGGGTTGACCTTAATCCAGAAGAAAGCAAAGTCGTGGAGCAGTTTAGTTTAGGTATTCGTGACACTGTGCCTGAATTAGTTGAACTGGCCACTGACGGTGTAAATTTAGGTTTGAGTGCTATTGAGCAGGTCGTTGAGGGCATGTCCGACAAAGAACCTGAAGTACTTAAAACGCAATTACAGTATGTTGAACGTGCTTTGATGGATAAGTTTAAGCGTGGCGATGACTTTTTCTTTATCGCCCCGCAATCATTGTCGAAAATCGATGACTTTTTTACCAAAGAGATCAGCCAAAAAATTCACTCAGCTGTACATGGCTCATTAGGGGCTATTTTAGTTTCATTAGGTGATGCGTTTAAATCACGTGAGGGAAATATCGAAGATCGTATTAACGACATGGGTCAGCGTATGGATATTATCTCTAAGGAAATAGATAAGTCACTGCAAAAGAAAGCGGAGCAGCTTGAAATGAAAGCCTCTGAATACTGTGAGTGTTTAAACTCACTAGATGTCACTGAATCTCGATTACAAAAAATAGTGCCAGGAATGGCCGATTTCGATTTGGTACAGATTAAGTCTTAAAAGCCCAGTAAACTTACTGGGCTTTTTATGTCTGGCTTTTGATACGTGAATAGTTAGCTAAATTTAGCTGTTTCTGTCTCTAAATCAGCGGTAAGGCCTTTGATTGAATCGGTTGCCGTATGTGCCTGACTGGATACGTTAGCCGTCTGTGAGGCCGTATCTGAAATGGTGACCACACGTTTTGCTGTATCTTCACCTGCGTCTAATTGCTCTTTAGCTGCTATAGCAATTTGATGGCTCATTTGTGCGATTGCACTTAATGAACTCGCAACTCGGTTTAGTTCTTCATTGGCTTTGGTTGATTTAGCCACAGTTTGTTCACTGGTCGAAATACTCAGTGCAACAGATGACTTAGCATCTTGTGTTGCTGATTGTAATTTACCAATCATGTTGCGGATTTCTTCGGTACTGGTTTGTGTTCGTTGTGCAAGGCCACGGACTTCATCAGCAACAACCGCAAACCCTCTACCTTGTTCGCCAGCACGAGCTGCCTCAATGGCTGCATTAAGGGCTAATAGATTTGTTTGCTCTGCAATTCCTTGAATAACACTTAGCACATTAGCGATATTATTTACTTCATCATCAAGAACTTGAATGTTATTACCAGCGCTGTCAATTTGTTGCTCTAAAAGTGCGATTGTTTGTGCTGCTTCGTTGGTTAAGTGGCTTGCGCTTTGCCCTTGGTTCTCAGCTTCTTGTACTGAGTAAGCTGCTTGTTCGGCATGCTCAACAACTGTTTGCGCTGAGGCGGTTAGCTCAGTAATGGCTGAGGCAACCATTTGTGTTTCTTCATTTAAACTACGGGTGAGTTTATCAAGCTCAATAGAGCGAGACTCGTTATCAACACTTTGATTTTTGAGGCTATCAGTTACATCTTTGATACCATCAACAACGCCGCGTAAGCCTTGTTGCATGTAATGCATGGCCGCAATAATACTTTCACTTGGCGCATCTTGGCGGATAGTTGAGTGGAGGTTGCCACGTGATACGTTTTTAACGATATCAATAACTTCATTGATTTCACCTCCCAATGCATTGGTCAGTGATGAGCCAAAGCGTGCAATTGCAAACGTGAGGGCAATGGCAATGAGCATAGATAAACCCAATAGCCACTTTGCTGTGCTCCAGTATCGTTCATCGACTTCTTTTGCACTAATTCCTGTGCCAACATACCAGCCAAACAGCGGTGTTTTTTGTACAACAGACGTTAAGTCTACTGTTTCACCATCACGGACAGAGTCCCAGTGGTAAGTGATAATTTTATTTGTTGTGTTACCCACGAGTTGCTCGACCATGCGACCAATGCTGTTACCACTGGCATCTTTAAAGTCATTAAAGCTAGTACCATGCAATTCTGGGTCATGTGGCGTGGCAACAAAATCTAAATTATTGTCGACGACATAAACATACTCTGAATCGTGATATTTATTTTCTCTTAAAACCTGAGTTGCCAACTCTTTAGCCTGAGTTTCATCAAGCTGGCCATTTTTTACCATCAATTCGAATTGCTCAACGATATTAGTTGTGCTTTTCATCAATTGGTTAATACGCGCAATGTTATCGCTCTCACTTGCATGACGTAACGACTGTAAACCCAACAAGGCTATTGCGCAAAGTGCAATAAAAATGGCGGTAGCAAATAAGCTAATTTTTGTTTTTAAAGCTAGTCCTGATAACACAGTTAGCCTCCTTTTATTATATCCCCTCTACTTTTCTACCATGTTTATCGGCAACTTGTTAGCTTTTATTAAGTAAAAATGACAGCGTTATCATGATATTTGTTCAAGTACCTATTTAGAGTGAAAGCTCAGCAGCGGTCAAGGGGCGGTATTCACCACTAGCTAGATTTTCATCAAGATGAATATTGGCAATTTTTTCACGGTGTAGTTCAACAACTTTGTTATCAACTGCGGCCAGCATTCGTTTAACTTGATGATATTTACCTTCACAAATGGATAGGCGTAAGCTGTAGCTTGCAAGTTTTTCAACAATGGCTGGGCGAGTTAGCTCTTTTTCGTTGTGTAATTGCACCCCTTGCTCTAACGCTACTATTGCTTCTTCATTAATCGGTTCTTGCGTTTCAACTAAATAAGTTTTGAACTTGTTGTGCTTTGGTGAAGTTATTTTGTGCGACCAGTCACCATCATTGGTGATGATAACTAAGCCGGTGGTGTCTATATCTAAGCGACCAGCAACATGAAAGTCACTCATGTTTGGCTCATCGAGTAAGTCGAATACTGTCGGGTGAAGGTCATCTTTATTGGCACACACATAGCCTGCAGGCTTATGGAGCATGAAGTAGCGCTTGCCTAAAAAGACCAACGGCTCGCCTTGCCAGCGAATATCATCTTGTTCAGTGACTGAAAAGTCAAAAGAGGTGATCACCTCACCGTTTACGGTGGCGTATTTACGTTTTATACCAGCTCTGGTTTTACTGCGAGGTAATTCAGCAATATGACTGATAAATTTATCTAAACGGCATGGGAATTTCATTGGGATCACATTTTTAGTCGGCTACAATGGCCGCGAGTATAGCGGATACTGGTGACCTATGACAGTACAGCAAGGACAAATATTAAGGTATTACCAAGCGCAAATAGCCAAAGGCGAGCTGCATGAAGACCATGCTCAACGCACAGCGATTAATGCGCTTGATAATCTAGCCACAGAATTGGCTGCGCCAAGACATTGGTGGCAAAGCGCTAAGCCAATAAAAGGGGTTTATTTATACGGCCCAGTAGGGCGTGGCAAATCCATGTTGATGGATGTGTTTTTTAAGCTGGTTAACATTGATGCGAAGCAGCGTTTGCACTTTCACCATTTTATGAAGCAAGTGCATGAGCGTTTGATTCAGCTGCAAGGGCAGAAAAATCCGCTGACACTTATTGCTAAGGAGTGGGCACAGAACATTCGTTTGATTTGCTTTGATGAGTTCTTTGTTTCTGATATTGGCGATGCCATGATCTTAGGTGGCTTATTCAAAGCCTTGTTTGAGCACCAAGTGGTGTTAGTGGCGACGTCTAACTGTCAACCTGAGCAGTTGTATCGCAACGGTTTACAACGAGCACGATTTTTACCCACTATCGATTTGTTAAATGATCATTGTCATATTTTAAGTGTTGAAGGCAATACCGATCATCGCTTTCGCTTTGGTAAACAAACCGAACATTACTTTATTGATAACAAAAGTGCCCTAATAGGGCGCTTTTTAAAGCAAGAGCAAGCAGTACAAAAGCAAACAACGATAGAGGTTTGCTATCGTCAGCTTAGCTGTGAGCTGCAAGCTCAAGATGCCATTATGTTTGACTTTATGGCGTTATGTTCAGGTGCTAGAAGCACAGCAGATTACATTTATTTAGCAGAGCGCTTTCAGCGCATTTATTTGCTCAATGTGCCAGTAATGGGACGCGGAGCAACGGGTAAACAAATTGTGCATGGTATTGAAGACAGTTATCAACGTGAAAAACAGGATTTACAAGAGCACTTTTTAGATGATGAAGCCCGGCGCTTTATTGCTTTGGTTGATGAGTTTTATGACCGAGGTCGATTACTGGTGATCTCGGCTGAGGCGGGCATTAGTGATATATATCAAGGACAGAAACTGGCATTTGAGTATGCGCGTACAGAGTCTCGATTAGTCGAGATGCAAAGCTGGAAAAGATAAAAGGCGCATTAAAAAGTGCGCCTTTGTTGTCAGTCTAGCTGGGGTTTATATGAAAATGTTAAAAACTATATTGTGCGCCTACATACACATAACGACCTTTACCCCCACCATACTCAGAGTAATAATTACCACGCCCTGAAGGATAAAAATCACCTTTATTATCAAACACGTTATTTACACCACCGAATACGCGTAGTTGGCTTTGTTTACCAAGTGACAAAGTGTAAGACGCTGAAAGGCTGTGCTTTAAGAACGAGCCATAATCTTGGTAGGCAAGTTTTTCTGGGTTACTAATACAGGTATCTTCACCAGCCTCACAGCGGGCATCATTTTCGGCTACATACTCATTATAATCTTCTTCAAGACTCTGGCTTGCTTTAAACGAGCCTAAGAAATTTGTACGCCAGCGAATACGTAGATCATCATTACGCCAAGTAATCGACATTGACGCTTTATCTTTAGTGCGACCATAGCCTGCGTAATGACTGGTCACTAAGCTACCATCGAGGCCTTCATAGGTCTGTGAGTTTTCAATCACATGATTATAATCAAGCTTTAACGAGAGTTGACCATAACTGTCAAAATCAAACTTGTACTGTGCAACCACATCATAGCCTCTAGCTGTGAGCTCATCGAGGTTATATTGACGTTGTAAAACCTTAATAATATTGCCCTCATTATTACGGGTAATATCATTACAGAAGGTGTTTTCAGCTCCCCACGCAACTTCAGAGTCGTAACATTCACGCATGATGTTTTCATTACTGATTTGCGAAATTGCATCGACAATTGCAATATCATAGTAGTCAACCGCAAGGTTGAAATTGTCTAAAAACGCAGGTGCCACTGTGATGCCAAACGTATACGTATCGGCAGTTTCTTCTTTCAAGTTTTCATTACCAGCACCCGGTGAATAACTGTTATTTTCATCGTTAAATTCGAAATCAGGATCGGCAGCAAGTTGCGCAGCTAAAGTGGGCTCTTTACGACAGTTATCGTGACCAGGTTTGGTCGATGTTGCAGTTAAACCATCACAAATATCATCATAGCTGTCGTAATCGCCACGCGGTGGTGACATAAGTTCAGTGATGGTTGGCGCGCGTTGCGCACGTGCATAATTCGCTCTAAAAGCATAGCCTTCGATAGGCTCCCAAAAAATACCGAGTTTGTAGCTGGCAACTGTATTGACGTTTTCCATGCTGTAATTAGCCAACCGAAGTGACGTTTCAGCACTTAAGTTTTTTGCCAGTGGTGCATCTTTTAACAGTGGGATTGCAAGTTCTGCAAAGGCCTCATAGACCTCAACTTCACCGTAGAAGTTTGGTACATAGTTAAAGGTGATCCCACCGGATTTCATATCATCACTGGTTTTCAGATCTTGGCTATCTTTACGGTATTCACCACCAAATACAGCCGACACTGAGCCTGCTGGTAGTTCAAATAAGTCACCAGCAATGTAACCGACTACGCCATATTGTTTTATTTCGGTATCAATAACCGGATTAGTACGTATCCATGCCGCCATGTCATCAGTGATTGACCCTTCGCCAAACAAGTTGATAGGCACGCAGCCTGCTGCGCGAGCTGCTTCATCAATACATTGGATTGTGCCATCAGCAAGCTCCTCAGCTTGTAAAGCTTGGCTTAGTTTTACTGTGTTTAACTCATTGCTACGAACTTGATGTTGAGTGAAGCGACCGTAGCTGGCTGATACATCCCAATCCCATTCACCGTTAAAGAGTGTCCCCTGTAAACCTGCCCAGCTACGAATCGTTTTACGTGTGTTATCAGTACTGATATTACCCACTTCACTAAAACGACGATCCCAATAAATACGATCTTTATATGGGTTGGCATCTAAGATTTCTTGCGGCACATAAGGATTATCAATTGGAATATAACCTGGTGCAACATCCGAAAGTGGATCGCCAGTGACGGGATCATAGCGAGGTACAAAAGCACCTTCGTACTCATCCTCTGGAGACTTATTGTTAAATGATCCACTGTCACTGTATTGTACCTGTGCGTACAGCATGACATCATCTGTTAAGTCAAAGTCGACTTTCAGTGCCGTTGAGAAGTTATCACTTGGCACATCCAACATCACGTATTGGTTAGAGTTGATGCCGTAAATTTCTTCGTTGCCTTTCCAGTCATCACGAAGAGTTTGACCATCGTACCAAAACTGGGTGTCGTTATTACCGTTTTCTAAGAACACACCGCCAGGAATACCGTCGCTCTTACTTACCCAGTCAGCTTGAGTGATGTCACGCATACATTGGTCGCCATTGGCTGTTTGCATCACATTACACATGCGATCAGGGTCATAATCGTAGCTATCTTCAATCTGGGCACGTTTACGGTCGTAAAACGTCATGCCAAAATCACGGTCCCAGTTAGCGCTGAAATATGCATAGCCGCGATCATCGGCAAATGAGGTGCCATAATTTAAATCAAGGGTAAACTCTTTGCCGCCACCATCAGTGGTTTCACCTGTATTGGCTTTAAAGTCGAAGCCTTCTTTTTTCGATTGAGTAATTATATTTACAACACCTGCGACCGCATCTGCCCCATAGGTTGCTGATGCACCGCCACTAATTATTTCAACGCGTTCAACCATGCCGCTAGGAATGGTATTTAAACTAACGTAATTACCACTGTAGCTGTTTGAAACAACGCGACGACCATCAATCAGTGTCAGTGTACGGTTAGCACCTAAGTCACGTAATTGAACAGTGGATAAACCAGTTGCAGAAACACTTGATTGGCTGGTGGTATTACCAATGCTTTCACTAAGCGCAGGCATGTTATCGACTAAAATATCAGATAAATTCGTTAACCCAGTATCCAAGATAGCGTCACGATCCATAGTAACCAGTGGCGTGGGTATCGAAAAGCTGTCTCGTTTTATACGTGAGCCCGTAACGATAATTTTTTCGGGTGTTTCGTTTTGTTCTTTGATTGCAGGGCTGGTATTAGCTGTGCGTGCAATGTCTGCTTCATTAGCAAGTGCATGTTGGCTAAAACCACTGGCAACAGCAAGCGCTATTGCACATGGCTTAGTTAGTAGATTTCTCACAGGCGTTCCTAGTTGTACTTATTTTATTTTTAGTTGTGTGAAACCAGAGCGCTGCTCTTTTAAGGGCAGTTAAAATTTACAGTGAACAACACCCTGGTTTGTCGGTATTGACGTAAAATTTTTTATAAAAATGTGAATACAACTGCAATCTTTAGTGACTCGTTTATCTCTCTATTTTATATCTATTTAATATCTATTCTTTTAAAATCAATGTGTTGTTATTTTTGCGCTGTCAACTTATTGACAATTATAATACTGGTTAATCATTGTTATTTGAGATAAATTGATAGCTAAATACACGTCTAGAAATCTAAAAAGAGGTTAAGTTTAGACTTAATGGAAACCACTCATCACGCCTACCGTTTGGGTCGGTGTACAATTAATCCCCTTGAAAATAAACTAGTTTGTGATGATAGTGAGCACGTTTTACAGCCTAAATTCATCGAGTTATTAGGTTGTTTAGTTGCCCGTTATCCTGAGCCAATTACTCGCGAAGAGTTAATTAATCTTGTTTGGGATGGTAACCATTTTGTAGGAGAGAAGGCGTTAACAAATGCTATTTGGCATTTACGTAAGGCGTTTAAAGAATTAGACCCAAACTCAAGTTACATTGAAACCTTGCGTAAAACAGGGTATCGATTGGTTCAATCACCTGAAAAAATTGAACAGCAACCTAAAAAAAATATACCCAGTTTCAAACGTGCTCAAGTTTATGGTGTTGCTGCTGTATTTATGCTTTGCGTATTTGCTGCGTGTGTATTCTGGTATGTTTCTAGTTATCAAACAAAGCAGCACACGGCCTTTGTGATGCCGATAAACAGTATAGAAAGTGTAACAGCAAGCCCTGGGCGTGAAATTTATCCTGCCGTATCAAATGATCAACATTACTTGGTTTATTCATGGCGCCGTTTAGATAAATCTGCGGATTTATATTTACGTGACCTCCATTTTCCTGAGCATCCAGCAAAACAGCTAACCGACAGTGTAGAGACTGAAGGGCGCTCCGTGTTTAGTCCTGACTCAAGCACCTTATATTACTATCGTTATACGCAAAACAGTGCGTGCGAAATAGTGAAACTATCACTTGTAAATGCGACGAGCGTTGTCCTGAGTGAATGTCGCCGCGAAGGTGGAACTGATCTTGATGTCAGTGCCGATGGTAAAACACTCGCTTATATCGGTGAGTATGTAACCGAAGCCGGCGAAACGGTAAGCCGCATTAAGTTACTGAGCCTTGCATCAGATAACCTACATGAAACATCTATTCCTTGTGTTGATTATTGCCATATTAACGATGAGTCCGTGTCGTTTTCACCTGATGCAAAACATGTCGTGGTTACTCGTAATGTTGAAAACGACCAGCAAGCACTTTTTATGATTGATGTACAAACAGGGCAAGCTAAACGACTTACTCCAAACTTTGCCTTTATTCATGGTGTTGATTGGCATCCGAGTAAGAACTTACTGGTTTTTTCGGCAACTAAAGGTGGGAAGCGTTATGGTTTTTTCTACGATATTGAACAGCAAAAGCTGATTAACACTCAAGTGGCAGGGATGAGTTCGCCAAGGTATAGCGCTGATGGCAGTGTCTATTTTCATCAATGGGATATAGACAAGGTGATTACACGGCTAAAAATTGATGAGCAAGTTGCCAGTTCACCTTTTTCTATGCTTTCCACTAATTTTAGTTCGCTTTTTCCAGAATATAATTCGGCGCAGAAAAAGCTATTATATGTATCAAATGAGTCTGGCAGCTCTCAATTATGGATAGTTAACCCAGATGCAAGCTCGCGTAAACAGTTGACGAGCTTTCCACATGTTATTGGGCAAATACTTGACCCAACGTGGTCAAAGGATGGGCGCTACATTTTGTTTTCAGTGCTGGATAAAGGGCTGAGTACACTTTATCTATATGACTTTAAGCTCGATAAGAGGCAAGCGTTAAATATTCCATTTGCCTATGCACGCAAACCAACGTGGTCTAGTGATAACCAATCTATTCTTGTGTCTGACAACGATTATGTTTATCGATTTGATTTAAAAGGTAATAACCTTGGTAAAGTGATAAGTTCTCCTGCTAAATATGCTGTTGAGTTATCATCGGGTGATATTCTTTTTACTGATAACAATAAGGCTATATGGATAAAACACCATGGAACGGGGCAAGAACAGGTACTTGTTGACGATATCCATTTAGCGAGGCATTTTTCGTGGTTATTTGTCGAGAAGAATGAATACAATGATGCGCGTATTTATTACTTTAAAGTACGCGTTGGTGATTATCGTATTAGTTATTATGATTTGGCGAAAAAACAGCATTTTGATGTGATGGCATTACCCGAGCGTGCTTATAGTCGTTCATCAGGGCTGACCTATGTGGATGATGAACGCTGGCTTGTATACACGGGATACCTGTCACCTGAGATTGAAATTAAGCGTCTTCCTGCGGCATTTCTGCCGCAGTAAAATTAGCACTTACGATAAATATCAGGGCTCATATCATAAATGTTTACGCTTAAACTATAAGAACGGCGACAGTACTTTCTTAAGCAATTGAGTAGTTGTTCGCTTAGTTGCTGCTTTTGTTCAACGGTTCTACCTTCCATGATAGATGCAGCAATATGGATGAAGCCATCTTTCCCTTCACCTAGCTCATAGTGTTGGTAGGCAATAGCACGTGTTTTAATGGTCGATAATTCGAATAAACCAGAATCGAATACCGCTTGGTGAACTTTTTCAACCAGCACTTGAGGAAGAATAGGGAGATCTTCTGAATGTTCAATAACAATATGCGGCATGAGGCTCTTCCTTAAAAGCGGTAACTAAAACCGATGTTTGTTTGAAATTGGTTTAATACATCACCATCGAAGTGCCAAAGGCATTGTTCGTTTTCGGATGCAGACAAAGTACATGAGATGTTACTTGCATTATTTACAATAGTCGCCAACCAGCGAGTTTCAACATAAATTCGCGCTTGGTCTGTAAATAGGTACTCAGCGCCACCGTATAAGCCTGAAGTAAAAAAAGTGTCGGAATCAGCAAAATCAGTACTGACGTGATTTGCGCCAATTTGGGCACCAACAAAACCAACTATATGGTCAGCTAATGGCACCTCTATGGCACTTTGAAATAGCAGGTATTGCATCTCGATTTGCTTATTGGCTTGGTCTTTCATATCAAGTTCGGTTGCTGAATAAAAGAATCCATAACGAGCATTATCAATGGTTCTGTCTAGGCTAACCGTAAAGTGACTATCATTTTCTAACTCGATTTTAAGGTTTTCTTCGGTCTGTACTGAGTTAGTAAAGTTTTTGCCGAAACCAGCGCTAATAGAGTAGCCAGCGTGAGCGGTACTACTTAAGAACATTAAACACAGTAAACTGAGCGGTTTTTTCATGGTTTAGGTGCTCGTTGTTGAAGATATTTTGAGATAGTATTGAAACATAGCAAGCAAATAGTTGTAAATGGACAACTATCGCTTTTTAATAAGGATAACGAAGATGAAGACACTAAAACTTGCTGCACTGACAGCCTCAATCATCTTGTTGAATGGTTGTTCGGATGACGCGGCTTCTGTAAGTTTAGGATTGTTTACGACTAAAGATATTAAAGTGGTGTCGCAACAAGACCCAATCATTAGTGGTGTTACCTGTCATATCAGCCATATTGAAGCAAATCTTGATTTTGCAGATCCTTCAGATATGTCAATTGCCTGTCGTCAAACTGGTCCCATTACTGCTGAACAGTTACAAAAAATAGACCGCAGTAAATCCGGTGATGTGGTATTTAAATCATCAAAGAGTATTTTATTTAAATCATTGAAGGTGCGTCGTATTTACGATGCACCAACCCGTACTCTTTTGTATTTATCATACTCGACAAAAGAATCATCAGGCAGTCATCACCATGCTTTATCAACCGTTCCGCTTTATAACACAGATGCATGGCAGTGGGCGCAAGGACAAGAGTAAAATATGTTAACCCTATTTAAATCTGCTCCCTTACTTGACGAGCAGGAGCAACAGTGGCTAATAGACACATTTATATGGGCTGTTGAGCATTTTGATAGCGATTACTTTTTACAGAAGACGCAGATTGTATTACCCAATAGCCAGTTTTTCCCAGACAGTGTCACGAGCGTTGAAGATATGGCTAAAACAGTATTTTCTCGCGTTGTTGGCTATGCGGGGATGAAGGCGTGGCCTGTAAGTTTAGTATCACCCTCACAGCTTGTTCCACAGGTATTTCCGCATTTTGAGTTTCAGGCTTCTCTAAGAGGAGAACACGCTCAGTTAATCGTGCCTGCGAATCACTTAATTAATGTGTCTTTTAACCCAAACCAAATAAATCAGCCACAAGACTTAGTTGCAAGCTTCGCTGGAACACTTGCGACAATACTTATTCATCACGTTGGTGTTTTACCACCTGGAGGTAAAGAGTTTTTACCACAGGCCAGCGACGCACTTGCTTGTTTTTTAGGATTTGGTGTGATGATGAGCAATACTGTGTATCAATTTAAAGGGGGCTGTGGATGTGGTTATAACCCCTATGCCAATCGCCAAGCCGCGTTAACGGAGCCGCAAACCTTATTTATGCATGCTTTGGTATCGCATTTTAAAGGCGATAATCAGTCTAAAAAATACCTAAAGCCTCATTTACGAGGTCAGTATAAGAAAGCGCAAAAGCAAATAAAGTTATTAGTTAATAGTAGTGCTAACCCGCTATTACTTGCGTTGGATGAACAAAAAGTAGGGTAAATAATCCGTGCCGTATTTAGATGAGTTTTTATTAATTGCTGTCGCGCATTTTTTTGCTGTTGCAAGTCCTGGCCCTGACTTTGCTGTTGTGCTTAAACAAAGTATTCAGCATGGCCGTCAAAATGCACTATGGACAAGTGCGGGGGTGGGGGCAGCCATTTTACTTCATGTTGCTTATTGTGTATTGGGTGTTGCCCTTATCCTATCGCAATCGCCGAGCTTATTTATGGCATTAAAATATCTGGCGGGTGCTTATTTAGCGTATTTAGGCGTACACGCTTTACGTAGTGCAAAACCGGCTGATAACACACAGCCAACGCTTGCTCAGGCTGAGCCTGAGTCGGTGTATAAAGCTTTTAGGCGTGGCTTTTTTACCAATGCACTGAACCCAAAAGCAACGCTGTTTTTTATGTCGCTTTTTACGTTAGTTATCAGCCCTGAGACCCCAGTATTAGTGCAAGCAAGCTATGGGGTGTATATGGCTTTGGCAACTTGGGTGTGGTTTTCATGTTTATCACTGGTGTTAACAAAAGCCGCTGTGCGAGAATTTTTCTTAAAAAGTGGTTTTTGGTTTGATAGAGGTATCGGCGTGATCTTAATTGCGTTGGCTATTCGTGTTGTTGTGTAAGGTGAATTATGACTATTTATAATTTTTCGTTTGGTTCAAACATGTCATCAAATCGGTTGTTGGCACGATTACCTCAAGCAAAACGTATCGGTACGGCCATACTCAGAGGCTATGAGCTGACATTTGATATGGTCAGTACCGATGGCTCAGCGAAATGCAGTGTTCGCCAAACTTCTCAGCCAGACGCACTGGTTTATGGGGTCGTCTATGAGCTTAATGAAGATGAAAAAGCGATTCTAGATACGATTGAAGGCCCTCGCTATGACTGCGTTGATGTGTCTGTTGAATTGTTAGATGGAGAGCAATTAACAGCACATTGTTATATCGCCAATACAGTAGACGCTGCACTTTTGCCATTCGACTGGTATCTACAGCATGTTCATCGCGGTGCGCTTGAAGCTGGCGTGCCAAATGATTACAGTGATTCAATACTCGCGCGCGAAAGTTGCGATGATCCAGATAAAACCCGAGCAGCGAGAGAGTTCGCTATTCACAACAATAAAAATGATCAAGGGACATTATGAAACTGTGTAAACTAGCCGTTGCTGCGGCCTTATTATCAAGCTGTTCATTCTTTAGTTACGCTGATATCGACAGTGAAAAAATTGAGCAAGTAATTGAAACATCAATGGCACGTTTTGATGTGCCTGGTATGGCTGTTGCCATTGTTGAAAATGACAAAGTCGTTTTGGCAAAAGGGTTTGGGGTGACCAACCTTGATACGGGGAAAAAGGTTAATAAAGACACTTTATTTGGTATCGCCTCAAATACGAAAGCATTTACTGCAGCCGCTTTAGCGAAGCTGATAGATGAGGGAAAGTTAAACTGGGACGACAAAGTAATTGATCATCTACCTGAGTTTCGCCTGTACGACCCTTATGTAACACGTGAAATGACGATTCGTGATTTATTGAGTCACCGTAGTGGCCTAGGTTTAGGACAGGGCGATTTAATGATTTGGCCTGACACTGATAAATCGATTGATGAAATCATTGCCGGTCTTAAGTACTTAAAACCCGCCAGTAGTTTTCGTAGTAAATACGCGTATAACAACTTAATGTTTGTGACCGCTGGTGAAGTTGTGGCACGTGTGTCAGGGATGAGCTGGAATGATTACATTGAGAAAAATATCTTAGAGCCACTTGATATGAAAAACTCTCGAGCTGGCTTTTCACGCATTCCAGAAAGTAATAAAAACTGGGCCACAGGGCATATTCCTATGGATGGCCAGTTACACCCGTTTTTTGTTAATTATTTAGAAGACTTTCGTGGTGCCGGTGCGATCGCTTCAAGTGTCAATGATATGAGCCAGTGGCTACGCACGCAACTTGCCCATGGCCAAATGCCAAATGGCGAACAGTTATTTACTGAAAAGCAGCAACAGCAAATGTGGCACCCGCATATTACCTCTTTAGCATCGAAAAGTGCATACGAGTCATACCATCAACAATTTAGAGGCTATGGTTTAGGCTGGAGTATTGAAGATTTTCATGGCATTAAAAAATTAGGTCATGGTGGTGGGATTTTAGGTATGGTCTCTCAGGTGACCTTACTACCAGAAAAAAACCTAGGTATCGTTATTCTAACCAACCAGCAAGCGTTTAGTGCGTTATCTGCAGTTACTTATGAAGTGCTTGAAGATGCGCTGGATTTGGAAGATAAAGATTGGGTCGAAGAGTTAGCTAAAAAGCACTTTGAAGGTAAAGAAAAAGCCTACGCAAATGCTAAACCAGAAACACCGGCAGATTATCAACCAAAGCTACCAAATATAAATTACACAGGCACACTGCATGATAACTGGTATGGTGATGTGGTAATCGAAGAGCTTAATGGGAAGTTACGTATCGACTTTACGCATACTAAACGCTTGAAAGGCCAGCTTGAACATTACACGGGTAATACGTTTATTGTGAAGTGGGATGAAAAGCTACTTGAAGCCGATGCATTTATTGAGTTTCAAATGAGTCCCGAAAACCGCGTTGAAAGTGCCAAAATGCGAGCAGTTTCAACTGCTGTGACAGATTTTAGCTTTGATTTTAGAAACCTAGATCTACAAGCTAAAAAGTAAACCAAAGTCGCAAAGCCGCTCAAAAGCGGCTTTGTTATAATTGGCTGACAATTACTTCAAGGAGCGCGTAATGAGAACGGCCGTTATCTCTCATCCATTTTGTCGAAAACATAAAATGATTGAAGATCACCCTGAGTGTCCTGCGCGTTTAGATATGATCACTGACCGCTTATTGGCAAGCGGTGTTGATATCGCAGTCACTCATTTACAAGCTCCTAAAGCCACACGTGAAGACTTTTTACGTGCCCACGATGAGTCTTTGGTGCGTCACGTAGAGCAAACTATTCCAGAGTCAGGCCTTGCAGAACTTGATGGTGACACATGGCTGTGTCCCGACTCAATGAAAGCAATTGAACGTGCTGTTGGAGCAGGGTTATTAGCTGTTGATGAAATTCTTGCTGATAAGCTAGATGCCGCTTTTTGTTCAGTGAGGCCGCCTGGTCATCATGCAAACAGGACCACCTCTGCTGGTTTTTGTGTGTTTAATAACTTAGCAATTGCCGTGCAGTATGCAAAAAGCAAAGGAGTGAAACGCATTGCCATTGTTGATTTTGATGTTCACCACGGCAACGGCACACAAGACATCTTTTTAAACGATGACAATGTACTGTTTTGCTCTTTGTTTCAGCATCCATTCTATCCTAATACAGCGGTTGAAAATAATCCGACTTTGGTAAATTCACCTTTACCTATTGCCAGCGATGGGACTGATCTAAAAGCGGTTTATTATGAGCAGTGGTTACCTAAACTAACTGAATTTAAACCCGAGCTATTGTTTATTAGTGCGGGGTTTGATGCACACTTAGAAGATGATATGGCAAGTTTGAAGTTTGTTGAAGATGACTACGCTTGGCTTACGTCACAATTAGCGGAGCTATGCCAGCAACAAGGCTGCAAAGGCATTGTATCATTTTTAGAAGGCGGGTATGCCTTGTCAGCACTAGGGCGTAGTGCTGTTGCTCATATCAAAGCGCTGGTGGATACAGTTTAATTATCTAGCATCATAAAAGCTTGTTCCGGCGTTAATTGAGTCACTTTACTCAAGCAGCAGCTCCCCTCTTGTGCAAGTTGTTGCGTCACTCGTTTTGCCAGTTCTGTGCTTGTGATTGGTGTCACGTCGTTGTTATATAAATCAACATACCTTCCAGCTTTATTCAATAGTAAAAGCTCGTTTCGCTGCTCCTTAGTTAAACTATAGAGAAAATCATTTAAGTCGCTCTCACCTTCAAGGTACGCTACTTCTTGCTTACTAAAAATGATCAAAGGAAATGATAATTGCATTTATTGTCCTGTATCAAAGCCCGACATAATGAAATGATTATAATTGCTAATTCCTGTAAGAACTAGGTAAGTCTACTTATGAGTCAACCAAGACGGCATCAAAAGGTCGGGGATGTTATTTCGCAAAAGCTGGTATCGTGCCCTGCACATACCCCTTTGGTTGATGCTGTGCGGTTGATGCATGTTCATAGTGTGACGGCTATTTTTGTTAAACACGACCAATCCATTGTTGGTATATGGACTGAGGCGGACTGCCTAAACATTGATATTACAAGCCCTGAATTTAAAAATGTACCTATTCATGAGGTTATGTCAGCACCGGTGGTGTCCGTGCCAAGTCAGTGTTTACTGAGCGATGCGACACTGCGCTTTCAACAGCATGGTATTCGACATTTATTAGTGATGAATAGCGATAAACAGCCTGTTGGTATGTTGAGCTTGTCGGACATTGTGCACAATCAAGGGCTTGATCACTACCTACAATTTCGTCCTATTCATGAACAATATCGCACTGAATTAGACATTGTTGATGCAAATTTGCCAATAGAAAGCGTGGTAGAGATTATGCGCACGAGCCGCCTAGAAAGTGTGCTTGTTTATAATTCAGCCTTAGCTATTCATGGCATTATCACACAGCGAGATATTGTTGGGCTAATTATTCAAACTGAATGGCTTAACCCTTGCTGGCAATACGCAAGTTATCCATTGATAGAGATAGACAGTGACAGCAGCTTGTTTGATGCATATCGTCTTATGTCTGAACATAATGTTCGTCATTTAGCGGTGAGAGAGACTGATATTTGTGGAGTCATTTCGTTTGCAGATTTAATCACAGAAATAGAGTCAGCGTATTGCTGCGAACTGGAACGAGCGATTGAGCAGCGCGATATTGCCTTACAAAAGTCGCAACGAAATTTATTTTTAGCTAATAAAATTATTGATGCGTCATTGGATGGCATCATGCTAACTCGTAAAGATGGCACGATTATTCAAGTTAATCCTGCATTTACTAAACTCACAGGGTTTGAAGAGCATGAAGTGATTGGCAAGCGACCGAGCATTTTAAGCTCGTCTATGCACAGCCGTTCATTTTATCAAAAAATGTGGCATGCCATAGAGTATGAAGGGGTTTGGCAAGGAGAAATTTGCAACCGTAAAAAAAGCGGTGAAGAGTTTGTTGAATGGCTGACGATTATTCAAATTAAAGATCCAAATGTTGATGAAGTACTCTATGCGGCTATTTTTAGTGATATAACAGAGCGTAAGCGAGCGGAAGAAAAAATCTCACAACTGGCGTATTACGATGAACTAACCGGTTTGCCAAATAGACGGTTATTTCACGATAGGTTGTCAATTGCGTTAAGTGCAGCCAAGCGTAATCAAGATTTATTAGCCGTTATGTTTGTTGACTTAGACCGTTTTAAAGAGGTGAATGACAGCCTAGGTCATGATGCGGGTGACAATCTTTTACAACAAATAGCAGAGCGCATTTCATCTGTACTACCTGAGGGGGATACCCTAGCTCGTTTAGGCGGGGATGAGTTTGTACTTTTATGCGAAGTTGAGAGGATTGAAGCATTACTTGGATTTGCAGAGCAGGTCTTGCAACAAGTCAGTATGCCTTTGTTAATTAATGAGCAGGTGGTGGCGATAACCGCCTCCATTGGGGCCGCAGTGTTTCCAGATGATGGTATCGATAGTGCTACCTTGCTTAAACATGCTGATATTGCAATGTATCGGGCAAAAGAGGTGGGTCGAAACTCATTTCAATTGTTTAAGCCGGCCATGAATGCACGCTCTCTTGAGCGGCTTGCGATGATGAGTCGTTTGCAAACAGCCATAGAGAACGATGAGTTTGAATTGTACTACCAGCCGAAGCAACACCTTGAAAGTGGCCGAATATCAGGCGTGGAAGCCTTACTGCGTTGGCAGGAGCCAAGCTTAGGTGTTATCTCTCCAGCTAAATTCATTCCATTGGCAGAGGAACTTGGCTTAATTGTAAAGCTGGATATGTGGGTTATAGAACAAGCTTGTAAAGAGTTAGCTATATGGCAGCGAAATGATATTGAAGCAGGGCGTTTAGCGATTAATATTTCAGCTAATCATTTACGGCAAGGGCAATTGGCTTCTAATGTTGAACGCTTATTGAGAGAGTATGAGGTGGACCCATGCAAACTTGAAGTCGAACTCACTGAGAGCTGCTTCATAAGTCATTTTAGTGAAGCTAAACAAGAGTTACTGGCACTTAAAAAGCTGGGCGTTAATATTACGCTTGATGACTTTGGGACTGGCTATTCAGCATTGAGTTACCTAACCAAATTACCTATCGATACACTTAAAATTGACGCCAGCTTTATTGCTAAAGTCCCCGATGAATATGGCAATAGTGAGATTGTTTCGGCGATTGTCACACTAGCTAAGAGCTTAAATATACACGTTGTTGCAGAAGGTGTTGAGAAAGTGGAGCAGTTAAACTACTTACAAGGGCTTAACTGCGACACGATTCAAGGTTATTACTTCTGCCGCCCCATTACGAAACAGCAGTGGTATGGCTTTTATCTTAATACTCAAACATAGTTTAGCTTAGGGTGATTTCATACGAAGTAAACTTTCGAATATTAATGACGCCAGTGTCAAAAATTAAGTATTGACCCTTAATACCTTTTAAAACACCTGAGACCTCTGGAGCCTTATCAAAATTGAATGAGCTGATCTTGGTTGGATATTCGTCGACAGGGTAATCAAGAGTCACAACGTCCTCATCTAGTTTTTCGATGGCTGTTGCACCAAATAACTCGGCAAGTTCATCTAACTTTTCTTCAATTTGTGGCAGTAACTCTGTGGCAGCAGCCTTTAGGTCGAGCACGTCAGATTGCCCTTTTAGCATATTACGCCAATTGGTTTTATCAGCAATAAACTTGGCTAACGCGACTTCAACTAAACCTGATTGCAAACGAGTCTGTACTTTAAAAATAGGTAGGGCTTGAGTTGCCCCTTGATCAATCCAGCGGGTCGGGATTTGTGTATGACGGGTAATCCCCACTTTTAAGCCAGAAGTATTTGCTAAATACACATAGTGCGGGATCATGCAGTTTTCTTCACCCCACTGTGGCTCACGACACGTGCCTTGGTCATAGTGACAAGTTTCGGGTTTCATAATACACATATCGCAACTTGCTAGTTTGCGCATACAGACAAAGCAGTGTCCTTGTGAGTAACTTTTTTTGGTTTTCTTACCACAGTTACAACAAAAGATATTGCCGGTGTGCGTAAGTGTGAGTGTTTTTCCTATATAGTCGTTTAAAGGTACTAGTTCATCACCAACAGGTAGTTGATATTGTACAGGTGTACTGTGAGTCGACTTGAGTTTACGCAATGTACCTTGCATCTTTACTTGGCCCCTAAAGATGTAAAAGGGGTAGTGTAACACGCTCTATTTCGATTGTGTGTCGATAAGCTCAAGATATTCATCAACTGCTAAGGCTTTGCTGTAAAAGTAGCCTTGGCCATGATCAGCGCCCATTTTTATAAGCAATTGCTCTGTTTCTTGATCTTCTATCCCCTCGACCGTGATATTCATGTCAAGGTTATGGGCCATATCAATCGCTGTTTTTACGATCACTTGGTGAGTATCGTTATTGGTTAAATCGAGAATAAACGATTTATCTACTTTAATTGTGCTAAACGAGTAATTAACTAAGTAATTAAGGGAAGAGTAGCCAGTGCCAAAGTCATCTAAAATCACTTGGCTCCCTAATTTATTTAACTCATTAACAAAGCGTATCATATCCTTGTGGTTTTTTATCAATGCATATTCAGTCAGTTCAAATTTTAACTGATTGGCAAAAATACCTCGTTTTAAAATGGTATTTTCAATTTTTTCAACCAGTTTAGGAATGGCTAAGTTTTTGGCACTTAAGTTAACACTAATCGTATGTTCTTTATGCCCGTGCTGATTGAGTTTTGCTATGGTTTGGCATGCTTTCTCAATTACCCATAAGCTCAATTCATTGATAAGTCCCGTTCGCTCAGCAAGCTGGATTAGTTGTTCGATATTTAAATTTTGATCAGCACTTGGCCAGCGTAGTAGGGCTTCAGCTCCTGCAATTTTGCCCGTGCGTAAATCAATGATTGGTTGTAAATATATCGCTAATTGCTCATTACGAATAGCGTGCTGTAATGATGCAGCTAAGCTTAAATCCATATCAACATAGGCAGAGTCGAGAGTTTTAAATGCCTGTTTTTGAGAAATTGCGAGAAACCCCCGTTGTAACCAAGAATCAAAGCCATCATTTTCAATGGGCTCGGTAACACTGAATCGGTAATAAAGCTGCAAATCGAGGCCTGCAATTTTATATTGCTTTGGCAGCTGTTTAGCGATATTACCTAACTCATCGTATAAGTCACTTTTAGGCTGGATTTTGGTTGATATAAAGGCCAGCATACCATTACCTAAATCAGCTATTTTAGGGCTATTATCCAGTGCATATTCAAGGTTAATAAACTGCCTATGCTTGGCTAAGTGGTTTTCTAACGAAAGAGCAACCGTTGTAATAATCTTACTACTTTGGCTCGGGTTTAAGATGCTAAGTAATGCATTGAATTGCTCAATCTTAATTAAACACAAATGTGCGCTGCGTTTTTCATTTATTAAACTCATGTATCCTTGCTTGAGCATGGCTTGGTTTAATAATTTTGTTTGTTGAGTGTGAGTTGCGTGATACAGCGCTTTTTCGCGTTGATAACGCACTCTGTCAGCCAGTGCCATTGCCATTAAAACAATTTCGCAAAGTATAGCCATTAAGAATAAGTGACGAGTTGTAAAACTGTAGGGAATAAAGCCAGTTAATTCCAGTGGCTGTACAGCAGCACCAATAATAAGCGGTATCCATGACATGACATAAAACTTCGCCCATCTGAAACCACTAATTAGTTTCTTATAAATCATGGTAATACATAAAATATAAAGAATGACCATAATGGCAAAAAAGATCTTCGAGGAGTTATATTCCAGCATAAAAAAGCTCATTAAGCCTAAGCTGAAAAGAACAGCCAAGAAGCTAAGGCTGAGTTTATATAGTCGGCAATTATCTTTGTGATAGCGCAAAAACATGGTGCAAAATGCAACCGTAAAAAAGGCAATGGCGTAGTTACTAAACACTATTTTTTCGTTAAAAAATAATTGCCACGACAGTGGCCAAAGATAAAAGCCAAACCCAAGCACAGAACCCATTAGTAACAGGGCAGAAAGAATGTAGCCAATATAAATGAGATAAACACGATCACGGATACCCAAAAAAAGTACAAGGTTATAAAGAGCAGCCATAATCAGCACGCCAATAAATATTCCCCAAATACCAGCTTGTGAACGCAATAAGTCTTGAAATTCTTTTTTACCGTAAATATTGATGGGTGTTTTGCTTATCCCGACAGTATCTACTTTTATGACCAAAGAGACTTTTTCACTGCCCTTTAATGTTAAAGAGGTGTGTGGTGTACTGTACTGAAATAAAGACAGCCCACTGACCTTATCACCTAGTTCAATCGTGCTAATAAGTTGTTGCTGTTCATTGAGTTGATATACAGTGAGGTAGTCAACCATAGGGTTATCAAAATGAATAAACAAATCAATCGGGTGCGGCTGCCTATTTTCTAAATCGAGCTTTAACCAGTAATCTTTTGCGGCTAAATCCCACTCAATGTGCTTAAAAGGCTTTTTTTCAAGTTTGCTCGGTTCACTTAAAAACTGTAAAAGAGTAAGCGACTTAGTCTCATCAATGCGGTAAGCATTTTGAGAGTAAACAGGGGCTGTTTTGTCAATGGTGTAACGAGTTGGGCTCGCCAAGTGAGACGATAAAGTGCAGATAATAAAAAATAAGATCGCAAGAATAAAAAATGACAAAAAATGATATTTTAGCGTTTTACTATTCAAAATGACTTCTTAGCTTAGTTTGGCTCCTCAATAGTGTAGCATTAAAAAAGCGCAGATAAACTGCGCTTTTTCTTAGATTTAACTGGTTTGACCTTACGCTTTTTCGCGCGCTATTGCGCGATAAGCTATGTCAGTGCGGTATTCCATACCTTCCCAGCTAATATCATCAACAAGCTTATAGGCACGTTGTTGTGCTTCAGTGACAGTATTGCCAAGTGCTGTTGCACACAATACGCGACCGCCAGCTGTAACTACATGCTCGCCATCTTGCTTCGTGCCTGCGTGGAATACTTTCTCACCTTCAGGGTAGGTTACTTGTAAGCCATTGATCGCATCACCTTTCGGGTAGCTGCCTGGGTAGCCTTTTGCAGCTAAAACAACACCCACTGCTGCACGAGGGTCAAATTCAATATCTGTTTTATCAAGCTCTTCGCGGTTAGCCGCTTCAATTAGCTCAACAAGATCTGATTTAAGACGAAGCATCATAGGTTGCGTTTCAGGGTCACCAAAACGACAATTGTACTCAATAACCTTTGGTGTTCCATCCGCAGCAATCATAAGGCCTGCATACAAGAAACCTGTGTAAGGGTGGCCTTCTTTTGCCATTCCCTCAACGGTAGGGTTAATCACTTCATTCATGATACGTTGGTGAATTTCATCAGTCACAACAGGCGCAGGTGAGTAAGCACCCATACCACCAGTATTTGGACCTTTATCGCCATTGTAAGCACGTTTGTGATCTTGGCTTGTTGCAAACGGCAGTACGTTTTTGCCATCGACCATGACAATAAAAGACGCTTCTTCACCTTCTAAGAACTCTTCGATAACCACACGGCTACCTGCTTCACCAAAGCTGTTGCCAGCAAGCATATCGCGAATAGCTTCTTCAGCTTCAAGCTCTGTCATGGCGACAATAACACCTTTACCCGCTGCTAAACCGTCAGCCTTAACAACAATCGGTGCACCTTTTTCTTTAAGGTATTCAAGGGCAGGGTCGATTTGCTCAAAGGTTTGGTAATCAGCAGTCGGGATCTTATGGCGAGCCAAGAAGTCCTTAGTAAACGATTTAGAGCCTTCTAATTGTGCCGCACCAGCTGTAGGGCCGAAAATAGCTAAACCGTGTTCACGGAATGTATCAACAACACCCAGTACCAGTGGTACTTCAGGACCAACAATGGTGAGTTCAACGTTGTTTGCTTTAGCGAAAGCTAAAAGACCTTCAAGATCTTCAACATTGATTGCAACGTTCTCAAGTTTTGGCTCTAGAGCCGTGCCTGCGTTACCTGGAGCAACGAAAACGGTGTTTACTTTACTGTTTTGGGCAGCCTTAAACGCAAGTGCGTGTTCGCGGCCGCCACTGCCGATGACAAGTACATTCATGGCGAAATAATCCTATTTAAAGCGGTTTTTTAAACTTCAGCGTCATACGGTCACTTTCACCAATCGCTTTATACTTCGCGGCATCTTTTTCGCCTAAACGAAGGCTTGGTGGGAGTGTCCACACCCCTTTAGGGTGATCAGCTGTATCAAGTGAGTTTGCATTAATGTCACTGCTTGCTACCAGTTCAAAGCCAGCTTGTTTGGCAATATCAATTACATAGCTTTGCTTCATATAACCTGATGATTTTTGATCTTCATCGCTACGCTGCTCTGGTAAACGGTGTTCAACAACACCAAGTGTACCGCCTGGTTTTAGAGCTTTATAAAACGATTTGAATGCGCTTAATGCACCTTCTTTATCTTTGCCCATGTACCAGTTATGAACATTCCTGAAGGTTAAAACCATATCAGCACTGCCAGCAGGAGCAATATCAAGATGCGTGCTCGGTGCAAATTCTGTGAGTTTTACTTCACTGAAACGTGCATCTCCTGCAATTTTCTTTTTAAACCCTGCGAGTGAACGCTGATAGTAACCTACTGAGGAATCAGCTGGGAAATGTGCTGCATAATAAGTCCCTTTACCTTTTAATGCTGGAGCTAAAATCTCAGTATACCAGCCACCACCAGGCGCAATCTCAACGACAGTCATTGATGGCTCAAAACCAAAAAAGTTAAGCGTTTCGATTGGGTGACGATATTCATCACGGGCACTGTTATCACTACGCTCAGCTGCACTGACTGCTTTTGTGAGTGCTGAGTTTAGGTCTTGGCTAAGAGCGTGTGCAGAAGCAAGTGTAAGGCTTGCAACAAGTATAGATTTTAGAGCAAATTTCATCGTCTGTTCCTTCATTAATTAAGCAATTAGTAATCAGAATACGTGAATTTGTAGCAAACAAAAAGGGTTAAACACGCTGTTTAACCCTTTGTGTGATTAGTGGCGGAAATGGCGCATACCTGTGAATACCATTGCCATACCTGCTTCGTCAGCTGCGGCGATAACTTCTTCATCACGCATTGAGCCACCAGGTTGAATAACAGCTGTGATGCCAGCGTCGCGAGCGGCATCAATACCGTCACGGAACGGGAAGAATGCATCAGATGCCATAACAGAGCCTTTTACTTCTAAGTTCTCATCAGCTGCTTTGATACCTGCAATTTTCGCTGAGTAAACACGGCTCATTTGGCCTGCACCTACACCGATAGTCATGCCGTCACGTGCATAAACAATGGCGTTCGACTTAACGAATTTAGCGACTTTCCAGCAGAATAGTAAGTCTTTTAACTCTTGTTCAGTTGGCTGGCGCTTAGTGACAACTTTAAGATCGCTCTGCGTTACCATGCCAAGGTCGCGGTCTTGAACTAGGATTCCGCCATTTACTCGTTTGATGTCATGGCCTGTTGCATTACCTGTCCACTCGCCGCACTCTAATAAACGTACGTTTTGCTTAGCAGAGACGATTTGTGCTGCTGCTTCAGATACTTTAGGTGCGATGATAACTTCAACAAATTGACGCGCAACAATCGCTTCTGCCGTGTCAGCATCTAATTCTTTGTTGAATGCAATGATGCCACCAAATGCTGATGTAGGGTCAGTTTTGAATGCGCGATCATAGGCTTCAAGAATGTTGTCACCAATTGACACACCACAAGGGTTCGCATGTTTTACAATAACACACGCTGGTACGTCGAATTCTTTTACACACTCTAATGCTGCATCAGTGTCAGCAATGTTGTTGTAAGAAAGTGCTTTACCTTGCAGTTGTACCGCCGTTGCAACAGACGCTTCAGTTAACTCGCTTTCAACATAAAAAGCGGCGTCTTGGTGTGAGTTTTCACCGTAGCGCATATCTTGTTTTTTAGTAAACTGCATGTTGATTGTGCGAGGGAATTTAGTGTCTTCAGCGGCTTCCTCAGTATAATCAGGAACCATTTTACCGAAGTAGTTTGCAATCATGCCATCGTACTGAGCGGTGTGCTCATAGGCTGCAATAGCTAGATCAAAGCGTGTTTTATACGTTGTTGAACCATTATTGCTTTGCATCTCGCTGATTACACGGTCGTAATCTTTTGCATTGACAACAATAGTCACGTCTTTATGGTTTTTCGCCGCAGCACGAACCATCGTTGGACCACCAATATCAATGTTCTCAATTGCATCTTCTAGGCTGCAGTCTTCTTTCGCAACAGTGTTTGCGAAGGGGTATAAGTTAACTACAACGATATCGATAGCTGAGATGTTGTTCTCACTCATCACGTCTTCATCTTGACCGCGACGCGCTAGAATGCCGCCATGAATTTTTGGATGAAGTGTTTTAACGCGACCATCCATGATCTCAGGGTGACCAGTATGGTCAGATACTTCAGTGACTTTAATGCCATTATCAGCAAGTAATTTACAAGTACCGCCCGTTGATAAAATATCGACGCCTTGAGCTTCAAGAGCGCGAGCAAATTCAACGATACCGGTTTTATCTGACACACTTAATAGTGCGCGACGAATTGGACGATGTGTATCCATTGTAGTTTTGATTACCTCAGTGTTTGAGCTAGCTTAGAAAGGCGGTATTTTAACTGAATATGGCTCAAAAGACGATGTTTAAAGGATGAGGATTTTGCATAGTTTTTGTTGTTATAAAAAAAGCACCCGAAGGTGCTTTTTATTCAAAACTCTTATACCAGTTGTATTGGATTAGTAAACGTTTATTAGCAAAATAAATATGCTGGCTTACTATCAGTCCATTAAAACGGGTATCAGTTCATGCCGTATTTTTTAATTTTATGTCTTATTTTGTTTTGTGTTGTTTGTGTTTCTAATTTTTTTGTTATTTAACTTGCTGTTATTTAATTTATTTTATGTTTTTCTGGTTTCATCTTGTTTAACTTTGTTTAGGTTGGTATAAAGTGATTTTGTGGGTGTTTTTGTGGGGTTTTATGTCATTGTCCGATGCAGCTTTAAAAGGAATGCTAAATAAGCAACATCAAGGAAAAAGGCCAAAAAAAGTAGCTGATAGAGATGGGCTTAGTATCTTATGGTGGCCTAAAGGAAAAATTTCTTGGGTTTATAGATATAGGTTCCAAAATCGCCAAAATGATTTAACTATAGGGCGTTATACATCCAAAGAGGATTCAACAAGCTTAAAGGATGCAAGAAAAATTGCAGCTCAATGTCGTGCTTGGTTAGATGATGGGCTCGATCCTAAAATAGAAATAAATATTAAGAATAAAAAAAGTAATGTTCAAAAGACTGTAAAAGATGCTTTAGAGTATTGGTTAACAAACTATGCGGTTAATCACAGGCAGAATTTAGAAAAACACCGTTCTCAATTTGAAAGGCATATATACCCTCTACTTGGAGGCGTGCCAGTCGAAAATTGTACAACACATCAATGGGTGTCTTGTTTTGACTTAATACGTGATGGCAATCCTGCGTTAAAGAGAAAAGCAGCTCCAGTTGCTGCTGGTTATATTTTTCAAAATATTAAGCAGGCACTCCGATATTGTAAAGTAAGGCAATTCGCAAGTAGCAATATGCTTGAAGACCTTACTATTACAGATGTAGGAAAGAAGCAGGGTAAGAGCGAAAGGTTCCTTACGGATAAAGAGCTATCGGAAGTAGTGAGCTGGCTTAAGTCAGGGAAAGTAACTAGTTACTATAAAAACCTCGTTTTTTTAATATTAGTCTTTGGCAGTCGTAGTCAGGAGTTAAGGTTATCGAAGATATATGAATGGGATTTGGAAGCAAAATTGTGGACGGTGCCTGAAAAACACAGCAAAACGAAAAAAAAGATAATTCGCCCAATACCAGAACGTGTAATTCCCCTAATAGCTAACCTTAAAGCTTCTGCTGAGAAACATAAAATAGATCTCCTTTTAGGGGAGTTAAAATCCGCAGAAGCCGTCAGCCAGTTCGGAAGAGGGATCTGGAAGAAATTGAAGCACCTTGAAAAGTGGACACTACATGATTTCAGAAGAACAATTTCTACAAAACTAGCTGATGAAGGTATCGCACCCCATATTGCAGAGTTACTACTTGGGCACGAGTTAGGTGGGGTAATGGCAATATATAACAGAAGTTTATACTTGGATGACAAGCTTATAGCGCTGAATAAGTGGATTGATATTTTGGAGGTTTTCGATGACGTATCAAGATGTAATTGAGTTGATGTCATTGTGCTTTAGTGAGCAGTATTCAGCAGAAGATAATCAAATAATTAAGAATCGAAAGTCAATGAACCATAATGAAGAGGCATGCGCAGAGTTTCTAGAATATGCAGCAATTGAAATTGATAAAGCTTCATTCAAAGGGCTCAATCCATTGCTAGCTCATGTTCTCAGCAAAGCTTTTACGAATGCTGCAAGAGTTATGCGTGAAAGGAAATGTTCTACAGATGAGTCTGACAGGGATGCTGTATTGAGTGAAATAGGTAAAGAACTTGGCATTACAAATGGAAAGGTTCTTTTAGAAGATGGTGTGATCGGTCAGGAGTTTCAAACTCTAATGAATTCAGGTGTCTACTGGAGTAGTGAGGTTGAAAGGTTTGTTTATCCGGATGAGTTAGAAATCCGCAAAATGCTAGCTGATAAATATGGTGCTAAGTTAGACAGTGTTACTAAACGAGTTCGCAAGTGCGAAAAGAAATGGAAAGCTGAGCAAGATAAGCGCTCAATAGACATCGGTATTCGTTTAATTGAAAGTCTTTTCAGTTCTTTTGAAGAAAAGGGAATTAGATCTATTTCTCATGGAGACTTGCATAAAATCTTATCTTCTATTCTTGAGCGTAACTTTAGTGAGTATGAAGAGGTTAGGGACTGGTGTCGAAGAATGCCAGATGATGAGGCTGATTTAATAATGCGATTTGCATGTCGTAAAAAAGTTCTAAATAAAAATATGGATGGATACTACACAAGGATAATTTAAAATGAGAATAACTAGCCCATACATTTTTTCATTAAATCAAAAAGCCAAAGTAATGCTTTGGCTTATAAATTAAATCAGCATTGAAAGTTAAGGTTTACTTGCGCTCAATGTTGTATTCCTCAGTGTCACTTCTTATCGATACTAATTCTTCGCCCCAGTTCAAAGTGATGTTATTAACTTCGTTAATGTCTACATCTTCAATACTTTGAATAACAGGCTTTATATACTTGTCAATGAATACAGAAATTACATCACCAGCTTCAAGTTCCATATATTGCCAAGCAGCTTCTCCTTGATAGAATTCGCCGCCACATTCTATGTATTTATTCGAGAGTTCAGTAAGTCTGTCTGAAGGTGTAGGATCCAGTACTAACAAAATAGGAGTATAACCTGCCGCACTAGCTTCAACAGGAAATGACAGCTCCTCACCAAAACGCCCTTGGCCGCTCGCTGCAATTGTAACTCTCAGTTTAAGCTCAAATGCTTTGTTTGTATCAGGGACTAAGCAATCAATTTGACGTCCTTTAGATGTTGGATTGCCACCGGCATCAAGGCGTTTTACAGGGGAGTTTCGAGCTCCTATAGATTCACCGCCTAGGCAACTAGCAAGTAATGGTTCAAATAAGTAGCCAGTTTCTTGGGCAGAGCGGTTATCAATGTCGTAGATCCACTTTCGCCATAACATCCAGTGAGCCAGTAGTTGGCTGCCGCACTCCCCATATTCAAGCAAAGCTCTTGGGCCTATCTGATCCATGGTCGGCAAGGGTTGTGCTGAGAGTATGCGTCTGTATTTAATGCGACGGCGATGTAAAGCACATAAATTCTCAATATACAGCGCGAAATCATTATCTTTAGCAAAACAACGAGAAATGGCCTCTTTAACATCATTTGCAGTTATATCTGCATTTTCTAAATTTTCAAACCAAGCTAACGGAGTATCGAAATAGCCGTCATCTCCATTTGTTATATCAGTAATTTGAAGCTCATCAACAGACCATTCTAAGTCTTTAATTGATGTGCATATAAGAGAGTATAGCTCAATGTCGCTAATGATTACTTGGGCATCACCTGTGCCATGCATTTTGCACTTTGCGTATAGATTTTGAATAAACACTATCAAAACTCCAAAATAAACTCTTTTTGTTTGCTTTCTCTATTACTCATTAAGCTAGCTAGAAGTTCGTTCGTTTTCTTTAAAGCTGGACTCATAGCTCCCGCTTTTGTAAGAGCAAAACCTAGTAATTCACCTTTTTTGCTATTAGATTTATTTGTAAATCCATATTTTTGTTCGACGTGAATCGCAATTGTTCTAGCTAAAATAGGAGGTATAGCATTACCTATTTGTTGTATTTTCTGAGATGAATTACCAAAAAACAAGAAGTTATCCGGAAAAGTTTGAACTCTTGCCGCTTCTCTAATCGTTAGTGGTCGGTCATGAAAAGGGTGGATGAGTTCTCGTGTAGCGGCTCCAGTAATTGTCAAGCATGGCTCATTAGAATGTAGCCGTTTCATTCCTGATGGTGCTCCACCACGCTTTTCAGTAGGTGTTCCATCAGCAACTCTTCGGTTTGCTCTTTTTTTAAACGATTCATGTTGTAAGTGTTCGGGCAAATCTTTCATTGTTTGTCCAGAACGCAAAGCTGAAACTCTTTCCAGCTGAATGCCTTTTAATGGAGTAAAAAAGTGCTCTGTAATTTCTTCAGTTTTGGCCCTTAGATATGAATCGAACTCATCTCTAGGTACAAAATTTTGGGCAACAACAGTATGATTTCTCTTAGGAGAGGCGTCTGGCAAGCTTTCAATTGCATTTTGCAGTGTTACATCAGAGTTTCTGAATATCTGTCCAGTAACTTTTGCTGTAGGTTTAGGCATTGAAAAGTCCATTCCTAAGCTATTACCAAGTACTATTACTCGTTTTCTGCGTTGGGGCACTCCATATTCTTGTGAATATACTTTTTCAACTCTTACCTTGTAACCCAATTCTGTAAAAGCCTTCACGGCTTCGGTTACATATATGCCTTTATTAGAGGTGAGTAGTCCTTCAACATTCTCCATCATAAACCATTTAGGTTTCATAATCTTCAAAGCGTTGATGTAGCTTTTTAAAAGATGATTTCTTGGGTCATCCCAAAAGCGAGTGCCAGCGGTTGAAAATCCTTGGCAAGGTGGGCCACCAATTAAAAAATCTAGTTCACCCTCTTTGAGGTCATAGTTAACCATTACTTCATTAAAATCAATGTCGTCAATGTTTTTCAGTAATGTATCAGTTTCTGGAAAGTTTAACTTGTAAGTTTCAATAGCTGCTTTATCTATATCAGTAGCCATTAAAATTTTGTATCCAGCTTGTTTAAACCCTAGTGAGCACCCGCCTGCACCACAGAAAAGGCTAATTGCAGTTCCCATCTTTTCCCCCCAATTCATAGGTATAAAATACTATCACAATATAGTTCTCTGTTGTAACTGTTCATTCCGCATGGGCTCCTGTCAGCTAGTCTACTTTTTATGAATTGTATTCGCTAATAATCCATCTAGGACGATAACCCCCCAAGACCATCCGCCTTTTCTGTAATTAAGATGAAAGTCAGTTTAATACGGTTTACTTATCAGTAAACCCTACACAAATGAGGGTAAAACAAAATGGTAGAGATTGTAACGCTGACGGAAGCACTTATTCCGATTTCAGATATGACCAAGCTTGTTAATAGAAATCGTCAAACATTATGGGCTTGGTGGAACAATGGTAAGTTTCCCGCTCCAATAATTCAAAACGGGAAGACGATAGGTTGGCGCAAAAGTGATTATATCAATTGGTTAATAAAGAACCAAGCTCAAGTATCTTTAAAACCAGAGTTAAGCAAGAGGTGTTAGAGCATTAAATATTAATACATACAACCACGCATCTACGATGCAACCCAACTAAGTGTCATGTTAATTTAACTTATTGATTTTAATTATAAATCTTGGTCATTTCCTTTGAAGTCATCGAGTGAGCTGATTGGTTTTAAGTGGTTGTTTTTAATAAAGATTACATTGTAATTATAGAAAGGTAATGAAATGACAAAAAAGAAAAAAACTATTACTCAACATGCTGTTACGACACGATTAACAGTTGGTGATTATGCCGCATTATTAGCAGAAGCAGAAGTTAGAGGCTCTAACCCAGCACAAGTACTTCGCTTGGCTTGGAGCTTGTACTTGGAGAATAAGAGTATTGAAAGTCGGATAGAGCTGCTTGAAAACAGAATGACTCGTAGAACATTTGAGATAGTGTCTGTAGTTGCAGGACTTTCTGAGGCAGAGCGTCAAGATGCCCTATCTCAAGTGAAAAGACACTTGGAGGTTACAAAATGATTAAATCTACTCAGCGTTATCAGTCATGGTATCTGATTGGAGGCACATTTGCTTTTAGCTTTTTAGGGATAGCGTATTTAATGCTTTTGTTCATCTATGAAGGTGATATCCAAATTGCATTCAATGCGTTTATGAAAAAAGACATTCTAAGTTATTCAGCAGTCATTTTTTCTGTTTTTGGGGGAGCATATATATCATTTAAGCTCCTTTATGTAGTGGGAGGGCGAGAGCCTGTAGTTCATTTATCTGGGCCTATCAGATTAAAAGGAAAATCGGCGGAGAAGCACGCTAAAAAGAAACTTAACCAGTCTCTGCAAGGTGATCCAATTGGAGCAGGAATATTTCTTCACCCAAGTGTTCAAATCTCAATGAGACAGGAGCTTGGTAATATTCTTGTGTACGGTCAACAAGGAAGCGGAAAAAGCACAATAATTAAACCTATAATTAATAGTATTCGTCATCGAGATGACAAGGTTTTTATCTACGACCGAAAAAATGAGTATACACAACTCTTCTATGATGCAGATTCTTTGTTAATTAGCCCTTTTGATATGCGCGGGGTGCAATGGGATTTAACTAATGATGTAAGAAATGAGCAGGATGCATTGCTAATTGCGGAATGTTTGATAGAAGAAACAGAGGATCCCCTTTGGAGCACTGGCGCAAGGTTATTATTAACAGGCTATCAGATGATTCTGTTGAATGTTAATAATGAGTGTTCTTGGTACTCATTGGCAGGTTTATTAAGTCAACCAGAAGAGCAGATCCTGCCGATGTTGCGGAAGTATTACCCTCAGGCGGCTGTATTTATCAGCGAAAAATCAAAAACAACTCAAGGCTTCTTAGTAACTCTAATGAAAGAGTTGCACTTTTTGCGACAGCTTCGCGGAGTGTGGAGACCAAGTGCTATAGATATGATTTCTGTAAGATGCTGGGTAGAGAATAATTCAACATTACCAAAGACTTTAATTCTTGCACATGATGAAAACTCTTCAGAGTTATCACATAAAATTTGCAATGCTATGTTTAGTTTAATGGTAAGCCATACCTTAGCACTTGAAGATAGTAATGATCGCCGTATTTGGTTTTGTCTGGATGAGCTATCGAGCCTTAGAAAAAATAGCTCACTAGAAAAGTGGCTGAGACTTGGTCGCTCTAAAGGGGCTCGAACAATAGTTGGGGTGCAGGCAATATCACAGATTAGAGAAATATATGGTAATGATGTTACAGAGACTATTTTAAACCTTTTTAGTAACGTTATAGCATTAAGAATGGGAGCTTCTGGTGATTCAGCAAAGTATGCCAGCGCCGCTTTTGGTGAACATCAAATTGAACGTCAAATACTTAGTCGAGATGATATGGGACGCTACTCAGTTAGCCATCAAGTTAGTTATGAACCTCTAGTTAGGCCAGAAGATTTGGTTAGCTTAAATTACTCTTCATGGGGAGTGAGTGGGTTTATGTCTGTTCAAGGCTGGGGGTCTGTATATGAGATGCAATGGCCATTTGCTGATATTCAAATCATAGCTGATGCTGTTGTTAAACAGAAAAATATTGAAGGTGTAAACCCTTACAAAGAGAAAAAAATAGGAAAGAATAGGCTAAGGAGATCCAGACTATGATGTCGATGTCTCCTATAAAAAATTTAGATTACTACGAAGAGCTTGCTAAAGAGGACTATTACACAAAGGGAGGTGAGCCTTTGGGTGTATGGTATGGCAAAGGGGCTGTTCTTATGGGGCTATCAGGTGAAGTGGAAAAAGCGGATTATAAAAATGTTATGAGGGGCTTCTCTCCACGAAATGAGGCCTTGTGCCAAAACTCTGGAGCTAATCATCGTGCTGGTTTTGACCTTTGTTTTAGTCCTCCAAAATCAGTATCTGTGCTTTGGGCAAGAGCTGATTCACAATTAAAAAAGAAGATTCAAAAGGCACAGTTCAAAGCAGTTTGTTCTGCTATTGACCATTTGCAGAAGCATGCAGCAATTACACGTAGGTTAAAAAATGGAACTAGTCGTGAGCAAGTTATAGGTCTTGTTGCTGCAACATACGAGCATAGTACATCTAGAGCTTTGGATCCTCAGCTACACACTCACTGCCTCATTGCTAATATTGCCCCTCGGTTTGATGGATCGTGGGGAACGTTAGAGAGTAGAGATTTGTTCCTTTGGCAAGCTAGTGCAGGGGCTGTTTATAAAGCTGAGCTAGCATTTCAGTTACGTGAGTTAGGGGCTTCAATTGAAAGATATCAAGATACCTTTCAAATCAGTGGTGTGCCTTCAAGTTTATGTGAGTATTTCTCTAAGCGCGCTAAGGATATAAGAGCAAAGCTGGATTCAGTAGGAATTTCTTCTGGAAAAACCTCCTTCGGAGATATTGCAGTGCTTGATACTAGAGAAAAAAAGCAAAAAGTTAATCGAGCTACTCTTTTTCATGACTGGATTATGCAAATGGATGAGCGTGGATTTGGAGTTGATGCGTTAGGAAGCATCCTGTCTAGAAAGCAATATATAGATTCTACTGATGTAATATTTGATGAAATTGAGATATTAGAAAAGGTTAGTGAGAAAAAAGCGGTTTTTCGAAAACAAGATATTTATAAAGCTGCTGCAGAGGTTGCTCAGATCACAGGAGAATCATCTAATAGAGTCGAGAACATAGTAAAGAGCTTGCTCCTTGATAAAGACGTTATTTTTATTAAGAGAGATAGCAAGCATAATGAACTATTTACTTCTCGCTATATAATTGAGTCAGAACGCCGCCTTATAGACAATGCCAAGCTGTTAAAGGGAATGCATAGTTTACCAATAGACCGAAGCAGTGTAGAAATTGCGTTAAATAGACTCGACGCAGCAGGTATCCGCTTGTCAGATGAGCAACAAGAGGCTGTTTGGGAAGCTTGCTCACAATCAAAGATCTCCATAATACAAGGAGCCGCAGGAAGTGGTAAAACGGCTTCCTTGGAAGCCGTTCGTATGGCTCATGAAAGTGAAGGTTACAAAGTAATTGGTGCTTCAGTAGCTAAGTTGGCTGCAGACAATTTAAGTAGAGAAGTAGGTATAAAAACTTATACTTCAGCAAAGCTACTTATTGATCTTAGGCAGGGGAGACTCAAAATTGATGACAAGACTTTGGTCTTGATAGATGAAGCTGGACAGCTTGGAGCTATTGACTTTTCAGCTTTATTGGAAAGTATTGCCGATTATGGAGCGAAGGTTGTATTAGTTGGAGAGGACAAGCAATTAGACTCTGTTTCGCATGGAGGAGCATTGCGGTATCTATCAAAGCCTGATATTGCTGGAACATCTAGGATTGAAACAATACGCAGACAAAGAGAACAGTGGTCACGAAATGCAGTCATGTACTTAAGGAATGGACAAGCGAAGAAGTCATTATTGTTGAGTCAGAAGAGAGGCTATGTAGAGATTGGTAACGACAGTGCAGAGTCGCGTGCCTTATTAGTAGATTCATGGAATCGATATAGAAAAGATAATCCTGACAAGACTACTATCGTACTTGCCCAGACTTGGAAAGATGTTCAATCCATCTCGGAAGAGCTGAGGAGTGTTTATCAGTCAGAAGGTATCGTAGGAAAGGAAAATCTTAAGTTTTCATGTAGCGTTTCGGGCAAGCCTCTAAGCTTTGAGTTTTCTACAGGTGAGAAAGTAAGGTTAACTAAAAATGACTATCGTCGTGATTTTAGTAATGGAACCTTAGCGACTATTACTAATTTGACTCAGTTGTCAGATGGTAGTGTAGAATTCATTTTAGTTAGTGATGAAGGACAATCCATACGTTTTAATAGTAAAGACTATTGTGACGAGTTAGGTCAATTGTACCTAGCGCAGGCTTATGCTGTAACAATATATGCGAGCCAAGGCATTACCGTGGATGGTGACACATTTGTTTTACACAATTCAAGTATGGATCGCTCATATTCATATGTCGCAGGGTCACGACATAAAGACAATTGCCATTGGTTTTTCAATAAGAGCAATATTGAAGAGAGTTTTAATGATGGTAAGCCTTTAACTGATGAACAGGCTTTAGGTTATGCTGCACATGCAATGAGCCGAGATAAGTATAAGTGCTTAGCCATCGAATACTTGGAAGTGAATCCAGAGCTACAAATAGAGTTACCTCAGCCAATTCTAGACATTTAAGAGTAATATGATTCTTCAGATTTATTAATTGTAGCTATGAGATATGTTGGATTGCTACTATATTTCGCCCTTTACTGTAAAGGTAAGTTGGTTTTTTGCTTCTTAATATGGCTGAAAGTTCTCTTTTAAATCTACATGGCTTCATCGAAATTGATGTATACCCTCCGCGACTAATATGAGCATTAAGGCCATCTTCGCTGCAAAGCCATAGAATTTGCTTATGTAAAGTTGATTGGATGAAGTCATCATGAATCTCCTTAGACATCCAACTAAGTAGTTGCGTGTGCTTGCTATATATACTCCTCAGTCGTCTTATGCTTTGTTGTGGAGTTGTTGTACTAGAGTCAAGGGACGTTCTAGGCTGAGCTAAGTCTAGCTGGCCATTCGTAACTGGAGGTTGCTCAGAAAGGAATTCTCCAAATTTCCATACTGGCTCATGGTGAGCAATTCTATTTCTGAAGTCTCGAATTAACTCTAAGCGATAGGATAATTTCTTTTGCTCTATGTCGGAATTCCATTGGTTGCTATTTGAAGTTCGATGCTTCGGATATATGTCGCCAAGGATGTTCCTCCAATCTACATTAGGACACTTATCTACCAAGGAAGACCAAAACCCAAATGTTAAGCTAGAAACAACGTCATCTGCCGATGGGCGCCTTGTATTGTTCCAAGGTGTACCATTTCGTTTGTTGTGAGTGACGTTATGTATGTTTCCTAAGCTTTTATTGTTTAGTATCCGATTTCCATTATTGGTCGCATTATACCAATTACAAGAACTCTGATTACCTATAGTGGAGTAATTATTGGTCTGCCATGGGTAGTTATTACAGTTAGCAACTATCTCTTTGCTGTGAGCGAAGTAGTATTGGCTTAAAGCAGAATGCATTCTGTTTCTCATAACTATTTCGATCAGAGTTATGAGCTTAAAGAAGGAATGTGATATTGATTCATTCCATTGGTAACACCCAAAAATTTGCTCATGTGATAAATGTTGACCAAAGTAATACTTGTAGGCATTAATTCTTGGGTTAGATAATGCTGAAAAAAGTATATTAAAATCTTTTGGTTGCACTTGAGTTCCTTTAAATGAGTAAATTTCCTATACGCTATTGTTTCATATGCATCACGAATCATAAACCGAAAAATTTAAAGTTACTTGACACTTATACATCATATACCCATAATTACACCTGTAAGCGCTTGTAGCGTTAACCAAAGGACCGCCATAATATCTAGGTCTGTAGGGTTACAAGTAGCAAAGTATATATGAAAGGGTCGCGAAAGCGACCCTTTTCACTTTCTAGCGTAGCCATTCTTAAAGTCTCCTCTATAGACTCTTCTCAAGTTAACCTATTTTTCTCAATTACCCTGACTTCTAGCTTTGATTGAATAAAGCTAACGCTTTAGTCGAGTATGGTGTATTGAATGTGGGGGTTTTTGTGGGGGGGATATAAAAAGGCCTCACTGATATTTCAGTAAGGCCTTTTAAAATCAATACCTATAATAAGTATATTAGTTCATGCCGTATTTTTTAAGCTTCTTACGTAAAGTACCACGGTTGATACCTAGTAAGATTGCTGCACGAGTTTGGTTACCACGCGTATACGTCATTACTTCTTCAAGTAATGGTGCTTCTAGCTCAGAAAGAACAAGGTCGTATACGTCTTGTACGTCTTGACCATTAAGTTGCTTTAAGTAGTGATGAACCGCTTTTTTCACTGCATCACGCAACGGCTGTGGTTTCTCGTGTGACTGTACATGAGGGTTTGTGATAAATGGAGAAGTCACGTTTTGTTCGAACATCGTTATATGTCTCTTTCTTTCTTAGTTAGCTGCTAGTGTTTTAAAGTATTCTTCTAATGCGTCGATTTGTGCCTGTGGGTTATCTAACGCATTAAATACTCGCCTAAACTGACCGTCACTGTCATGGGTTTGCAAATACCAAGATACATGCTTTCGAGCGATACGCGCTCCCATTGGCTCCCCGTAAAACTGATGAAGATTGTCTAAATGCTCCATCAAAATGCTTCGCACCTCTGCAATTTCAGGTGCTGGCAAATGTTCTCCAGTTCGCAAATAGTGGTCTATCTCCCTAAAAATCCAAGGGCGACCTTGGGCGGCTCGACCAATCATAATGGCATCTGCACCCGTATAATCTAAAACCTGTTTTGCTTTTTCTGGTGATGTAATATCACCATTGGCGACAACAGGTATAGATACTGAACGTTTAATATCCCTAATTGTGGCGTACTCCGCTTCACCTTTATACATACATGCGCGCGTGCGTCCATGTACTGCCAGTGAAGCAATGCCATAGCGTTCAGCTATGCTCGCAATCTCGACACCATTACGGTTATCCTGATCCCATCCAGTGCGGATTTTCAGTGTTACTGGGACATCGACTGCATTAACAACCGCATCGAGTATCTCTTCTACTAATTCAGGAAACTGTAATAAGGCAGAGCCTGCGAGTTTCTTATTCACTTTTTTAGCAGGGCACCCCATATTAATATCTATGATTTGTGCACCATTGCTGACATTGAATTGTGCTGCCTGTGCCATAAGCTCAGGATCGGCTCCGGCAATTTGCACCGAGCGAATACCCGATTCACCGCTGTGATCCATACGGTTCATCGACTTTTCGGTTTTCCACACTTTCGGGTTCGACGAGAGCATTTCAGATACAGCAAGCCCCGCGCCTAAGCGTCGGCAAAGTTGTCGAAATGGTCTGTCTGTAATGCCTGCCATAGGCGCGACAATTACATTGTTCTCAAGTTGGTATGAACCGATACGCACTGTTATTCAATAGGCCTCTTTTCAAGGGGCGCTAAGTTTACGGTTTTTTTTCCAAAAATCAAAGGCTATAAATTGAACAAAAGTGACTTTTTTTTGCCCTTTTTGTATTGACTTTTGATAACAGTTTGACGAGCGGGTCGATTTGTTTGTTATTTAAACAAAAAAAATTAGCCGTTTTAAAATGGTAAAATTTACGCATGTAAAAATAAGGTAAAGCCTGTTAAATAGTGGCTTTACCTTGTGTGTTATGGATTAAAAGTATTGTGTGTTTTATGCCTTTTTTGTGCCGCTCACGCGTGTCCATTCACCTTCAATGGCGATATCATCAAGGGCTAAAAATGGGGCATAAACGTCGGCAACTGATTGCGCTTGCTCTTCTAAAATACCTGACATGGCAATTTTACCATTGGGTTTCAACAACCCTAAAATGATCTCATGAAGCTCCCTTAATGGTTGCGCAAGAATGTTTGCAACGACGATATCAGCGCTAAATTCAGGCTGATCTTCTGGCAAGTAAACTTCAAGTTTGTCGGCCACGCCATTACGCTCGGCATTATCGCGGCTCGCTTCAATGGCCTGTGGGTCAATATCAATACCGATCATACGCTCAGCACCTAATTTTATGGCCGCTATGCCTAAAATACCCGAGCCGCAACCAAAATCGACCACAGTTTTACCTGTTAGATCTTGGCTTTCTAGCCACTTTAAACATAGTGCAGTCGTTGCGTGTGTACCCGTACCAAATGCAAGGCCTGGGTCAAGCAATACGTTAACAGCGTCAGGATCAGGAATATCTCGCCAACTCGGACAGATCCAAAGGCGTTCACCAAATTGAATCGGATGGAAGTTGTCCATCCACTCACGTTCCCAGTCTTTGTCTTCAAGTTGTTCAATTTTATAAACAAGCTTGTCAGCGAGTGTCGCTTCTGCTTTTAATGTCGCCACTACACTGTCCATATCATGGTTAGCGTCATAGAGGCCAATCACTGTGGTATCAGCCCATAGTTGAACGGTCCCCAGTTTTGGTTCATAAATCGGGGTGTCTTTTGCATCGACATAAGTCACTGATGCACTACCTGTGTCCATCAGTAAATCACTGATCATGTCAGCATTATCAGCGTTTGCATTAATTCGAATTTGGATCCAAGCCATGATAATCTCTCGAATAGAAAAAAGGCCGCAACAGCGGCCTTTTAGTTATTAATAGTGCAGTGTAATTACTTCGCGTCTAAGAAGCTTTTTAGTAAGTCTGAGCGAGAAGGATGACGTAATTTACGTAACGCTTTCGCTTCGATTTGACGAATACGTTCACGTGTTACGTCAAATTGTTTACCTACTTCTTCTAATGTATGGTCTGTGTTCATATCGATACCAAAACGCATACGAAGTACTTTCGCTTCACGGGCCGTTAAGCCAGCTAATACGTCGTTGGTTGCGCCACGTAGCGATTCCATCGTTGCAGAATCAATTGGCGAATCAATGGTCGTATCTTCAATGAAGTCACCTAAGTGCGAATCTTCATCATCACCGATTGGCGTTTCCATTGAAATAGGCTCTTTCGCGATTTTCAATACCTTACGAATTTTATCTTCAGGCATTAACATACGCTCAGCTAATTCTTCTGGATTAGGTTCGCGACCCATTTCTTGTAACATTTGACGAGAAATACGATTCAGCTTGTTGATCGTCTCTATCATGTGCACAGGAATACGGATAGTACGCGCTTGGTCTGCAATTGAACGTGTAATTGCTTGACGGATCCACCATGTTGCATAAGTCGAAAACTTATAACCACGACGATACTCGAACTTATCAACCGCCTTCATTAGACCAATATTACCTTCTTGAATAAGGTCTAGGAATTGTAGTCCACGGTTGGTATATTTTTTCGCAATCGAAATTACAAGACGTAAGTTAGCTTCTACCATTTCCTTTTTCGCACGGCGAGCTTTCGCTTCACCAATGCTCATGCGGCGGTTGATGTCTTTAATACGTTCAATACTTAAACCCGTACTTTCTTCGATAGCGCTTAATTTTTGGATACAGCGAATGATCTCAGGTTTTACTTCTTCAAGCTTAACTGAGTGTTTATCGTTAGCTGCAATTTCAAGGTCGATCCAGCTAGTATCTGTTTCATTATTAGCAAAGTGCTTAACAAACGTTTTCTTTGGAAGCTTAGCAATTTGAACCGCTTGCTTCATGATAAGACGTTCTTGAACACGCACTCTGTCCATCATTTCGCGCATGTTATTTACCATGCGGTCAAACTGTTTTGGAACTAGCTTAAATGTTTTAAATAATTCGCCGATTTCGGTAATAGCAGCTAATGAGTCAGGATGAGAGCGACCTTTTTCTTCAAATGTATCACGCGCTTTATTATAAAGATCACGTAGATTTTCGAAGTGAATGCGTGCTTCTTCAGGATCTGGTCCTGTATCAGCTTCATCATCATCACCGTCGTCATCATCATCACTGTCTTCATCGTCGCTATCATCGTCTTCTTCGTCTAACTGTTCTTCGTTTAACTCAGAACCGATATGCGTTGCCGAAATTTGTGATTCGTCTTCATTATTAGGATCGAAAAAGCCTGAAATAATGTCGCTTAAGCGCATTTCTTCAGCTTCAAATTTATCCCACTGCTCGAGTAGGTAAGTAATTGCTTCAGGGTATTCAGCAACTGAAATCTGAACTTGGTTGATACCTTCTTCGATACGCTTAGCGATTACAATTTCGCCTTCACGCGTAAGTAGTTCAACAGTACCCATTTCACGCATGTACATGCGGACAGGGTCAGTTGTTCGACCGATCTCTTTTTCTACAGTCGCAAGTGCAGCGGCCGCGGCTTCTGCTGCGTCTTCGTCTGTCGTTGTTTCTTGCATCATTAATTCATCGGCATCAGGTGCGTTTTCACTTACCTTGATACCCATATCATTAATCATGCTAATGATATCTTCTACCTGATCTGAGTCGATAATGTCTTGTGGAAGGTGATCATTAACTTCTGCAAAAGTTAAATAACCTTGCTCTTTACCTTTTTGAATCAGAAGCTTTAATTGTGACTGAGGAGTTGGATCCATAGAGATTTATTCTTCCACTCTGAAAGTTGATACAACAGGCGCCAGCTCGCTTTATAAGCGAAACGAAAACTAACTAGACGCAGTGAATAGCACAGTATAACAGCATAATTCAAATCTGACTAGCTGTTGCTGCCTTTTAACGCTTGTGTCAGTAAGTGACACTCAAGACGTTCTTCGCTTGTTAACCCTTGGGTCTTGTCTTTTATTAATAGGGTCTCTAGTCGATAATTTAAACACTGGTCTTCAATAAATTTAAAAGTATTTTTAAAAACAGTTTCTAAACGATCGTCATTTATTTGATGTTGCCAAGTTGCTAATTTAACAAGGGCATCATACTGCGCACTATCACGAAATGACTCAAGAATTTGTGCCGTGGTTATTCCTGGTCGCTCTAGTGCTAAGTGTTGGATGTGCAAAAAAAGTTCAATACCGGCAATTTTCATTTCTGCCAACTCTGGCATATAAGCAATGCTGGTCGCTAAGTTTGGATGTTGCAATAAAATACCGATTGCTTGGCGCATTGGCGTGATTTTAAATTTACGTTCAATTGCATGTTGCTGCTTTGGTGATTTTACGCGGTTATTTAACTGTTCTCGCGTTCGACCAATTAAGCGGCCAAGGTGTTCTAAAATATTCTCTTGGTAAAAATCACTGGGAATTTTTTCAATCAGCGGCAGGGCATCACTCAGTAATTTTGCTTTACCTGCATCCTGGGTTAAGTCAACCTCTTGGCTGAGCTTATTAAAGAGCACTTTACTAAAATCATCCGCGTCCTTTAATCGTGCTTCAAAAGCGTCTTTGCCTTCTTTTTGTACCAGCGAGTCTGGATCTTCACCGTCAGGTAGAAATACAAATTGTAATGACTTTCCATCTGCAAGGTAAGGAAGTGCATTCTCAAGTGCACGCCAAGCAGCATCGCGACCAGCACGGTCACCATCGTAACAGCAAATCACTTTATCTGTGGTTCTGAATAATGTGTGCATATGCTCTGCGGTGGTTGCTGTACCAAGGGCTGCAACGGCATATTCAATGCCTTGCTCAGCTAAAGCAACCACATCCATATAGCCTTCAACAATTAAAATATGTTCCAGTTTTTTATGAGCTTGCTTAGCTTCGTACAAGCCGTAAAGTTCAAAACCTTTATGGAAAATACGCGTTTCTGGTGAATTGAGGTATTTAGGCCCTTGATCTGCTTGCATTACACGGCCACCAAACGCGATTACCCGACCGCGTTTGTCGCGAATAGGGAACATGAGTCGGTCACGGAAAAAGTCAAATTGGCGACCAGGCGACTTTTCAGAGGCAAGCTTTAACTCTACTAGCTGTTCTTTTTGCTCTTTATTGCGGCCTAGTTGCTGACACAGTGCTTCCCACTCACTCGGGGCATAGCCAATCATGAATTTTTTTGCTGTTTCGCCACTTAAACCACGACCTTTAATATAATCAATCACGGTTTTAGAATTAGCATGATGCTTTAGTTGATGCTGATAAAAGCGTGCAGCATGGAGCATTAAATCGTAATCAGAGCGCTTTTGTTCAGCGGTGCGTTGCGGACCTGAGCTTGTGCCTTGCTCGCGAGGTACGTCTAAATTGAGCATACTCGCTAATTCTTCGATAGCATCAACAAATTCTAGTTTGTCATATTCCATGACAAATGAAATGGCATTACCATTCGCACCACAGCCAAAGCAATGATAAAACTGTTTATCTTGGGAGACGGTAAAAGAAGGGGTTTTTTCGTTATGAAAAGGACAGCAAGCTTGGTAGTCTTTTCCCGCTTTTTTTAGGCCAACTTTTGAATCAATTAACTCAACAATATCGGTACGAGCGAGTAAATCATCAATAAACTGTCGAGGGATTTTTCCGGCCATGGCTGTTGTTTTTTCCTGCACTATTTTTGCATTTAAAGTAAGATTTGAACACAAAAGGTGATTATATAAAAGCTCAAAAGCAAGAAACCGAGCACTAGGCTCGGTTTGCTTGAATCATACATCTGTATGTGGGGGTTAGGCAGTTAATCGTTGCTTGATTAAGCCAGAAATCTTACCTAAATCGGCACGACCTTCAGCTTTGCTTTTGATCACTCCCATTACCTTACCCATGTCTTGCATACCCGCTGCGTTTGTATCAGCAATAGCCGAGTCAATAAGTGCTATGATTTCTTCTTCACTCAATTGTTGAGGTAAGAATTCTTCAAGAGCTTTAATCTCATTGGCTTCAATTTCAGCTAAATCTTCACGACCCGCATCAATATACTGGGTGTAAGAGTCGCGACGTTGTTTTACAAGCTTCACTAAAACAGCGGTAATACCGTCGTCGTCTAGCGTGATTTGCTCGTCAATTTCACGTTGCTTGATTGCAGCAAGTACCATGCGGATAGGCTTAAGACGTTCTTTGTCTTTTGCCTTCATCGCATCTTTTTGCGCATCTTTTAGCGTTAATAAAAGGCTCATTTATACAAGACCAAATACTGATTAGTATAATTTAACGCGACGTGCGTTATCGCGAGAAAGCTTCTTCATGTGACGCTTTACTGCAGCAGCTTTTTTACGCTTACGCTCAGCTGTTGGTTTTTCATAGTGCTCGCGACGACGAACTTCTGAAAGGATACCTGCTTTTTCACATGAACGCTTGAAGCGACGAAGTGCTACGTCAAACGGTTCGTTCTCTCTTACTTTAATTACTGGCATTAAAAATTCACCTACCTAAATAATGAGCGTTGCTCAAGTTGATCGAATAACGATCAAGTGGTTCAAAAATGGTGCGGTATTGTAATCCGAAGCAACACCACATGTAAAGGATAATATTAACAGAAACTGGGATGGCAAAACAGCGTTAATTTGTCGCGCGTTGATACAAGCGACAAATTACTTGCCCAGCAGTTTTTTCTTTTAATAGCAACCAGTTACTAGGAGTCTCTAGGCTTTTTAGTTCGCTTTCAACTTCCACATAAATTAACGCTTGCTCAGTTAACCATTGATTTGATTCGAGTAATAAACAACTTTTTTCGGCCAAATTTTGGCGAAAGGGTGGGTCAACAAAAACTAGATCAAACTGTTTATTTTCATCATTATTATCTAATAGCGCTAGGCTATTACCCTGTTTTACAGTGGCATTATCAAGTTGCAAAGTGGCTATGTTGTTGTTTAGCTGTGCCGCTGCGCTTTTATCAAGTTCAAAAAAGACCGTATGTGCAGCAAACCGAGAAAGCGCTTCAAAACCAAGCCCTCCAGAACCAGCATAGCAATCAAGTACGCTTGCACCTCGGGTATCTTGCATTAACCAATTAAACACGGTTTCCTTTATTCGATCCGTTGTTGGGCGTAAGCCTTGTACATCTTTGACCGGAAGTTTTCTACCGCGAAATTGACCACTAATGATACGAATAAAGCCATGGCTTGATTTATTGCTTGTCGCTTTAATTTGGCGATTAGGTGTTGATTTTTTTCTCATTTAACTCACTAATAAATGGTAACTGATACCTAGCTCAGATAATATTGTGCTTTATAGCTAGTGTGTCATTTTTCTACTGCACTAAAAGTGTTACTATTAGTGTCTTAGCGATAGATGGTACCCGTTTTGGTTTGGCTGAAAGTAGCTGAACTATCACCAACCTATTATTCATGTAAGTTTATCAGATTTTTATAAGTGGTTATTAGCAAGTATGGCAAAAAAAAATAAATTCTTGTCTTGGTTTGGTTTTGGCAAATCAGAAAAACAACAAACAGAGCAAGCAGCAAAAGAGGCTGATAACCAGAAGCAATTAGAAGAACAACAGCGTATTGAAGCCGAAAAGGCGGAAACAGAACGCTTAGAGCAAGAGCGCATTGCAGCAGAAAAAGCGGAAGCTGAACGTTTAGCTCAAGAGCAGCAAGCGGCAGAGCAACAACGTCTGGAACAACAAGCTCGTCTCGCTGAGCAAGAAGCAGCAATGAAATTAGAGCAAGAACGCGTTGCCGCTGAAAAAGCAGAGCGTGAAGCTGAGCAAGCTGCTGCAGAAAAGGCAGAGGCTGAACGTTTAGAGCAAGAGCGTATCGCAGTTGAAAAGGCAGAAGCGGAGCGTTTAGCTCAAGAGCAGCAAGCGGCAGAGCAACAACGTCTGGAACAACAAGCTCGTCTTGCTGAGCAAGAAGCTGCAATGAAATTAGAACAGGAACGCGTTGCTGCTGAAAAGGCGCAGCGTGAAGCCGAGCAAGTTGCAGTAGAGCAGGCAGAAGCAGAGCGTGTAGAGCAAGAGCGTATTGCAGCAGAAAAAGCACAAGCTGAGCGTCTAGAGCAAGAACGCATTGCTGCAGAAAAGGCAGAAGCAGAGCGTTTAGAGCAAGAACGCATTGCTGCAGAAAAGGCAGAAGCAGAGCGTTTAGAGCAAGAACGCATTGCAGCAGAAAAAGCACAAGCGGAACGCGTTGAACAAGAACGCATTGCAGCAGAAAAAGCACAAGCGGAACGTGTTGAACAAGAACGCATTGCTGCTGAAAAGGCGGAAGCTGAGCGTGTAGAACAAGAGCGTATTGCAGCAGAAAAGGCGGAAGCTGAGCGTGTAGAACAAGAGCGCATTGCAGCAGAAAAAGCACAAGCGGAACGCGTTGAACAAGAACGCATTGCTGCTGAAAAGGCGGAAGCTGAGCGTCTAGAACAAGAGCGCATTGCTGCTGAAAAGGCGGAAGCTGAGCGTCTAGAACAAGAGCGCATTGCAGCAGAAAAGGCTGAAGCTGAACGTGTAGAACAAGAGAAAGCTGCACAAGCCGCCACTGAAAAACCAAAGAAAGAAGGTTTCTTCGCACGCCTTAAAAAAGGCCTATTAAAAACTCGCGTTAATATTGGCTCTGGCTTTGCCTCTATCTTTAGCGGTAAGAAAATTGACGATGAGTTATTTGAAGAACTTGAAACACAGCTGTTAACAGCAGATTTAGGTGTTGATACAACAATGAAGTTGATTGATAACCTAACTGATGCAGCGGATCGTAAGCAGTTAAAAGATGGTGATGCTCTTTATGAGTTAATGAAGCAAGAAATGGCTGATATGCTTAAAACTGCTGAGCAGCCGTTGGTTGTTTCAGGTGATAAAAAGCCATTTGTGATCTTAATGGTGGGTGTCAATGGCGTTGGTAAAACAACGACTATCGGTAAACTAGCGAAGCAATTCCAAAGTGAAGGTAAGTCGGTCATGTTAGCCGCAGGTGACACCTTCCGTGCTGCTGCTGTTGAGCAGCTACAAGTATGGGGTGAGCGTAACAGCATTCCGGTCATTGCTCAGCATACTGGCGCAGACAGTGCCTCAGTTGTATTTGATGCTTTTCAAGCGGCAAAAGCACGTAATGTAGATGTGTTAATCGCTGATACAGCAGGGCGTTTGCAAAATAAAGATAACCTTATGCAAGAGCTTGAAAAAATAGCCCGCGTAATGAAAAAAATAGACCCTGATGCGCCGCATGAAGTCATGTTAACAATTGATGCGGGTACGGGTCAGAATGCGATTAGCCAAGTAAAACTTTTTAATGAATGCGTTGGTTTAACTGGTATCACATTGTCTAAGTTAGATGGTACGGCAAAAGGTGGGGTCATCTTTGCTGTAGCAGATAAGTTTAATATTCCAATTCGTTACATAGGTGTTGGTGAGGGTATTGACGACCTGCGCACTTTTAACAGTAATGACTTCATTGATGCGCTGTTTAGCCAAGATGAGGACGATGCATAACTAATTAAAAAGGGAGTTAACTCTCTTTTTAGCTGTAAGATGATTGATAATTAAAATGATAAATTTTCAGCAAGTCAGTAAAACCTATCCGGGGGGCCATCGTGCCCTTGAAAAAGTCAGCTTTCATATTAAGCCTGGCGAGCTTGCTTTTTTAACAGGCCATAGTGGTGCTGGTAAAAGTACTTTGTTAAAGCTCATTAGCCTCATGGAGCGCCCATCAGCAGGGCAGGTACTAATAAATGGTGTGGATTTAAATGCCGTTAAGTCACGCCAGGTGCCGTATATTCGTCGTGATATTGGTATTATTTTTCAGAACCATCGCCTTTTAGAGCGTTATTCTGTATTTGATAATGTTGCCTTACCGCTTGTGATTGAAGGAACGCACCACAAGCAAATTGCTAAACGTGTTCATGGTGCATTAGATAAGGTTGGCTTGCTCGATAAAGCTAAATGTAGCCCTGCTACTTTATCTGGTGGTGAACAACAGCGTGTAGGAATAGCCAGAGCGATTGTTAATTCGCCACCAATTTTATTAGCTGATGAACCAACAGGTAATTTAGATCCTGAGCTTTCAATGGATATCCTGCGCTTATTCGAGGATTTTAATCACCATGGTACAACGGTATTAATTGCAACTCATGATATTGGCTTGATTGCGCGTATGCGTTACCGCAGCCTTACGTTAAAGGATGGTCGAATGATTCAAGATCCGTTAGCGGAGGAAACACTATGAGTTTATTATTCAAAAGTCGTTCAAGCCAAACAGAGGGACAACAAAAATCACTTTTTGCTTCGCCTTACTTTTTTATAATGAACCTTATTCGACAAGGTGTGCACAGCCTCGGTGAAATGTGGCGAACACCTCTTGCATCACTTATGACGATTGCTGTTTTAGGCTTGAGTTTAACCTTACCGGCCACTTTGTATTTAGTGGTTAAAAATGTATCTCAAGTGAGTAGTGGTTTTGAAGACGCGGCAGAAATTTCGTTGTTTGTTAAAGAAAGTATGACTCAGCAACAAACGCAAACCCTAGTGAAACGTTTAGCTCTTTATCCTGAAATCGATAAAGTGGAGTTTATTTCAAAAGGGGATGCACTTACTGAGTTTAAACAGGTATCTGGTTTTGGCCAAGCACTGGAATACCTTGATGCAAATCCACTGCCTGATGTTGTTATCGTTACGCCTACCATTCGTCACCGTCAACCAAATGCAGCAGAGCAATTACTTAAAAAACTAGAGGCTGAGCGTGAGGTTGATTTTGGTAAGCTTGATATCGCGTGGCTTGAACGTTTGAATGCACTATTAAGTTTATTAAAAGAGAGCGTCATCACTATTGCCCTACTATTATTAACCTCTGTTACTTTAATCATTGGTAATACTATCCGTTTATCGATAATGGACAAAAAAGAAGAAATTCAAGTGATGAAGCTTGTCGGTGCGACAAACACCTTTATTCATGCGCCATTTTTATGGACAGGGGTGTGGTACGGTATTATTGGTGGTTTGTTCTCTTTTATTTGTGTTGCTTTAATGATGTGGTGGCTAGGCAGTGCGGTTAGTGAAGTGGCGGGCGTCTATGAAACCAGCTTTGATTTAATCGGTCTGACAATGTCGGAATTCGGCGTTTTAGTTGCACTTGCAACAGCACTCGGCTTTGTCGGGTCTTACTTATCAGTTAGCCGCTATATAAAAGAAATAGAACCCGATAAAGTATAACAATAAAGTGTAACAATTCGTTGTTACACTGCTCTATTAGCGCTAAATAAAGTAGTAATTAATTTATCGCTTTTTCAATCAAAGCTAGAATTCACCGCATATTCAGCGTGTTAGCGTAAACTAAAAATAGATAAAAAAAACCACTTGATCTGAGGTTCAAAAAAGTTTTTAATTGAAATTAGCACTCTCGCTTAAAGAGTGCTAAGATGGTTTTAAAATGTTTATCACTGAGGTGAAAAATGAGTAAAGATTTATACGCAATGGCACTTACTGTAGGTCAACAAAGCGCAAGTATGGATGGCTATCTTCAAGCTGTTAGCACCATTCCTATGCTTGATGCTGAGAAAGAAAAACAGTTAGCGACACGTCTTCAGGAAGAAGGTGATCTTGATGCTGCAAAGCAACTCATTATGTCACATCTTCGCTTTGTTGCTCACATTGCAAAAAGCTATTCAGGCTATGGTCTACCGCAAGCCGATTTGATTCAAGAAGGTAACATCGGTCTGATGAAAGCGGTAAAACGTTTCGACCCAAGTGTCGGTGTTCGTTTGGTCTCATTCGCAGTACATTGGATAAAAGCAGAAATTCACGAATACGTATTGAAAAACTGGCGTATCGTGAAAGTTGCAACGACAAAAGCGCAACGTAAGTTATTCTTCAACCTACGTAAAAACAAAAAACGTTTAGGTTGGTTCAACCAAGCTGAGGTTAGCACCGTTGCAAACGAGCTGGGTGTTAGCGAAAAAGAAGTACGTGAGATGGAATCACGTATGAGTGGCCAAGATATGGGCTTCGATTTAACGGGCGACGACAATGATGACGCACCGACAAGCACATACTCGCCAGTACAGTATTTAACAGATGGCAGTGCTGACCTTGCTGATGATATTGAAGAGCAGCAATGGCAAGAGCAATCTCATGCACGTTTATTTAGCGCATTAAAAACCCTAGATGAGCGTTCGCAAGATATCGTTAGTGCGCGCTGGTTAGCGGATGATAAAGCAACACTGCAAGAGCTTGCTGAAAAATACAATGTGTCAGCTGAGCGTGTTCGCCAGCTAGAAAAAACAGCGATGAAAAAGCTGCAATCAGCAATGAGCTAATAGCGATCGCTATAGCAAACCATCTCTAGTAGACTACAGAGCCTCGCAAATGCGGGGCTTTTTGTTTTAAGGACGCGGTATGTCACAGATTGATTATCAACATGTATTAGATGAAATAACCAAAGAAGTTCAGCCATTACTGAGCCAAGGTAAGGTTGCTGACTATATTCCTGCGTTAGCAGAGGTTGAGCCAAATCAGTTCGCTATAGCGATTCATACCGTAGACGGTCAAACTTACTGCGGTGGTGATTGTAGTGCGCGTTTTACTATTCAATCAGTTTCTAAAGTGATGACCCTGACTTTAGCGCTTCAGCGTTATGGGGATGAATTATGGCAGCGAGTAGGTAAAGAGCCTTCTGGTACAGCGTTTAACTCATTGACCCAACTTGAGTTTGAACATGGCATCCCGCGTAACCCATTTATTAATGCTGGTGCCATTGTGACATGTGATGCGCTTTACAGTCGACTGTCTGCACCGATGCATTCTATGCTTGAATCATTTCGGCAGTTATCAGGGAATCCAAGCGTCATAATCGACAAAAAAGTGGCTAACTCTGAATATGAGTTTCGTCATCGCAATGCGGCCATGGCACATTTAATGAAATCATTTGGTAATTTTAATAACGAAGTAGATGATGTCTTATGGGCTTATTTTAATTTCTGTGCCATCGAATTGAACTGCGTTGAATTAGCAAAAGCTTACAATTATCTCGCTAATCAGGGCAAAGATGCCAACGGCAATAAAGTGCTGAGTGCAAGGCAAAATAAACAACTTAACTCGTTACTGTTTACCAGTGGTTTATACGATGCAGCGGGGGACTTTGGTTACCGTGTCGGTATGCCCGGAAAATCAGGAGTATCTGGAACAATCTTAGCAGTACTACCTAATCAGTTTACGGTTGCGGTATGGGCACCACGTTTAAATTCATATGGTAACTCAGTGGCTGGGATAGCGGCCCTTGAGCGCTTATCCCAGAAACTGGATATTTCGATTTTTTAGTCGCGATTACTGCTCCCAGTATACTTGCTCTAAACAATCTTCACGTTCAGGTAAGCCACGCGATAAACGTGGTGAGTGCTGAACAAGCACTTCATAACTTGCACGGTTAGCGTATTTACTAATTTGTGCAAGCGATGAGTACGTCATAGCAGGTTGCTGATGCTTCGCTGAGTTTGCCACATTGAGTTTGTGGTAAACGTTTGCTGATAAATCATGTAATACCGCAGCAAGCGCACAATCACCTGCACCGTTTGTGTTTTTGATGCTATCAGGACCACCCATAAACGGTGCGGTATGGCTATAGGCACGAATAGGGTTTTGGCAGTCATCTTTGCGCATTGCGCGCGAAAACTCGTAACGGTTAAAATCTGCGATTGCACCTGGTAGAAGCGGGTATTCTGTTTCGCGCTTGAATGAATCATCTACATAACCGGCCATAAATAAGCCTTTCTCGCCAGCTGTGCATATCACTAAGTCAGTCCAATCAAGGGCTTTATCTGCTGCAAGAAGCGGATCTTCAAAACCTGTAATGGCGAGACCTTCTTCCTCGTTCATCGCAAGAATATCAACGTGTTCTTTAACAAATTTAGCCCACCAAGTAGGGTCTTGTTCAATTAAGAACTTAGTGCCGAGTGTTAATACCACGGGGACACCTGCATCATTTGCATACTTAACAGCCTGCATTGTTGCGTCGGTCATGGTTTCATCGCCTTGTGTACGCATTAAGTAGGCGCTGATCACCAGTGCTGAAGAGTTCTCTATGAGCTCTTTATCGATTGATTCAGGACGAAGGTGGTTCATAAGCCCAGCACTAATGGCGAAAGTACGTTCACCCGTTTCGTCAATCAAGGTAAAGCAGCGACCGATGGGTCCGTCAACCGGTTGTAAGTAATTAAGATCTACGCGGCTAGAGGTATTACATAAAAAGCGGTATGCATAACTACCAATTTTGATATTTTCACTCATCACACCAAGTAGTACTGAGCGGTCATCAGCAAGTGTTGAGTAATTGTGCATTGTGTTGCCAATAGTGCCACCAGCAAACTCATAATCGACCATATTATTGAGCTTTAGGCGGTCGTATAGGGCATTGGTAATATCGTTATCAATGACTTGCGACATACCACGGCGCAATTGAAATTCATCAAGGAAAGCTTGATCAACTTTAGCTTCAATGTCGACCACAATTTGATCGATACCGGTTATATAACTACGTTGTAGTCGTTCCGTTGAGTTGAGTTGATTAGTAAGTGGATCTTTAGCTTCCACTGGAAAATAATGTTTATGCCTGCGGCGTCCAGGAAATTTCATTTGCTACCCGTGTATTGATATCAATTGCAAATTGTAAATCAACAAATTTACCTAGTTGAATTGCTATTAGCGAAATAAAAAAAGCGCGAGATTATAGCGCAATATGGGTCCGTTGAGCCATGAAAAAGCCACTAAAATTTGCGTTAATTTTTAAGTGTAGCAGTATTTATTGCCCTTTTTATTGACTAACTAGGTATAATTACTCACAGTTTTACAAGTTTTGTGTGATTTATGAGCGAACAATATAGTGACGAGTATTGGATGGAAAAAGCCCTCACTTTTGCAAGTAAAGCAGAAGCGATTGATGAAATTCCTGTTGGTGCAGTACTGGTAAAAGATAATCAACTCATTGCTTATGGTTATAACCGCTCAATTACTGATAATGACCCCTCTGCTCATGCTGAGATGATGGCTATACGTGAAGGGGGTAAAGTACTTAATAACTATCGTTTGATTGATTGTACTTTATATGTGACCTTAGAGCCTTGTTCTATGTGTGCAGGATTGTTAGTGCATAGTCGTATCAAACGTTTGGTATTTGGTGCTAAAGATGCAAAAACAGGATCTGCAGGGTCAATTATGAACCTATTACAAGAACCAAGACTAAATCATCAAGTTGAAGTAACCGGTGACGTAATGAGTGAACAGTGTGGCGCGGTAATTTCAGCGTTTTTTAAACGCCGTAGAAAAGAGAAAAAAGCGGCGAAGCTTGCTGCTCGCAACGCCTAGTTAAACAACCGGCGTTGCTGGGGTTTCTTGTGCTTCCATTAATTGCATGGCAAATAAACGGCGGCGCCAAATAACTTTTTTGTGTGTGTTACGTAGCATGATGCGACGGCGTGTCGCTGTAGAGTAAATCACATTACGTTTAAATTTATGTGTGGTACGTCTTCTTTTTAACATGTGAGCTCCTAAAGTGAGAGAAAGCATGGCATGAATTGGGATATTGTTCTAGAAGATAATGATCATTTGATGACAAGTAAACTGATTTCTGCTGTATTGGTTAGTTATTGTTTAACTTGTTTTGTTCAGTATTAGCAGCTTGTTGCTCATTGTCAGGTTTGCTCTGCTTGTTGTCATTATCCGGCAAGTTAGGGTCTTCTTGTTGCGTTATTGCTTCTTCATCACTCGGGTTTGAAATAGCGTCATTTTCATCAAGCCAAACTAAAGCGTCATAGTAACGACGAATGTTATCAACGTATTTCACGGCAACATCACCACGTGCATAGCCATATTTAGTTTTACGGTAATAGCGTTTTTTAATTAAAAGCGGTAAACGTTTTTTCACATCAGCCCATTTATCCGGGCTTGCACCTTCTTGTTCGGTAATAATACGCGCATCATTTACATGCCCCCAACCTACATTATATGAAGCGAGCGCAAACCATGTACGGTCAGGTTGTGGGATCCGCTCAGGGATCCAAGAGATTAGCTGGGCTAAATATTCAGCGCCACCTTTGATATTTTGCTCTGGTGCTAAACGGTTGGTTACGCCAACTTGTTTGGCAGTGGCTTGAGTTAACATCATGATACCACGGACCCCAGTAGGCGATTTAGCCTTAGGGTTCCACATCGATTCTTGATAGCTCAGTGCAGCAAGTAAGCGCCAGTCAATATTACCAGCATATTGTTCAAACCAAGGCTGGTACTTTGGTAAGGTTTCTTTAATCGCTTCGATATAGGCAAGGGTATTTACATAGTTAAACTGGCGTACATGACCAAAGTACTTTTCTTCAAGTACGTAAAGCTGGTTCGTTTGTTTTATATCGCCAAAAAAAGGCACCATTAAAGCATATAAAGAGTCATCACCATCTTTTCTTAAAACCCATGCTATTGGATCGTTTCGGGTGACCGAAAAGCCAATGCTTAAATTAGGATGGTAACGGCGAAACAGTGACAATGTATGCGAGTCAGCGAGGGTGTAGTCAATCTCACCATCAATCACAGCTTGCAACAACTCTTCTTCATCCATGTCCTCAGTTTCATTCCAGCTCAAAGTCGGGTGAAGTTGTTTTAATTGCTGTAAAGCAAGTGAGTGACTGCTTTTTGCAAGCACAGTTAAGTTGCCAGTTAAATCGTCGAATTCGCGGGGGCGGACACGGCCTTGTTTGTAAACTAGTTTCTGACTAATTGTGCGATAAGTTGGACCGAAGCGGTAATGCTTAGCGCGAATCGTATTGTACGTAAGCCCTGAAGCTATTACGTCTAAGTCGCCATTTTCTAGGCGGGTGAACATATCTGATAAGTTAAAAAAGGGCACCATTTCAAGTTCAACACCGACATAGTCAGCAAACTCTTGAGCAAGCTCATACTCGAAGCCTTGCACACCTTGTGGCGCTTGATAGTAATTACTCGCGCCGGCTAAAGTACCAACTCTAATTTTATTCTGCGCCTTGATATGAGCTAGTTGCGAAGGCTGTTGTTGCATATCGCATGCACATAACATGAGCACTAAACTAAAAATAGCGAGTAACTTTTGCATAGATTATAAATGCCCCTTAAACCATTACCTTACCGTTATAGCAAAACTTCAAAGCTGCGTCACTTGGCGAATAGTTTTATATATCTATTTTAAATTAATAAAGGCATCAAGGTTGCAAATAGATAAGTCATACAGAACAAGAACCTGCGAAAAAATAACGGGTATTAGGGTGCTCGATTGTTGCAAACGTAAAAGCGGTTATGAAGATTATTTAAATAAAAGCGCAATTTTGAGTTAAATCTAGGCGTTATTTGCACTATAATACGCGCCTAAAATATCGTTCAATCCCTAACCCCGGATGAAAATACCTATGTTGATCCTTCGTGGTGCACCAGCACTTTCCGATTTTAGAGTTCAGAAAATTTTAGCGCGTTGCCAACAGGCACAACTTCCAGTCACTGACGTTTATGCCGAGTTCATGCATTTTGCTGATCTTACTGCTGAACTTTCAGCCGATGAGCAAACAAAGCTAGAAAAGCTGCTTACTTATGGTCCAACGATTGCCGAGCATACCCCTGCTGGCACGTTAATTCTTGTAACGCCGCGTCCAGGTACTATCTCGCCTTGGGCATCAAAAGCAACTGACATCGCACATAACTGTGGCTTAAGCCAAGTTCACCGTGTTGAGCGTGGTATTGCATACTACGTTGAAGGTCAGCTATCAGCTGAACAAACAGCTGAAGTTGCAGCGTTATTACATGACCGTATGACTGAAGCAACGCACGCGGATATGGCTGACGCAGCTAAATTATTCCGTCACGATGAACCGCGTCCAATGTCATCAGTTGACATTTTAGGTGGTGGCCGTGCAGCACTTGCTAAAGCAAACGTTGAGCAAGGTTTTGCACTTGCAGATGACGAAATTGATTACTTGGTAGAAAACTTCCAAAAGTTGGGGCGTAACCCGAACGACATCGAATTATTCATGTTTGCACAAGCAAACTCTGAACATTGTCGTCACAAAATCTTTAACGCTGATTGGACAATTGATGGCATCGAACAGCCAAAATCATTGTTCAAAATGATCAAAAACACCTACGAGCAAAACCCTGAAAACGTGTTATCTGCCTATAAAGATAACGCAGCGGTAATGAAAGGCTCAGTAGCGGGTCGTTTCTTCCCGAACAATGAAGGCGAGTACGCATATCATCAAGAAAACATCGAAATCTTGATGAAAGTTGAAACGCACAACCATCCAACAGCGATTGCGCCATTCTCAGGTGCATCGACTGGTTCGGGTGGTGAAATTCGTGATGAAGGTGCAACTGGCCGTGGTTCTAAACCTAAAGCGGGTTTAGTCGGTTTTACAGTCTCTAACTTACGTATTCCTGGTTACGAGCAACCATGGGAAACTGACTTTGGTAAGCCTGGTCGTATCGTTAATGCACTTGATATCATGACTGAAGGTCCACTAGGCGGTGCGGCATTCAATAACGAATTTGGTCGCCCTAACTTACTTGGTTACTTCCGTACATATGAAGAAAAAGTATCAAGCCATAACGGTATCGAGGTACGTGGTTACCACAAGCCAATCATGCTTGCTGGTGGTTTAGGTAATATTCGCTCTGAGCATGTTCAAAAAGGTGAAATCCCAGTAGGTGCAAAATTAATTGCACTCGGTGGCCCTGCAATGAACATCGGCCTAGGTGGTGGTGCTGCGTCTAGTATGACATCAGGTCAATCAAACGAAGACTTAGACTTTGCATCTGTACAACGTGAAAACCCAGAAATGGAACGTCGTTGTCAGGAAGTTATCGACAAATGTTGGCAGTTAGGTGATGCAAACCCAATCGCTTTCATCCACGATGTGGGTGCAGGTGGTCTTTCAAACGCATTCCCTGAGCTTGTCGACGACGGTGGTCGTGGTGGTAAATTCCAACTTCGTGATATTCCTAACGATGAGCCGGGTATGGCACCACACGAAATTTGGTGTAACGAATCTCAAGAGCGTTACGTATTAGCGGTTGCGGCAGAAGACTTCGCGCGCTTCGAAGCAATCTGTAAACGTGAGCGTGCAGAATATGCGGTAATTGGTGAAGCAACAGAAGAGCGTCACTTAACGGTTGAAGATAGCCACTTCGGTAACAGTCCTGTCGATCTTCCGCTTGATGTATTACTAGGTAAAGCACCAAAAATGCACCGCGAAGTTGAGTCGAAAAAAGCACAATCGCAACCATTAGACGTTGCTAACATTGATGCTGCAGATGCTGCACAACGTTTATTACGCTTACCAACGATTGCTGAGAAAACATTCTTAATCACCATTGGTGACCGTACGGTAACGGGTTTAGTTGCGCGTGACCAAATGGTGGGTCCTTGGCAGGTACCAGTCGCCAACTGTGCGGTAACAGCCGCTGCGTTTGATACTTACCACGGTGAAGCAATGTCACTCGGTGAGCGTACACCAGCTGCACTTTTAAACTACGGTGCGTCTGCTCGTTTAGCGGTGGCTGAGTCTCTAACGAACATCGCGTGTGCTAACATCGGTGGCCTTGAAAATATTAAGCTATCTGCAAACTGGATGGCTGCAGCAGGTCACCCTGGCGAAGATGCGGGTCTTTACGAGGCTGTTAAAGCGGTGGGTGAAGAGCTTTGTCCTGCACTTGGTTTAACAATCCCTGTGGGTAAAGACTCAATGTCGATGAAAACTCAATGGGATGAAGACGGTGAACAAAAATCGGTTACTGCACCATTATCGCTGATCATCACTGCATTTGGTCGTGTTGAAGATGTTCGTAAAACAGTGACGCCACAACTACGCACTGATAAAGGTAACTCATCGCTATTATTAGTTGATTTAGGTGCGGGTCAAAACCGACTGGGTGCATCAAGCCTTGCACAGGTTTATAAGCAACTAGGTGATGTGACACCTGATGTTGATAACCCTGCATTATTAAAAGGCTTCTATGAAGCAATGCAAGCACTTGTAGCTGATAATAAGTTACTTGCTTACCATGACCGTTCAGACGGTGGCTTATTCACTACGGTTGCTGAAATGGCATTTGCGGGCCACACAGGTGTCACTGTTGACCTTGCAGGCTTAACAGGTTCAGACATCGAAGCGCTTTATAATGAAGAGTTAGGTGCAGTGATTCAAGTAGCTAATGACGATTTAGACGCAGTGAAAGCGGTTCTTGCTGACCACGGTTTAGCTGCTATCAGCCATGAAATTGGTACATTAAACGCTGATGACCGCGTGGTATTTACGCGTGGTGATGATGTAGTACTTAACCACACCCGTACTGAGCTTCGTACTATTTGGGCTGAAACAACTTATCAAATGCAAGCGCGTCGTGACAACCCAGAATGTGCAAAGCAAGAGTTTGATACTAAGTTTGATGCAAAAGACCCTGGTCTTAACGTAAAACTAAACTTTGACTTAAACGAAGATGTTGCAGCGCCTTACATTGCAACAGGTGCGAAGCCGAAAATGGCGATTCTTCGTGAGCAAGGTGTTAACTCTCACTTAGAAATGGCGGCGGCATTTAACCGCGCCGGCTTTGCTGCTGTTGACGTGCACATGAGCGATATTCTTGAAGGTCGTTTAACACTTGAGCAATTTAAAGGCTTAGTGGCATGTGGTGGTTTCTCTTACGGTGACGTATTAGGTGCAGGTGAAGGCTGGGCTAAGTCAATCTTATTTAATGAGATGGCGCGTGAGCAGTTCCAAAGCTTCTTCCACCGCGAAGATACATTCAGCTTAGGTGTGTGTAATGGCTGTCAAATGCTTTCAACATTGAAAGAATTGATCCCAGGTACTGAGCACTGGCCACGTTTCGTAACCAATAAGTCAGAGCGTTTTGAAGCTCGCTTTAGCCTTGTTGAAGTGCAAGAAAACCCATCGGTATTCTTTAATGGTATGGCAGGTTCACGTATGCCTATCGCTGTTTCTCACGGTGAAGGTCATGCTGAGTTTGCAAACAGCGATGCAATTAAAGCAGCGCTTGAGTCAGGTACTGTGGCAGTAAAATTTGTTGATAACTACGGTAACCCAACAACGCAATACCCTGCTAACCCGAATGGCTCGCCAGAAGGTATCACGGGTATTACCTCTACTGATGGCCGTGCAACGGTTATGATGCCGCACCCAGAGCGTGTATTCCGTACTGTTGCTAACTCATGGCACCCAGATGAGTGGAAAGAGGATAGCCCATGGATGCGCATGTTCCGCAACGCACGTAAAAACGTTGGCTAGAACTTAGTTATGTGCCTAGCTATACAAGCTAGGTTCATACAAGCTGTTTAAACTAAAAAGGCTGCACTATTATGTGTGGCCTTTTTGTTTATAATAAGTTAGTTGTGACTGAGTATAAGTTCAAAGGCAAGGAGAGTTTTTTGAGTTTTAAGCGAGTAAGTGTTGGGTTGCTAGGGTTCATACTGAGCATTGTGCTCTTGGTGTACCTATTCAGGTTACCACTGACATCCTGGTTCTTAACACCTATGCTTGGTAAAAGTGGCGTTGAGCTTCATTGTATTGACTGGTCATTGAGCAGCAAGCTTGATTTAAATATCGAAAAATTATGCTTAACCTATCAAGGGCAGCAAATTGAGTTAGCAGGCATTATTGCGAATAAGCAGCAGGTGACAATTTCCCGAGCTAATTTGACTGTCAGTAACTTGGCTGGCAAACAAGCACCAAACTCTACGCAAACTGAATTTAAAAAGCTTGCTCTAACATTGCCTGAGCAAAGGCCGCTGATAAGCATTCAACAGCTTGATGTCGTCTCACCGTTTACCGACAACCCTGTTAGGTTGGCAATACATGAAAAACGCCTAAATCAATTTACGGTTTCACGGGACTTTAACGCAGATGTTGCAATATCTAATTATGAAGTGAAAGCCAATATTGCCCTTGATGATAAAATAGCTGAGCGATTCATTGAGTTACCAAAAGGTAGCCATTTTACTAGCGAGTCACAGCTTAGGTTTGATGGCATTACTGTTGCGATTGAAAGCGTAATTAATGCAAGATATCAGCATGCTATAGAGCAATGTGAGCTAAGTTTCACGGCTGAAGGACAAGCAAGTGCAAAGTATCAATTAAATCAGCAGTTTATGTATGCTGATTTATCAGCTTTAAATAATCAGCTTAGCGCTAATCGCGAGTGTTTAAACAACATAGCAAATCAACAACATCAATCATTTATCAAAGCGCAGTTACCGCTTAGTTGGCAGTTACAAATTGAACAACCTGTTACTATAGAAGGTGAGCGGCTATCAGCCCCAATGGTAAAACTGCTAACAACTGAAGGGCAAAGTGAGATTACAGTAAGTAATACGGCACTTTCTTTACAAAACCCGCTTACATCACTTAATAGTCAAGTTAGGGTTGATTTTATTAGTAGAGATATTGATGAACTTAAGCTTAATGCTCATTTGAATGAAAAAAGCGTTACTGCAGATTTTCAGCTGTCATTGGATTCACTCCCTACGTTTTTAGATTTTCAGGCTGATAGCATTCAGGTTAGTGGCAATTTGAGGGTTGATGAGTTGCTTTCTAAGCCCGTAGTTAAAAAACTTACCGCTGATATCAGTGCTAAAAATGCGCTTTTAGCAGATCTAAAAATAACTGAGTTTACTAGCCACATTGTTACTCAACTAAGTGATGAGCAACATTTAAGTGCTAAACTAAGTAGTCAGGCTAAGTCTATAAACTACAATGAGATTCAAGTATTAAAAATCAATAATGAGCTCAGTGTAAATAGCGACTTAAGTGTGGGTGAGTTATTTGCCGATATTGATGCAAAAACCACAGCTGCTAAATTAATAACCCCACAAATTACCTTAAATAAGCTCTCAATAGTGACTAACGCTTTGCAAAGCCGAGCCTTACAAGCAACGCATCATGTGTTTGCCGATGGCTTAGAGGCGCTTGTCAGCCATCATATGTCCAAGGTTGCGCACCCATTTGAGTTAGTGATACCAGAACAAGCTATATCGAAGTTCAACCCTATCATCTCCCAATTCGAACCGCTCGTGACAATTACTGATGGTGTTGTTTCGGGGATCATAAAAGGCGATGTGAATTTACAGCAGGCAAAGGGGGATATTCAGATCGCAAAACTAGGCGTGCTTTATAATGACTACCTTGCTAATGACTTTGCTATAGAGATTGAAGGGGAGTTTAATTCAGGGCAGCTTAATATTGTGCCAACTAAATTTACTCTCAATGAACTGCGTGCAGGTGCCGTGGTCAAAAACATACAGGGTCAATTGCAAGTAACGGCTAATCAGCCTTGCGCAGCTAATTTGACCGGACAGGTTATGGGTGGCGCATTTGTGGTTAATAAGTTTTGTCCACTGAGAGACAACCAAACCGCGACCGTTAAGTTTGAAAATATTGATGCCAGCAAATTGGTCACCCTTGATGCTGAGTCTGGAATTAGCCTAACTGGTCGCTTAGCTGGCACTCTACCTGTCGTAATAAGTAAGCAAGGTATAGAGGTAAAACAAGGGCAGTTAGTTAATCAAGGTGATGGTAAATTATTAATCACCAATAATGCTGGTTTTGAAGCAGTAAAAGCGCAACAACAAGAGCTGAGTACGACACTTAGTTTGTTAGAAAACCTAGATATCAAACAGCTAAAGAGTAGCGTTGACCTTAAATCTGATGGTTGGTTGCATTTAGGTGTAAACTTACAAGGTTATAATGAACAACAGCAACAAGCGGTTAATTTTAATTATAACCACGAAGAGAATATCTTCACCTTATTAAGGGCACTACGCTTAAGTGACGAAATTACTCAAAAAGTTGAAAAAAAGTATGCAAAAAAAGGAAGCAATGATGGCTAAATGGTTAGTAATGCTAACGGCTTTAGGGCTTTTAAGTGCCTGTACTCACCGTGTTGAGGTGGCGGCTAAAGAGCCAATTACAATCAACTTAAACGTAAAAGTTGACCATGAGATCCGCGTTAAAGTGGATAAAGAACTTGATACCCTATTCAGTGATGACAGTGAATTATTCTAAGGAGCAAACATGCGTAAATTACAACTTAAAAAATTGAATGTGATCACTTTAATTAGTGCTGTTTGTTTATCATTTTCTGCTTGGGCAATTAGCTTAGATGATGCAAAGAACCAAGGTTTGGTAGGTGAAGATAGCTCGGGGTATTTAGGGTTAGTGGTAAATAATAGTGAAGCAAAAGCGCTTATTAGCGATATTAATGCTAAGCGTAAAGAGCAGTATTTAAAACTCGCGAAAAAGAACAACCTGTCTTTATCGCAAGTGGAATCCCTTGCTGCAGCAAAAACCATCGAGAAAACAAAGTCTGGCCATTATATTGAAGTAAATGGTGAGTGGGTAAAAAAATAGCCTTTGAACTAACTAAAAAGCCAGCAATGCTGGCTTTATTTTTTATCGATACAGCTTTTTAACAGCTGCTGCCAAAAATCGATGCCTTTGCGCCTTGCAAGTTTAATATTATGCTCAGGAATCGACTCAGGTTCATCGTAGTTTTCTAGCGCTTCGCTCATGCTGGCTTCACGAATTAAATGCAGCGTTGGGTAAGGTGCGCGATTGGTGTAATTAGCAGCATCACTGTCATCACTGTCAGCAAATACATAGTCAGGATGAAAGTTGGCTATTTGATACTTACCTTCATAACCTTGCGCCACTAAAAGTGCATTGGCTAAATCGACTAAATCTAAGAACTCTTCAAAGTCCTTAAAGCCTTGCTCAAACATCAAAAGGGTTGTTTCGCGCTGTGCTTGTTGGTCTAACTCGTTACACTCGTGAAGCATATCCATTACTGCATCATCAATCGTTACTGACTGACTGATTTGATAATGAATGCAATTGCTTTCAACTTCTTTACGAGCAAAGGGGCAAAAATTGTATTTTACAATTACGCTGGATACCCATTCGCGCATTTGTTTTTCTGGGCGATTCATAGTGTGCTTTGAACTCACGTAATTTCTCTATTTATCTATTCTAACTTTCTAAGTAAAGCTCAATTAAATTGACGGTTTTGCTAATAGCACCTTGATTATTAGCAACGCATTTCGCAGCCTGGTGACCGAGCTTAATAGTTTGCTCTGCATCATTACTTAAAGCGATAAGTGTGTCAGCAAGGTGATTTTCATCTGTGACGGTTTCAGCTCCTTGAGCACTAATTAGCTCAGGATAAATATGGTCAAAGTTATAAGTATGAGGGCCTGCTAGTACGCCAACAGAAAATGCAGCAGATTCTAACGGATTATGACCGCCTCGCTTTATTAAACTTCCACCAATAAAACTGATATTCGCTACACCATATAAGCATTGTAACTCGCCTAAAGTGTCAGCTAGCACGATCTGTTGGTTACGATAGTTATCCTCACTTCGACGACTAAAGCTCATGGTTGAATTTTTTAATAGCTCAGCAACTTTATCGAATTGTTCAGGGTGACGCGGGGCAATAATTAAAAGAGCGTTGGGCAAGGCTTTTAACAGCTTTTCATGAGCACTCAAAATAAGCTCATGTTCAACAGGGTGAGTGGAGCCTGCCACCCAGATAAAGCGCTCGTTGTGATACTGCTCCTTAAGAGCAGCGACTTTATGTAATTGCTCGTTTGTTGGCGTGATATCAAACTTAATAGAGCCAAATACCCGCACCTCTTCAGGCTTTAAACCAAGCTCAATAAAACGATTAGCATCATCCTGGTTATGACTTGCAAGAGCACTTATTGAATTCATAATCACTTTTGTTAGTGGCATCACCTTTTGATAACCCTGCTGTGATTTAACAGAAAGGCGAGCGTTTAAAATAAGCACTTTAATCCCACGTTTATTGCTTTGTGCCACTAAATTAGGCCACAGCTCTGTTTCCAAAATACACAGTAATTGAGGTTTAACTCGTTTTAAAAAGCGGTGAGTAGCGCAAGGAAAGTCAATAGGTAAATAACAGCAATTAACAGAGTCTTGAAAGTTGTTTTTTATTTGCTCACGGCCAGTAGGGGTATTGCATGTTACTAAAATACTTAACTTGGGATTGTGTTGTTTGATAGCTTTTATGAGCGGCGTTGCTGCAAGCACCTCACCAACCGATGCGCAATGAATAACAATATCTTGCTTTTTAGCTGCTAAAAAACCAAAGCGCTCCGCAAAATGATGACGATAACCGCCATTTTTTTTACCTCTTAGCACGTATAGATAGAAGATAATAAGCGGGCTAAGTAGATATAAAATCAAGGAGTATAAAATACGCGCCATCACTGTGCCTACAACATAGATAAAACGCTATGATAACGTGGAACATAGCTCAGCTGAATATAAAATGTTAAAAACAGTTATCTTTAAGAGTTTTAAGTGTTTCGACGCGTCGAATTTGGTAATATTTCAAATACTTTGTATAGGGACTATGTAGTTATGAAATTAAAAATGATAAAAGCCTCAATTGTAGGTGTGTTACTTAGTTGCTCCTCTCCACTGTTTGCAACACCCACAGCCTACTTACCTATAGGCATGGACGCACAGCTTGATCATCAACTAGATACACTATTTGCACTGACTTCTGGTACGCCGATGGCCAAACCTTATCGGTTGGCCGAAGTCGAGACAGCACTCACTAAACTAAAAAATTCAGAGCCTGCATTGGTCGCTGCTATTCGCGCTAAGATTAAACCTTATCAAAGTGATGATGCTATAACTCGCGTCGGCGTGAAACTTCAGGTTGACTCTGATACAAGCAAACAAATAGCGAACCAGCGAGGCTTGGGCTCTGATGAATGGGGGCAAGGCTTTTTTGAAGGCATATGGCGTGCTAACGATTACATATTAGTGCAAGTTGGTATTGATTATCGTGCTAAAGCAAATAAGTTTGTAAACTACAATACGTTCGTTAGTTTTGCTGGTGAAGATCTACAATTAAATATTGGTTACAAAGAGCATTGGTTCTCACCATTTAAACACGCTGCACAAGTGATTTCTACCAATGCAAAAACAGCGCCATCGGTATCGATAGGCATGGTTCAACCGGCGCATAATTGGTGGAATTTCGACTTTGAGCTGTACTATTCAGAATTAGAACATGTTGATAACGGTATCCTTTATCAAAATGAGCTCCATAGTGGTACACCTAAGCTTGCAGGTACTCATTTTAGTATTGAACCAATCGATGGTTGGAAAATTGGCATCAACCGTATGATGCAATTTGGTGGTGGTCCTCGTAAGGTTGATGCAGGTGATGTGTTTGATGCATTTTTTGACCCTGCTGGAAACGACAACTCTGGCCTTACAGGTAGTAAAGATAATGAACTTGGCGATCAATACGCGACGATTACCAGTACCGTAAACTTTAATTGGGGCATGCCCATTGAACTTTATTTTGAGTATGGCGGTGAGGACACTAAAAACCATAAAAACTATCAATTTGGCAACACAGTAAGCAATGTTGGCTTTTTCTTACCGAAAATGACAGATGCCATGTCATTACGGTATGAATATACCAATATGCATAGCCTATGGTATGTAAATGAAATTTATCCAGTTAACGGCAATACGGTGGGTGGATTTGTGACTGGCCACTATGCAGCTGATCAGCGTTATAGTGATTTTCATGCAGATGGTGTTGCGAAGGTTTATGCAGATGCGCCCCCTACTCAAGTGCATAGTATGGAACTTACTTACAATGAGAGCCTAAGTTCTTTATGGCGTGGTAAGTTAACCTTAATTGAAAACGAAAGTAATTATTTAAATGAATTTGGGCAAACAAGCGCAGACTATGAAAAAGCAATTGAACTTCAATTGAGTAATACACGTCAATGGAATGAACACACCCTCGAGACAACACTTACCTATGGTGAAGATGTGTTTGGAGAGAACTATACTTGGTTATCCGTTGCATTATTTTGGTAAGCGAAGCCGTTATTTATTTTTGAGGAATACCTATGTCTAATCTTGATTCTGTAGCGGCAAGCTACCTAGAGAGTTTAAACCGTCATCAAATGTTGTTTGAAACGATGGAAACCTACCACCCAGAAGTGATGCAGCTTCTTGAAGCATGCCATAGTACATTACAAGCAGGCGGAAAAGTGATTTGGTTTGGTAATGGTGGGAGTGCAGCCGATGCACAACATCTTGCTGCAGAGTTTGTTGTTCGCTATAAATTAGAGCGAGGTCCGCTTGCTTCTATTGCGCTTACAACAGACACCTCTATTCTGACAGCACATAGTAATGATTACCATTTTGACACGGTATTTGAACGCCAAGTTCAAGCGCTATGTAAGCCAGATGATTTAGTGATTGGCTTAACGACTTCAGGCACGAGCCCTAATATTAATCTTGCGTTGGCTGCTGCAAATGAAATTGGCGCGTATACTGTGGCTTTAACAGGCCGTGATGGCGGTAAAGTGAAAGATATCGCGAAGTTACCGATCATTATTAAAAATGACGAAACAGCGCGTATTCAAGAAGCGCACATGTTTATTGGTCATTGGTTGTGTGAAGCCATTGATATGGTTGTAGCGGAGCAACAGTAATGGATTTAGCGTTACTAAAAAATCTTTCTAAAGCACGTATTTTGGTTGTTGGTGATGTCATGCTAGATAGATACTGGCATGGCGATTCAGGGCGTATTTCACCTGAAGCGCCGGTACCTATTGTTAAAGTAAGTAAGTTTGAAGACAAGGCGGGTGGTGCGGCAAATGTTGCAAAGAATATAGCCCGTTTAGATGGCAAGGTCGGGTTGCTGGGTCTGATCGGTGAAGATGAAAGTGGGCAGATCCTTGAAACAATTTTAAGCTCGGAAAAAATAGATTCTCAGCTAGTCAGTGTTTGTGAGCTACCTACAATTTCTAAAATGCGTGTCATAAGCCGACATCAACAAGTTGTTCGCCTTGATTTAGAAGAAACCTTTACTGAGCAGCACAGCCAATTATTACTTAACCGCTTAGAGCTAGTGCTTGATGATTACGATTTCGTATTGTTTTCAGATTACAACAAAGGTTCACTTAGCTTGATTCAGGCGATGATTCAGGTTGCTAAAAAAGCCGGAAAAACAGTACTTGTCGATCCAAAATCATCGGATCTGAATTTATACCGTGGTGCAGATTACATAACACCTAATTTAAACGAGTTTAAACTTGCTGGTGGACAAACAGGTTCAGAGCAAAGCTTAACAGATAGCGCGCGTAAGCTGATTAGCGAAGCAGGTATTGCGGCTATGTTATTAACACGTTCAGAACAAGGCATGTCCTTAATAAGCGAAGCTGAAAAGTTTGACTTTGCAGCCCAAGAGCTTGAAGTGAGTGATGTTACCGGAGCGGGAGATACGGTTATCGCGACCTTAGCGGTCATGTTAGGCGCTGGAATGACGCCTAAGGATGCTGTTGAAATTGCCAACCTTGCGGCGGGGATTGCTGTTAGTAAGCTTGGTGCCGCAACCGTGTCTCCTGAAGAGCTTAGCCGTAAACTTGGCCAATACTTACAGCAAACAGGTGAGCACTATCAAACGCCATTTGACGATGTTTTACAACATATTGAGTTTGCAAAACAAAATGGTGAGAAAATAGTCTTCACAAACGGTTGCTTTGATATCCTTCATGCAGGGCATGTGCGTTATTTAGCGCAAGCAAAAGCCAGAGGCGATCGCTTAGTTGTAGGCTTGAATAACGATGAATCAATTTCACGATTAAAAGGCCCTGAGCGACCAATTAACCCATTACAAGAGCGTGCAATGGTATTAAGTGCCCTTGCTTCTGTCGATTGGGTGATCCCATTTGGTAGCGTAGAAGAGCATGATACACCAGCCAAACTCATTGAAACGATCAGCCCTGATGTACTCGTAAAAGGAGGGGATTACACCGTTGAGCAAATTGCAGGTGCAGAGCATGTTCTGCGTCATGGTGGCAAAGTTGAAGTGCTTGAGTTTCTTGACGGGTGCTCAACCTCTAACGTGATTAGTAAAATTAAACAACCTTAACCCTAAAGTGCTGGGCTTTTCTCCGCCCTTTACGAAGCAACCAGTCTGTAGCTGATTTTTATAAAGGCTTTTACTTATTAGTTAATAAGTAAAAGCCTGATTTAGATCAAGCAAGGGGCAATTCAAGCTGAAAAATATGACAGCAGTGATTAGTCTTTATAGTCATATTTTAATCTTACCTTTAAAGTAAGTTCTTACTTCCTAGTAAATTACAACTCGCTATAAAACTAAAGTTCTGTTTTTTTGCTGCCTGCTTATTTTCATATTTAACGGTCGCCTTTAACTTACTGATATTGTGTTCTATTTATTTTTCATTATGAGCTTGTTTTTAATTTTTAAAATTTAAAAATTAAAATTATCATCGTTATTTTTTACTATATATCTGTTTTTAAAATTTTATACCCTGCTTTTATTTCTAGTCGTTTATCATTATTTAATCAAGAAAACAAATTAATATAATCTATAAAATCGATTTTATTTAAACGTATTTTGCATCTAATGTATCTAAAAAGGGTTTGTTGTTGGTTAGGTTTTAGTACGTTGTTAATAATGAGGTTCTTTCATTTTTGCGACATAAAAATTCATAAACGGTATTGCATCGTGTAAGCAAATTTTTAGTTGCAGTAACTAACCACTTTCAGCGCTTTACAAGGTTTAAAACGTACCTACCACAAGTTACACATTAGCAAGTTAGAGGGGTGGTAGGTCGTTTTATATCGTTTTGTCGATATGAAGGAGGTTGGTTTTCATATTAGTTTATTTTTGTGAATTTGAATTCTATTGAGCTTAAAATTTTCTAAATTTCTAATGTTTTAGTTTTAGATTATTTAGGTGTTTGGCTTTATTTTAAATAGTTAGTTTAAAAATTATATTAGTTTGAGGATTATGTTATGAATAACCGTATTGTTAGCAAGTACACTTTGATAGCCAGTGCGCTGGCTATTATTATTAATTTTGAGGGGATTGCGGCTGAAGCTCAAATGAGCAAGCCTAAAGGCGCTGTTGGCAGCGGCCATGTTGCTCAAAATCAGGCAAAATCAAACCTATTTTGGTGGCCAAATCAGGTTGACCTAGCCCCGCTGCGTGACCATGACTCTCGCTCTAACCCGCTAGGAGAAAACTTTGATTATAAGAAAGCATTTTCTAAGCTCGATATGAATGCATTGAAAAGCGATATTAATAAAACACTCACAGACTCTCAGGACTGGTGGCCCGCAGACTGGGGAAATTATGGTCCTTTCTTTATACGTATGACATGGCATGCCGCGGGGACTTATCGAACGCTTGATGGTCGAGGGGGAGCCGGTGGAGGCCAACAGAGATTTGACCCGCTAAATAGCTGGCCAGATAACGCAAGTTTAGACAAGGCGCGTCGACTACTTTGGCCAGTGAAACAAAAATACGGTGAACTTATTTCTTGGGGTGACCTTATAGTGCTTGCTGGCAATGTGTCTCTTGAGAATATGGGCTTTAAAACATATGGTTTTGCCGCAGGTCGTCAAGACGACTGGGAGCCTGATATGGTTTACTGGGGCCCTGAAGTTGAAATGTTAGCAAGTGACCGCCGAGAGGCTGATGGTAAATTAAAAAGACCACTTGCAGCTGTTCATATGGGGTTGATTTATGTGAACCCTGAAGGGCCAAATGGTGTTCCTGATCCTGTTGGTTCAGCGGCTAACATCAGAGAGTCTTTTGCCCGTATGGCGATGAATGATGAAGAAACGTTAGCACTTATTGCCGGTGGTCACACATTTGGAAAAATGCACGGTGCGCATAAAGCGGCAAAATGTATCGGCCCTGAGCCAGGTGCTGCTGGGCTCGAACAGCAAGGGTTAGGCTGGAAAAATAAATGCGGTAAAGGTCACTCTGAAGACACTGTTACAAGTGGTCTTGAGGGAGCGTGGACGCAATCACCAACTCGCTGGACATCGCTTTATTTATCTAATCTTTTAAACTTTGAGTGGAAAAAAACAAAAAGCCCTGGTGGGGCGATTATTTGGGTACCGACGAATGAGTCTTTACATAAAGTCGTTCCAGATGCGCATGTTAAAGGAAAGTTCAATCCGCCTGTTATGACAACAGCTGACTTGGCATTGAAGTTTGATCCTGCGTATCGAAAAATTGCAGAAAGGTTCTTAGCCGACCCTGAAGAATACCGCTTAGCATTCGCAAAAGCGTGGTACAAACTGACTCACCGTGATATGGGACCTCGAGATAACTATTTAGGTGATGCGTTTCCAAAAGAGAAGCTAATTTGGCAAGACCCAATAGATAAACCAAGTTACAAACTGGTTAATGCAAAAGACATTAAAACTCTGAAAAGTAATATTTTAAATTCGGGTTTAAGCGTTTCTGAGTTAGTAAGAGTTGCGTGGACATCGGCTGCTTCTTATCGAAATTCAGATATGCGAGGAGGCGCTAACGGCGCACGAATTGCGTTACAGCCGCAAAAAGAGTGGGCAGTGAATGCACCAAAAGACACAGCAAAAGTGATCGCTAAGCTGAAAAAAGTGAAAGATGACTTTAACAAAAAGTCGCGAGGAGGCCGTAAGATCTCCCTCGCTGATACAATTGTACTTGCAGGAGCAGCAGGCATTGAAAAAGCGGCTAAAGAGGCTGGGTTCAAGGTAACAGTGCCATTTTCACCAGGACGAGGTGATGCAACCCAAGCCCAAACAGACATCAACTCGTTTTCTTTGTTAGAGCCTAAAGCGGATGGATTTCAAAACTATTACCAAAAAGGCTATTACAAGTCTCCCACTGAGGCACTCGTTGATAAGGCTGACCAATTAGCCTTAACGGTACCTGAGATGACAGTATTAGTGGGTGGAATGCGCGTACTTGGTGCGAATAATTCCGGCAAGCACGGTATCTTTACTGATAAACCTGGTGTACTAAGCAATGACTTTTTCGTTAACTTATTAGATATGTCTACTAAGTGGAAACGAAATGGTGATATCTATGAAGGAGTGGATAGAAAAACTGATAAGCTCAAATACACAGCCACACCGGTTGATTTAATATTTGGTTCATCAGCTGAGCTTAGAGCCGTTGCAGAGGTTTATGCTTTCGATACATCAAAAGAACGTTTTGTTAACGATTTTATCAAAGCATGGGTCAAAGTTATGCAGGCTGATCGTTTCGATCTCAAATAATTAAGTAATGAAACAAAGCGGTTTTATTTAAAGCCGCTTTTTTTAACCAGAAGCAATATGAGTATAAATCAGTTGATTGTTATCCTATTTAAGAAGTTAACACTTTTTATTGTGTTATCAGCTTCTTTAACTTTAAATGCACGAGCAAAGCAAGCCGATATAGATGACAAAGTACTTCGTAATAATGCACTATCTGTATTTGGTGTTATTCCTGAAAAAATGCCGCGCAGTGATGCAGATACACCCGCATTAATTCAGTTAGGCAAAAAACTCTATTTTGAAACTCGTTTATCTAGTAACAATAGCCAATCGTGTAATTCATGCCATAACTTGTTAAACGAAGGACAAGGTCACGACGCTAAGGTTGTTTCAGTAGGTGCCTTAGGCATAAAAGGGCGAAGAAATGCCCCATCTACATGGAATGCTGGTTTTCAATTTGCCCAAAACTGGGATGCACGGGCTGAAAACTTAGAGCAGCAAGCCTCTGAACCATTATTAAGTGAACACGAAATGGCGTTATCGAGTAAGCAAGAGGCTGTTGATAAACTTAGTACTTTATATAGTAAAGAGTTTGAATATGCTTTTCCAGATTCAAGCCCTGCGCTCACTTTTGAAAATATAACCAAAGCCTTAGCATCCTTTCAAAGAACATTGATCACACAAGATCGATTTGATCGTTACCTGAGCGGCGATAATAACGCTTTAACAGTACAAGAAAAGCGAGGTCTTTTACAGTTTCAAGAGAATAGTTGCGCAAGTTGTCACAGTGGCCGTCTTTTAGGTGGGCAGTTTACAATGAAAATGGGGATCGTAAACCCATACCCTAATCGAGATGATAGGGGGATGGGGGAGGTGACCAATAGAAAAGATCATGATTACTTATTTAAGGTGCCAAGCTTGCGGAATGTGGCAAACACAGCACCGTATTTTCATGATGGAGCTGCAACAACCTTACAAGAAGCTATTCACTTAACTGGCTGGCATCAATTAGGTAAAAAGCTCAGCGAGGAGGAGGTTGAAAATATAGCCGCTTTCTTAGAAACCTTAAATAATGAAAATACAGTTAACTTCCCATAAGAAGTGCGCATCTTTTAATTAATGTTTTAGTTGTGCTTGGTACTCACAAATGAGTAATTGCCAATCGCTTTGCTGCCAGTGCATTATTTCGTTACGGCCTTGCTCTTTTGCAAATGAACGTGCCAAGCGTTTCATATTTTCTTGTTGCCAACTAACGTCAGGTTGCTTTATTTCGCCACGGTCGAAGTCAATAATGAAGACGTTACCGCTATCGTCAAATAAGATGTTATTGATATTTAAGTCTGCGTGATACACCCCGTGGTTATGAAATTCACTCAGTGTTGTTGCTATTTTTTTTAATTCATCATGACTAAGTGTGCGTGTAATAAGTATATCGAGTAAGCTTTGCGCGCCTGTCACTGCTTGTGTAATTATATCACCTCGATAAATCAAGCCATGAGTCGTGACTTTCGCAGCTATTGGAGTGGGGACATTTAAACCCAATTCAGATAAGCGCATCATTAGCGAGAACTCTTTATACACACGAGTTTTTTCTAAACCTAAGTAGAGATACTGATCAGTTAAAAGTTTACCAACAAGGCCGCCACGCCAGTAGTGCCTTAACACGGCAGTTAAGTGATCATGTTTAAAAAACCAAGCCGTTGCACGGCCTTTTTTAGCACCAACAATTTTATTTTGCTGTTGCCAAAAGTCAGCATCAAACCACTCGCGCGTGAGTAACTGGGTATAAGCGGGGTGACAAAGTAGCGTGGTATTTTCTTGATGCAGAGTCTCAAACATAACAACTTAACGTATTAACGATCTATGCTTATTATAGTACCGTATTTTTGGTATTTCGTATAAGTACTTGCAATAGCACAAAGTTAATTTAAGATCGCATTTTATTTGCTGTTGCTAAGGGCACATGTGACTCATTCAACCTCGTATTCAGAGATATGTATATTAAGGCTTTCGGCTATTGGTGATGTTTGCCATGCGGTATCGGCTGTGCAAGCTATTCAAAAAGCGCATCCAAAGGCAAAAATTACTTGGGTAATTGGTAAAGTCGAAGCAATGTTACTGGCTGATTTACCGGGTGTTGAATTTGTGGTGTTCGACAAAAAACAAGGTAAGCAAGCCTACAAACAGCTTAAACAGGTTTTTAAAGGGCGACAATTTGATGTGTTACTACATATGCAAGTAGCACTGAGAGCGAACCTTGCAGCACGTTGTATTCCTGCCAAAGTAAAAGTTGGCTTTGATTGGGCGCGTGCAAAAGAATTACATAGCTTGTTTATTAACAAGCGCATTGCACCACAAGCCGAGGCTCATGTACTGGAAGGCTTTAAAGGGTTTGCCAGCGCCATTGGTGTGCCTGATTATCAACCAAGCTGGCAGATGCCAATTACCGAACAGCACCAGCAAGCTGCTGATATATTATTAGGTGCAGAGCGTTTAGCAGGGCGTATTTTTGTGATTTCACCTGCGGCAAGTAAAAAAGAGCGAAATTGGTTGCCTGAGCGCTATGCAGCACTTGCTGACTACGCTCATAATCAAGGTTTCTCGGTAGTGATTACGGGGGGACCAACGCCGCTCGAAGAAACGCTTGCAGAGCAAATAATTAGTCACAGTAAGACGGCTATTTTGAATCTTGTCGGTAAAACTCAGCTAAAAGAGCTGTTATGTGTTTTAAAGCGTGCGTCTTTAGTGCTTGCTCCTGATACAGGCCCTGCCCATATGGCGGTTACGGTTGGCACCCCAGTGATAGGGTTATACGCTCATTCAAACCCTAAACGCACAGGGCCTTATTTGTACCAAGATTACGTGGTTGAGGTTTATCATCAAAACCTTGTTCAGCAAACGGGTAAAACAGCTGAACAATTATCATGGGGGACGCGTGTTAAAGGGGCTGATCTAATGACACAGATTAGTGTGCAAGATGTCACTTTAATGTTTGACCTTGTCGTATTGAAAGAGCAACTGAAATGAAGAAAGTATTATTTTTAGACCGTGATGGTGTCGTGAACATTGATCACGGTTATGTGTATAAACCACAAGAGTTTGAATTTGTTGCCGGTGTGTTTGATGCCTGCAAGAAGTTTACTGATAATGGCTACGAAATTGTGGTGGTTACTAATCAATCGGGGATTGGTCGGGGCTACTATTCTGAGCAGGATTTTCATAATCTAACAGCTTGGATGAAAGACGAGTTTAAACGTCATGACGTGCCTATTCTCGCGGTTTACTTTTGTCCACATCATCCAACAAAAGCACAAGCGAGTTATTTACAAGAGTGTGACTGTCGTAAACCTGCGCCTGGAATGCTTTTACAGGCTATTACTGAGCATGATATTGACCCTAAAAAAAGTATCATGGTTGGTGATAAGTTAGGGGATTTAATTGCAGCTGAAAGGGCAAGTATTGCCACGCGTGTATTGGTGCGTTCAGGGCAAAGTTACGCAGAGTCAACAGAACAACATGCTGATATCGTTTGTGAGTCATTAGCCGACTTACCTGCTCTGGTTTTACACTCATAGCAGGTAAGACCAGTTTTATTTCGCAAATCCGCACCCATTCAAGGCGTGCGACGAACTACAAACAGTGCAATTGTTCGCCTAAGCTTTTACAATAGGCGCAAATTTCACAGTCACAGCTAATCGGCTCTGATTACTTAAAAGATTATTTGGAGATTTCAGATGAGAGCATCTGCGTTTTTTAATCAGCTTCAGCAACAAATAGACGAAGTAAAAGCTGAAGGTCTATACAAAAGCGAACGTGTTATTACCTCACAACAACAGGCTCAAATTGAAGTTGCATCGGGTGATAAAGTTATCAACTTTTGTGCAAATAACTACTTAGGTCTAGCAAATAGCCCAGAGCTAATTAAAGCTGCGCAACAAGGTCTTGATGATCACGGTTTTGGTGTTGCATCAGTCCGTTTTATTTGTGGTACGCAAGATATTCATAAAACATTAGAAGAAAAGATTTCTGCGTTTTTAGAAACAGAAGATACCATTCTTTACTCATCATGTTTTGATGCAAACGCCGGTTTATTCGAAACTATCCTAGGCCCAGATGATGCAATTATCTCTGACGCTTTAAACCATGCTTCGATCATTGATGGTGTACGTCTTTGTAAAGCTAAGCGTTTCCGCTATGCCAATAACGACATGAGCGACCTTGAAAAGCAACTTATTGCAGCTGACGAAGCAGGTGCTAAAACAAAACTCATCGCAACAGACGGCGTTTTCTCAATGGACGGCGTAATTTGTAATCTTGAAGCGGTGTGTGACCTAGCTGATAAATATGATGCCTTAGTGATGGTGGATGACTCTCACGCGGTTGGTTTTGTAGGTGAAAATGGTAAAGGCACACCTGAATATTGTGGTGTACTTGACCGTGTTGATATCATCACAGGTACCTTGGGTAAAGCACTGGGCGGCGCATCAGGTGGTTACACATCAGGTAAGAAAGAAATCGTTGAATGGTTACGTCAACGCTCGCGCCCGTATCTTTTCTCAAACTCACTTGCGCCATCAATTGTTACAGCATCAATTAAAGTACTTGAAATGCTGAGCAACGGTGGTGAATTACGCGCTAAGCTTTGGGACAATGCAAAATATTTCCGTGAACAAATGGAAGCGGCTGGCTTTACCTGTGCAGGTAAAGATCATGCGATCATCCCTGTAATGTTAGGCGATGCTAAAGTTGCCTCAGCCATGGCAGACAAATTACTTGCTGAGGGTATTTACGTAACGGGTTTCTCATTCCCTGTGGTACCTAAAGGTCAAGCACGTATTCGTACGCAAATTTCTGCGGCGCATACAAAAGAGCAATTAGACACCGCAATAGCGGCCTTTACCCGTATTGGTAAAGAAATGGGTGTTATCTAATTTTATTTCCTAAACCGAAGCCTTTGCTTCGGTTTTGTTTAATTGAGTGTGAATCATGAAAGCATTATCTAAATTAAAAGCAGAACCAGGAATTTGGATGACTGATGCGCCAAAGCCTGAAGTTGGCCATAACGATCTGCTTATTAAAATCCGCAAAACAGCAATTTGTGGAACAGATGTCCATATTTATAAATGGGATGAGTGGGCACAAAATACAATCCCAACGCCAATGGTCGTTGGCCACGAATATGTAGGTGAAGTGGTTGATATGGGCCAAGAAGTACGTGGTTTCCAAGTGGGTGACCGTGTATCGGGCGAAGGGCATATTACCTGTGGTCACTGTCGTAACTGTCGTGCTGGCCGTGTACATTTATGCCGTAACACCACAGGTGTTGGTGTTAATCGCGAAGGTGCATTTGCTGAATACCTTGTGATCCCCGCTTTCAACGCATTTAAAATTCCAGATAACATTCCTGATGAGTTAGCATCAATCTTTGACCCATTCGGTAATGCAGTACATACAGCGTTATCGTTTGATTTAGTTGGTGAAGACGTATTAATCACAGGAGCTGGCCCAATTGGTATCATGGCAGCAGCGGTTGCTAAACACGTTGGTGCACGTCATGTGGTTATCACTGACGTAAATGAATACCGCTTAGATTTAGCGCGTAAAATGGGCGCTACTCGTGCTGTAAATGTGGCAACTGAAAAGCTTGAAGATGTAATGAAAGAGCTTGGCATGACAGAAGGCTTTGATATTGGCCTTGAAATGTCGGGTGTGCCAGTTGCATTTAACAGCATGCTTAATAACATGAATCACGGTGGCAAAATCGCTATGCTAGGTATTCCACCTTCAGATATGGCGGTTGATTGGAACCAAGTTATTTTCAAAGGCTTAATTATCAAAGGTATTTACGGCCGTGAAATGTTTGAAACTTGGTATAAAATGGCAAGCTTAATTCAATCAGGCCTTGATCTGAAACCAATAATTACTCACCAGTTCTCTGTGGATGATTTCCAAGAGGGCTTTGATACAATGATTTCAGGCCAATCTGGTAAAGTAATCCTTAACTGGGATTAGTGCCGTTTATAGTGATAAGGCGGCATATTGCCGCCTTTTTAGTTTAGAGAGTATTATGTCATACAAACATATTTCAGTAAGCGACACGTTTGCGCTTTTAGATAAAGAAGACGTTGTGATTGCCGATATTCGTGATCCTAACTCGTTTAAAACGGGGCACATTCCTGGCTCTGAGCATTTATCAAATGCTAATATTAGCGAATTTATGATGAATAAAGAGTTCGATCAGCCAATCATTATTGTTTGCTATCATGGTGTAAGTTCTCAAGGTGCTGCGAGCTACTTAGTTGAGCAGGGCTTTGAAGATGTTTACAGCATGGATGGAGGCTTTACAGCTTGGCAAACACAACTTCCGGAGCATATTGAACGATGATTGAACTGGGCAGCATAAATAATCCTCGCGCGGCGCAGGGATTTATTGACTATATTAAAAGCAAAGGCTTACAGGGTGAGCTTCGCTCTGAAGATGGTAAAACCGTCATTATTTGTGTTGCTCCAGAGCATTTTCATCAAGCTCAGCCATTATGGCAAGAGTTTGCGGCAAATCCACACGATGAAAAGTATCTGCAAGCCTCTTGGCAAGTGGGGAGCACACAGTCATCACTTTCTTATCAAGGTCAGTCGCTCAACCTAAAAGCGCGTTTTAAAGCATTAAGCTGGCTCAATCGCACTGTTACGTTAGTATCAATAGCGATTTTTGTGGCTTTTTTACTCGGTGGTTTTGATACCATTTATCGGATGCTACAGTTTAATCCTGCGCAACCGCTTAGTTGGTTTACACCAGCAATCGTGCATTTTAGTGCTATCCATTTAATTTTTAATTTAATTTGGTGGATGACACTAGGTAATGACATTGAAAAGCGCAGTGGAAAGTTAACCTTAGTCGGCTTATTTTTAGTGACCGCATTTATCAGTAACTGGGCTCAGTTTTTATTGGTTGGGCCTAATTTTGGTGGCTTGAGTGGTGTTGTCTACGGTTTGCTAGGCTTTTGTTGGATATACAGTGTAATGAGGCCAACAGAGCCGCCTTTAGTCAGCAAGAGTATTGTTGGCTTTATGCTTGTTTGGCTGATTTTAGGCTTTGTTGAAATGTTACCTGTCAATATGGCTAACTGGGCGCATCTTGCGGGGCTTTTATCAGGTATGGCTTATGCTGTATCAGATAAGTTACTTTCGCGCCGTTAAAGTAATCTGTGACGGCGTTTGCCGTCACTTGTTATGGCTAGTGATATAAGTATTTAGTGAACAACACTTCACGCACTATTTCTTGTCCAGTCTCTTGTTTTAAAAGTGTTTTTAACTTTTCAGTACAGCGTTTTCTAATTTCTTCTCGACCGGTAAGCGACTTGATATTCTCTTCTGGCTCTTTAGAAAGAATTTCAACAATCGCATCACGCAGCAAAGGGGTATGATGTTCTACGACACGGATATCTGACATGTCATTGAGCATAAGATCGACCGTAATACGTACATAACCAAGCTTTTTGTTACCTTGGCCAATATAATTGGTAATTATGTCTGGCTCAAAACCAAAATAACCGACTTTTGACTCGGCATGTGCCGAAAAACTAATTGTTGCATTAACTGCTAATAGGCATATCAAATAAATTGATAATAACGATTTTTTCATAGTTAAAAATAGTCCACCCTTTCAATGGTTTTTAGTCTATACCCAAACTTACTAGAGATACAGGTTGTTGTAAGAATTTTAACTGTTATTGAGATTAAATGATGGCTTTTGCCAAACGTTTTGCAGTGATATCATTTGCGCGGTTTCTTAAAATACTGAGTTGTTGTGACTAAATTCCCAATATCATTAGTTGCTGATTGGCAATCGGCATCAGCCTATCCACATTTAACGCAGCAGCAACAAAGCTGGTTGCTTGAAGCGGGCTCATTGACCGCTAAGCTCAAAAGTCATTGCCAACAGTTTTCTGTTCACGTGCTCAATGAAGCACCTTTTGACTTAACCTCAGAGCAGCAAGCACTATTAAATACATCTTTAAGTCACGCATTAAACCGCGAAGTATTATTACTTTGTGATAACAAGCCTATGGTATATGCGCAAAGTTGGCTGCCAGCAGATGATACCCTAAAAAAGCAGCAATTGTTAAGTATGGGTACAAGACCTTTAGGCGATGTTATTTTCCAAGATCCCAGTCTTTTACGCACCGAAATTGAAGTGGCTGAATTTTCAGAGCAACACCAACTAGGTTCTCTTATAAATGAATTAGGTTTAGAACCGCAGATGTTATGGGGTAGACGCAGTGTGTTTTCGCTAGCTCGTGCGCATTTTTTAGTTGCTGAAGTCTTCTTGCCTGGAGCCTATATTTACTTATGAAATTAGCTGCATTACACGTCGCACACATTCCTTACTATAAGCAATTGATGCGTACCGATAAACCAATAGGGACTTTGTTATTGCTTTGGCCAACATATTGGGCACTTTGGCTTGCCAATCAAGGCGCCCCGAGTTTGCTAAATTTTGTCGTATTTAGCTTAGGGGTCTTTGTAATGCGCAGTGCCGGTTGTGTGATTAATGATTACGCAGACCGTAAAATTGATGGTTCAGTAAAACGCACAGCACAGCGCCCATTGGCTGCGGGGTTAGTTTCAAGTGGTGAGGCTCTGAGTTTATTTGTGCTGCTTATCACAGTGGCATTTGGCTTAGTGTTAATGCTCGGATGGTCAACGATATTGCTGTCGTTTGGCGCACTAGCCTTGGCATTTTGCTATCCGTTTATGAAGCGTTATACCCAGTTACCCCAAGTCGTGCTTGGGGCGGCATTTAGTTGGGCTATCCCAATGGCTTATATGGCCTCGATTGGTTCAGTTCCTGTAGAAGCATGGCTTTTATTTATTGCTAACCTTGTTTGGACTGTGGCTTATGACACCATGTATGCCATGGTTGATAGAGATGATGATTTGAAAATAGGTGTTAAATCAACGGCTATTTTGTTTGCGAGTTATGATAGGCACATTATCTTTTTACTTAATGCCTTGTTTATAGCGATTCTTGCTTATATAGGCCTTAGTAACCAACTCGGTCTGTATTATTGGCTTGGATTAGCTGCTGGAGTTGGTTTTTTACTTTATCAACAAAAACTGATTCATAATCGAGAGCGAGATCCTTGTTTTAAAGCTTTTTTAAATAATCACTATGTGGGTTTAGTGATATTTATAGGCTTAATAGCTTCCTTGCCATTGCCATTTTAACGGGGCATTATCTCGGCGGATCTATAATTCCGCTGATCGAGGCATTTTTTCTAAACCAGCCTGCAATCGAGTAGCGAACATCTTCTGCTGGTAATACTTCGTGCATGAAGCGTTCGCTTTCAAACATCACAAGTGTGCCTGCTTGTGGTTTTACAATGACCTCAATATCTTTGCTTTTAGGCTTATATATGATCAGTTCACCACCTGAATCGGGTGTATTTAAATAACAGACGGTTGTAAAAATACGGTTTGAACGACCCTTAAAGGCATCATAATGTTTTTTATAAAAGTCACCTTGTTGATATTTTGCATAATGACATTCATAGTCAAACAGCCCTAAGAAAAAACTGCGGTTTAACTGTGTCTTTATCGCTTCCATGGTCGCAAGATAAGTAATTTGTGCTTGGCTTGAACTATCAAACCAAAAGGTCTTATCTTTACGGATGGTTTTATCAACTTGTTGATCGTTCAAACGGCCAATCCCCGCAGTATGAAAATGCGGATTTATACGATAACAATCTGCAATTAAATCAGTTAGTAAGTTTTCATCAATTGCGTTTTCAACAATAGCATAACCGGTTTGTTCTATTGCGTCTAAATAAGTGTTTGAAATAAGTTGCGCGGTCATTCATGTGCACAATCAAAAAAAGGTGCGTAAGTGTATCTGAAAAAAAGAATCATGCACGCTTTTTATGCAGTATGTTGATGATTAAGTGAAGAAGGGAGCTAGCCTTTGTTTGCAAGACTAGCTTAAATGTATGCGTTAGTTGTGACTAGATAACGCTGTCTTTTCAATTAAATCTAATAAATGACTAATGTGCGAGTTTTCATTAACCTGCTCATTCGTTTGAATAACTAATTGTTCATGAGCGATCCCTTTATTCGTTTTCAATAAAAGTAGCTCAGGGTCAGAAGAAACACTGTTAGCATGCTCAATGCTTGCAATGGCAATATGATCTGACTTTTTAAGGCCATCCATCACTTGTTCAATACTACCAACTTTAATGCTTGATGATTTATTGAATGAGTCAACTGCTTCGGTAAGCATCGTCTGAACTTGCTTCGACTGTGCAAAACAACTGTACATTGGGTAGTCAGCCAAATCACGTTTACTAATATCGCTCTTATTAGCAAGCGGGTGATCTTTTGAAACAAATAAGATAAGTTGGTCTGGTAAGTGGATGTCGCTGCCAATACTATTCATTGCCTGCGAGCACACGCTTATGTCTATTTCACCCAGTTGCAATTTACGAATGAGTTCGCCTTGCTCTTGTAGTTGCATTTCAATTTTGACATGTGGGTACTGAGCTAAAAATTGCCCACAAGAAACAGGTACAACAGTACTCGCTTTAGTCGTGTAACCAATGACAAGCTTTTCGTTTACGCAGCCATTTAATGATTCAAATAAACGTTTCTTCGTTTCTTCTAAATTATTAAGCGTTTGTTGCGCGTATTCTAGGAAAAGCTCACCCTCTTTGGTTAGTTTAACCGAACGTGTAGAGCGGGTGACAAGCTCATAGCCGATTTCATCTTCGAGTGTTTGAATACTGCGAGTTAATGCTGAAGTACTAATTTGGGTTTTTTCTGCAGCTTGGCGGAAATGCCTGAGCACGCCTAGTGCAACGAATTGTTCAAGTTGTTCAAATCTCACTTTAAATAGTCCCTTGTTATAAGTAAGCCCTTACATCCAGGCAAAATAATTATACTTTACGATGGCATAGTAAATTATAGTACCTATTTTGGAAAGTGTTGTTTTACCGAAAAGTTACACTAATCAGGGTATCGGTCTTTAATCTCTAGGAAAAGTGTTAAATTTTCAAGTAATATATCGACTAAAGTTGGATCAAAATGTTTCCCGCGTTGTTCTTTTATTAATGTTAATGCGTCTTCTAATGACCACGCTTTTTTATAGCAGCGATCGCTGCATAGCGCATCGAATACATCGGCAATAGCGGTAATACGGCCGACAATATGAATATTACTCCCTGCTAAACCTTGAGGATAACCTGTACCATCCCACTTTTCATGATGTTGATGAGAGATTGTTGCACCACAATTTAAAATCTCATTACTTGAATTTTTTAGTATTTCATAGCCGATTTGAGCGTGACTTTTCATTATCTCCCATTCTTGCTCATCTAATTTGCCAGGTTTATTTAGGATATTGTCAGGAATGCTTATTTTTCCTATGTCGTGCAATGGGGAGGCAAGTTTAATAATTTCACACTGAAATGGATCTAACTGAGAGAGTTTTGCTAAGAGTTCACTGTAAAGTGCGACACGCTTTACGTGTGAGCCTGTTTCTTTTGAGCGTTTTTCAACTGCTTCACCCAAGATATACGATAACTCTTTTTGTGAATCTTTTACCATCTCGCGTAGTTTTAGGTTGTCATAAGCCAGTGCTATATTGTTTGCATAAAACTCAAGAAGCTGATGATCTGTTGGCTGAAGCTTTGTGCCTTTGTGCACGTATAGCATGGTTTCAAGGCCAGCTTTAGTTGGAAAATACCCTATATAGTCAGTACTTGTTTTTAATGAAGACTTACGATCATGGGCATCTATAAATAAGCTTTTTACTTCATCAGGAATTGTGCTTTGTTTTGGCGTTGGACCCACGCCAGATGCGGCGAGCAATTGGAAGTCAGTGGCGGGGGATGATTGCAAGTTGACGGCGGCAGCGCAGTATATTTGGGCATCATTTATACCCATCACGTTGGTGACATGACTTAAAATTGTTGATGCAAACTCACGAACACTCTCGCATTTTAAAAAGTTTGCCGAAGCATTAATTATTTGCTCAAGACCATGTTTATGACGGTCAATGATCTGAATGTCGCGATGCGCTCTCAGGGCAGAATAAAGTAATGTTTTGATTTTTATTGCAGTGAGCTCTGTTTTGTTCTTATAGTCGTTTATGTCGTAATCACGAATAATAGATTCCTCAGGTGCTTCACCAGGTTGTCCTGTTCTTAATATTAGGCGAATATCGTGATTATCGATGTCATCACGTATATATTGAATTAAATCAAGCCCTGCATGATTGGTTTCCATAACAACATCAACCAAAGCCACTGAGAAGGGGATGTCCTTTTTTAAAAACTCTTTGGCTTCGGCTGCCGAATAGGCATCGTAAAAGCGCAATCCTTTCCCTTCAAAGGTGAAACCTGCAAGCACAAGCTTAGTGACCTGATGGATATCTTCTTCGTCGTCAACAACAAGAATGTGCCAATATTCAGGCTCTTCAGTTTGTATATTACTTTCTTCTAATGGTTCATCAGAAAACAAAAAGTCATCCACGCACGTACCACTTATTGTTGTTTCTCGTAACAATAAGTATAGAAGCAGAAATTTACTCTGCCTTATCTGAAAGTGGTTTTTTTTCGATATTCTGAAGTTCGATTTCGATTGCATCGCACGAAATGTGGATTTCATACAAGGACGTTAATAACGATAAAGCGAGACTAGCAAGGCTTATCCCAAATAGCACAATGCCTGTGGTATTAAACTCAATAAATAAAGCAAACATAGAAAGTGTACACATAAAAAATGAAGCTACACCATATACTTGCATCACTCTAATTAATTTAATTCGCTTTCTAAGGTTTTCGATTTGTGCAACAACTAAAGGACGAATGCTGTCACCTTCACGTGCGTTAAGCTCACGAATTAACTGAGCAAGTACTAAAAAGCGATTCGTATATGCTAGCAACAAAAGAGAAATTGCAGGGAAGAGTAGTCCAGGGGTTGTAAGTGTCATTAAGCCGCCTTTAAATATGGGTTGCACAAAGGTCAATAGCTAGAGTAGCTTAGGTTTAAAGTCGTGCAAAGTAAAAGAGAATCAATTTGCAAAAAAATAATTTAAATCAAGATAATACTGGTGATTCATTTACTTGGGTGGGGATTTTTAGGGCTGAGAACGCCTTGCAAGCTAACATAATTAAAGGACTGTTAGAAAGCGCAGGAATTCAATGTGAGCTGCAAGGCGAAATGTTACAAGGCGCTCTCGGCGAGATCCCATTTGAGCAAACGGGAGTCGAAGTACGAGTTTATGCGATAAAAGAGCGCCAGGCGCGCGAAATATTGATAAACTACCAGCAAGTGAAACAATCTGCTCCTGACTGGGTTTGCCCAACATGTAGCGAGCTTAATGGGTCAACGTTTGAAATATGTTGGTCTTGTGGGACTGTAAAGAATGACGAAAGCGAATAATTTTCAACGTATTAGAGAATTAAACTATTTACAAAAGGCGGTTTTAGGTGGCGCATTGCTTGAGCGTATGTTGCCTAACTATGCCCTATTTAGCGAAGCCACGGGGTTTGGTGACGGATCCGTGTTTCGTAGTGCGTTAAGTGTGTGTTGGGAGAAAATTTTACTACCCAAAAGTAAAATTAGTCTTGAGAAGCAAATTGAGAAAATTGAGCCTAATGTACCTGAATTAAATGATTTTGATATGTTTGGCGTATACCCAGCGATTGATACGGCAACTGCATTGCTTGGAATGCTGCATGGTTTAATGGCAAAAGATGAACAAGAATTTCTAAACATCAGTAAAATTTCTCAGGCCTCAGTCGCACGTTATATTGAGTATCAACTGACCGTCGATGGTGAGTTGGCTGATAACAAGGCCGTACGTGAGCACCCTTTAATGCAATATGAAATTGATGTTCTTGCTGAACTTATTGATTTTGTAGAGCAAATGGGCCGAATTACCTCAGAAAACGTTAAAGAGCTTAAGCAGCTTGCAGTATCTGACGGCCAAACCAATATTGGTATTGCAATTTAATGTTCAGTAATGCGTATTTTCGCTGTAAAATGCGCGTTTGTTTTTTATTGGCGGAGTAATTGATGCGAATTTTAGGTATTGAATCATCATGTGATGAAACAGGTATTGCCATTTACGATGATGAACAAGGCTTATTAGCACATCAACTATACAGCCAAGTCAAAGTGCATGCAGACTATGGCGGTGTAGTGCCAGAACTTGCATCACGAGACCATGTACGCAAAACCTTACCGTTAATTGATGCGGCGTTTGCACAAGCGGGTTGCGGCCCAGAAGATTTAGATGGCATTGCTTATACGGCAGGCCCAGGCCTTGTGGGGGCTTTACTTGTGGGCACCTCGATTGGCCGTTCACTAGCCTATGGCTGGAACATCCCCGCTGTGGCTGTTCACCATATGGAGGGTCATTTACTTGCCCCTATGCTTGAAGAAGAGCAGCCTGAATTTCCGTTTATTGCGCTGCTTGTCTCGGGCGGTCATACTATGATGGTTAAAGTGTCAGGTATTGGTGAGTACGAAGTATTAGGTGAGTCGGTGGATGATGCGGCGGGTGAAGCGTTTGACAAAACCGCTAAATTATTAGGTCTTGATTACCCTGGCGGCCCTCGTCTAGCAAAACTTGCGGAGCAAGGTACACCAGAGCGATTTGTATTCCCACGCCCGATGACAGATAAACCAGGTTTAGACTTTAGCTTTAGTGGTTTGAAAACCGCAGCATCAATAGCGATTCGTGATAACGATGATGATGAGCAAACTAAAGCTGACATCGCACATGCATTCCAAACAGCCGTTATTGATACACTTATTATTAAATGTAAACGTGCATTAAAGCAAACAGGCATTAAGCGTTTAGTGATTGCAGGTGGTGTAAGTGCCAATGTTCAACTACGTTCGCAGCTAGAACGTGTAATGCAAGGTATGAAAGGGCGCGTGTATTACCCGCGCACAGAGTTTTGTACAGATAATGGCGCAATGATCGCTTATGCCGGTATGCAGCGCTTAAAAGCAGGGCAATTTGCAAGCCTTGATATGAAAACTAAGCCGCGCTGGCCAATCGATTCACTTGAGCCGTTATAAGGCTTATTCATTTTCTGGGGCTTTTTTCTTAGCCCCAACTTTTGGCTCATCACCACACATCAAACGTGTCATGTTCGCTCTGTGGCGAAAAATAATTAATACCGTTAAAAATGTGACTGGTAATGTATAAAGTGGCTTTATCCACCATGTGTAAAGAGGCGCAAGAGAGACGGTCACTAATGCCGCGAGTGATGAATAACGTGTAATTGCAATAATTAGTAGCCAAGTTGTGATTAGCATCCCACCTAAAGATAAGCCTATAGGAAGCAAGGTACCAAAAGCAGTGGCAACGGCTTTTCCGCCTTTAAAGCCAAAAAATAATGGATACATGTGACCTAGGCATGCTGCAACACCGATGAGACCGAGCATCAGAGGCTCTATGTTTAAAAAGTAAGCGCCCCAAACTGGGATCGTTCCTTTCAATATGTCAAACACAAGCACTAATGCAGCGGGTAACTTTCCACCGAGGCGGTAAACGTTGGTCGCTCCAGGGTTATTCGATCCATGACTGCGTGGGTCTGGTAGCCTAAATAGCCGAGAAACAAGGATAGCGGACGAAACCGATCCTAGTAAATAGGCTAAAACTAACATTAAAACTGCTAACACGCGCTTCCTTATTTTTTAATCGGCACTTTTGGGCTATCATTGGCGGCAAAACCGTCTGCCGCTATTTTTCGATTAGATTGTTACAAAAAAATACTAACAATCTATCCGTCATTGTAGGGGTAATTTCAATATATTAAAACATTATGACAGCTTATAAAGCGTATTATTAAGATCAATAGGCGCATAAGGTTGTTTTACCTTACATATTTATGTCATTTGGAGTCTTAATGGACAAGGTATATATATCACAACTGCACGTAGACACCATCATCGGTGTATATGATTTTGAAAAAGAAAGTAAACAAAGCTTATATTTTGACATTGAAATGCTTTGTGATATCTCAGCCGCTGCAGCAACCGATGATATAAACCTTGCGCTTGATTATGCAAAAGTGAGTGAGCGTGTCATTGAACATACAACGGCGAAGCCTGTTGAGTTGCTTGAAACCTTAGTTGAGCAATTAGCTGCACTTATTCTTACTGAATTTGCCACCAACCAAGTGACTATTCGTGTCAGTAAACCAGCCGCTGTGCCACAAGCGCAAACGGTGGGCGTTGAGATCACCCGCCGTAAGGTGAGCTAATAATGGCGCAAATATTTATTAGTCTAGGTTCTAATGTCAATAAAGAGCATTATCTTCGCCAAGCGCTCATAGCCTTGAAACCTTACTTCCCCGATTTTGTACACTCATCAGTTTATGAGAGTGAAGCGGTTGGTTTTGCAGGGAGTAATTTTTATAATTCAGTGGTTGCGGCCAAAACGGATATGCCTCTTGAGAAGTTGTGCAAATTATTGAAACAAATTGAGCTTGATAATGGTCGTACCCGTGCAGATAAAAAGTTTAGCCCGCGTACACTCGATTTAGACTTACTTTTTTATGATGATGTTATATGCGATTATCCTGCACAATTACCGCGAGATGAAATTACAAAAAATGCTTTTGTGCTTCAGCCTTTAGCAGAAATAGCTCCCGATTTTTTTCACCCCGTAGCGAAGCTAACCCTGTCTCAGCTATGGGATAATTATGATAACCCGCAACAAAAACTATGGAAGGTGGAGTTTACTAACCCATGAGTATTATTGAGATAATTGTTTTAGCTTTAATTCAAGGACTGACTGAGTTTTTACCTATTTCTAGCTCAGCGCATTTAATTCTTCCGTCGCAGATTCTCGGGTGGCAAGACCAAGGTTTAGCATTTGATGTGGCTGTTCACGTTGGAACCTTAGGTGCAGTTGTTTTGTACTTTAGAAAAGAAGTGGTCGATATTCTTGGTGCTTGGTTTAAATCGTTTGGCTCACAAGGTGCAACCGATGATAGTAAGCTAGGCTGGTGGATCATAGTAGGCACGATACCTGCCGCTATTCTTGGGCTTATTTTTAAAGATTTAATAGAGCTTTACCTACGTAGTGCATGGGTGATCGCGGTAACGACTATTTTATTTGGCTTATTACTTTGGTATGCCGATGCAAAAGGTAAGCAAACCAAAACGATTTACCAACTGAACTGGAAATCTGCACTGATGATCGGCATGGCACAGGCGATGGCTATGATCCCAGGCACATCACGGTCAGGTATTACTATGACCGCAGGTTTAATGCTGGGTATGAATAAGCAAAGTGCCGCGCGCTTCTCATTTTTATTGGCCATTCCTGTTATTTTAATGATGGGACTATATTACACAATAGAGTTGGCTTTAGGCGATCATATCGTTGAGTGGAATACCTTGATGCTTGGTGCTGGCTTATCTTTTATATCTGCGTATGCCTGTATTTTCTTTTTCTTAAAAGTGATTGAGCGTATGGGGATGATGCCATTTGTTATCTATCGTTTACTACTTGGTGTCGGTTTGTTTGCATTTTTAATGCTGTAAGTAGAGATTCAGCTTGATTAGAAAAGCACCTCAAATTGAGGTGTTTTTTTATGTTGGTTATTTGGCAAAAGTCTATTGCCGTGTAGTAATGGTAAGTAAAGCTTATATTTGGCATTATAACGGCTTATTTTATCTATCATTCATTTTGCTCAGGACAGTAGATGCATATTCATATTCTTGGAATTTGTGGCACCTTTATGGGTGGTATCGCCGCAATCGCTAAATCGTTAGGTCATACAGTGACAGGCTCTGATCAAAATGTGTACCCGCCGATGAGCACACAATTAGAAGAGCTGGGTATCACTCTAACTCAAGGTTATGACGTTGCACAACTTGAGCCAACCCCTGATATGGTGGTGATTGGTAATGCCATGAGCCGTGGCAATCCCTGTGTTGAATATGTGCTTGATAAAGGCTTGCCTTATACCTCAGGCCCAGAATGGTTAAAACATAATTTATTGCAGAATTCGTGGGTTTTAGCTGTTGCGGGTACGCATGGCAAAACAACTACAGCGAGTATGCTGGCATGGTTATTAGAGTATGCCAGTATGAAACCTGGGTTTTTAATTGGTGGCATAGTGCAAAATTTTGGCGTGTCTGCACGTGTTGGCGAAACCCCATTTTTTGTAATTGAAGCCGACGAATACGATACCGCTTTTTTTGATAAACGCAGTAAGTTTGTACATTACTTACCACGCACTTTGATTCTAAATAATCTTGAATTTGATCATGCGGATATTTTTGAAGATTTAAATGCAATAAAGAAACAATTTCACCACCTGATGCGTACACTACCTTGTAGTGGCAAAGTCATTTGGCCAAGCCAAGATGAAGCACTACAAGAGGTGATTGAAAGAGGTCTTTGGAGCGAGAGCGAAACACTGTCGGGTGACTGGGATTACCGTTTACTTAAAGCTGATGGCAGTGAATTTGAAGTGTTATTAGCTGGGGAAGTGCAGGGCGTTGTGTCATGGCAAGCGATGGGCGAGCACAATGTTAAAAATGCTATTATGGCCATTGCAGCCGCTCGTCATGTAGGGATTGCTGTGTCAGTGAGCATTGCTGGTTTAGCAGAGTTTATTTCTCCTAAGCGCCGCATGGAGCTAAAAGCCGATGTGAATGGTATTAAAGTGTATGACGATTTTGCACATCACCCAACGGCAATTAAAACAACTCTTGCAGGTTTACGTGCAAAAGTGGGCGATGAGAAGATTATTGCCATTTTAGAGCCGCGTTCAAACACCATGAAAATGGGTGTGCATCAACAAACCTTGATTGATTCTCTAAGAGCTGCCGATGACGTGTATTTATTTGAACCTGAAAACTTAAGCTGGTCATTAAAAGAATACGCAGATAAAGCAGGTATGCATTGTATGCCAAGCACTGAGGAAATCATTGCCGCAGTTGCTGAAGGAAGTGCGCCGTCACAACATATTTTAATAATGAGTAATGGTGGCTTTGAAGGTATTCATCAGCGTTTAATCAGCACACTTGAACAAAACTAACCAGTATACGGAGCATAACTGTATGCAATTTAAAGATAAAATAACCTTAGCTTTTAGCGGTGCCTCAGGTGCCCCTTATGGCTTACGGTTACTAGAGGTATTACTTGAGCAGCAGTTTCAGGTGTATGTACTGATCTCAAGTGCGGCAAGAGTGGTGCTTGATACTGAATCGAATATAAAACTGTCGGGCAACGAAGATAAAGCAACTGAACAGCTCAGTACACTCTTTAATGCCGCGCCAGAACAACTAAAAGTATTTGGTAAAGATAACTGGTTTAGTCCTGTTGCCTCTGGCTCAGCTGCGCCGAAGAAAATGGTGGTTTGCCCATGTAGTGCAGGCTCAGTGTCTGCCATTGCAGTTGGGGCATCAGATAACTTACTTGAGCGCGCCGCTGACGTGGTTATAAAAGAACGTGGGCAGCTGATTTTAGTCCCGCGTGAAACGCCATTTAGCGAGATTCATCTTGAAAACATGCTGAAACTAGCAAAGCTTGGCGTAACCATTATGCCTGCGGCACCTGGGTTTTATCACCAGCCTGAGCAGATTTCAGATCTGGTTGATTTTATGGTGGCGCGAATTTTAGATCATTTAAACATTGAACATACTTTGACGAAACGTTGGGGTTATGGAGAGGGCAAACAGTGAGCGAAAAAACGATCGCATTAAATATTGAAGGCCTGAAAAAGGTTTATAAAAATGGTGTTGAAGCTGTAAAAGGCATTGATTTACAAGTTCAGCAAGGCGACTTCTTTGCTTTGCTTGGCCCAAATGGGGCTGGTAAATCAACCACCATTGGTGTTATCTCATCGTTAGTGAACAAAAGCGCTGGTCGCGTAGAGGTATTTGGTCACGACATTGATACTCACCTTGAAGCCGCTAAATCTGAACTTGGTTTAGTGCCGCAAGAATTTAATTTCAGTCAGTTTGAAACGCTTAGCCAAATTTTGGTTAACCAAGCGGGTTATTATGGTGTACCCAGAAAGCTGGCGCATGAACGTGCTGAAAAGTATTTAAAGCAGCTCGGTTTATTTGAGAAAAAAGATAAGCAAGCGCGCACCCTTTCAGGTGGTATGAAACGCCGTTTAATGATTGCTCGTGCGCTGATGCATGAACCTAAATTACTTATTTTAGATGAGCCAACTGCAGGTGTGGATATTGAGCTACGCCGCTCTATGTGGGATTTTCTTCGTGAGATAAATAAACAAGGTGTCACCATTATCTTGACCACGCACTACCTCGAAGAAGCAGAGCTGCTATGTAAAAACATCGCGATTATCGACAGCGGCGTGATTGTTGAAAACACCACTATTAAAGCGTTACTTGCCAAGCTTGATAAAGAAACCTTTGTACTTGATTTAAAGCAGCCTGTGCAGCCAATTAGCATTGAAGGCTACAACTACACACAGACTGATGACCATACTTTAGAAGTTGAAGTGGCAAAGTCTCAGGGCTTAAATCACGTATTTAGTGCGCTAACCGAGCAAGGTAACACAGTGCTTAGTATGCGAAATAAAGCAAACCGTTTAGAAGAGCTGTTTGTTGGATTATTAGAACAGGGGCGAGGCGAATAATGTTTAAATATGGTGTAGCGCTAAAAAGTATTTGGATCAAAGAGTGTATTCGCTTTTTACGTATTTGGGTGCAAACCTTAGTACCGCCTGCAATCACGATGAGCCTGTATTTTGTGATTTTTGGTAACCTGATTGGTTCTCGTATCGGTGATATGGGCGGCTTTAGTTATATGGAGTTTATTGTACCAGGCCTGATTATGATGTCGGTGATCACCAACTCTTACTCGAATGTGGCCTCAAGCTTCTATTCAACTAAATTCCAAAAAAGCATAGAAGAGCTATTAGTTGCGCCAGTGCCAAATTACATTATTGTACTTGGCTACATGGGCGGTGGTATGACGCGTGGTATGTTAGTTGGTTTGATTGTTACCTGTGTATCTTTGTTGTTTGTTGATATTCAAATTCACAATATTTTTGTGATTATGGCAACGGTTATACTAACCTCGGCTGTGTTTGCGTTAGGCGGACTTATTAACGCAATTTATGCTAATAGCTTTGATGATATTAGTATTATCCCAACCTTCATTTTAACGCCGCTGACTTATCTTGGTGGGGTGTTTTACTCTATCACTTTATTGCCAGAATTTTGGCAAGGCGTATCGCAAGTAAACCCAATTATTTATATGGTAAATGCATTTCGGTATGGTTTCTTAGGTGTGTCTGATGTCGACTTATCGGTGGCATTTGGTGTACTTGGTTTATTTATTGTGGGTTTATTTACGTTAGCATTAACCCTAATCAAACGTGGTGTGGGGCTTAGACACTAATGACGGATGCAAATTCGAGAAGTATTGTATCGAATCAACCTAGCTTACATGAAAAGCTGGATGAAATTGTTTTAAAACACCTAAGTGCCGAATTTAAGAAGCCGATTGCAGAGCATACGCAAGCGGCTTTTGATCAGGTAAACGAAAAGGTGCAGACGTTTGCTGGGCCACTCATTCTTGATTCATGCTGTGGTGTAGGGGAAAGTACCGCTAACTTAGCAAAGCGTCACCCAGATGCGTTAGTGATTGGTATAGATAAATCATCTCATCGCTTGGATAAGCATGACATTGAGTACAAGCAAACCGATGCAGGACAGTACATTTTAGTGCAAGCTGATTTAAACGATTTTTGGCGTTTAGCGGTGGCTGCTAACTGGCAGCCCACGCACCATTACTTGTTGTATCCAAACCCTTGGCCAAAAGCCAAACACCTACAAAGGCGCTGGCACGGTGCTGCTATATTCCCATTTATTATTAAATTAGGTGGGCGTTTAGAGCTTAGAAGCAACTGGGACATTTACGTGAAGGAATTTGCTCGCTCGCTTGAGCTTGCAGGGCATAAGTGCGATGTTGAGTTGTATGAAAGCGATACCGCTATTACACCATTTGAGCGTAAATATTGGGCCAGTGGCCAACAGAGTCATCGCTTAGTAATAAACCTATAACACGCACTGTGTCTTTGCCATTATGACTGAGGCACATAAGGCGTGGGTGGCGCGAAGTGGTTTCCTTGCATTAATGTGATACCTGCTTTGGAAAGTGCTTCAGCCACTTGCTCGCTCTCGACTTGTTCGGCAACGACATCAAGGTTAAGTTGTTTGGCGTACTTCACTAAATGTTCAATAAACATATAGCTGTCATCATTGGTATGTGCTTGGCTAACTAAGCCACGGTCTAGCTTTAGACCATCAACTTCAAGCTTTAAGATATTTGAGAGGTTTGAATATCCTGCACCAAATTCGTTAATCATAACCTGCGCACCTTTATTTTTAAGTAAGCTAATAAATGCTTTTACTTCACTAAAGTAGGCAATTGCTTCTGTTTCATGAAACTCAAAAATAATATTGTTGGGTTGTGGGTAGCGTCTTAACTGCTGTTCTAAAAACTCACTTAAGCTGGGGTCCAGAATATCTTGCGCTGTAATATTAATGCTCCAGCTAATTGAGGTTTTTCGAAATTGCTCAATACAGCGAGTAAACATGGTACGTGTTAGTAATCCGTCCATTCGAGAGCGTTTCAAAACAGTTAGAAAGTAATCTGGTGTATAGATGCGCCCTTGTGCTGATGCCATTCTTGCTAAGCTTTCGTAATGAGTTACCTGCTTTGTTTGCGTATCATAAATGGGTTGGAAATAGGGAACGATACGATTGTTATCAAACGCTTCTTTTACTTTTTTAGCCAGCTTTACATTGTATCTAAACTGTTCTTCTACTTGTTTAAAGACATTCTCGTAACGAATAATACGTTGATTGTTTAACTTTGCTTGTTGAAGAGCAATATGTGCGTTTTCAATCAGCATTAGCTTATTACCAGAGGCAATGCCTGCATGCAAACTAACATAAATAAACGGCTCGTTAAGTACAGGGATTGATTGATTAAAGGCGTGAATAGTGTCATCAAAGTCTTGCTCTGCACCGCGTGTATGTAACAGTGCTATTTTATTGGTAGCAAGACGAAATACCAGCGCATCGTTGGGTAGGCGAGACTGAAAATAGTTCAATAAACTGGCCATTACCTTGTCGCTTACTTCTGTGCCATAAAAGCTACTAATATCCTCAACTTCATTAATTGTAATGACTGCAAGCTCCATGCGGTGCTTGGTGCTTTTTTTAAGGTAATATTCCAGCGCTACGTGGTTAGCAAAGCCTGTACGCGAATCCGTAGAAAGAGAGCGTTTAAGTTGTAAAAAGTAAAGCCCTGCAATTAAGGAGGCAATAAAAAAGAAGAAGCACCCTGTAATAGTCGCGCGTGTTACGCTTAGTTGTAACTGTTGGTTGAGGTCAGTAATTGTTATATCGGCACCAGTAAGATAGGTATGGCCATTCTCATCGATGAAAGTAACAAAAATGCTTTTAAAGTGTCCCCATTGATCTTTTGACACTTCGAAAACAGGCTCTGTAGAAAAAAAAGCGTCTTTATTTATTTTGGTTGCTTCGGTGTAGGGATCCATAAACTGCGTGATACGGCCGCCGTTTTGATCCTTTTGGGTATAACTCGATGCGCTAAAAAAAACGGTATCGTCCCGAAGTACCATAGAATACACATACGCTAAGTCCATTTGCTTGGCGTATTCTGAGAGGGCTCTCATTTTTTGCTTATAAACAGCCGAAGAGATTGGTATGCCAGCGTTGACTTGATTGTGGTAATCCTTACCTAAAATATGGTTAACACTCACAGCCGCATTGAGAAGCTTGGAATCAATGCCAGCCATTATCTCACTACGAGCGGTCTCATAGGTGTAGTAGATATAACCAAATAAGCTGATAAAAAAAGTGGCAAATCCATAAAGCAGCCAACCGGTCTTTTGCATTCCTTTGGACATAATTATTCCTTTATCAGTGGTGTGATGATTATACTTAAAAAATAACTGGCTGATAGTAGAAAATTAGCGCAAATTTCATTGATACATCATTTTTTTGTCACCGAATTCGTGGCTTTTTAGCTTTAAACGAGACATTTTTGTGATATTCCAGTAAAGTTAGCCAATTTCGTAGCAACAGTGCCGCTAAATTTAAACCTTATTGTTTCAGTATTAGGTGCATTTTAGCTGCTTATAATGGGTATTAAGATGGATCAAAAGCGTTGTGCCGTCGCCTCTAAAGAAAGTTTGATTCGTATTTTTACGGTGCCTGAAGCACCGGACTCAACCTTGAGTAGAATAGAATCAGAGATTTCAAGCAATCTTGCAGGATTCTTAAATGAGAATATTGCGGCAATTGAAAAGCCATTGCATGAGATAGAAAAAGATTTTCAGTCGGCAAATATCCCAGAAGAGCCCACTTTTGTCTCTGACTACGCGCAAGACATTATGGAGCAGTTAGTTGCACACTCAGTTCACACAGCTGCGCCAAGCTTTATTGGCCACATGACATCCGCTTTGCCACATTTTGTGTTACCGCTATCAAAATTGATGGTGGGTCTAAACCAAAACCTAGTAAAGATAGAAACGTCAAAAGCATTTACGCCACTAGAACGACAAGTTTTAGGGATGATGCACCATTTAGCCTATGGTGAAGAGGATGCGTTTTATAACAAGTGGATGCATAGTGCAAAAACCTCGTTAGGCGCATTTTGTTCTGGGGGAACCGTTGCCAACATTACCGCCTTATGGATTGCTCGCAACCGTTTATTAAAAGCGGATGGTGACTATAAAGGTATTGCTGCACAGGGTTTAATCGCTGGAATGCTGCACTATGGTTACAAAGGCTTAGCTGTACTTGTATCTGAGCGAGGCCATTACTCATTAGGTAAAACCGTTGATTTACTGGGTATCGGTCGCGATAACATCATTGCAATCGCAACTGGCGAAAATAATAAAGTTGATGTCGATGCGATGCGTAAAAAGGCTCATGAGCTTGAAGCGTCTGGTATTAAGGTAATGGCACTTGTGGGGGTTGCTGGGACAACTGAAACGGGTAGTATCGATCCACTAAACGAGATGGCTGATTTGAGCGAAGAGCTTGGCTGTCATTTTCATGTCGACGCTGCATGGGGCGGTGCTACCTTACTATCTTCAAATTACCGCCACCTTTTAAGCGGTATTGAGCGCGCTGATTCAATTACCATTGATGCACACAAACAAATGTATGTGCCAATGGGCGCAGGTCTTGTGTTATTTAAAGACCCTGCTGCCACAGATGCAATAGAGCATCATGCGGAATATATTCTTCGTAAAGGCTCTAAAGATTTAGGCAGTCATACTTTAGAGGGCAGTCGCCCAGGTATGGCAATGTTAGTGCATGCTTGCTTACGTGTTATTGGCCGTAAAGGCTACGAAATGTTGATTGACCGTAGTATCGTGAAAGCTCGTACTTTCGCCGACATGATTAAGCAGGATGAAGATTTTGAATTAATCTCAGAGCCTGAGCTTTGCCTATTAACCTATCGCTACGTACCAAAAGAAATCCAAGCTAAGCTTAAAGATGCTGACGAAGAAACGAAGTTAGATATTTACGCTTCGTTGAATCGTTTTACCGCAAGTATGCAAAAGCGTCAGCGTGAAGCAGGACGCTCTTTTGTATCGCGTACACGTTTAACACCTGCAAAATATGACCATCAACCAACGGTTGTGTTTAGGGTTGTATTGGCTAATCCATTAACCTCTAAAACAATTCTCAAAGATATTTTAGCAGAGCAAAAAGTCCTAGCGAAAACCGACCCTGTCTTTAAAAAGTACTTAAGTAAATATATGGATTAGTGAGTGAATTAGAAAAGGGAGCATCAAGCTCCCTTTTTACTCATTACGAAAGCAACTTGCTTTAATCATTTTGCTGATGATTTCTTGTGAAGGTTTGACTTTTTCCATCGCTAAAAACTCATCGGGCTGGTGGGCTTGATTTATTGAACCAGGCCCCATGACAATTGTTTCACAGCCAAGCTGTTGAATAAACGGTGCTTCAGTGCAGTAATTTACAGCAACGGCAGGCTGGCCTGATACTTGTTCGGCAAGTTTAACAAGCGCAGTATCTGTACTGCCACTAAATGCTGGAATAGGCTCGTGTAAGTCAATAACACTCACCGCATTAGGGTAGTGTGCATTAATCTCTTCAGCAGCAGTTAGCAAAATTGCTTGCAGTTCTTGCACACTTAAACCTGGTAAAGGTCGCATATCAATGTGCATTTCACAGCAGCCGCAAATACGGTTTGCGTTATCGCCACCATGAATATGGCCAAGGTTTAAAGTTGGGTACGGGATTTGAAAATGTTCAATTGAATATTTATTCTTTAATTCTTCTTTAATGATTAACAATTTTGCAATCATTTTATGCATCACTTCAATGGCGTTTAAACCACGTTCTGGATCTGAACTATGGCCTGAGCGACCAATCACACGAATCGCAGTGCTCATGTGGCCTTTGTGAGTGAACACTGGGGTCATATCTGTTGGTTCACCTATAATACAGCGTGCTGGTTTTAAATTAGGATGACGACAAATTTGTTGCGCCCCTGCCATTGTGGTTTCTTCATCAGCGGTGGCAAGAATTAGTAATGGCTCTGTTTGTTTGGATTCATCGAGTTCACTGATTGCTTGCAACACAAAGGCAAAAAAACCTTTCATATCAATACTGCCTAAGCCATAAAGTTTGTTGTCATGCTCACTGAGTTGAAAAGGGTTATAGTTCCAGCGGCTATCATCAAAAGGTACCGTGTCGGTATGACCTGCAAGCATTAAACCGCCATCACCCTCACCACGTTTCGCTAATAAGTTATAACGGCCTTTACCGTTTTCGAGCTCTGTTATTTCACATGTGAAACCAAGGCTTTCGCACCAAGTAGCGAGCAAGGTGATCACCTCTTTATTGCTCATGCACAGAGAGTCTTCAATCGAACTGATTGAGGGGGCAGCAATTAGCTGCTGATACATAGATAAAAAAGAGGGGAATGACATAAAAAATCCAAAAATAATTATTCAATCTAATTGCATAACAATATAAAAGTATTTATGATGAATATCAATTCACTTTTTAAGCATAAATATATTTTAAAACGGCACTATGAACACAAAACGACGATAACCTGATTTCATTACTTTAGACAGTGTTTTTATTCGCAATTAGGCGAGTAATTTTAGGCGTATCGATAAATAGATTTAATAGGTAAAAGTAAGCAATGAAAGTAGTGATTATTGGCGCAAGTGGTTATAGCGGCGCAGAGCTAGCAAGTTTAGTTGCAAAGCATCCAAAACTGACTCTACAAGCGTGTTATGTGTCTGAAGGGAGCTTAGATAAAGATAAATTATTAAGCGATTTATACCCCGAGCACTTAGGCTTGTTAGCGTACCCGCTGCAACCGCTAACAGCTGAGGCTTTTCAGGAAATAAATAACACTGCTGATTATGTGTGTCTATGTACTGATCACAAAGTGAGTGTTGATCTTGCGCCACAATTTTTAGCCATGGGCAAAAAAGTTTTTGATTTATCGGGCGGCTTCCGTTTAGCTGGGAATGAGGATTACCTAACTTATTATGGTTTCGCGCATGAACATCCTGAGCTTTTAGAGCAAGCGGCTTATGGTTTGGCTGAATGGAATAGCGATGCGATTAGTAAAGCAAACCTTGTTGCTGTAGCAGGGTGTTACCCAACAGCGGCACTTAATTCTTTAAAGCCACTTAAAGAAGCGGGTTTATTAGCTGAGCAAACCATCATTGTTAATGCTGTCTCTGGCGTAACCGGTGCGGGTAGGAAGGCCAGTGTGAATACGCACTTTTGCGAAGTGTCACTTGCTCCTTATGGCTTGTTTAACCACAGACACACACCTGAGATTGAGCAGTACCTTGGTCACCCTGTGTTATTTACCCCACATTTAGGTAATTTTCCTCGCGGAATTTTAGAAACTATTTATGTGCAATTAAAACCAGGTGTGACAGCAGAGCAAGTGAGCGCGGCATATCAAGTGCTAGCGAATGAGCCGTTAATTCGTTTACTCGGCAATAAAATTCCAAGCATCAAAGGCGTGGCTAAACAACCATTTGTTGATATTGCATGGCAACAAAAAGGTGAGCAACTGATTGTTATGTCGGCCATTGATAACTTATTAAAAGGGGCCGCAGGGCAAGCATTGCAATGTATTAATTTAGCGATGGGACTTCCTCATCATACCGGGTTAGTAGGAGCGTTATGATGAAAACATGGGTAATTAAAATAGGCGGTGCAGTATTAAATACAGCTGATGCCGCAAAAGCTTTATTTGACGTCCTTGTAGCACAGCAACAGGCCAACTTTGTGATTGTTCATGGTGGTGGTGCATTAGTTGATGCGTGGCTTAAAGACGCAGGGTTTGCCAGTGCGAAGCACCAAGGTTTACGTATCAGTCCAAAAGAACAAATGCCTTATATTGTTGGGGCACTGGCTGGCTGTGCGAATAAACAGCTAATGAGTCAAGCAATTGTTTCAGGGCATAAGCCTGTGGGGATGAGCCTCTATGAAGCGGGCGTTGTGGTTAAGCAAAAATTAAAAGCACTTGGGCAAGTTGGACAATGCGCTGATAGCACCGACAGTGTTTTACCAAGTTTAATTGCGCAAGGCCGCTTACCCTTAGTGAGCTCTATTGGCTTTGGCGAAGATGGGCTTTGGTACAACGTTAATGCCGATGAAGCAGCAGCAGCGATTGCAAAAGAGCTTGATGCAGAACTTATTTTTATGACTGATGTAGAAGCGGTGCTTGATGCAAACAAACAACCGCTACATCAACTTAATACGCAGCAAATAGATGCATTAATTCTTGAAGGAGTTATTCAGGGCGGGATGGAGGTCAAAGTTAAGACCAGCCTTCTTGCTGCCCAACATTTACGACGTGGTGTGTATATCTCAAGCTGGCTAAAGCCAGAAAACTTAGTCGCCTTATTACAAGGCGAGCACGTAGGAACGAAAATTACACCATAGGTATTACATGTTTACTCACTTTTTATCTGGTCTTGAGTTAGACCAAAAAGGCGCGCTTAAACTACTCGATTTAGCGCAAAAAATTAAAGCAAACCCAGTCGATTTTAGCCAAGCTTTAGCGGGCAAGTCAGTGGTTACCTTATTCGAAAAACCAAGCTTACGTACCCGTTTATCATTTGATATTGGTATTAATAAATTGGGTGGTCATGCTGTTTATTTAGATTCACAAAATGGCGCAATGGGTGCGCGTGAGTCAGTAAAAGATTTTGCTTTAAATATTTCAACTTGGGCTGATGGCATTGTTGCTCGCGTATTTGCACATAAAACATTAACCACCCTTGCTGAGTTTTCGTCAGTCCCTGTGGTAAATAGTCTGTGCGATTTATACCACCCATGCCAAGCACTCGCTGACTTTTTAACGCTACAAGAAGTGCATGGTGATGTCAGTAAACTAAAGCTTGCATACTTAGGTGAAGGTAACAACGTCACACACTCTCTAATGCTATTAGCTGCTACTTTAGGGACTGATTTTGTCGCTGTGTGCCCGAAAGGAAGCTCGCCAGATTCGCAAATTCTTAAGCAAGCAGAGCAAATTGCAGCGATGAATGGAGCGTCTGTCATGGTTAGCGACAGAATTGAAGCGGCAGTGGGTGCAAATGCAGTCTATGCTGATACGTGGGTATCGATGGGCGATAAAACACCGCTTGAGCAGGTGAAAGCTAAATATATGCCGTACCAGTTAAATCAAGCACTACTTGAGCAAACTGGTGCGCAAACTGTGTTGCATTGCCAGCCGGCTCATCGTGAGTTTGAAATTACCTCTGAGGTAATGGATGGCCCAGCATCAAAAATTATTCAACAAGCAGAGAACCGTATGCACGCGCAAAACGCACTGCTTGTCACATTATTAAATCCAAATTTTGTTTAAGGAACACCAATGAGTTCAATCAAAAAAGTCGTATTAGCCTATTCTGGTGGTCTAGATACATCGGCAATCGTGCCGTGGTTAAAAGAAAACTACGGCTGTGAAGTTATCGCATTCGTTGCTGATGTAGGTCAAGGCGCTGAAGAGCTTGAAGGCGTAGAAGAAAAAGCAATCGCTTCAGGCGCATCTGAATGTTATGTAGTTGACTTAAAAGACGAAATGGTCAGTGACTATATTTACCCAACCTTAAAAACGGGTTCTATTTACGAAGGCACTTATTTACTCGGTACGTCTATGGCGCGCCCAATCATTGCAAAAGCCCAAGTAGAGATTGCCCGTAAAGTAGGTGCTGATGCACTTTCGCATGGTTGTACTGGTAAAGGTAACGATCAGGTGCGTTTTGAGTCATGTTTCGCAGCCCTTGCACCAGATCTAAAAGTAATCGCACCGTGGCGTGAGTGGGATTTATCAAGCCGTGAATCACTACTTGATTACTTGGCTGAGCGTAATATTCCGTGTTCAGCGTCTGCTACAAAAATTTATAGCCGTGATGCTAATGCGTGGCATATTTCACACGAAGGTGGTGAGCTTGAAGATCCATGGTGCCAACCAAGTGAGCAAGTATGGACTTGGACTAACTCGCCAGAGCAAGCACCAAACGAACCTGAATATGTGACATTAAATGTTGTCGAAGGTGAAGTGGTTGCGGTAAATGGTGAGACGCTTAAACCTTATGACTGTTTAGTTAAATTAAATGACATTGCTGCGCCACACGGTGTGGGTCGTGTTGATATCGTCGAAAACCGTTTAGTCGGTATGAAGTCGCGTGGCTGTTATGAAACACCAGGGGGCACAGTGATCATGGCCGCATTACAAGCGGTTGATGAACTCGTGCTCGATAAATCAAGCCGTAAATGGAAAGAAGTACTGGGTGGTGAGTTTTCACACCTTGTCTACGACGGTCGTTGGTTTACACCATTGAAAGATTCGATTCTAGCTGGGGCTGAATCTCTGTCTAAACTCGCAACCGGTGAAGTGGTGCTTAAGCTTTATAAAGGTCAAGTCACTGCGGTACAGAAAAAATCACCGAATAGCTTATACAGTGAAGATTTCGCAACCTTCGGCGAAGATGATGTATATGACCAATCACATGCAGAAGGCTTCATTCGTTTATTCTCGCTATCTAGCAGAATCTCAGCACTAACGAAAAAGTAATTTAATTATTGCCTTGCAAAGCGGGGCAATCGCCGAGTTTGGAGGCAGTTCAATGGCATTATGGGGCGGACGTTTTTCTACGGGGCCAGATGAAGCGTTTAAGCTATTTAACGATTCACTTCCTTTTGATTATCAACTTGCAGAGCAAGACATTATTGGTTCGGTTGCTTGGGCGGGAGCGCTTAAGCAAGTTAATGTGTTAAATCAGCAAGAATATGATGACCTCGTTGCAGCACTGAATAAGCTGTTAGATGAAGTTAAAGCAAACCCACAAGCAGTGGCTGGAGCAGGGCATGAAGACATTCATTCTTATGTTGAGTCAGCACTGATTGATAAAGTGGGCGATCTTGCTAAAAAGCTTCATACGGGTCGTAGTCGTAATGACCAAGTAGCGACAGATTTCCGTTTATGGTGTCGTGATACTGCCGAGCATATTCTTGAAGCCATTGCAGAGCTTAAAGGTGAGTTTATTGCCTTAGCTGAGCGTGAGTTAGGCACTATTCTACCGGGTTATACACACTTACAGCGTGCACAACCTGTATTATTTAGCCATTGGTGTATGGCCTATGTTGAAATGCTTGAGCGTGATGAAAGCCGTTTAACCGATGCCAAAAATCGTATGAATTATTGTCCACTCGGTAGCGGTGCTTTAGCGGGTACGGCGTACCCAATAGATAGGCAAACTCTTGCCGAAGGGCTAGGTTTTACCGCAGCAACACGTAACAGTTTAGATGCTGTATCTGACCGTGACTTTGTGGTTGAGCTATTAAGCTGCGCGTCAATTTCAATGATTCATTTATCGCGTATGGCCGAAGACCTGATTTTTTATAACTCAGGCGAAGCGGGCTTTATAGAGCTGTCTGATGGGGTAACATCAGGCTCATCATTAATGCCGCAAAAGAAAAACCCAGATGCACTTGAGTTAATCCGTGGTAAAACGGGCCGTGTATTTGGTGCATTTAGCGCCATGATGATGACACTTAAAGCACTGCCGCTTGCTTATAATAAAGATATGCAAGAGGACAAAGAAGGCTTATTTGATGCGATGCCAACGTGGCTTGCGTGTATTCATATGGCGCAAGCGTGCATCAAAGGTATTAAAGTTAATGCAGATAAAACCCTTGCTGCTGCAAAAGGCGGTCACTCAAATGCGACTGAGCTTGCTGACTATTTAGTGGCTAAAGGCATCCCCTTTAGAGAAGGGCACCACATTGTTGGTACCTTAGTGCAAATGGCTATTTCTAAAGGGAATAACTTAGAAGATTTAAGTTTAGAACAATTTAAATCTGTACATAGCATTTTCGAGTCAGATGTCTATCCTGTATTAGAAATAGACGCATGTATAAAAGCACGTCAGGCATTAGGTGGTACCTCTGTTGAGCAAGTCTCTAATGCAATTGAATATGCAAAAAAAAACGGCAAATAAAAGTACGCGATGCAAATTTAAATGACGTTGAGAGCATTGCTCAGCTAATTCAATACTGGGCAATGAATGGGGAAAACCTACCTCGCGCTAAAAGTGACATGATTCATTCAATTAATGAATTTGTAGTCACGGAGGTTGCAGACCAGGTTGCTGGCTGCGCCTCATTGTATATTTACGATACAGGACTTGCAGAGATCCGATCTTTAGGGATTGATCCAAAGATGAGTATCAAAGGCCAAGGCAAACAATTAGTTGAGCACTTATTAGTTAAAGCCAAAAAGTTGGCGCTTAGCCGTGTCATTGTATTAACGCGTGTGCCTGATTTTTTTAAAAAACAAGGCTTCAGCTATTGCAGCAAAGATAGCTTACCGGAAAAAGTCATGAAAGATTGTGAGCTTTGCCTTCGCAAAGACAATTGCGATGAAGTCGCAATGGAATTTATTTTAAGGCCTCGTGAGAATGCGGTGATCCCGTGTAAAAACGTAGCTTAATTTCCCTGGATAGTAAAAACGTACGGTTACCCCTGTGCGTTTTTTTATGCCTGAAATTTGCTGAGTTGATCAAAAAGATCTGTTTAAGCGAAAAGTTGGATCGTTAGTTGCTTAGTTTGGTATGTAGCAAAAATGCTGCAAAAATGTACAAAAAGCGTCAATAAAACGAGAGCGCTGAGTACGTTTGTGATTCGTCACACGTTAACTACAATTTAAACTTAAAGGATTTAAATCATGCAAATTTCAAATAATAGTCAATTACAGATGCAAGCTTACAGCCAAATGCAACAAACAAAGCCTGCACTAGAACAAACTACTAGTAATAAAACCTTACAATCTGATACAGTAACTTTATCTAGTCAAGCACTGTCACTGTCGGGTGATGCAGAGCTTCAGCGCGGTGGTGGTGCTATGTTCCCACCAAGTAAGAAAGAGCAATAGGTACTGAATGTTTTTTACTGAGCAACTTGGTTTTTTCTCCCTTTCAGCTATGAGTGCTTGGGGATTTTTAATGGCATTTTTTTTTAATATTTTTGTCTACGCAGTAAATGAAAATAAACGAAAAACCACTTTGCTCTTAAGCTCATTTATAATGATGGTCTCCTATATCGCTGGAGATTATTTTTTTAGTTGGCTCTCTTATACTGCAGTAACCTTTCTTGAGTGGGCATTGTACGACATAGCCACTTTAGTCTTCTTAATTTTTGCATTCCTTGTAATAAAACGTACAACTTCTTCCTTTAGCTATTTAGTTTTTGGTTTAATCATTAATACTATTCTGTTTCTGTCTGTTTATTTAGATGTTCAAGTGTATAAAAATACAACACACTGGATCTTGTGGGATATCTATTCGCTAGGTGTTAATGTCGTAGACTTCACCATGATAGTGGCATTAATCGTCGACCGAGACATCCTTGGACTGAATAAGTTGAAAAAGTTAATTGGTCACTCTCTTAAAAATAAAAAATTAGTTTGAAAATAGCAGATGTATATAAATGCCTACCTAGGTAGTTTGATTGGTACGTTTATAGAGTGGGGCTTTTTAATGGCTTTTCTCTTCAACCTTGCTATGAGTATCAATAAGAATGATCGTCGTCCTTTAATTTTAGCTTTTATTATGATGCTCTCATACTTTTTGAGTGGTGTTCTAGAGTTATCTTCTTTTCATTATTTGAATTGGTTTTACTATGACTTGGTAACGATTATTATTATTGTGGCTTGGTTGAAGCTGAAACAGCATCCTATTTTTTATGCGGCAATTTATATTTTAATGGGTTTACTTCTGAATTCATTTCTCATGCTCTCAATCTACATTGATATTTTTGTATACGATAATACAACTCCATGGCTACTGTGGACAATATACTCTCTTGGCGTAAATAGTATCGATATTATGATGATCTTAGCTTTATTATTGAACAAAGATTTTTTAAAGCTTGGAGCACTTGTTAGTCATATTAAAGCCAAAGCCTGCTAGAGGTTTATTGTATGCTTGAATATCTCCAAGAATACTTAGGTGTGTATCTTGCCACTTTTATCATGTGGGGCTTTTTGATGGCCTTTTTGTACAACATGGTAAAAAAGTCTTCATCGGTAGGGGGTGGAGATAAAACAGTGATGTGGATAGCATTGGCAATGTTTTTATCTTATATGGTAAGTGATCCACTCCTTAACGTTACTTTAGGCTACAACATCCTCAATACGACACTTGCATATTTAATTTGGGCTGCGTCAGACTTAATTATGTTGTCTTTCATTTGCTTTGTTACCCGTAAAAAAAACCTAAATGAGGTCCCTGCAAAGTTATATATTTTTACAGGGCTCTCGGTGAATATTTTATTGTTTCTGGCAATGTACTACGACACCAACTATGCCCACTTTACTGGTCATTGGTGGTTTTGGGATGTGTACACCGTGACAGTTAATACGATGGATATAATGATGATAATTGCGCTGCTATGTAACAAAGACTTTCTAGGGCTTGTAAAGTTGTATAGATGGGGTCGGGGTCAAGCAAAGCTTACTTGACCCGTGATAGCGATCTAAAAACGAAATTCCCAGCTTGTTCTTAAGCCAGTATTTGTGTCAGAGTCATTGCCTATTTCGTCCCTTGATACAAGTCCGGTTACTTTCCAAAGACCACTAAATAAAGATTGTTGATAACCTAGTTCTAATTGTAATTGCGTCATATCTGCAGGTGTTTCTTCAACTTCAGCTACACTGTCAATCCAACGTAGTTTTGCATGACCTCCATAACCATCTAGAGTATGGTAATAAGCACCTAACACAGCCGATTTACTTTGCTTAGGCACAGAGCTGCCAATAAGTCTTTGTTTTTGTGTGTAGCTACCCGAGCCGTATACACAATCAGCTGTAAGGCTGCATTGTTGCTCTGTATTTGAGTATTCAAAATAGGTTTTCAGTAAACTGTCATTTGAACCAAAGTAGCTTTCAATACCCACAGTATAAAAAGGATCACTTGGTGCAAGGCCACTTTCATTACGCCCCATTACATCAGCATAAAATGCAACAGGTTGCTGTGCTATGGATGTTGAGTATTTAACATCGATACTTGTTAGGCGATGGGTCGATGTTTGGCTTTCGAGTGTAACTGAATCGATATATTCATCAGTAAGATAATCAGAACTTGCAGTATTTACTGCAATTTCAAGCCCTTTTAATGGTGTACTTGCAAACCTTAAAGCCCAATAATCGCCTTCTTCACTGCTATTTAAAAATGGTTTTTGTTTAGCGTAAATACCAGTTAACTGCCAATTACCAATAAATGATAACCAACTAGGGCCAACATATTGACTGTTTGCACGGGAAAAGCGCAGGCCTTTCATCGGAGCTGCGTTATTCGATAGTAACAAGGCGTTGTCGTTACTCGGGCCCCACCAATGACTTACTTGCTCTGCACTGATTGACCAGTTACCCATTAACACGGCTAGATAACTACCATGATAATTTGTGTATTTTCCGTCGAGTGACTCGTCAGCATAGTTCACACTTACTTTGGCACTTACTCGCTTATCGGTTATTGAACCATAGCTGTTAATACCACTTTTTTGCTGATCGCGTGTCGTAAAGCCCTGTTGTGTCTCGGGTTCACTATTGTAATTGAAGCGCACCCCAGAACTGTTTTTTCGTTTGGCGTTATTGAGAGCGTGCTTAACGTGCTGATACGCGAAAAAACTACGTTCCTGTAAATTATTAGGGTCGATAGCTGCTAGATCACCTGCAATACCTTGCCACATAAGCGGGTAACTATTGATAGGTTGTTTTATAATTCCTTGATTAAATAGCATCTCTATAGAAGCCCTTAACAAAGGGTCATCACTTTCTATCCATGGCTCAGCAAAGCTTGGTGCAGAGATCATTAGTAAAGCACTTAAGCTAATGAACTTTTTTAGTTTCATCCGTGTATTTTTTCCTGTAATGCGGTGGCGACAATAGGGTTAACAAATTCGCTCACATCACCATGATGACGGGCAACTTCTTTAACGAGCGTCGAGGAAATAAACGAGTTTTTTTCAGCGGGTGTTAAAAACACACTTTCTAAATCAGGGTTTAGGCGTCGGTTCATATTTGCTAGCTGAAACTCATAGTCGAAGTCAGATACAGCACGAATACCACGAATGAGTACTTCAGCCTTATGCTCACGGGCAAGGTCAGCTAATAAACCAGAAAAGCCGATCACGCTAACATTTTTAAGGTGGGCTAAAATTGTATTTGCTAACTCTACACGTTCTTCTAGTGTAAAACAGGGTTGTTTACTTGGATTATGAGCAATAGCCACAATGACTTTGTCGAACATTTTAGCTGCTCGATGGATGAGGTCTGTGTGCCCATTCGTTAGCGGGTCAAAGGTACCTGGGTAGATTGCAGTAACGTTCATATCTATCAGCTAGTTAAAAATTTGCTTGCTATAGTAACAGTGTTTTCACTCGTATGCAGCTTTGAAGTAAGAGCATCCTATTAGATTTTTTGGTTTTATATAAGGTACTAAGCCGATTGAAGTTAGAATTTTTCAAGGTAGTATTTTATTGCCACGCATTTGTTTATACTGCTTGGCTGAAAATGAACTTCAGATCGTAATAAATATAAAAATAGAGTAAGCAGCATATGAGCACAAAGGATAAAATCATACATACCAGCATTGAGCTATTTAATCTCCATGGAGAGCGTGCTATTACGACTAACCACATTGCTGCACACATGGGTATTAGCCCTGGCAATCTGTATTATCACTTTAAAAATAAAGAAGACATTATTCGTCACATTTTTGCTTTATACAGTGAACACCTCCATACGCACTTTAAGCCATTAAAACCAGAAGATAATGCGCTTGAAAACTTAGCAGGGTATTTAGACTCTTTGTTTGAACTGATGTGGCGATTTCAATTTTTTTACGATAATTTGGGTGATATTTTATCCCGTGATGAAGTATTAAAAAAAGACTATATTGAGTTTCAAGCTGCGCTGTTAGAGCAGGTAAAAGAGGTGTTATTTGCATTACGTTCAGGTGGTATTATTACTATTGATGACGCCGATGTAACAGAGCTTGCCCATATGCTTAAAATGACAGTGAGCTTCTGGACGCCTTACATTAAAGCCCGTCGCTTGAGCGGTGAGCTTGCCAGAGAAGATATTTATAACGGTATCTTAAAAGTACTATTGCTATTAAAAGCACATTGTACAGAGCAACATTTGGAACAAGTAAACAACTTAAGAGCAAAGTACTTAGCACTTGCTGCCACTGAGCAAAGCGAACAATAATCCTACAAAGCAGTTTATTTCCTAGACGCTATAATTTTTGTTATAATCGCGCGCCCTTGAGGTTGGTATGCCTCGGGCCGTGTGAATCCCACTGTCTAAGAGTGAACTATGCTTAAATTTATCGTCAAATTACATCCTGAAATCGCTATTAAGAGTAAGTCTGTTCGTAAGCGTTTCACCAAGTTATTAGAAAATAACATTAAGATCGTTTTACGTCGCGTTGACGAAAAAGTGCAGGTTAGAAATAACTGGGACAATATCTCAGTGGTAAGCCTCCTAGACTCTGAGCAAGTTCGCTTAGATATCATTGATGGCTTAAAACGCATTCCTGGTATCGTACAGTTTATTGAAGTAACAGAAACAGGCTTCGACTCAATTGACGATATTTACCAAAAAGCACTTGAGCTAATTGGCCATACGATTGCAGGCAAAACATTCTGCGTGCGTTGTAAGCGTTCAGGTAAGCATGACTTTACATCGAGCGATGTAGAGCGCTACGTAGGTGGTGGTTTAAACCAGCATGTTGAAGGGGCGCGCGTTAAATTATCTCACCCTGAAGTAACAGTACGTTTAGAAGTGCGTGATGATAAAGCCTATATAGTTACTGAAACTCACTTAGGTATGGCGGGCTTCCCGCTGCCAACACAAGAAGATGTATTATCGCTTATGTCGGGCGGTTTTGACTCTGGTGTTGCCAGTTATCAAATGATCCGTAAGGGGGCGCGTACTCACTTCTTGTTCTTTAACTTAGGTGGTGCAGCTCACGAAATCGGTGTTAAGCAGGCGAGCTATTACATCTGGAAGCAATTTAGCTCTACTCATAAAGTTAAGTTCGTGACGGTTGATTTTGAACCTGTTGTTGCTGAAATCCTTGAAAACGTAGAAAACAGCCAAATGGGTGTGGTTCTAAAACGTATGATGATGCGTGCCGGTAGTCAAGTTGCAGAAAAACTAGGTGTGCAAGCACTCGTAACAGGTGAAAGTATTGGGCAGGTTTCAAGTCAAACACTTGCGAATTTGAGTGTCATTGACCGTGTGACTGAAACTTTAATCATTCGTCCGTTAATCCAACACGACAAGCAAGATATTATTAATATTGCGCGTCAAATTGGTACCGCCGAAATGGCAGAAAGTATGCCTGAATACTGTGGTGTGATCTCTAAAAAGCCAACGGTTAAAGCTAAAATCAAAACGATTCTTGCCGAAGAAGCTAAGTTTGATTTCGACGTGCTAAATACGGTCGTTGAAAATGCGCGTGTGATGGATATCCGTGATATCGACACCGAAGCAAAAGAAGAAGTGAAAGAGGCTGAATCTGTATCTGACTTACCTGAGGGGGCGGTTGTTGTAGATATACGTTCACCTGAGGAAGAAGATGCCAATCCACTGGAGCTTGAAGGTATTGATGTTGTGCATTTACCTTTCTTCCGCTTAGCGACTAAATTTGGTGACTTACCAAAAGATAAAGAATATTACCTATATTGTGCGAAAGGGGTAATGAGCCAGTTGCAAGCGCTGATCCTGCACGAAGAAGGCTACAGTAACGTAAAAGTGTATCGCCCATAAGGGATACTGATAAAAGCGCGACACGTTCGCGCTTTTTTTATGGCTGGTGGAATGGCTTGTTTTGCGCAAAACACGTTTGACGCCTGCGCGCCGTTTACTTTTTCCCTCGAAGCGTGCTTACTTTTATGAAAACTCAGCTGATTTGGTTTTTATCAAACAGAGCATTGCTTGATTATGAGGGGTTTTTACACCCAGCTTAGCACCTTGCTCACATACATAACCACAGATAGCATCAATTTCAGACTCTCTATTATGGCTAATGTCTTGCTGCATAGATGAAAAGTTTTCAGCGGTTGCAGTCATCACACAATAGGCCTGATCCAGTGCCTCGTTGAGCTTTACTTTAATACCTTGTTTATTGGCCACAAGGCAGGCTTCGCTGAGCAAATTAATGATGCGGGTACTAAATTGCGGTGCACGTAACTGACCATTTTTAACGTTATGAATGGCTGTTAATGGGTTAATAGCAATATTCACTAACAGTTTTTGCCAGCGCAATGAGTGAATATCATCGCTTACAGAAAAGTGCGGTAGGCTGCTAAATAGGCGTTTAAGTTCATTAAGCTTTTCACTTGCAGCGATATTACATGCGCCCAGCACGCTTTCACCATTTCCAGTATGGTTTACACTATAAGGTGTTACTTTAAACCCAGCTAAACGCGTTGTTAAAAACGCTAATCCCTGAGTAGGTAACAGCTGGGCATTGATTTCATCGACATTACCCATGCCATTATGAGAAATAACGATCTGGCACTCTTTACTAAGGTAAGGTGTTATTTGCTTAAAAGCCGCTTGCACCTGAAATGCTTTAACAGTGATCACCACCAAGTCAAAGGGGGCTGACCCAGCAAGCTCTTGATGATTAATAAGGCGAGCTTTAATAGGGTGTGATTTACCATTACTCGTTTGATAGAAGCGGGTGGTCAGGGTTGGTTTTCGGGTAAGTAATGTGATGTCATGCTGCGTGGATAAAAAATAGCTAAATAATAAGCCAATTGCGCCATCACCAACAATGAGAGTCTTAGCCATTGCGTTGCTTATTACCTAAATGAAAACCAAGCTTTATAACAAAGTAGCTTACAGCACCAATAAAGTCAGCAACAAAATCACCAACAGAAGCTTGTCGGTAAGGCAGCATATCTTGCATAAATTCAATAGCAGCACCATAGCCTGCAAGTAGCAGAATTTGCACTACAAGAGGGAGTTTAAATGCTTTATCCATTACCATAGCGAGCACGAAGAAAATGCCAAAATGTGCGACTTTATCTATATGTGGAAAAAGGTTACCCACGCCTTTAATTTCTTTGGCGAATAAGAAAGTGAAGCCGATAATGCTTATTAAAAAAAGAACTTGGTAAACGCGCCTTGTCACGAAAAAATCCTAAAAGTCGTTTAAAAATGAACCCGCAGTATATCAAACATAATTATTATCGCACCTGAACGGCGTGCAGAAATATGTAAAGATTTATAAAATTGACGTTATAATCCTTGCCATATTAATTTTGAAAATTTGTTAGGAGAACCCCATGCCTTCATTTGATATTGTTTCTGAAGTAGAAATGAACGAAGCGCAAAATGCAGTAGACAACGCTAAGCGTGAGCTTGAGACGCGTTTTGATTTTCGTGGTGTTGATGCATCAATCGAATTAAGTGATAAAGTAATCAAGCTAAAAGCTGAAGCACCACAACAAGTTATGCAGCTTTTTGATATTCTCGCTGCGAAAATTTCAAAGCGTGGTTTAGATGTATCTAGCCTTGAGCTTAAAGATGAGTCGCGCAGTGGTAAGTACGTTATGCGTGATGTTGCACTTAAGCAAGGTATTGAAAAAGACGTAGCGAAGAAAATCGTTAAGTTAATCAAAGATTCAAAAATCAAAGTGCAAGCAGCCATTCAAGGTGAAGAATTACGTGTTACGGGTAAAAAGCGTGATGATTTACAAGAAGCGATGCAAGTTGTGCGTACTGCTGATTTAGGTCAGCCATTTCAATTTAAGAACTTCCGCGATTAATTCGCTGTTTGCACTATATACATAATCTAGTGCATGAAAAATGAATTAAATTTCACTAAAAAGCCAAGCGGTCTATTCGTTTGGCTTTTTTGTTGATAAAAAAGCCTTTAGCAGTATAGCCGTCCATTGACTTTTATCCCTAAAATCATCACAATAGCGGCCTATTTTCAAGGTGCTTGCTGTACCTTCTAAGGTACCTATACTTCAAAGGTTGAAGTAGCAGCAAGATAATCGGGAAGCTGGTGCGTTTTCATGGAGAAAACAATGCCAACACTGCCCCCGCAACGGTAATGTGTGTGCCCTGCATGCGCAAAGTCCGGAGACCGGCCTTGGAGTAACTTACTATTTGCGTGTGCGGTGGGCACAGGCGAGGGGATATCATGCTAAATAAATCTACCTTAGGCGTAGCGGTTGCTGCTGCGTTGTCTTTTTCTGTGTCTGCGGATGAGCAGTCAATCGAGCATATTACAGTCACGGCGAATAAATTCGAACAATCAATTAATGATGTATTGGCCAGCGTAACTGTCATTAACCGCACTGATATTGAAGCTAGCTATGCGCGAGACCTACCAAGTTTACTTGCCACCCGCGCAGGCTTTCAAATCAATGCCAATGGTGGCTTTGGTCAAAACGCAGGTGTTTCACTGCGTGGTTCAGGCACACGTCATACACTTATCTTAATTGATGGTGTGCGCACAGGGTCTGCAACGCTTGGCTATAAAGGCATTAGCAATATTCCTTTAAACAGTATTGAACGTGTTGAGGTTATTAAAGGTTCTCGCGCTGCTGTGTATGGTTCTGATGCATTAGCGGGTGTGATTAATATTATTACTCGCAAAGCACAAAACACGACCTTAGATGTTACATTTGGTTCTGATTCTTATCAAGAGTACCAAGTGGCTACTGGTGGTCAGTTTGCTGGTGTTGATATTGCTGTTAATGCTGGTTATGAAAAAACAGATGGCTTTGATGTATTGCAAGGCGTAGCACCCGATGAAGATGGCTATGAAAATAAAAACCTTGGCTTTAACCTAGGCTATCAAAATGAGCAACTAGGGGAGCTTTTATTACAAGGTCAGTACTCAGAAGGTGAAGCGCAGTACGATAGTTCTTTTAGTCCTGCGGATAGCAGGGTAGAAAAAGGTGAATTCGAAAATTATCAAGCTTCATTAGGTTGGAAAAAGGCCTTTGAAAAACACAGCCATGCGATTGATATTGCAATCTCAAGCGACAGCTCAGACGATTCACGTATCGACTATACAGGTGCTGCTGTGGTCGATAAGTTTGAAACTGAACGTAAGCAAATCGATTACAACGGTCAATACTTTTTCAATCAAGCGCTGACACTAAGCGGTGGTTTAAATTGGTATAAAGATAAAGTAAATACTAACTCTGGTACTTACTTAAAAGATAGCCGCGAAGTGTTTGCAGCATTTATTGGTGCTTATTATGATGATGAACAAGTACTTGCTAATTTAACGCTACGCCAAGATGATGACCAACAGTTCGGCGACGAAACAACTTATACTGCTGCTGTGGGTTATCACTTAAACGACATCGCAACATTCCGTGTAAGCCAAAGCACTGGCTTTAAATCGCCCACATTTAATGATTTATATTTCCCTGAACCAAGCCCAGGAAATCCCAATTTATTGCCTGAAACATCTGATAACCAAGAGTTAGGCTTATCATTAAATGTGAATGACATTAGCCTGGATATTGCTATTTTCCGTAATGAAATAGATAACAAAATTGCGTGGGCACCAAATGCATCAGGTAATTGGCAGCCAACAAATATCAATGAAGCTCGCCACGAAGGGATAGAGTTTAGTTTCGAAAACCAAGTATTTGGTTTTGATCATAGTGTTAACTTTACTTATCTATCAGCAGAAGATACTGAAACAGGTGAAGCGCTGACTTATGTATCAAAACAAAGCGTGAACTGGTCACTACATAAAGCATGGGGCGACTTTGATGCGGGTATTGATATGCAGTACCGAGGAGACCGCGATGGTAAACTCACGCACTTGCCTTCATATACTCTGTGGAATTTTGTAGGTCACTACCAAGCCACTGATAATTTAACCTTATCACTTCGCGTAGAAAATTTGTTCGATAAACAGTACAACGCCGTTGATGCCTATGGCACTGACTTAGATGGTGACTTCATCAACGACGAGCTTTATTACTACAACACGGCTGAGCGTCGCTTGTTTGTAGGTGCCCGTTATCAGTTCTAATAAAGAAAATTATTAGTTCTGCGTCTAAAAGCTCGCTACCTACTTAGCGGGCTTTTTTTATTTTAGTTTATCTGCGTAATGCTGAGCGAATTTTTCAAGTTTAGGTGCAATAAGAATACTGCAATAGCCTTGGTTAGGGTTTTCGGTATAGTAGTCTTGATGGTATTGCTCCGCAGGGTAAAAGTTAGTGAGTGGGCTTATTTCAGTGACTATTGGCTCGCGAATTTGCTTTTGTAAATCAGCAATCATTGTCTCAGCCGCCACTTTTTGTTGTTCATCGTGGTAATAAATAACACTGCGATACTGGGTGCCAACATCATTACCTTGACGGTTTAGTTGCGTGGCATCGTGCAAAGTAAAAAACATTTCAAGTAAGCTGTGGTAACTAATAATACTGCTGTCAAAATCAAGCTGAACGACTTCGGCGTGACCGGTTAAGCCAGTACAAATTTGCTGATAACTCGGGTTTTCAATGTCACCACCAGCATAACCAGAGCTGACGTTTAGCACACCTTTAACACGTCTAAATGCGGCATCAATACACCAGAAGCAACCACCGCCAAAAGTGGCTATTTGTATGTTGTTTTCCATTTTAATTTCCTCACCTTTTTGCTGACTATAGCTGAAAAAACAAAACGCCGTAAAGACGGCGTTTTATTATCGCTAAAGACTCGTTAAATGTCTTCCAGCGGTTTGTCTTTCGCTTGCTGTTCAAGTTTACCTTGTAAGTATTCGGGTGACTGAGTATTACGGGCAAGCGCTGTGTACGCTGCGGGAACTACATATAATGTTAGTAGCGTAGCTACAATAACACCGGTAAATACCACAACACCAATAACCATTCGGCTCTCTGCACCTGGGCCACTTGCAAGTACAAGCGGGACAGAGCTCATCACAGTGGTGAGTGACGTCATGATGATAGGGCGTAAGCGTTGTGTTGCCGCTTGGGTAATGGCTTCGTTAAATTCAACGCCTTTGTCACGTAGTTGGTTAGCAAATTCAACAATTAAGATACCGTTCTTGGCGCTCAAACCAATCAACATCACGATACCTATTTGGCTGTAAATATTTAACGTCAGATCTGTAAACCATAAACCAAAGAGCGCGCCAACTAGGCCAAGTGGCACGGTTAGCATGATCACAAAGGGATGTACAAAGCTTTCAAATTGGGCTGCAAGTACCAAGAAGGTCACTGTGAGCGCAAGAATGAACACATAGGTCATCGCTGATGCACCTTCGTAAAACAACTGCGATTCACCTTTGTAATCAATGGCTCCATCAATGTCATTTTCTTCAGCGGCTACTTGGTTTAAGAAATTAAGTGCTTCTTCTAGTGTGTAGCCATCAGCTAAGTTTGCACTTAACGTGATTGCACGCATACGGTTGTAACGGTTTAATCGCGATGCGGTTGCTTCTTCTTTTAAGGTAATAAGGCTGTCCAGTGGAACGAGTTCACCACTGCGCGATTTCAAGTAGATATTCGAGATATCTGTTGGGTTAGCAAAGTCTTCCTTGGTCCCTTTGAGAATTATGTCATACTCTTCACCACGGTCGATAAAGGTTGTGACACGTCGTTGCCCTAACATGGTCTCTAAAGTGCGGCCTACATCGGAAACGGATACGCCTAAATCTGCGGCTTTATTCTTGTTTATATTGATTAAAAACTGTGGAAACGTTTCTTTATAATCATGGTCAATACGCACAAGGCCAGGGTTTTTCTCTGCACGCTCTATGATGCGGTCTCGCCAATCGGCAAGTTGGTCATAATCGTTACCTTGCAACACAAACTCAATTGGGCGCGATGAACCACCGCCACCAATACCGCGGCGCATAATTGCAAATGCTCTAATATCTGTCACTTCGGTCATTTTACCGCTAATTTCGTCCATCACTTCCCATGTTGAACGCTTACGTTTATCCCAATCGGCCATACCAACGATTGCTACACCACCTTGGCCGCCCCAACCTGGTACACGAATAAGTACGCGGCTTAATTCTCCTGACTCAGAGTAAGGCATTAAACGCTCTTCAATTTTGGCCATGTTTGCCGCATTATTCTCATAACTTGCGCCTTCAGGGCCGCTCATCATGATAAAGAAAGTGCCGCGGTCTTCCTTTGGAGTGAGCTCAGATGGTACCTGCTTAAATAGCATAAAGCTGACAACACCCATTAAGATCATGGTAAATAATAGACCCCATTTACGGCTCATGTTCGATTGCAGTGAGTTGCGATAGGCATTCTCTATTTTGCTAAACGAGCGATCCATCCATTGGCTAAATTTACTTTCTTTCTCCGAGGCTTTAAGTACTTTTGAGCATAAAGCGGGAGACAGTGTCAGTGCTGTGATACTTGAAAAGAACACCGCAGCACTCACCGCCATAGCAAACTCGGTAAATAACGCACCAATTCGGCCATCCATAAATACCAGCGGTACGAATACAGAAATAAGCACAAGTGTGGTGGCAATAATAGCAAACCCCACTTCTCGGGCACCACGAAAAGCCGCAAGTAAAGGCGGCTCGCCAAGCTCAATTCGGCGGTGGATATTTTCAAGCATCACAATGGCGTCATCTACCACTAGGCCGATAGCTAGCACTAAAGCGAGCAGGGTAAGTAAGTTGATTGAGTAGCCCATTGCAAGTAAGAACATAAAGCTACCAACAAGAGCCACAGGTACTGTTACTGCCGGCACTAAGGTTGCGCGAATATTGCCAAGGAATAAGTAAATAACTAAGACAACGAGTGCCATTGAAATTGCGAGGGTACGGTACACCTCATCAATCGATTCTTTGATGAAAACAGACGAGTCATAACTGTCTTCAATGGTGGTACCTTCAGGTAAGTTGCGTTTGATTTTTTCAAGCTCAGCGCGAGCGTTATCAACCACAGTTAAGGTATTCGCTTTGGCTTGCTTTACGATACCCAAACCAATCATATTTCGACCATTACCACGAAATAGGCTTTCGTCGTCGGCCGCTTCTAAGTGAACATCTGCAACTTCGCCAAGGCGAACTAAGTAGCCGTCATCACCACGCTTAATTACAAGGTTTCTAAAATCACGCTGGTCTTTATAACTACGGGCAGTACGAACGGTAAAATCACGGTCAATCGATTCAATTTCACCCGCAGGAAGTTCTACGTTTTCTGTACGAAGGGTATTTTCGATGTCACTGCTGGTGATACCTCGAGCAGCCATGGCTTTGCGGTTTAGCCAAATTTTCATTGCGTATTTACGCTCACCACCTACACGAACGTTTGAAACACCGTCAACAACGGCTAAACGGTCGACAATAAAACGCTGTGCGTAGTCAGATAGCTGTAATGAGTCCATCGTTGTACTGTTTAGCACGAACCAAGCAATCGGACTCTCATCACTATTCGATTTTGATACTTCGGGTGGGCGAACTTGTTCCGGTAGGCTATCAAGTGCTCTCGCTACACGCTCACGAACATCGTTTGATGCGGCATCAATATCACGACTGATATTAAACTCAATGGTGATGTTAGAGCGGCCATTTCGGCTTGATGAGTTAATACTTTTTATGCCTTCAATACCCGATATACGGTTTTCGAGTACTTGGGTTATTTTGGTTTCGATAATCTCTGCGCTGGCCCCTGTGTACTCAGTGCTTACACTCACAATTGGCGTTTCAATATCAGGGTATTCACGCAGTGGTAGCATTGAAAATGCAACGAGACCAAAGGTAAGCAGCAATAAGTTTATTACGATCGCAAAGACCGGACGTTTAACGCTAGTATCTGTAATTTTCATGCTTTAGCCCTTGATACTAACTTTACTGCCGGTACGGATTTTAATGATCCCTTCGGTGACAACTTGTTGGCCATTCTCAAGGCCCTTATCAATAGCAACCCAGCCATTGTGACGGCCAGCAACGTGTACTTCAACCTTGTTCACCACGCCGTCTTCAATTTGGAAAACATAGTGTTTATCCTGCTGAGGAATAACCGCTTTTTCTGGCACCATAAGCGCTTGGTTTGAACTAAGCTGCAAGGCGGTATTTAGTAGCATACCTGGGCGTAGTAAACGGCTACTATTTACAAAGCTAGCTGTTACTTCAACACTGCGTGTTACAGAATCAATACGTGAGCTAATATGAGTCACTTTGCCATTAAAGGTTTTTTCTGGGTAGGCATCGTTTTGAGTCATGACTTTCATACCAAGCTGTAATTGTGCTAGGTATTTTTCAGGCACTTTAAAATCAACTTTAATAATGCTGATGTCATCCAAGGTGGTAATATTTGTGGTGCTACTTACATAGGTACCAATAGATATTTCACGTTTACCTAACAATCCCGAGAATGGCGCTGTAATTGTCATTTCGGCTAGTTTTGTTTTTGCACTTTCAAGCTGAGCTTCGGTTGCATCTACACGTGATAATTGCTCTTCAAGTAATGATTTAGCTGTTGCTTGTGAGCGTGAAAGCTCGGTTAAACGCTCTAGTTGGCGTTTTTCTTCTCTTAGGTTAATACTGAGTTCTTTAACGGTCAGTTGTTCTTCTTGTGACTGAAGTTGTACGAGTTTTTGACCTTTACTGACCAAGTCGCCATCATTAAAGTAGATATCAGTCACATAATCACTTTGGGCACTACGAATATAAATGGCTTGGTTAGCGCGAGCACTACCTATTGCTTCGATAAGTACCGCATTTTCTTCTGAGGTAACGGTGTGTGCGCTGACCTGAGTTGCAGTATCACCAAAGCCAGTTTGTTCACCTTGGCTTGAAGGTAAGTACAAATAAACACATAACCCTAATAACAGGGTAATAATAAAAGGAAAAAGCGCTTTGCCAGATTGTGTAGAATACATCATTGTGTTACCAGAGAATTAGTTGAGTGTAGTGTACAAAATTAGTACGTGTCGAGTATGTCAGGTATCCCGTAAATTTGTGCATTTGGCGTAAAAGTAAAAAAATGGCTGAGTTTGTTCCTGAAATGTAACTAAAAGTGAGTGTTTGCTATGAGTAAAGAGTCAAAATGTAACTACTGCCTGATGTTACGAAAAGTCGTGTTAGTGGGCATTGTTATGTTCGTATTTTATTTTTCTGTGTATGGTTAATATGTCTGATATTTTGAATATTCGTGCTCACGCATCCCGTCATGGTATCGAGTTTTTGCTAGTGGGTGGGATTGGGCTAACATTTATTATGTTATTTAATTTGCTAAGGCCTGGCGAAATTAGCATTATCGAGATTTTTCTCGCGAGTAGCTGTATTGCAGCGATATTCATTGGTTATTTAAAAACGCAGGAACCCTACTTTAGTTTCACATTCTGCGAAGATGCGCTCATTTATCGTCATAAAGTCGGATATTGGCAGTTAAATAGAGAGAATTTTCATCATAGTGGTATACCAAAAGTGGAACAAGGCTTAGAATACCTTGAGTTAAATGCAGTTGGTATTAAACTCAATAACATAGATGAGTTTTTGATGCAGATACAGCCAAGAATCGCAGGGCGATTATTGATTGAGCAGCGTCACCTGTTTATGCAAGTAGTTCAAAAACATTGCAAAAATGGGGATTGCCCATCAGAATGGTTAATTGAGGATACGCAATACACGGCTCCAAGCGGGCAGCGTTACAAAGGATTGATAGCTATGTTTGCCAATCGAACACGGCATCTTGGTCAATTGACAGGGTATGATCTACTGTTACCTGCCAATGTACTCGATACTGATATTTGGCAATTTAGTGCATATTTAAATCGTTGGAAATTAAACCCTAATGAGTTTATAAATACTCAATTACACAAAAATGTGAATCGTTAGGTGGTAGTAAGCAGGATAAGGCTATGAGTCAAGAACGTTCTTTTATTAAAAGTGGTCGAAACACGATAATTCATAAAGATAGAAAGCTCGATCTAGTTATCGTGAATGGCGAAAACCACCCACGAATTAAGGTGACCCAAAACGGGCTTGAACCTTTTAAAGAAGAACTGCCAAAAAATCGTCGTGAAGCGAAAGAGCGCTACCTTGAAATGGTTTATATTACGAGTGCAGATGTTTTCGCAGAAGAAAAGCGGTTGCTCTTTATTCAATCCTTAGATGGACGTGAATATAAGGTGGATTACAGTAAAATAGGCACTAAGCTATTTGTGCGTATTCATCAGGATAGCTATCTCTAAGCCCTTCTTTAATTTGGCACTTTACTTGCTTGCTATTCACTAATTTGACGGCTGGAAATGACTCTGGCTTTGTTTTCTAAGGTGATTAACATGAGACGAGTGCCCCTTCTTGCTATTGTTATAACAACACTAACAGCATGTGGCGGTGGTGGTAGTGATAGCGACAATACCCCTACTGCTGCGACAGTTAACGCAGGCGCAGATCAACAAATAATAGAAAAAAGTGAATTTACTGTCGTGGCAAAAGGCTCGCCAGCGGATGGTACCTTTACTTGGCAGCGGGTGAGTGGCCCCGCTATAGAAGGGTTTCCTGCTGATGGTGCTGAGCAATCTTTAACTGCGCCTGATATTAAGCTCGATTCAGAACTGGTACTTCGTGTGGATTACCAAACAGCTGATGGTCAGTTAGTGAGTGATGAAGTGAGCATTTTTATCAGCTCTAATAATCAGCTTCCACAACCTGTGATCACACAAATCGCCCCTGAAGAACTCCCTTCTCAGTATAATGATGAAATTATTTTAAGTGGTGAAGAGTCGTTCGATCTTGACGAAAATGGTTCAATAAACGGTTATCTTTGGTCACAACTGTCAGGCCCAGATCTCGTTATCAATAGCTATACAGATAAAACAATCAGCTTTAATCATCCTCTGCTTGAAGCGAATACACAAATGACATGGCAGTTGACTGTCACTGATGACGAAGGGGGCTCAGCAAGTATCGAACAAACGTTTACGTTAAATAAAACGAACGAGATTATTGTTGCAAATGCAGGGCAAGATCAGCAGGTTATTGAGTTTGACACCGTAACACTTGATGCGACTAATAGTGAGGTTGTTACCACAACCAAGCAATGTTTTTGGCAGCAGGTAACGGGTGAGGTTGTGACACTTGCAAATCAAAATCAATGTATCACTTCATTCACTGCCCCAGATGTTGATTCAGACACGGAACTCAGTTTTGAAGTCACTGTAACGGATAGTAAGTCACGTAGTGATACCGATACAGTGGTTATTGATATTCGCCCTAAACCACTTGGTTACATTAACGATACGGGCATGAATGATTGTTATAACAATTCGCAAAAAATTAATTGCAACAGTGACGATTTCCCAAATCAAGATGCTGATTTAGGCAGAGACAGTGTTGCTAATCAGCTTGATAAGGTGGGGCAAGGCGACTTGGCATTTGATTTCACAAAATTAAACCAATTTGCAGATGAGTTGCCCGATGATGCCACAAACTTTAGCTGCGTTCGAGATAATGTGACGGGGTTAATTTGGGAAGTAAAAGCGGCAAGTTCAGCTCTACCACCGGCAACGACTGTCCGTGCCTCAACAAATCACTACACTTGGTATTTAGATGAGGGAAATGGAGCACAAACAGGAAGTGTACAAGGTGCGCCAAATTCAACATGTCCAAGTAATACCGCCTGTGGTTTACAAACTTATGTAGAAGAAGTTAATGCCACTGATTTTTGCGGGGGCACAAACTGGCGAGTGCCTACTTATACTGAGTTGCAAGGCTTGCTCGATTACTCTAAACAAGGTGAAGCAAGCTTACTGAGTAGTGAGTTTTTCCCAAATCAACCTGATGCGACCCAGTTAAGCAGTAATAGTGACGCATTTATGCCGTACTGGACATCACAAACTGCTGCTGATGGTACGAGTCTATCGCAGGCCTATATTATTGATATGAGTAGCGCGAACGATTTAGCGTATCCAAAAAACAATACAGCGTTTGTTCGCTTAGTCAGAACACCAGGAGAGTAAAATGCGTCAATTATCTTTGCTAGTATCGGTTGGATTATTTGCAGCATCAGCCGGTGTTGCTCAAGCACAAGTGTGTTACGACGGTGTCGCAGAAACGACGCCAACAACGCGGTTTGTTATTAATGACGATGGCACGGTAAGCGATAGCAAAACAGGGTTAATGTGGCAACGCTGTAGCTTTGGTCAAAGCTATAATACAGAAACATTAAACTGTGAAGGAACGAGCCAACAATTATCATGGGGTGAGGCATTACGCGGCGCAACGATGAGTGATTATGCTCAGTATAGCGACTGGCATGTGCCAAACATAAAAGAATTGGCAAGCATTTTAGAACATCAATGTGTTCAACCGAGCATTAATGAACAAGTTTTCTATGCCACCAAATTACAAAACTACTGGAGCAGTACCTCAGGTAAAGAACGAACTGATCTTGCTTGGGTTTATCAATTTGATAAAGGCGTAAATAGCTTACATGCGAAAACGTCGGATCTGTATTTACGCCTAGTTCGTTACGAAAAGTAACGTTGAATTATTTTTAACCGCGCTTTTTCAAGCGCGGTTTTTATATCAGCCCCTTTTATACCTTGAGCAATAAACTGCTGAGGATTGACAGCGCGTGCTTGCTTGGCTGCTTGTTCAAGTTCATTAGCAAAGTTAAGTGGTTTTTGTTCACTGATCTCAAGCGCTTCTAAAACTTGCTCGAAGCGCTCTGGGCGTCGCCACAAATCAAGCTGATTAAAGCAGCTAAGAACTGCATTGCTATCTAATTGATTAGCACACAGTGTTTGCCTGTGCGCTTGCGCGTTTAATGCTAAATCTCGTACTTCATTGGGTAAACGAATTTTCTGAGCGAGCGTTTTAATTGCCTCTTCACTGAGCGAAAGTGTTACTTGGCTAAACAGTAATGCAGTATTGGTAATTCCACGTTGCTGTGCATAATTAAAGCGGGCTTGTAAGGTGCGATATAAGTCACTGTCCCACTGCTTTTCAAGGAAAGGGCTGATTACGTGTAAGCCTTTTATATCGAATAATACATTTAAAAATTCCGCGAAGGCTCCATCACTTAATGACTTTTCGCATTCTAGCCAAATACGTTCTGCGGTGAGCGTTTCAAGCTCGCCATTCGCCACCATAGACATAAGCAAACGGTTAGTTTCAGGTGCAATGGTAAAGCCTAAGTAATGATAGCGTGCTGCAAAGCGAGCAACACGGAGAATGCGTAAAGGATCTTCACTAAAGGCATCAGACACATGGCGTAAGATACGGTTTTTAATATCATCTTGGCCGTTGAATGGATCGAACAATGTGCCGTCTTTCGCTTGAGCAATGGCATTAACGGTCAGATCACGGCGTATTAAATCTTCTTCTAAGGTGACATCAGGGGCGAAGTCGCAAATAAAGCCAGTATACCCTTCCCCTTGCTTTCGCTCTGTGCGAGCGAGTGCATATTCTTCTTTTGTTTTTGGATGTAAAAAAACAGGAAAATCTTTACCAACTTGTTGATAGCCTTGCTTAAGTAGTTCTTCTGGTGTCGCACCAACCACAACGTAATCACGCTCTTTTATCTCACGACCCAGTAGGGCATCCCTGACTGCGCCACCCACTAAATAAACCTGCATAGTTCACCTGCTATTTTGCCTTTTTGGTATTTTACGTTATTTATTCATTAAAATGCGAACAAGGTTTTAAGTGGCGTTTTTTTTTGCCATTATAGGCCGTGATTTTAAACGCAAGGAATATCACGGTGTATTTAAGCTATTTTGGCTTGTCAGAAAAACCTTTTTCGATTGCTCCGAACCCTGAATATTTATTTCTCAGTGAACGCCACAAAGAAGCGTTAGCGCATCTAACTTACGGCCTAGGAGAAGCGGGAGGGTTTGTATTGCTGACAGGTGAGGTGGGGACAGGGAAAACAACATTAACAAGAAGCCTGCAAGAACAGCTTCCAGAAAATACACAAGTTGCACAAATTCATAATCCTGCCTTATCGCAACTTGAATTGTTGGCCAGTATTTGTGATGAATTAAATATTACTTACGACAGCAATAATGCGACGTTGAAAACATTAACCGATGTGATCAAAAAGCATTTGGAGTCAAATAATAGCGCGGGTGGCCACACCATTTTAATTATTGATGAAGCGCAATTACTTGCTCCTGATGTACTTGAGCAATTGCGTTTATTGACCAATATAGAAACGGATCATAAAAAGCTATTACAAATCGTTTTAGTGGGACAACCAGAGCTACAAGCATTACTTAAACGCACAGAACTTAGGCAATTGGCACAGCGTATAACAGCACGCTATCACCTATTACCGCTAACAGAAGGGCAAGTATTTGCGTATGTTAAACATCGTTTGTCTAAAGCAGGAACCGAACAAGCGTTGTTCTCCAGGGATGCTCTAAAGGCTATCTATCAAGTGACGCAGGGCGTCCCGAGATTGATTAACCTATTGTGTGAACGCTGTTTAGTGGGTGCTTTTTCTCAACAAAAGTTGAGCATAGATAGTGAACTGGTGATGCGTTCTGCCGAGGAAGCTTTGCCACCAAGTAGCACAGTCATTACAGCAACCGCCAATACACAATCCAATTATGTTTGGCTTTACCCTGTTTCATTTTTAGTCGTCTTAGGTGTGGGTATTGGTTTATCCTACTTAATATAAAGAGTGCTCATTTATGTCATTACTTTTAGATGCAATTAAACAATCTGGTCAGCATGAGCAAACCGCCGCTGAGCATGACCAAGCTGCATTACAATTAAAACAGCAGCAGGAATTAACTCGTTACAGACGCCTTGCCCTGTCATTTGGGCTTTTATTAGCTGCGATTTTGACGCTGATGGCAGGGTTTTCAATTGGCAAATGGCTACAAAATAATAAGTCATTGGATAGCGCAGTTGTTACAAGCACGCAGCAAACGCTTGATAAAAAAGAGACAGTGGAGAATACGGAACAAGCTGCCACTGACGCTGCGCAAACGGCTGCTCAGCCACACGCAATAAATGCGGCTGTAACGTCAACACAACTCCCGCAACCTTCAATGCAGCAAATGCCTGTGCAAGGGCAACAATATCAATGGGTTCAGGTGCCAGTAAATTCAGTTCCTGTGTATGTCAATCAGGGGCAGCCTGTTTATCAACAGCCAATTTATCAAGGTCAACCGGTTTATCAAACACAGCCGCAGTTTTCACAGCCTGTGCAAGTGACGCAAAATAATAGCTCGCGACAGGTAAGCGACCAAGGTCTTGATTTAAGTAAATATAAGGTATTGGGTAAGCCGCTAAATAGCGAGCCATCAGCCCCCCCTCAGCAAACCCTCGACAATGACGAGCTTAAAGATGTGCCCGATACGTTGAAAGATGCATTTGCTAAAGCGGTGCAGGATGTTGATAGTCAGCATTTTTCAGAAGTCACTCACAGTACGAAAAACTCATCCTATGCCGAGCCCATTGAGCTATTACCTGTATCGTTACAAAACCAGTTACCTACGATTAAGTATCAGGCACATATTTATGCGTCAGAAACATCAAAACGTTGGATTAAGCTAAATGGCCGTGAATTATATGAAGGTGACAGTATAGGTGTGCTGTCAGTGGTCGAGATTACGCCAGAGCAAAGTTTGCTCAGTTACGATGGTTACGAGTTTACTTTGAAAGCACTACAAGATTGGCCTGAATAGGTTTTACTAAAACTGATAGCTTAGGGCGACTTTTATATTACGACCAAATATAGGTCGCCCATAAAATAGGGGATCTTGGTGGTTTAAATCATCTCTGGGATTGCCTTCTGTTAAACCAAGCGTGTTGGTGAGGTTTTTAATTTCTAGCTGTAAGCTTAACTGCTCATTCATTGTGAACTCACTGAAAAAATCCCATGTTTGATAAGCTGGCAATGCGAATTGATTGGCGGTATCGGAGTATCGCTCGCCGATGTAAGCCCATGTGATCGCAGCTTGAAAATTGTCTGACTTATACTCAGGTGTCAGTCGAAACTGTAGCTCAGGTGTACGGGTTATTTGGTTACCATTAAACTCGCTTTGAGGAAGGGATGATGGGATCCCGTAGAACCCTGCATCTTGCCATACCCCAACGCCTTTGAATTGCCAAGATGCGTTGTATTGGTAGCTGAATTCAAATTCTAACCCTTGCGTTTGTGTGTTAATTAAAATTGCCTTTTGTGGTCCCGTTGCACCTCTATAAACAGTAAAAGGAAGCGGGTCAAAATTAGTATCAAATAAAGCCCCACTAAATTGCCAGTGTGATGTTTGCAGTCGTAAGCCGATTTCACCCAAGGTTAAACGTATTGGTTTGCCAAAGTTTTGCAGGTCTCGCTCAATATTGTTGGAAGCCCAACCACGCGCATTACCAAAATTAATTAATCGAGGCATTTCAAAAGCGTCTGAATAGCGAGCAAATACGGCAAGGTGTTGCTGTATCTGATAATTCGCGCCAACACTAAACGCTGTTTGGTTAAATGTGTCATGTAGTGAACTTGGGGCAAGGTAATGCGAGTAATAAGGCTTTAGCGAATCGGTTGGTGATATTGCGCCTTCAAATAGGGTGCTGTCTAAGTTGAGATTTTCATTACGAAGCGCAAGGTCAAACCTAAGGCTGTCTGTGATTTGCCAATCAAAATTAGCATAAAAAGAATGGGACTCAGATAAACCGACTCCTTTTAAATACACAGGACCCGCATACGATAAAAAGCCTTGTTCATTGAAGTTACCAACAACTTCTCCTTGATTATTTATCAGTACAATTTCTAAACGATCAGGTTGATGCTTTACATCAGTGAGTAATTCACCAAGCCATTGGTCAAGGGGTAATGAGCTAAAGTCGCTACGCGCATAAATATGCCCTAAGCTGAGTGACCAGTGATCATCAAGGTAATTGATTCGAAAGTGGTTAATCAACTGTTGTTGTTTGTAGTGTGAGTGCAGTGGGAAACTGGAGGTGACTAAGCCATTTTCATTGAGGCGGCTAGGGTCATCGATTAATTTGTGGTCGCTTACCCGTCGGTACTGTGCGGTTAAATCTTTATCTGCAAAAGAGTGTTTAAAATCGGTTATATCTTGTTGTTGTAAACGGCTTTGGGCATCAACAATGGTTTGGTTGCCTAAGTTCATAAGCGTGTAAAGTTCATTGTTTAGCTTAGCGTAACGAGTGCGGTTAGTGATATTTACTTTGTCACTCAGTGGTGCTTTAAATACTAACGTGTAGCTATTCATTTGTGTGTGCTGAGCATCACCCAAATCATGAACAAGCGGGCCTTCAGGAGTGCGAAACGCTAACAATTTTAAATCGTCACTCAATAACGTGCCATCGTCATAGGCAAGACTATCGAGTTGTTGAATTTTTTGTTTATTTTCTAAAATTAGCGGAGCATAAAAGCTGGTTTTATCATTTAGGTGTTTGTAGCTAAAGTCAAACTCAAAACTGTCAGTTAACCAACTGATTTTTGCACTTAATTGGCCTCCTTTATCCGCTTTATAGCCAGGTTCACGAATACCATCTGAGGTACGGTAAAATCCACCGATTGTATAAAACAGTTCATCAGTTAAAGGGCCCGTAAAGACACCGTCAAAGCGTGTGTAATCATAGCTGATGCCATGACTTAATTTGATTAGGTTAAATGGTATTGCAGAGCCTTGCCTTGTTATATAGTTCACCATAGCCGCAGGGCCATTAAGGGTAAAAATACCGCTGCTACCACCACGTACAGCTTCGATGGTTTGGTGGGTCAGATCGGGTCGTAAGAAAAAATCCCCCCATATTCCATCGTACGTAATGGGTAAGCCATCTTCCATCAAACTAATAAAGCGAAACCCTTCACCGCCTCTTAAGCCTCTTGGTGAGACATTATTGTTTGTTTCGCCGCCTGAGTCTTCAACCCAAAAACCGGTGACATTTTTAAGCACCTCAGCGCTTGAATAAGGTGTTTGTTGCTCAAGCTTAGAGCTGGATAGTTGTGTAATAGAAATGGAAGAATTTAAGATATTACGACTTTTACCACTGACGCCTGTCACGATGATGCGTTCAAAATCATCAGTGGGCGTTTGCTTTGATAGCGTGACAAAGATGCGCTGCTCAGTTAAAGCGAGTGTGAACTGATAGCGAGAGCCTTGCAGGACGTCAGTGAGTATTTCACTCAACGTGAAGTCCCCTTGTAAAGGTGGAAGCACGCTATGCTCAGTGATTGAGGCAGCATTGAGCTGCCAGCCACTTTGCGCTGCAATATCAAGCAAGCGCTGTTGCAAGGTTGCTTCAGCTAAATCGAATGCATAGTCAGTGCTAGCATGTGCTTTGCTAGTAAATAATATTAACCATATTAGTGTTGTGGCTAATAGTCTTAACAACATAGTTTAATTAGATATTTTTATTATTGTTTAAACTTTGTACCACTTTTAACTTATTTTCGCTATGACACTTTTAGCTAATCTGCTGTCAATGTAAAAACACGGCCTTTTTGAGTGACTGTAATAGGGTAAATTTTTTCTAAACTACTTAACCAACCTTCGATTTCAGTTGTTAAGAATGTGCCGTTGTAGGTGAGTTCTGTTAGTTTTTTATCGCTTAAGTTAACCTGAACTTCACTGTACCTTGCAACATCATTAAGCACATCACCCAAGCGCGCGTTTTGGTAGACTAAATAGCCTTTTTGCCAGCCCATAGTCAGCGAGTCACCTTGTGCTTTAGTGTGTGTGACTTTACCCGCCTTTGTCATTTCGACAGCTTGTCCTTGAGTGAGTGTGACAGCGTCTTGTTGAGCTACAGAGACACTGCCTTCTAGTACATCAACACGAATAGAGGCTGGATTTGCTCGTACATTAAATACAGTGCCTAACGCTGTTACTTCACTGTTTTGATAACGTACAACAAAGGGTCTTTGTTTATCTTTACTGACGTTAAATAGTGCTTCGCCTTGGTATAAAATTAGTTCGCGAGATGCGCTGCTATAACGAACGGCAAGTTGAGTATTCGCACCTAAATCTATTTGACTGCCATCGTCTAAAGTAAAAGAGCGATGTTCATTAATTGTGGTATGAAAAAATTCATTTGATACTTTGTCATTTGCACTTGCTTGGGGGCTCACAGTGCTCATTGTTTTTAAAGGCGACTCTTGATTTACTAAAAAAATAAAACCAAATAGCAAGCAGCTTGCTGCTATGGCTAAATAGCTTGTGATAGAGCGATATTTAGAATTTGTTTTGTTAGAGGTAACAGCATCAAGCTCAGCCAATTGTTGTGTCACAAAGTCATCACTTAATGTGGTTGATGCCGTCCAAAGCGACTGCATTTTTTCAAACACTTCACGATGGACTGTGCTTTGAGCTAGCCAATCGTTAAGCTCGTCAGGGTAGCGGTTTGTTTCGCTTTCAGTAAACTTTTCATCTAATACAAGTAACCACTCAGCAGCTTGCTCTTCGATATTTGCTAAGTCGTTCGGTGATGGGTTCATGCTAAGATCCTTAAAACTCATGACTAAAGCTCATGTTGCAATTGCTGGTAGCAATGACGAACTGCACGTAAAACATATTTTCTTACCATACTGGGTGAAATCTGTAAGGTTAAAGCTATTTCTTCGTAGCTTTGTCCTCGTATTTTATATAACAAGAATGCTAGTCTGCATTTATCTGGCAAACTAATGAGAGATTTTTCCATTTCTTTTAGCAACTCATTATTATGATGTGTTTTCTCTGGGTTTATAGAGCTGACAGGTTGCGTGCTGTTATCTGTATCAGAGATAAACTCATCAAATGGGCTGCGTGCTTTACGTCTCAATTTATCTATTGCTAAATTTGTTGCTATTTTATACAGGTAAGCAGCGATGTAATTGCTTATTTTTTCTTGCTCTAACCCTAGCAGCTTAACAAAGGCTTCTTGCGCAACATCTTCTGCTTCACGTTTGTCTAGTCCTTTACTCATGATATGACGTATCAGTTTTTGCTGTTGCTTTAAAAACAACTGCTCAACTTGCTGGCGGCGACTACGCTGACAGTCTGATTCGGTATCGACTGAATCAATGGATTTGCGTCTAAAAGATAATAACGGTGGCATGAATCCGCATCCTACTCTTCCATTTGTATTGCATGTAGCGAGCCGAACATAGTCGGCTCGTCAGTGTTGACTATTAATTCAAGGTGGCCACTCGGCTCACTTTGCCTGAATCACTCACTGTTCTTAGTTGAACAGCAGCTGATGTTGTTAATGTTACGGGTCCTGTATAGTCATGCCATGTCATTCCATTGTCTAATGAGTACTGGGTCTGCATGCCAACAAATCGTGTATTAACGATTAACTGGCCATTATCTATCGTCGCCCCAGGAAGTGGGATACGATAATTTACTCCAAACTGTTTAGGCATTTGAGCATTAATATCGACAACTTGGTAGTAGTCCAATAGTGGTAAGGCATGTTGCCCTAATGTGTTTGTAAATGTATGCCATGCTTGTTCAATGGCTAAACCTTCGGCTGGCATATCTTGCACCCAAGCTCGCTCTGCTGCGCCGAGTAACTTAGGAAATGTCATGTAGTCTAATATTTCGGGTGATTTTTGGTTTTCACCAAATAGCTGTGCCTGAATACCTTGCACGTTTTGTTTACCCGTTTCACTGAGTAAAACCCACTTAGGATCCCATGGTACAGGGTTGCCAAGTTTGTCTTTTACCGCGTTGGCATAAATATTAAATGGGCGGTACTCAAATGTCTTTTTCGTGTCTGTATAGCCTGCCCAATGATAACCAATTTCATCAGGGTGCTTGTTGTAAGCTAAATCAAGATACAAGTTAGTTGCATGAGCAAGTACTACTTTTTTACCTTGGTTTGCGAACTTATAAGCTTGATGTTCATTTCCCCAGCCCCAGACATTATTCCAAAACACAGGGTAGATATCGCCGTAGTCAACATTGCCTGTGCCGTTGTGAGACAACACGTCTCCCCAACTTGCCATATCGAAGCCGTGTTGATTAATTATTTGCTTCCAACGAAGAAAGAAGTAATCAAAAATTTCAGCATCTGTTTTCCCTGCTGTGGCAGGGTTTTGTTGTATTGCAGGAGATTGTGCCCACCATTCATTTGGACCTAAGTGAGGCAATTCATCGCCCCCGCCGTGCAGGCGTGTGATGGTTGCATCAGGTACTGCATCATAAATTGCACGTGTTTGTTCAATAACATGATTTAAGAAAGTAAACGTGCTCTCTAGGGATGGATTGATAAAGTTGTCAGTGTAAAACTGTGGTGTGTAATATTGAGACTGGTCGAGTGGGTCGATTAATCTATATTTAGACGCTTCGATTGGGTCTGTATTTTTGTACTTATTGTAGCGATATTCCATCGCTTTAATTGCTGCGCGGGCATGAGCAGGAAAATCATATTCAATAATAACATCAATATGACGGTCGGCTGCGTATTGCAAAATTTCTTTAAAGTCTTCAACAGTGTAAAAACCCCAGCCCTTACCTAGGTAGTTTTGCTGCGCGATTTCGAACCCTTGAAAACTGGGCGGGGTACCTAAATTCGCAGCTGTTTTATCACTTGGTTTATTGTCAATGCCATCACCTTGAGCAAATTCATTGGCTGCGCCCATAAATGTATGCAGCATAGATGTTTCATTGAGGTCATAGCCACGCTTAGCACCAAATTCAGTTAACTCAGGAATACCAGGAATTTCTAATCGCCAGCCTTCGTCGTTGGCGACATTAATCTCAAACTTATTTAGTTTGTAAAAAGCCATTAAATCTAACAACTTAAACACAGTTTCCTTAGACTGAAAGTTACGAGAAACATCAAGCATCATGCCGCGGTACTCAAATCGAGGAGCGTCTAAAATCGTCGTGGCAGGTAGAATGGTGTTGTCGGATAAGGTGCTTGAGTTTTTTGCATTTTTATACACTGATGTGGGGATCATCTGGCGTAGTGTTTGTATTGCGTAAAATACACCTTGCTCATCGCTGCCTGTAATTGTAATACCTGTAAATGGATCTATTTCTAGTTTGTAGGCACTTTTATCAGCTTGATTATCTTGGTTAGTATCTAAATGTGGATCAAGTTGTAACTTGATATGATTTGGGCCATTTTGAGTGGTTGTATTAACTGCAAATGTGCCACTTAATATGTCGCTTAAAGCAGTTTGTAAAAAAGCCGCTTCTTTATTAAGTGATGCTGGTGCAGAAATCGTTGTTAGCTGACTCATCAATGTTAAAAACTCATTGTCGATTGTAACGACTGAATGAGGTTGTGGAACCAGCTGGTTTTTTAATGGCAATGAGAGAATCGATGCATTATTTTCAGCATATCTTAATGCGGTGGTTTGCACGGGCATCACATCATTTGTGGCCTGTGTCGTTTGTTTAGGATCGCTAGGGTCCATAAACACATCAACAAGTACAGCTTGAGGCGTTTGTCCGTTATAGCTGATATGAAAGCCAGAAGGAGAGTCATTTTTCAGCATTTGCCAGTATTGAGCAATGATCTCAATTTCACGCGACTCTCCAGGTTGAATAGGTGTAAAACCAGCAATAGGTTTTAAAACAAAGTAGTCACCGCTTTTGGCGGCATCTGCATTTTCTAGACTTAGTTTTTGTGCGGCAATATGTTGGCGTGCGTATTGTCCATTTGGGTCAGAGTCTGGCAGAACACTGGCTGGTGGTCTTACTGAGCTAAAAAATAACGACCAGCCCGATTCACCTAATGGTTCTAAGCCATTGTTGGTGATTGTTAAACTACCAAGAAAAATATTCTCACCAATCCCATGGTCAATGACCTGCCAACTTAAAGCAAGGTTATCGGGGTGAGGTTGTGCAATGCTAAATTGGCTTGCTGTGAGTAGTGCTAAGCTCGATAGTGTTGTTGTAATTGTGTGCTTCTTTGCAAACATGGTGGCTCCTAAGACATTGTTATTGTATAGATAGAGCTGGTACCGCAAGTTGACTCTAATGTTATAAACGTCTTAAGAAGAATATTTGGGAATTAAAATTTTAAAAAGAGCCCTAAATACTGCTTTTGTATTAGGGCTAAGCGCATTAATGAACTGCAATTTCATCAATATATAAAGGAAGTTTAGGGATCTGAATATCTTGAGATTTCTTGCTATTGATAGCGATCACTTTTAAAAAGCGTAATCTTGTTGGCTGAAAAGATAATACCGACATAGGACCCTGCGGTGAGGTTACTTTTGCCAGTGTTGTCCATTGCTGCTTATCATCAGAGCCGAGAATGACTATTTCTGTTGGCGGATGCAGCTGGCGGTGACGACCACTGTTATAGCCTAATTGCACTTGTTTAACTAAAGTCGGTGATTCAAAATCAATAATGGCCTCAAGATCGGTGTCATAAAAAATAGCGTAATCTTCGACACTATAAAACTGATCAAATGCAAACTGACCATCTTGCAATTTATGCGCTGATTGCTCAGCTGCAGGGTAAGTTAGGGTGATGCTTTTACCCAGTGCTAGGTGAGGGCTAAGTGTAAGGCGTGCATCGCCAATAAGTTGCCCTTGTGATTTTACATAGCTGCGAGCACGGACTTGGGTGTATGATTTAATCGTGATAGGTGCTTGATACTTATTAGACGCTAAAGTGGGTTCGCTGCCATCAAGCGTATAATAAATAGCGGTACCTTCGATATCAGTGGTTATTGTGACAAGCAGTTTATTGTCTTGAACTGTACTACTGATAATCGGTTTATAGCTACTTTTAGCGGTATTGATATGCATTTTTTGATAGCGTTTTAATAAGCTAGGTAAGCGGTTCTGACTATAATCATGCCATGATTTACTTTCTTTATTTGACCATAAGGTTTCACTTAGCGCACTGAGTCTAGGGAATAGCATGTATTCAGCATGACGCGGTGTTTTAATATACTCAGTCCAGAGTGCGCCTTGAGCACCTATAATATATTCGCGCTGTTGAGAGGTTAAATGGCTAGGCTCAGGGTCGTATTGATACACATTTTTTAAACGCGATAATCCGTGAATTGCCTTGGGTTCATCAAGGTTACGAGATTGATAGGCATCAAAATAGATATACTGGTACGGACTCATAATGACTTGATGCCCCATTTTTGCTGCTTGCACGCCTCCTTCGGTTCCTCGCCAAGACATGATGACAGCATCATCAGCAACTCCACCTTCTAATATTTCATCCCAGCCAATGACTGTTTTATCAAGATCCTGCACTATTTTAGCAACTCGCTTAATAAAGTAGCTTTGTACTTGCTCTGGCGTAGTGAGGTCATGTTGCTGCATTAATTTTTTCACAATGGGGCTTTCTAACCATTGTTTTTTTATTACTTCATCACCCCCTATATGAATGTATTTACTAGGGAAAAGTGCTGCGACTTCTTTGTAAACAACAGATAAAAACTCAAACACATCCTCGCGAGGGCATAGCACGTCTTCAAAAATACCAAATTGTGCTTGTACGTTGACTGCCTGCTGGTGGCAAGACAGCTCAGGATAAGCAGCCAGTAATGCCGTGCTGTGTCCTGGAATATCTATCTCAGGGATCACCTCGATGTGACGTGCTTTAGCATACTCTACGACTTCTTTGATTTGTGCTTTTGTATAGAAGCCTGAAACGCTTTGGTTATCAAACAAAGGTTTGTAATCATAAGTATGACCAACGACTGTATGAGGGCGTGTAGCGCCTATTTCAGTAAGTTTAGGGTATGCATCAATGGCGATACGCCAGCCTTGATCATCGGTTAGATGCCATTGAAAAACATTAAACTTATGCATTGCGAGCCAATCAATATATTGTTTTACAAAACTCACATCAAAGAAATGGCGGCTGACATCTAAATGCATGCCACGATAGGTAAATCGAGGTTCGTCGAGTATTTCTGCACTGGTAATTAGCCAGCTTCGTTGGTTTATTGGCATACGAGATTCTATTTCAATAGGGAGCAGTTGCCTAAGTGATTGCATCGCCCAAAATAACCCCTTTGCTGTGCTGGCTTTTATTTCAATAAAACCACTTCTCACTATTAATTGATAACCTTCCTTAGCCACTACTGAGTCGGTAATGTTAAAAGCGATGGTGTTTTTCATCGTATTTTTTGCGTGTAATACAGGTAATTCATAGCCGGTTGGTGGGCGTAGAAACTCAGCAAGTTGCAGAGCCACTTGTTTTGCATCTTGGTGGTTATAGCTAATTTGTGTGTTGTGCATTAAGTGAAAGTGATCTTCACCATATTGGCTGCTTGTTGGCTTTGGTGTGATGTTAGCGCTGACATAATAAGGAGCTAATAGCAGAATGAATAACACAAAGCTGCTTCGCAAGTACTGGTAAAAAGCATTTTTAATCATTGTTATTTCCTAAGAAAAGCCCGCATTTGCGGGCTTGGATAAACTAATCAGCACTGGGCATAGTGCAAATTAGCAAGGGGTAGGTTAAAAATTAAGGGTTAACGAAGCACTAATGGTTCGGCCTAAAATAGGGCGCGCGTAGTAATAGTCGAAACCAGCTTGGACATCGTTAATAGCACGCGGATTACCTTCAGTTAAGCCTAACTCGTCAGTTAGGTTGGTTGCTTTTAAATGAACGGCAGCGCTGTCATTAAAGCGATAATTAACGCCCATATCGACGGTTGTGTATGCAGGGAGTTCAAACTTATTCTCGCCGTCTGAATAACGTTCACCTAAGTGGTGTACGGTTAAATAAACATCACCATCATCAAAATAATAGGTGGGCGTTAAACGTAGCTGAATTTTAGGTGTACGTTTAACTTGCTTGCCTTCCCAATGTTTAAAAGCACCGGTGAAGCCTTCCATCTTAGGATCTTGTAACACACCCGTTAAATCCAGTTGAATGTTTTCGTGTGCTTGCCAAACGGCTTCAAATTCAATACCGTCGGTGACGGTATCGATAGTTTGATTAGCTACTTCACCATTACTACCGGTAAAGTTACGCTCTACTAGGTCATTGAACTTTGTTCTAAATAAAGTCACTGATGCGCCGAGTGTGTCGCCAGAATAACGTCCACCAAACTCACTGAAGGTAAGGTTTACACTGTCATTAAAGTCTGCATCAATTCCGGCATGTATATTTTGTCCATAGCTCATCAAGCGTGGCATCTCAAACGCATCTGCATAGCGGCCAAACATTGAAACACTGTCAGAGAATTTATAGTTAAAACCAATCGTCCATGCTGTTTCCGTTTCATCGCGGGTTTTTGATAAGTAGTTGTTCGAGGGGGTATCAACATAGTTATTGGCAAGGTTGTTGTCAATGTCATTGCCATTGGCATCGAAAGCACCATCCACTGGCACAGCAAACTGGGTTGCTGATGCGGTACTATCCAATTCTAACCACTCAATACGAATGCCTCCGTCAATACGAAGACTATCTGTGGCTTGAAATTGCTCATTGATAAACAGTGAGTGTGATGTGCTTGTACCAAATGCAGTGGCTTGGCCCCAGCCAGGTGCATAGCCTGTTGAACCGTTGTCGGTTAATTGACCGACTACTTGCTGGTTGTCATCCAGAGCAACAATATCAAGAAGCCGTGCATTATCTTTTACTTCTGTTAAGAACTGTGATTCCCATTTATCAACGGGTAGCGAGTTTGCATCAACGTATGCGAATAGCCAGCCCATTGTGAGCGTGTGGCGATCACCTTCGTAAGTAAAATTGAGTTTATTGACGAATTGCTCGGCATCATATCGTGAATAAAGCGGATAGCTTGTTGTCACTAAACCATTGCCGTTTAAGTTTGTTACATCGTTGAGTATTTCGCCTGTATCAACATATTGATATTTAGCTGCAACAGCGCCGTCAGCTGCAAATTGGTCAAGCATGGAGAGTACATCTTGTTGACCAAGTCTATCGTTGGCATTTACTAAAGTGGAGTTATCGAAATTAAGTAGAATGTACATGTCGTTTTCAAAGCTTGAATAACGGCCTGCTGTATTTAACAGCCAACGATCATTTAGTTCCCAATCAAGGTTATAGCCTAAAGTGGTAAACTTAGTATGCTGCCCATCTTTAAGATCGCGTGTTTTGTAGCTACCATCTTCTTGTAGGTAATTTAAAAGACGTTGACCATTTCCGATTAAGGTTCCGTGCTGTGGATCCACACCAGCGATCCCTTCTGGATTTTTTTGATCTTGTAGAGGGATAGGTACAAAGAATGTGGTGTGGTCGTTTAAGTGCTTGGCAGAGAGTGTAAGTTGACCTTTATTAAACTCACGGACAAGGTTTAATCTCAGTTGTCCGCCGTGATCAGCCGTAAATTCTGTATCCCTTACGCCATCAGAGCGACGATAAAAACCACCGACCGACATTTTCCAGTTTTCACTAATAGGTGTGCCATAGAAAAACTCACTGCGGTATAGGCCATAATCCGCCGTAGTCAGACGAATGGTTGCTTCTTCGACACTATCAGGTTTTCGTGTAATAAAGTTAACCAAGGCCGCAGGCCCATTGGTTGTTAATAGGCCTGATGTACCACCACGCACAGCTTCCATGTGTTCAATCGTGATGTCTTGGCGTTGATAAAAGTCGACCCACACACCGTCATAAACAACCGGTAAGCCGTCTTCTTCAACACCTATATAACGAAAGCCTTCACCGCCACGTAAGCCCCTTGGAGCCACATTGTTGTTGGTTTCACCGCCAGAATCTTCGACCCAAAACCCAGGCACAGTTTCAAGTAAATCGGCGGTGCCTAGCGGGGCCTCTCTAGCAAGTTGCTCGGCATCTAGCGTAGTAATTGATACGGATGATTCAAGCTTGGTTTGGCCGCGGCCACCACTACCTGTTACGACAATTCGCTCAAGATCGAGAAGTTTTTTCTTTTCTGATGCAGGCTTAGTTTCTTGTTCAGTATTTTGAGCTGCTTGTAGGTTTAAGCTCAAGCAGGCACTTCCGATTGCCAATGCTAGTAAGTGCTTTCTATAGCGAGGTGTGTGTGTTTTCATTTTATTCCCTTCATTGTTGTTTTTTATAAAGCAACGAATGGCTGCTTTAAATCTATTAACGAATGAAGGGATATTTTTGGGAATAACTTCTAAGGTAAAATTGAGTGTTTAAAAAACTTAATTAAATCAATGTTAAAATCAGTTGGTTTTATGGCCGCTTCAAGATTTTCATGGCAGCGACTGTTAGCAAGGTCTATGTCATGTATTTCTGTATAGTGAGAATGTTTTGCATTGTAGAACACTTTAACTTGCGGCTTTAAAGGACTTGTTGGGTTGCTACGTGTCACCACTGCTAATTTTTGGCTTTCTAATTTAACTAAAGTACCGACAGGGTGAATACCAATACATTGAATAAATTTAGTGACCAAATCACCATCAAAACTATCAGGGCAGCCATCTTTGAGTATTTTGAATGCTTTAATCGGCTCCATACCTGCTTTGTAGACGCGTTCGGCGGTGAGGGCATCATATACATCGACAATTGAAGCCATGCGTACATATTGGCTTAATTCATCGGCATGCTTGCCAAAAGGGTAGCCGCTGCCGTCTAAACGTTCATGATGAAAAGCTGCAATTTCAACCGCTATTCCGCTTAGCCCAGACTCCTCGAGAATCTCTTTACTAAAACGGGCATGATTTTGGATCACTTGATATTCTTCATCTGTCAATTTCCCAGGCTTATTGAGAATGTGATCTGGAATATTTATCTTACCAATATCATGCAGCAGGGCACCTGTTGCTATCTCTTGAATGATGTCTCTATCAATACCTAGGTGTTTAGCAAAAATACTAATTAAAATAGACACATTGATTGAATGCTCTAGGAGGTAGGCGTCTTTTTCACGCATACGCGTAATACAGGCAAGGGCATCTTGATTACGAAACACTGAGTCTATAAAGCCACTTGCTAGCTCTTGAAATGGTGCAACATCAATTTTATTGCCGGCTCGAATATCATCGAAGGCTTTGCTCTGCAATGACTTGGCTTCAGTGTATAAGCTGTTGGCTTTTGTCATTTCTGCACTAACGCTGTGTGTTGTGTGCCATGGGTTATGTTGCTCAACTTTTTCAGCCGCAGCAGGAGGGGGGGCTTTTTTCTGCACCACTTTGTTTTCTTTGTTTAAAGTGAGTGTTTTGTCGGGATCAATTTCAACTTCTAGAATACCAGCTTTAATTAGTTTATCTATACTTCCTTGCGTTTTTACCCAACCTTGGTTTTTGATGCGGATCTTACCTGTTTGTTTTGTTACGCTTTGCACAAACATGCCGAGTTTAAGTTGATTAATAGGAAGTGTTTTCAAGGACATTACTTCAAGTTGAATACATTACTATAAAACTAGCAGATATTTCGTATCTGAGTAAATAATAATAAAGGTGAGTTTTTAGGTAATAAGTATGTTTTTTGAATTGAAAACAGAAAAGTTTCAATTGTTTAACCTGATTATACGAAAAAAGCCTCTACAAAAATTGCAGAGGCTTATAAAACTTAACTAAGAAGATATTCTTAAAGCTTACTCGTCATCTTCAACAAGCGTCATAAGTGATGTATTACCACCAGATGCTGTTGTATCGATACTGATAGTTTTCTCAGTGAGTAAACGTTTGATCAGCGTGTCATAATATTCAGAGCTAATTACCGGCAGTATTGCACCTTTACGTTGTGCTAGCTGCTGGCTGAAGTAGCCTAAACGTGATGAACGAGCAGCTACAACCGCACCAGCAAGGTGAGGGTGCGCTAAGATAGCTTGCAACTGGTTAGGCTTGGCAACTTGGAAAACACCTTCAGCAATACCTGTTGAGATAAACTTATCTCTAAACGCAACAGCTTCCTCATAGAACAACTCAGAGGCAACAGTAATTACTGTATTACCCGCGGCAAGTGCTGTGATAATAGAGATTGCCCAGAAGTTAAATGATGTGCTCTTATCAGCATAACAAACCACACAACCACGCGGTTCAAGGTGAAGCGTATTAGATTCACCTGTAGGTCCAGGTAATACAGTGTGTTTACGCATGTGCTTTTCAAGGCGGTTAAGCTGCGCACGTGCGTCTGCAAGTGTTAATGCTAAGTCATCAGCAAGCTCGTCGATAATTTCAACTGTTGCAACTTTGGCTAATAACTGACGAACAGCAGAAACACGGTCATTTAATGGTGTAGCACGCCAGATTTTTTCATCGCGTAGTGAGTTCTCCATTAACTTAGCAACTTGCTCAGCCGCACCTGAATAGTGGTGAGTGTCTAGCTCATCAGGTGATAGGTTCGTCATTTGTACGTTGTCTGGTGACGCTTTCTCTTTCACTAAACGCTGTAAATAGTTAGGACCACCTGCTTTAGGGCCAGTACCTGAAAGGCCACGACCACCGAAAGGTTGCACACCTACGATTGCACCGATCATGTTACGGTTGATGTATACGTTACCTGCACGAGACATCTTTGCTAAGTACTCACAACGCTCTTCAATGCGTGAGTGAACACCCATTGTCAGGCCGTAGCCTGTACCATTGATTTGATCGATAACGCTATCAAGCTCAGTGCCTTTGAAGCGAATGATGTGAACACATGGACCAAATACTTCACGTTTAAGTACAGATAAGTCTTTGATTTCGTATAAACGAGGAGCAAAGAAATAAGCGCCATTCTCGTTGTTATCAGGAATAGCACACTCGTAATGAAGTGTTGCGTTACCTTTCAAGTACTCAACGTGCTCATTTAAGTTTTTCAGTGCTTTTTCATCGATAACAGGACCGATATCGGTTGAAAGTAGCGAAGGGTCACCAACATGAAGCTCTTTTAACGCACCTTTTAGCATTTCAATAATACCGTCAGCAACGTCTTCTTGAATAAACAATACACGTAGCGCAGAACAACGTTGGCCAGCACTTTGGAAACCTGAACTGATCACATCATCAACCACTTGCTCAGGAAGTGCTGTTGAGTCAACGATCATACAGTTTTGACCACCTGTTTCTGCAATTAACGGTACTTGGATATCGTTACGTGCAGCCAGTGTTTGTGAGATTAATGTGCCTGTTTCAGTTGAACCGGTAAACATAACCGCTTGAATACGCTCGTCAGGTACAATTGTTTTACCTACTTCGCTACCACGGGCAATAACAGGTTGCACTACATGCTCAGGTAAGCCGACAGAAAGCATCAGTTCAATCGTACGAAGAGCGATTAAACTTGTTTGCTCAGCTGGTTTTGCAATAACCGTGTTACCAGTCACGATAGCAGCCGCAACTTGACCTAAGAAGATAGCCAGTGGAAAGTTCCATGGGCTGATACATAAGATTACACCACGGGCTTCAAAGCGCTCGTCTTGTGATAATTCTTCTGCACGTGCAGCGTAGTAACGACAGAAGTCAACGGCTTCGCGTACTTCATCAATACCATCTTGTGCGACTTTACCCGCTTCTTTAATACAAATAGCAACTAGCTCATCGTGGTGACGCTCTAAAATGTCAGCAACACGACGAAGTAGGTTTGCACGTTCTTTTACAGGGGTTTGTGACCACGACTCAAATGCTTTTTCGGCATTTTCTAGAAGTGATGTCATGTCTTCTGATGTTTGAAGCTTAACATGACCAATGACTTCTTTGTGGTTTGCCGGATTTTTCACTGGCAATGAACCTTCAGGTACATCGCTTAATTCAATGCGGTGTTCTTCAAACCATGCATCTAAGTTCTCTTTGAATGGAGTAATAACATTAATATCCGTTAAATCCATCCCTTTTGAGTTTGCACGCTCGTCACCGTACAAATCAATTGGCATATTAATTTGTGTATTGAACTTGTTGCGTAAACCTTGCAAAGTTTCAACTGGATCTGGCAGTAGTGACTCAACCGGCTTAGAGGTATCAACAATGGCGTTAACGAATGATGAGTTAGCACCGTTTTCTAATAAACGACGCACTAAGTAAGCAAGTAAGTCTTCGTGTTGGCCTACCGGTGCGTAAACACGACACTGAATTTTTTCTTGTTCAACAATTTGGTCAAACAACGATTCGCCCATGCCATGCAGACGCTGGAATTCAAATCCATCGTGGTCGCCTTTAGCAACTTCTAAAATCGTTGCTGCAGTGTAAGCATTGTGTGTTGCAAATTGCGGGTAAAGTACATCGCGAGCTTCTAGTAGTTTGATAGCACAGGCTTTGTAAGATACGTCTGTTGTTGCTTTACGTGTGAACACAGGGAAGTGGTCTAAACCATCTTGTTGAGTGGTTTTGATTTCGGTATCCCAATAAGCACCTTTTACGAGGCGAACCATTAGCTTACGGCCTACGCGACGCGCAAGGTCAGCAACCCATTCAACTACAAAAATAGCGCGCTTTTGGTATGCTTGCACAGCTAAGCCAAAGCCATTCCAGTTACCTAGTTCATCATCGCTGAATACGGCTTCGATAATATCTAATGAAATATCTAAACGGTCGGCTTCTTCAGCATCAACAGTGAAGCCGATGTCGTAGCTTTTCGCAGCAAGTGCAAGTTCCTTTAGCTTAGGTACGATTTCTGCCATCACACGCTCACGATGAGTGAACTCATAACGTGGGTGTATGGCAGAAATTTTCACAGAGATACCTGGACTTTTGATAGGACCACGGCCGTTTGCTGCTTTACCAATTGCGTGGATAGCAGTCATGTAGCTTTGGAAATAACGCTCAGCATCTTTCATCGTGCGAGCGCCTTCACCTAGCATATCGTACGAATATACGTAGCCTTTTTGTTCTTTATCAGCAGCTCGTTCAATCGCTTCGTCAATGGTACGACCCATTACGAACTGCTTACCCATGATTTTCATCGCGAAGTTCACAGATTTACGAATAACGGGTTCACCTAGGCGGCCAATGGTTTTCTTAAGTACACCAAATTGCTGTTCTTTCGATTTGTCGCTGTAGTTAACCATTTTACCGGTGACTAGTAGGCCCCAAGATGATGCGTTCACAAATAAAGAATCGCTGCTACCTAAATGCGAGCTCCAATCACCTTTTGCCAGTTTGTCACGAATAAGTGAGTCTTGAGTTGCTTTGTCTGGTACACGTAAAAGTGCCTCAGCTAAACACATTAGAACCACACCTTCTTCTGTCGAAAGTGAGAATTCGTTTAACAGTGCGTCAACACCGCTTTGACCATCTTGATCGCGACGGATATTTAAAACCATTTGACGGGCACGTTCCCATGCACGGCTTCGTGCTTTTACGCCTACTTCAGCCAGCGGTAAGATGTGATCAATAACCGCATTTTCGTCAATACGGTAGAAATCACGGATTTTTTGTCTTATTGGACACTCAGTTGTCAAATCGCCATTAAATAGCATATGTAACCCTCTGGTATGTGGAGTCTAGAAACGCCAAAAAAGCATTTCTTACCATTGATATAATTCGTGCATTCTAATTAAATTCCAGCAGAATATGCTGGTTAAATTTTTCAATTTACGATAATTTACAGGGCATACCTTGAACTTAGCCGCATAAAATTCTGTTATGACCAGCCCGAATAGATTACGCATGTTAGATCGCATTGATTTAGCAATTTTAGACGCTCTGCAAAAAAATGGCAGAATCTCAAACGTAAACCTCGCAAAACAGGTTAATTTGAGCCCCAGCCCGTGCCTTGACCGTGTTAAACGGTTAGAGCAAGAAGGCTATATTGAAGGCTATTACGCTAAGCTTAACGAAGCTAAGCTTAATCAGAGCTTATTAGCGCATGTGCAGGTGTCTTTGGTTACTTCTAACACCTCTGTTTTTAAAGTTTTCAGAGAGTATATTTTAAATATTCCTCAGGTCGTTGAATGTGACATGGTTGCAGGAGGCTATGACTATCTATTGAAAGTGCGTGTTTCTGATATGGACGAATATCGCCAAGTCTTAGGGGATTTAGTCGATATACCAGGGGTTGGCACACACCATACTTATATGGTGATTGAAAAAATCAAACAGGACACAGGGCTTCGATTCGATATTTAATATAAGGAAACCTACGTGGTTTCCTTTTTTGTATTTTAAAAAGTGACTTCAGTGTAAAAATAAACAGCGAATGCTGGAGTCTCATAAGTCTTTCCATTACCAGCCTAATTGATATTAATTTTAGCGAGTTTTATTTTCAAAGTCGCAAGCATTGAATCGACAGAACTATCAGCGTGATTGAGTCCATCCATCAGCGTCATAAAGTAAAGGTCAATAATGATATCTGCATCTGTAGGGGTTGCGTCATTATCATTTATCAAGCGTTTCTTAAAAGCATTTAGTTGTGGTTCAAGTTCATTTTGTTGCCACATAATTTCTTTGAATAACTCTCGGCTAAACTCTTTTTTTGCCAAGTAAAAAGCATAGAGAAAGCGAGCATAATGGTACATTCTATCTGTGGCTGTTGTACTGGTATCTAAGCTCTCTGCGGTGCTTAGAATGTCTGTCAGTTCATTTTCAAAGCTGTACTTGAGTATCGCAACCTTAGTCGCAAAGTGACTAAATATGGTGCCATTGGCAACATTGGCTGCCTTTGCAATATCTCGCGTACTCGTTTGATGATAACCCCGCTCTGAAAACAACTGCCATGAGGCTGTTAGTATCTGCTGTTTTGTTTGCTCTTTCTTAGTCACTGCACACTCCAATTTTTATGCTATTTAACCAGAAATTTAAAAAATCTCAATCAAGACTATTGTAAATAGAGCGCGCTCAAGTTTAAAATGAGCGTGCTCAATTAATAAAAGGTTAGCACCATGGACATATTAAAACGCTTTATTGGCTATGTATTATTTTTACCCGGTATTTTCTTTTATAGCTTTATTTTAGGCCCCTTACTTATTGCCGTACTAGTACCAGGGGGGCTGATGTTATTGCTACTGATTTTAGGTTATAAAGGGGGCTTTTTAGTGCTTAAACGAGAAGTGCTTAATACACTTAAGCAAAAATCCCCTTAAAGCAATGTTGGTAGTAAAAGTGGTTAAGTCTAAAAAAGGAAACCCTGCTAAGCAGGGTTTCTTGTTAATCTAAAATGGGAAGTTTAGAACTAAGCCCAGCCGTCATAGCGTTTACGGCGAGACAACATAATCGTTAAAATAATACCCAACAATAAGCCGATAAATGCAATTGCGCCGCCATATGTAAGTAATTGGCGCTTTTCTTTAGCACTGGCTGCTTGTTTAGCATTGCGTTCAGACTCGATAGTATTTTTAAGTTTATCGATTTGTGCTGTCAGGGCTTGGTTTTGTTCGTTAAGAGAGCGGTTTTGCTCTTGTAGCTGTGGCAATTCTATTTCTGCTTGACGTAACTGCTCTTGCATTAATGTCATGTCGTTATTCAGCGCTTGAAACTGTTGATGAATACCAGCGTTTTCAGTGATGAACTTTGCTTCTACCCAACCTTCGCGCTCTTTATCATCACGAATTTTAAAGTAGCCATTATCTTCACCTGATAATAATTCTACTTGTGTACCTGCATCCACAGAGCCCAAAATACGGTAGTTTTTGCTCGGACCTGAATGCATAAAAGTGTACAGGTTATCGACTATGTAGGCGGTGTTTTCGTTGTTGCTGCTTGGCGCTTCTTCTGCGTAGCTAATAAAAGAGGTGGCCGCAAGGAGCAACCCAAAAATACACTGTTTTAACATCAATCTACCTTGTTAATGTGATCTTGCCGAGAAGTGGCTAAATTTATAATTTCTTTATGTATAGAGATAGTAGGGATTTCAACTATTAATAGCAAGGCTGATATTGTAATCCGTGCATGGGCTTAATCGTAAAAATCAGGAAAAAATTTGCATTAAGTAGCTGCTTTGTTTATTTTGACCACTTATTTATTTTAAATGTACTCCGCAAAGCGAATGGATACTGAGATAGAACTGAAGTTTTTGGTGTCAGATGCCGTTGTTCCACTGATCCCCGCATTAATTACCCAATTTGCAAAAACCGTTACCAACAAACCGTCACGCAGCTTACAAAATGCCTATTACGACACGCCGAGTCGTGAGTTACGTGCACTGGATATAGGCTTGCGTACACGCTGCAGCGATACAGACTGTGAGCAAACTATTAAGTTAGCCGGTGAAGTAGTAGGGGGGTTGCATCAACGCCCTGAATATAATTTGCCTCTTGAAGGGAATCGTCCTGATTTATTGGCCTTTGATGCGTCAATCTGGCCTCACGCAATGCAAGTTAATGCGATAGCCGATAACCTTTACCCTATTTTCAGCACTAACTTTATTCGTCGCACGTGGTTAATTGAAACCGATAGCGGCGCTAAAATCGAAGTGGTGTTAGATAAAGGGGAAATAGCGGCCTCTGGTCAGGTTGAGCTTATTTCTGAGTTGGAAATTGAGTTATTAGAAGGTAGCCGCCAAGAGTTATTTGCTTTAGCAGATAAACTGGTCAGTGAAAGTCATGTGCGCTTAGGACTTTATTCAAAGGCTGCGCGTGGTTACCGCCTTGCCGATAACACGCCTTTGAAAGCGAGCAAATCGATTGGTTTTGTACCGCTTAACAGTGGTGCGACACAAGAGCAGGCATTAGTGGCAAGCATTAACTATGCTATTCGTTTTGTACAAAAACATGAAGCGTGTTATTTCATTAAGCCAAGCTTAAAAACCTTAAAGCGAGTTACGGATGGAATTCGACTTATCCGTCATGCATTTTGGTTATTTGATGATATCGTCAGTAAAGATGATACGGATTCATTGCGAGTTGAACTAAAATGGCTTTTAAGTGAGCTTGCTTGGGTTGAAAATGCTATACAGCTAAAAACCTATACCTCGAAGCGACATGCCTATTACAAAAAGATTAATAGCGCCCCTGAGCTGACTCAAGTCATCAACGATTTAAAAGAATTACAGCCAAGTATTGAAGATGTACAAGAGCTGTTTCACAGCAAGCGATACAACCGTTTGTTGTTGCAACTTACAACATGGTTAATTGAAAAACAGTGGCGTAAATCATGGGGCCAAGCGGAGTTTCAAGCCGCAGAAAAACCGGTTGCTGAAATCGCTAAGCGTTTATTTGCCAAAGATTGGCACGATATGCACGAGCTTATTCCTGAGCAGCAAGTGTTTACGGACAAAGACTATTTATCACTTAGAACCCGTCTTGAAAATTCACTATTAAGTGGTAACTGCTTGGGTGCGCTATTTAATACTGATGACAGAAATGAGTTTCGAATTCCATGGTTAGATATCTCTCATGGTATTTATGAGCTTAGTACACTTGAGTATTTAAAACAGCTATGTGCAGGTCAAGATGATGAAGAGCTTGCTAAAATTCAGGCTTGGTTAGATCAGAAATCTGATTTTTTGGTCAGTGCAATGGAGCAAAGCCGTCACGCGTCTTTCAATACTGATCCATATTGGTTGTAAGCCTGTGCCTGTTTGCCTATGGATAGGGTTAGCGGTGTTGAGTATATCGGCATTTGCTAACTCAAGCGAATGGCAAACTTACAAACAGCAAGATGGCATAAACGTCACTTACAAAACGCATCAAAACGGTATTATAGAAATAAACGCCTCGGTGCTGGTAAAAAATGCGAAAGCCGATGACTTTATGGCGCTATTGAGCGATACCGACAATGCACCTAATTGGCTCGAAAATGTGAAAAGTGTCACCTTAATGGAGCGTTTAAGCCCTTCTGAAACGCTTGTACACACACACTTTAATTCCCCTTGGCCTGTTTCAGATCGCGATTTAGTTAGCTACTCGTGTTACCACCGCCTGAGTGAGCACAAAACAGAGCTTAAAATTATTAGTCAGCCCTATGCAAAACCGGCAGTAAATGGCGTCGTGCGTATTAAAGATTTAACCGCTTTTTGGCGCTTAACACACCAGCAAAATGACTTACTGGTTAGCCATCAAGCTTATGCAGACCCCGCGGGTTCTATTCCACATTGGTTGAGTAACAAGGTATCATTAAAAAGTGTGTTTAAGACCTTACAGTCACTACGTAAGGAACTCCACTATAATCGGTTTACGCGCCTAAACACATCAAGCGTGCCTGGGAAGTGTGCTTCTTAAAGGCAGATTATTAATACATAAATACCTTTTATTAGTCTATTTAGTCGTAGGAAGAAAATGAAAGAGCCAAAAATTCCCTTGGTAAACAAACCAAATGGTATTGGGGTAGGGCGTGTTTTAAAAGCCACCAAATGCTCAATCAAAGGCTTTAAAGCTGCTTTTAAAGAAGAATCTGCATTTCGCACTGAAACCTATTTAGGTCTGATATTATTTCCGTTATCAGTGTTGCTTGCCCAATCATTAAGCCATTGGCTGATGTTATTTATTCCTTATTTATTATTGTTGATAGTTGAGCTACTCAACTCAGCAATAGAGGCGCTGACTGATAGAGTCGGTATTGAGTACCATGTATTGTCGGGACGAGCTAAAGATATGGCCTCAGCGGCAGTGACGTTGGCATTAATTATTTTGCTACTGGTTTGGGCAGTGGCAATTTATGAAAAGATAATGATGCAGTTTTAAACAAAAAAGCGCCAAATGAAGGCGCTTTTTCATCTTATATAACCTATTACAGGCCAGCAGCTGCGCGAAGTGCGTCTGCTTTGTCTGTGCGCTCCCAAGGGAACTCTTCACGACCGAAGTGACCGTAAGCCGCTGTCGGTTGATAAATAGGACGCTCAAGGTCAAGCATTTGGATTAAGCCATATGGGCGAAGGTCAAAGTGCTCACGTACTAATTCGATTAGACGCGCTTCTTCTAATTTACCTGTACCAAATGTCTCGATGCTGATAGATGTTGGCTCTGCAACACCGATAGCGTAAGAAACTTGTAGCTCACACTTGTCAGCAAGGCCAGCAGCAACCACGTTTTTAGCAACGTAACGTGCAGCGTATGCAGCTGAACGGTCAACTTTTGATGGATCTTTACCAGAGAAAGCACCACCACCGTGACGAGCCATACCACCATAAGTATCAACGATGATTTTACGACCTGTCAGACCACAGTCACCCATTGGGCCACCGATTACGAAACGGCCAGTTGGGTTGATGAAAAACTTAGTCGCGCTTGAGATAAGCTCAGCTGGAAGAACTGGCTTAATAATCGTTTCCATTACCGCTTCAACTAAGTCGTTTTGTGAGATTGAATCACAGTGTTGAGTTGAAAGAACAACGGCATCAATACCAACAGGCTTGCCATTTTCGTATGCAAACGTCACTTGAGATTTTGCATCTGGGCGTAACCAGTTAAGTTCACCGCTTTTACGAACCTCAGCTTGACGCTGAACTAAACGGTGTGAATACGTGATAGGTGCAGGCATTAACACGTCAGTTTCGTTACATGCATAACCAAACATTAAACCTTGGTCACCAGCGCCTTGCTCTTCAGGGCGAGCACGGTCAACACCTTGGTTGATATCTGGAGATTGTTTACCGATTGTGTTTAGGATTGCACACGAGTCAGCATCGAATCCCATGTCTGAGTGTGTGTAACCGATTTCACGTACTGTTTTACGTGTGATTTCTTCGATATCAACCCAAGCGCTAGTCGTGATTTCACCACCCACCATCACCATACCGGTTTTAACGTAAGTCTCACATGCAACACGGGCATGAGAATCTTGCTCTAAAATAGCATCTAGAACCGCGTCAGAGATTTGGTCCGCGATTTTATCCGGATGACCTTCAGAAACTGATTCAGAAGTAAATAAATGTTTTGCCATTGTATTTCTGCTCACAAATATTGCGCTTCACATACGTCGGTAATAGCGCTAAAAAATTAAGGGGCGTATTTTATCTAAAACAAATATGTTTGCATAGTAATTTTACGCCTAGACGTCTATTTAAAATTACTAATAACATTTCGTTCTTAATAAACAGTAATAATAGGTGCATTTAATACGGATTTTTAATTGCACTGTACCCTTACATTAAGTAAGAATGGTGCCTTACACACAACCAGCGCAAATACATAAAGGTAGGAGAATTCATGCCATCACGCAAAGAACTTGCAAATGCTATTCGCGTCTTATCAATGGACGCAGTACAACAGGCCAAATCTGGTCACCCTGGCGCCCCTATGGGCATGGCAGATATCGCAGAAGTACTATGGCGCGATTATCTAAAGCACAACCCAACGAATCCAGAGTGGGCAGACCGCGATCGATTTATTCTTTCAAATGGTCACGGTTCAATGCTGATCTATTCTCTTCTACATTTAAGTGGTTATGATCTGCCGTTAGAAGAAATTAAAAATTTCCGTCAAATGCACTCAAAAACACCAGGCCACCCAGAATATGGGTATGCACCAGGTATTGAGACCACTACGGGCCCATTAGGTCAAGGGATCACAAATGCGGTTGGTATGGCGATTGCCGAAAAAGCACTTGCTGCACAGTTTAACCGTGAAGGTCACGATATTGTTGACCACTTCACCTATGCGTTCATGGGCGACGGCTGTTTAATGGAAGGTATTTCACACGAAGCCTGTTCATTAGCGGGTACATTAGGTCTAGGTAAACTAGTTGCGTTTTGGGATGACAACGGCATCTCAATTGATGGTGAAGTGGAAGGTTGGTTCAGCGATGACACGCCAGCGCGCTTCAAAGCATACGGTTGGCACGTAGTAAGCGATGTAGATGGGCACGATCCTGATGCAATTCGCGCCGCTATCGAAGAAGCACGTAGCATCACCGATAAACCATCACTTATTTGTTGTAAAACAGTGATTGGCTACGGTTCACCGAATAAATCAGGTAGCCATGACTGTCACGGTGCGCCACTCGGTGAAGATGAAATCACAGCATCTCGTGAGTTCCTAGGTTGGACTGGCGAAGCATTTGAAATCCCAGCTGATATTTACAGCGAATGGGATGGCAAAGAAAAAGGTAAGCAACTAGAAGCAAGCTGGGACGAAAAATTTGCTGCTTACGCAAGTGCACACCCTGAACTTGCTGCTGAGTTTAAACGCCGTACAAAAGGTGAATTACCAGCTGATTGGGCTGAAAAGTCACAAGCTTACATCGAAGAGCTGCAAGCAAACCCAGCAAATCCAGCAACACGTAAAGCATCACAAAATGCATTAAACGCATTTGGTCCGTTATTACCAGAATTCATGGGTGGCTCTGCTGATCTTGCGGGTTCTAACTTAACACTTTGGGATGGCTCAAAAGGCTTAGAAGCAAACGATGCAAGTGGTAACTACATTTTCTACGGTGTACGTGAATTTGGTATGTCGGCAATTATGAACGGTATTGCACTGCATAAAGGCTTTATTCCTTATGGTGCTACATTCTTAATGTTTATGGAATACGCTCGTAACGCAGTACGTATGGCGGCATTGATGAAGCAGCCAAGCATCTTCGTTTATACGCACGATTCAATCGGTCTAGGTGAAGATGGTCCGACGCACCAACCGGTAGAGCAAATTGCTAGCATGCGTTTAACGCCAAACCTTGTTAACTGGCGTCCATGTGACCAAGTTGAGTCTGCGATTGCATGGCAACAAGCGATTGAGCGTAAAGACGGCCCAACATCACTGATTTTCACTCGTCAAGGCCTTGAGCAACAAACGCGTACTGCACAGCAACTAAGCGACGTGAAAAAAGGGGGTTACGTACTGAGCTGTGACGGTGAGCCAGAGCTTATCCTTATCGCCACAGGTTCTGAAGTACAGCTTGCACAAGATGCAGCAACAGAGCTACGTTCACAAGGTAAAAAAGTACGCGTTGTCTCTATGCCTTCAACTGATTTATTTGATGAGCAAGACGCTGCATATAAAGAAAGCGTACTACCAGCAAGCGTAACACGCCGCGTAGCAATCGAAGCGGGCATCGCAGACTACTGGTATAAATATGTAGGCCTAAATGGCGCAGTAGTCGGTATGACCACCTTTGGTGAGTCAGCACCTGCAGGCGAGCTATTCAAGCACTTTGGTTTCACTGTTGAAAACGTCGTAAACAAAGCAAACGCTTTGTTCTAAGCTTTAGCTGCTAAAATTTAAAAGCCCGCGCTGTATCACCACAGCGCGGGCTTTTTTTATGGCGGTTTGGTGAGCGAAGTGAAATCCAAACAGACTCGAAGCTGTCAGTTTTAGCTGCAAGCCTTAAGTTTTAAGCTTTAAGTTAAAAATTACCTCACCTTAGGCGTGAAATTTATTTCGCGCGAAAACTTATGCTTTTTGGTTGAATACCAGAAGTTAGATTTGAGCCTGTTAAATGAGGCGTTATACGCCAAAAATTGGATTCACATCCATACTTTTGTGGAGAATACGGATAACCTCTATATTTTGACTGCCGATTTGACGATAAAAGATTACGTGGCTTCCTTGTGGAAATTTTCTGTAGCCATCGCGAATTTCGTCACAGGTTTTACCAATGTCAGGGTTTTCGGCTAACAGCCAGAATGAGTCATCAAACTGTTTTAGATAAATATTTCGCTGTTCACGACCCCAGCGCAAAGAGGTAAATAAAGCTATATCTCTTAAATCAGATTTCGCCTTGTTAGTTAATTGAAAGGGTCTCATTTTCTCTCTTCGTTATCTAACTCATTGATAAACGAATCAAGATCATAATCCGAAACTCCACTCTCTTCACCTTCAACAAGTAGTTGGCGTAAAGTGTTCATTTTAGTTTCTTGGGTTTCAAGTAAACGTAAAGCGGAGCGAATGACTTCACTTGCCGAGCCATAGCGACCGCTCTGAATTTGATTAGCAATAAAACTGTCAAAATGGTCACCCAAAGTAATGCTAGTGTTCTTAGCCATAATATAGCCCTTAATACCAATATATACCTAATTATGGTATCAGTTAGGCTTGAATTCAAGGTGCGCATAAAGTATTCAGCCATATTTTTTTGAACGCAAATTAAAGTGAGAGATATTCGTGCTAAAGCACGACCTACCATGCTTGCAAGATCGGCTTATAGCTAACTACGGCTAAACGGACTTGATTATTTCTCACTCAGCTCCCCTTGAATACTAAACTAACAACTGGCAATGTCTATACGTTAATAATAAAACATAACAGGAGTGAGTATGACTCAGTTTGACAGTGTAAGTGTTGTAAAAAAAGCCAATGTGTATTTTGATGGTAAAGTGTCAAGCCGTGTTGTGCTTTTTGCCGATGGCAGTACTAAAACACTGGGCTTTATGCAACCAGGTGAGTTTGAGTTTGGCACAAATCAAAAAGAGCACATGGAGCTGCTAGCGGGTGAGTGGCAAGTATTACTGCCTGACGAAACACAGTGGCAAACGATGAAGGCGGGAGATTCATTCAATGTAGATGCGAACGTTACCTTCTGTGTCAAGGTAACTGATTTCGCTGATTACTGTTGCTCGTACACTTAATGAGCAGTTGTTAACCTTTGTGAAAGCCCGTGTGATGCGGGCTTTTGCATATTTTATCTGCAAAGCATGATCTAAATCATTTGTGGTTACAATCAATTACTAATTATCTGTAATTTTCGCTTGTGTTAATTCAATTCGCCCCCAATACTAACTGTGAGGTAACAAGAAAAAAGGATACCCTATGAAGATTAATATTTCTGGTCATCATGTTGACGTTACTGAGGCTGTTAGAGCTCACATCAACGAGAAATTCTCGAAAATTGCTAGCCATTTTCCATCATTAATATCACTCGATATTATTCTTTCAAAAGAACATCACAAGTATCAAGCTGAGATCAGTACCACTTATGAAGGTACGCGTTTATCAGTTAAAGGAGAAGATGACGTGATGTATCCGGCTATCGCAAGCGCGGCTAAAAAACTCGATGCATCACTTAAACATCGAAAAGGGCAAATGAAAGCCAAATTACATGAAAAACCGGTCAGTACCACGCCGGAAATCGCCCACGAAATCATTCAAGAAATGGATCTGAGCTAATTACAATGTGCTAGCCTGAAGTGGCTAGCCTATACTAAAATTGAAAAGCCATCCGCTTCATAGCGGTTGGCTTTTTTGGTTTTTACTTTCTACCTTATCCAACTTCCAATCTCATCTAAAACGCTGTAAGTTGCTTGTAACTAAGAATAAAACACACAAAACCTATGCAATCAGCAGTATCAAATTGGCAATCTAAATTAAATGCTTTAGGGCCGGGTATTTTAATGGCTACAGCGGCAATTGGTGGCTCGCATTTAGTGGCGTCAACACAAGCAGGATCGTTATTCGGTTGGCAGCTATTTTGGCTAATCATTGTAGTAAATATATTAAAGTACCCATTTTTTCGATTTGGTATGGAATACACCTTAGCCACTAAACAAAGTTTAGTTGAGGGTTATAAGCAAAAAGGACCAGGCTACTTTTATAGTTTTATTGCGCTGAATATTGTTGCGGCTGTGGTGAATACCGCAGGAGTATTACTATTAACGGCCAGCTTGTTGCACTATGCGTTACCCATAAGTATCTCGGTTACACTGTTGTGCTGGCTGATTTTGGCTGTGTGTTTGCTTATTTTGTTATTGGGGCACTTTAAGGCGCTCGATAATGTTTCAAAGCTTATTATGGGGCTACTTACTGTAACAACCGTCGCTGCGTTGATTGTAGCTATTAACAATGGTGCTATAAACCATGCAGTAGTGGCACCTGCTGACTATGTGGGCCCATCGCCGTATGAACTTGCCATGCTAGGCTTTATGGTGGCACTTATGGGCTGGATGCCAGCACCTATCGAAATTTCAGCGATTAGCTCGTTATGGCTAAAAGAAAAGCAACATCAACAAGCGGTGACAAAACAACAAGGCTTGTTTGATTTTAATTTGGGTTACTGGCTTACCGCAGCACTTGCGCTCGTGTTTTTTTCATTAGGTGTTTTGGTGCAATATGGTCACGTACAGGCCGTTCAATTAGGTGGCGTGGCGTTTGCCAAACAGTTGATTGATATGTATGCACTCACCATGGGGGAGTGGGCAAGGCCGCTGGTTTCAGGTATCGCTTTTTTATGTATGTTTGGTACCACGCTGACGGTACTTGACGGCTACGCCAGAACATTAAATGAGTCGCATAAATTGCTACCCGTTAAACAGTCAAAACATAGCTTGAATATGTGGCTATTATTACAAGCATTTGCAGGCATGGCAGTGATTTTATTTTTTAAATCAGCCCTTGGGCCAATGCTTACCTTTGCAATGACCCTCGCTTTTGTCACGACCCCTGTATTTGCATGGCTGAACTTTAGCTTAGTGCGTTCAGAAGCCAGTATTCATCATTCAACCTTACTTCGCATATTGAGCTGGTTAGGCTTAGCTTATTTGGTGGGCTTTGCGGTGGTGTTTTTGGTTTGGAAAATTACGTAAGCTTTGTTTCATGTTATTACTATGGTGCTTGTATATCTCCAATAGCTTGATTTATTTTAGATAGGTAATCATCAATAAGTTTAAGCTTTTCTCTGAGGATGTTTGATAAAATAGGGTTTAAGTTGCTTTTTTCTAGGTGATTTAAATTAAGAAGCTTATTTACATCATTTAGCATCAGATGAGTTTTATCCAAATATACTTTTTTATCTTTGATTTCTAGCTTTTCTGCTTCTAATTTTTTATTTTTATCTATGATTGCCCTATTTTCTTCATTGACTTCATTTAAATCGTTAATGGAATTATTAATTTCATTTTTCAGCTTGAATATTTCATCGTTTGCTAATGACGCTTCACTTTCACTTTGAGTCAACTTGCTTTTTAAGTTGCTGATGCTTTTTTGTAACTCTCCTATATCATTTAATAGTTCGGATTTTTCATCGTTTAGTTTGACTATGTCTGCTCGTAATTTATTTTCTTTACTTTTAACTTCTTCATTGATATTGACTAATTCATAATTTTTAGATTTTAAACTGGCAATTTCCTCTAAAGCTCTAGAGTGTTCTTCGGAACTAATCATCTCTTTCCAGTTATGCTTATGTAACCATTTATTGTACTCATTTTCAGCCAACCTTCTAAACAATTCTACTAGGTTGTTTAGCCAAGGAATAAAAATTATTATTGCAATTGAAATTGTCAAGGGAGCCATGAATTCCCAATCATATGGTATTGCATTAAGCTTTATACTTGGTTTAAGTGGCTCATTGATAAACCAATAAATAAGCTTCCAATTCCAAGTACACGATACCCAAAAAACGGTAAATATAAATGGGCTTGCTAAACGCTCTCTAAATAAGTCTATAATTCCATTATCAGCTTGATGAGGCATATCTTTATTATTCCTAGCTTTAAAAATGTTTAAGCGATTTAAATCACATCTGCAATTTTTGCTTGCAGCTTACGGCCTTAACTTAATTCCCTAATTGCATTACTAATTCCATCGAGCGTGAGTGGATACATACGGTTGTCCATTAACTGCTTTATAAAATCAATTGATTGATAATAATGCCAGTGTTCAACAGGTTGTGGATTAAGCCAAGCGACTTTATCAAAATGGTTGGTGATACGGTTTAGCCAAGCACTGCCTGGCTCTTCATTCCAATGCTCGACACTGCCCCCAGGGTAGGCGATTTCATAGGGGCCCATAGTAGCATCGCCAACAAAAATGACCTTGTAATCGCTGGTGAACTTGTTAATCAAGGTCTTGGTATCAATCACGTTTGTGTGACGACGTTCGTTGTCTTGCCAAACATGCTCATACAAACAGTTATGAAAATAGTAAAATTCAAGGTGTTTAAACTCGCTGTGGGCGGCGCTAAATAACTCTTCGCAAGTATGGATGTAGTCATCCATTGAACCGCCGATATCAAACAGCATCAACACTTTTACCGCATTGTGGCGCTCTGGTGCCATTTTTACATCGAGCATGCCGCCTTGCTTTGCGGTAGCGCGGATGGTTTCGGTTAAATCCAGTGTATCGCTAGCGCCAGTGCGGGCAAATTTACGCAGTTTTTTAAGGGCAAGCTTAATGGTGCGTGAGCCGATTTCACGGTCACTGTCGAGGTTGCGGTAGCTGCGTTTATCCCATACTTTTACAGCACGGCGATGTCGGTTACCGTCTTGACCAATGCGCACACCTTCAGGGTTATAACCATAGGCGCCAAACGGCGATGTGCCGCCTGTGCCAACCCACTTATTGCCGCCTGCATGGCGCTTTTGCTGTTCTTCAAGGCGCTGCTTGAGGGTTTCCATGAGTTTATCAAGGCCACCCATAGCGTGTAATTGCGCTTTTTCTTCGTCGCTTAGATGCTTTTCGAACTCTTTGCGTAGCCAATCATCAGGCAAGGCATGTTGCTGTTTTAAGCTTTCGAGCAGATCAAGGTCAGCAATCCCACTAAAGTAATCAGCAAAGGCTTTATCAAAGCGGTCAAAATGGGTTTCATCTTTCACCATGATGGTACGCGCTAAGTAATAAAATGCATCAACATCGGCAAAAATAACTCCTTGCTTGAGCGCATTGATCAAATCAAGTAGCTCTCGCAAACTAACCGGTAAGCGGTACTCGCGTAGCTTAAAGAAAAACGCAATTAACATCTTAACGGCGGCTCATAAAGGCAAGTTTTTCAATCAGGCTGATGTCTTGCTCGTTCTTTAATAACGCTCCAAACATGGGCATTAGGCCACCTTTTTGGCTCTTGTCGTGCAGTGTTTTAGCGTCAATATCTTCAGCCATCAGCAATTTTAACCAATCAAGTAATTCACTTGTTGATGGTTTTTTCTTAATGCCGTTAACATCGCGCAGGTTAAAGAATACTTCGAGTGCTTGGCGTACTAAATCTTGTTTAACGTGAGGGTGATGCACATCGATAATTTGTGCCATTTCTTCACTACTTGGAAAATCAATGTAGTGGAAAAAACAACGACGTAAAAAAGCATCTGGCAGCTCTTTTTCGTTATTTGACGTGATGATCACAATCGGACGTTGCTTAGCAATAACACGCTCGCCGGTTTCATAAACATGAAACTCCATTTTATCGAGCTCTAATAACAAGTCGTTGGGAAATTCGATATCGGCTTTGTCTATTTCATCAATTAATAGCACTGGGCGTTTATTATGTTGCTCACCATAGGTAAAGGCTTGCCATAGTTTCCCTTTAACAATGTAATTGCCGATATCGTGAACTCGTTCATCGCCTAACTGACTGTCGCGTAGACGTGATACCGCATCATACTCATAAAGGCCTTGCTGAGCCTTAGTGGTTGATTTTATATGCCATTGAATGAGCGTGGTGTCTAAGCTTTTTGCAAGCTCCTCGGCCAGCATGGTTTTACCAGTGCCTGGCTCGCCTTTTATCAACAGCGGTTTTTCGAGCAATATGGCCGCGTTAACGGCTTGTTTTAATGCAGAACTTGCAATGTAGTTATCGGTTGAATTAAAAAGCACGATGTCACCTTATCTGGTCTGAGCAGTGATTAATAACGCTATGATGCCATAGTTATTCTGTGTCTGAAAGGTATGCAAAACGCGGCACTGTTTTGCCATCGATTTCAACGGTTTCTAAAAACATGCTAAGTGGGCGTGCCCACATGCCAAACTCACCATACAGTGCTTGGTAAATAACAAGTTGCTCTTGGGTTTCACTGTGGGTGGCAACATACTCAACTTTGTATTTTGGGCCTTTGTAGTGTTGATATATACCTGATTTGAGAGGATGAAGTTTTATTGCTGTAGTCATGTTTTGATCTCTTGTATAATTACGTTTTGCACTTTATTAATGCTAAATAAATCGCCAACACTATGAATTATATTTCGTTAGATGAATACAAGAAAGCGTGGGTTTTTCGCCATAAAGATATGCCTATCAGCGCAGATGATGCGCAGCAAATTAAGCCAATGACAAGTGAACGTGCTGCTGTGCTTTGGAGCACCATGGTCAGCCGCGAGCATGATCACCCTGATTTTTTTGATAAAACAGATTGGTGTGGCAAAGAAGAGAGCTTTATCGAGACACTTAATTGGGAAAATGCATGGGAAGCCGGCGAAGAGCAACTCCCCGAGGCTATTTTGGCGCACCTTGATTGGGAAGCCAACACGACAGTGTATTTTTGCATGGCACGCGACAATATCATCGAAACTAGTTTTGCTGTCTTTAAACGTTGTTGGCAAAACTTTATGTTTTTAGCTGATGGCAGTTTGTTAATGGGCAAAAAACGCGATGCTGTTGTGCAGTTTTTAGAGTCAGGTAATGCCAAACTGGGTAAAAAAGGCGCAGTAAAGTAGCGCTCAATTAACGCTCTATGCTATAAAACAGTCAAGCAATTGTTTTATAAGAGCGCGCATTGTCAACTTCAAACTCTCAGAGCAAATCGTTACAACAAGCCGAAATTTGGCAAACTGATGCCGAGCGGGCTTTGTATGCTCAGTTGTGTAATGCTTTTTATGCGCGTGAAATTCCACGTTTAGTTGAAGAGCCAGATGCGGCAAGATTAAGACGACTATTAGCCAGTTTACCTTTTTATATTGAACGGCTTGCTATACGAATTGTGAGTGGGGATGCGCCTCTACAACTTGATTCACAAAATGGTAGTTGGCTCGAGAAGCAAAAAACGCAGCCTCCTGTGCATAGTAAAAATGAGTCAGCGCGTTTTTTTAGTCAATACGCTAAGCGCGGGTTAATTGTTCCCGTGTTAATTAATGACGGTCAATGTACCACAGTACGCATAGACAGCTTAGATCAAGTAAGCGACAATAAGGTACATTGCAATGAGCTTGGCTGGTTTAATCATTCGGGTGAGTCATTGGAAGGAAGGCACGCTCAATTATTAAAGCCTTCTAAAGCGGTAATGATAGCGGCGTGCTGTGGTCACCAATGGCAGTTTAATAAACGAGTAACACCTAAGCGTTTATCTTTAAGAGAAATGCTATTAGCAAGCAATATAAATTGGCGCAACCTAAAGCGCCCAAAGACTTAATTTAACCGCGAAGGAGTGTTCAATGCGGGTTTTTCAATTCGCCTTGTTATGTTTGGCGCTATTTATTCAGTACCGTTTATGGTTTGGTCATAATGGTGTACAGGATTACACTCGCCTTAAGCAAGCGGTTACGTCTCATCAAGATACCAATGCCAAGCTTTTGAAGCGAAATAAAGTGCTTAAAGCTGATATAAAAGATTTAAAGCTCGGCCAAGAGGGAATTGAAGAACGTGCAAGGAACGAGTTAGGAATGATTAAACCAGGTGAAACATTTATTCGAGTGTTACCTAGACAACAACATAATGAAAGATAAGCAAATAATTACCGCTATCGTCCCTGCCGCAGGGGTTGGTAGCCGCATGCAACACTCCACGCCTAAGCAATATATTGAACTTGCTGGCAAAACGATTTTAGAACATACCCTTAGCAAGCTTGCTGAACTTAACCTCCTTCGCACCATTAAAGTCGCAATCAGCGATGGTGACGGCTATTTTGCGGATTTACCGCACATTGATAACCGTATAGAGCGAGTAACGGGGGGGAAAGAGCGCGCTGACTCAGTCTTAAATGCCTTATTATCACTTGCTGATAATCCTCCTGATTGGGTTTTGGTGCATGATGCTGCAAGGCCGCTGGTATGTTTAACTGATATCGAGCGCTTGATCGCTGACTGTGTTGCTGTGAATGAAGGCGGTATTTTAGCCTCAAAAGTGAAAGACACCATAAAGCGTGGTGAGACGCATTGTAAGCAAACAGTGCCGCGTGATGATTTATGGCAGGCACTTACCCCCCAGTTTTTCCCTTATCAAGCGCTGACAGATGCTCTTACAAATGCGCTTAAAAATGGTGTAACCATCACGGATGAAGCATCTGCAATGGAGTGGGCTAAGCAGCCCGTTAAATTGGTGCCAGGCCGTAGCGACAATATTAAGATCACCACACCAGAAGACTTAGATTTAGCTGAGTTCCTACTAAATAAACAACAAAATGAGAGTACCCCATGATTCGAATTGGCCATGGCTTTGATGTTCATAAATTTGGCGGCGAAGGCCCGCTGGTTATTTGTGGTGAAAAAATTGATTACCCACAAGGGTTCTTAGCACACTCAGACGGTGATGTGGCTATTCACGCATTATGTGATGCGATATTAGGTTCTTTGGCTATGGGTGACATTGGTAAGCACTTTCCTGATACAGCCAGTGAATACGAAAACATCGACAGTCGTATTTTATTACGCCATGTGGTTGGGCTTGCTAAACAGCAAGGGTACGTACTTGGCAATGCTGATGTCACGATTGTTGCACAAGCGCCAAAAATGCTGCCACATATACAAGCAATGCGTGAAAACTTAGCAGCAGATTTAGAAGCTGACATTTCACAGGTTAATGTGAAAGCGACAACCACCGAAAAGTTAGGTTTTGAAGGACGTAAAGAGGGCATCTCAAGCCACGCTGTCGTTATTATGAGTAAACACAATTCATGAGCGAATTAAACTACCTATATGGTAAACCTCTTTCTAAGGCTGACTTTAAAACGTTTGCTGAAGATTTTATGGTTGATGAAGACTTGGGTATTGAGTTTACAGGTTCTGGCGAGCATGTCTGCTTACAGGTGGTGAAAAAAGGCGAAAATACACAGTTTGTTGCTAAACGCATTGCCGAAAAAGCAGGTGTATCACCGCGCGATGTAAGCTACGCGGGTCTAAAAGATCGCCACGGTGTTTGTACCCAGTGGTTTAGTGTGCCAGTACCAATTAAAAAGCATATTGAATTTAGTGAATTAAATAACGAGCAGTTCTTTGTGATATCGCAGCAGCGCCATAACCGTAAGCTCAGAACCGGCTGCCACAAAGGCAATCGCTTTACCATTACGTTACGTAATGTGACTAAGCCTTTGGATATTTTGTGTCGTATCAATGCAGTGCGAGCAGGCGTCCCCAATTATTTTGGTGAGCAGCGCTTTGGTCATGGCGGTCATAACCTTGAGATGGCTAAACGGATGTTTGCGGGAGAGCGCATTCGCGATAAAAAACTGCGTGGTTTAGTGATTTCAGCAGCGCGCTCTTATGTGTTTAATGAAATAGTGAGCATGCGGGTTGCTGAGCATGGCCTTGCTAAAACAATGCACCGCGAAGTGTTTATGCTTAGCGGTAGTAATGCTTTTTTTGAAGACAATATAAGTGACGACAATATTGCACGCTTAGCGTCTGGTGATATTGTGATGTCGGCGCCTATGGTAGGCAAAGGTGAAAAAGGCCTGACCGAGACTGAAAAAAAATGGCTTACACCTTATCAGTCGTGGATTGATGGGCTTGCTGAATTAGGTCTAAAGAATGAGCGTAGAATGTTACGCTTAATACCCGATTCATTAGCAGTAGAAACCATAGACGAAACTACTTTAAAGTTAAGCTTTGGTTTACCAAAAGGCTGTTTTGCTACCGCCTTGCTGCGTGAGCTGGTGGACTATCAAGACGCAAGCCCTAGAGAGCAAAAACAAAAGGATGCGTAAATGAAAATCTTATTAAGTAATGATGATGGGGTCAATGCTAAAGGGATTGCAGTTTTGCACCAAGCTTTGATTCAAATCGCAGAGGTAACGTTAGTTGCGCCTGATCGCAATTGCAGTGGCGCAAGTAATTCACTCACATTAATGAACCCATTACGAGCGACTACATTAGATAATGGGTTTATTTCGATTAATGGCACACCGACAGACTGTGTTCATTTAGGTGTAAACGAGCTCACTGACGAACTGCCTGACTTAGTTGTAGCAGGTATTAATCATGGTGCTAATTTAGGTGATGATACGCTTTATTCTGGTACGGTAGCAGCAGCAACTGAAGGACGTCATTTAGGATTGCCAGCCATTGCTGTTTCGTTATGTTCTAAAGAAGGCAACCATTTTGAAACTGCAGCGGCCGTTGCCGTGAGCATTATTAAAGAGCTGGCTTCTCATCCATTACCAAAAGATCAAATAATTAATCTAAACGTTCCCGATATTCCTCTAACAGAATTAAAAGGCGTGAAGGTGACGCGTTTGGGTTCTCGCCATAAAGCTGAAACCATGACTAAACAGCAAGACCCTTGGGGTCGTGATATATATTGGTATGGTACGTTAGGCGCTGAAAGCGATGCAGGTGAAGGCACTGACTTTTATGCCATCAACAATGGTTATGCATCGGTGACACCATTAAGTGTTGATATGACAGCGAAAGAAAGCTTGCAAGCGGTTGATAGCTGGTTGGCAAATATGGAGATTAATGGTGCTGACTAATTATAATCGCAGTGCGTTAGCGTTGGCTGAATTATTAAAGCGAGAAGGGGTAGAGGACTCTATCGTACTTGAAGCAATAGCAACAACACCCAGACACTTATTTGTTGATGATGTATTGCAGCACAAAGCGTATCAGAATACCGCATTACCAATTGGCCAAGGGCAGACTATCTCACAACCGTATATTGTTGCACGGATGACTGAGCTTTTACGTTTGGCTGGTGTTAAAGACAAAGTGCTTGAAATAGGCACAGGCTCTGGTTATCAAACAGCGATCCTTGCCAAAACATTTAGCAAAGTTTGTTCTGTTGAGCGAATTAAAGCACTGCAATGGCAAGCAAAACGGCGTTTACATAAACTCGATTTATATAATGTAACAATGAAACATGGTGACGGCTGGCAGGGTTGGCAGTCTCAAGCTCCATTTTCAGGCATCATTGTGACAGCTGCGGCTGCAACAATGCCAAAAGGGTTATTAGCACAGTTAGCTGATGGCGGAGTCATGATCGCCCCTGTGGGCGAGCAAGACCAACAATTAATGATGGTTGTCAGAAATGGCGATACATTTAGTGAACATGTAGTTGCACCAGTACGATTTGTACCTTTGGTACCTGGTGATATTGAATAGGACGTCATACTTTGAAGTTATTTACTAAGTTATATGATATGGCACTTGTGTGGGCAAAGCACCGCCATGCAGAGCGCTATTTAGCAGGGATGAGCTTTGCCGAATCTGTTTTCTTTCCGGTGCCACCCGATGTCATGCTGGCGCCAATGTCGCTTGCACAACCAAGCAAAGCATGGCGTTTTGCAAGCTTTACTACCATTGCATCTGTCATTGGTGGTGTTTTAGGTTATCTGTTAGGTTATTGGCTATTTGAGCCAGTTGTAGAGCCTTTTATTGCTCAAATGGGCTGGCAAGCAAAGTTTGACTTAGCACTTAGTTGGTTTGAAACCTATGGTGTTTGGGTTGTATTTATCGCTGGATTTTCGCCTATCCCCTATAAGGTGTTTACGATAGGGGCAGGGTTAATGCAGATGGCCTTTTTGCCCTTTTTAATTGCCTCAGCCATTGGTCGTGGTGCACGATTCTTCTTGGTTTCCGCTTTAATGAAGTGGGGTGGGGTTAAAATGGAGCAAAAATTACGTCAATATGTTGAAGCACTTGGCTGGGGTTTAGTTATTTTAGTTGTGGTTGCATACTTTTTATTACGATAGCACTTAAAACCTTCAGTTAGCATTTCAAGGAGCATTTTACAGTGAGAAAGCATTTTATAGTCTATGTTGCTTTGTTTCTTAGTATTTTGCTCTTTGGTTGCTCCTCTCGTAATGCACCTGCGCCGGTCAGTAGTTTAGATAATCAAATCAATCCCACCACACGTAAAGTTAATATCACAGGCTCAAGTTATCGAGTACAAAAAGGCGATACGCTCTACTCAATTGCGTTTAGCGCTCAGAAAGATTTCCGTTCTTTGGCAAAAATAAACCGTATTCCAGCACCTTATACAATTTACCCTGGGCAACGCATTTTGCTCAAAAAAGCAGCGGCAAAACCAAAAAAGACGAAAAAATATACGAAATGGAGTAAAAAGTCTACTGTTTCGAAACAAAAAAATAACAAAAAATTAAAAAAAGAGCTTGATCAGCCAAAACAACGAGAGTATGTTCAAAAACAAGCCAACAAAAAAGTTAGTGTAAGAAGTAGTAAATCTAGTACGAAAGTAATATGGAGCTGGCCCGCTCAAGGTAAGGTCACTCGCCGTTTTTCTACTAAAGAAAATGGCTACAAAGGTTTACAAATCGCTAATAAAAAAGGGGCATCTGTTTTAGCTGCTGCACACGGAACGGTGGTTTATGCTGGCAACGCATTAAGGGGATACGGTAATTTAATTATTTTGAAACATAATGATGATTACCTAAGTGCCTACGCGCACAACTCCAAGTTGCTCGTAAAGGAAAAACAGGAAGTAAAGGCGGGTCAGAAAATAGCAGAAATTGGCAGTTCCGACTCCTCAGTAACGGCTTTGAGATTTGAAATTCGTTATCGAGGAAAAGCAGTCAACCCTGCTAAATATCTACCTTAGCCACGGGTATTGATAAAGTGATTTAGCTCAATCACATATTTGCTCGGGAGGACGCTTATGGGTCACACAGCAAAACTTGAGAAAACAACAGAAACGATTGACGATAAATTTGACGATACAGTAGTCGAAGAAGAATCTTCTGATTTACTAGAGGAAGTGGATAACGAAGAAGATATTTTTGCAAAGGATGAAGTAGCCAAGAATTTAGATGCAACGCAACTATATCTCGGTGAAATAGGTTTCTCTCCTCTGCTCAGTGCAGAAGAAGAAGTATACTTTGCGCGTAAAGCGTTGAAAGGCTGTGAAGCCTCTCGTAAACGAATGATCGAAAGTAATTTACGCTTAGTGGTAAAAATTGCTCGTCGCTATAACAATCGTGGCCTTGCATTACTTGACCTTATTGAAGAAGGTAATCTTGGTCTTATTCGAGCTGTTGAAAAATTTGACCCAGAACGTGGTTTCCGTTTTTCAACTTACGCAACGTGGTGGATTCGTCAAACTATTGAACGTGCCATCATGAATCAAACCCGTACTATTCGCTTACCCATTCATGTTGTTAAAGAGCTGAACGTTTATTTAAGAACCGCACGAGAATTAACGCAAAAGCTAGACCATGAACCAACAGCAGAAGAAATTGCAGAGTGTTTAGATAAACCTGTTGAAGACGTAACAAAAATGCTGCGTCTAAACGAAAAAATCACCTCAGTTGATACACCAATTGGTGGTGAGAATGATAAAGCCTTACTCGATATTATTGCTGACGAAAAAGGCTCTGGCCCTGAGGGCGAAGTACAAAATAATGATATCAACAAGCATATAGTCGATTGGCTTGGTGAATTAAACCCAAAACAACGCGAAGTATTAGCACGCCGCTTTGGTTTACTTGGCTACGAGCCATCAACGCTTGAAGATGTTGGTCGTGAAATTGGCTTAACACGTGAGCGTGTAAGACAAATTCAAGTGGAAGCATTACGTCGCTTAAAAGATATTTTGCAACACGAAGGTTTAAGCACTGATAGCCTGTTCGACCAATTCACTTAATTTGACAACAATGCATACCTGATCAAGGGTATAGAACCTACGGGTTCAGAACACACAATAAAGCTGACATTACGTCAGCTTTTTTATTGTGGTAATTAAAGTAAATCTTTTAACTGATATAATAGCTGATGTGCTTGCCTTGGCGTGAGGCTGTCTGGATCAAGCTGTTTTAAGGTTAATTCAAGCTCTGATGGCTCATTATCAAAAGCCAGTGCTTGCTGTTGCTGCACAGGAGCTGTGACTGGCTGGTGATTTTCGAGCATTTTTAGTTTCTGTTTTGCTTGTTGAATTACTGCTTTTGGCACACCGGCAAGTGCTGCAACTTGCAAGCCAAAGCTCTTACTTGCAGCTCCTTCAAGTACTGTGTGCATAAAGGCAATGGTGTCGTTGTGCTCAATGGCATCTAAATGCACATTAACCAGTCCTTGTTGCTGTTCAGCAAGTTCTGTTAATTCAAAGTAATGAGTTGCAAATAGGGTTTTAGCTGCAATCTTTGAGGCTAAATAGTCTGCAGTAGCATAAGCGAGTGACAAGCCATCATAGGTTGACGTACCACGACCAATTTCATCCATTAGCACCAACGATTGTGCGGTAGCATTATTCAAAATTGTGGCTGTTTCTGTCATCTCAACCATGAAGGTTGAGCGCCCAGATGCCAGATCATCACTTGCGCCAATGCGTGTGAATATACGGTCAATGTTACCGATTTCGGCGCTATCTGCCGGTACGTAAGAGCCTATATGTGCCATTAGGACGATAAGCGCGGTTTGGCGCATATAAGTTGATTTACCACCCATATTTGGACCCGTAATAATTAGCATTTTACGGTCATTATTGAGCTCTACTGGGTTGGCAATAAACGGGTCTTTCATGACCTGTTCAACAACAGGGTGGCGGCCTTGCTTAATGCTGATATTGTCGTTATCGCAAAGTGTTGGTTTAGCGTAATTAAGTGCTTGTGCTCGTTCTGCTAGGTTATTTAATACATCTAAATCGGCTAACACAGCTGCCATGGTTTGTAGCTGCTCGATATGCGGAGCAATAAATTCAAATAACTGCTCGTAAAGTTGCTTTTCAAGGGCTAATGCTTTTGATTGGCTACCCAGTACTTTATCTTCGTGCTCTTTTAGCTCAGGAATGATGTAGCGTTCATTATTTTTAAGCGTTTGGCGACGAATATAATCCGCAGGCACTAAATGTGAATTGGCACGGCTAACTTCAATAAAAAAACCATGTACTTTGTTATAGCCAATTTTTAGTGTACTAATACCAGTGCGTTCACGTTCACGCTCTTCAAGTTTTTCAAGAATATCAGTCGCACCTTGGCTCAGCGCACGCCATTCATCAAGTTCACTATTATAACCAGGGGCAATAACGCCACCATCACGAATAAGTACAGGCGGAGTTTCTATAACAGCACGTTCCAGTAAATCTTGCAGTTCAGGCAATTGTTGCGAGTTTGCGATGATCTGACTAATACGTGGATTGTTGGCATCCATTAGCAGTTCGTGCAGTGGTGCCAAAGCCTGCAAAGCGCTACGCAAGCGCGTTAAATCACGGGGTCTTGCGGTGCAAAGTGCTAAGCGAGCAATAACACGTTCAATATCACCAATTTGCTTTAATGATTCTTGTAGCTCACCGCATAGTTGCGCATCAATAATCGCACTTATTGCATTGAGACGAGAGTTAAGCTCAGTTTTGCTGCGCACTGGAGTGTGAATACGGCGTTTTAGTAAGCGAGAACCCATGGCTGTTGCTGTTCTATCAAGTACTTGCGCGAGGGTGTTTTCGTAGCCGCCAGAAAGATTCACCGTGAGCTCTAAATTTTTACGAGTTGCAGCGTCGAGGATCACTGCATGTTCATTTTGTTCAAGAGTGATGGCACGAATATGTGGCAGGGCAATGCGCTGAGTATCCTTAACATATTGCATTAAACACCCAGCAGCAATGAGTGCGTTATGAGCTTTATCGACTCCAAATCCCACTAAATCTTTAGTGCCAAATTGGTCGCACAGTAAGTGCTGGGCAGTATCTAAATCAAATTCCCATTCTGGACGGCGACGCGCGCCTTTTATATGCTCAATTAGGTGCACATTTGCAAATGTTTCACTATAAAGCAGCTCAGCAGGTGCTAAACGTTGTAATGTTGAGCTAAATGCTTCATCAGTATTGACTTCAAGAATATTAAAGCGCCCTGAATTGATATCAAGATACGCTATTCCGTAAACACCCTTGTTGCTTTGCCACACACTCGTTAATAAGTTGTCTTGACGTTCTTGCAGTAAGGCTTCATCAGAAATTGTGCCAGGCGTAACAATGCGCACGACTTTGCGCTCTACAGGGCCTTTACTCGTCGCAGGGTCGCCTATTTGTTCACAAATAGCAACGGATTCGCCCATTTGCACTAAGCGGGCTAGGTAGTTTTCTACAGCGTGATAAGGGACACCGGCCATTGGGATTGGATCACCACCGGCTTTGCCGCGGTGAGTTTGAGAAATATCAAGTAATTGTGCGGCACGTTTGGCATCATCAAAAAACAGTTCATAAAAGTCACCCATTCGATAAAACAGCAAAATATCTCGATGCTCTGCTTTTATTTTAAGATACTGCTGCATCATAGGGGTTTGTTGTTTTATAGTGTGCGGTGCATAAAGATCAAACGACATGTACTTACCCAAAGGCTGAATATGGAATTACATCAAGAGATTAAAACACTTGCTGCGAAATTAGGAGCTATTTTAACGGATAAACGCTTATGGATCACTACCGCTGAATCATGCACGGGCGGGGGCGTGAGTTATGCGCTTACTGATACGCCAGGAAGTTCTAATTATATTGACCGTGCTTTTGTCACCTACAGCAATCAGGCAAAGCATGAACTACTTGGTGTTAACGAGCAAACATTAAACACCTACGGTGCCGTAAGTGAACAAACTGTCCTTGAAATGGCACCGGGTGCTGCAAAAGCAGCAAAAGCTGATATTGCGGTTGCGGTTTCTGGTATTGCAGGCCCTGGAGGTGCGACACTGGATAAGCCCGTGGGGTTAGTCTGGTTTTGTATTCATTTTGCAGGGAAAAACTATTCGAGCAAGCAGGTTTTTTCTGGGAATAGAGCAAATGTTAGAGAGCAAGCTATTGTTTATTCTATAGAAAAAGTAATTGAATTGATAAAATCAGAAAATTAGCTTGATACTGTGATTTCATACAGTATACTGTCTGCATTAGCCGGATTTGGAGAACAGAATGAACGATAACAAACAAAAAGCGTTGGACGCTGCTTTATCACAAATTGAACGTCAATTTGGTAAAGGTTCAATTATGAAATTGGGTGATAATAAAGCCCTTGATATTGAAGCTATCTCGACAGGTTCACTTGGTATTGATATCGCGTTAGGTATAGGTGGTTTACCGACAGGCCGTATCGTTGAAATATATGGTCCTGAATCATCAGGTAAAACAACGCTTACTTTACAAGTTATCGCTCAAGCTCAAAAGCAAGGTAAAACATGTGCGTTCGTTGACGCTGAGCATGCACTTGACCCTGTGTATGCACAAAAACTAGGTGTAAACATTGATGAGTTACTTGTTTCCCAACCAGATACGGGCGAGCAAGCATTAGAAATTTGTGACATGTTAGTACGTTCAAGCGCTGTAGATGTAGTGATTGTTGACTCGGTTGCTGCACTGACACCAAAAGCTGAAATTGAAGGCGACATGGGTGACTCACATATGGGCCTACAAGCTCGTTTAATGTCGCAAGCACTTCGTAAGTTAACGGGTAACATTAAACGCTCAAATACACTGTGTATTTTCATTAACCAAATCCGTATGAAAATTGGTGTTATGTTTGGTAACCCAGAAACAACTACGGGTGGTAATGCGCTTAAGTTTTACGCTTCTGTACGTTTAGATATTCGTCGCATCGGCTCAGTGAAAGAAGGTGACGAAGTCGTTGGTAATGAAACCCGCGTGAAAATCGTTAAGAATAAAGTTGCGCCGCCATTTAAACAGGCTGAATTCATCATTATGTACGGTGAAGGTATCTCTAAACATGGCGAGCTAATTGATTTAGGTGTTAAGCATAAACTTGTTGAAAAGTCAGGTGCTTGGTACAGCTATAATGGTAATAAAGTCGGCCAAGGTAAAGCTAACTCAATTAAATTCTTAAAAGATAACCCTGAGATCGCAGATGAAATCGAAGGCAAACTACGCGAGATGCTATTACTGCAAGCCACTGTACAACCAGAAGATGGTGAAGATGCAGGCTTAATCACAGAAGATGAGCTATAAATCGTTTTAAAGAGTATCGTTAAGCGTGATTTGACCCGCACTTAACAAAAGAAAGCCGCTACCGCTATGTAGCGGTTTTTTTATGGCTGAAATAGTCTGTGCCCGCGTGTTGTTTATTTGAATGCTCGCGGGGTAAACCTCCTGCTACAAGGTGGCGTAATTGCGGTTTTATATCGCGCTTAAGATTTAGTTGTTTTTGGGCTGTTGCGGGGTAAACCCGTTGCTACAAGGTGGCGTAGGCGCGGTTTTATATCGCGCTTTAGTTTAGGTTGTTTTTTTGGGTTATCGCGGGGTAAAACCGCTGCTATAAGATGGCGTAGTCGCGATTTTATATCACGTTTCGGGTTACGTGTTTATTTGATTGGTCGCGGGGTAAACCCGTTGCTATAAGATGGCGTAGTCGCGGTTTTATATCGCGCTTTAACTTGAGTTGTTTTTGGGTTGTTGCGGGGTAAACCCGTTGCTACAAGGTGGCGTAGGCGCGGTTTTATATCGCGTTTTAGGTTAAGTTGTTTTTTGGGCTGTCGCGGGGTAAATCCGCAGCTACGGGGCGTAGCTGCGATTTTATAGCACGTTTAATAGGATTATTAAAAACGCTAAAGCAAGATTATAGCTGCCAGTTTAATGACATAGCATAACCGCGTGGTGCACCGTAGTAACCTTGCTCCCAGAACAAGCTGTGAAGGTATTTCTCATTGGTTACGTTGTTGATATTAAAGTTAACACTCACATTATCATTAATGTCATAGGTTGCCATCAGGTTTAGTAAGCCATAGGCATCTTGTTTTGTGACCGGTACCACACCTGAAGGCTGTGTCGGTTGCACACGTTGCGTGTCATCCTGCCACTGGTAATTTAAACCAAAGGTTAGGCCATCTATTTGAGGTACTTTCTGGGTTAAAGCAAGTTTAACTTGATTCTCTGGTGTGTAATCTTTTACTAACTCATCACCATCGATATTTAAGTTACTATAGCTAAAGCTAGCACTAAGTGTGTCGTTGAGTCGGCCACTCATTTCTATTTCAAAACCGTCACTATTGATGCCATCTGCACCATAGTAGCGTGTGTCATCTGGTTGAGAACCAGCAATAGCGATAGCTAGGCCTTCTTGCTTAGCATCGAAATACGCAAAGGTCACGAATAAGTTGTCATCGAGTAATTGTGCTTTCAAGCCGATTTCGCTGCTTTTACCTGTGATTGGATCTAGGTAATCTCCGTTAATATCACGCTCTGTTTGTGGTACAAAAGTTTCTGTGTAGCTTGCATATGTAGAGAAACGTTCGTTAATGTCATACACTACACCGTAATAAGGTACAGTTTGATCACTGTCTTTATCTTTCGCTTTTCCATATGACTCGCCCTCAGTTTCCCAGTTTACATGGCTAACACCCGCTAAGAAACTCAATGAGTCTGTGGCACGAATTCGTGTAGAAATATAAGCAGAACGCTGACGACTTGTAATATCAGCACCTGTTAAACCATCATCAAATGTCGGTGTGGGTGCTGTGCCATCCCAACCGCCAAGTTCAGGCATGCGAGGGAAGCCATTTTCATTATCATAAAGAGACATATCATCGTTATCCATATCCGCTTGGTTTACACCAAACGATAGGTCGTGCTCCATGCCAAATAAGTCGAACTTACCAGTTGCATAGATATCTAAAATATCGTGCTTATCTTTATGATCATATTCGCTTGCGTAACCTATTAAGCCTAAACCTGTTTCTCTATCAGGTGTTTTATAGACATAAAAAAGCTCTGAATCTTGCTCATTTTCTAAGTGCGCATAGCTTGCTTTTAAAAACCAAGTATTCGTAATTGCTTGTTCAATTGATAAGAACAGCTGCTCTGTTGTGTTGTTCCAGTAAGACCAGTCAGATGCTGTACTGGTTGATTCATCAAAGTTAGTTGCTGAGCCATCGCTATAATAAAGAGGGAGTGCACCCCATAATGGGCTATCTGCATCTTTTTTCTGGTTAACGTAGTTAGCCGTTACTACCGTGCTATCCGTTAACTGGCCTTCGTAAGCAAGGTAGTAAATTGTTTTATCTTGCTCATAGCGGTCAAGGTAAGACTCTGCTTTATGTTTGGTAAATACAGCACGCACAGCGTGATTTTCATTTAGTGCAGTTGATGCATCAAGCTCTAAGCGTTTGCTATCCCAAGAGCCGTACGATACAGATGCATTGACTTGTGTTTGATAAGTTGGGCGTTTTAAAACCATATTAACAGTTGCAGATGGGTTACCTGCACCTGTCATTAAACCATTGGCGCCACGGACAATTTCAACGCTATCGAAAATTGAGGTATCTAAAGTTCCCTGGATAGAGCCGTTGTCTTGTGGCATACCCATGCCGTTAACCTGAAAGTTTGTTATCTCAAAACCACGTGCTTTAAAGTAGGTACGATCAGTTTCAATTTGCTCAACAGTGACACCTGGTGTACTTTCAAGGACTGAGTTCAGATCATCAAGTGAAAAGTCATTCATTAATGCACGAGATACAACAGAGATAGACTGGGGTGTTTCTTTTATTGTTAGCCCAAGTTTTGTTGCAGATTGCGCTTCTTCAGTGATGTAGTTTTTATGGTGCTGACCATAAACAGCTATTTTTTCAATAGGTTGTTCTTTTTCTTGTGCAGCGAAAGCGTGGCCACTTAATAGTGCTGAAGTCACTAAGCTTAATTGTGAAAGGCGCAAAAATTTAGTTGATGACATGCAAATTCCCAAATAGTTCAATTCAGATTGTAAATTAGTGCGTAATGTAATCTAAATGAAAATGGTTTGCAATTAGGTTTGTCGGTGTTGGCTTAAAATAAACAAAAAAAGCGGCCGAAGCCGCTTCAGGAAGTAAAACTGATTAGGGATTAAAAAACGTATTTTGCAGAGAACTGCAAGCGATCCATATCGCCATCTGTGCCACTTTCTAGTTCACGCTCAGCATGTTTATACTCAACACCAAACGTAAGCTTTTTAACAGGTGAGTATAAGATATTTGCACTATAGCTTTGACTGGTTTCTGTAGGATCGCCAGAGATCGCAAATAAGTCACTATTATTGTCAGCAGAGAAGAATGAATAAAGGAATGTTGAACGCCATTGGCTATTCCAATGTTGCTGATAGGCAATAAAGCCTGATGTTGAATCAATGGCATCAAGATCATCACCATCAAGCACGGCACCATGAGCAACATTTAAACCCACGTAGCGACCTAAGCCTGAACCCTGTGTCAGCATAAATTTAAGGTTGTTTTGACCAAAGTTTACTTTACCAGACGCGCTAATACCAAATGAAGACTCATCGGCATCAATACCATTCTTTTTATAGGTTAATTGGCGTGCAAGACCTGTCACAACTAACTCACCCCAATCCGCTTTGTGAGTATAACGGGCTGTAAAATCAGGCATTGCGGCATCATCGGTTGCAACGCGAGCACCACCTTGTGTGGTAATGGTACTTTCAGGGTTTTCGATTGAAAAAGACCAACTACCCGTTGTGTACCTTGCCTGAGCTTGGCGAGCAAACACAGTGCCTTCTGCTGGACCAACAAAATCAAGGGTTTCTGGAAGAGCACCTACGTTTTGGAAGTTCGACCATGCTTGACCGAATAACCAACCGTCATACGTGACATAAGCTTGTCGAATACGTGGTGCATATGAATTAGTAACGCGCTCATTACCACCAGGTGCTGATGCTAGAAAGTCGATCTCAATCTTTGTATTTATGGTTTTTCCGTTATCTAATTTGGTTGCGGTACCAAAATTGAAACGTGATTGACGGGCGTGCATATCAAAGACAGCATCATTGTCTGCGTCAGGTCCAACAGGAGTCGTACTTGGCACGTAAAAATCGCGACCAACGCTTGAACCGTCTGGTATACCTGATGAGTAATCACTCCACATTGCATCGAGTTTTACATAACCGCCATAGGTGATATCAGTATTACCTATGGTGGCTGCGTGTGCTGTGCCTGTCAGCGCACAAAGTACTGCTGATGCAGTTAATGTCTTCAAGGCTGTTACTTTTCTTGTTGTCATAATGTGTATTCCTGTCAAAGCTACTTGTATGTTGTTGTATCACTGTTGTTTAAGAAGTGATTTCTCTCAATTATCTATTGGTCTATTAGACTAAGGTGGTACTAATACTAATGAGCAACAAAGTTTGTTTAAATTAAGGTAGTTAGTCAGATGTATTAGTACATTGGACTTGATTATAGAAGGTGATTACGAAGTTTTTTGTTTATTGGTGAGATATACAACTAAGGTCTAATATTTTAAGTCGCTTTGCTGAGTGATCCTTGAAGTAAGCCTTTGGCAAGTAATTAACATGGAGACGACAACAATGTCACAAAGTATCTATCCAGTTCCAGCGCATATCAAGAATGCAGCACTCGTTGATAACGATAAATATAATACACTGTATAAGCAATCTATTGATGACCCAGAAGGATTCTGGCGAGAGCACGGTAAACGTCTTGATTGGTCGACCCCTTATAATAAAGTAAAGAACACGTCATTCGATAAAGGTCACATTAATATTCGTTGGTATGAAGACGGACAATTGAATGCCTCTTATAACTGTATCGATCGTCACCTTGCTAAAAATGCAAACAAAACGGCCCTGATTTGGGAAGGTGATAACCCTGAACAAAGCGAAAACATTAGCTATCAAAAGCTGCATGATGAAGTCGCAAAACTCGCCAATGGTCTTAAAAAATTAGGTGTTTCTAAAGGCGATCGCGTCGCTATTTATATGCCAATGACTCCACAAGCTATCTATGCAATGCAAGCATGTGCACGTATTGGTGCCATTCACTCTGTTGTATTTGGTGGTTTTTCTCCATCAGCGATTGCTGATCGAATTAACGACTCCGGCGCTAAGGTTGTAATTACTTCTGATGAAGGTCGTCGTGCAGGGAATTGCGTGCCACTTAAGGCAAACGTTGATGAAGCGGTATCACAAGATTCGGTAACCAGTGTGGAACATGTCATCGTGCATCAGTTAACGGGTGGCGATGTTGAGTGGAATAGCCATGATGTTTGGTGGCATGACCTAGTAGCAGATTTACCGGCAGAATGTGAACCTGAGCCAATGAATGCAGAAGATCCGCTTTTCATTCTTTATACTTCCGGTTCAACGGGTCAACCTAAAGGGGTTGTTCATACCACAGGTGGTTACCTTGTGTATGCATCAATGACCCACGAGTACGTATTTGACTTAAAAGAAGATGATATCTTTTGGTGTAGTGCCGATGTGGGCTGGATCACAGGTCATAGCTACATTGCATATGGTCCATTAGTTAATGGTTGCACTCAGGTTGTTTTTGAAGGTGTGCCTACTTACCCAACAGCAGGTCGTATGGGTGAAGTCATTGATAAACATAATGTTACTATCCTATACACTGCACCAACGGCTATCCGTGCTTTGATGGCGAAAGGCGATGAGCCAACGGCCACATCAAAACGTACTAGTTTACGTATTATGGGCTCTGTAGGTGAGCCAATTAATCCTGAAGCATGGGCGTGGTACTACGAGCATATCGGTAATGAAAATTGCCCAATCGTAGATACGTGGTGGCAGACCGAAACTGGCGGCATCATGATCACACCACTACCAGGTGCAACAGATATGAAGCCAGGTTCGGCAACACGTCCATTCTTTGGGATTGCGCCTGCATTGTATGATGCCGAAGGTAATACGCTTGAAGGGGCAGTTGATGGCAACTTAGTTATTTTAGATAGCTGGCCTTCACAAGCGCGAACAGTTTATGGCGATCATGAACGTTTTGAGCAAACCTATTTCTCAGCATACCCAGGTGTGTATTTTACAGGTGATGGTTGTCGTCGTGACGAAGATGGTTACTACTGGATCACTGGTCGTGTAGATGACGTGCTTAACGTATCAGGCCACCGTCTAGGTACAGCTGAAATCGAAAGTGCATTAGTTGCTCACGAAGCAGTTGCCGAAGCGGCTGTTGTTGGCTATCCACATGACATCAAAGGTCAGGGCATTTACGTGTATATTACACCAAATGAAGGCGTGACTGTCAGTGATGAGTTAACGGCAGAGGTACGTAACTGGGTTCGTAAAGAGCTAAGCCCAATTGCATCACCAGATATGATCCAATGGTCGCCAGGCCTACCGAAAACACGTTCTGGTAAAATCATGCGTCGAATTCTACGTAAAATCGCGGCAAATGAGCACCAACAGTTAGGTGATACTTCAACACTGGCCGATCCGAGTGTGGTTGATGAGTTAATCGAGAACAGATTAAATCGTTAAAAATGCGTTAAAAACTTGATTAGAAGTTGATTCTAAACGTAGTATATCGGCTGTCACTTAGAAATAGGTGTCAGCCGAATTTATTAGGAGTGAACCATGAGTCAGTTTTTAATAGCGGACGATCATCCGTTATTTCGTGAAGCGCTGAAAGGGGCATTGAGTGCGAAGTTCGCTGATTTAGAAGTGTTTGAATCGGAAAACTTTGATACCACATTGCAAGTGCTTAGCGAACAAGAAGATCTTGATATTCTACTGCTAGACCTTCACATGCCAGGTAATGGCGATTTATACGGCCTTATTCGTATTCGCGAAGACTATCCAAGCTTACCCATAGCAGTGGTGTCAGGTAGTGAAGACATCAATATTGTTTCTAAAGTGATGGGATATGGTGCGATGGGGTTTATACCTAAATCATCGTCATCAGATGATATTGCCATAGCCATTAACCATATTCTTGAAGGGGATGTATGGTTACCCATTGAGCTTAAAGATAAAGTCGCTGCGGTTGATGGCGAAGACAAAGAAATAGCCGCTCAGGTAGCCTCATTAACACCACAACAATATAAAGTGTTGCAGTACTTACACGAAGGCTTATTGAATAAACAAATCGCTTATGAATTACATATTTCTGAGGCCACGGTAAAAGCGCATATTACCGCTATTTTCAGAAAACTTGGTGTATATAACCGCACTCAAGCGGTCCTTATTGCCTCAAAACTTCAACTTGATCCTATTGAGTCGAACTCGTAATTAGATAATAAAAATAATAAAGAGGCGATTAGCCTCTTCATTAAAATGACTTAAGCAAATACCACGGTGCGATTACCGTTAATAAACAGTTTATGCTCAGAGGCTAACTGTAAGGCTTTGCAAAAAACTGTTTTTTCTACATCTTTCCCCATTTTTGCCATCATTTCTGCGGTATCAGCATGACTAACATGGGTTATATCTTGCAAAATAATTGGCCCTTCATCGAGCTCATTATTAACAAAGTGAGCTGTTGCACCAATGATTTTTACGCCACGTTCAAAAGCCTGATGATAGGGTTTTGCACCGATAAATGCTGGTAAAAATGAGTGGTGGATATTGATTATTTTACCTTCAAAGCGAGCGACAAACTCAGGGCTTAAAATTCGCATATACTTAGCAAGGCCAATAATATCAGGTTGGTAGCTGGCAATTAGGTCACCCACTTGCTGATCGTGCTCTGCACGGCTCAACCCTTCATGAGAAACAACATGAAATGGCACATCAAAGCCGGCTGCCAAAGGGGCTAAGTCTGGATAGTTAGCGATAACGGCTAATACTTCAATATTCAGGGCTTTTTCAAATTGTTTGAGTAAAACCCCCCCCAAACAATGTGCTTCTTTAGTGGCAAGCAACACAACTTTGGTTTTCTCGCTGCTATGCAGTGCAAGCTCAGCACCATCTGGAAGTAAGGTTGCAAGGCTAGGTAAAAAGTTATCTGACACCGTGCCACTTAACTCAGTACGCATAAAAAAGCGCTTAGCGTCTTTGTCAACAAACTCATTATTACGTGTGATATTTAAATTATGCTCATGACAAAGGCCTGTGATTTTGGCAATTAAGCCAACATCATCATCGCATTGCGTGGTTAAAATCGTGTTCATAGTCCTCATTCTAATCCCGTTTTGGTGGCCTTTATTATTTGCTAATTTTTAAGTGCTGCATAGCGCAATTTCAACTATCTAATAATTAATTTCAGAATAGCCTAGTCCAATTCACTGCATTACAAAGGGTACTTGTTATTGGTGGTTTGAATGAAAGTGAGGTTTTTGTGAGTAGGATTTAAGTTTTCATTATAGATCAGGATGACGTAGCAGATTCTGACTTTAACATGACATTAAAGCGAACACTCATCGATCAACCTTAACAGATTTGGTTCCGTACCTTCGTTGCTTTACTTACGCTAAGTGTTTATTGTAGAGATAATTAGGGCGTTTGCTTTATAGACACAAGGATGATGTATGGATGAGGGTATTGCGTTAATAGTGTTACTGGTTGCTGTAATTCTATTTGGGTCAGTGGCAGGTATTGTTGCCCTGTTTCAGCTTTCAAATTTAAGAAAAGAAGTGATAGCATTAAGGAAGACGATTTCGTCAAAGGCGTATCAGCCGCATCTTGCTGATGAAGCTAAAGTATCAGCTCATGTTGAATCGCAATTAAGAGAGCATGTACAGCCTTCACCCACTAACACAGAGCCTGACTCAACCACTCTTGAACAACTTAAAGTTGATTCTCATTCTGTTAAACCTAGCGTTTCAAAACAGCCTAAGCCAGATTATTTCTCGCCAATTATTGCTCAATTTAAAGCCAATTGGTTAACGTGGGTAGGAGCAATAGCGCTGGCGTTTGGTGGGATTTTCCTTGCCCGTTATTCACTCGAAGCTGGTTTATTATCAGAGTCAATGCGGGTTATTTTAGGGGCCGTGTTTGGTGTAAGTTTAATTACGGTCGCCGAGGTGTTACACCGAAAAGGGATTGTTTTTGAAGGATTTAGTAACTACATACCTGCGGCACTTGCTAGTGGCGGCTTTATAAGCTGTTTTGCTTTAACTTTACTTGCTTATTCACATTACGAATTATTACAGCCTTTATCTGCGTTTGGTATTTTGACCTTTGTATCTCTGGCTGCCAGTTGGATGGCATTAAGGTTTGGCCCACTGCTCGCAGTTATCGGCATAATTGGCGCCTATAGTGTGCCGATATGGGTAAGCACAGGAAGCAATGACTTTATTGCCTTACTGACCTATGTTGGTTTTGTTACTGTATCAGCCTCTTTAGTGGCTCATTATGTGAAACGCCATTGGTTATGGTATTTGCTATGGGCTGGCCACTTGGGTTGGTTTTGGTTGGTGGCTGTCACTGCATCAAGCCATTTTTTATGGTTTATTAATCTGTATGCAGCTTTGAGTATTCTACTATTGATTGCGATACCGCGTTTAGGGTTAAAGCTCAGGCAGGTAGAGCATCGCCCTTATCGCTTTACAAAAATGCTAAGGCAACTGCCAGATACTCCTTTACTACTGGCAATTATTTCCCCTGTTCTTTTATTAATGAGCACTACCAATGCACTGCTTGTATGGCAGCTTAGTACTTTATTATTTGTTGTTTTATTACTGTTTTTGATTTTAAAAAATAGTGTATGGGATAACTGGCTACTGCTCGCTTTGGCATGTGTTGTAATATTATTGCTTGCACAAAACAACACAGTTGATTTTTCAGAACAGCTTTTTGTTTTTAGGCAAAACTACGGAGTAGGGCTGTTTTTTAGTGCGTTGTTTTTAAGTTATGGGTGGTACTTTACAGGCAAGTATCCAAAACGTTTAGGGTTTACATTAATCGCTTCACTATCAACCTTTGTGATTGTAGCGAGTTTATATTTAATTACCCCTGACCATGCTTTAATGAGCGCTTATCCGCTATGGTGTGTTGTGTTGTTAGCGGTCAGTGCGCTGCAATTTAAACTCTCAGCAAATAACAACCATCCTTTGCAGGTATTCTGCTACTGGCTTGGTGCTAATGCTAATATTAGTTTAGCACTAACTATGCTACTTGAAGGAAGTAGTTTAACTCTCGCATTAACGGTGCAAGTGCTATTGATTAGTTTTTATGTGAACAAGCACAGCATCACAATGCCAAGTTGGCCACTAAAAGCGTTAGTGGCAGGTTTACTCGCACGCTTGAGTGTAGCCCCTTGGCTAGTGGATTATAATGATACAAACCTGTTTGGTGTTCACTGGAGTCTCATTGTTTACCCTGTCAGCGCATGTTTGTTTTACTGGGCCGCAAGGTTTTGGCATCAACAACCTCTTCGAGTGTGGTTAGAAGGCGCCACTTTACATTGTATAGCTTTGTTTATAACGACTGAAACAAGTTATCAATTGGTGGGACGTTACCCTGATTTTGATAATTTATCGGTGTATGAACACATTCTACTTGCCTGTAACTGGGGCGTGTTAGGCTGTGTGTATTTATTGCGTTCAAGGTTTACTCAACACTTGGTAAGGCTTTATCAGGCTGGGGCGATTGTACTTTTAACACTGGCTGGTTTATTTGCATTAAAACTACTCACTGCGTTGAATCCTTTCTTCGAGCCTATAAATATCGGTCAGTGGCCAATTATTAACTGGTTATTACTGCTCTGGTTGGTGCCTGCATTAATAACCTTATGGGTTGCAAAGTTAATAAAGCCTATTAAGACTAAATTGGTTAAGCCATTAATTTGCCTCGCAGGTGCTTTTCTTGCACTTTATATTAATGCTGAAATACGCCACAGCTGGCAAGGTGAGCTTATTAATTTAGCGCAGTCGACCTCAGACGCCGAACTGTACACATATTCGTTAATATGGTTATTGATAGGTGCATTAGTGGTGATTGCGGGGCACTTGCGCTCTATCGTTGATCTGCAAAAGCTTGGACTAGGGTTACTGGCCTTAGTGGTGTTGAAGGTATTCTTGATTGATATGGCAAATCTAACAGGGCTGCTAAGGGCTGTGTCATTTATTGGCTTAGGTATTTCATTGGTTGCACTAAGTTGGCTGTTTCAAAAATTTAAGGCAAAGCCACATGCTTTGCCTTAAAGAGAGAGTAGGTTATGCACTGTGATTAAGCAGTGCTTTTAACTTCGCTGGTTTTACAGGCTTGCTGAGATAGTGGATGTTCTCAGCTTTTGCTTGTTGTTTAAGCGCTTCATCACGTACAGCGGTAATTAAAATTGCCGGAACAGGGCTTTGCCAAATTTCACGTAATGTTTTGATTAACGTAATGCCGTCACAGTCGTGACCAAGCTGATAATCCATCAGGATTACATCTGGGGCACGATGATCTTTAGCATATGCCATAATCGCATTTACGTTATCGAATAACTGATAATTAGCTTGCCATTTTTGTAGAAGGCTTGCCATTGCATTAAGGTTTTCAGGGTCATCATCTACTGCGACAATATTCATGGCAGAGCGGTTTTCCATGCCTTTTTTCGGCGTTTGTTTTTGTTGTATAAACTGTCTCTCTCCATAAGGGACTTCAATACTAAAGCGGCTTCCTTTACCTAGGTTTGAGCTTACATCTAAGCGTAAAGACAATAAGTCTGCCATTCTTTTTACCACGCCTAAGCCAAGACCGACCCCTTTATTGTCACCTGCTTCAATACGATAAAAGTCGTTGAAAATTTTTGCTTGTTCCAACTGTGATATGCCAGGACCTGTATCCCATACTTCAATACGAAGATGGTGTTTTCGTTTACGACACGCAATTAATACTCTTCCTTTATCAGTGTATTTTACTGCATTGGAAACAAGGTTTTGAATAATTCGGCGCAGATAAGTGATGTCGCTATGTACAATGATCCCTGCAGAGCGCACTGTGAGTTTCAAGCCTTTTTCACTCGACATAATTGCGTATTCATTTTTAAGGGGGGCAAGAATATCGTCAATACTAAAATGGCGTGGAGTTGGCGTCATCGCACCTTGTTCTAGCTTAGCTATTTCAAGTAATGCAGACATCAGGTGGACTGTTGAATCTAAACTTGCACCGAGTTTTTCAAAATTGTTTAAGTTATTACTCGAGAGGGTTTTGTCATCAATGGCTGCTAAATAAAGTCGAGCAGCATTAAGCGGTTGTAAGATATCGTGACTGGCCAGTGCCAAAAAGCGAGTTTTACTGTCATTAGCTTGCTCAGCTTCTTTTTTAGCCAAAGTGAGTGCTTGCTCAGTTTGTACTCGACTGTCAATTTGTGCTTGCAGATCTTTGTTAATCGTTCGTATTTCTTGCGTTCGTGCTTCGATACGGTTTTCAAGATCCATATTGACTTCCTCAAGAGCGTTTTGGGTTTCAATATGCGCTGTTATATCTGAAAAACTGGTCACAAACCCACCATCAGGCAGTGGGTTGCCTATCATCTCAAAGACTTGGCCATTACGACGGTGACGAATAAAGTGGTGTGGGCTGCCATTTTTAAGGTGTTGCACGCGTTTTTCTACATGCCGTTCTATCTCCCCTGGGCCGCACTCTCCGCGTTCTGCGTTGTAACGGATCACCTCTTCAATCGCTTGGCCTACTTCTAAAAAGCCCTCAGGGTAGTGGAACATTTCTGCGTAGCGTTTATTCCAAGCAACCAAGTTGAGTTCTTTATCAACAACTGAAATACCATGACTGAGATTTTCAAGCGAGGTGAACAACAGGTTTTGATTAAATTGCAGTGCTTGCGTTGTTTCGTCAAAGAAATTGACGACCTCTTCAAACGCCATGCGTTTCCCTGAGGCTACGGTATGAATAAGCGCTTGGGCAGACGATGCGCCTAGTACGCCTGTTAAAGCGCGCTCACAATAGGCAATAAACTCAGGCTCTGGGTGAGCATTGTTGTCATCAAGTTTATTGCTTAATGCAAAGTGTGCAAGTACCTGTTGACTGCGCTGAATACCCAAGAAGGTTTGTAATAGTACTTTAAAGTCGTATACCGTGGCTTTAACGTTCTTATTTAAGCGTCTTGCAAATACCGCTTGCTCTTTCGGGTTTACAAATGCAGCGGCTTGAATCTTATCTATTAAGCGCTCATCAGCACCCAGTGAAAAGCTAATATAACAGCCGATATTCGCAAATAATGCGATTAGCGTACCTCGTGTTATAAGTGTTTGCTGTAACTCGGCATCTAGGCTGTTACCCGCATCTAAAATAGGCAGCATTAAAAATAGAATCCAGCAAATAACACCTGCAAGCAAACCAGCATACACACCATAAGCATGGCCTTTACGCCAGTATAGGCCACCGACGATAGCAGGCAGTAATTGTGAAACCAGTGAAAAGGCAACCAAGCCCATGCTTGCCAGCGCTTTACCATGGCCAAACCATTGCTGGTAGAAATAAGATAAGATCAAAATGCCAGCAATAGTGAAGCGTCTCACAAGTAAAATCTGTGATTTATAACTACTTGTTATGAGGTTACGTTTAAACTTACGACGCAACATTAAAGGTAAAACCACATCGTTTGAGATCATGGTACTTAAGGTCAGTGTAGCGACCACAATCATCGCTGTTGCAGCAGATAAACCGCCAATAAAAACAAAGGTGGTTAAAAACGCGTTTTCATGTATTAAAGGCAGTGCTAACACAAAGCTATCGGGTGAAAAGCCACTACCAATACCAGGATGAATAGCCGCTGTCGCAATCGGAAAAATCATTGCCGCCGTTAACAGTAAATAAAGTGGAAATGCCCAACGTGCGGTATAAAGGTGACGTTTGTCTTGGTTATCAACAACGGTCACATGAAATTGCCTTGGCAAACAGATTATAGCGGCTGCGGCCATTAAAGACTGGCCAATAAAATTGAAGCTCAGAAAATCAAAGTTATGCCAATGCTGCCAAATAGAGCCTGTTAATTGCTCAGTTTGCACCGTACTCAAATTAAATAATGTGTATAAAGCAAGTCCCGCAACGGCAACCAAAGCTAGTAATTTCACCATAGACTCGAATGCAACAGCGAGCATCAGCCCTGAGCGATATTCGGTTACATCCACTTTTCGTGTGCCAAAAAAGATAGCAAACATTGCCATGATTAAGGTCGCCGACAGTGCCAGCATAGAACCCGAAATACGGCTATCATTTTGCAATAATAAAAAGCTACTACTAAGTGCTTTGAGTTGTAAGGCGATATAAGGGATAGTCGCAAGTAAGGCTATGATAGTAACCATAATTGCAGTAGTTTGACGTTTGCCATAGCGGGCTGAAATAAAGTCGGCAATAGTGGTGATATTTTGTTTTTTACTGACTAAAACGAGTTTACGTAAAAAGCCCTGACCGAAGAAAAACAGCAGCGCAGGACCGATTAAAATAGGCAGGTAGTTCCAACTACTGGTAGCAGCTGTGCCCACCGAACCATAGTAAGTCCAAGACGTACAGTAAATCCCTAAAGAGAATGAGTATACAAAGGGGTGATGGCTAATACGTTTTGCTAATGGAGTGGTTTTATCCCCCCAGTTAGCTAGCCAGAACAACACGCCAATGTAGGCGAGTGCAACAAAAATAAGCGCAGCTGTCATGTCTAAATTCAGTAATTATTGTAATAACTCTACCTTATCAGAATTATCAATAATTTCGATGTGTTGATTTTTTTTATATACAAAGTTTTATATTTAACTTATTGAAAAACATTGTCTTTAATGTTTTTTTGTATTTTTATTAGACTAATGTCGCAGATCATTCGTTTTTGCTATTTTCAGTATTTCGCAGATTTATAATTACAGGTTAACTCTTTGTTAAATATTGCTTTTTACTGACTGTTTACAAATGCGATTTTACAGTTTACGTAAACGTAAACTGGTTGTTACGACTATGGTATCAATTCCATATTGCTGAACCCTTGCTAACTTAGTTTATGACAACTAATACCACTCATTACATTGGTAATGTATAAGGGGATAAAAATGGCTTTTAAAGATGAAGAACAAGCAAAAGCTTATTGGGCGGAAAATATTTCACTGCTATTTAAACTGTTAGCAGTGTGGTTTGTCGTCTCATTTGGTTTTGGCATTTTATTGGTAGATGTACTGAACGAAGTACGTTTTTTTGGGTTTAAACTCGGCTTCTGGTTCTCCCAGCAAGGCGCAATTTACACCTTTGTTGCTTTGATTTTTGTTTACGTTTTCAAAATGAATACGTTAGATAAAAAATACGGCGTAGACGAATAGGAGCTAAGCAATGGATGTTCAAACACTCACGTTTATTATTGTCGGTTTAAGCTTCGCGCTTTACATCGGCATCGCAATCTGGGCCCGTGCAGGGTCAACAAATGAATTCTATGTTGCTGGTGGCGGTGTTCCACCACTGGCCAATGGTATGGCAACGGCCGCTGACTGGATGAGTGCAGCATCGTTTATCTCAATGGCGGGTATCATCTCGTTTGCGGGTTATGATGGTGGTGTATATCTAATGGGTTGGACAGGCGGTTACGTACTTCTTGCTTTATGTCTTGCGCCTTACCTTCGTAAGTTTGGCAAGTTTACGGTGCCCGATTTCATTGGTGATCGCTATTACTCACAAGCAGCACGTATTGTGGCAATATTATGCGCCATCTTTATTTGTTTTACATACATTGCAGGTCAAATGCGTGGTGTAGGTGTTGTATTCTCTCGCTTTTTAGAAGTTGATATTGAGACCGGTGTTTACATTGGCATGGTGATTGTTTTTTTCTACGCTGTATTAGGCGGGATGAAAGGCATTACATATACGCAAGTAGCGCAGTATTGTGTACTGGTATTTGCTTACCTTGTTCCAGCAATCTTCATTTCAATGATGATGACGGGTCACTTCTTCCCACAAACAGGGTTTGGTGCAACGTTAAGTGATGGCTCAGGACAGTTTGTACTTGATAAACTTGATGGGCTCAGTACTGAACTCGGCTTTGCGCAATATACCGAAGGCTCGAAGAGCATGATTGATGTATTCGCAATCACAGGTGCGTTAATGGTTGGTACTGCGGGTCTGCCTCACGTAATCGTTCGTTTCTTCACTGTTCCTCGTGTTAAAGACACACGTATCTCAGCGGCATGGACGCTTGTTTTCATTGCTATTGTTTATACAACTGCACCTGCTGTTGCATCGTTTGCCCGTGTAAACATGATCGATACAATTAATGGTAAAGATGGAAGCGGTACAGAGTATGCTGAAGCGCCAGCATGGGTTAAGAACTGGGAAAGAACAGGCCTTATTACCTTTAATGATAAAAACGGTGACGGCAAAATGTTCTACTCAGCAGGTAAGATTGATGATCCAAACAGCGCTAATGAAGTGAATGTTGACCGCGACATCATGGTACTTGCAAACCCTGAAATTGCAGACTTACCAGCATGGGTGATTGCATTAGTTGCAGCGGGTGGTATCGCAGCAGCGCTATCAACAACTGCAGGCTTACTATTGGTAATATCGACCTCGGTATCCCATGATTTATTGAAACGTACCTTAAAACCAGATATTAGTGACAAACAAGAGCTACTTGCAGCGCGATTAGCGGCAATGATAGCGATTGTGATTTCAGCTTACTTTGGTATTAACCCGCCAGGGTTTGTGGCCTCGGTTGTTGCCTTTGCATTCGGCTTAGCAGCGGCGAGCTTCTTCCCAGCTATCATAATGGGTATCTTCTCTAAGAAGATGAATAAAGAAGGTGCAATCGCGGGTATGGTGACAGGGATTACTTTCACTGCGGCTTATATTATCTACTTCAAGTTCGTAAGCCCTGAGCTAAATGCGCCTGCACACTGGTTATTTGGTATCTCTCCTGAGGGGATCGGTCTAGTTGGTATGATTGTTAACTTTGTAGTGGCAGGTATCGTACTTAAACTAACGGCTGAAACGCCAGTTGAAATCCAAGAAATGGTTGAAAGTATTCGTAACCCGAAAGGTTCGAGCGCAGCGCACGCGCACTAAAAAAGCCATTTATGAGAACACACTCTTGAAGGTTAAAAGCCCGACTTAAGTCGTAATGCCGATCAGTTAAGAATATTTTCATGATCGGTTGACCGATCTTTTAAAGGCTTCAAAATCCGATATCAGAAACTGATATCGGATTTTTTTATGTCTTTACTCACAAACCTCGATGAAACATTTAGTCATGCGGAAGACTTGAAGGCTGTCGATAAGCTTATGTCTTTTGTCGACCCTGAACTTCTTCAGCAAGCCTATACACTATCGGGCGTAGCAACTATCAGACGTCGCCGGTTACCTCTGGATTCGGTCGTATTTACTATCGTGGGTATGAGTCTTTTTCGTAATGACCCTGTCTGGGACATCGCAAATAAACTTGATATCTCATTACCAGGTAAAAATCGATTTGTTGCCCCCAGTGCGGTAGTTCAAGCTCGGCAACGACTAGGTGATGAAGCTGTCGGTCACGTCTTTAAGCTGATGGCACAACGGGCCTTTGGTGATTTTGCCTTTGAACAGTGGTGTGGTTTAAATGTGTTAGCAGTTGATGGCGTGATGTTTCGTGCTCAGGATACCGGTGAGAACCTTACTGCATTCGGTTGTGACCGTAATGCTAAAGGCGATAATCCGTATCCACAGGTACGCATGTGTAGTCTGATGGAAACCTCCAGCCACCTTCTACTGGCCAGTGAGTTTGACAGTCGGGATGTGGGGGAGATGTCTCTTGCGCAGCGGCTTATTCCTTCGGTTCCCAATAACTCTCTGACTCTTTTCGACAGAGGATATTATTCGCTGGGGTTATTGTACTTATGGATGACTAAAGGCGTTAATACGCACTGGATGCTCCCTGCCCGTAAAGATCTACAGTACACAGTAAAACACCGACTAAGCGAACATGATGCTGTTATCACTCTCAAGACTTCGCCTCAGGCTCGGAAAAAATTTGATGGTCTACCAGAAACCATCGACGCGAGGCTAACCAGTTACAAAGTAGACGGGAAAAGCTACCATGTGCTCAGTTCAATGGTCGATGTATTGCAGTTTCCCTACGAAGAAGTTGTTGATGTGTACGTTCAACGCTGGGAAATAGAGCTAGGGTTCAGGGAAATGAAACAGACGCTAAATCAGGCCAAGCTAACACTTCGTAGCAAGAAACCTGAGATGGTACGACAGGAGCTCTGGGGACTACTACTGGCCTACAACCTGATTCGGATGATTATGCTGGATGCCGTTAAAGATATGCCTGAGCTATCCCCATCGCGGCTTAGCTTCGGCCTCTGCATGAGACACATCATCGTGTTCTTCCTAACCACTTTACCGGAAACAGTAACCAAGTTGCCCGTTCACTATGAATACCTGATGGAATCGTTAAGGATGATGAAATTACCTGACAAACGGCCTGATAGGTATTACCCAAGAGTTGTGAGGAAAAGACCGACTAAATACCCCACAAAGAAAAAAGCCAGTCAGCTTAACTGACTGGCATTA
>NZ_LRUF01000002.1 GCF_001550155.1 Pseudoalteromonas arabiensis
TTCCGAATTTTAGTTAATTGCTAAGGCGATTAACAAACAGAATACGCTTGGTGACAATAGCGTTTTGGACCCACCTGACCCCATGCCGAACTCAGTAGTGAAACGAAACAGCGCCGATGATAGTGTGGCATTTGCCATGTGAAAGTAGGACATCGCCAGGCTCCTAATTAGAGAAACCCGATTCGAAAGAGTCGGGTTTTTTGTTGCCTGTAGAAAAATAAAACACCCAACCAAGACCCTACTACTTCTATCCTTGTAGGCATAGTGTGGCATTCGCCATGTGAAAGTAGGACATCCTACTGCGTAGCGCACCATGGCTCCTAATTAGAGAAACCCGTTGCAGCAATGCAACGGGTTTTTCGTATGTGGTCGCGATTTTACATCGCGCGCTACCCGCGAACAGACACCCCATGACGCGGAATAAACCCGCTGCTACGCGACAAGGCCGAGCCAACACAATGAGAGTGTGGCATTTGCCATGTGCAAGCAGGACATCCAAGCCCAGAAAATGTCACGGCGTTTAAATTGAGTGCAACTATCTTGCTATATCACACTGCTCTATTTCTTTCACATCTCCGCGACCATCGCTTAAGTAGCATTGTTCTAACAACGAGCAATAGCAGATCTCGGTTTTGATATTCATGCGTTGCTTATTCACCTTGTCCCACTGAGTTGTATTGAAACCTGTTTTCTTAAAACCAAAAAGATTAAGTTCAGCGCCTGAGGCTAATAATCGGTTATTACTAACGCCGGTGTATAACCAACCGAATGTTTCAAAGAAATTGATGTCAGTTGACTCTTTTTGCAGTTCATTTAACTGTGCTTCATAAGCATAAATATCAAAGCAGCAGTCTTTTATTAATTTGAATACATTGCTATACGATTTTTCATCATGGAAGAATTTAACGTATTTAATAATGGCTGGGCCTGAGCCTGAATTTTTAATGTAAAAAGTGATTTCTTGCGAATTTTTTTCCTCATCAAAATTCCCTGTCATAACTTCGAGCCATGGCCATGTTGCGGCTTTTACTTGCCGCTCTGCGGCGTTGGCTTGTAAGTAAGTGGCATAAAAGGAGGCTGCTGAAATTATAATAGCGCACAATGCGAGAAAAAGGTTTAGCCGTTCGTTGGTTAACCAAGCTTCGGGCTTATTTATGTTGCTTGGTTGTGCACACAGGTTTGTGGATACTATATCTGAGTCATTATTTGATTTAATGATATCCTGCTTTTGATTGTCCATAGTCTTGTATTTGTTGTTTTTTATAGACTATAAAACATGCAGATTAAATTGCATACAAAAAGAAACAGGGAGTATTTCTCCCTGTTTGAGTTATTAGCTGTTTGAAATAAATACGGTGAGCTTTTCACCCACTCTTAAGCTATCTCTTGAAAGGTTATTCCATTGTTTAAGCTTAGTGATACTGACCTTGTATTGTTTAGCTATTTTCCAAAGACTGTCGCCAGGTTTCACCTTATACTCGATTTGTTGATCAGCTAATTGCGGTAATATAAGCTTTTGGCCTATACGAATCGTATTTGTTTTTAAGTTATTAAAAGCTTTGAGCTGGCTAACGGTTACTTTATAGTTCTTTGCGATCACACTTAAGCTATCACCGCGTTTAACTGTGTAATGTTGCCACTGGCTATAATCATTGCTCTTTTGATTAGTTAATAGACTTTGATAATGTGCTTGCTGCTCTTTTGGGACCACAATATGCGGCGCATCAATTACAGCAGGGTAACGGATAACACCATGGTTTAGCTCTTCAAGCTCTTGCCATTTCGCTTTATCTGCCAAGATCACGGCACCAGTCACAGGTAAGGTTGCAATAGCCTGCTCATTCTTAATCGCAGGGAATATCATTTTTTGATGCTTTAATAATTGTGCTGCGGCCAGTAGCTTAGGCACGTAGTGTTTAGTTTGCGATGGCAGCTTTAAACTAAAGAAGTCCGTCGACTTACCTTGTTTTTTATTACGAGCAATAGCTTGTAGCACCCGTCCTTCACCAATATTGTACGCAGCAATAGCGTGATACCAATCGCCATCAAAGCGTTTATAAAGGTATTCCATAAAATCGAGGGCTGCACGTGTGCTGTCAATTACATCTTGGCGACCATCATACCAAGGGGTAATTTTTACTTTGAAATATTTAGCAAGAGAGGGTGTTAATTGCCACAAACCTGAAGCATGTTTATGTGAATAGGCACTGGCATCAAAATCACTCTCTATAAGTGGCATCAGGGCGAGTTCTATTGGTAAGTCACGGTTTTCTACTTCTGTGACGATATGATACAAATACGGCGCTGCACGGCGGCTTATTTCTTCCATGTAGTTTGGGTGAGTAAGGTACCAAGCGATGCGTTTTTGCACATCAGGGTGGCTTGAATCGCTAAATTGCAGTTGAATGCGAATACGCTGCCATACGTCATCAAGTTCACTTGGTTTTAGCGGTGTCACCGCGTCGGCTTGTGCTGTTTTAGCTTCAGCAACCACAGTACCTGGGTTGGCTTTGATGGCGGGCTTCTTTTCGGGAAGAGACTCAGGGGCAGTCTGACAGCCTGTTAAAATAATAGAAACAACAACAAGGCCTAAAAATCGATTGAAAAACACGTATTAAAATACTCCGTTAACTTAGGTGCGGGTAAACTAAAGCGCCTAAGCTTAACATAGGGTGAGCTAAAAATGACCATTAGATTAACAACTCCCTAACTCACTCACCCAATTGAAATTAAAACGAAATACTAACTTGTAACCCTGCGTAGCCATGGTTTTGTGCTTCCCAATAGCGGCTGTCTATTTCTCGGGCTCTGGCATAGATCTCTATTCTGAATGGCTTTGAGTCAACGCCCATGCCCACACCAACATAGCCATCAATATTATTGTGGTCATCATCAAAGTGGTCGCTGTAATCATGGTCATCTCGGTCGTCGTAAACAGCAAGCTCAATTAAATCTAAGCCCACTTCGCCATAGGCAAAAAAGTCACTGAAATAGCCAAATTTTATGCCTGTGTCTAAGGTTAGAAATGTTTCCCGATCACCTTTTTTAGTGAACACTTCAGCTGAGCCTAGTGCCGTTGTAAATGCTGCGCCGAAATTGCTGCGGTTAACTTTAGTCATAAATTCGATGCCTGCCGAGGTGATTGAATCAGTACTATTATGCTCTGATTTAACAAACAAATTCATATCTGGGCTGTCATAAATGCCAGCAAAGCTTGTAGCAGGAATGAAGGTTAATGAAGAAAAGAGTGCTAAGGCGAGATACTTCATATTGGTTAATCCATTAAACGTTAATGGGTAGATGATACCAAACAGTGCCTTAGCAAACTGTAAGCAAGTGTTCTAACGATGTAAGTTAACCGAACACACAGCGAAAGCAGGCTCCTTGTTGGCGTTTGATATATACCAAATCGCCGCCATGATTAAGCATGATCTGGCGTGATAAGCTTAAGCCTATTCCTGAGCCTTGTTGCTTGGTAGTAAAAAATGGCACAAAAATCATCTCGATCACATGATCGCTGATACCTGTACCATTGTCGCTGACCTCTAAATACAGTTGCTGATTAGTATTTTGTGCAATGCTTACCTCAATGCACTTTGCTGACTCTGGATTATTTAACTGCTTTAGTACATCAAGGGCATTTTTCAGCAGGTTTATCATCACTTGCTCAACTTGGCCTCTATCTATCATTACTAACTGTTGGCTTTGCACCGATAAACTCAAAGTAATATTAAGTTGTTTAGCCTGTTGTGAGTGAAGTGCTACAACTTGTTTGGCAAGATCTGCCAAAATATGTGGCTGTAAGTGTGGGGCAGGTAAGCTACTAACCTTTTTAAATTGCGCTATAAACTCCCCTAAATGCTCGGTTCGTGATGCCAGTGTTGTTAAGGCAAGTTGCAGGTCTTGTTTATCTTCCTGATCATCAAAACAAAGCTCATTTGGCAGCAGCGCCGTACAAGTTTGTGCTAATGAAGAGAGTGGTGTAATCGAATTAGCAATTTCATGGGTTAGTACTTTGGTGAGGCGTTTATATGCTTGTTGTTCTTTTAATTGCAGCTGATCATGAATAGATTGCAAACTGATCACTTTACGAACTTTACCTTGGATTTCGGCAATACTGATCTGCACAGATAGCGTATCGTGCTGCTCACCATTTTGCCATGGCACGGTATTACGGCTACTTTGTTTAGCGCCTTGGACTAGGTTTGCTATTACACCTAAATCATCGATGTGCTTTACAGATTGCCCAAGTAAACGACTGACCGCTGGATTGCTTTCAATAATATTGCCTTGATCATCACATACTAATACCGCTAAATCGATATGAATTAATAACGCTTGTAAGAACTGGGCTTGTTGCTCTGCATTAAAACGCGCAGCCTGAATTTGTTGTTTAACCTGCTCAAATTGCTGCTGCATAGGATGTTTATCGCCAAAGCCTAATGTGCTGTCTCCATTTGCTAAAGCGCGAATCACCCTATCTGCACGCCTTGTTTGGCGTTTAAATAAATTAAAAATTTGTGCAGCACATGTCACATTTAAAATAACTAAAAGTACCGAAATTGCTGAAAATCCGCTTTGGTCTATTTGCCAAAACAAAGCAATTGATAAACCTATTAATGCAGCTAATAGGCTGGCTAAGCTAATGAAATTTCCCATCGATTAAAGTCCGTATTTTTCTAAACGTCGATACATGGCTCCGCGTGTTAGACCGAGTGCTTTAGCTGCGTGACTCACGTTCCCTTGAAAATGCTTTAAAGCTGCACGAACGGTTCTCTGTTCGATGATTTCAAGATCAAAAGTGTCATAGTCAGCGGCGTTTGTAGAAAGCTCATTTGTGCTAACAGCGGTACTTGGTGAGCTTATCACTGAGCTTATATCGAGCTCTGAACCTTCAGAGAGGATGACTGCTCGCTCAATTGCATGGGCAAGTTCACGGACATTGCCTGGCCAATGATACTGACTTAAACGTGTCATATCAGATGCTGCAATCGAGAGCTCACGTTTGTATTTATGTGCAAAGTGCTGCAAGTAGTAGTTACACAGTAATGGAATGTCTTCACTGCGCTCACGCAGAGCTGGCAAACGGATCTCTACGGTATTAACACGGTACAGTAAGTCTTGCCTAAATTTACCTTCAGTCACTGCTTGTTCGAGGTTTTCATTGGTTGCACAGATCAAACGAATATCAATATCGATGACTTTTGAGCCACCAACCGGTGTTACTTGCCTGTTTTGTAGTGCCGCAAGTAGTTTAACTTGTTGGTTAAGCGGTAAATTACCTAGCTCGTCTAAAAATAAACTACCACCATGGGCCAGCTCAAATCGGCCAATGCGATCTTCTTTCGCGCCAGTAAACGCCCCTTTTTTATGGCCAAATAGTTCGCTTTCAAACAGGCTTTCGGCTAGTGAGCCCATGTCTAGGCTTATGAAGGGTTGGCTTTGGCGCTGGCTTGCATTGTGGATTGCATGTGCGGTGAGTTCTTTACCTGTGCCACTTTCGCCACTAATCAATATGTTGGCATCTGTGTTGGCTGCTTTGTCGATAACCGAAAAAACCTGCTGCATGGCATCACTTTGGCCTAAAAACTCAAATGGTTGATTGCCGATTGACTGCTGCAAGGCCTGCTTTTGTTTTGTGAGCTTACCAACTTGCTGTTTGTCTTTAGCGTGTGAAAATGCCGCCGCTACAGCACCGAGTAATTGCTCATTCTGCCAAGGCTTGGCAATAAAGTCGGAGGCACCAGCCTTAATTGCTTCGACAGCTAGCTGAATATCGCTGTAGGCCGTCATTAGTAACACTGCAATATTAGTATCTTGGCTCATTATTTTTTTAAGCCAGTAGAATCCTTCTTTGCCACTAATTGAATCTTGCGTGAAGTTCATATCAAGTAATACAACATCAATAGCCTGATCAGCCTCATGCTGTGCGCTAATGATAGCTTCTATATCAAAGGGGTTATCTGTGGTTTTTACAACCTGATAATGTTGTTTTAGAAGTAATCGTGCGGCGATAAGTACGTCAGGGTTATCATCGACGATAAGAATTGATCCTGCTTGTTTCATAGCTGTTTATTATTATTCCTTTTTAAGAACACTAAGATTAATTGAAAAGAAGAACAGTGTCCATTTATGGACGATATATGATTTTTAAAGTGTTCTATAAGTGGACACTTGATTATATATACCCCCATTAATTTTTATCTAAGTTGCTGTAAATTAATAAAAATAAAAGTTGGCACAAGAGTTGTTATATCTATAGATAATTAGCACCTAGATAACTTAAAGGCGTCAACATGGATAAGAAAATTACACGCTCAAATAACAAAGCACTTTTCAAGAAATCATTCATTGCAGCGGGATGTTTAGCTGTTGCGGCTGCAGCTTATGGTTTCACGCAAACTGAGCAAACAGGTCGTAGTCAGCAAGTAACCGCGACAAGCTTAACGATTAGCACAGTACAACAAGGTGAATTTGTTGATGCTTTAAGTCTTCGTGGTCAGGTTATGCCTCGTACTACTATTTACCTCGACACCATTGCCGGAGGCCAAGTTGAAGAGCGACTTGTTGAGCAAGGTGAGTTTGTTAAAAAAGGCCAACCCCTTGTGCGTTTAAGTAATACCAATTTGCAGCTTGATGTAATGAGCCGTGAAGCACAGGTGACTGAGCAGCTTAACTTTTTACGTAACACGCAAATGAATATGGAAACCAGCCGTTTAAACTTACGCCGTGATTTGCTTGAAATCGATCTTAAAATCACACATTTATCGCGTCGCTTAAAACAGACTCAGCCGCTAGTGAAAACCGGTGTGTTAGCACAAGAGCAATTATCTGAAATTAAAGAAGACTTAGCGTATTACAAAGCGCGTAAAGAGCTAACCCTTGAGCGTCAAAAGCAAGAAAACAGCATTCGTGAAGTTCAGGTAGCTCAGTTAAAAGACAGTGCCGACATGCTAGAGAAAAACTTACAGTTTGCGCGTAAGAACCTTGAAAACTTACTCGTAACAGCACCTGCCGATGGTTATTTAAGTGAGCTTGACGTTGAAATTGGTGAATCAAAAGGTCGTGGTGCTCGCCTAGGGCAGATTGATATTCCTAATGAATACAAGCTAGTTGTGCGATTAGATGAGTTTTATCTAAGCCAAGTTCAAACAGGTATGCCAGTGCTTATTGAACATGAGCAAGGCGAAATTGCGGCAACAGTTAGCAAAATTGATAGCCGTGTTCAGCAATCACAGTTTCAGGTTGAGGTCGAATTACCTAATGACACGAGCAACATAAAACGCGGGCAAAGTATTGATGTGCAGCTGATGCTAGGTGATAGCAAAGGCACTGCTTTGTTACTTGAACGCGGCGCATTTTTTAACAGCTCGGGTGGTAATTGGGTTTATGTCATGGAAAAAGATGGCAATCGTGCAGTACGAAAAGACATTCGTCTTGGCAAAAAGAATCAAAACTATTACGAAGTGTTAAGTGGCCTAAGCGCCGGAGATCGCGTGATCACCTCTAGCTACAGCAACTTTGATAAAGCACAACAACTACAATTTTAAGGATAATAACAATGATTAAATTAACTAACTTATCACGCGTATTTCGTACTCAAGATGTTGAAACAACAGCGCTTAATAACATTAACTTACATGTAAACGAAGGCGAGTTTCTTGCCATTATGGGGCCATCTGGCTGTGGTAAATCAACATTACTCTCTATTTTAGGTATGTTGGATTCGCCATCAGCAGGCAGTTTTGAGTTTTTAGGTGAAGACATCGCAGGGTTTGGTGAAAAGCAATTAGCAACACTTAGAAAATCGTCGATTGGTTTTGTTTTCCAAAGCTTTAACTTAATTGATGAATTAACAGTATTTGAAAACGTTGAGCTGCCATTACAGTATCAAAATATCTCAAAGAGTGAACGTAAACAGCGAGTAGACGCAATCTTAAAACGTGTTGCAATCGACCATAGAGCAGATCACTTACCGCAACAGTTATCGGGTGGTCAGCAGCAACGTGTAGCAGTAGCCAGAGCACTTGTGATCAACCCAAAACTTATTTTAGCGGATGAGCCTACGGGTAACCTTGATTCAAAAAATGGTGATGAAGTCATGGCGATGCTGCGTGAGCTAAATCGCGAAGGTACCACGGTAATTGTGGTTACCCACTCAGAAAAAGAAGGCAATTATGCTGACCGTTTAGTGCGTTTGCTTGATGGCCAAGTAATGGTTGATAAAGCCAACCGTGCTCAACAAACAGCTGAGGTGGCATAACATGATTTTAAGTTATTTGATCACCGCGCTGCGTTCGTTTAAAAACCAAAAGCAGCACTTTATTTTAAATGTTCTGGGTTTAAGTGTGGGCTTAGCTGCGGCAATTTTAGTTGCTTTATTTGCAAAAAATGAGCTTTCTTACGATAGCCAACAGCCTCATGCTGAGCGTGTTTATCGCGTTGGACAAGACTTTTCAAAGCTTGGTTTAGCTGTAGTGCCTATTTTTAATTATGTGCAGTCAAAGCAGGCTGAAGATTACAGCCAAGTTGAAGAAGTATTTGGGTTAACTATGGTCGAGCTGACCCGTGAAGCCATGGTGGATGTGAGTTACCGCAACCAAGGCTATAAGTTAAATGCCTTATATGGTGCTACAGCAAATATTGAAAACTTTATTGCTATGGAGACGATTGCAGGTGACTTAACAACAGCAATGAGTACTCCAGATAGCCTCGCTTTGAGTGAATCAGAAGCACTGCGCATTTTTGGTCGCACCGATGTGATTGGTGAAACACTAACGCATGAACAAGGACAGTACACAGTGCGTGCCGTGTTTGCAGATTTAGCAGACAACACTCACTTTGCCTTTAAAAACCTTGTTTATGTTAAGCATGATCCAAGCAAAATAGACATCAACAGTAGTTATGTTTATATGCGTGTAGCTGAGGGCACCGATACAGATGCATTAGCTAAAACCTTAACAGAGCGCTTTTTTAGCAATTCGATGCTGGAGCAAGTTAGTTTAGAGCTACATCCATTACTTGATTTGCACCTAACGGCTAAATCACCGTTTGAGATGAAAGCGGGTGGTGCTAAACAAGTGGTGATGATCTGTGTAGGTCTAAGCGTGTTACTTATTCTTATTGCAGGTTTTAACTTCATCAATATGACCGTCGCTCAATCGACTAAACGTGCAAAAGAAGTGGGAGTGCGTAAAGCGCTTGGCGCAAGTAAAGGCCAGTTAGTAACGCAGTTTTTATCTGAATCTGTGCTGGTATCAATGCTTTCAATGGTAATTGCATGTGCTTTAGTGGAGCTTTTTTTACCAAGCTTTAACCAACTAGTAGACCGCGAATTGGTCGTGAGTTACGCCTCTGAATTTGGCATTGCAATTATTGTGGTCGCAATTGCTGTGGGCATATTAGCTGGGCTTTATCCTGCATTCTTTATTTCGTCATTCAGTGCAAAACGCGTTTTAAGTGGAGACTTACAACGTGGTAATACTGCAATATGGGTTCGTAAGAGCTTACTAACCTTACAGGCTTCGTTAGCAATAGGTTTAATCATTGCCTCTGTTACCTTGTTAAAGCAATTAACTTACTTACAAAGCTTACCTTTAGGCTATGAAACAACACAAAGGCTGGTTATTTCAGAGCTACCTGTCGGCGAAGTATTCACAAAAGAAAAAAATGCGCTAGTTAACCGTATTAGCGCAATTCAAGGCGTACAGCAAACAACAGTCATTGATACCCGTTTAACCGTTTCAATTAATAATACGCTTATGCCAACGTGGCCGAATGGTGAAGCCTCTGGCAGCTTAACGCCTGTTGTAGGCGCAGGCTACGATGTTGTAAAAACGCTAGGATTAAAACTGGTTGCTGGCCGTGACTTCAGCCGTGAATTTGCCGGTGACTGGGCAAGCCGTGAAAATGGAGTAACAAGTACTGGCACTATTGTGACTGAGTCTGTCGCAAGACAAGCGGGTTACACTAACATGAGTGACATTATCGGTAAGGTCATTAAAGACTCAGGTCGCGGCATAGATATGCGTGTTGTGGGTGTGGTTGAAGATGTAAAAGTAGGTAATGTTAAAGATGCCAACTCTAATATTATGTTCTTGTGTGGTTTTAACTTCTTATCGCCTGTATCAGAGTTAATCTTAACCATTGATCAGCAAAACTTGCCTTATATTAAAGCTCAGATCGCTGAAGTATTAGCAAGCTCAGCCAATATCTATGAGCCAAAAATTAACTTACTCGCAGACAACTACAAAACCCTGTTAAAAGGTGATGAGCGAATTTCGAATGTCGTTTTAATCTTTACCGCTCTTGCCGTGTTCTTAACTTGCTTAGGTACCTTTGGTTTGGCTTCGTTTGCAACAGTGCGTCGTCAAAAAGAAGTGGCTGTTCGAAAAGTGCTAGGCGCATCACGCATCAGTATTGTTAATATCATTGCAAAAGAGTTCCTAGTGCTGGTGGCGCTCAGTATTGCTATTGCGTATCCAGTGACTTACTTGTTAGTTGGTGATTGGTTAGCAAACTTTAATGACCGCATTGAACAAGCTGTGTGGGTGTATGGCGCTGCGGCTGTGGTCGTTGCGGTTATCACCTGGGCAACGGTGGCAAGCCTAGCATTTAAAGCGGCCAGCACCCGTCCATCATTAATCCTTCGTTATGAGTAACGCTTGACTCAAGATCCACTCCAAGCCTAGCAATACAGCTGGGCTTTTTTACAACTCAAAATAGCGACCAAGTACAGCAAATACTTTATGTAGATGAACTTCATCTAGAGTGAGCTAAAAATGAGCCGCAGACGAATTAACCTGTTTTTTAAATTGCTCTTTGTAACGACGTGATAAGTTAAGTATTTTACCCGTTATAAGTTTCACTTCACTATCACCGCTTGGTAATGGCGTGATAGATTCAATCGCATCGAGTCTAATAGCATAAGAGCGGTGAATACGACAAAAACCTTTTGGTTCTAACCGAGATATAAGATGGGTCATGGTTGTACGTAGCGGATAAATACGTGTGCCAATATGTAGGTTTACGTAATTGCCGCTAGATTCAAGCCAGTCAATTTGCTCTGTACAGATGATGAATTCTTTACCCAGTTTTTTAACCAGTAATCGGTCGAAATTTAAATCCTGTTGGGCGTTTTCTTCATGATTGATTGGCGTGGCTTCGCCGGTTAATTGGCTAATAATGTATTGATACGTTTTGATAATGACAATTAAAGATAAAAACCCCCATAAGTCTTTACGGTATTCATAAAGTAACTCAAACCACAGCAACCCGAAGTCATACTGCATGTCTTGAATTGTGTAAATGAACTCACGGATAGCGACCATGATCCCGATATGTAATAAGGAAAAAATAATGCTTGCGAATAAATAAGTGAGCAATGAGCGAGCGATCTTTTGCCAATTAAAGGGGTGGGCTTGCAATAACCAAACTAAAGCAGGAAATAATAGTAAGGTGCCGATAGCGCTTGAATATTCCCAGACAAAGGGCTCCCAAAGCAAAAAGGACAGTTCACCATCGCGTTGGGCTTCCATGATATCTGAGCTGGCATTAATAGTGTTATTTATAAAAATATAACTAAATAAAAATAATGTCGCATACCAAGTTCGATTACGTTGAAAATGCATTAAGGTGATCATTATTATTGTTACTCTTTGAAGACCGTAATTAGATTAACAAGATAGTGATAAATCACCAAACATACCATCCCTGATATCCACCGTTTATCCCTACTGATTGTTTTATCGACCTTTTTTGATAGCTTAACGCTGCATGTTGTTCATAGTTGTTATTAATTTGTCGTAACCATAATCAATTATGAAACTTAAAATAATAATTAAAAACACAGCGCGCACGTTATTACAGCCATGGCAAAATGCGTTCAATCAAGCCGTTGAGTTACCACCGCGTCGTTATGATTTAGATTGGCTAAGAGTACTTGCCTTTGGCTTATTAATTTTTTACCACACTGGTATGTTATACACTCAAAATTGGGGCTTTCATTTTAAAAGTCAGTATTTATCCAGCAATATAGAAAACATCATGCTCCTACTGTCGCCTTGGCGGATGGGGCTGATCTGGTTTATTTCAGGTACTGCACTGAGATTTATGATTGCACGCGCTCGTTTAGGTGGTTTTTTAATATCACGCAGTGTCAGAATATTACTGCCGTTATTAATCGGTGTGTGGTTTATTGTGCCGCTTCAGCTTTATGCGCAAATGAGCCAAGAGACCGGCTTAGCTATCAGTTATTGGCAATTTTGCTTGCAGTTTTTTGATTTAACAAGTCCTTTATTTGAACATTATCAAGCAGGTATTTGGCCTCATGTTGATGTAAACCACCTTTGGTACTTACGCTCGTTATGGCAATTTGTCTTATTGCTTGTGTTGGCTCTGCCGCTGCTTCATCACCATTATGTTCAAACAGTGATTACTCGTTTGTGTGATCAGTCGTTATTTATTATTTTTATTATGTTGCTATTGCCGCTTTGTATTTTAAAGTTGAGCTGGCCGAGTGATACATTTCGATACCCCATGGGTGCTTTATTTTTACTTTATGGTTATTTACTTGCGTGGCATTCAGTATTTTATAGTCGGCTACTTCTTCACTGGAGGGCATTATGCGTGGTATTTATTGTAGGTTACCTGATTGTAGTGGCGGGCTATCACATGATTTGGCAAAGCTCAACTGCCAGTCAGTGGCAAATTACGGGCATGGATGTGTTGTATACCACGCAGCGATTAGTTGGTGTGTTAATGATGCTGGCACTAGCACAACGTTTTTTAAATCACGATCACCCTAAATTGGCTTTATTGAACTCTGCTGTCTTTCCTTTTTATCTTTTACATCAAAGTGTGATTATTGGCCTTGCCTTTTATTTATCGAAGCTGCAATTAGGTGGTTTTATGGAGTCATTACTTATACTAAGCCTCACTTTTATTATTTGTTGGCTAGTGTTTATTGGTGCGCGTCGCGTCAATGTATTAAGTCCATTTTTAGGGATTAAAGTCACAGGAAAATACACAGCATGGCAAGTTAAAGTTGGTTTTTGTTGTGGACTAACTCTAGTGAGCCCATTGGTTATCAGGTTAATCTAAGCAACTATACCACTGGTATAAAATATACGTAGTGGGGTAGGATATGCTTTAGCGCTCGATGTGCTTTGAGTGTGTACTTAAATATCTTTAATCTTCACCGCAGGATTACCTGCCACTAAGGTATTTTCTGCGACATCTTTGGTAACTATAGCCCCTGCGCCAATCACAGCATTATCGGCTACTTTAATGCCTGCAAGTATAATAGCGCCAGCACCAATCCATACGTTGTTACCAATGCTAATCGGCGCTGCAAAATTAGCTTTTGCTAAACGCTCGGTTGGATTTACTGCATGCGATACCGCGAGTAATTGCACATTAGGGCCTATTAAGCAGTCATCGCCTATAGTAATTTGCGCATCAGTTAGCGGTGCATCGAGCATAGTACAGTTAATATTTATGAAGGTTCGATCACCTATTTTAATACCACTGCCATAATCACAGTGAAAACCTGCTTCGATGACAACCTGTTCACCACACTGAGCAAACGTACCTTTTAATCGCTTTAAATTGCCTCTACTTGGGCTTTTGGCAAATAAACGGCAAATTTCATGGGTGTTTTTTCGTTGTTCTATAAGTGACTTTTCTAGGCTGTTAAATGAAATGCTCATCGTTTATTCAGGTAATCCAATATGTGCATGACCACTTTTATAGTCAATAGTGATTAAAAAATGTTTGAGAACATCGTAGCCTATTAAGCCTTGTACTTTTTTTCCTCTAATATGTGTACCCGTTGTTTTGTATTGAGATTCAAGATTCGCAGATTCTCCTTTAGCAGGGATACTCACCAGTACATTTTCCATTTCAAAAGGGCCAAATTTTAGCCAAGGGATACGAAAGCTTTCAGTCATACCACTTGTATTCACACCTGTGCTTATTCCCGATTCGCGCTCTATCTCATCAAGCCACCCCATGCTTTGAGCGACACTTCGTTTAACAACCATACCGCCATTGTTACCTGTGTCGAGCACCAACCATATTGATTTTTCATTACTTAACATCACTTCTACAATAGGCATACCTGAGCCTTTTTGTTTTAGCATTTTAATATTTTCAGTGTCATTTAAATTGACTGAGTCGTGGGTAATAAGGCGCATTTTTTGATTTGGGTAATCCAGTTGTATAACAAACTGGCGAAAGAAGCCGGCACCAAATAGGAGTGCGTTATCATGAAGGCCAAGGTTGATTTCTACCGCATCATCAACTTCAGTGTCCATACCAAAAAAATTAATGGGCACATTGTGGTAAGTTGTTTTATTTTCAATGCCATATACGCCTTTAATTCGCGTTTTACCTCCTTTATCTAGCTTAAGCTTATTTTTGTTAATAAAGTGAGGATTAATGCCATTCACTTGTGCGCCCGTATCCAATAAAATTTTACTCGGTATACCAGATACCGTTGCTGGCACTTTGATGTGACCATTTTCTAAGTGAAAATCCAGCCAAGGCGTGACCGCCGCGTGGCTATAAAAACTTAAAACAGTTAAGCATAGTGCAATAAGTAACTTCATTATTAATCCTTTAATTTATTGTTTTTTATAGCTTAAGCTATTTATAGTGAAGTAATTCAGATACTCATGCAAGCCCAAATTTGGCTCAGTTACAGCTAGCCTTATGTAGCAATGATGACAAGTGAAATGATATAGAGCCTTTGAGTGTAAATAATTTAGGAGATTATATAAGAATAATGCTTTTTATGCTCAATAGCGGTTACTAAAGAGCATATGGTATTACTTCATAATTGTGCTCGGGATGATTTTAACCACTTATTAAGCCAAGCTGATTGCTCTTTAAGTAAATATGTTAAGTTTTCTTTCGCTCTATAAGAGTGGCCTTCATAGGGGAGCATAATGAGCTGAGTTGTTTTTTTATTCGCAATTAGCGCTTGATACATTCTTGTTGATTGTAGGGGGTAAGTCCCCGAATTTTGGTCATTTTCACCATGAATAAGCAGCAATGGCGCATTAATTTTATCTGCGAACATGATTGGTGATAAGTCAATATAGGTCTTTTTTGCTTGCCATAGAGTACGCTTTTCACCTTGAAAGCCAAAAGGCGTTAATGTTCTGTTATAAGCACCGCTTCGAGCAATACCAGCTTTAAAAAAGTCAGTATGTGCGAGCAAGTTTGCTACGGTAAATGCGCCATATGAATGACCCATGACAGCTAAAGAGTCGATATCAATCAACCCAGTACCTTCGAGTGCATTGATAGCTGCTTGTGCATTAAGGTTTATTTGATTGATAAAATCATCATTGGGTTCTTGACCGTCAAATGCAGTGATTGGCATCGATGGTGACTCAAAAACTGCGATGCCGTCATGAAGAAAAACCAAAGGGCTTAATGGATCAAATTGCCTAAATATATTGGTTTTTACAGTATTTTGTTGGCTTAGTTTTTTATTATTAAATTCATCTGGATAGATCCATAGGACTGCAGGTATTTTGCCTTGTGTTTTATCGTAGTTACTCGGTAAATGTAGCGTACCACTTAAATTTAACCCATCGCTTCTTTTATAATTTATAAATGTAGGAGGCTTGTCAAAATATTGCTTATTTTTGTTCGTTAATAAGGGGATTCGCTCATTCATATCAGTGCTCGAAATTGCAAAATATTGAGGAGCAGTTTGTACATTTTGTGTTTGTATAATAAGCGTATTATTTGCCACTCTTAAAGGGAGTTCAATGCTTTCTTTACTGCTAATAAAGTACTCTTTTCGTGTGTTATTGGTCTTGTTTAGTGTCTTTATAGTGGGCCTGATGCCCTCTTTGCTAAGGCCGTTCGATAAAAAGAAAAGGTTTGAATCATCTTCAACAAGCACTTCATACCCTTCAGGTAGTCTCAGGGTTTGCGGATCGCCAAAGTCATTAAATTTATCTCTATAGTCTCGTTGCTCAATTAAGACATTTGCTGAGGTACTTGCACTGATTAAAGAAGCTTTTGCTTGTTTACTAGCATAAAGCCATTCTTGAGCGACTCCGGCACCTGACTTCCCCCATATAATATTATGTACTCTCCACTTTGCCTGATGGATGAGTTGTTTGTTTTGATTGAACGGGCTGGGAAGTTTATATGTATTGTCATGATATTTTTTATCTACTGACATATCACCATTATCAATTGCTTCGGTCCAAGTGAGAGTTGAGCCTTCAGAGGGAAGCCATTTTACTAATCTTGCACCATTAGGGACGCTATCTTTGGCTTTCTTTAAGTTAACCTTGTTATTTAAAGAGGGTAAAACATTTAGCTGGTGGTGGGTTTTTAAGTTAGTAACTTGATAGTCTCTGCCCCACTTTTTGTATGGTAAATAGGAGGAGAGCTCTTTGGGTAGAGTTGACGACAACACATACTCTCCGTCAGGAGACACAGAGAAATCATCAAATAGCATATTATCAGTTAGAGAGGTCACATTACCTTTTAAATCGATTTTAACTAAGCTTGAAAGCGCAAGAGTTTTAAATTGCTCTTTAAGTTTGTTATTTTTTAGAAGGCTTTGATATGTTCGTCCTTGCTCTACTTGTCGCTCAGATGAGAGAGAGTTCGGCTGTTTTAATTCGTTAATGGGTGAGTGTACTTTAGTATTTCTTTTTTTAACGATTAGTGCTGTGCTGTCAGGTAGCCACCTGAGGTGTCTGCCACCTAATGAGGCAGATAAATTGACCTGAGAAAGGCGTTTGAAAACCTGAGTTTCAACATCATATACCCATAAATTAATTGTGTTGTCATTTTGAATTAAATAAGCAATTTTTTTAACGTCAGGAGACCAGTTATAGTCAATAATGACGCCGCTATCAGGGGTTAGATCTATGCTCGTTCTATTGCTGATATCAAAAAGTGTTGTATGGCTATATAAAGGTGTGTCAAATCGGCTATATAGATTGCTATAAAAATCCAAGCCCGCTAACTGCACGCGTGCTTGTGATACATAGTGAATCGATGGATAGCGTATCTGATGTAAAAATAGAGCCTGTTTCCCATTAGGCGATAGTGATACATTCTCTTGTGTTGTGGAATCTATATAGCTTTCCCATTGGGGCCTATTCTCATCTGTGTTTGCGTGTATCGCGAAAGATAAGAGCAATACTATAAATATAAGAAATCTATTCATTGCGTAATGCCTTTATTGGATCTTGTCTTAGTGTTTTATTGATCGGAAAAAAGCTCGTGATAAGCGCCATAACTAACAGCCCAAGCCAGATAGATAATGTTAACCACCAGTTTATAGTTAAGGTGACGTTGGGTAGTGAAAAGCAATAACCAATAATTAAAAATGCTAATGAAAAAGCGAGCACCAAGCTCATCGTTATGGGTTGCATAAGCTCAAGTAAACTTTCTTTTAATAATCTTAGGTTATCTGCGCCCATTGAGAGCTTAACGCCCAAGCTATATCTGCGTACTTTAATTAAGTAGTTAACAATGCCATTGATGCCTATACAGACCATGAGTAATGATGTTGATGCAAGTACAATAGCGAGCCAAGCTGCGTTTAAATGACGCTGTCGTTGGTCATCAAATTGAGTTGTTAATGACGCTAATGAATGTATATCTAAGCGTTTATCAATCCCGTAGATCAGTTGCTGAATTTGCGATATTGATGCGGAATCTTTCATTGTTAGAAGGTAGGTATATTGACTCCAGCCTGGGTAATCTTTGGGTGTGAATACTTCAAAGTTTTCACTTTCAGGCCTTCCTGGTACGTAGGTATTACTGACTACACCTACGATAGAATAAAACGTTTTGCTGTCAAAGCTGACTTTACTATTTAGTACGTTCTGTGTGTTTTTATCCAACATATCCGCAAGGCGTTGGTTAACAATAATGGGCGGGTTTTTAAGTTTTTCATCACCTTTGCTAAAGCCCTTGCCTGTTACTTTAAGATCTAATTCTGCAAAATAATTGTTGGAAACTAAGCTATTACGCGCTTGGGCAATATACTGGCCAGCTTCATCATATATTTGGTTAACGTTAACCGTATCGGGTAAGCGCTGTTCTGATGATAGTGCTAAACTGCTCACATTATTGAGGTTTAATAGCTGTTGGGTAATGGCTTTATGAAGGTTAATTCGTTCACTCGGCTTATCGATATTACTGTAATTTATTGTAAGTGAGTATTTACCTTGAGTGTTTATGCCATTATCTCTGAGTGCTTCAGAGAGTGTCACTAACACGACGTGACTTGCTGCGGTTAATACTAAAAATGAGAACAAAATCTGTAAGCCAACTAACAAGTGGCTGGTCGCTGCGCTCATTTGTTTTCCAGTACCTTTACCGCTACTTTGTAAGCTACTCATTAAGTTTTTCTCTTTTACGACACTTAATTCTATAAATGAATAGAGTGCAGCAATAGTAACAATCAAAAATACTGAAAAGAGGAGCGTATTTATACTTAACGAAAGAGTATCTAGCCGTTGTATAGAATTTTCGGCTAAGTTTTGAATAACGATAAACCCTATTTGGGTAAGTGTTAATGCCAGTATGACTGCAATGCTAATCAGTAGTAAGTTGTGTTTTAGTGTTTCAACAATGAGCTGTTTTGTACTTGCTCCAAATGCAAAGCTTATAGCAATCGGTTTTATACGAGTAATTGCTTTTGCAAGTTGCATACTAGAGAGGTTGATAAGTGCAATGATCAATAACAAACAAACACCTAAAAGCAGCATGAGTACTATTTTTCCGCTATCACCTTTTAATGCTTCACTAAATGTCGTGATACGTGCGTTAACAGTAAAATCTTTCAGAATATTAGGAGCATGGAGCTGAGCGCCTTTCAATGATAGGTCTGATAACTGTTGTGTGATTGCAGATTCTGATGCTGTATCTTTTAATCTAACAACACTTTTGTATGCACCCATAAACCCATTTGCTGTTTTGGGATCAAATACCTCATCGACATCAATAGGTAACCATATCGCATCGTTTATATTTTTGTAGTGGGGCAGAACAAGATCATCTGGAGCTACACCAACAATAGTGAATCGACGTTGATTTAACTGTATTTTTTGACCAATGATATCATCTTGACCTTGGAAAAGTTTTTGCCATGCCCTATAGCCTAAAACGACAGACATGTGCTTACTGCCAAGCGCCTCGGTCTCATTGAATAATCTTCCAAGTTCAGGTTTGACACCAAGCAGGTCAAACAAGTTATTAGATGCGAGAATAACGTCTACAGCGGGTCTAGTTGGCCTGTCTAATAATTTATAGCTGGTCCACTTATGGTAGGTAGCCATATCAGTAAAGAGCGTATTTTCATTCTCTATATAACTCATTACTTTTGAGTTACTAGCAGGGCCTGAGTAGCTTTTTGAATTTACGGTGCCTTCTAATAAATATAAATTATCACTTTGTTGATAAGGCAAGGGGGAAAAAAAGACTAAATCCACTAAGCTAAAGGCGCTAAGTACCATGCAAAGAGTGAGCGCTAATGTAAATACGGTTGTTAAATAGTACTGCTTAGCACGTTTGAAGGTATTGTAGGCTACTTTTAACATGGCTGAGCAACTCGATTTGCATCTGTTGGCGTACTGACATCATCATTTTCAGCTATTACAGAGCCATCTTTTAATTGAATATTACGAGATGCCATGTTGGCATAACGCGGGTCATGGGTGACTAAAACGATAGTTGTGCCTTGCTGATTAAGGTCTTTGATCAATGCCATGATGGCATCACCGTTTTTAGAATCTAAGTTACCTGTCGGCTCATCGACAAGCATAATACCTGAATCACCAGCTAAAGCGCGAGCAATGGAAACGCGTTGCTGTTGACCCCCTGATATTTGGTTAGGGTATAAATCAGCTTTATCTGCAAGGCCTACTTTCTCTAAGCAATCTAGGGCACGTGCATGGCGTGTTGAAAGCGAATCCCCTCTATATTTTAAAGGCAGTGCTACATTTTCTAAGACAGTCATTTCATCTATTAGATTAAAAGATTGAAATACAAAGCCGATTCTATTTCCACGAACTTTAGAGCGTTGCGTTGAATCCATATCAGAAACAAGTAAGCCGTCGATGTAATATTCACCGCTTTGTGGGGTGTCGAGTAATCCCATAATATTCAGTAGTGTTGATTTTCCGCACCCTGATGGGCCTGAAATAGAAATAAATTCGCCATCATAAACAGTGAAGCTAATTCCTTTTAAAATTTGACTGACCTGATCGCCATTGGTAAAGGACTTAGTTAAGTTATTAACCCTTAAAATTTCAGTGTTCATACTTCTAGCTCTCTATTTTTATCATTTTTGTTTCAGCAGGAATATCTAAGGTGGAAATAATAACTTGCTCGCCAGGCTCTAAGCCTGATAGCACTTGAATTAGCTGTCCTGATGTTTTGCCATATTGCACATCAACTCTAACAGCCTTGTTATCACTCGTTAGCTTGAATAGTGAACCATAGGCTCCCTCTTTAGCATCACTGGGCTGCTTTATGTAGTTCATATCTTTTTGTACGTCGGCGTAGATGGTTGCATCAACCTGTTGCATTGGTTTCATGCTGCCATGCTCAATTGCTTCAAGTTCAATATCAACCTGTACAGCACCATCATTGATAACAGGGTCAACACGAACGACTCGTCCATGCACTTGCTCATTGAGTGTTGTAATCTCGGCTTTCATGCCCATTTGAATTAAATGCGCTTGAATTTGCGGAACTTTTATTTCCCCAACTAATGGCGATAGGCTGCCAATAAGCGCAAGCTCAGAGCCTGCTGTTACACTTTGCCCTAAACTGAGAGGAAGGCGCTGGATGACCCCTTTCATTCCTGCTTTTACAGATAATTGCTCGACCATCAGTTTTGCAACGTTGAACTCATCTTCTGCTTGAGAAATAAGATCATCTTGAATTGAAAGTGCTTCTTTTTGCATTTCAGTGAGCTTGTCTAATTTTGATTCTTCGAGGCTGATGCGTTTAAGTAACTGCTTCGCTTCCAATTCATTTTTTTTAGCACTAATCCCAGAGACAATTCCCGACTTAGCTAAAGAGCGTTCGGCTTCTACTTGGAGCATGGCAATTTCTGCTTGTGCTTTTAACTCAGAGATACTTGATTCATTGTTTAACAGCTCCCGTTGTTGCACTAACAAAGTTTGACGTTTCTGTGTCTTTGCATTTTTGAGCTTTGCTAAAGCTAGACGCAGCTTACTCTCAAGCTCAGGGTTGTTTAATGTCAGAATCACTGTATCAGGCTCTACAACGGCTCCTGCTTTTAGCTTTATTTCGTCGACAACAGCATTGCTGGTGGCTGTAAGTAGTCTTTTATTAATAGATTGAAGAGAACCATAACCTTCCACTTTAATAGAAAAGTCACCGCGTTCTACTTTTGCCATTGTTACAGATTCAAGAGAGATCACTTCTGCATTATCTGCAAACCCTAACCGCCAACCAGATAAAAGCATAATGGCTGACAAACCAATTAACCCCTGATAAACAAGTTTAGATGTGAGTTTCATTATTTTTTCCTTTGCTTTATGAGCAATCTTTAGTTAGATCACCTCTGACAGTGTTTGACCATTAATTAACTTTTCTAAGTCTATTACTCTGTCTGCTGCTTTTATCGTTTCTTGCCTGTGGGCGACGCTAATTCTGGTTATTCTTTTTGATTTTAAATGCTGATTCACTTGTAATTCAGTAGCAGCATCTAAGTGACTCGTTGCTTCATCTAAAAATAAAACAATAGGTTGGCTGTAAAGCGCTCTGGCTAACAGTAAGCGTTGTTTTTGACCACCAGACAAAGAACTGCCTAAGTCGCCCACCTGTGTGTGCAGTCCCATAGGCATGGCTTGAATCTCTTGCCAAATTGCTGCACCTTTTGCAGCCTCAATCACTTGATTGATATCTGGTTTGGGTTCAAAAAAGGAGATATTTTCAATTAAAGAGCCATTCAGTAATTGATCATTTTGCATAACCGTGGCGCACATAGATCGAAAGTTTCGCATCCCTAGCATATTGATTGAGTGTCCATCTAATAGGTAATCACCTTGCTCGGCTTTAATTAGGCCCGTCATTAGCTTAAGTAAGGTTGATTTGCCTAATCCCGAGCGGCCAATAATAGCGACAGATTCTCCAGCATTTATTTCAAAGTTGATACCTCTAAATAACCAAGGAGATGATGGAGAATATCTAAAATGTAAATCACGTACTTCGATATGTCCTTTAGTTTGCTCCTTTGCAACGACCAATGAATTACTCTCTTGTTCTTGGCTTTGCATGACGATATCTGACATTCTTCGAAGATAAGTGGATGCCAACTTAAATCGAAATATATGGTCAACTAAGGTTTGAGTGCTGCTTGAAAATTGTTGACGATAGGCTAGGAAGGCAATGAACATACCAATCGTAAACGCATTGTTTATAATTAATGTCGCACCAAAAAATATAACGGTTAAATACTCTACTTTACTTATTAATTCTTGGCTTATTTCAGCCGAAATAGATATTTTCTCTCGCTTAATATTTTCATTGGTTGTATCGGCAAATAAGTTAAGCCATGATGATAATCGTGTACTTTCTTTGACGTAGCACTTTATGGGCATTATTGCTCGAATTGTTTCGAGGAAGTGGCTATTTTCTTTTGCTTGTTTCGCTAAAACCTGTTCTAAGTGTTTATTTTCCTTTTTTGTTAAGTAAAGCCTTACCATTAACGTGATAGATAAAAATATAAGTGATATCAAGGCAAGGGTAGGTGAATAGGTATACATTATGATTAAAGTCGTAATACCAAGAAGGCCTTCGACAATCGCGGCAATAAAGCCTCGGCTAATCATACGCTGAACTTCATTAAAGGCCTCGAATCTTGATTTGATATCTCCGACATGGCGAGACTCAAAGAATGATAGAGGTAAATGTAGTAAGTGGCGTTGTATATTAGCCTTTACCTGAAAACCTAAGTTCTTATCTAGGTATAATATTGCCGCTGAGCGAATAATATTACTAAACGTAGTTAATAGTGTGATTGCTAGAAATGCAGCCAGTAGCCAGACCAACACACCGCTATCTGAAAGTGGAATACCATGGTCAATGACGATTCTTATATAGTATGGGGATATGAGTAAAAAGCATTGCAATATCAATGCAATAACGAATATTTTGAATAGCGATGAGCCTAACCCATCAATATTACCTATAAACGTTCTAAGTGGCATTTTTACTCTTTCATCTGCAACCGTAAATGTCGATGAAGGAGTTAACTCTATTGCAATACCAGTGAAAGCTTCAGAAACTTGTTTCCAATCAAGTTTAACTTTCCCTTTGGCGGGATCATGAATAACGATCCCTGTTCTACTGACCGACGCTAAGGTTACAAAATGATTAAAGTTCCAATGAAGGATTGCTGGCCCCTTTAGCTTTGATAGCTGTCCAAGCTCTAGTTTTAGTACACGCCCAGACAAGCCAATATCATCAGCTATTTTTAAAATATGTTTAACGGTAATGCCTTGTGTTCCTACCGGATAGCGCTGTCGCATGGCAAGCATATTAACTTTGTAGCCATGATAAAATGCGATCATTGCAAGGCAAGTAATCCCACATTCAGCTACTTCACTTTGTAAAAAAGTAGGCAATTTAGATGATTTAAAGTCTATATAATCGGTTAGTCGCATTTAATTTTCACTATTTAATTAAATTTATAATCTTTTCATCTTGCTTGTTAAGTACTATTTTTATTTCAGCGTTAGGTGATAATTTTTGTATCTCATTTTCTTTTATTCTTAAGTGAATTTTTTGTTCTTTTTCACTTGATATTCCATTAATAACCATAGTGACTGTTGCAGTTATTTTTTCATCGTTAATATGTAGAGTCGCTTTGTCATTTACATTTAAATTGATTTTATTGGTGTTTGATATCCAAAAAGATAATTCACCATCGGCTGGTGGAGTCAAAAGATAACCAAGAGGCTTGTATGGTTGAGTTATATTTTTATCAATTTTAGAGTGAAAGAAAAAACCGTCACTGGGAGAGCGGATAACATCACTTTCTAAACTACTTTTATTGTTTAGTTTAGAGATGGAGATCAAAGGCTGATCTTTTCTTACATGCCCACCATTTTTAGATAGGTAACTTTTTATAATGGCAACTTCACTATAAATTAGTGGTGTATAATTTTCAGCAGATATCTTAACCGCAAGACTCTTACTTGATGGGATCGAGATTATTTTTATTAAAAGGAAGAAAGCGATAAATATGAAGATAAGAAATAATATAGAGTTATTTATCACTTTAGGTTGCTTTATAAGCGACTTGCCAATATCACTTGATTTATATTGGTTCCTAAGAGCTTCCTTTCTAAACATATTAACAATAGACATGAGCTAGCTAACTTTCTTTATCGGAATGTCACCAACAACAGTGTTGCTGTTCATATAACTAAGCGGGCATCCCATTTGCCAGCTATCAAGAGTCGTAAAGCCTTTTATCCAGGTGCTAAATTTTTCATTATTTAAAGTGAGAGTGCCGTCAGGGTTAATCTTGCCAATATTGTTTCTGTCATCATCTAAAGCAACGGTACACTTATTGATATTACCATTTGCTCTAATTCCTAAAGAATTTGGCTTTCCGGCATAACAGATGTAATGGCCCCGATCATTAGTTTCCTTACTATTATCTAAATAACGTTCTGTTAGTTCTCGAGCTAACTGTTTGGCTGATTTTTTTGATATTAGGCGGTTTATTTTTTCTTGATTATCACCCCCTAAGTTAGATATTTCTTTAAAAAGCAACTGAAACCTACTGTCTTCTTTTAGCTCTTCATCATAGCGTTCACAAAAGGCTAAAACACTTTCATGGTTTAAGTCTGTAACATGTATTCTGAGAGTTATATGAAAATCAAGATCTGTTGCAGATGCTGCTAATAAGCGACCCCATATTTTATCAAAACTGCCTCTTCCGTTACGTGTTAATCGAGTTGTGTCGTGTGACTCTTTGTCACCGTCAATAGAGATTTGAAAGCTATTTTGTTTTAGCTCCACAAGTTTTGTAAGTGTTTTTATATCGAGAAGAGAACCATTTGTAGTCAGATTTCCCGACACTTTACAGCCATTTTCTTTTGCTAATGATTGTGCGTATTCAGCAATTTCAAATAGAATATCTTTTGCTAATAAAGGTTCTCCACCAAACCAACTAAATGATAGGCTCTTTAACTTAGGTATTTTATTTTTGATAAGAATTTTAGTAGCATCGACTAACCAACGAGGCATTTTCCCAATTTCAAAATCTTCATAGCAATACACGCATCGAAAATTGCACTGCTCTGTTGGAAAGATTATTAGCTGGAATTTTTCATTGCTGAGGCTATTTACTAATTGTTGTTTAGAAAAGCCTTTAATTTTTCCTGTTGAAGAGATCATTTTTTCTCCTTTAGTTGTAAATTAACCCAGATCACTTTAAAGAGGGTGATCTGGGTTAGTGTGTTAGTTATAGTTCTTTAAATTCAGAGCCACAGCTAATGTTTGCACAACCGACATTAGTCTCTTCATCCTCTTCTTCTGGAGAGAAACCACCAGCTACAACGCCAGCTAACTCTTCACTTAGCTCAACTTCACCTAGCTCATTAAGTTTGATTTCTTCGTTTTTGATATTTTCAAATTTCTTGCTCATTTTATTTCCTTAAATTTATTTTATTAGCCCTTAATGGGTTTTATAATTATGGATGTTGTTTTTTATTTTTTTAACTGTTAAATCTACTAGGGTTAATTATTTTATTAATCCTTTTTGTTATTTCTTTTAAGTTTTTCTTGTTTTCTCTTTCCTCAATGAAGGGTAAGTTTAATTCATGTGAAATGTATTTTTTCAGTATGAAATATTCTGTTTTTTCATTTATTTCTAAAAGTTCTGTCTTTATATCTTTGGATGGGTGGTTTTTATATATGTCTAGAACTGTCATGCCATAATTGAATTCATCATTTATTTGTTTATAACTTTTTAAAGTGTTTTTTACGAGTGATGAACTCTGTGACTCTTTACTTTCTGCGATAACATATGAGGAAAAGTTCAGGTCTGATAGTGAATCTAGCTTTGTTTTCTTTAAGCAAGCTATCAGGTGATTTAACACAGTTTTAGATTTGTTTTCATTTCCTGATTTTTTAAATAACTCGTAAAGCCGGTAGCTGTATATCCCATTTTTTATACATTTGTATTTTCTTATTTGCTTAAAGCAAATATCCAAAGCTTCATCAAATTCATTTAAGTAAATTAGTGATATTATTTTTGATTCAATATATATGTCATTATTACTATATTTTTCAGGTATTAAGTCTTGGAGTGAGAACACCGCATTGAAATTAGAATCTGCAGTATAGCTTTTTAAGCATTCATCTAACGTAGCAAGGTAGAGTGCCTCCCAATGCTCGCCAATATCCGACTTTGAAACTTTTATTCCACCTAAATGAACTTTGTCACTGTTATAAATTGGAGATATGTTGTTTAACAGGGAATCGAACTCTGATTTTCTTTTCGTCAATTTATAGAGCCTGAGTAAGTTGATTGTAGGGTCTATAAGGTTTATGAGATTTTGGTTATCTCTGTCATTTCTATATGACTCACTCCACAGGTCGATCGCTTTCTTTAAAAACAGCTCACTTTCATTAGTTTTTCCTTGGTAAGCTAACACTAATGGGTATGCATTGATTAGCCTTCGCAGTGTTCTATTAAACTTTATCTCTTGACCTGCTACATCCCTATCAAAAGCAATGCACATGTTTTCACACCATTGCTCAATATTATATAAAGCTGCCAAATCCCGCTTTTCGGTTAAACGCTTTAAGTGAGGTTTGTAGCTTGTCGAAAAATTTTCTGGCATTAGCTAATGCCCTCGGAATCTGAGAAGGAGGTGCGTTGTTCCTGATTATCACTTACATGACAATAGACCTCTTCAGGGTCGATATAACCACCGACGAGTGCATCAAGTAATTCGAGGTTGGTAATTTCAATAAAACCATCATTTGTTCTTCGAGCTGCTACCGAGTGTTTTTCTGATTTCATATTGTTTCTCATTTAACTTGCCTTATTAGTTTTTCGGACTTGAAGATAAACCTAAAATAAGCCAGCTGATTTGCAATGATTTAACGCTGATATATCTGTAACCAAGTTGTGACTTTCTTATAAATCAGTTGGTTATGATTGTGTGGTAATTCCAATTACAGTGCGGTACTATAGTTGTTGTTAAGGAAGTGTTAAGTTTGTGAGTGACTAAACAGTATGTTTTTTAAGATTGGTGAGTATTATTTAGATACGCAAGAGATGTCTCTTCACATAAATGAGCAATCAATTTTATTAGAACCAAAAGTCTTTGCTGTCTTAATGTATTTTATTGAGCATAATGATCGTTATATTTCGATGGAAGAGCTCCATGCAAACTTATGGCAAGGTCGATGTGTCTCTGATGCAGCTGTTAGGCGAATTATAAGTAAAATACGTATTGTTTTGAACGATGACCACAAAGAACCTACTTACCTTCAATCTCTTCCAAAGCGTGGCTATAAATTAATTTGCCCAGTATCTCAAATTGCAGAAACATCTACGTCTGAGGACACCGAAAAACCAATAGATGTTAAGAATAACGACGCAAAAAAAAATAGGCGTTTTTTATTCATTGTAATTGCCACCCTCTTTTTGTTTTCATTGACCTACTTCATCTATAAAAATACTGATAAAGAAGTACATGTCGTTACAAAAGTGATTGATTCTGTTATTTCGGACAAAAGGGCGTTAGCTGTTTCAAATGATGGCAAATATATAGCATTTACAAGTAAAGTAAGTCATGAGGAAAATGACCACATCTATTTAAAAGATAGAGAAAGCCAAACTGTCAAAATGCTAATTGATGATACGACCCTACCCAGGGGTTTAACTTTTTCCAATGATGCAAAACACTTGTATTTTTCTGATAATTTAGATGGTATTGCTTTATTAAAACAGGTTGCCTTAGAAAGTGAAGCACATAAACCAGAGATATTAGTATCCGACTTTTACTTTATCGCCGATGTTTTTGTGGATAAAAATGAAGATGGCCTAATTTACTTTTCTGGGCAAAAAAGCCAACAAAGTGCAATGCTTATCTATAAGTATAACTCTAACAATAATTTGCTAGAGGAAGTTACATCCGTTGCTCAAAAAGGTGCACATGACAGCCAAGCCGATATTTCTCCAGATTCTAGCAAAGTTGTTGTACTTCGAGTTTTTTTAGACAGTAAACGTAACTCTATTCGAGTACTCGATTTAAAAATTGGTAGCACACTTTTCCAGCATGACCAAAATGTTGTCATTTATGATGTTCAATGGCTAGATAATGAGCACATCATTTTAGTCGATGATAAAAAATTAACTAAATTGAACATTAAAACAGGTGATTTAGAGATCATAACTAATTCAGAAACAGGCTTGATTGCTGCCAAAGTTTTAAGTTCTAGTTCTCTATTGGCGATTAGAGATAATGTGTTAACCAATACGCTGATAGAGAAGAAACTACCATTAAGTGATTTTAAAAATGTTGAGTTAATCCAAGAGAAACAACCAAAGCAAGGTTACATTAAAGCTTACCAGCCCGTTGATAATAAAATCTGGATGGTTATAAAAGAGAGCGGAGTAAACTCTTTGATTTTTTATGAAAAAACAAAGGCTGATAAAAAAGTGACTTTAATGAGTACTGAAAAGCCACTTAAGTTAATAAGCTCCTCGACATCTGGGCAATATGTATTACTGAAACTTCAAGAGCGCATAACGATTCTTAATACACTTGATAATAGCCTTACCTACCTCTCTAAAGCTGATGAGTTGATTGGCGATATTACTTTTTCACTAGACGAAAAGTCTATTTTATATACGCGTAAGAGTAATGGTGAATGGCAAGCTTTTAAGCATACGATTGAAGAGAAAACAAAGGAAAAAATCTTTAAAGGTTACCGCTTTATTCGTCCATTCAATGAAGGGTATGTTCTAGGTGATGACAACGGCAGGTTATCACGCTTTGAAACGTTAAAAGAATCGATGATCCCAATGCCGATAAGTGTGTCTACTGAGCATAATACAAACTGGACGATTATAGATAGCACATTACTATGGAGTGATCATAACTTGATAAACACCACCTTCTATGAAATGGACTTATACGATGTTGATGCCTCTAGCTTAAAGTCAAAAACGTTTGACTTTAACGTGATTAGGCCTAGTTTTTATGTAGATAAAATGAATAACTTGATTGTAGTTGAAAGCTTGGGTAATAAATACAGTGATATAATTTTATTTGAAATTCAATGAGTTAAGTGTTTTTCTTTAAAGTTATAAAAAAGTCACCACATAATTATTGATAAAATTGCCCTCTTAGCCCAAATTTAATGTGAACAAAATAACTACAACATAAGTTAGGGGCTATACCACTATGAAAGACACTTTTAAAAAAACATTCATCTATGTGACTACCTTTATATTATTAACAGTAGCCAATACCGGTGGACTGTATATAAATGATACTATTAAAATTAATACTGACGAGTCATCAGTGAAAAGCATTTGTATTCTCGCTCCAGATCTATGTAAAAAATAATCTTATAAGAGAGCGTTTTTTATGGTAAATATAAATGAACTTCATTCTAGGATTGAGAGTATAAACTCAGTAGATAGCTTTAATAATTTTTTTACAGATATAAAAAATACTTATAGTTATACGCAGGTAGGGTTTATTACTTTTGATTTCTCTGACTTATTTAGATTTGATACTAATTACTTTGGAGAATTTGAGCGCCCTTTTTTAGATGAGGTTCATTCCTGTAAAAAATTAATTCATTATTGTCTTAATGAAACAAAAGCGCTGATGCTTAGTGAAATAAATGGCAATTATGATTCAGTATTAATTGTTCCTACAGGTTTACATAAGAATAAATTTGCTTGTTTGGTACTTGAGTTGCCCAATTTAAGTACTGAACCGCACAAAGCAAAAATGCTAGGAGACTATTGGCGAATCTTTTTAATCGAAATGTTTGAAGCCTACCGACGTTCAACGCGTACAGAAGCAGTAAAAATTACACGGCGAGAAAAAGAGTGTATTAAATGGGCATCAATAGGCAAAACATCCTGGGAAATTAGTCAAATACTTAATATCAGTCATAGAACGGTTGATTTTCATTTGTCTAACTGCATAAAAAAAACGAGTAGTACTAATCGACAGCAAGCTATCGTGAAGTGTATCTTAAACGGAGAATTGCTTGCCTAACACCAGCAAGAGCCACCTTTTATGGTGGTTTATTTGTACCTAGTGTGAACTTAATTGAATTATAAGTTTCCCCTTCATTTTATTTAAAGCATTCACTTGCCATTTATATTGTTTCGTTTAAAATCTCAAAACTTTCGAAACGAAACTTATGTGATCATATAAATGACAAAACGAAACACTCAACAACGTCGCCATACAATCTTAAGTCAAGTTAATGAGTACGGTGAGGTCGCTGTAGAGGCGCTGGCTGAGCAGTTTCAAACTTCAGAAGTAACGATTCGTAAAGATCTCACGGCACTTGAGAAAAGTGGCTTATTACTGCGCCGTTACGGTGGTGCCATTGCATTGCCGCAAGAAATCGTTGCAAATAGCAACGAGAAAAGCGACTCGCTTCGCAAAATGGCAATCGCGCAGGCGGCTGCAAAGCTTATTAAAGACCATAACCGCATCATAATTGATAGCGGCCGCACTACAGCAGCGATGATCCCTGAACTTGCCAATAAGCGTGGCTTAGTAGTGATGACCAATGCTATTAATGTCGCTAACCGACTGCTTTCATTAGAAAATGAGCCAACACTTTTGATGACCGGTGGGACTTGGGATCCGCATTCAGAATCGTTTCAGGGCCAAGTTGCAGAGAATGTTCTACGCTCTTACGACTTTGACCAACTCTTTATTGGTGCCGATGGCATTGATATTGATAGAGGTACTACAACCTTCAATGAATTAGTAGGGCTTAGCCAAGTGATGGCTGAAGCTGCCCGTGAAGTGGTAGTGCTGGTTGAGTCAGAAAAAATTGGCCGAAAAATACCGAATTTAGAACTGCCTTGGCAGCGTGTTACCACTGTTATTACAGACAACCACCTAAGCGTAGATAAGCGTGAGGCGATAACAGCATGTGGTGTACAGCTGATCTGTGCAGAAATTGAATAACCCGTAATAAGACCGACAACACCTTATTACGCATCATTTATGACAACACATACCGCCCAAAGTAAAACACTTTGGCATGTGCAAAAGGAGAGATTATGTGTGGAATCGTAGGGGCTGTTGCAGAACGCCCAGTAAATAAAATTCTTGTAGAAGGCTTAAAGCGTCTTGAATACCGTGGCTATGACTCAGCAGGTGTAGCCCTCGTTGAAGGCAATGTATTAAATACAGTAAAAGCAGTGGGTAAAGTTGCTAATTTAGAATCTGCCCTTAATGCGGCAAATGTAAAAGGCACAACAGGTATCGCACATACGCGCTGGGCAACACATGGCGGTGTAACTGAAGCGAATGCACATCCGCATATTTCGAATAGCGAAATTGCACTCGTTCATAACGGTATTATCGAAAACCATGCTAGCCTGCGTGATGCGCTAAAAGGTGATGGTTATGAGTTTTTATCAGAAACTGATACTGAAGTAATGGTGCACCTTATCCACCAACTTCGTCAGCAACACACTTCTTTATTGGCAGCAGTGCAAGCGGCTGTTAAGCAGTTTGAAGGCGCATTTGGTACCGTTGTTTTTGATAAAGCGAACGATAACGAAATCATTGTAGCGCGCTCAGGTAGCCCTCTAGTTATTGGTTTAGGCCTTGGTGAAAACTTTATTGCATCTGACCAACTTGCTCTATTACCTGTTACTCGTAGCTTTATTTACCTTGAAGAAGGTGATGTTGCTCGTATTACCCGTGATAGTGTGGAAATATTTGATGCAAACGGCGATGCAGTCGAGCGCGAAGTGATTGAATCAAACATCACGCAAGATGCATCAGGTAAAGGCGAATATCGTCACTACATGCTGAAAGAAATTTACGAACAGCCACTTGCTGTACGTAACACACTTGATGGCCGCCTTCACAATGACACTGTAGCGATTGATGCCTTTGGTGACAGTGCTCAGCAAATCTTTAAAGACGTAAAGCACGTACAAATTATTGCCTGTGGTACTTCATATCACTCGGGTATGGTTGCGCGTTACTGGCTTGAACAGTTTGCAGGCGTGAGCTGTAACGTAGAGATAGCCTCTGAATTTCGTTACCGTGAATCATTTGTACATGAAAACAGCTTACTTGTGACCATTTCACAGTCTGGTGAAACAGCCGATACACTTGCTGCACTTCGTCTTGCAAAGCAGCAAGGTTATATGGCGTCAATGACCATTTGTAACGTACCTGGTTCATCACTGGTGCGTGAATCTGACTTAGCCTTTATGACTAAAGCGGGTGCTGAAATTGGTGTTGCATCAACTAAAGCCTTCACCACACAGCTTGTTGGCTTATTAATGCTAACAGCATCGATTGCTCAAGAAAAAGGCTTAAATCAAAGTGCGATTGTCAATGCAATCAAAACACTGCCTAACAAGTTAGAAGAAGCATTACAGCTTGCAGAAGGAATTGAAGATTTAGCTGAAGAGTTCGCTGACAAGCATCACTCATTATTCTTAGGTCGTGGTTCACAATATCCAATCGCGATGGAAGGTGCCCTTAAGCTGAAAGAAATTTCATACATTCACGCCGAAGCATACGCAGCGGGTGAGCTTAAGCATGGTCCTTTAGCGTTGATTGATGCTGACATGCCAATCATTGTTGTAGCGCCAAACAACGAACTACTTGAAAAGCTTAAATCAAACGTAGAAGAAGTACGTGCCCGCGGCGGTATTATTTATGTATTCGCAGATAAAGACTCACACTTTGAATCTGATGAAACAATGCGTGTAATTAACGTAAACCATGTGGATGACGTGATTGCCCCAGTTGTATATACAATTCCGCTACAGCTGCTTTCATACTATGTTGCGGTTATTAAAGGCACCGACGTAGATCAGCCTCGAAACCTAGCAAAATCGGTGACGGTTGAGTAAGTTTAGAGTTTTATATTTATTAAGGCGCAATATGCGCCTTTTTTTGTACTTGTAATTCTGTTAGCTTAAAAAATTACCAACATCTCTTAAGGATAAGTCGTGCGACTATTTAAGTTACTCTGCATTAGTGGTTTTTTACTTTGTACTAGTTATGTAATGGCTCAACCAGCCGCAGATGAGGCGGTTACAAATTACAGCCACCATACGCATACTATCGAATCAAGTAATCTTAATGAGCAACGCACTGTCGTTGTGCAATTACCAAAAAGCTATCAAACACATCCAAACAAAAGATATCCCGTTATTTACCGTTTAGATGGGGCCGGCAATTTACCCTTAATTAATGCTGTGCTTGAGCGCTTACAACAAAATGATCAAGCGCCAGAGGTGATTGTAGTTGCAATTGAAAGCACTGATCGACTTAGAGATTTTTATCCCACAGTGAACAAAGAACCACAAGGGCCTGTTGGCGAAGGCGGTGGCGCAGCAAAGTTTTTAGCTTTCGTAGAGCAAGAACTGATGCCTTTGGTTAATAAACAGTATCGTACTCATGATTATAGAGTTATTGCAGGCGCCTCAGCTGCGGGTGTATTTGCTCTTTACGCAATGCAAGCTGACCCTGAGTTATTTCAAGCGCACATTGCTTATAGCCCTGCGGTATGGTGGAACTATGGCGCCCCAGCTAAGAGTCTAAATACCTTTGTTACTAAAGCCAAAAGTATTAACAGCTATGTATATATGAATATCGGCGAAGAAGCTGGCATTATGCGCGAAAGATACGATGATATGCAGCAAACGATGCAAAATAGTAAGGTGCAAAATCTGCGCTTTAAGAGCGACGCCTTTGCAGGCGTTTCGCATAACCTAACCTCAGCCGCAGGGGCATTTAATGCGTATCATGGTTTATTTTTATCTAAACAGATGCCTTTGAGTGCATTGGGCGATGATGTTTCATCAATTGATGCCTATTATCAACGTTTATCTCAGCAATGGGGCGAGCAAATAGCGCCACCAGACCGCGCTGTTAGGTTGCTAGGTTACAGTTTAACGGATAACCAGCAATTTGAGCGGGCTATTGAGGTGTTTAAGTACAATATCAAAAACTACCCTAAATCAGCGTATGCCCTGTCAGCTTTGTCATATGGCTATGAAATGCAAGGTAATACACGCCAAGCATTAGTCCAAATTAAGGCTGCAATAGCCGTTGCCGATGACGCTTACCCTTACCTTAATTACTTAAAAGAGACAAAAACGAGGTTAGAAGCACAGTTGAGTAAGAGTTAATAATATAGCCAACTTAGTTGTTGGCTTTTAAGCACTCATTTTAATATTGAGCAATTACCATAAACCAGTGGCTGTTATCTAAAAGTTATTTAAATCACTAATTCCTACTTTATGGGTAATTAATGCGCTAAAATCGCAGGCTATTTTAGTAATGAGCCCACACTTTTTATGACCTCAGCCACAAACTCTCGCAATTTCAACGAACTTGGCCTTATTCCAGAGCTACTTGCTCGATTGGCGGATCTTGAATATACCCAGCCAACACCTATTCAGGCAAAAGCAATTCCAAGCATTTTAGCGGGTAGTGACTTAATTGCAGGAGCAAATACCGGTTCAGGTAAAACAGCGACATTTGCTTTGCCTATGTTGCAAAAGTGCTTTTTAGATAAGGGAGATAAAAAAGCACAAGGCAAAGGTAACTTTGTATCAGGGCTTATTTTAGTGCCAACCCGAGAACTCGCGGTGCAAGTGGCTGATAGCGTTAAATCGTACTCTGCAAATTTTAATGGTGCGATTAAAACCGTTGCTGTATTTGGTGGTGTGTCGGTTAATACGCAAATGCAAGCATTGCGAGGCGGTGCAGATATTATCGTTGCAACTCCTGGTCGTTTACTTGATTTGATTTCAAGCAATGCCATTAAGCTTGATAAAGTAAACACCTTAGTGCTTGATGAAGCAGACCGCATGCTGAGCCTAGGTTTTACCGAAGAGCTTGCTGAGCTATTAGCGCTTATGCCCGCTAAAAAACAAACTATGCTGTTTTCTGCAACGTTCCCAGAGCAAGTTACACTATTAACCCAAAAATTGTTAAATGAGCCTGTTGAAATACAAGTTCAAAGTAAAGATGAAAGCACCCTAGTACAGCGCATATTTATGGTAAATAAAGGTGAGAAGACCACGGTTTTAGCGCACTTGATAAAAACCCATAAATGGCGCCAAACGCTGATTTTTGTGAATGCAAAAAAAGATTGTGAGCATTTAGCAAATAAGCTTGAAAAGCGTGGCATCAATGCACAAGTATTTCACGGTGATAAAGGCCAAAGTGAGCGTACTCGCGTAATCGAAAAGTTTAAAAATGGCGAAATCGAGGTATTAATTGCCACTGATATTGCAGCCCGAGGTTTAGATATTGCTAAATTGCCTGTAGTGATTAATTTCAATTTACCGCGCAGTCCTGCCGATTACATGCACCGTATTGGCCGAAGTGGTCGCGCCGGTGAAGTAGGGTTAGCGTTATCATTGATTGATTATGAAGACTTTCATCATTTTAAAATCATCGAAAAGAAAAATAAATTTCGTTTAGAGCGTGAAGAAGTGCCTGATTATACCTTAAATAAAGCGAACCTTGATGCCGCACAAGCACTTAAAAACGACAAGCCCGTAGCTAAACCTGCGGGAACAGGTAAGAAAAAGAAAAAAAATAAAGCTAACCAACAAGACGATGTCTGGAGTGGCTGGAAAAAACCTTAATAGCCTTAAAATAAACCCCGCATTGCTGCGTAATGCCAGTCAGTTAAGCTGACTGGCTTTTTTCTTTGTGGGGTATTTAGTCGGTCTTTTCCTCACAACTCTTGGGTAATACCTATCAGGCCGTTTGTCAGGTAATTTCATCATCCTTAACGATTCCATCAGGTATTCATAGTGAACGGGCAACTTGGTTACTGTTTCCGGTAAAGTGGTTAGGAAGAACACGATGATGTGTCTCATGCAGAGGCCGAAGCTAAGCCGCGATGGGGATAGCTCAGGCATATCTTTAACGGCATCCAGCATAATCATCCGAATCAGGTTGTAGGCCAGTAGTAGTCCCCAGAGCTCCTGTCGTACCATCTCAGGTTTCTTGCTACGAAGTGTTAGCTTGGCCTGATTTAGCGTCTGTTTCATTTCCCTGAACCCTAGCTCTATTTCCCAGCGTTGAACGTACACATCAACAACTTCTTCGTAGGGAAACTGCAATACATCGACCATTGAACTGAGCACATGGTAGCTTTTCCCGTCTACTTTGTAACTGGTTAGCCTCGCGTCGATGGTTTCTGGTAGACCATCAAATTTTTTCCGAGCCTGAGGCGAAGTCTTGAGAGTGATAACAGCATCATGTTCGCTTAGTCGGTGTTTTACTGTGTACTGTAGATCTTTACGGGCAGGGAGCATCCAGTGCGTATTAACGCCTTTAGTCATCCATAAGTACAATAACCCCAGCGAATAATATCCTCTGTCGAAAAGAGTCAGAGAGTTATTGGGAACCGAAGGAATAAGCCGCTGCGCAAGAGACATCTCCCCCACATCCCGACTGTCAAACTCACTGGCCAGTAGAAGGTGGCTGGAGGTTTCCATCAGACTACACATGCGTACCTGTGGATACGGATTATCGCCTTTAGCATTACGGTCACAACCGAATGCAGTAAGGTTCTCACCGGTATCCTGAGCACGAAACATCACGCCATCAACTGCTAACACATTTAAACCACACCACTGTTCAAAGGCAAAATCACCAAAGGCCCGTTGTGCCATCAGCTTAAAGACGTGACCGACAGCTTCATCACCTAGTCGTTGCCGAGCTTGAACTACCGCACTGGGGGCAACAAATCGATTTTTACCTGGTAATGAGATATCAAGTTTATTTGCGATGTCCCAGACAGGGTCATTACGAAAAAGACTCATACCCACGATAGTAAATACGACCGAATCCAGAGGTAACCGGCGACGTCTGATAGTTGCTACGCCCGATAGTGTATAGGCTTGCTGAAGAAGTTCAGGGTCGACAAAAGACATAAGCTTATCGACAGCCTTCAAGTCTTCCGCATGACTAAATGTTTCATCGAGGTTTGTGAGTAAAGACATAAAAAAATCCGATATCAGTTTCTGATATCGGATTTTGAAGCCTTTAAAAGATCGGTCAACCGATCATGAAAATATTCTTAACTGATCGGCATTA
>NZ_LRUF01000020.1 GCF_001550155.1 Pseudoalteromonas arabiensis
GTCAATACCAAGGTTACCTGTCGTTACATCCACTTGTTTTAAATTACCAAACCCATCGTATGATTGATAATTGATATTCATTAAATTACGAGTGCCTTTCGCCACGCTCTTCAACAGCATTTGTCCATTTTGCTCACTATAGGTGGCCGTTTCTGATGTGCCATTTCCAAGCTTTGCTGCGGTGATGTTGCCAAATACGTCTTGGTCTGTCACTGTTTTATAAATATAGTCGTTTGCTGTATTTTTAACGTGCTGCAAATAACCACTATTTGTATAATCGTAACTAATTGTTAAATCATTTGGGTAACGTAGCCCTTTAACTCGTCCGTAGTTTGCATCATAGAAGGTGGTTGTTTTATAGGATTTACCACTACCAGTTATTGTTTGTGTGGCTGGTCTGCCATGACTATCGAAACTGAATGTTTTAGTCACTCCGTTTCCTGTTGCTTGGCTTAGCTGTCCAAGGCCGTATGTTGCACCGTCGTAGGTGTACGACAATGTGTTTTCCCCAGTACCTGTTCGTCGCGTCACACGCCCTAATACATCGGTGATATAACTGAGGGTTTTACTGCCAACACGTATTTCTCGTTGTAACTCACCAAAGCCATTGTACTCAAAGTTGGTTACCCCCTGATTTGGGTCATCAACTTGCGTCTTCTGCCCCAGTGCATTGTATTTAGCAAGAATCTTATTGCCATTTGCATCCTGAATAACAATGGGTAACCCCTGTGCATTATAGCTGTAACGTGTAATGCCTCCCGCTGCATCAACTGTTTCCATTAACTGCTTCAAACTATTGTAAGTTCGAGACATGTCAAGTGCTTTGTTGTTACAATCTTCTGTTGCTGTGATATCTGTTTTCAACCCAGAATAGGCATAAGTGGTCGTCATGTCGCCGCAAGCTTGGTTGGTCACTTTTTCTGTTAGGCGACCAAGGATGTCATAATGAGTGTATGTGACACCATATGACCTATTCCCCTCTTTATAGGGAACAGATTCAAAGATTTTATAGCCCTTTGCATCGTAACTAATATCAGTAAATACCCAGTCACCATTAAAATCTTCTACTGCTGTGCGTAATACCCGGCCAAGCTTATCTTGATAGACTTTTTGCGTCGGTTGACCTGCACTCACTTTAACGATTTGGATAACAGCGTTCTCAGGTGCTTGCACATCTGGGCTTTGTACCGCTGTGTACACAATTGGTTGACCATCTGTTTTGCTGCTGTAAGGACGGTTATAATCATCAAATGTGTAACGCGTTGTTAGGTAGCTATTACCACTAAGCTGTTGCCGTGTCTCGGTTATTTGCCCTGTGGCTGCCTTCACTTCTGTGTAACTGATGTGTCCTTTTGCATTCGTTTGTTTATATGGAAAATACCCATCACTTGCTTCGGTTGTACCATTCTTAGAGTAGGTGATTTTACTCGTTCTAACTTGGTCGCTCCAACTGTTACTCGCTTTATAAGTTTCTGCTGTTTGGGTTACTTGGGTTGGCAAACCATAATTGTTGAAAATGATACTCGTTGTATTGCCTCTGCCTGATGCTGAAGCACCTTGCAAACCACTTACTGTGATATTCTTAGGTTTTCTGTTTAAATGGTAGTTACTATAATCAGTGACTATTTTTATCGTTGGATCTAACTCTGAAGTCGAGGTAACAGGATCATATACGTTACGACTTGTGAGCGTATGTTTAGTAATCGTCTTTTTTCTTAGTTTATCAATGAACCATGTATTTTCGTCATACTCGTAATCCATCACTTCGGTTATTTTGTTGACTCCCCAGCGATCAGCCAGTTGTGTGACTTTCTCTTTCACATTGCCATATTTATCAATATTATTGATCGTAACTATTTTTGTAGAAGCTTCTGTTTTATTGTAAGAGTTACTGCTACTCTCATTAGTAGAAGGCAGTCTCGTCACCGTTTTTTCTGTTTTAGGATAAACACCGTGTACACCAGCAACCGAATAGTTTGGATTGTCTTTCCAATCAATTTCTTTAAAAAGTAAAGCTTGCGACTCTAAAGCTTCAGATTTCAACAAATCATGTCTACCATAGTTTGCTTTTGCAAATGTTGCTTGTCGAGTTAGTTTTCCTTGGAATGGAAAAGCTTGCATAAAATCAGATTGTGTAACAAGCCCTGTAGTAACGTCCTCTTCAGCAATAGATTTAAACCCCATAAAACCACGGCCTTGTAAATTATAAACTGCACCATGATAAGAGTATTTTTTTTCGGAAAAACCACCAACACTGTCGTTTTGCTTAAAACTTGAAACAGCATACATACTAGATGCAAAATTCAAATACCCTGAGCTATAATCACTGCCAAGACTGTAATGAGGTGAACCCTCACCGATTCCTCCTTGACCTGAAGTCAATGGTAAATAACTCCAATTACTCTCACGACCCAGCCCATTCACGATTGTAGTAACTAAATTTGTTGGTAAGTAGTCGTAATTATTAAAAGATTCCCTTGCACCATAATTTCTGTTTACATAAACACCATATGCATAAGGATTATTATCATGAGATGTCCACAGCCGCTTTCTGTGTAAAAATACGAAACTTTGTAAACCCGTACCAAAAACATCCATAAATGTAGATTCATACGCATGACCAATAAGATCTGTGTTCTCTTTTTTCACAGAAACGTTTCCAGCCAAGTCAAACTCAAAGTCATACTTATTAAATTCATATAAGCTATCATCAGCTTTTTCTGCATTTATTGAGCGTTTGTAGCCTCCTGGAGCATTACTCCAAGTCTTTGTATAAATATCACTACCGCACCAAGTTTCTTCCTTATACTGATTCATGATCCCTGATGAGCATCCTTCAACGACAATTCTGCCTGGGACGATTAACTCCACACGGCCATCATTATCTACGTCATAAACCTTAATCGCGCCTATAAACATTGGTTCATATCTAATATATGGTTCATCTTTAATTACGACCTGAACACTTCTCATAGGAACTATAGGAACACCCAAAGTTTGAGATAGAGAGAAATCCCCATTTCCTTTGTTTAGTCTAAGTATAAAATCGCCAGACTCCCACCCAATCCAGTCAGGGAGAGAATCGCCATTAACATCAGCAAAATAACTGAATACTTGGTTTAAAAAATTTTTCTCAGTTACTAAATCCAAATCTATTGAACTGAACTGAATTGCTGATGGAGAAGAAGTATTCTTTAAAATTTTGTCTGGAATTGGCTGAGCGTACGACTGTCCATTCCAACTAGCTATATTGTCGGTTATAAGTAAGTCTGGTAAACCATTTCCTGTGATATCACCATTGAACTCAATACTTCTAGCTAAACGGTTGCTTCCTCCAACACTAGATGAACTAGTAGTTGGGTAGTTATAAACAACCTCTCCACGAGGATAAGGAGAAGCAGCGTCTCTAGAGTGGGTATATAGTGTTAAGTTAATATTGCTATTGTTTGGAGCAGTAAAAACCATTAAATCAGGATAAGAGTCACCATTATAATCCGCAATATCTACAATTCGATTTTTCGTCCCTGGAATTATTGAGTTACTAGGGATAAAGACATTAGTTCCATACTCCTCACCATTCGAATAACGAAGACGCAGGTAGTCATTAACGACTTCCCACTCATCAGAAAGTCCATCCTGATCAAAGTCTGCAGAAAAGCATACTAGCTGTCCTGTAAAAATGGTATCTCTACATTGCTCAAAATTAGATGCAAAATTACCTGTTTCCTCACCTTCTGCATTAATAAATTTATTCTTCCAGTCCCTTACTCCATCTCCATTTGCATCGCCACGAGGTAATTCTAGGGATAAATACTCTGCATCACGAATTAGAAATGGATTAGAGTTAGTGCCCAGAGGCATCATCTTATAGTTGTCTGATTCACCAGACCATGTAATCGTTGTTGGCTCTAAACAGCCATTAGCAAAACATTTCCTGATTTTTTCTAAATTATCTGTTTTTACACTAACATTATAATCTAGACGGTAAGAGAAGTTGACATTCCCGCTTGATAGCATTTCTATACGTTGGATACGTTTTGTACTTGAGTACTTACCACCTGATATATAACCAAAATTCTTATTATTTCTATTCTCATATTCAATACGAACTGATTGAAGCCCTAAACTAGACGATGAGTTAGCTGTGTAGTTTAGCTCGGTTAATAACTTTTCTCCGACACCAAAAGCTTGATATTTATAATTGATATAATTCTTTGCTGTTGCATCATGCTTATACTCAATGAGCCATGCATAGGGACTACTTTTTCCTTGATGCACTAAGCGTGAGCCTGAAGTTTTACCAAAATAGGCAATATCACCATTTTTATACTCAACAGTAAATGAAACGGACGGACTATCTAAAGAACCTGATTGTGTAACACGAGTGGATGAGTCCATCTCCGGATAATAAACAGTGCCTGACTGTCCAGCTATAAGCCTTTGACCATCAAGACATAACTTATCATCGCTTTGGTATTGTGGATTTTGAATATAACCATCTTGAGCCAAAGTTGAACTACAACGAGTTATACTTGAGCCTCCAGAAAAAGCCCAACCAGTACCAACTGTTGAACTTCCACTTCTAGAGGAGTAATTTAGAGACAGTTTTGGTTGCATACTAGCTCTACCAGGTGGAATTTCTAAAGGAATAGAGTAGCTAGCTGCACCACCATTTACGCCTGCAGAACCAGCAATAGTTCCTACATTATCAAAACTTGGAGCTGTTATTACACTTGATTGACTAGAGTCGCTAGGAACTTGCAAAGTCGTTTGGGCATAATTTTTTTCTTGCGCTTCTGGCAGCTGTTCATTACTAATATTGGCTCGTTTAAAGTCACCACATATATTCTGAGAGTTACATGCTGAAACTCTAAAGACAGCTTTATCACCTAGCTCAGGCACGAAGTCATTGCTTGTCAGCTGAGTGTTACATCTTGTATCTTGAATATTACGGGTACCACATTGAAAACTTTTCCACCCGCCAGATTGAAGAGTTGTTCTTTGTTCAAGTACATAGTGACTTGCCCCAACAACACTGCTCCACTCGAGAACATAATCACTGCTTTGACGAGAAATTGTAAACGCATTTGGTGCATCAAACGCTTTTTCACCCACAACAGTACACGCCGTATCAGAAAACCCACCTACACTTCCATCACTGTAAGTAGCTCTTACTTTATAACAATACTCTCTTCCAGCAGCTAAACGAGGTCTAGTAACTTTGTACTGGCCTAGTGAGTTGATAGGAATAGTGTTAGGTGCACCACTAAAGAGTAAACCATCTAGCTCACCAAAAAGCTCAAATTTAGTGACACCTTGTTTTGCAGTACCACACCATGAAATGTTAATTGGTGTATTTACGGGAGTAATGCTTGGTATATTCAAACAAGCAGGCGAATCACTTTTATTTACAGGAACAACATTAAGCCTTGCGGTAAGAAATGCATTCGAATTTGTTGGTAATCGATTCCCTGATTTATCTTTACAAAACCACTCGGTAATTTTTTCTTCTTCTGCAAGGAATCTGTGTAAACCATTATTTCCTTTAATTGGCCTTGTTTTATTATTGCCATAACATGAATCAGCATTCTCAACATCCCAATAAAATGTCGAGGTCTGACCTACCGTTATCACGGCTGGCTTCCACTCGAATTGCTTCACTTGCATTGCTGGAGGTGGAATTTGAATAGAACTAATTGAAGAATAACCCGAACAGTGATCATTTACTGTACAAGCCGAAATTCTAACCTGATAGGTTCCGGGGCTTGTCAGATTAGTTAATAAGCTAGAGCCTACTGATGATCTGTAATAACGCCATGAATTAGAGTCTAATCGGTAGTAAACTTTATATTTGTAAGCACCACTTACTTTACTCCAAGATACATTAACTTTACCTCTAGCTAGAGAAATAGAGGGCTTTCTTGGAGTACTAGGTATTTCTTCTACGGTTAATGGGGCAGTTAAGTTGATTGTATTTCCACGAGAATCAGTACATGACCAACTTGTAACTTTATTTTGAGCGTATGTGTAAACATGTCTCCCGTTGTTACCACTTGATGTACGTGGCTTATTATTTCCAAAACATGACTTAGCATTTTCGATGTTCCAGTAAAAAGTTGTTGGCTCGCCTACAAGAACGACTGAAGGTTTCCATTCAAACTGTTTAACGACCATGTCACTCCCTTGCGCGCTAAAGATAAAAAACGCAACAAGGATTAAAATCTTCCTTAATAAAAACACAATTAACTAACCTATCTAAAAAATTGGTCGCAAATAGTACCATATATCACATTTATAAGAATACTAATATATTCCTATATTAGAACCAGCTAATTATTCAATAACTTTTCCTCTTTGAATAGCCATCAAAAATAGAGCGTTAAACTTCAACCAAAGATGGCTTACTGTCTACCTCTATTACCTTTGTATAGTCTTTTATGATTAAAATCACAGCCAAATAGTAACATGCCCATGAACTACATACGTTTTGGGTTGGTTTTAGAATCAAGTAGGTTGGAATATTAGGCGAAAGTAAACGTGTTACTTGATGGTGATAGCTCTTCTTTTTAGGTATTCCTCATACAATGAGGGGCTTGCGTTTTTGCAAAGTTCAGCAACTTGATCAAGCCAAACAAAGTAATCTGTTAGTCGCTCATTTGACCAACCACAAGGAATGGCTGTAGCGTTTGAGCAAATATCAGCAAGCTTAATACGCTGGATTGAGGTCGCTTTAGTGGGCAGCTGTTCGAGTATGCTAGCCCTACGTGCTTTTAATGATAGTGTTTTATCGTCTGTTAGCGCTTGCACCATTTCAAGCACAAAAATACCAAATTCATTCGCAATTTGTTCCTTGGTAATTTCTGTGTCTTCTAGGCTGTCATGAAGAGCGGCAGCGCACAACTCATTTTCATCTTGAACATGAGCAATATTAACAAGCATATCGACAACTTCGATTAAGTGGTTAATGTAGGGTGAGCCATCTGATTTACGCTGTTGTTGAGCGTGGTATTGGGCAGCCAACCGAAGTGATTTAGCCAAAAGCGCAAAATGATTCATTATGGCAACCTCAAAGTTTTAGAACAAAATTAAGCGTAGACCGTGTTGATGTATTTTGTCACGTTAAAGTGCTGCTATGGTAAATCACATGCAAGCATCAAGCTATTTGAGCCAGTGCCAGTAGGAAGTGGCACTAACACATTTTGCACAACCTGCGGACAATAAGTGCGCAGTTCTACTGGGGTTAGCTGCGCACTAAAAGCTTTTTTTGTTCAGCAATAAACAGGAAAAAGGCAAGACGCGGCCTCATTTATCCTCCACAGGATCCCTTCCGGATCCTATGAATTGTTTTAGACTCTGTTAAGTAGATTCGTCACCATGAACATAAATTGCCCATGATGGTTTATGAGGAGAGGATTTTATCCAGCCAAACTCTTTAATTACTCTGCTAGCCATTTTTCTCATCTTCGCCCATTGAACACTGCTTGATACAGATTCATTGGTCCACAACTCTGCATTCTCTTGACCGCTAATAGATAGCATATAGTCATCAAGTTCTTTGATAGCACCTCTTGCATTATTAGGCAGTTCATCCAAATCAGTATCCTCTAGGGCTTCTTCCCAGCTTAACGCTAGCTCATCTGCCGCGTTAGCAAAATCAGGAAATAATCCAAGTTGAACTTTTGCAGGTTGAGCTAATGCTAATAATGCCCATTCAAATTGTTCGCTAACCATTAATTAACTCCACTTACTATTGTGCCTTTTTGGGTAGGGTCGGCACGGAATGTTGCAGGATCAACAACCCAGACTTTACCTTGGCTACTGGTCGATATTTTGTAATAAGCACCACCATGTCTTCCGCCACCTGAATGAACTTGGATTTGTGTAAGTTGCTTATGTCCTTCTACTTTTATGATTATTGCGTTACCTGAACCCCTTTTCGACTGGCTTAATGCGACTTGATAACCTTCAGCAGTCAATGAGGCTGCTATTTGTTCTGCATTTAGCCCCCATATTAACTTGGGCTGGGCAACCAGGTTGCCAGATAATCCACCTGACGGTAACCTCATTGATGCTGGGGTGCTTGCACGAAGAGGGGTATTTGCAAGTAAAACAGAACCTACTTTTCTGAAGTCATTTACTACTTCTTGGGTTACTTCGTTATCAACTTCGACTATCTGACCCACTCTACCAAGCGAACCTGATTCTTGATGTAAAAATCGTTCGGTCCAGTCTATAGTTCCATTAACCATGTCAGGAAATAAGTTTACAATAGATGCTATAGCAGCATCTCCAATTGTTTCAGCTGTATCAGAGTATATTTGGCTCAGCTGCTCATTACTCAATTCTCTATTTGAGCCTTGTTCCATATTTTGTAGGGAGCCGATATCCATACTATCAAGTTTAGAGCTTGCTAAGGCTAAAGATTGATCCAAGCCATTACTGATATTATTGCCTACACTGGCAGTTGAATTTGCAACCGCTAAAGAAGCATTACCATATGCCTGAGCTTCTGCTCCATAATTAGTATCATACCCCCCAAAACTACTGCCAAGTGACTCGCAGGCACTTTCTATTCTTGAAGCTGCACAATCGGTATACCCCGTTGGATCAATCCCTGCCAATGGGTTATTCATTATATACGAATAAGGGTTAATACTCTGGCTATTCGTTGGGCTTTGAATCAAAGGGTCAACACTCATAAACCTGCCAAGGTTATAATCGTACACCCGACCGTTCATATGAATAAGCTCAATATCGTCCAAATGCTCGTGGTCAGTAAAGCCACGTCGTGTTTTTGCATCTGCTAAGTCATTTAGCTTTGCGTTTCCAACCGGCATTAAGCCACCACTGGCTAAACGTGGTTTACCAAATGGGTCATAGTTGCGTTGAGTACTCACATAACCATTATAGTCTGTGATTATGCGCGCACTTTGTAAACGGTCTCTATGTGTGTAACGTATGCTCGCAGTCTCATCCGTCGTTTGGCTTATCACTGCTATGTCATCAATATAGGCACGCCATGTGGTTTTGGTGCCGTCGATGTCTTCTTCATATAATTTATCACTGTAGAAGGTGGTTACGCTGCCATTCACTTGCTTAAAGCGCATGTGTTGTGGACCGTAAGTAAAGTTAAGTGTTTTGCCCTCTTTTATGAGTTGGATTGGCTTATCCATTGCGTTGTAAATTGCATGTGATAATCCATCGCCTTTTATCATATTACCACGAGCGTCGTAGCTAAATGTTTTCCAACTACCACTTCGGTATACACGTTTTACTGCGTTTGGCCCACCTGTTGTCCCTGTTGTGTAGTCGTACTCTGTGGCGTAATCTGATTTGAATAATAAGTTACCTACACTGTCATAGCTGTAGTGTGTGATTTCATGACCATTGACTGAGTTACTTTTTAATCGATGCAAGTCATCATAAACATAACTCTCAGAAAACTGGTGTTGGTCAATACCAAGGTTACCTGTCGTTACATCCACTTGTTTTAAATTACCAAACCCATC
>NZ_LRUF01000021.1:0-328579 GCF_001550155.1 Pseudoalteromonas arabiensis
CACCCAACCAAGACCCTACTACTTCTATCCTTGTAGGCATAGTGTGGCATTCGCCATATGAAAGTAGGACATCCTACTGCGTAGCGCACCATGGCTCCTAATTAGAGAAACCCGATTCGAAAGAGTCGGGTTTTTTGTTGCCTGTAGAAAAATAAAACACCCAACCAAGACCCTACTACTTCTATCCTTGTAGGCGTAGTGTGGAATTCGCCATGTGAAAGTAGGACATCCTACTGCGTAGCGCACCATGGCTCCAATTAGAGAAACCCGTTGCAGCAATGCAACGGGTTTTTTCGTATGTGGTCGCGCTTTTACATCGCGCTCTATCCGCGAACAGAGACCCCATGACGGGGAATAAACCCGCTGCTACGCGATAAGCTCGCCCCAACACGTGTGTCGTCGCGATTTTACATCGCGCTTTTCTCTGACTCTTAAGGCACACTCGCAACAACTTCTCTAAGCGTGGCGACGAACTTGTCAGCTGGCGTTCATTAAATTAACTTTGCTTTGTTTATGGCTTTGATTTAGGATCAAAACAGTTTAAAAGCAAGAACTAATGGCCTGTGTCTAGATTACTTATTTGTTTATTATTATTTTTTTCGAGTGCTTCAACTTTTGCTGTTGAGGTGACTAATCTATATCAAGATACCCTTAAAGTTGCAGATAAATCACGTGATGCTCGCTTAGCTGCCAGTCGTGAAGCGCTGCTCAATGTGTTGGTAAAGGTCAGTGGTGATACAACTGCAGATCAAAATCCTGTTGCTAAACAGCGTACTCGTGACATATCAGATTACATGCTCAAGTTCGAATACGACGAAAAAGCAGATGGTAGTTTAAATCTGGTCGTTAAGTTTGAAGCGAACAAAATTAATGCGCTGATTAAGGAGCTTGGCTTGCCATTATGGGGCACGCGTCGTCCTTTAGTCGCTATTTGGCTTGCAATAGAAGATAACTGGCGTCGGGAGCTGGTAACACAGGAATCCTACCCGCAACTTGAACAGCTAATTTACGATAAAGCAGGTGAGCGTGGTTTAGCAGTCGTTGTCCCTTTACTTGATCTACAAGACCGCTCAATTGTTGGTATTCCTGAGGTATGGGGTAACTTTTCTGAGCCAGTAGAGCGTGCGTCGAGTCGTTATAGTGCAGAGCGAAGTATTACTGCAAGAATGTATCAACAACAAGATTCAGAAACGTGGATCCTTGATTGGCGTTTTACAAATGACGATCTTTTCGAAACTAATCGGCTGGTAGGTGATAAGCAACAAATTGTTGCTGATATGGTTGATAGTTTAGCCTCAGGCTTAGCATTAGAGTATGCGATAGACCCAACTACGATTGGCCAACTTGCATCAGCAAAATTTTATTTAAAGGGTATTAATAATTTTGTTGATATTGAACTTGCAAAACGTCGATTAGCAACTTTGAGTGTTGTTACCCGTGTAGAAATTTTGCTACGTACACCTGATATGGTGCAATTCCATGTTAATCACACAGGCAGTATGAACGATTTTAGAAAAGCATTAGAACTTGATAGTGCCTTTAAAGCCTATCAGGACCCTCGAGATTTCTATCAAATCATTAATCAAGATGAACTTGAATATCAGTGGCAGGGGCTTTAATTCTAGTGCAAGATCCTATGCAAATGGCACTGCCGGTTACGTTACCTGATGATGAAACGTTTACGTCTTATTTTGGTGGCGAAAATTCTCTTGAGGTTAGTCATCTTAAAGATGCATTTACAAAACTAAGCAGTAAATTCCAATATACTTATTTATGTGGTTTAGGTGATTCTGGAAAGTCTCACTTGTTGTACGCAACCTGTATTGACGCCCAAGAACGTGGTTTGTCAACGATGTTACTGTCTATGAGAGAGGTGATTGATTACGGGCCTATGGTTCTTGATGGCTTGGAGACTCTTGATGTTTTATGTATCGATGACGTTCATTTAGTGGCTGGTAATGATGCGTGGGAAAAAGGCTTATTTAACTTTTTCAATCGCTTTAACGAGCCAGGTAAATACTTGGTTGTCACTGCCGATCTATTACCTGATATGCTGCATATCAATCTACCTGATCTTGTATCGCGTTTGAAATGGGGCACGACATTGCAAATACGCTCAATGAGTGACGATGACAAAGCTGAAGCACTTGTACGCCGTGCTCACATGCGTGGTCTTGAACTGACCGACGAATGTGCGCGCTTTTTATTAACGCGACTAAGCCGCGATATGCGCGCACTACTCGATGTTTTAGATAAACTTGACCATGCCTCTATGGCTGCGCAAAGAAAATTAACAATTCCTTTTATAAAATCAACGTTAAAGCTTTAGTAGGGCTAGAATCTAGTCCTTGCTTTCAGTTATCATTAGCTATTACAAAATCCTTCTGTGAAAGACCAGGTACTCAATGAACTTAGAAAATATTTTAGCGCAAGCACTCGAGGCTGTAGCCAGTGCGAATGAAATCGCGCAATTAGAAGATATCAGGGTTAATTACCTTGGTAAAAAAGGTGAAATCACCAACTTACTTAAAACGCTAGGCAAGATTGCTCCTGAAGAGCGTAAAGAAGCGGGTCAAGTGATTAACCAAGCAAAACAAGAAGTACAAACAGCCATTAACGAAAAGCGTGAGTTACTAGCAAGTAAGGCTCTTGAAGAGAAACTAGCGGCAGAAACAATCGACGTAACTTTACCAGGTCGTGTTATGCCAACAGGTGGCTTACACCCAGTAACTCGTACTATTGAACGTATTGAAAGCTTTTTTGGTGAGCTAGGTTTTGCGGTTAAATCAGGTCCTGAAGTTGAAGATGATTTTCATAACTTCGATGCGCTAAATATTCCTGAGCATCACCCAGCACGTGCTGATCACGATACTTTCTATTTCAACCCTAAGCTTGTGTTACGTACACAAACCAGTGGTGTACAAATCCGTACCATGGAAACTGAGCAGCCACCACTGCGTATCATCTCTCCAGGTCGTGTTTATCGTAACGATTACGACCAAACACACACGCCAATGTTCCACCAAGTGGAAGGTTTAATGGTTGATACAGATGTAAGCTTCACTGAGTTAAAAGGTATTCTGCACGACTTCTTACGTAACTTCTTTGAAGAAGACATGGAAATTCGTTTCCGTCCTTCTTACTTCCCATTTACCGAGCCATCAGCTGAGGTTGATGTTATGGGTAAAAACGGCAAGTGGTTAGAGGTATTAGGCTGTGGCATGGTTCACCCTAACGTTCTTAAATCAGTGGGTATTGATCCAGAAAAATACACAGGCTTTGCATTCGGTATGGGTGTTGAGCGCTTGACTATGTTGCGTTACGGCGTAAACGACTTACGTGCATTTTTCGAAAACGATTTAAAATTCCTAAACCAGTTCCGTTAAGAGTGAAGATATAAAATGAAATTTAGTGAAAAGTGGTTAAGAGAGTGGGTTAACCCAGCAATCGACACACAGGCTCTTTCGGAACAGTTATCAATGGCTGGTCTTGAAGTTGACGGTGTTGAGCCTGCAGCGGCTGAGTTCACAGGCGTTGTTGTTGGTGAAGTGGTTGAATGTGGTCAACACCCTGACGCTGATAAATTACGTGTAACGAAAATAAACGTGGGTGGTGATGAGCTACTTGATATCGTGTGTGGTGCACCTAACTGTCGCCAAGGTTTAAAAGTAGCGGTTGCGACTGTTGGCGCTGTATTACCTGGCGACTTCAAAATCAAAAAAGCCAAACTTCGTGGTCAACCTTCACACGGTATGCTGTGCGCATTCGTTGAATTAGGTATCAGCGAAGAAGGCGATGGCATCATGGAATTACCAAGTGATGCACCAGTCGGCACAGACTTACGTGAATACTTAAGCCTTGATGACAACATTATTGATGTTGACTTAACACCAAACCGTGGTGATTGTCTAGGTATTAAAGGTCTAGCGCGTGAAGTGGGCGTACTTAACAGTGTTGATGTGAATACACTTGAAATTGCACCAGTTGCTGCAACGATTGATGACAAAGTATCAATTGAGCTTGTCAATGATGAAGCGTGCCCTCGTTATTTAGGCCGTGTAATCAAAGGTATTAACCTTGAGGCAGAAACACCGCTTTGGATGGTAGAAAAGCTTCGTCGCAGTGGAATTCGTTCAATTGACCCTGTTGTTGATGTAACAAACTACGTGTTATTAGAGCTAGGTCACCCAATGCACGCATTTGATTTAAATGCGATTGAAGGTGGTATTAAAGTACGTAGCGCAAACGCGGGTGAAGAGTTAGTTCTGCTTGACGGCAACACAGCTAAACTAAACGAGTCTACGCTTGTGATTGCTGATCACAACAAAGCGCTTGCTATCGCGGGTATTTTTGGTGGTGAAAAGTCTGGTGTAACTGAAGCAACATCAGACATTTTATTAGAAAGTGCATTCTTCAACCCTGTCGCTATTGCGGGTCAAGCACGTAGCTACGGTTTACACACAGATGCATCACATCGCTACGAGCGTGGTGTAGATTTTGCGCTGCAAAAAGATGCAATGGAACGTGCGACAGCATTACTTCTTGAGATTGTTGGCGGTGAAGCAGGCCCTGTTGTTGAAGCCGTCGCAACTGACAAATTACCAAAAGTGACAGAGGTACGTTTACGTCGTGAGCGTTTAGACCGCGTAATTGGCCACCACATTGATGATGCAAAAGTCACTGACATCCTAACGCGTTTAGGTTTAGACGTAAAAATTGTTGATGGCATATGGAGCGCTGACGTACCTAGCTATCGCTTTGATATTCGTATTGAAGAAGACTTAATTGAAGAAGTTGCGCGTGTATACGGCTATAACAGCATTCCAAATGTTGCACCAACTGCTAAGTTAAAAATGACTAACCATGATGAGTCGCATGTTGCGGTCACTAAATTCCGTAATACGCTTGTTACACGTGGTTACCAAGAAGCAATTACCTACAGCTTCGTAGATCCAAAAGCACAAGCAATTTTACACCCGCAAAGTGATGCACTTGTATTGCCACACCCAATTTCAGTTGAAATGTCAGCTATGCGTGTCAGCTTAATGCCGGGTTTATTAGCATCATTAGTGTATAACCAAAACCGTCAGCAACCCCGTGTACGTTTATTTGAGCATGGTTTAAAATTCTTACGCGACGAGAATGCTGAGAATGGTGTAAACCAAGTTGCTGTGATCGGAGGTGTTATCTCTGGTCTTGCTCACGGTGAACATTGGGTTCAAGAAAAACGTAGCGTTGATTTTTATGATTTAAAAGGTGATGTTGAAGCACTTTTAGCGATTAGCAACGATTCATCACGTTTTGAGATAAAAGCAGAGCAGTCTGATGGCTTACACCCAGGCCAATCAGCGGTTATTTATGTTAATGGTAAAAAAGTAGGCTTCTTTGGTGCAGTGCACCCACAAGTGCAAAAGTCACTAGATATCAATAACACAGCATTTGTGTTTGAAATCGAAATGTCTGCATTAGAAAAAAGAAAATTACCAGAAGCTGTGGCTGTGTCGAAATTCCCGTCAAACCGCCGTGATATCGCGATTTTAGTGGAAGATCACGTAAAATCTGGCGATATTTTAAATGTCATAGAAAAAGTTGGCGGAAATCAATTGGTTGACCTAAACTTATTCGATGTGTATAAGGGCAAAGGTATTGAGCCAAATTATAAGAGTTTGGCGATTGCTCTAACACTACAAGCGGTTGATAGAACGCTCGAAGAGAAAGATATCAATCAGGTAGTTGATAATGTGGTGGCCGCACTGGCCGAACAATTTAACGCATCGTTGAGGGACTAGATATGGCGCTTACTAAAGCCGACATAGCTGAACACCTATTTGAAAAACTCGGGATTAATAAGAAAGATGCCAAAGATTTAGTTGAAGCGTTTTTTGAAGAAATCCGCTCAGCGCTAGAAAAAGGTGAGCAGGTTAAGCTCTCTGGATTTGGTAACTTTGATCTTCGAGATAAGAAAGAACGTCCAGGCCGTAATCCGAAAACAGGCGAAGATATCCCTATTTCGGCACGCCGAGTAGTAACTTTTAGACCCGGTCAGAAGTTAAAAACTCGCGTTGAAGTTGGCACAAGCAAATCAAAATGAAAAAAGGCAGCGTTAGCTGCCTTTTTTATTTCTTTTTGCAGTTTAAAAGTCACGAGGGGACACAAACTTACCTGCTTGGATACTGTCGTAGGTTTGTTGTGCTAAATCATCTAAGCTATCTAGGCTCTTACCTGAGGCTGTTAACTTATGTTCGATTGGTAAAATATCAACATTTTCGTAGCCAGATAACTGTGCAACCCGTGCGAAAGTATATGCGTGTTTGTATTTCTCATGTTTATAAAACAAGCTGACTAAAGTTGGGTAGATCTCAGAATTTGGGGTTTCGTCTGCTTTATTGAGTTCTAGTGTTTTGTAAAGCAAGTCGATGGTTTTTTCATCATCAAACTTTACATAATAACTGGCAAGGAAAAATTGCATTTCAGCATTTTCAGTGACACTTTTATCATTTTCTAAAGCAAGCAACTTGGTTAACGCCGATTGGTCATTATTGCGTGACCAGTGATAGTAAAGAAGGCCTGGGTGTTTGGTATCTTTAGTATCCTGGAAGATACGGGTCATTTCCTTAATGCTCGTCAAGTGGCCTTCAACGCGTGAGGTTGTTTTTTCTTTAAGTTTTATATGCTCAATCTTTGCGGCTAACGACACGCATTGGTCATACTTTTCAAAGCCTTTTAAAAGCTGATACTTATTTTCATCGGTAGGCGACTTATATTCAATATAACGTTGCATGATGACGTCTTTGCGTTGCTCTTTACAGTGGCTATCTTTATTTAGATCACTACAAAAGCCAGGGGTTTCTTCACACACTTTGGCCAGTGTTAGCGGATCTTCACACCCAGTTAATGCCAATAAACCAAGCAGCAGGCTTGCTCTTAATAACATTCCTTAACCTCAAGTTAATAAATACTACTTTATTCTAGCGCAATGAATTGATCTGTAACAGTGGAGAATCATCTGAGTTTAAATTAGAATACTCCTGCCAGAGATGTGCTGCTCTCAAATCACAGTGCATTTTTATGGCTATCCGTTCAAAATTGTTTAATTAGGTAAAAAAAATGACCTCATCTCACGAGTTAGAATACACAAGCAGCTGGCAAGAACGTCAAGACTACGCAGAAAGCATGCAACCAATTATTGGTAAGCTTTACCGTAGTCGTGGTATCGAAATTGCTGTATATGGCCGTCCTCTCGTTAATGCCAGTACAATCGATATCATCAAAGCACATAAGACCGTTGCTCAGTTTGAAGGTACAAAACTACGTTTACGTGAAAGCTTCCCATTTCTTGAAGCGATTAGCAAAATGGACTTAAACTCAGCACGTATCGATATTGGTAAACTAGCGTATGGTTATTTATTTAATGATGCAGCTAAAGGTCGTTCAGTTGAAGAGTACCTAACTGACGAGTTGGCAGAAATCGCTAATGCAGAGCGTAAAGAGCCGCGTGATGTTGTGTTATATGGCTTCGGTCGTATCGGTCGTTTATTAGCGCGTCTATTAATTGAGAAATCAGGCCCTTATGCTGATTTACGTTTACGTGCGATCGTCGTACGTGGCGGTAAAGACGGCGACCTAGAAAAGCGCGCAAGCTTACTGCGTCGTGACTCTATTCACGGTCCATTCAATGGCTCTATCACCATTGATAAAGAGCGTAATGCAATTAAAGCTAACGGTAGTTACATCCAAGTTATCTACGCTAACTCACCAAGCGAAGTTGATTACACAGCTTACGGCATCGACAATGCACTTGTTGTTGATAACACAGGTATCTGGAAAGACGAAGCCGGCCTTGGTCAGCATTTAGAAGCGAAAGGCGCTGCAAAAGTATTATTAACTGCACCTGCTAAAGGCAATATTAAAAACATCGTATACGGTGTAAACAACCAAGATATCAAACCTGAAGATAAAATTGTGTGTGCAGCAAGTTGTACTACCAATGCTATTACACCGACATTAAAAGCGCTTAACGATAAGTTTGGTATCAAGAACGGTCACGTTGAAACTGTTCACTCATACACAAATGACCAAAACTTAATTGATAACTACCACAAAGCTGAGCGTCGTGGTCGTGCTGCTGCACTTAACATGGTTATCACGTCAACGGGTGCTGCAAAAGCGGTTTCTAAAGCGTTACCTGAGCTTGAAGGTAAACTAACTGGTAATGCAATCCGTGTTCCTACACCAAACGTATCAATGGCTATCTTGAACTTAAACCTTGAAAAAGGTACAACTGTTGAAGAACTCAATGCGTTCTTACGTGAAACAGCACTTTACTCAGATCTTCGTGACCAAATCGATTACACAGCCTCAACTGAAATCGTCTCTACAGACTTAGTGGGTAGCCGTTACGCAGGTGTTGTTGACTCACAAGCAACAATCGTAGATGACAACCGTGTTGTGCTTTACGTTTGGTACGATAATGAGTTTGGTTATAGCTGTCAGGTTGTACGTTGTATGCGTGACATGGCTGAAGTAACTTTCCCAAGCTTACCTCGTTAATAGCTAAATATTAAAGAATCTAGAAGCCAGCATTATGCTGGCTTTTTTAGTCGTGAAAGTGTTTGCAAATTTTCTGCATGTGATAGGCTGTGCTACGTCTACATCATATTACTAACAAAACGTTCTACACAAGAGCGTTGACTTAATTCTTAACTAACAAGCGAATAGCTAAGAATTATTTTTAACCAATAGGTTTATAGAATGAAAATCACCAGCAATTTTGACAGTGGTAATATCAAGGTTATTGAAGCCGTTGATCCACTGAATATTCAATTAGAAATTAATAAAGACAATCAGTCTGATTTTTTCCAGTGGTTTCACTTTCGTCTTGAAACAACACCGTTTCAAAACCATAAATTACACATAAATAACCTAAAAAACTCAGCGTATCCTGATGGCTGGGAAGGTTATCACGCTGTTGCATCGTACGACCGTCAAACGTGGTTCCGTGTTCCTTCTGAGTATGCCGATGGCACGCTATCTTTTGAAGTTGAACCTGAATGTGGCAGCATGTACTTTGCTTACTTTGCCCCATATAGCTATGACCGTCACTTAGATTTACTTGCATGGGCACAAAGCCAGCATGCATGTGAACTAGAAACGTTAGGTGAAACACTTGATGGTCGCGACATGAGTGTATTGCGTGTGGGTATCCCAAGTGATGATAAAAAGATCATTTGGGTCACAGCACGCCAACACCCAGGTGAAACAATGGCTGAGTGGTATGTTGAAGGTTTACTTCATAAACTACTTGACGATGAAGACCCACATGCTGCAGCACTCTTGTCTAAAGCAGTATTTTATATCGTGCCGAACATGAACCCTGATGGCAGTGTGCGTGGTCACCTTCGTACAAACGCGAAAGGCGTTAACTTAAACCGTGAGTGGCAAACACCGAGCATGGAAAATAGCCCAGAAGTATTCTTGGTGCTAAACAAGATGCGCGAAACGGGCCTTGATATGCACTTGGATATTCATGGTGACGAAGCGATCCCTTATAACTTTGTTGCCGGTAGTGAAGGTATCCCAGGCTACGATGATCGCTTAAAAGAGTTAGAAGATAGCTTTAAAGCCGCGCTTTTAACTGTGACGCCAGAGTTCCAAGACGAGCATGGTTATCCAAAAGATGAGCCGGGCCAGGCTAACTTAACGGTAGGTTCTTCGGCTGTTGCCCATGAATTTAATGCATTAGCGTATACGGTAGAGATGCCATTTAAAGATAACGATGATTTACCAGATCCTGATTACGGTTGGTCAGACCGCCGTTCGTATCAATTTGGTCAAGATACGTTAGCGGCCATCGTGAACGTGGTCGATAAACTAAGATAACGCACATTACGGGCATCAGCAAAACTGATGCCCGTAATTGTATCTAGTGATAAGAGTTTCAGCGATGCTTACGAATGGCACAATGAATGTTAATTAATGTCACGTACACGTCATTTTGAAAATTAACTGTTAACAAAGATGGGGTGTTTAAGTTAATATTCAATACGTTTCGCTGAGACGTTATTAAGTTTTATTAATATTTCTCACACATATATGTCGCGTATTCTCACAAGCTCACGCAGAGTATCGTAACTAACAATAAAAAATATCATCATAGAGGATATCCATGGAAGCTCTTGTAAGTGCCGTCAATGACATAATCTGGAGTAATGCACTCATTTATTTATGTCTAGGTGCAGGTCTATTTTATTCCGTTTTAACCCGTTTCGCTCAAGTTAGACATTTCAAAGAAATGTGTAAGTTATTGCTAAGCTCCAATAACTCAGATACCGGTATTTCATCATTCCAGGCGCTAGCTGTTTCATTATCTGGCCGTGTTGGTGTGGGTAATATTGCTGGGGTTGCTGCGGCAATTGGCTTTGGTGGACCTGGTGCTATTTTCTGGATGTGGGTGGTGGCATTTTTAGGAGCAAGTACAGCCTATGCAGAGTCTACCCTTGGGCAAATTTATAAATCTGAAGAAGATGGTCAATATCGAGGCGGTCCAGCGTATTATTTTGACCGTTGCTTAAAGCAAAAATGGTTAGCTGTATTATTTGCTGTATCAGCCATTGTTGCCTGTGGCGTATTTTTACCTGGCGTACAAGCAAATGCGGTAGGTAATGCATTTACGCAAGTATTTGGTGAAGGTACACTAGTTAGCACCAGCTTTGGCGAAGTGGGTAGCTTCAAGTTAGTGGCGCTGGCTATCATCCTAATCGTGCTTGCGTTTATTATCTTCGGCGGTATTAAGCGTATTGCTAACTTCACACAAATTGTAGTGCCATTTATGGCATTAGGTTACATCGTACTAGCCCTAATCGTAGTATTTATAAATTTGGATAAAGTACCGGGTATTTTTTCGATGATTTTATCTGATGCATTCACAGCTCAAGCTGGCTTTGGTGCGGCAATTGGTTGGGGTGTAAAGCGTGGGATTTACTCAAACGAAGCAGGTCAAGGTACAGGCCCTCATGCAGCATCTGCCGCAGAAGTTGATCACCCAGCTCAACAGGGCTTAGTGCAAGCATTTTCTGTTTACGTGGACACAATCTTTGTGTGTACTGCAACAGCGTTAATGATCCTTATCACTAAGCAGTATAATATTGTGGGTGAGTTACCTGCAGGTCAATTCATAGTGCAAAACGTTGATGCAGCAACGGAAGTAGGTTCAGCAGCCTTTACCCAAATGGCACTATTTAGCGTATTTGGCGGCTTTGGTGAAGCATTTGTTGGTATTGCGTTGTTCTTCTTCGCGTTTACTACAATCCTTGCTTATTACTATATTGCAGAAACCAATGTAGCGTATTTAAATCGTTACTTTAAAGGTAGCATTCCGTTAGTTGTTGTTAAAGTGGTTATCATGTTCATGGTTGCTTACGGTATGGTAAATAACTCTGGCTATATTTGGGCTATTGGTGATATTGGTGTTGGCTTAATGGCTTGGATTAATATTGTTGGTATTTTAGCTATCTTCTTTGTCGCAAAACCTGCACTTAACTGTTTACGTGATTATGAAGATCAAAAGAAAGCGGGTGGTGAAATTACCTTTGATCCAGTTAAGTTAGGCATCAAAAATGCGATCTTCTGGGAAAAGCGTTTAGCACAAAAGGCTAAAGAAAAAGAATAAAATGTATTTTTAGACGAGTTTGATGATTGTAGTTTTCGAATCTTCATAATTGAATGAAATTCAAATAAGACATCGGCTCATAAAACGAGTACAATAAAGGGCGCCTAAAGGCGCCTTTTTTATGCGTAGTATGGAGAAAGATATGGCGATTATTAGTTGCCCGCAGTGTGCAAAATCAATATCTGATAAACATAAGCAATGTCCGCATTGTGAATGCCAAGTTACCGATCTTAGCAATGAACAAATGCAACAAATGCAAAAAGAAACGCGCATTCGTAAACAACAAAAGTTTATGAATCACTCTTTCCTCGCGCTGATTTTATTTTTAGGGGGCTTTTTTTGTTATTACTTTATGCACCCCGAAGCAAAGTCTTTTGAGTGGTATGCCTATGCAGCGGCAATGGCTGTAGGTTTTGTTTGGTATATCGTAAGCCGCATCTATTTAGTAGTTTTGAAAAAGAAAAAGTAACATGAATATTGATCAGATAGTTAAAAATATCACCCCAGACGTATTTGAGCGTCTCCAGTACGGCGCCTCAACAGGCAAGTGGCCTGATGGCACGCCATTAACTGAAGAGCAAAAACAACAAACCGTTCAGCTCGTGATGCTTTACCAAGCTAAAGTTTCGCAAACCAATGAGCAATTTACCATTGGTGAAAATGGTGAAATGGTGCAAAAGAGCAAAGCTCAATTGCAAAAAGAATTCGCATCAGAAAATGAAATAGCTAGGTTTAGTGAAAATGATCTTTAAACACCTGTTTACTCCAAAATGGAAGCACCCTAAAAACCAAATTCGTTTGGCAGCCGTTGAGCGCCTTGATAGAGAACGTGATGCTAATATCTTAAACAGTATTGCACTTGAAGACAGTTCTGCTGAAATCCGTAAAAAAGCCTTGAATAAAGTGAATGATATTGTTTTATGGTGGCAGGTTTATAAGCAAGATCAAGCTCTGAAAGAGCTAGCAGAGCACCATATCAATCAAGCTGTTTTAAGCACAGATGGCCAATTAGATGCCAATATTAAAAATGAATTTATCGAGCGTTATGCACCAGTTAAAACACTTGAGAAGTTAGCATTTGCAGAAAAAGAAATTCAGGTTCGGGTTAAATTATTAAAGCGTTTAGCCAATGCTAACTTGATTGATAAAGCATTTAAAGAAGGCAGCGAAGAATTACAAGCTCAGCTTGTTGAGTTGGTAATCAATCATCAATTGGCTAAACCATTATTAAAGCATGCTAAAGGACAAGCTCAGCAGCAGCTAAACACCCACCTTGAAAATGAGCGTTTAGCTATTGAAATGCCGGCTAAGGTGGAGGCAGACACACGCGTTGTGTTGGCGAAACTGAATGCATTACGTGATAAAACTGATTTTCAACTGGTATCTCAACAACATGCTGATTTGTTACAGCAATGGCAAGCGATTGAACTTAAGTGGTTGAATGAAGAACAAGTTAAAGCGCTTGATAAAAAATACATAGCGATCACTCAAAAGTTAGATGTTCACCTGGCTTCGCTTCGTAATGAATATGAAATTGCTCAACAATTATTATTGGAGCAGCAACGTCAAGTACTTGCACTGGCAACACTTGAAGCGTTATCAGAAGAAATTGAGAATGCTCTACAGCTTGGGATGGAAGAGCCTGAACAAATCCAACAAGATTGGCTAGAGGCGAAAGTTGCACAAGCAAAAGAGGCACTTACTGAGACAAAACTAACTGATAACCAAAATGTTCGAGATGTTAAAAAACGCTTAGAGAATTTGTTTGAGCAGGTAGAGCAATTACCAACACTTGTTACTTCGATAGCTGAATACAAACAAGCGTTTGAAACCTTATCTGCGATTGAACCAAGTGGTGATGAAGCACTGTTTGATGAGCTGCAGCGAGAGTTTAAAACAGAGCAAAAAATTGCTCGTCAAAAATTGTCTAAGATCCCTACGCGATTACAAGGTAGTTTAAATGCGGCACTAACAGAGCGTGTCAACATGTGGCAAGAAGCGATGGCGCCACTTGCGACTAAACTTGCTAAAAACCAGCAAGCAGCTAAGAGAAAAGCACGAGATGTTAAACGTTTGATTGAACAAGGCCGTTTTAATATTGCGTTTGGTGTTTTTAAAGGCTTTGAAGAGCTATATGACACACTCACCGAGTCATATAGGCAACCACTTGATTCACTTAAATCTGACCTTGAATCACAATTAGCGGAAGCGAAAGATTGGCAAAAATACGCATCTGCGCCAAAGCGTGAAGCACTACTTAAAGAAGTAAGTGAATTAGCGGCAACAGAATGTACTGACCCTAAACAGCGTGCAGAGCAAGTTAAACAGTTACGTCGACGTTGGAATGAGTTAGGGCGTCTTGATACAGAAGAAGAGAAACGCCAAGGTGAACAATTTGATCAGCTAGTAGAGTTACTGTTTGCGCCGTGTCGTGAATATTTCGCTGAGCAAGAGCAACAACGTGAGCAAGCTAAATCACAGCGTGTTGATATTATCACGCAAATGCAACAGCTAAATGAGCAGGATACTCAGTCTGATGAGTTTGATTGGAAGCAGTTTGAAAGTAAATTTAATCGGATTACTAAAGCATGGCGTTCTGCTGGTAATGTTGACCCTAAAACGTATCGTGAGTTGCAAGCACAATTCAAAGCGGCGCAGTCACAAGTGCAAGCTCAGCTAGTGGCGTTTCATAAAGTAAATGCTGAGCAAAAAGCAGCGCTGGTAGAGCAAGCAACACAGTTATCTCAAAGCGATGATTTAGCATCAGCGTGCCAAGAGCTCAAAGCACTTCAACAAACTTGGCAAACGATTGGCTTTGCAGGAATGAAAGCAGAAAACACTTTATGGCAGCAATTTAGACGTGTTAATGACGAAACATTTGCCAAGCGCAGTGCTGAGTTTGAACAGCAAAAGCAAGTGCAGCAACAAAATGACGAAGTTGTCGCAGAGCTGTTAACTGAGCTTGAATCTGCACTTGAAACAGTGGTACATCTTGCTCAGCTTAAAGACTTAGCTGCTAAGCTTGCAGGGCTTGATTATTCGAAAGCGTTATCAACTCGTGTTACTCGGTTAGAGGCGGCAATTAATGCAAAAACAGCGCAAATGAGTAAACAAGCAGAGCAATCTAAGCTCGATGCTTTATTTACAGCGCTTGAGGACGATACTGATATCCCTACTCAGTTCCAAACGCCATTGACAACAGTATTAAACGCGCAGCAATTGCTAACACGTATTGAAATTTTAGCTGGTGTAGAATCTGCCGATAGTCAGCTACGCATGACAGAGCAAGTAGCTATGCTTGATGATAAGCACCGTGGAGAGCAAGCAGATATTTATTACTATTTAAAACAGCTTTTAGCGGTCAGTGGAGGTTCAGTTTCACCTGACACACTAGCAAGACTTAAAGCAATATTTGCACAATAACGACTATTTATGAAGCCGCTTACTAGCGGCTTTTTTCGGGGAAGACTATGAGAATTTTACTATTTTTAACTTGCTTATTGTTAGGGGCATGTAAAAGCACAGAGCAGGGCATTTCGGTTTATTCATTCACGAATTCAGAAATTGAAGCGGCTTTATCAAACCAACTACCAAAATTTAAAGAACAAATAAAATTAATGGGCTTACCTGTAGAATTTGCAGTTAACGATTTAAGTGTCAATGTCGGTCCCGAAAAACGTGATGTTATTGTGTTAGGTGCCGATTCAAGCGCTGTTGTTAATGCGTTTGCACTTAAATACCCAGTACGGCTAAAGCTGCAAATAGAAGGTAGCCCTTTTTATGACAGTGAGAAAAAAGCCGTGTTTTTACGTAATGTAAAATTGTTAGATACCCATGTAGATACCGCTGGCTTTAAAGGGAACTTAAGTTTACTTGATGATCAAGCCATGCAAGTAATTAATGGGTTTTTAGCGGTCAATCCTGTTTACAAGCTTAATACGAGTGACCCGAAAATAGCTTTACTAAGTAAGTTGCCACTCGATCTGCAAGTAGCACAAGGTGAAATCCGCTTAGTTCCTGCGATGTAACTTTTTAATTAGTAAGAGCATTTTTATAGTGCTCTTTTGGCTTTTTTCATCGCTTGTTTAAATGATTATTCGTTGCGATAATGTCTCGTGATATTTCGCGAATAGATATTTTGCTATGATTAAAGAATTTTTAAATGATCCAACTCTTTTATTAAATGCTGTAGGTGAAGGCATCTACGGCTTTGATTTATCGGGTAATGCAGTATTCGTCAATCCAGCTGCTGAGCGTATGACTGGCTGGAAAGCAGAAGAACTTCTAGGTAAAAAAATTCACCAATATCATCACCATACTCGTAAAGATGGCTCACCATACCCTGCAGATGAATGCCAAATATACTGTACCATGTTTGATGGTAAACACCGCCATGTAAATGATGAGGTATTCTGGCGTAAAGATGGTAGCTATTTTGCCGTTGAATATACTTCAACACCTGTTTACAAAAATGGCGCCTTGATTGGTGCTGTCGCGATTTTTCGCGATGTCTCAAAACAGCAACAAACTGAAGTTGCATTGCGCGATGCTCTAGCCCAAGTTCAGCACTTATCTGAGCAATTACAAGCTGAGAATGCCTATCTTATTTCTGAATTAAATGAAGACTGGCAGGGGTCGGGTTTAGTCGGGCAAAGTCATTCGTTTCAAAGTATGCTTGAGCAAATAACCCTAGTGAGTCAAACGAACAGTACGGTTTTGATTTTAGGTGAAAATGGCACCGGTAAAGAGCTGGTGGCAAGAAACCTACACCGTTTAAGTAGCCGCGCTGAGCAGCCATTTATTAAAGTAAATTGCGCAGCGTTTTCTGCAAATTTAATAGAATCAGAGTTATTCGGTCATGAGAAAGGGGCGTTTACAGGTGCTAATGAGCGCAGAAAAGGGCGTTTTGAACTGGCTGATAAAGGCACGCTATTTTTAGATGAAGTGGCAGAGCTGCCATTAGAAGCGCAAAGTAAGTTACTGCGCGTGCTACAAGAGCAAGAGTTTGAGCGCGTGGGTGGTAGCCAAACCTTAAAAGTCGATATCCGAGTATTAGCCGCAACTAATCGAAACTTATGGCAAATGGTTGAGCAGGGCAGCTTTCGAATGGACTTGTATTATCGCTTAAATGTGTTTCCTATTCGTGTTCCTGCGCTGCGTGAGCGCAAAGAAGACATTCCACTTCTCGCGGCAAACATAATCACTCAGCTTAACAAGCGCTTAGGTAAACAGCTAAAGGGGCTTAGCAAAGCAACGCTCACTAAGTTGGCTAATTATGATTGGCCTGGCAATATTCGTGAGCTACAAAATATCCTCGAGCGTGAAGCTATTTTATCAAAACAAGCTTTGCTACAACTCTCTGCACCTCTGAATAACGAGCAAACAAATGAGCAAGTTGTCTCGCTTGCTGCTGTACAAAAGCAGCATATTTGCGAGGTACTAAAGCGGTGTAACGGCCAAATATCAGGTGAAAATGGCGCTGCTACTTTGCTTGGTTTACCCGAAAGTACTCTTAGATCAAAAATGAAAAAGCTGGCTATAAAACGTAATTTCGCGAAATAACGCGGTTGTTCGTGATATTTCGCGGTTTTAAATGCCCTGAATGTAAAAATATTCTTTAATATCAATTATTTAATTTTATTTTTAGTTGGCCTGATAGTTGCTCTGTAAGGTTATTACCGACACAGAAGTAAGTAGCAAAATGAAATTTGATATTAAAGAGCAAGACTTAATCATCAAGCCCTACAACCAAGAAGGGCCGATTTATATCCGAGAGCAAAAAGGGCACTTCCAACGTATCCGCCGTTACTTAGGCTGGGTGCTGATGTTGACGTTTATCGCCATTCCGTGGATTCAGTATGATGGGCGTCAAGCCGTCTTACTCGACGTAGCAACACAAAAATTTAGCTTGTTTGGGTTAACACTGTTGCCTCAAGATTTTATGATTTTAGCCATGTTATTTATGACAGGTGCTTTTGCATTGTTTTTTGTGACGAACTGGTTAGGCCGAGTTTGGTGTGGCTATACCTGCCCGCAAACAATTTGGATGCTTATGTTCACTTGGGTTGAACATAAAGTCGAAGGCAACCGTAACCAACGAATCAAACTTGATAAATCCCCTTGGTCAGCAAGTAAGTGGCAAAAGAAAATAACCAAGCATGCTGTTTGGCTTGTCATCTCTTTACTCACTTCTATGTCATTTATGGCTTATTTTATACCTGCTAAGTCTTTATACATGAGTTTATTCACTCTTGATATGTCAGGGCTTGTTAGCTTTTGGGTTTTCTTATTCGCATTTTGCACCTATGGCAATGCCGGTTTTCTGCGCGAAAAAATGTGTACGGTAGCATGTCCATATTCACGTTTTCAGTCTGTGATGTTTGATAAAGACACGCTGGTAGTCACCTATGATCAAGAGCGAGGAGAATCTCGTGGTGCGCGTAAACGTAAAGCTGATCCAAGGGAATTAGGCTTAGGTGATTGTGTTGACTGTAACCTGTGTGTAGAAGTATGTCCAGCCGGTATTGATATACGCAACGGCTTGCAATATGAATGCATAAACTGCGGCTTATGTATCGATGCGTGTGACAGTACCATGGAAAAATTTAATTATCCAAAGGGGCTAATAAAGTACGCTTCAGAAAAGCAAATGGAAGGAAAAACAACAAACCCATTTAGATTAAAACTACTTGGATATGGCGGTTTAACGGCCTTATTTGTGGTTGCTATGATTGTTTGGGTCGCTATGCGCACGCCCATTGAAGCATCAGTTATTCGTGACCGTAATGCTTTGTATCGTGTTAACTTTGAAGGGCTGGTTGAAAACCCATACACTTTGTCAATCATCAATAAAACTCAGCATAGTTTGAGCTATTCAATTGGTATTACTGGTATAGAAGAAGCAAACCTACAGGTGCCAGAAGCGATAACGATTGATGCAGGTCAAATGAAGAGGGTGCCTGTTACCGTGGTTGCTGATGGGTATGAATTAAAGTCAAAGGTAACGCCAATTAGCTTTCATATTCAAGCACTAGAAGATGCAAGTATAGCGATAACCAAAGAGACAAAGTTCTATAAAAATTAATACAAATTAGACGACGAAATGGCTTGTTAACAAGCCATTTCAGCGAATTCAAGTTGTTTTAAAACATAGGCTTTGGCGCTTTGCAAATCATCAAATAAACAATCAAGAATTTGTATTGGAGCTTCAGCTTCTGCAATGATACGTTTCATTTGATTAAGTACAATTGAAGAACTGAACATATATGCTGTGGCAATACAGTTTGTACCCTGTAAAGCGCGAAATAAATTGGCAAAACTTCGTTCTGCATCAGGAGTCGTTGCAAGTAGGTGTGTAGAATGACTAATGTAAGCCCACGGACGCCCAGCTAAAGCACTGACATGCTTTTTTAAACCCGTAGCGAAGTTGTTGACTAAACGTGCGTTTATATTACCAGAAAATTGTCCAATAATAATTGAACCTTCAGTGATGATACTGACACTGCCATAGTGATTCTTAAATTCCAATTTGCTTCCCTTTCGAATTAAAAAGAGCGCGAATTTTATACAATTCACAGAACCTGTCTAGCTATTTATTGTACAATTCAAAAAAAGCATAAAAATTCTATTTTTATGCTTTTTTTCTGGGTTTTTGTTTTGCTTTTTTGTTTTAAATGAATAATTTAATTGTTTGGTATTTAAAGGTTGGATAACTTTTTGTTAACAATGTAGTCAAGAGCACCTGTAATTGCCGCTACTTGAGCATCGACACAAATTTCGCTACTTGCTTGAGGGCTATCAGGGTAAACCTCAGTTGTTGTAACAAATTTTGCATCAGTTAAGCCCATACATAAGCCGAGCTTTTTTGCTTCGTAATTAATCACACCAAACTGAGTTTGCGGCACACCAATCAACTGATTATTCTCATCACTTGGGGCGATGTGGGTAACTTTTTCAACTGATTTGATAATTGCCGTTTGGAATGCATGTTCAGGACGTTCGCTGTCAGCTACAAGATAAAATCCATCTGGTATATTCCAATTGTCATGTGTTTTGGCATCGCGGGCTGCAAGCGCTGGACGAAACTCGCTATTATCAGTGTCGGTTGTTTCATGGAGATCAATATGTGCGTAAGGTGCAATTGAATTATCAGCTAGGTACTGCATGATTGCTGCTGATTCTTGCGCAGGACTATTTTGATAAAAAGAGCGGTTTGGATCAGTTGCAGTCGGATTCCAACGGTTAATAGTTTCGTAACCCCAAGGGCTAATACAAGGTGCAATCAAAATATTAAAGTGTGAAAGGTAATCGGTAGCTGCTTTTTTGGCAAATGCTAATGCGCCGTGCACGCCACTCGTTTCATAACCGTGTACGCCACCTGTTACTAACACGCATGGTTTGTTATTTAGCCAATTTTTGCTTTTTAAAATGAAAAGTGGATAGCTATTAATGTCATAGTCAAGCGTACCATAGCGTTCAACATCGAACTTTTCTGATAAAGAATCTAGCTGTGATACAACATCATCTGAGTAGCTACGCTTTACTGATTGAAGCGCAAGCCATGCTTTTTTGTCTTCATCATTCCAAGGTGTACCAGGGGTTCCGATAGGATAACTCATAAAATACCTTATTTGGATTTGCTGCAAAAAAGCGAGCTTATCGAAGCGCAGCATGTCATGCAACTAGATGAGTTCAGTCGTTATATTTCCTTGTTCATATAACTTTGCGTGATGATGTTTGTGAATGTCGAATAAGTATTGACGCATTGCATCTTGGCCTTCACATACTTTAATAATTTTAGCGGCAATGCCTTTGCTGGTTGCTCTAACTGGTTTAGCTCTAATCATCACATGTTCTTGGTTGGGTAAGTTAAAAGCAAGTGTAATTTCTTGCTCTAAGACAGCCTCTGCATGTTTTGGTTGTAATAGTAGCCCAGTACTCGATAGTGATAAAATAACATACTTTTCTGTTTGCAGGTCAAGGTCGGGTGTCCGCCAACTCCTTTCAACTCCTTTTGTATCAATTACTTCGGGAGCGCTAAGAACCGGCGTTAATTGGCCTCTTTCATCTGTCGTGAACTCTAATGGAAACCACAATTGGTATATACCTACTTCTGCCAATAGTGTTAGCTTGGCATTTTTCAGCAATCCACTCAGTTTATCTGGTAGGTTGAGATTTAATGACATTTTAGTGTTGATAGGGTCATCAATACTTTGTTCAGCCTCAAACAGGCTATTAAAAAAAGACAACTCTTGCTCTGATAAATGCGTCATCCCTAGCTCCTTTTAAGTACGACTGCTCAATGGTAACTTAAGGTCATAGTTTGTTCAAATAATGTGTACAAAGTAGGCATTAACTGTGCCAGTTCTGTAGAGATTTCTTTTAGAGTCTATTTGACTTACACTGGAGAAAATAATTCACAAGGATTTTATTTTGTCGAGTTTGACTGGTGTAAATAAAAGTTTAGTTATCTTTGCTGCTTTAGTTGTTGTTTTAGCAGGTATTAAAGCTGCAAGTGTAATTGTAATCCCTTTTGTTTTGGCAGCTTTTATTGCCATTATATGTAATCCTCTGATCCGTTTTTTTGCCAAATATGGTATTCCCAAGGTTATTGCCGTGATTTTCGTCATGATGATGATTGTAGGTGTGGGGATAAGCCTTGCCGGATTAGTCGGCCAATCTATGACAGATTTCTCAGAGAACCTACCTGAATACAAAGCTCAGTTAAAAGAAAAGTTTGTGTGGGTTGTTAATGTGGCTGCCAGCTATAACATCCTGATTGATAAAGAGCAGATTATTTCTTTATTTGACCCCGGTAAAATGATTGATGTGGCTACAAATATGCTCACTGGCCTTGGTGGGGTAATGGCAAATATGTTTCTCATTATTCTCACGGTAGTATTTATGCTGTTTGAAGGGCCCATGCTAAGCAAAAAAGTACATATGGCATTAGATGACCCTGAAATGAAAATGAAGCAAGTTGATCGTTTTTTAGATTCAATTAATTCTTATCTAGCGATAAAAACGTTAGTAAGTTTGGGTACCGGCCTGCTTGCTGGTTCTATGTTGTGGGCACTTGGTGTTGATTACTTTGTGTTATGGGGGGTTGTGGCATTCATGCTCAATTATATCCCTAATATTGGGTCGATTATTGCGGCCGTACCGGCGGTATTATTAGCTTTAATAACACAAGGCCCGCTTGTTGCTGGGGTTATTGCGGGTGGATACCTAGTAATAAATACGGTTATGGGTAACATCGTTGAGCCTAAATTTATGGGTAAAGGTTTGGGTTTATCAACGTTAGTTGTATTCTTGTCTTTAATCTTTTGGGGTTGGTTGATGGGAACAGTTGGAATGCTGTTATCCGTACCATTAACTATGATAGTTAAAATAGCCCTCGAAACAAGCCAAGAAGGGCGTTGGCTCGCAACTTTACTAGGAAACGGTGAAGAGCTTAAATTAGATGACTAAAAGGCGCTGATGCGCCTTCTTACTTTAATGGGCGCTTTAACACACTTAGGTGCTGATTAAGTATGTTGATTTCACATTGTTTGTAGGTGATAGCTGCCTTAGTTGCATTTGGCATTTTCTGTAAGTAACGCCAACGGCAACTATCCTCTTGGTAGCTGGCTTGGTTTTTTACACTGCGTAAAAATATAGGTAATAGTTGGCTATTACCTGTATCTTCTTTTATCTTTTCCAGATCTAGAGTCAGTTTATTCACCCACATTTTTTGTTCGCGTTCCAAATCCGCAATGACTTTATCTAAGCAACGAATATATTGCTTTGTTTGAGCAGGTGTATTGCCGTGTAACGTGCATTGCTCTTGAGCATCGATAGAGAATGCTTGAAATGATATAAATCCTAAAAAAACTGTCAATATCGGGTGTTTCATATTATTTTTTATCACGATAGTTAAACTCTAAAATAAACTCAGCACCACCAAGCTTTTCGGAGTCACCAATTGTTAAGTGGCCATTATAAGAGTTTACTAAGTCCGACACGATAGCCATACCAACACCATGACCACTTTCATAAGTGTCCAATCGGGTGCCTCTTGTTAATAATGATTCACGCTTGTCAACGGGCACGCCAGGTCCATCATCACTGATACTGATTGTCAAAGATTTACTTTGCAAAACTTTGATGTCGACTTGTGAGCGGCATGCTTTACAGGCATTATCAATTAGGTTTCCTAACAATTCCATTAAGTCAGTTTTGTCACCTAAGAAGTAATCTTTCTCTGTTACTTCACAAGTAAAAATAATATCTTTGTCACGATAAACCTTCGACATGGCACTCAAAATTGAATCAATAATGGGCTTCACGAGAGTCTGTTTTTTCCATGTGTCAGACGCACCAGTGGCGGCTCGCTTTAATTGATGTTCGATCATCACATTGATGCGATCTAACTGCTCTTGAGCGTCAGCATCATTAGCAAGTGGGCTGGACTTCAGTACAGCCAATGGGGTTTTTAACGCGTGTGCTAAATCGCTTAACGAGGCACGATAGCGCTCCTTTTGACGTTGTTGCGACTCAAGTAATAAATTTAAATCTGCCTTAATTGTTTGTAGCTCAACTGGGTAAAGGCCTTTAATTTGCTGATTATCGCCAGACTCAATAGATTTGATCTCTTTGTCTAAACGTTGCAAGGGTCTTGCGCTCCAAACAAAACCGATGGCCATTAATGCGGCGATTGCCACGCCCATAACATACATCCAGTTAACCAATGTTTGTTTAAATCCATCCATTAGCCTTAGTAGCGCATCATTACGTTTTAGCAAAATAAACCGTGCATGTTCGGATTGATCTATGTTTTCTAGAATAACGGTCAGGGTAAGCTGCCAATAAACCACATTATTATATTCAACACGGCGAAAATCTGCTGAACCAGCTGGGGCTTCGAATTCGTCTGGAATAAAATTAATATTCGTTGCTGATTCAGAGTACCAAACAGGTAAATCCCCACGATAAATCATGGCGTAAGTATCTGAGTTTAGTCTGTTGAGTTCTGGTGTGAGAATGGTGCTTGGCATCACTATGCCGCGCTCTGTAAAGTCGACTTCAGAAATAAGTGAGTATAAATGGGCTTCGAGCGTTTTTTCGGTCGCTTCGACCAAGGAGGCGTAATAAGCCTTACCAATTGAGAAAAACAAAATCGGTAAGGCAACTAATAAAACAAAGACAAGGATAAATCCTTGTCTTACTTTAAGCGGTATTTGCGATGCTACCACTGACTTTTAAGCCTGTAACCACGACCACGTAATGTTTCTACAGGATTTAGTGTACCGTCGGGGTCAAGCTTTTTACGTAAACGAAGTACGAATACTTCAATTACGTTTGAGTCAAGATCAAAGTCTTGGTCGTAAATATGCTCAGTTAGCTCTGACTTAGAGATCACTTTTTGTGGGTTAACCATTAAGTACTCAAGTACTTTGTATTCATATGCTGTAAGGCTAAGCTCTCTGTCATCTACCCATACTTGCTGAGAGCGAGTATGAATTTTGATTGGACCAGCGGTCATTTCTGGGTTTGCTTTACCCGCACTACGGCGAATAAGTGCGTTACAGCGTGCAATTAACTCTTCAACATGAAACGGTTTAGTAAGATAATCATCAGCGCCCGCATCTAAACCTTCTACTTTATCTTGCCAACGGTCACGCGCCGTTAAAATTAAGATAGGAATAGTAATACCTTGTGCACGTGCTTTTGTGATCAGTTCAATGCCATCTACTTTTGGTAAGCCTAAATCGACTACTGCCATATCAAGAGGGTATTCTGTAATATGAAATAAACCAGCTTCGCCATCGTGACAAAGATCTACACTGTAGCGCTCTTTCTCAAGGGCATTACGTAAATTGTCTGCCAAGTGTAAATCATCTTCAATTACTAAAATTCGCATTTTTAATCCTTTTTCACTTCGCCAGTCTTTTTGTTCACATGGATATCGACCACGTGTCCGTTCGTTTTTAATATTCTAACGGTATATACTTTTTCTTGCTCTGTGATTTTGAGGGTTCTACCGTCTTCCGCTTTTTTTGCAATCAACACTGCTTGCTTTTTACTGACCTCATCAGCTTGCTTGTTACTTGCAGCTGCTTGAAAGCTCGAAAGTGCAAATAGTAGGCTAAAACTGAAGGCTAATAATACGCGCATGACGGGAAACTCCTAAACCAGACCCATTTAGTTTAATTAACCAAGTAACTAAAACTCAAGTAAAAACGTTAAATTATGTGATTTAACGAGATGATCTTAGTTAACAAGCAGTGAACAAACACTGAATTATTGCAGCAGGAAAGTTCACTCTAGTTAAAAATTAACCAAAGACCTTTTTAAATGGCTTTACAACTGAATTATCGTAAACGCCAGCTGCAATATAAGGGTCGTTTGCTGCCCATTCCCTTGCTGCTTCTAATGAATCAAACTCAGCAACCACTAATGAACCTGTAAAACCTGCTTCAGCAGGGTCTTCGCTATCAATGGCTGGTAGTGGGCCTGCTGTAAATAAACGATTTTGATCGTCTAACTCTTGAAGGCGAGCTAAGTGAGCAGGGCGAGCAGATTTACGTGCTTCCAAACTATTTTCAACGTCTGTTGAATAAATCATATACAGCATAATGTGTTCTCAATGTTATTTTGAAAAAATAGTAGCATATTCTGCTGAGTAGACGAGAGATTATTTGCGTAATAATCTTTACACAAACCCATATAACTTTAACTTATAAAGCTTGAAATACGCGGTATAACACTGGTAGAGTCGCTTGATTGAGAAAATAATAATAAGGTTTTTAAATGAGCGAAAAACGCGAGCATTTTAGCTCCCGCCTCGGTTTTATTTTAGCGGCAGCCGGTTCTGCTGTAGGTATCGGAAACTTAGTAGGTTTTCCTGTTTCAGCTACAAAAAACGGCGGTGGTGCTTTCCTGTTAGTCTATGCACTGTTTGTCATTTTTATCTGTTTACCTGTAATGATGGCTGAAATGGCAATGGGTCGTAAAGCGCAAAAAGATCCGCTTGGTTCATATAAATTATTAGCGGGCAATGATCCTAAATGGAACTTTGCGGGCTTCTTAGCGGTATTAACGCCATTTATGATTGCTGTGTTTTATATGGTGATTACTGTGTGGATTTTTGGTTATTTATCACAAACTGCATTCGGTAATCTAGATGCCTTGGCCCAACCAGATAACTTTGGCACCTTTATTAATAGCTATACCGTATTTGGTTATATGGCAGTGGTTGCTATCATTGTTAATCTGATTTTAGTTGGTGGTGTAAAAGAAGGCATTGAGAAAGCGGCTAAGTTTATGATGCCAGCTTTATTTGTGTTACTTACAGCACTTGTCGTGTATGTGTTAACGCTTGATAACGCGATGGCGGGTGTAAAGTACTATATCGTACCCGATTTTAGCAAAATGAATGCCAGTGTACTAAATGGTGCCTTAGCCCAAGCATTTTTCTCATTGTCGTTAGGTATGGGTATTTTAATGACTTATGCATCTTATATTTCTAAGAAAGACGACATTGTTGGTAGTGCTAAAATGGTTGCGGTAACTGATTCGCTTGTTGCATTTATTGCCGGACTAATGGTGCTTCCAGCTATTTTTAGTTTCAATCCAAATACCGACCCAAGTACGTTATCAGACTCATCAGTATCAATGATTTTTGTATACCTACCAAAAATCTTATTAGCATTACAAGCTGATATTGGCTACCTGGGTGCATCAATTGTTGCGTTTATATTCTTTTTATTGGTCTTTTTTGCGGCAATTACGTCACTTGTATCGATTGTCGAAGTACCCACAGCAACCTTAAGTGATCGTAAAGGCATTAGTCGTAAAAAAGCGTTGGCTATCCTAACCCTATCAACAGGCGTATTAACTGTGCTGTGTACTATGTCATTTGGTATGGTTGAGTCATTAACCAAATTTGTTAATTATGGCGGCGCAGATAAGAGTTTATTTGATATTGTATATGATGTGTTTTACGACACAATTTTACCGCTTAATGGCTTAATGGTGTGTTTATTCGTAATGTACCGCTGGAAAAAAGCAAACCTATCAGCAGAGCTAAGCCAAGGCTGTGACGGCTATATCGGTAGCTTTACAGAGAAGTATGTGAACTTTTCGCTATCAACGTTTATCCCTGCAATTTTATTACTCATTTTTGTAAATACCGTCGCAACGAAGTTTTTTGCATTTAGTATTTTCGGATTTTAAAAGCCAGCTCAATATTTAGCCGCGCACTTAGCCGCGGCTTTTTTATATTCGCTAAATAGCCCCTGCATCTAAAACATCACCTAGCCCCAAAGTAAACATCCAAAGCCCCCATAAGCTGTGTTCAATAACGCACGCAAAGGTCGAGCGGCTTTGCGCATAAGTGTAAGAAAATAATAGCCCACCTAAAAATGCCAGCAGTACGGCCAATACATTCGCATAGACAATGTGAGCTAACGCAAACACCGATGCACTGACAATGATACGCACGGTTTTACTTGGCATAATGCGTTTGTAGCGGTGGAAAAAGTAGGTTCTGAAAATAAGCTCTTGTGGCATCACCGATAAAATTGGGTAGAGTAATAGCAACATTAGCCAATCATAAAAAGAATTTCTGGGCATCGAAAACCAGTTTTCTTGATTCATGATGCCGTAAAACATGCCTGAGAATAGTGCTCCTAAAAAGAAGAAGCTAAACAAGCGACGTTTGACTGCACTAAATTCACCTAAGCTGGTTAACCTTAAGCGTTTGAAATGAGGATCAGACAAAAGCAACATGCTGCACACGGCCATTAAAATAATAAGGGCAGGTATAAGCCAGTTAGCCAGGTAGGCGCGTAGCAAGAAGCCTAAAAGCGGCAAAGAAACAAATATGAGGGTAAATTCAAACCAGCGGTAATGGTTAGCGTTCAATGTCGTCTCAGCGTGTTTTTTGTATACGCTAACAAGCTAAGACGACAGATTTATGACATTAAGATTGCTTTGAATCTTTCTCTTCATCATCTTCAGGTAAGTATTTGAAGAGCGTGATGATAGTGGCTAGTACGCACACAAAGGTAATCCCCATTAAGCCAAATACTTTAAAATTAACCCAAAAATCGAGTGAGAAATTATAAGCAATATAAATGTTTAGAGCTGATATACCACCGGTTACTGCAACCCAAAAGAGATTAAGTTTGTTCCACAGTGTTTCCGGTACCTTGATTTCTTGTTTACTCTCAGAGACATTTTCTAAAATCGAGCTAAGTGCCTTTTTTACCAAGTTTTTACCAAGCACATAGCGGCTGACTAACAAGGTAGCACTTAAGATGGCATACACAATGGTGGCCTTCCATTTCACAAACTGTTCATCATGAAAAACTAAGGTGAGAGTACCTAATACCACCGCGATGGCAAAAAACACCCAGTGACGGGTTGGCACTTTGCCGTCTTTAAAATAACAATAAGCAACCTGAATTAAGGTAGTTAGCATCAGCAATGCTGTTGCCCAATAAATATCAACTAATTTGAAAACCGCAAAAAACAAAATCAGCGGGATGTATTCAATAATCGCATGCATAGATTTATAAATGCTCTAATTTAAAAAGATACTGGGTTGTATCAAGTTATTGCTCAAGATACAAGGTTGACTTAGCTGCCCTGAAAGCTTAGCCTCCCGAGCAAATCTGGTCTAAACCGGTGTTTGGGTTATTTTACCTTATCTTTTTCCGCTTAACCTCAGATGATTAAGCGGCGTATTTTGGAGCATTTTATGAATAAAGCCGCGTTAGTGTCACAAATGGCTGCCCATAGTGAATTAACAAAAAAAGACACACAAGCTGCACTCAGCAGCCTGTTAAATGTCATCGAAAAGTCACTCTCTGAAGGTGACCAAGTGCAAATCAATGGTTTTGGTACGTTTGCCCTAAGTTATTACCCAGCACGTAAAGGGCGCAACCCACAAACTGGGGAAGAAATCGAAATCGAAGGCGCTAACAAACCTGTGTTTAAGCCTGCAAAGGCATTAAAGGATGTGTTGTAAGCAGTATTTGCAAGGGTGTTGTATATTTTACAGAGCTAATAATCAAAACTTTTAAATTAGCTCTTTAATTTCATGAGGTTAACTCTGGCATATTGTCTGCTGTAATTAACTTAGGTTTACCTAAATAAGGAGATAACATGTCAGATTTAAACAGCCAACTTAATGGTAAAAAAATTGCCATCCTCGCAACTAATGGGTTTGAGCAAAGTGAGCTATTGTCACCGCGTAGTGCTTTACTCGAAGCAGGCGCTTTGGTAGAGGTTGTGTCACTTGAACGTGGTGATATTACAGGCTGGGATGAAAACCAATGGGGTGAACGAGTCAGTGTGGACCGTGTAGTCAGCGAAGCAGACTCTGCTGAATATGACGCGTTATTATTACCCGGCGGCTTATTTAACCCAGACACACTTCGCCAGAATAGCGATGCGAAAGCGTTTGTTGATGGTTTTTTCAGTGCCGGAAAAAACAAACCCATTGCCGCGATTTGCCACGGCCCATGGTTACTAGCTGAAGTTAACAAATTACGCGACCGTACAGTAACGTCATACCCAAGTATTAAAACCGACTTAATTAATGCTGGCGCTAATTGGGTTGATCAAGAGGTGTGTGTTGATGAGGGTATAGTTACAAGCCGAAGCCCTGCTGATTTAGAGGCTTTTAACCGTAAGTTTATCGAAGAAATTAAAGAAGGCATCCACCGTCATCATTAATTACTTCTCATAATCAGTTAAACACAAAAAAGGGCCTTTAAGGCCCTTTTTTATATGATAAATTACTTAGTAGCTGCTTTCATACTGGCTACAAACTCTTTTAAACCAGTAAGCATCGCTGCTTGGTCATCCAGGTTTGCCTCGATGATTTTAACAACGGCCGAGCCTGAAATCGCACCAGCGGCCCCTGACTCGAGTGCTGATTTAACATCTTCTGGGGTTGATACACCAAAGCCTAATAAAGCCGGTGCAGCATGGTAATCTTTTAGCTTTTTAACTAATGAATCTGCTGGCATTTGCGCTTTGGTTTCTGTGCCTGTTACACCTGCGCGTGAAAGAAGGTATGTGTAACCACGACCGTATGACGCACACTCTCGTAAAGTGTCATCATCAGCATTAGGCGTTGCAATAAAAATTGGGTCGATGCCATTTTTCATTGCTGTTTGGCGAAATAGCTTTGACTCATGTAGTGGTACGTCAGCCACTAAAATTGAATCGACACCCGCTTCTTTAGCATCTTGATAAAACTTTTCGATGCCACGCTTAAACACCAGATTTGAATACAATAATAGGCCAATTGGAATATCAGCATTGTACTCACGCACTTGTTTAATGATATCAAAGCAATCTTGGGTATTGATGTTTTCATCAAGTGCACGAATGTTGGCCGCTTGGATCACTGGGCCATCAGCAATCGGATCTGAAAATGGAATACCTAGCTCAAGGGCATCGGCACCGCCATCAATTAAGCTTTTGATAATATCTACACTCAGTGCTTTATTAGGATCGCCAATAGTAACAAACGGTACAAAGGCACCTTGGTTAGTTTCGCTTAATGTGGCGAACAGTTGTCCGTAACGGTTAGTCTGGCTCATAGTGCGCCTCCTTCTGATAATACACTGTGTACGTGAGCTAAATCTTTATCGCCTCGGCCGCTTAGGTTAACCACTAAAATAGTGTCTTCGGTTTGTTGCTCGGCATATTTAAGGGCATATGCGAGGGCATGGCTTGATTCAAGCGCTGGAATAATCCCTTCGTTCTTGGCCAGTAGTTGAAATGCTTCAAGTGCCTCAGTATCAGTAATACCAACGTACTCTGCACGGCCTGTTTCATGCAAGTGAGCATGCTGTGGGCCAACTGCAGGGTAATCAAGACCAGCTGATACAGAGTAAGACTCTTCAATTTGGCCATCATCATCTTGCATAATGTAGGTATAAGTACCGTGTAAAATGCCTTTTGTGCCTTTACATAAGGTGGCACCATGCTGGTGGGTATCTAAGCCTTTACCAGCTGGCTCTACACCAATTAGTTTTACGCTTGGCTCATCAATAAAGTCTGTGAACATACCAATGGCGTTAGAGCCTCCGCCCACACAAGCAAGCACCGCATCCGGTAAGCGACCTTCAGCTTTAAGCACTTGTTGTTTTGCTTCTTCACCAATCATTTTTTGGAACTCACGCACCATGGTTGGGAATGGGTGAGGGCCTGCTGCAGTGCCTAGTAAGTAGTGAGCGTCTTTATAATTTGCTGACCAGTCACGCAGTGCTTCGTTGACTGCATCTTTTAAGGTGCCAGAGCCCGCTGTGACAGGAATAACCTCTGCGCCCATTAGTTTCATGCGAAATACGTTTGGTTGCTGACGTTCAACGTCTTTTGCACCCATGTAAACACGGCATTTTAAGCCAAGTAGGGCACAGGCTAGGGCCGTTGCAACACCATGTTGGCCGGCACCTGTTTCTGCAATCACTTCTTTTTTACCCATGCGCTTGGTTAGTAGTGCTTGACCAAGTACTTGGTTGGTTTTGTGCGCACCACCATGCAGTAAATCTTCACGCTTTAAATACAGTTTTACCTTAGGATTTTTAACTAAGTTACGTGTCAGTGTTAATGGCGTAGGGCGACCTGCGTATTCATTTAAAAGTTTTTCGAACTCAGCCTGAAAAGCTGGATCGTTTTGTGATTTATTAAACTCTGCTTCCAGTTGCTTGAGTGCTGGCACAAGCAGCTGTGGTACAAACATACCACCGAATTCACCGAAATAAGCTGGATTTTGCATTCTAACCTCAATAATTTCTGATATGCGAAAACGCATTTTGTAATTTTGTTTGACACTTTTTACCCGCTGACGCTTCAACGCCAGAATTTAGGTCAAGGCCATTGGCACCGCGATAAAGCGCTGCATGAATATTCTCTGGATTTAAACCACCGGCTAACATAAACGGCACGGTTGCCATCTCAAGCACAGACCAATCAAATGCTTCGCCTGTGCCGCCTTTTTGGCTTTTGCTGTAAGTGTCGTATAAATGGCGATCAACCCCTTCAAGCGGCTCAGGTAACTCGCCTTTAACAGCTTGGGCTTTCCAAATTTCACAGCCAAGTGGTAATTGCTTTCTGAGACTTTGAATATACTCGCTATTCTCGTCACCATGTAATTGCACCGCAGCTAATTTTAAGCTTTGTGCATAATCAACCACTTGTTCAACAGGCGCATTGACAAAAACACCCACATACGCGAGCGGGGCACTTTGCGTTACTTGTTTAGCGCAGTCGATATCGACATAACGTGGCGACTTAGGATAAAAAATTAAGCCACCATACACAGCACCACTTGTGTAGGCTGCCATCGCGTCTTGTGAGCGGGTTAAACCACACACTTTATTTTCACCTAAAATCACTTTACGACACGCGGCTTCTAGGTCACGCTCAGCCATCAGTGAGCTACCGATTAAAAAGCCATCGCACAATGGTGCAAGGCGTTTTACATCATTATGGGTATAAATGCCCGACTCAGAAATAACCACTTTGTCATTTGGGATAAGCTGACGTAAGCGCTCTGTCGTTGCAAGATCAGTACTTAAATCACGAAGGTCGCGGTTGTTAATACCGATAAGGCTTGCATTAAGTGCAAGTGCACGACTTACTTCATGCTCATTACTGACTTCAGTAAGCACCGACATATTTAACGAATCAGCCACTTTATGAAGCGCTAAATAGTGTTCGTCATCAAGGACGGAGAGCATTAATAAAATAGCATCACCACCCGATAAACGTGCTAAGTAAACTTGGTACTCATCAATAAAGAAGTCTTTACAGATAAGCGGCTGTTCTACTTGGCTGCGCACGTACTCAAGGTACTGATAGCTACCTTGGAAGTATTTTTCGTCGGTAAGCACGCTCATACAGGTTGCGTACTTTTTATAAACCGATGTAATTTCGTCTAAATTAAATGGTTCGCGAATAAGCCCTTTTGACGGAGATGCCTTTTTACATTCTAAAATAAATTGCGTGCCTGTTGCTGCTAACGCCGCTTCAAAGTCTCGCTTGGTTGGCACAACATCTCCGATGAAAGACTCAAGCGGGCGCTGTGCTTTTCTTTGTTCTAATTCAATACGTTTGTCGGCAACAATTTTGTCTAACACGTTAGCCATGACTTACCTCAATAATTGCGTTCAATGTGTCCATCGCTTTGCCTGATGCTAATAATTCACTTACCTGATCTGCGGCTAGTTTTAAATCGCTTGCTTTACCGGTTAAATAAAGAAGTGCCGCAACGTTGGCTATAATGGCTGCGTTATGCGCCTCGTCACCGTGACCTTGTAAAATCGCTAAGCTTGCTTTTGCATTATATTCTGGGCCTTGGCCCGCTAGTTGTTCAAGTGAATAGTTTGCAAGACCAAAATCGCTTGCTGTTAGCGTGTATTCGCTCAGCTCACCGTTATTTAACTCAACCACTTTGGTTGTTCCGTGTAAGGCAATTTCGTCAGTGCCTGCACCGTGAACCACCATAGCGCGTTTTGTACCAAGGGTTTTTAAGGTTTCGGCCATTGGTAAACACAGCGAAGCATCATAAACGCCAAGCAATTGCACCTCAGGGGCAGCAGGGTTGGCTAGTGGCCCTAAAATATTAAAAATAGTGCGGGTTTTAAGAGCCGTACGCACGCCCATCGCATGGCGTACACCGCTGTGATAATGCGGTGCAAATAAAAATGCAAACCCTGTATTTTCTAAACAATAGGCAGCTTGCTCTGGGCTCATATCAATATTAATACCCAAGGCTTTTAGTAAATCCGCTGATCCCGAATTACTCGACACACTGCGATTACCATGTTTGACCATGTTAATACCCGCAGCGGCGGCAACAATAGCAGCAGTGGTACTAATATTAATGGTGTTTGAACCATCACCACCAGTACCACAGCTGTCGGCAAGTAAGGTTTTGCTGGTTTGAAATGGCACCGCATTGGCGCGCATTGATGCCGCCGCACCGGCGATTTCATCGCTCGTTTCACCTTTTAGTTTTAGGGCGATAAGTGCAGCAGTTAATTCAATATCATTAAGCTGGCCATTCATGATGGCATCAAACAATGCAGTTGCTTGCGAAAACGATAAATCTTGCTTTGCTAATAATTGGTTTAACTGGGTTTGAGTTGTTGCTTCCATGTTATTCCTCTACTGCACGCGTGCGGTTAAAAATTCAATGCTTTGCTGTAATAGCAATGCGCCATTTGGCGTTAAAATTGACTCAGGATGAAACTGATAGCCAAGGGCATTATCTTGTTGATGGTAAATTGCCATTGGAATAGTCTCATAAGAGGCAATAACTTCCACCTCATCAGGGACTTTGGTTGCCATTAAAGAATGGTAACGAGCAACCGGCATTTTATCGCCCATACCCGCGAATACTGGGTGCTCATTCAACGTAATAATTGATGACTTGCCATGCACAGTTTCGCCTGCATGACCAATAACCCCACCGTAGCTTTGTGTTAGTGCTTGCTGCCCTAAACAGATACCCAGCATCGGGAAGCGGCCTTTACACAGTTCAATGAGTTCCATTAAACAACCTGCATCAGATGGTGCGCCAGGGCCAGGTGAAAGCACTAATAATACAGGTACTGTCTCTTGGCACATTTTGTCAAAGATGCTTTGTGCACTGATGTTATTACGGTATACCACTAACTGGCACCCTAACATAGAAAGTTCATCGACTAAGTTATAACTAAATGAATCAAAGTTATCTAAAAAGTAAATTTTATAGGCTGATGTTATCGTCATTATTGTGCCTCGTAAGTCGATTGAATCGCAGTGATCACAGCTTGTGCTTTAGCGCGGGTTTCATTAGCTTCTGATTGTGGATCTGAATCAAACACCACACCTGCACCTGCTTGCACGTAGGCTGTGCCGTTTTTAACAAAGGCAGAGCGAATAACAATACAGCTATCCATGGCACCATCACCGGTTAAATAACCCACTGCACCCCCATAACTGCCGCGGCGTTTTTGTTCGGTTTGACGAACTAATTCAGCAGCGCGTACTTTAGGCGCACCCACTAAGGTGCCCATGTTCATACAAGCTTGGTAAGCATGTAGCGCATCGAGTTCAGGTTTTAAAGTACCCACAACGCGTGAAACTAAATGCATCACTTGTGAGTAGCGGTCTACTTTTAATAACTCTTTAGCGTGGCGTGTGCCTGGTACGCTAATACGGGCAACATCATTTCGCGCTAAATCAACTAACATCAGGTGCTCAGCACGCTCTTTTTGGTCGTTGCGAAGTTCAAGTTCAATACGGCTGTCTAAGTCTGGGTTAATTTGCCCATTAGCAAACTTACCACGAGGGCGAGTGCCGGCAATGGGGTATACCTCGACTTGTTTACTCTGTACACAATATTTGAGGGCTGATTCGGGTGATGCACCAAATAACACAAATTCTTCATCGCGCATGTAAAACATATATGGGCTTGGGTTTTGAAGTTTTAGTTGGCTGTAAGCATGAAGTGAGTCAGGGCAGGCAAGAGAGAAAGTACGTGATGGAACAACTTGGAAAATATCGCCATCAACGATGTTCTTTTTTAATTTGATGACATGTTCGCAGTATTGCTCGTCGTTAACATCAACAGAAATTGGGTTTGAGCCTGTTTGCTTTTGCCCCTGGTAGCTTTTGGCTTTGTCACATACAGCATTTAAACGCTCTAGCTGTTGGCCGACTTCAAAGCAGTTTGCATGTACATCTGGGCCATTAAACACATTGCCAATCAGCTCAGTTGTCTTCGCTTGGTGGTCAATGACAACGAGCGTTTCAGCTAAGTAGAAAACGTAATCTGGGCAGCTGTTTTCACCGTCAGGCACATCAGAAAGGGATTCGAAATTAGCAACCATGTCGTAGGCAAATACACCGCCTAAAAACACAGAAAACGGATTGTCTGTGGTGCTTTTAATACTATTAATGCAGCTGCGTAGGGCACTAAAAGCGTTATCAGCCACTAATTTACTGGCTTCATCGGTATCACTGGCAATCTCATCGTAGGTTAACCTTAATGTATCTTCTACAAGCTCTACCGAGCAATTTTGCACATGACTTTGTAAGTAAGGCAGTAATTGTTTGCCGTTATTTGACTGTGCTGTGAGTGTGACCTGTTTGCCTTGGCAAACAAGTCGTAGCGCTGAGTCAACCAAAATTAGACTTTTTACACTGTCTTTAGAATCAATTTCAGCAGACTCTAACAGCAGTGAATTAGGCTTATCGAGTAAACTGTATAACGCAAGTGGGCTACTTATGTAGTCACGCACTTGAGTGATACTGGTTACTTCACCCGGTGTCGTTGTTATATGACTAAAAATCAAACCTCATTCTCCCTCATTCCCAAAAACTCTTTAAAAAACAAAACCCCGCGAAGCGATGCTTGGCGGGGTTCGTATAAAGATGCCTATAAATTAGATAGACCCTTACCGTCCCGCTAAGCCAGGCGCCACCACCAGTGATGTGTAAGAGTTGCTATGTAATTCATTATAAAACCTTAAAATTTAGATATAAAAAAACCCGCTACATGAGCGGGTTTAGAAATCGTTAGACACGACAATTCGTCACCCGCTAGTTACGAGTGCCACCACCAAATTGTGATTTGAATTGTTTTGTTCATTTTTGTTGCTTATTTAACGTGTCTGAAAGTGCATACAGTAAAGCGTACCTATGCCGATACTGTCAAGTATTAATTTACCACAATTACTATAAAAATTTTGTTATACTCACATCATTGATTCAAGAACTTACGTTAAGCAGTCTTTCCCTTTGATAAAATACGATTTACATAGCCACACCACATACTCAGATGGTCAGCTATCAGTCGAGCAATTGTTACACCGCGCGGTTGAAAAAAACATTGATGTGTTTGCAATTACCGATCACGACACATTAAGTGCGATAAAACCTGCGCGCCAAGTCATTGCAGATGATAATTTACCGCTTACATTGATTGCTGGTGTAGAAGTATCAACAAAGTGGGAAAGCTTTGAAATTCATATAGTTGGTTTAAATGTTGACGATGACAATGAATCACTGCTGTCACTACTACACGCGCAACAAGCCAAGCGTGAAGAACGAGCAACAGAGATAGGTCGTCGTCTTTCCAAAAATGGTTTTGATGGCATTTATGAGCAAGCTAAAACATTTGCCGAGAATGCACAAATCACACGGGCGCATTTTGCCCGTGCACTAATTGAACGTGGTGTAGCTAAAAACTTCCCAGGGGTATTTAAAAAATACTTAGGGCGAGGCAAAACAGGCTATGTACCAAGTAGTTGGTGCGATATGCAAACGGCAATTGCTGCCATTCACCAAGCGGGTGGGGTTGCCGTTCTTGCCCATCCTGGGCGTTATCAAATGTCGAATAAGTGGCTACGTAAGTTAATTATTGAGTTTAAAGACGCAGGTGGTGATGCGATGGAAGTTGCACAGCCACAGCAAGCGCCGAGTGAGCGCCAGTTTTTAGGTGAACTTTGCCGTGAATATGGTTTACTTGCGTCGCAAGGGTCAGATTTTCATTTTCCGACCAGTTGGTTGGAGTTAGGTAAAAATTTATACTTACCAAAAGATTGCCAAGGGGTTTGGCAAGCATGGGAAGGGCAATAGGAGCGTGTAATGAGTCAGTTTTTTCATATTCATCCAGATAATCCGCAACCACGCTTAATCAGCCAAGCGGTTGATATTATTAAGCAGGGCGGTGTTATTGTATACCCAACCGATTCGGGTTACGCACTTGGTTGCAGCATTGGTAATAAGCAAGCAAAAGAGCGCATCGAACGTATTCGTGGCATTGAAAAACACCATAACTTTACTTTGGTCTGCCGTGACTTATCGGAACTATCTACCTATGCTCGCGTTGATAATCAGTTATTCAGATTGATTAAAAATAACACCCCAGGGCCTTATACATTCATCTTTAAAGGCACTAAAGAAGTACCAAAGCGTTTATTAAACGAAAAGAAAAAAACCATTGGTATTCGTGTTATCGAACACCCAATCACCTGCGCTTTATTGGCTGAATTAGGTGAGCCGTTAATGTCGTGTTCTTTAATTTTACCGGGTGAGCAATATACCGAAGCTGATCCTGATGAAATTCGCGAGCGTATTGAAAAGCAAGTTGATTTAATTATTCATGGTGGGTATCTTCCTGAGCAAGCAACCACAGTGATTGATTTGTCGGATGATGATATCGAAATTCTACGTGTCGGTTGTGGTGATACTAAACCATTTGAGTAGAGACTTCATTGACTAGCCAACCGCTTGATGCGACAGATAATTTACAAGAGCCAGTACAGCAAAAGCTGCCACTGGCTTTTTTGCATGGCAAAGCGGTGGTCGATAAGCCTGAAGACTTATACATTCCACCCGACGCGCTTGAAATCATTTTAGAGACCTTTGAAGGGCCACTTGATTTACTTCTGTATTTAATCAAAAAACATAAATTGGATGTGCTTGAGCTCTCTATTTTTAGTATTACTGAGCAATACGTTAGTTATGTTGAAATGATGAGCGAGTTTCAGCTTGAACTAGCAGGTGAATACCTCGTAATGGCGGCGCTATTAGCACAAATAAAATCACGATTATTACTACCAAAACATGAAGAGCTTGAAGAGGAAGAAGACCCACGAGCTGAGCTTGTAAGACGTTTACAAGAATACGAGCAATTTAAAAAAGCCGCCGAAAATCTTGATGAAATCCCTCGCGAAGGCCGCGATATCTTTGTTGCCGAAGCGCTGGTGCCAGAATTTGCTGAGCAGAATGCCTTGCTACCTGATGTTGATATGAAGGACTTGTTAGTTGCGTTAAGTGACGTTATGGCACGGGCGAAAACATTTGAGCATCACCATATTACCGCAGAGGCCTTGTCTACCCGTGAACGCATGAGTCTTATATTAGATAAACTTTCAGAAGCTCAATCACAATTACCTTTTCACACTCTTTTTACTATTGAAGAGGGGCGAAGCGGTGTTGTGGTAAGCTTTATCGCCATGTTAGAGCTGGTGAAAGAAAACCTGATCAGCTGCTTTCAGGTAGATGCCAGTAGCCAGATTTATGTTGGTTTGGTGGAAGAAAGCGAATAGCTGTAAGCTTTAAGTCAAACAAGTGGCTTGAAATAGAGTTCAAGGTTAGCCCCATAGGAAGCAATTCTGAATCTATCTTTAGTCTTTTACTAAGCTTTTTTAGCTAGTTCTTGTGTTTGAAATCTATAGTTCATGTGAGTCCTTAAATGATGTTAATTTAGAATTTGGTACGTACGAGATACACTAGAATGAAGCTAAGAGATTTAAATGAAAGCCATTGAAAAAGTTACAGTAGTAAAAGAGATATTTCTTATGCTAGCAGCTATCTGTGTTGCTGCTTGGGCTGTTTATGGTACGTGGATTAAACGAGAAGAAAGTATTGCTGAACTTCAGGTTGTTGAGCTCCGACAAAAAACTAACTTAGCGTCTAGTGCACTAACTAATATTAATGTACAACAATTTATGACAGAGGGAGGAGTTGTTTTAGCAATAGGCATCACTCTGGAAAACATTGGCAATGAGGGTGTTCGAGTTTTGCTTGATAATAATTCTATTTTAGTTGCAAAAATGGACTTTAAAGATGGACACGTTACCTACAACGAACCTGTGTATTTAGGGCATTCGAGATATCAAGGTAAAAATAAAATTGCTTTGCCTTTTATTGATATAGGACCTCGTGAAAAATATGATATCTCTTATGCTTATAAGGTAAGCAAGCCAGGAATATATTTGGTTAGATTTCTTTCTACGATGCATAGCAAGAGTATTGACGTGAAGATTGCAGAAAATTTTGGTGAAGGTGATTTCGTAAAATATAGTACAGGTATAGAGCGGATTGTAAACGTGCAAGAGTGATCTGTCTTATAGCTGAAAGTGAATTATCCGAGTATTAAAGAGTAATTCATAGTGATTGGTTTTATCGGCTTAAGTTCTAGACTATAAATTAAACTCTTTTTCGCCCAGATTATGCTGCCGCAAAGAGATTAATTAATATAAAAAATGATGAATGATTTTAAAAAAGGCGATTTTTAAAAGTATCGCCTTTTTAATTTTCGCTACAAGTAAAGTTTGATTAGATTTTTGTCATTAGCTTTACTGTTTCTTTGGTATTTCGAACTGAATTTGCAATCATCCGAAAATTAATTAAAGAAGCTTCATAAGCATTCATGCCTGGCAGAATTGCACCTGCGGTTGCATCTGAAACAACTTGTACTTCAAAGCCTTGCTCCATAAGTTCTCTTAAGTGAGATTCTGTACATAAATTAGATGACATACCTGCAAGTATTACTTTACCGATCCCTCTTTTTCTGAGCTGTAAGACAAGATCGTTAGAGTCAGGGCCGTACATTTTATGAGGGCTGGTAACTATCGTTTCACCATCATTTATGTATTTTTTATATTTTGGTAGCCAATCAGCCCCTGAATTTTTAAATCCATCAAGTGATAATGCATCTTTACGATCAAACATGTTGATATTGTGCATAAGCACTTCTAATGAACCTTGATGTTGCCATTTATGATCATGTGGGTAGTAGTAGTGAGGAGAGATAAACAGAGGAATATCTTTCTTTTTAGCGGTCTTCATTAAAGATTCGAGGTTTTCAACAGTGTTATTTTTCGTGACACTTTCACCCACCACACCCCAAGTAACACCTTTAGGGCTTAAAAAATCCACTTGTGGATCAGTAATAACGACAGCCGTATTACCTCGAGAATACTCCATACCAGGGTTTGGTAATCCATCAGCATAAGCTGTTGAGATACTCAATACGCTCATTGTGATAGCGACACTTAACTGTTTAATACTAAATTTCATAATTACACCTTTTTGTTTACTTGTTTTAGCGCATTTATTATCACTACTAAACGAGAAATTCTTAATGTCTTAGCGTCCACAATTAGTGCTATAGCGCTTTAAGTTGTTTCACTTGCGTATTCAAAAGCTTACTATTTGAATATCGAGTGTAATGACAGGCAAATGTTGATGGATGCATTAAGTGTAGTTTTAAGAGATATTCATTTACGCGGAAGTGTTTATTTTAAAGAGTGCTTTCAATCACCTTGGGGATTGAGCGTAGCCTCAAGTAAAAAAGCTGCTTTTCATATAATTGATAAAGGGAGTTGCTGGTTAAATATTAAAGGCCGTGATGAGCAGATAAAGTTGCTGGCAGGGGATGCTGTTATTTTACCTCATGGTACTGAACATCAGTTATTAGATAATCCTAGTTCTGATTGCCTACCAGCGGCGCAGGTCGTTGAAAAAATTCACAAGGGTGAAAATCCATTCTTAGGGAGTGATGGTCAATTTAATATTGTTTGCGGTTATTTTGAGTTTGATCGTGACTCTAATCATGCATTTGTTGACTCATTGCCAGAGTTGATTCACATCACGCAGGAATATCGGCATAGCTATAGTTGGTTGAACGCCGCAATTAAAATGTTAACAAGTGAAAGTGCTAATAATAACCTCGGAAAAGAGGTGCTTATTGACCGATTGACAGATGTTTTGTTTATTCAAATTATTCGTTGTTATATAGAACATAATAAAGAACAAGAGAATTTTATCGCAGCGCTCAACAGTGGCAGTCTAAATAAAGTTTTGTGTTTACTTCATGAAAGCCCAGAACTAAATTGGACATTAGCTTCTTTAGCAGAGGTATGTAATATGTCTCGTTCAAAATTTACATCCCGCTTTAAAGAGTCGGTAGGCGTTACACCAATGAAGTACTTGCTGGCGAGACGAATGTTCAAAGCAAAGCAGTTAATTAGTCAAACACAGTATTCTTTAACATCGATTTCAGAGATGGTGGGCTATCAATCTGAAAGCTCCTTTAAAAGTGCCTTTAAACAGTTTTTTGGAAAAACGCCCTCTAATTATCGTTCTAAGTTGTGATGATAAAAGCGGTCAGTCTTTTATAATAAATCATTAGGAATAGTTTTTGTGTTTTAAAGGTCATTTAATGAGTCTTTAAACTCACAAGAGCATATCGTGATCAAATCAATTCTATTTTTAAAGGTCGCATTTAACAAAAGAACCTTAGTTACCGGTTTTAAGACTGCCCTTATTGTGGGGATTTTCTTAAACATAATTAATCAAGGCGATCTCATTCTAAGTATGAAATTAGCCGATGTTCATTGGCTCAAACTAGGACTGACCTTTTGTGTACCATTTTTCGTGTCTGTGTATTCTGCAACAATAGCACGTTTAAGGTTTGACCCAGGAACAAGAGCATGGGTTGAAGCGCAGTTAAGCTGTGGCAAATGTAATAAAGTGTCGTTGCATGTACTCAAAAATCACTTAGTTGGTGAATGTAGTAAATGCAGAGACAAAACGCTTTGGTACAAAAACCATTAACACTTTCTATTCAAGGGAAGTTATATCGCTGTGTAAATATGTGCGTAAATGCACAGATGATGTTTGTTTAACGCTATTTTAATTGCAAATAAGCTAGGCTATTCTATCAGTAGGAATAGCGATTTTCGGAAAAGAGTATGTTAAGCAACACTAAAACCAGCTACGGATGGGTAGCAATTGCACTTCATTGGTTAATGGCTCTTGGGGTGTTTGGCCTGTTTGGCTTAGGTGTCTATATGGTTGAGCTAACTTATTATGATGCTTGGTATAAAGGCTCCCTTGATTTACATAAAAGTGTAGGGATTACCTTGGCAGCTGTTTTACTTTTTCGTTTTGGTTGGCGGTTACTCGGTACACAACCTGAGCCGATATCTAATACTAAAACCATGAACTTTATTGCTCACTCAGTACATAAAATAATTTATCTATTACTTATCGTCATTGTTATAACGGGTTATTTAATCTCGACAGCAGATGGACGTGCTATTGACGTATTTAATTTATTTGCTGTACCCGCGTTGCCAGGTTCAATTGCTAATCAAGAAGATATTGCAGGTGAAATTCACTTTTATGCCACATACGGGCTGATAGGTGTTGTTGTTTTACATGCATTAGGGGCACTAAAACATCATTTTATCGATAAAGATAAAACCTTAACTAGAATGATCAAACCACTAAAGGATGATTAATATGAAAAAGTTACTTTTAAGCACGGCATTAAGTGCGGCGTTATTTTCTACTGCAAATGCGAATGCAGCAGACTATGTGATTGATACAGACGGTGCCCATGCATTCGTTACTTTTAAGATTAAACACTTAGGCTATAGCTGGCTGCATGGCCGCTTTAACACTTTTTCAGGTGATTTTAGCTACGATGATAAAAAGCCTGATGCCTCTAAAATCAATGTAACGATTGAAACAAAGAGTATTGATTCTAACCACGCTGAACGTGATAAGCACCTACGTGGTAAAGACTTTTTAAATGTAGATAAGCACCCAACAGCGACGTTTAAAAGTACTTCAATTAAATTTGACGAAGAGGGTGATGAAGCTGATGTAACGGGTGAATTCACTTTAAATGGCGTCACTAAAACGATTACCTTTGAAATTGATAAAATAGGTGAAGGTAAAGATCCATGGGGGGGTTACCGTGTTGGTTTTGAAGGTGAAACAAGCCTAAAACTTGCTGACTACGGCATTGATTACAACCTTGGACCTGCATCTACACATGTGGATATTGGTTTATTTATTGAAGGTGTTCGTAAGTAACATTGTTTTAAAAGTGCCGCTTAATGAGCGGCACTTTCATTTCTATCCTTGAGCCTTTTCTCTAAAATTGGTTTTAAATTATCAGGTAACCAGCGCACTAAAATATCGTGATATTCTTGTGTATGTGCGATTTTTTCTAATGCAACATCTAATTGGCTAATAATGTGCCGGCCTTGTTCATTATTGGTGCAACCAATAAACCCCTCACTTAACTTGGGTGCCTCCGTAAGAGTGAGTTGTGTTAGTTTGTCTTCGAAGCCCATTGAATGAGCTAGATAATAGTGCTCGCTTGGATAACCCAATAGAATATCAATGCGTTTTTTACTTAGCATGTAAGTAAGGCTCGCTAAAGTATCACTGCCTGGGCGAAATATTATATTGGCATCATGATTGGTGTTTATCACGTCATCAATACTTTTACCAAACGAGCGGCTCATAGATACCCCAAGTGCAAGGTGGTTATCATTTAGCAGAGCTTTTAAAGAAATTGCTTTACTGGGGTCTAAATCGAGCGCTTTAATTAGCTCTTTTCGTATGGCTATTGATGGGGATAATCCAATTGTTGAGGTATGAGAGCTAAAAGCAATGTGCTGTTTACGATGCTCATTTTGATACAACGACAACATACAGTAATTGTTTTGTGGATTCGAAAGTTCGTGTATCACACGACTCGACGGATAAAGGGTATGTGTGAATCGATAATCGGGTAACGCTTTTTCTATCATTTTCATGACACTTTCGTCCCGTCCAGTACCTTCATAACGGTCATTCATGATGTAATAGGGTGCGAAATCAACGACTACCCATTGAATGGTTTTTGTTTGTTTTTCGGCGAATGAAGCTGCACAAAAAAAGAATAGTAAAAGAACACAGGCACGGCGCATCTTACTACCTATTAATAGTTAAAAATATAAGTGTAGCAGGGTTTTAGCTCAATGCAGAGAAGTAAAAACTAAAACGCCAGCAGAGCTGGCGTTTTTCGGTTTAGTTGGCTTTTAGCCATTTCACAAATTGGCGGGCATCACTGGCCTTTTGGAAAATGGCGTTTTTCAAGCCTTGCGTGTCACTAAAAATTACACGCTGTTTGTTAACCGATATTGACTGCACAGGATGTGCAATTTGGATCAGGGACCCATTGTATTTATATGACATAATAAAACTCACTCTTTCTGTTTGTCAGATTCTGTAGAGCTTTAAAGGCAGTTAAAAAATACAGTCTGACATTTGTTGTCTTGCGTACAGTGTTGACTAAGTTTGTGACAGTTTGGTGATAATTTTGAAATTCATCAAATTGTCATTTGGTAACACGACGTCGCAAGTATTTATACGAATATGCGGGAATTACTGGATCAAGGTAAGGGGTTAACCGCGAGGTTTCTAAAAACCAGACAACTAGACTACTTCACGAATGTTTTTTATGCAAGCTTTATTTTTAAAAAAATCTACTTTAAATAGTGGCTTTTAATGTAGTGCTATAACTGCGTTATTTTTAAGGGAAGTGCTCGTTTACTCAAACTATAAAAGACAAGCAAATAGACGTATTTACTTGTCTTTTAAATGTTTGCTGTTAATTAAGTACTTTAATTTGCTCAACTGAGGATACGTCTACATGAGTTTGGTAATAGTATTTATTTGTAGCTCGTCCTTGTGAGATGAAGTCTATTGTCACGCGTTTTGCTTCTCCCGTGACTTCTATCTCTTTATCGATAAAAAATGTCTCCGGAGATTCACCATATTTTTTAGTGAGTTCAGGTACAATTTTATAGTTTAAGGCAACTGTAATTGACCTTCTATCACGGTAATCTTTTTCAGTGTTTAAAAAGACGTCACCGCTGTGTTTTCCGGCGGCTTTAATGTGAAATTTAAATGTGCCTTTAATACTGTCAGGCGCACTCTCTTCACTCAAGGCTATCACGTCCATGGTATTACTCGTATCTATTCGTGAGGGTGATGAGCTACATGCAGCCAATGCTAATGTAGAGAGTAAAAGTAAGTATTTCATATTTAACTTCCTTGTAAGTGTTTAAATGATGTTTATTGGGTACAAATCGGCAGTTAGAGTAATTGTTCAATATGTCAAAAGCAACAGGATTATCTTTATTTATTAATTAGTTTTATGCAGTAGTCAGCAAAGGTCTCTACAGTCTTTCAAGTTAATCCATATCAATTTGAAGGGGATAGCTTGCCCAGGTTTAATATAGCTGGATGTTTTTTTGAAACAGGCGTATTCTAATCGGGACAATAAAAATAATAGTTTTAAGAAAGAAGTAGATTCATGAATTACCTCTTGGTAACAGACATTTTTGGTAAAACTGCTCACCTAACACAGCTTGCCCTGCAGCTTAAAAATCGAGTTAGAATGTGCGACCCATATATGGGGCAAATACAATTGCCAACAAATGAATCAGCCCAATATCAGCACTTTTTGAATGAGTGTGGGCATGACACCTATTTCGAGCGTGTCCACTTTACATTAACAACGATAAAACGTCCTACAACGATTATTGCTTTTAGCGCAGGAGCATCAGCAGCGTGGCGAGCACAAGCAGAACTACATAACCCTTTTATAAAGCAGCTCATTGCTTTTTATCCTTCGCAAGTGAGACACCACCTTTCGTTGAATGCGAATATACCTTGTCGATTTATTTTTCCTCACAGCGAAGCGCATTTTGATATCAAGCCTGTGGTGGCAGCTTTAAACGAAAAGGAACGGGTAGAGTGCAGTATAAGTGAATATGCGCATGGCTTTATGAATGCTTTATCTGAAAATTTTGATTTAAATGCTTATAAGTATTTTACCTCGCACTTACTTGCAAATGAGACAAGCTCAGCGCAATCAATACCTAATTAGAAAATCTGGTCTATAGTCATTACTAAATAATAATTAAAGTAATTACTATGTCTACAAATCAAACATACAGCCACTTTTTATCTAACCCTGTAGCTAAACCTCCATGCAGGATGCTCAATGCGAACATGTATGGCTTTTTTGTTTCCGCTTCTGAGCAAAAAATGCAGCATTATGTCGATCTTACGCTTAATAAACTTGCCAATGACTCGACAACGTTTAATGTTTTAGGGGAAACCTGCTTACTCACATTCACCGATATTGAAAAAATATCGTCACTTGCAGCACCTTTTTCTGAACATGGCTGGATGCAGGAAACGGATATTATCATTTGGTTGCCTGTCGCTAAAATGTTACATGGCGATATTAGCTATCTGTATTGGTACCCTGCATTTATTAGTGTGAATAATGTTTATGCGCTGATCAATGGTCGTGAAACATGGGGATACAATAAATATCTGTGTGACTATGAAATGCCCAGTAACATTGATGATAGCGGGCGATTCTCAGTGTCCTTGCAGTGTTTTGATAAGTTTTCGCCTGACTCCATGTTAGCTCAGCATGAGTTGCTCACTATCACGCGAGTGATAAAGCAAAAGCCCGAGAGTTTGTTAGATAATGTGGGGCAATTTGCAGAGCGTGTCGCCTCGGTTTTAAGTGATGACTACACAGGGATTGATTTATCATTGTTAAAGCAATTACTTGATGGTTTCATTCATCCTCAAATGGACCAAATTTTATATAAACAATTTCCTGATGGTGAGGGTGAAAATTCTGTTTATAAAGCTGTTGTCCACTCACCCTCAGTGATAAAAAAAATTCATCAGCTAACGCTTTTAAAAAATGATTACAGCCTTAATGTTAATTTTTTAGCGAGCTTTCCGCTAAACGATATGTTTGGTATTGCTCTTGGTAAGCAAGCTGTACACCTACCGTTTTATGTCAGCATGGACTTTGATCAACTTGGCGCAACTGAAATTTTATCTGCGTAAGGGAAGAGTATGCAAAAAGAAAAAATTACCATAGTGGGTGGAGGAGTAGCTGCAATGACAGCTGCAGTTTACTTAACTGAACAGGCTGATTGGCAACAAAAGCGTGAAATTACAGTTTATCAACAAGGTTGGCGATTAGGTGGCAAGGGCGCGAGTGGGCGCAATAGCCATTTTGCAGAGCGTATTGAAGAGCATGGATTGCATGTTTGGTTTGGTGCATATGTAAATAGTTTTCGTACTTTGCAAGGAGTGTATAACTCATTAAACAGGCCAGCTACACGTCCACTTGCTACATGGCAAGAAGCATTTAAACCCCATAGCTTTATTGCCCTGCAGGAGTACATTGATAACGAGTGGCAAACGTGGCCAATTGATTTTCCGACAGTTGCAGGCAACCCAGCAGATGGAAGTTTAGACATCACTGTGTGGGATTTTGTAACCATGACTTTGGCTTGGTTAAAAAAGTGGACTGAAGACATCGAAGAAATATGCGAACAACATCACGCTGAAACAAGATTGGTGACAAAAAAATCGCGGGATCAATCATTACTTAAATACATGTATCAGAAAATTAAAACTGATATTGATCATACCCTAAGTAGTACTAAGCAATTTATTAATGATATTGAGTCAGATGCTGGTGAGATTATCTCAAGTCCTCGTTCACTATTGACGCATTTACTGCAATTTTCTTCGCAACAAACAACGCACACCGACACACAAGCCGATCGTTTAGTTATCTGGTATATCGTACGAAAACTGAAACGTTGGTTTAAAGCCCAAGTGATTGACTTATTGGATGACAGCCCAGAACTACGTCGACTTTTTATTAGTGCAGATTTAGCGATTGCAATGCTAACAGGGCTTATAAAAGACAAAGTTTATCGTGATGGTTTCGCCGTTATTAATTGTTACGACTTTCGACAATGGCTTGAGAAAAATGGCGCGAATAAAGCCTATAGTGTGAACTCTGCGCCAATCAGAGGCTTTTACGATTTGGTTTTTGCTTATCCAGATGGTGATTTTAATAAACCCGATGTTGAAGCGGGTGTGGCTGCACTTGCCATGTTGCGTATAGGTCTTTGTTATAAAGGCGGGGTAATGTGGAAAATGCAAGCAGGTATGGGAGATGTGATATTTGCACCAGTGTACGAGCTTTTGAAAAAACGGGGTGTGAAATTTAAATTTTTCCATCAACTCACCAACCTTGAAGCCGGTCAGGACACACAGGGTAAGGCGGTCGTTTCAAAGGTTGAGCTATGCCAACAAGTTAAGCTGGCAGTAGGAGAGTATGAACCTTTAGTCGACGTTAAAGGTTTACCGTGCTGGCCAAGTGAACCTATTTTTTCACAGATTGAGCCAAGCCAGGCTCATTTACTTCAGGAATACCAAATAAACCTAGAGTCTTTCTGGACTTCTTGGCCTGAGGTGTATGAAGAGCAGTTTAAGAAACCTCTCCCTAGTATTAAATTAACTCATGGGGTCGATTTCGATATACTTATTTTAGGCGTATCAGTTGCGTCACTTGAGCACCTTGCCAGTGAGTTAATTGAGTTAGATAGCAATTTAGCAAAGCAATCGCAGCAGGTAAAAAGTGTTGCTACGCAAGCTTGTCAGGTATGGCTAAATAAAACTGATCAGCAGTTAGGGTTTGATTACAGCGTACTGAGTAAAGAGAAGCCAATTCTTAGTGGTTTTGTTGAGCCATTTGATACATGGGCAGCGATGGCTAATTTAATCGATAAAGAAGACTGGCCAAAACATAATGCCCCTGTAAATATCGCTTACTTTTGTAGTGCACTGAGCTGCAATAGCTACCCAGCAGCAACAAATCATCAGTTTCCAATTAAAATGAAAGAAGCTGTTAAAGCGAATATGAAAAATTTATTTAACCTTGATATGTCAGCCTTATGGCCAAACGCTTACGACAGTAATAATCAGTTTGATTGGCAAGTTTTTTTTAATGACCCAAGCAGCATTTTACCTGTATTCGAGCAACAGTACTGGCGGGCAAATATTGACCCGAGTGAGCGTTATGTTTTGTCGGTGACAGGGTCTAGCCAATACCGCTTAGCCACGGATGGTACCATGTTTAATAATTTAAGAATTACAGGAGACTGGATTAAAACAGGTGTTAATGCGGGCTGTGTTGAAGCGGCTGTGATGGCCGGAATGCAAACCTCAAGATCGTTATGCGGTTATCCAGAAATTATTAGTGGTGAGTATGCATTTGAAAAAACAGATAAGAGCATTAAATGAGGGCTAAATAGTTTGATATTTCACAAATTATGTGTGAATTATGCGACTTTAGTCTTTTATATGGTCTATACTTACGTTAATTACAAGAATTTAACAAGTTTCCCTCTTTTAAGGTCTGACCAATATGAAGCGTCACTATCTTATTGGCCCAACATTACTCGTATTATTGTTTGGTAATGGAGTAACTAGCGAAGTTGCTCATGGGTCTGAGACTGTAAAAGACATGGAAGTTATCAGTGTTTATGCGCAAAAGCGTCCTCAAGCAATTGAAGATGTGGGCGTTGCTGTCAGCCAAGTGAGTGGCCAAAAATTAAAGAATCAACATTTTAAAGATTCGACTGAAATCGCCTTATTTGCGCCCAATGTAAAAATAACTCAAAACGCTGCTGAGGGGACGCCACCGGCTGTAAGTATACGTGGGGTCGGTTTGCTTGATTATAATACGGCCAACACCTCACCTGTGGGTATGTATTTAGATGGCGTTGCAGTTGGCTCTGCCAATAACCAAATCATTAATTTATATGACATAGACCAGCTCGATATACTGCGAGGTCCACAAGGCACACTATTTGGACGTAACTCCACCGGTGGGGCAATTCTGATCCGTACTAATCGCCCAGAGTTTGATAGCTATGGCGCACTAACGCTTGGCATAGCCAATAATAATGCGACCAGTATTGATGGTATTTGGAATCAGCAAGTCAGTGATACAAGTGCGCTACGCTTTGCTGTTAATTATCAAGATTATGACTATTCCACAGAAAACATTTTCAGTGATTCACCCGAAGCGGGAATGGAGCAAAAAAATGCCCGTGTGTCATTTTTAACGCAATGGGACAAGGTTGATGTGTACTTACAAGCACACATCGAAGATTGGGATGGAATTGTGCAACCTGTTGGTAATATTGGTATTGTAGCTAACCCACTCACTGGTGAATTATGTTCCCCTAGCGAAGCAGGCTCAACGCGTTGTTTTGATAGTTTTGGTTTTAATGATGGCAGTGACGACTTCTTTACTGTGAGTGTAAATAACGATTCACCACACAGCTCGGATGGTTATGGCTTTATTGGGGAAGTGAATTGGCATCTTAGTGAGCAAAGTACGTTTACTTCACTGTCAAGTTTTAACGATTTAGAACGCAGCCATGCATTTAACTGTGATGGCTCCCCAGCTCGTTTATGCGAAGGGGTGTTAGGTTTAGATACTCAGCTATTTAGCCAAGAGTTTAGGCTACTAAATGAATTTGAAAACTACACGCTCACCAGTGGTGTCTATTTTGCTGATGAAAAAATAAAACAGGACAACCTTAACGATATTCTACGCGATCTGCGCGGCATTTTACCTAGCAACTTAACGGCAACGTTTATCTACGACAACGAAATTAGTATGCAAAACCTTGCGCTTTTTAGCCAGATAGAAGTACCGTTTGCTACACGCTGGATAATAAGTGCAGGACTGAGGTACGATTACGAATCACTCGATTATCACTCCATAGCAACCTTAAATACTGTGATAGACCCTACCAATCTAGAGGGAGTTAATGTGCCTTTTTATGAGGTTGTAGACTCTCAATCTGATAACGGTGTAACAGGGCAACTTACCATTAACTATGCGCTCAGCGATGCAACTAATATGTATTATCGGTTTGCCAATGGGAGTAAAAGTGGTGGCTATAATGGCGGGTTTTTATCGTCAGAAGAACAAGCTATTTTAGCTAATTATGGCAAAGAGCGACTGAATGCGCATGAAGTGGGTTTAAAATCATGGTGGCCGAAGCAGAACTTGAGAATGAACTGGGCTGGTTTTTATTATGATTACAATGATCAGCAAGTATTTATGAATCAGCCGTCAGAAACACCGCAAATGCCACCCGTACAATTGCTTGAAAATGTCGGTAACTCAATTATTTATGGTCTTGAAAGCGAAGTTTATTACCAGCCATACAATGATTTAGCCTTGGTTTTAACGGTAGGCTATATTCCGCATGCTGAATTTGAAGAGTATGTTGATCCACTCGGAAACAGTATTACTGATAACCGCTTGCCTTTTACATCTAAATGGAATGTTGCCGCAAGCCTGCAATATGATACTTATATAGCCAACAACCCACTTACGGCTTCTCTAAGTTACGATTATCAGTCTGATTTTTACTTTGATCAGAATATGAATCCTTATGCGCACCAAGAAGGTTTTAGTATCGTAAATGCCAACGTGAAATATGGTGTCGATAATTGGTCATTTATCTTGTGGGGGAAAAACCTATTTGATACTGAGCATAGCCAACTGAAGTTCGATTTAAGCTCGTTCTTGGGCATGTTAGAAGATTTCAAAGGTGAGGGGCGTCGTTATGGTTTCGATGTTGCCTATCATTTTTAATCGAGTTGTTCTTGCTTAATTGAGATAGATGAATGAGATTTAAGTTCTATGTAGGCAGTCTGCTTTTTCTTCTTAGCATGATGTTTTCGGCCAATGCTGCGCAAACTTATGTTTATACAGATGACTCAGCTGAGCAGAATTTACATGATGTTGGGCAAGTACTCATGGCAAAGGATAATATGTTTCCTCAGTCAGCGGCTAACATTAACCAGTGGCAGGCAAGTAAAACACCTCAATCTCGCATTAGTTCGGTGGGCGGGAGTTATTGGCTGATCGTTAAGATAGATAACCAAAGTAATAGAGAAGATTTGGTGCTCTATCCTTACAATACGCTTGTATCGAAAATTGAAAGTCGTGTCTATGACCTAACAGATCCTAGCAAACCTGTTCAGCACTATCTTACAGGAGGTGTCGAGAGAAACCAGTTTGCATTCCATTATGGTAATCGGCTAACCCTAGAAAAGGGAAAGCAGTATGTATTGATTACTTACTTTGAAAGTGATTATTTTTATACGCCTGCAAAACTTGTGTTAACGCCGTACCAGAGTTATTTTGATACTATCACTGTAGAGAATATGGTGATGATGCTGTGCTTTGGAGTTGGCATTGCGCTTGGTTTATATAATTTGTTAATTTACCTTGTTTCCAGAGATGTCACTCACCTTTATTATGCGCTCTTTACTGCTTCATGGGTGTTCGCGTGGAGTCATTTTTTTCATATATCTGACCAATTATTTGGCTATTACAATCCTCATTTGCATTGGCTCGGTTTCGCACTAACGCCACTCACAAATATATTATTTTATAATAACCTACTGAAATTAAAAGAGACTTTTCCAAAGCTTGCACAGCTGTCAATGACTGTGGGTGTTATTGCGACACTCGGTATTCCTTTTTGTATTTTATGGCCAAGTTTTGGTTTCTACTGGTCTACGGTGGTCACGGGTATTGCACTGTGTTTGGGTTTATACATTGGTGTGCGCTGTATGCTTAAAGGGTTTAAACCCGCGCGTTACTTTGTGTTGGCTTACCTTGCGATGATGCTACCAAATATGGTTGGTAATTTAACTAACCTTGGCTTGTTGCCAGCGACAACGGTTAACTTATATTTGCTCGGTCTAATCGGCACGGCGATGGATGCTATGTTACTGGCTTTTGCTGTTGCTGATAAATTTAGGCTACTGCACGATGATAATGTTGAACTGACCAAAAACTTAGAAGAAAAAGTACATTCTCGAACATTAGAGCTTGAACAACTTGCTGATGAATTACGCGATGCTAACCAAGCGAAAAGCCGTTTTCTTGCTAATATTAGCCACGAAATTCGTACGCCCATGACCTCTATTATTGGTTATGCCGACGGCATAATGCTCGGTGATATAAAACCCCATGAACGTAACCATGGTATTGGGGTTATTTTACAAAATAGTCGGCATGTGCTTGGTTTAATTAATGATATTTTAGATATGTCAAAAATTGAGGCTAACAAACTTGAGATTGAACTGATAGAAACGGACTTATTTGCCACAATTGCCAATATTGAATCCCTTATAGGTAAACAAATTCGTGATAAAGGCCTTAAATTTAGTGTTGATTATCAATTTCCCTTACCTGATTACATTGTCACTGATCCAAGCCGGTTAAGACAGATCTTGTTAAACCTAACAACTAATGCGCTCAAATTTACGCAAGTGGGGCGTATTACGCTGTCGGTAAGTTGTGATAACGATATTCTTACAATCAGTGTTAAAGACACAGGTATTGGTATGACTGATGCAGAGCAAGAATCACTATTTAGTGCGTTTTACCAAGCTGACTCGTCTATCTCACGTCAGTATGGTGGAACAGGGCTGGGTTTAAATATTTCGAAAAGTTTAGCAGCAAAACTCGATGGCGACATTAGTGTTAAGAGCCATGTTGGTTCAGGCAGTGAATTTATATTGTCGATGGCAGTCTACAAAACAGAAAAAACACGTTGGTTAAATAATATTAGTGAAGTCAGACTGGTAGAGACATCGCCATTTTGTAAATTAGATGAACCAGAAAATTTAAAAGGTCATGTACTTCTCGCTGAAGATCATCCAGATAATAGGCGTTTAATTGCACGAATTCTAGAGCGGATGGGTTTGACAGTAACCACGGTAGAAAATGGTAAAGATGCTGTCCAACAAACCTTAGAAAATACCTTCGATTTAATTTTATTGGATATACAAATGCCGATAATGGACGGTCAAGAAGCATTAAAAATGATGCAAGCAACAGGGGTGACAGCACCTATTATTGCACTGACTGCGAATACGATGAAACATGAAATTGAGCGTTATATGAAGCAAGGTTTTGTCGATTTAATCGCAAAGCCGATAGATCGAAATGCTTTTAGCCATCAAATTTCCAGCTATTTGGACTGCGACGAATTAAGCGATATCAAATTACCAGATAAAGAGTTTCAAGTTTTAAAAGATGATTATATAAAAGGGCTTGAAGATCAGTATCGAGAAATGCGTGAGCAGTACAAAGTTATGGATATTGATGGCTTGAGTAAAAATGTTCACATGCTAAAAGGCGCTGCTAATATGTTTGAATGTGAGCAACTATATGTGAAAGCCGTGGCGGTGGATACGGCACTTAAAAATGACACGGTGACTTTAGATGCGCAGCTCTTTACCTCTTTGTTTTGCGCCATGCAAGATGAAATCACTAAAGTGAATTATTAATGCCTTGAATAGTGACTATTCGCGCACAGGCGCAGACAGTGAGGTAAATCGTTGCTATTAATAGCTTTAAATAATAATCAATAAGAAGCGAATATGTCGTATCAACACATTTCCATCCCCGAGCAGGGAGAGCAAATCACGATTGACTCATCTGGCGTATGGCATATCCCTTCACATCCTATCGTTGCTTACATAGAAGGTGATGGAGTCGGGCAGGATATTACCCCTGTGATGCGCAGTGTTGTCGATTCTGCGGTGTACCATGCTTATCACGATGAAAAGAAAATTCATTGGATGGAAGTATTTAATGGTGAAAAAGCGGCTGTACTGTATGATGGTGATTGGTTTCCCCAAGAAACCTTGCACGCCGTTAGACAATACAAAATAGCGATTAAAGGCCCTTTAACAACACCCCTTGGAGGAGGTTTTCGCTCTTTGAATGTGGCCCTTCGCCATGAAATGGATTTGTTCGTTAATATGCGGCCAATTCGCAGCTATTCACGCCTTCCTTCGCCCTTAAAAGAGCCTGAGAAAACCAACATAACAGTCATCCGTGATAGTTCTGAAGATGTGTATTCGGGAATTGAATGGCAGGCAGGAAGCGTTGATAACGAACGCATGCTTGATTTTTTGTGTCAAGAAATGGGAGTAACCCGACTGAGGTTTGACACACAGTGTGGCATTGGTATCAAGAATAGTTCAAAAGACGGGGCTGAGCGTTTGATGCGTTATGCTGTTAATTATGCACTTCAACAAAAAAGCGACTCACTGACGGTGGTGCACAAAGGTAATGTGCTTAAATTTACCGATGGTGCCTTTAAACGATGGGCGTTTGCCCTTGCAGAGCAAGAATTTAATGCGCTTCCTCACGAAAATGGTCGTTGGTTAGTTATCAAACGCGACGGCTTAAGTGATTTAACTATTAAAGAAGTGATTGCTGATAATATGTTGCAACAAGCCCTACTGACCCCAGAGCAATTTGATGTGGTTGTTACAACGAATCAAAACGGCGATTACTTAGCAGATATGTTAACAGCGCAAGTAGGTGGAGTTGGCATTATGCCTGCGGCAAATTTAAACAATGACGTGGCATTTTTTGAACCTACTCATGGCACATTTAATCGTATTGCTGGCGAGAATACTGCAAACCCAACAAGTAGCATTTTAAGTGCAGTGATGATGCTACGGTTTATGAAATGGCATGAAGCGGCAGATAAAATAGAGCTGGCATTAGAGTCAACTTTGGCTGCGAATGAAATGACTTTTGATTTGGCGACTCATTCGGCCGGTGCGACGATGCTTAGTTGCAGTGACTTTGCAAAAAGCATCATCGCTCGAATAAGGAATTCAAATAAATAAACATATTAAGCTGCATTGGCGCTTTTAACTGCGTAGACACAAGGCTTTCCTGTGAGTTCAGCTGCACGTTGATAAATACGCTCAGCACCTGGCTCATTGCATGTTATGCCTGTTAGTGTATCCATTAAAGCAACAACTAAAATAGCAGGCACTTGGCAGCAATATTCGTCAAGAACCGCCGTCGTTGTTTGTGCATCAACATGGCAATGTGGATGTGTACGCACTGTGCTATACGCTGTTAATAATGTGTCTGCTTGTAAAACATCATCTTCTTGATGTTTAGTTTTACGGCATTGACAACCAAACTCATCAACCATAGTAGCAAGTGTTTGATAAATATCTTCACAAGCGAGGTCACTTTTTTTACAAAGCTGCTGCTCGATGAATGCGTGTAATTGACCATTAATGTAAAGGCCGTCCTGTTGAGTGAATTGCGCTGAAGTTTCCATAATTATCTTCTCTTTGTTTATGTGCTTAACTTCACTCTAGCGCCTCAATCATTATTTATGAAATTGTTGTTTTCAATAACTGATATTGATTTTATCAATATTGCGGTGGTTTTACCGATCTGCCACTGTGCTTGCAAAAGCAATAAGTTCTCTGCGCAGCCATTGATGTGGGTTTGAATGATGCAGTAGCGGGCTCCACAGCATTTTCACTTCAATTGGTACGATTTGAAATGGCACAGGGCTTATGACTAAATCAGTATGCTTTACTAATAACATGGCTTGTCGGCGAGGCAGGGTTGCGATGAGGTTTTTTGATTGGCACAGTAAACTTGCAACCATGTAATGGCGGGTAAACACACGAATATTGCGAGTTTGTTCTAATTGCCATAACGCTTCATCAACCCAACCTAACTTTTGACTGCCAGATTTATTTGTTAGCGCCGTTTCTGCACCCCAGCCTGCACGGTTTACCCATATATGCTCTTGTTTTAGGTAGCTCTCAAGTGACTGTGTGAGTAAATAAGGGTTGTCGGGATGGCTTAAGCAGCAATAATTATCACGCCAAACACTGGCCTGATGAAAAGAGCGAGGAAGGCCGTTGAAGCGGTTAATCGCCAAATCGATCGTACCTTTTTCCATGTCTTGTAGGGTTACGTCACTGGGGCTCAAAATATCAAAATTAAGACCAGGATTTTTTTCTAGCTGCTGTGTGATAAATGGCGCAATAAGTGTTGATTCAAGGTAGTCGTTTGCCATGATCCGAAAAGTAACACTAGCCGTGCTAGGGTCGAATAGTTCACTTGGCTGAGTAATTTCTTCTGCCATTTTTAACAGCGATTCTATTTCAGGCTTAAGACTTAAGGCTTTCGCTGTAGGAGTCATTGCGCCCGCGGCTCTTACTAATAGTGGGTCATCAAATAAATCACGCAGTCGCTTCAGTGCGTTACTCATCGCCGGTTGTGTTAGGGCAAGTTTATTTGCAGCCTTAGACACACTTTGCTCGTCGATGAGCACATTTAGATACACTAAAAGGTTGAGGTCAACATGCCTAATATTCATCTGATCAATCTTATTTATTCTTGCTATTAATTATCTAAATTTAAGCGTGCTTGCTATGGTGTGTAAACAGCACCATTAAAATAATCAGTATAAGCGACATTAATAATGCCAAATGAAGTTATACAACAAAAAACGCAATCAGAGCAATTAACACAGGTTATAGCCACTAAGCTTGCACGTGCAGTCTTCGCAGGCTTTGAAGCTATGTTTGCGGAGTTTTTAAATATTACTTTAGGTGCACAAAGTCGTTTTGAGCAGTGCCAATGGCAGCAAGTTCAACAGATGATGAAGTTACGCTTACAAGTCTACGAAGGGCAAGTGAGTAAAGTTAGCAACGCTGTAAAAATCATTGCATATAGTGAAGTGGATGACCCTGCACTTTGGCTTTTAGCGAAACAGATTTATGGTGAGATGGTACAAAACCATGAAAATCAGCCTATTGCTCACACATTTTTTAATTCGACATTTGGCGCTATTTGGGACTCTCGAAAGATCCGTAATGTTCATTTATTTGTTTTAAAGGCACGTTATCGATTAGGGCCTAGACCATTTGATTCTTTAGTGAGTCGCATCTCACTCAAAGATGGTTTCGATGAGGCAGTCTCGTCATTAATTAAGCGCCATGTATTTCGGGTCGGTTATGCAAACTTTGACGATGATGTAGTGCTTTTGCAGCGCACACTGATTGCAGGTGCCAAACATCAATGCCCACAAGTATATCAATTACTTACACTTAACGATGGTTACATTGAGTATGCCAACTCCTTATTTTTTAGAAATAAAGCGTGCTACATAATAGGTCGATGCATTGCAAAAAATGGCGATAACATGCCATTTGCCATTGCATTATTAAATACAGAGCGAGGCCTCGAGATTGATGCTGTGATGATGGGAGCTGACCAACTGAGCTTACTTTTCGGTTTTGCACGCACTTATTTTATGGTGGATACGGACCAGCCAGCTCGTTACATTGATTACTTAAGTGTGTTAATGCCTCACAAGCAACGTTTTGAACTGTTCAATGCGATAGGATTTATTAAACATGCAAAAACAGAGTTCTATCGTTACAAAGTAGATACGACTCGCAGCAGTCCTAGTGATGATAAATATGTAATTGCCCCTGGTACACCGGGGATGGTGATGTTAGTGTTCACAACACCTTGCTCAGATTATGTTTACAAAGTAATAAAAGATAGGTTCAACGCACCAAAAACAGCCACTAAAAAGCAAGTCATGGCGAAATACGATTATGTAAAACAAGCAGATCGTGTGGGCCGCTTGGTTGATACACATGAATTTCGTTATCTTGCTTTTGACTTGAGCCGTTTTAGTGATGAGTTATTACAAACGATGCAGCAGCAAATCGGTGATAGTTTAGTCATATCTGGCAATGCACTCATCCTTCGTCATGTTTACGTAGAGCGCAAAATGACACCACTAAATTTGTATATTAAGCAATGCGATGAACGAAAGCTCGAACAGGTGATGAACGATTACGGAAAAGCAATTAAGGAGCTTGCCGGTGCGAATATCTTCCCAGGAGATATGTTAATGAAGAACTTTGGTGTGACGCGATGGGGGAGAGTGGTGTTTTATGATTATGACGAAATTTGCCCATTGACTGATTGCAACTTTAGAGAATTACCGCAAACAGATGATGCGTTAGACGAGCTCAATAGTGATAGTTATTTTGATATTGCTGATAACGACATTTTTCCTAGTCAATTCAATGTATTCTTTAGTGCTAATGAAGCCGCATTTGCGTTCTTTAATCATCACCACCATGATATTTTTACCGCAACCATGTGGCAAGATATTCAAAGGGCAATAAATAATGGTCAACTATTTGATGTATATCCTTATAAACAGTCTTGGCGTTTTTCACAGATGAGAAAATCTCAACCTTAAATCCTTAATTGGAACAAAGAACTAACGTAAGCTAAGCAGTTCATAAAACAAGGACAGAGATAATGAAAAAAATAACGCTTATTGCAAGTTTGCTACTTAGTATCAATGTGAATGCCAATCCATTACTTGGCAGCTGGCAGTTTATTGAAGGAAAGTATGCTGTTGAAGATGGTTATGTGACAGCGAAAGCCCCCGAATTGAGCTCGGTAAAATTAATCACTGACTCTCATTTTAGTTACATAACACAAAAAAATGGCCAGTTTCACTATGCTGGTGGTGGTGAATATATTCTTAAAGAGCAACAATTTATCGAAACATTTTCCTATGGTAATGTACCTTCATTATTAGGAAAAACGATGGCATTTGATTACAAAGTTGAAGACGATGTTTGGCACCATACTTTGTACGAAAATGGCAAATTGATTGAAGCCGAAACATGGCGACGCATTACAAAATAGGGGCTGCTATGCGCTACATTAAGCACGAAGATTCAAACTTACACTTTGCACACATCAACCCTCCAGAGATAAAACCACACGAGGTGTTAGTTAAGGTCGCCGCTATTGGGGTTAATCGTGCTGACTGCATGCAGCGACAGGGAAAGTATCCTGCCCCTGCAGGAGATAGCCCTATATTAGGACTTGAATGTGCAGGAGTGGTTGTTGAACAAGGTAGCAAAGTGACTAAAGATTGGCTAAATCAGCGGATTTTTACTTTGTGTGCAGGGGGGGCTTATAGCGAATATGTAGCGGTAGATGCGGCTCAAATAATGCCCTTAGCTGAGTCAATGACCATGGCACAAGGGGCTGCGATAAGTGAGGTCTATTTGACGGCTTATTCTGCCTTGTTTCAATTTGGTGGTCTTAAAGAAGGACACACTGCACTTATTCATGCAGGAGCCAGTGGGGTAGGCGGTGCAGCAATTCAAATGGCGAAAAGCATCGGTGCGAATGTCGTGGTGACAGCAGGAAGTGAAGAAAAGTGTCATCATGCAAAAGCAATGGGGGCTGATCATGCTATCAATTATAAAACAACCGATTTTGTCGAGTATATGAAAAACAATGAGCTCACAGCGAATACCATTGTTGATCCAGTCTCTGGTAGCTACTTAAACAAAAACGCCCATGTTGCAGCCATGGATTGCCAAATAGTTATGCTGGCATTTTTGGATAACCGCTTTGCAGAGGTTGATTTCGCTCGATTGCTTAGTAAACGAATTTCTTTTCATGCTTCTACGCTAAGGAATCGCAGCAATGAATTTAAGCGTACTTTGCGCGACCAGTTTATTTCACGTTTTTATGACACATTAGCTGCTGGTGGCTTTGATTATAATATTTATAAAACGCTCAATTGGGCACAGGCAAGTGAAGCGCATCGAATTTTGGATAACAACGAAAACGCAGGCAAAGTAGTGTTATTAGTTGAATAACACCAAAACGCCCATATAATTTCTTTACATTCAAAGTCTAAGTAAAGGTTAGTATGAACCCGATTATAGAAACTCTAAAAGAACATAATGTTAGTGACGAACAAGTGCATGCCTTATTCAGTGCTTTCTTAGAAAACCCAATGATGGCGATGGCGCAAATACAACAACTAGGTATCCCGCCAGAAAAACTGCAGCAGTTAATGGCTTTAGTAATGACACAGCCGAATCTAATTAAAGAGGCGGCTGAGTCACTCGGTATTAATGCTGAGCAAGTTGAGCAGGCTAAGCAACAGTTTAAAAATCAATAAATTAGTTTAATCTATATCAATTGCATAAGCTTCCAGTAGCTTGTGCAATTTATATTGCTCATCTTCGGCAAACTCAATACCAACATTTAATCGATCGCCTTTCATTTGATTGTTTCTAATGTATGCCCTAATAACTTGCGTAGAGCTATCTTGCGGCGAAAGGATATGTACAAAGACTTGGCGACGTTTTAGAGCTAAAAAGCCGGTTTTGACATGGATAGCAAAGCGACAACCTGTCGGCGAAATATCAATAATCAGCCCATGCAACAATGTTTTATCATCATCTGATGGGTTTTCGGTTACGCTAATTTTTGCAGGGATATGAGTTTGTAACCTGCTTGCTTCACGTAGTTGGCGACTTTCAATATTTTTTGGGTAAGCTAAATACATCAAACGTTCAGGGCGAACGGTTAATGCAATGATATTGGTTGTGAAAGCAACACACTCACCGCGTTGATCTTCAACGATGTAGCGCACAATAGCACCATTGCCTTCAACTAACACATCTTTGAAATCATTTTTACCAACTTGTGCAGGGCACTTCAAAATTAAGTACTTTCCGGTTTCATAGCCAACAAGTGTTAACTTAAATCGAATAGAAATAGGGTTACTAAACTGTAAATCAATTAGCTTGCCAGGCAAGAGGTCTAAGAAAAAGGGTGACTTGTTTGCTAACTGAGGTGCTGTTTTTTCTTTTGTAACATCCATTTACGGGTATTTTTTGATTATTATTTTCTTTAGTATCTGTTATTCGGAACATAAAATCACTACTACAAAATGGTGAAATTAATTTTTGACTTTAATACTTATTATTTTGTTACATTTTATACTGAACTTGCAGTTGGCCAGCGACGTCTTAATTGACGAATCAAATTTAAATTAACGGGTTCTAGGAGGAAGATGAGAAGATTATATAAACTTTGGAAAAATAACCGCTCGCTCATTATCTTTATTTGTTTAATGAGCGTATTCAGAAGTGCTGTGGCTGATTGGTATGAAGTACCTACTGCTTCAATGAACCCAACAATTGTTGAAGGTGATCGGATTCTAACAAATAAAATGGCTTATGATTTGCGGCTTCCTTTTACTCATACTTCCTTAATGAGAACAGCTGAACCTGAAGTGGGAGATATCATTGTTTTTGACTCTAAAGCAGCTAATAATCGTCTAATTAAGCGAGTAATTGGTTTACCGGGTGATACCGTCAGTATGATTAATAATGAGCTGATCATTAATGACCAAGCAATCAGCTACACAAAGTTAAAAGAGAATGATATTGAGCAAACTTTAATAGAGAACTTGCCTAGCGCGGCACATGTTATTCAGGTTTCAAAAACGCCTTCTTTGGTACAGCACTTTTCTAAAGTGACTATTCCTAAGGATATGTATTTAGTAATGGGCGATAATCGTGACAACAGTGCAGATTCCAGAGTAATAGGTTTTGTGCCTCGAGATGAGCTACTTGGTAAAGCGAATAAAGTCATCGTGTCACTTGATTATGATAATAATTATTTTCCACGCAAAGAACGTGTTTTAAAGGATTTGTACTCAGCTCCTTAATTTCAGCCAAAATTTTCAGACAAAATAAAACCGTTGTGTCTAAAAACACAACGGTTCTTTTAAGAGCGATAAGATTACATTACGCGCATGCCAGGCTCTGAGCCTTCGTCAGGGTTAAGAATATAAATTTCTTTACCGCCAGGGCCTGCTGCTAATACCATGCCCTCAGACATACCAAAACGCATCTTACGAGGCTTAAGGTTTGCTACCATTACCGTTAGCTTTCCTTCAATGTCTTCTGGTGCATACGCAGATTTAATACCTGCGAATACTTGGCGAGTTTCGCCACCTAAATCTAACGTCAGTTTTAATAACTTATCTGCGCCTTCAACGTGTTCTGCTTTGGCAATTTTCGCTACGCGTAAATCAACTTTCGCAAAGTCATCAAACTCAATCTCTGGACTAATTGGCTCTTTTGCCAATGGGCTGTTTGGGTCGATTTTATCTTTTTCAGCCACAAGGCTTTCTTTAGATTCTTCAATCATTTTGTTTACTTTATCCATTTCTACACGTTGCATTAACGGTTTGAATTTATTGATTGCGTGACCTTTAAGTGCCGTTTTAGCGCCTTGCCATGCTAAATCGTCATTTAAGAAGGTTTCAACATTAGCTGCCATGCCTGGCAGAACAGGTTTTAAGTAAGTGATAAGTACACGGAACATATTTAAACCAAGTGAGCACACATCATGCGCTTCTTGTTGTTTAGTTTCGTCTTTAATTAACACCCATGGAGCTTTAGCATCAATAAACTGGTTGGCTTTATCTGCAAGCGCCATAATCTCACGAATAGCACGGCTATATTCACGATTTTCGTAGTGATTAGCGATACTGTCTGCGGCATTTTGGAATTCACCTAGTAATGCTTCGTCCATAACTGTGTCGCTTAATTTTCCGTCAAACTTTTTAGTGATAAAGCTGGCACAACGGCTCGCGATATTAACAACTTTACCTACTAAATCTGAGTTTACACGCAGTGCGAAGTCTTCAAGGTTTAAATCAAGATCAGTAATGCCACCGTTAAGCTTTGCAGCATAGTAGTAACGTAAGTACTCTGGATCTAGGTTATCAAGGTAAGTGCGAGCTTTAACAAAAGTGCCTTTAGATTTTGACATCTTGGCGCCATTTACAGTCACAAAACCATGGGCGAAAACGTTTGTAGGTTTTCTAAATTTTGCGCCATCAAGCATTGCAGGCCAGAATAAGCTATGGAAATAAATGATGTCTTTGCCAATAAAGTGGTAAAGCTCAGCATCGGAATCTTCAGCCCAAAATGCATCAAAATCGATGCCTTTTTTATCACATAGATTTTTGAAACTCGCCATGTAACCGATTGGTGCATCTAACCAAACATAAAAGTACTTGCCAGGCGCACCCGGAATTTCAAAACCGAAGTAAGGCGCATCACGGCTAATGTCCCATTGTTGAAGGCCATCAGCAAACCATTCATCCAATTTATTGGCCATTTCTTGTTGGATAGAACCTGAATGCAACCATTCTTTTAACATGCCTTCAAATGCCGGTAGGTCAAAGAAGTAGTGTTCAGAGTCTTTTAATACAGGCTCTGCGCCCGACATCACTGAACGCGGATTAATAAGCTCAGTCGGACTATAGGTTGCGCCACATGCATCACAGCTGTCGCCATTTTGGTCTTCAGATTTACACGTAGGGCATGTGCCTGTTACAAATCGGTCAGGTAAGAAAATACCTTTCTCTTGGTCAAAAAGTTGCGAAATAGTGTGCTTTTTGATGTGACCAGCGTCATTTAAGCGGTTATAGATAAGTTCACTAAGCGCTTTATTCTCGTCACTGTGGGTACTGTGATAATTATCAAATTCGATATTAAAATCAGCAAAGTCGCGTTGACGTTCAATGCTGACATTTTTAACCATCTCTTCAGGCGTGATCCCTTGCTTCTGCGCATTAAGCATAATTGGAGTGCCGTGAGCATCGTCTGCACAAACATAGTAGGTCTCATGACCTTGTTGCTTCTGAAAACGTGCCCAAATATCAGTTTGTATATATTCTAATAAATGACCTAAGTGAGTCGGGCCATTGGCATAAGGTAATGCGCTAGTTATGAGGATCTTTCGCTGTGCCATAATCATTCCGAATTGAGGATAACCGCCTTTAAAATACGCGATTATCATATTTTAACCACCTATTTGTCAGTCTATGCTTAACAAGCAGGTGATATTTATTAATTGTCTGGTTTTAATGCTTTGAATGTTACATAATTCCGTGGCACTTTTCATCAAAGAAACGCTATTTTATTGCTATGTTTGGACTGTCAAAAATATTCTCTGGAAAATCGACTGAAAAAGCGCCGATGCTTGAGGCATTGGCTGCTTATCGAAGTAGTGCTTTTGCGATAGGCATAGAACAAAGCTGGGTGAAAGATATTCAGCAAACTGATGGCAAAAGTTGGCATGTTAAGCTTGTTCTGCCTTTTGCAGGGCTGGGTGAAATTCATGATATTGAAGCATTCACCAACCAAAAGTTGGCTTGTAAAGTAACGATTGAAGCCCAGATGAAACTGTCAGAAGCTAGTAAGTTTAAGCAGATTAAACATATTATACTCGTAGCTTCCGGTAAAGGTGGAGTTGGTAAATCGACTACGGCAGTCAATTTAGCAGCGGCACTTCAACAAGAAGGCGCTAAAGTGGGGATATTGGATGCTGATATATATGGCCCATCTATTCCACTGTTGCTTGGCTTGCAGGGCGCTGAGCCAAAAACAGCAGACAATAAACATCTACTGCCTTTTGAAGCACATAACCTCAAAGCGCAATCAATAGGTTTTTTAGTTCCGAGTGATGATGCGACTGTGTGGCGTGGCCCCATGGCTTCGGGGGCGCTTAATCAGCTGTTAAATGAAACCGATTGGGGAGAGCTAGATTATTTGATTGTCGATATGCCCCCAGGCACTGGCGATATTCAATTGACTATGAGCCAAAAAGTGCCAGCCAGCGGCACTGTGATCATCACAACACCTCAAGATTTAGCATTAGCAGATGCACAAAAAGGTATCGCAATGTTTAATAAAGTAAATGTGCCTGTATTGGGTCTTATCGAAAACATGAGTTACTTTTTGTGTGGTCACTGTGGAGAACCAAACCATGTGTTTGGGAAAGATGGTGCAGTTACTTTAGCTCATCGTCATGGTGTGCCTGTACTTGCGACAATTCCACTAGCAACAGAGATTCGTGAAAGTTCTGAACAAGGTCACTTAATTGCGCAAAATAATGCAGAAAGTATTAGTGAAACATACAAGACAGCAGCACGCGTACTTGCGAGCAGTTTATATTACCAACAAGCGCAAAGCGCTGTTGAGATTGTTATAACGGATGATTAATAAATGAGATTATCAGATACCCATATTCAACAATACATTAATGATGGCCGTATTGTTATTGAGCCCTCGCCAAGTAAGGCAATGATTTCAGGAGTCACAGTCGATTTACGCTTGGGTAATAAGTTTCGTGTTTTTCAGGATCACACCGCTGCCTATGTCGATTTGAGTGGACCAAAAGATCAGCTAAATAAAGCGATGGAATCAATAATGAGTGATGAAATCGTGTTAAATGAAGATGAGGCTTTTTTCCTACACCCAGGTGAACTAGCACTCGCAATTACTTACGAAAAAGTGACTCTACCAGCTGATATAGTGGGTTGGCTTGATGGGCGTTCATCTCTGGCGCGACTTGGCTTGATGGTGCACGTAACAGCACACCGTATTGACCCTGGTTGGTCTGGCAACATTGTACTGGAGTTTTATAATTCTGGAAAATTGCCACTTGCACTGCGTCCAATGATGAAGATAGGGGCAATGAGTTTTGAAACAATGACGAGCCCTTCTGAGAACCCATATAACACACGTAAAGATGCAAAATATAAAGATCAAAACTCCGCTGTAGCAAGTCGTATTAGTGACGATAGCAAGTAAAGTCTAATGCGGTGGTTTATTTGACCGCCGCAAATCCCTCCTTATTTATATAATTAGTTCCTATAAAATTGGCAATTTAAGCGCTTAGATCCCATACTTTTATCTATGTTTGGTGGCACGGAGCTAAGATGCATTCATATAACATGCGCGTAGTAAGGTTTTATAAACAACTCGCTTGTGCGATATGTGCTATCTTGCTGTGTGTTTTATCCTTCTCAAGTTTTTCCTCTCAACTGCCTATTTGGTTGTTTCAGTCGAATGAGCCACTGAGTGTTTTGGCAGATAAACTTGATGAAAAACTGATTACACAAAGAAAATTACCCGCGAACAATACCGATACTCTTCGTATTAAAGCCAACCAATCATATTGGATGGTTATCGATTTACATCAACTGCCACATGCGCAAACTTATGTCGCCTATCTAGCTGAGCCTAATTTAATGTGGAAGAAGTTTTATATTTTAGACAGTGCCTCAACAGCGAAAAATGATGCGCGGTTAATACCCTTACCAAGTTTATCAAATGTAAGGCCTCACTGGCTTATTGAGCATAGGTCTGAAAACCGTTGGGCATTGGTTAATTTTCAGCACGACAGGGATATCAACTTGCAATTAGGGGTCGTAAATTCCGAACGGTTTGAAATTAATTTACATAAAACAATACTGAGTTACGGTGCAATTATTGGTGTATTACTTATTTGTATATTTGTTTGCCTTGTCTACTATGCTGTTTCTAAAAGAGTAAAGTATTTATTTTTAAGTACGTACTTTGCTTTGGTAGGTATGAGCTTTTTAATTGATAACGGCTTAAGTGGTTATTTAGTTTCGGGTCTTGGCTGGTCGACCAAATGGCCTTTTTATGAATTTTCCCTTGGTTTTGTAAGTTACTTTTTATACGAGTTTTTAAATATTAAAAATAGCCGAAGCGGTTTAAATCAAACATGGTTAGTGGCAATAGTCATGTTTTTTGCTATTGCCTTGATGACATCATTCTTACCTGCATTTAATTTAAGCTGGGTTTATATCGTCAGCTGTAGCTGCTTTATTGTGTTGTCGGTTACGACGGCAGTTATATTAAACAAGCAGAAAAATCATCCAAGCTTGCTGCGTCAATGTATGCTGATAATTCTCTCATGTCAGTTTGCGAGTTTGCTTATTTGGAATGGTTTTGGTTTTGGAAAGCATGTAATACAAGATATTGTGCTATTGATAGGTTCATTGGCAATTTGTACGGTTTTATTGCTCAAAGACAGGCATCGCATAGCGTCATTTAACTATAGCCTCACCCATGATGCTGATACTCAATTACCTAACAAGCAATTGTTACTCGATGAAATGGTAAAAAAAGTCTCACAGAAGCAGCATTTTGCAATTATGCTGTTTAGGCCGCATGTGTTAACCAATGCACGGGCAACATTTGGTTATGACCATGCTAATCAGTGTATAAATACGACGCTTAATGCCCTCACTCAACAGCTTCAGTCAATTAATGCCCTAAAGTTAGAAACGCGTTCGGAGCAAGGGGTGTGGATTGCACGAATTGACGACAGCATTTTCGCGTGTGTCATTTTAGGGGAGCTTGAGCTTAGTCATATTGAACAGTTTGCTTGTGTTATACATGGGGTGTTTGAAGAGGGGATTTCGCATAATAATATCAAGTTAGTGGATTCGGTTGATATTGGTGTAGCGTACTACCCAATGCATGGCAATACCGCGAAACAAATTTTGCAATGTGCTATTCAAGCTATGAGTGAAAAGCAGGTTCAAGGTGAGCGCTGGCGAATGTTTGACTTAGAAAATGCGCGCTTGTCTGAGCAGCGTTTACTTATTGCAGCCTCACTAAAGAGTGCAATTGAAGAAGACCAACTAGCACTGTATTTTCAACCACAAGTTTGCTTAAAAACAGGGAATGTTGTCGGTTGTGAAGCCTTGCTGCGTTGGCAGCATCCCGCCTTAGGAGCGATTAGTCCAGAAGTGTTTATTCCTATTGCTGAATCATCAGGCGTTATTAATCAGTTAACAGAGTGGGTGGTAACGCGGGGAATTGAGTGGCAAGCAATATTTACTAAGCACATCCCAAATCATGTTATCTCTATTAATATATCAGCTAAAGACTTACTCAATAAAGATTTACCAGTGCTATTTATCACTAAGTTGAATGAGCAAGGTGTTGAGCCAAGCAGTGTGATGCTCGAGCTGACTGAATCAGCTACGTTGGAAGAGAGTAAAAAAATTAAAGTATTACTCAATGACTACAGACTCATCGGTGTTAAATTGGCTATTGATGATTTTGGCACTGGTTATTCTTCTTTGGCTTATTTAAGCCAACTGGGCTTTGATGAAGTAAAAATAGATAAGCAGTTTGTACTTAATTTGCAGTTTTCTAACAACGATAAAAGTATCTGTAAAGCAACCTGCGATATTGCAACGACACTAGGTGCGGAGGTGGTTGCCGAAGGGATTGAGGATGAGCAGAGTTTGGCTATTTTAAAAAGCTATGGCTGCCAAGTTGGTCAGGGATACTATTTTGCAAAGCCAATGTCTGCAGATGACTATGTGAGTTGGATCCAAAATTTCAAATCAATTGATATCAGCCTCGATGTAAAAGCGCACCTAGTTGATTAAAGTACAAGTGCATCATCTCAGTACATTGTAATGCATGGGTATCACTTGGGTATATTAAACCACTATCATTTAAGCCACTGACTAAGAAGGTATTAGTAATTGTTGTGTGTGTTGAAATACATTTTTCAAAACAACGTGCTGCTAGCTCTTCAGGCATGCTCATATACAGTTGCTGCATCGCTTTATCAAATTTAATGGATTGGTTTACATAGTCATTTGGATTTTTTCCATCAATATCTAAAAAAATATGCTGGAAAAATTGATCTAAGTAGCGATTTAACTGATGAGATAAGTTGGGGGTTTGTTGCAACCATAGAGCAGAGCAAAACTGCATGCTTTGCCGTTGTGGAAACATGTGCTGACAAATATGGTGGTCAAATGCATGAAACCACTCATGGGCAAGTGCTCCACCGCCTGCATTTTTAGCAAGAGCGAGAGTTTGACTATGCGCATTATAGTGAGCTTGTACGCCTTTTTGGCCACCATGACCAAATGCAAAATTTAGTTTTTTGCGCAGCCCAATCGCTTCAGGCGGTAATTGCAGAATTTGCGCAAGGTCTGCAAGTGCGTCATAGATGAGATTAGCTGCCAACAATCGCTCTTGTTTGTTAACCCAGTTACCCACAATCATGGTTCTAAAACCAAACGTATCACGAATTTCATCAAAGTCGACTTGATCATCAAATCGATAATTAGGGCCTTGACGGTTAAACCCTGCACTCAATCGTTTAGACACTCGCATTACAAGTAACGTGCCTTTACATGTTCTGGCATATGTTGAGTTTGTTTATCTATAAGTGCGTTAAGTAATTGATATAGAGGAGATACATCACAGTTTTCAATTAAGGCCAAGCTATGTGCCACGGCCTCTAAAGTCGATAAGCTATCAGCACGAGGTGCTTTACGTATTGTGTACTTGTTAGCAGGTAAGTGGTTGAAGCTGACGGCCTTAAATGACTCTAGGGTTGGGGTGAGTTTTAATATTTTAAATGCTTTTTTCCATGTCCCGTCAATCACGATTAAATGGGTCAATGAGCTTTTAAAGTCGTGCATAGCTTGACCTGAATCATCAAGCTTTAAAGAGTCATCACTTGGGTATAAAACGGCTGTTGTTGTTTTAGGGAGACTGGCTAGCACAGAGAAATCATTCTCAGACTCACCTTGAATAATTTCACAGTTCTTCAGCCCTAGTTGTAAAAGTCTTGCTGTGTTTTTAGCGACTTTTTCTTCACTTGGATGACGTAATATAATGATTTTTAGTTTATTATTAATTATGTTTATCGCATCGCATAGACATGTTCTTATCGAAAAGCCACAATGTGGGCAGAGTTCTCTAGCCATATAAACTTAGGTAAATTACTAATTTTTGCCTAGTATACATCAGTAAGAAGTAGTTTGCTTTTTTGATGTAAGCAACTAAAGTTGCGACTAGAGGGGATTATGTTTTTAATTAAGGGAAAAAGATGACGACGATCACAATAGACGAAAGTGCACTTGAAGGTATGGAATCGCTTTTAGGTGATCAATTTGCCGACACCTTGACCTTTTGCTGCAGTGAGTTTCAACGACTGAGCAATGAGGCACTCACTTGTATTGATGTTGATAATGAATCAGCGGCACGTCATGCACATAGCTTAAAATCTAATGCTGCTCAATTTGGCGCTATGAGTTTATCAGAACTTGCCCGTGAAATAGAGCAGGATCTCAATGAAGGGCAAGTGAGCAAAGCAAAAGCAAATTCACAAAACTTACAAGCGCAAGTTGAAGGCTCGCAAGAAAAATTGCAAGCATGGCTTGCTGCTCGCTAAAAACTTGAATTTATTTCAGTTATAACCTCAAAAATCCACTAGCGTGGTTGCCCTTTACTAGGTTAGTCTAAAGATTAATTAGTAGAGGTAACCATGTCACAAATAAAAAAGAGTCACAAACTAAACGGTGTCTGTTATGACATCCGTGGGCCTGTGCTTGCACAAGCTCGAAAAATGGAAGAAGAAGGGCAAAAAGTATTAAAACTTAACATTGGCAACCCTGCTGCCTTTGGCTTTGATATGCCTGAAGATATGCATAAAGATATCATCCGTAACTTGTATTCGGCCCAAGGCTACTGTGACTCTAAAGGCCTCTACTCAGCCCGTGTGGCTGTTTATCAACACTACCAGCAACGCGGTTTGTTTAATCTTGATGTCGATAATATCTATATCGGCAATGGGGTCAGCGAATTAATTCAAATGACCACACAAGCATTACTTGATAATGACGACGAAGTGCTTATTCCGGCACCGGATTATCCGCTATGGACGGCATCAGTTAAGTTAGCAGGGGGCAACCCTGTGCATTATCTTTGTGATGAAGAGCAAGATTGGTTTCCTGATATTGCGGATATAAAAAGTAAGATTACGTCAAAAACAAAGGCATTGGTGCTTATTAACCCGAATAACCCTACTGGGGCGGTGTACAGTGATGATCTTTTGATGGAGCTTATCAATATCGCCCGTGAGCATAAGCTATTATTATTAAGCGACGAAATTTACGAGAAAATTTTATACGATGGGGTTACCCATAGCTCCATTGGTGCACTGTGTGATGATGTACCCATTATTACTTTTAATGGTTTGGCTAAAACATACCGTGCTGCGGGTCTTCGTATGGGCTGGATGGTATTAAGTGGCCGCACCAGTATGATGGAAGATTTAAGTCGTGGTCTTGATATGTTGGCATCTATGCGCTTATGTGCAAACGTGCCTGCACAATATGCCATTCAACAGGCGTTAGGGGGTGTGCAGTCGATTGATAATCTGATTAACCCAGGTGGGCGATTGTATGTGCAACGTGATATAGCATGGCGTGGTTTAAATGCTATTGATGGCATTAGCTGTAAAAAACCAAAAGGGGCACTCTATGCATTTGCGAAAGTGGATACGGCGCACTTTAATATCAAAAACGATGAACGTATGATTTTAGATTTACTCAAAGCTGAGAAAATCTTGCTTGTGCATGGGCGCGCCTTTAATTGGCCAGATCCTGATCATTTCAGATTGGTATTTTTACCAAACAAAGATGATTTAACCGAAGCGATGAGTAAAATGCAGCGTTTTTTTGCTGACTACAGGCAAAGTTAAAAAAGCGAGCTTCGGCTCGCTTTTTAATTTCATTACAGATCAATAAGCTTTATCAACACGTACAGTATTGTCAGTTAGGTAGACTAAGCGGACCTTATCTCCTTGATTAAAGAGCATTTGGTTGTCTTTGTCTTGTACAACCATGTACTGTTCGCCATTTTCGACTTTGATCATTAACTCAACTAGCTGATATTGCACAACACGACTTGTTTGCTGACGGTTGTGAGCAACAGAGCCTCCAATCATTGAGCCCAAAATAGTCGCTACTGTACGGCCACTGCCGCCGCCAAATTGATTACCAATGACACCGCCAATAAGCGCACCGCCAAAGGTTTCCCAGCCGTTAGTTTTGTCTTTGACCAGTTCTTGTTCTGTTATCATTCTCACTGACTCTACAGAACCAAACAACACTTGCTGCACAGGAACAGCTTTGTTGCGTTGATAGTCGGCGTAACTTGGCGCGCTTAGTAATACACACGCAGTCAATAAACTAATCAGGTATTTCATATGTCCTCCTGACTACCAGCCAAAAGTTGATTTCTCACGTGTTTTACGAATTTCAGTTTCATCTGCCCATTCAACTAGGCCGCTTTTTAAGTCCATTAAGCGCATTGTAAATTTGTAATAGACATCAGACTTATCAGCATTTGATTTTACGATGCTCGATAGGTTGCCATATAGCATGTATTGTGCGCCCACTTGCTGCCCAAACGCGATTGCTGTATTTGGGTTGACTAGCGGGTCAACGTTCTGAAAGTTGAGTTGCTCACGAACAGCTTCAACGCGGGTCATATCAACAAAACGGAACTTACCACTGCGAAGTAATTGTGTAGAGATGGAATCGGTAATGGATTCTGTATCAATATGTTCACTGGTTTTGTTTTTAATACGTTCTACAAACACGATAGGGCGGCTATTCGCTGTAAGCGTACCAACCACAGGCGAGGCAAGCAATGAATTAGTCATTTGGCTCGCCACTTTTTGTAAGTCTGTTGAACCAAAGTTGACATCAACTGTTTCAACCGCCTGAGCGTCACCATAGCTAACGACCGCTTTATTAGCACAACCAGAAAGCATCAGAGTGCTTGTTATTGCGATGGCCGCAGCCGACTTAACAGAAATTAATTTCATGGTAGTATCCTTAATCTTCAAATTCTTGTGCTTCTGTTGACACTTCACGCACAGCAAGCGAGAAGGTAACAGCATTTGCTGTCGGGGCTAAGCCCGGTAATTGAGTTTTTGCAAAACCAAATAGCTTGATAGCTTGCCAAGGGGAGTGGTTGCCTCTAATCATAAACCCATCAGCGTCGTACCAAGTGAATTGGTATTGCAGATACTGTGACTTTTTGTACTGACTAGCCAGTGTTACCACAACATCAGTTAGGCCGTTGGTTTGTCTGGTTTTAACGTCTGTTATGGCAAGTTTCTTAGCTAATTCAGGGTTATCGATAATTAATTGCTGGTTATACTGTTGACCTGTTTGCTCAACACCGATACCAGATGTGGTTGGGCGTGAGGAGCATGCCGTAACAAGCAAAATCATTAAAAGTGGCAGTATGTGTTTCATTATTGCTCCTAGAGTTGGACTATATGAGAGTCAAAATAGTTATTAATAGACGTTAGAAAGATAAAGGTTAACCCTTGCTTACTAACAGTAAAATCAAGGTCGTTATGTCCTTTGATTTTCAAAGTATGTGAACCTGAAGCTAAACGTGTTCGAGCGATACTTAGTTGGCTTGGAAGAGTTGACCAACTGCGCGTATCCGCTTGCTCGGAGGCAAGGTTGTAAATATTTGCTAAAATATTGCCCACATCTCCGCCACTTCTTGCAAGTTCAGCGCGCATTTTTTCTTTCGCAATAAGTCGCAATACCTGGCGTGATATACGACCAGCGCTTTGATCTTCAAGTGTTTTGGCTGCTAACGCTTCAAGACGAACTATCGGTTTCAGCTCCAAGCTTTTGTCTTCTAGTTGCACTGTGTTTTCAGTTACCGAGAAGGGCGTATCTGCATAAATAGGCAGTGCTAAACTATAAAATCGGGCATCACCTCGGGAGGTGTAAATAGGCAGCCTTAAATTGAAAGCATGTTTTTGGGCAATGAGGCCTTGCTCTGCAATAATAATGACCTGTCCGTGATTCTTATCCGTAACACTTAGCTCACCATATTGTTGGCTGAAACGCTCATACTCTTGGGCAAACCCTTGCTTTTTAGCGAGTCGCAAAACATCTTGTTGAAGATATTGATTATCTGGATTTATTTCTAATGCCTTTTTGTAATCAATATAAGCATCATCAAATTGTTTATTTGCCTCATAAAGCACTGCTGATAAGTAGAAAGTAAAGGCATTTTGAAAACCATTTTTTACATTACCAATTAATGCATCCATACTTGGATAACCTTGCGCTGCTTTTTTTGCTTGTTCATCAACAATGGCTTGGTTTTCTTTTAGTGCGTCCTCTTGTACTTTATTTGCTCGTCTTACTTCTACAAGTGCCGATTCCAATTGCGAATTAAACACATAGCTGAGTGCTTTATAGCTATGCAGCATAGTCATCTCATAGGCTGCGGGCTGATAGCTTATAACAGTATCATTTGTTAAAAGCGAGTTGCTTTGTTCTAACCCTGCGCTAAGTTGTAATTTAGCAGCTTGGCGCTTATCTTCTACACGTTTGTAAATTGTCTCGAATGTTTTATTCGATGCGTCGTTTTGCTGGGCTAAAAAATCCAGTCGCGCACTTTCTAACTGATTCAGTAAGTAATTGCTGTGCGATGAACTCGTACTAGGTAATAATTGCTTAGCATTGCTAATATTATTTTGCCTGACAGCTTGTCGTACAGGCTTAAGCTGCATTGCATAATCTTGGAATAGATCAGTAATACCTATGGTGCTGCAACCTGATAAAAAGCTAACCGCTCCTATAAACAAACATCGACGCACTGAGCACTCCTTTTAAACACTTTGATTAGATTAGCATATGCGCCTTAACCTTCTATGATAAATTATGTAAAAAATCGTAAGTTATTGACGATAAAACGGGTCTCTTATACGAATAAATAGAATAAGGATAACTGAATTTTGTTTGCCACTATCTTATATACATTTTTAGCGCTCAGTGCCTTTGCTGCAAACTCACTATTATGTCGAATGGCATTGCACGGCGGGGACATTGACCCTTGGAGCTTTACAGCAATTAGGCTATTTAGTGGTGCCATCATGCTACTCTTACTTTTTAGCTGGCAAGTAAAAAGAGTGGCAAGCGACGAGCCTGTCGATAAAGGAAATAATATAAGTGCTGTAAGTTTGTTCATCTATGCCGTTTGTTTTTCAGTCGCTTACGTAGAACTTGATACTGGAACGGGGGCACTAATTTTGTTCTCGGCAGTACAGTTGACGATGATAGGCTACAGTATTTTCAATAAAGAGCGCTTATCGTTATTGCAGTGGGTTGCTTTAATTGTTGCATTCGCTGGATTCATTTACTTAATGTTACCTTCAGCAGCTGTCCCTTCTTTATTACCTGCCATCCTTATGACATTAAGTGGTGCGGCATGGGGAGTATATAGTATTCGCGGTAAACAATGTCGCGCTCCTTTACAAGCCACAACGTTTAACTTTTTAAGAAGCCTTATTTTTGTACCCGCGCTTATTTTTGCCGCTTTTTTTCAATGGCCTTCTATCTCTTTCAGCGGTATCGCGCTTGCAGTTGCGTCTGGGGCGCTTGCATCTGGTGTGGGTTATAGTATTTGGTATTTGGCCCTACCAAAGCTAAAAAGTAGTCAAGCTGCTGTTGTGCAATTGACAGTGCCTGTACTTGCCATTGTTGCAGGAATGGTTTTTTTAAACGAACAAATTACATTGCAATTAATGGTAGCAAGCGCCCTTATTTTAGGCGCTGTATTAGTGTTTTTACTTACTAAGAAACATGTTTAGGTTGGTTAATATTTGTTACGAAGCGCTCATACAGGCTGCTGAGGTTTTCTAGCACCGCATGTTTACCTGCAATTTCGCTGTTTGTAATTCTGTCTTTTAATGTGTTTAAGGATAAGTACTGCATCATCACTTGGGATTGTGTAATATGACTAATATGCCAAGGTTCTGGTGCAACACCTCCTTTATATTCTTGGTAAGGGCGATAAAAACCATAGCGCTCGAGATTCTGCTCAAGCCAGTCGTTAAGCTCAGCAAATGGGCCATCACACGCGTATTCATCAGGTGTAAGCTGAAGCTGGTAGTCATCATTAATCGCATTTGCGTCGTAAATATCGAGATCGGTGCCAAAATGGTGTCTGCTTGCTCCTGGTAGAGCTGAATAAAGCATGATTGCATGGCACTTTTGTGTATCACTAAGACTCTGTAAGTCCAAAATTTTTTGATCAAGAGTATAAACAGGACGCAAAGCTTGAAATTTCGCATTCCAAATAGCGCTTTGACGCTGAAAATCGCGAAAGCTTGAGGCAATCGCAAGTTCAATACCTGCTTTTTTAGCTGCCTGTTGTAGCGCCAAAAAATCATCAACAATATCAACATGCAAACGATGTTTTTGTAGCTCGACTAAATGCGAACTACTTAACCCAGTTGCGCAAAGTGCTAATTCAGCCTGGTTCATGTTAGTAGTTGCTCTAAAATCGCTTCGTAGATATCTGCAAGTTGAATTAAATCATCTGTACTGACACACTCATCTACTTTATGAATCGTTTCGTTACGCGGGCCAAGCTCAATGACTTTGGCACCTGTTTGGGCGATAAAGCGGCCGTCAGATGTTCCACCTGTGGTTTCAAGCGCTGTGTCGCGCCCAGTTACCTGCTTAATAGCGCTTACTGTTGCATCAACCAGTGGACCATGATCGGTTAAAAACGGTAGTCCATTTACTATCCAATTGAGTTCGTAATTAAGGTCATGCTTTTCAACAATATCAACTACTCGTTGCTGAAGTTGCTGATGGGTAACTTCAGTGCTAAAGCGGAAGTTAAATTGAATTTCAAGCTCACCAGGGATCACATTACCAGCACCTGTGCCGCCATTAATATTTGAAACCTGAAAGCTTGTTGCAGGGAAAAACTCATTCCCCTGATCCCACTCGGTTTGACTCAACTCAGTTAAAGCAGGGGCAGCTAGGTGAATTGGGTTTTGCGCTAGGTGCGGGTAAGCAACATGGCCTTGCACACCTTTAACGGTTAAAAAGCCAGTTAAAGAACCACGACGACCATTTTTAACCACATCACCCAGCTCATCTCGTGACGATGGCTCGCCAACAAGGCACATATCAATTTTTTCTCCACGTGCTTCTAGGGTGTCGATCACACGCGTCGTGCCGTTGATAAATGGGCCTTCTTCATCAGAGGTAATTAAAAACGAAATTGAGCCTTTATGGTCTGGGTGCTTAGCCACAAAGCGTTCAGTAGCAATAACCATAGCGGCTAAAGAGCCTTTCATGTCGGCGGCACCACGACCATGTAGTATGCCGTCTTTTACCAGTGCTGAAAAAGGCGGGTGCTGCCAATTTTTTGCAGGGCCTGTGGGTACAACATCTGTGTGACCTGCAAAACAAAAGTGTGGTGATTCTTTACCTTTACGTGCCCATGTATTTAATGTGTCAGTGAAAAACAGCGACTCAATATTAAAGCCCAGCTTTTCAAGGCGCTCGTTCAATAACGCTTGGCAACCGGCATCTTCAGGCGTCACTGATTCACGCTGAATAAGTGCTTGAGCAAGTTCAATAACAGGGTGAGTCATCAGGCAAAAATCTCATCATATTGAGCTGCTTTAAAACCTAAATGGTATTGGCCGTTATGAACCAGTACAGGTCGCTTGATCATCGCAGGTTGTTCCACAAGCAATGCTAACGCAGATTCTTTATCTAAGTTTTGTTTTTGTTCATCAGATAATTGACGGTATGTTGTACCACGTTTATTTACTAAATCTTGCCAATCAATATGCTGTGCAAATTCATTAATAAGCTCAGCAGTGATACCGTCTTTACGGTAGTCATGGAAAGTGAACTCTTGATTGTTATCAGATAAAAATTTTTTCGCTTTTTTAATTGTATCGCAATTGCTGATACCGTACATGATAGTCATAAAATCTACTTTTTTGTCACAGTGAGTAATGTATCTACCCCAGCACTAACCTGAGATAGAGAGTAATATAAAGGACCAAGCTGCTGGCTGTTAAGTACGCATAAGGTGGCAATCATAGGTGATGAAAGCTCACGTAAATCGAAATAAGCGAGCCGTTGGCCTTGGCTTATCTTGCTGTCATTAAGCTTGGCAATTCTTGTGTGGTCGATATGTTCGCTCAACGATGAAAAATGTAAATTGATTAATATTTTCAGCCCATTTTTTGCCTGTAATATATATTCTTTTCCGGCATTTTTTACCTGCAATAGGGTGCCATCAAAAGGAGCGACTATATTATGGCTGGTTAATTCAACGCTGATACTTGGCCCTAGAGTCGAAAATCTAAAAAAAGCCTCAGGGTGTTCGCTTATAGGTTTAACTCGGCCCGTGAATGGGCTTTTTATAGCCATCACTTGGTTTTTACGCAAGGCGCGTTGACTCTGATAGGTTACTTCTTTATTCATAAGACTATTTAGTATTTCCTAACACATGATAACCATCTTTTTTCAGTGCCGAAATTGCTTTTTCAATGCTGTGCTTTTTAACTAAAACATAATCTGTATCATAAGTTGAAAGAGCGAAAATAGAGATAGATGCTTTAGCAAGTACGCCAGAAATATTAGCCATTATACCTGTTAGAGAAAAGCCCAGCGGGCCAATGACTTCCAGTGCTTGCCAGTCGGTTTCAGCATCTAGGCTATCAATTGTAAAGCTGCTAGGGCAGACAATAGATAATTCATCAGCGGTCTTTGCAATAAAAAATATGCTTTCTTTAAGCAATGCAGGAGGGATAGTGGCATCGACATCAAGGCTATGAATGGTGAGCTCTGTACTATGAAGTTGCAGCGTTTGCTTTGACATCTGTGATCCTATCTATGAAGCCGATAATTAATAGTATACCCAAATCACTTAAAAATACGAGCTATCAACAAGAGATTAAATGTAATTAGTAAGCACGGGATTACGCCATTTAGATTTCCATTAATCTTGTCCACAGAATCTGTGGATAAATATGGGAATAGGTCAGTATAAAGAAGGTAATAGGCTAATTTATAACGATTTTATAAATCAGCCTAATTTTTGATGGGTTAGTTTTCTATGCTTTCAACTTGCTTAGCTTGAATCGCAGTAAGAGCAATGGTGTAAACGATATCGTCTACTAATGCACCACGGCTCAAGTCATTTACCGGCTTACGCATACCTTGCAGCATTGGGCCAATACTAATTAAATCGGCACTACGTTGAACGGCTTTATAAGTTGTATTACCGGTATTTAAATCAGGGAATACAAACACTGTTGCTTTACCTGCAACTGGGCTGTCAGGTGCTTTTTTGATTGCTACGTTTTCCATGATAGCGGCGTCGTATTGAAGTGGGCCGTCAATCACTAAGTCAGGGCGTTTTTGCTGGGCAAGTTTCGTGGCTTCACGCACTTTTTCCACATCCGCACCTGAGCCCGAAGTACCCGTACTGTAGCTGATCATCGCAACGCGAGGCTCTATACCAAATGCGGCGGCTGAATCTGCTGATTGAATTGCAATATCGGCTAATTGTTCTGCTGTTGGGTCTGGATTGATAGCACAGTCACCATAAACTAAAACCTGGTCAGGTAACAGCATAAAGAAGACTGACGATACTAACGACGAGCCCGGTGCCGTTTTAATTAACTGTAGCGGTGGGCGAATCGTATTTGCTGTAGTGTTAACAGCACCTGATACCAAGCCATCTACTTTACCTTGTTCAAGCATCATGGTGCCGAGTACAACGTTATCAAGCAGTTGTTCTTGGGCAACCACTTCAGTTAAGCCTTTGTTTTTACGGATTTCGACCATAGGCGCGACGTAATCGTTGATGACATCACTAGGTTCAACAATGGTTACATTATCGTTAAGCTCAACACCTTGTTGTTCAGCAATACGTAAAATTTCTTCTTTGTCACCAAGTAGAATTGTTTTTGCAATACCACGTTGACCACAAATTGCCGCAGCTTTAATCGTGCGCGGCTCATTTCCTTCGGGTAATACTACAGTTTTATTCGCTTGACGGGCTTTATCGGTTAGTAAATAACGGAACGCGGGTGGTGACATTTTACGAGTACGGCCAACACTTTGTGCAAGGCTATCTAACCAGTCTGAATCAATGTGACTGGCGTTGTGATCTTTTACTTTATCGATACGTTGATCATCATCACAGGGTACTTCCATATTGAAATTATGCAGTAATAATGATGTGCGCCACGTATCTTCTTTTGTTGCAAGAATAGGCAGGCCCGTATCCATAGCTTGTTCGCATAATTTCATGATGCGATCTTCAGGCTTAAAGCCACCGGTTAATAAAATAGCCCCAATTTTTGTACCATTCATGGCTGATAAACAAGCGGCAACTAGAACATCAGAACGATCCCCTGGAGTTACTAGCAAGGCTCCTGGGGTAAAGTGACTTAAAATATTGGATACTGTACGGGCGCAGAAAGTCACGCGGCGCAAACGACGGTGAGCCATGTCGCCTTCGTTAATAACTTCGGCCTTTAAGTATTCACACAAATCACGGACACGCGGTGCAACGAGATCGAAATCCCATGGGATTGACCCTAATAACTTAAATGGGTGCTTTCTGAAAATAGGCAGTGATGCTAAACGGTTTAATTCGTTTTCAAGTTGTTCAGGCTCATGGGCTTCAACAAGGTCAGCACGGGCTCGACCTTCGTCATCGAGAGGTGCATTCACTTTATTGAAAATACAACCTAACACACGAGGGTGATTAACACCGCCATAATTACCTGCAGCAATTTCTAAACGGTCTTCAATTTGGTCATTGCTATCGTTACTTGGTGTTAGAACAAAAACAATATCAGCACCGAGTGTTTGCGCGATCTCACGGTTTACACGTCCCGCATAAGGCTGGCGACGTGTTGGCACCATACCTTCAATAATGGCAATTTCGTCTTCTTTGATGGTGTTTTCAAAGCGCTCTACGATTTCTTCTAGTAAGTCGTCGCCTTTACCGTCACCAATCATTTGTTCAGCATAGCCAAGATCGAATGGTGTAGGTGGATTAATTGGCGAGCCATGGGTGACAATTTGCGTTGATTTCTCGGGGCCTGTATCGCCAGAACGCGGCTGCGCAATAGGTTTGAAAAAGTTTACTTTAAGTGCTTTTTGCTCAAGCGCACGCACTAAACCAACAGAAACAGATGTTAAACCAACCCCAGTTGAAATAGGGATCAACATAATTCTACGTGCCATTACTTAAGCCTCCTTCGCAATACGGGCTGCATCATTGGCAATTACCCATTCTTCGTTAGTAGGGATCACAAACGCTTTAGCATGCGCTTGTCCTTTTGAGATTAGGCCTTCTTTACCAAAGCGCGCAGCTAAGTTCGCAGTTTCATCACACTCAAGACCTAAAAAGCCTAAATGAGTGATTACTTTGTCACGAATGATATCTGAGTTTTCACCGATGCCACCAGTAAAAATAAGCGCATCAAGGCGTTGTAGAGGCACCAAGAATGCAGCAATTTGTTTTGCTAAGCGGTAGCAGAAAATATCGAGGGCAAGATTTGCCTGTGGATGGCCTTCAACAGCGGCTTCTTCGATAGTGCGACAGTCATTTGATAATTCACTAATGCCTAACAAGCCACTTTGCTTATTAAGTAAGTCATCAATTTCTTGCACTGAATAATTAAGTTGCTGAGTTAAGAAGGTGAATAAGCCAGGGTCGATGCTACCGCTTCGGGTACCCATCACTAAACCTTCAAGCGGCGTAAGGCCCATACTGGTATCAACGCTTTTACCATCTTTAATCGCACACACTGAACAACCATTACCTAAATGCGCACTGATCACATTGGTTTGCTCGCGTTCTTTGCCAAGTAATTTTGCTGCTTCGCCGGCAACATAATAATGGCTTGTACCATGAAAACCATAGCGCCTTACGCCATGCTCTTTATAAAGCGCGTAAGGTAGGGCGTATAAGTAAGCAATATTTGGCATGGTTTGATGAAACGCCGTATCAAATACGGCAATTTGCGGCAGCGATGAAAAGGCTTGCATTGCAGTACGAATACCTAATAAATTAGCTGGATTATGAAGTGGCGCGAGGGTCGCTGTTTTTTCAATCTCTGTTAATACGTTATCATCAATTAATACTGACTCAGTAAAATGTTCACCGCCATGCACAACCCGATGCCCCACGGCAACTAAGTTATCTTCAAGGCCCAAGCTTTTGACTAAGTTAACAAGTTTATTTATTGCAGCATCATGGGCTTGACCCTTTGCCAATTCAACATGTTGTTTTTCACCTTTATATTTATATTTGATTGAAGGCGTGTCAGAACCAAGGCGTTCAGCTAAACCTGAAATAACTTCGTCAGAAGTGGTGGCATCTAAAATGGCAAATTTTAAACTTGAACTACCACAGTTCAGTACTAAAACATGTTGTGGTGAGCAAAGGGGCGTTGGCATAGCTAGGTCCTAAAAGTACGATATCAGTCAGTGTATATTAAGGCTTGATAATTAGAATTCTTTGCCAGTATAGTAAATAAGTATTTTGTTGCTACACTTAACAAAGCTAGGCTGTAATTATACTAAAGTCTGGTTGACTTAAGCCGATAACATTTTATCTCATTTAGACTTTAAACGTTAGTCCGATTAACATCAATTTGGTATTAAAACTAGGACAGGTTTTGCAGGGATTGTATCCGGGAGTGTGTTACACTCGGTTGTGAAACAAGATGAAAACCCTAGGAGTGATGATGCAAAAGAGTGTCATGTCACAAGTGCAAACAGGTCGTCAATACGCTAAAAAATGGCCAATGCGACAAGAGCTCGCCCCCATGTTTGCTGAATTTAGAGTGATCAAAGCCACAGATCTGGCAATTACAGTGATGCCAATTTTGGCTATGCTGACTGTTTTTATGCAAGTTAACTATTTAGGTAGTGATTATTTCCCGCAAGCAATTACTATCGCGCTATTCTTTTTGTCACTACCGTTTCAAGGTTTATTGTGGCTAGGCCGCCGTGCAGAAACCCGATTAGAGCCAGCGATGCTAAGTTGGTACACCGAGCTGCACAGTAAAATGAAAGCACATGGTTATCAGTCACAATTAACGACTGAAAAACCACGCTATTCAGATTTAGCTCAACTATTAAAAGATATGTTCGAAAAAATGGATAAAGCCTTCACAAAAGAACATTTCTAATCGCGAATAAACTGGCTCACATAAAAAGATAACGTTATTTTTTGTGGGCCTTGTTGCTCTATTTGCTGCCAATGCTCTGGGCGAAATTTCCAGGCAAACGGCGTCATCATAATTAAATGTTTAATCTCTTCGACAGACAACAGCACCTGTTGCTCTAATAATGTTGTCGATTCTTTGCTGAAGCCAGCTGGTGGTTCTATCTCTGTATGTGGTTTTACATCAGCATAAATAAATGCTTTTAATTCTTTAAGGTGCCAAGGGCCAGGGCTTGCAACAATTAAGCTTGCTTGCGGTTTGGCAAGGCGGGCAAGTTCTTGTGCAAATAAAGGGGCAAACACACTAACAAGCACGTCTGCTTTGGCATCTGCAAAAGGGGCTTGGCTAATCGACGCGACACTAAAATGCGCACTTTCATACCACTTAGCGGCGTATTTTACGGCGGGCTTCGAAATATCAACACCATACACTTCGGCACTCGATTGCGCTGCAATTGCTTGGGTATAGAAGCCTTCACCACAGCCTAAATCAATCACTGAATTTGGTGTCAGTGATGCCACGAGTTCAGCTAAAGCTTGCTGTAAAAAACCATAATGCCCCGCATTTAAAAACTCGCGTCGCGCTTGCACCATTTCAAGGTTATCGCCCGGTTGTTTCGACTTTTTATTTTGCACGGGAAGTAAATTGACATAACCCTCTTTGGCGATATCAAAGCTGTGGTTATTGTCACAACGGTATGTTTTATCCGTGAGTGTAAGCTCAAGTTTGCAAAGCGGGCAGTGATAGTGAAGACTCATGAGTCTAAATAGTCCTTATCATAAAAGGTTTTAACCCAGTGAGGGCGATAGGTGATCATTAAGGTAATAGCCATACCATTGAGCATTGCTTCAGGAAACCAAATTATCGCACATAGAATGAGGTAGTTTTCTGAAATCTCAATAAAACTGTAATCACCAAGCAAGTAATAAAACACACCGCTGGTAAGTATTTTAATACAGGCGATAACAGCGGCGGTTAAAAACGCGCATAAAAAGATATAAATAAAAAAATGTCTTGGTAAGTAGGTATAACAAAGCACAAAACACAAATAGCTCAACGTAATTGGTAAAAAAGCAGTAAACAGTAAATGCACCGGCAATAAACCCATAGGCAACTGAGCAACTAGTACCAACAGTAAACTTGCAAGGGCACTTGCAAAAATGGCTAATCGCCAACCTAAAATCAGGGTCACAGCAGTAACCCCTAAAATATGCAATTCAAGGCCTGGCAATATCCCCGCTTTAATGCGCCACAGTACTGCAAGTACCAAAGCACAGGCGAGCACACCAACTTGTCTTATTGGCGTTGCCAATAATTGCGATGCGCTTTGTTTATCAAAACTTAGCCAAAGTATTAAAGCCACACAGCTCCATAAAGGGAGCTGCCATTGCATAGTGTCTATCATGCGTTAAATGTTGACCATATTGGCGCATGATCAGAAGGTTTTTCGATACCACGTAATTCGTAATCGATACCAGACTCAACACAACGCTCAGCAAGGGCTGGAGTTGCTAAAATTACATCGATACGTAGGCCTCGGTTGTCATCAAAACCTTTTGAGCGGTAATCAAACCACGAGTATTGTTCAACTTTTTCAGGGTAAAGTTCACGGAAGGTATCTTTAAAGCCCCAGTTTAATAATGTACTTAACCATTCACGCTCTTCTGGTTGAAAAGAGCACTTACCAGTCTTTAACCAGCGTTTGCGGTTTGGTTCACCAATACCAATGTCGAGATCAGTAGGTGAAATATTAATGTCGCCCATCACAATAACATCTTCCTCAGGCGTGTGATTGACTTCTAAGTGGGTCATTAAATCTTTATAGAACTGACGTTTGTAAGGGAATTTAATTTCGTGAGCAATATTATCGCCCTGTGGAAAGTAACCGTTCATAACAGTTAAGTCACGGCCATTCTGTTGGGTTACAGTCACGCTGATCATACGACGTTGCGACTCGTCTGTATCAGTTGCAAAGCCTTTCACTACCGATTTAGGTTCTTGTTTACATAACATTGCCACGCCGTAATGGGCTTTTTGACCGTGAAAATAAACGTGATAACCCATTTTTTGCACGTCTTCGAGTGGGAAAGCTTCATCATGAACTTTGATTTCTTGTAAGCCAATGATATCTGGTTGATGTTTATCTATCACCGCTTGTAGTTGATGTAAGCGAGCGCGAAGTCCATTTATGTTGAACGAGATAACCTTCATCATGCACCTTAGTTTATTTTTCTTTAAAGGAAGTAACGTAATTCTACCATCAAATGTGGCGCTATTCATGAGCAAAGAAAGAAAAATGCGCTGTTTAAATGTTGATCAATTGAGGGTTTAGTTAAACGCATTGTTAACTCGATATTAATTAAAATATTAAATAATATATTTAATTGATTTGTTCTTTTTTGTTTATATAATGCGCGCAGATTAACCGTTCAAATTATGTACACTTAAAAGGTAAACCATGAAAAAACAATTAGTGATGCTTTCTCTTGCATGTATCTCATTTGGCTCATTGGCAAGCAATCCACAGTATTTCTCAGCTGATAATCGTATTGAATCTAAGTTATGTAGTCTGAGTGCAAACGAAGGGTTTACCGCTGCACGTAAAGAAGCGACAAAGCATGGTATTGCGATGTCGCGTTTTTCTAAAAGTATTGAGTGTAATGGTGTCGACATTCGTGACATTGCTAAAAAAGCAGAGTTACAAAAAGCGACTTCGAAAGTATCAGTTGAAGTTTTTGCTAAAAATGAGCAAAAAGAAACGCAACTTTGCATCACAGCACTTAAGCAAGGTTTGACACCTGTACGTGAAAAAATTGGTAACTTAAATACCTTAAAATGTAACGGTGAAGCAGTAACAGAGTTCGTTAAGCGTTACCAAAACGCGGCTATTTAATCGGTATGCTAAACTTATTTGTAAAAAGCGCTCTTTGGAGCGCTTTTTTTATGAAAAAATTACAGTAAGTATGAAAAGCTTGCTAAATCATAGTCTTAACCACAACTTAACTGCTTTCTAAGTGCTTGATTTTAGGCTGTAAGGTGTTTTGGCATTCAACTTGTATTAGTCCAAGCGAATCTAATCGACTACAAGGAAATGTCTTATGAACAAGTTAACTCTAGCATCAACAATTTTAGCGGCTCTTAGTCTTTCAGCATGCTCTGCAAGCAACTCTTTAGCAAAAATAGACAGCGATTTTGGCAGTTTAGATAATGATAACGATGGTTACATCTCTAAAACAGAAGCAGATGATGATGCAATTTGGGCGCATTTTTCAAATATCGATACTAATATGGATGAACAAATCAGCCGAAGTGAGTTTAATGCTTACATGCAGCTTAATACGGGTAAAGTTGCGGAAGATAGCGAAGTCTCTGAGTCGGCGTTTAAAGCTGAAATAGCTCAATTTGATCCTATCGAAAATGATTTTAAATCCTTAGATAACGATAAAAATGGTTATATCTCGGTTGAAGAGGCTGATGATGACGATATTGCCAACCATTTTGGGTATATGGATACTAATAAGGACAAGCGCGTAAGCCGTAATGAGTTTATTAGCTACATCACTGAACATGGTAGTGATGTTGCTGAAGATGACGCATTAGACATGGTTAAAAAAAGCTCGTAATTTAGCTCAAATATAAACATTGTTTGGAGCCAGTGTATTACACTGGCTTTTTTTGTAATAATTTTTCCAACCTAGCAAGACTTCTGTCATAATAGAGCGTTAGTGATTTAAATGACCTATAGTAACCCATGGCCGCAAAACGTATTAGTGATGAACAGTTAGTCGAAATCATAGAAGCCGCGATTTTTGTAGCAGGTAAACCTTTATCTAAACGTCATTTAAAAGAGACAGTATTGGCTGATTTAAGCGTTTCTATGGCACGCATTAATAATGCAATTGAAAACATTCAAACACATTATCAAACACGCGGCATAAAATTGGTTGAAGTTGGCAGCGGTTATCGATTTCAGGCCTGCGCAAGCTTAGCACCATGGCTTGCAAATCTTTGGCAAGAGCGCGCACCTAAATACTCAAGAGCACTATTAGAAACATTATCTTTGATTGCCTACAGGCAACCCATTACGCGTGGTGAAATCGAACAAGTACGAGGGGTTACTGTCGGCTCAGGGATTATTAAAACCTTATTAGAAAGAGAGTGGATAAGGGTTGTAGGCCACAAAGAGGTACCAGGACGTCCGGCTTTGTATGCTACAACATCCGCTTTCTTAGACTATTTTTCATTAGCTGGTTTAGATGAATTACCACCCTTACCTGAATTACAGGAAAGTAAAATTAACCAGCTTTTGAGCGATCCTTCTGTGAGAGAACTATCTGAATGAGTAATGTAGAAACTGAAAAGTTACAAAAAGTATTGGCCCGTGCTGGTGTGGGCTCACGTCGTGAGATGGAAAAATACATCGATGCAAATCGAGTAAGTGTCAATGGCAAAGTGGCTCGTTTGGGCGATCGTGTTGAAGCAACTGATGTAATTCGTGTTGATGGACATGTAGTAAAAGTTGAAGATAAAGCTGACCGGATTTGTCGTGTGCTTATGTATAACAAGCCAGAAGGCGAGTTATGTACTCGCAAAGATCCTGAAGGTCGCCGTACTGTGTTCGATCGTCTCCCTAAAGTAGATGGTGAGCGTTGGATTGCTGTAGGTCGACTGGATATTAATACCGCTGGATTAATGTTGTTTACCAATGATGGTGAGCTTGCTAATCGCCTTATGCATCCCAGCTATGAAGTAGAGCGCGAATATTCTGCACGGGTATTTGGTGAAGTAACGAATGAGACCTTACGTAACTTAACCAAAGGGGTTGAACTGGATGATGGACCTGCGAAATTTTTAAATATTAAACCATTAGGTGGTGAAGGAATAAATCGTTGGTTTAATGTTACCTTAACCGAGGGACGCAACCGCGAAGTTCGTCGTTTATGGCAATCACAAGATGTGGAAGTATCTCGTCTTATTCGTATTCGTTACGGTAAGTTAGAGCTAGATAAACGCTTGCCTCAAGGTGGGTGGGCAGAGCTTGATTTGGATACAGTTAACTATTTGCGTAAAACTGTTCAATTGGGTCGTGAAACGCAAACAAAATTATCAGTTATACCTGAAAAGCGTAAAGAAAAACGGGCCAAGATAAACCAAATTCGTAAAGCTGTTAAAAAGCATAATCAACGCGTTAAGCAGCCTAAGCGTCGTTAGATACTAGAAAATAAAAAACCTTACTCGAGAGTAAGGTTTTTTATTGGTTAATCATTCGTCAACAGCACAAAAGTTATTTTTGTTGCGCATCTAAAGATTGACCATTGATATCTTTTGAGTCATCACTCATTAGATAAAGGTAAGTAGGCATAAGATCCTCAGGGGTTGCTAACTTATCTTTATCTTCTCCTGGATAGGCTGATGCACGCATAGACGTACGCGTCGCGCCAGGGTTAATGCAGTTAATGCGGATATTTGTTTTTTCTACTTCACAAGCCCATGTTTGCATCATGCCTTCTACTGCAAACTTTGAAATAGCATACGCACCCCAAAATTCGCGACCTTGGCGACCTACACCTGAAGAGGTAAAAATAACCGATGCGCTAGGTGATTTTCTTAAAATAGGGAACATGTACTTAGTGATAAGTGCCTGTGCGGTAACATTAACCTTCATGATGTTTTCAAATGTTGACACGCAGAAGTGCTCAAGCGGACCAAGCGAACCTAGAATACCTGCATTGTTTACTAAGCCATCAAGTTTGCCGAATTGCTGTTCGATTGTTGCAGCAAGGTCACGATAGTTTTGTTTTGTAGCACCTTTAAGATCCATTGGAACAATCGCTGGCTGAGGGCCGCCTGCATTAACGATTTCATCGTAAACAGCTTCTAGTTTGCTGGTTGTTTTACCAAGCAAAATGATCGTAGCACCATGTTTTGCATAGGTTAAGGCTGCTACGCGACCAATGCCATCACCAGCACCAGTAATTAAAATAACTTTGTCTTTTAGCGCGTTTTCTGCGGCTTTGTAATTGTGCATAAAAGTACCATCGGTTAAATTTTTCCATATTTTACCATAGCAAAAAGCCAAGTTATCGAATTTATTGTAAATTAAGGTGGCGAAAATTAAAACTTTACGTTAACTTTAACTGGTCTAATGTCTTATTAATAACCTAATTACATTAAATTAACTTAACTAAAGGTATCTTTTTAGCTACTTTTAAATATGAACACACAATAACAATAAGATTTTCGCGGAGCGATATTATGAAAAAAATGCTACTTTCACTGGCCGTTGCAACAGCCATTACAGGTTGCGGTGGAGGAGAAACATTAGAAGATGTAAAAAATGACAACCCCCCCATTGTGCCAACCGCGACAGTTAAGTTTGATCCTGCTAATGGTGTTATCTCTGTACCCAACGATTTACTCATGAGTGGCACACTTGATGGCACGCTTAATATTCCTGGTGAACTTGATGAGAATAATGTGAGCGTAGAGCGTGCTGCCTATGCCGATCCGCAGTTAGCATTAGGTGCACTAGATGGTTGGTCTACACAAACTCCGTTTAAAATCGATCTTACTTTTCCTGCGGGTGTTAGCTTAGATGCTACATCTGCTGCCTCACCAGGCGCAGTGCGTATTTTTGAAGTCGTCATGGGAGCCAGCCAAACGGATGAAGCATGCTCACAAGTACCTGCAGGTATTGCCTGTAAATTAGTATCAGAGCTCACATTTGGTGTCGATTTTATTACCCAAGGCTCTGGTGATGCTGTTGCTGTTATACCATTGAAACCGTTTAAAGCAGGTAGTAGTTATATCAATGTTTTAACAACCTCGCTAATGGACTCAGAAGGTCGCTCAATCGAGCCATCATCTACTTATGCGTTGGTTAGTGAAGAAACAACCCTTATTACAGACGCACAAAAATCGTTACAAGCGGTCATCAATAGTTATGAAAACGCTGTAACATCAGGTGGTGCAATTTCTAAAGATGAAATCATTTTTAGTGCGGCTATGACCATGCAGTCGGCAGGTCAAGTACTTGGCACAGTCAAACAATTACTAGCAGCAAGTTTAACGCAAGCGGCTTTACCAAGACCAACGGTACAAATTCCTGAGCAACCGGTAATTACTGTCGAACAAGTATTTGCGTCACAAGGGGTAACAGGTTTGTCACCTGCTTTTGCTGGGGTTCAGTATCAAAAAGGCAGTGTAATGCTACCTATGTACCTTGCAACACCAACAGGCACTGAGGTAAGTGATTTAGCTGCGACATACTGGCAAGGTATGTGTGACAGCGGTGTAGCGGTACTTGGTTACGCCTCTTCAGCAGGTGCATCGTTCCCGACAGATCCAATTAGTGAAAATGATGCATTATGTATGGCGCTCAGTGGCGGTAAGTTACGTGACCTAGGCCTTGACCAAACTAAGCACTTAACTAAATACAATACAATCCCTAAAACGCAAAGCATTGCGAATGTACCGGTGCAAATTACTAAGCCTATTTTACCCGTCATTAACTTTGTTCGAAGCCAAATTGGTCTAGATGCTTTGGTAATGCCTGAAGGTGGCTGGCCGGTAGTGATTCTTCAGCACGGTATTACGTCTAAGAAAGAAGATATGTTAGCAATCACTGCTCAGCTTTCTATCCAAGGTTTTGCAACGGCTGCTATCGACCATCCAATGCATGGTGAGCGTGGTGTTGATGTAAATGGAGATGGTGTTGACGACTTCAACGCATCAACGGGTTCCGTACTCAGTTACATGAATTTGCAGTCTTTACTTGTAGCACGTGACAGCTTACGTCAATCAGTTGCTGATTTATTGGGTTTACGCTTAGGTTTAAACTTTTCTGGTGCGACTGATTTAAACACTCAAGATGTGTCATTCGTAGGACATTCACTAGGTTCAGTTGTTGCGCCTGCTTTTGTTGCAGTGACGAATAATCCTCTTGATCCTCAGGTTGACCCACTTTTCAATGTGAAGAGTGTTGCACTTGCCAGTGGCGGTGGTGGTATTGCAAGTTTCTTAATTGATTCGGCAACGTTTGGCCCATTCGTGCAAGGTTCGGTGTTACTTGCTGCTGGCATTAGTGAGTCTGCAGAATTTAGCTCGTACTTACAAAATGAAGCTGTGTCTAACTGTGGCACGCTAGCAGCAGATCAAACCGCTTATGTCAGTTGTGGTTACAAAGAGTACATTGGCTCGTTAACAATGGCAGGGGAAACAGTAAAACTAGCAAATATTCAAGGGGTAGTAACACAGTTTGCTTTTGCGGCACAGACAGCCCTTGATAGTGGTGATCCTACTAATTACGCAGCATCAGTTGCGGCACTTGGCACGCCAACATATATGAGTGTCGTTGTTGGTGATGGCGCTAACAATAAACCTGACCAAGTTATTCCACCTATGGTAGCTTCTAACCCTATCGCAGGCAGTTTACCACTTGCTAACTTGATGGGCTTAGCAACAGTGGCTCAATCTCAGGGGCCAACAGCGGAGCCTATGAGCTATGTTGTGAAATTTACTAAGGGTCATCACAGTTCGGTATTAACGCCTGTGGCTACGCCTGATTCAGGCGCTACTGCACAGGAAAGTGCAGCTGCAACGTCTGAAATGCAATTGCAAATAGCCACTTTCTTAGCGAGCCGTGGTCAGTACTTACAAGTCACTAATACCGATGTAGTCACTGACTAAAAACTAAATTAACCAATTAAGTAAAAAGCCACATCATGTGGCTTTTTTTTATGAAAAAGCATGTTAAATTGTGGCGAACTAACATTAAGTGGAGAATTTGTTTGGAATTTTTATACGAATATGGGCTGTTTTTCGCCAAAACCATCACCTTTGTTATTGCCATAGCAATCATTGTCGCAATTGCAGTTGGCGCAGCAGCAAAGCCAAAATCGAAAAAGGGCGAAATACAAATAGATGACTTGAGTGAGCAGCTTGAAGATCTAAAACAGAGCTTTATTGAGAACACTCTTTCAAAAAAGGAGCTCAAAGCGCATTTAAAACAGCAAAAAGCGAAGAGCAAAAAAACCTCAAGTGATGAGAAAAAAGCTCGGCTGTATGTCATCGACTTCAATGGCAGTGTTGATGCCCATGAGGTAGACAGCTTACGTGAAGAAATTACAGCAATTCTTACTATTGCTGACAAAGAAAAAGATAAAGTACTCGTTCGCTTAGAAAGCGGTGGTGGGGTTGTTCATGGTTATGGCTTGGCTGCGTCGCAATTACAACGCCTTCGTAATGCAGGAATTCACCTAACGATTGCCATAGATAAAGTTGCTGCCAGTGGTGGTTATATGATGGCATGTGTGGCGAATGAAATTGTTGCAGCTCCTTTTGCTATTGTTGGCTCTATTGGAGTGATAGCTCAAATTCCTAACTTTAATAAAATACTGAAAAAGAATGATGTTGAGTTCGAACAAATTACTGCGGGTGAATATAAGCGCACACTAACATTATTTGGCGAAAACACAGATAAAGGGCGCGAAAAGTTTAAAGAGGAAATAGAGCAAACTCATGGCTTATTCAAAACTTTTGTTAGCGAGCAACGACCTTCACTTGACATAGATACAGTTGCAACAGGCGAACATTGGTTTGCTACTCAAGCCTTTGATAAAGGGCTTGTTGATAGAATAGATACCAGTGATGATATCCTCTTAAGTCAGGCGAGTGAGCGTCAGATTTACAAAGTGAAATACACAATCAAAAAGAACTTAAGTGATAAGCTGGCGATCGGTTTGAGTACAAGTATCAGTAAGGCTGGAGTTAATTTAGTATCGCGTTTTAAAGGAATGAACCCTTAACGAAAAACGATAAAAAACCCGCATTAATATGCGGGTTTTTCAATGGTGAATCTAGTTTATAGACTTATGATAATCTTCTAAGTCTTTAGCCGCATCAGGGTCATTAAATACATCTTCGTCTAATTGCCCTTCAGACTTTGCAACAACACATGTCACCATACAGTCACCTGTCACGTTAACCGCGGTGCGTGTCATATCAAGTAAACGGTCCACACCAATAATGATTGCAATCCCTTCAACAGGAAGTCCAACTTGGTTTAATACCATGGCTAACATAATCAAACCAACGCCTGGTACACCTGCAGTGCCCACTGACGCAAGTGTTGCCGTTAGAATAACCATTAAGTAATCAGAAATAGATAAGTCGACAGCGAAAACTTGAGAGATGAACACAGTCGCAACACCTTGCATGATAGCCGTACCATCCATGTTGATGGTTGCACCTAATGGGATTGTGAAAGATGCAACTGAGTTATGTGCGCCTAGTTTTTTATTCGCTGTCTCTAAAGTGATAGGCATTGTCGCACTTGAACTTGAGGTACTGAAAGCAAATAAACATGCATTTTTCATTTTCTTCAAGAAAGTTACAGGGCTAAGGCCCGTTAATACTTTGAGAAGGATACTGTAGTTGACTAAGCCATGGATAAATAGGGCTAACACAACAATACTAAAGTAAAGAGCGAGGCTTTTAATTAGTTTCAAATCAATAGTGGTAAATAGTTTCGCCATTAAGAAGAAAACACCATACGGTGCAATATTCATTAATAAAGTCACTAGTTTCAAGATAACGGTATTTAAGTCTTCAAATACGCTCGCGACACGTTTTCCTGCTTTCCCACTAAGAGCCATTGCAATACCAAATAATAATGCAAATACAATAACTTGGAGCATGTTGCCACTGGCCATCGCATCAATAGGGTTAGTCGGAAACATGCCAATGATCACTTGAGCCAGTGTTGGCGCTTCTTTTGCACTGTAATTAGCATCCGATGGTAGGTTAATACCTTCACCTGGGTTAAATATCAATGCCAGTGTAATTGCGACAGTAATAGCGATAGCAGTGGTAAATAAATACAGCAAGATTGATTTTCCACCTAAGCGGCCAAGCTTTTTAGGGTCACTTAAGCTACATGTACCACATACAAGTGAGACAAATACTAAAGGCACAACGAGCATCTTTAAACTAGCAATGAATATTTGCCCACCAACGTGAAAAATACCATCGACAAAAAATGCTTTAATAGGCAAAGAGAATAACCCTAATGGGATAAGGAAATCGTCTTCACCCGCTAAAATTGCCTGAAAAATAAAACCTACTACTACACCTAGCACCATACCAATCATGATGCGAGATGTGAGACTCAATGAACGGACTTTTGACATACACCTAATCTATATTTTTATAAATTTTGCCATAGCCTACCAGCATGTAAATTTTTATACAGAAAAAATCGCTAAATATTGAAATTAATTCGTCCTGAATTGAATAAAAAAATTATGATATTCGTTCAGGTTTTAGGTTAATATTAGGTAAACAACAAATTAAGTATAGAAATAGCTAACTAGGGAGAGGTCGATGCCTTTAATGCGATGGCTGAGTATTATAGTTTTTAGCTCATTATTAGCCGCTTGTGGCGGTGGTGGTTCACTAGAAAAAGACGGCGGGTCTTTAGATGGTTCAGAAACGGTAGAGCCAGGGGTTGTAGAAAACGTAACCTTGAGCTTATCAATCCGTGATGTTAACGGTTTGGAATTCACAGCCGACAACCCTGTTAGTAAAGAAAACAAAGGGACTGTAACGGCAACCTTACTTGACTCAGGTACACCTCTAAATGGTCAACTAATTTCATTTACAACGAATTTTACAGGCAGAATAACGCCTGTTCTTGGTACGGCTCTAACAAACAGTAGTGGTGAAGCGTCTGTTACATTGAGCAGTGGTGATTCAAAAGGGGCTGGACAAGTGCTTGCCAGCTATATGGATGACAATGGTGAAACAATCACGCAAGTTGCTGGTTTTATATCAAATGGTGATGATGCATCAACTGAATTGGCTCAGTATTCAGTCTCGGTTTCATTGCTAACCGGCTGTAACCCTTCATGGGATGAAAATAGAAACAACGTTAGGTTAGACCCAACTTCACAAGCATCTGGTTGTACTGTCTCTAATTCTATTTCTTCTGCTGAGCTAGGTGATTTATTCGTTGCAGTCACGGACGAGCAAAGTGGTGATGGCGTTGCGAACGCACTTGTTGATGTAACGACTGATCTAGGTTCAGTTCTTCCTTCATCTGGCAGAGCATTAACAGATAACTTTGGTATTGCACTGCTTAAATTACAACCGGGTAATACTGGCGGAGCAGGAACTATTTCAGTGTCGTCTTTGGATGAATCAGCGAATATTAACTTTGCTGTTGGTATTGCTGATCTTACTTTGGATGTAGATAACGGCTTAAACTTTGATGGCAATGGTAACGTAATACCGTTAAAAGCAGGGGGGAGTACTGTTATAGAAGTAACTCTTCGTGATGAAGAAGGAAACTTATACACCACACCAACAGATGTAGAGTTTAGTTCTACGTGCGTTGCGAGCAACGACTCAACGATAGATGCTTCAGTAAAATCATCTGGGGGTATTGCTAGTTCTACTTATAGAGCAAATGGTTGTTCAATTGATGATGTGGTAAATATCACCGTTGAAACAGGCGGTAAAAACTTTACGGCCTCAACGACGATTCCTGTTGAGGTATCTGCTGTGCAATCGATTCAATTTATTGATGTATCTGAACCCGTCATTGCACTTCCTCCGGGTGAAGGCGGTTTACCAACTCAATCTGTGGTGCGTTTTCGCTTACTTGATGCCGATGGCATTGTATCACCGCAGCAGCGTATTGATTTTAAATTAACTGACTCAGTTGGCTTAGCGAAGCTTACACAGCGCAGTGCTAACACAGATAATAATGGTGTAGTACAAACCACGGTAACATCGGGTATTGTGCCAGGGCCGCTTGTTGTTAAAGCATGTTTTGTATCGAAAGAGGATGTTGCCGCTTTACCAGAAGGCGATGATTTATCATGTTGGACTGATGAAGTAGAACTTTGTAGCACAGAGCCTAGTAACGAAATCTGCCCTGATGGAACGCTTCATTTAGTTCCACTGGCTGAGCAAATTAATGCTGTTTCATCACAACTCGCATTGTACTCAGGGGTGACTGATCAAAATAGCTTTGACCTTAGCCCGACTGTATTTAACCCTAACGCACTTAACTATAATGGTATAACAATTCCATTAACCGTGTATTTTGGTGATCAATTTAATCAGTTTAATAGTGACGGAGTTGAAGCAACGGTACTCACAGAGTCAGGTGTTATCGGTCCGCAAAATCGTGAAGCTGTTTGTCGCACCAATAATGCTTTGTGCGAAATTACATGGCGCTCGCAAGGTGAAAGACCTTTTTATGATTATAAATGGGGTAATCGCATTGGTGAAATCGACGGCAACTCTGCAACGAGAGAGGGTTTTAACCCGAAAACAAACGAAATTAACTGCGATCCTTACTTTGGTAATGCAGCGCCATGTATCGGTACTTTATTGCGAGCTAAAAATGATCCTGAAGGGGTTGTGCGCGGAGGCCGAACAAGTATTCTTGCTGTCGCAAAAGGGCAAGAAAACTTTGAGGATGAAGAAACGACAGCTGATGTAACTCGTCGTAATGGTTTGTTTGATATTGGTGAATATTACGCTTTATATGATTTACCAGAAGCTTTCAACGACCATAACGAAAACAACAGCTTCGATAAGGCCAATTGTAGCGATGCTAATCGTGAAGACTATGACGCTGATTCAGACCCATGTTCAGAGAAAAACTCGCGCGGTGGGCATAACGAAACATGGCGCGATCTTAACAACAATGGTGTTTACGACAATGCGGACGGTAAGTACAATGGTTTGCTATGTAGCGAAGCTGCATTTAACGCAGGGCAGTGTACGCGCGAGTTAATAGAGGTTCGCCGACAAATCGAACTTGTCATGTCAGGTGATGAACCGTATGTACGTTTTGCAGTTTTAAAATCGGATGATGTTGTGTCACCGCCTTTTGAAGTTTTAGTCCCTGCTGACTGTTCAGATTCTTTGGCTGGTCAGTTTGAAGTCTCTGATGCACCACAGTGGTGTGATGTTGCAGAGCTTGATTTATCTGTTGCTGCGCGTCCGAATCCAGACTTTGATGCGAACGACCCTAATGAAACTGATCCTGAAACGCTCGATATTGGCTTAGCTGGTATTAATATTCGTATCTATTATAGTGATGAATTTGGCAATCCGTTACCTGCAGGCACACGCGTTTCGATTTCTGCTAATAATGGTGACTTTTCTATTATTCAGCATCAAGAGTCGATTCCTAGCACTAATCGCGATACAACTATGTATTCGGATGTCAGAATTGCGCGAGAAACGGATGGTAACCAAGATCAAGATGGCGTTCTAACGATAACGTTTGAGTTTGAAAACCAGCTTGGTGGAAGCAAAACTGTCAGTAAATCAATTGCAATTTTTGATGACAGATAATCTTTCGTTTTAAGATAATTTTTAAAAAATGCCAGCCATAAGGTTGGCATTTTTGTTGCTGTTCTATATATTCCCCATAAAAATACCGCAAAATGCTAATTTGTCTAAAATAGCAACAAAAATTGTTTAATTATTCAGTCAATATCGAAAAGTTTCGATTAAAAGCTTGTAACAATTGGTGTTTGTAGATATACCTATAAATATTCGTGCTCTAATGTTAATAAATCATACTTATTTAGATAATGTGATGGATATACATTTATAGGAGCAAAAAACTTTAAAATTCTTGGTCAGAAATAGGCAGCTATGGGAAAATCACTTGTAATTGTAGAGTCTCCAGCAAAGGCTAAAACAATTAATAAATACTTAGGTAATGATTTTATCGTTAAGTCCAGTGTTGGGCATGTACGTGATCTACCGACTTCAGGTTCAGGCAAAGCAAAAACGGCAGCAACAAAAACACCTGCTGAAGTTCGCAAAATGTCACCAGAAGACAAAGCTGCCTATAAAAAGCAACGCGATTATAAGAACTTGGTTGCCCGCATGGGAATCGACCCTGAAAAGGGTTGGGAACCACACTACGAAGTGCTACCAGGCAAAGAAAAGGTCGTTCAAGAATTAAAAAAACTGGCAGAGAACGCTGATCAAATTTATCTCGCAACCGATTTGGATAGAGAGGGGGAAGCCATTGCGTGGCACCTCGAGCAAATTATTGGTGGTGAGCCAGAAAAATACAAGCGTGTTGTTTTTAACGAAATTACCAAGAATGCAATTCAACAAGCTTTCGAAACACCGGGTGAACTTAACACTGACATGGTGTATGCACAACAAGCTCGCCGTTTCTTAGACCGTGTTGTTGGTTTTATGGTTTCGCCACTACTTTGGGCGAAAGTAGCCCGAGGGTTATCAGCTGGTCGCGTGCAATCTGTTGCAGTTCGATTACTGGTTGAACGTGAACGCGAAATCAAAGCCTTCGTACCTGAAGAGTTCTGGGATATTCATGCTGATGTCAAAAATACCGAATCAGCATTACGATTAGAAGTTACAAAACACGCTGATAAAGCATTTAAGCCCGTTAATGAAGAGCAGGCGATGTCTGCTGTTAGTGAACTTGAAAAAGCTGACTACAAAGTCATTAGCGTCGAAGAAAAGCCAAGTAAGAGTAAACCGAGCGCACCGTTTATTACTTCAACCATGCAACAGGCTGCCAGTACACGCTTAGGTTATGGTGTTAAGAAGACCATGATGTTGGCACAGCGTCTTTATGAAGCGGGTCATATTACCTATATGCGTACCGATTCAACTAACTTGTCAAAAGATGCAGTTGAAATGTGTCGTGATTACGTTTCAGAGCAATTCGGTGATAAATACTTACCAAAGGCACCTATCAGCTATAGCTCAAAGGGCAATGCACAAGAAGCGCACGAAGCAATTCGTCCTTCAAGTGTAACGGTGCTGTCTGGACATTTAGATGGTGTTGAAGCAGACGCTAAAAAGCTGTACGAGTTAATCTGGCGTCAATTTGTGGCATGTCAAATGGTGCCTGCAGAGTACGATTTAACAACTCTGACAGTGGCTGCTGGTGATTATCAATTGAAAGCGAAAGGTCGTGTACTTCGCTTTGACGGTTGGACAAAAGTTCAGCCTGCTGTGCGCAAGAAAAATGAAGAAGATCAATCCTTACCTGCGGTGAAAGAGGGTGAAGTTCTTACTCTTGTTGAGCTTGATCCTAAACAGCATTTCACTAAACCACCAGCTCGCTTTAGCGAAGCAAGTTTAGTTAAAGAACTTGAAAAGCGTGGTATTGGTCGCCCATCAACATACGCATCCATTATCTCAACGATTCAAGACCGTGGTTACGTACGTGTTGAAAACCGTCGTTTCTTTGCCGAGAAAATGGGAGAGATTGTTACTGACCGCTTAGTAGAGAACTTTGAAGATCTCATGAATTTCGACTTCACCGCTAAAATGGAGGGTCGATTAGATGATATTGCTGAAGGCGAACGTGTTTGGACACAGGTGCTTGATAAATTCTACGCAGACTTTTCTAAGCAGTTAGAAATAGCCTCTGGAGATGAAGAGCAAGGCGGAATGCGCCAAAACCAGATGGTAGAAACAGATATTGATTGCCCAACATGTGGCCGTAAGATGGGTATTCGTACCGCATCAACGGGTGTGTTTTTAGGCTGTACAGGTTACAACCTACCACCGAAAGAACGTTGTACAACAACCATGAATTTGGTGCCAGGTGATGAAGCGATTGCTGCTGATGTAGAAGATGTTGAAACAGAAACATTAATGCAAATGAAGCGTTGCCCTATTTGTGAAACGGCGATGGATTCATACTTAATTGATGAAACTCGCAAGTTGCATGTGTGTGGTAACAACCCTGCATGTAAGGGTTATATTGTTGAGCAAGGCACTTTCAAAATTAAAGGTTACGACGGCCCCATTATCGAATGTGATAAATGTGGTGCAGACATGCAGTTAAAGTCAGGTCGTTTTGGTAAATACTTCGGCTGTAGTAATGAAGAGTGTAAGAATACACGTAAGTTACTTAAAAATGGCGAAGCCGCACCACCAAAAGAAGATCCGGTTCATTTACCTGAGCTTGAGTGTGAAAAGTCAGAAGCTTATTTTGTCCTAAGGGACGGAGCATCCGGTATTTTCTTAGCTGCAAATACTTTTCCGAAATCACGGGAAACACGTGCGCCAAAAGTTGAAGAGCTTAAGCGTTTTAAAGATCGTATTTCAGAGAAGTTTTATTACCTTGCTGAAGCACCGACGCAAGACCCTGATGGTAACCTTGCTGTAGTACGTTACAGTCGTAAAAACAAAGAGCAGTATGTTATGAGTGAAGTCGACGGTAAAGCCACAGGCTGGACAGCACACTACCAAAATGGCAAATGGGTAGAAGAGAGCAAAAAGAAAGCTCCCGCGAAGAAAAAAGCGGCCAGCAAAGCTAAAAAGTAACGTGTCTTTTTATATTAATTCGCTTAATTAAGTGAATTAATATTAGTAAAATAAAAAACCGGAGTGCACCTCTTTGTGTCAGCTCCGGTTTTTTTAATCTGAATTATAAACGCTAGATTTGTACGTCGTTTACTTTTTTGTAGCCTTCAGCTTCAAGCTCATCATTCACGCATTTTAAAACGTAAGGTTTAAGCTCGTCATTGCTGATGTCATCATCTTTAGCCCAGTTTAAACACATTTCAGTGTATTCTTTGATCATTTCAGCTGATGCTTCAGGTGCTTCGTTAGCGATTGCATTTGATGCAGACATAGTCAATACCGGCGCCAAAATCAGTGCTAGCAATGCTTTTTTCATTTAATTATTCCTAATCAACAAAATTAATTATTACTGGCTTATCACACAGTAATGGTGCGCAATGTGTAACCCACTTTGCTTGAATGAAGTTATAAACTAAATTTCTAAAAAAGATAACGAAATTTTTTTATCGTAAAGATAAACAAGAAACAACCAATATTTTTGGCTGCAATACTAGCTATACGCCCCTAATTCCACGTATTATCTTCCTAATTTTAAAAGGAAAGTGAATCTAGTTATGTCTGAGCAAGTGACAAATTCAAAAGTAAAGAAAGTACCGACCAAGGTAGAGCAAGTTGTTGAGAGTTTTATTTTTCGGTCGCGTTGGTTATTAGCGCCGTTCTTTATTGGCTTATTAGTCGCTGTTGTTTTGTTACTACTGAAGTTCTTTAAATATTTGTACAGCATGGCCTTAAATACGTTTACTGCCTCAAATCAAGAGTTGCTAGTTGGTATTTTAACCTTAGTAGACACTGCTTTATTAGCAGGGTTGCTACTTATTATCATCTTCAGTGGTTATGAAAACTTTGTTTCAAAGTTGAATATCGAAAACCATGAAGACCGCCCTGTGTGGATGGGAAAAGTTGGTTTCTCTGGCCTGAAAATGAAATTGATCAGTGCTATCGTGGCCATATCCGCTGTTGAGCTCTTAAAGGTGTTTATCAGCTCGAATAATCACTCCACTGATGAACTACTTTGGAAAGTATTAATTCACGTCACATTTGTGGTCTCTGGGGTGTTATTTGCTTTAACGGATTATATTAACAGTAAGACGATGAATCATTGATAGCGCTACAATCATGAAAAAGCCCTGCAATTGCAGGGCTTGGCTTTAACAACTGATGTTTAATTCAGGGTTGCATAAAAGCAACCGAACCCGGGCAGAGTGACTTTATTATTGTTTAATTCAGCTGTGTGATGAGAGAGCTCAGTATGCTGTGAAGATATAGTATCTGCGATAACAAGCTCGCTACTTTGTGCACCTAAGTTGAATGCACAAAGCATTTTAACGCCGTCCAAAGTACGATAGAAAGCAAGTACAGGTTCTTCTGTATTAATAAATTCAATATCACCTTCTAATAGTACGTTTTTATCTTTACGCCATGCCATAAATTCACGGTAAGCGTTTAAAATCGAATCTTTATCTTGGTCTTGTGTACTTACCGCTGCGACCTTATGGGCATCGCCCACTGGCAACCATGGTTTTGTTGTAGAAAAGCCTGCTTGTTCTGCATCACTTGCATCCCATGGCATAGGCGTACGACAGCCATCGCGACCTTTAAAGTTTGGCCAGAATGTAATGCCATATGGGTCTTGTAAGTCTTCAAACGCGACTTCGGCTTCACCCAAACCTAGCTCTTCACCTTGATACATACATACGCTACCACGTAACGAAGCAAGTAGGGCAGTTAACATTTTACATTGCTGTGGCTCAATTTTTTCACCTTGACTCCAGCGACTAGCGACACGCTCTACGTCATGGTTGCTAAATGCCCAACAAGGCCAGCCTTCTGTCATGCGTTGCTCTAACGTGTTGACGGTTGTGCGAATATATTCTGCGCTGTAGTCATTAGTTAGTAGCTCAAAACTATAGCCCATATGCAGCTTGTCACCGCCTGATGTGTATTCAGCCATGGTTGCTAATGAGTCTTCAGATGAAATCTCACCTAATGCAACAGTACCTGGGTATTTATTCAAAAGGGCACGAATGTCTTGCATAAAGCTCAGGTTTTCGGGTTGCGTATTGTTGTAATAGTGATACTGAAACGCATACGGGTTGTCTTCGCTAAAACCACGGCCTTGACGTTTTTCAGGTGGCTTTGCAGGGTTATCACGTAATTGAGCGTCGTGATAACAGAAGTTTATGGCATCTAAACGGAAGCCATCAACGCCTTTTTTCAGCCAAAACTCAACATTGTCTAATACCGCTTTGCGTACTTCAGGATTATGGAAGTTTAGATCTGGTTGCTCAGCAAAAAAGTTATGCAAGTAATATTGGCCACGGCGAGGCTCCCACTGCCATGCAGGACCACCAAAGATTGATAACCAGTTATTTGGTTGTGTACCATCAGGCTTTGCATCCGCCCAAACATACCAATCAGATTTGTCGTTAGTCTTATCTTCACGGCTATCAAGAAACCATTGATGTTGATCTGATGTATGGCTTAATACTTGATCAATAATAATTTTAATATCACGTTGGTGTGCTTGTGCAATTAACTTATCAAAGTCATCGAGGTTACCAAAGATAGGGTCTATGTCACGGTAGTCACTGATGTCGTAACCAAAATCTTTCATTGGTGATTTAAAAAAAGGTGAGACCCAAATTGCATCCACGCCAAGGCTCTTAATGTAATCGATACGATCAATGATGCCTTTGATATCGCCAATGCCATCGCCATTAGTGTCTTGGAAGCTACGCGGATAAACTTGGTAAATAACCGCACCTTTATACCACTGCTTTTGAGTCATGTTTTTCTCCATCGTGACATTCAGTGTCTGTAAACTGAGAGGTAACCTCACAAGGGTTACCAGAATGTCAAAAGCATACGTGAAGGGGGGTAGGCTGTAAAAACTCTGCATACGTATGCACGTTAAATTAACGTTTTAACTCAGCATAATTTATTAACGCTAGTCGTGTGTGTTGAATTAATTTTTAATGTGAAATTCTTTACCAATTTTTTACTGTCCTAAAAAACACAACTAAGAATCCACTGTGGTGCATAAAATAGCTGGCTTGTCACAAAGTGGTGCAACAAGTTTTTTTGGTATGACCAATTAACATTCGCTGTGTTGAATTAGAAGTAATAATTTTTCTATCCTCTTTGATCACTAGTAAGTATTAGCTTTTACAGTCAGGTCCCAGTTTGGGTGCTTAAAGTAAGACAATTTTGTTTCATTCACATTTCCTTACTTGGCTTTGAAAATAAATAAATAATAATCAGTAACTTAACCATTTCATCTGTAAAATATTTGTTAAATTTAAATTGCATGAACTAGGCTGAATACGTATGCATAAATTTGTTAAGAAAATAAGCTGAGCGTTAATATTCATCTCGACAACAAAATCAGTCAGCGAATAACAGCTTTTCTGAAACAGATAACTGCATCACGTTGGCATTACAATTTGGGTAATGGGAAAACATTATGTCTATGTTCAAACCAAGTATATTAACTCTGGCTCTTACAGCCGCAGGTTTAAATAGTTTTGTAGCGTATGCTGCTGAAGAAGACCAAAAAGCAAAAAATGATAACGTTGAGGTTATCGAAGTAAAAGGTTTTCGTGGCAGTGTTGTAGAGTCTATTAATACGAAACGCTTCACACCTGAAGTCGTTGAGTCAATCTCAGCAGAAGATATCGGTAAATTACCTGATTCATCAATCGCTGAATCGATCGCGCGTCTTCCTGGTTTAACAGCCCAGCGTCTAGATGGACGTGCAAGTCGGGTTAGTGTTCGTGGTTTTAGCGAAAACGAAAGTGCCACAACTTTCAATGGTCGTGAACAGGTGTCAATTGGTGACAACCGTGGCGTTGAATTTGACCTTTACCCATCAGAAATCATGAGCGGTGTAACTGTATATAAAACACCGAGTGCAGGTATTGAAGCCGAAGGTATTGCTGGCGTAATTGACATGCAAACTGTAAAACCTTTAAGCAAAGGTGAGCAAGTTATCATGTTCAATGGTCAATATGAGCAAACAGGCTTTGATAAATTAAACCCAGACGGCGACGATAAAGGGTTTCGTGGCACAATTTCTTATATCGATCAGTTTGCTGATGACACCATCGGCGTTGCATTTGCCTACAATACGATGAGCTCTCCAAATCAAGAGAAGCGTTGGAATTCATGGGGCTACCCAGAATTTACCGGCGAAGATGGTAATACCTATTCTATCTTAGGTGGCGCTAAGCCGTTTGTACGCTCATCGACACTTGAACGTGATACAGCCATGTTCGTGTTAGAAGCAGCACCGAATGACCGTTTAAATATGACATTCGATGCTTTGTATGTGGATTTTTCAGATGAAAAAATCCTACGTGGTATCGAAGTTCCATTTGCATGGGGTCAAGGTTCAATCGACCCTAGTTCAGCCGTTGTTGATGCAGACTCAGGTTTTATCACCAGTGCTGTTACACAAGGTCAACGTGTTGTAGTGCGTAATGACTATGAAGAGCGTAATGCAGAGCTAACTCAATTTGGTTTTAACACTAAGTACGATATCAGTGATGACTGGTCAGTAGAGTTTGACGCTAGTCGCTCTGAAGTTGAACGTCAAATCTGGAGTATCGAAAGCTACTCAGGTACAGGTCGTGGCGATGCAAATGGCATTGCAGATGATATTGGTTATGTATTTGACGGTGGTAACACAGGGGCACAATTCAGCCATAACCTTGATTACAGTGATTATGATTTAATTCAACTAGGTGGTCCATTATCCTGGGGTGCAAGTGCTGCTCTGAATGATAAATATGGTTTAACTGGTACTGAATACGAGAATACCGCACAAGATGGCTTTATCAATGCGCCAGAAATCAATGATGAACTAAGCACATTGAAGCTTGCTGCAAGCAAAGTCCTTGATAACGCTTATATCAGCCGCGTGTCATTCGGTGTGTCATATCGTGACCGTGAGAAGAGTAAACTGTCTGAAGGTTACTTCATGACGTTGAAAGACTTCTCACTTTCAAACCCTGGTATGTTATCAATCCCAGAGCAATACCGCTTAGGTACGGCGAGCCTTGATTTCATTGGTATGGGCAATATGGTTGCTTATGATACCAATGCTTTAGTGAATGATGGCTACTACAGCTTACTTCAAGAAAGCTTAACTGATTCAAAGCACAAGACACAATCGTGGACAGTACAAGAAGAAGTGACAGCGTTCTTTGCTCAAGCAGACATTAATGCAGAGCTAGGTTCAATCCCTGTAACAGGTAACATTGGTGTTCGCTATGTTAAAACTGAACAGTCTTCACAAGGCTTCGCTGCTAACACAGTTGACGGTCTAGTCGTTGTATCTCCAACAGATGTAAGTCATGATTACAGCCATTTCTTACCAAGCTTAAACTTATCATTTGCAATCGATGAAGAGCAAACCGTACGTTTCGGCGCAGCGAAAACAATTTCTCGTGCCCGCTTAGACGAAATGAACTCATCAGTTAATGCATCTTATAATCAACAACCAGATGAAAACGGTAATTACTGGAGTGTATCAGGTGGTAACCCTGAGCTGGAGCCTAAAGAAGCAACTGGCTTTGACTTAAGCTACGAAAACTACTTCCATGAAGAAGGTTATTTTGCCGCTGCATTTTTCTATAAAGATATTACGCAGTGGATCTTTGATGGTACTTACGAAATTGATATGAGCGGTGTTGCTGACCCATCAACAGGTGAGATTCCAGCAACTTCAACAGGTACTGGTTCTGGTAAAGTAAATGGTGGCTCTGGTGACCTTTGGGGTTATGAGCTTTCATTAACACTGCCGTTCACCATGTTTAGTGATTCACTTGATGGCTTTGGTTTAATCGCAAGTCACACAGGTGTTGAGCAAGATATTACAGACCAAAACGGTAATGAGTATGAGCTACCTGGTTTATCTGACCAAATCGATAGCTTAACAGTGTACTTTGAGCGTAACGGTTTCCAAGCGCGTACTAGCATGCGTAAGCGCAGCGATTTTAAAGGTGATGTATACGGTTTAGGTTTTGCGACTACACAAGTTGATATTAAAGGCGAAACAATTTGGGATGCGCAAATTGGTTACGACTTTAGTGAAGGCGGCGTAGAGAGCCTTGACGGTTTATCTGTAACATTCCAAGTTCAGAACATCACTGAAGAGCCGTTTACATCACTACAAGGTGATAACTCACTACAAGTGCGTGATTACCAAGACTACGGTCGTACATTCCTGTTAGGCTTCAGCTACAAGCTGTAATAAGCTAATGTAGTGATAGAAATTGCCCTTGTGATTTGTTTTACAAGGGCTTTTTTGTATCAGTGAGCTACACTCAATAAATTGAAATTGGTGTTAGGTGTACTATGGGTTCAAAAAAGATAACTAAGGTTGTAATTGCCGGTGGTGGTACTGCAGGATGGATCACTGCCGCATTACTCAATAAAGTACTGGGTAAAGTGCTCGAAATTACACTTGTTGAGTCAGCTGAAATTGGCACCGTTGGGGTAGGTGAAGCAAGTATTCCGCCTATTTTACATCTTAATGCTGCACTTGGCATTTCTGAAAAAGAATTTATAGAGGCCACTGGCGCAACGATTAAGCTCGGTATCGAGTTTGAGAATTGGCGCAGCCAAGGTCACAGCTACATGCACGCCTTTGGTGAGATAGGTAAAGATTTTCCGTTTTGTGAGTTTTATCATTTTTGGTTAAAAGCACATCACGCCAATAATGTACCTGATTTTTGGGATTTTTCACTTAACTATCAAGCTGCCAAAGCTCATAAATTTGCCCACCTTAAACACATTCCTAACACCCAGTTAGCGGGCTTACATTATGCTTACCATTTTGATGCCACTCGATATGGCGAATTCTTAAAAGAATTAGCGCAATCACAGGGCGTTAAACGCATTGAAGGCAAAATTGAATCGGTTAATCAATGCCATGAAAGCGGACTTATTCGCTCTTTGCAGCTTAAAAATGGCGAGCAAATAGATGGCGATTTATTTATTGATTGCACAGGCCTTCGCGCTTTATTGATAGAACAGACACTAAATACTGGTTTTGAAGATTGGTCGCACTGGTTGCCTTGCGATAGTGCTGTTGCAGTACAAAGTGAATCAGCAACGGATGCAATTCCTTATACACGCTCGATTGCAAAAGACTCAGGCTGGCAATGGCAAATTCCATTACAGCATCGTGTAGGCAACGGCCTTGTATATTCTTCTCGTTTCTTATCAGACGAAGCGGCAAAACAACAGCTGTTGGACAACTTACCTGCAAAACAACTCACAGAGCCGCGATTTATTAAATTTAAAACAGGGCGGCGCTTAAAACAGTGGCATAAAAATGTGGTATCGATTGGCTTATCGAGCGGTTTTTTAGAGCCATTAGAATCGACCAGTATTCATTTAATTCAAAGTGCAGCGATTCGTTTAATTAAATTTTTTCCTCATCAAGGTATTAAGCAATGCCTTGTGGATGAATTTAATCAACAAAGTAAAACAGAATTTGAGCGAATTCGTGACTTTATCATTCTTCATTACAAACTAACTGAGCGTGATGACACTGCATTTTGGCGTTTTTGTAAAAATATGGATATTCCAAGCAGTCTTAAAAAGAAAATTGAGCTATTTAAAACCAGCGGCAAGCTCGTAAGAGAAGACGATGAATTATTTGCCGAAGTGGCATGGCAGCAAGTGATGATAGGGCAAGGACTCATTGCAGAGGATCATCACCCATTGGCTGATGCATTATCCGATGAGCAATTAAATGAGCTATTTAGTAGTTTAAAAACCTTGATTAATAGTGCCGTTGAGCAACTGCCGAGCCACCGTCAATTTTTAGAAAAAGTACAAAATTAATTATGAAAAAAACACAGACATTTTTAGCGTTAACCACCGCATTCACGCTTTTCAACTCGACTGCAAGTTTTGCAATTACCGCATCACCAGAAAATTGGTGGGTAGGGATGAAAAACAACTCGCTGCAAGTCATGCTTTACGATAAAAATATTGCCAGCAAAGCATGGCAAATGATGCCTTATAAAGGCGTTGAGTTTAAAGGGGTGACAACAACAAATAACCCCAACTACGCGTTTTTAGATTTAACCATCAGCGATAATGCAAAGGCGGGAACACTCACCTTTAAAGCTGAAGATGGCACAAGATTTACTTATCCGTTAAATGCCCGTGATAAGCAAAGTGCTAATCGCCAAGGTTTCACAAATAAAGACACGCTTTATTTAATCAATCCTGATCGCTTTGTAAACGGTGACCCAAGCAATGACACCGTTTCTGGTATGCAAGAGCCTGCAAACCCAAGTTTTAAAGGTGGCCGACATGGCGGTGATATTCAAGGTGTTATTAATAGCCTAGATTATCTTGAGGACCTTGGTGTGACACAACTTTGGTTAACGCCGGTGCTTGAAAATGACATGCCAAGTTATTCTTATCATGGTTATGCCATTACTGATTTTTACAAAGTTGATCCGCGTATGGGCAGTAATGCGCTTTATAAAACCTTATCAGCAGAAGCGAAAGAGCATGGTATTGGTTTAGTGATAGACATGGTACTTAATCACTTTGGTTCATCGCATCAGTGGATGACTGATATGCCTACTGCTGATTGGGTTAACTTTGATGGCAAGTTTGAAAACGGTAAAAATGCCACCAGTCACGCCAGACAAACAATCCAAGACCCTCATGCTAGCCAATACGACAAACGTCAATTTAATGATGGTTGGTTTGTTGAGTCGATGCCTGATTTAAATCAGCGCCAGCCGCTACTCTCTACTTATTTGATTCAAAATGCCATATGGTGGATTGAATATGCCAATTTAAGCGGCATTCGTGTTGATACCTATTCATACTCAGATAAAGCTTTTTTAGCTGATTGGACTCACGCGATTATGAGTGAGTATCCGAACTTTAATATTGTTGGCGAAGAGTGGACAACCAACCCAGCAATTGCTTCTTATTGGCAGCGCGGCAAAGTCAATCAAGATGGCTATACCTCTGATTTACCAAGTGTGATGGATTTTTCATTACAAGAAGCACTGATCCAAGCACTTAATGAAGAGGAAAGTTGGAATACAGGTTGGATAAAAGTGTATCAATCGCTAGCGAATGACTTTTTATATGCAGATACCGATAACATTTTAGTGTTTGCAGATAACCATGACATGAGTCGTGTTTACACTGAGCTTGGGCAAGACTTAGCAAAAACGAAATTGGCCATGACGCTACTGTTAACAACTCGCGGTATTCCACAAATTTATTACGGCACTGAGCTGTTGCTTGATAACACGCCAAGTAATGATCACGGTGATATTCGTATTGACTTCCCAGGTGGCTTTAAAGGTCAAAAAGCAAATGCTTTCACAGGCAAAGGGCTTTCAGCTGATCAGCAAGAGATGTTAAGTTCCATTAAAAAACTGCTTCAGCTGCGCCAAGAAAAGCCAGCACTAAGCGAAGGCCGTTTAATGCATTTTTCACCAAAGCAAGGCGTTTACAGCTATGTGAGAGAACACAATGGCCAATCTGTATTGGTAATTTTAAACAAAAACCAACAAGCCATTGATTGGGACTTAAGCTACATGCAAGAAGTGCTAAAAGGCACTAACAAAGGGCGCGATTTAATCAGCGAAAAGCGCGTTGATCTTGCTACGCCAATCCGCTTAAAAGCGATGCAAGCACGCTTAATCGAGCTTGAATAATTGCAACTAATAGGCTGAATACGTATGCATTTACTGTCCGTATGCAGCCCTTAACATTAGTATGAACTGATATTTACAGAAAAATGAAGTAATGATGACAACATATAAAATAACCGCGTTAGTCGTGGCATCGGTACTAGGTTTAACTGCCTGTGGTAACGATGCACCAGCAGAGCAGAACACACAAAAAACGCAATCTGAATCTAGCCAAGCCGCTATCTCTAAGCCTGTGGTATATCAAGTATTCACTCGATTATTTGGTAATACAAACACCACAAATAAACCCTGGGGCACATTAGAAGAAAACGGGGTAGGCAAATTCGCTGATTTTAATGATGCAGCATTACAAGGCATTAAAGAGCTAGGTACAACGCATGTTTGGTATACAGGTGTGCCGCGTCATGCTTTAGTAACTGACTATACAGAATACGGTTTGTCGCAAGATGACCCTGATGTTGTAAAAGGGCGTGCAGGCTCACCGTATGCGGTGAAAGATTATTACGATGTTAATCCTGATTTAGCAATTAATCCTGAGCGCCGCTTAGAGGAGTTTGTAGAGCTAATCAATCGTACTCATGAGCACGGTATGAAAGTTGTTATTGATATTGTGCCAAACCACGTAGCGCGTAACTATGAGTCAGTCGCCAAGCCTGAAGGCGTAAAGGATTTTGGTGCTGATGATGACACGACGAAAACCTATGCGCGCGATAATAATTTTTATTATGTAACAGGGCAGTCATTTCAAGTTCCCAGCAGTGATAGCTATCAAGTCTTAGGTGGTAATCCGCATCCACTTGCTGATAATCAGTTTGCTGAAACACCAGCAAAATGGACGGGCAATGGGGCACGTGCCGCTAAACCTGACATCAATGATTGGTACGAAACAGTTAAAATCAATTACGGTGTGAAACCAGATGGTAGTTATGATTTCCCGATGCTACCTGCTGATTACGCTGATAAAGATTACCGTGCGCACTACGCATTTTGGCAAGATAAAGACCTGCCAAATAGCTGGTATAAGTTTCGCGATATCGCACTATATTGGTTAGATAAAGGTGTCGATGGTTTTCGTTATGATATGGCTGAAATGGTGCCTGTTGAGTTCTGGAGCTTTTTAAACTCATCAATCAAGATGCAAAAAAGCGATGCCTTTATTCTAGCCGAGGTTTATAACCCAACGCTTTACCGTCCTTATATCGAGCAAGGTAAGATGGATTATCTGTACGACAAAGTCGGTTTTTACGACACGGTTAAAGCTGTGATGCAAGGTAAGCAACCAGCGGATACTATTTTCGATATTCAAAGCCAAGTGGCTGATATTGAAGAGCACATGCTGCACTTTTTAGAAAATCATGATGAGCAACGCATTGCTAGCCCAGATTTCGCGGGTAGCAGTGAAAAAGGCAAGCCAGCGATGGTGGTGTCTACCTTAATGTCGCGCTCGCCGACCTTACTCTATTTTGGTCAAGCTGTCGGTGAAGATGGCTCTGAGGACGGTGGTTTTGGCGACCCAACGCGTACCAGCATTTTCGATTATATGGGTGTACCTGCGCATCAAGCGTGGATGAATAATGGTAAATTCGATGGCGGTGCACTTTCAAAAGAGCAAGCTAACCTTCGCGCTTACTACACGAAGTTAATGTCATTAAACTCACTTCCTGCCATTGTCGGCGGTGACATGCAAGCGGTTGAATTGACCGGCTCAGAACAAGTCATTGCCTTTACGCGCAAGCTAGGTCAACAGCTGGTGCTTGTGGTAAGTAACTTTTCAGAAAACCCACAAAATGTTGAGCTTACTCTTAACCAAGCGTTGTTACCTAAGCTTAACCACAGTGGTTTAACGTTAACTGATAACCTCGAAAATCATGCTGACATTGTGATTTCTGAGGCAACAACGAATGCGCCAATTCAATTACAACTGAATGGCTTGAGCAGTGCAGTATTTACCTTAAAGGCTGACAATGAATAATAACAAACCAACGCTAAGCTTTTGGCAAATATGGAATATGTGCTTTGGGTTCCTTGGCATCCAATTTGGCTTTGCATTACAAAATGGTAATGTGAGCCGTATTTTTCAAACCCTAGGTGCGAATGTTGACGACATTCCAATCCTCTGGGTTGCTGCGCCACTAACAGGCCTTATTGTGCAGCCGATCATCGGTTATTGGAGCGATAAAACATGGAATAAGTTAGGTCGCCGCCGTCCATTCTTTTTCTATGGGGCTATTTTAACGACGTTATCGTTATTCATTATGCCTAACTCACCAAGCCTCTGGATTGCAGCGGGTATGTTATGGATCATGGATGCGTCAATTAACGTGACTATGGAGCCTTTCCGTGCCCTTGTGAGCGATAACCTGCCAAAAAAACAACGTCCAACAGGGTATGCGATGCAAAGCTTCTTCATTGGTGTTGGCGCGGTTGTAGCCTCTGCACTACCTTGGATGATGACTAACTGGTTCGATATTGCCAATACAGCACCTGCAGGGCAAATTCCTGACTCTGTGAAATTTTCGTTTTACTTTGGTGCCGTTGTGTTACTCGTCGCCGTTTTTTGGACCGTATTTACCACCAAAGAATATTCACCCCAAGAGCTTGAAAGCTTTCATGAACAAGAGCAGAGCGATGACTCAAACGATGTTCAAAGTGATGTAAACTTTAACAAAGGCGCTGCAATTTTTACGGTTCTTGGCCTTGTCGTTCTGGGTATTGTTACAGGCCTATCGCTTGAAAAAGAGCTTTATTTGCTTGCTGGTGGTTTGATTAGCTTTGGTGTTATTCAATTTATTGCTGGTGCTTTAAAAGCTAAAGACGCAACCAGTGGTGGCTTTTATCAAGTTGTGAATGATGTATTCACAATGCCTGAGGCAATGAAGCAATTGGCTTGGGTGCAATTTTTTAGCTGGTTCTCATTGTTTGCAATGTGGATTTATACCACCTCAGCGGTAACCAGTTTCCACTACGGCAGCAGTGATACAAGCTCTCTTGCTTACAATAACGGTGCGGACTGGGTTGGCGTATTATTTGCTGCTTACAATGGTTTTGCTGCCATTGCTGCAATGTGTATCCCGATCATCGTAAAAAAAGTAGGGCTTAAAATGGCCCATGCTATCAATCTTGTGTTAGGTGCATTAGGGCTGCTCAGCTTTATTATTATCAAAGATCCGAGTTTACTTATCTGGCCGATGATTGGTGTCGGTTTCGCTTGGGCATCAATTCTCTCTTTACCATACGCAATGTTAAGTACCTCAGTACCGAGTAAGAAAATGGGTGTGTACATGGGTATCTTTAACTTCTTTATTGTTATCCCGCAGCTTTTAGCGGCAAGCGTATTAGGCCTAATTTTGCGCCACTTTTTTGATAATCAACCGATTTATGCGTTAGTGCTAGGTGCAGTGTCATTCGTACTCGCAGCAATTGCTGTACTGCGCGTTAAGCAACAATACTAAGGACACACAATGAAAAAAATTAATCTCATTACAGCAAGCTTGTTAGCGTTAGGTTTAACTGCTTGTAGTTCAGAGCAATCAGTTAATACATCAGTTGAGCAGGTTTCTGCGCCAGGAGCGCCGGGTGTTGAGCCTTTTTGGGCATACTCTGGTAAAACAGGTATTGGTACATCATATGAGCAATACCAAGACGGCCACTATAGCGATACAGCTGCTACAGGCAAAGTATCAAAAGTTTGGTTTTCAATCGCGAAAGGCATGATCACAGAAACCATGTTTGGTTTAATTCACCAAGCACAAATCAAAGATATGCAGTTTGTTGTAGTCGGTAAAGACTTTACCGTAACAGAAAGTGATGATCTGGATGTAAGCATTGATTATTTATACAAAGACGACGCGGGTCGCCCATTATCGCTTGCTTATAAAGTAGTCAGTAAAGATAAACAAGGCCGTTTCACCCTAGAAAAACATATCTTCACTGATCCTAACGGTCAAACATTGTTTGTTCGTAGCGTATTTAATACAGATCTTGATGGTGTGAAAGCCTACGTTAATGTAAACCCTTATATTGATAACAATGGCTTAGATGACTTTGCAAAAGTGACCGACAAGGGTCTGGTTGCTTGGCAGGATGATAACTTTTTATCTTTACAAGCAGCTCAACCATTTAAGCAAGCAAGCGTTGGCTTTACGGGTGTAAGTGATGGCTTAAAAGAGTTAAAAGCATCGCAATCATTATCAACGACTTACCAAAATACGGGTGATAAGTCGGGCAATGTAAGCTTACTTGCAGAGCTTGGCGAAGTATCAAAGAACACCACTTTTGATTTAGCTTTAAGTTTTGGTAACTCTGAAGCTGCAAGTTTAAAAGAAGGTCAAGCAAGTTTAAACCAAGGCTACCAAAAAGTGCTTGCTGCCTATATCGGTGAGGGTGCTGCAATTGGTTGGCAAGACTACTTAGCAAGCCTTGAGCCTTTGAGCACATTATCTAATAGCACCGCTGATAATGGTAAGTTGCTCTACACCAGTGCCATGGTGTTAAAAGCGCAAGAAGATAAAACCCATGCCGGTGCTTTAATTGCGTCACTGTCTAACCCTTGGGGTGAAACAGTATCAGCTAAAACAGGTTCTACCGGTTATAAAGCGGTTTGGGTTCGTGATTTCTATCAAGTAGCAATGGCATTTATGGCCATGGGTGATACACGTACCGCCAAGACAGCGTTTGAATATCTAGAAAAAGTACAAGTAACAGATAATACACCAGGTAATGGTGGTGACACTGGGTGGTTCTTACAAAAGACGCACGTTGATGGTGAGCTTGAGTGGGTAGGTGTACAGCTTGACCAAACAGCAATGCCAATTATGCTTGCATGGAAACTACATCAAGCAGGCGTACTTAACGATCAAGAGCTGACAGATTGGTATGGCAAAATGTTAAAGCCAGCTGCTGATTTCTTGGTTGATGGTGGCCTTGCGAAAATTCTTTGGAACAACACGCAAGTTACACCACCCGCAACACAACAAGAGCGTTGGGAAGAACAAAATGGCTTCTCACCTTCAACAACTGCTGCGGTTGTTGCAGGCTTAGTGACAGCTGCTGATATTGCTAAAAAAGCAGGCGACACCAAAAATGCAGAGCGTTACCTAGCAACGGCTAAAACCTACAACAGTGAAATTGAAAGCACGATGTTTACGACTCAAGGTAACCTTAAGTCTGAAAACAGCGATGGCGAATATTTCATTCGTATTGGTCAAGACAAAGATCCAAACTCATCAACTACACTTAACGCTAATAATGGTCGTGAAGGCTTTGATAAAAAGCAAATCCTTGATGGTGGTTTCTTAGAGCTTGTACGTTATGGTGTTCGTGATGCACTTGCGCCTAGTATTGTAAAAACATTACCAGAGTATGATGACGAAACCTTAGTTGATAACCTGCAAGTACGTTACACCTTTAATTTTGCTGATGGGTCAGGTTCATACCCAGGCTACCGCCGCTATGGTAACGATGGTTACGGTGAAGATGAAGTGACAGGTAACAACTATGCCGAAGGTGGTAACAACACCCCTGGTCAACGTGGTCGTGTATGGCCGTTTTTCACAGGTGAGCGTGGTCACTATGAAATCGCTGCGGCAAACGCAACTAATAGCCTTGATGCAATGAAACAACAAGCAATTAAAGACACCTATGTAAAAGGCATGGAAGCATTTGCTAATGAAGGGATGATGTTACCTGAACAAGTTTGGGATGGGGTAGGTAACAATAAAGCAGGCTATCAGCTAGGTGAGGGTACAAACTCAGCCACACCGCTTGCTTGGACTCATGCTGAATACATCAAGTTACTTCGCTCAGTGAGCGACAAACAAGTATGGGATCATTACCCAGTTGTCGAAGACGCATTGAAGTAAGTTTTACTAACGCAGTAACACAAAAGCCACGGCACTCGCCGTGGCTTTTGTTTTTTAACATTGTTAACCTCTAAGGGGGGCATTATATATTCTTGGTAACTTGATTATTACTACTCTGTCTAGTATTGATTTAGCTAAAGAACTCCCAAATTAACTATGCTCGAACTTTTAAGGGATTAAATAAATGATTAGAACAGCATTGTTATTACCTACATTACTTGTATTTAACGTCAAAGCAGATGACTTTTATAGTCAACTTGTTCAAGCCGCTAAGGAGCGAACAAATCACTCCGTTATTTATGACGGAAGCTATAAAAGAATTGCTTATCCAAATGGTGATGTACCTGCCACTATTGGTGTGTGTACTGATGTCATAATTCGCAGTTATAGGGCACTCGGAACCGATTTACAAGTACTCGTTCATGAGGATATGCGTGATAACTTTACTTTATATCCATCAAACAGAATATGGGGTTTAACAAAGCCTGATTCAAATATTGATCACCGGCGTGTTCCTAACTTACAGCATTTCTTTAAACGACATGGGCATAGTTTGAATATAAGTGAAGACGCGAGCAATTATAGGGGGGGAGATATTGTCACTTGGATGCTGCCTGGCAACTTACCTCATATTGGAATAGTGACTGATGAACTGTCAAGAGATAAAAAAAGGCCACTGATTGTGCACAACATAGGGGCAGGGCCTGTACTCGAAGATATGTTATTTAGTTATAAAATAACAGGGCATTATCGTTATAAACCTTAACCGTTATAAATCTTAAACCCTAACATTTACACTGGGCTTCAATTACTTACAATTTTAATATACATTTAAGGTAACTGTTTGGACCTGTAATAGGTAGGTCTAATTTTAACTTCAAAGGGATTTATATGAAAACTGTTAGTATATTCATTGCCAGCTTTTTAGTGCTCTTTACGACGACTGCTTTTGCTTCACAGGAAGTTGTGATTGAGAAGTCTGATAAATTTACTGAACTGTCAAACGGCTTTAAGGTAAGTGTTAGAACTGGCCCTACAAAAAACGCCAAAATTTATGACTTTTCGACAAATAAAATAACAATCGCTGATGAGCATGGTGCGCCTTTTCAACGTTACTATTTGCAACTTGCCACAGCCGATAGAGAGTGGGCTAAGGAAATCGTTACGTTTGATGAAAAAACGAATGTAATTGACTTAAATGCACTACTTTTTGGTCAATTGATAGATACGTCGAAACTGAAAAAATTAGACTCAGCGCATGCTTTTTCTTTTTATAATCGCCTTGAACGTATTCTGTCGCAAGAATATGGCACATTTGAACAGGTGTACAAAGGTGGCCTTGCTGACTATCTCAATTATATGTCGATAGAGGCAGGTTTTGATAATTACATAGCAAGAACAGGTATAGCGGGAGATAAACTCACACAAGCACTCAAAGAAGTAAAAATGCCGCCTTTGGTTGAACATCAACAATTAATGACTGAGTTTATTAAAGCTGTAAATCAAAAGGACAAAACCTGGTTGTTGGCTCAACAAAGACCTAATTCTTCACAGCGAGACTCGGGAATTTATGCGCGTGGTTTAAACGTGCTGTTTGAGTACTTTGATAGAATCGGTAATCCTACAAAGTTTAACATTACACGAGAAACACAAGGCCGTTCTTTTGATCTTAATTCGAATAAATACTTTATTATTGAATTGCTTGAACATAAAGGCCGACGAGAAAAAATAGAGATGGAGTTTATGTTTGTGGATACTTATGGTGGTCGCTTTATCGCTGAATACGACATTACAGGTGTGCATTTTCGTTAAGTAACGTTTTTAAGTAAAGCAGAAAAGCCGCAGGTTACGAAAACGTGCGGCTTTGATATTTACTTACAGCCCCGCTTTTTTAGCGCGGGCAGCGTGTAGCTTTTTATAACTATCAATTAAACGCTGATGTCTATCTAAGCCTTCAAGCTTCATGCTGGTTTCTGTTAAGCCATAAAACACTACATCGCCGTTAATAGAACCGACCACAGCATCCATGGTGTCTTGACCAAACATACGAGTGAAGCTGTGAATGTAATCTTCAATCTCTAGATCATCGCTTAGTGCTACTTCTAATGTGGCGTGCATTGCTTGATAGAATAAACCACGTTCAACAATGGTGTTGTCGTTGTATTGTAAGAAGGCTTCAACTAGCTCCATCGCTGCTTCTAAATCACCAAGTGCTAGGTATATAAGTAGTTTTAGCTCAAGGATTGTTAATTGGCCCCACACTGTGTTTTCATCAAATTCAATACCGATTAAGGTGATGATATCAATGTAGTTATCAAGCTCACTTTGTTCTAGACGCTCAACGAGATTAGCAAGTTGATCTTCTGATAAGCGATGCAGATTTAAAATATCTTCGCGGAAGTTAAGCGCTTTATTAGTATTGTCCCAGATTAAGTCTTCTACAGGGTACACTTCTGAGTAATCAGGCACTAAAATGCGACACGCAGTACCAAGATCTGAGAACTCAGCAATGTAAGCTTCTTTGCCTAAGCTTTCTAAGATACCGAATAAGCTAGCTGTTTCTTCTTCATTGCTGCCAGAGAAATCCCATTCAACAAAATCATAATCGTGTTTAGCGCTGAAAAAGCGCCATGAGATAACACCTGTTGAATCAATAAAGTGCTCTACAAAGTTTTCAGGCTCAGAGACCGCCATGCTATTGAACGTTGGCTTAGGTACATCGTTTAAACCTTCAAAGCTTCTGCCTTGCAACAGTTCAGTTAAGCTGCGCTCTAAGGCAACTTCAAAACTTGGGTGCGCACCAAAAGAGGCAAATACACCGCCTGTTTTAGGGTTCATGAGTGTTACGCACATCACAGGGAACTGACCACCTAGCGAGGCATCTTTTACAACAATAGGGAAGCCTTGCTCTTCAAGCCCTCTAATACCCGCTACAATGCTTGGGTACTTGTTTAATACCGCTTCAGGTACATCTGGTAAAACAATTTCTTGCTCGATAATTTGGCGCTTAACGGCACGTTCAAAAATTTCAGATAAACATTGTACTTTTGCCTCGGCAAAGTTGTTACCTGCACTCATCCCATTACTTAAGAATAAGTTTTCGATAAGGTTTGAAGGGAAATAAACCGTTTCACCGTCTGACTGGCGTACATAAGGAATCGAACAAATACCACGCTCTTTATTACCAGAGTTGGTATCGATTAGGTGCGAGCCACAAAGCTCACCCTCTGGATTGTAAATTTCACGGGTATAATCGTCTAAAATGCCCTCAGGTAAAGAGTCATCATCAGTCAGTGCAAACCATTTTTCATTTGGGTAATGAACAAACTCACTATTGGCAATGTCTTCGCCTAAGAACTGATCGTTATAGAAGAAGTTACAGTTTAAGCGCTCAATAAATTCGCCTAAAGCGGAACATAGCGCGCTTTCTTTCGTTGCACCTTTACCATTGGTAAAACACATTGGTGACGCTGCATCGCGGATATGTAATGACCATACATTTGGTACAATATTTCGCCAAGAAGAGATCTCGATTTTCATCCCTAACTCTTCAAGGATAGCCGTCATATTAGCGATGGTTTTTTCAAGTGGTAAATCTTTACCTAAAATAAAGGTATTGTTTTCATCATCTGGTTTTGCCATCAGCATCGCTTGCGCGTCAGCTTCAATGCTTTCAACGGTATCGATCTTAAACTCAGGGCCTGTTTGAATGACGCGTTTTACTGTACAGCGTTCTACTGAGCGTAAAATACCCGTACGATCTTTCTCCGATAAGCTTTCTGGTAATTCAACCTGAATTTGAAAAATTTGGTTATAGCGGTCTTCAGGGTCAACAATGTTATTTTGTGCAACGCGAATACCATCAGTCGGGATATCACGTGAATTACAATACACTTTAATAAAGTAAGCCGCACACAACGCAGAAGACGCTAAGAAATAATCAAATGGGCTTGGCGCTGAGCCATCACCTTTGTAGCGAATAGGTTGGTCTGCAATGACAGAGAAGTCATCAAACTTGGCTTCAAGTCTGAGGTTGTCGAGAAAATTAACTTTAATTTCCATTAAAAAATTCCACCTTTGTGCGCGTTGCAGGCAAAAGCCGTAAACGGCCTTGCACTGCGTTTTCATCATAATAGGTGCAATTATCTGCTTTTTCGAAGTAATAGTCTTGGGTAAATCGAAAAAAAAGCCATTTTATTAGTTTATTGCTTTTAAAAGCTGCAATTTAGGGTGTAAATGCAGAGGAGCTATCGCTACATACTAACTTATACACTCGAGCCACGAATGATTAATCTTGGTGGGAGTAGGGTGCTCTCCACTTGTTCTCCGCGAATTAATTTAAGCAAGTTATCAACTAACATTTGCCCTGCTAAGGTCGTATCTTGCTGAATTGTGGTCAACGGAGGATTGACGAAATTAGCGATGGAAATGTTATCAAAGCCAACCACGTGAACATCATCAGGCACTTTAATTTTTGCTTCTTTTAAAGCGCGAATAGCACCAATGGCAATCAGGTCACTGGCGGCAAATAGTGAGTTAAAGCGAATGTTATTTGCTATAAGTGAACGGGTAGCATGATAGCCAGATTCTTCTGTAGAAATAGCATTCGCCATTTTTCGTTCGTTTAGCTTGATACCTTTATCCATAAAAGCATCTTTGAAACCTTGGTAGCGAGCAAAAAATTCAGGGCTGTGATCAGAGGCATCACCGATAAACGCACAATCGGTTCTGCCTGTTGCAAGCAGATGCTCTGCGGCAAGTTTACCGCCACCATAATTATCACAGCTCACAGTTAAGTCTGGGCGGTTATCAACACTGGCACCCCAGCATACGAACTTAGTATTTTGTTCAATAAGGGTTCTGAACTTAGGCTGGTAATCTAAGTAGTCACCATAGCCTAATAAGATCAGACCATCTGCACGGTGGCTATCTTCGTAGTCAGCTTGCCAATCTGAGCTACTTGATTGAAAAGACACAAGCAAATCATAGCCTTCTTTTGCACAGGCCCGGGTAATACTACCAAGCATTGCTAAAAAGAATGGGTTTATTTGTGATTCGTCTGATGTAGGGTCTTCAAATAACAAAAGCGCGAGGGTACTACTTTGCTGTGTTCTGAGGTTACTAGCGTTTTTATCTACTTTGTAATTAAGTTGTTTGGCGACTTCATGAACACGTCGGCGCGTTTCTTCATTAACCAAAGGGCTATTTCGAAGTGCTCGTGACACAGTTGACTGAGAAACACCTGCATAATGTGCGATGTCAAAAGATGTCGCTTTACCTTTCATAGGGTATTAATTCCAAAGCAATAGTGATGATTTGTAACGGCCATTTTCGGCTATTTAATATTTTTTTCAAGCTATTTGTGATAAGTCGTTTTTATCTGTAAATGATCAAGTTACAGAGTCATTTTTTGACGTAGCATCACAACGTTAAACGGGCTCAATAAGCAAGTACTTCGTTGTAAAATACGTATGCAAAGGCAAATATTTAAAATTTTTATTGATTCAATGCTGACACCGGTGTCATAATGTCGATGTTTTATCATTTTGTTGTCAAAACGTATTTGGCTGCCCATTCATTTGGGCAGCATTTTTTTAATACTAAAGATAGTTGCTTTGAGTTAATAACTCAAAGGTTATCTTGAACAGTGGCTTTGCCATTGAAAACTATAAAAATAAGCGGCAAACAGCTTAGACACATAGAGAAAACATAATGAACACACAGTCTAACACCGATTTTGATCCTATCCTTGTTGCCGATATTGGCGGCACAAATGCGCGCTTTGCTTTAATCATTGATTTTAATGAACATACAAATCAATTTGTCATTGAGCATAACCTTAAATTTCCAAGTGCAGATTTTGGTTCCCTAGAAAGTGCCATTGAGCACTATTTCAGTCAAATATCATATGCAAAGCCTAACAGAGCGTGCTTAGCCGTTGCAGGCCCAATTAAAGCAGGCCAAGTCCATTTAACTAATTTAGGTTGGCATTTTAGCGTTGAAAACCTAAAAACTAAATTTGCATTCACTCAGCTAGAAGTTATCAATGATTTTGCTGCATTTGCCTATGCAGCGCCTTATTTGGATGATTCACAAAACGTAGCTGTTAAAGCAGGGCAAGCAGACAACAATGCCAATATTGCCGTGATGGGGCCTGGCACAGGCTTTGGTGCTGCATGCTTGGTGCGTACTTCGCAAGGCAGCGCAGTACTTAGTTGTGAGGCGGGGCATATTACCCTTGCAGCGGTTACAGAGTTAGATCGCCAGTTAATCACCGAGCTTAAAAAGCAATTAAATCATGTGTCAGTAGAAACTGTTTTTTCGGGCCCAGGTATAGCGCATTTATATAAAGCGATGGCAGCCGTTAAAGGCGTTGCAGCAAAAAACCTTGATGCGGCACAAATCAGTGAGCTTGCAACGACAGGACAATGTGATATCTGCGATGCAACCCTTAATCAATTTTGTGATTGGATTGGCAGTGTTGCAGGTGATTTATCCCTTACATTTGGTGCTCTAGGTGGTGTATTTATTGGCGGTGGTATTTTACCTCGTATGCAACAACGCTTACTATCTAGCCGATTTGTTGAGCGCTTTGCAGACAAAGGCATTATGTCGCAATATACTTCACAGATACCTGTAACCTTGGTAACACAAGATAATATTCCGCTAGTTGGTGCTGCTGCGTGTTTACACGTTAGTAGTCGAGCTTAATTGGAGCGGACTGGATGATTATCGTATGAAAAAAGTAACCATTAATAGCGTCGCAAGCTACGCCGGTGTATCTAAAAAAACAGTGTCTCGCGTGCTCAACAATGAGCCTAACGTGAGTGATGCTACCCGAGAAAAAGTACTAAAAGTATTTAAAGAGCTAGATTACACACCAAACCCAATCGCCCGTGGCTTAGCGCAAAACCGCAGTTTTATTATTGGTTGCTTGTATGATAACCCAAGTAAAAGCTATATCACTCGCGTACAAACTGGTGCGCTAGCAGCATGCCATGACCATAATTACAATTTATTGATCCACCCATGTGAACTTCGTGGGCAAGACCTAATTAACAATATTGAACAACTTCTTCAAACATCGCGCTTAGATGGCATTGTATTAACGCCGCCATTTTCTGATTTTCCAGAGCTTGTCACTTTTTTAAAATCGAAAAAAATCCCTTATGCGCGCGTTGCATCTGCAGTTCTTGAAGATGATTCTATTTCTGTGCGCAGCAATGATGAGCAAGGTGCGTTTGAAATAACAGAGCATTTAATTAAATTAGGTCATAAAGAAATCGCTTTCATTAAAGGTCATCCAGATCACAGTGCGACAGAGCAGCGCTTTAAAGGTTATCGCCGTGCGCTTGCTTCTAATGGTATTGAATTTAATGAACGTTTAGTAGAAGAGGGTAACTTTAGTTATCACTCTGGTGTTGATAGTGCTCGTACAATTCTTGATTTAGAGCCGCGCCCAACGGCAGTCTTTGCATCAAACGATTATATGGCGGCTGCAGTACTTAAACTAGCAACACAAATGCAATTAAAAGTGCCTGATGATATCTCAATTGCCGGTTTTGATAATGCACCCATTGCACGTCATATTTGGCCTGGACTAACAACTATTGCGCAACCAGTTGAAGAAATGACCCACCAAGCGGTAACACAACTAATTAGTCATATTAGTGAGCCACAAGAAACACCTTATCAGGTAACGCTTGAAGCAAAACTAATTACTCGCGAGTCAACAGCTGCAATTAAATAAAATTCAATTTGTTTTTTTCACAGTAGCCCGAGATTGAGTGACGCTTTCTCGGGCTTTTTTTATGTAAATTCCTTCCTTGGTTGTTTTTATATAACCACCTGAATTTAAAGAGCTACATTGCTGTTTCTCAAAGTTAAAGTGGAACTTTAAACATAACTTGAGCATGAATTTTACTCATAGTTAGCTAAAATAATGTTGTTCATTATTTGGTCATTTAAAAAAATTAAACTAAATTTAACAGATAAGGTTGACACCGGTGTCACAGTCATGAGTTAATACAGTGACACCGGTGTCAGGTTGGTTGTGAGAGACAGCCTGTCAGCGTACCTTTGAACGGGTAAATCAAAGATGCTCAGTGCAATTATTTTCGTGGAGTCTGTAATTGTCACTGAGCCTTTATCCTCTAACTATAGAGATGAGTCGAATTTATATGTTGCATCCTCGTATCCAAGAAGTCACCGAACGCGTTATTGAACGTAGTAAAGAGACCCGCCAAGCTTATTTAGATCGTATCGCGCACGCAAAAAAACAAACAAGAGTACGTGCCGGCTTAGGTTGCGGTAATATTGCACACGTTATGGCTGCTTGTAGCAGCGATGACAAAGCTCGTTTAAAAGCAGATGAGCAACCAAATTTAGCGATTATTAATGCTTACAACGATATGCTTTCTGCGCATGTGCCTTACAAAGAATATCCTGATTTAATAAAAACTATTGCTACCAAGTACGATGCAACAGCACAAGTTGCCGGTGGCGTGCCTGCAATGTGTGACGGTGTTACTCAAGGCCGTGACGGTATGGAGCTTTCATTGTTCTCACGTGATGTGATTGCAATGTCTACAGCGGTTTCTTTATCGCATGACGTGTTCGACGGTGTTTTCTGTTTAGGCGTATGCGACAAGATTGTCCCTGGACTGTTAATTGGTGCCTTATCATTTGGTCATTTACCAACGTATTTCTTACCTGCAGGTCCAATGCAATCGGGTATTCCAAATAAAGAAAAAGCCCGTGTTCGTCAAAAATTTGCACAAGGCTTAGTAAGTCGTGAAGAGCTGTTAGAAGCAGAAAGCGCGTCTTACCACAGTGCTGGTACTTGTACTTTCTACGGCACGGCAAACTCGAATCAAATGTTAATGGAAATCATGGGTCTACATTTACCAGGTAGCTCTTTCATTAACCCATACACAGAACTACGTGATGGTTTAACAGGTCATGCTGTCGAAACCATGTTAAAGCAGTTAATCGATACACAAGACGCTAATTGCCTTGCTGATGTAGTGAGTGAGAAAACAATTATTAATGGTTTAGTTGGCTTGTTATCAACAGGCGGCTCAACGAACCACGCAATCCACTTAGTAGCAATTGCGAAAGCAGCGGGTGTAATCCTTACATGGAAAGACATGGCTGACTTATCAGAAGTTGTGCCACTTCTTACGCGTATCTACCCGAATGGCTCAGCAGATGTGAACCACTTCCAAGCTGCCGGCGGTATGGGCTTCTTAATGAAGCAACTGCTTAGCAAAGGTTATTTACATAACGATGTGAAAACCATTGTGGGTGATGGCCTAGAAGCATACACCACAGAGCCAATGTTAGATAAAGACTCATCAGTGATCATGACAAACAGCACAGGCCCAAGCAAAGTTAAATGGGTGGCGTGCCCTGAAAAGTCTCACGACGAAGATGTATTACGCCCAATTGATAACCCGTTTAGCAAGCAGGGTGGTTTACAGCTTCTAACAGGTAACCTTGGCAAAGCCGTTATTAAGGTTTCTGCGGTGGCTGAGTCACATCAAATTGTATCTGCACCGGCTAAAGTATTTAGCTCACAAGGTGAGTTACAAGAAGCGTATAGCCGCGGTGAATTAAACACAGACTTTATTGCTGTAATTAAAGAGCAAGGTCCAAAAGCGAAAGGTATGCCTGAGCTTCACAAATTAACGCCAGTAATGGCAACACTGCAAGACCAAGGCTACAAAGTGGCGATTGTTACAGACGGTCGTATGTCGGGCGCATCAGGTAAAGTGCCTGCTGCTATCCACTTAGCACCAGAAGCGGTTGAAGGTGGTGTAATCGCAAAAATTCACGAAGGTGATTTAGTGACCCTTGATGCACCAGCGGGTGTATTAAAAGTACATGTAAGCGATGAAGAATTAGCAAAACGTGAATTACAACTTAGCCAGCCAAGCCAAACATACGGTACAGGCCGAGAGTTATTTGCAGGTTTCAGAAATATAGTAAGTAGTGCAGACCTTGGCGCGAGCGCCTTTGGTTTAGAATAATAATACGCCGTTACTGGGCTATGAGGAACATACAATGAGCATTGAGAAAATTTTATCATCGGCACCTGTGGTACCGGTTGTTGTTATCGAAAAACTTGAAGATGCAGCACCCCTTGCACGTGCGCTTTATAACGGTGGCTTAAAAGCATTAGAAATTACTTTACGTACGCCGATTGCGGCAGAAGCTGTAAAGCTAATGAAAGAAGCCGTACCAGAAGCATACGTTGGCACAGGTACCGTTGTTGATAAAGCGACATTTAATGCATCTGTTGAAGCCGGCGCTGACTTCATGGTTAGCCCAGGTGTAAACGACGAATTATTAGCACTGGCTAAAGACACTGATATTCCATTTTTACCAGGTGCAGCTACACCAAGTGAAGTAATGAAATTAGCAAGCCATGGTTTTAAGTTCTTAAAGTTCTTCCCTGCAGAAGCGGCAGGTGGCACGGCAATGCTTAAATCAATTGGTGGTCCTTTACCACAAGTAACTTTTTGCCCAACAGGTGGCATTAGCCTTGAAACAGCGCCTAACTACCTCGCACTTAAAAACGTTATCTGCGTAGGTGGTACTTGGATGTTAGATAAACAACTTATTGAAAACAAAGACTGGCAAGCCATTGAAGCGCTTGCTCGCCAAGCAAGTGAAGTAAAATAATTAACGGGAGATATTAGAATGATTAATGTTGCAATTAATGGCTATGGACGTATCGGTCGTAACGTATTACGTGCTCTTTACGAGTCAGCTCAAAACAACGAAATCAAAATCGTTGCAATCAACGATTTAGCACCAGCAAATGTTAACGCGCATTTAACTCAATTTGACTCAGTACACGGTCAATTTTCTCAAAAAGTAACACTTGCTGAAAACACCATGCTAATTGGTAATGATGAAATTACCCTTACGCAAGAGCGTGATCCTGCAAACCTGCCTTGGAAAGCATTAAACGTAGATATCGTTTTAGAATGTACAGGTTTATTCACTTCACGTGACGCAGCGGCTAAACACATTGAAGCAGGTGCTAAAAAAGTAATCGTTTCTGCGCCTGGTACTGACATGGATGCAACCGTTGTTCATGGTGTTAACAGCGACGTATTAAACGCTGACAGCAACATCATTTCGAACGCATCGTGTACAACAAACTGTTTAGCGCCGATTGCAAAAGCAATCAACGACACAGTAGGTATTGAGCAAGGTAGCATGACGACAATTCATGCTTACACAAACGATCAAAACTTATCTGACGTTTATCACCCAGACTTATACCGTGCACGTAGCGCAACTCAGTCAATGATCCCAACCAAAACAGGTGCTGCTAAAGCCGTTGGTCTAGTGCTTCCTGAACTTGCAGGTAAACTTGACGGCATGGCAGTACGTGTACCAACAATCAATGTTTCTTTAGTAGACTTAACGTTCGTTGCTAAGCGTGAAACAACGGCAGCAGAAATCAACGAAGTCGTTAAAGCAGCATCTGAAGGTGCAATGCAAGGTATTCTTGAATACAACGAACTGCCGCTTGTTTCTATCGACTTTAACCACAACCCAGCGTCTTCAATCTTCGATTCTACACAAACTAAAGTAGATGGTAAGCTTGTTAAAGTAATGGCTTGGTACGATAACGAGTGGGGTTTCTCAAACCGCATGTTAGACCAAGTTAAAGCGCTAGGTCAGTTCTTATAAGATTAGGTTCTTATGATAGATCAGTAAAAGTTTAAGCTTTATCCAACAAAGCCACGTTCATCGTGGCTTTTTTGGTCTTAGTGCTTAGTTACTTCCTTACTATGGATTGATATAAATATTAAGCTATTTATTTTTTCTGTAAATTTTAAAAATAATGTTAAATGCTAAGAGGGGAAAGACAGTAACAACGGCATAAAACATAGATTGCCTAGTATCCGAAGGTGATGAGAGCCAGTGATATGTTATGGCTGAAAAAATTATAAAATAGATTGTTAAGTTAAGCGCTTTACTCATTGTTTTGACATTTATTTACAGTTTTTGTTGAAAGGTCATTTATGAATGCTACTGCTTCTTGAACACTATTTTGTTCAATTCTTGGCACTATAATCGTTTTCATAAAAAATTCATTATTATCATTTTTTACTTCTATAAAAAATAAATCAAAGTCATGGCTATTAGGAAATTTAGCTTGAATAATTCTATTATGGCTAAATGGATTTGTTATGTCTTGAATGATTTTAGTATTATAAAAAAGGTGTTCTTCTAAGTTCTCTTTTTGGTATGCATTTAAAAAAGTATTATAAATCTTCTCCACTGGTGTTGTTGAAGATATTTCCCTTTTTTTGAGGTTATCTTTAGTTAACTTCCATACATTAAGGCTTGCCTCAATTGAGTTAGAAGATATTTGTTCAGAGTAAATAGGAAGCCTTTCGGAAGCTGTGTTACATTTCACCTTAGATTGCCCGTGAACGGTAAAGTTAATGCAACAAAGGGAAAGAAAAATCATCGTTCTAATCATTTTTTACATTCTTTTCTATTTTAAAAGATAAGTAGTTTAAGTAGATAATACAAATTACTACAGTTGAAAAAAAGACGATACCTTTTTGCATTTCCGTAGAAGAGTAATACCAGCCTAATAAGGCTAAAAGCTCAATTAAGAATACCCCAGCTATCATCCTAACAATATAATTCATTATTAATTTGGTGTATTTATAGTGTTAATTGAAGAGCGTCTCTTAATTTCTGAGTTTACTTCGTTAAGTTCTGACTTGTTAAAAAAAACGGTCCCCCATACAACAATAGTAACCAAACCACCTTTAGTTAGTTTTCTCTCTTTCCATAACTTTTTAATAAAGTCTTTCCCGCTCATAAGAGATGCACCTACACCTGTAAAAGACGCGATATTATCAATTTGAGAGTGGAAGGATTGTTCCGCAAGTAATTCTTCCCTTGTTAGTGACCACACCCCCCAATCTTTGTTAATTAGTGTAGGCTCTACTGCAACTGATATTAGCTTCCCAGTTAGAGCTCTATTAGGTAAGCTTCTGATTAGAGTCATAACTTCGACTCTTTGATACCGATCTAAGTGGCGATAAAGTATTGCTCCACAAATAGCTTCGACTTCATTGTTACCTCCATCTTTAACTAATGCATATGGTATTTCAATTATTGTTGCCAGCGCCCTAAGTTGTTCAGCTGAGTTACTTGGCAGGGTGTAAGGAAGGTTATTTATTGAGAAAGTTGACATTTTTATTCCTTTAAAAATTGTTTATAAAGTCGTTGATAAGATTACGTAGTTCCTTTTTTAAAGTCAATCGTATCTACCATGAAGGTATAACTTCTTTAGATTTATAGTTTTCTTAGCCTTTTGGTTTTTACTAAAAAGTTTTTATTTACAGTATCTTGCCTCTTAAATTTTTTAGGGACAGATAATGAATAAATTTTTAATACTCGTATGCTTATTTTTAGTGGCCTGCTCATCAACAGAACAAAGTAACTTACCAAACTTTACTATTCCCAAAGACGTGATATCACAAGCAAAAGACGAATTTAGACGGTCAGATAATAAAATCTTATTCATGATGATGGTTAATCAAGCGGGTGATGTTGTGAAAGTCAGCGTGTTGGATAACAAATTACAAAACAAGCAATTCTTAAATATGTTTAAAAAGAATATGTACCAGCTTAAGTATCCAAAGGCACAAAAAGGCGACCCAGAATTTAGAGAATTTATTTTACCATTCGGTGTACAAACTGAAGTGGAATTTTATGGCTAATTTCAATGGCAAAGGAAATACAATGAAGAATATCTTGTGAGTAGCTTTACTCATTACAGCGGCGATACTTTTTACTTATGTGTTCTCGGTTCTAGGTAGTCTAAACAATTGTGATTCCTTAAAGTTATGTGTAATTTAATTTTTAAGAGTCGTATTGTGATAGTTTTGTGTCTGGCTTCGTACTAAGCTAACGTATAAAAAAGCTGAGGCTAATACCATCTGAGAGCTATTTTGTCTAAACATACAAGGAGAGTTTCGTGAAAAAATCTATATTGGTGTTAATTTGTTTTCTTCTGTCATTTTCTGGTAGTGCAAAAGATAAATTCACCTCAGAGCAATTAATTGAGAAAGCTAAAACATTTGTAGAAGCAAAAAATGCGCGTCAACAGCCCAACACGACAATTAAAGAAATAGACTACTTTATCTCGTTGCTAGCCGATGATTTTATTGATGAACACGTCAAATTCAAATTTGTTTATACAGATAAATCAAAACTCCGAGAGGATATGGTTAGTAAGTTAAATGATGAAGTTATCTTTAGTTCAATAGAAATAAATGAGGTAATGGTTGGCGCTAATGTCGTTTTTGTAAAAATGACTGAATTAGGTAAAGTTAAGCCTGCTCATTTAGACAAAACTATCGAGTACAATAAAACCAATATTGTTTCACTTGAGTTTGATCAATTAGGCTTAATTAAACACATTCGCCGACATCACGGCTAATGTTTACCTATCAAGATGATAAAGGATAAGGGCGTCTAAATGTTGGACAGATGTTCGTTACTAATCGATTTTAGCTAACATTAATACTTCTCTTTTTATGGCGTTGGTATGTTATTGAGAAAGTGTATATGTTAAAAATAAGAATTACAGGCTTCGAAAACCTTAAAAAAATTTCTATGGACAGAGCCTTTAACTTAAACACCTCACTTGATTTAAAAGCCTCAAAGTTAATTACTGATGAGCTTTTAAAAAATGGAGTTGTTGAGTTCGACTTATGTAATGCTAACAACGTAATTGGCTTGCTTAGTGACCTTAAATTGGCAAATGCAACAATTGAGTTCGTTGAGTAATGCCATATGACATATGGTTTGGGATGAGACGAAAAAAGCTTTTTATAAGTAAACCCCAAGCACAGCACCAACTCTGACAAACCGAGCAGGTAGCGGCTCAGTCCAATAAGCGATAATGCAACACAAGCTATGTCGCATAAATATTAAAATGTTTTGTCTACAGGGAGTTCCGTTGAACATTAGGCATATCTTTTTGTTCAGTTTAATCGTTATTTGTTCAGCGTGTACAACGTCTGGTCAGCTTTATTATGTTGATACAGAGGGTAATGAAAGGCTTGGTTGTGACGTAGAATTTATTGGTATGCCAAGTGTCGATATATTTGCCGTTGAATATGCTTTAAGCCTTTGTGCTAAAAGCATTGTCAAAAAAGGTGGCAGGATTAAGGAAAGTCACCTTTTAAAAATTGATACTACGATTCCTGCTGCGCCTTGTGGTGAGGCTTGGACTCATGAGCTAGCAAAGCAACATTTCCAATCCAAATATATATCTAAAAAAGAGTATGGTTATATTGTTTTCGAGCTCGCTGAAATAAACAAGTGCACATAACAAACAACTCAAGCAGATTAGCAATGGTTAACGTTTGAGTAACTTGGAATTTATCCCATTGCCCTTATATCTATAGTAATAATTACAACTGCGATTAATGCATGGAGGTATATTGTGGGCATAGAAATAATGTCAATGTTTCAGCCTTCGCTAAAAAACCTAGCGAAGGCTGAAGAAAGAAGATTGGATCTACATGAGAACGGTGATGACTCAAATAAAAGAGCTGAGTTAGATAAAATAAGCAAAGAAGGCCTTTCACCAAACAGCTTTAAAAAAGAAAAAAGGTCAGGTGAAGATTCACCATAAAAAGTTTTTTAAAAGTCATTCTGCTATGGCACTTTTAAGTTGAAATCAAGTTTGCTCTGGGGGATAGTATTAAATCAAAGTTATTGATTAGCGCAGTCGTCAGCTATACAAAAGGATTTTAATGAAATATTCAATTTTAACGTCACTATCATTCGTTTTATTTATGGGGTGTTCATCAACACCACAGCCAGAAAGGCCTCATGCAGTTCTGCAAAAAACAGCAAATCCAACTTATCCAATTCATGCTGTACGTAATAGAATTGAAGGCTATGTTCAAATGAGTTTCGATATTAGTGAACATGGTGAACCAGTTAATATTCACGTTTTAAAATCTGTGCCTGAGCACATCTTTGATAAAGCAGCGATTAAGGCCCTATCTAACTGGAAATATGCGCCTAAAGTTGAAAACGGTGTTGCAGTAATGCAAAAAAATCTTCAAGTGCAGTTAGATTTTAAATTAGGTTAATTGATTAAGTATTGTCTTACTCAAAAGCCAACTTTTTAGGCTTTATGATATTAATATCAATGAGTTGTATGCACATAATTACGCTTGCTTAGCTGATATTTTTTTCCTAAAAGCTTCTGTGCTATTATGCTGCGATAAATTTTAAAATGGATTTTTGTGTTATGTCTCGTCTTTCGCAACGAGTGTTTCGCGCCGAACAATTTCAGATCGGTGAAGGTAATATTAGTGGCTATATTGCGTGCTTTTTGGCTATTTTATCCTGTTTGGGGGTATTAGCCTTTCATTTTCCAGAGTACTTAACGACGCCAGAGCTAAGACAAAACTACAGTGTTGAGTTTTTACGCCAGCTAATGTTTGTAGCACTTATTATTTCGGGCAGTTTAGGGCTTTTGAATTTTGTTCGTAATACAAATAAACGGCTCGGTGCAACAGCTTGGGTGTTTATAGTTGTGGCAATTGCATTTGGCGGGCCGAATGTTGAAGTTGGCGACTTTAGAGATAACACGCCGTATTTAGGGCTTGATTGGTTTATTCTTGATTTACTTGGCTCTACACTCATTTTTATCTTAATAGAAAAGCTTTTACCGCATCGTAAGGAGCAAAAGATCCTCCGCGCTGAGTGGCAAGGTGATTTGAACCATTTTTTTGTAAATCATTTAATTATCGGTTTTGTACTGCTTGCCACTAACCAGTTTGTGCATCATGCATTTGGTTGGGCGGTATCAGATACAGTGCAAGGCTTTATTGTACAAATGCCGTTTCTTTTACAACTGTTTTTGATTATTTTAGTAGCCGATTTAATGCAGTATTTTGTGCATCGGGCTTATCATGAAGTGCCACTGCTTTGGCGTTTTCATGCTGTACATCATAGTGCAAAAGAAATGGATTGGTTAGCAGGCTCTCGACAGCATATTTTAGAAATTTTAGTCACCCGAAGTTTAGTGCTCACGCCGATTTTTGTGTTAGGTTTTCCATCCGAAGTGATTAGCCTTTATGTGATTATTGTTGGCTTTCAGGCTGTGTTTAACCATGCTAATGTAAGAGTGAAATTTGGCTGGTTAAAGTATGTGATTGTTACGCCACAATTTCATCATTGGCACCATTCTTCAGATAAAGCAGCCATCGACAGAAACTATGCCGCGCACTTTTCGTTTTTAGATTATTTGTTAGGTAGCGCTGTAAAAGGCCAAGCTGAATGGCCCGATAAGTACGGGGTGGTTGGTGACTACATGCCTGAAGGCATGCTTAAGCAGCAGCTATTTCCTTTTAAAAAACAAAAGTAATCGCTAGGTTATTTAACGGCTAAACTATTAGCCGTTAAAAAATATGACATTAAAATTGTGCGTTGTGGTAAACGTTTTGTACGTCGTCACAATCTTCTAGCATGGCTAAAAAGCGTTCCATGACTTCAACGTCTTCACCTTCAATTGGTGCTTCTACTTGCGGCACAAAAGCAATTAGATCTTCGTGGAAATCAGTAATGCCCATTTCTTCAAGTGCTGTACGGGTGTTGTTGTATTCAGTGTGTGGCGCGAATACAGTGACTTTACCGTCTTCAACTTCTACATCGGTTACATCAACATCAGCCATCATTAGGGCTTCTAAAACAGCTTCGTCATCATCACCATCAAATACAAAAATAGCGAGGTGATCAAATAAGTGTGATACTGAGTTTTGCGCGCCAATTTTTGCATTTGCTTTAGTAAAACAAACTCTTACGTCAGCGAAGGTACGTTTGTTGTTGTCGGTTAAGCAGTCAACAATGATCATACAGTTGCCCGGGCCGTAACCTTCGTAGCGAGTTGCTACGTAATCTTCGCCGCCACCCCCTTTGGCTTTATCGATTGCACGCTCGATTACATGCGTAGGTACTTGGTCTTTCTTAGCACGCTCAATTAAGCGACGAAGCGCTAAGTTGCCATCGGGATCAACACCACCATTCTTAGCGCAGATATAAATTTCTTTTCCGTACTTTGAATAAACTTTGGTTTTTGCACCCGCAGTTTTTGCCATTGAGTCTTTTTTGTTTTGATAAGCTCTGCCCATCTGCGTGTTGCCTTTTTGTTATAGATAAAAATAAAGCGGTTATTCTAATCATTTAACCTACTAGTTAACAGTGTTTATTCATCGCTTTGCTGTAACTGCCACATTCGTGCGTATTCACCATTCGCTGCAAGTAGTTGCTGATGCTGACCTTGTTCAACAACCTGTCCTTGTTTCATCACAATAATTTTGTCTGCGTCAGTAATTGTTGATAAACGATGGGCAATGACTATGCTGGTGTGCTTTTGTGCGACTTCACGCATCGCACTTAAAATAGCTTGCTCTGAATGCGAATCTAGTGCCGACGTTGCCTCATCAAATAATAAAATCGGTGAACCTTTTAAAATGGCTCTGGCAATTGCAATGCGCTGTTTTTCACCACCCGATACTTTTAAACCACGCTCACCAACAAGGGTTTTATCGCCTTTATCTAGGCTTGCAATAAATCCATCTAAGTGGGCAAGGCTTATGGCTTTATCAATTTCATCTTCGCTTGCTGTTGGGTTTCCGTAGGCTATGTTTTCGCGAATGCTGGTATTAAATAGCACGGTATCTTGCGGTACGATGGCAATTGCTTGGCGCAAACTTTCAAGTGTCACAGTGTTGATTGCTTGCTCATCGATATAAATTGTACCCGTATCGACATCATAAAATCGGTAGAGCAGGCGGCTAAGGGTGCTTTTACCTGCACCACTGGCACCCACAATCGCCACTTTGCTGCCTGAAGTAACCTCAAAGCTTAAGTTATTTATAATTGGCCTTTGTTTGTCGTAACTAAACGACACATTTTCAAATCGAATGGCTGCTTTTGTTGTATTTAATGGTTTTGCATCTTTGTCATCACTAATGGCGGCTTTTCGATTTAACAGCCCCAGCATATTTTCTAGATCAGTCAGTGCACGGCGTATCTCACGATAAACAAAGCCTAAAAAGTTAAGCGGCAAAAATAGCTGGATCATGTAAGCATTGATCATCACAAGCTCACCTATGGTCAGCTCTTTATTGACCACGGAACTGGCACCTAGCCACATTAGTGCTGTAATAGCCGCGGCGATAATAAGTGCTTGCCCAGAATTAAGCGCCAGTAATGATAAACGATTTTTTAGCCTCGCTTGTTCCCACTTAGCTAAAAAGCCGTCGTAAGTGCTCGCTTCATAGTGTTCATTATTAAAGTATTTAACGGTTTCGTAATTTAGTAAGCTGTCGATAGCACGGGTGTTAGAGTTGTTATCGGCAGCATTTGCTTCACGAATAAATCGGTTACGCCACTGAGTTATAATTACAGTAAAAGCAATGTAAATAGCGACCGCGATAACGGTGACGAGTGCAAACCAAGGTGAAAACAAGGTCGCAAAAATAATAGCTACTGTGATTATTTCAAATAGAGTAGGCACGATGTTAAACATCAAAAAGCGCATTAAAAAACTAAGACCACTTGTACCACGCTCTATATCGCGACTAATTCCACCTGTTTGCCTATCAAGGTGAAAGGCAAGTTCTAAACTATGTAAGTGTTTAAATACTTTTAAGCCAATATGGCGCATCGCATGCTCTGTGACACGGCCAAATAATGCATCGCGAACTTCACCAAAAAACACACTGGCAAAGCGCAGTAAACCATACGCGATGAGCAAGGCAATAGGAACGCTTAATAGCGGGTTGATACTCGCATCAACCGCGTCAATTATTTCCTTTAATGCCCAAGGCATCAGCAATGTGGCGCCTTTTGCTGCAATAAGCGCCAGTACGGCTAAAATAACGCGGCCTTTAAAGGTCATTAAATAGGGCCAGAGTGTTTTGATGCTTTGTGATAGGTTCATTGCATCAGGCGACTTCGTCACCTGTTCTTTGCGGCTCATTCCACGCATGGGGGTCTCTTAAAATCAATTTGATAAAAATAGGCAAAAGCTTTCGTGTTTTAGGCAAGTGTAGTTTGCAGATTTACCTCTATACTGAATGCATTATACACCAATGCATTAGCAAATTAGTTAATGTATAAGTTAAACACGAAGAAAATTAAGGAGTAAGCATGAAAACTGTCGGTTATGCAGCACATGATTCTGAAAAACCATTAGAGCCGTATCATTTTGAACGCCGTGCACTTCGTGATGAAGATGTATCCATTGAAATTCTTTATTGCGGTGTGTGCCATTCAGACTTACACACAGCAGAAAACGATTGGGGCTGGACTCAATACCCAGTGGTGCCTGGCCATGAAATTGTTGGCCGCGTTCTTGAAGTCGGCAGCGGCGTTACTAAATACAAAGTGGGCGATAATGTTGCAGTAGGGTGTATGGTTGATAGCTGTTTAAGCTGTGACCAATGTCATCTCGGTGAAGAACAGTTTTGTCGCGAAGGCATGGTAGGGACCTATTCAGGCCAAGACCGTATCAGTGGTGAACTCACTCAAGGTGGTTATTCAAAACACATTGTGGTGCGTGAAGAGTTTGTATTAAGCGTACCAGAAGGTTTAGACCTTGCTAAATGTGCGCCAATTCTATGTGCGGGTATCACAACATATTCGCCATTACGGACATGGAATGTGGGGCCTGGTAGCCGTGTTGGTGTGATTGGTTTAGGTGGTTTAGGTCATATGGCGATTAAAATCGCAGCTGCAATGGGCGCACATGTTACGGCAATTAGCCGTAGTGATAAGAAAAAGCAGCAGGTTTTATCTTATGGCGCAAAAGATTTATTGGTATCGAGCGATGAAGCAGCCATGCAAGCGCATGCTAATCAATTTGATGTGATCATTAACACTATTCCGGTAAAACACGACTTTACGCCGTATATTCCGCTTTTAGATATTGATGGAACTCAAGTATTAGTTGGTCAAGTAGGTGAGCTTGCTGAGTCTAACTCAGTGCCGTTATTAATGGGGCGTCGCCGTGTTGCTGGCTCATTGATTGGCGGTATTGCGCAAACCCAAGAGATTCTCGATTTCTGTGCGTTACATAATATTTTGCCTGAAGTTGAAATGATCAAAATGGAAGAGATTAATGACGCTTTCGATAAATTAAAGCAAGGTGATATGGCCTCACGCTTTGTTATCGACATGTCATCATTAGAAGTTTAACTCGTCTAACAAAGTTAAATTAATCAGCGGGTCTAATTAGGCTCGCTTTATTTTAGTTACTTTTATTTTGTCACTATTTGTTTAAGTAATGCCTTGTGTTTTATTTTTTTACCCTCATTATAGTCATGTTATCCGCTTAATTTATTGGTCAGTTTTTGTTACGGTTTTTCTCAGTCATTATCTTGCTATTTACTGTGTTCTTTAGTGCACAGAGCATGGCTATGCCTGACACTCAGTCACACTTTGCTGCGACTAAATTGTTCCAAGTTGAGTTGACTAAACTCCCAGTTATTTCCCAAACTCATGCAGTCGAACATCCTAAGCCGGTAAAACCATCGGGGTTTGATACCCTCGTGCCGCGTTTAACTGCCAGTAATTCATCATTGTTTCTTTATCATAGTCAGGTTGATCCTGATTACGAGCTATTAATTGAATTCTTTGCTGAAGATTGGGGGAAAGAGCACTTTTTAGCGCCGCCAGGTGCTGTGCGTGAGATCCCATGGTTTGCGTTAGCCACTCAACGTAAATCCCGCATTAGTGGCTGGAAAGACGCTAATCTCTTGTACAAAGCGAATACGACCTACCATAGCTAAACGACTTCCTTCGTTACTTTTTTATATTTGGAATTAATTTTTACCGGCCGACAATGCCGGAAGGAAGTCATGTATGTCACATAAATCAAAGCCGGCGCTATGGCGTCGTCTAAAAATGAGTTATGTCGCTATGATAGCGGCGTGTATTTTATTAGCGGTTAGCGCACTACCTAACCTTTACCCTAATAAGTCTTGGTTGCACATTAGCTTGCCAGATCAAACTGTGACGCTGCAAAGTGTGACATCTTCACTCAATCAACATGGTTTTGAAGTGACTGAAGCCAAAGATAGCCAAGATCAACTGGCTATTTTATTAACTGAGTCGACTCAAAGTGCTAATGCACTGAGCTTTATCAAAACACAATACCCACAGCTGGAAGCTAAAATTGTTGAGCATGCAACAAGCCCGCAGTGGCTTCAGCAGCTTGGCCTTTCACCGATTAAGTTGGGGCTCGACTTAAATGGTGGGGTGCTATTTGTGCTTGATGTTGACCTAGATAAAGCAATGCAAGAGCACTTAAACAGTGTGTATCAACAAACTAAATTGACGCTTCGTAAAGATAAAATTCGTGGTATTCGGGCAAGTGTTGTAAAAGAAGGGGTTGAGCTACAAATATTACCAAGCGGTGAAGAGCAACTTGCAGGACTCATTTCAACGTTACAAGGTCAATTCAAAGGCCTGCTGCAAACTAAATCAACGACTAATAACTTAACCACGGTATTACTGCATTTTAATGAGCAAAGCCAAAGCGAATTCAATAAACAAGTCATGGCGCAAAGCTTAACAACCCTGCGCGGTCGTATTGAAGAGCTTGGTATTACAGAAGCGGTAACGCAAAGACAAGGTAAACAGCGCATTCGCATCGAGTTACCTGGTGTGCAAGACCCATCAGAAGCTAAACGCATTATTGGTGCAACTGCGACCCTTGATTTTTATCAAGTTGTCGAAGTAGGTGGTAAAGCGTTTAATGTGCAAGGCGGTGGCGTTGTTAATTTAAACCCTGTTGCGATTTTTTCAGGTGATCACATTAATAACGCCAGTGTTGGTAAAGATGAATGGGGCAAGCCTTTAGTTCAGCTTAGTTTAGATTCGCAAGGTGGTGATGCGATGTCTGCTTTTTCGAAGCACAACATAGGTAAGCCAATGGCCACGGTGTATTCTGAATACTCACGGGATGCAAATGGCGAAGTTGTGAAAAAAAGCGAAGTGATCAATGTTGCAAACATTGCACAGCACTTAAGCTCACGTTTTAGCATTACTAATATGAAAAGCCCACAAGCAGCCTACGATTTAGCGCTTTTACTGCGCGCAGGGTCGCTCACAGCGCCAGTGACAATCGTTCAAGAACAAACCATAGGCCCAAGCTTAGGCAGTGAAAATATTGAACATGGCTTAGCTGCGTTAATGCTGGGTATCGGTATTACCCTTGCCTTTATGGCGCTTTGGTATCGTCGCTTAGGACTGATTGCCAATATTGCTTTACTGCTTAATTTAACGGCTTTAGTTGGTTTAATGTCGCTATTACCGGGTGTTGTGCTGACCTTACCGGGTATTGCAGGGTTAGTACTGACAATAGGTATGGCCGTTGATACAAATGTGATTATCTTTGAGCGAATAAAAGAAGAGAAGCGTAAAGGACGGCCTACTTATCAAGCAATTGAACAAGGTTATAACCAAGCATTTACGACCATTTTTGATGCTAATGTGACTACGATGATCACGGCAATTATTTTATACGCCATTGGTTATGGGCCGGTGAAAGGCTTTGCAATCACGTTAGCGCTTGGGCTATTAACCAGTGTCTTTACTGGCGTTTATATTTCAAAAGCGCTTAGCCAAACACTCTACATTAAACTAACCAATCTAACGGGGGCTAAAGCATGAGTTGGTCAACATTAACTGCGGCGAGTAAAGCGCGCGTTTTAGGGTTATTGCTAAGTTGTGTGTTAGTCATTGCAAGCTTAGCTGTTTTATCTGTCAAAGGGCTAAACTTTGGCCTTGATTTTACAGGTGGCTACATCACTGAAATTAACACAACGTCAGTCACGGCAATCTCTGATTTAAAAGCAAAGTTAAGCCCTGAGGTTGCAAGCAAATTAACCATCAGTAAAGCGGGCGAATATCACTTTGTTTTAAGAGAAGCGCCAGAGGTGAGCAAAGCCAGTACTTGGCAAGCAGAGCTGAATGAGCAAGGCGTAGAATATACAGTACTTTCGAGCTCATTTTTAGGCTCACAAGTGGGTGATGAGCTTTTTGAACAAGGTTGTTTAGCTTTATTTGCGGCGCTGATTGCCATTATGGTTTATTTAGCTGTGCGCTTTGAATGGCGACTCGCAGTAGGTTCAGTGGTTGCACTATTACATGATTTAATTTTAGTGCTTGGCTTGTTTTCTTTATTAGGGCTTGAATTTAATTTAACCGTGCTGGCAAGTTTATTGGCGATTATTGGTTATTCATTAAATGACTCAATTATTGTTGGCGACAGAGTCAGAGAGCTTTTACGTATTCAGCCAGATAATCAACGCATTAACACCCATGTTGTGATTAACGATGCAATTGGTTCTACCCTAACGCGTACATTGATCACCTCGGGCACAACACTTGCCACCATTGCCTGTATTTGGCTACTTGCAGGGGCTGCATTAACGGGCTTTGCCATCGCGTTATTTGCTGGCATTGTGGTGGGAACCTTCTCATCGATTTGTATCGCCGCCACCTTGCCGCAGTTATTGGGGTTAAGTTCAGAAAATTACACCCAAACACTGGATGATAAAACCAAAGCCTATATGGATATGCCGTAAATGAATGGTGCAGGGTTAATAAGCTTAACCCTGCACCAGCCTAAAATTGAGCTAGTTCATTAAAAAACAATCCCCAAATCATCAAGTGAGTTATAGAGCCTAGGCCAAACGCAATAGTACGCCGTAATATACTTTTGTTGATTACATGCTCATAGCTATGCCAATAACGAGCAGCAACAAACATCCAACTCAATATCAATGAAGCGTAACTTTCTAAACCAAACATTAAAACCAATGCATTGAGAAGCATAAACAAAACAGGTTGTTGAAATTGGTTATCGTAGCTATAGCCAAGTAAAGTTACATAATGTGAAGCATTGCTAAAATCCTTATTCACAAGCTGTGCAATAGTGATTTGACGGGTTCTAACAAGCTTAAAACGGCAATAAAATGTACTGAATAACAAAATAAAGATCAGCACAATAAGTACAGCACTTGGTAGGCTATAAATGAATGGTGTCATGGTAATCCTTCGTTATATTGTTTGCATAACAAGCAGTTTATTTTATTTAAGGAGCTTGTTAGAGTGTCTTAAAAGACAAATAAGAGTAAAAACAAGACATGATTCATGTGATGGTCTTCGTTCCAGAGAATCCGTTAGCAAGTAGTGTTACAGGCTTTTTAGACACTTTAGCTATAGCAAACCAATTTTTGACTTATCAAGGCGTGGATGAAGCATTGCATTTTGACTGGCAGCTTGTGTCATTGGAAGGCGGCCCACAAGTAAGTAGTCAAGGAGTGAGTTTTGAGACTCAAAAACTCAATCAAATAATGGAGTCTCTCGATTGCTTATATTTTGCGGCACAGCATTATCAAAATGATAAAAAACTGTTGGTAACACTTAATAAAAATAAGCAAAATGATGTACTTAATGAACTATGCAACCACGCCAAATATGTGGGGGCGCAGTGTACAGGCGTCAGTTTGCTAGCGAGTACGGGGCAACTTGATGGCCATATTGCGACCACAAGTTGGTGGCTTAACCGATTTATGAAAACTCACTTTCTGGAAGTCAATGTCCAAGTAAATCGGCTGTTATGTCAGTCAAGTAAGTTCATCACTAGCGCTGCTACAAACTCAAGCCTGCTGGTGGCACTGACAATTATTGAAAACATATTTAGTTATGAATTTGCTGCGCGTATTGCTCGTTGTATGACTGTTGATTATCAACAGAACTCTCAAGGGCGCTTTATGCACTCTTCAGAAATGATTTCTCAGCCAGATAGAGTCGTCGATAAAGCCAAATTGTTAGTTACTCAGCAGAAAAATCCCGTTTTTACCGTAAAGTTATTGGCTGATGAGTGCGCTGTAACTGAAAGAACCCTTAATCGACGGTTCAAACATTCACTTGGCCTCTCACCGAAGCAATATATTAATTTAGTTCGTATAGAAAAGGCTTGTTGGTTATTAGTACATACAGATTTATCAATCATTGAAATAAGTAGTCAATTACAATTTGTAGATGAAAGCGCTCTTCGCAAAGCTTTTGTGAAGCAGCAGGGACAATCTATGAATCACTATCGCCAGTTCAGTTACAAACATAGCAAATCAGGGTAAAATGCATATTTTTCTTGCTGCTATTAAACTATGAATAAAACACATGTAATTGAACATTTACGCTTTGCGCTCGAGGCACAACTGCAAAATGCCAAAGAAGCGGCAAAAGCGGCCCATGATGCGGCAACTCACGAAGAGAGTGTTGCTGAAACCCAATACGATACGTTGGGTTTAGAAGCAGCGTACTTAGCTCAAGGGCAAGCTGAGCGAGTTAACGAGTGCTACCGTGACATTCAAGCATTCAATACGGTGTTTAAAGAAAGCGAATTTAATAAGGTTCGTGAAGGTGCATTAGTGTGTCTTATCGATGAGCAAAATAATTCAAAGTGGTTTTTTATGGGCCCAAGTGCAGGTGGCTTAGTTGTGACCATAAAAGAGCAACCTATTTTTGTTGTAACCCGAGAAGCACCGTTAGGTAAACAACTGATTGGCAAGCAAATTGATGATGAATTAACACTGACTATTGCAGGAAATACACAGTGTTACAGCATTACAGAAATAGTTTGATGTAGAAAATTTATTAATCAATAAATTTCATCTTAAGGTAAAAAATATCTCGTTGGTAACAAAGCAAAAAAACCTCTATAAATCACTTCAAGCATAATGCTTATAAGCACCCATCTAGTTAAGTGAAGTTTAGCCTCATGTGTTCACTTAATTGGTTGGGTGTTTTTCATTTTATCTATGGCTTAATTTAGGAAAAGTCGTGTTTAAAACCTTGATTGTGGTTGATAACAATGAGCAACGTATTGCTCAAAATTTCGAAAATGTCATTACCTTTGACACTTACTTACGTGATTACCCAAAACATAATGAGCCAAAAACACGCATTTTAAACTTGTGTGATACAGGGCAGTATTTAAGTAAAGGTTATTATTGCTCTTTACTTGCTGAAGCAAGAAAGCATCAGGTATTACCGAGTGTAAAAACAATTAATGCGCTGCGTAGCGATGAGCACAGCACGCGTCATAAAGAGCTTGCTGGTGGCACAGTATTTTTTGGTCACACAGATCAAGAGCAGCAAAGCAAAGCAACCAAAGCGCTATTCTCGCAATACCCTGCGCCTATTTTAGTGTGCGATGAGCAAGGGGTTGTAAAGCAAGGTACGATTGCCTCATTAAACGACACCGCCTTTACAGAGTTTGTGGAACAACTCAGTAGCTTTACAGAATCCGTGTGGCGTATAAACGATAAAAAACGTCGTTATCGTTGGGATATGGCTATTTTGGTTGATCACCAAGAAAAAGTGCCGCCAAGTGATAAAGATGCTATTGCTAAATTTATTAAAGCAGCTGCTAAACATGGTATTTATGCCCAAGCACTGACATTTGATGAAATTACCAGCATCGCACAGTTTGATGCGTTATTTATTCGCCAAACAACGGCTATCGACCATCCAACCTATCGCTTAGCAAGTAAAGCACAAAGTTTAGGCTTAGTGGTAATTGATGATGCAGAATCAATACTGCGCTGTTGTAATAAAGTGTATTTGCACGATGCCTTTAATTATCAAAAAGTGCCGAGTTTAAAAACTCACGTTGTGGCTGATACAAGTGAAGAGACAATTGAAAGTTTAGAAGCAAACTTCAGCTACCCACTGGTATTAAAAATGCCAGAAGGGTCTTTTTCGAAAGGCGTATTTAAAGTCGCTAACCGAGATGAATTAGTTGCTAAGTTAACTGAGCTGTTTGAGTTCAGTGCGCTTGTGCTTGCACAAGAGTACATGTACACCGAATACGATTGGCGAGTAGGGGTGTTGAATGGCCGTGCAATTTACGCGTGTCGTTATTTAATGGCGCGTAATCACTGGCAAATTTACAACCATGATGCAAAACGTTTCTTCTCAGGTGGCTTTGAAACCTTGCCAACATTTGAACTACCAAAAGTGGTACTTGATGCCGCGTTAAAAGCCTGTAAGACGGTGGGTAAAGGTTTGTATGGTGTTGATGTTAAAGAACACCAAGGCAAGGCATACGTGTTAGAAGTGAATGACAACCCTAGTATTGACCATAAAGTCGAAGATGCCTATTTAGGTGATGAGCTTTATATGATCATTATGGATGAGTTCAAACAACGCCTTGAAGCGCGAGGCCGTGGTTAATGAATGCATCTGTTTGTCAAATCCGTTTTGCACAGGCCACGGATTTGGCGGCCCTTGTCGCCATTGAAGAGCAAAGCTTTAGCCAAGATAGGTTAAGTAGCCGTAGTTTAAAGCGTTGGATCAGCGCAGCGCACGGCTTACTGATGGTGGCTGAGGTAGATAATCAACTAGTGGGTTATGGTTTAGTGTGGTGTCACAAAGGTACACGCCTTGCTCGGCTATATTCACTGGCAGTTTTGCAATCTCTGCAAGGCAAAGGTATTGCTTCAAAGCTACTGCTTGCGCTTGAAAATGAAACGGCGAAACGCGGCCGTTTATACATGCGATTAGAAGTTGCGGTGAATAACCAATCGGCAATTCGCTTGTATGAGAAGCAAGGTTACCAGGTGTTTGGTCATTATAGTGACTATTATGACGACCATAGTGATGCACATCGAATGCAAAAAAATATTCGTCGTAATACCGAATTTAATGCCGATAAGCACACACCTTGGTACCAGCAAACAACCGAGTTTACCTGTGGCCCCGCGGCATTATTAATGGCGATGTCGTCATTAAACGACACACCTATGAGCCAACTAAAAGAGCTGGATATTTGGCGGGAAGCGACCACTATTTTTATGACATCAGGGCATGGTGGCTGCCATCCATTAGGTCTGGCACTAGCGGCAATGAAACGTGGTTTTAAAGCTGATGTTGTTTTAAATACTCGAGATTCGTTGTTTATCGATGGCGTAAGAAGCGAAAAGAAGAAAGCAATTTTGCATACAGTACACAATCAGTTCGTGGCTGAAGCAATAGCTGCAAAACTGCCGGTGCGGTATCAAGAGTTAACCTTGGCATCTATTGAAGATTGGCTTGCTGAGGGTAAAGCGGTGGTGTTATTGATCAGCACCTATCGATTTGATGGTAAAAAGTCACCGCATTGGGTGTGTGTAACCCATATTGATGAGCATTGTTTATATGTGCACGACCCGTTTTGTGAAAATGAAAAGCAATTGGCAATTGATTGTCAGCATGTACCGATAGCGAAAGCTGATTTTACTAAAATGGCCAGCTTTGGTTCATCAAGACTCAGCACTGCGATGGCCTTTTATTTATAATTTGAATTGTTAATTTGATTTGGAAATACAGTGACACTGAGTAGTTTATTTGATATTGCCCCTTATTCTTGGTCAGCAATTGGTAGTGCCGCATTTTGCGGCGCAATTATTGGTATGGAGCGTCAATTACGCGGTAAGCCGGTGGGTATTCGAACCTCCGCATTAATTGTATTAGGGACTTATTTGTTTTTAGCAACGGCTTTTATGTTACATGGTGATGTGATTGATCATTCCCGTGTGGTTGGGCAAATAATTACCGGCATTGGCTTTCTAGGTGCCGGTGTTATGTTAGCGAAAGATGGCGCAGTGGTTGGTGTTACGTCTGCGGCGACCATTTGGGTACTGGCATCTATTGGCGTTGTGATTGCCACTGATAACTTACTCGCCGCGATAAAGCTCTCAGTGTTAGTCGTTGTTATTTTATATGGTGTTGATGTGCTTGAAGCCAAGTTTAAAAGCTTAGGGCGTGGCGTGCACGCACAGGTAAAACGCTATTCAAAGTTGTATTATCGTAAAGAAAAATGATCAAAAGTTAGCCATAAAACAACACTAAATGGGAAATAAAATTAATGGCACCTTGTTACGCAATAAAGTTTACAAGGTTTATTGCTGGTTGATTACCAAATTCCTGAGTTTGATAGCCGGAATAGCTTCGATAAATTACAAGCACAGTTAGTTAATTGTGAACACCTTAGTTAGGTGCCTACAAATAATAAGCCTGTGGCCTATAAGCTTGGTTACAGATTAGAGAATAAAATTTCTATAGCTGGCTTGGTGCAGTGGTGCCAAAATTGCTAGGGAAGGGGATTGCACAGGCATTATTGAAAGCGCAAGAAGCGTGAGGTAAAGAACATGATTATGATGCTATTAATGTGAAATTAATGAACCGTTTTCCTGCAATGCTAAGTATGCTGATAAAAAACGGCTATATCATTGCGGGTTATGAACAGAAGGGTAACCCGCACATTAGTAAAACTTTATTTAGCAAAGAGATTGCATCTAATTAAGTTATTTTGGCAAGCTAATTACAAAATGTGCACCTACATCACTTTCTTGTACACAAATATCACCTTGCAATTGTTGGCTCACTATTTTTTTCGCGATGCTCAGACCAAGTCCCATACCCGATTGATTATTTTTGCCTTTATAAAACGGGGTAAAAATGGAGTGTTTTTCGCTGCTGTTAATGCCGATGCCGTTATCTATATAGTGAATTTTTAATACTTCATCAAAATCAAAAATATCAATCTCAATTGCTGGGTTATCGATTGTGCTAAATGCATGTTCAATGGAGTTTTGCAGCAATATAAACAGTATTTGTTTAAGTAAATCAGTCGCTACTTCACATTCGCTATGTGGATCCTGATATTTCACTGTAAGTTTAATATTCTGATGCTTTATTTTTTCTTCTAAATGCTCAGTGAGTGATTCAGCGAGTTCAGCTAAGGACATAATCGCTTTGTTTGATTGTGGATTAGGGTAAAGCAAGTCCTGCAAAATGCGGATTTTGTACGCACACGTTGATAAGTTTCGATTTAACAATTCACTGGTGTTTATTATTGTGCTTAATGTGTTTTGTAATGCGAGTTCACTTAATCTTTTATGCAGCAGTTTGGTTTGAGTCTCTTTTACAGCCAGCTCTGTTACGTCTACTGCAGTGATGCAATTACCAAGTGGGGTATTAACTTCATGAGCAATCCCTCTAATTAAGGTAGCAAGTTCTGCAAATTGCTGTTGTGCAAACGCTTGTTTTTGCTGATACAGCAACTTGAGCTGTGTTTCAAAACTTTGCTTTATTGTTTCAAGAAGCTTGATCACAGGCTCGTTATATTCGTGCGGTTTGCTATCGAGAATACAAATAGTGCCAAATGGAGTCGTATCTCCAGCACTAATTGGCAAGCCTAAATACGAAATCATATTAAGTTTTATGTCAGGATTTTCCTTCCAGTCATCATCAATCAGTGCATTTGGAATATTAAGCAGTGTTTGGGTCTTTATAACATGTTCGCAATAAAGGCCTGAATCTTCTAATTCTTCGCTGTCACCAATCTTATAGGGATTTTCTTGATAGTCATTTTTCGAAAATACGCTAATAATGTTGTTTTCGACTTTCATTACTAACGCAACAGGAACATTGGCAAACAGGGCTAAAACTTCAAGCGTTTTATTCCAACTCTGCACTAACTCATCATAATCAGGTTGATACATTTATTGGCTCAAAATAGTGAGATACAACTATTTAAAAGCTTAGTAATAATTTCTAAATCAGCAACTTAAAAAGGCAGTATTGGTGTTAGTTTTTCAATTAATTAACACAGGCACTTTAGCCAAAGAGTTTTCGTCTCACCACAGTACGGTACTCACTGGGCGTTTGTGATAACACTTTTTTAAAAACTCGGGTTAAATGACCTTGGTCATTATAGCCAACTTCCAGTGCCACTTCTTGAATCGATAAGTTTGATGAAGCAAGTAATTCTTTAGCTGCTTGTACGCGTAGCTGCTGCCAATACTCAACGGGCGTTTGGCTGGTGGCTTGGCGAAATCGCCGAGTGAAGGTGCGATAACTTAAGCTAAATTGTGCCGCAACTTCATGCAGAGTTAGCTCAGAGGTTAAATTGTTTTTTAACCAAAACTGGATCTGCGCGATAAGTTCATCAGGGTGTTTATCAACTGCGCCTTCTAGATAACGTTGATCTTCATAGGGCTTACGAATTTCATGGGAAAAGTTGCGCTCAACATGTTGTGCCGCTTCTCGGCCATAATATTGGCTGATAATATGAACTATCACGTCTGCAAGGGCATTTAAACTAGCAACTGTATACATGCGCTCAGATTGTGTGATGAAAAAGTCAGGTTTAAGCTGCACATTTGGGTAATCCCGCTTAAATTGTTCTGCATAATGCCAATGAGTCGTCGCAGGATGACCGTCCAATAACCCAGCCTCAGCAACTAAGCAGTTGCCGGTCCCCACACCAACAATATGGCTTCCTTGCTGCCAAGAATCACTAAGCCAGTGTATTAATTTCTGTTGTTTGCTCACTACTGGACGCGGGTTACGCCAAATACCAGGCACAATAATCAAGTCACTGGTGGGGGCTGTGACAGCTTCGCAGTCAGGCACAATAGCAAGGCCTGTACGATTGGGGATGGCATTTAAGTTACTTGCTACCAAGTTAATGTTTAACGGCCTGAATTCTTCTGATTGCGAATGGCTTTTAGCAAAAGCTTCGCCCGCTCTGAGCATTTCGATAGGCAGAGTTAAACTGGTTATTAGCAAGTGAGGATAAACCAATATACTAATTTCTATCGCTTTTGCTTGTTGAAGACTCGTCACTCAAATTGCTCCGACCAGTTGATTTTGGCTCATTATGCAGGTTATTTGGCTATTTAAGCATAAACTGTGCGGGTTAATCCATTTAAACTTGACTTAATTCTCGTAACACGTTTTCTCAAGGTTAATTATGACAGCATTACCCGTTATTGTTGGTATGGGTGGTATTAATGCCGCTGGCCGCACTTCTTTTCATCAAGGTTATCGTCGTATCGTGTTAGACAGCTTGGACGCTAAAGCCCGCCAAGAAACATTTTTAGGTTTAGCGACACTCATGAATTTAGTCACGCTGACTGACGGTGTTTTAAAAGATGTAGATGGAAACACTGTTAATGAAGCTGATATTGAAGCTCGATTCGGTGAGCAGGTTTTAGCTGGTACGCTTATTCGTAAAATTGAAAAAAATCATTTTGACGTTGACGCCACACCTTGGCAACAAAAAATGACGCTAACCGCATCAGATGAGCAGCAAATTGTGTTTGAAACTCGTCGTCGTGATTTACCAACGCCAGTGCCTGCAAGTTGGCAGGTAGAAGATCTCAGCGATAAAAAAGTAAAAGTAACAATTAGTGCTGATATTGCAGTCAAACATGACAGCACACGTGATAATCCTATTAAAGCAGCTGGCCAGTTACCAACAGGTTTTGAACCTGCAAATATGTACAACAGTCGTTATCAACCTAGAGGCCTTCAAGCAACTATTTTTGCCGCAACAGATGCAATTCGCTCAACAGGGCTTGATTGGCGGCATGTTATGAATAGCGTTGAACCTGATCAAATTGGCACTTATTCAGCCTCTGTTGTTGGACAAGTAGATGACGAAGGGTTAGGTGGTTTAATCCGCTCACGTCAGCAGGGCGACCGTGTAAGTACTAAGCAATTAGCACTTGGCTTAAATACTATGTCGACTGACTTCATTAACGCGTATGTGACGGGTAATGTCGGTACAACGTTTACCACATCAGGTGCGTGTGCGACATTTTTATATAACCTACGTGCTGCGGTAAATGATATTCAAGCGGGTCGTACTCGTGTCGCGATTGTGGCATCGGTTGAGTGTGCAATTACACCTGAAATTGTTGAAGGTTTTGGCAATATGAGTGCGCTTGCTAATGAAGAAGGACTCAAGCGTTTAGATAACACAGAGGTGGTTGATCACCGCCGTACAAGCCGTCCATTTGGCGAGAACTGTGGCTTCACAATTGGTGAGGGAGCACAGGTTGTTATTTTGATGGATGATGCCCTTGCTTTAGAACTCGGTGCAGACATTCAAGGTTCCGTTGCTGATGTATTTGTTAATGCAGATGGTATTAAAAAATCAATCACCGCACCAGGTCCTGGTAATTATATTACGATGGCTAAATCCGTCGCGCTGGCTAGTAGTATTGTTGGCCAAGAAGCGGTGCAAAAACGTAGCTTTATTTTGGCGCATGGCTCAAGTACGCCACAAAACCGAGTTACAGAATCACTTATCTATCATAAGGTCGCAGAGACTTTCGCAATAGATAACTGGAAGGTTGCTGCGCCTAAAGCCTATGTTGGCCATACGATTGCTCCTGCTAGTGGTGACCAGTTGGCTATGGCATTGGGCGTGTTTAGTCACAATATTATGCCAGGTATCACGACAATTGATAAAGTCGCTGATGATGTGTATAGCGATCATTTAGATATCCGCACTGAGCATTACCAGTGTGGTGCAATGGATGTCGCCTTTATTAACTCAAAAGGGTTTGGTGGTAATAATGCGACAGCGACAGTGCTTTCACCTGCGGTTACATTAAAAATGTTAGCAAAGCGTCATGGTGATGCGGCCATGGCACAATATCAAGACCGTCATACTCAGGTTGCACAAGCACAAGCTGACTATCAACAACAAGCTGATTTAGGTCATTATGAGCTAATTTACCGTTTTGGTGATGGTTTGATTGATGAAAACGAGATTGTAATGAGTGCTGACTCAATGACAATCCCAGGTTTTGATAAATCAATTGCGTTATCAAAATCGAACCCGTATCAGGATATGTTTTAAGATCAAGACATGTTTAAGCACATTCTTGACAGCAAGGCGCTTCTATAGCGCCTTTTTTCTTATTTAAAGCGTTTAACATATCGTAAGGTTACAAAATTGATCAACGCCATTAAAAAAGCTATTTCATAGCGGCTAAACGCAACGGCAATGCCAATTAAACCCATGTTCCAAATACTGGCTGCAGTAGCCGTACCATAGGTTGAATTTTTATTCTTTAGAATTGCGCCACCACCAATAAAGCCTATACCGGTGATAATTCCTTCAAGTACTTTTGATTCAGCCTCTGAGCTTGTTAAAACTGACATGCCAACTAATGCATAGCCACAGGATGCCACTGCAACCAGTGGAAAAGTTCTTAAGCCAGCTCCGTTACTGGTCTTTTCTCGATCAAAGGCCATAGGTAAGGCAAGTAAATAGGCAATACCTAGGTGAATTAAATTATCAATGACTTCTTGCCAGTCTAAATTAAAGTCCATTTATCAATTCCTTAAATATACACTCTGTTTACATAGCAAGTTTAATACCTAGTCAATATTTATAGAAAAATAAGGTAATTAGGACATCTAGCCGAGTTTTAGCGGATCTTAATTGCTATAATTTTGCGAATTTTACCCAGTAACGTGTCAAATTTTCAGACTGAGTTTATTTGTACACCGTCATGCACTTTTAAAAGTGTTTAATATGTAGGCTATAATTTGAAACATTCAATCACCATGCTAGAAAAAACAGCACTGACTATTTGTATTTTTATCGCACTCATTGCTGCGGCACAGCCTGAGCTGATGACGTTACATATACAGCCTATGGTTCAAGACGTCCTCTGCGTTCTAGGAAGTGGCTTTTTCCTGTTCGTGAACTTCTTATTATTTGCCGTTATCATTCTTTCATTTAGCCCCTTGGGGGGCCGAAAAATAGGCGGTGAGCATGCAAAAATTGAATATTCCAACTTTGGCTGGTTTGCCATGTTATTCGCAGCCGGAATGGGGTCAGGGCTGATCTTTTGGGGAGTTGCAGAGCCTGCAATGCATTTTATGAACCCTCCTTTAAAGCAAAGTCTATACCCTGACAGGTTAGCAAGTAGCCTTGCATTAACCCTTGTTAATTGGGGAGCTCATGCTTGGGCCTTGTATGCCGTTTTTGGCTTAGTGCTAGGTGGGTTGACGCAATACAGTGGTAACTCTGGAGATATATGTGCACCTGTTATGAGTGCGTTCGGAAATAAACTTAGCCTGCATAAAAAACGAGCAATGGCTTTTGCGATTAAACTAATTGCTGTTTTTGCTGTGTTCTTCGGCGTTGTTGGAACAATAGCAAACTCAACGTTACTTATTAGTAAGGGCGTTGAGGTTGAACTGGGTATTACATCACCTTTATTGATAGGCACAGTAATCGTAAGTGTATTATTTGTTATTTATACTTTATCAGCGAGGCTAGGCCTCAGAAGAGGGGTGCAATCGTTAAGTATCTTTAATGTCCTTTTAGCATTTTCATTATTGATTTGGCTGTTATTTATCGTGCCTGTCGCACCTATTGTGAAGATTGCACTAGATGGAACTGGTTATTATTTACAATTACTAGCTACAGGAACATGGCAGTTTGATAGTCAATTAAACACATCCACTTGGGCAACGCACTGGACATATAACTATTATTTTTGGTGGTTAGCTTGGGGGCCATTTGTAGGCGTATTTCTAGCCAACATTAGTCAAGGTAGAAAGGTATGGCAATTTATTTTGGCGGTTGTCGGTATTCCTACATGTGTCACGATTATATGGTTTTCTGTATTCTCTGGTGCTGCAATTGAGTGGGACAAACTAAACCAAGCCGGCATTTTATCAGCGATTAAGTATGACTACACTCAAGGGCTGTTTGTATTTTTTAATCAGTTAGGCTGGCAAGGAGGCGTTTTGATATGGAGTAGCTTGTTATTGCTTTTGGTGTTTGTTGCGACCTCGGCGGACTCCGCTATTTTAGTGATTAGGCAGCTTGTTCAAAATCAGTTTAAAAATGAGAGCACACTATATGCATGGTGTTTGGCGTTATTTATGTGCAGTTTTGCATTGCTTTTACAACAAGATGAGCCTTTAAATCGAAGTATAGCGATTTTAGGGGCTTTGCCATTTTTAGCTGTATTTATTTTGCAATTAGCAGGGTTTTTAAAAGAGTTTGTTCGTGACTTGTGTGCATAATTTGAACATTTTTTTACAGTAAAATATAAGCAGAGCAATATACTTAAAGCATCATTATGAGTGAGAAGAAAAGGATGTCTAAACTTATTACATTAATTTTAGCCATCGTAGTGCTTAGCGGCTGTACAGCGATCGGCTTTGTTGCGGATGGTGTTGCAGGTAGAAATAATCAAGCACAATCGGCAAGTGCTTATTCCGAGGTTAGGTCAAATCATCGCGTGAACTATGGTTTAACAATGACTATGTTAGGCTATGAAATAGATAAGGCGATTATAGGGGCACTTGAAAAAGGAAGTAAAGATAAAAAAGTTAAACTTGAATGTCGCAAAATAAGTCGAGTTGTGGAAGAGTACGTGGAGCTAACGGTAACACCTAAAGTCCAATCTATTGAAAGGGAGAGCCGTAATAATGGTTAGTCGAATAACATACATAGTTCTGATTGTGTTAATTTTTCAACTCACAGGTTGCACCCTTGCAGGGGTAATATTGGATGGTCAAGCTAATAATTCTCGCTCAAACGGTACTAAAAATACGGCCGGTTCAGGTGTGTTTGTTAAAGATTCAGAGGCAAAATCTTTTGGAGAACTTGGCGAGCAAATAGATAAATCAATTATAAATTTTATTATTGATACTGCAGAGAAAAAGCCTAAGCTAAAATGCAGACAAATAACAAGGACTATTAAAGAGTGTGAGGAAATTGAATCCCCACACTCACCAAAGAGCAATTAAAGATATTGCTTATGGAACACTAAGTGCTCATCGATAAAGCTACTAATAAAAAAGTAACTGTGATCATAGCCTGCGTGCATATTTATCTCAGCGGGGTAATCTCTTTCATTCACTACTGCAAATAAGTTTTCTGTTTTAAGCTGCTCTGTTAAAAAGTTATCAGCTTCGCCTTGATCAACGCGTATTGGAAGGTAATTATCAGCTTCTGCCTGCTTCATTAGTTCACAGGTATCGTATTTAAGCCAACTGCTTTTGTTACTACCTAAATAGTTAGTAAACGCCTTTTCACCCCATGGGCAGTTAACAGGGTTTACGATTGGGCTAAAGGCACTGGCACTCACATATTGCTCAGGGTTTCTAAGGGCAATCATCAATGCGCCGTGACCACCCATTGAGTGACCTGCAATGGCTTTTTTATCACTGACGGGGAAGTGCGCCTCAATAAGTGCTGGTAACTCAGAAACAACATAATCGTACATATTGTAATGCACGTTATAAGGGGCCTCTGTAGCGTTCACATAAAAACCTGCGCCTTGGCCAAAGTCGTAGTTTTCATCATCAGGCACATTATCACCACGAGGGCTCGTATCTGGTGCAACGATTGCAATACCTAGCTCAGCCGCTTTTTTGAAGGCACCTGCTTTTTGCATAAAGTTTTCATCAGTACAGGTTAAACCTGATAACCAATACATGACGGGTACTTTGTTAGTTTCACTGGCACCAGGCGGTAAAAATATTGCAAAACGCATAGCACAATGGGTACTGCTTGCTTGGTGTGTGTATTGTTTATGCCAGCCACCGCTGACTTTTGTTGAGCTTATGTTTTCTAGCATAACCACATCCTTGAAACGAAGACGCTTGAGGTTAACCAAGCGTCAGGTTTATAGATTAATAATGAATGACTGAGCGGATGCTCTTACCTTCGTGCATTAAGTCAAAGGCTTCATTGATATCTTCAAGTTTCATGGTGTGAGTGATGAAGTCGTTTAACGCAAACTCACCATTCATATAACGCTCAACAATTTCAGGTAACTCAGAACGGCCTTTAACGCCCCCAAATGCACTACCACGCCATACACGGCCTGTTACAAGTTGGAATGGACGCGTTGAGATTTCTTGGCCAGCACCAGCTACACCAATGATGACTGATTCGCCCCAGCCTTTGTGACAACATTCAAGTGCAGAACGCATAACATCAACGTTACCAATACACTCAAATGAGAAATCAACACCACCGTCAGTCATTTCAACAATGACTTCTTGAATTGGTTTGTCGAAATCTTTCGGGTTTACTAGGTCTGTTGCCCCCAGTTTTGTTGCCAAATCAAATTTGCTAGTATTGATATCGATACCAATAATACGGCTTGCGCCTGCCATTTTCGCACCAATAATCGCTGATAAACCAATACCACCTAGGCCAAAAATAGCCACAGTGTCGCCTTTTTGTACTTTAGCTGTTTTCGTTACAGCACCCATGCCTGTGGTAACACCACAGCCAAGTAAACAAATCTCTTCAAGTGGCGCTTCTTTGCTTACTTTAGCAAGTGAAATCTCAGGTAATACTGTGTACTCAGAGAAGGTAGAGCAACCCATATAATGATAAATCGGTTGACCATCTTTATAGAAACGAGTGGTGCCGTCTGGCATTAAACCTTTACCTTGTGTTTCACGCACTGCAGAGCATAGGTTGGTTTTACCTGATTTACACATCTTACATTCACCACACTCGGCAGTGTAAAGAGGAATTACGTGATCGCCTACTTCTACATGTGTCACACCTTCACCCACAGCTTCAACAATACCGCCACCTTCATGGCCAAGGATTGCTGGGAAAATACCTTCAGGGTCTTCACCAGATAAAGTAAATGCATCTGTGTGGCAAACACCAGTAGCAACAATTTTTACAAGCACTTCGCCTTTTTTTGGCATCATTACATCCACTTCTTCGATTGATAGTGGTTGATTTGGACCCCAAGCGATAGCCGCTTTTGATTTAATAAAATCAGTCATAACGTTCCCTTATAGTTGTTGGAAGTAAGTAATAAACCTAGTCTATTTTATTTATTTCACAATGAATGATAATCTCAGTTTTATTAAAACACTTTTACAATATGGTAATAATGAATCGTTGGCATGGAATCGATGAGTTTTTAGCGGTAGCAGAAACGGGTAGTTTTACTAGGGCAAGTAAAATGCTCGGTATGTCGGTAGCACACGTGAGTCGGTATGTAAGTCAATTAGAGGAGCGTTTAAATACACAGCTGTTGACGAGAACGACCCGCAAAGTTGTGTTAACCAAAGAAGGTGAAATATTTGCTCACCAAACAAAACAGCTTCAGCATGCAATGGATGATGCAACGGCACTGCTTGCTGAGCAGCAATTGACACCTAAAGGCACTATAAAGCTCACTGCTCCTGTAATGTATGGAGAAAGCTATATTATGCCTGCGGTGCATTCGTTTATGCAAAAGCACCCTGATATTGAAGTGATCAGCCATTTAAGTAATGAGCAAGTGAATCTACTCGAAGAGGGGTATGATCTCGCTATTCGGCTTGGTCATTTAAAAGATTCATCACTAAAAGCAAGGCGCATTAATCAGCGCAGGCTAGTTATTTGCTGTAGCCCTGAATATATAAACAACTATGGGCAACCACACAGTGTGAGTGAGTTACATCATCATCATTGTTTAATTGGTAATAACAGCTATTGGCGGGTAAAAGAACAAAACCAAGATAAACACATAAAAGTAGCAGGGCGCTTACAATGTAACAGTGGTTGGGCATTGGTCGATGCTGCAATTAAAGGGTTAGGTATTGTGCAACTGCCAGACTATTATGTAAATGAGCACTTAAATACGGGGAACCTCGTTGCTGTGTTATCGAATGTTGCGCCTGCACCTGAAGGTGTATGGGGGGTGTATCCACCAAGACAGTTTATTGCAACGAATGTAAAAGCATTACTTGATCATCTTGTTGAGAGTGTTCAAGTATCGGATTTATAATTATTTTTTACAATTTCTCGCATCCCATCATGGCTAAATATATGCTAACATGAGCGCATATTTAGCCCATGGATTACCCATAAATTATTATGTTTCAACCTGTTAGCCTTTTTATAGGGCTGAGATATAGTCGCTCTTCAAAGGGTAATGCCTTTATCTCATTTATTTCATTTTTTTCTATTGCAGGCATCGCTATTGGCCTGATGGCTCTTTTTACCGTTAGCTCGGTAATGAATGGTTTCGAGAATAATCTAAAAACCAATATGCTAGGGCTAATTCCTCATATTGAAGTCGAAGGGGATTCGCATTCAAAAGAGGCAATGGCGACCCTTAAAACTCAGCTAACAAACTCTCAAGATGTAAAACAAGTCAACCTATACCGTCATGGTGAAGCCATTTTACAAACAAATAAAGACTTACATGGTGTGTTGTTACAAGGGCTTTATGATGATGGAAACTCACTTTATCAGATTAAAGATAAAATTGTCGTGGGTGATTGGTCATTGGTGATGGATAAACAGTACCATATTGCTATAAGTCGTTATTTAAGTCGCAAGCTGGGTATCTCCATTGGTGATAAAGTACGAGTTATTATGCCAAATGCAAGCGCGTATACCCCCTTGGGCAGGGTGCCAAGTCAACGCTTATTTACGGTCGCAGCTTTATACGAAACGCAATCTGAAATAGATACCTCTTTAGCCTTCACCAGTGGTTACTCATTACAACGAGTTTTAAAAATAGCATCATCAGCAGCACCTAATTTAAGTGTATCCTTGTATGAGCCTTTTGCTGTTGAGGATGTTTTACAATCACACGGTCAGATGTTAGCTGGGTTTAAGTATTCAGATTGGCGAGACACGCAAGGAACCCTTTTTGCCGCTGTTGCAATGGAAAAAAGAATCATGTCAATGCTATTGGGACTGATTGTTTTAGTTGCCGTATTTAATATTGTCTCAGCGTTGACCATGATGGTGAGCGAAAAGCAAAGTGAAGTCGCAATTTTACAAACACTCGGTTTAACGCCCAAGCAAGTACAACATGTATTTATGATACAAGGCTTGTATAACGGTTTTATCGGTACCAGTATCGGTGCTTTACTTGGGGTGTTGTTAAGTAGCAATATCAATGAGTTATTGAATATGTTAGGCATCAATTTATTAGCCGGTGTAAGCTTACCCGTTAAATTTGATGTTATGAGTTTGAGCCTAATTGCCGCAGGGAGTATTGCGATGAGCTTTTTAGCCACTTTGTATCCTGCCCGAAAAGCTGCAAAAGTGAATCCAGCAGAGGTATTACGTTATGAGTGATTTAGTCATCAATTGTCAGCAGCTGAACAAAGTTTATCAAGATGGCGATAACCAAGTCGAGGTATTAAAAGGGGTTGAGCTGGCGCTTAAACAGGGTGAAATGTTGGCCATTGTTGGCAGCTCTGGCTCTGGTAAAAGTACTTTATTGCACATTTTAGGAACCCTCGATAATGCAACAAACGGCACAGTCGAAATTAAAGGAAAGCAAGTTGGAAAGCTAAACCGTAAACAACAAGCTAACTTTCGCAACGAAAATCTTGGCTTTATTTACCAATTCCATCATTTGCTAATGGAATTCACTGCGATTGAAAATGTTGCTATGCCATTGCTTATAAAAGGCTTAAGTGCAGTTGAAGCGAACAAAAAAGCATTAATTATGCTTGATAAAGTAGGCCTTTCTCACCGCAGTGAACATAAACCTTCAGCGTTATCAGGCGGTGAGCGTCAACGTGTTGCCATTGCAAGAGCCTTAGTTACTGAGCCTGCTTTGGTACTTGCTGATGAACCAACGGGTAACTTAGACAAACAAAATGCAATTAAGATTTACGACTTAATTAAAGAGTTAAATAGCAGTCTCAAAACAAGCTTTGTCGTGGTAACTCATGATTTAGAGCTTGCAGATAAACTCGGAAAAATTGCTTATTTAGATGATGGTAAGCTTGCAATTAAAGAGTCTCATTATGTTGCTTAGTGCCTTTATTTCAAAACGTTTTCGCGCACACAGTGGTCGAAAGGATGGCCAAAATGGTTTTGTAAGTTTCATAGCAAAGGCTTCGACTATAGGTATTCTATTAGGTGTTGCTGTGCTTATTGTTGCGCTATCGGTTATTAATGGCTTTGAGCAGCAATTAGTGCACAGATTGTTGTCTGTTGTGCCACAAGTTGAATATGTTGCTCCTAATAAACCGATCAATGATTGGCAAAATAAGGTCAAATTACTACATGAACAAAATGGCGTTGCTGGCGCAGCGCCTTTTATTAGTGTAAGTGGTATGGCACAGTTTAAAAATGAACTGAAAGCGGTTGAGGTACGCGGCGTTGAAGCCGATTTAGAGAACCAAGTTTCTGCGCTTAATCAGTTTACTCATGGCCGTTTAGTAAGCCAACTACAGCAAGAAGATGTCATCTTAGGTCAACAAATCGTCAATAAGCTTGGTCTAGAAATTGGCGACCCCGTCACGTTATTGATCCCACAAATAAATCAACAAACGAGTAAGTTACTCTCACCAAAGCGGGTGAGTTTAAAGCTCGTGGGTATTGTTAACATGGACGGGCCTATTGATGAAACAGCTGCTTATATAAGATTAGATAAAGCACAAGCTGTGCTGGGTTTTACTAAAAACCAAGTAACGGGGCTCAGGTTAAAAGTGGATGATGTTTTTGCAGCACATCAAACGGCGATGCGGGTCGGGCAAGTTATCCCCGACTATGTGTATGTGTCTAGTTGGTTTAGAACCCAAGGCAGTTTGTATCAGGATATTCAAATGGTCCGCACGATTGTTTATATCGTGGTGTTTCTAATTATTGCTGTTGCCAGCTTTAATATTGTTTCATCTTTGGTGATGGAAGTACGCGAGAAACAGGCAAACATTGCTATCTTGAAAACCATGGGGGCACAAGATAGTACAATTTTGGCCACTTTTGTTATGCAAGGCTTTACTCAAGCCTTAATTGGAGTGCTGTTAGGTACTGTTATTGGTGTTATGGTGGCCCTTAATATAAGTGAGCTGTTTACTTGGTTAAGCAACCTAGCAGATGATAACCCGTTACAAGGTGTTTATTTTGTTGAGTTTCTACCGAGTAAGTTAGTTTGGCAAGATATTGTTGTTACAGTTTTTGTTACTTTTATTTTGGCTATACTAGCAACACTTTATCCAGCATGGCAGGCAACGAGAATTGACCCTGCAAAGGTGTTAGGTAACTAAAAGTGTGAATCAAGCTTAAATGCTCGCAAACACTTGCACCCCAGTATATTAAGCCTTAAAGTGTCCTAAATGTAGTAAAAGAGTAACCAATATGGAACAAAAACAAGCTAAGCCACTGACAGAAGAAGAGCAAGCACAAGCACACAAGCAAAGTATTATGTGGCAACGAGAATGTTTCCAGAACGCGCAAAAGCATTTAGCTGAAAAAGGTGTGATCCCGCAAACAGTCATTGAAAAAGAAAGCCGCTTTATTGCGCCACTAGTTGCTGTTTGGAAATTCAAAGCTCAAAATGGTAAAAGCTACTGGGTGGTGACGGGTCGTTTACCAACGGATCACGCCGAAGCGAGCGCAGCGAAAGATGCACGTGAAGCTTTACGCTTTTTTTCGATGCAATGGCAGCTTAAAGCAGACCAACTTATGCAATCAGGCGCAGTTGATAAAACAAAAGTTGATTTTGCAAACCTGTTGATAAATCGTGCACACGGTTTGTATGAATTATTTGAAAAAGATGATATGTGGCAAAATGAGCCAGCATAAACTGAGTTTACTGTAAAAAGCTGAATATAATTATTCAGCTTTTTATTTTGTATCGTTAATGCACCAAGGTGAATGGCCGCGTATCAAATTGTTTGATAGGGCAAAGCATTCGCTGTCTTGGAATACCAGCTTCCATGAACACTAAGCCATCTGCAGCAAAACCATTTTGTTTAAACCTGTCTACTTCGTTCAAAATGCAATTGATACTGACACAGTCGCACCCTTGTTTTTCAGCCATTTTAACTAAGTAAGTTAATAGTGATTTATAGACAGAACGATTACGATGCTCAGGCAAGACAGCAATACGGCCTATGAGACCATCGTTACATAAACGCCCTGTAGCAACAGGGCATTTACCATCTTTTGTAACCAATACGTGGTGTGCTGTTTGATCAAGATGATCAAACTCTATGTGTTTCGGAATGTGTAATTCATATACAAACACACGTTCCCTGATTTGTTGTAAGAGTTCCTTGTCGATACTCCATTCAACTTCATCGATATGATAGCCCATAAACACACGCTCCTAACAAAACCAAATACCCTCATTTAAAAGTGTAGTAAAGGTTTTCAAGAAAATGTGATTATTTTTTGAACTATTTATGTCAGTAGCTGTCAGGCAAGTGTGATCGGTAAGCTTTTTGATAAGTTCAAGTTCTTCTATATCATGCATATAGTTAACACCATTGATGCTTAATAGAACTTGTTCATCAATTATTTGGTAAATTGCACGAGTGCCGCCTAAACGCTCAAAAATAACGTCGTCATCACTTAGAAGCGTAAGTACATCATCTAATGTATAAGGCTCCTCTAATGGTGCTAAATCCATTTCATGCTTTGGCTGGCTCATACTGTTGCCAAGCCAGGTCTTAAATACTGCGTCATCATTAATCGCAGCAATCATTAATTGCTTTACTTTTTCAGCTTCAGTTTGGTCAAGTTCACCTTTTGATGAGCGTAATTTAAGCTCTGCATCACCGTATCGTTGATTGCCAAGTTCAGTGTCAATCAAGTGATCAGCAAATTGTGATAATAAATCACGCTGATTAGGTGCTCTAAAACCAACAGAGTAATTAAGTGCATTATCAACTGCATAGCCTTCATGTGGGCAACCCGGCGGGATATACAGAATATCACCGGGCTCTAACACGCAATCGATAACCGCAGGAAATTGCTCAACTTGCAACAGACTTTTATTTTGCGCAAATTGTTTTAAATTCGCATCAGGCATACCAACTCGCCAGTGGCGTTTACCTTCACCCTGTATAATAAACACATCGTATTGATCTAAATGTGGGCCTACACCACCACCTGGGGTTGAGTAGCTGATCATCAAGTCATCGATACGCCAATTTGGAATAAAGCGAAATGGTTCCAGTAGCTGCGCAGCATCGTTATGCCAGTGGTCAACTGCTTGCACGAGTAATGTTGAGTGCTTTTCAGTTAGCAAGCTAAAGTCTTCGAATGGGCCATGATATGCTTGCCAATCATCTGAGTGATTGGTCACAATACGTGATTCAATGCTTTCTTCCATGGCTAGACCGGCCAATTCTTCGGGCTCTATAGGATCAGCAAAATCTTTGAAGCCTTGCTTAATAAGTAATGGTTTTTTTTGCCAATACTCAGCTAAAAATTGCTCTTGGGTTAATGAATTGATGGTTAATTGATACATAACATGACCTAAGCGAATTGATATAAAAAAAGCGAAAGGAAGGCCTTTCGCTTTTTTAACTCTTAATTTGAATTTAAGCTAAGTTGTCGATGAACTCAACAGCACGACCAATGTAATTAGCCGGTGTTAATTTTTTCATTTCTACTTTTGCTTCTTCAGGTAACTCAAGACCATCGATGAAATCAGCCATGATTTCTTGGTTTACGCGTTTACCACGAGTAAGATCTTTAAGTTTTTCATATGGCTTTTCGATACCATATTTACGCATTACCGTTTGGATAGGCTCTGCGAGTAATTCCCAGTTTTGATCTAGCTCTTCTAGTAAACGCGCTTCGTTTACTTCAAGCTTGCTCACACCTTTTAATGTCGCTTGGTAAGCGATAAGTGTGTAGCCCATACCCACACCTAGGTTACGTAACACTGTTGAGTCAGTTAAGTCACGCTGCCAGCGAGATACCGGTAGTTTTTGCGCAAGATGAGTAAAGATAGCGTTAGCAATACCTAAGTTACCTTCAGAGTTTTCAAAATCAATCGGGTTTACTTTGTGAGGCATGGTTGATGAACCAATCTCACCTGCGATTGTTTTTTGTTTGAAGTGGTTAAGTGCAATATAGCCCCAAACGTCACGGTCAAAATCAAGTAATACAGTATTAAAACGTGCAACTGCATCGAATAACTCTGCAATGTAATCGTGTGGCTCGATTTGTGTTGTGAACGGGTTAAATGTTAAACCTAGGCTTGTTACGAATTGCTCAGCGTGGCTGTGCCAATCGTAATCTGGGTACGCGCTAAGGTGAGCGTTGTAGTTACCTACAGCACCGTTGATTTTACCTAACATTTCTACATTAGCAATTTGGTCACGTTGACGCTTTAAGCGCATGTAGACGTTTGCAAACTCTTTACCCATTGTAGAAGGAGTAGCTGGCTGACCATGTGTGCGAGTCATCATTGCAACTGACTTGTATTCAACCGCTTTTTCTTTTAGTGCATTTAGAAGTTGGTCACAGTATGGAAGTAATACTTTGTCACGCGCTTCTGTCAGCATTAAACCGTGAGACAGGTTATTGATATCTTCTGAAGTACATGCAAAGTGAATGAATTCGTTTACTGCGTTAAGCTCTGCGTTGTCTGCTACTTTTTCTTTAAGTAGGTATTCAATCGCTTTTACGTCATGGTTCGTTGTGCGCTCGATCTCTTTAACGCGTGCTGCATCAGCTTCACTAAAGTTATCAACAATGGCATTAAGTAAAGCATTAGCCTCGTCGCTAAATGCCGGTACTTCTTTGATTGCGCTAGCTGCAGATAAAGCTTGTAACCAACGAACTTCAACAGTTACACGGTATTTGATTAAACCAAATTCGCTGAAAATGCTGCGTAGTTCCGTGGTCTTGCTGCCGTAGCGACCATCTACCGGAGAGATAGCGGTTAACGCTGAAAGCTCCATAATGACTCCTAAATTGTTTAGTTTGAACGATAATTAAATATACTGTTTAGCAATAGCGAGAATTTTTCTCTTCGAAAAGAAAAAGTGACGGCGTTTACCGCCCATTTGTCGCCATAACACGGCACTACGAATTCCGGCTAAAAGTAAAGCGCGGATTTTGTTTTGCGTGAGTTGCTGCTTTAATAACTCTGGCTTGCCGTACACTTGAATACGATGCCCAAGGGGGCTTAGCACCGATGAGTAAATATCGGCAAGCGCTGCGACCACAGTATCATCTGTGATAGCAAAATGGTCGAGGCGACGCTTAACATCATCAATGCGACGACCTAATTCATTTAAACTGTTTTGTTTTGAACTTAATGCGCGCTCTAACTGCATTAAGCCACCCACATATTTTACGATTTCAACGTCTTTGTCAGAGCCAGCTGAAAGCTGGGCGATTAAAACACGGTAACCGTCACGTAAATTATGTTTACCCTGATATACATCTTCAGGGCTATTAGGTGATGTCTCAACAATACAGTTTAGTAATTTTTCTAATTCGTGATCACTGCCTTGGCCATATTGCGCAACTTTTTGTACTTGTTTGGCAACTTGGCACATGGCGGCTAAAGCCATGACTTGGTGTTCTGTCATTATTTGATCACCGAATCAATGATACCACCACCTAAACAGACCTCGTCAGCGTAAAATACGGCTGATTGACCTGGTGTAACTGCTTTTTGTGGCTCATCAAATAATACGCGTGCCATACCATCTTCACCAACGAGTAAAGTACAGTTGATGTCTTCTTGGCGATAACGGGTTTTAACAGTACAGCGTGTGGTGCCTTTAGGGCCTTCGCGGTCGACCCAGTGAAGTTGATTTGCATTTAAGCCATTGCTGTATAGGCGAGGGTGGTCTTTACCTTGACCAACCACTAATACGTTACGATCAACGTCTTTATCAACCACGTACCAAGGTTCACCCGAACCTTCTTTCATGCCGCCAATTAATAGACCTTTACGTTGACCAAGGGTGTGGTACATCAAGCCTTCGTGATCACCCACTTCATTGCCATCGGTATCTTCAATTTTACCTGGCTGTGCTGGTAAGAATTTTTGTAAGAAGTCTTTAAACTTACGCTCACCGATAAAACAAATACCGGTACTGTCTTTTTTATCGTGCGTAATTAAATCTTGTTCTTCAGCTATGCGGCGAACTTCAGGTTTGGCAATATCGCCAACAGGGAACAGTGTTTGCGCAATATGTTCATGGCTTAACGTGTATAAGAAATAACTTTGATCTTTGTTGTCATCAAGACCACGACACATGACATATTTATCGTCACGTTTTTCGCGGCGTACATAGTGACCTGTGGCAATGTAATCAGCACCCAAAGCCTCTGCTGCAAATTCTAAGAAAGCTTTGAATTTGATTTCTTTATTACACATGATGTCTGGGTTTGGCGTACGGCCTGCTTTATACTCTGCTAAAAAGTACTCAAATACATTATCCCAGTATTCGGCTGCAAAATTTACAGTGTGAAGCTCAATATCAAGCTTGTCGCACACAGCTTGTGCGTCTTTAAGGTCTTCAGCCGCAGCGCAATATTCATCATTATCGTCTTCTTCCCAGTTTTTCATGAACAGGCCTTCAACTTGATAGCCTTGTTGCTTTAATAAATATGCTGATACAGAAGAATCCACACCGCCGGACATACCCACGATGACTTTAATGTGACTATTTTCGCTCATAATATTCGCTGTCATTTTTTAACTGCTATGGAAAGGCCGGCATTATAGCATGCTTTTAGACGCCCAAACCAGCCAAAATCACAGCCGTTATTGGTAAATCAAACTCAGTGGGTAGGCGTTGCCAGCTAAATGATCTTCTATGCATTTTAAAACAAGCGGGCTTCTAAGCGGTAGGCTTTTAATTTGTTCAATGCTAAACCAATCTGCGCTGATGATGTCATCATCTTGGGGGGAGGGTACAAATAGCTCTGGGCAAATAAAAGCAAAGCTAAAACGCATATAGTGAACGCCATTAGCGGCATGTAAATTATAAATGCCAACAAGGTGGCTGGCATTAACCTTAATGCCCGTTTCTTCAATAAGTTCACGACGAGCAGCTTCAGCTAGGGTTTCATTAGCCTCTAAATGACCAGCAGGTTGGTTATAACAAATTTGGCCGGTGTATTTATCACGTTCTTTAACAAGTAAAAATTTGTCTTGGTAAGTCACGATAGCCGCAACAGTGACATTTGGTTTATGCATCAGGGTTGTTCACTACTTTAAACTGGCCCGTATCTAAATTATCAAGGGTATATTTACCTATGCTGTAACGAATTAATCGCAAAGTGGGGAAGCCAACATGCGCAGTCATCCGGCGAACTTGGCGATTACGTCCTTCAGTGATAGAGATTTCTAACCAACTGGTTGGAATATTTTTGCGCTCGCGAACGGGTGGTGTACGCGGCCAAATTGACGGCTCGTCAATACGTTTGACCTTGGCGGGCTTGGTCATGCCATCTTTAAGTTCTACGCCTTTGTTAAGGGCAAAGAGTGCCTCATCACTCACATCACCTTCTACTTGCACCCAATATGTTTTAGCTGTTTTTTTATTGGGTTCAGTAAGTGTGTGTTGTAACTTACCGCAGTTAGTAAGAAGTAAGAGTCCTTCGCTGTCTCTGTCTAGGCGTCCTGCTGCATACACGTCTTTAATATTAATAAAGTCGGCAAGTGTTTTGCGGTTTTGGTCATCAGTAAATTGGCAAAGTACATCAAATGGTTTGTTAAACAGCACCACTTTGCGTTGCTCTGGGCTAATTGCTTTTTTTACTTCTCGTTTTTGTGTAGGTCTCGAGTATGTTCGGCCACTGCTGCGACGCGGTTTATTTTTTGGTTTATTTACCATTAAATGCACCTAGCCGGTTTAGGTAAACCTGCAATTTTAGTTGCTTGCTTTGCAGGGCCTTTTGGAAACAGTTTGTATAAATACATACTGTTACCTTTTTCTTCACCTAGCTTTTGAGCCATTGCTTTTACCAGCATACGAATAGCGGGGCTGGTGTTGTATTCCAGATAAAAATCACGCACAAAATGCACCACTTCCCAGTGCTGTTCACTTAAAGTAATGTTTTCTTGCTCGGCAATAATAGGCGCAAGTTCTTCGCTCCAATCATTTGTATCAAGCAAATAACCTTGTTTATCCGTTTCTATTTGTTTGTTATTAAATTCAAGCATGATTTACCAAGTAATCGTGTTTTGAGCTGATAATGTGAGTCCTACAAATTCAGCATAGCTAATGTGAATATCACTTTCGTTTAGTGAGATGGCGCGTGCAATGGCATCTTCTTCCAATAAGTGCAGGGTAGCAGAAAATTGTTTAAATTGGTTGATGTTATAACAAGCATCACCAACCAAAAGTACAGCGTGGTTGCTATCAATCAAATTCTCAAGTGTATTAATGCAGTAATGCGATAAAGGTTTTGAAAAAATATGTAAGGTACTCATAGAGTCACCACTTGATGCTGTTGAGCTATTAGAGCACGCTGCTGTTCAAAGTTAGCAACTTTAACGTCAATAATGAGATTTTCCTTAGTTAAATTAAAATCCATAAGCGACTTCTCGCACACATATATGTTTTCAACATCATATAATTCAAGCGTTTTTATCATTTTAAAATAATTTTTAATACCTAACAGTTCAGGTTGTTGGTTTTTTTTAAGTGCCAGCACAGCATCCGCACTCAATAGCCAACTGATATTCTGATCAATAGCGGCGAAGATAAGTGCCATGTCGAGCGATTCCCGAATGTGTTGGTCGTCAAATGGAGCATGTTGACTTATAACTAAAACATTTTTCATTTAAATTGCACCCATTTATCTGCTTCACTGGCTAGCATTGCAAACTCAGCAAGCCCCGCAACGGTAAAAACACCCGTGTCTTGTGTGTCTAAACCGCGTTTTTCGGCTGCTGTAACGCATAACAATAGAGGAATTTCTTTTGCCGATAACTCTTGCCAAAGTTGCTTTACAGGTAGTTCATCGCTGGCAAGCTCTAAATGATTGCTCGCATGGAAAATCCCTGCTTGATATAAGAAAATAGCTGAAATGGTGTGGCCGCCTGCAATACAAGCTTCAGCAAACTTAATTAAGCGCTGTGTTGTATCATGATCAGTCGGTGCGGTATGAAGAGATAGTACAAATTGTGCCAAAACGCATCCAATAAAAAAGCCCCTAGAAAGGGGCTATTTTATCAGATAAATATCTATTTAGTCATCACTTGCGCCAAGTAGGTGTAGAAGTGATGTAAATAAGTTATATACATTTAAGTAAAGGGCAACAGTTGCGCGAATGTAGTTAGTCTCGCCACCGTTAATAATGCGGCTTGTGTCAAAGAGGATTAAGCCAGACATAATTAATACCACAGCAGCATTGATAACCATAAAGGTAACAGAGCTACCGATGAATAGGTTTACTAAACTGGCAATGATAACAACGATTAGACCAACTGTTAAAAAGCCACCCATGAATGAGAAGTCTTTTTTAGTCGTCAGTGCATAGGCTGATAGACCAAAGAAAATCAACGCGGTTGAACCAAGAGCCTGCATAATAAGTAATGGGCCGTTTGGCATTGCAGCATAGTAATTTAAAATAGGACCAAGGCCTGCGCCCATAAGCCCTGTAAATACGAATACCCAAGCGACACCAGAGGCTGAGTCAGCTTTTTTGTTGACTACAAAAAGTACACCAAATGCAATAAGGCTGAATACCAGACCCATGAAGTAAGGTAAATTCATCGCCATTGAAATACCGGCTGTCACTGCACTGAATGCTAATGTCATGGCCAGTAAGAAATAAGTATTTTTAAGTACTTTGTTAGTTTCAATGGTCGACATAACCGGTTTAGCGGTATTGTACGAGTGATTAAACGCCATTGTAGAGCTCCTTTAAATGAACTATTTAGTTCGTTAGTTCCAATTATTAAACTAAAACTAAGACTACCAAGAGTTATATATTTGGGCAAACCTTTGTAGTTCAATAGACACGATAAATAATTGAAAAGTTCAATGTTGTGCATAATCTAAACGTTGCTGTACTAATGCTGAGCAAATTAATTGTTTTTTAATCACTTAAGCATTTTTTTTGAAAAAAAGCTTCACAAAGCGCATTGGCTTATCTATTATGCACGCCGTCGGAGAGATGGCAGAGTGGTCGAATGCACCGGTCTTGAAAACCGGCAGGGGTTTGTAGCCCCTCTAGGGTTCAAATCCCTATCTCTCCACCATTATTACTAAGTTACTTGCATTAGCGAGTAGCTATTTCGCATTCGGAGAGATGGCAGAGTGGTCGAATGCACCGGTCTTGAAAACCGGCAGGGGTTTGTAGCCCCTCTAGGGTTCAAATCCCTATCTCTCCACCATCATTAAAGCCGCTGAATATTTCAGCGGCTTTTTTGTGTCTAATCCTTTCTCATCTTTAGTACGACTATTGTCGATATTTCGGATTTTCTCTAGTTAGTCCATGCTTATTACTTCTCGTATTATCTTTGTTAAAGTAGGAAATTTAATGAAACATCGTATAGCAAAGAGTGTAGGACTATCTTTATTATCGCCTGTGATCATTGGTTGTATCTTAGGCCTGTATTATGCGTTTACCTTAGAAGGAAATGGCTTGAGTATTTTCCTGAACCTTTTAGTGAGCGCCATCTCCAATGCCCACATTGTTGGCTTAACAATGGCGGCCTTTGTCGTACCCGGTTACTTACTTATGTATAAGTACGCGAAAGTGAACTATTCAGGTGTTTTAACTCTGGGTTTATTGGGAGGTGCTATTTTTAGTTACTTGCTTAGTGCCACCGCTGGCACGGCATTTATTGTGAATGCTCTTATGTCTGCATTAGCTGCAGGTTTATTCTTATTTGGATTAAGACAGGGCTTAGCAGTTCAAACTCCCCATCAATAGCAGAATATTTAATCAAGCTGACTGAAATTGAGGGCAAAATGTTTTTTTTTGCCTTTAAAAGGTTTCATTTATTGCCCACAAAGAGTACCTTTAGCTACTGTATGTTTAATAAGAAGTAGTTTGGTATGTCGAAGCAAAAATTTTACCAGTCGTTAGTTAAACAAACTGAATCGCTAATTAATGGTGAGTCAAATGTTATAGCGAATATGGCAAATATTAGTGCGCTTTTATTTACCTCGTTAGAGGATATAAACTGGGCGGGTTTCTATTTAATGGATTCGCCAGATGAGTTAGTACTTGGTCCGTTTCAAGGCAATCCAGCCTGTATTCGTATTCCTGTAGGCAAAGGGGTATGTGGTACGGCTGCTAAGACACAAGAAACACAATTAGTGGAAGATGTTCATGCATTTGCCGGTCATATAGCTTGTGATGCTGCATCTAACTCTGAAATTGTGGTGCCCATTTTCAAAGATGGTAAAGTTTTTGCTGTACTTGATATTGATAGTCCAAGTGTTGGGCGTTTCGATATAGAAGACCGCACAGGCCTAGAAGCACTTGTAAAATGCTTTGAGGCAAACCTGTAATGAAAGATCTGCTAAACGTGCAAGATTACCTTTTTTCCATTCAAGATGTTGGTGATTGGGAAGGAGAAGAAGAAGTTGTAGCCGAAAGGCTCAATGAGTTGATTCATATTGCTTGGGATCGTCTCCCTGACGACCTCGACTGCGAATCGATTGATGAAATTATAAATGGTATTTGGGAACACCTTCGAGGGGAGCTTGCACTTTTAGAGGCCGAATTCGAAGAGTTGACCGACTGGGTAACACACTATGTCGATTCATCACTTGATGAAAAGATGTAATAAAAGGTTCTAACATGGAAACCACAAACAAGCTAAAAGATATTAATGAAGTACTGGATTTCTTATACCAAGAATTTCCGCAATGTTTTAAACAAAAAGACGGCATTCAGCCGCTTAAAGTCGGTATCTTTAAAGATATCGCTGAGCGCATTGAAGGTTCTGAGAAAGTAAGTAAAACTCAGGTTCGTCAAGCACTTAGAAAGTATACCTCAAATTGGCGCTATTTAGAGGCAGTGACTAAGTCTGAGTTTCGTATCGATCTTGATGGTAATCAAGATGAAAAAGTGGAACAAGAACACATTGAGCACGCCCAAAAAGCACTTGAAGAAAGCCGCGCCAAAATGGCTAAGCGTAAAAAGCAGCAACGCCCTCGTAAAGATTCAGACACAAAATCTTACAAAAAGAACGCTGCTCAAAATGCCAAATCTGCTGATAAAGGCGCTAGAGTAGGTAATAAGCCTGCAAAAGCTGCACCTGCTAAACGTTCAGGAAAAGTTGAACCTTTACCTGCCTCTGAGGTCAAGGTTAATAGCAAAGTGAAAGTTAAACTTGGCCAAGCCCTTGTAAATGCTGTTATAACAGAAGTGAACAAAGATGAAGTTCATGTTGAGTTAGTAACAGGGATGCAAGTTAAGACCAAAGCAGACAGCCTGTATATCATTTAATAGCTGTAAAAAGAAAGGAGTTGTGTATGAGTAAAAAGTTTACGCTCATTCCGTTAGTCGCTGCCCTGTTTTCAGGCTCATTATTGGCCGCTGCAGATAATTTAACTGAAGATGATTTGCCAGTACTCAAGCAAGAAAGTCAGCATAGTACAGCAAGCAAACGGGTGACAAACTTATTTACTCGTGCACACTATAAACCAATACGTTTTAACGATAGCTTATCTGAAAAAGTTTTCGAACGTTATATTGAGTCTCTTGACTATAATAAGAGTGTCTTTTTAGCCTCAGATATTGCTTCTTTTGAGCAATATAAAGATCAGTTTGATAATGCATTGTCGACAGGCAAACTTGGTTTTGCATTTGATATTTTTAACCTGAGCCTCAAACGTCGTTTTGAACGTTACGACTATTCTTTATCGCTTCTAGAAAAGGAAATGAAGTTTGATAAAGAAGATGAGTACGTGTTTGACCGTGAAGATGCTAATTGGGCTACAAGCCAAGCTGAACTTGATGAACTTTGGCGTCAACGCGTTAAATATGATGCGTTACGTTTAAAAATGACGGGTAAAGATTGGCAAGGAATTAAAGACGTTCTTACCAAGCGTTACCACAATGCGCAAAAACGCTTAGTGCAAACAAATAGTGAAGATGCTTTCCAAATCGTGATGAATTCATTTGCACGTAGCATCGAAGCACATACTTCTTACTTATCTCCACGTCGTGCTGAACAGTTTAAGATGGATATGGACCTTGAACTGGAAGGTATAGGTGCCGTTCTTAGCTATGATGAAGATTACACGGTTATTCGTAGTTTAGTGCCAGGAGGCCCTGCGGATAAATCAGAACAAATCAAAGCCGATGACCGAATTATTGGTGTAGCTCAAGATGGCGAAGAGTTTGTTGATGTGATTGGTTGGCGTCTTGATGACGTGGTTGACTTAATCAAAGGCCCTAAAGGGACTAAAGTTCGTTTGCAATATTTAAAAGGTGCAGACGCCCACGGTACACCTAAAGTTGTTGAGATTACGCGTGATAAAATTCGCCTTGAAGACCGCGCAGCTAAATCAGAAGTATTTGAAGCTAAATATTCAGACTTAACCAGTAAAATTGGTGTGATTGAAATACCAGGTTTCTACAATAACTTATCGCAAGACGTAAAAGTTGAAATAGCTAAGTTAAAAGAAGCTAAGGTTGATGGTATTATCATCGATTTGCGTCAAAACGGTGGTGGTTCTTTATACGAAGCAACTCAGTTGTCAGGTTTATTTATTGATCAAGGACCTGTGGTACAAATCCACACTTTAAATAATCGAATTGAAGAGCAAAAAGACCGCGATGGTGTCACTTTCTATGATGGTCCATTAACCGTTTTAGTTGACCGTTACAGCGCTTCAGCATCTGAAATATTCGCAGCTGCAATGCAAGACTACGGTCGTGCAATTGTCATTGGTGAGCAAACCTTTGGTAAAGGTACAGTACAACAGCACAAACCACTTGGTCGTGCTTATGACTTATATGATCACCCATTAGGTAGCGTACAGTACACAATTGCTAAATTCTATCGTATTAATGGTGGTAGTACTCAGCATAAAGGTGTGATACCCGATGTATCATTCCCATCGGCAATCGACCCAGCTGATTGGGGCGAAAGCCAGCAAGACAACGCGTTACCGTGGGATAGTATCATTCGTGCTAAATACAACTCTGTTGATAACCTAGAGCCTGCAATTGCGTATGTGAATAAGTTACATGATACACGTATTGCAAGCGAGCCAGAGTTTGGTTACGTATTTGATGACATTAAGCGTTACCAACAAGAGAAAGATCGTAAAACAATTTCACTTGTTGAAGCCGCGCGTATTAAAGAGAAAGATGAAGGTGAAGAACGAGCACTTGAGCGTGCTAATGAACGTTTAGTTCGTCTAGGTGAAAAGCCGGTAGAAAACTTAGACGATTTACCTGACATCTTAGATGATCTTGACCCATTTTTGGAAGAAGCGGCATTAATCACGCAAGATTACATCAAGTACGGCCGTATCGCGAAAAAATAAATACTTACTTATGATTAATAAAAAGGCGCTTAGGCGCCTTTTTTGCTACCTAAAACAGGTCAGCTTGTTATAATTGGCCAATCTGGCTGTCAAAAAAGCCACTGAAGTTTTGCGTCAAGCTTACAATAATAATTAAACACGCCACATAAGACGTGTAGGAGACTATCTTTTGAATTCTATTGAAGAAAAGCCGATCAAGCAGGCTAGTTTTTTAGATGCTTTGATCCCAATTACTGTGCTTGTGTGCCTTTTAGGTGCTGCTGTTTATTTGTTTGGTGATAATTCGTCATCAGGTCCTAACCAAATTGCGTTATTGTTTGCTACTTTTACAGCGGCGTTAATTGGTTTAAAAAATGGCTATACATGGAAAAAACTTGAACAAGCCATGATCGAAGGGATCACTTTGTCCCTTGGTGCAATCATTATCTTGCTTATGGTTGGTGCCTTAATTGGTACTTGGTTATTATCTGGTACTGTACCCACCCTTATTTATTATGGTCTTCAGATCATTAATCCAAGTTGGTTTTATGCTGCCAGTTGTTTAATTTGTGGCATTGTCGCGATGAGTATTGGTAGTTCATGGACCACTGCTGCGACCATTGGTGTGGCGTTATTAGGTGTTGCAACTGGTCTTGGTCTTGAACAAGTTGTCACGGCGGGTGCGGTTATCTCAGGTGCCTATTTTGGTGATAAGTTAAGCCCGCTTTCAGAAACCACAAACTTAGCACCTGCAGTAGCCGGTGCCGATTTATTCGACCATATTCACCATATGCTTTGGACAACGGTGCCAAGCTTTATTATCGCTTTAATTATTTTTATCTTTATGGGCTTCAATGCCGGTGGCTCAGCTGAGGCGGGGCGTATCGAAGAAATAGTCAACTTGCTGGAACAAAACTTCAACATAGGTTTTGAAATGTTAGTGCCCTTGGTGGTGCTATTATTTTTAGCTATTCGAAAAATGCCAGCTTTCCCTGCTATATCAATCGGTGCTGTGCTTGGTGCTGTTTGGGCCATGCTATTTCAGTCAGATTTAATTAGCAGCCAAATTGATGCATCACAAGGGCAAATTATTGGCTACTTTAAATTAGTATGGACCACTTTTTTCGATGGCTTTAGTATCGATACTGGTGATGAAAAAATGGATTCATTGCTCAGTGGTGGTGGTATGGCTGGCATGTTAACGACTACGTGGTTAATTATGACTGCGCTTATGTTTGGTGCCATTATGGAAAAAACGGGCTTACTAGATATGTTCGTAAAGAGCATTTTAAAAATTGCGAAGAGTACTGGTTCGCTTATTACCGCAACGATTGCTACGTGTATTGGTACAAATGCGGTAGCGGCTGATCAATACATTGCCATTGTTGTGCCTGGCCGTATGTTTAAAGAAGAGTATGAAAAACGTGGCTTAAAGCCGGTTAACTTATCACGCACATTAGAAGATGGCGGAACGATAACTAGTCCATTGATCCCTTGGAATACTTGTGGTGCGTATATGCAAAGTGTTTTATTAATCAATCCATTTGATTATGCTCTGTATGCTTTCTTTAATTTAATTAATCCGTTACTAGCGGTCATTTATGCTTATTTGGGAATTAAGATTTTACGCATTACCCCAAAACATGCAAAACCTAGCACTGTTGAATAATAACGTAAGGCCCTACATTAGTAGGGCCATTTGGAGCCTTTTATGTCTGTAACGAATAAACCTCAAGCTCAATATCTAAAAGATTACCAAGCCCCACAATTTTCAATTCACCATATCGATTTACGCTTCGAATTAGCACCATTAAAAACCACAGTGCAATCGACAATGACGATGAGTCGTACGGATAATACCGAGGCCGATCTAATATTAGATGGTGTGGATTTGGTGCTTATTTCATTATCTGTAAATAACGAAAAATACGATGATTATACACTTGAAGATGAAAAGCTGATTATCCATCATTTACCTGACAACTTTACGCTTGAAATAGAAAATCATATTGATCCACAAACAAATACATCACTTGAAGGGTTGTATTTATCCGGCGGTGCGTATTGCACGCAATGTGAAGCACAAGGATTCAGAAAAATCACGTATTACATGGATCGCCCTGATATTTTAGCAAGCTTCGATGTCACAATTATCGCTGACCAGAAATACACTCATTTATTATCAAATGGCAATCAGATTGACGCTGGCACATTGGATGACGGCCGTCATTTTGTAAAATGGCAAGACCCATTCAAAAAACCAAGTTACTTGTTCGCGTTAGTAGCAGGGGACTTTGATGTATTACGTGACCACTACACAACTAAGTCTGGTCGTAACGTAGAGCTGGCATTATTTGTCGATAAAGGAAATTTAGCTAAAACCCCGCATGCAATGTCTTCACTTAAAAAGTCAATGCAGTGGGATGAAGAGCGTTTTAATCTTGAGTATGACCTAGATATTTACATGATTGTTGCTGTCGACTTTTTTAATATGGGTGCGATGGAAAATAAAGGTTTAAATATCTTTAATAGCAAATGCGTACTAGCCAACCAAGAGACGGCAACAGATAAAGATTACCATACCATTGAGTCTATCGTTGGTCATGAGTATTTTCATAACTGGACCGGTAATCGTGTAACGTGTCGAGATTGGTTCCAGCTATCATTAAAAGAAGGCTTAACGGTCTTTCGTGACCAAGAATTTAGTAGTGATTTAGGCTCACGAGCACTTAACCGAATTGACGCGGTTAAGGTTATGCGTACTCACCAGTTCAGCGAAGATGCAGGGCCTATGGCGCACCCAATTCGTCCTGAAAAAGTGATTGAAATGAATAATTTCTACACTGTCACCGTTTATGACAAAGGCGCTGAAGTAATTCGCATGATGCACACCCTATTGGGCGAAGAGAAGTTCCAGCAAGGCATGTCACTTTATTTCGAGCGTCATGACGGACAAGCTGTGACCTGTGATGACTTTGTCGCTGCAATGAGTGATGCGTCAGACATTGATTTAAGCCAATTTAAACGTTGGTACAGCCAAGCTGGCACTCCAAAACTGAATGTTGAGCAACAGTACAATAGCGAAAAACAAACGTTTACTCTAACCATTGAGCAATTCGCACCAGACAATCAACCTGAGAATGAGCTGTTGCATATTCCATTTGCTATTGAATTATTGAATCCGGCGGGGGAGTCATTACCGCTGGTAGTTAATGATCAAGCCCATGATTCAGTATTGAATGTGACTAAACAGAAGCAACAATTTGTTTTTGAAGGAGTAGCTGAACAACCTGTAGCTGTTCTATTGGAAGATTTCTCTGCCCCTTGTATTGTCAATCAATCAAGCTCGGCTGAGGATTTACTGCATATAATGCGGTTTGCTCGTAGTGACTTCTCTCGCTGGGATGCGCAACAACGTCTTTTGACCAATGAAATTAAAACAGCGATCTCGTCGGGTAATAACGAGTTATCGCCGTCGGTTATTAATACATTCGATACGCTTATTACTAAGCGTGAAGGTGATTTAGCCTTGATTGCTGAATTACTTAAATTACCAAGCTACGATACCTTGGCTGCTGAATACAAAGTTATTCCGGTTGATAACATTATTAATGTATTAAATGCCTTTGAAAAACAAATTGCATCGAGTCTTTCAGAGTCTTTTAAGATTTGTTATCAATCACTTGAAGATGATGGGTCAACCTCTGCAGACGCTGTTGCGGTGCGAGCATTGAAACAAGTTTGTTTGCATTACTTAGCTAAAACACCTGATCCAGCTATCAATGAGCTAATCATTGAAGCTGCAAATAGCGCGAATATGACAAATGTGCTTGCGTCACTCGGTGCTGTGGTGAAAGCAAATCATTCTCTTGGCGAGCGTTTATTGAGTGAATTTGATGCCAAGTGGCGTCATGATGTACTGGTAATGGATAAGTGGTTTGCCTTACAGGCGATGAATGATACTGATGCCTGTATCGATAAAATTAAAGGCTTATATGAGCATCCAAGCTTTGATTTTGGCAACCCTAACCGTGTTCGAGCATTAGTGGGTAGTTTTAGTCATTTTAATATTACGCAATTTCATCGTGCAGATGGCAAGGGCTATCAGTTATTGGGTGATCTATTGGTTAAGCTTAATGAAATTAATCCGCAGAATGCGTCAAGAATGTTGACTCCTTTCATGTCATGGCGTCGCTATGACGACAATCGTTCAACGGCGATGAAGGCACAACTTACTCGGCTAGCGTCATTGGATGGTTTAAGTGACGACTTATATGAAAAAGTAGAGAAGGCACTTGCTAGTTAATGAACGAATACTATTTTTCGCTCTACCTGAGTTACTCTAAATGTTTAGATTATTATCATGGTAAATATAAATCAGTCCAAGTGACGGAAGATGGTGGTAAAACAGTTCGTTTTGATGCTGAACATTTGCGTCCTTTTATTTCTTCGATAGGAATAAGAGGGCGCTTTAGGCTGATACTCACTGAGCAAAACAGATTCCTTAAACTTGAGAAAGTCAGCTGAAAGCATGAAATCTAATTTATAACTTTTCTTTAAAGTACGGTGTTTTGTTCTAAAATTAACCGTACTTTGCTGTCCCCAATTAACTAAATTTATTATATTTTTGTTAATTCGGTTTGTTCTATTGTTAATTTACGTGTATAAATTATCTGGTATGACGTCTTACCAATACGTAAACGTCACATAATTAAATAAATATTAACCGATTGAACGCGTTCTATATTGTATTTTTACTATTTCGCTTCTATCGTTAGAAAGATACTAAAAACAACAATTTGATCACAAAACAACCCGTTACAGGGGGATGAACACAATGATAAAACGCTCGCTTTTTGTTAAAAACAAAATAGCTTTGGGGCTTGCGGCAGCAACCCTTGGGCTTTCAAGCACTGCTTTGCACGCGGCAACTTTTGAGTTAGGGGATTTTGACGTCCGTTTTGACTCTAGTTTTTCTTATGGACAGAGCATTCGTGTTGAAGATCGCGACTTTCAACATATAGGTAAAAGTAATAACCCGTCATTTGATTGGACCGGTTATCACTCAGCTTTAAATCCTATCTACTCGTCTGCAGATGTTTGGAACCAACCAGGTGCATATTCAAATAATGGTGATGCTGGTAACTTAAACTTCGATAGTGGCGATTCGTTTTCAAAGCTATTAAAAGGCAACCATGAGTTATCAATTAGCAAAGATAACTATGGCTTCTTCACGCGCTTCATGTATTTCTATGATTTTGCTTTGATGGATGGTGATTTCGCCTACAACAATCCAACTTCTGGGCAAAAAGTTGATCCATGTGATGATGACGATACTAAAGAACAAGTGTGTGCTGACCTACGACTTTTAGATGCCTACGTTTGGGCTAACTTCGATTTAAATGAAGGGCGTAACCCGCTATCTATCCGTTTAGGTCAACAAGTCGTAAACTGGGGTGAAAGTACACTGATCTCTCATGGTATTAATGTCAACCCGGTTGATATTGACCGCCTTAAAGCACCAGGTGCTGAGCTTAAAGAAGCGTTTATCCCTGTGGGTATGCTTTGGGCATCACTCGGTATTACCGATAATCTTACTTTAGAAGGGTTTTATCAGTACGAGTGGCACGAGACACGTCTTCCTGCTGCGGGTACTTACTTCTCAACCAATGATTTTGCATCAGAGAATGGTTACCAACAAAATATCCAACTTGGTTTCACCTCAAACCCTGACATTGATTTAGCATTCTTAACAGAAAGCTTAAATAGTTTGGATGACATTGTGCGCTCGCAAGGAATCGATCCTACATCAGCGCAAGGCCAAGCGATGATGGCACAGCTGTACTTAGCTTACCCAACTAAAGTGGCGTTAAAAGGTAAGGGCAACGCAGGTAAGAGTGAGCCTGATGATGGTGGTCAATATGGTTTACGTTTAGGTATGTTTTTACCTGAGCTAAATGATACTGAAGTTGCGTTATATCACATCAACTATCATAGCCGTCGTCCGGTAATATCAGGTCAAGTTTCTAATTTTACAAGCGCAGCAATCGCGTCTGATATTGGTATGTTACTTAGCACTGAAATTACTGAAGATAATGTAACAGGCTTACAAGCATTTACTAAGGGTCAATTAGAATACCCTGAAGATATTAAGCTTTACGGTTTAAGCTTTAATACTTCGTTAGGCGAAACCGCATTTGCGGGTGAGTTTGCCTTCCGTCAAGATGAGCCTTTGCAAATTGATGACGTAGAATTACTTTATGCCGGTATGCCTGAGCAATTAGCTGTTGCAGGTATCCGCCCTGATTTTGCTGGTATCTCACAAATGAGTCCAGGTGATGCGACAAGCGTTGTAGGCCCTGGCGAATTAGCACAAGGCTTTATTTTACGTAATACTGCGCAATTGCAATTCACGGCGACTCATTTATTTGGTCCATCTTTAGGTGCTGATAGCTGGGCTGTGGTCGGTGAAATTGGTGGTGTACGAATTAATAATATGCCGGAATATGATGAGCTTCGTTTAAACGTGGCAGGTACAGGGCGTAGTGGCGTTATCCAAGGTCCATTGGCTGACGATTATTCTACATTGCACTTAGGTCTTTCTAATGGCCCAGAGACAAACCCTTTCCCAACTGCATCAGCATGGGGCTACCGTTTAATCGCAAAGGGTGATTATTTCAATATCTTTAACGGTGTGAACTTTTCACCTCGTTTTGTATTTTCACATGACGTGAATGGTATTACACCAGACCCAATGTTCTTATTTGTTGAAGACCGTAAATCACTCGGTGTAACTATGAACTTCAACTATCAAAATGCGTGGTCGTTCGACTTTAGCTACAACTCATTCTGGGGTGGTGGCGCGACGAATACATTCTCTGACCGCGATTATGTTTCTTTCAATATCAAATATTCAATTTAAGGGTAAATTATGATTATTAGAAAACCTACCCTCATTGCTGCAGCTTTTTGCAGTGTTTTCGCAAGCTCAAGTGTACTTGCAAAAATTACCGCTGATGAAGCAGCACGTTTAGGTAATGATTTAACACCAATCGGTGCAGAGAAAGCGGCAAATAAAGATGGTTCTATTCCAGCTTGGACTGGCGGAATTACAACTCCTCTTGCTAGTTATAAAGCGGGAATGCACCACCCAGACCCATACGCTGAAGATAAAGTTTTATTTACCATTGATAAGTCAAACGTAGATAAATACAAAGAATACCTAAGCCCTGGTCAAATTGAACTATTCAAAACATACCCTGATACGTTCAAAATGAATATTTATCAAACTCGCCGTAGCGCTTCTTATCCTCAGTTTGTTTATGATGCAACTAAAAAATATGCAACGACAGCTGAGTTGGTTGAAGGTGGTAATGGTATTAAAAACACGGCGGTTGGTGTTCCGTTTCCTATTCCTAAGGACGGCTTAGAGGCTATCTGGAATCATCTATTACGTTTTAGAGGTTTATCAATTGAACGTTTTGGTGGACAAGCTGCACCAACAGCATCAGGTTCATATAATTATGTTGGCTTTGATGAGCAACTATTAGTTGAGTATTCAGATCCAAAAGCGACACCTGAAAAACTTCAAGAATCAAACATCCTATTCAAGTTTAAGCAAAAAGTAACAGAACCTGCGCGTCTTGCTGGTACTGCATTACTTGTTCATGAAACCATGGACCAAATTTTAACACCTCGTCAAGCGTGGACTTATAACTCTGGTCAGCGTCGTGTTCGTCGTGCGCCAAACGTGGCATATGATGCACCAGGTACTGCAGCAGATAGTTTACGTACTACCGATGATTTTGATATGTTTAATGGTTCACCAAACCGTTATAACTGGACGTTAAAAGGTAAGCAGGAGCTTTATATTCCATATAACAGCTACAAACTGCACAGCGATAAGCTTGAATACGATGATATCTTGCAAGCAGGTCATATTAACCCTGAATATGTTCGCTATGAGAAGCACCGTGTTTGGGTTGTCGAAGCTAACTTAAAAGAGGGTACACGTCACATTTATAAAAAACGTGTGTTCTATATTGATGAAGACAGCTGGCAAGTTCACGTAGCAGATATATATGATAATCGTGACCAAATGTATCGTGTGGCAATGGCCCATGGCCTAAACTACTATGAAGTACCAACTCACTGGAGTACCTTAGAAGTTTACCATGATCTTAATTCACGTCGTTATTTGGCAATTGGTTTAGATAACCAAGAGAAGATGTATGACTTCTCACAATCATTTAACGATAACGAATTTACGTCAAGCGCACTTCGCCGCGAAGGCCGTTAATCCAAATAGGCACCTGTTTTGTCAGGTGCCTTTTGCAATTCATATTAGTCAACTAGGCACAATTGGTTTATCACGTGACTTATGGCTTACTCATTTATCTTTTCGAAGGCGATTTACCTTTATGAAGTATTTGCTTTATGCTTGTCTTGCTTATAGTGCTTCATGTTTTTCTCAGGACATGCCCCAACTAGAACATGCTATTAGTGCTGTTAATGCAGACAAAACACTCCTCACAGATATTGAACTAATTGATGATCAATTAGTGGCTGTTGGAAAGCACGGTGTGGTAATCACCAGTACCGATGCACAATCATGGCAGCAAGCCAGTGTTCCAACGCAAGTTTTACTCACCGCTGTCGACTTCTATAATAACAACCTAGGATGGGCATGTGGTCATGATGCCACTATTATTAACACCACGGATGCGGGCAAAACATGGCAACTCCAGCAAGCACTTCCGGATATGGATAAACCTTGCTTAGATATACTTTTTACCTCTGAAAAGCATGGCTATGCGGTGGGTGCATACGGCATGTTTTTTGAGACTCATGATGGTGGCCAGAAATGGCAAAAACGATTTTTAGATAGCTTACTTTTTGAAGAAGACCGTGCATATCTCAATGAACTAAAAAAGAGTGACCCAGAAGGCTACGAGTATGAGACAGCTTCGATTCTTCCACATTTTAACCGTATTGTGAAAACCAATAACCGTTTAATATTGGTTGGTGAAATGGGGTTAATGGCTGAAAGTTTTGATAACGGTGGCACCTGGCAACGCCTAGAAGAAATATATATGGGGTCTTTCTTTACGTTTGCGTCAACTGCAGATCAATCTCAAGGAGAAGACTTAGTTGCAGGTTTGAGAGGGAATATTTTTACGCGTCAAACAGGCTCTGAGCAGTGGCAACAAATCCACACAGACAACTTCGCAACAGTAAACAGCGCAATTAACTACAATAACGAATGGCTGCTGTTTGCCAATAGCGGTGTCATTTTTCATGTTAAAAATGATGAACTAACTGAAGAACAAATGGATGATGGCAAGTCTTTACTTGATGGTGTTGTATTTCAAAATAAACTCATTATGGCTTCAGAAGATGGTATTAAAGTGAAGGAGTTGAATCCGTAATGCGTGGTTTTTTAGATTTTTTAGAAAAGGCGGTATTCCGTCATCGTTTATTTGCGATTATCTCTTTTGCATTAATCACTTGTTTTTTACTTTTTAAAGCAACGCAGATTCAATTAGATGCGTCATTTAATAAAAATATTCCTCTTAATCATGACTACATGAAAGTCTACACCAAGCATGAAAAACAATTTGGTGGGGCAAACAGTATTTTAATTTCTGTTTGTGATGCGGATGGTGATATTTTTAATGAGGAATTTTTTACTCAGTTAAAAGCTGTTCATGATCAACTTTATTTTATTCCTGGCGTAAACCGCCCATTAGTCAATTCAATTTTTGCCCCCAGTGCCCGTTTTGTTGAAGTCGTTGAAGATGGTTTTGCCGGGGGGCCAATTATTCCGGCTAATTTTACTGCGGATAAACGTGGACTTGCCGTTGTAAAAGAGAACATTGAAAAAGCCAAAGTCGTTGGTCGTATGATTGCCAGCGACTATTCATGCGCGATGGTAACAGCTCAATTGTTGGAAACTGATCCACAAACACAAGAAAAGCTCGACACCTTAGCGTTTGCTAAAAAGTTAGAAACGCAAGTACGTGAACCACTGAGCACGGATAAAGTCAGTATTCATATTATTGGTTTTGCGAAAATGGCGGGAGATGTCGCAGAGGGTGCCAAAGGCGTACTGTTATTTTTCGCTATTGCAATAGTCTTTACGTTCGTAATGGTTTGGCTATTCTGCCATAGCCTAAAACTCACTATTTTACCGATTGCTTGCTCTATTATTGCGGTGATTTGGCAGCTTGGCTTATTGTCATCGCTTGGTTTTGGTTTAGATCCTATGTCTATTCTGGTGCCGTTTTTAGTGTTTGCAATTGGTGTGAGCCATGGTGTGCAAATGATTAACGATATTGGCAAGAAAGTATGCGGTGGCAGCAGCACGCGAGTTTGTTGCCAAGCAAGTTTTAGGGCTCTATTAATTCCTGGTGGTATTGCACTATTATCAGATACAGTTGGTTTCTTAACGTTACTCACTATTGATATCGGTATTATTCGTGAACTTGCGATCACAGCGAGCTTAGGTGTGGCGGTAATTATTTTCACGAACTTAATTTTGCTTCCTGTCTGGGCATCATACATGAAGTTTGAGGGTTCAGTGCGTATCCAATCTGGTACACACTCAGATAAGCCAAATATTTTAGATAATTTACGTGAGATACTGGTTAAAGCAACAGACCCTAAAACGGCACGGTTAATTATCGTACTTACAGTGATACTTTTTGCTTTTGGTTACTGGCAAGCAGATAAAATGCGTATTGGTGATTTACACGCTGGTGCGCCATCGCTTCATCAAGATGCGCGATACAACCAAGATACTTTCTTGATTTCAGATAAATACACCATTTCATCCGATATTTTAAAAGTCATTGTTGAAGCATATCCTGCTGCGTGTACAGAACATGATGTGATGGAACGTATCAGCCGTTTCCAATGGCAAATGGAAAATGTGCCTGGTGTGCAATCGGCAGTGAGTTTAAGTTCTGTCGCGCAGTCAGTGAACGCAGGTTTTAATGAAGGTAATTTAAAGTGGCAAAGCTTACCGCGTAATACAGCAAGCTTAGTACAATCAACTGCAAGAGTTGAAACAAGCTCAGGCTTACTTGATGGTAACTGCTCTGTTATGCCTGTGATTTTCTTCTTAGAAGATCACAAAGCCGAAACGATTGACCATGTGGTTGCTAAAGTAAAAGAGTTTGCGGCTAAAGAGGAAACCGATAAATTGAAGTTTAAGCTCGCCTCAGGTCCAGTGGGTGTGATGGCAGCAACTAATGAATCAGTTTCAGCGGCACAACTTCCCATGATGCTTTACGTTTACGGTGCCGTCATCTTGCTATGCTTAATTAGCTTTAGGAGTGTGAAAGCCACTGTTGCTGTGGTACTACCTTTGTATATCGTATCGACCCTAGCCCAAGCGTTGATGGTGCAGCTTGAAATTGGTTTAACAGTGTCAACATTGCCAGTTATTGCTTTAGGTGTAGGTATTGGTGTTGACTACGGCATTTATATTCTTTCATCAATGATGGGGCAGCTTAAACAAGGCGTTGCACTTGAGGTTGCTTATCGTAATGCGTTGGTAGAGCGAGGCAGTGCGGTGTTATTCACAGGTATCACCTTAGCCATTGGTGTGAGTACATGGATTTTTTCTGATCTGAAGTTCCAAGTTGATATGGGGATCCTACTTACCTTTATGTTCTTAGTGAATATGTTGGGTGCCGTATTACTTTTACCCGCGATAGGTAGTTTCCTCTGGACTGACCAGAAAAAATAATGTGAATAATTGTGCTCCAATATGGCCAGTAATGGCCATTTATATCTATATTTTGTGAATAGATGACCAAATAGCTGAAAAGCTTAAAATGATTTCATCGAAAAGGCTGTTTATTAGCTGTAAAAGAGTTAGAATTTACCTGACTCCACGCTAATAAATGGCTGTACAAATATTCTACTAATCAATAAGTAGTATAGATTAAGGAACATACAATGACACGAAATGAAGGGCAAGCCTCGGTTATCTTAGATAATGTCTGTAAGCTGATCCAGAAAAAAGTTCACGCTGATAATGTGTTACTCGTTGAGAAATTCGCCAAAGCCTTGTACAGCAATATGTCTAAAGAGGATTTGGCACATCGCAACGATAGTGACTTATATGGCGCTGCACTAAGCCTATGGAACTCGCTAGAAAAAAATAATTCTGATGACGCGGTTGTCCGTGTCTTCAATCCTGAAGTTGCAAAAGATGGCTGGCAGTCATCGCACACAATTGTCGAAATTATCGCTAAAGATATGCCTTTCTTAGTTGATTCTGTGCGTATGGCGATGACTCGCGAAAATATCGCTTCTCACCTGCTACTTCACTCTCCGCTTAAAATTCAACGTGATAAGAATGAAAAAATCACGGGTATTTCTAGTTTAAAAGCTGAGCAGGAATCAACCTCGACGAAAACGGTTTTCTTCATTGAAATAGACCGCCAAACTGATGCTAAAGTAATCGAGTCTTTCAAAAAAGAGCTTGAGTCTGTCCTTGTTGATGTATCTATTGCTGTTGAAGACTGGCAGCCAATTCGCGAAAAGCTAGTTGCTGTAACTAAGGACTTACCAAACCGTCACCATAATAATAACAAAGACGAAGTTGCTGAAACGGTTGAGTTTCTAGACTGGTTAGCAAAAGATAACTTTACATTAATGGGCTACCGTGAATATGAGCTTTCTCCTGTTCAAGGTGACTATCAGTTAAAAGGTAAAAAAGGCACAAGCCTTGGCCTAATGAAAAACACCGATGAAGAGCACAGTCGCCTTTTATCTGAATTACCTGAAGTTGCTCGCCAAGAAGCACGCAGCAGTAATTTACTTATTTTGACTAAAACAAACTCTGTTTCTCGTGTTCATCGTCCAGCATACATTGATTATGTAGGTATAAAACGTTTTGATGATGAAGGTAATGTGATTGGTGAAGACCGTTTCCTTGGTTTATTCTCATCTAGCTTTTATAACAACAGCGCGACTGATGTGCCTGTTCTTAAAAGCAAAATCAATCGCATTATGGAAATGTGTGACTTTGCAAAAGGCACCCATGCCTACAAAGCGGTATTAAATATTTTAGAGACCTACCCACGTGATGAACTTGTTCAAGCACGTGAAACAGAGCTACTCGAAGTAGCTATGGGTGTTTTACAAGTACAAGAGCGCGATATGTGTCGTATTTTTGTGCGTAAGGACGCCTATGGTCGTTTCTTCTCATGTATGGTGTATGTGCCACGTGAGCGTTATAACACCGCACTACGTCGTGAAACACAACGTATTTTAGCAAACGCATTTAATTCTGACGATAAAGTCGAATTTACCACTTTCTTCTCTGAGTCAACATTAGCCCGTACACATTACACGGTGCGTGTGACTGACAATAATATTGAATATAACGTGAAAGACATCGAAAACAACCTAATTGAAGCTGCCCGTACTTGGGAAGATAGACTACAATCTGCGTTACTTGAAAGTGCAGGTGAAGCACGCGGTAAAGAGCTTAACCGTAAATATGCACAAGCTTTTGCCAGCTCGTATAAAGATCAAGTTCTGCCAAGCGCTGCGGTTGTTGATATTGAAAAGCTTGAACTTCTTAACGACGAAAACAAATTAGAAATGTTGTTCTACCGTCCACAAGAAGAAGCGAATACAAATGTTGTTCGTTTAAGCTTATTCCACAAAGATGAGCCAATCCACTTATCTGACGTTATGCCAATGCTTGAAAATTTTGGTTTACGTGTAGTGGGTGAAACACCTTACTCAGTTAAAACGACAGATGGCAAGGTTAATTGGATCATGGATTTCACCATGCTAATTGACAACAAAGGTATTGCTGACTTTGATAAAGTGTCTGCGCGTTTCCGTGCTGCACTAACAAATGTGTGGAATAACCGCTTAGAGAACGATGGTTTTAACCGATTAGTATTAATGGGTGGTTTAACAGGTCGTGAAGCGTCTATACTGCGTGCTTATGCTAAATACATGCGTCAAATTGGTGTGACTTTCTCGCAAACTTATATTGAAAGCACATTTGCAAATTATCCACATATCGCATCGCAAATCGTTAACTTATTCACTAAAAAGTTCTCAGTTAAGAGCCCAGGTAGTGAAAAGGCGCTTGAGAAGCTTGTAAGCCAAGTTTACCTAGAGCTTGAAAACGTAGCGAACCTTGATGATGACCGTATCATCCGTTTATACGTTGATATGATCAATGCAACCTTAAGAACGAACTTCTTCCAAAAAGAAGCTGATGGCCAATTTAAGTCATATGTATCGTTTAAAGTTCAGCCTTCAATGATCCCAGAAATGCCATTACCACTGCCAGCGTTCGAGATTTTCGTATACTCGCCGCGCGTTGAAGGTGTGCATTTACGTGGTGGTAAAGTAGCACGTGGTGGCTTACGTTGGTCTGACCGTCGTGAAGACTTCCGTACTGAGGTACTGGGTCTTGTTAAAGCACAACAAGTTAAAAATACCGTGATTGTACCAGTGGGTTCAAAAGGTGGTTTCGTATGTAAACAACTACCGACTGAGCGTGAAGCGTTCTTCAAAGAAGGCCAAGAGTGTTACAAAATTTTCATCCGTGGTTTATTAGATATCACAGATAACATTGAACGCGGTGAGATTGTTCCACCAGTTGATGTTGTTCGTCACGATGAAGATGACCCATATTTAGTTGTTGCTGCCGATAAAGGGACTGCAACCTTCTCTGATATCGCAAATGGTATCGCAAATGAATATAACTTCTGGCTAGGTGATGCATTCGCATCAGGTGGTTCAGTAGGTTATGACCATAAGAAAATGGGTATCACGGCTAAAGGTGCCTGGGAATCTGTTAAACGTCACTTCCGTGAGATGGATATTGACTGTCAAACAACTGATTTCACTGTTGTTGCTATCGGTGACATGGCGGGTGACGTATTTGGTAATGGTATGTTGCTTTCTAAGCATATTCGCTTACAAGTGGCATTCAACCACATGCACATCTTCGTTGATCCGAATCCAGATGCGGCAACATCTTACCCAGAGCGTGAGCGTTTATTTAACTTACCGCGTTCTTCATGGGAAGATTACAATAAAGACCTAATTTCGCAAGGTGGTGGCGTATTCTCTCGTGCGGCTAAATCAATTAGCTTAAGCCCAGAAATGAAGAAAATGCTTGGCACTAAGAAAGCGAGCATGACACCTAACGAGTTAATCAAAGCTGCGCTAATGATGGAGTTCGATTTACTGTGGAACGGTGGTATCGGTACTTACATCAAGAACTCTAAAGAAACGGATGCAGACGTGGGTGACCGCGCAAATGATGCACTTCGTATCAATGGCGCAGAGCTTGGTGCGAAGATCTTAGGTGAGGGCGGTAACTTAGGTGCAACTCAATTAGGTCGTATCGAATTTGCGGCTAAAGGCGGTCGTGTTAACACTGACTTCATCGATAACGTAGGCGGTGTTGCGTGTTCAGATAACGAAGTAAATATTAAGATCTTACTAAACGGCTTAGTGGCTGAAGGTGACTTAACACGTAAACAACGTGATGAACTGCTTTATTCAATGACAGATGAAGTATCGCAATTGGTATTGAAAGATTGTTACCGTCAAACACATACTTTGTCGATTACACAATCTAAAGGTGCATCAACGCTTAAAGAGAAAGTACGCTTTATTCACGCTCTTGAAAAAGAAGGTAAACTAAACCGTGCAATCGAGTTTATCCCAACAGATGAAGAGCTTGCAGAGCGCGCAGCGGCGGGTAAAGATTTAACTCGTCCAGAGCTATCGGTACTTGTTTCTTATGCGAAGATGGTTCTTAAAGAGTCGCTTGTTGTTGATGAAATTACTGAGAACTCATATTACCGTCAGCTGTTGGTTAACTCGTTCCCAGTACCACTTCGTGAGAAGTTCAACGATGCGATGGATAACCACCCACTTCGTAAAGAAATTATCGCAACGAAACTTGCTAATAATATCGTTAATGATATGGGCCTTAACTTCATGGTTCGTATGCACGAAGAGACAGGGGCAAACGAAGCTGAAATCGCACTTTGTTACTCAATTGCGAAAGAAGTGTTCCAAATGCCAGAAACGTGGTCATCAATTGTCGCGTTAGATAATAAGATTCCAGCAGCTGTACAAACAGAAATGCTTTATCAGCTTCGCCGTACGGTTCGTCGTGCAACACGTTGGTTCTTACGTCATCGCAATAAAGCACAAACAATTGAGCAAGCAATTGAATTCTTTGCACCAACATTTGCTGATTTAAGTGATAACTTAAACAACTACATGGTTGACAAAGAGAGTGAGCGTCTAGTTAAAGCTGCTGATAAATTAATTGAAAGCGGTGTTCCAAAAGCGCTTGCAACTCGTGTAGTGTCACTTTCTAGCTTATTCTCCGTAATGGATTTAGCAGAAATTGCCAATAACTCAAATCGCGATATTGATATGGTATCTAATACCTACTTCAAGCTTGGTGCGCGTATGGGCTTACATTGGTTCTTGGATCAAATTACTAATCAACCGGTTGCGAACCATTGGCAAGCACTTGCCCGTGCGTCATACCGTGAAGAGCTTGATTGGCAACAACGTACATTATCAGCTGTAGTACTTAATAGCTTTGCAGCAGACAGCAAAGATATTGATGCACAAATCGATGAGTGGATGGACAACCAAGATCTACTATTACAACGTTGGAAACAAATGTTATCTGAGTTTAAAACATCACAAAGTCACGATTTTGCGAAGTTCTCAGTAGCACTTCGTGAACTAATGTTGTTAAGCCACAACTGTGACACTTCCAAATAAATGAAAAGTCGTTAAAATACATACCCCAGCTCGCTGGGGTATTTTTTTGCCCTTAATTTGCAATGGTCCGTGTTAAGCGGCTACCTTGTTTATTTTTACCTAAGGAACAACAAGCCATGTTTTATGATTTAGCTCGCCGTTTTATGTTTACCCGTGATGCGGAGTGGGCTCATGAATTTGCACTTAATAACTTACGCCGATTTGCTGATACGCCATTGAGTGCCATGTGGTCACAAACTGTCCCTAATAAACCCGTTAACTTCTTAGGGCTGGAGTTTAAAAATCCAGTAGGTTTAGCCGCGGGCTTAGATAAAAATGCAGAGTGTATTGATGCCTTTGCGCAAATGGGCTTTGGTTTTGTCGAAGTTGGTACTGTTACACCACGCCCGCAAGCAGGTAATGACAAGCCACGTATTTTCCGTTTACCTGACTCAAATGCGATTATTAATCGTATGGGTTTTAACAATAAGGGCGTTGATAATCTCGTTAACAACGTTAAAGCGGCGAAATATGACGGCATTCTAGGTATCAATATTGGTAAAAATAAAGACACACCAAACGAGCAGGGTAAAGATGATTATATTCACTGTATGCGTAAAGTATTTGAGCATGCATCGTACATCACAGTAAATATTTCATCACCGAATACCCCAGGTCTTCGTGACTTACAATATGGTGAAGCACTTGATGATTTATTGCAAAGTTTAAAAAATGAGCAGCTTGATTTAGTTGCTAAGCATAACAAGCAAGTGCCAATGCTTGTTAAGATCGCTCCAGATCTGGATGAAGTTCAAATTGCGCAAGTAAGTGAGTCTTTGATCAATAATAAGATCGATGGTGTTATTGCGACAAACACAACACTTGAGCGCGCTCTGGTACAAGGTCAACAATACGCAAATGAAGCGGGCGGCCTCTCTGGTCAGCCAGTACGAGAGCGCTCAACCCACGTGGTTAGTGAGCTTAAGCGCTTGACCGAAGGCAAGCTACCTATTATCGGTGTGGGTGGTATCGATGATGCTGACTCTGCAAAAGAAAAGTTTGCAGCAGGAGCAGACCTTGTTCAAGTTTATACTGGCTTTATTTATAAAGGCCCAGAATTGGTAAAAACGATCCTTAACGGCTTATAAGGATCGGTTATCTAAGCAATTGATCATTAATAAAATGTTCTAAAAAATCATTTTATTAATGGTCTACTTTCGTTATAATAGTGTGCTAAGTAGAGAGGAATTTTTAGTTTAAGGAGGAGTCATGTTACAAGCATCAAAGCAATGGAAGTGGCTTGCTTGTTCTAAAAATAATCGCCTTTTGGTCGACCTTGACCAAAATATGCAACTCTGCACGCCCTATAAACTTCGTCAGCTTACTGATGCTGTTCTTGAAGAGCCTAATTTCAGCCTTGAAGATGCTGCATTTTATCAGCAAGTCTATCAGTATCTTGAAACCTTCTCGTTATGGAATCCAGCAGAGCTTTGTCAAATTTCACTCAATGCGACAGCTGTTAAGTTTCATTTAAAGCCTGTGCTAGCTAAAAGTTGGTTTTTCCATGAATATATCGGGAGCGAGCCAAGTGTTGAGGCTGTAGTAAAATTGTGCTCGCAAGCACAAGAAGGCGAGTTTCTTATTGTTGATCATTCAGCAGATGCGTCTGTATGTATCAACTTAAGTGAGCACTTTCAGTTAGATGAAAACTTGTCATTGCAACAGTTTGAAGCTATTAAAGTTCTTAACAATCGTATCCATCCTGTTTATATCCAGCAAAAACACTTCAAAACAGCATAATATCCCTTTAATTGATGGCGTTTTTGTTCGCTAAGCTATGCTATAATCCTGCGCAATTAGCATTTAAGGGTTTTTACTTTGCAATTTATCGCACTTACTTCTATCGGAATTGAAAATTTACTTGTTGATGAACTTACCGAACTCGGTGCCGAAGTCTCTAAACAAACCGTGGGCTCTGTACGTTTCGAAGCAGATAGTTTATTAGCACAAAAGATCTGTTTATCGAGTCGTTTTGCGACGCGTATCATGATGCTGATAGAAGAGAAAGAAGGTGTTAAGGACAAAGAAAGCCTTTACAATTTTGCGCGCTTACAACCTTGGCAAGAATGGTTTGGTCCAAAGCAAACATTCGCAGTGGATTTTACAGGTACGAATCATGATCTGAAAAACACGCAGTTTTCTGGGCTGGTTGTTAAAGATGCTATCGTTGATTATTTTGCAGATCTTTACGAGCAACGTCCAAACGTCGATAAATTTAATGCAAACGTTAGAGTAGTCGCACGGCTAAATCGTCACGGTGTTGCCCTTTATATTGATTATTCAGGCCCACGTTTATCGGAGCGTGGCTATCGTCAAGATCAAGGTAAAGCACCAATCAAAGAACATTTGGCTGCTGCTCTAGTAAAACGAAGTGGTTGGCTTGAGAACGTACAACAACCATTATTTGACCCATGTTGTGGTTCAGGCACTATTTTGATTGAAGCGGCCAGCATGGCACGCAATGAAGCGCCAGGGCTATTCCGTGAGGGGTTTGCATTTGAGCGCTTACCGAGTTTCCGCTTACAAAAATACAAAGAATTAAAAGCGGAGTTAACGGCTCAAATTACTGATCCTAAATTATGGCTTATTGGTCATGACATTGATGGCAGTGTAATCGCAAAGGCGCAAGAAAATGCTGAGCGTGCAGACCTTGGCACTACTATTAAGTTTAAGCAAAGTGATGCGAGTAAGCTAACATCCGTGGCTAAACTACCAGGCGTGGTGATTTCTAACTTACCTTATGGTGAACGTTTAGGCTCAATGGCAGAGCTAGTTAACTTACACCGAGGTTTAGGTGTTGGTTTCAAAAAGCACTTTAATCATTGGAAGCTAGCCTTGCTAGGTACTGACGAAAGCCTATTTAAATTGTTAAAGTTGGTAAAACTTAAACATTATAAATTTAAAAATGGTCCGTTAGATGTTGTTCTAAATCTCTATCAACTTGACGACAAACAAGTCGAGTTAAGTAAAGAAGACAAGCCAGCGCTCAATTATGAAGGCTCAACAGCATTTGCAAACCGCTTAAAGAAAAATAAACAAAATCTAAAAAACTGGCTAAAGCAAAATGAAGTGAGTTGTTATCGTGTTTACGATGCAGACATTCCAGAATATAACGTAGCTGTTGATGTTTACGATGATTCAGCAGTTATTTTTGAATATGCTGCTCCAAAAGAGATTGATGACAATACAGCACAAAAACGTCTGCAAGATGTGATTAGCCTAACGGCTGAGCAGCTAGACATTGCACCTGAAAATATCGCTGTTAAAGTGCGTAAAAAACAAAAAGGCGAAGAGCAATATACCAAGGTATCAAAACAAAACCGTACGCAAGTGGTTGAAGAGTTTGGTGCTAAGTTCAAAGTTAACCTATTTGATTATCTAGATACAGGATTGTTTTTAGATCACCGTTTGGCACGACGTTACATTCAACAAAATGCACACGGTAAACGTTTTTTAAACTTGTTTGCGTATACTGGCAGTGCATCGGTTCACGCAGCTCTTGGCGGTGCAAAAGCGATTACTACGGTAGATATGTCTAAAACCTACTTAAAGTGGGCGCAAGAAAACTTTGACCTCAATGGTATTAGCAATACGCGTTACCGTTTTGAACAAGCCGATTGTTTAAAATGGTTAGAGCATGCACAGGGCCAATACGATCTTATCTTTTTAGACCCTCCGACGTTTTCGAATTCAAAACGTATGAAAGATGCCTTTGATGTACAGCGCGATCATATCAAGTTACTCACATGGGTTAAGAAAATTTTAAGTCCGAATGGCACGTTGATTTTTTCTAACAATAAACGAGGCTTTAACTTAGACGAGGTCGGGCTGATGGGCTTAGGTTTAAAAGCTGAAAATATTTCAGCGAAAACACTGTCGCCAGACTTTAAGCGTAATAAGCAAATTCATAATAGTTGGCTTATTACCCATGGCTAATTTTACCTTGTATCACACCGATGGTTGTCATTTGTGTGAAATGGCAGATGAGCTATTAAGTGCTGCAAATATACCGTTTGCAGCAAAAGATATTATGGATAATGAGCAGTTAATTGAGCTTTATCAAACAAGTATTCCGGTTGTTGAAAGCAGCCAAGGCAATAAATTATTTTGGCCTTTTGATACTGTCGCATTGGCGCAGTTTATTGCTGATAACAAAGAATAAGAGTAGTAATCACGATGGATTTAATCAGAATAGCCAAGGCACAACTTGCTTATGGTACACACCCACTGCTTGATGATGCTGATGCAGTCATTGAGTCGGGTGAACGTGTTTGTATTGTTGGTAGAAATGGCGCGGGCAAGTCAACCTTACTGAAAGTGCTCGATGGCCAAGTAACACTGGATGATGGTGAAATAAACCAATTAGGTGGTATCCGTATTTCGCGTCTAGAGCAAGATCCACCTAAAGGAGCCGAAGGGACGGTTTTTGATTATGTTGCTCAAGGTATGCCTGATATAGCGAACTTACTGATTGAATATCACCAAGTTAGCAATCAAATGCAGACAGATTATAACGATAAACTGCTGAATAAATTAGAGCGTTTATCAAATCAGCTAGAAACGGTTGATGGTTGGCGTTTCGATACCCGTATTCAGCTTATTTTAACACGTTTAGAGCTAGACCCAGAAGCCAAGCTTGAATCATTATCGGGTGGTTGGCTACGTAAAGTTGCTCTAGCCAGAGCCTTGGTCAGTGAACCTGATTTACTGCTTCTTGATGAGCCAACTAACCACTTGGATATGAGCAGTGTTATTTGGCTTGAGCAGTTTTTAAAAGAGTTTAAAGGCGGCATCGTTTTTATATCACACGACCGTGCATTTATTCGTGCCGTGGCGACCCGTATTCTTGATTTAGACCGCGGCAAGCTGGTTTCATACCCTGGTGACTATGCCGCTTATCTTGAACAAAAAGCGCATGATTTAAAAGTTGAAGAAACGCAAAACGCATTATTTGATAAACGCTTAGCGGAAGAAGAGGCTTGGATCCGCCAAGGTATTAAAGCACGTAGAACCCGCAACGAGGGCCGTGTTCGTGCACTTAAAGCCCTACGTAAAGAGCGCAAACAACGTGTTGATCAAGTAGGTAAAACCGATTTCAACATAGAAACGGCCGATCGTTCAGGCAAACTGGTATTCGAAGCGAAAAACATTGCTCATGCGTTTAAGGATAAGGTGATTGCGAAGGATTTCTCAACACTTGTTATGCGTGGAGACCGTATTGGCCTTGTCGGTCCAAATGGTATTGGAAAAACCACTTTATTAAAAATCTTATTTGGTGATTTAGCAGCTGATAGCGGAAGTGTGAAGCAAGGCGTAAATCTCGAGTTTGCGTATTTTGATCAATACCGTCAAAAACTAGATGAAGAAGCAACCGTGCAAGATAATGTTGCAGAAGGAAAACAAGAGGTGATGATGGGCGGTCGCTCTCGTCATGTATTAGGTTACCTTCAAGACTTTCTATTTCCACCGGCAAGAGCGCGTACGCCTGTTAAAGCCCTTTCAGGTGGTGAGAAAAATCGTTTGTTGTTAGCGAAGTTATTTCTAAAACCGTCTAATATTTTAGTCCTTGATGAACCGACCAATGATTTAGATATTGAAACCCTAGAATTACTTGAAGATATTATTAATCAATATCAGGGTACGGTATTAATTGTTAGCCATGACCGTGAGTTTATCGATAATACTTGTAGTTCTGTGTGGGCATTTGAAGGTCAAGGCAAAATTACAGATATCGTAGGCGGCTATAGTGATTACGAGGCCTACGCTGCTTATTTAGCAGAACAAGAAAAGCAGCTACAGCAGATAAAGCAGGAAAAGCCTGAGGCGAGTAGTCAGCAAGAAAAAGCACAAAAGAAAAGTAATAAACTCTCTTACAAATTAAAACTTGAATTAGAAGAATTACCCAGTAAAGTGGAGCAACTAGAAAAAGCACTCGATGCTCAGCAAATTGTCGTTAATGACCCTGACTTTTTTAAGCAAGACGCTGCAATTACAACAGACGCATTGAACCAATTAGCCCAGTTAGAGTCTGAGCTTGAAGCCGCATTTGAGCGCTGGGAAGAACTCGAAGATTTAAAGAATCAGTAGTAAGGATTAAAATGAAATATAAATTACTCGCTGCCAGTATATTAGCGACTCTTAGCACCTCAGCAATGAGCGCAACATATCAATTGACTGAGCTAGGTCGATTAGATGGTGCAAAACACAGCTATGTTACCGATGTCAGTGAAAACGGTCATATTATTGGTTTAGCAAATGGTGTTTATCGACTGCCTATTGATATCTCTTATATCGATTTTGAAGATAGCGCGATTAGAAATGCATACGATGCAACTAAAGCTAGCTATGAACTTATCGACAAAGAGATCACATTTACACTCGATGATATTGAAAATAACGATGCTGTAAATACCAATGCAGATGCACATGCGTTTATGATCTCTTTTGTAACAGATGCTCGATCTGGTCGTTTAACTAATTCCGAGTATCAAAAGATATCAAGTGCGCTTACTACGGTATACACACCTGAAGGCGCTTCTGAGCAAGTTCTTTTTGATGAACAGTCACTTGATTATGACGGTTTGACTCGCTCAACGACTAATTTATTAAACGCAGTCACCGATGATGGTGTAATGGTAGGTTGGGGCAGTGCGCCTTACGAAAAAACAGCCTTTACGCAAACGGATGAAGACGAAGAAGAAACGCACTTTTTACGTGAGTTTATCAGCCGTGGTATTGTAATCAGTCCTGACGGTGTAAAAGTGCCATTAGTACCCGAGTTTAATGAGTATGGTGGTACAAGTATTGCGACTGATATCGTGCAAACCAGTGATGGTTACGTTGTAGTTGGCAGTGTATCAACAGGCATTCCTGTTGATCGCCAAGAAGACATTGACGATAACTGTGACGGTGAAGACGAACCAGTATCGGACTGTATTGAAAGTTTAGATAGAAACATTTCAACTGGCTTATTTGATAAACGCGCAGTTAAATGGACACTTGATAATAGCCTAAATATTACCAACACTGAGGTTTTTGGTTTAGCAATCACACCAGAAGATGACGAAGACTTTGCCTTTAGAAGTAATGCATTTGCTGTAAACGAAAATGGCCTGATTGCCGGTACATCTGATGTACGTTATGACGATAGACGTTATTCGATGCCTGTTTACTTTGAAAATGGCGAAGTAAAACAATTTATTAATCAAGATGATGACTGGGTTGGCGGTAAGGCGCTCGCAATTAATGATGATAATATCATTGTTGGCTATGCCAATAAGCGTATTGAAGGCACTACCCGTACTAAGTTCTTCTATTTCGATAAAAACAGTAATAGCGTTGTTTTTCCGACAGACTTTTTCACAAGCTCTAGTTCTTTAGCAAACGACATTAACGACAACGGTGTGATTGTTGGTGAAGGTGAAACTGATATTTTCAATTCATCAAGTCGCCGTCGAGAAGGCTTTATGTATACAATTGGTGAAGACAAAATTGTTAACATAAATAGCTTACTACCTTGTTACGAAGCTGATGGCGAGACCCGTTTTAAGTATACTGTTGCTGAGGCGAAAGCAATTAACAACAACAATGAGATTTTTGGTGTTGCAACCAAAACGGTTGAGAAGACAGACACATTTGGTAATGTTGTGCTAGACGTGGACGGTAATATTGAATATGAAAGTGTTGCTGTAGCCGTTAAATTAACACCTACCAGCGGTAGTGTTGAAGAATGCCCTGCGCAAGAGATTGAAGAATATGAGCGTCAATCATCAAGCTTCCCTTGGTACACTTTACTATTACTGCCACTTGCTGCAATGCGCCGCGTGTTCAGAAAATAATAATCCGATACCAACATGCGATAATACTTAAGCATGTTGGTATAAAATGAATGACCATTAAAAACCCAGCTTTTGCTGGGTTTTTTGTCTATACATCTGTTGTTTATTTGGGTACTTTATTTATGTCGATGTAGCCAAGCTTTACGCACAGAGCGTTTCCACAGCATATCGATTCCAAAATAACCAATAATAGCTGCAGCTGTGGCGCAGATGAGTGAGCCAACAAGGAATGCTGGTCCAATTGTTGTCAGGCTGTCTAAAAACCATTGCCAGCTAGGTTCAAACTGAAAATGTTGTGGTGGTTGGGCAAGTGCAATCGTGCCAACGATATAGGAGCAATAAAAAATAGGTGGCATAGTCAGCGGGTTGGTTATCCAAACTGTCGCAACCGAGATGGGTAAATTAACGCGTAAAGGGATAGCAAGTGCGGCAGCTAAAACCATTTGAAAAGGAACGGGGATGAAGGCAAAAAACAAACCGACTGCAAATGCCCCACGGGCTGAGCGTCGATTAAGATGCCATAAATTTGCATCATGCAACAAACGACCAAAAATTCTTAAATATTTATGATCTCTTACCTTGTTATGATCGGGTAAAAACCGTTGGATCGTTTTTTTAGCCATTTAAAGCAACCATTTACATCTATTTGGTTATGCAGTGGATTTATATTCGGTTGTTTTATAACCGTTTATACTTTGCACACTGCGGCGTTTTATATACTCAGTTTTGCTATTGTTTTAGCTGGTGCTTATTTTAAGCCTTTTTCGTCAGTTTTGTTAGGATTTATTTGCGCTATTTTGGTTGTACTTCTTAACGACCACTATTTTTATAGTCTTCCTTACAAGGACTTGAAGAGAAATGAGACCGTTGATGCTAAAATTGAAATCGTATCCATGCACTCAAGCCAATCTCCGTTTTACGTAAAAGCCAAGATTATTGATTTATCAAACCTGGATAAAAACTTCAAAGCGACCCCTTTTGCTATGCTAAGTATCATTAGTGATAATGAAGTTAACGTAGGGGATGTATTAACCAGCAAATTAAAGCTAAAGCCATTTAGGAGTGTAAAGAACTTTGATGTATTTGATGCAGAGCGCTTCGCATTGTCTGAGCGTGTATTATATGAGGGCCGCTCTGTAGGTCAAAGCGTGTTAGTCTCATCACAGCAAAAATCCACTACGCGTGAGTCATACCGTGGTTTTATATTTTCTATCACAGACAAGATGAGGATGCAGTGGCTGTATTATGCATTATTAACCGGCGACAGAAGTAAAATTAAAGACACTGATAAAGTGCATTTAAAAGAACTTGGTTTAAGTCACTTACTGGCTATTTCAGGTTTACATATTGGTCTAATATTCGCGATTGGTTTTTATACCAGTAAGTTTTTGTTCGGTACTTTTTCTGTAAAGTATAGTCAACAGAATAACCTTAATAAGCTATTTGTAGTTATTGGGCTATTGCTTGCATTTTTTTATGTCTACCTCAGTGGTTTCATTGTCTCTGCAACACGAGCACTGTTGATGCTGGCCTGTTATTTAATAGTTTATAGCTTTGCAAAGCAGCCTCTACGTTGGCGAGCCATTCTATATGCGTTAACCATTTTATTATTTTTTGATCCTTTTTCTTTATTAAATCCTGGACTCTACTTTAGTTTTATTGCGGTCATAATTATTTTTTTAACACTGAACTACCGTTCTTACCCAAAATTCAAGCTAGCAAGGGGAATGGTTCAGTTAGTCATAATTCAATGTGCTTTATTCTTAGGGTTGTTACCGATCACGCTTTATTATTTTGCAGGGATTAGCGTCATTGGATTGGTCATAAACCTTATTGCTGTGCCGTTACTCGGCATCATATTAATGCCATTATTAGTCGCGTACAGCTTTTTATCAATGTTGTTCGATTTGAGCTTGTTATGGCAATTCTTTGATGCATTTTTATATCAAGGCTACCAATATCTAACGTCAATACCTTCAGATTGGCGATGGCTAAACTTTTATTTACCCAGCTTTAATTTACTCTTATTGTGCTATATCATTTTAGTAATCCTACTTTTCTCACCTTATAAGCGACTGGTTTTCGTTCCATTAGCGTTAGCACTGATTGATTGGCATTTAACAGCAAAAGGTGAATTTAAGTTAGATGTGTTTGATGTTGGTCATGGACTCATGGTTATGGTTAGTGCAAATCAAAAAGCACTAATCTACGATTTAGGGCCGCGCTACTTTGGACGGTTTGATTATATAAACTCAGTACTGCGCCCTTATATTTTACGTCATAATATTGAGGTTATAGCAACGGTTGTTAGCCACCGAGATAATGATCATGCAGGAGGGTTAGATAGTTGGCAGGCTGCTGGTTTTGGTAAAACGCTTAGTACATTCCATCCAAATGGCCTTGAGCAGGCCTGTGAAAAGGTGTTTTTTCAGATTGAAAATCTAAGCGTTAGAACTATCAATCATTCCACATTGTCGACCAACAAAAATGATCAGTCCTGTATAGTCATGGTGGAGAATAAAAATCATCAAGTATTATTAACTGGCGATATTTCTAAACTAGTAGAGCAAGCATTAGTTGAAAGTAACACGCGCATACAAAGCACTGTGTTGGTAAGTCCACATCATGGTAGTAATACGTCTTCAAGTTCTGAGTTTATAGAGCGAGTCGCACCTGATATTGTGATTCACTCTGCTGCTTATCAAGGGCAGTGGAATTTTCCTCATCCTGAGGTTGTAAAGCGTTATCAGCAGCACCATATACCTCAATTTACAACGGCCAACCTAGGTCATATACGAATCACCTTTTATCAAAATGATTACCAGCTAGAATTTGCGCGTAAGTCACAAAGTTATTGGTTCGAAGAAGATTGACGTTTTGTTTTTACCCCCATAAGGCTACAATAGTCGAAGTCTATGAATAAGAGAGTGTTATGGATCAAACTACATCCCAAATTTATAAGCGCTTAATTAGTTATGTGAGTGATTATAAGCTTATTGCATTTTTTGCTATTGTCGGCATGATTGGTTACTCAGCAATGGATGCATTGTTTATCAATTTAATGAAACCATTTATTGATGAAGGTTTGAATGCCCGTAACACACAAGTTTTAACTTATGCCCCCTTTGTGGTTATTGCATTGGTGCTAGGTCGTGGCATGTTTAATTATATGTCATCGTATTGCTTAAGCTATGTAGGCTCACAAGTTGTTAGAAGCTTACGTCAGCAATTGTTTGAGCATATCTTACATTTGCCTGTTTCTTTTCATGATAAAAATTCAAACGGTGATCTAATTTCAAAAATCACCTTTGATACTGAGCAAGTTCAACAAGCAATTACGAAAGCATTACTTATTGTTGTTAGAGAAGGGGCATTTGTGGTCTTTTTACTATTCAACATGTTTTATACCAGCTGGAAATTATCGCTAATATTCTTAGTTATTATCCCCTTGGTTGCAGTGATTGTTGCGTTCGTATCAAAACGTTTTCGTAAAATTTCAAAAAAAATTCAATCAGCCATGGGGCAAGTTACACGAAGCTCAGAACAAATGCTTTCAGGTCACAAAGTGATCCATGGTTTTGGTGGTCAAAAGCAAGAGATTTCACAATTCTCGGCAATCAATAACCATAACCGTCAGCAACGAATTAAAATGGATGCCACTAAAGCACTCAGTGTTTCTGTTATTCAGATCCTCGCTGCGAGCGCGATGGCAGTGATTTTATGGGTCGTGTCTATGCCTTCGATGATTGACACTATTAGTTCAGGTGATTTCGTATTACTAATTTCATCCATGATGATGCTACTGCGTCCATTAAAACAGTTGTCTAATGTCAACAGTGACCTGCAACGCGGTATCTCTGCGGCGCAAAGTATTTTTCTAGTACTTGATGAAGAAGTAGAAAAAGACACAGGAACGCATAAAGCCGATAAAGTAACTGGGCACATTGATGTTCAAAACGTAACCTTTCGTTATCCTACAAAAGATGAACCTGTTTTAAAAAACTTATCACTCGAAATTAAAGCAGGGGAAAGTATTGCATTAGTAGGGCGCTCAGGCTCAGGAAAGTCAACAATTTCGAACCTCTTACCCCGTTATTATGAGCTCGAAGGAGAGAGTAAAATATTATTAGATGGGGTGCCCTTATCTGATTATAAGCTAACTGATTTACGTAAACAGTTTGCTTTAGTGTCGCAACAGGTTGTTCTGTTCAATGACACAATTGCTAATAATATTTGTTATGGTTTAGATCGTGTTTTATCAGATGATGAACTAATGGCCGTTGCTAAACAAGCACATGTTTGGGAGTTCGTTAAGGATTTACCAGAAGGTTTGAACACCATGGTTGGTGAAAACGGTGTGATGCTATCAGGGGGGCAGCGTCAACGTATTGCCATTGCACGTGCTATTTTAAAAGATGCGCCTATTCTCATTCTTGATGAGGCTACATCTGCACTGGATACTGAATCCGAAAAACTAATTCAACAAGCACTTGATACTTTGATGAAACAGAAAACATCGATAGTGATTGCACACCGCTTATCGACTATAGAAAACAGTGATTGTATTTATGTAATTGATCATGGTCAGGTTATCGAAAAAGGCACGCATTCTGAGCTTTTAAGTAAAGACGGTACTTATTCGGCCTTATGTAAAATGCAATTTGGTGAGCAGTAGTGAGTGTCATTGAAAAAAGCTGGTATAAAAAACCAAGCCTATTAACTGTTTTCCTCTTGCCGCTAAGTGTTATTTTTTGGTTGATTTCAACGCTGCGAAAATACCTGTATAAAATTAATATACTCAAAGCGTTTAAAGCCCATGTGCCAGTAATTGTTGTTGGTAACATTAGTGTGGGTGGTAATGGTAAAACGCCGTTTGTTATTTGGTTAGCGCAGTATTTGCAACAACAGGGACTGAAGGTCGCAGTGATCAGTCGCGGTTATGGTGGTAAGTCAGCAAGTTATCCGCTTTTAGTCACTGACGATACAGCCACAAGTGAAGCGGGTGATGAGCCGGTTCTTATTAAACGTCGTTTAGGCTGTGTTGTGATGGTTGGCCCCGATCGCCAAGCAAGTATCGAGCAGTTACAAAACCACGACATCGATATCATTATTTCAGATGACGGTATGCAACATTATAAAATGGCGCGTGATATAGAGTGCTGTATTGTAGATAGTGAACGTCAATTTGGTAATGGACTTTTAATACCGGCAGGCCCACTTCGAGAAACGAAAGCACGCTTAAAGTCAGTTGATTTAGTTGTCGAGAATGGTGGCGAAAAAGCATACCGTTATGATTTGAATGCAAGTCAATTTAGATTAGTATCGTCGTCTGAACAAGTCGCAGAAACGCCAACAAACGGACACGCGATCAGCGCCATTGGCAACCCGGTACGCTTTGAGTTGAGCCTTGAAAAACAAGGTATAAATTTATTATCGACACATCATTTTCGGGATCATTATAATTATCAAGCAACTGACTTTTTAGCATTTGAGAATGAGCCCGTGTTTATGACTGAAAAAGACGCCGTAAAATGCTTTAGTTTTGCTAAGTCAAATTGGTATTATTTACCCGTAGACGCTAGGCCAACAGCCGCTGTTATTGAAAAATTAAATTCATTATTAAAACAAAAAGGGATCCTCCATGGCCTTTGATACAAAATTACTTGAAATTATTGCTTGCCCAGTGTGTAAGGGTAAGTTGCGCCTTGATAAAGAAAATCAAGAGCTTATTAGTACAGCTGCGAAATTAGCTTATCCGATTAAAGATGATATTCCAGTACTTCTTGAAAACGAAGCGCGTGAACTAAGCCAAGAAGAGGTTGATAAGTGGAATTCGTAGTCGTCATCCCTGCACGTTACGCGTCTAGCCGTTTACCCGGTAAACCTTTAGCGGATATATGTGGTAAACCGATGATTCAGCATGTTTATGAAAAAGCGGCTGCATCGGGTGCCAGTGCAGTGTATATTGCTACCGATCATCAAGCCGTGTTTGATGTTGTAAAAGACTTCACTGATAATGTGTTGATGACACGAGAAGATCATCAGTCGGGTACAGAACGTCTTGCCGAAGTAGTTGAAAAGCTCAATCTTACAAGCGACACTATTGTTGTTAATGTACAAGGTGATGAGCCATTACTTGCCAGTGAAAACGTAACTCAAGTGGCAAAATTACTGGCAGAGTCAGATGCACCCATGGCAACGTTAAGTGCAAACATGACTGATAGAGATGACATTTTCAATCCCAATTGTGTCAAAGTTGTCAGTGATACAGAACAAAATGCCCTGTATTTTTCGCGTTCGCCCATTCCTTACCATCGTGACGCAATGATGAACGATGATAATAGCAAACTAAATCTTGCTGACTATGCGCGTCATATTGGTATTTACGCTTATCGCGCAGGCTTTATTCAACAATATATTGCGCTACCTGAATCGCGTCTAGAACAACTTGAGTCACTTGAGCAATTACGTGTTTTATATCATGGTTATAAAATTAAAATTGCAGGAGCTGTGTGTGAGCCTCAAGCCGGTGTGGATACACCTGAAGATCTTACGCGTGTCATAGCCGCTTTGAGCAACTAGTAACAATGACTGAAATGAATAGGGTTCATCTTCATGCACGTGAAGATGACTTTTTTGTTTTTTACAAACCCGCAGGTGTTAGCTTTCACAGTGAAGAATGTGCCGGCTTTGTCGTGCTTGCAGAGCAACTAGTGAACGAAAAGTTATTTCCTGTTCATCGCCTAGATAAAGTGACTTCAGGGTTAATTATTTTAGCTAGAAACAAGCAGACCGCAGCGGAGTTTACAACGCTTTTCACAGCGCATCTGGTTAATAAGTTTTATATAGCCGTTAGCGATACTAAGCCTAAAAAAAAGCAAGGCTGGATTAAAGGCGATATGCAAAAAAGTCGTCGAGGTGCATTTAAGTTACTAAAAAGCCAAGAAAACCCAGCGGTTACTCGCTTTTACTCTAAAAGTATTCGTCCAGGTTTGCGTGCATATTTATTAAAACCATTTTCTGGTAAGACACATCAATTAAGAGTGGCAATGAAAAGTATTGGTGCCCCTATACTCGGTGATGCCACTTACGCTGGAAGCTTGGACGAGCGAACTAATTTGCATGCCTATGCATTGCAATTTAGTTATAAAGGGCAGCTTAAAGAATATCGATATGCGCATACAACAGGCGCACATCTCAATGAAGTTTTTAACGCAGACGAATTCAAAGAGTGGCAGACTCCTTGGACGTTGGATTGGTAAATGAAAGAAACAACACAAGACATTCGCTTTGGTGGTATTAAGCGTTTATATGGTCATCAACAATTTGATTGGCTGCAACAAGCACATTTTTGTGTCATCGGTATTGGTGGCGTAGGTAGTTGGGCTGCTGAGGCGTTAGCACGTACAGGGGTTGGTCAACTGACATTGATAGACCTAGATGATATATGCGCAACCAATGTTAATCGTCAAATTCATGCTTTGACTGGCACCGTAGGTGAAGCAAAAGTCGAAGCAATGAAAACACGTTGTGAGCTGATAAACCCAGATATTAAAATTAATGTGATTGATGACTTTATAACGCTAGATAATATTCGTGAGCATATTCAAGGCTTTGATTATGTGATTGATTGTATTGATGCAGTGAAAGAAAAAGCGGCGCTAATTGCCCATTGTAAACGTATAAAATTACCCGTTATCACAACCGGTGGAGCGGGCGGGCAAACTGACCCTAGTCAAATCAGTTTTGGTGATGTTGCTAAGACAACGCATGATCCACTTCTTGCAAAAGTTCGTTATATCTTGCGAAAGCAGTACAACTTTAGTAGCAATCCCAAGCGTAAGTTTAATGTCGATTGCGTTTATTCGACCGAGCAGCTTGTCTATCCAACCTCAGAAGGTGACGTTTGCCAAGCAAAACAAGGCGCAGATGGCTCGATGAACATGGACTGTAATAATGGTTTTGGGTCTGCAACCATGGTTACAGGCAGCTTTGGCTTTTTTGTTGCAGCCAAAGCGATTAGAAAATACCTAGATAAGAAACAGCGTAGTTTAAAATAACGTTTTTTAGCGCTTTTGCTCAGCCATGGCTTGAATTTTATCGACCATGGCTTTGATGCCATTACCACGAGAAGGACTTAAATGGCTAATTAGACCAAGTCGTTCAAATTCATCATACGCATTTATTTGAGTTGCTTGCTGCGGCGTTAGACCATTGTATAAGGCTAAAATTAATGCCAGTAACCCTTTAACAATTCGAGTATCGGAATCTCCAGCCAACACGAGGCTATTCTCCGTGTGATCAAAGTCAATATATAACCAAACTTTACTTTCACAGCCTTTAACTAATGCATCATCTACCTTCAGCGCTTCAGGCATAACGGGTAGCTGTTTACCTAATAGCATTATTTGGCGGTACTTTTGTTGCCAGCCTGCTGCATTTTCAATGTCTTTTGTTACGGCTTGAAAAGGTGAATTCATGTTTAATCCAAGTTTAATCTAATAATTCAATACTATTTTTAAGGGCGGTGATAAGTGCATCAACATCCTCTTTAGTATTGTATAAAGCGAAGCTGGCTCTAACAGTCCCCGAAATTGATAATTGGCTCATAATCGGTTGGGTACAGTGATGACCACTTCGTACAGCAACACCAAAACCATCTAACAAAGTCGCTAAATCGAAAGGGTGCTCATTTTTGTAATTAAAGCTGATGTTACCAATGTTATTGTGATGTTGAGAGTAAATGGTAATACCATCAATTGCAGATAATTGTTTTATCGCATAACTGAAAACTGTATGCTCATGTTGACGCATCTGCTGAAAGTTTAACGAGGTTAAATATTCAATCGCCTCAGTAAAGGCTATGACACCCGCAATATTTGGGGTTCCTGCTTCAAATTTTCCTGGTGCCTCTCGAAAATTGCTTTGTGTTAAGCTCACTGTTTCAATCATTTCGCCACCTGTTTGGTAAGCATCAAGTGAATTTAACAACTCAAAGCGGCCGTATAAGCCACCTAAGCCTGTTGGGCCAAGCATTTTATGTGCGGAAAATACATAAAAATCACAATCAATTTCTCGTAAGTTAGGGCGTAAATGCATTGCAGCCTGAGCACCATCAATGACTGAAATAGCATTAATATTTTTACACGCTTGGATGATAGGGGCTAAGTCTGTGATATTCCCCAGCGTGTTTGATGCATGCGTGATAGCAACGACTTTAGGCTTATGTTGTTCGATAAACTCCGCGCACTGTTGAGCGTCAATGACCAAATCACTCGTAATTGGTAAAACAATTAATTCAGCGCCAATGCGCTTCACAAGTTGTTGCCAAGGCACAATATTCGCATGATGTTCAATAGCTGAAATAGCGACTTTATCACCCGCTTTAAGTTTAGATGTTAAGCCGTTCGCAATTAAATTAATCGACTCAGTCGCCCCTTTCGTCCAGACTAGCTCATTACTTTCTACCTGAAAATAATTGGCAAGGCTTTTACGGGCTTGTTCATACTTACGAGTTGCGTTGTCACTAAGAGTGTGACGACCACGATGTACGTTGGCGTTTTCAGCACTGTAAAAGTGCGTGAGAGCGTCAATGACAGCTTGCGGCTTGTGTGATGTGGCTGCTGAATCTAAGTAGACTAATGGCTGCCCATTAATTTGTTGTTTAAGCAGAGGAAAATCAGCACGTATTTTTGCAATATCAAACATGGAAGCCCTTTTACAACGAGAATGCGACGATTTTAATTATTTTGTATAAATAGACAAGTCTAGGGCAATAAAAAAGGCCGCTGTGCGGCCTTTTTTAAGCATTTAAGCAAAAATTAACGCTTGTCCGTTGATACGTAGTCGCGCTTTGTTTCACCAGTATAAAGCTGGCGAGGGCGGCTGATCTTGTGACCAGGTTGAGAAAGCATCTCATCCCAGTGAGAGATCCAACCAACAGTACGTGACATTGCAAAGATGACAGTGAACATGCTTGTTGGAATACCGATTGCTTTTAAGATGATACCTGAGTAGAAATCTACGTTAGGGTAAAGTTTCTTCTCAACAAAGTATGGGTCTTCTAGCGCAATTTGCTCAAGCTTCATTGCGATATCAAGAAGTGGATCTTGAATGTTAAGCTCAGCAAGTACTTCGTGACATGTTTGACGCATTACTGTGGCACGTGGGTCGAAGTTTTTGTATACGCGGTGACCAAAGCCCATAAGACGGAAAGGATCTGACTTATCTTTTGCTTTAGCAACATATTCGTCGATACGGTCAACAGAGCCAATTTCTTCTAACATGTTAAGACATGCTTCGTTAGCACCACCGTGCGCAGGGCCCCATAAAGATGCGATACCGGCAGCGATACACGCGTAAGGGTTAGCACCTGAAGAACCCGCTAAACGTACCGTTGATGTCGACGCGTTTTGCTCGTGGTCAGCGTGAAGCATGAAGATTTTATCCATTGCTTTAGCAAGCACTGGATTAACTTTGTACTCTTCAGCAGGTACTGAAAACATCATGTGTAAGAAGTTTTCAGCAAAGCTTAAATCGTTACGTGGGTAAACAAATGGCTGACCTACATTGTATTTGTAAGCCATTGCTGCGATTGTTGGCAGCTTAGCAACTAGCTTGATAGCACTTGTTTTACGTTGTGTTGCATCAGTGATGTCTAAGTCTTCATGGTAGAAAGATGAAAGCGCACCTACAACACCACATAGCATCGCCATTGGGTGAGCATCAAAGCGGAAGCCTTGGAAGAAGTTAGCAATCTTAGTATCTAGCATTGTGTTGTGCGTGATTTCTTGCGCAAATGCTTCGTACTGTTCTTTCGTTGGTAACTCACCATTTAATAGTAAGTAGCATAGCTCAACGTAGTTAGACTCGTCAGCAAGTTGTTCGATTGGGTAGCCGCGATGTAGTAAAACACCTTTACCGCCATCGATGTAAGTGATTGAAGATTCACAAGAACCGGTCGACATGAAACCTGGATCGTAAGTAAAGTGACCGTGAGAACCTAACGTACGTACGTCAATTACGTCTTGGCCAGCAGTGCCTTGGTAAATTGGAAGTTCGATTGGATCAAGACCATCAATATGGACCGTGGCTTTCTTATCCGCCATCTATTTATCTCCTATTAAGATAACAACTCTGATTGTTATGTTCTGAATCTGTTTAAGCACATTCTTTTCATTTTAACGTGAAAGAGGGGGTTAAAGTCAATTTTTATAAACATTATGCACAAATGGATAATAAATATTCTGTCAGGATTAAATATTATACCATTGGCTAATTCGCAAACGACTCTTACTAAACAAGAATTGTAAAAAGACCTCTGGCTATATATACTATCCAAGGTTTTATACCGTATTGTCTGTAGGTAAACTTTATTTTTACATTTGAGTTTTGCATAAGTGTGAACTTTTTGTGTATCAACACGGTTTACTTAGATAGTTCCATCGAAATTCATTTTGATGGGTTTTAGAAAAACAAGTAGATGAGCTCCTAGTGGGCAAGATGGGCAAGTAACTGTGAAAAAGCAAAGACCTGTAAATCTAGATCTAACAACTATATCTATGCCGGCAACGGCTAAAGCATCAATTTTTCACCGCGTCACCGGTGTTGCATTATTTTTTGCTTTAACGTTTGTCATTTGGGCGTGGTCTGAGTCTCTTTCTTCTGCAGAAGGTTTTGAATTCGTCAAGGGTCTGTTCAGCGGATTCATTGCCAAATTCATAGCATGGGGCACTATTTCTGTATTGGCGTATCACTTAATCGGTGGTATCCGTCATATCATTATGGATATGGGTCACTGGGAAGAACTTGAGTCAGGAAACTTCAGCGCTAAAGTTGCATTAGCTTTAGGCGTTGTAGCTGCAATTCTAGCAGGAGTGTGGATATGGTTTTAAATCAAGCAACTCTTAAACGTGATGGTGTACAAGATTACGTATCGCTTCGTGCGACAGCCTTAATAATTAGCGCTTACGCTATTTTTATTATTGGTTACTTCTTATGCACGCCTGAAGTCACTTTCGAAGCCTGGCAAGGCCTTTTTTCAAACCTAGCAATGAAAGGGTTCACATTAATTACCCTAGTTTGCATTATGGTTCACACCCGTATCGGCCTTTGGCAAGTTCTTACTGACTATGTTAAATGCGCTAAATTACGTGCTGTTTTAGGCTTTGTATTAAACCTTATGGCTGTTGCTTACGTAGCAATAGGTCTAATCGTTTTATGGGGTGTTTAAGTGAATTATTCTGTTCGTGAATTTGACGCTGTAGTGATTGGTGCAGGTGGTGCGGGTATGCGCGCAGCACTAGCTATCACTGAATCAGGCAAAACCTGTGCACTTATCTCAAAAGTTTTCCCTACACGTTCTCACACTGTGTCTGCACAGGGTGGTATTACGGTAGCTTTGGGTAACTCGCATGAAGATAACTGGGAATGGCACATGTACGATACGGTTAAAGGTTCCGATTTTATCGGTGACCAAGACGCTATCGAATATATGTGTAAAACAGGCCCAGAAGCTATTACTGAATTAGAAAACATGGGTTTACCATTTTCTCGTTTTGAAAATGGCCGTGTTTACCAACGTCCTTTCGGCGGTCAGTCGAAAAACTTTGGTGGTGAACAGGCTGCACGTACTGCAGCAGCAGCTGACCGTACTGGTCACGCGTTATTACACTGTCTTTACCAACAAAACGTTAAAAACAAAACTAACGTATTTTCTGAGTGGTATGCACTAGATTTAGTTAAGAACAGTGACGGTCACGTTGTTGGTTGTACTGCAATCGACATCGAGTCTGGCGAAGTTGTTTACTTTAAATCTAAAGCTGTTGTATTAGCAACAGGTGGTGCAGGCCGTATCTACGCATCGACAACGAATGCTCACATCAACACTGGTGACGGTGTTGGTATGGCTACACGCGCTGGTGTTGCAATGCAAGATATGGAAATGTGGCAGTTCCACCCAACAGGTATCGCCGGCGCTGGTGTACTTGTAACTGAAGGTTGTCGTGGTGAAGGTGGTTACCTTCTAAATAAAGACGGCGAACGCTTCATGGAACGTTACGCGCCAAATGCGAAAGACTTAGCGTCTCGTGACGTTGTTGCTCGTTCAATGATGACTGAGATCCGTGAAGGTCGTGGTTGTGATGGTCCTTACGGTCCACACATCAAGCTTAAGCTTGACCACTTAGGTGAAGAAACACTTAACTTACGTCTTCCGGGCGTATGTGACCTTGCGAAAACGTTCGCACACGTTGATCCAGCCAAAGAACCAATTCCAGTTATCCCAACATGTCACTACATGATGGGTGGTGTTCCAACTAACGTAAATGGTCAAGCATTACAAATTGATGCAAACGGCCAAGAGAAAGTAGTTGAAGGTTTATTCGCTGTAGGTGAGATTGCATGTGTATCTGTACACGGTGCTAACCGCCTAGGTGGTAACTCGCTACTTGACTTAGTTGTATTCGGCCGCGCAGCTGGTAACTTCTTAGGCACATACCTTAACGGTGTTGAAGCAGGTAAAGATGCGTCTGAATCAGACCTTGAAGCATCACTTGCACGCTTTAACCGTTGGGAAAACTCTAAAGCTGGCCAAGGTGAAGACCCAGTACAAATCAAGAAAGATCTACAAATGTGTATGCAACTTAACTTCTCGGTATTCCGTGAAGGTGAGGCAATGGCAACAGGTCTTAAAGAGCTTAAAGAAATTCGTGAACGTCTTCAGTATGCGCGTCTTGACGACAAGTCAACAGAGTTCAATACTGCACGTATCGAATGTTTAGAGCTAGATAACTTGATGGAAACAGCTTATTCAACTGCAGTAGCTGCAAACTTCCGTACAGAAAGCCGTGGTGCACACTCTCGTTTTGACTACCCAGATCGTGATGATGAAAACTGGTTATGTCACTCAATCTTTAACCCAGTTACAGATGAAATGACGAAACGTGAAGTTAACTACGCGCCGAAACTGCGTGAAGCTTTCCCACCTAAAGCACGTACATACTAGGAGCGAGACGATGGCACAAGTACAATTTTCGGTTTATCGTTACAATCCAGATGTTGATAATGCACCACGTATGCAAGACTTCTCGCTAGAAACGCAAGAAGGCCAAGATATGATGGTATTGGATGCGCTTATGCAATTAAAAGAGCAAGATCCAACATTATCATTCCGTCGTTCATGCCGTGAAGGTGTGTGTGGTTCAGACGGTATCAACATGAATGGTAAAAACGGTTTAGCGTGTATTACACCTTTATCAACGCTGCTAAAAGGTGGCAAAGGTAAAATCGTAATTCGTCCTTTACCAGGTTTACCAGTGGTACGTGACCTTGTTATTGACATGAGTCAGTTCTACACTCAATACGAAAAGGTAAAACCTTATCTAATTAATGACACGCCTGCGGCGGGTGAACGTCTTCAATCAATTGAAGAACGTGATAAGTTAGATGGCTTGTATGAGTGTATTTTATGTGCATGTTGTTCAACATCGTGTCCTTCGTTCTGGTGGAATCCAGACAAGTTCATTGGTCCTGCTGGCCTTCTTCATGCGTATCGTTTCTTGGCAGATAGCCGCGATACAGCAACTGAAGAGCGTTTAGCAGACCTTGACGATGCGTTCAGCGTGTTCCGTTGTCACAGTATCATGAACTGTGTTAGCGTGTGTCCAAAAGGTCTTAATCCGACCAAAGCGATTGGACAAATCAAATCAATGCTTTTAAACCGCTCGGTTTAAGGATATTGAATATGTAAGGTGGTTAATTTATTAACCACCTTGTTTTTATAACAATTAATTTCTGCGCTAAAGAAAAGGGCTTATAAATGCACGAAGGTGTGATGAAGGCATGGCTAGAATCTTCTCACTTAAACGGCGGTAACGTTGCTTACGTAGAAGAGCTTTATGAAGCGTACTTAGATGATGCGACTTCTGTGCCAGAAGAATGGCGAGAAGTGTTCGAACAATTACCAAAAGTTGATGGTGTGGATGTTGACGTTAAACATTCAGAAGTTCGTGCACAATTTGCACAGCTTGCTAAAAACAAGCATAGAGAGGTAGTGGTAGCAGAGGGTGGCTCTGGCGATCCTAAACAGGTCAAAGTGCTACAACTTATTAATGCTTTCCGTTTCCGTGGTCACCAAAATGCCAACCTAGATCCATTAGGTATTTGGCAACGCGAACGTGTTCGTGATCTTGAATTGGAATATCACGATTTATCAGAAGCTGATTTTGACCGTGAATTCAATGTGGGTTCGTTTGCCGTAGGTCGCGAAACCATGCCTCTTGGTGAGTTATACCAAGCACTAAAAACGACCTATTGTGGGTCAGTTGGTGCTGAGTACATGCACATCACTTCAACTGAAGAAAAACGTTGGTTACAACAGCGTTTGGAATCAGTGCAATCACGTCCTACTTTTTCAAAAGATGAAAAGCTGCGTATCCTTAAAGGTTTAACAGCTGCTGATGGTCTTGAAAAGTATTTAGGCGCAAAATTCCCTGGTGCTAAACGTTTCTCACTTGAAGGTGGTGATGCATTAGTACCTATGCTTAAAGAGCTAATTCATCGTGCAGGCGAAAGCGGGCAAAAAGAAGCCGTTATTGGTATGGCTCACCGCGGTCGTTTGAACGTACTAGTAAACGTATTAGGTAAAAACCCTTCTGATCTATTTGATGAGTTTGCTGGAAAACACAAAGACACATTAAGCTCAGGTGATGTTAAGTATCACATGGGTTACTCATCTGACTTTGCAACTAAGGGTGGCAATGTGCATATGGCACTTGCGTTTAACCCATCTCACCTTGAAATCGTAAACCCAGTAGTTATGGGCTCGGTTCGTGCGCGTTTAGACCGCCTAGGTGACAAGTCAGGGATTAAAGCATTACCAATCACTATTCACGGTGACTCTGCGATTGCAGGTCAAGGTGTTGTACAAGAAACATTTAACTTATCGCAAACTAATGCATTTAGTTGTGGTGGTAGTATCCGCATTGTTGTTAATAACCAAGTTGGTTTTACAACATCAAAACAGTCGGATGTACGTTCTACGCCATACTGTACTGATATTGCGAAAATGGTTCAGGCACCAATTTTCCACGTTAACTCTGACGATCCTGAAGCAGTTGCATTTGTTACACAAATCGCACTTGATTTCAGAAATCAATTTAAACGTGATGTAGTGATTGATTTAGTATGTTATCGCCGCCATGGCCATAACGAAGCGGATGAGCCAAATGCGACTCAGCCTCTTATGTACCAAAAAATCAAAAAGCACCCAGTACCGCGTCTTATCTATGCAGACCAACTTGTGTCTGAAGGTTCATTCTCAGAAGAAGAAATAAAAGCACTTGCTGATGAATACCGTAATGGCCTTGACGGTGGTAACTGTGTTGTTGAAGAAATTCAACCAGAAACGTCACACTCTTCTGATTGGGCTAAATTTGTTGGTCACGATTGGAATGTAGAGTATGACGCAAAAGTCTCAGTAGAAAAGCTTAAAGAGCTTGGTAATATCGTTGCTAGCTACCCTGAAGGCCACAAAGCGCAATCACGTGTTAAGAAAATCTACGACGATCGTAAGCAAATGGCAGCCGGTGAAAAACCACTTGATTGGGGTATGGCAGAAACACTTGCTTACGCAACCCTTGTTGATGCGGGCACTGACATTCGTTTAACTGGCCAAGACTCTGGTCGTGGTACGTTCTTCCATCGTCATGCTGTTGTTCATAATCAACAAGATGCATCTACCTACTTACCACTGCAAAACATCAGTGAGAATCAAGGTGCATTTGAAGTATACGATTCTGTATTATCTGAAGAAGCAGTTCTTGCATTTGAATACGGTTATGCAACCGCTGAGCCTACATCACTTGTTATGTGGGAAGCACAGTTTGGTGACTTTGCTAACGGCGCACAAGTTGTATTTGACCAATTCTTAAGCTCAGGTGAGCAAAAATGGGGCCGTTTATGTGGCCTTACATGTTTACTTCCTCATGGTTATGAAGGGCAAGGTCCTGAGCATAGTTCAGCACGTCTTGAACGTTTCTTGCAATTGTGTGCTGATCACAATATGCAAGTGTGTGTACCTTCAACACCTGCGCAAGTATATGCAATGCTGCGTCGTCAATCGGTACGTCCACTTCGTCGTCCATTGATTGTTATGACACCTAAGTCGTTACTTCGTCACCCGCTGGCAACATCAACACTGGAAGAGTTATCTGAAGGTGTGTTCCACAATATGATCGATGAGATCGATGATATTGCAGCTGATAAAGTGGAACGCGTTGTATTTTGTAGTGGTAAAGTTTATTACGAGCTACTACAAGAGCGTCGTAAGCAAGAACTAGATAACATTGCTATTGTTCGCGTTGAGCAACTATATCCATTCCCTCATGATGAGATGGATACAATTATGCAGCGTTACCAGCATGTTAAAGACTTTGTGTGGTGCCAAGAAGAGCCGCAAAACCAAGGTGCGTGGTATTGTTCACAACACCATTTTGTTGATGCAATCCCACAAGGCGCTAAATTGACTTACGCTGGTCGTAAAGCTTCGGCATCGCCTGCATGTGGTTACATGTCAGTGCATACAAAAGAACAACAAGCGCTCGTTGCAGATGCGCTTACTATTGAAAAGAAAGGATAAGCAATGAGCACAGAAATTAAAGTTCCTGTACTTCCTGAGTCGGTTGCTGATGCTACCGTAGCGACTTGGCACGTAAGTGTTGGCGATAAAGTAAGCCGTGACCAGAATTTGGTAGATATTGAAACAGACAAAGTTGTTTTAGAAGTTGTTGCACCAAATGATGGTGTAATTACTGAAATTTCACAAGAAGAAGGTGCAACTGTTCTTGGCGAGCAAGTAATTGCTTTACTTGGTGATGCAGATGCAGCACCAGCAAGTGATGACACTGCTAAAGAATCAGCACCAGCTAAATCAGAAGAAGACGCGCCGGCTGCGGCGCAATCAGCACCAGCATCAGAAGGTAAAGAAGTGGACATTAAAGTACCTGTACTTCCAGAATCAGTCGCAGACGCGACAATTGCTACATGGCATGTACAACCAGGCGAAGCGGTAACTCGCGACCAAAACTTAGTTGACATCGAAACTGATAAAGTTGTTCTTGAAGTTGTTGCCCAAGATGACGGTATCATGGGTGAGCACATTCACGCAGAAGGTGAAACCGTGCTAGGTGAGCAAGTAATCGGTACTGTTAAAGCCGGTGCTGCGCCAGCTAAATCTGCTGCTAAAGAAGAAGCGCCAGCCGCTTCTAGCGACTCAAATGACAGCTCTGACGTATTAACACCGTCAGTACGTCGTTTAATCGCTGAGAAAGGTCTTGATGCATCTAAAATCAAAGGCACTGGCAAAAATGGCCGTGTAACTAAAGAAGATGTTGATAAATTCTTAAAAGCACCTGCTGCTGCACCAAAAGCTGAAGCTTCTGCACCAGCTGCGCCTATCGGTGACCGTACACAAAAACGTGTGCCTATGACACGTTTACGCAAAACAATTGCTAATCGTCTACTTGAAGCTAAAAACTCAACTGCGATGTTAACTACATTTAACGAAGTGAACATGAAGCCAATCATGGACCTTCGTAAGCAGTACCAAGAAGTATTCGAAAAGCGCCACGGTATCCGTTTAGGTTTCATGTCTTTCTACGTGAAAGCAGTGACTGAAGCACTTAAGCGTTTCCCTGAAGTTAATGCATCTATCGACGGTGATGATATCGTTTATCACAACTACTTCGATATCAGCATCGCAGTTTCTACACCACGTGGTCTTGTTACGCCAGTTCTTAAAGACTGTGACAAGCTATCAGTTGCTGAAATCGAGAAGGGTATTCGCGAGTTAGCACTTAAAGGTCGTGATGGTAAATTATCTTTAGATGATATGACTGGTGGTAACTTCACTATCACTAACGGTGGTGTATTCGGTTCATTGCTATCTACACCAATCATCAACTTACCACAGTCTTCAATCTTAGGTATGCACAAAATCCAAGATCGTCCTATGGCTGTTAACGGTAAAGTTGAAATCTTACCAATGATGTATTTAGCGTTATCTTATGATCACCGCCAAATTGATGGTAAAGAATCTGTAGGCTTCTTAGTGACAATTAAAGAGTTACTAGAAGATCCAACTCGATTATTACTAGATGTTTAATCTAGTTGTATAAAAACTAAGCTGTGAACCATGTTCGCAGCTTTTTTTTTGCGCCTTTGGTCTAACTGGGGTTTTCATGTCGAGCCTTGGGATTTATACTAGGTGCGCAATTTGGGATAGCTGTTTATTTGCATAAATATTCAGCTCTTTTAGTATAAAAAATTGGATAAAGCATCATGAATTTGCATGAGTATCAGGCAAAACAACTTTTTGCCGAATATGGTTTACCAGTTTCTCACGGTTACGCTTGCGATACACCTGAAGAAGCTGCAGCAGCTGCTGAGAAAATTGGCGGTGATATGTGGGTTGTTAAAACACAGGTTCACGCAGGTGGCCGTGGTAAAGCTGGCGGTGTTAAGCTAGTTAAAACAATCGACGAAGTGAAAGAGTTCGCTGCGAACTGGTTAGGTAAAAACTTAGTTACTTACCAAACAGACGAAAATGGTCAGCCAGTAGCTAAAATCCTTGTAGAAAGCTGCACTGACATCGCTAACGAATTATACCTTGGCGCTGTAGTAGATCGTGCTTCTCGTAAAGTTGTTTTCATGGCATCTACTGAAGGTGGTGTGGAAATCGAGCAAGTTGCAGAAGAAACGCCAGAATTAATTCACAAAGCTGAGATCGATCCACTAGTTGGTCCTCAAGCTTATCAAGCTCGTGAATTAGGTTTCAAACTTGGTTTAAACCCAACTCAAATGAAACAGTTCGTTAAGATCTTCATGGGTCTTGCTAACATGTTCAACGATTTCGATTTCGCTCTTTTAGAAATCAACCCGCTAGTAATCACAGACGAAGGTAACCTTCACTGTCTAGACGGTAAAATCGGTGTAGATGGTAACGCGCTTTACCGTCAACCTAAAATCCGCGAAATGCACGATCCTTCACAAGAAGATGCACGTGAAGCTCACGCTGCAAGCTTCGAGCTTAACTACGTTGCACTAGATGGTAACGTTGGTTGTATGGTTAATGGTGCAGGCCTAGCAATGGGTACTATGGACATCGTAAACCTACACGGTGGTAAGCCAGCTAACTTCCTAGATGTTGGTGGCGGTGCGACTAAAGAGCGTGTATCTGAAGCATTCAAGATCATCCTATCTGACGACAACGTTAAAGCTGTTTTAGTTAACATCTTTGGTGGCATCGTACGTTGTGACATGATCGCAGAAGGTATTATTGGCGCAGTTAAAGAAGTAGGTGTAAATGTTCCTGTAGTAGTACGTTTAGAAGGTACTAACGCTGAACTAGGTCGTGAAGTTCTTGCAAGTTCTGATCTTAACATCATCGCTGCTGAGTCACTAACAGACGCAGCTGAAAAAGTTGTTGCTGCTGCGGAGGGCAAATAATGTCTGTATTAATCAATAAAGATACAAAAGTTATCTGTCAAGGTTTCACAGGTGGCCAAGGTACTTTCCACTCAGAGCAAGCGCTTGAGTATGGTACACAAATGGTTGGTGGTGTAAGCCCTGGTAAAGGCGGTCAAACGCACCTAGGTCTTCCAGTATTCAACACAGTACGTGACGCTGTAGAAGCAACAGGTGCAACTGCATCTGTTATTTACGTACCAGCTCCTTTCTGTAAAGATGCTATCTTAGAAGCTATCGATGCAGGCATCGAGCTTATCGTTTGTATCACTGAAGGTATCCCAACACTAGACATGGTTGACGTTAAAGTTAAGCTTGACCAAACTGGTGTTCGTATGATCGGTCCTAACTGCCCAGGTGTTATCACTCCGGGTGAAACGAAGATCGGTATCATGCCTGGTCATATCCACAAGCCTGGTAAAGTAGGTATCGTATCACGTTCTGGTACACTTACTTACGAAGCGGTTAAACAAACTACTGACGCTGGTTTCGGCCAATCAACATGTGTTGGTATCGGTGGTGACCCAATCCCAGGCACTAACTTCATCGACGTTTTAGAAATGTTCGAAAAAGACGAGCAAACTGAAGCAATCGTTATGATCGGTGAAATCGGTGGTACTGCAGAAGAAGAAGCTGCTGAGTACATCAAGCACAACGTGACTAAACCTGTTGTTTCTTACATTGCGGGTGTTACTGCACCTCCAGGTAAGCGTATGGGTCACGCTGGTGCAATCATTGCAGGCGGTAAAGGTACTGCTGATGAGAAGTTTGCTGCATTAGAAGCTGCGGGCGTAAAAACTGTACGTTCATTAGCTGATATCGGTAATGCACTTAAAGAGAAAACAGGCTGGTAATCAGTTTCAATCTCTTAAAAAGGCTCGCTTATGCGAGCCTTTTTTGTATCTGATATATTGCGGCCAATCGATGTCAAAATTTATTCACAAAACAAGAATAATAATGCTTTATTTGTGAATATAAATTCTTTAGACTGATGTCTTGTTTATTCGTTTTTATTAAAAACATCCGATTTTACAAGGTAAATATTACGTGCGTACCACTGAATTGGTCGATGGATTTCGTCAGTCAACACCCTATGTTAATGCCCACAGAGGCAAAACTTTTGTCGTAATGCTTGGTGGAGAGGCAATAGATCAGCCTGGTTGTCGCAGCATTATCAACGATGTTGCATTACTTACCAGCCTAGGTATTAAAATTGTTTTAGTGTTTGGCGCACGACCACAGTTTAATGCAGCACTTGAGCAAGTTGGCATAACTAGTCAGTTCCACAATGAGATACGCGTAACGGATAACGCCACCTTTGATGTAATTAAAAAAGTTGCGGGTGCAATGCAATTTGATATTACAGCACGGTTATCAACGTCTCTTAGTAGTACACCTATGTCAGGCTCTTTTCTGAATGTGGTAAGCGGTAACTTTGTCATCGCACAGCCACTAGGTGTGGATGAAGGGGTTGATTATCATCACTCAGGAAGAGTAAGGCGCATTGACGTAGAGGGTATTCGCCATCAGTTAAATAATAACGGTATTGTATTATTAGGGCCGATTGCGGCATCAGTTACCGGTGAAAGTTTTAATTTAACCGCAGAAGAAATTGCTACTCAAGTAGCGTTAAAACTGCGTGCCGATAAAATGCTCGGTTTCTGTCAAGAAGCCGGTATTTTAGATGAAAATGGCGAAGCAATCGCTGAGTTGATGCCAAACGAAGCGGAACGTGTTTTAGCTAATTACCGCAACCAAGCTGATTCGTGTTTAAGTGCGACTGTTTTCTTACAAGCTGCAATTGATGCTTGCCGAGGTGGTGTACATCGCTGCCACCTAGTTAGTTACAAAGAAGATGGCGCGTTATTACAAGAATTGTTCTCTTTAGATGGTATTGGTACACAAATCGCACCACAAAGCTCAGAGCAACTTCGTAGCGCAACTATCTCTGATATAACCGGTATCATTAACCTTATTAGACCGCTTGAGCAGCAAGGCTATTTAGTGCGTCGTTCACGTGAACAGCTAGAAATCGAAATTGAACAATTTACAGTTATTGAACGTGATGGACTTATCATTGCCTGTGCAGCTTTGTATCCGTTTGCTGATGAACAGGTAGGGGAGTTTGCGAGTTTGGCTGTTCACCCTCAGTACCGAGATGCCGATCGCGGCAGTTATCTACTGAGGTTTATTATTAATAAAGCCAAGCGTGCGGGTTACTCGCATTTATTTGCACTGACTACACGGAGTATTCACTGGTTTTTAGAGCAAAGCTTTGAAATAGTGACAGTTGATGAGTTGCCGGCAAAGAAAAAAGCGCTTTATAACCATGAACGCCGTTCTAAGGTATTGCGTTTGGACCTCACTAAGCTGAGTAAAAACAGGTAACCAAAAGGTGACGCATGGGCGTCACCTTCAATTTTCAATACTGTACTTATCTAATATTGATAGTTAATGTGCTGATAAAAACGTACACGTAAATCTTGCCGAGTTGGGTTGAATGCCAGCTCATCGGTCACTTCATTAATTGCGCTTTGAACTTGGTTCATAAATCGACCATAACCAATATCATGCTTATCTTTATCTGCGGCTGCAATCACGAAATGCAGCACGTCAACTAAGCTCTTGGCATCCCAGTAATGCTGTAATTGGGGTTCTTTCGTGCTGCAATCAAAGGTCAATTTTTGTAGTTCACTGTTGCTTTGCGCATTATCGATATGGCTATTGCGCACTATAGGTCGGGTACCATTAGCGATAAAAGCCCCCAGTGTTAATTGGCGTTTTTCACATGCGCGTTTAAACGCATCAAAAATATACTGATAAAATTGTGTGTAGTTTGCTTCGTTAAGCATATGCTGGAATTGCGTTTTTATCGCACGCGTCACTGGAATTGAGAATCCCGCATAGGTCATTTCACTGTGCTCACTTGGTAAGTGACATTGACGAGACTGATAACGAGGGTAGAGGCTTCTTAATTTATAACCGTAGCTTTCTTTATGGCCTTTTGCTTTTGCAAACATGTCATAAGTAAGGTGTTGGTGATCGCGAATTTTTAGCGAAGATTGGTTGCTTAACAGCTTATCTTGTAAGCTGCTAATGACACGCTGTACTTTATGATGAAACTGGGCTGCATTAGCCCTAATTTCTTCACCGGTTGCCAAGAATAAGAAGCGAATCTTTTTACATTTTTCATCATCCGAAGCAAATATAGTGTGGGCTTCATGGTATTGAGGATTATAAAAAAACAGAATTTGTTTGGCGGTTTCTAAGCTATATGCTTCATCGTGATAACGAACCACGGGTAGTTTATCATTTGCGATTAGATGAACATTGTGAAGTTCATATTCGTCGCATAGTGCAAATAATTCCCTTGCAAGACGCTTATAACTGCAGTTAACTGAGCTAAACTGCGCGAAAAACTCATCGTTTGGTTTAAATTCAACTAGCACATATTGGTTTGCACGTGCTGAGCTTGGAATATAGACTCGATGTTGATTGAGCGAAGCCATCTTTTTTCCTTATTAAAAGTAAAACTGTCGGGACTATATCGCTACTGGATGATCATTTTATTGCGTTAGAACAATTTTTTTACCGATTTTGTCGAGTCTGTGAACTATGTATTCAACAATCGACTTAATATCTTCAATAAACATGATTCAACTACTGTATGTTAAGGTTTGTTTTTGTAATAATGCATTAGTTTTGTCACCATGCAATATTCAGAGGATTATGCTCCTATGGCGGAAATTGAGAATCGCCCAAGTAACTTTATTAGAACGCGTATTGATGAAGATCTCGCAAGCGGTAAGCATGCGACTACGCACACGCGTTTTCCACCAGAACCAAACGGTTTTTTACACATTGGTCATGCAAAGTCGATTTGCTTAAACTTTGGTATTGCCAAAGATTATCAAGGTCTTTGTAATTTACGTTTCGATGATACGAATCCAGAAAAAGAAGACATCAATTACGTAAATTCGATTAAAGAAGATGTGCAGTGGTTAGGTTTTAAGTGGGATGGTGAAATCAAGTATTCATCTAACTATTTCGATGCGTTATACGGCTATGCGGTTGAGCTTATCGAAAAAGGCCTCGCGTATGTGTGTTTCTTATCGCCTGATCAAGCGCGTGAATACCGTGGTACATTAAAAGAGCCAGGTAAAAACAGCCCATACCGTGACACACCAGTTGAAGAAAACCTAGCGCTATTTGAAAAAATGCGTAATGGCGAATTCAAAGAAGGCGAGTGTGTACTTCGTGCAAAAATCGATATGGCAAGCTCATTCATGGTATTACGTGATCCGATTATATATCGTGTCCGTTTTGCTCATCACCACCAAACAGGTGACAAGTGGTGCATTTACCCAATGTACGACTTTACGCATTGTATTTCTGATGCGCTAGAGGGCATTACACACTCATTATGTACGCTTGAGTTCCAAGATAACCGTCGTTTATACGATTGGGTATTGGATAACATTAGCCTTGAGTGTCATCCGCAACAAATCGAGTTTTCACGATTAAATCTTGAGTACACCATTATGTCTAAGCGTAAATTAAACGACTTAGTGGTTAATGGTCATGTTGAAGGGTGGGACGACCCGCGTATGCCAACGATTGCTGGTTTACGTCGTCGTGGTTATACACCTGCATCAGTACGTGAGTTCTGTTCTCGTATCGGTATCACTAAACAAGAGAACATGGTTGAAATGGGTATGCTAGAAGCATGTATCCGTGAAGACCTAAATGAACATGCACCACGTGCAATGGCAGTTCTTGATCCGGTGAAGATTGTTATCGAAAACTATGACGCAGATAAAGTAGAAACGTTATCTGTTGCAAATCACCCGAATAAAGAAGAGATGGGTCGTCGTGATGTGCCTTTCACGCGTGAACTTTATATCGAGCGTGAAGACTTCCGTGAAGAAGCAAATAACAAGTTCAAGCGTTTGGTCCTTGATAAAGAAGTACGTTTACGTGGTGCTTATGTAATTAAAGCTGAGCGTGTTGAAAAAGATGAAAATGGTGAAATTACTACTATCTTCTGTTCTTACGATCCAGAAACTCTGGGTAAAAACCCAAGTGATGGTCGCAAAGTTAAAGGTGTAATTCACTGGGTATCAGCAAGTGAATCTATCACAGCTGAAGTACGTTTATACGACCGTTTATTTAACGTACCAAACCCAGCTGCTGCCGAAGACTTTAACGCAACTTTGAACCCAGAGTCACTCGTGGTGCTTGCTAACGCTAAAGTTGAACCGTCACTTGCCAACGCACAAGCAGAGCAGGGCTTCCAGTTTGAGCGTATGGGTTACTTCTGTCGTGATAGCAAAGCTGAAACATTAGTATTCAATCAAACTGTAGGTCTTCGTGATTCATGGGCGAAGATTGAACAAAAAGGCTAAACCTTTTAACTAAATTTTTAAGTTTCTAAGCTTAATAAAAAACCCTTTCACTTTTAAAGTAAAAGGGTTTTTTTATAACGATTAAAACTTAAGTCAAATTAGAAATAACCGCGAATACCTAAGCTGAAATTACGACCTGGTAGTGGTGCTTTCTCTTTAATAAATGAGCTGTGTACGAAACCTAGCTCATCGGTTAAGTTATCAATATTAATATAAAGCTGTGTATCTACAGGGCCTAAATCGAGTTGGTAGTTAGCAGATGCATCAAACAAAGTATAGCCATCAGTTTTTGTTTCATAGGCTGTGATATCTGACTGCTCAAAATAATGTGTACCTGTTAAGCTAAACTGCCAATCTGCAAATGTGTATTGTAATTCAGAGCCAAGTTTATTGGCTGGCACACGTGGTAAATAGCCTTCACCATCCTTTAATTTCGCAGTTGTTGAATCACCAAATACTTTCACCAATGCGCTCGGTGTAACTTGGTAATGAACATCAAACTCAACACCGTAAAGTTTTGCATCTTTACTCGCGAATTGATAAACCGCCATTGCATCTTCATCAGCATCAGCTGCTGACTCTAAACCATGCTCTTCATCAAATACTAAGCCTGTATTTTGTTGGTAGTAGTAGTTTTCAATATCGTTATAGAAGAAATTAACTGTGTAACCAAAATCGCCAATAAAACGGCGGAAGCTTAAATCAAAATTGGTGGCAGTTTCTTGATCAATATTTTCAGGTTCAAAATGAATTTCACCATCCTCAATGTGATAACCAAGGCCCAATTCATAGGTACTAGTAGCAATGTGCACACCATTTGATAGTAGCTCAGCACTCAGTGGTGCACGCTCTGAACGTGACACACTTAGAGCAACACTTTGACCTTCTTGATATTGCCAAATCGCACCTGCAGATAAGCTAAGGTTTGTGAAATCTTCGCTGTAGCTGATAATTTCAGCTTCTTCGTGTGCTTCTTCCTCGTGGTCATCTTCATGATCGTGATGGTGTTCACTCATGGTGATATCAGAGTCAATTTTGTAATCTTCGATTCGTGCACCGAGCTCAACCGTAACGTCACCAAATTGTCTTTCTTCGAGTAAAAATAATGCGTTTGAAGTTGTGGTGCTGGCAGGGGTAAAGGCTTCTTCACCGTCTGCATCATAATCAGACTCATAAAAGTGATAGCCTGCTATGCCATGCCACTGTCCTAATTTATGCTCAACAGTGGCACGTGCTTCTGTTGTTTCGTTATGAAAAACAGTGCCGATTTCTCCACCTTCAATTTCGGCATGTTGATAATCAGTGTAACCGACACGAAGCGTAATATTTTCGATCCAGTTATCGTGCAATGCATAGCTCATGTAACCTTGCCAACGGTCTTGTTCTAAGCGTGCAAATACTGATTCTTCATGCTCTTGTTCACCTTCATGATGCTCACCTTCTTCATGCTCGTCATGTTCATGATGATGGTGTTCATGAGCAGGAATACCATAGTCAGTTTCAATACGACCATAGGACATGCCTACCGTTAAATGTTCACCTACATAGCTAGTACCAAAATTCAGCGTTTCGCTGTCGATAAATGTGTTTTCTACGCTGTTCGCTGTTTCGTGCTCTTCATGCTCTTCACCTTCATGTTCTTCGTGTTCTTCAGGAAGCTCGAAGGTAGGGGTTTCATAATCGTGGCCTTTACGCTTAGTTCCGTCAAAATGGAAATTAAATCCGTTATTACCCGTTTCTAACTTAGCGGCGTAGGTATTGGTATTCGACACTGTATCGTGAGTGTATTGTGCAGCGCCGGTTAGCGTATCGATGCTATCGGTAGGGATGCGATTATCAACGACGTTTACTACACCACCAATCGCACCTGAGCCATATAGTAGGGTAGCCGGGCCGCGAAGTACTTCGATTTGTTCAGCAGCTAAGCTGTCGTTAGATGTGGCGTGATCTGGGCCTATACGTGAGGCATCGCTGCTATCAAGACCATTTTGGGTGATTTTTACACGTGGACCATCTAAGCCACGAATAATTGGACTTGATGAAACTGGGCCAAAATAACTGGCATTCACACCAGGTAAGCCTTTTAGTGTTTCACCTAAAGTTGGCTTGGCTTTGTTTTTTAAATTATCACCAGCAAGTACATTAACCGGTGAGATCATTTCTAAACTATTTTTATGTAGGGCTGATGCATAAACAACAACAGTTTCAACTGACGTCGGTGTTAGATTGACGACAACAGATTGGCTGTCACCAGAAATTTCTATACGTTTATCAATGTAGTTGTCTTTACTTATGTGGAGTTGGCCTTTGTTATCTACATCAATTTTAAATTGACCTGATTTGTCCGTCACCACTGTTTGTGATTTACCGTGAACATGAATTTCGGCATTTGCAATGGGTTGTTGCTTATCGTCTAGAACTTGACCTGAGATAACAGCTGCAAAGCTTGAATGTGAAAATAAAGCTGCTGCAACGGCACTTGAAAGTACTGTAAGTTTATTCATCGTTCCTACTTCTGAGTTTATTATTAATAATCTTGATATAATATAACACCTCATTTATGGCAAAACAATGACGTTATAGTATAACTTTTGTTTTGTCGCTATTTACCATACATCGGCTATACTCAAGACACCTTACTCGTGTAAAGGTTAACAGCTATGTCTGATAAAAATAGGGTATTCAAGGCACAATTTAGTATCGCTGATTTACGCCAGCACCGTAATCATTCTACGGTATTTACTACTGCGTGCGAGCGCTCAGAAAGCTACCAGCACTTTGTTCTTAAATTATTAAGTTATTGTGTATTTGCATATAATGAGGATGCTGTGCTTAATGCAAAATCAGATCGTTCGGAGCCTGATGTTGCTATCAAAGCATTAGATGAGCACTATATAACTTGGTTAGTCGTTGATGAACCAGATTTTCCCACTCTCAGTAAAGTGGCGAAAAGGGTGGATGAATTATGGGTAGTGACAACATTGGATGGTGATTGGCTGAATGAATATCAGCATTCACTTGAACTGATCAGCAATGGACATTTGATTGCCTTTGATCATCAATTTATCGATGATTTAGCGTCACACCTAACCAAAAACCTACAGTGGGATGTCACTATTGATGAGCATGCAATCAGTGTTGCAGATAAGCTTGGTTTTTATCAGAGTAAGCAATTAGTTTGGCACTAAAGCTCAATGGTTATCTTACCATTGGGCTTACTGCAACATAGTAAAACTTCGCCTTCTCGCACAAAAGCAAGCGGCTCTTGATTATACTTGACGCTCCCTTCAACTAATTTTGCACGGCATGCACCGCAGTAACCTTCTCGGCATTGGTAGGGGACATCTATTTTTTGTTGTTCTAGGCATTCAAGGAGAGATGAACAGCCAGAATCAAACTCTACATTCTGGCTGTCTGTTCCTGCAAGGATAACCTGTGCAGTGATGTTAGTGCTCATTACAGGTCGAAGTCACCAAAGTCAGATGCATCAACTTGAGAGTCGATTTGACCAACTAGATAAGAGCTAATTTCAGCTTCTTGAGGGGCAACTTGTACATTGTCTGATACCAACCAAGAGTTGATCCAAGGAATAGGATTGCTCTTACTTTCAAACTGAGCAGGTAAGCCTACCGCAGTCATACGTGCATTAGTGATGTATTCAACGTATTGGCATAAGATATCTTTATTTAGACCAATCATAGAGCCATCTTTGAATAAGTATTCTGCCCAATCTTTTTCTTGCTCGGCAGCTTCGACAAACATTTGGATCGCTTCTTCGCGGCATTGTGCAGCAACGATCGCCATTTCTGGGTCGTCCTTACCATCTTGCATAATGTTTAGAATGTGCTGTGTGCCAGACAAGTGCAGTGCTTCATCACGCGCAATTAACTTGATGATTTTCGCATTACCTTCCATTAATTCACGCTCAGCGAAAGCAAATGAACACGCAAAACTTACGTAAAAACGAATGGCTTCTAGGATGTTAACCGACATCATAGCAAGGTAAAGCTGCTTTTTAAGATCAAATAAGCTTACTTTGATTTCTTTACCATTAATAACATGTTTACCTTCACCATATAAGTTATATAGCGATACCATGTTGATTAAATCATCATAGTATTTAGTTACCGCATCAGCGCGCTCACTGATTTTTTCATTGCTTACAATATCATCGAAGATAAGCTCAGGAGATTGCGTTACGTTACGAATAATATGCGTATAAGAACGGCTGTGAATAGTCTCGCTGAATGCCCATGTTTCGATCCATGTTTCAAGCTCAGGGATTGATACAATCGGCAGTAAGGCAACATTTGGAGAGCGACCTTGCACACTATCAAGTAGTGTTTGATATTTTAGGTTACTCAAGAAAATGTGTTTTTCATGATCAGGAAGCGCTTGGAAATCTAAGCGATCTTTACTTACGTCAACCTCTTCAGGGCGCCAGAAAAACGATAATTGTTTTTCTATTAGCTTTTCGAAAATAGGGTACTTTTGTTGATCGTAACGTGACACGTTTACTGTTTGGCCGAAAAACATCGGTTCTTGTAATTGGTTATTATGGTTTCGACTAAAAGTTGTATATGACATAGTGATTTCTCAAAAAACAGTCAGGACAAAGCGGGCTAATGAGCCCGCCTTTGTTATGTTATTAATTTAATTAGATTTTACAAGCGCCGCCTGCACAACTGTCATCTTCAACCTCAGGTGTTAACTCATCTTGAGAGTCAGATGCACCGTCACGGGTGTTGTGATAGTACAGGGTTTTAACACCGAGTTTATACGCAGTTAGTAAATCTTTTAATAGCACCTTCATAGGTACTTTACCGCCTTCGTACTTAGATGGATCATAGTTCGTGTTTGCAGAGATCGTTTGGTCAACGAATTTTTGCATAATACCAACAAGTTGTAAGTAACCATCGTTTGAAGGAATATCCCACAGTAGCTCGTAGTTATCTTTCAGATTTTCATACTCTGGTACTACTTGCTTTAAGATACCATCTTTACTTGCTTTAACACTGATATGACCACGTGGTGGTTCAATACCATTTGTTGCATTAGAGATTTGCGATGATGTCTCTGAAGGCATGAGTGCAGACAGCGTCGAGTTACGCATACCGTGCTCTTTAATGCTGGCACGTAATGAATCCCAATCTAAGTGAAGTGGCTCTTCACAGAACTGATCAAGGTCACGCTTGTAAGTATCTGTTGGCATAATACCTTGAGAATACGTAGTCTCGTTAAATTTTGGACATGCACCACGTTCTTTCGCTAACTCATTTGACGCTTTCATTAGGTAATATTGAATTGCTTCAAATGTTTTGTGAGTCAGCGCATTTGCACTGCCGTCTGAGTAACGCTTGCCATTTTTCGCTAAGTAGTAAGCAAAGTTAATTACACCAATACCTAACGTACGACGACCCATAGTCGCGTTTTTAGCTGCTGGAACAGGGTAGTCTTGGAAATCAAGTAAGTTATCAAGCGCACGAACTGCAAGTTCAGCAAGCTCTTCTAATTCATCAAGTGATTCAATTGCACCTAAGTTAAACGCAGACAAAGTACACAGTGCAATTTCACCTTCTTCATCCATTACATTGCTAAGTGGCTTAGTTGGTAATGCAATTTCTAAACATAGGTTAGATTGACGAATTGGTGCCACAGTCGAAATGAACGGGCTGTGTGTATTACAGTGGTCAACATTTTGTAAGTAGATACGACCTGTGCTTGCACGCTCTTGTGCAAACATTGAGAATAACTCAATCGCTTTAATACGTTTTTTGCGAATTGACTCGTCTTGCTCGTACTTAACATATAGCTCATCAAACTTCGCTTGATCTTCGAAGAAGGCGTCATATAGACCAGGTACATCTGATGGGCTAAATAATGTGATGTAATCATCTTTAATTAAACGGCTGTACATTAATTTGTTGAACTGTACACCGTAGTCAAGGTGACGAACACGGTTATCGTCAACACCACGGTTGTTCTTAAGAACTAATAAGTTTTCAACTTCTAAGTGCCATAATGGGTAGAATAGGGTTGCTGCGCCGCCGCGTACACCACCTTGTGAACAGCTTTTAACCGCTGTTTGAAAATGCTTATAAAACGGGATACAACCTGTGTGGTACGCTTCACCGTTGCGAATAGGGCTGCCAAGCGCACGGATTCGACCCGCATTAATACCAATCCCTGCACGTTGCGAAACATACTTAACGATTGCAGACGATGTCGCATTAATAGAATCTAGGCTATCACCACACTCGATAAGTACACATGAGCTGAACTGGCGCGTAGGCGTACGCACACCGGCCATGATAGGTGTTGGTAATGAAATCTTGAATGTAGATACTGCATCATAAAAGCGCTTGATGTAGTCAAGACGCGTCTCTTTTGGATAATCAGAGAATAAGCTTGCAGCCACTAAGATATATAAAAACTGTGCACTTTCGTAAATTTCACCAGTAACACGGTTTTGAACCAAATATTTCCCTTCTAGCTGTTTTACAGCAGCATAGCTGAAGTTTAAGTCGCGGTTGTGATCAATATAAGAATCTAACTCATCGATTTCTTGCTCGGTATAATCAACAAGTAAGTGTTGATCATAACGTTTGTCTTCAACTAATTTCGTGATGTGATCATATAAGCGTGGTGGCTCAAATTGGCCGTACGCTTTTTTACGTAAATGGAATACAGCTAATCGAGCAGCAAGGTATTGGTAGTCAGGCGTATCTTTAGAGATCTGATCAGCTGCCGCTTTGATGATAGTTTCATGAATGTCATCGGTACGAATTCCATCGTAAAATTGAATATGTGATTTTAATTCAACTTGCGAGACAGACACGTTATTTAGACCTTCGGCGGCCCAAGCGATCACGCGGTGGATCTTATCTAGATCAAGTGACTCTTTACGGCCGTCACGTTTGCTTACAGATAGCTGTTGGTTCATAGTCTTGCCTGTATTCCTTGGGAAATTATATTTTTAGTGAAAACTTATTCTTCAGTATAATTTTTATTATTAAACACTAGATTGTGTGAATTGAATAACATTTAGCCACAATATCTGGTGTTCTTTAAATTGCAGATCACAAGATAGTGTGGTCTGCGATCATTTGCAAGGGACAGAAATGCCCCTATTTGTGGATAACTACTGGATAAGCGCATTGTGTTAGTGAGCATTAACCTTTGACCATTCATTGATGATGAAATTTGTAAAAATCAACTCAAGATCTAGAAAATTTACCGTTTTTGAAAATAAATTTTGACTGTTTTTTTTATCGTCAAAGAATGCTCAAAACTCAAACCGATCACAATATATAGTATCTAAATTTAAATATAGCACTATATATGGTTAAATCCATCAATAGGCGAATGCCAATTGAAATCAGCTTGCCAATCCAGAGCAGCATCAACACTGGGTATATAGCCCCATAAAGCAGTAGCACTATACATATTGGCTGCTTTTGCCGCTTGGATGTCGCGCTCCGCATCCCCTATATATAAACAACGACTGGGATCAACATTGAGGATCTCAGCAGTATGCAGTAGTGGATCTGGAGATGGCTTCGCCACGTCTAGTGTATCTCCACTCACCACAGCCATAGCATTACTTAAAGAAGGGATTGCTTTGACTAACGGCTCTGTTAAAAAACCTGGTTTATTAGTCATAATGCCCCATTTAATGTCTTTTTGTTCAAGTGCAACTAAGAGCTGCTCTATACCCTTAAAGCATTTACTGTGCACAGCAATATCTGCAGCGTAGTAGTCAAGAAGCTGCTGGCGCAAGGCGAGTTGTTCAAGTTCGGGCCATTTATCACCAAAGCCTACTTCTAATAATGCATTTGCACCATTAGAAGCTGCGGGGCGATAAACATGCTCAGCAACAGGCGCCACATTGGCATCAGCTAAGACACGGTTTAATGCGCCACCTAAGTCATCTGCGGTATCGAGTAGTGTGCCATCTAAATCAAAGATAAACGCATCAAAATCGATAGAGGGTGTTTGTACACCACTCATCAGACCAGTTTCTCAAAGTGAAGAATGTAATTAACACTGACATCATCATTTAAGCTGTACTGCTTAGAGAACGGATTATAGGTAAGGCCTGTACTGGCTCTTACTTTTAAGCCTGCCTCTTCTGCCCATGCAATAAGCTGTGCAGGTTTTATAAACTTCTTGTGGTCATGAGTACCTTCGGGCACCATTTTTAAAAGCTTTTCAGCGCCAACAATGGCAAATAAGTATGCTTTCGGGGTTTTATTTAATGTTGAAAAGAACACATCGGCGCCCGGTTTGGCAAGTTCTGCTACAGCACGAATAATAGAAGCAGGATCTGGAACATGCTCCAGCATTTCCATACAAGTGATCACATCAAAGCGAGCAGGGTGCTCTTCAGCAAACTCTTCTGCGGGTACTTTAATATAATCAACGGGCACGCCGGTTTCCAAACTGTGTAGTTTGGCAACGGTTAATGGCTCTTGACCCATATCGATGCCGGTCACCTTTGCGCCCATACGTGCCATACTTTCACTTAAGATGCCGCCGCCACAGCCAACATCTAAGGTTTCTTTATCAAATAAGCCGCCCACTTTATCGGCAACAAAATCCAAGCGAAGAGGATTTATTTCATGAAGAGGTTTGAACTCTCCGTCGCGGTCCCACCAACGTTCTGCGATGGCTTCAAACTTTGCAATTTCTGCATTATCTACATTTTGATGTTCGGTCATAAAAAACTTCCTCGTCAATCTGAGGCCATTATATAGGGGTAAATTAATAAATCGCAAAGATTTAGCGCCTGTAAATCTAAATAAATTGTGATAGCATGGTCTGGAAATAATAACTAAAGCTCTGAAGACGGCGCTTTGCCTCTTTATGAGTCAATACTGAAGGAATGTGAAATCAAATGACTGATCTCGCCAATGAAATTCTGCCAGTCAATATTGAAGATGAATTAAAAAATTCCTACCTTGATTACGCGATGAGTGTAATCGTAGGGCGTGCATTGCCAGACGTACGTGACGGCTTAAAGCCTGTTCACCGCCGTGTTTTATTCGCAATGAACGAACTCAATAATGATTGGAATAAACCTTACAAGAAATCAGCACGTGTTGTTGGTGATGTAATCGGTAAGTACCACCCACATGGCGACAGCGCGGTATATGACACCATCGTTCGTATGGCGCAGCCTTTCTCATTACGCTATATGCTAGTTGACGGCCAAGGTAACTTTGGTTCTGTTGATGGTGACTCTGCGGCAGCAATGCGTTATACGGAAGTCCGTATGGCGAAAATGTCACATGAATTATTAGCTGACTTAGAAAAAGAAACGGTTGATTACGTACCTAACTACGATGGTACTGAGCAAATTCCTGACGTATTACCTACTAAAGTACCTAACTTATTAGTAAACGGTTCTTCGGGTATCGCGGTTGGTATGGCGACAAACATTCCACCTCATAACTTAACAGAAGTTATCAATGGTTGTTTAGCGCTTATTCAAAACCCTGATATGACAATTGCTGACCTTATTGAATATATCCCAGGTCCAGATTTCCCGACTGCGGCGATTATCAATGGTAAAAAAGGTATTGAGCAAGCGTACCTAACGGGTCGTGGTAAAGTTTACATTCGTGCTCGCGCTGAAATCGAAGTGGACGAAAAAACTGGCCGTGAGACGATCATCGTCCACGAAATCCCTTATCAAGTTAACAAAGCACGCCTTATCGAAAAGATCGCTGAGCTTGTTAAAGATAAGAAGATTGAAGGTATTAGCGCACTACGTGATGAATCAGATAAAGACGGTATGCGCATCGTTATCGAAATCAAACGTGGTGATGTTGGAGAAGTAATCTTAAATAACCTTTATGCACAAACTCAGTTACAAACTGTGTTTGGTATGAACATGGTTGCACTAGATAACAACCAACCTAAGTGCTTTAACCTTAAAGAAATGCTTGAAGCGTTTATCGTACACCGCCGTGAAGTGGTTACACGTCGTACGGTATTTGATTTACGTAAAGCCCGTGACCGTGCTCACACGCTTGAAGGCTTAGCGATTGCTCTTGCGAATATCGATCCGATTATTGAACTGATTCGTAAGTCACCAACACCAGCAGAAGCAAAAGCAGCATTAACAGCACGCTCATGGGAGCTGGGTACTGTTAAAGCAATGCTTGAAAAAGCAGGTGAAGATAACGTTGCACGTCCTGATTGGTTAGCTGATGATTTAGGTATCCGTGACGGTCAATACTATTTATCTGAGCAACAAGCACAAGCAATTCTAGACCTACGTTTACACAAGCTAACGGGTCTTGAGCATGAAAAGATTTTAGACGAGTACCAAACACTCCTTGATCTTATTGCTGAGCTTTTATTTATACTTTCAAGCCCAGATCGCCTAATGGAAGTTATCCGCGACGAGCTAGTAGAAATTAAAGAGCAATATGGTGACGAACGTCGTACTGAAATCAGTGCAGCAGCTCACGATATCAGCCTTGAAGACCTAATTAATGAAGAAGACGTTGTTGTAACGCTTTCTCACGAAGGTTACGTTAAGTATCAACCATTATCTGACTACGAAGCACAGCGTCGTGGTGGTAAAGGTAAGTCAGCAACGAAGATGAAAGATGAAGATTTCATCGAACGTCTATTAGTTGCCAATACACACGATACTATCCTGTGTTTCTCAACGGCAGGTCGCTTATACTGGCTTAAAGTATATCAGTTACCACTTGCAAGCCGTGCGGCGCGCGGTAAGCCAATTGTTAACTTATTACCACTTGAAGCGGATGAACGTATTACTGCTATCTTACCGGTACGTGAGTACGAAGAAGATAAATACATCTTCATGGCGACTGCGTTCGGTACAGTTAAGAAAACACCACTTACAGCATACAGCCGTCAACGTGCCAGCGGTATCATCGCTGTGAACCTAAATGAAGGCGATAGCCTAATTGGTGTTGATATCACTGATGGCACGAATGAAATCATGCTATTCACTGATGCGGGTAAAGTTGTTCGCTTTAAAGAAGCGGAAGAATCAGCTGTCGTTGATGAAAACGGCAATGCAGTTCTAGACGAAAATGGTAACCCAGAAATCCGCTTCAAAGGTGTACGTCCAATGGGCCGTACAGCGACGGGTGTTCGTGGTATTAAGATGGCAGACGATCAACGCGTGGTGTCATTAATCGTACCTAAGTCAGATGGTGCAATCCTCACTGTGACTGAAAATGGTTACGGTAAGCGTACGGCACTTGAAGATTACCCATCGAAGAGCCGTGCAACGCAAGGTGTTGTATCAATCAAAGTAAGCGAGCGTAATGGCGCTGTGGTTGGTGCAGTACAAGTTGATGACAACGACGAAATCATGATTATCTCTAATCGCGGTACACTCGTACGTACTAGGGTTAATGAGGTTTCTACAGTTGGTCGTAATACACAGGGCGTTATTTTGATACGAACTATTGACGAAGAGCAAGTAGTTGGTTTACAACGTATCGAAGAAATCGAAGTTGATGAGCTTGAAGCCATCGAAGGCGAGGCCGTTGAAGTAGTCGATACAAATCCTGAAGAAACGGGTGATAACCCACCTTCAGAATAACATTGATTTAAAAAGCGGCTTCGGCCGCTTTTTTTATTAGCACTATAATTACTGGAATGAGGCAAAGTAATGACTAAATATAATTTTTGTGCAGGACCGGCAATGCTGCCGCCGGCAGTAATGCAAAAAGCACAAAAAGAATTTATAGATTGGCAAGGTTTAGGTGTATCTGTGATGGAAATCAGCCATCGCAGTAGTGATTTCATAGAGCTCACAGCTAAATGTGAAGCTAGCCTGCGTCGTTTAATGAATATTAGCGATGAATTTGAAGTGTTATTTATGCACGGTGGTGGCCGTGGTCAATTTAGCGCTGTGCCATTGAATCTTCACCTTAATGATAAAACCGCCGTTTATTGTGAAAACGGTGTATGGTCGAAAGGTGCGACACAAGAAGCCGCAAAATTTACTGCTGTTGAAAGCATCAATGTTCGTGATGATGAGCAGCAAAATGGCCAGTTTTCTATCAAACCAGCGAGCAGCTGGGAATTACCTGCGGATGCATCGTACATTCACTATTGCCCAAATGAAACCGTAGATGGTATTGAAATTTTTGATGTGCCTTCACATCCATCAGCCCCCATTGTGGCTGACATGTCTTCGACTATTTTATCGCGTGAAATTGATGTGAATCAGTTTGATCTTATTTACGCTGGTGCACAAAAGAATATCGGTCCGTCTGGCTTATCGATTGTTATTATCCGCAAAACGCTACTTGAGCGCGAGGGCCTTGCAAAGCCAGGTATTCTTGATTACGCATTAGAAGCAAAACAAGGCAGTATGTATAACACGCCACCTACATTTGCGTGGTACTTAGCAGCTGAAGTCTTTGAATGGCTTGAAGCAAATGGCGGCGTTAAAGCCATGGAAGAGCAAAATATCGCAAAAGCAGAGCTACTTTACAATTTTATTGATAACTCTGATTTTTATAATAATAAAGTTGCTAAGCATTGCCGTTCACGTATGAACGTACCGTTTTGGTTAAACGACGAATCGCTTAATGACAAGTTTATCATTGAGTCAAAAGAAGCAGGCTTATTAGCTCTTGAAGGCCACCGTATTGTCGGTGGTATGCGTGCAAGTATCTATAACGCGATGCCGTTAGAAGGTGTTCAAGCTTTGGTTAATTTTATGGATAAATTCGCCAAGGAGAACAGCTAATTATGGAACAGCTTCGTCTTGAACCGATTACAAAGGTAAATGGCAGTGTGACACTGCCTGGCTCAAAAAGTTTATCAAACCGTATTTTACTGTTAACAGCGCTGGCAGAGGGCACCACAGTTGTAGAAAACCTACTTGATAGTGATGACATTCGTCATATGTTAGGTGCACTAAAACTTTTAGGCGTTAATGTATCGCTTAATGAAGATAAAACAGTGGCAACTGTCGAAGGTGTTGCCGGTAAATTTAAAACACCTAGCGAGCCGCTATTTTTAGGCAATGCCGGTACTGCTTATCGTCCACTTACAGCTGTTTTAGCTGCTGTTGAAGGCGAATACCAACTGGTGGGTGAGCCTCGTATGGAAGAGCGCCCAATCGGCCATTTGGTTGATGCGCTACAAGCACTTGGCGGTGATGTTGAATACCTAAAAAGCAAAGATTATCCACCACTGGCCATTAAAGGCGGCAAAATCAACGGTGGTAAAGTTGACATTGATGGCAGCATTTCAAGTCAATTTTTAACTGCATTATTAATGGCAGCCCCGCTATTTAATGGCGACACAGAAATCACTATTAAAGGCACCTTGGTATCAAAACCTTATATCGATATCACCCTTGATGTGATGAAGCGTTTTGGCGTTACTGTGAGCCATGACAATTACGAAACGTTTTACGTTAAAGGCTGTCAACAGTATCAAGCACTTGAACGTATTATGGTTGAAGGGGATGCATCTAGTGCTTCTTACTTCGTTGCGGCAGCTGCAATAGCGGGCGGCGAAATTGAGATCAATGGGGTAGGTGCTGCATCTGTTCAAGGCGACATTGGCTTTGCTAAAGTCATGGAACAAGTTGGCGCTAAAATCGATTGGTACGATGAAAAGCTGGTGGTTCGTAAGGGAGAGCTTAACGCCGTAGATATTGATGCCAATGCAATCCCAGATGCCGCAATGACGCTAGCAACTGTTGCGCTTTTTGCAAAAGGTAAAACGGCCATTCGCAACATTTATAACTGGCGCGTGAAAGAAACAGATCGCTTATATGCCATGGCCACAGAGCTTCGAAAAGTAGGTGCTGAAGTTGTTGAAGGGGAAGATTTCATCGAAATTACACCACCTAAAACATTTAACGATGTAGCGATTGATACCTATAACGATCATCGTATTGCCATGTGCTTTGCGATGGTGGCAGTTGGCGGTAAGCCAATTACCATTAACGATCCTAAGTGTACATACAAAACTTTTCCAACGTTTTTCAAAGTACTAGAGTCTGTCTCAACTCAATAAAACAGAAGAAAATATAAAAAGTTACACTCTAAATGCGGATCTATTATCAGAACTGACGTATAATATCGCGGTTTTATTTTGGTGTGCATTGCAGGAGGTTATAAATGCAGGCGTTATCAATGCCCGTTATCACCATAGATGGCCCAAGTGGTTCAGGTAAAGGAACTGTTTGCCGCTTGTTAGCCGAGAAATTAGGTTGGGATGTATTAGACAGCGGTGCGATTTATCGTGTGTTGTCACTTGCGGCACTCCATCATCAAATTGAATTAGACAATGAAGAAGGTCTTGTTCCTCTTGCTGCAAATTTAGATGTGCAATTTTTGGTTGATAGCCAAGCACACACATCGAAAATTATTTTGGAAGGCGAGGATGTCACAACCACAATTAGAAACGAAGAAGTAGGCGCTGCTGCCTCAAAAGTAGCAGCACTGCCGCGAGTTAGAGAAGCATTGTTACGCCGCCAGCGAGCATTTAGAACTGAAAATGGTTTAATTGCTGATGGTCGTGATATGGGAACGGTCGTGTTCCCTGATGCACCACTGAAGATATATTTAACTGCCTCTGCTGAGGAGCGCGCGCGTCGACGTTTTACAGAGTTGAACGAACGTGGTCTAGATGTTACACTAAGTGGTCTACTTGAGGATATAAAGGCGCGTGATCATCGCGATATGAATCGTGAAGTTGCGCCGCTTGTACCTGCAGATGACGCCATTGAAATCGACACAAGTGATTTTAATGCAATGCAAGTGTTTGATAAAGTTGTAACTTTGTTAGATGAAGCCGTGCTTGCAGGTAAGCTTCCTAAAGCTAAAAAGTAAATTTTTAAGGTGCCGGCAGGAGGCCAGTGCTATTTTAACAACCCCATGCAGCATGGTTGCTAATTGGTTATTTAATTATTTAGAGACGTATAATGTCAGAAAATTTTGCGCAGTTATTTGAAGAAAGCCTAAAGGGTTTTGAAGCAGAGCAAGGCTCTATCGTTAAAGGTACAGTTATCTCAATCGAGAACAACATCGTACTTGTTGATGCTGGTCTTAAATCTGAGAGTGCAATCCCTGCTGAGCAATTCAAAAATGCTGCTGGTGAACTAGAAGTTGCTGTTGGCGACGAAGTAGATGTTGCACTAGATGCAATCGAAGACGGTTTCGGTGAAACTATCCTTTCTCGTGAGAAAGCGAAGCGTCACGAAGCGTGGATCCGTCTTGAGAAAGCGTGTGAAGAGCAAGAAACTGTTACTGGTGTTATCAACGGTAAAGTTAAAGGCGGTTTCACTGTTGAAGTTGATTCAATCCGTGCTTTCCTACCTGGTTCACTTGTTGATGTTCGTCCAGTACGTGACACAACTCACCTTGAAGGTAAAGAGCTTGAGTTCAAAGTAATCAAGCTTGACCAAAAACGTAACAACGTTGTTGTTTCTCGCCGTGCAGTTATCGAATCAGAAAACTCACAAGAGCGTGAAGAACTTCTTGCTAACCTTGTTGAAGGTCAAGAAGTTAAAGGTATCGTTAAGAACCTTACTGACTACGGTGCGTTCGTTGACCTTGGTGGTGTTGACGGTCTACTACACATCACAGACATGGCGTGGAAGCGTGTTAAGCACCCTTCAGAAATCGTTAATGTTGGCGACGAAATCGCAGTTAAAGTTCTTAAATTCGACAAAGAGAAGACTCGTGTATCTCTAGGCCTTAAACAGCTTGGCGAAGATCCATGGGCAGCTATCGCTGGTCGTTACCCAGAAGGTTCTAAGCTTTCTGGTCGTGTAACTAACCTTACTGACTACGGTTGTTTCGTTGAAATCGAAGAAGGCGTAGAAGGTCTAGTACACGTTTCTGAAATGGATTGGACTAACAAGAACATCCACCCTTCAAAAGTTGTTTCACTAGGTGACACTGTTGAAGTTATGGTTCTTGAAATCGACGAAGAGCGTCGTCGTATTTCTCTTGGTCTTAAGCAATGTATTGCTAACCCATGGCAAGAATTTGCTCGTCTACAAAACAAAGGCGACCAAGTTACTGGTAAGATCAAATCAATCACTGACTTCGGTATCTTCATCGGTCTTGAAGGCGGTATTGACGGTCTTGTTCACCTTTCAGACATTTCTTGGAACACGCCAGGCGAAGAAGCTGTACGTGAATTCAAGAAAGGCGACGAAATCACTGCTATCGTATTGCAAGTTGACCCAGAGCGTGAGCGTATCTCTCTAGGCGTTAAGCAAATCGAAGCTGACCCTTTCAATAACTACCTGGACGCAAACAAAAAAGGTGCTATTGTTAAAGGTAAAGTGACTGAAGTTGATGCGAAAGGCGCAACTGTTGAGCTAATCGAAGGCGTTGAAGGTTACATCCGTGTAGCTGATATCGCTCAAGAGCGTGTTGAAGATGCTACAACTGTAGTTTCTGAAGGCGACGAAATCGAAGCGAAATACGTTGGTGTTGATCGTAAGAACCGCACTTTAAGCTTATCAGTTAAAGCTCTTTTCGAAGCAGAAGAGAAAGAAGTACTAGAGAAGCTTAAGAAAGAAGAGCCTGCGTTCGAAAACGCAATGGCTGCAGCATTCAAAAATGCTCAAAAAGACTAATCAATAGTCTTTAATTGGAAGGGCAGTTTTGCCCTTCCTTTATCTCTTTTTAAGGAAACGTTATGACTAAGTCAGAATTGATAGAACAACTAGCTGAACAACATGCACATATCCCAGTGAAAGATGTTGAAAATGCCGTTAAAGAAATTCTTGAACAAATGGCCGGTTCATTATCTAGCTCAGATCGTATTGAGATCCGTGGCTTTGGAAGTTTCTCATTGCATTATCGTTCTCCACGCACAGGTCGTAATCCAAAGACTGGCGAAACAGTTGAGTTAGACGGTAAGCACGTACCACATTTTAAACCAGGTAAAGAATTACGTGATCGCGTAAATGAGAGTATTGCCTAGTTTTATACAGGAGTAGTTACTTGTTTAGGGTATTAAAAATTGTATTAATAGCGCTGTGTTTATTTATTGCGTTTGTACTTGGTTCACAAAATCCACAATTGGTGCAAATCAACTATTTAATTGCCAGTAATACGTTGCCCTTAGCTGTTGTAATAAGTATCTGCTTTGTTTTAGGTGTCGCCATTGGTTGTTTTATAAGCTTTACACTGTTTTCGCAGTTAAAGTGGCAAAATTATCGCTTAAAGAAAAAGTTAGCGCCTGAAAAAAACAATAAAAAGCTTGTTGCTAATAAAGACACCTAATCATGATTGAGCTTCTGTTTTTACTTTTACCCGTTGCAGCCGGTTACGGTTGGATAATGGGTAAAAACAGTGCTAAAAACCAAGCTCATCAGCTTAATAGACAAATCACCTCTGAATATTCTAAAGGCCTTAAATTTCTCTTAGACAGAGAAGAAGATCAAGGCTTAGAACACCTTATTAATCTACTTGAAGTCGCTGCTGATTCAGTTGAACACTACTCAACACTTGCAACCATGTTCCGCCGCCGTGGCGAGCTTGACCGCGCAATTAAAATTCATGAGCTATTATTAAAACACCCAAGCCTTGATGAGCAACAAGCTGCTACTAGCCGACTTGAGCTTGCAGAAGATTATATTATGGCAGGCTTATTAGATGGTGCAGAAGAACACTTAGTTTGGCTTGTAAAGGCAGGAAACAAAGACGCGTTAGAGCCAATTATTAATCTTTATTCACAAACCCGTGAATGGGAAAAAGGCATCAATATGTACGAGGCGCACAGTGATTTGTTCACTAAGCCTCAGCATATAAAAGCCATTGCCAACTTTTACTGTGAAGCGGCCTTACAAGATAATGATACGCAAATTATGCGTAAAGCCATTAGCTTAAACCACAAAGCTATTCGCCCATTGTATGAGCTTGGCCACAGTGCATTTATTAAAGAAGACTACGTAAAAGCAATCTACTATTGGCGTGAGCTAATTTGCCAATTTACCTTTTTTGCCCCTGTATTTGTTGAACAGCTAGCTATAAGTTACGAAAAGCTTAATTTAACTCATCAATTTCATGAGCTACTCAACGAGTTGCTCGATAAGGGTGGGGTACTTATAAAAATAAAACACTGCCAAGCTTTACTAGAACAAGGTCATATTGATCAAGCAATCAAATTTTTAACGGATAGTTTAAAACGTCATCCAACTATCCGTGGCTTTAGCTTTTTATTACAGCTACTTGCCAAACAAAACAACGATATTAAAGATGTACTCGATCAAATTGATAAGCTAGTAACGTCTTATATCGCAACCAAACCTGATTTTCAGTGCCAGCACTGTGGCTTTACCAGTCATACCATTTATTGGGTATGTCCATCTTGTAAGCACTGGGAAACAATTGTTCCAAGCCGTGGCATAGACGGTTTTTAATTCATATTAGTCCATTAGTTTTTAGGAAAGTTATGTCTGTCGAAGATTCAAAAAAAGTATTAATTGCCCTTGATTATGATGATCAACAAACAGCTCTTGCGTTTGTAAAGCAATTATCACCTGATGCGTGTCGCCTTAAAGTAGGTAAAGAAATGTTCACGTATTTTGGTCCTAGCTTTGTTAAGGAACTAATCGACTTTGGGTTTGATGTATTCTTAGACCTAAAATTTCACGATATTCCAAACACAGTGGCTAAAGCTGTGACAGCGGCTGCAAAAATGGGTGTATGGATGGTTAACGTGCATGCCTCTGGTGGCGTTGAAATGATGACTAAAGCAAAACACGCTTTAGAACAGTTTGGTGATGATGCGCCATTACTGATTGCAGTAACTGTACTAACCAGTATGGATGCCGCAGAGCTTACTCGTTTAGGTGTAGATAAAACCCCAGAAGAGCAAGTAATTTACCTCGCAAAGCTTGCCAAAGAATCAGGCCTTGATGGGGTAGTGTGCTCAGCACAAGAAGCGAAAAAGCTAAAAGCAGAACTAGGCGCAGACTTTAAACTGGTTACCCCTGGTATTCGTCCTGCAGGCAGCGATGCAGGTGACCAAAAGCGCATCATGACACCAAAACAAGCTGTAGAAGATGGCAGTGACTATTTAGTTGTAGGCCGCCCAATCACTCAATCGGCAGACCCAGTTGCAACATTAAAAGAAATTAACGACTCACTAAAATAACTTTTGTTATTTTAAAATAGTTTTTAAAGAGCATTGTAGGCACGGTTTTTATCGCGCTAAATACAGTGCTCTTTTTGTTTGTGATGTTACCGCTAAATCTTAAACTTAAAATCAATTATTTAACCTGCTTAATTGCTAGGGTAGCAGCCTTTTGACGTGTGAAAATAAAGCTGTTAGCTTCTCAGTCCAACAAGCGATTATGCAACATAAACTGCGTGTCGCATAAATACCAAAGTGTTAGGTATTTAAGAGATAGTTTTAGTTCCTATAAACTTCTAGTGCCACCTTGGTTATATCAATATTTTTAATGGCTGGATTTAAGAAATTTGGTGATGCAGTATATTGATTGACAATAAAATACCCTAAGCGATATAGTTCTACACTTAAAGGAATCAGGGATGATTGTTAGCTACCTTTTAGTTAAATAATCTCCTAATACCATGGAGTATAAAAATGGATTTAGCCACCGCAAGCCCACAAAAAAATGCCCTTACTTTAGAAAGGTTTGAAGAACATCTACATAAGGCGATTGATAAACCAACCACGAATTTTCGAATGATAAGAGTAGGTCCTCCTAGACAAGGCAGAAGAAGAGAAATAAAAGTTCATAATGGCGCTCACCGAGCAACATGGGCTAAAACAACCATTAATAGTCGTTTGAGAACCATTAGCATTAATGTATTTCTTAACTTTAAGCAAAATAATTTAAGGCAGGCAGATTATAGAAAATTAAAAGCTCTCGCTATGGAGGGGATTAAGCAGTATTGGTCTAATACTATTACTGTTGGTGGGGTGCGCTTTAACGTAATAGTCAACGCTTTACATAAAAGCAGCAGTGATGCTATTCCTGTTGACTTAAAAATAGAAGACAGTCCTGATTATAACAGGTCAATAAACCCTGCAATATTAGGTATAGATGCAAGCTTTATCTACCAAAGAGGTCAGAGCGCGAACCGTATTCCACAAAAACAAATTGATAATGATTTTAAGTTAGTTTCAGCGCATGAATTTGGTCATTCTGTATTAATGTACGTTGGTGGTATCAGTTTATCTTGGGGTCATAAAGGTTCTACTAACCCGCTATTTCAGAATATAAAATCATCTACACCTGGATATCCTATGAGCGGTAACCTTGATTTAATGAAATATTATGATAAGAACAAGCAAAAAGAAGAAAAATTTCAAAGGGTCAATGATTCAATTGCCATGGAAATAGATATTAAACGCTTAATATGGAGTTCTGAAATCCTATGGAAAGCTTAATAAAAACTTGCAAGTATTTACTGATAACACTGGTGACTATCCTACTCAGTGCCTGTTCAAACATTTACTGGGGAAATATTATAAATGAAACCAACGAAGTTATTAGAGTGAAGCTTACCTTTGTTAACGAATACGGCACTCATTTTTTGGAAATGAAACCAATCAAAGCGAATGAAAATAGTATATGGGAATATGAACAGTCATCACTGTTAACAGACAAAATGGATAAAGATTTATCTACGGTTGAGGCAACAAATTATGCAGGTTGTACCATTATTTTTGACCGTAAAGAGATAGAAAAAAAAGTTGGAAACAACAGGCAGATAATAGTGATTGAACCTCAAGATTTTATCGATGCTTGCAGTGAAAAGTAAATATGGACTTGATAAACATCATGGAAATTAAACCACATGAACCTTAAATCGATACGTGGTTGATTAATAACTTAAATACCTAACAAGGGTTTTCAAGTCGGACTCGTAGCAGTTTACTCGGTTCCACTTAGTTTCACATTTTGGCAAACAATTACTTGCCTCTTAAAACGCCGTGAGTTTACCAATCAAGAACTTCACCCTAAATTCAAGTATAGGTGAAGAATCAATCATAAGTGGTTTTGTGGTAGTTGTGACTGACTGAGTACGGCTACAACTAAAATGAAGCCGTCTTCTTTTGTAAAGTAAGCTGTGTGCTTACCAACAGGGAAGTAAAATCCTTTGGGGTAAATGTTCTCGCAACGTCGACCAACCTCTGGATTTTCAGCAAGCATTTGAAATCCAGTCAGTAACGTATCTTTGTAGTTGAGCCACTGCATCTGTGAAAAATTATTAACGGTGTAGTTTTTTATTTTTAATAAATGAGCCTGAGCTAATTTGCTAAGTTTGTATTTATGCTCTTGCATAGCGCATTACAAGGCGCTTAAAAAGTCTTCACCATCGACCACATTGCCTTGCGCTAAGTCTTGTTTGGCTGACTCGAAGCAATGTTTGAGGTAATCAGCTTTCATTGCCTCTAGCTCTTCAAAATCTTTAATAGACATTACTACTACGGCGTCTTTACTGTTTTTGCTAATCTTTACTGGCTCACGCTGGGCGCTAAGAAGTAGTTCACCAAAATTACGTTTCGCATCATTTGCTGTTAATGTGTGCATGGTCCAATCTCCAAATCTGGATTTACAATAAGATTATAGCTGGCCGCATGAAATGTTCAATCTAATTAAATCGTGCGATCTTTAGGGGCTTCGGCATTGTGTTGCTCACATCTTAAAAGAGCATTTCCAATGTCAGATCATGGCACAACGCTGTCTTTCATTTCTAAATAAAATTGCTCAAAATAGTGTTAGAAAATTTATAGCGTCTACTCATTAAAGCTATCAATACCTCAAAAACCAAAAAAGAGTAAAGCTTTTCACTTTACTCTTTTCTTAATCACTTAATACAGACGAGCTTACAGCTTACTTCAACCTAATCGATGTCGCTTCAATATCAATCAAACCTTGCTTAAACAAACCGCCAATGGCTTTTTTGTAGTTTGCTTTACTGGTTGAGAAAGTCTTTTTAATTGCTTCAGGGTCTGACTTATCACCTAGGTGAAGTACGCCGCCTTCGGCTTTTAATTTGTCTAGGATTTTTTCGCCTAAGTCGTTTACTTTGCCCATGCCTGGCTTTTCAAGTAGTACATCGATTTTGCCGTCTTCACGTACTTTTTGAATAAAGCCTTTTAAACGCTGGCCAACAAATAGCTTTTTAAATACCGTGTTGTAGTAAACAACACCAATGTGAGCTTCGTTTACAAGTACTTTGTAGCCTAGGTCTGTTTTACCGGCAACGATTAAATCAACTTCTTCCATTACAGAGTAAGTTGGTTCATCTTTTGATAAAAACTTATTAAAGTTGCTTGATGCACAAATACGTTGGCTGGCGTTATCTAGGTATAAACGTACAAGATAAGAAAAGCCGTCTTTCATTTTTGGCTTTTGTTCGTTGTATGGCGCTAGTACGTCTTTTTCGAGGCCCCAATCCAAAAACGCACCAGTGCTGTTGATTGCTTTAACACGTAGTAGGGCATATTCGCCCACTTCAGCTAAAGGTTTTTTAGTGGTGCCTGTTGGGTGACCTGCGTGATCTAAGTAAATGAATACTTGCACGCTGTCGCCAGCTTCTAGTTCGTAATCAATTTCTTTGCTTGGTAAGAATACTTCGCCTAAATCACGGCCATCTAAATAAGCACCTTCGTTAGATATTTCGTTAACGAAAAGGGTTTGTGTGGTTCCTAAAATACTCATTATTATTCCTGTTCTGGCTTTTTCTTACGGCGCATTGGAGCAAAACCATCTACATCAATTGGTGCTTGAATAGGGGCTTTTGGCTTTTTAGGGGATGCTTTGCGTTTTGGTTTTGCAGGTTTAGCAGCCACTTTTTTCTCTGCTTTTTTCCAAACTGTGTTTGGTTTTTTCTCACGCAGACCTTTAAATTTACCAACAAGGCCGTCAACGGTGAAAAAGCTTAATTCATCATTTAAAAATGCTTTAATTGCTTTGTAACTTGGCCAATCTTTTGGGCCAACTAACGAAATAGCAGTGCCTTTAAAGCCTGCGCGACCAGTACGACCAATACGGTGCACATATTCTTCAGCATGTTTTGGTAGGTCAAAGTTAATTACGTGGGTCACGCTTAATAAATCAAGACCACGTGATGCAACATCGGTAGTGATCAAAATTTTGAAGTTTTCACGGCTAAAGGCATCCATGATTTCAAGGCGTTTAGCCTGAGTTAAGTCACCCGCGAGTGCTTGCGCTTTAAAGCCTTTATCATTCAATAGCTGGCTTAAACGCTGAGTGTCGGCACGTGTTGCAGTGAAAATAATACATTGGCCAACATTGTCTTGTTTTACAAAGTGCTCAAGTAGGGCTTCTTTGTGATCTAAGTGATCAGCTAAATAAAGCTGCTGAGTAATGTCACTATGTTGCTCGTTAGAGGCACTTAATAAAATTTGTTTTGGTGAACGTAATAAGTTACGTGACAGGGCATCAACTTGTGCATGGTCAAGGGTTGCTGAAAACAATAACGTTTGGCGTAAACGGTGATCAGCAAGCTCGTTGATCATTTTAACTTGCTCGGTAAAGCCTAAATCTAAAATACGGTCAGCTTCATCAAAAATTAAAAGCTCTAAGCCTGAAAGCTGTAATGAGCGTTGACTTAAATGGTCAGCTAAACGCCCCGGAGTTGCCACCACAAAATGAGGGTCTTTACGAAGTGCTTTAATTTGGTCATTAAAGTTTTCACCACCCAGTACTTTTACGGCACTAATATTTGTGCCAGCAATTAACAGTCTTAATTGGCTGTATACCTGGGTTGCTAATTCGCGGGTAGGCGCAACGATTAAAACGCGAGGGTCGCGTTTACTGAGTGCTTTTTGTTTCATTACACGTTGTACAGCAGGTAATAAAAACGCCAGCGTTTTGCCCGATCCTGTTTTTGACTGTGCAAAAATATCATGGCCTGCGATAGCTGTTGGTACCGCGTGAGCTTGAATGTCAGTGGGCTGGGTGATGCCTTGATGCGCAAGTTGTTTTTCGAGGCGTGTATCAATCCCAAGTTCAGTAAAATGCAATGCGTAATCTCCGATGAGCAAAATTTGTAAATCCTGTTCATTATAACGCACTTGCCTCACTTGGAGACAGTAAAAACACAGCTATTTCGCATCAGTTTTTGCAATTATCGTTAATTCGCGTAAAATACGCGCCCTCAATGCGCCGGATTTGCGATTCGGTTAACGCCCCAAATGGGCATTTAAAGCAAAAGGTAACACCATGACTGCTGTTCATAAAGACAATGTAACTAGCGAGCACTTTGTTGTTTGCGCACTTTACAAATTTGTAGCCCTTCCTAATTTTGAAGCGATTCGCCAACCACTACTTAAAGTAATGGAAGACAATGAAGTACGCGGTACTTTGTTACTTGCGGCCGAAGGTATTAACGGTACTGTTTCTGCTAAACGTGAAGGTATCGATAACCTACTTGCATGGTTAGATTCACAACCAAACCTAGACAACATTGTGACTAAAGAGTCATACGATGACGAATGCCCGTTCTACCGTACTAAGGTAAAGCTGAAAAAAGAAATCGTCACTATGGGTGTTGAAGGTATCGACCCGCGTGAAGTAGTGGGTACATACGTAAAGCCAGCGGATTGGAATGCGTTAATTTCAGACCCTGAAGTGATTCTTATCGATACGCGAAATGATTACGAAATCGAGATCGGTACTTTCCAAAATGCGGTTGATCCAAACACTAAAACATTCCGTGAATTCCCAGCGTGGGCAAAAGAAAACCTAGACCCAGAAAAGCACAAGAAAGTCGCTATGTTCTGTACTGGTGGTATTCGCTGTGAAAAATCAACTGCGTACATGAAAGAGCAAGGCTTTGACGAAGTGTTCCACCTAGAAGGCGGTATTCTTAAGTACTTAGAAGAAGTACCAAAAGAAGAAACCATGTGGGAAGGTGAGTGTTTTGTTTTCGATAACCGTGTTGCGGTAAATCACGATTTACAAAAAGGTTCTTACGACCAATGTCACGCGTGTCGTATGCCAATCACTGAAGAAGAAAAGCAAAAGCCTGAATACATGGAAGGTGTTTCGTGTCATCACTGTCACGACAGCCTAACAGAAGAGCAACGTGCTCGTTTTGCTGAGCGCCAAAAGCAAATTGAATTAGCACAAGCGCGTGGCGAAGGTCACATTGGTAACGAAGCGCAAGAAGTACTTCGTAAGCGTAAAGAAGCGAAAAAAGCGCAAAAAGAAGCACAGCGCCAACAGTAATTTTTAGCTTTATGAATTGATAGAAACCCCAGCATTGTCTGGGGTTTTTTGCGTTTAATAATAGTGAAAACTTTAATGTTGTTCCTTAGTGGTGTACATTAGCGCCGCTTTTGAAAAATTTTATACAACCAACTAATTTTCAAATATTTTATACAGAGTTTTAATTCGCTGAATATAGCTTATTAGCTTGGCTAGTTATTTAAAAATGTTGGAACAAAAAGAGAAGGATATCTATGAAACTTAAGCTTACAACAGCGGCACTATGCCTAATGCCGTTACTGTCGCATGCCAATTCTAATAATGAATTCAGCTACTTTGGTTTGGCGCTACAAAATAATAATTACGATATTAATTTTATCCCTTCGATAGAGCAAGATTCCTTCGCACCACTAAATTACAGTGATGAGCAGTCAGGTAAAGGCTTTAGGGGTTTTTATGGTTATCAGTTTAACCAATTTTTTGCCGTTGAAGTGGGGCTCGGTTTACCTGGGGAGGCAAACTTTAATATTTATCGTGATACGGTCAATAATAAAAATGAACCGACCAAGGAAACTGTGTACGAAGGAGATTTTAAAACACTTTCCTTTGATACACGAATTATTGCCACTTACCCAATTACGGGGAGTTTTTTCCTAAGAGCACACGCTGGTGCGTACGTCTGGGACAATGATTTTAGCTACTTACAAGAATCAGCAGAATCTTATAGCGTGGTTGAAAAAAGTGATACCGGAGTATCCTTGTTAACGGGCTTTGGTGTTGGCTATGGTTTTAGTGATAACGTAGCGGTTACAATCGACTATGAAAAAACAGACATAGCCGATATCTCAACACAAACAATCGTGGCATCGCTTATGTTTAGGTTTTAACTCTATAGAACTAGTTACCAAGGTAAACATCTAGTTGCTCGATTTATTTAAAAAGTGAGTAGCCATTGCCATGCTACTTACTTCTCATTATTACTCTTTATTTAATACCCGCGCTATATCAATTAGCTAAGAATATTTCACTTGCAGCCCTTAATCAGTAAACTTTGCCAGCCTTTATAATGATATTAGCCGCACTGAACTGCTATTAATCGAACATATCTTCTTATTGATCACAAAGCTGTTACACTTCGTAACAATTAAAACGATTCTTATTTAGGTGAAATTTTGAAGCTTGGCAGATTTCAATCATGGACATTTTTAGCCTGTATTAGCTTTATAACAGTAGCGCATGCAGCAAATGTTGTCGTACAACCCGTTACATTAGAACAAACAAAACAGCAAATAAAAGCGGTTGGTAACGCTGAGGCAATTCATTCAGTAACACTTTATCCTGCTGTAGGGGATAGAGTCACCCATGTACATTTCAAACCAGGAGATAATGTCGAAAAAGGTGAATTGTTACTCGAGTTAGATTCTCGCCGTCAAAAAGCAGCCCTTACAGAAGCTCGAATTACATTACAAGATACTGAGCGCACTATGAAGCGATTAGTTGAAAGTCATGCCAGAGGTGCTGTTCCACAAAGTGATCTAGATGATGCTAAAACCTTATTTGAACTGGCTAAAGTTAAGTTAACTCAGGCTGAAACTGAATTAGAAGACCGTCAAGTGCGTGCCCCATTTAGTGGCGTGATGGGCCTTACCGATGTTGAAGTAGGCGATAGGATCACCACCCAAACAGCTATTGCAACGATTGATGACACTACTGAGCTTTATATTAACTTTAATGCGCCAGAGGCCGCTGTTAATGTATTGCGTCACAAAGGCAGTGTGGAAGTGACTCCTTGGCTTAGCGAGAAAGCTTACGAGGCAAAAATTGCACAATTAGATTCGCGTATAAATGGACAAACGCGCACTTTAAGAACGAAAGCAAAACTTGATAACTCAGCCAAGCAGTTTATGCCGGGGATGAGCTTTCGAGTCCATATAAATATACTTGGTGATGATTTCGCTGTAGTACCTGAAGCTGCCATGATGTGGGGCGCTGCTGGTCCTTATGTGTGGAAAAGCGCTGATAATAAAGCAACCCGTGTTGATGTCAAAATTGAACAGCGATTAGCAGGGCGTTTACTCGTGTCCGGTGGATTAAAACAAGGTGATTTACTCGTAACTGAAGGTGTTCAGCGTTTACGTCCTGGCCAAGAGTTAGTTCATATTAATAATATTAAACTGGCCAAGGAGCAATAATGAAACAGCAACCTATGATGGAAGATTTACCATCAATGGCAATACGTCGGCCAGTATTAATTGTGGTGCTGAATTTGTTGATCATCATTGCTGGTATTGCAGCGATAGCAGGTGTTGAAGTTCGTGAATTACCTGACGTGGATAGACCTCGAATTACTGTTTCAGCCTCATTTCCTGGTGGCTCACCCGAAACTGTAGATACCGAAGTAACCAGTAAGCTTGAAGGAGCTGTAGCAAGGGTAAGTGGCGTTAAGACTATTCGCGCGCAAAGTGAAGAGAATAACGCTCGCATTGTGGTTGAGTTTCGACCTGGCATAAATTTAGACGATGCAGCAAATGAAACTCGAGAATCAGTCGCGCGTGTTCAGCGTGAACTACCTGAAGAGGTTGAACGTGTATCTATAATAAAAGCCGATAACGATGCCGAAGCGGTTGTATCGTTAACGGTATCAAGCGAAAGATTGTCACTTGAGGCGTTAACAGAGCGCGTTGATGTCGATTTAGCACCGCAGTTTTTAACTATTCCAGGGGTTGCTGATGTACGCTTAAACGGCGACCGCGAACGTGTATTACGTGTTCGAATAGACCCACTTAAACTGAGTAGCTTTAATCTAACTGTGCCTGATATTGCTAACGTGCTTCGCCAAGCGCCTTTTGACGTACCAGCGGGAAGTTTAAAGTCGAGCGATCAACAAGTGATTGTGCGTGCCGATGCAACATCTATTTCTGCTGAGCAGGTAGCCGATATTATTGTTCGTGATGATACTCGAATTGGTGATGTCGCTGCGGTGTATTTTGGCCCTGCAGATCCGCGTTCATTCGTAAGACTCAATGGCACGCCTGTGATTGGTATGGAAATTATTCGTCAAGCACAGTCTAATACTATCGAAATATCTGATGAAGTTCTTAGCTTAATTGAAGGAATGCGCGAACGTTTTCCTGAAATGGAGTTTACGCTTACCTCTGATGACGCACAGTTTATTAGAAGCTCCGTTGATGAGGTTATCAACTCTTTATTACTGACAGTGTTGCTGGTGGTGATTACGCTTTGGGTGTTTATTGGCTCATGGCGAGCAACCCTTGTTCCTGCCTTTGCAATACCTGTGGCATTAATTGGATCGCTCGCGCTTATTTGGGCACTTGGTTTTTCGATTAATATTTTAACTTTACTGGCATTAGTGTTAGCAACAGGCCTAATTGTTGATGATGCGATTGTGGTGAGTGAAAACATACAGCGTCAGCGTGGTTTAGGGTTGGGCAGACGTGCAGCAGCGGTTATTGGCACCCGTGAAGTTTTTTTTGCAGTAGTGGCAACTACCGCAGTACTTGCAGCAGTATTTGTGCCTATCGCCTTTTTACCTTCAACAGCAGGGCGACTGTTTAGAGAATTTGGTGGGGTACTGGCCGGTGCAGTGATTATTTCCAGCTTTGTAGCCCTTTCATTAGTACCAGCATTGACCTCTAAGCTGAAATTAAAGCAAGGTGGTTTTCATCCTTTCGCTAAATTGGGACATGGTTTAGCAGCGATTTATAAACGCTCTATTCATGGTGTGCTTGAACATGCATGGTTAACATTTTTTGCGTGTTTATTGGTTGCAGTAGGCTCTGGTGCACTTTATTTCAATTTAGATAATGAGTTATTACCAACAGAAGATCGCGGCAAAATTCGGATTTTTGCCCGTGGCCCAGATGGGGTGGGCCTTAATTTTATGGATAGGCAAGCCGTGCAAATGGAAGATATTTTATTACCTTATGTTAAAAGCGGAGAAATTGAGTCAATTTGCACTGTGGTTGGGCAGTGGGATCCTAACATCGTATTCATTACAGTACCGTTAAAGCATTGGGATGAACGTCATTTTAGTCAGCAAGAGATTATTGATAAAATTCGCGAACCATTAGGTAATATTCCAGGAGCTGCGGGTTATCCTGGTGGCTCAAATAGCTTGAACTTACGTGGTCAAGGTGGGGGAATCGAGCTTGCACTACTTGGCCAAGACTATTTAGAGATATTTAAAGCCGCACAAGACTTCTCTGCTGAAATTGAAAAAGCGATGCCAGCTGTTGCCCCTGTGCGTATTTCGTATCAGCCATCGCAGCCACAATTGCGGGTTAATATTGATAGGCGCCGCGCTGAAGAGCTAGGGGTATCGCTCAGTGATATATCAGTGACGCTTCGAGCGGCAATCAATGGTGATGATATCGCCGATTTAAACATTGGTGATCAATCAATCCCAATTATGCTGCAAGCTCAAAACCAAACAATAACGGACCCTAGCGATTTAGCTAATCTCTATGTTGGCACGCGCGATGGGGAGCTAGTACCACTTAGCAGCGTCGCAACTATTACGGAAGAAGGGGTTGCTGCAGAGCTTGAGCGTCATGCACAGCGAAGAGCTATTGAGCTAAGCATGGAGTTACCTGAGGATGTGACAATCGCTGAGCTGGTAACTAAAATACGTGAAATTTCTCAGCAAAGTTTACCAAGTGGTATTAGTCTCGCGTTTAAAGGTGAAGCCCTTACCTTTGAAGAAACCGCCAATGAAGTACTGGTAACCTATGTTTTAGCATTCTTAATTGTGTTACTGGTGTTGGCAGCCCAGTTTGAGAGCGTTAATAGTGCCATAGTGGTAATGATAACCGTACCGTTCGGTATTACATCGGCAATATTAGCCCTGTATTTAACGGGTACCTCATTGAACATTTACTCACAAATAGGCCTTGTGATGTTAATTGGTTTGATTGCTAAAAATGCGATTTTATTGGTGGAGTTTGCTGACCAGTTACGGGATCAAGGCCGCTCTGTTAGAGTTGCAGTTGAAGAAGCCGCTCTGGTGCGTTTACGACCTATTGCCATGACATTGGTTTCAACTTTACTGGGTGCTTTACCGCTCATTCTTTCAACCGGGGCCGGAGCCGAAGCACGAAATGCAATAGGCTGGGTTGTATTTGGAGGTTTAGCCCTTGCTGTGTTATTTACGCTTTATTTAACCCCTGTTATTTACCTCGGTTTAGCGCGCTTTACTAAACCAAGAGGGGATGAGTCTAAACTACTTGCCGATGAGCTTGAAAAAGCTTAATTCATTAAAATCGGCTATTTTTCTTTGAAAAAATAGCCGATTACGCTCACAATCAAGAAAAAGTTTCTAACTAGGTACGCATATGCAAGCCGAACACATCGATATTGCCCAATTTTTGAAAGATCATGCTCCTTTTGATGATCTCCCTGATGAGGCCATTAATAAACTCGCATCACAAGTTGAAATTGCTTATTTTCGCGCAGGTACACAAATATTAAATTATGGCGAAGATATCGCTGATTTATACGTTATTCGTACCGGTGCGGTTGAAATGTATCGTCGTGACGGAGACTTGTATAACCGTTTAACTATTGGCGGTATTTTTGGGCAAATGGGTTTGCTAATGAATCGTAAAGTTCGGTTTCCAGCAAAAGCACTTGAAGACACACTTGTTTATTGTATTAATGTAGAGTTATTTAATCAGTATTGTGACCAGTTTGATGCCTTTGCGGATTTTTTTGAAGCCGACGGTAATGTGCGTTTACATCAAGCAATCGTTGAGCAAGCTGATAGTAACGATTTAACCACAGCTAAGGTAAAATCTTTATTGCATCGTGATGTTGTCACGGTTGCCAAAGATGCGACAGTTCAAATGGTGGCGCAGGTAATGACACAAGAGTCGGTTTCCTCTGTTCTAGTTACTGATGCAGACAAACCTATTAGTGATGACCCCGATGATGATGACGGCCAAGTAGTGGGGATCATTACCGACAGAGACTTACGCTCAAGTGTAATTGCTAAAGGGCTGAGTTATGAGTCACATGCTCAGCAAATAATGCAAACAGATTTACTACTCCTTGATAGCAATGCGTATGTATTTGAAGCTGTTCTCGCCATGCTTAGAGACAATATTCATCATCTCCCCATAGTGGTGAAGAAAAAGCCTATAGGTGTTATTTCATTATCCGATATTTTACGTTACGAGTCGCAAAGTAGCTTGTTATTAGTGCGCGGTATCTTAGCGCAGCAATCGGTGGAAGATTTAGCACATTATGCAAGGCAACTTCCTAATGTGTTTGTGCGTATGGTGAATGAAGATGCTAATTCACACATGATTGGCACGGCAATGGCCGTAATAGGGCGCACATTTAAACAGCGCTTGCTTGATTTAGCTGAAGAGCAATTTGGCCCACCGCCTGTTCCGTATTGTTTTATCGCATTAGGGTCTATGGCGCGAGATGAGCAGTTAATTGTGACCGACCAAGACAATGCCATTATTCTTGATAATAGTTTTGATGAGTCTATGCACGATGATTATTTCCAAAAGCTCGCTGATTTTGTCTGTGATGGCTTGGCTGAGTGTGGTTATAGGTACTGCGATGGTGAAATTATGGCGTCATTTAAAAAGTGGCGTTTAACACGAGAGCAATGGCAAGAACAATTTGCAGGCTGGATAGCAGAGCCTAAGCCTCAAGCTTTATTACACAGTTCAATCTTTTTTGATTTGGACGGCGTTTACGGCAAAACCAAATGGGCTGATGAATTAAAACGTTTTATTGCAAAAGAAGGGCGTAGCAATAAACGATTCTTAGCCAATATGGCAGCGAATGCGCGTAACCGAACCCCACCGCTAGGCTTTTTTAAAGATTTCGTTTTAGAGCACAATGGTCAGCACAAGCGTTCTATGAATTTGAAACGCCGTGGGACAGCACCTTTGTCTGATGTTATACGTGTACACGCACTGGCAATTGGTAGTCGAAAGCAAAATTCATTTGAGCGTCTTGAAGACATTATCGATGCAAAGCTTCTTCCCGAAGGCAAAGCGCAAGACTTACGAGATGCCCTTGAATATATCGCTATGATCCGCATTCGACATCAAGCTTGGCAAATTGAAATGCTCGATGAAGAACCTGATAACGATTTAGAGCCACATTTGCTATCCCCTTTTGAGCAGCGAAACTTAAAAGAGGCGTTCGCTATTTTAGATAAAGCGCAAAACTTCTTAAAATTTCGCTACTCTGCCAATTCAGGAATGAAATAATGGCCGTTCACCCTTCAAAATTTGATTGGCCTAAGCGCTATGAGCAGTTAGCTGAAAAAAGTACGCATCCATTAATTAAACATTTTTACCAGTCGACTATATCAAATGGCAGCTTACCGATTAGTGAAGTACCATTGGTTGCGTTAGACTTTGAGACGACCGGTCTAAATTTTGATAAAGATGATATTGTCAGTGTCGGGTTAGTGCCATTTAATGTCAGGCGTATTTTTTGTAAACATAGTCAGCATTGGGTCGTGCAACCAAGACAAAAACTCGCTGAAGAGTCTATTGTTATTCATGGCATAACTCATTCAGAGGTAAGCGAAGCTCCTGACTTTACATCGATTATGGAACCGCTGCTTGATGCTTTGCAAGGCAAGCTGATTGTTGTGCATTTTGCGCCTATTGAACGGTACTTTCTATTTCAAGCGCTTAAAGCACGATTAGGCGAAGGTCTCGAATTTGCAGTGATAGACACGCTTGAGTTGGAGAGAAGAGCACTCAAAGCAAAGCAAGGCCTATTAGGACGATTATTAAATACAAAGCTCGGTTCTGTGCGTTTAGCTGATTCACGATCTCGCTACTCTCTACCCGTTTATCAAAATCACAATGCACTCAATGATGCGATCGCGACAGCAGAGTTATTGCAAGCTCAAATCGCATATCATTATCGCCCCGATACCCCATTAAGCGAATTGATTGTTTAAACTAACGAGACTGAGATGGTGGTGGGGAAGTATACAAACATTAAGCAGCAATTCTGAAAACGCATTAATAGAACAGTTCATTTAAAAAACGCCGCAGATGCGGCGTTTTTTAAATGTTTAATTGATTAGTTTCTTGGCTCGGTTTTTAAACCAAGCAGCAAGCTCACACACATAAGCAACAATACAAATGTGAAAGGTAAGCCAGTCGATACAGCGCCAGCTTGTAATGCCTCGATAGCTTGCGTGCCGCCAATCCAAACTAGAGCAGCAGCAATTGCACCTTCAATGGTCGCCCAGAAAATGCGCTGTGGCACAGGCGCATCGACCTTACCGCCTGCGGTAATCGAATCGATAACGAGTGAACCTGAATCAGACGAAGTGATAAAGAACACGAGTACCAGCACAATTGCAATGAATGAAAGCACTTGTGACATAGGTAAAGCTTCAAACATTTGGAACATAGCCAGTGGTACATCGGTTAAGCCTTTTTCTCCTAGTACACCCACTTTATCCACCACTTGCTCAATTGCGATACCGCCATAAATTGACATCCAGAAGATAGTAACAACGGTAGGCACGAGTAATACAGCAATTAAGAACTCACGAATTGTACGTCCTTCAGATACGCGCGCAATGAACATACCTACAAACGGTGACCATGAAATCCACCAAGCCCAGTAGAATACAGTCCAACCGTGCATCCAGGTTTCATCTTCACGGCCATGCGGGTTACTCAGTGGAATAATGTTTTCGACATAACCCATTACTGTATTAGAAAGGTTGCCAAATGCTGCAGAAAAACCAACAAGTGCAACAAACACGAGTAATACAAAAGCGATAATCATGTTTACATTACTAAGTAGTTTTACACCACCGTCGATACCGCGAACGACAGAAATCACAGCAAGTAAAGTCACACCAACAATAACGCCAATTTGTAAGCCAATGCCGCCATCGGTTCCAAATACATGATTAATACCAGCAGCAGCTTGTTGTGCACCTAAACCAAGTGAGGTCGCTAGACCAAATAAGGTTGCAAGCACAGCCAGAATGTCAATAAGGTGACCAGGCCAGCCCCACGCTTTGTCACCTAAAATAGGGTAAAAAATCGAGCGAATAGATAACGGCAGGCCTTTGTTATAACAAAAGAATGCGAGTGAAAGTGAAACCACCGCGTAAATTGCCCAAGGGTGTAAACCCCAATGGAACATAGTTGCACCCATTGCTAGTTTGGCAGCTTCTGGCGTGTTAGCTTCAACGCCGAGTGGTGTTTCATACCAGCCTGTAAAATAGGCAACGGGCTCAGCTACACCCCAAAACATTAAGCCAATACCCATACCTGCAGCAAATAGCATTGCCAGCCATGAAATACGAGAGTGGGTTGGTCGCGCTTCTTTGCCACCAAGGCGGATATTACCGTAAGGAGACACAATTAACGCCAAGCAAAACAATACGAATAAGTTTGCTGACCACATAAAAAAGCCATCAAAATTATTAATAATGTCATTCTTAATGCCGTTAAGGGTTAATTTAGCGGTTTCTGCGTCAGAAATGAGTGTAGCCACTAAAAATAGCGCAATTAAGCCTGCACTAATACCAAACACGGGGTTATGCACATCAAAGCCCCATTTTTGTACATTGTCCTGACCGACAGTGTAATCTGTATTGTCGATACTGTACTTGTCATGATGTTCGCTCATGAATACCTCTTGTTGTAATTTTATTTAGCAGATAGCTAAACGGCCGGTAGGCACACAAATTAGCTATATCAGTATTTTTACGTTCGAAATTTAAAAATAGTTTGAATACTAATCATAATAGTGCCCATGATTAATCTTTAGTGTAGGAGGTCGTACACAAATGTAAATGCTTTTGTCCCTAAATATCCGAATAAATACAGTTTTTTAGCTCATTTGAATGTAATTTAAACAGTTGTGGTGTAGATAGGTAATTATTTGATGACAGTGAAATTTTCGAGATGCTAGATTGTTACATTGATTAAATAGCTGCAAGCGGAACTTGCAGCATAATATTAAAAGCTTATTTTTTATACGCGTCGTTGTGAACGCCAGCAGCACGACCAGAAGGATCTGCATTGTTTTGGAATGATTCATCCCAAGCTAGAGCTTCAGGTGTTGAACATGCAACAGACTTTCCATGAGGAACACATTTAGCGGCGGCATCACCTGGGAAGTGTTCTTCAAAAATACTACGATAGAAATAGGCTTCTTTAGAATCAGGCGTATTAATTGGGTATTTGTATTTTGCATTAGCCAGATCTTGGTCGCTTACTTGCTCGTTCACATACTCTTTTAAAGTATCAATCCAGTTATAACCCACGCCATCAGAAAATTGCTCTTTTTGACGCCACAGTACTTCATCTGGTAGGTAGCCGTCGAATGCTTCACGAATAATGTGTTTTTCGATTTTGCCGTCTTTACACATTTTTGCTTCAGGGTTGATACGCATTGCGACATCAACAAACTCTTTGTCTAAGAACGGTACACGTGCTTCAACACCCCATGCAGCCATTGATTTATTAGCACGTAAGCAGTCAAACATATGAAGCTTAGACACTTTACGGTTAAGCTCTTCATGGAACTCTTGCGCATTTGGTGCTTTATGGAAGTATAAATAACCACCAAATAATTCGTCAGCACCTTCACCCGATAATACCATTTTAATACCCATGGCTTTGATTTGGCGTGCCATTAAATACATTGGCGTTGAGGCGCGGATGGTGGTTACGTCATACGTTTCGATGTGATAAATCACTTCACGTAGTGCATCAATACCTTCTTGTATCGTAAAGTGAATAGGGTGGTGAACCGTGCCAATCATATCAGCTACTTTTTGTGCCGCAGCTAAGTCAGGTGAACCTTCAAGCCCAACCGAAAATGAATGAAGCTTTGGCCACCATGCATCAGATTCGTCGTTATCTTCAATCCGTTTTGCAGCAAAACGTTGCGTTATAGCAGAAATAACCGATGAATCTAAACCACCAGATAGTAATACACCATAAGGAACATCACACATTAATTGGCGTTTAACAGCCGCTTCTAACCCTTGTTTTACATCACTAACTTTAGCATCGTTGTCTTTTACTGCATCATAGCTTTGCCAATCGCGGGCGTAGTATTTTCGTAATTGAGCATCTTTGCTCCATAAGAAGTGCCCAGGAGGGAACTCTTCAATGTGTTTACAAATTGGCGAAAGTGCTTTTAATTCTGAGGCTACATAAAAGTTACCATGCTCATCATGACCCGTATAAAGTGGAATAATACCGATATGGTCACGGCCTATTAAGTAGGCATCTTGCTCTTCGTCGTATAAACAAAACGCAAAAATACCATTTAAGTCGTCTAAAAATTCAGGACCTTTCTGCTTGTATAAAGCCAATATGACTTCACAGTCTGATTGCGTTTGAAAAGTAAAATCGGTTTCTAGATTTGCAGCTAATTCTTTGTGGTTATAAATTTCACCATTAACAGCAAGTATATTAGTACGTTCAGGGTTATACAGTGGTTGGGCACCACTTGATACACCGACAATAGCAAGGCGTTCATGAACTAAAATCGCTTTATCAGACGAATATACGCCAGACCAATCAGGCCCGCGGTGTCTTAAAAGTTTTGACATCTCAATTGCTTGACCACGCAATTGTGTGGGATCAGATTTAATATCTAATACACCAAAAATTGAACACATAGTGACTCCTCATTCCTATTATGTGTGCAGTTAACATAAATTTAAAACTGCGAACCTTTGTTTTAACAGAAATAATTACCTAAGTCACACAGGTTTTCTAAATATTTAAGAATAAAATATGCACCACAATAGGTGGGTGTTGCACCAAAATGATCAATAACTGTTTTGCAATAAGCTCATAGACAATGGATAAATCGGAAATCGCTCTATATTTAAAAGCGAGTAGCTATTTTGCAGTTAGTCTTTGCACTAGTTTTGTGCAATAGACTACTTAAATAATTTGTACTGACGATCTTGTGTATACAAGTATCTATAAATAGAGCAGCACCGAGGTGTGCTGCTCACTATTTTACTGTTTATTTTTATATTCTAGAGCAATTTTTAATTGATTTAGGTGAGAAGTTAGTTTTTGTTGTGCTTTGGTTGCCTCATTTAGACTGACGAATTCAAAGTGTAAAAAATCCCCCGGTTTTAATTGGGCAAAGTGTCTCAAATCAGCCTCAATTACTGTACCAAGTAATGGATAACCACCCGTTGTTTGAGCATCATTTAAAAGAACAATAGGCTCGCCACTCGGTGGCAACTGGATACTACCAGGCATGACTGCCATAGAAGGTAATGATAAAGCATGTTCTAATTTGCATTCATCACTACTTAACCTCGCTCCCATGCGGTTACTACTCGGCGAAATATGCCATGAATGATTAATAAACTTGTCGATGCTTTGCTCTGACAGTAATTTATTGTGAGGGCCTTCATAAACACGTATGTGTGTACTTTTTGGTGGAAGCATCGCACCTAAACCAATTTTGGTTTTGTACTGTGGTGTAATGTCTATGCTGTCACCAGGATTTAAAGCGTTACCATGTAAACCACCAAACTTAGCGGTTAAATCGGTAGAGTAAGAGCCTAATATAGGCGTTGGTAATTGCCAAATACCCCCTATAGCAAGGTAGCTTCGAAATCCGTGTCGTGCAGCATTAAGCTTTAATACATCGCCTTTTTTTATGTAATAGCTCCAGCCTGGTTGAATAGGGTTACCATTGACTGTGGCTTTCATATCCGTGCCGTGTAGGGCAATGTAGTAATCATTATCGAATTTAATTTCAGCAAGACCCAGCGTGATTTCAAGTACAGGGCAATTATCAGGGTTACCGACTAATCGGTTACAAATAATTTGTGCATATGGGTCAATGCAACCTGATTGACCAATACCTAAATGTCTCGAACCTGTGCGTCCTTGATCTTGTATAGACATTTGCATACCCGGTTTAACAACGGTGATCACGATAGCACCTCCTTGATTGTAAACTCGATGGTATCACCTGGCGCAAAAGCGCAAGGAGAGGGGGCATTAATATCAAATAATTTAAAGTCGGTGTGACCTATAATTTGCCAGCCACCTGGTGAAGTTTCTGGGTAGATACCAGTTTGTTCACCGCCAATAGCAACTGAACCCTTAGGAACAGATGTACGAGGATCGCTACGTCTTGGTGTGTATAACTTTTTATCTAAACCACTTAGATAGGCAAAGCCAGGCTGGAACCCTAAAAATAATACATGGTAGGTGCCACTACTATGTAATTGTACTACATCATCCACGCTTAGGTTGTGATAGTGTGCAACATGTTTAATATCAGGGCCATGAACTCCACCGTACCGTGTCGGTAACTTATGGTGGGTAGAGTTAAATTTTAATAATGAGACTTCAAGCCAGTGCTCATTCAAAGCTGATAACCAATACTGCAGTCTTAAAGGATCGTTTAAATATAAAGTCAGATTATTGTTCGCTGGCACCACATCAATAAAATCACCAGATTGTTGGCAGAGTTGTGCTAAAGCCCAGACCTTTTTTTGTGTTTCTAGAATTGTCTGTTCTGAATGACTTACATCAAAATAAATGCAGTGAGTGGTAAGTACAGTAATCGATGGCGAGCTGTATGTAGTCATTGCATCCCAATTTAAAAGTGATTAGTCATAGCAACATAGCATAAAAGCACGAATTTGTTGATGTAAATACAGTTTTTGTATTTTAATCGAGTGTTAATTGCCTACAACCTGCTGTTGTAGGCAATCTTTTTGTTACTGGTTGTTTAGAAGCCAGTTAGATAACAAACGCACACCGTAACCAGTGCCGCCTTCAGCAAGCTCATCTTTTGCTTTGCTGTTAAGCGCATTTCCGGCAATATCAATGTGAACCCAGCGAGTTTCACCCGCAAAGTTTTTCAGGAAGCTTGCTGCTGTTGTTGCACCTGGGCCATGTGAACCAATATTTTTTAAGTCTGCGATATCAGACTTTAGTGCATCTTCGTAGCCTAGTGGTAAACGCCATACATTTTCGTTTACGTGTTTACCTGCGATAGTTAGTTGCTCTACTAACTGATCATCCTCAGAGAAAATGGCGGCATAGTCATTACCTACAGCACCAATTTTAGAGCCGGTTAATGTTGCAACGTCAACCATAATACTTGGTTTAAATTTATCACGAGCGTACCACATTGCATCGCTAAGCACTAAACGACCTTCAGCATCGGTGTTTACAATTTCTACGCTTAGACCTTCGGCTGTGCGTACTACATCGCCAGGTGCAACGGCAAATTGTGACACCATATTGGCTGCCATGCCCATTACTGCAACGACATTAGTATCAGCTTTTGCAAGTGCCATTGCTTTAACCGTTCCAAGTACCGCTGCTGCACCGGCCATATCTGATTTCATGCGGGCTATTGATGCACCTGTTTTTATACTATAACCACCAGAATCAAAAGTAATACCTTTACCCACTAAAGCGATCGGTGTATTTTTATTACCTTGATAATGCGCAACAACTAAACGTGAACCTTGTTCGCTCCCACGACCAACTGCTTCTAGTGCACCCATACCAAGCTTTTTGATTTGCTTAGGCTCTAAAATAGAAATTTTGACACCTAACTTTTTAAGTTCTTTTGCAGCTTTTGCAAAATCAGCCGGCGTCATTTCAGTTGCAACTTCACTTGTTAAGTCGCGTGCTAAAAATACGCCTTCTTCTATGTGTTGCAGTAAAGTATGGTTTTTGACCGCTTGGTCTATATTTTCAACATCGACTGTGTAGCTCACTAAGTGACTATCTTTTTCTTTTTTGTAAACTTCAAAGCGGTGATCACGTAGATTTGCGCCATGGGCAAACTCTGCAGCGTATTTAGCGTTAGTTTCTTGATCAGTGATTGTAGAGAAATCAAGGCTGACGTTTTCTTGTTTTGCTTTATGTAGCTGTGCATGTACATTGCCACCCAGCTTTGCCATTTTAGCTGCATCTAGCTTTGCTTGCTCACCTAAGCCAACTAAAAGAATACGTTGATGCTGGCTACCATTTGGAGCAATGATCTCTAATGTTTTACCATATTTAGCTTCAAAGTCTGAAAAATCAATCACTTTGTTAATATGAGTTTGTGTCTCTGCGGCTAAATGGTTAAATTTGGCGATTTGTGTTTCAGTGTCTAAAAACAATACCAAAGTGTTATCTGTAGCTTGAATAGATTGCTTAAAAGTGAACTCTGCTGCATTCACTTGCGTAGCAAGCGTTATACCCAATGCAAGAGCAGATAAGCTATGTGCAATTCTCATTTATATATCCCAATGTTAAAAAAAAGCTTTTTTTACCCTATTAACACTAAAGAGTTAAATTTTAAGCGGTGAATAGCCCGTGGGATGCGTTTAAGTTGAAATATTTTATATTTCTCTTAGGTCTATTAAATACACACGCTATGACGAGGTAAATTAGTATGACAATTAAGTCTTTATTGGTGGCATGGTTCACCGTCAGTGCAGTTGCTAGTATCAGTCCCGTTTTGGCTAAAGAAGACCTGCCTAATGCAACTAAACATATTGAAACTATAGTATTAGGTTCGGGTTGTTTTTGGGGCGCAGAAAAACGCTATGAAGCCCTCAACGGTGTGCTCGATGCGGTATCGGGTTATGCTGATGGGCAGGGCTTTAAGGCGACATATAAAAACATTACACGTAGCTCTCGTCGTTTTGATGAAAACAATTACGCTGAGGTAGTCAAAGTTACTTATAACAGCAACAAATTAAGCACAGAAGATCTTTTAAAACATTACTTTGAAAGTCATGATCCGACACAGCTTAATCGGCAGGGCAATGATATTGGCACACAATATCGGTCGACTATTCTAACCAGCAACTCCAATCAGCTTGTTAGTGCAAATCGCCTTAAAGAAGCGTATCAAAAAAAATTATCATCAGCGGGATTTGGCGAAATTAAAACGGTAATAAAACCGCTTGATAGGTTTTTTAAAGCAGAGGAGTATCATCAAGACTATATAAAGAAAAACCCGAATGGCTACTGTCCTGATCATTCTACAGGGGTTGTATTTAGCCCATCTGAAAAGCCTAAAATAGATAACACTGCCTTACTCGCTAACAAACATATTGTAGTAATTGATGCTAAAGGCTATTGCCCGTATTGCGAAAAATTTAAAAAAGAAGTTGCTAATGCATACAAGGGCACAATCCCTATGACTTTTCGCCATGCGGATCAACTTGCTGGCTTGGTTATTAACACACCTACTTGGGCAACACCTACACTTTTATTTATCGAAGATGGTAAAGAAGTTTATGGTCGTCAAGGGTATGTGAATAAGGAAGAGTTTTACAAAGCATTGGGCGCATTTAAATTGGGTGACAGTGAGGCCTTTAGAGTGGCATTTCATTCCAGAACAGACAGCCCGTTTTGTAAGGAATACGACATTTTTAAAAATACCCCAGATGGCATTTTTATTGACAAATTAAGTGGTGCACCATTATTTGATACCCGAGATAGATTTAATTCGGGAACAGGGTGGTTGTCTTTTACTCACCCAGTCAAAAATAGTGTAACGATGCATGAAGATAATAGCTATGGTATGCAGCGTATCGAGCTAAAATCGAAAAGTTCAGGAATTCACTTAGGGCACTTATTTCCGGGGGAAGGTCCAAGAGGGCAAGATAGATATTGTATTAATGCTACAGTACTTGAATTTGTTCCGCGTAGTTAAATGTTATTAGTAAAAATTAGTTGAAACCATAGTTATAGCCTATCCTAAAACTATGACTGGAGAAACAAGATACTTTTTCGTGTTGAAAACCAAACTAATTTATACGTTAATTTTAAAATTGTGCTTATTTTCTAATGGATTGATGTGTAAGGAATTAAAAGCCATCGTGATAGGTGTAGAGAATATAGAGTATCTACCTTATTACGATGGCAGTGACAGTAAGAAGCCTAACTTCACTGGATTTAGTGAAAAATTGCTTAAACAATTCAGCCGAGAATTTGGTTATAGCGTTAAGTTTTATCCCGCCCCTTTAAATCGTCTTTATAGGGATCTGGTTGCCGAAAACTATATTGATTTTAAATATCCTGACAATCCGCAGTGGCAAAAATCCTTTAAAGATACATTTTCGAAACCTAACCCGATTATTTACTCAGAATCAATTTTGAATACAGTGACAGGCATTGCGAGTTTGCAACAAAATACCACGCTTTCTGATTGTAGCAGGATAGGTAAAGTTCGAGGCTTTACATCACAAAGTTATAAATCACATTTTATGAAAAAGCAGATCGACGTTGTGGAGACGGCTGATACGACTGAATTAATTTCTTTATTACTTTTAAAGCGAATAAATTGTATTTACATATCTAAAGATGTTTTGAACTATAAAATGCGAGAAGAGTTTGAAAATAGAGTGCCCGTGTACTTTCACGATAAACTTGCGGTAGATGTGCAAAGTTTCCATCTATCAACAGTTAAATACCCTGATGTTATTGAGCAATTTAACTTATATCTATCTACCCACAGTGACCAAGTTAGAGCTTTAAAGCAGCAGTTTGATATTGGCCTTTAATCAACTCGAAAAAAAGCCCGGTCAGAACACACAAGAACCGGGCTTTCGACAACAATTTGGTTGGGGGAACCTTTACAACTACAGTGCTAAGTTTTGTTTTGCACGGCTTAAATTGTGGTTTACAAGTTCATTTTTAGAAATTTGCACTGCTTCATAAAAGTCAGAAAGCGCGGCTGTATCGTTTTCGGACATGATGCGTGCAACACCTCGGTTACTAAGTGCAAACGATGTTAACTCGCGGCGTTTATAACCTGGTACTTTACTTGTACTTAGAAGAGAAATTGCTTGTGTACACAGGCTTTCTGCTTCTGAAAAATTCTTTTCTTTAACGCTTAATGCACAGCGGTTGAAGGCAGTTTCGTATTGGCTGGTTGCATTATCGTTGGTTTGAGGTTGCTCAATTACCATCAGTTTATAATCAGCTTGTGCGGCTACTGCCATCGCTGAGCAAGTTAATAAAGAGCTAAGTGCAATAGTGGTTACAAGTGTTTTTAACATGATAGTTTTCCTTTGAATAAGTTGGTGTTTCTTGCCAACGAGTGAACTTTAAAATATTCCTATAAGCTAAACAAACGATTAAATTAAACCTGATAGATGAAGAAATTTAATCTATAGAGTAATTGCTCAGAACTCAGGGTTTTATGGGGGGTGAGAGTATGTAATGTCGACTCTAGTATTTTTTAACAACTGAAACTTTGACTGAGTGCTTATAAATTTTTGTGCCTACGCTTATTTATAGAAACGTTATTTGCATCTGTAGATTGTGATTCTTATATGGAGATAGGTTTTGATAAACGAGGTAACTTTTTAGCAGTGGCCATTGGTTAGTAACTTTGTTAAAAATAGCTTTTTAAAAATTATGGACAAAGCATTCCAAAGTGACTTTTAAATTTCAACGTTACCTGTATATTTACAAGTTGAAAATGCTTCTGAACCTGAGTAGATATGCTTGTATATGAGAACCGCGGTGTTTAGCAAAACAATTAAAATTTTTGTCAAAGAATCATAAACAAGCCAATATTGAGAATCACAAGGAAAGAATTATGAAAACAGGGCTTTTATCAATTGGATTTTTATTTATATCGAATGTTGCGTTTGCTGATTGTAAAGCTGCCCTTGAAGAAAGATTAAAAGACGATTTAAACCTCACATACCAGCAATTTGATCAGACTGATGATGCTGGGTTTAGATTGTTAGAAAAATCAGGCTGTCATACTGAAGCCGCTATTCTGATTAAACGTTTTATTACACATAATAATTCAAAAGAAAGCTCATTAACTTGGCATTTAGCGCAAATGGAAGGGCTCGCGGGTAATTATCAACACGCGATCTTTCATGCAAATAAAGTATTGGATCCGAATGAAGATTCAAGTAATTCAAAAATGTATTGGAATGACTTTGTCTTAGGGAACATCGCTTTTTGGAATAAAGACAAAGTAAAGCTAAAACAATACATAGCAAATATTGAAAAGGGGCAAAATTTTAAACCTAATCAGATAAACCTGAACTACCTGAATCAGTTGCTCAAAAACTTTGATTTAAGTTACAAACAGGCATTATCGGAGGATTAAGGTAAGCTTCGTCAGCTTAACTTTTAAATCGCTATTGTATTTTTGCCGTAAGTAAAAAGATGGGTACATAAACGACAAAACCCAGCCAAAGCTGGGTTTTGAGACAACACAATTTTGAGAGAACTTATAATGCTAAGTTCTTTTTCGCTCGAGTTAAGTTGTGTTCTACTAACTCGTTACCTGAAATTTGTACTGCTTCGTAGAAGTCAGAGAGTGCCGCTGTGTCGTTTTCAGACATGATGCGAGCAACACCGCGGTTGCTTAAAGCAAATGACGTTAATTCACGGCGTTTATAAGCAGGTACTTTGCTTGTATTTAGTAAACTGATTGCCTTTGAACAAAGCGTTTCAGCTTCGGTAAAATTCTTTGCTTGAACACTTAACGCACATTGGTTAAATGCTAATTCGTATTGACGGTTAACCTCAGCACTTGCCTGTGTCGATTGGTCAATTACCATTAATTTATAGTCACTTTGATCAGCCATTGCCATAGCTGAACAAGTTAATAAAGAGCTAACTACAACGCGTTTCATAAGTGTACTAAACATAATCTTTTCCTCTGTTATATCGGTATCAAGTGCCGACAGTTGAACTTTAGTTGAGTAGAAAAAATTCAACAAACGATAAAAAAACACTCAATAGATGAAGAAAATTAACTTATAGACTTTAGTCTAATATAATAATTTAAGACTAAGCGCTGTGTGTATTAGTTTATAAGGGTTGTAAGTTAATTGTCGTAAATTAAAAGTATAGAGTTTTTAAATAGCTGAACGATAATCCGATGATTTAAAAAGTCTAACTGTCCTCACTTTAAGTTAAGGGCTTACTGATGGATTGAAAATGGACTTACTTACGCTTGTACTGATAATTACTATAGGTTTAATCGGCTTTTATATATTACTAAGAGCCCTAACCTTGATGGTGCGGTGGGCTAAAAAGGCGCCAAAGGGAGCATATTTATTTATGGCATTGTTCCCACTTATTTCGCTATTTCCAATCCCACCTCCGATATATGAAAATGTCACCAAAGCAAAGCATCAGCAGCGTAAAAAACAAAAGCGAGACGATGATAAAGACTCAAGTTAAGTGTGTGATAAAACGAGTTAAAGCTGAGTTGATTGTTATTTAAGATATTATAAATTTAGATAACCCTCAGATTTCTCTGAGGGCAATAATGACTACTTAAGGTGCTTAAAAGTATCAAGCATCCATTTTATGAATAGTTCTAGTTGTGCATTGGTTTCACTTGGTTCGTGTTGCACTAAGTAATATTTATCCTTGGTTTTTAATGGCATATTAGTGAAATTAAATAACCATTGCTCATCAAACCAAGTCTGACTGATAGGTAAGGGGATTAGGGCAATACCCATACCCTGTTGCGCGGCACGTGCCACACCAAACATACTATCAACTTGAATAATTTGCTTTGGTGCAAAGTCATCAATACCAGCATGCTCAGCCCATTGGTGCCAAGCCCATGGACGCGCTTTATGAAGTATTAGAGGAACTTCATTTAATGCCTGAAATGGGTTTTCTTGCCATGCTTGCCAGTTTTCTTTATTGCAAGCTGGCGTATACGAAAGCGAAAACAGCTCATGTACAACCCCTTCGTGCGGTTTAGACGAAGACAATACAATCGATAAATCGCTTTGCTTAGTCAGCTCTTTACGCGTTTTTAAGGTATTAAGCTGTAAATTTGTATTTGGATGATCGCTAGTCCATTCGCTCAGTTTTGGCATTAACAGCTCACTGGCGAAAAACTCAGGTAGCGTAATACTTATAGTCACGTTCTCTTGTAACTGACTAAACTCGTTAATGGTTTTTTCTAGCGCTTTAATAAGCGGCGATACAGAGTCATAAAAATTTTTCCCCGCAGCTGTTAAGCGGATAGAGCGGGTTTGACGTTCAAACAGTTCAATACCCAATTGTTCTTCTAATTGTTTGATCTGATGGCTTACGGCAGAAGGCGTAAGGTAGAGTTGGTTTGCCGCATCTTTAAAGCTAAGGGTGCGTGCAGCAAAACAAAATGAGCGTAAGCCACGAATAGGTGTTTGCATAGTTAATTTCAGTAAGTCTCAATAGCGCGTGTTAGTTAACTAACTGCTAAGCAATTATTATCCCAAAATGTAAAAAGTAAGAGAGTAAAGGTTGAATATAGCTAATATTTGCACAAATGCATAAAATAGACTCTTTAATTGATTGTTTAATCTACTTTTATTGCATTTAAAAGATTTTAGCAGTTTTCTGAAACAGGTAACACCCTATACTTTAAAGACTTTCACTTCACAAAGTTAGGGCATTTTATACTATTTATGTGACAAATTGGTGCAGCTCACAGTAAATCAATAGATAAAAAAAATCCCTCTTGCGAGGGATTTTGGGTAACTCAGCGCCATTGGCACTGGGAATGAGGTCGGTACATGGGATGTGAGTGGATTAAAAAACCATCTCTGGAACATCACCTTCAACAAGCAATTTGCCTGCCGTTTTGCTAATGATTTCGTCTACCGACACGCCCGGAGCGCGTTCGATTAGATGAAATGCGCCGTCTTTAACTTCTAGTACGGCTAAATCAGTTACGATTTTCTTTACACAGTTAACCCCAGTTAGCGGTAAAGTGCAACTTTCTAATAACTTAGAGTCACCATGCTTGCTTGCATGAGTCATCGTAACAATAATATTCTTCGCGCCAGCAACGAGGTCCATCGCGCCACCCATGCCTTTAATTAGCTTCTTTGGGATCATCCACGATGCGATGTTACCGTTCTGGTCAACTTCAAATGCACCTAATACTGTTAAGTCTACATGACCACCCCGTATCATGGCAAAACTATCTGCACTATTAAATATTGCTGCACCTGTGGCTGCTGTCACGGTTTCTTTACCCGCATTGATCATATCTGCATCAACTTGGTCTTTAGTTGGGTACGCACCCATACCCAGTAAGCCATTTTCAGACTGCAGCATGACTTCGATGCCATCTGGGACATAGTTAGCAACTAGGGTAGGGATACCAATACCTAGGTTTACGTAATAGCCATCTTGTAGCTCTTGTGCAACACGCATTGCAACTTGTTCACGTGATAATGCCATTTTATTGCTCCTTAATCGCGAGTTGTTACACGTTCGATGCGTTTTTCAAAGTCGCCTTTGATCACGCGATTAACATAAATACCTGGGGTATGAATTTGGCTAGGCTCAAGTTCACCTGGTTCTACAATCTCTTCGACTTCAGCAACAGTAATTTTACCTGCTGTCGCGGCCATCGGGTTGAAGTTCATTGCTGTATGGCGAAATACAAGATTACCGTAGCGGTCGGCTTTCCATGCTTTAACAATGGCAAACTCACCAGTAATTGATTCTTCTAAGATATACGGACGGCCATCAAATTCTTTGACTTCTTTGCCCTCAGCAACCGGAGTGCCGTAACCTGTAGCAGTATAAAACGCAGGAATACCAGCGCCACCGGCACGCATCTTCTCAGCGAGTGTACCTTGTGGTGTTAAAACAACATCAATTTCGCCATCAAGTAGTTGTTTTTCGAAAAGCGCATTTTCACCCACATAAGAAGCGATGATTTTTTTAATTTGCTTATCGTGAAGTAAAACCCCTAAACCAAAATCATCTACACCGCAGTTGTTTGAAACAACGGTTAGATTTTTAGTTTGTTTACGCTTAATTTCACTGATAAGCCCCTCAGGAATACCACACAAGCCAAAGCCACCAGCGATAATAGTATCGCCATCTTTTAAACCTTCCATTGCAGCTTCATAACTTGAAACTACTTTATCGAAACCGGCCATGAGCCTACTCCTTAATTATTCTGAGTGTTCTTTAGAGCAAGTGATACCTTGCTGACAGGTTGTTTATTTAATGCACTGCAAATAGCCCAACCAGCTTTCGCCAGTCTTTCTAAATCAATTCCATGCTCTATGCCAAGCCCTTGTAGTAAGTAAACTACATCTTCAGTGGCAACATTTCCTGACGCACCTTTTGCGTAAGGGCAGCCACCAAGGCCTGCAACTGCACTGTCAACCGTTGCTATACCGCGGTTTAGGGCGGTGTAAATATTTGTGAGCGCTTGTCCGTAGGTGTCGTGAAAATGTACAGCGAGTTTTGATTTATCAATATGTTGCAAGAGTAAATCTAATAACTCATCGACTTTTTTCGCCGTACCCACACCAATGGTGTCACCTAGGCTAATTTCGTAACAACCAAGCTCGAGTAATCGCTCTGATACGTTTAATACATCATTGTAGTCGACATCACCTTGATATGGGCAACCCATAACGCAGCTAACGTAACCTCTAACACGAATGTTATTCGCTTTGGCAAAATCCATGACATCTTTAAAGCGATCAATACTTTCATCAATAGAGCAGTTGATGTTCTTTTGACAGAACGCTTCACTTGCTGCTGTAAAGATAGCAAATTCTTGTATGCCGACTAGTTTTGCTGCCTCTGCACCCCGTAAATTCGGGGTGAGGGCACTTAAATTAACGTCTTGTAAATTTAACGCACTAATTACATCGCTAGAGTCAGCCATTTGTGGCACCCATTTAGGTGACACAAATGCGCCTGCTTCAATATCTTTAAGACCAGCTTCAGCTAGGGCGTTGATAAGATCGACTTTATCTTGCGTGCTAACGGCGGCTTCATTTTGCAAACCGTCTCTGGCGCCAACTTCTACAATGCGAACAAAATCAGGAAACTGTGCCATTACGCCTCCGGCTCTTCAACAATCGCGAGCATATCACCGTGACTCACCAGTTCGCCTTCAGCAAAGCAATAGCTCGTTAATACACCATCATGCGGGGCATTAAGGGTGTATTCCATTTTCATAGCTTCAATGATAACGACCGCGTCCCCCTTAGTAACCGTACTACCAACCTCAACTAAATGTTTAACAACAGTACCATTGAGTGGTGCAGCTAGAGGTAGTGCTTCACCTTCGTGTTCACTAATGTAATGTTTATCAACAAGCTCAAGTATCGTTTGCTGTGCTTTATACATCACTGTGATGTGAGTGTCTGTTTGATTAACATGGGCGACGATCTTTTCGCCATTGATCACTAAGTTAGCAAGGCCATTATCAAGGTTACCTGAGGTTGTATAGTCAACCCCATCTTGGCTGATTTTAAAGCCATCTGAAGTCTTAATGGCATGAATAGTTAAATCAACAAACGGGATGGTTGTTTTAGCGTCACTGTTAAGCATAAAGCCTGTTAATTGTTGCCATGGGCTGCTGCTTTCACCTTTTAGTTGATGAGCATACGCATAAGCTGCAACAACGGTCGCAATAACAGACTGTTGCTCGCTTTTAGCAACAAGGTGCTCACCTTGGTCTTCAATAAAGTGCGTATCGGGTGCACCTGCTTGAAAAGTAGGGTGGTTAGCAAGATTATGTAAGAAATTAACGTTACAGCTAAAACCCGCTAAGTGAAAGTGCTCAAGTGCTTTTGATAAACGCCCAAGCGCTGCCTCACGGTTATCGTCATGAACAATTAACTTAGCGATCATAGGGTCGTAGAACGGGCTAATTTCATCACCTGCTGCAATGCCTGTATCGATACGAACAAACTCAGATTCATCCGGTGTGAATAGGGCATCAATATGACCCGAACACGGAATAAAATCATTACTTGGGTCTTCAGCATAAATACGCGCTTCAAAGCTGTGACCTTGTAGCTGAATATCTGCTTGGTTAAGAGGTAATGCTTCACCTGCCGCTATGTTGATTTGCCAATTCACCAAATCAACACCGGTTACCATTTCTGTTACTGGGTGTTCTACCTGTAAACGGGTGTTCATTTCCATGAAGAAGAATTCATCACCACATAGTAAAAATTCAACCGTACCTGCACCGCGATAGTTAATCGCTTGGGCACAACGTACCGCAGCTTCACCCATTTTTTTACGAAGTGCATCAGATAAACCAGGTGCTGGGGCTTCTTCAATTACTTTTTGGTGACGACGCTGTAAAGAGCAGTCACGGTCGCCTAAGTACACACAGTTACCATGGCTATCAGCAAAAACTTGTACTTCAACATGGCGAGGTTTAGTGACATAACGTTCTAAAAGCACTAAATCGTTGCCAAAGCCTGCTTTTGCTTCACGTTTTGCGCCTTCAAGAGCACTGATAAAGTCTTTTGCGTGTTCTACAACTCGCATGCCTTTACCACCGCCACCAAAGGCCGCTTTAATAAGAACGGGATAACCAATTTTTTCAGCTTCAGCTTGTAAAAAATCAGTATCTTGATTGTCACCATAATAACCAGGCACTAAAGGTACATTTGCTTGGTGCATAATTTCTTTAGCGCGGGTTTTTGAACCCATGGCTTCGATGCTTGATGCTGGTGGGCCAATAAAGGCGATATCATTTTTCTCACACGCGAGAGCAAAGTCAGAGTTCTCAGATAAAAAGCCATAACCCGGGTGAATACAATCAACACCTGCTTGTTTTGCAACATCGATGATTTTATCTGCCACTAAGTACGAATCTTTACTCGGTGCAGGGCCAATGTGATACGCTTCATCAGCTAGCTTTACATGCTGAGCATGTTTATCCGCATCTGAGTACACAGCGACTGTCGTTAAGCCCATTTGTTTAGCTGTACGCATAACACGGCAGGCAATTTCACCACGGTTGGCAACGAGAATTTTTTTCAATGATTTTGTTGTCATAATGGTTCCTATTTCTGCCAGTTAGGGGCACGTTTTTCAAAAAAAGCAGTGAGGCCTTCTTGGCCTTCTTCAGATACACGAATGCGTGCAATGCGCTCTGCGGTTAACTCAATAAGTGCATCATCAATTACATTACCAGCCACATCATTTATAAGCTGCTTTGCTGCTTTGACAGCTACAGGGCCATTGTTAACAAGGTTTTGTAAATGTTTGTCGAGCGCTGTTTGCAAATCGCCGGTGATCTGGTGAATTAAACCCAGTTGCTTGGCTGTATGCGCGTCAAAAATCTCTGCCGTTAAAAAGTAACGACGTGCAGCGCGTTCACCAATAGCTTTAATAACATAAGGGCTGATAACCGCAGGAATAAGACCCAGCTTTACTTCACTTAAGCAAAATTGTGCATCGTCTTGGCAAATCGCGATATCACAACACGCAATCAAGCCTAATGCACCGCCAAATGCAGCACCTTGTACGGCACAAATTGTTGGGTGTGGGCTTGTAGCAAGGACTTTCATAAGCTTTGCTAGCTGCATTGAATCCGCTAAGTTTTCTGCAAAGTCATTGCCAGCCATCGACTTCATCCAATTTAAATCAGCGCCAGCAGAAAAGTGTTTACCTTCGGTTTTTAAAACCAGTGCGCGCACATCACAGCTATTTGCGTGTTCAATTAAACGGATCAGCTCACTGATGACTTCTTCGTTAAATGCATTGTGTTTTTCAGGGCGACTTAGTACCAGCACAGCCACATTTGATTTTGTTATTTCGAGTGTTACTGACATAAGGCCTCCATTACATTCTAAATACGCCGAACTGCGAATCGCGCTCTGGTGCATTTTTAGCTGCGCTTAAGGCCAGCCCTAATACATTGCGAGTATCAGCAGGATCGATAATACCATCATCCCAAAGGCGGGCACTGGCGTAATATGGATGACCTTGTTTTTCGTATTGCTCGATAATTGGCTTTTTAAACTGACTGACTTGCTCATCAGTCATGCTTTCGCCTTTACGGGCTAAACCGTCTTGTTTAACTTGTGCAAGAACGCCTGCTGCTTGTTCTCCACCCATCACAGAGATACGGGCATTTGGCCACATCCACATCATGGTTGGTTCAAACGCGCGGCCACACATACCGTAGTTACCAGCTCCATACGAGCCACCGATTAACACTGTGAATTTTGGTACATCAGCACATGACACAGCGGTTACCATTTTCGCACCATGTTTGGCGATGCCTTCTGCTTCGTATTTCTTACCAACCATAAAGCCAGTAATGTTTTGTAAAAACACCAAAGGGATTTTACGTTGTGCACATAACTGTATAAAGTGCGCGCCTTTTTGCGCTGACTCACTAAATAAAATGCCGTTGTTGGCAACAATACCCACAGGGTGACCAAAGATTTTTGCAAAGCCTGTTACTAAGGTTTCACCAAAGTAGCGTTTAAATTCATCAAATGATGAATCATCAACAACACGGGCAATCACTTCGCGTACATCAAATGGTTTTTTTAGGTCGGTACCAACAATGCCGTATATTTCGTTAATGTCGTAACGCGGCGGTTTAACATCATCAAGTAAGGGTGCAGTAGGGCGCTGATAATTAATTCGTTCGATACATTGGCGTGCAATTGAAAGTGCATGAGCATCGTTTTCAGCGTAGTGGTCGGCAACTCCTGATGTTTTACAGTGAACATCGGCACCACCGAGCTCTTCAGCGCTCACTTCTTCACCCGTAGCCGCCTTAACCAGCGGTGGGCCTGCTAAGAAAATTGTGCCTTGTTCTTTTACTATAATACTTTCATCAGCCATAGCAGGTACATATGCACCACCTGCGGTACATAAACCCATTACGACCGCAATTTGTGGAATGCCTTTACCAGACATACGTGCTTGGTTGTAGAAAATACGGCCAAAGTGTAATTTATCTGGAAACACATCATCTTGTTCGGGCAGGTTTGCACCGCCTGAATCAACTAAATAAATACACGGCAAATGACAACGCTCTGCGATATCTTGGGCACGTAGGTGTTTTTTTACTGTAAGCGGAAAGTAAGTCCCGCCTTTTACGGTGGCATCATTGGCGATGATCATACATTCAACGCCTTTAACACGACCAATACCAGCCACCACTCCAGCACAAGGAATGGCTTGTTCATAGACGCCAAAGGCAGCAAATTGAGAAATCTCTAAAAATGGTGAGCCTTCGTCAAGTAGCGTTTCAATACGGTCTCGAACAAACAATTTACCACGGCCTTGATGACGCTCAATCAGGGCTGGGCCACCACCTAAACGGATATCAGCTACCTTTTCACGTAAGTCACTTACGAGTGCTGCCATGTTGTCGTGATTTTGCAAAAATTGCGGATCGTGTGGGTTTACACTCGATTTTAAAATCGTCATAACAAGGTCCTATCGGCTTTCAGTGAATAATTCGCGGCCAATTAGCATGCGGCGGATTTCAGACGTACCAGCGCCAATTTCATACAGTTTTGCATCACGTAATAAACGACCTGTCGCGTATTCGTTAATATAACCATTACCCCCTAAGATTTGGATAGCATCAAGGGCCATCTTAGTAGCAAGCTCTGCTGCATATAAAATCGCACCAGCGGCATCTTTACGCGTTGTTTCTCCGCGGTCACAGGCACGCGCTACCGTGTAAACGTATGAACGAGCTGCATTCATTTGCGTGTACATGTCAGCGATTTTGCCTTGAATAAGCTGGAATTGACCAATTGGGCTATCAAATTGCTTACGCTCATGAATATAAGGAACAACAATGTCCATACATGCTTGCATAATGCCAAGCGGGCCAGCTGCTAGTACAACACGCTCATAATCAAGACCACTCATAAGTACTTTTACGCCTTCGTTTAAGTTACCTAGAATGTTTTCTGCGGGCACTTCGCAGTTCTCGAACACTAATTCACAGGTGTTAGAGCCACGCATACCTAGTTTGTCGAGCTTTTGCGCAGTAGAGAATCCTGGCGTGTTACGTTCAACGATGAAAGCGGTGATCCCTTTAGGACCAGCATTTAAATCTGTTTTTGCATAAATAACAAAGGTATCGGCATCTGGACCATTAGTGATCCACATCTTGTTACCGTTAAGCACAAACACATCGCCTTTTTTCTCAGCTTTTAATTTCATCGATACAACATCAGAACCCGCATTTGGCTCACTCATCGCAAGGGCACCAATGTGCTCACCACTGATTAGCTTAGGCAGGTATTTTTCTTTTTGTGCCTGAGACCCATTACGGTTAATTTGGTTAACACATAAGTTTGAATGAGCACCATAACTTAAACCAATCGATGCACTTGCACGGCTAATTTCTTCCATTGCGATTACATGCTCAAGGTAACCAAGGCCTGCACCGCCAAATTCTTCCGGCACTGTCATACCCAATAAACCCATTTCGCCAAGCTGTGGCCAAAGTTGATTAGGGAAGGCGTTGTCTACATCAGTTTGTTCTGCAAGTGGGGCAATTTCTTGGCTAGCAAAGCTATTAACATGATCGCGGATCATGTCTGCTGTTTCGCCAAGTCCGAAGTTCATTTCTTTGTATAGTGAAATAGTGCTCATAATGTGTATTCCTGTGAGAGTCTGTTGACGAGGTTGTTGTCAGGTTATTCGTCTAAATTATTAAGGGTTTCACGACAGCGGCGTTCTGCTGTAACCAATTCCATCAGTACAACTTTAATGTCGTCCATCTGTTGGCTTAGGTCTGCTTTTTTCTCTGCGATAAGGTCAAGCATAGTCACTAGCTGTTTAGCGCTTGATTTATCTGCATCGTAAAGTTCAAACAAACGGCCCGTTTCAGCTAAGGTAAAACCTAAGCGTTTACCGCGTAGAATAAGCTTTAGTCTTACTTTGTCGCGTTTTGAATAAATACGGGTTTGACCATTGCGATCAGGTGAGATCAGCCCTTGGTCTTCATAAAAGCGGATAGAGCGAGTTGTAATATCAAATTCTTTTGCTAGTTCGCTGATACTAAACGTTTGCTCATTGCTAGCAGGTTCAACTGCTGCGCTTTCGAAGTTTGTTTGATTGTCTTGTTTCATGATTTATTTACCTCATTCGAATAACACCAATATAAGTGAAGTTTACGTAAAGGTAAAGGGTGATTTGGGTGTTATACTTTAGACTTATAAAGATAACTGGTTGGATATGTTGAAAAGCTTTATTTATCTAGCCTTGTAAGCAGATGTTCGATTTTTAATACAACAAAATACAGATAAGTTTACAGTTTTAACGACCGCAAAAAAGTTGATTTTAGATTTACGTTGGCGTAAACGTAAATATTATGTATGCTGAATTAAATCGAAATTAAACTATAACAAATTAACTGTTTGGTTACACATGATTTGAACACATGATGATAACCACTTACATGGAGCCAATTATGACTACTGAAGCCGTTGTTATTGTTGCCGCAAAACGTACCCCAATGGGGGGGTTTATGGGCGCACTAAGTGGTGTACACGCAACTGATCTAGGTGCTACAGCTATTAAAAGTAGCTTAGATCAAGCCGGTTTATCTGCCGATAAGATTGACGAAGTGATCATGGGCTGTGTATTACCAGCTGGTCTTGGTCAAGCACCTGCGCGCCAAGCAATGTTAAAAGCGGGCCTTAATCAAGGTACTGGCGCAACAACAATCAACAAAGTATGTGGCTCTGGCTTAAAAGCTGCAATGTTTGCCCATGACTTAATTAAATCAGGCTCTATCAATACCGCAGTTGCTGGTGGCATGGAAAGCATGAGTAATGCGCCTTATATGTTACCGAATGCACGTTCAGGAATGCGTATGGGTCATGGCGAAGTAAAAGATCACATGATGTGTGATGGCCTTGAAGATGCTTACGACAACAAAGCAATGGGTTGTTTTGCTCAAGACACTGCCGATCAGTATTCAATTGGTCGTGAACAAATGGATAATTTTGCACTTAGCTCACTGACTAAAGCAAACAGCGCGATTGAAACAGGCGCATTTGCAAACGAGATTGCCGCGCACACTATTTCTACACGCAAAGGTGATGTGACCGTTGCGATTGATGAGCAACCAGGCAATGCTCGCCCTGATAAAATCCCAGGTTTACGTCCTGCATTTAAAAAAGACGGTACGATTACAGCTGCAAACTCGTCATCAATTTCTGATGGTGCAGCAGCGCTTGTGTTAATGCGTGAATCAGATGCTAAAGCACAAGGTTTAACGCCACTTTGCCGTATCGTAGCTCACAGCACACATTCACAAGCGCCAAGCGAGTTTACTTTAGCACCGGTTGGCGCGATGCAATCGCTTTTAGAAAAAGCCGGTTGGTCTGTTAATGATGTTGATTTATGGGAAATCAACGAAGCGTTTGCAATGGTGACTATGCTTGCAATTAACGAGTTAAAACTTGATGAAAGCAAAGTAAATGTTAACGGCGGTGCCTGTGCACTTGGTCACCCAATTGGTGCCAGCGGCGCGCGTATCTTAGTAACGTTAATTCATGCATTAAAGAATCGTGGTCTTAGCAAAGGTGTTGCCTCACTGTGTATCGGTGGTGGTGAAGCTGTTGCTATGGCAGTCGAAGTAATTTAATTACGTTTTTGAACTAAATCTCTCACAGCCGCAACGTATTTTAAAAACTATCATGTTGCGGCCTCTTTATACCCACTGGGGAGGAGTGCCTCATGCACCAAGTACCTTTATTTATCAACGGCGAATTTACCCAATCAAGTTCAACGCAGTTGATTGATGTTATCAACCCTGCAAACCAAGAAGTGTTAGCGCAAGTGGCGTGTGCAACGGATGCAGAAATGGATGCAGCTATTGCCTCTGCAAAAGAAACGTTTAAAACATGGAAAGAAGTGCCAATTTCTGAGCGTGCGCGTATTATGATGAAATACGCAGCACTGTTAAAAGAAAACCATGACGAGCTTGCGACGATTATTTGTCATGAGCTGGGTAAAACATTTGAAGATGCCAAAGGCGATGTTTGGCGTGGTATTGAAGTGGTTGAGCAAGCAGCCAATGCACCATCACTGATGATGGGCGAAACAATGGAAAACGTAGCGCGTAAAATCGATACTTACTCTTACATGCAGCCACTGGGTGTATGTGCAGGTATTACGCCATTTAACTTCCCTGCAATGATCCCATTATGGATGTTCCCACTGGCTATTGTGTGTGGTAACACCTTTATTCTTAAGCCCTCAGAGCAAGATCCACTAACACCGATGCGTTTAGCTGAACTATTTGTTGAAGCGGGCGCGCCAAAAGGGGTGTTACAAGTTGTTCACGGTACAAAACCACAAGTTGACCGTTTATTAGAAGATCCAGCAGTACGCGCTATTTCATTTGTTGGCTCGTGTGGTGTAGGTGAATACATCTATTCAAAAGGCACAGCAAACCTTAAACGCGTGCAAGCGTGTGTAGGTGCAAAAAACCACATGGTTATTATGCCTGATGCAAGTAAATCGCATGTTGTAAACAACCTAGTAGGTGCGTCTGTAGGTGCTGCGGGTCAGCGCTGTATGGGTATTTCGGTTGCTGTATTTGTTGGTCAAGCAAAAGACTGGGTTGATGAAATTAAAGCAGGCTTTGAAAACGTACGCCCAGGTGTATGGGATGATGCAAACGCGGCTTATGGTCCACAAACATCTAAAGCAGCTAAAGATCGTATTTTATCACTTATCGCAAGTGGTAAAGAACAAGGTGCAACGTGCTTAATTGATGGCTCTGACTTTACTGTTGAAGGTTACGAGCAAGGTAACTGGGTGGGTCCAACGCTATTTACTGATGTAACAACCGAGATGGGTTTATACAAAGAAGAGATCTTTGGTCCTGTATTGGCTTGTATGTTTGTAGATACTCTAGAAGAGGCTATTGCGCTTATCAATAACTCGCCTTACGGTAACGGTACTTCGTTATTCACATCAAGCGGCGCTGCTGCACGTAAATTCCAACATGAAATCGAAGTAGGTCAAGTTGGTATCAACGTGCCAATTCCTGTGCCACTCCCGTTTTTCTCTTTCACAGGTTGGAAAGGCTCATTCTACGGTGATCAACACACCTATGGTAAGCAAGGTATTCGTTTTTACACAGAAACGAAAACGATTACTTCACGTTGGTTCGAGGATGATATCGCCTCAGGCCCGAACATGAGTATCAACCTTAAATAAGCCGTAATTAATTTACTGCTGAGCGAGCACACGCTCGCTCAAAGAACACACATTTAAACGACAATAAGAGTTATACCAACTCACTTAATTAAGTGAGATTTTTGAGGCAAATAAATCTAGTTGATAACAAGGCAAAAATTTCGTTATTTAGTTGTTCTAAATGAGAAATTTTTAACGCAGGTAGCGACAGATTTAATCCCTCAAAATACTTAAGTATTATTGTGGGTTGGTATTCACACAAGAATAAGACAACAAAATAGAGGTCTACTATGGACTTTAATTTAACCGAAGATCAGCAAGCATTTGCACAAACAGCCCGTCAGTTTGCAGAGTCTGAACTTGCTCCACATGCAGCTAAGTGGGACCAAGAACACATTTTCCCTAAAGATACGATAAAAGCAGCCGGTGAGCTTGGCTTTTGTGGTTTATATACCCCTGAGGAAGCGGGCGGTTTAGGTTTATCTCGCCTAGATTCAAGCATTATTTTTGAACAGCTTGCGATGGGCTGTACAGCAACGACAGCTATGTTGACCATTCATAATATGGCGACCTGGATGATTGCAAGTTTTGGTACTGATGATGTTAAAGCCCAGTACTGTGAGCAATTAGTAATGGGTGAGTTACTTGCTTCTTACTGTTTAACAGAGCCTGGCTCTGGCTCTGATGCGGCATCGCTAAAAACCAAAGCAGTAAAAGAGGGCGATGAGTATGTGATTTCAGGCTCTAAGATGTTTATTTCGGGTGCTGGTGAAACTGACTTACTCGTTGTTATGGCGCGCACTGGTGGCGAAGGCGCAGCCGGTATTTCGGCATTCGTAGTACCTGCTGACGCAGCGGGTATTGAATACGGTAAAGCTGAAGAAAAAATGGGCTGGAATGCCCAGCCAACACGTTTAATTAGCTTTGAAGGTGTAAGAATTCCTGCGGCTAACTTACTAGGTCAAGAAGGCGAAGGCTTTAAGTTTGCAATGCAAGGCTTAGACGGGGGGCGTATTAATATTGCTACCTGTTCGTTAGGTACAGCGCAAGCAGCACTTAACACCGCACGCGAATACTTAAAAGAACGTGAGCAATTTGGTAAGCCATTAGCTGCTTTCCAAGCATTGCAATTTAAGATTGCCGATATGAACACAGAGCTTGTTGCGGCTCGTCAAATGGTGCGCTTAGCCGCATTTAAACTTGATACCGGTGACAGTGAAAAAACTACGTACTGTGCAATGGCAAAACGTTTTGCAACAGATGTTGGTTTTAAAGTATGTGATGATGCACTGCAAATTCACGGTGGTTACGGTTACATCAAAGAATACCCATTAGAGCGTCATTTCAGAGACGTACGTGTGCATCAAATTCTTGAAGGCACAAACGAAATCATGCGTGTGATTATCGCACGTCGTATCTTAGCCGAGTCAGCTGGCGACATTCTATAAGGAGCATACTATGTCTAATCCATCGATTGATTTAAATATTGAAGGTAACGTAGCGGTTTTAACCATGAACAACCCGCCAGCGAATACCTGGACACAAGATACATTAACCGCACTTAAAGAGACTGTGACTGAGCTAAATGCCAACAAAAATGTGTATGCATTAGTGATCACAGGTCAAGGTGAAAAGTTCTTTAGCGCTGGTGCCGATTTAAACGTGTTTGCCAGTGGTGACAAAGGCGTAGCTGCCACTATGTCAAAAGTGTTTGGTGATGCATTTGAAGCACTAACCAATTTCCGTGGCGTATCAATTGCAGCAATTAATGGTTATGCCATGGGCGGCGGCCTTGAAGTTGCACTTGCTTGTGACATTCGTATTGCCGAAGAGCAAGCACAAATGGCATTACCAGAAGCAAAAGTTGGCTTACTGCCTTGTGCTGGTGGTACGCAAAATCTTGCATGGCTTGTAGGTGAAGGCTGGGCAAAACGCATGATCTTATGTGGCGAGCGCCTTAAAGCAGACAAAGCACGCGAGATAGGCCTTGTTGAAGAAGTGGTTGGCGTTGGTGAAAGTTTAGCGGCGGCAATGAAACTTGCTAACCAAGTTGGCGAGCAAAGCCCAGTTGCTGTGACTGCATGTAAAGAACTTATTCAAAAAGGTCGTACACAACCGATGCTTCATGCATTGCCATTAGAGCGTGAGTTATTTGTACAATTATTCGATACGCAAGACCAAAAAGAAGGTGTGAATGCGTTCTTAGAAAAGCGTAAAGCTAATTGGGTAAATGGCTAATGACTAACGTAACACTACTAAATCATCAAGATGCGCCTGTGGTGTTTGAAACTGCAGAGGCCGCAAGTGGCCTCATTGCAATTGCGACACTCAATGCGCCAAAATCGTTAAACGCCTTAAATTACGACATGATCCAACTGCTTGAGCCGCAGCTTAGAAAATGGGCTGAAGATGACACTGTTGCCATGGTTATTTTAAAAGGGGCTGGCGAAAAAGCCTTTTGCGCCGGTGGCGATGTAGTAAGCCTTCACAAGGCAATGAGCACGGGTGAGCCAGCTAATTACATCGAAGACTTTTTCTCACTTGAGTATAAATTAGACTATCTAATTCATTGCTATGAAAAGCCAATATTACTTTGGGGTAATGGCATTGTTATGGGGGGCGGCTTAGGTTTAATGGCAGGGGCAAGTCACCGCGTGGTAACAGAAACCTCTCGTATTGCAATGCCTGAGCTTACCATTGGTTTATACCCTGATGTTGGTGGCAGTTATTTCTTACATAAAATGCCTGAGCAAGTGGGTCTCTTTTTAGGATTAACTGCAGCGTCTATCAATGCTGAAGACGCATTGTTTGTTAATCTTGCTGATCACTATGCAACTGCCGATAAATATGATGCTATGTTAACGGCTATCACAGCTGAAAAGTGGGGCAAAACGGCTTCATTAAATCACGAAAAGCTGACTAAAATTTTAATCTCAATCGATAATATTTCAGGCCGTGTACCTAAAGGAAACGTAAAAGATAACCTTGAGGTTATTCAAAAGTTGGCTGAATTTGACTCATTGCAGGGCAAAATCGACTACATCCAAGGTTTAGATACCGAAGACAAATGGCTTACTCGTGCGCAAAAGTCATTAGCGCATGGTTGTCCGCTTAGTTGTGCGCTGGTTGAACGTCAATTAGCAAACTCAAAAGAGATGACGTTAGCACAGTGCTTCAAAATGGAGCTAGGCATGTCGGTACGCTGTGGCGAAGTAGGCGAGTTCCAAGAAGGGGTTCGTGCGCTACTAATCGACAAAGACGGTGCACCTAACTGGCAGTTTAAATCGCTTAGCGATATTGACGCAGCAGTTGTAGATAGTTTCTTTACACCACGCTGGGATGAGCAATCTCACCCACTTAACTCATTAACGTCATCTTAAGTCGAAGGGGTAAACAAATGGCTAAATTAACAATAGGATTTATTGGTTTAGGCAACATGGGTGGCCCGATGGCGGCAAACCTTGTTAATGCAGGTCACACAGTTCGTGTGTTTGACTTAAATAAAACAGCAGTCAGTGAACTTGCCGATAAAGGTGCGGTTGCTGCAAATGATGCAGCTGAGTGTGCTATTGGCGCTGATATTTTTATCAGTATGCTACCAGCAAGTAAGCATGTTAAGTCGCTTTACTTAGGTGAAACGGGTCTTATCAACTTACTTGATAGCAAAACCCTAGTCATTGACTGCTCAACCATTGATGCAGAATCAGCGCGTCAAGTGGGTAGCGAACTTGCTCAAAAAGGCATTGATTTTGTTGATGCGCCGGTATCAGGTGGTGTTGCAGGTGCAACAGCGGGTACTTTAACCTTTATCGTTGGTGGTGAGCAAAGCCATTTTGAAAAAGCTAAGCTTGCTTTAGTTGATATGGGTAAAAACATCTTCCATGCTGGTGATATTGGCGCTGGCCAAGTGGCAAAAATCTGTAACAACATGCTTCTGAGCATTTTAATGGCAGGTACTAGTGAAGCCCTGCAAATGGGGATTAACAATGGGCTTGATCCAAAAGTGTTAAGCGACATTATGACTGCCAGCTCTGGTCGTAACTGGACACTTGAGCTTTACAACCCATGCCCTGGTGTAATGGAAACGGCGCCAGCAAGTAATGATTATAAACCTGGCTTCATGGTTGATTTAATGGCTAAAGATTTAGGCCTTGCTATGGAAGCGGCTCAACAAAGTAATTCATCTACCCCAATGGGGTCAATGGCGAAGAATCTATACACTATGCTTCAGCATCAAGGTGCAGGTAGTGATGATTTTAGCGCTATTTTTAAATTATTCTCGAAGTAGGAGTTTGTTGTGGAAGTTAAAAACAACAACATTGTAATTACTGGTGGTGCGCAAGGTTTAGGCTTTGCGATGGCTGAAAAATTTGCATCGCTTGGCGCGAACATCGCCCTTATCGATATGCAACAAGACGTACTTGATACTGCAGTATCAGCGCTTGCTAAGCATGGCACAAAAGTGATGGCGTATGCTGCTAATGTGACCGATGAAGACGCTGTGGTAGCAACGTTTAACACGATTAACAAAGACTTTGGTCATATTGGTGTGTTAATTAATAACGCAGGTATCTTACGCGATGGTATGTTTATCAAAGCAAAAGAAGGCAAAGTGGTTGATAAAATGTCGTTGGCTCAGTTTCAATCTGTAATTGATGTTAACCTAACCGGTGTATTCTTAGCCGGTCGTGAAGCTGCAAGCCACATGATTGAGTCTGGCAAAGGCGGCGTTATCGTTAATATGTCGAGTGTTGCCCGTGCTGGTAACATTGGCCAAACTAACTATGCAGCGTCTAAAGCCGGTGTTGTTGCGATGACAACGGGTTGGGCGAAAGAATTAGGTCGCTTTGGTATCCGTGTTGGTGCAATCGCACCAGGTGTTATCCGCACTGCGATGACAGATGCAATGAAACCAGAAGCAAAACAACGCATGATGGCGGTAACGCCAGTGGGTCGTTTTGGTGAAGCACAAGAAATTGCCCAAACAGCACAGTACATTGTAGAAAACGACTTCTTTACCGGTCGTGTTGTAGAAATTGACGGTGGTATAAGACTTTAATTTCAACTACCCATTGAGTCCCAAAACGGTAAGCTTTGCTTGCCGTTTTTTTGCTTTAAGTCGCAACAAACCTTAATTTAACTCAGCCCTTGTAATTAACTTTCCTACATTCAATAATTAAAGTCGTTTTCTACCTTGAGAGATGCAGTGAATTCCAAACAAATCCGCAATTTTTATATCAATGAAGAACAGTCTGTTTATTTGCTGTCTCACCATGATGCTAAAAAGCACCGCCAATGGCTTAACATTTGTATTAAACAGCTAACCTTGCTTGGTTACAGCGATGTTGAATTGATTGGTTCTGGTGCATTTGGCTTTGTATTTGCGGGTATTGATGACGAAGGTATGCCTTGGGTCTTTAAGTTTTCACGCATAACCCTTGCGCAGAGTGTACGTGACCGTTTAGAAGACGAAGCCTACATGCTCTCGCAAGTGCATAATCCGCTCGTGCCAAAATTTTATGCTTTTGAGCGCATTAAAAAGCAAGGCATTTTAATGATGGAGCGCGCCCTAGGTGAAGACTTAGAAAAAATCTCCATCAAACAGGGGCGTTTTAGCGCAGCGAAAATCATGGCGCTGGCGCTTAAGCTTCGCAATGTTCTTATTGACTTACGCGAACACAAAAACGGCATCAGCCCGCAACCGATTGTACATGGTGATATTAAACCTTCTAACATTGTTTATGATGAACAAACTAATAAATTGTCGTTGGTAGACTGGGGCAGCTCTGTTTATGCGCAAATAGACGCTGAAGGGAATCCGGTTGCCAGCAATTTTATGGATCTTATGTCTGCTGATATAAGCACCACGAATGCACGCATGGGTGATGTGTATTTTATTGGTGATGAGCAAATGTCAGGTGGACAGTCCTCGCCACGATTTGATGAGCAAGGTGTCGCCTCAACTCTTTATGCACTGGCCTCTGCCCAATCTTGCCGATTTGGTGCTGCGGTTATTCCGGCTACAAGCCTAAATTTACCTATGGAGCTTGCACGAGTTATTGACGGTATGCTTTCAAAAAATAAGGCCACTCGCGATAGTGCGGGTGATTATTTTATGCGTAACATGCCTACAATGGCCAAAGCTTACTTACCTGAGCTGCCCCGTAAACTAATTCGACCTTATATTCCTTATTGGTTTAGTGAGTTTGATGAGCACCCAGATACGGTTGTTTATAGCTCGCGTAAGCAATTTTTACGACAAGCCGACCATAATCAACAACTACTTGATGTAAACGATGCCCAGCTCGATAGGTACTACAAAGAATTTTTATTTGATACCGGCGACACCGAAAAAGCATTTTTAGCCTCGATTAGCCGGCTAGCAAAGTACCCAGTAGTAGGGGGTCTGAGTTTTCACTGGAAAGAAAACTCACTGTTTGTTGAATCATCGCTGATTCTGCATGATGAAACACTCGGCACTGCCTTTACAGATGCGATTAACAACACCGTCATGCTTGCCCAAGGGATTGAACAAAAAGGTCTATTTAAATGTTGCTTATTTGATGCCCGTAAGACCATTCAGCTAGAACGGGATGGCACTGGCGCATTTAAATTTGAACATTTACCTGAACTTGATTATGAAGTGATGGATGTACAAGCCTCAGATGTAACCAGACCACACTCTTACTTTGAAGATGGTAAAGATCCTGATGAGCAATTGCAGCTCCCAAAAAAGGTTATAAAGTGCGTATTTGAGCTAAACCAAATACACCATACGGGGTGTATCATTTTTGAGGCGTTGCCAGATAGGATGAAGATACACCACTACTATCGACTATTAGATGCCAGTAAAGAGCCTGAATTTAAACGTTTGCTAAGTAAGTTGATGCAATATGCGGTAAGTATAACTGATGTAGGTGTAGCTGGCTTTATGAAACTACCTTACAAAAATACCCGTGAATTTGATTTATGTGCTAAACAAGCCGATGAGTTTTATCCACGAGATCCAAAAAGAATTTTGATGGAATGAGTTCTTTAATTAAGACTCATTGTAAACGGTTAGAAAATATAACTTTCCAAAATAAAAATATAGAACAAGCATTTATTTTTAGAGATAGATTGTTTTTTAGTAAGTAAAATATTGTCACTTTTTGTACACGCGCGATAATCGTGGTTTAATGCAAGCAGCTAATTTCAAAAAAATTTTGAAATTAGCTAAATCAAAAAGCTAAGCATTACTCGCTTCAACCTGCCATTTTAGGTGAAATCCAGCTTAAGGAAGAGTTGTGGAAATAATCGAAGAAAATAAACTAGAAGAACTATTAAGGCTTGCGGCAGATGAACCTGCTCATCGGCCACAATTTTGTGAAACCTTACTTAATTCAAACGTGTTTTTACTGGGTGCTACAGAACAAGTAGAAGCTTATGGGCATAACAATCTTGAAGCTGGTAGTCACATTCAAATACAACACTGGCAAAGAGCCGATGGCTTATCTGTAATCCCGTTTTTTTCGTCTTTAGAAGTGCTTCAGAAATCCATTGATACTGAACAGTCGTATTTGATGCTGCCAGCCCGCTCTTTATTTGAAATGACACAAGGAGCTACATTATTCCTCAATCCTAAGTCAAAGTATGGTAAAGAGTTTTTACCACAGGAAGTGGCTCAGCTATTAACCACAGGTATTAGTCAATCTCCTGTACAAAGAGTTGTTGAGGAAGAAACAAAAGTCCTACTGGGAGAGCCCGCTAATTATCCTCATAAAATGATTGACTCTTTAATTCAGTTATTCGCAAAGCATAGAAATGTGAATAGCGCCTACCTTGCTTTAATGCACGATAAATCCGTTGATGAAAAGCCGCATTTAATTATTGGCATTGAAACAGATGGTGACGCTAAAAAAGTGATAACAGAAGCAGGCTCTGTCGCCATAGATACATTACCTAAAGGTGAATCAATAGATTTTTATCAAATCAAAGAAAATGACTCTGGTTTGAGTGAGTTTTTGCTTACTCAAATTAAGCCCTTTTATGAGAAAAGATGGGGAACGAAACTTTGTTCTACGCTTGGCTCAGGCAAGGCATAAAACTCTTTGGTATTTAATTACTTAGTTATTGCACAATGTGATGTTTAGTTAATCGTGAGGGATTATGAAAAAGTTTATTTTACTGGTTTTAGCTGTGCTTACTCTGACTTCTTGTAGCAAGCCTTTGCCAGCGGATAAGTTATCTTACGTAGGTGAGTGGGAAAGCAAAGAAATGTATTTGCTTATCCTCCAAGATGGAACAGTGGTATATGAGAGGGTTCAGGATGGAGGGGCAACATCCATAAACGCGCCGTTAAAAGAGTTTAGAGGAGATGACTTTGTAGTAGGAGTCGCTTTTTTAACCACTAATTTCGATGTAACAGAAGTACCACACTTGGTTGATGACCAATGGGTAATGGTTGTTGATGGCGTGAGGCTAACAAAAAACCAAGGTTATTAGAAATTGCTGTAAATATTAATAGGAATTTACTTAAATAATTAATAGTCGGGTGTTTTTTATTAAAGAGATTCTTACTTTAGAAGCGTGTACTTACGATATTTAGCTTTTTAAAGGGATGTTATGAATAAATTATTATTTTTTATTGTTTTTTTCGTTATTAGTAATGCTCAAGCAGCTGACGCGACTTATTTCTCAGAATTAAAAGCCGAGCTTGATCAGGCTGTACCAAAGATTTTAGATAAGCATAAAGCCCCAGGTGTGGCCATTGCCTTTGTTCAAGGCGAAGAGGTTACCGGATTTCTTTCTTATGGCTTTGCTGATATTGAAAGTCAAAAAGCGATTACAGAGAATACCATGTTTAATGTGGGCTCAATATCAAAAGTAGTAACTTCGTGGGGGGTTATGCAGTTGGTTGAGCAAGGTAAAGTTGAACTTGATAAACCAATAAATAATTATTTAAAACGCTGGAAGATACCTAAGTCTGAATTTGGAACAGAAAATGTAACGTTAAGAAATGTTCTGTCGCATACATCTGGCTTGTCTCTCGGTCCTTATTTTGGCTGGGGCTCACCGACTGATGTTCCTTCGATCGTTGATTCATTAAATGGCAAGAATAATGGTGCAGGCGATGTAAAATTAATACATACACCAAATACAAAATGGTCATACTCAGGGGGTGGGTACTCTATTGTTCAGTTACTCATAGAAGATGTATCGGGCTTAAGTTTTGAAGACTATATGCAGAAAAATGTACTTGAGCCGCTCGGAATGAATAACTCAACATTTAATGTAACACCTGCTGTTATGAGTAAGTCAGCAACACCGTATGATGAAAATGCCAAGAAAACATCCATGATCTACTTTGCTGAGCAAGCCGCTGCGGGTTTACAAACAACTGCTATTGATTTAGCACGATTTAATTTAGCCGTGCTTAAAAATAAGGAAAATAAATACAATGGCTACCGTCTTATATCACAAGTTCTAATTACAGAAATGATTACACCTGTAGCAAACACGGGGGGGCGCTGGAGTATGAGTTATGTTGTCGATTCAGAAAATAAAAGTTTAGGGTTCGCTGGATTTAATCAAGGTTGGATAGCCTTAACACGGTCGATTACAGACCAAAATAGAGGCTACGTCATACTTACCAATAGCAGCATAGGAGGCGTTAGTAATGATATTGATAGTCTTATTTTATCTAAACTGCGCAAGTCTTAAAAGTGAGTAGTTTATGGCAACTAAGCTTACTTAATAGGTATTTTTGATATTTAATAAGGTGGTTATGTTGAAAAGCATAGAGGTAAGAACAATCTACTTAGTATAGAACTCAATTTTAGGGAGTCGTACTGATGAATCAATTAACTGAAAAAACGATTGCATGTCCATATTGTGGAGAACATATAGATGTTTTACTTGACCCCGCAGACTTAAATCAACAATACATCGAAGATTGCCAAGTTTGTTGTAAGCCAATAAATTTTTTAGTTTTTGAAAACAGTGATGAAGAACTTTCCGTTACTGTATCAAGCGATGATGAAAGTTGTGGCTTTTCTAACTATTAAAAAATGAAATACTAAGATTTCTAATTCATTAAATATTAAAACCTGCGAGATGGCAGGTTTTAATATAAGGTTTTCTTATTTGTGATCTTCAATTATCTCAGTGATCCCTTCAGCTGAGAGTATTTCTATCCAATAACCATCTGGGTCTTTAATAAAGGCTAGGCCTTTCATAGAGCCATCGTCAGGCTTTTTTACAAACTCAACATCGTATTTTGCAAAGCGCTCGCATGCTGCGTAAACGTCTGGCACGCTAATACCGATATGACCAAAGCCTTTTGGTTCATCATTACCACTATGGTACCCAGCAAAGCTCTCGTCGTTTTCTGTGCCCCAATTATGTGTAAGCTCGATAAGAGCAGGGCGACGAAACACCCACTGTGCTTTTTCCTTATCGGTGCCTGTTGGCATGTCTTGCTCATAGCCTAAAAAGTACAGCGTAAACTCCATTTTAGGGAAGTCATATTTACCCAATAACTTCATGCCTAAAACGTTTTGGTAGAAGTCTAATGAAGGCTTTGGATCTTTAATCCGCAACATTGTTTGTTGCATTACGTAATCTTGCGTTGCATTTGCGATTTGTTCTGGTGACTCGTTGTAGTTAGACATACACATCCTTTTTAACTCAAATTATTGATGATGTAATCAGTCTAACATAATCAGGTTGCCCTTAAATTAATAACAAATATTATTGACGTGTTTAGATAGCACTTCAATTCTTAACTTACTAACTCACATAAAAAAACCGCCCAACAGGCGGCTCATTTCAACTTATAGCTTAAAACTTACAGCTTTTGTCGATCAATTACCCCAAGGGTTACTCGCATTTGATCGCTGCTTACGCGCACGGGCTTTTTGCTTCGCTTCTTTTTTCTCATGAATGCGTTTTGCATCAGTAAAGCTAAGCTCACACGGTTCACCTGGTTTTTGATCAGCAGGGATCACACGATCGCGAGGTGGTAATTCGTAGTTTACATCGTCAGGGCGTGGTAAGTTTTTAAGACGATACAAATAAAAATTCTCGACTTTTTCTTGTGCCCATTGGGTTTTACGTAAAAACTTAACCGCTGATTTAACATCTGGGTTATTCTTAAAGCAGTTCAAACGCATATAGGCGTGGAGTAATTCCCAGCCATATTGTTCGACAAGCTCTATCACAACTTGCTCGATACCAACACCTTGCAGTGGGTTATTGCTGAAAATTTCTTTATTACTCATTAGGCTGTCCGGTATTACAAAACTAGGGTAAGTATAATTGCCTTTACCCTAGTTTTATAGCTAACTTGCAAAGAATGTTTATATACGCGCCTATTCTTTACAATTAACCACTACACGGCCGCGAATTTCACCTTTTAATAGGGCTTCGGCATTGGCAACGGCATCAGAAAGTGGAATTTCTTGCGAAATAGCATCGAGGTACTCAGCTTCTACTAACTCACTTAAACGTTGCCATGCTTCAATTCGGTCGGCTTTAGGGCGCATTACACTGTCTATTCCCATTAGACTAATGCCACGAAGGATAAATGGCGCTACCGTTGCCGGAAAGTCCATACCTTGTGCTAATCCACAGGCTGTTACAACACCACCGTATTTAATCGATGCACACACATTGGCAAGGGTGTGGCTACCAACAGAATCAATCGCGCCAGCAAATTGCTCTTTTGCGAGCGGTTTACCAGGTTTGGAGAATTCATCGCGAGATAGAACGCGTTTTGCGCCTAGTTTTTTTAGGTGCTCTGCTTCATTCATTCGACCCGTTGTTGCAACTACATCAAAGCCAAGTTTATTTAATAAGTAGATAGCAAAACTACCTACACCACCATTAGCACCGGTGACAAGTATTTCGCCGCTTTGTGGTGTGATACCTTGTTTTTCTAAGGCGATAATACTGAGCATTGCGGTATAACCTGCTGTACCAATTTGCATTGCCTGTTTTGGTGTTAAATTAGCGGGTAGGGGGATAAGCCAGTCACTGTTCATAGACGCTTTTGAACTTAGACCACCTAAGTATTTTTCCCCAACACCAAAGCCATTTAACAGGACTTTATCATCAATTTTAAATTCATCGCTCTTAGACTCTGTCACTGTGCCTGCAAGGTCAATGCCTGGGATCATAGGAAATGTTCTTACCACAGGACCTTTACCTGTAATCGCTAAAGCATCTTTGTAATTTAACGTACTGTAGTCAACATCAATATTTACATCGTGCTGGTGAATGCTCTCTACAGGGAAATCTGTGTACTGGGCACGGTAGCCTTGATCATCTTTGTTGATAACTACCGATTTTACTGATGTTGTCATGTTGACTCCTTTTAGACCGATCGTCTTTTAATGGTTGAAATAAAACCGTATTAAAACGGCTTTATAAAATTAAGCGTAAAAATTGTGCTGTATAAAGGGTAAGTGGTTCACTTGATTTATCAAGTTTAGAGCGCATTACAGCGCCTTCCCAGCCGATCCAGAAGAACTCAGCTAGCATTTTACAATCTGATGATTGAGGTATTTGCTTTTGCTGCTTTGCGTCAACTAAGCACTGCTCAATTAAAGCTTGCCAGCTGGTGTAAGCCTGTTTAATACGGTCAATCATTGGCTCATCAAGGTAACTGAGTTCTTGATTTAAATTGCCAATTAAGCAGCCACGATTAAACTCAAATTTTGCCATGCCTTGTTTGGCGTCGTTAGCAAACACTACAACTCTTTCAAGCGGGTTTATTTTTTCATCAGTTAGATGGCGTTTTAACTTTGCTTGAAAATAGCTGTCGTAAGCATCTATAAGTGCTAAGCCAAAATCATTTTTACTTTTGAAGTAATGATAAAAAGAGCCTTTAGGTACTTGGGCTGATTTTAAAATTAAATCAATGCCGGTTGCGCTAAAGCCTTTTTCGGTTAATACAGCTAAACCCGTATTAATTAATAAGGCGCGAGTATCTGCATTTGAACGCGCTATTTTAGGTGGCCTGCCGCGACGGCTTGGCACAGAGTTATTTGTTTGCATGAATACTATATTAGACCGATTGGTCTTTAATGTGCAAGTAATTAATTGCATAAATTGTAATCATCATAAATTTGTCGTGATTACAATTTAAATGGGAACTTTGCCGAAACGGCTTAGGTCACAATTATGAAGCTAAAAAAGATAAAAATTTTTAGCCTAATTTAAGTGTATTTATAGGTGGTTTTAGATGAGAGGTACGACCACTTAGTCATTTAAAATGTTAATTCAGTTGAGCATCAGCATGTTAGTTATTGTCAATTTATTTAATTGCTTTTTGCTATTTGAATTTAACAGTTTTATTAACTATTCATTAAATGTAGATGTCAATTTCGCTACATATCTATAAATATAAAAGGTGAGGATGTTACCTATGAAGAGACAGAAAAGAGATCGTTTAGAAAGAGCTCATTCTCAAGGTTATAAAGCAGGCTTGGCAGGCCGTTCCAAAGATCAATGCCCTTATCAACAAATCGACCCTAAATCTGAATGGTTAGGCGGCTGGCGCGAAGCAATTGAAAACCGCAATATGTTTAAAACTTAATATAGGCACCTGTTAATTTACGCAAAAAAGCCCCATGCAGGGGCTTTTTTGTATCTGCAAACAAGTAAAAATTAGAATGCAGTTGTATCTTGGAAAAGACCTACCTTAAGATCTTTCGCTTCATAGATTACGCGGCCATCTACTTCTACAGTACCATCAGCCATACCCATGAATAATTTACGTTTGATAACACGTTTCATGTCTAAACGATAAGTAACTTTTTTTGCTGTTGGCAGGATCTGACCTGTGAATTTAACTTCACCTACACCGAGTGCACGGCCAAGTCCAGGACCACCAGACCAACCAAGGAAGAAACCAACTAATTGCCACATTGCATCAAGGCCTAGACAACCAGGCATAACAGGGTCACCTTTAAAGTGGCAGTCAAAGAACCAAAGATCAGGGTTAATATCTAACTCGGCAACGATCTGGCCTTTACCGTGCTCGCCGCCATCTTCAGTAATTGAAACGATGCGATCCATCATTAGCATGTTGTCGCTAGGTAGGCGGCAGTTGCCTTCACCAAACATTTCACCTTGACCGCAAAGGATTAGTTCTTCTTTTGTATAGCTGTTTTTAGGTTCCATAACTCTTATTCGTCGCTTAGAAATTGCCCTGTACTTTAGCGTACACTTGTACGCTAAACAACTCGGAGCAGTTAAATAATTTATATTTTCAGCTTGTTTTATGACCACTTAATTAAACTGTTACAGATAAAGGGAGATAAAACCGCGCATTGTGAAGTAAAAATCATTATAATTGCTGTGATTCTTTAACCAGTCTAAAGGAAATTTATGATCCTTTTTGTAAACTCACTAACAGTGATTGATTTTTCTTACTTGTGTAATAAACGCGGCGCAGTTGGCGAGAGCTGGATTGTGGATTTAACTCTACATGGTCAGTTGAATGATGAGTCGATGGTGCTGGATTTTGGTTTAGTTAAAAAGCAAATTAAAGGCATTATTGATGAATGTATTGACCATAAACTTGCTGTACCAGCAAAATTAAATGGTTCACTAACACAGCATGCAGAGCAGAGCGTGCTAGATTGTCACTTCGGTGATAATTATCACTTAGCAATGAGTGCACCAAATCAAGCCTTTTGTCCTATAGATGCAGATATTATTGATGAAAACTCAGTGACTGAGTTTTTAATTAAAACAATAATGCCCAAGCTTCCTAATAATATCGAAAAAATCGAAATTAGTTTAAAGCCAGAACATAGCCAAAGCTTTTACTATCATTACAGCCACGGTCTCAAAAAGCACGATGGTAATTGCCAGCGTATTATTCATGGTCATCGCTCACAAATTGGAATTAGCCTTGATGGTATGGCGATGCCTCGCTTACAAAAAGAATGGGCAGATAAATGGCAAGATATTTACTTAGCGACAGCAGAAGATGAAATCAATAAATCTGACCTTAAGCATGTAACTGCACTAGATAACGATGTGTGTTTTGCCTATACATCACAACAAGGCTATTTTGAAATGGCGATTGATAAATCACGTTGTGACATTTTACCTTGCGATACCACGGTTGAATGCATTGCCGATTATCTAAGCTCACAAGTGAAAAGCCTGTACCCTGACTCTGAAGTAAAAATTACCGCTTATGAAGGAGTGGGCAAGGGGTCTATAAGTTATGCGTAAAGGATTACTAATAGCAGCGTTTGCAGGATTGTTTTCTTTAACTGCCAGTGCTGTTGAATTAAAAGGACATTTAACTCAAGGCGGTTTAGTAACTGGCCAAATTGAAGGCGCTAAAAGTGTTAGTTTCAATGGTGAGCAACTTAAGCTTTCAACAAGTGGTGAATTTGTTTTTGGTTTTGGCCGTGATGCTAAGACAAACCATACTCTTTCTTGGGTTGATAGTGCTGGTGTGAACCACGAGAAAGCAATTGTAATCACCAAGCGTGATTATAAAATCGATAAAATCACCGGTGTTGCAAAAAAATATGTTTCGCCACCTAAAGAAGTGTCTGAGCGTATTAGCCGTGAAGCTGTTGCAGTACGTAAAGCTAGGCAAGTAAATTCTGACTTACGTTATTTTTTAGAGCCGGTTTATAAGCCTGCAAGTGGGCGTATTTCAGGTGTTTATGGTAGCCAGCGTTACTTTAACGGTGAGCCTCGCCGCCCACATTTTGGGTTAGACATTGCCAATAAAACAGGCAGCCCAGTGTATGCACCAGTAAGTGGTACGGTGGTGTTTGCTGATGCAGATTTATATTACTCTGGCGGCACGTTAATTCTTGACCATGGCCATGGTGTTACCTCTACCTACATTCATTTAAGCAAATTAGATGTAAAAGTAGGGGATGAAATTACGCGTGGTGACAAAATTGCTGAGATCGGCGCAACAGGCCGAGTTACCGGCCCTCATTTAGACTGGCGTTTTAATTGGAAAAACGAACGCCTTGACCCTGCGCTAATGATGCAAGACACATTAGCTAATGAAAAGTAGAGACTATGACACAACAAATCGATCGTGATGCTATTATTGCACAGCGTATTATTGACTCAACAACGTCAGTAACGAAAACAGTTTTCCCAGGCCGTACAAATCACCATAACACACTATTTGGTGGGGACGCGTTAGCTTGGATGGATGAAGTCGCCTTTATTGCAGCAACCCGTTTTTGTCGTAAGCCACTTGTAACGATTTCGTCTGATCGTGTTGATTTTAAAGAGGCTATTCCAGCAGGTACATTCGCCGAGCTAATTTCAAAAGTTGTTCACGTTGGCAATACCAGTCTTAAAGTAGACGTAGAAATCTTTTTAGAAAGAATGCATAAAGATGACAAGCATTTAGCTATTTCAGGTAGCTTCACGTTTGTAGCTGTTGATGATAACCACAGACCAACTCCGGTAGTTTGCGATAAGATGATCAACGGCTTCGAATAATACTTACTATAAGTTATAAATAAATTAAGTACCTTCGGGTGCTTAATTTATTAGATAAAAAGAACACATCATACTTTATTTTTTTAAAGTTAACTTTAGCAACTATAAAAATAATTTAAGAGGGTGTGTACAAGGGATAGATATATGAGGGAGTTCTTTCTTTTTATTATTGAGAATAGTTTAGTGTAGCCCCATAAAAAGAAGCTACACTGTTTATCTATTTACAACACCATTGCCGCAACCCAGCCAGCAATTAGTAGCGGAATATTAAAGTGGATAAAAGTAGGTACCACTGAATCCCAAATATGGTCATGTTGACCATCTGCATTTAGGCCAGATGTTGGTCCAAGTGTTGAGTCAGAAGCAGGGGAGCCAGCATCGCCTAAAGCGCCCGCTGTACCAACCAGTGCCGCCGTTGCCATTACCGAAAAATTAAGTTCCATGCAAAGTGGTACAAATAGGGTGGCTATAATTGGCACTGTTGAAAACGAGCTACCAATACCCATGGTTATTAAGAGTCCAACCAATAAAATCAATGCGGCTGCAAGGGGTTTGTTACCTTCAATCATAGCCGCTGCAGAGCTGACTAACGAAGTTACATCACCCGTTGCTTTCATCACTGAAGCAAAGCCTTGTGCTGAGATCATAATAAAGCCAATCATCGCCATCATCGCGATGCCTTTACTAAATACATCGCCGTTTTGCTCAAGCTTTACAACACCAAGCAAGGTAAATATGGCCACTCCAACGAGGCCGCCTAAGATCATTGAGCCACTGATATTTTGCGCCACTAAAGAGCAAAGTACAGCGGTAATGCCAACTACCAGTACCTTTTTAGGCTGTTCTATGAGCACCTCTTGTTGTGGCTCTGTTAAGCTATGAGACTCATAACTACGGCGCTTTCGATAGCTAATAAATACCGCAACCAATAAACCAAATAACATCCCGATGGCTGGAATTATCATTGCCATGGGGACTTGAGTATTAACGATATCTAAGCCATTTTCAGTGAGGTTTTTGTGCAAAATGGAATATAAGTAAATCCCACCAAAACCATAAGGTAACACCATATAAGAAGTGGCTAATCCGAAGGTTAAAATACATGCTATTGCACGTCTATCAAGGCGCAACTTGTTAAACACAATCAGTAATGGCGGAATAAGTATTGGGATAAAGGCTATATGCACAGGTATTAAATTTTGCGATGAAATCGCACAGAGTAAAATAATACTTAAAATAAGGTAACTAAGCGTAGTTTCGCCTTTATGACTATTCTCGTTTACTTGCTTAAGTAACTTAGACGCTAAAATACGTGTTAAACCCGACTTAGAAATAGCAACCGCAAACGCACCTAACATCGCATAGCTAAGCGCTATTTCAGCACCCCCCGATAAGCCATCATTGAATGCATTAACAGTTTCAGTTAAACCAAGACCAGCGGTCAAACCCGCAACAATAGCACTCACTGTCATCGCGACAATGACATTAATTCGACAAAGCGTTAAAACCAGCATCAACATAACGCCGACAATTACTGCATTCATATTGTTCTCTATTTGGCTGTTTTGAGAGAGTTTAACAGAACTCGCACACGGTTTTTGCGATTTTGAGTATATGATTGTTGTTGATAGCGTACTTCGATGATTATTTGCTCAAATTCGTTTAAATAAGGCTTCACTGCGGGCTTTTGCTGTTTGATCAAAGCAATATTTTGTAGTGGTGTGTGGGTAGAAACAGGCGAGACACCTTGCTTTTTAGCCCACTGATAAAGCCAAGTAATGTCATCAACCAATGGTTCGCTACTTCGTACTGGGCGCTTGCTATATAAAAAATAGCCTGTAAAGCTCAGTAATAAAGTACCTAACACAACTAATGGCGTTAGCCATGCTGAATTATTACCAAACAGTGAATCAAATAAACTTTGCTGTGATGCTTGGTCAAACGTAAGCACCCAGTTAGTCCATTTATAGTCGAGCTCTTCAAGCTGAATACGCAGCCAGTTTATTGCTTTAAAATGGCTCCAGCGCTTTAAACCAAAATTAAGATTGTTGTTAAAACTTTCATTTAAATCACCAAGCTGTGATAACGAACTATTTAAACGCTCCGGGGCAACAACAGCGGTAGCATCAAATATGTGCCACTTTTCATCGAAGAACACTTCAACCCACGCATGCGCATCATATTGATAAATGTTGAGCGTAGCGGCTTTAGTTTGTTCGCCCCCTAAATAACCCGACACAACTCGGGCAGGGTAACCGGCAACACGAAACATAAATGCGGCCGTGCTTGCATAATGACCACAAAAACCACGTTTGGTATCAAATACAAACTGGTCTAACGTATTATCACCATACATTGGCGTTGGTGTTAATGTGTAAGCAAACCGCTGCTGATTAAAGTAATTAAGTAATGCGTTAAAGTAACCTTGTGCATTATCATGCTCAGCAGCCAGCTGATTTGCCAGCGCCGTTGTTTGTGGGTTAGTCATTTTAGGTAAGCGGGTATATAAACGTTTTTCGAAGGCATTCAGGCTCAGCGAAGCTTGGCTACTCGTTACCGCGTATTTAATGTTTTTGTTTAAGTTACCTTTGCGTTTTAACAAACCATTGTAAGTAGAGTGCACATCTGAATTAGCACTTTGTGCAAAGCCAAGGGCAAATAACCAATTTGAAGATGAGGGCTCTGCAATAACATGATAATCAATGCTATTGCTACGGCTAATGGCGTGGCGAATAGGGTTAAATTGTTTAGATTTTAAAATGTCCGATATTAACCATTCACTACCATTAAACTCATCATGAATGAGGCTTCGCCAATAATAGGGGGCGTGTAAGGTTTGCCCTGGCTGTTGTTCTACCCGAAAAACCAAATCATCAGACTCAGCTAATTTAGCAATCGAAAAGGGGTTCACTTGTTCTGATAAGCCAGTTTTCGCAAGCTTTGGCCCAGGTAGCTGCCAAAATGCTGGTATTTTAGGTAAAAACAAAATCAAAAATGCTGCTATGGGTAAGGCTAGTAATATTGTTTTAAAACTCTGCTTGTTAGCGGCCTTAAAGCTTTGCGGACTGGTTAAGTAGCCAAGTACTGCGAAGTTAACAATATAGAGTACACTCACAATCAAGGTTTCGAACAGCCCTTGATGAAATAAATACACAGTTGAAAGGTTAAAAAACACTAGTAAACAAACGGTTTGATACTGTTTAATTGTTTTTGCTTGTAGCAATTTAAAGCTGCTAGCAAGTAGCATCATGGATACAAACAACTTTACCGTATCGCTCACACCAACAAGAACAAATAAGGCTATTAAGCTAACTGCAGCCAAAATATTCGCGACCAATCCATTTAGTTTTTTATAAAACTTACTTAAAAACAGGTTTAAAAAGCTTAAGCCAGCCAATATGGCTAAAAATAGAGTAGGGACTTCGGTAAACAAAAAACCACTGATAACAATAAAAAGCAGTGATAAAACAGTATTTATAAGCGGGGTATTCATAATTAAAACTCCGCCAAAGCTTGTAAGCAGGCTCTTTGATGGTGAACCCCTAAGCCTTTTGCAATGTGTTTATTAGGCAAGGTTAACGAAAACGCCATGTGTTGATCGGTTAATTGGTTTACCAAAAAGCATAATTGGCTTAAACGATGTTCGTTATTGCCAGTTAACATATTGAAATTAAGCGCTAATTCCTGTGATGCATCACTGGTAAACTCTTTCGTTAATAGCTGCTGAGTTTTAGCGTAGTGTTTCCACGATACTTTATTCAGTGCTGTACCTTGCACAAACGGTGTAAGCTGATAAAAGTCATCATTACCGGCTTTAACTTGTGCGTTATCGCCATCATGTTCGTCATTTTCATGGAGTTGAGTATCAAGCTTTTCTGATGTAATTGGTTGTGGGTAAACAAAAACGGTACTTATTGGCTCTATATAACTCCAAACAGATACTAAACCAAATGGAAAATGACTAATAATTTTAATTCTATCAAAGTCATAAGCACCACGATCGCTACATTTAAGTGCTATTTCAACTGTTTTTGTCTCTTTGCTTTGCAGTGACACAGTTTCAGATTCAACGTTTTTATTAACGAGTTTTACTAGTTCACAGTGTGATTTAGCTTGAACTTGAAAACGCGCGAAAGGGGCTTTTGGCGCATAACTTTCATTAACAAATAGGTAGTTAACTGACAAACCTCTAACGTTTTTATAGCCGGTCAGTATCGTAAACACCAAAACAACCACCATTAAATACGCCATGGCTAAAATTAGGTTGTTTTGATAGTTAATACCCATCACAAAATTAAGCAGCGCAATCAGTAAAAACTGCCCGCCAAGTTTAGAGGGTAATACATAAATTGTTTTATGCTTAAGTTCAATTTCGTTGGTTCTATGTTTGCTTTTTAATAACTTATTAAAAATTGACTGACGAAATTGCTCAATAAAAGCAGGGCACTTAAACATGTTTTATAAGCTTACTGGCACATGTTTAAGTGCAAACCCGCTATCACCAGCGTTTAAACCAAGCCTGTGATCGGTCACGCTAGGGAAAACCGCTTGCACATCTTCAGGCAGCACAAAATCACGGCCTTCAATATACGCCCATGACTTTGCAGCACGGGCAAGCGCAATACTGGCTCTTGGTGATAATGGGTTTACAAAGTGGTTATCTTGGCGAGTAAACGCAACTAGCTCAAGTATATAGTCAACAACCGCATTACTTATCGTTACCGTATTAATTTCTTTTTGGATAACAGCAAGTTGACCAGGATTAATACGAACGGGCAAGTCATCGTAGTTACGGTTGTTTAACCCTAAAATGAGATTTTTTTCAGCGTGTTTGTCAGGAAAACCTAAACTAATACGCATAAAAAAGCGATCTAATTGCGACTCAGGTAAAGGATAAGTGCCTGATTGATGCACTGGATTTTGAGTAGCAATCACAAAAAATGGTGATGGTAGGGCGTGCTTAACAGAATCTACCGTCACTTGTTTTTCTTCCATTGCTTCTAACAGTGCACTTTGCGTTTTAGGACCAGCACGATTAATTTCATCGCCTAAAACAACTTGGCTAAATACAGGGCCTTGATGAAATGAAAAGCTATGCTCTTTGGCATCAAAGATGTTTGTACCAAGTATGTCAGAGGGTAATAAATCGCTGGTGAATTGAATTCGCTGATACGATAAGCCAAGAACAGCCGCAAGTGCATGAGATAACGTGGTTTTTCCCATACCTGGTAAATCTTCAATTAACAGGTGGCCTTCACTAAATAAACACGTTAGGGCGAGTTTTATTTGTTGTTGCTTACCGAAAATAACCGTTGATAGGTCATCTATAACGAGTTGGATTGTCGAATTCATAAACTACTTAATTTGTTATGGTTTCCATCAATTCTAGACGTTTCATAACAGAGTCGACTTTTTTTGCGTTGAATGGTTTGGCGATAAAACCTTTAGCACCGAGTTCCCAGGTGTTTTGAACATTCTCAAGACTGTTATGGCCAGAGCACATAACAACATGTGTATGTGGGTGGTGGTCGTTTAAGTATTCAAGAATTTCCGTACCATCAGTATTAGGTAGCTCAATATCAAGAAAGATAACGTTCGGTGACTTTTCTTCGATAACAGTTTTAGCTGATTCAAAATCTCGACTTTCTAAAATATCTTCAAAGCCAAGACCAGTCAAAATTTGGTTTAGATAATCTCTGATGTCTTGCATATCATCAATTATCAAAATAGGTTCCAACGGCTTCACAAATTCCATATTGTTACATCTTATCGTTACATCTCAAGTTGATAGTTTTAATATAAGTCATGAGATAAGTAAGCTCAAGAAACAGACACTAATAAAATGAATAATATGATAAAACACCTTCTTAATGTCCGATACCGTCTAGTATTGGACTTAGTATGCATGGGTAATAGGTATGACTACATATATACATTAGCTTCCTATAATTTATATTATGTTAAATTAAATATTTATCTTTATAAGCAGGTTCATTAGTCGTTAGATTTTAAGGTTTTTTAGCCCCTTTTTGGTTAATTTGGGTTTTCATGATTTCTAACTTTTTATGAGATGCTCATTTTTACTTTGTAAATTTTCAACCAAACTGACGTCGACAACGGAGAATTTTTACAAACCTAGATTTGAAATGTGTTTGTTCGTTATAACGAAGCCAAGAAGATGCCCTGCAAGATCAAATTGGATAGCTGTACGATTTGGTATATGTAAGCTAGACGCTGAATATCATTGCTTTTACCAACTTACACAAATTGGACTTTCTAACCGTATGAGGTTAGCTTAGATAAGGAGCTTATAGATACGGTATATAAAACTAAAGTTTAGGGTATTAAAAGAGCACTGCTTTAAGAACAATGCTCTTAGGTTTATAGTAAACTTCATCTAGTTTACTATTCGGTTAAACCGAGATCTGAAGGCTCTTTCTCCACCTTCCATTTGATTACAGATATTAGTCTTTACTTCACTTTCTTGTAAGCTTCCTAATATATTTGGTCTAAGACCAGATCTGTCCCTAAGCATACTAATCACATATTCAGCATCACCATTAACAACAATAGGCGCTGAGTGGGAAACTATTATGAGCTGCCTTCTCTGCTTGTTTCTTTCTATGGATGGTATAACGCTATCGCTTAACATTAAACAATCTAAATCATCTTCAGGTTGATCCAAAATTAATGGGTCTGAACCATAAGAGAGCAGAAATTCAAGCATACTAGCAGCTTTCTGCCCCGGAGAAGCTGACTCAATGTTTTCCATGTTCCCACTTAAAGCTCTATACTTTATCTGAATGCCATCTTCAGGATACCAACAAGCAAGATTATCAATATCAGCCTCAGTTAAAGATGCAAGCCTACTTCTAAGAGAGCCATGAATATTTGGCACCCCATCTGTTTCACCAGTTTTTATTTTATTGTGAATCTCTTTTAGGTTATCTAATCGTTCATACTTTGAATTAACTGTAGCTTCTGACGGGTTGAAGGTTTGAAATTCAATGAGTTCTTTTAATAACCCATCTCTCGATTCAGTATCGTATATACGGTCGGAAAAACTAGGAATACCGACAGTTGATTGGTAACTTTCAATAACCTGTTGCGGATTCGCATTTAGTGGCAATATCTTGATATCTAGTGACTCTAAGCTTAATGAGCGGATAAACTCTTTTCTTTGATTAGTTAGTGTTCTGCGATGATCCGCCATAGCTGTTTTAATACTCTCCGCACCTAGAACAGAAGTCTGAATTTCATCATCTATCCCATCAAAGTCTATCAGTTTAGCTTCTAGGCTATCTTTGTGTTCAACTAAAGAGTCTAACTGCTCTGGGTCAAGCCCTTCTTCTTTTAATTTGTCAGCTTCGATTTGCACTTCGGCTTTAGCTTGTTTGATTTGTTGTGTTAGCTCTTGAACAAAGGGGGATTGTGATAGCTCCTCTAATCTACTCCTTGTATTTGAGATAATTTCACTAAATTTATTTTCTGCATCCTTAATAACGCTGTCTATTTCAGCAGTTAATGCAAGGTACTCTGTATCATTACCTTCCTCAGCAGCTGGCATAGCGGAGTTCGTGGCTTCTAGCTCTGGCGCTTGATCTGATATTTGGTCTTCTACCGAAGTAAATAGTTCTGAAATAGAATCCAAAGATTCATTTTCTTTTGCAATCTTATTTTCTATTAAAAATAATTTTTTTTCTAATTCGCTTAAGTTTGTTCTTACACTGTAGTAAGGACTATCCTTTAACTTGTCTATAGAACTGATCGCATCACTAAGTTGCCCCTCTAAAGCAGATTTAGTAATCTTGCGGCTCAACAACCCTCTATATGTATTTCTATTAGATTTGTAGTCTCGTTCTAACTCTTCTTTTCTTTCGGTCCAACTGCGCTTGTCAACAAAAGAGCTGTCATCGCAAACTTTTAAGAATGCGTTTTGATCCGAAGCTAATAGATACAACATTTTTTGACTAAAAATTGATAGATCAAATCTATCGTTTGACCAATTTGAATCTACTTCCCATTCCCCATCAGTCAGCTTTTCTAGCGTTGGCTCAATATTAGGTGCCCAAGAAAATTTGAAGTCAGTTCCGTTTTTACTGTAGACACACTCAATTATTGAATTAAGGTCCATTCCATTATCAATGGATTTAAACTTTCTTAGGTTCTCACTTACTGAACTGGGTAGACCGTTTTCCTTTCGAAGAGCAATACGAATACTTTCTACAATTGTTGACTTTCCGCTTCCTCTAGAACCTATAAGTGCGTTGTAGAAAGGGCTAAATTCAATTTCTATAGGCTCACCCAGTTCAGAGCGACATAGCCTAGTTTTCAATTTGAGGCTTTTGATTCTTAATAACGGTTCTCTAGGTGGCTCAGAATCTAATAAAATACAATTTTTATAATCCTGAAGAGCTGATTTTAATCCGTCAAAATTTAGCATCGACATTTTCAACCAACATGTACGAGTACCCGCACGTTCAGGATGATGAGCATCAGAGCCTCTAACCTTCGGAAGTTCAGAAATTAAGCTTTGATGTAAACCATTATGAATTTCGTCCAACTCCCCGCAAATTTCTACGGCATTAGGGGATGCTTCAAATATAGCCCTTAACTCACCTTCATTTGTAATTTCTAAAGCACCTTTTCTACCGTCTACGTGAGCCAATATACTTAAACAATTAGGGTCGTTGTTAATGAAAGAAATTATTTCTGGAACACTAGAGCGCAATACTAATTCGTGATTTTGAGCGTCTCTGGGAATTGGGTTAGAACCATTACAAAAACCTATAAGCCGTTCAATCTCTATATGTGTAGTATTTTGCTCGAATATTGCTAAGACATGTACATTTCCCGTTGCTGTCAGCTCAACACCCGGAAATATTGTAATTGGCCTGTATCCGTCTAAGCCATCCTGCTCAAATTCACTCTTCATTTGAGATAGTTCATTCCTGATGGATTCTATTTTTGACGCGGTGTTATGATCACTAATAATGACAGCATCTACTTCTCTAGCCATGTATGCCAGTAGCCAGTCTCGGTCTGTCAATGAATGCTCTTGGTAGTCGTCAGAAGCAATTGTGTGATTATGAAAATCAAATTTAAACCATTTGGAGCCAACAGGCATAAATCATCCTTAATTTTTTAACTTAATGAAGTAGTTAATGATGGCTTAAGATATCAACTTTTTATGTCAATAGAAATGTAAATATATAATCCTTATCGTTAAAGGTGCTTTAACTTGCTGATTTATATAAATAATTGTACGTTCATGGCTTTTTGGGTTAGTGAATTATGCTAATAAATTCAAAGCCTTAGGTTTTTATCTAAAGAAAAAGCCACTAAAAATATATAATAGTGGCTCCAAGTTGACTCAATAGCCCGCGATTAAGCGGCCTTTTTTATTGTCATTCCGTCTGGGGTGACGATGCCCCCGCCTTTGATATATTAAAACCCTTTTTTATAGTTTTCCATTTTCAAATGCGTTTTTATATTCATCCTGCAGAACAAACTTTTTAACTATAATTCTTCGATTGTGGTACATAATGAGCATTGACAGCCATGCCCTACTCCTTAGCTACTATTATTATGGTTTAAGCATCAATTAAAATGTTGTGTTGCGGCTTTAATCGCGAGTTAGCGTCACACTTATCAGTGGCGGCTAATTTAGCCATTAGTTATAACAAAGTTGACACTAACAATAGGCGGCGTACAATTAATCATATTATAACAATGTACCTACTAATGAGGTGAAATATGCGCACTCAAGTACGAAAAATCGGTAATAGTCTTGGCAATATAATTCCTGCGGCTTTCATCAAGCAACTCGGCTTAGTTGAAGGCGCTGACATTGAGGTTAAAGCCGATGGAAAAAAAATTATTATTGAACCAATCAAACGTCAAAAAAAGCGCTTTCCGTTCAGTGAAAAGGAACTATTGAATGGTTTAGATGCTCATACAGCGCATGCTGATGAACTGGCGTTAGTATCGGGTAAAGAGTTGGGTGAGTAATGGCTCAGTATGTACCTACACGCAATGAAATTATTTGGCTAGATTTTGAGCCCGTGAGAGGTAAAGAGATCGGGAAGTATCGCCCTGCATTAGTCCTTTCAAGTAAAGAATACAATCAGCAAACGGGGTTGTTAATTTGCTGCCCTATTAGTACAAGTATTAGAGGTCAAGCTACTGAAGTACCAGTAAATAACCTCGACAAACCAAGTGTTGTAACGTCAAGTTTGATCCAAACACTTTCGTGGAAAGACCGCAGCGCGAAGAAAATTACCACTGCTGAAAATGGTGTAATGGAAGATGTTTTGCTACGGCTAATCCCGTTGATTGGGGCTGAATCGTTATTCGATGAATAATAATGGGAATATTACACATCGAGTAAACTAACTAATTTAGTGAAGATTATAAAAAGCCAATATTATGAGGCCGTTGTTAGACGGCCTTCTTTTAGTTTTGGGGTGTTAGCGCAATTTTTTGCATGATAGTAAATATTAAACCTTTAGAATGAGTAATTTATAAAACAATTTGCCTACTACAGCCGATGCTTTCTACAAAGTATTTATCATGGCTTACGAGTATAAAGCCGCCTTTAAAACCCTTTAATGACTGAGCTAAAAGCTGTTTTGATTCAAGGTCGAGATGATTATCGGGCTCATCGAGTAACAAAAATGCGGTGCTTTCAATATTACTGACGATACACATGGCGAGCTTCATTTTCTCGCCACCACTTAAAAATGCGGCATGTTTAAAAACAGCATCTTTTCTAAAGCCGATACTGGCAAGTAGAGTACGTGCGGTACTCTCATCTAGGTTTTTGCAGTAAAGCATGATGTTTTCAAGCAGGGTTAGCTCGTCGTTAATTAATGTAAAATGTTGGTCTAAATAATAGAGTGCTTGATTGCAATGTAACTGCCCTGCTTTTGCTGGTATGTCTTGGTTCAGGGTTTTAAGTAAGGTTGATTTACCAGTGCCATTTGCGCCCGTTAAATGAATTTTATCATCACTGAATACCTGTAAATTAAGCGGTTTTTGTGTGCCGTGCGCTAATAGAACGTCCTCCAAGCTAAGTACTTTGTGGGGTTTAATCTCAACAGATTGCGCAAAGTAAAATTGCTGCGCTTTAGTTTGTTCAAGCTGGCTACAAAGCTCTTGTTTATTACGAGTGAGCGCACCTTCCCGCTTGGCGGTGTTTTTACTTTGCGATGACAAATTAGCGCTGGCTTTATCTTTTTTAGAATCTATCAGCACTTTAGGTTGGCTGCCAGACCGTCTAAGGGCTGCGCCTTGGCCTGCACGTTTTTGTGTTTTTTGCTTTTGTAGTTGCTCTGCTGCTTTGAGTTTATTTTGCTGTTTAACAACGTGGTTTAACTTGTTTTCAAGAGCAGTAACTTGCTGCTGTTTTTGCGTTTGGTATTCAGAAAAACACGTACCAAAATAAGTTAAACCAAGGGATGTTAGCTCCCAAATTTCATGGGCTTGTTCTAACAATTCTTGGTCGTGACTTATCAGTAATAGCTGCCCTTTAAAGTTGTGTATTTGATTTATAAGCCAGCTTTTGCCTTTTGCATCCAGGTGGTTTGATGGCTCATCCAGTATTAAAATGTCGGGCTTAATGCAGGTAAATAGTGCCCAAAGCTTTAATTGGCTAAGCTGGCCGCCGCTTAAATGCTTGCTTAAGGAGTTAGGGGTTTTGTTGTTTACGCCAAGCCTTACAAGTTCTGCATTAAAGCGCTCTTCTAAGTCCCAATTACCCTCAACCAACATTAAGTTTTGTTCTGTAACTTGCCCTTGGTTTATAGCATCAAGGGCTTTAAACACTGGCTCTAGCCCAATAGCCTCAGCAATTGTTTGGTTATCAGCCTGATTTACATCGTTCATTTGCCTGTAAAAGCCAAAGGCTGAATTACAAATAACCGTACCAGAGCTAGGCTCTTTTTGCTTAGCAAGTATTGACGCTAATATAGATTTACCGCAGCCGTTCCTGCCGACTAAGGCGGTGACTTTAGCTGTGAGTGAGAATGAAAGGTCTTTAAATACAACATCGCCATTGCCATGTTGGTAACATAAATTAAAAGCTTGAAGTTGTGGCATAGTGCCTCCTGTATTACAGGGGCAGTGATACCAATCCACAAAATAGACTACTTAATTACGAATTGGTATTAAGCGTTTGATCACACGAGAAGAAATATAATGCAAGTGATAGTGAGCAACGCCTACTAACCCTGTTGGTCCAAAAAAATAAAAATGAAATTGGATAACAGGTTTAGTTGTTCATGTTGGCGGTAACTCCTAATAAGTGAGGCTAGATAATAACCAGTTAATACCTAAATAGCAACGAGTTATGCTAGTCTTAAATCATTGAGTGCTTGAAGGACTACATTTTGAATTTAGTGAATTGCCAAGTTGTATTACAAAACCAAACGCAAATTAAACTTCAGTTAGATAAAAACAAGCGGGTCTTTGTTATTGGCGATTTAGATGCTGACTTAGCAAAATTTGAACAAGCGCTTGAATCTGTTAATTTTGATAAAAATCACGATGTGCTGTTTTCGCTTGGTGATGTTATAGATAGAGGTAATGATAGCGTAAAACTTCTTCAACGCTTTATTGAGTTGGGTGTTTACATGTCATTGGGTAATCACGAGCATATGTTACTGGAATCATTATTGGCACATGATGAAGCCTACTTTTCGTTATGGGTTAAAAATGGTGGTCGCTGGCATATAGATGCAAGTGATGATGAACTTGAATTTGTTTGCAATTACTTACGCAAACGCCCTCTTTCATATTTGTTAGATTATCAAGGTGTTAAAATAGGTTTATCACACACTGTGTCGCATAATTGGAATTGGTTGGCCCCTTCAAATAATAAACAGTTTGCTGTGTCTGCACTTTTGTGGGAACGAACAATAGCAAAACAGAAGATAGTTGAAGATAATCAGAGCGTTGATTTATCTATTCATGGTCATAACACAACTCAACGTGCCTATTGGCTTGGCAACACTTACCATATAGATACTAACTACCTTGGCGGGAAGCCAACGATTGTAGAGCTTGAACCTTTAATTAATCAGTACAAAGCCTTTTAATGTAAAGTTGCAAGTCTCGTCACTGCGTTTTCTTCGAGGTATTGTTTATATTGATAGCGGGCGTGCCAAAGTTGCTCATTTGTTTGCTGTAGGTAGATTATAGGTCCACTGCTCTTCTTAGCTAGGTTTGTCAGTTTTGTATATTCAAGCGTATCAATCTTACCATCACTAAAATAGCTTTTAGCGAATTGCAAAAACTCTTCATTATTGTAGATACCACTATGCCACATAAGTGAGCGATACATACTTGCGGTTATTTCGCGTGGCTTATCATTTGAGCTAAAGAGTTTAACCTCGGAGTAAATCGAGTTACCTGTGATTACAATCCCTATTAATGAAAGCGTAGTGAGAGTCATCATCCATTTCATGCTTCTATCCTCACAGTTAATTACTTTTAACTATAGGAGAGAAAGATGAATACTTGCTGTTTATTTAATCAATTTGTTGTGGGTTAAGTATTCTCTAAACACTTAGTTATTGTTTTAAATGTTGTTTAACGTATCAGGTAAAACCTAATACGTTATCAACGTTAATGCAGTGCAGCTGTAAATGGAATTTGCTTACAAATTTCTGCTTCGGCAACGAGGATCTCTTCTAATCTTGTATCCACTTCTGCTTTGTCAAAGTATTCGTATGCAAGTTCTACAAATAAGTTTTTATGTTTTTCTTCAGATTTAGCGATAGCTACATAAAAATCTTTTTCTTTACCAGCAGGAAGTGCCTCGGCAACTAAAGAGAAGCGTTCATGACCTCGCGCTTCAATAACGCCAGCGACTAATAAACGATCCATTAAAAACTCATCACGGCCGTTTCTGAATAATGCGCGAATATTCTTAATATAAGGATCTTTTTGATCATTACCTAATGAAACATCACGTTCCATTAAAAGCTTGAGTACTTGTTTAAAATGAATCATCTCTTCTAATGCTAAATCAGTCATAGCTTTAACCAGCTTACGACGATCTGGATAATGGGATAGCATTGACATAGCCATACCAGAAGCTTTTTTCTCAGCTGCGGCATGGTCTTGCAAGAAGGTATCAAAGTCTGCAAGAACACCTTCAGTCCATTCAAATGGCGTGTGATATTTTAATTCAAACATAATAGCGAACAACTTAACTAATAATGCCGGCGATTTTAGCGTATTTACGTTATAAAATCTTGTGATTGTAACCCAGTGACTTATCTATTTTTCCATTTCGTGTAGAGGCCACTTTGTTAGGGTGTTTTATGTCATTCCAAGCTGTTACTTTGCCCGCAATATTCAGTGGTTTAAAGGTGATAGTTTGCTCTGTTTGAAGAAAGTTTTGAAGTAGTTTAGGACTATGCTCATCAGCAACATTCAAAGACAAGAGCTGGTGTTCTCGCCCTCTAAAATACTCAGAAACTTGATTTTGGTGGCGGTTATAACACTGTGTTAGGTATTCGTCAGATTCAATATCGGACAAATTAAAACGGCCAAAAGTATCTAAGTAACAACGTTTAAGGTGAGTATTAAAACCACCATCTTCTCGCATTAAGTTGGTGTGCATTCTTGTAAGTAGTTGTCTTATTGATGGCAACCATTTAGTTAGCTCACGCTCTAAATTAATAAATCTACAATTATCAAAGTGCTTGTCGAGTAGTTTATATTCATTGAACACAGGGGTATCGGCAATTACTTCTGCGCTGTGAATTGATTGTTGGGTATAAGCCGTGTGTGCGGTTTTATATCCTAGCTCTAAAAAGCTATGGCATATGCTGGTTGTGCCTGTGCGTGGCAAACCGATTATAAATATCTTATTTTTCATTCACAGTCTGTATTGTTAACCACAAAGACGCATCGTCTACCGGGGTTAGTGGAGGTAAATCTTTATTTTCTAATTCTATAATAGTCTTAGTGTGTATGCTGGCATTATTGATTGCTGCGCCATTATATTTATAAAAAAGGCGATCAAATACACCATTTTCACGCATGATCTTAATACCTTTAGTCACTGCATCAGCAATGTCAGTGTTGTTCTTATTAAAAAAGAAATATATTGGACTTGGGTATTGCAGCATGAGTTGTGGTAACACTTCAAGGTCCATATCATTTTCAAACATTTCTTTTTCTATATCCACTTCCAAAATTGAACGAGGAAACAATTGCCCTCGCCCTTTATTTAGCATGTTAAAAAGTGACGTATAATCTAAAGAGGTCGATACAACGAGTCCGTTGTCTCGTAATATTTTTGTATCTGGCCAGTCTTGCCCTTGAACGAAGTAAACCGTTTTTAAATCATCTAACGTGTGCAGTTGCTCTAGTTGTTTTAATTGCGATTGGGTTGTTAAAAGTAAACGCCATCCGTATAAACCTTTAAACAAAGGCACTCTTAACGGGAATAATCGTTGCTCTCGTTCAATCGTTGTCATGGTCCAGTTGACGTTGATCTCTCCGCCAACTTCTATTTGTCTTAGTACACGGCTTTGGCCTAGAAGGTGTTTAGAAGGAGTTAGTATGAACTTTACACCACTATGTTCTAAAGCAGAGCGAAGTAAAATGAGCGGATAAAGCACCTCTTCATCTAAATTTGGCATGGTCTTAGGGTACACCACACGGAGCGTTTGATTATCTGAAGTTATGCTTGATGTTGAGTTGTCCATTTCTACACTTGCAAGCGCGCTTTGACAACATAAAAGAAAGGCAAGTGTAAAAACAGACGTTTGCATAAGCTAAATAACTCGCGTGATTAATAATAAAACTGCGCTTAGTATCATAGTTAAAAAGGTAAGCCCCATTCCAATAACACGTAATTTCAATTGATTTTCTGCTAGTGCGTAACTGTGGCAAATGCGTCCGACGACTAACATTAAACCTAAAACATAGCAGTAATGGCTTGAAAGACCTTGATACTCTACTAAAAATAGCAGAATCAACGAAAAAGGCACGTATTCGATAAAATTTCCATGGGTGCGAATTGCAGCATTTAATGTGCTGTCTCCGCCGTCTCCCAACGAGATTTTCTTTTTTTTGCGTAGGTTAATTACCCTAAAACTTAACTGGATGTACATTATTGCCAAAACGGCTGCAAATATTGAAACAATCACATTTTTTCCAAATTTTTATTTAACATTAGACGCTTAGCCAAGTTTATTGCTAGGCTGTTTGTATATTCTCAACTATTATGACTTGATCATATCGAAAGTCTAACTGTTCTTAAGGAAGTGCATGTTTACGCCAAGAAAATTAGCTGATAACTACCGAGAAATGATAAGCAGTATAGGGTTTTACCCATCTATGCTCTCGGTGATGTTTTTAGTTTTTGCTTTAGTGACAACGGCAATTGAGTATTCGTCTTTATCGATGGAATTTAAAGAGCTCATTGGTGTGTTACTGGTCGACAGTGAAGAAAACGCCAGAACCATCTTAAGCACACTAGCAGGCAGTATTATTTCACTCACTGTGTTTAGCTTTTCGATGGTAATGGTTGTATTAAATAGTGCCAGTGCCAGCCTGTCTCCCAGAGTACTTCCTGGCCTCATTACTCGTAAATCACATCAACTTGTACTGGGTTTTTATTTAGGTAGCATTATTTACACCATTATTATGCTTATTAATATCCGTACTATTGGGGATGGAGATACGGGGATCCCTTCTCTGGGCATCTTGTTTTCATTAATTTTTGGCCTTATTTCATTGGGCTTTTTTGTTTACTTTATTCACTCAATTTCTAAAGCAATTCAAGTGGATAATGTTCTCAACGATTTATTCAAGAATACCAAAGCGGAGCTAAAGAGTATTATTTCAATGCAGGAGGAGAACCCTGTTAACGACTTTCCTCGCTTTGATGATTGGCATAGCATTAAAAGTAAAACAGAAGGTTACTTTAAAGGTGCACACAGTGATAAATTATGTGCTTTGTGTAAGAAACATAACATCAGAATTTATATCTCGGTTAAACAAGGTTTTTTTACGGTTAAAGGTTATCCCTTTTTAAAGTGTGATACGGATTTATCAGATAAACCTGAACTTGTAGAAGAGCTGCTTGCTTGTTTTATTTTTTATATCGAAGAATACATTCGTGACCATTACCGCTATGGTATGACGCAAATTTCTGAAATCGCAGTAAAAGCAATGAGCCCAGGCATTAATGATCCTGGTACGGCAGTAAAAGCGATCGATATGTTGAGTATTCTACTCATTAAAAGGCTCAATATTAGCGATGTGAACTACTCGCTGAAGCATGCTGAGGGTGATAAGCCGTATTTATATCTGCACGAAACATCTTTTGACGAGCTATTGCACGATAACTTTACCCCTATACGCAATTACGCCAAGGGTGATGCTTATGTAATGGTTAATGTACTCGAAGCGTTTAAAAATATTCTATTCAGATCCTCTGAAAACAGTGAAGCCACAGAGAGCCTGTTCATTTATTTAGAAGCGATAGTAGAGGATATAGACCGTAATACAAGTAATGATTACGACAGAGAGCAAATTACCAACATGCTAAAAGCAATTGCGAGAATATCTGAAGACAAAGGGGAAAAATTGGTGGCAAAATTTACCACCAATTCAGAAGATTAATTTTCGATAAGGTAAACAACGTAACTACTGGCCGTGATGGTGATTTCACCACTTTGATAGGCATCCGGCACGTAGTTACCTGATGCATCTGCGGCAACCATCATTTTTTCAGCACGCATATACGGTTGTACATCGGTCTTTAGAGGACTATTCGAAGCCGTATATAAACCTTTTAGCTCTACACCATAATCACTTGCAAGCTCTTTTGCTGCTGCTTTGGCATCTTTTATCGCGAGCTTTTGTGCTTGTTTGTGCAGCTCATCATAGCGGCTAGAAACAAATTGAGTTTGATTTATTTCATTAATACCTGAATCAACAAGTTGCTGTAATAATATTGGGTATTTTTTTAAGTCTTCTAGGGTCAGAGATAAGCTTCGCGTTACACGGTAACCTACAAAATTTTGTTTACCTGTTTCTCTGTTATATTCGGTTTGTCTATCAATCGAGATATTAGAAGCATAAATACCTTTTTCATCTACACCTTGGCTTTTGGCTAACTTTATCGCTTTAGCCATAGTGGTGTCAGCTTTATTTTTTGCTGCTATTAGGTCTTTATCAACTTCGACGATACCCACTGTCAGCTTGACGTTATCAGGAATAGCGGTAACGGTTGCTTGGCCTTGAATGTAGATATGAGGTGAATCAGGTGCTGATTGAGCAAATACATTTAAACTGATTGCACTGGCAATTGTGGCAAAAACGAACTTACGCATAATTCATGTTCCTTAACTTAAACTCCGTTCATTATCACCTTAAAGGGTTAATTCAATATGAACAAGGCGATTGCGCAAATTTTTTAATAACGATAAAAAAACAGGCTAAAAAGCCTGTTTTTTCTAAATAGAAATAAAGAATTAAATACTACGACGTTTGTAGTTACGGTATTCAGGTAACCAGTAATTCTTTTCGATTGCAGCCCATAGAGCTTCATCACTTAATTCTAATGCAACGCCCTCTTCCATCGCTTTTTTAGCGACAGCAAACGCAATACGTTTACTTAAAGCCTGAATCTCAGTTAAGGCAGGTAACAAACTACCCTTACCGGTATTAGCGCGAGGCGAAGACTCTGCTAACGTTTCACTCGAGACAATTAACATTGCATCTGTAATACGGGTTGCTTTAGCTGCAATAACGCCTAAGCCAATACCTGGGAAGATGTAGCTGTTGTTACATTGAGGAATTGGAAATACTTGGCCATTGTAATTAACAGGATCAAATGGGCTACCTGAAGCAACAATTGCTTGGCCGTCTGTCCACTCGATTACATCAGCAGGAAGTGCTTCAACTTGCTTCGAAGGATTACTCAATGGGAAAATAATTGGCTGTGCACAAGATGCATGCATTGCACGGATAACTTGCTCTGTAAAGAGTCCAGGTTGACCAGATACACCGATTAAGATGTCTGGTTGTGCACAGTGCATTACATCAAGGAGTGATGCGTACTCACCACTGTAAGTCCACTCGCTTAAATGTGCTTTCGGTTGAGCTAGTGCATCTTGGAAATCACGTAAACCTTCCATACCTTCAGTAAGTAGACCAAAACGGTCAACCATGAAGATTTGAGAACGAGCTTGCTCATCGCTAATGCCTTCAGCAACCATAGTACTGATAATTTGCTCAGCGATACCACAACCCGCAGAACCTGCGCCAACAAACACTACTTTTTGCTCAGAAAGCTTTGCACCTTTTACACGACATGCAGCAAGTAATGAACCTACAGTCACAGCTGCTGTTCCTTGGATATCATCATTAAAGCTACAAATGTCGTTACGGTAACGTTTCAGTAAAGGCATTGCGTTCGGTTGTGCAAAATCTTCAAACTGCAACAGCACACTAGGCCAGCGACGTTTAACAGCTTTAATAAATAATTCTAAGAATTCATCATACTCGTCTTGTGATATACGCTTGTGACGTGCGCCCATGTACATTGGGTCATTTAGCAGTTTTTCGTTATTCGTACCAACATCAAGCATTACAGGTAATGTATAAGCAGGGCTGATACCACCACACGCTGTGTAAAGTGATAATTTACCGATTGGAATACCCATGCCACCAATACCTTGGTCACCTAAACCAAGAATACGCTCACCGTCCGTTACAACGATAACTTTAACTTTACCTTTTGTAGCATTACGTAAGATATCATCAATTTGAAAACGATCTTCATACGAAATAAATAAACCACGGGCACTGCGGTAAATATCCGAGAATTTTTCGCAGGCATCACCTACTGTTGGTGTGTAAATGATAGGCATCATTTCTTCAAGATGATCACGCACTAAGCGGTAGTATAAGGTTTCGTTGTTATCTTGAATTGCGCGTAAGTAAATGTGCTTATTTAGGTTGTCGCTAAAGCTTGAATATTGCTGATAACAACGCTCAACCTGCTCTTCGATAGTCTCGTAACGAGGAGGTAATAAGCCAGCTAGGTTGAAACTTTCTCTTTCTTTTTGTGAAAAAGCGCTGCCTTTGTTTAATAGCGGCGTTTCAATAAGGCCAGGGCCTGAATAAGGAATATATAGATAATTTGGATCGGTATTTGTAGTCATATTTCCAAGCTTTGATGCGTCATAATTATGACCTGACATTATTACTGTTAAAGGTGAAATTGCAATGACAAACCACCTTGTCAGACCATTGAAGAAAATGAATTTTATGCTCTAAACTGCATACTCTTTAGTATACATGAAAACTCAGCAGCTTTAAGGCTGCTGAGCACGTTTTTAATGGCTTTTATCACTTAAAGCAATACCTTCACGACGCGGATCAGCAGCGCCGTAAAGCTTACCCTCTTTTAGTTCAACAGCATGTAAACCAGAGTTTAAATCTAAGATGCGAACATTGTGTCCACGGTTAACAAATTCAGCTTTATGATTTGCAAGCTCGGTGCCTTTTTCAAGGCTGGTATAATTATTTCGGTTTGTAATGCGTGGTAAGTTGATCGCCTCTTGCGCGTCTAAATTCCAATCGAGAACACCAATAACCACTTGCGCTACATAATCAATGATACGACTACCACCGGGTGAACCAACCACTAAGCGCAAGCTACCGTCTTTGTTAAACACCATGACTGGCGACATTGAGCTACGCGGGCGTTTACCTGCTTCAACACGATTTGCTAAAGGTTTACCATCTTTTGTTGGCGATAAAGCAAAATCAGTCAGTTGATTATTTAAAATATACCCATTTACCATAACTGTTGAACCAAACGCCATCTCAATTGAACTGGTCATCGAAACTGCATTGCCTTCACTGTCAACAATAGATACATGACTTGTTGATGGCAATTCATACGCATCATCTTGTGCATAAGCAAGTGAGTTAGGTGGCGTGCCTGCTTCGGCATGAACATCTTTCTCTGAAATAAGTTTAGCGCGACTGGTAATGTACTCTTTGTTTAACAAGCCTTCGGTAGGGATTGCCATAAAATCAGGGTCACCCATGTATACATTTCTGTCGGCAAAAGCTAAACGCGATGCTTGAGTAAAATAATGAAGTGCTTGTACTGAGTTAGGTTCAAGCTTTGCCATTTCTTTGTGCTCAAGCAAGGCTAGAATTTGTAACACAGCAACTCCCCCACTGCTTGGTGGAGCCATTGAACACACTTCATATTGATGATAATCAACACACACAGGTGCACGTTCTTTGCTTTGATAGCTTGCTAAATCCTCTACGCGAAGTGTGCCTGGCGCTACAATTGAATTTTGCACTGCATGAACAAGTTGTTGTGCATTTTCGCCTTTGTAAAAAGCATCAATACCGCGTTTTGCTATTTCTTTATAAAGTGCTGCAAGCTCAGGGTTTTTCTTAACAGTGCCAATAGCGAGCGGCTTTCCGTCTGGAAAAAAGTAATCACGAATAACGGGCAACTTTGTAACACCAGGGTTTAGTTCTTTAGCTAGTAACTTGTGCAGGCGAGGTGACACAACAAATCCTTGTTCTGCAAGCGCAATTGCAGGTTGAAATAGCGTTTGCCAAGAAAGCTTGCCGTAGCGCTTATGAGCTGATGCAAAGGCATGTAAAATACCCGGAACACCCACTGAGCGACCACCAACCACCGCTTCAATCCATTTTACCGCTTTACCGTGCTCATCTAAAAACAGCGTTTCATCCGCATTACTAGGCGCAGTTTCACGGCCATCAAAACTTGTTAAACTCTTTGACTTATTATCAAAGTACATCATAAAGGTGCCACCACCTATGCCTGATGATTGTGGTTCAACTAATGTAAGAACGAGTTGAGTGGCGATTGCCGCATCAACTGCTGTACCGCCTAGCTCAAGCATTTTTTGCCCTGCTTTTACAGCATAAGGATTGGCTGCTGCGACCATATATTTATCGCCTTCAACGACCTGCTTATCAGCAAATCCCGTTGCCGCTTCTGGTTCTCTTGTTTCAATTTTTGCCGGTGCAGCTAAAAGTGTTGAACAATACAGTAATGAAGAAGAGAGCACGATAAGTGCTTTGGTTTTAAAAAACATAAAAACTAAATCCCGGTTGTTTAATTGGCATCTTGGTGTGAAACGTGCACAATATGCAAAAAATCTCTAAGCCATAAAAATAACATGATCAACCTGCCCCTGAAACCACTATATGTACTTCCTCCTTTATGTTTAATCTTACTAAGCACTTTTTTTGCGGCATTTAATCTTAATGATTATTTAGAATTTAACCGGTTGTTAGTTACAAATGGTGAATATTGGCGGATTTTCACGAGTCAATTCGTTCATGCAAATTGGCCTCATCTTTTCTTAAATTGCGCTGGTATTTTTTTAATATGGGCATTACATGCTGAGCATACATCACCATTTAGATACGCTTTTAACATCGCTGTTCTTGCACTTTGGTGTGGATTAGGGGTGTGGTTATTTTGCCCTGATATTTATATTTATACGGGACTTAGTGCATTACTGCATGGTGTAATAATTTGGGGCTCGATAAAAGACGTACAAGCAGGCCTCTTTTCAGGCTGGTTGTTGTTCGTAGGCACATGGGCGAAAGTTATTTGGGAGCAAATTGCAGGCCCTAGTGATTCAGTAAGCCAATTAATTGCATCAAATGTGGCTATAGATGCCCATCTTATTGGTGCACTTGGTGGCACAGTACTGGCTTTGCCAGTATTTATAAATGTTTTAAAGTCTACATATAAAAACAGCCACTAATAAGTGGCTGTTTTGTATAAGTCCAAAAACTAAAGCGTTTCTTTGAACAACTTATAAATACGACGGTATTCATCTAACCAGCTTGATGGCTGTACAAAGCCATGCGGTTCAACTGGGAAAATAGCTGTTTCAAAGTTTTCTTTTTCAAGCTCAATTAAACGTTGCACTAGGCGCACAGAGTCTTGGAAGAATACGTTGTCATCAACCATAGGTGCGTTGATTAATAAGCGATTTTTCAAACCTTCCGCAAAATAAATTGGTGAACTCTTCTCATACGCAATTGGGTCAACATCTGGGTGATTTAAGATGTTCGACGTGTAAGGACCATTGTAGTGAGCCCAATCAGTTACCGGACGAAGCGCTGCACCTGCTTGAAATAAATCAGGTTGTGTAAATAGCGCCATGAATGTCATGAAACCACCGTATGAACCACCGTAGGTGCCTACCGCTTTTGTATCTACGTTAGCGTTGTCTGCCATCCAGCTTACGCCGTCTGCTAAATCTTGAATTTCTGGCGTACCCATTTGGCGATAAATTGCTGTACGCCAATCACGGCCATAACCTTTAGAGGCACGGTAGTCCATATCCATGACTACGTAGCCTTCTGAAGCCAATAGTGAGTGGAACATAAACTCGCGAAAGTAACCAGACCAACCCATGTGTGAGTTTTGTAAGTAACCTGCACCATGGTTAAAGATAACCGCTTTACGGTTTTTGCCTGTCTCGCCTTCTTTATAATCAGCTGGGTAATATACTTTTGCGTAAATTGGCTGATCAGTGTGGCTTGAAGGCACAGCAACAATCTTAGGTGCAATTAACTTCTTCGCTAAAAACTCATCAGATACCGTGTGCGTTAACTGAGTTGCTTGGGTATTTGCTTTTGCATCAGCAACGTAAAGCTCAGGTGGCGACATAATCTTAGAGTGGGTTAGCAAAAGTTTGCTTTCATCTGGACTTAACTGGTAGTCGGTCATGCCATCAAGGTTAGTGACTTGCTCAGACTCACCGTTTGCAGGGTTTACACGATAGATTTCGTAAAGACCTGGGTGCTCAACGTTAGCTTTGTAGTAAATTGCTGAGTTATCAGCCGTTAACGTTAAGTTAGAAACAACAAATTGGCCTTTAGTAAGCTGCGTTGCTTTACCGTTAAGTGGCTTTTTGTAAATATGGCTGTAACCAGACTCTTCAGATAGATAGTAAAGCGTATCAGAGTTGTTCAACCAACCAAAATCGTTGTATGCATAGTTAACCCACGCATCGTCATGTAAACGGTGCTGTGAAACAAGTTTGTTGTTTTGTGTATCAACAGTCGCTAGCCAACGGTCTTTGTTGTCCCATGCTTCAAGCATAAGAGCCACGTGTGAACCATCTGTGTTCCATTGGATTGCACTTTGATCCCAACCCCAATCCATCATTAGGTTGATAGCACGCGGCGCTTTTTCAGGCTTGTAAGTTTTGCCATCACGAGCGTAGTTTTCTTTCTTAACAGCTGCAAGAACGTCTTCATCAAAACCAGGTAAGGTATCGAATGCAAGGGTTGTTTGCTCGCCTGATTTAAGGTCGATGTAAATAACATCTGAGCTAATTGGTTTTTCATCCGCAACGCGACGACGTACTTTTTCAGCTTTTACGCGCGCATCATCGGCAATGTAATTAGGCATGATATCGCCTTCATCGCGCCATGAGCGGTTTTCAGTGGTAACTGCAACGAGAGCTTGACCATTTGGTGAAAGCTGTACGTCTGCCAAACGTTTATCTTTACCTAAATAGAACTGTGAATTAGCAATACTGTCGTTTTGCTCATTAATTTGCTCTTTACGCGCTTCACGATCTTTTTTGTTTTTGTGAGTCAGCGCAATGTAGTCAATTAGTTTGTGCTGCTCTTTTGCAATATACGTGTCTGGCTCTTGCACACCTTTAGGCGCATCGTCTAGGTGTAAGTTAACTAACTCAACTTGACGACCTGTTGCCAAATCAACTTTATAAAATGCATTACCTTGGCGATACGCAAGGCTGCCATCCGTTAAAAACTGCGGCTTTGATTGTTGTGCGCTGTCGTGTGTAATTTGTGTAATTTGACCAGTGCTTAGGTTTTTAACAAAGATATTACCTTCAAATGCATAAGCCTGTTGCTTTTTATCAGCCGAGTAAACTGCATTTTTTGCACCTACGGTGTGTAATTTGTTTAACGCTAATTGTGATGCAGATTGACTATTAACCGCTTGAACATATAAATCGCGTAACTCACTACCCTGTTGCTTTTGTGCATAAACAATGCTGTTAGAATCACCATTCCAGAAAGCACGCTCTGGCTGACGGCCTAACCAATCAGGGTGAGCCATTGCTTGCTCTAACGTGATTTCAGCTGATCCTGTGTCAGCAGGGGTAACAACAACAGGGGCTACATTGTTTACTTGTTCTTCAGAAGGTGTTGAGGCGGTTGATTGACAACCAGCTAGCATAAAGCTAGATGCGACTGCGAGAGCCACTAACGTTTTATTAGCAGTGGTTTTGAATTTCATAGTGCTTCTTACGGGGTTATTATAATTCGCCTTATTTAAGCAGAAGCACTGATGAAATAGCAATTTTTATAGGATAAACAGCCAAACTTTTCCGTTTAATAACAGCTTATTTCAAGCTAATATCAAGCCATACCATACGATGATCAGATGAGGCATTACGATCTTTAATCAAACGGTATAATTCTGAGCTTTTTACTGGCCAAAATACCCCGCCGTCATTGATCTCAATACCGTAATTAGAAGGGAGTACGTAATCAGCACGGGCTTGCCAATAGGCCGTGTAATTTTTTGCATATTCTTCTTTATAGGACTGTTTAGCCCCTTGGCTAGAAGGGGTAAATGAGGTATTCACTAGAGGGTTTTTCAAAATTTGGTCTGTTGTTTCAGGACGAGCTTTACCACCTTCAGGTGCCGCATTTAAATCCCCAACAATCACAAAGCGGCTTTTCGCTTTTAAGCCCCCTTTTTGGCCTTTGTCATCATAAATGTAGTTCGCATTATTGATGTAATCAGCAATTAGGCGCACTTCATCGTGATTACGCTTACCGTTACGGTCTTCATCACCATCAAAAACTGGCGGTGTTGGATGTGAAGCTAGTAGATGAACCGTTTTTCCTTTTACATCAATCGGTAAATCCCAAAATGATTTAGAGCTTAGGTGGATTGCTTGCCATTCCTCAGCAGAATACCAGTTTTTACCTGTTTTAGGGTCGATGGGCATTTGCGCATTTGGCATGTCTTTATATTTGAATGTTTGTAAAGTACGTGCTTTATCTAAATTAATTGGGTAGCGTGACAGTACTGCCATCGCATAATGCCCTTCAAAGAAGCCAAAGCCCTGCGCGTCGCCTTTGTAATGTCCCTTTACACCATCGTTATCTAGATCAAATTCAGTAGCTAAACCCGTATTGACTGGTGCAATAAAATAATATGGATAGTCAATTGCAACCTGCTCATTTTGCGGTACTTGCAGATAGTTTTTGCGAAAAACGTTAATGCCTTTTTCAGCATCAATATAATCAAACTCGTTCAGTAGAATTACATCTGGTCTTACACGTTGAATAATTTCTGCTATGTTGCGAATTTGCTGGTGGTTACTGGCTAATGCTTTGCTTAAAGCATCTTTATCGACCGCCTCACCTTTTTTAGCATAATTTGTGGCGTCCATGCTCACGTTGAAAGTGGCAACACGCAGATCTGCAGCCGCTAAATTATTAGCAAACAAGCCTGCAGCAAGTGCTATTGAAGAACTTAATAAGGAATTTTTCATGAAATAAATCCGTCTACTATTAGTAGTAAAATAATACTGCTGACAATGATCCATAAGATCATCGCCATGATAAAAGGTTTAATGCCCGCTTGTTTTAAAACTGAAATTGATAAGCCACTGCCGATTAAAAATAAGGTCATTACCAAAACTTGCTTAGCACCTATGTTAAGGGCGTGCCACAGTGTTTGAAACTCTGGAAAACTTGAATTAATCAGCGCAGCAGCCAAGAAGCCTATAATAAACAAGGGGATACTGGCTTTTTCATCAGACTTCCAAAATACACCTGCGATACTCGTATACGGTATGATCCACATCGCTCTGGTCAGCTTAATGGTTGTTGCAATGGCAAGCGCAGATGCGCCATAAGCCGCGGAAGCCCCCACTACACTGCTCGTGTCATGAATAGCCAGTGCCGCCCAAACCCCAAACTGATGCTCAGTCAGGCCAAAATAATGACCAATCATCGGAAATAACACTAAACCAAGGGCATTTAATAAAAACACCACGGCTAATGATATCGCCACTTCGTGATCTTTGGCCTTAATTACAGGCGCCATTGCTGCAATGGCGCTACCTCCACAAATAGCAGTACCAAATGAGATGAGTACGCCAGTATTTTTATTTAACTTAAATAACTGCGATAAAATTTCGCCAAGGCCAATAATCGCGGTAATACTAACGATTGTAAGCACAATAGAGCTACGCCCTACTTCTATTACTTGGCTAAAATCAACAGCAAAGCCTAAGCCAATTACCGCCAACTTTAGCATCCATTTACTCATTTTTTGTGACTGCGCTGCAAATGGATTACCTAATAGCATGGCAAACAAAGCACCGACTACAAGTGCCGTAGCTGAGCCAACAAATGGCAAAGCAGATGCTAAAAATAACGTAATAAATAGTACTTGTTTTGGGCGTTCGGCTATCACAACGGTGCTCTGATCAATCTATTGGTTAACTTATGTACTACAGGTGCGACAAAAATAACGGTAGGAAATGCCACACAAAAAGCAAAAGCCCATGCTTTAAGCCAAATGGTTGCAATGTTATCAATTAAACCAACGTTAAAAATGCTGATCACTAAAGACATAAATCCAGACATAAACAGCGCCATAAAAAACGCAAATACGACTGTTCTAAATCGAGGATGTAACATAACAAGCTAATATTAATATAAAAATATTAGTCTATAGCAAGAAAAACCTGACGCAAGTGCTTTGAGACAAGAGGTACTATTCTATTAGGATATTAAAAAGCCGAGATGAACTCGGCTCCTTAGAATTTAAACTGATCAGTTTAAAATAAGTTGGGTGCTGGTAGCAGCTACGCCTGGATAATCGTGTTCTGGCAGCACTTCAGCAAGTGCCGCTAAACGCTCACCCAGTTGATGAAGATTATCGGCTGAGACATTAATATGCCCCATCTTACGACCAGGTTTAGCCGTTTTACCATACCAGTGACTTGTAACGTCAGGCGTTGCAAGTACTGAGTGTGGAACAGAAGGCTGGCCTAGTACATTGATCATAGCGGTAGGACGAAGTAGTTCTGTACTACCTAATGGTAAACCAGCAACTGCACGCATATGATTTTCGAACTGTGAGCAATGCGTACCCTGCTGTGTCCAGTGACCAGAATTATGCACACGTGGCGCAATTTCGTTAACTAATAACGTGCCTTGCACATCAAAAAATTCGATTGCTAATACACCCACATAATCAAGCTCTTGCGCAAGCTTGTTAAACGCAACCTCAGCTTGTTCTTGAATTGCTGCTTTTTCTTTACCCGCTACTGAAAGTGTTAGTACACCGTTAGTGTGTTGGTTTTCAGTGAGTGGATAGATTACTGTGTTACCTGCTTTGTCGCGTGCCCCAATAATAGATACTTCACGATCAAACGGAATCATCTTTTCAGCGATAATAGAATGCGGCGCAGTTTCGGTGCCTGATGCGATGAAATCTGCCATTTCTGACCAGATTTGGTCAATTTGATCATCAGACTTTAAGCGCCACTGCCCTTTACCATCGTAACCCGCTTGGCAAGTTTTAATCACAAGCGGCTTGCCTAAGCGCTCTACAGCAGCAATAAGGTGCGCTTTTTCTGTAATTAATTGGTAAGGCGCACATTCAACATTTGTTTTATCAAGTAATGCTTTTTCAAGTGCGCGGTCGCCACCGGTTTTAATCGCTGCTTTACCTGGGTAAAACTTATTGCTTTGACAGCATAGCGTTAGTACATCATCAGGAATGTGTTCAAACTCAGCTGTAATGGCGTCTGCGTTATCAATAGCTTGTTGTAATGTGCTATTGTGAACTTCACCGGTTAACGGATGAATGATTTTTTCACTACCCACATCGTAGGCAACAACATTTAAATCAAGCGGTGCACCCGCTAAGCTCATCATGCGAGCTAACTGACCTGCACCTAAAATTAAAATATTCATATTACTCTGCGGGATTAGGGTTAGCTAAGATAGTGTCTGTTTGTTCTTTACGGAAAGCTTCAACTTTTGCGAAAATTTCTGGCTGCTGGCAACCTAAAATTTGTGCTGCTAAAAGTCCAGCATTTGCAGCGCCTGCTTCGCCGATAGCCAGTGTACCTACCGCAACACCTTTAGGCATTTGGCAGATAGATAATAATGAATCTACACCATTAAGTGTTTTTGATTTAACGGGTACACCTAAAACAGGCAGTGAAGTAAATGCCGCGGCCATACCAGGCAAGTGTGCAGCCCCACCGGCACCCGCAATAATAATTTTAATGCCGCGTTCAGCAGCCGAGCTTGCATAGTCAGCAAGTAATTGAGGAGTACGGTGAGCAGAAACAACTTTAGTTTCGTATTCAATGCCAAATTTTTCTAGCATTAATGCCGCATGTTCCATCGTTGGCCAGTCTGATTTGGAACCCATAATAATGCCAACTGTCATAAATACACCTCAGTTAAAATTGTTTTCTAAAAAGCGGACTTTTGTCCTTATTTTGTGGCGGGTATTATATACCCAAACCACCTCAAGATGCGAGTTTCAGTTGGAATTAAAAGCGATTTAGG
>NZ_LRUF01000021.1:328629-570067 GCF_001550155.1 Pseudoalteromonas arabiensis
CCACCTCAAGATGCGAGTTTCAGTTGGAATTAAAAGCGATTTAGGCAAGGCATTGATCGCAAATAATAGTGGTTCTATTGTTAAAATCAATAACGCAGTATAAATCGCTTTTAAACCACATAAATATGCGAATCTAGAAGCAAAAAAAAGCCATGACATGCATGGCTTTTAATCACTCATAAGCACATTATGCTTCTTTGCTTGCTAGGTACTCAGTGTATGTACCTTTAAAGTCGATAATTTTGCCGTCTTTGATTTCCCAAATACGGTTAGCAAGTGATGATACAAATTGTCTATCGTGTGATACGAACAACAAAGTCCCTTCGTATGCTTCAAGTGCTAAGTTAAGCGCTTCGATAGATTCCATATCCATGTGGTTGGTTGGTTCATCCATTAATAAGATGTTTGGTTTATGCATCATAATTTTGCCAAACAACATACGGCCTTGCTCACCACCTGAAATAACTTTTACTGACTTTTTTATGTCGTTTTGTGAAAACAGCATACGACCTAAGAAACTACGAACAACTTGCTCGTCGTCACCTTCTTGTTGCCATTGTTCCATCCACTGGAATAAGTTCATATCTTGTTCGAACTCGTCAGCATGGTCTTGTGCGTAATACCCAATATTAGCGTTATCTGACCATTTAAATTCACCTTGTTTTGGTGCTAAACGACCAGCAAGGGTATTTAACAGTGTTGTTTTACCAACACCGTTCTCACCGATAATCGCAATACGCTCACCTACTTCAACTAAGCCTTCAAGGCCACTGAAAAGCATGTTATCAAAACCTTGCGCTAAGTTTGTTAGCTCTAAGGCATTACGGAATAGTTGCTTTTCTTGCTCAAAGCGAATAAATGGGCTTTGACGCGAAGATGCTTTAACTTCTTCAAGCTGAATTTTATCAATTTGTTTAGCACGTGATGTCGCTTGCTTTGCTTTTGAAGCGTTTGCAGAAAAGCGCGATACGAACTGTTGAAGCTCAGCAATTTGGCTTTTCTTCTTCGCGTTTTCGCTCAGTAGTCGCTCGCGAGCCTGTGTTGCAGCAAACATATACTCGTCATAGTTACCAGGGTAAATACGAAGCTCGCCGTAATCGATGTCAGCCATGTGTGTACAGACTGAGTTTAAGAAGTGACGGTCGTGCGAAATGATGATCATGGTGCAGTCGCGCTGGTTTAACACGTCTTCTAACCACTTAATAGTGTAGATGTCCAAGTTATTGGTAGGCTCATCGAGTAGCATGATGTCTGGATCAGAAAACAGCACTTGTGCAAGTAACACACGCAGTTTAAAACCCGGTGCGATTTCAGACATAGGGCCGTAGTGTTGCTCAGTGCCAATACCAACACCAATCAGTAACTCACCTGCTTTTGCTTCTGCTGAGTAACCATCCATTTCGGCAAACTCAGTTTCAAGGTCTGCTACACGCATGCCGTCTTCTTCGCTCATTTCAGGTAAGCTGTAAATACGGTCACGTTCTTTTTTTACTTCCCACAGCTCTTTATGACCCATGATTACCGTGTCGATTACAGAAAACTCTTCGTAAGCAAACTGGTCTTGGTTTAGTTTTGCAACACGCTCGTTTGGATCTGTACTGACGTTACCTGAAGATGGCTCAAGCTCGCCACTTAGGATTTTCATGAAGGTTGATTTACCACAGCCATTCGCACCGATTAAACCGTAACGGTTACCATCGCCAAATTTTGCTGAGATATTTTCGAATAAAGGTTTAGCACCAAATTGCATGGTGATATTAGCTGTACTAATGATAGCGGTACCCTCCAGCGGGTAAAAAAGTAAAACGAAACTGTATGCAATTTTAAACTAAAGCCGCTTAGCACGCTATGAAAGATTGTTTAAAACAACCTAGTCATTTTACAACTTAATTAACTAGGTCTATCTTTAGTGAACATGCTCACTTTTATAAGTGAACGCGCTCACTTTACAATTACTTTAAATAAAACAAGATAATAGCTATGGGCAATCATAATAAGACACATCAACATATTCTAAATACTGCATGGCAGCTTTTCGCAGAGCATGGATTTAATGATACGTCTACACGTCAAATATCTTCTGCTTGTGGTGTTGCTGTCGGTACTTTGTTTAAACATTTTGAGAGTAAGATCGCGATTTTAGAGGCATGCCTTGAATTGAGGTTTAATGATGTATTAGAGCGCGCTAAAGAAACCGATATTCATCGCCCTCCCCGATTGAAGATCAATCATTACGCACAATACTTTTACCAATTTTATTGCTTACATCATCAATTTTACAAAGTGCTATTTAGTGAACGTTTATTTTCTAAAACATTTCAACAACGACATATGGAGTTAATTCAAACTTTAGTGTTTTCTGAACAACCACAGTTTAATAAAGTAAAAGCCGCTATCTTGTTGGACTGTTACTTTATGACCCTTATTTATGGGTTAAGTGCTGAAATCCCTAATACCAAACTAATGCTCAGAACGTTGAGTCAGAAAGTGTCTATTTTTTAACTAGAGTAAGCCATTGATAATTCAACATAGTGAACCTAAAATGAATAAATTTTCCTCACAAAGGGGGGCTTTCATGATTTTTTTTCACTTTTTCATATATTTTAGCTTTGATATTCTCATTCTTTTAGTTAATTTAGACCTATTAGGGACAACAATTAAACAAGGTACTTTATGAAAAGAACACACGCTGCCATTTTTCTCGCTGGCTTAACGATAATCCCAACAGCAAATGCCATTGAGATTTATAAAGATGAAACAAACAGTGTCACTTTTGGCGGCTTTATTGATGCAAGAGTAATTAACACTCAAGGTGAAACCGAAATTGTAAACGGTGCATCGCGCATTAACTTTGATTTTAAACGACAATTAAAAAATGGCTGGCAAGCTTTTGCACTACTTGAATGGGGTGTAAACCCTGTTGGTAGCACAGACATAATTTATAATAACCGCTTTGAATCAATTCAAGATGAGTTTTTATATAATCGATTAGGTTATGTAGGACTAAAACACGATGACTATGGCCAAGTAACAATAGGAAAGCAATGGGGTGCATGGTATGACGTGGTCTACAATACAAATTATAGTTTAGTGTGGGACGGTAACGCTGCAGGTGTCTATACATACAATAAAGATGATGGTGCGGTAAATGGAACAGGCCGTGGTGATAAAGTACTGCAATACCGTAACACTTGGGGGAAATTTCATGTCGCATTGCAAGCTCAGCTGAAATCGGATGACTTTTATACCTGCGACATCGCGGATATATCTCGCAGTTCATGCGAATTATTATTTGAGCAAGGTAATCCTGCAGCGCAAAATGTTGAGTTTAACTCGACTTATGGCGCAGCTGTTACCTATAGAGCAACGGATAATCTAAAACTTACTGCCGGTTTTAATAGAGGTGAATTCGATATTGTTTATGCAGATGGCCGTGATCAGCTTGTTACCGATTTAATTTACGGTGTAGGTATAACATATGGTGACTTTTACAAACCTGGCTGGTATGCCTCTGCCAATATCAATAAAAATGAAAACCACGATACAGATAATTTAGGTCGTTTGATAAAAGATGCTGTCGGTTTAGAGTCTATCCTAAGCTATCGCTTTGATAACGACATTCGTACTTTTATTGCTTATAACGTATTTGACGCAGGTGATGATTACGTAATTCAACCTAACTTTAACGCCGACCCACAAGATGTATTTAAACGTCAATTTGCCGTGATAGGTGCGCACTACTTTATGGCTAAAGATACTATTTTGTATATAGAAGCTCGTAAAGATTTTAGTGACTTTTCGAGTAATGACGCTGAGCAAGAAGCTCAAATGTCACAAACAGAAGATGATGGTATAGCCATCGGATTTAATTACACTCTGTAAATAGTAATTAACGCTTAAGCCCATCTAGGTGGGCTTTTACCTACCCTATTTTATGTACTGCTCAAATATTTTGCTTTTTGGTCGCAATACCAATCAATAAACTAATTTTGGTTACATCAATTTCAAGCATTTCATTTATGCTCTTTTACTGACTAACACAGGTTTCATGTTATGTTTTATTGTGTCTACTGAGTAACTCACTCAACTCTTTCTTGCTTTGCTCAGGATTTTTGCCCGCAGTATCTATGACTATACGTGCTGTTTCCCACAAATGATAATCTCTTGAAATCACACTTTCCCATGATGGAAGTAAAAGATTCCGAATATCTGTTTGCCTGTTTTCTACACGTTGTCGATGTTCGGCTTTATTCGAGCAGATAACTTCAATTTCTATATAGGGTGATGAAGCTTTATTTGCTACGTTTATCCACCCTTCTCGAGATTCCAAAACTAGATTTGTTGAGTCAGCTACAACACAAAGGCCGCTTTTTAGATTTTCTAACGCAAGAGCAAAAGCTACCTTGTAACCTTCGTCATGTAGCTTGTTAAAACCACAGTTTTTTAATTCTTGCTCAATAGTATCAATGCGAATATGAACTGCGCCCAAGGAAGAAGCTAAAAACTTTGAAAGTTCAGTCTTACCTGTTGCGGGTAGACCGCCAAGGATATATAACATATAGTTTATGGATTCCTCCGTGAAACACAAAGCCGTGAAATCGGCTAAAAAGTTGACCATAAGTTGTAAAGCACGTACAAAGCCGGCTATTTTATTTACGCATATACAACCTTGGTGTAACTACGATTTTGCCGATTCTCTCCATTTATCTATAGCAATAGATAAATCAAATTCATTTCTAAAGTTTGATTTCCTATGTAAATAGGAGTCTGGGGAAAAAGATATACCACTTGCCAGTTCATCAATAAAAGTACGACCAATTGCATTAAATGAAGCTATTTCAGCTTGAGTTAATTCAATTTCAACTGTAAAAATACCAACACTACCGCATACAACTGACAGGTACATGTTTTTTTCATTTTGAAATAATAACCATGACCAACTTTGTTCATCTAAAACTATCACTCAGACCCCAGCAGCTAAAACATGATTATAGAAAGAAAATTGCGCTTTTCGACCGCATTTAAGCTCGAATTCTTATTGGTTTATTTTTAGCAAACTTGCTAATTCATTACCAGTGCAATTGAAATTCAACAGCCTTAGCTTTTATTTAAGGGAAAACGAGTAATAGGGTCGTTTTATTAACTATGTGAGTGATGAAACTTAAACTGTATATATACAAGTTCCGGTTAATTGTTAAAGCCAAGCTCATTGAGCCCTACTTTGATTATAGTTATTTTAATTCAAGGCTATGCTGAGGTTTAAAGCAAACAAATATAGTATGATGTGTTCTTATATGTATTAATAACGTTAATGACTAATAAAGTGAATAATCACGTTCTACTTTAGCAATACGCGTTGTAAACGCGCTGTACCATTTATCTTTGCCAAGCTGCTGCGCATTTAAGTGCTCCACGTTTTGTTTCCAGGCTTTGATGGCATCTAAGTTTTGCCAATACGATACCGTAATACCCAAACCATCACGAACAGACTCCATGCCTAAATACCCTGGTTGTTGCTCTGCGAGCTCCACCATTCTATTCGCCATTTCTTCATAGCCAGTGGTATCGTCAGATAAGGTATTAGTGAAAATCACGGCGTAATAAGGCGGTTTTGGCGTATTCACTATCATAATGATTACTTCCCTCTACTTGGTTCAAAACCATCATAACATGGAATCTCTGCGTCAAACGTATCCCAGTTTGCTTTAGAACTTACAAAGTTATGGCTAATGGGACGCTCGTTTAAATCGCTATCTAACAAACCTAAGCGAATACGTAAACGGCTTGAATCGTCTTTATTCTCGCTATATACCGGTGAGCCACAGCAGCTACAAAAATAGCGAATTCTGCCGGGTTTAAATTCAAAGGCACTTAGATGCTGTTGCCCTTCTGTGAGGTTAAAACCATCTCGTTGAATAAAGCCATTGGTTGCGTAGGCTGTGCCTGAATTTTTACGACATAACGAGCAATGGCAATGAATAATTGAGTCTATGCCACCAGCAATCGTTACTTTTACTTTTCCGCACAAACAACTTCCTTGATACATAGCCCCTCTCAGGTTTGAAGATTAATAGCCGCGATGCTTCCAAAAATCAGTGGCAGTGCCTTCGGCTTCCTTTAATAAGTTAAAGGATTTATCAGCAATTATATGGCCATTTAACTCAATAGTCATGCGCCAAATACCTACTTTATTACAAACAGGTGCCCATATCGTATCACCTAAGTAAAACTGCCAATCGTTTGTTTTAATGTACTGCTCGCCTTCAAATGGTGGCATGATCTCGCCATCTTCATCGGGGATATCTGGGTGGTAAACGCAAAATTTAATTTTTTGTCCTTTGGCTTTTTTAATATTAACAATAAAACCAAATTCAATATCTAACTGTGCAGGAACGTCTGTTGTAAATTCGGTGATTTGAGGCAGGTCTTTCTCTTTTGCATCCCAATGACTGTAAATGCCGTAACTTTCAATACTGGTAATTGCTTTGGCCTTTGCCATAGTTGCTAGCGCTCCTTTTTAAAAATGAGGCGCTATTTTATAGTAGCAATTCTAGCAGAACAAGATTGTACTATTATAGTAATTAGCTAACGTATTTTATCCAGTGAGCGTCATGTTGTACAAAGCCGCATTTATTTAAAAGCTTAATACTTGCGCTGTTATTTGAGTCAACTAAAGCGACCACACTGTTTAGTGGTGTCGTTACAAAGGAAGTTAGTTTTTCAAACAGCATATCTAGTACCTTTTGCATTATTCCTTTGCCAAAGTATTGCGATGACAATTCAAATCCCAACATGCCCTGCCCGTTTATTATGTTAAATATGCCTACACTGCCAATAACTTGCCCACTACTTCGTAAAACAATAACTAAACGAATGCCTTGTTGATTATAAAAACGTTCTATGTCGCCTTGAATAAAGTCATACACGTCACCTTTCGTTATGTCAGCACCGTAATCATTAAACGATTGTACTCGGGGATCTCTTAAAATATCCCATATCGCTTGGCAATCTTTATGACGAATGGGGCGTAAGTCAAAGGCTAAGTCATCGTGGCTTGACACGTTAATTTCTTCTTTTTGCTTTATGAGCTAGCATTATTGTCTTACTATAAACGCAATTTCAAGCAATTAGATTAAGTTCGATGAGTGAAGAATTTAAAGTAATTCAACCAACCACCACAGTTTACTGTAAAGAGCGTGGCGAAGGCTGGACCTTAACAGGGATCACTAGTCTTGATGAACACACTTCTGTGATGTTCGATGGCGTTAGGTATACCTTACCGGCCCGTGAAATTGTTGAGGTATTATTACCACAACAACTCGAGCGCGAGAAAAACCAACAATAAAAAAAGCCAGCATCAAGCTGGCTTTTTCGTGTTTAAGATTAACGTAATGCGTTAATACGCTCATCAAGAGGTGGGTGCGATGAGAATAACTCGGCAACACCTTTACCGCTTGCAATACCAAACGCCATCATTGAACCTTCTAGTTGTGATGGGTGGTTTTGTTTTAAACGCTCAAGGGCGCTACGCATTTTATCTGCACCTACTAATTTAGCTGCACCGGCATCCGCAGAGAATTCGCGTTTACGGCTATAGTAAGCAACAATCACACTCGCTAGCACACCAAATAGCACTTGGAAAATCATATCGAACAAGAAGTAAGTCCAGCTACTACCGCCCTCTTCTTCATCACTATTTAGGAAATTATCAACAATACCTGCCAATACTTTCGCCATAAAGATAACAAAGGTATTCACTACACCTTGGATAAGGGTAAGCGTTACCATGTCACCATTTGCAATGTGTGACACCTCATGAGCCAATACCGCCTCCGCTTGATCTTGGTTCATATTGTGTAATAAACCTGTGCTCACAGCTACCAGCGAGTTGTTCTTACTTGGGCCTGTCGCAAACGCGTTCATTTCAGGGCTATCGTAAATAGCCACTTCAGGCATCGCGATACCTGCTTTTTTCGCTTGCGCTGCTACCGTCGAAACTAACCATTGTTCTGTTTCAGAACGAGGTTGTTCAATCACATGTGCACCGGTTGATTTTTTTGCCATCCATTTCGACATAAATAACGAAATAAACGAGCCACCAAAACCAAATACGGTTGAAATAACTAAAATGCCGCCTAAACTGCGATGGCTAATACCCAGTACGCTCATCACAATAGACAACACAATACCTAACACTAGCATTACCGCTAAGTTAGTCAGTAGAAACAAAAATACACGCTTCATAAAAACCTCAGAATAAACATACCAATTGTATTAACTAACGACATGGTTAAAAATCGTTAGTTAATAAAATTATCTGGGTGTTCTACCAACTCAGTTTAGGGCTTATGCAATTGGTTGCAAGGAACTAATTGCAACCAATTGTGACAGAGTATGTCAAAAGTAACAACTCAATTATTATGGGTTAATAGATAAAGTTTCAAGTAAGGTTTTGTAAATTTTTAATTTAGGGGTGCCGTCTGTATATGGACTAATCGCTAAAAGCGGGAAAGGTAATGCTGATTTTAATGTTTCTAAATTGGCGTCTTGCTCACGCATGTTAGGGTCTACATGATTTGCAATCCAACCCACACAATTAACACCTAGCGCTTTAAAATGAGCAGCTGTCAGTAATGCATGATTAAGGCAACCTAGTTTCATACCCACTACTAAAATCACATCAAGCTGCTGTGATTTAACCCAATCACTGAGCAAATCGGTTTCGTTGATAGGTAAACACCAACCACCTGCACCTTCTGTAAGAATATAATCGGTATTGAGTGCTCTTACATTCGCATAAGCAGCATCGAGCTTGTCAAATGTCAGTCTGTCGCCTATCTGGGCAGCTGCAATATGCGGTGCAATGGGTGGCTCATAGGTGAAGGGGTTAACAATGTTGTATTTTACCCCAATTGATGAGCTTTCCATTAAGGTTAACGCATCATCATTAACTAGCTGCCCAAATGCTTCTTCTGCACCTGCTGCAATGGGTTTAAAACCAACCGCACGCTGCTTATGTTGCGCCAGTAAGTTTAATAATAAACTGGTGACATGGGTTTTTCCTGCATCGGTGTCTGTACCCGTGATAAAAAATTCTTTCATTTTTGAGTTAATTCTATTTTTCTAGTTCTAAAAGGACAACTTGATAGCTCACTCTAGCATGCCCATCAACCAGAGGGTATGCCTTACAAACACGATTAAGTGCCTGCCTCGTTAATAACCCTTGGCGTTTTTGCTTAGTTTGCAATGATGTAGCGCCAATAGCTTTAATAGAACGCAGCGCTTCTATGGGTGAGTTATAGGTATCTATATAACACCTATCGGCTGCAAAATTGGGTTTAAACCCCGCCAATTTTGCATACTCGATAATGTGACTAGCACTATGAAACTGATTAATATGGTTTTGCTCGTCTAAACAAGCGAATGCCTGTTTGATCTCTTTGAGCGACCCATCCACAACACAGCTTAAATAAACCTTACCGCCAACTTTTAGAGAATAAAAAAGACTTTTTAATAGCGCTTTTAAATCCCCAGACCATTGCATTGCAAAATTACTAAATACGCAATCAAAGGAATTTTGCTGTAAAGGTAAGTTATCCATATCAGCACACACTTTTAAACAACGCGAGTCTTGATCTGTGCTTAGCATAGAATGACTTAAGTCCATTGCCAGTACAGTATCAAAATGTGTTTTAAGCATTGCCGTGTTAACTAAAGGCCCTGCACCTAAGTCAAGGCAAGTACCTTGCTGATACTTGTTTGCCATCATTTTGAATAAGTGTGCAGCCGCTTGTTTTTGAACACTGGCATGACGCGCATAATTTGCAGCCGCTTTAGAGAACTTAGTTTGTGTTGTTAGCTTATTACTGTGTTGAACACTTATAGGCGCTTGTAGTTGAACACTCATAAACACTCCACTAGCGAATCAACCAACTGTTTTATATCGTCAGGTTGATGCGCGCTACTTAAGGTGATCCTCAGTCGTGCCGTATTAAAAGGCACCGTGGGCGGTCGAATAGCGGTTAACCATACGCCTTTATCTTTAAGCTTATTAGCAACGGCAAGCGTGTGTTCTGCATCGCCCAATACCAAAGGCTGAATAGCCGTTGTTGATTCCATTAATGCTAAGTTATGCTCTTTGGCAAGCGCTTTAAAGTAAGCAATATTTTCTGAAAGCTGAGAGCGTTTCTTATCCGCTTTTAATAACTTTTCGAGTCGCTCAAGAGTACAACTTGCCATCAGTGGTGACATCGCCGTTGAATAAATGTATTCACGATTAAACTGCAGCATATAATCAACCATCTGCTCTGATGCAAGCAGGCACGCACCACTACTTGCAAGTGCCTTTCCAAAGGTGATAATCAATAAATCGGGCTTGATTGCCTCACAACTTCCTAAACCTTGCTCACCTAAGACACCAAAACCATGGGCATCATCAATCATCAGCCAAGCATTGTATTGTTTAGCAAGTTTACACAGGGCTTCAATGGGAGCTTTATCACCATCCATCGAAAACACCCCTTCACTCACAATAAGCTTATGCTTAGCTTTTGACTTTTGTAACCGAGATTCTAAATGCTTAAGATCGTTGTGATTAAACCGCACCATAGCAGCGGCAGAATGAAGGCCACCATCAATTAAGCTGGCATGATTGAGTTTATCTTGAAAAATTGCAGCTGATTGCGCCACGCTTTTATCTTGAAACAATGCTTTTAATACGCTGCTATTAGCACTAAAGCCGCTGTTAAATAACATAGCGCTTTCATAGCCTAATAATTCGCACAAACGCTGCTCAAGCTGTTGCTGTGGTTTATTATAACCATTCACTAGCGCTGAGCTATGGCTACCTAGTTGCTGCGCTTGTATTTCGATAAAATCATCCGCAAAGCCAAGGTAGTCATTACTGGCAAAATTTAAATATTGTTTACCAGCAACTTCAATAAAGCGCCCGCTTGATTGCTCTACAAGTTGGCGCTGTCTCAGTAATGCATCGGCTTGGCGCTCGATAAGATGCTCGGCAATAAATTCAAAAGCCATTTAAATGTTACGCTTCGTAAAATAGTTCTGATGTTGCTTTATCGGCAACTTTTGATGAAAGTGATGCTGCAACCGCTTCATCGGAATAATCTTCACGGGTTTCTGGGTTCATGCCTAATTTTTTAATCAGCATCATGTCAGCGTCTGCTTCTGGGTTTTCTGTAGTCAGTAGTTTATCACCGTAGAAAATTGAATTAGCGCCGGCAAAGAAACACATAGATTGCATTTGCTCATTCATCGCCGTACGACCCGCTGATAAACGAACATAGCTTTTCGGCATCATAATACGTGCAACTGCGATAGTACGAATAAACTCAAAATGATCTAAATCTTCGACATCTTCAAGTGGCGTACCTTTCACTTTAACCAACATATTAATTGGCACACTTTCTGGCTGTTGCGGCAAATTAGCTAATTGCATTAATAAACCAAAACGGTCAGCTGCCTGCTCGCCCATACCAACTATACCGCCAGAGCACACTTTCATGCCGGCATCACGCACGTTATCGATAGTGTTTAAACGGTCTTGATAAGTACGTGTTGTAATGATCTGTTGGTAATACTCAGGTGATGTATCTAGGTTATGGTTGTAGTAATCAAGGCCCGCGTCTTTTAAAGCATGGGCTTTTTCGTTATCTAGCATGCCAAGTGTCATACAGGTTTCAAGGCCAAGTTCTTTAACCTCTTTTACCATTTTTGAAATATAAGGCATGTCACGTTCTTTCGGATCAGACCACGCAGCGCCCATACAAAAACGGGTTGCGCCTTTTTCTTTGGCAACACGCGCTTGCTCAACCACTTTTTCAACTTCCATTAAGCGTTCACGGTCTAAGTCTGTTTTATAATGACCAGATTGAGGGCAATATTTGCAATCTTCTGGGCAAGCACCGGTTTTAATCGATAATAAAGTAGAAATTTGTACTTCATTTGGGTTGAAGTTTTCACGATGCACACTGGCCGCTTTAAATAACAAATCATTGAACGGCATTTCGAATAATGCTTTTACTTCTTGGTGAGTCCAATCGTGACGGACAACTGCGAGCTCCATAATAGTCTCTTTTTTAAATTATTGGGACGGTTAGATTGGCTTAGTCTACGAGTTGACGTAACATTGTCAACGAATCGGAGCGATATAAAGTTTACATATGATTAATAAACAACCAATAGATTTAGATTTTGATCGGGAGCATATTTGGCATCCTTATACTTCTATGACTGAGCCCCTTCCCGTGTACCCTGTCAGCCATGCCAATGCAAATCGTATTTTCTTAGAAACAGGCGAAAGCCTAATAGATGGTATGGCTTCTTGGTGGAGTGCCATCCATGGTTACTGCCATCCTGTTTTAAATGAGGCAATCACCACGCAAGTTAGCAAAATGAGTCATGTTATGTTTGGTGGCTTAACTCATGAGCCTGCTGTTGAGTTATGTAAAAAGCTAGTCAGTATCACACCTAAATCACTCGATAAGGTGTTCTTAGCCGACAGCGGCTCAGTGAGTGTTGAAGTCGCCATAAAAATGGCTTTGCAATACTGGTTAAGCCAAGGATACACCAGCAAGCAAAAGTTAATGACGCCGCTAAAGGGCTACCACGGCGATACCTTTGCAGCCATGAGCGTTTGCGATCCGGTCAATTCAATGCACAGCATGTACTCAGGTTTTTTACCTGAACATATTTTTGTACCTGCGCCGAGTGCTAAATTTAATGGCGAGTTTAGCCCTGCTGAAGCGGATACGCTTGAAAGCTATTTTGCTGCTCATCATCAAGATGTTGCGGCATTTATCATTGAACCCATAGTGCAAAATGCCGGGGGCATGAATTTTTATCATCCTGATTACTTAAAACACCTGCACATTCTTTGCGATAAGTATGATGTTTTACTTATTTGTGACGAAATCGCCACAGGTTTTGGCCGCACCGGCACCTTGTTCGCTGTTGAGCATGCCAATATAGAGCCGGATATCTTATGTGTTGGCAAAGCATTAACGGGCGGCATGATGACGTTATCAGCGACATTAACCACCAGCAAAGTCGCTGTTGGGATTAGCGAAGGTGAAGCCGGTGTATTAATGCACGGCCCAACGTTTATGGGTAACCCGCTTGCGTGTGCCACGGCCTGCGCAAGTATTGATTTACTGTTAGAGCAGCCTTGGCAAGAGCAAATTAAATATATAAATGATGTACTAACAACACAACTTGCTAAATGTAAGCAACTCGATGCAGTAGTAGATGTGCGTACATTAGGTGCTATTGGTGTTGTAGAGCTTAAACAAAGTGTTGATGTAGCAAAAATTCAACGCTTTTTTATAGAGCAAGGTGTGTGGATCCGCCCGTTTGGTAAATTAATTTACTTGATGCCACCTTACATAAGCGATAAACAAAGCTTAACTAAGTTGTGCGATGCTATTTTTGCAGCCATTGAACAACAGGCGTATTAGGGCGTGTTGACCCTTTGTGATTAATTTTGCAGCAGTGTGTTTGGTATTTAGGCAAGGCAGAGCCTATGTAGTGTGATTGTTCCACATAAATAGGCGATAACGCAGCATCAATGCCAAACACGCGCTGCCCTTCGGGTTCTTCCTAGGGGCGATTAACTCTTTGTTGCTCGATTTTTACTTAGTCCACTAGGTTACAAATCTCGCGCCGCGATTAAATCGCCCCTAGAGTGAACAAATTTTAATCCACAAAGGTCAACACGCCCTCTAGACATTAAAAAAGGAAGCTGATGCTTCCTTTTCCTTTAAACGTTACCATTCAAACATATAAGCCATTTTACTTATCATTCGAAGTGGAACTTTATGTTCACAACGCTTCGCGTAAAGATGTTGTAAAGACTTATCTTTGATTTCACCGACGATCACTTCTTTTACTTGATAACCCAATGCAGTGGCTGCTTGTACATAAGCAATAAATTCCCACTTTTTGATATTGGTGTTATCAACAATCACTAACGGGATTTCTTCTGCTAAGGCATTAATAAAACGCGCTAGGTTTAGGTTGTGGTATTCAGATAACTTGTACTTATCAAATTGATACTCACCTTCGCTATTGTAAAAATAATCATCTGTTGCGCACACGACATAATCACTTTCATTACCTGCTACCAGCTCATCAGCAAGGCTTTGTGCGTAATATGATTTACCTGAGCCGGGTAAGCCGCGAAGAATAAAAACTTGTTTCATAGCACCTGTTATACAAATTAATTAAAGACTAAAGGACCTATATCCTATTGAGAACTGTTAATAATGCCACAAAATAACCAATTAGCGCAGCGAGAATTTAAATAAACGCAAAATTTACGCAAATATTGCTGCTATTTTATCCAAATCAAGAAAAACTACTAAAGAGTATGCCTGAAATGTTTTTTTATTTGATTTACGAGGGTAAGATAGTCGATTCAAGTGCAATGCACAGCATATTAAATATTAGGCAACTTATATCATTGGAGTGAAGATGAGCCATTTAGCGATTTCAGAGCTATTAAAAGGCAAGGTTGCGGTAGACAGCCAAGTAACAGTTAAAGGCTGGATCCGTACACGCCGCGATTCAAAAGCAGGAATTTCATTTTTAGCCGTTCATGACGGTTCGTGTTTTGATCCTATTCAAGCGGTAGTACCTAATTCACTTAATAATTATGATGAAGTTACACGTTTAACTGCCGGTTGTTCTGTATCAATTACGGGTGTGCTGGTTAAATCAGAAGGCCAAGGTCAGTCTTTCGAAATTCAAGCCAACACTGTAGAAGTATTAGGGTGGGTAGAAAACCCTGATAGCTACCCTATGTCAGCTAAGCGTCACAGCATTGAATATTTACGCGAACACGCCCATCTTCGCCCTCGCACTAATATCATCGGCGCGGTAACACGTGTGCGTAACTGCTTAGCTCAAGCGATTCACCGTTTTTATCACGAGCAAGGTTTCTACTGGATCAGCACACCAATCATCACAGCAAGTGACTGTGAAGGTGCAGGTGAAATGTTCCGCGTATCTACATTAGATATGCAAAACTTGCCGCGCACAGACAAAGGTGATATCGACTACAGTGAAGATTTCTTCGGTAAAGAAGCATTTTTAACAGTATCAGGTCAGTTAAATGGTGAGACATACGCATCAGCAATGTCAAAAATCTATACCTTTGGCCCTACTTTCCGTGCTGAGAACTCAAATACGTCACGTCACTTAGCAGAGTTTTGGATGGTTGAACCTGAAGTTGCATTCGCAGATTTAGAAGATATCGCAAAACTTGCTGAAAACATGCTGAAATATGTTTTCAATGCGGTATTAACAGAGCGTCGTGATGATATGGAATTCTTTGCACAGCGTGTTGAGAAAACAGCGATCTCTCGTTTAGAAGAGTTCGTTACAAAAGATTTCGCTCAAGTTGATTACACTGATGCTATCGAAATCTTAAAAGCATGCGGCAAGAAGTTCGAATTCCCTGTTGAATGGGGTGTGGATTTACAATCTGAACACGAGCGTTACCTTGCTGAAGAACACTTTAATGCGCCAGTCGTTATCAAAAACTACCCGCGTGATATTAAAGCGTTCTACATGCGTCAAAACGAAGACGGCAAAACAGTGGCTGCAATGGACGTTGTTGCACCAGGTATTGGTGAAATCATCGGTGGTTCTCAACGTGAAGAGCGCTTAGATGTATTAGATAAGCGCCTAGAAGAAATGGGCTTAGATAAAGAAGACTACAGCTGGTACCGTGATCTACGTAAATACGGAACTGTGCCACATTCTGGTTTTGGTCTAGGCTTTGAGCGTTTAGTGGCTTATGTAACGGGTATGGGCAACGTTCGTGACGTTATCGCCTTCCCACGTACTAAAGGTAGTGCAACATACTAATTTTAGTATTTATAGAAAACCAGCCTATTGGCTGGTTTTTTTATGCCTAAAAATCATTATAAAACAATTCACTCTAGAAATTTTTAGTTAATGTTCTATAGTCATAAGACTTGCCAAAAAAGGATCTATTATTGGTTATGTTCGTTCGTTCACTAAAAGTACTCACACTGACTTTCATTTTTCTAGGTAAGTCTAGCTTCGCACTTGATGAAGATATTAATACAAAACCTATTTTAATTGCGGGTTCAACGTCTGTGACCGAGTTACTAACCCCACTCAAAGATGATATAAGTCTCGCTTTAGGCAACACATTGCAGATAAGACCGATGGGCAGTGACAAAGGTGTCAAAGCGATTGCTGAAGGTCTTATCGACATAGGTACAACATCACGGTACCTAACGAAGCAAGAGCAAGAACAATGGCCTCATTTAAGGCAGATAGTCATAGCGCAAGATGCGTTAACATTTATAGTTAACAGCGAACTAAATATTAAAAATTTGAGTATCACGACTCTCAAAAATATTTATCAAGGAAAAATAACTAAATGGTCAGACGCCTCTCAGTTAACGCCAGAATTAAGCAATAAAAACGATGAAATACTGCTTTTTAGTAAAGCGACTCATCATGGCAGCTTCGATGTATTTTTAGAATTTTTAGAATTGGACTATATCAAAGACCCTGAAAGTAACTTTATACGACTCAAAAATGCAGGTAATAGGGGTTTATTTTCAAATCAAAAAGTCGAACTGTACAACCAATTCAATCAAGCACTTGGTATAGTTCAGCGTATTCCAAATGCGATTGCCTATGACTCGTATGGCGCCATTAGTAATCTTGAAAATGATCGTCGCATCAATAAAGTAACGACTCTATCAATAAATGGCGTTAAACCTAATTTGCAAAGCATAAGTGATGGTGAATATGCCTTTGTACGACCGCTCATTTTAATTGTAAACACACAATCCCCTCGTTCTAAGGAGATAGGTGTGAAACTCGCAGCCTTATTTAAATCGCAAAAAGTAAAAGATAAAATACGAGAACATGGTTACCTCCCGGTTCAGTTTTAACCTCGAGAAATAAAAAAAGCTGCGCACCTAAGTGCAACAGCTTTTAACAACCAGAATCGTTATGAATTACAGAGCGCTTTCTAGCTCTGGTAACACATCAAATAAATCAGCAACTAAACCGTAGTCAGCGACTTGGAAAATTGGCGCATCAGGGTCTTTATTAATGGCAACAATCACTTTTGAGTCTTTCATACCCGCTAAGTGTTGAATTGCACCACTGATACCCACAGCAATATACAAATCTGGGGCAACAATTTTACCCGTTTGACCGACTTGCATATCATTTGGTACAAAGCCCGCATCAACAGCAGCACGTGAAGCACCAATGGCTGCGCCAAGTTTGTCGGCAATGCCATTTAATAGTGCAAAATTTTCACCATTTTGCATACCGCGACCACCTGAAATAACTACAGGTGCAGCTGTCAGCTCTGGACGCTCTGATTCAGTTTGTTCTTCTGATACAAACTCACTCAAACCAACTGAACCTTTACCCGTAACACTTGTTACAGACACTGGTGCTTGCTCTGATGCAACATCAAAGCTACTGGCACGCACGGTAATCACCTTTTTGCTATCAAGTGATTTAACTGTCGCAATCGCATTACCCGCATAAATAGGACGCTTAAAGGTATCTGCATCAATTACGTCAATGATTTCTGAGATTTGTGCAACATCTAAAAGTGCTGCAACACGTGGCATAAAGTTTTTACCCGTTGTTGTTGCGCTTGCGACAATGTGTGAATAGTTATCTGCTAAAGATAAAACCAGATCCGCTAAGTTTTCAGCTAGCTGATGAGCATAAGAGGCATCATCGGCAATCAGTACATTACTTACCCCTGCAATTGATGCTGCTTGCTCACTTATAGCAGATAAGTTTTCCCCTGCTAGTAATAAATCTACATCAAAGCCTAATTTAACAGCAGCAGTAATCGTTTTATTGGTTTCAGGCTTTAGAACACCTTTGTCGTGTTCGGCTATCACTAATGTTTTCATTTAGATCACCTTCGCTTCTGTTTTTAACTTTTCAACCAATGTCGCAACATCTTCTACGATAATGCCGCCGCTGCGTTTTTCTGGCTCGTTTACTTCAACCAGCTGCACGCGAGGTGCAAGGTCTACACCAAGGCTATCAGCAGCAATTACATCAAGTTGTTTACGCTTTGCTTTCATGATGTTTGGTAATGAAGCATAACGGGGTTCATTTAAACGTAAGTCTGTCGTTACAATAGCAGGTAGTTTAAGAGCAACAGTTTGTAAGCCGCCATCTACTTCACGCGTTACATTAACTGTACCTGCTTGTATATCGACTTTAGATGCAAAGGTGCCTTGGCCACGACCTGTTAGAGCAGCAAGCATTTGACCGGTTTGATTGTTGTCAGAGTCAATCGATTGCTTACCTAAAATTACCAATTCAGGTGATTCTTGCTCTACAATCTTGCTCAGTAATTTAGCAACATGTAAAGACTCAAGCTTTTCTTCTGTTTCAATATGAATGGCTTTATCGGCACCCAGTGCTAAGGCCGTACGTAATTGCTCTTGAGATGATTTATTACCAATAGTCACAGCAACAACCTCTGTGGCCATCCCTGCTTCTTTTAAACGAATAGCTTCTTCAATTGCAATTTCACAAAACGGGTTCATCGCCATTTTTACATTAGCTAGATCAACATCCGTTTTGTCAGCTTTAACGCGTGCTTTGACGTTGTAGTCAATTACTCTTTTAATTGGAACAAGGACTTTCATCGTGACTCCATCAATTGTGTGTTCTCGAAGTTGACCTAGACGTCAACTTATTTATTTTATGAATTCAGACTACTTCCTGTTGACGTAAACGTCAACCTAAAATAACCTTAAAGTATTCACAGCCTGTAACGTTTCATTTGCAAGTATGAAATAAGGTTCTTTACAGCAGGTCCGTCACCGAGAAGAGGTTTATATGGTCGAACGCGAAGTCATGGAATTTGATGTAGTCATCGTAGGCGCAGGCCCAGCAGGTTTATCAACTGCGATTAGATTGGCTCAACAAGCACAAGAAAAACAACAAGAATTAATGATCTGTGTGGTAGAAAAAGGCTCTGAGGTGGGCGCGCACATTTTATCCGGTGCGGTTTTTGAAACCAAAGCATTGGATGAATTACTACCCGATTGGCAGTCATTAGGTGCTCCAATTACCACTAAAGTAACGCAAGATGATATTTACTGGTTCAATAATAGTGAAAAAGCCACCAGCATCCCCCACTTTGCTAGCCCTAAAACATTCCATAACGAAGGCAATTACATTGTTTCTATGGGTAATGTGTGCCGCTTTTTAGCTGAGCAAGCGGAAAACTTAGGGGTAGAAATCTTCCCTGGCTTTAGTGCGCACTCTTTAATTATAGAAGACGAGACCGTAAAAGGTATTATCACCGGCGATATGGGTCTCGATAAAGACGGCAATGAAAAAGATGGATACATGCCAGGTATGGAACTTAGAGCCAAATACACCGTATTTGCTGAAGGCTGCCGAGGTCATTTAGGTAAACAGCTAATTAAACACTTTGCCCTTGATAAAGATGCGTCACCCCAGCATTACGGTTTAGGTTTCAAAGAAATTTGGCAAATCGACCCGAGTAAACATAAAGAAGGCACAGTAGTACATGGTACAGGCTGGCCGTTAACCGGTGATACCAGTGGCGGTGCGTTTATGTATCACAGTGAAAACAATCAAGTAGTTGTAGGTTTAATAGTGGATCTTAATTACTCAAACCCACATTTAAGCCCGTTTGATGAATTCCAGCGTATGAAGCATCACCCTGTCTTTAAAGATGTTTTAGAAGGCGGTGAACGTATAGCCTATGGTGCAAGAGCCATCGCTAAAGGCGGCCTACGCTCTTTACCAAAAATGCATTTCCCAGGTGGTTTACTTGTTGGTTGTGATGCTGGCACATTGAACTTTGCTAAGATCAAAGGTAACCATACTGCAATGAAATCAGGTATGGTTGCTGCTGATGTAATCGTAGCAGCTCTTAGCGACGGTAAAGAAAATGCCGATTTAGCTGAATATAAAACGGCCTTTGAACAAAGCTGGGCGTATAAAGAGCTTTACCAATCGCGTAACTTTGGCCCTGTAATGCATAAACTGGGTAAGTTCTTAGGGGGCGCTTATAACACACTCGATCAAAATCTATTTGGTGGCAGCTTACCGTTTAACTTTGAAGACAACATACCAGATCATGCCACCTTAGTTGCTGCTGATCAGGCCGAAAAGATCGACTACCCGAAAGCAGACGGCAAGCTTAGCTTCGATAAACTTTCATCGGTGTTTTTATCAAATACCAACCATGAAGAATCGCAGCCTTGTCACTTAAAACTTAAAAATAATAGCATTCCCATTAAAGTGAATTTAGTTAAGTTTGATGAGCCAGCACAACGCTACTGCCCTGCTGGCGTTTACGAAGTACAAGATGTCGAAGGTGAGAAAGAGTTTGTGATCAACTCACAAAACTGTGTGCACTGTAAAACATGTGACATAAAAGACCCAAGCCAAAACATTACATGGGTAACACCTGAAGGGGCTGGCGGACCAAACTACCCTAATATGTAATAACGCACGTTACTCATTTAATTAAAATTTATCCTAAATTGCAGGGGCTTCGGCCCCTTTTTTAGGCTATGCTGAAATTGTCGTGTTTAAAATAGTGAGTAAAGTATGCCGTCTTCAAGTGTAACCTTTCGTTTTTTAGCTGAACCTACCGATGTAAATTTTGGCGGTAAGGTTCATGGTGGTGTGGTCATGAAGTGGATTGACCAAGCTGGTTATGCCTGTGCTGCAGGTTGGAGCGGTCATTACTGTGTTACCGTCTCTGTTGCGGGTGTAAAGTTTCAGCGCCCTATTTTGGTTGGCCAAATTGTCGAAGTGAAAGCCAGTATCGCCCATACGGGTAAAACCAGTATGCAAATCTTTATTCAAGTACGCTGCGGCGACCCAAAAACACAAAACCTCGTTGAAACCAATCATTGTGTAATTAGTTTTATTGCCATGGATGAAGCTGGTTATCCTATTGAAGTCCCCTCTTACACAGCAGTTACTGATGAGGAAAAGAAAATAGAAAACTATGCGATAAAAATGAAAGAAATAGCCATAGAAACAGAAACATTACTACAAAAAGCATAACATGGCTTTGCTTTGCATTATTATACTGCACCTAGTAACTTCTACAGGGCACCCTGAAATTGTTACGAGCGCCAAACTGAATGCTTGATTATAGTTTCGACAAACTGCACAAAATTTCATTTATTCGGGCCTAAAAACAGTGATTTAGGCCTCATTTACAGTATGGCACGGTCACTGCAATACTCCTTGGGAATGAAGCGAAACATTCGTTTATTTATTTTATAAAGGAGCTATTAAATGATTAAAGCAATCTCAATTTCTGCAATTTCTCTAGCACTACTTGGTTTCAACAATGCTGCACATGCAGATATTACCGAGATGGATTCACCACGTATTTATACAGGTATTGGTTACGGCCAATATTCATTTGAGTTTGAAGACAGTGAAAATGACACTGACTTTGATGATGATGCACAAATGTTAAAAGGTTACGTTGGTACTCAATTTAATAAATACTTAAGCCTTGAGCTTGCATACCAAAACTTCGATGAAGCGAGTGATATCGATTCAAAAGTTGAGCTTGACGGTATCTCACTAGCTGCGCGTTTAGCAGCACCAATCACTGACAGCTTTTCTGTTTACGCAAAAGGCGGTTGGCTTGAATGGGATGCAGAAGTAGAACAAGACTTAGGTGAGCTTGGTAGCATTAGCGCTGACACTGATGGTGGCGATGTATTCTATGGTGCAGGTATTGAGTATGCTTTCACAACAAACATGCAAGTACGTTTAGAGTATGAACGTTACGAATTAGAAGATGATATTGACCCTGATATGGATGTGGCTTCGGTATCATTCCAATACATGTTCTAATTTAGACTGACATGTCTAATTTTAAAAAAGGCAGTCTCGACTGCCTTTTTTTGTGTTTGCATGTAAAATGTCGGCAGATTTCCTTAAGTTTAATACACAATGAGCGAATACCAACTAACTGCCGTCGGCCACATTCAATCTCCATACAAACAAAAGTTTGCAATACCTCGCCAACCTCGCTTGGTTCCTGAGGCTAAGGCAAAGCTGGTATTCAGTAGCGATTTCAATCGCGAAGAGTTTGTCCGTGGTCTCGATGAATTTAGCCATATTTGGTTATTATTTAGATTTCATGAAACCGCTGATAAAGGCTATTCAGCAATGGTGAGACCCCCTCGCCTTGGCGGAAATGAACGTAAAGGTGTATTTGCTACACGTGCGACTTTTCGCCCTAATGCCATTGGCATGAGTGCAGTAAAACTTGAGGGCATTGAATATAAAAATGGTCAGTTATGCTTATTGCTCTCAGGTATTGATTTACTTGATGGCACACCGATTTTAGATATTAAGCCTTATTTGCCCTATTCAGATGCAATGACTGATGCGACCGCAGGTTTTGCCGATACCCGACCAGAAACAGATATGAGTGTTGAGTTTACTGATGAAGCACTGGCGTTTATCGAAAAACAAACTGAGCAACCAGAATTAAAAGCCTTTATTAGCAATGTATTAAAGCAAGACCCTCGCCCTGCTTATAAAAAGCAACGTGAGTCTGAACAAAGCTACGGCATGACCTTATATGATTTCAATATTAGGTGGCATGTTCGGGATAATCATAATACAGTGACCAGCATTGAAAAATGCTAATTTTTTAACACTTTTTTTAAAACATATCGCTTTAGTGTCAGTGCGTCCACTGGTAAACTTAGCGACTTGTTATTACTCAAACGTCTTGAGTAAACGATAATAATTTTAACACTACTTGGAATAGAGATGCGTACCAGTCAATATATACTCGCAACACTTAAAGAAACTCCGTCTGATGCAGAAATTGTTTCTCATCAATTAATGCTACGAGCAGGCATGATCCGCCGCGTTGCGTCGGGTTTGTATACATGGTTGCCCTCTGGTTTACGCGTACTTAAAAAAGTAGAAAACATTGTACGTGAAGAAATGGATAAAGCAGGCGCTATCGAAATGTTAATGCCTATTATCCAACCAGCTGACCTTTGGGAAGAGTCAGGCCGTTGGGAGCAATTTGGTCCTGAATTATTACGCATTAACGACCGTCATAACCGCCCTTTTGCACTGGGTCCAACACACGAAGAAGTGATCACTGATTTTGTACGTAAAGAAGTAAGCTCTTATAAGCAATTACCATTGACTCTTTATCAAGTACAAACAAAAGTACGTGACGAGGTTCGCCCTCGTTTTGGTGTCATGCGTGCCCGTGAGTTTACGATGAAAGATGCTTACTCTTTTCATTTAAGCGATGAGTGTTTAGAGAAAACATACCAAGTAATGCACAAGGCATATTGCAATATCTTCGAGCGTCTAGGCCTTGATTACCGCCCTGTTATCGCGGATACCGGCTCTATCGGTGGTAGCGTATCGCATGAGTTCCATGTACTTGCAGAATCAGGAGAAGATGCAATCGCATTTAGTGATGCAAGTGATTACGCTGCAAATATCGAAAAAGCAGAAGCATTGGCACCGACTGAAGAGCGCCCAGCAGCAACTAAAGAGTTAAAAGCATTTCCAACGCCAGATGCAAAAACCATTGCAGAGCTTAAACAGCACTACGGTGTTAAACCTCATCGCGGCGTTAAAACACTTATCGTGTATGGTGCTCCAGATGAAAACGAACAACGTGGTTTAGTGGCGCTTGTATTACGTGGCGACCATGAGTTGAACGAGTTGAAAGCTGAAAAGCACCCGCTTGTAGACTCACCGCTTGAAATGGCAAAAGAAGAAGATATCGTTGCAGCGATTGGTGCAAAACCTGGCTCATTAGGCCCTGTCGGTCTTAAAATGCCAATTATTGTTGACCGTTCAGCTAATGTAATGGCTGATTTTGTTGCGGGTGCGAATAAAGACGACGAACACTACAGCGGCATTAACTGGGATCGTGACGTAGAAAGCTATGAAGTGGCAGATATTCGTAACATCGTTGAAGGCGACCCAAGCCCTTGTGGTCAAGGGGCACTGCAAATTAAACGTGGTATTGAAGTAGGTCATATTTTCCAACTGGGTACTAAGTACTCAGAGGCAATGAAAGCAGGCGTTCTGAGTGAATCAGGTAAAAACCAAGTCATGACGATGGGTTGTTACGGTATTGGTGTTTCACGAATCGTGGCTGCTGCCATTGAGCAAAACAACGACCAATACGGTATTAAATGGCCACAACCTATCGCACCATTTGATTTAGCAATCGTGCCTATGAACATGCATAAGTCTCATCGTATTCCTGATATTGCAGATAACCTTTACAAAGGTTTGAAAGAAGCTGGTTTAGATGTGTTATTTGATGACCGTAAAGAGCGCCCTGGTGTGATGTTCAACGATATGGAACTATTAGGTGTGCCTTTCACATTGGTGATTGGTGAACGTAATCTTGACGAAAATAAGGTTGAGCTTAAAAACCGTCATACCGGTGAAAAGCTAATGCTTGATTTAGATAGTGCCGCTTCCGAAATTGCCGCACTCGTTAAAGGCTAATTGAACCAACCTATACAAAATAGAAAAACCGCTTCGGCGGTTTTTTTGTTATTAGTATTTGTCATAGATGTTTCGCTAAAGCGTCTTTTAACTGTCATTGATTCTGCCTAGCATTTACTTTATTACACCATGAGTAAATGCCATGAATAACACCACTTGCAGTAGTAAAACCCACTATCCTGCCGTTTGGATTTCCGACGTTCACTTAGGTTATAAAGACTGCCAAGCGCAGTATTTATTGGATTTTTTGAATGCCATTGAATGCGACGTATTATACTTGGTCGGTGATATCGTCGATTTATGGTCCATGAAACGGCAATTTTTCTGGCATCCTAGCCATTATGATGTGTTAGCGCTTATTCAACAAAAAGCGAAAGATGGCACACGCGTCATCTATATACCGGGTAACCATGACGAAACGTTTCGCCAATATGCCGATGAGTCTTTATTTGGTATTGAAGTACATCAGCAATATATCCACACAACAAAAGCCAATAAACGTTTTTTACTTTTGCACGGCGATGATTTCGACTCAGCAACCCGTTACAACAAATTAATTAGTATTGCAGGTGATGCAGGATACGACTTACTGTTATTTTTAAATCGCTGGACTAATCGCATTCGTCGATTATTCGGTGGGCATTACTGGTCGTTGGCGTCATGGATTAAAGCACGAGTACACAAAGCCCGCGCAGCAATTGATGCATTTGAAAAAGCGGCTATTCATGAAGCAAAAAAGCAAGGCGTGGACGGTATTATATGTGGCCATATTCACCACCCAGCCGTTAAAGTAGTAGATGGGATTTTATATTGCAATGATGGCGACTGGATAGAAAACTGTACGGCTCTTGTAGAGAATGACTGTGGAAGAATTGAATTACTTCACTGGAGTGAAACACAAAAAGTAATTCACTCAGCAGACATCAGCAAGCTAATGCCAACCCCAGCCCATAATAAAGATGCCGCTTAGCTAAACTGATATTTATACCGATTCGCTTAATTAAGTGGTCTATTTTGAGGCAATAAATCCTCGTTGATAACAAAGCAAAAATTTCGTTATTTAGTTGTTCTAAATAAGAAATTTTTAACGCAGGTAGCGACAAGCTTTATCCCTCAAAATGATGAAGTATTATTGCAGATTGGTATTATCAGCATTAAGCCACATAACGAGTTTATTTCGAAGTGTGGCTTGTTTTATCGGCTTGGTAATATAGTCGTTCATGCCAACACTCAGGCACTTCTCTCTATCCCCTGCCATCGCACTTGCAGTCATAGCTATAATAACAATATCTTGAAAGCGCTCTGTTGCATTACCATATCTTATTTGTTTAGTACAATCATAGCCATTCATATTTGGCATTTGGCAATCCATTAAAATAAGGTCAAACTGCGTATCAGTATTTTTAAGTATCTCCAATGCTTCGATACCATCACCTGCAGATTCGATATTAATATTTGTATCGCGCAAAATAGCTTTACTCACTTCAATGTTGATCAGGTTATCATCGACAATAAGAATAGAGCGGTTACAGAAATCGACATCGACAATTTCTTTTTCCACTCTATCTTTATGATTCAATATTTGCCCTTCATATTTAAATAACGTTGCTAACCGATAAATAAGCTCATCCTGTGTTATCGGCTTTGACATGGCCACTGCATTGGCAGGTAACGAGTATTTTTTTTCTAATGCTGACACCAAACCAATCACTAATAACTTAATATCACTATTTTGACTAGCGAGATCTATGAAACCACTAATTTGTGGGTGCTTTTGATCAACGACGATAAGATCAAACTTACTCTTACTTTCTTTTTCCAATGAAAACAGTGACGTTATATTTTCCTCTTCTAATTGAGTAAAAGATTTTAATTGGCTTATCAAGTTTTGCTTTAAAGGTTCGTACAACAAGGAAAACGCAACTTTTTTATGCGCTAATATAGCTGTTTGGCTATTCGATTTACTTGGTTGACTGAGTGTCATCAAAACCGTGGCAGTAAAACAACTACCCTGACCTTTTTCACTCTCAACAGCAATATCGCCTCCCATTAACTGTGATAACTTGCGACTAATAGAAAGACCTAATCCACTCCCACCATAGTGCCGAGTTGTGCTTGAATCCTCTTGTGTAAAAACATCAAACAGTTTTTTTTGGCTATCTTTTGATATACCAATACCCGTATCTGTGACTTTGAAGGTTAATAAAACATTGTCATCCAGCATTTTTCGTTCACTGAGATGTAAACTAACAAATCCTTGATGAGTAAATTTAAATGCGTTACTCAGTAAATTATTGAGTATTTGCTTCAAGCGATGGCTGTCTCCAACAACGCCTCTGTGACTAACTAAACTTGAATCAAAGAGCACTTCTAAACCTTTTTTTTGACCTTGCACCGCCATTGATGTCATTAGATCATTACACACAGAGACAACATCAAACTCATGGTAATCTAAGTCAAGTTTACCGGCTTCAATTTTAGAAAAGTCTAGAATATCGTTAATAAGCGTCATTAAGGACTGTGCACTACTATTGGCATAATGTAAGTACTGCTTTTGTTGAATTGTGAGCGGCTCAACTTCCAGCATTTCGAGCATACCCAGTACACCGTTCATTGGTGTACGTATTTCGTGCGAAATATTAGCAACAAATTGGCTTTTCGCCTTGCTAGCCGCCAAAGCTTGCTTTGTTGCCTCTTCTAGCTCTGCCGTACGATTTTGGACTTTTTCTTCAAGCGTTTCGTTTAGTTGCTCAAGTTGATGTTGTGCCCTTTTTAATGAGTTAATATTACGAATTATTGCAGCGACTTGGACTTGTTTTTTAAGCGCATCAAAAATCGGGGCAAGAGTAATTGAGAAATAATGACACTGTGTTTCATCTATATAAATGGCTTCAAACGAGCAGCGTTCATTATTTTTTATAGCTTGCGCAACTCCTTGAAAATCTTCATCATTGTAATTGAACAAGTTATCAAAATTTGTTTCCTTTTCTTTTATACTAAAAAACTCTTTCGCAGTTTGATTGGCATTGCAAATAGTGCCATCAGGGGTAACCATAATAATTGCATCAGAGGAGCTTTCTATAATTTTGCTGTTTTTTTCTTTGAAAAAGCTCAATTCGAGTTTTCGGCTTATGTCACGCTGATAAATTATAAATAGCACGATAACAGCAATAATAATCAAACATAGCATGGCTATGAATTTATAGCGTTTACTTTTAATCTCATGCAACATAGTCTGGGTATCAACAGACACTGCCAGTGTAAGTGGCTTCATATCAATACCATTAGAGAACTGAATAACTTTCTTTAAATAAAGTTTCTCTGGCAAGCTCATAAAATCGAAAATATCAATTTGATCCATCGCCTGATTAGTTGAAAACTCTTGCTTCCAAAATCGCGCATCCCCTGACTCAAAGCTAAAACGGTATGCTTCATTTGGATGATAAATAAATTGCTGATCAGCATTAAGTAGGTAGACATCAAAAATATCTGCTGTGTTTTCAACTAATCCGTTTAAAAGATCATCAGCATAATAGTTGACGATCAAGACAGCAAAGGGCTCTCCGTACAGGTCACGTACTAATTTTGATACACGATACGTACTCACATAGGGGATTTGTATATGACCATTCTCTCTGTTGTAATTAATTGGCGAAACATAAATGTGGCCATTAGGTAGTCCCTTTGTTATTTGCATGTAGTCTCGATGACCTTTTAACTGCAAATCAGCTTCAGCTATGCGTTTTACTTCACCATTAATATTATCAACTCTGACGACTTCTTTGCCTTCCTGTCCAACGTAAATATAGCGAGCTTGTGCTAAGTCGTTATCGGTAGCCATAAAGCCACTGAAGATCTTGGCTAACCTATCCTTCCATGCTGATATTGGTGTGCCAAGAACAGGATCGATATTCTTATCGTTTGTGGCGCGCATAATCGCCATAATCGGGGGAGTTGCGTCTAAGAAATTAAGCGCAGAAATATTTTCTCTAAGTGTAGAGGTAAACCTATCCTCTTTTGTAGTTAGCTCTCGTTTCATTTGCTCTAATGTACGAGCATACACATCTTCACGGGTATCAAATTCAAATTTTATTATCGCAACGCACGCAAGAGAGATCAAAACCAACAGAGCAACAAAAGGAAGCTTGTGCCGATAAAAGAAATTAGTTGCTTGAAGCAAATCCATTGAATTAAAAAGCCTTATTTACCATTCTTCACAGAGTATAGGAGAATTTCATAATAAAGATGGGGTATAAGTAAAAAATATTAATCAATAAGGAGGTAATACAAGGTAACGTATTGAAAATATAAAAAAAGCACCAAATGGTGCTTTTTATTAGGTTGAAACAATACGTCTTTTATCTGAATAAGACATCTTCTTTATTAAACCATTTAACACAAAACGTGAGTAAAGCCCCTGCCACTATCACTGTCGCTAAGAAGATTAAACCCACTAATGTGTAATCTACTGTGCCTTTAATGATTTCTTTGATTGCCAACGCAACGTTTGTCACTGGAATAAAAGCGGTTTTGCTCGTGAGTTCAACATTTGGCATTAAGGCAACCATAATTGGAAAAATAACACCCATACTAAGTGGCGCCATGTAGTTTTGCGCTTCTTTAAAGGTTCGCGCATAAATAGAAATGGCCAACGCTAATGAAGAGAAGATTGCAGCAATAGGCAATAACAACACAAAAATCAATCCTAAATCTAACACGGTTAAAGAACTAAATGCGTTTTTAACAACCGCTAAATCAACAAAAGCAATGGCTATTGATATCCACACCCCCATACTGAGTACCGTTATGGTGGTTGTTGCAATTGAAGAAGCAAGTAAGGTTACAAACTTACCTAACACAAGCTGTGTACGCGTGATTGGTGTAAGTAAAAGCGTTTCGAGGGTTCCGCGCTCTTTTTCACCGGCACCTAAATCAATCGCGGGATACGTTGCGCCCATTAATACCAGAGGTATTAGTAGATAAGGAATAAATCCACCAATTTTCTCACCGAGATTTTCACGTTTATCTGCGGTGTCGACCTTCACCACTTTAATAGGTTCGATAATTGCCGCTTGTTGCTGCTCTGATACGCCAAAACTTAAAAGCTTAGTCGTGCGCAGTTTATCGCCATATTCTTTTGCAAGCTCCTTAACGCGGTCAAATAAAAAGTTAATTGCTTTCGCGTCGTTATAAACAACTTGCCATTCGCTTTGCTTAGCGTTATCTAAAGTTTGCCTAGCGTCTGATGGCAAATAGATACCCATATCTATGGTGCCCGCTTTAACTGCTTTGGTAAGGTCCTCTACTGTATTAAAGGTTTCGTCACCTTTATATAAAGCAAAGCTCTTGTGGTAAAACACCTTATCAGTAAACTCTTGCGCGTAATTACCATTGATGATGGCGTAAGTATGGACCTCTTGTTCTGCCTCTAATGCTGCTTGTGAACTAATAAATGCCATTACAGCAAATAATAATGGGAAAACAGCAACCGGCAGTGCGACCACGAATATTAATGTTTTACGGTCACGTAACAGCTCTTTTAATTCCTTTTTAAATACTTCAAACATCACGACTCTCCGTTAAAATATTCATAAACGCTTGGTTTAACTCTTCGCTTTGCCCAGTTTGTTTAAACTCATCCAATGTGCCATCAAAACAACTTATGCCTTGGTTTATCACCGCAACACGGTCACAAAGTAACGCAACCTCATCTAAATGGTGTGTTGAGAAAATGACTGGTGTACCTTGTTCTTTAAGGCCACGAATAAAGTTAATGACGGTTTGCGTGGTCATGATATCTAAACCAGTGGTAGGCTCATCAAGAATAACCACATCAGGGTGATGAACAACTGCACGGGCAATATTGGCTTTTTGCTTCATGCCTGTAGATAAATTCTCTGCACGTTTGTCAATAAAGTTGTGCATATCAAGTAAGGTGAAAAGCTCATCACAACGTGCTGCTACCGCCTTTTTACTCATGCCATGCAAACGAGCAAAGTACTCAACGTTTTCTTTAACCGTTAAACGTCCGTATAAGCCAGTACTCCCTGATAAAAAGCCGATTGATTTACGGCCAACTAAAGGTTTCTTAACAATATCGTGACCAGAGATGGTTATTGTTCCTTCATCAGGCTTAAGCGCTGTTGAGATCATTCTAAGTGTTGTTGTTTTACCAGCACCGTTCGGGCCTAACAAGCCCAATACTTCACCTTTATTACAGTGAAAGCTGACGTCTCTCACGGAATGAAAAAACTGCTTGTCTTCTCGGGGATCAATATTATCCGTGTTATTTTTTTTATGATCTTTTGTTAGCTTAAACTTCTTTTTAAGCCCTGCTACTTCAATCATTGCGTTTCCTTCGTTTCGGCCTAAAGTAGTCCGTGTTATTATAAAATTCTGGGTTATTATTCTCAGCCCACCAGCTAGGTACACCTAACAATGGTAAGGGTGACAAATTTTTATTGTCTCGCAAACAATCGTCAACTTTAATCATCTCATAGAGACGTTGATCTATATACGCATACTGCTCGGCTAAATCTTTACAAAATATGTCATCAGGCACAACAATAAATAATGCTTTACCCGTTAAACCTATATAAGGTTGTGTAAGCATTTCGTAGTTAGCATGACCAAACATGTAAGGACGTATAGTTTCACCCCATAATTCGCGCTGTACTACAAATGCTTGCTGCCATTGATGGTCGCGTAATAGCTGTTGCCAGCTTTGTTCGGTAATGGCTAATACAACGCCGCATTCATCAAACAAGGTAAGTGCATTTCTGTGTTTACTGCGCTCTTTTAGACCGTGCAGTTTAATTTCTTCAATGTGCTGATGATTAATCAGCGCTTTAGTTTTTGGGAATAAACACCAAATAAAACCACCAAATAGATCATGCCAATTCTGCTGGCGTGTGGGTACTTGCCCTGTTTCAAAAATTATTTGTTCATAATACCGAGTTTCATCTGCAAACTTTTCATCCTCAGAAAAACGAATGGGGATCCCTTGCGAAGTCGTGGCGGTTAAAAATTGATTAAACCATTCACATGATGGCCAATCAGACAACTTATCTATATTAAACAGTTTGACTAAGTCAGCGAACGCACCGGTTGTAAGGTACTGCGTTGACCACTGTTCGGGGGCGGTAAATCGTTTCATTTCTTATAACATTTAACTTCTTGATGTATTGTGGCTAGTTTACCGCAAAAACTGGTTCTCATTAATAGAACCTCATATACTAATGCTACCTTAAAACAAAAAAGATTGATTATGGAACGTTATTTTTCAATGACAGTGATAGCAAGCGCGATGCTTGTAGGCTGTGCTTCAACAAGTAACACGTCAAATGATGTAGCTAACGCTTATCAGAGTATAAATTCACAGCAGTTAGCTGAACACATTAAAGTGCTTGCCTCTGATGAGTTTGGTGGTAGAGCACCTTCATCAAAGGGTGAAGAACTCACTCTAGCTTATTTAACTGATCAATTTAAAGCGCTCGGTTTTCAGCCAGGCAATGGTGATAGCTTTTTACAAGAAGTTCCGCTTGTTTCACTTGAAGCAGACTCAAACATGGTACTTACCATTGGTGGCAAAGATTACCAATACAAGAAAGATATGGTGATGGGGAGTAGCCGTATAAGTGCAAAACAAAGCATTAAAGACTCTGAGCTTGTTTTCGTTGGTTATGGTGTAAACGCGCCTGAATATAACTGGAACGATTACGAAGGCCTTGATGTTGAAGGTAAAACAGTTGTAATGCTGGTAAACGATCCGGGGTTTGCGACAAAAAACCCTGATTTATTCACCGGTGATGCAATGACCTATTACGGCCGTTGGACATACAAGTATGAAGAAGCGAGCCGTCAAGGTGCAGCAGGTGCGATTATCATTCACGAAACAGCGCCAGCATCTTATCCATGGTCTGTAGTTGAAAACTCATGGAGTGGTGAGCAATTTGGTTTCCAAAAAGAAAATAACAACATGGACCGTGTTGCTGTTGAGGGCTGGGTAACAACTGATGTTGCTAAAGAGCTTTTCACAAAAGCAGGCTTAGATTTCGATACGATGAAAGCCAATGCTGCTAAAGGCGCTTACCATGTTGATATGGGCGACCTAACAGCGAGTGTTGAAGTAAACAACACAATCAAAAAGTCAATTTCGTATAACTTCATTGCGACTTTACCGGGTAGCGAAAAGCCAGACGAGCACATCATTTATTCAGCTCACTGGGATCACCTTGGTACAGATAAAACGCGTAAAGGCGACCAAATCTACAATGGTGCCCACGATAATGCGACAGGTACTGCAGGCTTAATTGAAGTTGCTGAAGCGTTCGCTACTTTACCACAGCACCCTAGCCGCTCGATGACTTTCTTAGCAGTTACTGCTGAAGAACAAGGTTTACTCGGCTCGAAATATTATGCTGCAAACCCGGTTATCCCAGCATCACAAACGGTTGCTAACATCAATATGGATAGCTTAAACCTGTTAGGTAAAGTAAAAGATATCAGTGTTGTTGGTATTGGTAAATCAGAAATGGATAGCCTTTTAGAAACAGCTGCAAAAGCACAAGGCCGCACTGTATCTGGCGATCCTAAACCGTCTTCAGGTGGTTACTACCGCTCTGATCACTTTGCATTTGCAAACATGGGTGTGCCAGCAATGTACGCTGGTGGCGGCAGTGAAGCGCTTAATGAAGAAACCGCTAATTACCGTAAACGAATGAGCTTAGTGCTTCGAGGTTGTTACCATCAACCATGTGATCGTTACCGTGATGAGTGGGATTTATCAGGTGCGATTCAGGACCTTCAGCTATTCTATCAAGTAGGCTTTGATATTTCTGAGCGTGAAGAATGGCCTAAATGGAATGCAAACTCTGAATTCCAACGCAAATAAATGCAAATGAGATTGATTTTCATTTAAAATGATACTACAGTGTAATCTGATTAATTTTTTAGGTTGCACTGTATGTATTTTTTTTCCCAAACGAGGTTAGTTCCTCAAAAAGCGAGGTGTTACATTACGGATAATAAGCGCTTGTTCTTACCCTTTCTATTGCTTACTGCATTAGCAATACCTGCAACCCGTGAATTTACATTACAAGCATTGAGCGATGCTTTTTTTCAAGTATCGGTCTTTGTTGCTGCCACTTTATTAATTTATTATTATTTAATCGATCGCCTTCCACAATTACAGCTAAGCTATTTACGCGCAAAATCAGGCATCCTTGAAGTCAGTTTTGCTTCTATCTTAGGTGCTTTACCTGGCTGTGGTGGCGCCATTATAGTTGTTACTCAATTTACCAAAAAGCAAGCTAGCTTTGGCTCCGTTGTTGCGGTACTGACAGCGACAATGGGAGATGCTGCATTCTTATTACTCGCCACTCGTCCTCTTGATGGACTATTAATGATGTTAATAGGAGTGAGCGTGGGTATTATTAGTGGTCAAATTGTTAATTTATTTCATTCCAGTTCAAGTTTTCAACCAAGTAATGCGACTGAGTGTAATGAAGAGCCTCAGTGCCAACCAAAGATACTCGAATATAGCCGCCCTGTTTGGAAGTTAGCTTTAATACCTAGTTTGATTATCGCTTTTGTTATTGCAACAAACACAGATACTCGTTTCTTCAGTGAAGGCCTTGCAAACACAATCAGTATTTTTGGCGCCTTGATGGCTCTTTTTACCGTGATTGTATGGGCTTTATCTTCAAAAGGTGTAAGTTATAAGCAAGTAACTAGCGAAGAAGCCCCTTGCACGCCTCCATCAAAGCTTACTAAAGTGTTAATGGACACTCATTTTGTTACAGCATGGGTCGTTGCTTCATTTATGGTGTTTGAAATTTTGGTGAATGTGGCTGGCGTAGATTTAGCAGCATGGTTTTCTGAGTATGCCTACTTAGCGCCCTTAGTTGCTGTGGCAATCGGCTTATTACCTGGTTGCGGGCCACAAATTGTTGTAATGACACTATATATTCAAGGGATTATTCCGTTTAGTGCGATGGCAGCCAATGCAATATCGAATGATGGCGATGCCTTATTCCCAGCTATCGCATTAGCACCAAAAGCGGCCTTAGTGGCGACAGTATATTCAACAATACCAGCATTGTTACTCGGTTATGGTTTGTATTTTTACGGCATATAGCAAATAGAATATTTAGAATTTAAAAAACCAGCCGAGGCTGGTTTTTTTTATGCTTAGTAGGGCGTGTTGACCTTTGTAGATTGAAATTTGTTCACTATTAACCACAAAAGGTCAACACGCCCTAATGTTAGCTCATCGCCATCATCATTTTTGCAGGATCTTCTAAGTAAGACTTCCACAAGTTGTTGAAGCGAGCAATAGTGCCACCATCAATGACTCTGTGGTCGCCAGACCAGCTTACTTGCATAATAGCTGCTGAAATCACATTCCCTTTTTCATCAAAACGAGGTAAGTGCTGCAGTTTACCTAAAGCAACAATCGCCACTTCTGGTTTATTGATGATCGGGGTTGCAATTGTGCCGCCAATCGCACCGATGTTCGAAATACTAATCGTGCCGCCTTTCAAATCATCGGGTGATACACGCCCATCACGTGCCGCCTCTGTCAAACGCGTAACCTCATTAGCAACATCAACAATGCTCTTCGACTGACATGATTTAATATTTGGCACTAATAGGCCAATCTTAGAATCAACCGCCATACCGATGTTGTGATCATCAAAGTAAGTCAGCTCGCTACAATCATCATTAACTTGTGAGTTAAGCACTGGGAATTGCTTAATAGCTAATGACAGCGCTTTGATAAAGAACGGCATCATAGTGAGCTTAACGCCCTTTTGCTTATACTGCTCTTTTAGCTCGCTGCGCATTGCGATCAGTTTTGTTAAGTCAATTTCGTCACAGAAAGTAAAGTGAGGAATAGTCGATACTGACGCAACCATTTGCTTCGCCATTGCCGCTTTAATACCTTTAATAGGCTCAACACGGCTACTACCAACAGAAGTTGTTGATGCGGTTTTTGGTGTAGCATCTTGTGATACAGTTTGGCTTGGTGTTTCATTCAAGAAGTCTTCGATGTCTTGCTTATAAATCCGGCCATTTTTACCCGAGCCTGGCACTTGCGTTAAATCTACATCAAGTTCACGCGCCTTACGACGAACAGCAGGTGAAGCAACTGCTTTCTTATTAAGCTGTTTAGTTTCATTTGCTGAAGCCGCAGGTTTCTGTGCTGGTTTAGTTGCTGCATTTGTTTGTGCTTTAACCACTGCAGAACTTACATCTGGCTCTGCACTTTGGCCTGCAATACTCATTTGGAATAATGGGCTGTGAACCGCTGCAATATCACCTTTTTTGTAGTAAAGCTTTTCGACTTTACCTGTGTATTTAGCCGGAATTTGCACCAGTGCTTTGTCTGTCATTACATCACAAACCGCTTGATCTTCAACGATTTCATCGCCTTCACTCACTAACCACTCAACGATTTCACACTCAACGATACCTTCACCGATATCTGGTAAAATGAAATCTTCTAAGTGCTCATCAGCCTCAGATGATGCTTCAGTTGTAGCAGGAGCTCGCGCTTCTTCGCTTTGTGTTGGTGCTTCGCCATCAACATCCATTGCAAATAAGGGGGCATGTACTTTCGCAATGTCACCTTTTGCATAATATAGCTTACTGATCACACCATCATGAACAGCTGGAATTTGCACAAGCGCTTTGTCGGTCATCACATCACAAATTGGCTGATCTTCTTTTACAGAATCGCCCTCTGCAACTAACCATTCAACAATTTCACACTCTACGATGCCTTCGCCGATATCTGGCAAGATAAAATCTTTAGACATACTGACTCCTAAAACTCTACTGATTGCTTAATCGCAGCAAGCACTTTAAGTGCATCTGGCACATATTCTTTTTCAAGTGCTAATGGGTATGGCGTATCTAAACCACACACGCGAGCAATTGGCGATTCAAGGTGTAAGAAACACTCTTGTTGAATTGTTGCAACAATTTCTGCACCAAAACCATTGGTAATTGGTGCTTCGTGGCTAACCACTAAACGGCCTGTTTTGATTACTGATTTAGCAATCGTTTCTACATCCCACGGTAAAATGGTGCGTAAGTCGATTACTTCACAGCTAATACCTTGCTCTGCTGCTTTTTTAGCGGCGTCTTCGATGATTTCCATCTGCGCCCCCCAAGCAAGTACAGTGACATCAGTACCCTCTTGTACGATTTCAGCTTTACCAAGCTCGATGCTGTAATCTTCTTCAGGTACTTCACCTGTTGATGCACGGTATAAACGTTTTGGCTCAAAGAAAATAACAGGGTTATCATCTTTAATTGATGCACGAAGTAAACCTTTAGCTTGGTATGGGTTACGTGGCACAACTAACTTCAAACCAGGTGTGTGAGCAAAATAAGCTTCTGGTGATTGTGAGTGATATAAACCACCGGCAATACCACCACCGTATGGAGTACGGATTGTTAGATTGCCAACATTAAATTCATTACCACTACGGTAACGGAATTTAGCTGATTCATTCACGATTTGGTCAAATGCAGGGAAAATATAATCAGCAAATTGAATTTCAGCTAAAGCTGGTGCACCAAATGCCGCTAAACCATTGGCAAAACCTAAAATACCTTGCTCAGTTAAGGGAGTATTAAACACACGGTGCTTACCATATTTTTCTTGTAAGCCTGATGTAGCACGGAATACACCACCAAAATAACCAACGTCTTCACCAAAAATACAGGCATTTGGATGCTCTGCCATGGTGATATCAAGAGCAGAGTTAATTGCATGAAGCATGTTCATTTTAGCCATTACTTTAATCTCCCTGCAGTGGTTGGATAAGCATCAGGATGCTGCAAAATATGCTCTTTTAATTGTTCGTATTGTTTTTGCAGTGATGGAATTGGCGTATCGTAAACGTCAGAAATAAGCTCTTCTAATGCCGGTTTTGCCACTTTTTCAGCACGCTTAAGAGCCGCTAAAATCTCTTCACGAATTGTTTCTTTATCTTTAGCGTCTTGTGCTTCGTCTAACCAACCTTGTTTTAATAACCACTTACGGAAACGCTCAATAGGACACCCCTTATGTTTCGCTTCTTCGTCTTTTGTGCGGTAGCCGCTTGGGTCGTCACTGGTTGAGTGAGCACCTAAACGGTAGGCAATTGACTCGATTAAAACGGGTTCGCCTTTAGTCGTTACTATTTCACGGGCTTTTTTCGTTGCTGCGTAAACAGCAAGTGCATCAGCACCATCAACACGGATTGTTTTAATACCGTAACCAACACCACGTGATGCAATACCATCACCTTTAAATTGTTCATCAGCCGGTGTAGAAATCGCATAACCATTATTACGAGCAAAGAAGATCACCGGCGCTTCATGAACAGCAGCCATGTTTAAACCAGCATGGAAGTCACCTTCAGAGGCAGCACCTTCACCAAAGTAACAAATAGTAATGTTATCAATAGTGCTATTTAACTCACCGGTTTTGGCATCAATATGACGCACTTTTTGACCATAAGCATAACCCGTTGCTTGGGGGATTTGTGTACCAAGCGGTGATGAAATAGTCATGTAGTTAAGTTCGCGTGAGCCATAGTGAATCGGCATTTGGCGACCTTTACCTAAATCTTTTTCATTTGAAAACATTTGGTTCATGAATTGGTCAAGACTAAAGCCGCGATAACGCAAAGCGGCTTGCTCACGGTATTGGGCCATGATCATGTCGTTTTGATCAAGGGCTGCTGCTGATGCAGTTACAGCTGCTTCTTCACCTAAGCATTGCATATAAAAGCTAACGCGGCCTTGGCGCTGCGCAGCTTGCATGCGCTCATCAAGAGCACGGATAAAACGCATTGTCTCGTATAGATGGATTGCTGTTGCTTTGTCGATATCAGGTGCGGTTGCACCCTCGTAGATGTCGCCATCCTCATTAAGAATGCTTAATGTAGGAATTGTTAATGCGTGACCATCAATAAATGACAGTTCATGATTAATGTTTAGCGATACGTTATTTGGATTACTCATAACCTACCTTCTTTCGTTGTCAGAAACCTACGCCACTGCCCTTATTTGTGTTTTTATCAGCTTGAGCTGCAAGGATAAAGTTTGCGCAATATTCAATCAAATTAAATTAAACTGCCGTCACTTTACGTTAACGTAAGTTGTTATTCAACTAATCATAGACGAATAGTCGATAAATGGCTAAATACGCATGGAAAGTTAACTATACAACAAAATAAAACCATTAAAGTCATATAGTTAACTACATTCAGATGGGTGTTAATGCAAAAAATTTAAATAAAGTTGCTATCAACTTGCATAGGGATAACGGTAAGCAAAGCACGCTGACCTAAGGCTACATCTGCATTTGGGAAGATTATAGCTTCACCGTCTACTTCCGCTTCATACCTGGTCTGACCATCAATCGCTAATAATTCCCCTTTGGCAAAACCGGTGAAATTTTCTACATCATCAGCAAATGGGAAACTAAAGTCTTCGCAAGTACGGTTTATTGTTCTATAAACTGAAAACAACTCAAAATCCTCTGCATTGAATTCTTTGTATTCAACAGTTTCTTGACTAATTAATGCAATTAACGTTTTTTTAGTTTTCTCAAAGCGAGACATGTCATTTTCGCCAAATGGCTTTACTTGACCAAGCTCAACTGTAAATGAGTCAGCACCGTGGACATAAGACGAGTAGTAGCTAAACGTTGTTGCCGCAGATTTCATCATTAATACTGTGTTTACGCCACAGCTAAGCAAAAATTGTAACTGCGACTTTTTCCAAGGCTTGCCATGTAAGAATGGATACACTGCAAATTTTTCATTTTTAGAGCCACGAATTGCAGTATGAAGGTCATAATGAAAACGCTCACTGGCCTGGTTGCCTCGTTCAAAGAAATCCGAAACCACATCTTCAAGTAGCTTTGCGCGCACGCGCTCAGGGTTTGAGGCAATACCTTCAACAGTATGGTGGCCATTAAATAAACGGTTTAGGTTTTCATCAACAAAACGCTGACCGATATTAATTGATTTAGGGTTACCAAAAATAAACAATACGCGCTGTTTCAGCGTAAGTTCTTCTGCAATGATTGCTTTGATTAATTGATCGCAGATTTCAATTGGCGCTGTTTCGTTACCATGTACCGCACTTGAAAGCACAATATCTTTATTTGTTTGTTCTTTTGGTTGAAACTCTATGATCCCCGTATCATGAACTGTTACATCAGTGCCATTTTTAAGGGTGAATGACGATGGTTCAAGTTGAAATTCATTACTGCGAGTGAGTGTTAAAAAGTCGCCTGTACGTTTTAATTCATCTAGGTATGCAGAGGTTGAATAGCTCATTGTTCTATCCTAATAATGCGTGAGAGTAGAATACAAAAACGGCTGAGAATATCAGCCGTTTTAAAAGATAAAAAAGAGATTAGCTAATTACTGAATCAACTAATTTTTTCGCTTCTTTTTCAAGTAATGCTAAATGTTCTTCACCTTTGAATGATTCAAGGTAAATTTTATAAATATCTTCAGTGCCCGATGGGCGTGCAGCAAACCAACCGTTTTCAGTAACAACCTTTAAACCACCAATTGCAGCATTGTTACCTGGTGCATGGGTTAGCTTTTGCGTAATGACATCGCCAGCGAGTGTGCTTGCAGTAACATCGTTAGCAGAAAGTGCTTTTAGACGTTCTTTTTGCTGTGAGGTTGCTGGCGCATCGATACGCTTATAGATAGGCGCACCAAACTCTTGTTCTAGCTCTTTATAAAGTTGTGAAGGTGTTTTACCCGTCACTGCCAAGATTTCAGCTGCGAGTAAACCTAAGATAAAGCCATCTTTATCTGTGTTCCAAACTGTACCATCAAAGCGTAAGAACGACGCCCCTGCACTTTCTTCACCACCGAAAGCAAGCGTACCTTTACCCAGGCCTTCAACAAACCATTTAAAACCAACGGGTACTTCTTTTACTTTACGATTGTTACGCTCTACAACTTTATCAATCATGCCGCTTGATACAAGCGTTTTACCAATCGCCACATCTTTTGACCAATCACGGTTATTTAATAAGTAATCTATCGCCACGGCTAAGAAGTGATTTGGATTCATTAAACCATCAGGCGTCACAATACCATGGCGGTCATAATCAGGGTCATTACCAATACCAATATCATAATCATCTTTCAGTGCGATTAAATTGGTCATGGCGTAAGGCGATGAACAATCCATACGAATTTTGCCATCTTTGTCCAGTGGCATAAAAGCAAAGCGTGGATCAACGTCTTTATTTACAACTGTTAGGTCTAAATTGTATTTTTCTGCGATTACAGGCCAAAAATTAATGCCTGAACCACCAAGCGGGTCAATACCTACTTTTATATTCGCTTCACTAATGGCTTTTAGATTAATGATATTTTCTAAATCATTAACATAAGGATTAATAAGGTCTTGATATTTTATAAAACCTGAGCGGGATGCTTTAGCAAATGGAAATAGCTCTACTTCAACGAGATCTTCAAGCAGTAACTGATTTGCTCTGTCTTCAATCCATTTAGTTACATCAGTATCAGCAGGCCCACCGTTTGGCGGATTATATTTAAAACCACCGTCTTCTGGTGGATTATGAGATGGCGTAACGACAATACCATCTGCTAATTCATTTGGATTTTGTTTATTGTGTGACACAACCGCATGACTGATGACAGGTGTAGGGGTGTATTCATCGTTTTCTTGCGTAATAACTTGTACTTCGTTAGCAACCAGCACTTCAATGGCTGAATTAAATGCAGCTTCACTTAAAGCATGAGTATCTTTACCAAGAAAAAGAGGACCAAAAATATCATTTTCTTTGCGGTAATCACAAATAGCTTGAGTAATAGCTAATATATGCGATTCGTTAAACTTTACATCGTACGAGCAGCCGCGATGTCCTGACGTACCGAAAGCAACACAATGCTCTGGATTTTGTTCAAGATCGGGCTCATTTAAATAGTAAGCAGAAACCAGTTTAGGTACATTAACTAAGCTTTCTTGTGGTGCGGTTTTTCCTGCATCCGGGTGAATCGCCATAATATTTCCTTATCGGTTATAAATAGTCACGGATTTTTTCAGCGTCATCACTGCTGTAGCCTAAACACAGCGCGACTTCGTGAAGCATCATTTTCTTACGTGTTGTATTTGAGTTCGTCATCACCCAGTATTCTGTATCAGTGATGTTTTTCGGATTCATACTACTACCACTTTCGAGTAATGCTTCTTTGCTGGTAGCAAAATAAACGCGGTCACGGCCTTTTATATCTAATACGTTCACAAATTCGTTTTTGTGAGAACGGTACAAGGCAGCTAGAATGAATAAAAAGCGCCCTACCACTCCCTTTTGCATTGCAAGCTCTTCTTTATTCAACACATTAAAAACATTCCCTTTAGCTTGTGCGCTGGCTTTAGGTGGAGTCGCTTTTTCTGCTTCTGGCTCAGGTTGTTGCGTTTTATCGGTCGTGTTGTCTTTTACAGGTTCAACGGTTGAGGTTTCTTGTTCACTATGTTCACTCGTTGTTTCTGCTACCGTGTTACCATCAGATAGGTTTAATAAACGACGCAAAATAGTTGATGCACTTTCACCAATACTTTGAGTGTTACTTGCTATGTATTGATATAACTCGTCGTCTATGTCGATTTTTTTCATGTTATTCCTGTCTTTACGGGTCACATTTTAAAAGTTCTCAATGATTATACCTAAGCTCGCAGCAATTCTCTATGTTTTGCAATTTGTAATTTCGCTAGGCAAAATACAGCGATTAAAAATAGGAGTTTAAAATGCTATTAAACTACCAACAATCGGGCCAAGGTCCTGACGTTGTATTGATCCATGGTTTGTTTGGCTCATTAGAGAATTTGAATGTTATAGCCAAAGCATTAGCAGAAAATTACACCGTTACTAATGTTGACTTACGAAATCATGGTAAGTCATTTCATAGTGAAACGATGAACTATGAAGTAATGGCAGACGATATTTACAACTTGCTAAAGCACTTAAACATATCAAATGCACATATTATTGGCCATTCAATGGGCGGCAAAGCAGCAATGCAATTAGCACTCAAGCACAAGGATGTGGTCAATAAGTTAGTTGTATTAGATATTTCCCCTGTAGCAAATAAACCACGGCACAGTGCTATTTTTGCAGGTTTAAACGAAGTGGCTGAATCGAGTGTTGCAGATAGAAAAGCAGCGGATCAACTACTAGCAAAACATATCGACGAGATGGGTGTTCGACAATTTTTGTTAAAAAGTTTTGCAAAAAACGACCAAGGACAGTACCAATGGCGATTCAATTTAGACGTTTTATATCAGCAATACGAAAATATTTTATCGCAACTTGATGAAAATGATTCTTGTTTATGTGATACTTTATTCGTGAAAGGTAATGATTCCGACTATATTTTGGCTGAGCATCGTCCAATGATTATAAGTTTATTTCCAAATGCGAAGGCAAAAGTAATTCACGGTGCGGGTCATTGGTTACATGCGCAAAAACCACTTGCTGTAAATAAAGCAATTAGCGACTTTTTAGAGCAATAAAAAGGGCAAGATAAAATTCACGTTTTTGATCTAGCCCACTAAATTATTATGATTTTGTGTGCTATAGTACGCGCCGTTTAATTTGAAGGTTTATACGTTGATGGTCAGTCAGTTAATTAACGAATTTGATACCTTAGGGTTGTATTTTGGCTTAGCCGGCATTTTCTTTTTTATTGGAATGGCAATTCAAGACGTCCTTAAAAAAGGTGATGTACCAAAATTTGGCCGATACATCGTTTGGTTAGTGCTGTTTTTAGGTTGCTCTGGGTTTATAGCTAAAGGACTTATTCAAGTTTTTTGGCAAGGCGCAGGTGTTGGCTAGACATGGCAAAGTCAGAACTAGATAGAACAACACCCGATTTATTTGAATACGAAAAACGCCCAGGTAGGCCAAAAACGAACCCCCTACCTCGCGATATGCAATTAAAAGTGAATAAACGTAATCAAATAAAACGAGATAAAGCACGTGGTTTAAAGCGTGTAGAATTTAAGGTTTCATCACAGTTATATCAAGCATTAAGCGATATGGCAGATGCGCAGAATATTAGCCGTAGCGCGTTGATTGAAACAATTTTACAAGAAAGATTGGCTATTGATAGATAGAAGGTTTTAAATCCATGTCAAGCGTAGGTATTTTTTTCGGAAGCGATACAGGCAATACTGAACACGTAGCTAAAATGATCCAAAAAGAGCTAGGTAAGAAACTTGTTGCCGTTCATGACATTGCGAAAAGCTCTAAAGAAGAGATTGCTGAATTCGATTTGCTATTATTTGGTATCCCTACATGGTACTACGGTGAAGCGCAGTGCGATTGGGATGATTTTTTCCCTGAATTAGAAGAAATCGACTTCGAAGGGAAATTAGTCGCGATATTTGGTTGCGGTGACCAAGAAGATTATGCAGAGTATTTCTTAGATGCTATGGGTATGGTCAATGATATCGTAACAGAACGCGGTGCTATCGTTGTTGGCCATTGGTCAACGGAAGGTTACGACTTCGAAGCCTCAAAAGCGGTCATCGATGATAACCACTTTGTTGGCCTAGGTATTGATGAAGACCGTCAACCTGAACTCACAGAAAAGCGAGTTAAAGAATGGTGTGCTCAACTTTATGAAGAAATGTGTTTAAGTGAACTTGCTGATTAATAACAAGTAACACTCGCATTTACTAGCTGCTGTAAAGATGCACAACCAGTTTGTTTTTGTCTAAATATTCGGCAATTAAGCGAATTGTTCTTTGCACTTGTTTGCCATGCGCGTTATTCTAATGGTTGCTAATGTGTCGTGTGCATCTTTTAAGGTGCCTAGTATAACTAAATAAATTGAGACAGATTGAATGACTGATCACAACTTGGAACTAAAAAAAGCAGGGTTAAAAGTAACGCTGCCACGTATTAAAATTTTAGAGATTCTGCAATCTCCAGACAATCAACACATCAGCGCTGAAGATGTCTATAAAATTTTATTAGACAAAGGCGAAGAGATTGGTCTTGCAACTGTCTATCGTGTTCTTAACCAATTTGATGATGCTGGTATCGTATCTCGCCACCACTTTGAAGGTGGTAAGTCGGTATTTGAACTATCAGGAAGTACGCACCATGACCACCTTGTATGCTTAAAGTGTGGCAAGGTTGTGGAGTTTGAGGATGATCTTATTGAACGTCGTCAAGTTGAAATTGCTGAAGAAAATGGCATTAAGCTAACTAACCACTCACTCTACTTATATGGTGAATGCGTTGACACTGAAAAGTGTAAAGAATACGCTGAATCAAATAGTTAATATTTTTATCAGACATAAAAAAACCTGCATCTAGCAGGTTTTTTTACGTCTATTCAAAATCTATTAAATGATTTCTAATAGCTCAACGTCAAAAATTAACGTCGAGAAAGGTGCGATTGCTGCACCAGCACCACGCTCACCGTAAGCAAGCTCATGTGGTACATATAGGCGCCATTTCGAACCTGTCCCCATCATTTGAACTGCTTCTGTCCAGCCTTTGATAACGCCACTTACTGGGAATTCAGCAGGTTGACCACGCTCATATGAGCTATCGAATACTGTGCCGTTGATTAGTGTACCGTGGTAATGCGCACGAATAGTAGATTCAGCTGTTGGTTTTTCACCCTCGCCTGCCGTAAGAATCTCATACTGTAAACCTGACTCGGTTACAGTGATCTCTGGGCGCTTTGCATTTTCTTCTAAGAAAGCAACACCTTCAGCAGCTAGTACCTTAGCTTCTTCTTCACGACGCGCTTGAATTTCAGCATTGATTTTTTCAAAAGCAGCTTGAATTGCAGGAATTTCAACTTGGAAATCACTACCAGCATACGCGTCTTTCATACCTTCAAATACAGAGTTAAGGTTTAAACCTTCAAATGGATTCGCTTTTAATTGTTCACCCATTTGTAAACCAATACCATAACTTGCTTTTTCAGCATCTGTTGTAAAAATATCTGACATGTTTAAATTCACGTTTATTAGTTAAAAGACAAAACCATACTAACATAAAAAAACACTGAATATCGCCTAGTTTTACTGCGTTTGGTTAGTGTTTAAACTAATTCGTTGCTTTATTTTATCAACGATAAAGGTAGCGATTGGTAAAGTTATAACCATTACTGAAATGAAGTATACATTCATCAACCCTGCCGTGCCTGTAAGAACCAAAGGCACAACAAGTAAACCCACAAGTGCTATATATGACGCAGCAATAATTGGCCAATGTTTATCATATTTACCAATCAAATGAGCAACAAGCGCATTAAAACCAATGCCATATGCAATCGCAGTTAACAGGCCGTGCTCAGGCTTAGCATCATGGGCCATTGCAACAAGTACAGTTACACCGCTATGATAAAAATAGGAAAAGACTGACCACAGCAACAGGTGTTTAATAATACGTTGTAATTTTGAAGGTTCGCTTATCGGCATTATTTATCTCCAGAAAGCAAAAAACCGCCAATAAGGCGGTTTTTTTAAATAATGGTGGAGAGATAGGGATTTGAACCCTAGAGGGGCTACAAACCCCTGCCGGTTTTCAAGACCGGTGCATTCGACCACTCTGCCATCTCTCCGTACGGCGCGAATAATAGTGTTTACTGAGTTTTTTGTAAAGGTTTATTTTTAATAAAGTTCAATAAAGTTAATAATATTGCTTAGGACGTCTTGCAATCCATGAGCATATCAAACAAATAAACACGCTTATAAGGGCAAAAGCCGTTGCCTGAACAACAACGTCGATGCGATTAAAGTTGTCGCTAGGAACAATAACAAGTAAAAATGCAGGCAAGCTTGTAAATGTCAGAACATAACAACATATTTTAAATGCACGCCCAAAATCAAAGCGTTTTGTACTTTGCATCCACCATGTGAGTAGAAATAGCACTCCCACAGCCGATAACCCTAGAAACTGAGGAGCTTTAGTCGACATAGCCACAAAAAATGTAATAATTGCGCCGAATAATCCCCATACTGACCAAGCGAACCAATTTTCTTTTTCACGTAAAAATAAGTTTCCCATTTTTCTCGTCTTCTTTATCGTTATTTTTCTGAGACTTCCATTACATTATCAAAAAACAACCGATTAAAAAACATACCGAAGAAGATTATTTAGTTTTGCGTCCAAGCGCTTCTTACAGCAAAGATAAACTTGAAAAAAGTAGCATAAGCAAGCTTAATCAGATCTGACTATTAAAATACGAAAAAGTTCAAAAATTATTATAAATTTTCAAAAAATCGTGATGGTTCATGCCTTACAGGCTTTTTGCAGTCCACTTCTGGTGTTCCCAGATATAAAAATCCTACAATTTCATCCTCTTCTTTGCACCCTAAAGCAGACTTAACAAAAGGACTTTGCGCAAAGTAACCGGTTCGCCAAATACCACCTAGTCCTTGTGCAAAAGCAGCTTGTTGCATTGCTAGGACGCTGCATCCTGCACTTTGTACTTGCTCAATACGCGGTACTTTTGGATTGTCGATTACATTAGCGATTGCAATTATCACCATTGGCGCACGCAAAGGTAATGATTTTGCACGTTCAATGATTCTTGCATCTTGTTGCTCAGCAACTGCCGCTTGGTGATAAATCTCACCTAGCTTATTTAATGCCTCGCCTTGTGCAACAATAAATCGCCACGGTGCTATGCAACCATGATCTGGCACTTTCAGTGCCGCACGTTTGATAATTGATAATTGTTCTTGTGAAGGGCCAGGTGCGACAAGCCTTGGATCAGACTGTCGAGTTTGTAAAAGCGTTAAAGCATCCATTTCAAATCCGTAAATACATAATACGAAGCCCCTAATTAATAGGGGCTATAAAATTTAAGCTTAACACTTATTCTAGTTATCAATAAAGTCATTAGTTCGCTTTACAGCCAACCAGTAATCGATACTCAAGTATCTTCCCCCACCCATAAAGAACAGGCTCAAAAGCATGACAAAGTAAATTACTGAAAACTCCATGCCATTATTTAAAATCACAGGACGACCAGTTTCATATAAATAGCCAGTATGACCGTGTGTTTCTAATAAATCGCGCATTTTAGTTAATCTTTCTGAGGCTTGTGCTGAATTGTCTAAGCTTTCTTGTGCTCCTGGGATATTTATCCAACTTAAAACACGCGCAGGGCTTGTGCTTGCATCTGTTGGCGTAACAGCAAACCAACCATGTTCGCTATGAACAGTCGTTGCCGCTACTAACATGGTAATCATAAGTGGTATAGCCACAAGTCGAGTTAAAAAGCCAAAAAATAAAAGTATCCCACCCAAAAATTCAGTCCATGCAGCTAGAAAAGCTAATAATGCAGGAAAAGGTAAACCGAGACCCCACTCTTCATTTCCAAACCAGGCGATGATATCTTCGGATGCTAAAAAGTATTGATAAAAATGAGTAACATCACCACTCAGAGCAAGCTTATTAAAGCCGGCAATTATCATAACCGGGGCTAAGATAAATCTGATAAGAAGTGCAGGAACGCCGTCAAAAATACGGAGTTTATTTAAGGATTGATCATATGATTTTATTAAAGTATTCAACATTGTGGCCTCAGTTATAAGACTAGTAATTAGTATAGACTAAGACCACATATAGCTTGTGTTTATTTCAATTAGATTTTTCTAGCTACCTGTAATGCTTCAAAAATTGCACGCTTAGCATCAATGGCAGCCGCTAACTTGGCTCCACCAATAACGTGAACTTTCGCATTTTCTTTTTCATTTGCAAATGTTTCGCTGTTAGACACTTGACCGATGCATGCGATGACCGTATCGACATCTAACAGTTTTTCTTCGCCTTTGACTGTGATCTTCAACCCCTGTTTATCGAAGCTTAAGTACTGACATTCTGCTATTTGTGTTACACCATGTTGTTTAGCAACCTGGCGATGTATCCAACCTGTCGTTTTACCTAAGTCGCTACCAAAGCGTCCTTCACTTCGCTTAAGCATATAAAGCTTACGTGTATCTTTGTCTGGCTTGGCTTCACACTCTATTCCCCACTGAGTTTTAAACTGCTCAATAGTTTGACCTTTGTGTTCACTTAAAAATGCCACCATATCAAAACCAATGCCGCCAGCCCCCAATATAGCAATTTTTTCACCAAGCTCTACTTCACCTCGAATCACTTCATCATAAGCGAATACACGTTTACCATCGCCACATTCGATTTTCGCTTCACGTGGACGTACGCCTGTTGCAAACACAACGTCATCGTATTGATTAAGCATATCGTCTTTAAATTCAGTACCTAGTTTTAGATCAACATCAAGACGCTTTAATTCGTTAGTGAAGTAGTTAAGTGTATGGTTAAAGTCTTCTTTACCTGGGATTTGCATTGCCAGATTAAATTGACCACCCATTTTCTCTTTGCGCTCGATGAGTGTTACCTTGTGCCCTTTCTGTGCGAGATAGCAACTTGCAGCAAGACCAGCCGGCCCTGCTCCCACAACAAGTACTAAACGTGAAGACGATGCTTTTTCTAAACTATAGTCTAATTCAAACGCCGCTTGTGGATTGACCAAGCATGTCGCTCGTTTATTTTTAAAGACATGATCTAAACAACCTTGGTTACAACCAATGCAAATATTAATTTGTTCAGACTGCTTATTAATATATTTGTTAAAGAATTCAGGATCAGCCAGAAGTGGACGAGCCATAGAAATAAGATCTGACTCACCTGCCTCTAAAATGCTATTGGCGATTTCAGGAGTATTAATACGGTTTACAGCCACAACCGGCACTGACACAGTGTCTTTTAACCTTTTCGAAGCTTCTTTAAATGCACCAGGCGGAACCATGCTGGCAATAGTTGGAACACGCGCTTCATGCCAGCCAATACCAGTATTAAATATGTCTACTCCAGCCTCTTCAAGTGCTATAGCTTGTTGCTTTACTTCATCTGGCGTTGAGCCATCTGGAATAAGATCCATAACTGATAGACGAAAAATAATAATAAATTTTTTACTTACTTTTGCTCTAACAGCTTTAACAATCTCAACAGCTAAACGCATGCGATTTTCTAAACTACCGCCATAGCTATCGGTGCGTTTATTTGTGTGATTAGCCATAAACTCATTGATTAAATACCCTTCTGAGCCCATGATTTCAACACCATCATAACCCGCTTTTTCAGCAAGCTTTGCAGAGTTCGCAAAGTCTTTGATGGTCTTTTTTATTGAACCTAATGACATTGCTTTAGGTTTATAAGGATTGATAGGCGCTTTAATTGCACTTGGCGCTTGATTAAATGGATGATAGGCATATCGTCCAGCATGCAGTAACTGCAAGCAGATTTTTCCACCTTGCTCATGCACAGCCTCTGTATAAGCACGGTGTTTAATCACATCATAATAAGAGCTAAACGTTGAAGCAAAGGGAGTTAATTTACCACGTATATTTGGGCTATAGCCGCCAGTAATAATTAACCCAGTGCCCCCCTTCGCCCTTGCTTGGTAAAATGCTCGTAAGCGTTTTCGGTTATGCCAGCCTTCTTCAAGCCCTGTATGCATTGATCCCATAACCAAACGATTACGAAGTTCAGTATGCGGTAATTGTAATTTTTGTTCTAACATGTGTGCCCCGTTAACTGGTCTAACCTCTGTAATAGTTAGATTCTGCTGTAATAACTGTAAATAATCAACTTTTAGCATCTAATTAATCTGTGGCAATTTGTTGATTTAAACACTCTGTTACTATTTAACAGTTAATTTTAAGGTTATTCTGAGCTAAGATGAGTTAACTACTAAGTTGTACTGAATTAAGGATTTATTTTGCTAGCAAAGATATTTAAAGGCATTTGGGCAGGGATTAACTTCTCACGCCGATTGGTTCTCAACATTATATTTTTACTACTAGTAATACTATTTATTGTTGCTATCTCCAGTGAAGAAGACAAAGTAAAAGTGGCCGACGGCACTGTATTACGCCTAAACCTAAATGGACCAATTGTTGAGGAAAAAACCTATGTTGACCCTGTTGAAGCAGCTATCAACGATGCAACTATGGGCCAAGAAGCACCATCAGAAATTTTGCTTGATGATGTAATTGAAGTTATTAATCAGGCAACTGAAGATGATCGTATTTCAGTTATGCTGCTTGACTTACAAAAAATGCCAAGTGCCCATATCAACAAATTAAAGCAAATAACAAAGGCGATTGATGCATTTAAAGAAGCGGGTAAACAAGTTGTCGCAACGGGCTATTATTACACGCAAGCACAATATTATATTGCAGCTCATGCTAATGAGGTGTCAATGCACCCTTATGGCGGTGTAAGCATTGAAGGCTACGGCATGTTTCCGCTTTATTTCAAAGATGCACTTGAGAAACTTAAAGTAACACAACACATTTTCCGCGTGGGTACTTATAAGTCAGCCGTTGAACCTTTCATCCGCAACGACATGTCTGAGGCTGCAAAAGAGGCAAATAATGTCTGGCTAACCGCACTTTGGAACGAGTACAAAACAGACGTCGCTGCAAGTCGTCCATTCGATGAAAGCAATTTCGATGAAGATATGGATGTATACCTTGCTAAAATGCAAGCCGTTAATGGTAATTCAGGTCAATACGCACTAAACAACCAATGGGTTGACTCACTGAAAACGTCACAACAAATTCGTCAACAATTAATTGATGTAGTGGGTACTGAAGAAACAGGCAAAACCTTTAAACAGGTTAGCTTCCGTGAGTATTTATCGCTAGTGAAGCCACCTATTGAATTTGATAATCCAATTACTGAAAAAGTAGCTGTTGTTGTTGCTAAAGGAACCATTGTAGACGGTGAACGTAAGGCAGGTGAGATTGGTGGTGACTCTACCGCTGCCCTACTTCGTAAAGCGCGTCTTGACGACAAAGTAAAAGCTGTTGTGCTTCGTATTGATTCAGGTGGCGGTAGTATGTTCGCATCTGAAGTAATTCGTGCCGAAGTATTAGCACTTAAAGCTGCTGGCAAACCCGTTATTGCATCAATGAGCTCAGTTGCCGCTTCTGGTGGTTATTGGATTGCATCTGCCGCTAACGAAATTTGGGCTGCTCCTAGTACTATTACGGGCTCAATTGGTGTATTCGGTACCTTCATGACATTTGAAAATACCATGGCTGAATTAGGTATTTATTCAGATGGTGTGGCAACGACCGATCTTGCTGGTTTTTCGATTGCTCGCCCACTTGATGAGAAAATGGCAGATATCATTCAATTGAGTGTAGAAGATGCTTATCAGCGCTTCTTAAATGTAGTGGCAGAAGCACGTAACATGACACCAGAACAAGTGAATGAAATAGCTCAAGGCCGTGTGTGGATTGCGACCCAAGCAAAAGAGCTAGGTTTAGTCGATAAACTAGGTGATAAGCAAGATGCTATTAAAGCTGCGGCTGAACTTGCTAAGCTAACTCACTATGATGTTAAAACCATCAAACAGTCGCTTACCCCTCAAGAGCAAATGCTACAAGATATCTTTGGTACAGCCGCTGTTAAAAGCTTTTTTGCTAAATCTGATTCATCGCGATCAGTGCTTGCAACACAAGCTAATTTACAGAGCCTAATTAATCAGGTTAGTAGTGAAATTGATAACCTAAAAGATTATAACGATCCACAAGGTGTTTATGCACGTTGTTTAGTATGTAACGTAATTCAATAAGTTACTTAGCTAAGCAATTTTAGGTATACTAAGCCCAGTTATTTTACTGGGCTTTTTTTATGAAACGTAAACGTATATATATCGCCTACACGGGCGGTACTATCGGGATGAAAAAATCGAGCCGCGGCTATGTTCCGGCAGAAGGTTTTTTGACCGAAACAGTGGTTAATAATGCAGAGTTTAATCGCGATGAAATGCCTTTGTTTGATATACACGAATATTGCCCACTCATTGATTCTTCAGACATGTCGCCTGCCCATTGGCAACTCATTGCTGACGATATTAAAAGTAAATACCAAGACTATGATGGCTTTGTAGTTTTACATGGTACCGATACCATGGCCTATACCGCCTCGGCTTTGTCTTTCATGTTCGAAAACCTAACAAAACCTGTGATTGTAACCGGCTCGCAAATTCCACTGTCGCAGCTGCGCTCAGATGGGCAAGTGAACTTACTAAATGCGATGTATTTAGCCGCTAATTATCCGATTGCTGAAGTAAGCCTATTTTTTAATAACCAGCTGTTCCGTGGTAACCGTGCTACCAAAGCGCATGCCGATGGCTTTGATGCGTTTGCTTCACCTAACCTTGAACCTTTAGCATTATCTGGAATTAATATTCAACTGATCAAAGGGCAGCTCAGCCCTTACGTTGATAACGAATTACAGGTATCGAATATCACACCACAACCCATAGGTGTGCTTTATCTATACCCAGGTATAAGCCCTAAAGTGGTAAAAAGTTTAGTTAACGATGATATCAAAGCACTTGTTTTACTTAGCTTTGGTGTCGGTAATGCGCCACAAGATCCTGCGTTTTTAAATATTCTTAATGACGCTAGTAAACGCGGTATGGTGATTGTTAACTTAACACAGTGTTTAAAAGGCCAAGTGAATATGGGTGGATATGCAACGGGTAATGCCTTATTAAATTGTGGTGTGATCAGTGGCTACGATATGACATTAGAGGCGTGTTTAACCAAATTACACTACTTATTCAGTCAAAAACTTGAAGTAGAAACAATTCGTCACTTGATGCAAGACAATTTGCGCGGTGAATTGAGCCGATAATCAATACAATTGAATACAAAAAAGGCACCAACTGGTGCCTTTTTTTATACTTTTGATAATTAACGAACTTTTTCGTCAATCTCAACTAAGTCTGTTAAATGGCAAATCTCACCACTGTGAGTTTTAATACCATGCTCACCGAAGTAGTCACGTTGTGCTTGAACAAGGTGACCATTACTTGGTGTTGTTAACGTCGCAATGTAAGTTTGTGTGGCTGTTAACACAGGGAACGCAAGACCCGAAGCAACTGCTGCGCCTGTTACTTTGCGTAATGCAGCTGATTCACGCTGCATCGAATCGATAAATTCTACACCTTCAGCCACATTGTCTAAGTAATCAGCACGAATGATACAACCAGCGCGCCATGTTTGTAGCGTTTTCGAAAGGTCAACTTTCCATTGATGAGCGCGAGATGCACCTTTGATAAGTGCTAAGCCTTGACGATAAGCAAGTAAACTTGCCAGTGTGAATGCATCTTTTAACTCATCCAAATCTAAATCAACTGAGTCAGTTGCTTTAGCAGCGTAAGTCATTTCTTTCGCTGCATGTGTATCACAAGTATTTGTTAAGTGACGAGCTTGTACAGCCGCCACTAATGATGGTACTGCAATGCCAAGTTCTAGCGCATTTTGTGCAGTCCATAGGCCAGTGCCTTTAGCGCCAACCTTATTATCGATTAAATCGACTAGCGGCTCACCTTCTGTTGTTTCAAGGCTTAAGATATGGCTTGAAATTGACAGTAAGTAGCTATTTAAAGTCCCTTCTGACCAGTCATTGAAAATATCAGCCACTTCTTTCGGTGAACGATTGGTGCCTAAACGTAGCAATTGGTACATTTCGGCAATTAATTGCATCAACGCATATTCGATACCGTTGTGAACCATTTTTACAAAGTGACCACTTGCAGATTGACCTACACGCGCAAAACATGATTCACCTTTGTAGCTTGCCGCTACTTTTTCGAACCACGGCTCTACACGCTCCCAGCCGCCTTCTGAGCCACTCGCCATCATAGCAGGACCATGACGTGCGCCTTCTGCACCGCCAGAAATACCCATAGTGGCAAATTCAAATTTGTTTTGATATTTAAGTTTACGGCTAATACCATCTTTGTAGTTACTGTTGCCGCAATCTACAATAATGTCATCACAGTCAACGCCTGCTTCTGCAAGCTCTGTACACACTTTGTCAACCAATTCACCAGCAGGAACTAATAGTAAGATTGAACGAGGCGGCTCTAAGCGTCTAACCATATCATTTAAATCAGACACTATGTGTAAACGGTCTGCCAAACCAAGCGTTTTCGCACAGCTTAGTAACTCAGCACCCGCATCAGGGTTTTTATCATAAGCTACTAATGTCAGCCCTTTTTCAATCAGGTTGAGGGCAAGATTTTTACCCATAACGCCTAACCCTACTAATGCAACTTGCATTTAGTGTCCTCCTCGGTAACAACTATTGGTTAGTTAATCAAAATAATTACGCGCGCATTATACCCAAGCAGCCCAAAAATGCGAGCTTGTAAGCTAAGTTGATATAAATCATCAAAATCATGAAGCGACGTTATGGTCAGTATATCAAAATAACGAAGGCATCGGACCAGATTTTTATAATACCCTTTAAAAAGGTATGTGTATTGACGCTACCTGACACCGGTGTCATAATAACGTCATTGTTACTTTGTATATTACAATTTTATGCAAATAGTCTGATTCTCATAAGTAAGAACACTATTCTTACTTATGAGTTCTACATCGTGCCGATGTATAAGCCAATATAAATGGTTTAATTGCACGACTTTTTAATAGATAACCATCAATTTGCTTAATTTAATTAAGCGCACAGGAGAATTTGATGCTAAGACGCACAAAAATTGTTGCGACCCTTGGACCGGCAACCGATCGCGATAACAACCTAGAAAAAATTATTCGTGCAGGTGCAAATGTTGTTCGTTTGAACTTCTCACATGGTGTAGCACAAGATCATAAAGACCGCGCAGAAGCGGTACGCAGCATTGCTAAGCGTTTAAGCAAACACGTTGCTATTCTCGCTGACTTACAAGGCCCTAAGATTCGTGTATCAACTTTCAAAGATGGTAAAGTTAACCTAGAAGTAGGCGCAAAATTTACCCTTGATGCGAAAATGGAAAAAGGCCAAGGCGACGTAAACTCGGTAGGTATCGACTATAAAGAGTTACCAAACGACGTTAAACCTGGTGACTTACTACTATTAAATGACGGTTTGATTCAATTAACTGTCGATAGCGTTGATGGTGCCCTAGTTCACACGACTGTTACTGTCGGCGGTATACTGTCAAATAATAAAGGGATTAACCGATTAGGTGGTGGCTTAACAGCCCCAGCTTTCACTGAAAAAGACAAAGAAGATTTAATCACAGCTACTGAAATTGGTGTTGATTATATTGCTGTTTCATTCCCACGTAGTGGCGATGACATGCGCTATGTTCGCTCTTTAGCAGAAGCGGCTGGTTCAAACGCGCAACTTCTAGCAAAAATAGAGCGTGCAGAAGCGGTTGAGACTGTTGAAGCAATTGATGATATCGTACTTGCATCTGACGCTGTTATGGTTGCACGTGGTGACCTTGGTGTTGAAATTGGTGATGCCGCCCTAGTTGGTAAACAAAAGCTTATTATTAGCCGCGCACGTTCACTAAACCGTACTGTTGTTACTGCAACACAAATGATGGAATCAATGATTGATAACCCAATGCCAACCCGTGCAGAGGTTATGGACGTTGCTAACGCCGTATTAGATGGTACAGATGCAGTTATGTTATCTGCTGAAACAGCGGCAGGTGACTACCCTGAAGAAACCGTAGCTACTATGGCTCGCGTTTGTTTAGGTGCAGAATCTCAAAAAGAAACACATGTCTCTAAACACCGTTTAGACAGCCGTTTTTCATCAAATGCTGAATCAATTGCCTTATCTGCGATGTATGCAGCTAATCATTTAGATTCTGTAAAAGCGATTGTGACACTAACGGAATCAGGCAGCACAGCTAAGTTAATGTCGCGTATTAGCTCTGGTCTGCCAATTTACTCACTATCACGCCATGCAAGCACACTGGGGCAAACAGCTCTTTATCGTGGTGTTTATCCTGTATTCTTCGATTCAACAAAATGTGAAGATGACAGCATGGTTCGTGACGCATTAAACACGCTGGTTGAACTTGGTTCTCTTGTGGCTGGCGACACCGTGATTTTAACGCACGGCGATGCGATGGAAACGATTGGTGCGACAAACACAATGAAGATTGTAACAGTTTAAACTATTACAATTACTCGTTAAAAAGGCGCATTAAATGCGCCTTTTTGACTTAATTAGTGTCTATTGTTAACTAGCTGGCCAGTGCTGCTTTCACTTTATCACGGTAACTACGGCTCACTTTTAGTTCTTGACCGTTATCAAGCACTAATAAGTACTCACCGCTTACTTGGGTAACAAGTTTGCTAATTTGTTTAGTATTTACAATAGCACTACGATGAACACGTACAAACAATTGCGGGTCGAGCTCTTGTTCAAGCTCTTTCATCGTTTTTCGTAAGATATGCGTTTGTCCGTCTTGGCAATGTAGACACATATAATCACCTGCCGCATCAACCCATTGAATTGTAACCACAGGCACACGAACAATTTCACCCTGCTCTTTTACAGCGAGTGATTCTGGATAACGCCTATCTGCTAGGCTATCTCCTGTTGCTAATTTCTTTAAAATTTCTTCGCAGTTGTTACCTGTAATACCCGCAACAAAGCTCGCTAGTTTCTTCTTATGGGCGTTATCTTGTTGTGTCTTTAAATAGGTATGCACTTTCTCTACCGCCTGTTTTAGTCTGTTGTCGTCGACTGGTTTAAGAATATAATCCAATGCATGAATTTCGAATGCTTTAACAGCAAACTGGTCAAATGCCGTTACAAAAACAATAGCTGGTAATGGATTGACACTCTCGCTCAATGCTCGCGCTACTTCAAACCCATTCATGTTTGGCATTTGGATATCCAAAAATACTAATTGAATGTTGCCAGATACACACTCATCAATTGCTTCTTGTCCATTGCTACATAAACGAATAACTTCCAAATCGTCAAACTCAGAAAGTCTTACAGCTAAGCCTTTTCTGGCTAATGGTTCGTCATCAACAATCAGCGTTCTAATTTTGCTCATTTATTTAACAGCCTTTTCAAACGGAACACGCAGATTTACCTTTAATCCACTTGGCGTATTGTCAGAGAGTACAAACGAATAATTGTTCTCATAAAGTGTTTTTAGTCGGTCTTTGGTATTTGCTATGCCAACGCCTTGAGAATTAACCAGTTGGCCATTTATCAGCTCGGTACCAGGACCATTATCGCCTACTTCCAATAATAGTTCATTTGCGAAAACTTGTGCTTTTATATCAATCACACCACCTTCATTTAGTTGTGCAATAGCATACTTAATGGCATTTTCGATAATCGGTTGCAGTATTAAACTTGGCACTAGTGCTTCTTTTGCTTGCTCACTCACTTCAACATTTACCTGCAAACGTTCATCAAAACGCACTCTTTCAATTTCTAAGTACAACATTAAAGCATGTAACTCCTGCTCTAATGGGACTTTTTTGATTGGATCTGTGTTTAACGTATAACGTAAAAAGTCACTTAATTTAGAGACCATTAGATTTGCATCTTTGTTCTCTTTAACTAATATCAATGTAGAAATAGCATTAAGCGTATTAAATAAAAAATGCGGGTTTAACTGATAACGAAGCATTTTTAGTTGCGCTTCATGGGCCATTGTTGTTGCTTTTAATGCTTTTTGTCGCTCACTTTGTAAAAGCTGGTAATACTTAATTCCAAAGTACAAACCACTCCAACACAAAATGATATAGACAGAATCTAAACCTTGTTGAAGGTAATAAAACCACTCATTTGGCCTATAACCATGCCGGTATATTTCCCATAAGTTAAATTTTTGTACTACTGCCCAAAGCGTTCCCGTCAGATAAGACGCGCCAAAAACAACGAGCATTAATACCCAAGGTGACGCGTTCCACACTTTCCTATACATATAGCGTAAAGGTATCGTCATTAAGCATCCTGCATAAGCATTCAAAACGATAACAAACACGTATATGTCACGCATTTCAAATACTTTTGAGCCTATATAATTTACTAATGCATAGCCAATCCAGCCAGCGATCTGCAGGACCCAGAAAAAACGTTGTCGATTATCAACTAAAGATTGCCAATTCAAAATAACGAGTTACCTTATATACTTATTTTTATTATACCGATAGTCACGAGAATAAAGCACTGCCGCCTATCTTGATTTTTTATAGCCTTACCGCATTCTTCAGGCATTAAAAAAGCGAAGACTACGACAGCCTTCGCTTTATCATTACTTTATTTTTAAGCTAATTTATCTGAAGCCACTTTATAATTTGGATCTTCAATCACATTTACTTCAACAATATCACGTGCCTTATGAAGGAGTTGAATGCAATCAGGACTCAAGTGGCGTAAGTGTAATTGCTTGCCTGCTTTTTTATATTTGTCCGCTAGGCTATCTATGGCTTCAATTGCACTGTGATCAGCAACACGGCTATGCTTGAATTCGATGATCACATCTTGAGGATCATTTTTAACATCAAATAGTTCAGCAAAATTTTTCACTGAGCCAAAGAACAACGGGCCATGTAGTTCATATACTTTTGAGCCTTGCTCATCTATATAATTACTTGTGTAAATGTGCTTCGCATGCTGCCAAGCAAATACCAGTGCAGATACAATGACCCCCACACAAACCGCTATTGCCAAGTCGGTTGCAACGGTTACACCTGACACTAATACAATCACAAACGCATCTGACTTAGGTACTCGCTTCATCATTTTGAAACTTGCCCACTCAAATGTGCCTAAAACCACCATAAACATAACACCTACTAGCGCTGCTAATGGGATCATCTCGATTAAACTTGCTGCAAACACGATAAAAACAAGAAGTAATAAAGCTGCACTAATGCCAGATAAACGTGAACGACCACCCGAGTTTATATTGATCATTGATTGACCAATCATGGCACAACCACCCATTGCACCAAAGAAGCCACACGTCACATTGGCAGCGCCCTGACCTATACACTCTTTATTACTATGGCCGCGAGTTTCTGTGATCTCATCAATTAAAGTAAGTGTTAATAATGACTCAATTAAGCCAATTGCCGCTAAAACTAATGCGTAAGGGAAAATAATTTTAAGCGTTTCTAAATTGAAAGGCACCATAGGAATATGAAATTCAGGTAAGCCACCTGCAATAGTCGCTTGCTCGTTACCTGTCATGCCCTTTAGAAAATCAAGTACCGTACGCGCTTCTAAATCTAGACCAATAACTAAACCTGTTACGGTCACAATCGCAACAAGCGAAGATGGTACTGCTGTCGTGAGCTTTGGCAAAAAGTGAATAATAGCCATAGTTAATGCAACTAAACCAAGCATGATATAAAGCGCTTGTCCTTCCATCCACTGCTGACCGCCCATGCCATCTGGTACTTTAAACTGCCCTAACTGCGCTAAGAAAATAACGATTGCCAAGCCGTTTACAAATCCCAACATCACAGGATGTGGCACCATGCGGATAAATTTACCCAGCTTAAACACCCCCGCTAAGATCTGCAATATCCCCATTAATAGTACAGTGGCAAATAAATACTCTACACCATGATCTAATACTAAACTTACCATCACAACAGCCAGTGCGCCTGTAGCACCAGAAATCATACCTGGACGACCCCCAAAAATAGCCGTTATTAAGCCAACAATAAATGCAGCATATAAACCGACTAATGGTTCTACGTTAGCAACGAAAGCAAATGCAACTGCTTCTGGTACTAATGCTAACGCTACAGTCAGGCCTGATAATATATCGTTTTTAGCAGAGCTAGGTGCTTTGCTGAGTAAGTTAAACATTAAGATCCTCTTTCTTGTGAATACGTTTTGGCAAGGCGCGGAATTCTAGCAAAAACTTGTTACGTTAACAATTATTAACAACAAAACGGCTAGCATTGTAAAATGCTAGCCGTTCATTGAAAAAGACTCAGTGTAGTAAATGGAAGAACTAGAGTGGTAATGATGTACTACGTTTAACACATGTCATTGTAACATTCGAATGTACTTCTTGAACGAATTCTAAGTTCAAAAGGTTATCACGAACAAACTGCTCATAGCCCTCTATCCCTTTTGATATGATACGTAACATAAAGTCCATTGTCCCTGCCATACTGTAGCATTCGGTAACTTCATCATAACTCATGATCAAACGTTCAAATTCAGCCAAGTTTGTTCTACCGTGGTTAGATAAGCGAACATGGGCGTAAACCAACATATCGAAGCCAAGCTTTTTCTCGTCAAGCAAAGCAACTTTACCTTTGATATAGCCATCCTGTTCAAGCTTCGCAATACGACGCCAACATGGAGATTGAGATAAACCAACTTTATCGGCAATTTCTGCCGTTGATAAGCTAGCATCTTGCTGTAACAATGCCAAAATTTGGCGATCTACTTGGTTTAGAGACATTTTATTTCTTTTTCTTTAAAGTTATTGGTTAAATTATACTACTGATTTAAAAATCAGTCTGCTCATTTTCAATTATTTATGCAAAAAAAATGCAATTCTAGCCATAACGCCCGCTAATGAATGGGTTCGTTTTTCGTTCATGACCTACCGTTGTATTTGGGCCATGCCCAGAGAGAATTCTAACCTCATCTGCTAGAGTCAATATTTCAGATTTAATAGATTCAATAAGTTGCGCACTGTCGCCTTTAGGAAAGTCAGTACGCCCTACCGAACCTTGAAAAATTACATCACCAACAAATATTTGCTCAGACACATCATGGTAAAAAACAACATGTCCTGGGGTGTGACCAGGGCAGTGGCGCACTGATAGACAAGTATTACCGATACGAATTGTGTCTCCATGAGCTAACCATGCATCTGGATAAAATGGCGCTATGGGCGTAAAACCAAACATTTGCGCTTGCATTGGCAATGAATCAAACCAAAACTTATCGCCAATGTGTGGGCCTATGATTTTTACAGCAAATTTTTCAGCAAGTTGTTTCGCTGCACCAACATGGTCAAGGTGACCATGAGTCAAAAAAATAGACTCAAGTTCGCATCCTAATTCACAAAGCGTTGCACTTAGTTTATCGGCATCTCCGCCAGGATCAATTAATGCCGCTTTGTTGGTCTCACTACAAATAACAACACGACAATTTTGTGCAAAGCCTGTTACTGGAATTGTAATAACGTTCATTTCATTGCTCCATGGAAGGTTTTTCAAACGCCATTAAAATTGGGTACTGCAAATAAGCTTGATCATAAAAAGGTGAGCGCTTGTATAACCAGTTCAGGCGTGCTTCTGGGTCTTTAGCAAAGACTTTATCTTCACGAACTTTTTTATCAAACTCAAGCGCTAGCTCTGGTTGCGCTTGTAACATTTGCTTTGCGTAAGGTATCAAAGCATAGTTTTCCATATACTCAGTGCGCTGAAAAATAGTATTGAACTCGCCCCATGCAAAGAATGAATCAGGTGCTTCAGGATGCAGCAAATGAGTTGCTAGCTCTGAGTATGGCTGATTTGTTGATACCTTATACCAGCCAGTTACATCAACATCAGTGATGTTCTTGTAATCGAAGCTTGCTTCAACTCGAAAACGCCCTTCAAAAGGCACTTTAGCAAAAGTATAGTCTTTCACCGTAGCCTGGGTTAAAGATTTAGGCCCAGTGCCTTTAACACGCAATACTTCAACACCATGTAGTTTTAATTTACTAATAATTGCACTATAAGCTGGCGGAATATAAAAGGCGCTAGGCACATTAACTGTTTTTTTAACGATTTTTTGCCAGTAAATAGGCAATGCATCATAACTTTCTTCTTCACCAAGATAAGCTACTTCCGCTTGCCCTGATAACTCACTTTTACTACGCGTATATTTTATTCCTTTAAATACCAGTGTATCAGGTTCTGTTGCATAGCTGCGCTCAACTACCAGTTGCGTAGGTTTAAATTCACGTTCTTTTTTAACCGCCGCTTGTAACGCTTGATTATTTTTAGCAAGCGCATCAATTGCACCATCTAAAAACACGTAAGTGCCAAGTACACGCTGTTTATAAGGTTTTAAAGAGTGGTTTTCAACTAAGATGCTCGGTAAAGAACGTAAATCGCCCCACCCATTCGAATAGCGTGGTGTTGCAACCCATCCAGCCAATCCTTTTTTAAAATCACGTTTATCCATTACAAAAACTAACGGACCGGGAATATGACCCATCTTAGCCAATTTAGTGTCGATAACTGGCTTGAACATTGTGTCGAGTGCTTCTGAAACACTGGGTGATTCACTTGAAAAAACCGGATTATAGCCATACGTCACATCATATTGATAATCAGCGCCGTCGGTAACATGTACATCCACATAAAGATCGGGTTTGAACGTATTAATAACCTTCAACACACCTCGCACTTCTGGGGTATCTAACTTAGTGTAATCACGATTAAGGTTTAAATTTAAACCATTGGTTCTAAAACCCATTTCAACGGGGCCACGCTGATTTATACGATTAAATTGGCTACTTCTTTCATGTCCATCAACATTTAAAATAGGAATGAAAAGTATATTTACTTTACTCAAGATATCACGGCGCTTGCCTGTTGCAATGTCACGCAGCAGCATAAACATGGCATCTTTGCCATCAATCTCACCGCTATGAATACCAGCTTGAATAAAAATTGTTGGTTTTGCATCAGACGTTAACTGCGCTGCATCGAACAAACCTTGCTCATTCGCAACTAACATTTTTATCTTACGCCCTGCACTGCTTGTTGCGATTGTTTGTACTTTAAACTGTGTTGGGTTGGCTGCAACAAGCCTATCAACAAACGCCATGGTATCTTCATAGTTTGGCGAACGCATACCGCCACTTAATTCAAAATCTGTAGTTAATGGACCTTTTTCTTGCATCAACGTCACACTTTCACCTTGCCAAGGTTTTAAGGGTGGTAAGTGACTGTCCATGGTCACAGCAGCAGATAAAAACATTAAGCCAGCAAACATATTACTCTCAGGTGCGATACTTATTTAATTAGAAGAAATTATAACAACTAATCTGAGTTGATTGCGTAAACTGCGGTGATTCAACAAAAAAATGGAGCTAATGACATGCGTATATAATTATTTAGCAAAGAAATGTTTTGAGTTTGAGATCAAAAAAAGGAGCACAAGGCTCCTTTTTAAAACTTTTATGAAAAGCGAATTAAGCCGCTAGGCCTTCTTTTGCTTTTTCAACAAGTGCTGCAAATGCAACTTGGTCATAAACTGCGATATCTGCAAGGATCTTACGATCGATTTCTACAGAAGTCTTTTTAAGACCATTGATAAAACGGCTGTATGAAAGACCGTTTTGACGAGCTGCTGCATTGATACGTGCAATCCAAAGTTGACGGAAAGTACGTTTCTTAGCACGACGGTCACGGTAAGCGTATTGACCCGCTTTAGTAACTGCCTGGAAAGCTACGCGGTAAACACGTGAACGTGCTCCGTAGTAACCTTTAGCTTGCTTTAAAACTTTTTTGTGACGTGCACGTGCGATAACACCGCGTTTAACTCTTGCCATTTCTGAAGACTCCTATTAAGCGAATGGTAACATACGTGAAACTAGACCATGGTCATTCTTATGAACCATCATCTTAGGACGTAAGTGTAATTTACGCTTAGAAGTTTTCTTAGTCAGAATGTGACGAAGATGCGCTTGTTTACGCTTGAAACCGCCAGAAGCAGTCTTTTTGAAACGCTTAGCAGCGCCTCTGTGAGTTTTTAGCTTATAAGCCATTGCAATAACTCCAAATGTATTGCTTTACGATTAGGCAAGCAGGCGAGAGGTAAATAAATAACTCTACTTTTAAGGCCAAACTTACCGCCAATATCCGGTGAAAATCCAGTCAATATAACTGCAATTTTACTTTAAACCGGTTATTTCAGGTGAACAGCATGCTGCTACTTGGAGACCTGAAATAAATTCGGTGCGTATTATCGCTTGTTTATTACTTTTTAGCAATAGGGGCCATCATCATTACCATTTGACGACCTTCAACACGATTAGGGAAAGATTCAACTTGTGAAACATCTTCCAAATCAGCTTTAACACGATTTAATAATTCAATACCAATTTCTTGGTGAGCCATTTCACGGCCACGGAAGCGAATAGTAATTTTAGCTTTATCACCCGCTTCTAAGAACTTACGCAAGTTGCGAAGCTTAACCTGGTAATCACCTTCATCCGTACCTGGACGGAATTTGATTTCTTTAACCTGGATCTGCTTTTGCTTTTTCTTTTGTTCTTTTAGTTCTTTGCTTTTTTCAAAGATGAACTTACCGTAGTCCATAACCTTACATACAGGTGGCTCTGCATTAGGACTGATTTCTACAAGATCTACACCCGCATCATCAGCCATAGCTTGCGCTTCTTTTAATGACACGATGCCAGCTTGCTCGCCGTCAATGTCAATTAAACGAACTTCTTTAGCTGTAATATCTTCGTTGATACGATTTTTTTGAGCTGTTTGTTGCCCTTTCTTGCCGCCTCTAATGGTACGATCCTCCAAGAATATAAAATAAAAAGCGTGTAGTTAGCTGTTTGTTATGCCCTACACGCTCATGATTTACTGTCGATTTTTTATTTCATCACTAATTTTAGCTACAAAATCATCAACATTAAATTTGCCTAGGTCTTCACCTGTGCGAGTGCGTACTGCCACTTCTTGTTGTTCAACTTCTTTGTCGCCAACAACAAGTAAATATGGAATACGTTTTAACGTATGTTCACGGATTTTAAAGCCAATCTTCTCATTTCTCAAGTCAGCAGCGGCTCTAATTCCAAGTTTATTTAATTTTTGTACAATTTCTTGCACATAATCAGCTTGTTTATCGGTGATATTCATAATCACAACTTGCTTAGGCGCAAGCCATGTTGGAAACAAGCCAGCGTATTCTTCGGTTAAAATACCAATGAAACGCTCGATTGAACCTAATATAGCACGATGAATCATCACTGGTGTACGACGTTCATTATTTTCTGCAACGTATGTCGCACCTAAACGACCCGGTAATGCAAAATCTAGCTGTACAGTACCACATTGCCATGCACGATCTAAACAGTCATAGAGTGTAAACTCAATTTTAGGACCATAAAATGCACCTTCACCTGGTAGGTAATCAAATTCAATGTCATTTGCTTTCAGCGCTTCAGCCAGTGCAAGCTCAGCTTTATCCCACATTTCGTCTTCGCCGATACGCTTTTCTGGACGAGTTGATAGTTTTACAACAATCTTTTCAAAGCCAAACGTTTCGTATGTATCGTAAACCATTTTGATACATGACGATACTTCATCCATGATTTGCTCTTCTGTACAGAAGATATGCGCATCATCTTGAGTAAAGCCACGTACACGCATTAAGCCGTGCAATGCACCTGATGGTTCGTTTCGGTGACAACACCCAAACTCAGCCATACGCAATGGAAGATCACGGTATGATTTTAAACCTTGATTAAAGATTTGCACGTGACCTGGGCAGTTCATTGGTTTAATTGCATATTCGCGCTTTTCTGATTCAGTTGTGAACATGGCATCTGAATATTTATCCCAGTGACCTGATTTTTCCCATAAACCACGATCCATCATTAGTGGGCCTTTCACTTCTTCGTAATCATACTCACGTAGTTTTTCACGAACAAAGTCTTCTAGTTCACGGTAAATGCTCCAGCCGTCATTATGCCAAAACACCATGCCTGGTGCTTCTTCTTGCCAGTGCCAAAGGTCAAGTGCTTTACCAATACGGCGATGGTCACGTTTTTCAGCTTCTTCTAAACGTTTTAAATACGCTTTAAGTTGCTTTTTATCTGCCCATGCTGTGCCATAAATACGCTGTAGCATTTTATTTTCTGAATCACCACGCCAATATGCACCCGCCACTTTCATAATTTTGAAGTGTTGGCAGAATTTCATATTTGGTACATGTGGGCCACGACACATGTCAACATATTCTTCGTGATGGTATAAGCCTGGACGGTCATCTTTTGCAATATTCTCGTCTAAGATTTCCATTTTATATGTTTCACCGCGTGCTTCAAAAGTATCACGCGCTTCTTGCCAGCTGACGGTCTTTTTAACCACATCGTAGTTTGTTTTAGCAAGCTCAAGCATACGCTTTTCAATTGCATCTAAATCGTCTTGGCTTAAAGAATGCTCCATATCGATATCGTAATAGAAACCGTTATCGATGGTCGGACCGATTGCCATTTTCGCTTCAGGGAAAAGTTGCTTAACTGCATGACCAATAAGGTGCGCACATGAGTGACGGATGATCTCTAAACCATCGTCGTCTTTTGCTGTGATAATTTCTAAACGTGCGTCATCGGTAATTAAATCACATGCATCAACACGCGAGCCATTCACACGGCCGGCAATAGTTGCCTTGGCAAGGCCAGGACCGATATCACTTGCTACATCATAGGTACTTACTGGGTTTTCAAAACTACGCTGACTGCCGTCAGGGAGGGTAATAACTGGCATTATAAATCCTTACTACAGTGGTGATGCCTACAATGCATCACATGTATTTTTTAAAAAATTAATTTGTAAACTCTGCAACGCTTTTACGAATAAGCATTGCCATTTTAGTGCCTATTTAGGCTCATATTCACTGAGTCTTCGCAAACATGAACGACCATTGTCGCCGCTACTGAATTCAAATACAAGTAGTTAGAAGACTAAATTGACAATTACTTATCCCATTTCATACTTAGTGAAGATAACTTTTTGGGTAAATATGATGTCAAAACCTCACACAGTTAAATTTGCAACATTTAATTTGCTAAATTATACAGCACCACCCTATTCTTTTTATCAGCAACATGAACATTATAATAAAACCCAGTGGCGCCAAAAGCAGCAATTTATCGCCCAGTTTCTAAACCAAACCCAAGCCGATATAGTCGCTTTTCAAGAAGTGTTTAGCTATCAAGCATTGGAAGTACAATGTAAAGAAGCAGGTTACGACTACTTTGAAATAGTTGACACGCCAAGTCACGATGCGCTGTATCCACAGGTACTTTTCAATCCCATTGTCGCTTTAGCCAGTAAGTACCCTTTAAAAAGCTGTGAACCACTGACACCATGCCCTGAACTGCTTGAATACCTGAATAACCAAAATGAGTTCAAGTTCAATAGAACCCCTATTAAATGCTTAATCTCAATCCCCTTCTTTGGGGATATCTGCTGTTATGTGGTTCACTTTAAATCACAACGCGTGCAATCAATGGCGCATATTTTAAATATTCATAACCTTGAAGATCCATTACTTCAATTGCTACATCAAACTGTGGGGACTATGCAATCGCAAATATCACGTTCCCTCGAGGCCTCAATTGTTTATTACGATGCTTTAAAGACACAGCGTGAAAAACAATGTGCAACTATTGTGATGGGTGATTTTAACGATGTACTTACTAGCCCGACATTATCATTTATGACACAAGGTTTTCATCCGACACGCTGTGAACCATGCATCGAGCAAAATGAACCTGTGGTAGGATTAACAGATGCATATCTATTTAGTGATGAAAATAAAGCAGGCTATACTAAGCCCTTCAGTCATTATTACCATCGCCGTGGCAGCGTACTTGATTATATCCTTGTTTCTGCACATTTTAATCCTGAATGTGCAATGTCAAAAGTGAGTTCAGTCTCCTATTCGAGCTTTGAAGAACATTTAAATCCTGCCGAAACACTTGAAGACATAAGCGTCAGTGATCATAGTGCGATTGCTATTAAAATTCATTTTTAAAGCAACTGTTTTTCAGGTCGTTACTTGCTATAATTGCGAAAATTAAGTTATTTAGAGAATGACCATGAGAACATGCGGTGTAGAAATTACCGGTAGCGACGTGCTGCTGTGTATTTTAACGAAAGATAACGATGTGTTTGATATCCGTGATATAAGACAAACTCGCTTTACCTTAGCGAACGGTAACGACACGGAAGTGATGCGTAAATTTCAATTTGATTTCAGAAAATTAATGCAAGACTATCAAATTGATTCTGTAGCAATTAAAGAACGTCAGCCGAAAGGTAAGTTTGCTGGCAGTGCAAAAGGTTTTAAGATGGAAACGGCTATCCAACTGATTGAAGAACTAGACGTAGAAGTATTAAGCGCAACGACAATAAAAGAACAGTTAAAACGTAACCCTCTACCTATCGCGTTTGAAGATACAGGTCTTAAAAAGTTTCAAGAAAATGCCTTTATTAATGCCTACGTTTATTTGATGCGTAAAACCTACAAGCGAGATGAAGCCTAACCATTTATCAATACTTGAAAAACGTGCTTATGCACGTTTTTTTGTGCCTGTAAAAAGACCATCCTTTCCTCCCAACTTAGAGCTACACTCTGTACATTAGTCTTATATCGCTTTCATTTGTCGACAATCTATGCTTAGTTAAACATGTAAGCTAATGCTATGCGAATATTCAATAAATTGATTTAGCTATTTTCGCATCAAGTCCACGACAACATTCAATAGGACACGGAGAACACAATGCAAGCAAACAATATACATGGTAACAGTCTTCCATTAACACAAAGCTATTTCCAAGGCGCTACTGATGTTCCCTTAATTGATAAAACAATAGGTCAGTATCTTGACGCTATTGTCGACAATAACCCAGAACATCCTGCTATTGTTGTTAATCATCAAAACATTCGTCTGACATACAAAGAATACCAACATCGAATTAATCAACTCGCTATGGGGCTACTCTCGCTTGGCGTTAAACCAGGAGACCGTGTTGGTATCTGGTCCCCTAATAATATTGAATGGTGTTTAACGCAATTCGCTACCGCAAAAATTGGTGCCATTATGGTATGTATTAACCCAGCATATCGCCCCAGTGAATTAAAATATGCCCTTAACAGCGTTGAGTGCTCAACACTTATTACCGCGAGTGAATTTAAAGCGAGTAATTATATAAGCATGCTTAACGAACTTGCCCCTGAGTTAAAAAACTCACATGCAGGTGAGTTAAACCTAAACGCCCTTCCACATTTAAAAAACATCATCCGTATTGGTGATAAGCCAGCTCCAGGAATGTTCAGTTTTGATGATATAATGCAACGCGCTACAGATGCTCATAAACTCGAACTCGATGCGATTGCAGCTACGTTGAATTGCGAGCAAGATATCAATATTCAATTTACATCAGGCACCACAGGCAACCCAAAAGGCGCGACCTTATCGCATAAAAACATTCTCAATAATGGCTTTTTGATGGCTGAGGCTATGAAACTGACATATCAGGATAAACTCTGTATTCCTGTGCCTCTGTACCATTGTTTTGGTATGGTGTTAGGTAATTTAGTGTGTATTAGTAAAGGTGCAACAGCGGTCTTCCCAAGTGATTCATTTGATCCTAAAACAACCCTTGAAGTGGTAGAAAAAGAACGTTGTACCGCTCTTCATGGCGTACCGACTATGTTTATAGCAGAATTGGAACACAAAGAGTTCGCTCAGTATGATTTATCTAGCCTACGAACGGGCATCATGGCCGGTTCGACATGCCCTGAGCAAGTTATGCGCAAAGTTCATTCACTAATGCATATGACAGAAGTCGTGATTGGTTATGGGCAAACTGAATGTAGCCCGATTAACAATGTGACTGAAACTGACTCACCAATTGAAAAGCAAGTGAGTACTGTCGGCCGCGCTCTGGCCCATACCGAGGTGAAAATTATTGATGAACTGGGTGATATTCAACAGATTGGTATCCCTGGCGAAGTATGTAGCCGCGGTGCGGGTATCATGCGCTGCTATTGGAACGATAAAGAGAAAACGGATGCCACCATTGATAAGGACGGCTGGTTACACTCTGGAGATTTAGGGGTAATGGACGAAGAAGGGTTTGTTTCTATCGTTGGTCGCATTAAAGATATGATTATTCGTGGCGGTGAGAACATATATCCACGAGAAATCGAGGAGGTACTTTACACCTACCCAGGTATCCAAGATGCCGCAATTTTTGGAATTAGCGATGAAAAATATGGCGAAGAAGTGTGTGCGTGGATACAACCACAGGATGATGCAGTACTAGATGAACAGGCCATTCGCACATTTTTAAAAGACAAGCTTGCCTATTTTAAAGTACCAAAGCACATTCACTTTGTCGATGAATACCCAATGACAGTCACAGGTAAGCTACAAAAATTCAAAATGCGTGAGCAAATGCAGGAGTTGCTCAGTGAAAAAACATTCTCGTAATTAAGAGATAGCTAAAGCTCTGCATTATAGAGCTTTAGCTAAAAATGCACTTTTATTTATCTAAAATAGTCTCAAAGCCACCATATATCATGCGTTTTCTGTAAAATGGCATGGGGTTGTTTTCAGATCTCAGCTATACAACGCCTTGTTTCATCATTGCTTCTGCTACACGCTCGAAACCTGCTATGTTAGCGCCAAGGCTTAGATCATCTTCATGAGAGTACTGTTTCGCTGTAGTGGAAACAGTATCGAAGATAGTCCTCATAACTTGTTGGAGTTTTTCATCGACTTGCTCTGGTCGCCATGTTTGCATACTAGCATTTTGTGCCATTTCAAACTGACTAGTTGCCACACCACCCGCATTCGCAGCTTTGCTAGGTCCAAGATAAACTTTATGCTTTTTAAAAACAGTCAGCGCTTCTGCAGTGCTTGGCATATTTGCACCTTCACATACGATTAAACAGCCATTCTCTACAAGTGAAGTCGCATCATTTTTAGTAATTTCATTTTGAGTTGCACAGGGTAAAGCGATATCAGCTTCATATTGCCATACTTTATGACCATTGCTTGGGTACTGATTAACGGGTGTGAACTCAGCTTCAGAGTGTGTGTTTAGGTAGTCTCGAAGCTCAGCCCCTTGTTCGGTTTTTAAGTGTTTAACAAGCTCAACATCTAAACCATCTTTGCAGTATAAAGTCCCTTTTGAATCGCTACAGGTTAAAACGATAGCGTCACATTGGCTAAGCTTATCCATCAAATGGAGTGCGACATTACCTGCGCCTGATACGAGACAACGCTTTCCTTGTAAAGAGTCATTTTTAGCATCAAGCATAGCACTTAGAAAATAAGCTATGCCATAGCCTGTGGCCTCAGCTCTTAATGCAGAGCCCCCCATCAGCAAGGGCTTACCCGTTAGCACCCCTTGAAACTGATTAGTTATGCGCTTGTATTGGCCGAATAAATAGCCTATTTCTCTTGAACCTACGCCAATATCACCCGCTGGTACATCCGTTGTAGCACCAATGTGCCTATATAGCTCTGTCATGAAAGATTGGCAAAAACGCATAATCTCGTTATCACTTTTCCCTTTCGGGTCAAAGTCTGCACCTCCTTTTGCGCCACCTAAGGGTAAACCCGTTAACGCATTCTTAAGGATCTGTTCAAAGCCTAAGAACTTAACAACTCCAAGGTTTACGCTGGGATGAAAACGTAGACCTCCTTTAAAAGGCCCAAGAGTAGAGCTAAACTCAATACGATACCCCCTGTTAACGTGCACATTCCCGTTATCATCAAGCCATGGAACTCTGAACATGATTTGTCTTTCCGGTTCAACTAATCGCTCAATAATGCCCATTTTTTTATAATCATTATGTCCATCAACGACACGCTTCAGAGATGATAGTACTTCTTCAACAGCTTGATAGAACTCAGGTTCGTTAGGGTTAGATTCCTTTACTGTTTGCAGAATTCCTTGTAGATATTGCATGCCAACTCCTCTATTAAGCTATTGAAATTACTCGTTACTAATTAAACTCTATTTAGTAAAAAATCGATCACTTTGAATGATAAGTGAAGACTACTCTATAAAAATGGTTTAAAAGGTCAAGTAATCATGTGCTAAAGCCACTCGCTAAGTTAACTTTATGCTAGCGCATATTTTTTGTTGTGGATATGGATGAAAAGCGAAGACATTTTAACGCTGCTAACAGAGAGTTAATTTTACAAAATAGCTTTGTCGAAATGCGAATTAGGATCATTCATAGCGCACATTAATGTACGCTATGACGCCTAATAACTTACTTATTGGGCCACTCAAATGCGCCAACGTCCCCTGGGAACACAACTGGGGATTCAATTCCGTCTTTGTTCACGGCTGCGACACCAAAATAGTAGTTATCGATCACGACATTTTTAAGGGTGGCTTCGGTTACCTTGCCAACGTCCCGACTAAACTGCCACTGTGGTTCACTGGTATAACGCCAATAAATTTTATAGCTAACCACTGTTGGATCATCACTTTTATGCCAAGCTAGTGTTGTACTTGGCTTTACAGCACCTGAAATACTGACACCTGTTGGCGGTGCGGGTGCCCACGCCATTGAAGCCATTGTCACAGCATTTAACGAGGTTAATTTAGCCGCATAGGCAAAATCAACATGATCGATGGTGTCACCGTAAGTAATGCCATTTTCAGTACGTAAGTCTTGATGCTGTTGATTGTAGTTTTCATTGGTTTCCATAATGCGCACAGCCGCAAAACCAACATCGTTGAATGGACGATGATGCCCTCCTCGACCAAATCGATCGAGTCGATAGACCAACATGGTATCTAGATTTTCAATATATCTATCCGCAATTGTATCAATGTAGCGTGCAAGGTTACGACTTGCAGAGTCGACTTCACCACCGGTAAAGCGGCGTTTATTAGCTTGTTCTTTTGTTTCTATAACGCGAGTACCTTCTGAGAAGATACGTGCTGTTGTGTTATCTGTAACACCATTAATGCCGGTTGAATTACCAATCATGTCGTTATTTAAAACGCCATGAACACGCCAGTGATGCTCTTGTGCATATTTAGCTAAAATTTTACCACCAAACAAGCCTTGTTCTTCACCAGACAGCGCAGCATACACAATCGAGCCATTAAATTTATACTTTGACAAAATACGTGCAGATTCAAGCACACCAGCCACACCGGAAGCATTATCGTTAGCCCCTGGTGCATCAGAGGTATAGTCCATTACATCAGAGACCCTTGAATCAATATCTCCCGACATCATTATCATGCGGTTTTCATCAACTTGGCCGCGCTGAATCGCCACGATATTGACAACTTCTACTGGGTTTGGAATACGCTTTTCACCAGAGATAGTGTCTTTTACTTCAATGATTTCTAGACAATTACCACAGGCTTTTGAAATGGCCTCAAACTCAGATTTTATCCAGCGCCTGGCCGCACCAATACCGCGCGTATTCGATTTCGTTTCTGATAAGGTGTGACGAGTACCAAAATCAACCAAGGTTTGAATATCTTGCTCTATACGCGTTTTTGAAACTGCATTTGCAATATCATGCAAAGCTTGTTGACCTTTGTATTGAGGTGTCGTGGCATGCACTGCCGTTGCCAATAACAGTGATGAGCTAAACAAAGCACCACTTGTTGTTATTATTTTACGCTTAAACATAGTTTCACTCCTTCAATGAATCATTCAAGGCTAACTACTATTTTTTTTCGCACAATAGTTATGAGTCAGAAAACAGATTATCAGGTTAAAACAATCATTGAACAGAACTTAAGTGTGAGTCCGATACGATTACTTATCAGCCTAAATAGTCGTTTTCTCTTAAAACTACTCTGGCTTTACATTGGGAAGCTTTATTCCACTGTGATAAAAAACGGCTTGGTTTCCCCCTGCTTTTTTCGCATCATACATTGCCTTATCAGCACATTGGATTAAATATTCAGCATCACCATAATGCTCAGGGAATAAAACCACACCAATACTTGGCGAGTAGCTTAGTAACTCATTATTATATTCAAGAGATTTACAAATCTCTTCACGCAATAAATCAACGACTTCGACAACATCTTGCTTATTACTAATACTATTTAAAATAACAACAAATTCATCTCCCCCTAAGCGCCCTACACTATCTTCTTTTCTAAGTTGGTGACGAAGACGCATCGCAACTGTTTTTAATAGCTTGTCGCCCGCTGCATGACCATGAAAATCATTTACTTGTTTAAAACCATCTATGTCAATAAAGAGGACAGCAATAATTGTCGATATCGTATTAGCAACAGACAATGACTCTTCTAGCTCAGAAATCAAAAAGCTGCGATTAGGTAAATCTGTTAATGGATCATGTCCTGCCATATAAATCAGTTTTTGTTCGAGGTTCTTTTGCTCGGTAATATCATAAGCTATTGCCACCCTGACTTGTTTTTCTTCAGACCAGTAAACTGACCATAAAACATGTACAATACGGCCATCTTTTCTAACCCATCGATTTTCAAAACGAGGAGGATGATTATTTATAACAATTTGATTAACGGCATTGATAGTTTTAGTCCTGTCTTCTGGGTAGACAAAATCTAACATATATCTACCGATGGCTTCTTCAGGGGGATAGCCAAAAATAGTTTCAAAGGCAGGGTTAGTAAAAAGCAAGCAACCCTTTGCATCTACTACACAAACAGCATCTAATAAAAGCTCAATAATACCAGACAAGTATTCAGGCGTTTCTTTCTTCATAAGCGACTTTCAAGCTGACTATAAACTGAGTATAGCCTAAACCGAGCAAGTAACTGAGCAATTAAGTAGTAATTGGGTACAACTTTTTTGATAAAAAAGTAGATACAATACAAAAAAATACAATGCCACTTAAATCAGCCAGTAAATCAACAAGATCAAAAGTACGCGTGGCAATAAAGTATTGACTGAACTCCTCCAACACAACAAAAGTAAACACAATTAAAGCAGCCCAATATATTTTAAAGCCCCCAATAACACTGGCTTTGAACTTAAACGCTAAGTTTATAAATAGTGTGAGCAATCCAAACAATAAAAAATGCCCAAGCTTATCGCCATAAGGTATCGCAGCAACTAAATCAAAAAACACCGATTTCTGACCTGTATTAGCAAGGTAAATAACCCAACCGATAAACCCAAAAAAACCAATTGCTAATAGAATAAGAAAACGTTGAAACATCTATTTACGGTGCCATATGAGAAGTTAAAAACAAAAACTGATAAGGAATGACTTTACTCCAATAATGCCAATCATGAGTGCCTGGGCGTTCGATATAATCATGCCGAATACGCAGATTTAGCATCGCTTGATGCAAGGCTCGGTTTTGTTCAATAAAGAAATCATCAACGCCAATATCAAGCATGATGGGAAGATCGTCAGCGCTCTTTTTCCATGCTGTATTACCTGCTGCAATTTTATGAAGGTTATTAACGATAGCGATGCTATCCCACCTTGCTTCATTTTCAGCATAATTGCCAAGCACCTTGGTAAGATCAAACTCTGCACTAAAAGGTCTTACATCGACCCCCGCAGACATCGCTGATACAGCTGCAAACCGATGAGGGTGATTTATCGCGATATGCAGTGCACCAAACCCTCCCATCGATAACCCTGTGATTGCTCGGCCAGTTTTAGACCGGTTAGTCGAATAATTAGAATCGATATAGTCTACAACGTCTTCAGCAATGTATGTTTCATATTGCGATGTTTTGTCGACCTCAGAATCTAAATACCAAGAGCCAAAGTTACCATCTGGGTTAACAACGATAACATTATATTGGTCAGCAAGTTGTTCAATGTTAGTGAGCTTTGTCCAATCAGTGTGATTACCACTAAAGCCATGTAATACGTAAACAACATTATAGTTTTTAGATTCTTCGTAGTTATCAGGTAAAGTAATTGTCAGCGGTTTTTCTATCGCGGTCTTCTTACCTTTAAAGGTGAAAGTGTCTGTTTGATAAGCACTTATAGGTAAGCTGATCATGAGTGCAAATAAGCTAAGCCGTTTTTTCATGGTAAGTTCCTTTTTCTTATTATAGTTCCATGGTAATTAAGATATGTAAACACTTGAATCATGATGTATTTTAATAGTTTTTTAGGTAAATCAACTGCTAAAAATTCTGCTCAGTGATATAGTTAGGCAATCTTACTTTGAAAAGTGTCGTGTATGTATCGTTTATTTGAACGGATGATAAATCCATTTCCAAAAGAGCAGCCTTCCCAGCCACCCAATACATTATTTGCATTTTGCCGTCATTATACTCGAGGCATGGAGTTATCACTGATACTGATGTCTTTAAGTGCTGCAGCTTTGGCTATTTTAGAGGTGTCGCTCTTTAGCTACATGGGGCAACTAGTTGACTGGTTAGGCCAATACACTCCAGAGACATTATTTGACCAACAAAAGTCAGAGTTAATAAAAATGGCTGTCGTATTATTGATTGTTTTGCCAATCGTCGTTTTTTTTCACTCTGCAATTTTACACCAAGCCTTGCTTGGTAATTACCCTATGTCGATCCGTTGGTTAGCACACCGTTATTTGCTTCGACAAAGTATCGGTTTTTACCAAAATGAGTTTGCCGGACGAATAGCAACGAAAGTGATGCAAACATCACTGGCAGCGCGTGAATCTGTCATGAAGCTACTCGATGTGTTGATGTACATTGTTGTTTACTTTGGCGCTATGGTGTTTCTCGTTGCAGACTCAGATTGGCGCCTAATGATCCCGTTATTAGTGTGGTTACTCGTCTACGCCGCTATACAAATGTACTTTGTACCACGATTAAAAAAGATCGCGAGTTCACAAGCTGATGCTCGTTCGGAAATGACCGGTCGAGTGGTAGATAGCTATACGAATATCTCCACCATCAAATTGTTCTCATACACACAACGCGAAGAACAATATGCCAAAGATAGTATGGATGTTTTTTTACAGCCTGTTTATCAACAAATGCGCTTAGTAACGAGCCTAAATTTTTCTATCAATACATTAAACTACCTTCTTGTGTTTAGTATTGCTGCTTTGTCTTTGTACTTATGGTCGATTAGTGCAATATCAGTGGGGGCAATTGCTATTGCCGTAAGCTTATCACTTCGCTTAAATGGCATGGCTCAATGGATTATGTGGGAGATCAGTAGTCTATTTGAGAATATTGGTACAGTGGCTGATGGTATGAAAACCCTATCAACACCCATTGATGTCGATGATAAACCAAACGCAGACACTTTAGCTGTAACGCAAGGTGAGATTACGTTTGATTCCGTACAGTTTAACTATGGAAAAGCAGCAAATGAAACCCACAGAGGCCCTGTTATCAATGGATTGGACCTTACTATCAAGCCTGGCGAAAAAATAGGTTTAGTTGGCCGCTCTGGTGCGGGAAAATCCACACTCGTCAATCTGTTACTGCGCTTTTATGATGTTGATTCCGGCTCCATTAGTATAGATGGCAAAAACATTGCCAACGTAACTCAAGAAAGCTTACGCAAACATATTGCAATGGTCACACAAGATACGTCCTTATTACATCGTTCAGTCAAAGATAATATCCTCTATGGACGACCTGATGCCTCTGAACAAGAAATGCTAGCAGCAGCAAAACAAGCAAAAGCAATTGAGTTTATTGAGGACTTAGAAGACAGTAAAGGCAATAAAGGTTTTGCTGCACAAGTCGGTGAACGCGGTGTGAAACTGTCAGGAGGGCAGCGTCAACGTATCGCCATAGCGCGTGTATTATTAAAAGATGCCCCTATTCTTATTTTAGATGAAGCAACCAGTGCTTTAGATTCAGAAGTAGAAGCTGCTATTCAAACAAGTCTAGATGACTTAATGACAGGCAAAACGGTTATTGCCATAGCCCATCGTTTATCAACAATTGCACAAATGGATAGGCTCATAGTACTTGATGAAGGCGGCGTCGTTGAACAAGGCTCTCATGAAGAACTAATCCAAAAAGGGGGTATTTACGCTGCACTTTGGTCACATCAAACCGGTGGTTTTATTGGTGTAGAGTAGCTATATCAGCGTTTTTTATACGAACATCTAAATTTTCTCGCTCCGCGGTTTAGGTTTAGATGTTCGTTATACTAATCAACCCTGGCACTCAGCAGGCAGCTTTTAGAGTAACGAGTAAGGCTAATAATTTAGGTACCGCAGTTATCACTGTGACATATGACTCGCAGGTAAGCAGTACCCTCATTAACATCGAGTGACCATAAATAGGGCTCTTTTACTAAGGAGCCCTTCTCTATTAATATAGTAGACGTATTCCTACCAGTACTAGCATTGTAATATTAGATACCAAGCCAATTAAGAAGAAATAGCTACGTGGGCTTGGGTTTTTCTCAGTGGCTATCGCGTAATAAAGCACCATATGTATTACTCTTGCTACAACATATACCCAAACACAAACAGCAAAGACGCCACTAGTGAGGTTCAGTGTAAAAGCGAGCAACAAAGTCCCTACAAATAAGGGGCTATTTTCCAATGTATTCATAAAAGTGCGATGGGCACGAAATGTGAAACTCTCATGGCTCAATTCAGGTTCAAGCTTGCCAGGGATTGCCCCCGCTCGTTTTGCCTTTGAAACAGTTGCCACCGACCATTGAATCAGCAGCATTATGAGGTACGCGTAGAACGCAAAATATACAGTTAACGATAATTCGGTCATTTATTGCTCCTTCAAAGTAGTCTAAACAATAGAAGCAAAAAGCAAACCAAAATAACACATTGAATAATATACCTTTTTAATAAATAAAATATATTTCAATCTATAATTTACTTGGTTATGTATAAACTTTTCATAGTCGTTAAATAACCTTTTAGTGGTGATTGTCTATCCTTGATGCACTATTTGATTAATCGTTAATGCATCAAGTTGCTCAAATAATTGTTGTTGATAGTCATCACAATTATTAGTGGCAACAAAAGTAAATACGTTTTTATCAGGTAGCTGCTTGAATAGCTCATAGCTGTAACTGTTTGATCCATTATAGGAAATTAGTTTGTTACTGAGTATATCTTTCTCTAGCAATAAGATGAGCTGTGATCGGTAGTATTGTGTCGTAAAAAACCCTTGCCAGCACTATTTTTAAATTGAACCTATATCAAAGTCGGTATTCTCAGCAAGCGTGGTTTGCTGTTTTCTATTTTGCTAAACCACTGATAAAAAATACAACACTCAACTACATTAAAATCACTATGGATCTACCTACGTTATGTGATATTTCCATAAAAGAAAGTTGTAACTGTTCACCTATTTTACTTTACCCTGCTCTTTAGTCCCTATACCCTTTGGTTCAATCTGTTGAACATGTGTTTTTTGGTACTTTTCACCTTAATAAAACAACATTCTAATAATAAAAGGTTTTTTATGCGCTTAGGACCAGGACTTCTTGTCACTGCCGCCTTTATCGGCCCAGGCACCATCACCACAGCAAGTGTAGCCGGTGCTAATTTTGGTTTTGCTTTGATATGGACGTTACTTTTCTCTGTTATTGCCACCATTCTACTTCAATCTATGGCTGCTCGCTTAGGTGTGGCAACTGGGCATGATTTAGCATCAGCTTTAAGAACAACGATTCAAACACCCGTTTTTAAAGCTTTAGCAGCTATTTTAGTAATCAGTGCCATAGGTATTGGTAGTGCGGCTTATGAAGCGGGTAATTTGACTGGTGCAAGTTTGGGTCTGCAAGAAATTGTTCCTTCTGTTAGCCCATTATTATGGACTCCACTGATAGCAATTCTAAGTGCTGTACTTTTATATACAGGTAAACATAAGGTAATAGAAGGCGCATTAATTGTTCTCGTTGTACTAATGAGTATAGTGTTTATATCAACTTTAGTAATGGCTGCACCGTCTTTAACGGCGATTTTAAAAGGCTTCATTCCAAGCCTACCTGAAGAATCAATCACAACTGTACTGGCATTAATTGGCACGACAATTGTGCCCTATAATTTATTTTTGCACTCAGGTGTCCTTGCCGAAAAACATGATAAAAATAATGACATGCAAAAAGTAATAAAAGAAACAAACCTTGATACTGGTATATCGATCACGCTTGGTGGTGTGATCACCTTAGCAATTTTATCGACTGCTTCCGTGGCTTTTTATGGTACTGAAGCTGGCAAAATATCTGCAGCTAACATGGCCGTACAACTCGAACCTTTATTAGGTTCAATGGCTCACTACTTCTTTGCACTTGGTTTGTGCGCAGCAGGCCTAACAAGTGCTATAACCGCCCCTCTAGCAGGCGCTTATGCTGTGTGCGGTATGCTTGGCTGGTCAACACAAATGAGTAACACGCATTTTAAACTTGTTGCAATTACTATTTTACTGTTTGGTGCATTTGTTGCTTCACTCGGTCTTGACCCTGTCGCTGTTATTATTTTTGCACAAGCAGCTAATGGCCTCCTGCTACCTATTGTAACGACGTATTTGGTATGGCTAGTCAATCAAAAAACTGTAATGGGAGATTACACCAACTCTATGCTAGTAAACCTAGTGACATTACCCGTACTTGTACTTATTTTTGGATTGAGTAGCATCAAGTTGTTTAGCTTGATTTTTTAAGGATTGATATAGCCGCAGGTTTATAATCTGCGGTTTTAGCTTGTCTTATTAAAGACTATTCAGATTACCGTGTATAATTTTTAGTAAACTTTGCAGCATTCGCTTGTGGCATAAAAGTATACCTAAAGTTATCGAGTACCTTCTAATTTCTTCACTTATCACAAGCTTTTAGCAAATCATCTGGGGTTATTACAATTTGCCGTGTTGTATTTTCAACTTTCTTTCTCACCTCTTCTTTACTAAAAACCAAGTGACAACCACTAGCATTACTTATTTCAATAGAAGACAGCTTTATATCCATTACCTTGGACTCACTGGATGACTGCTCATATTGCCATACGTTAACTTCATCTGATTTTAGTGGCATGTCCATTATCTGAGTACCATACTTGGTTTGAAACTTTACTTTAACCAAAAGCTCTTCAGATGTAGAATTTTTAACACTCGCCCAATAAATACTTGAACAAGAGCCCAAAGCAAAAATTATCAGTAACCAAAAAATTGATATTTTTAATTTTTCCATAAAATACTAGAACTCCAAATCAATCTTTTTATGTCAATTTCAACAGCTTTGCTACCTGACACACACCCCTTCAAATTAGCTGTATTTTTAGTTTCATTATAATATTTCATCAGATCTATCTTTCCCTGTTTTGGATAACCAGGAGAAGACGACTTAACCTTTTGAAGAATTATATTAGTACTCCCTTTATGACCCCACGATAAGCTAATACCTCCTACATGCATAAGGATTGAATGACCAAACTCATGTGCTGAAACTAATTTAAACTCATCATCAATCAACTTTTCTGGGATGCCAGCTCTTTTAGTTTGAGGTAATCACCTTGTCGTAAACTATTTTGTTTAAAGTTAAGGTAAACATCAATATAAATAGTTCTTGTTAAGCTGTTGACTGTTGTTTTAGCCCATGTGGCTTTATGAGCTCCATTATGAACTTTTAACTTAGTTCCTCGCTTCTTGAAGGCCCAACACATACCGTACGATATTAACCGTTGGTTTGTCGATTGCCTTATGGAGGTGCTCTTCGAAGATATCGAACGTAAGTGAGTTTGTTTGCGAGTATGTTGCTGCTAAATCCATATTATATTCCATTATCACTATACAATTTTTGCTAGTAGTGTTTTATCTAGCAATCTTAGTTAATTCCTTTAACTTCCTTAATATACCTATACGACTATTTTTTGTAAAAAAAGCAAAAAGATTACAGGTACTTGTAAGCTTTAAAACCAATTTATTTACTTTTATAAAAAAAGCCGCTATTCATAAAAACAACGGCTTTCTTATTTTTAAGGCTTAAAGCTAATAAGCTTAGGCTTTACCAATCACTTCTAAGCCACCCATATATGGGCGTAACACTTCTGGTACAACAATAGAACCATCAGCTTGTTGATTATTCTCTAAAATAGCAACAAGCGTACGACCAACCGCTAAACCTGAACCATTTAGTGTATGAAGTAGTTCTGGCTTTTTCTCGCCTTGACGACGGAAACGCGCTTGCATACGACGCGCTTGGAAATCAACCATGTTTGAACATGATGAGATTTCACGATAGGTGTTTTGTGCAGGTAACCAAACTTCTAAATCGTAAGTTTTTGCTGCGCCAAAGCCCATATCACCGGTACATAGAATCACTTTACGGTAAGGAAGTTCTAATGCTTGTAAGATTTGCTCAGCGTGACCTGTAAGCTCTTCTAACGCTTGCATTGAATCTTCTGGTTTTACTAGTTGTACTAATTCAACTTTGTCGAATTGGTGTTGACGAATAAGACCACGTGTATCACGGCCATAGCTACCTGCTTCACTACGGAAACAAGGTGTATGCGCTGTTAAACGAATTGGTAAGTCGCTTTCGTCGTAAATTTCGTCGCGAGCACTGTTTGTAAGTGGTACTTCCGCAGTTGGAATTAAGCTAAAACCAGGTTGTTGCTGACCGTCATCATCCACTAAACCTAGAGTGTGGAATAAGTCACCAGCAAACTTAGGTAATTGGCTTGTGCCGTATAAACTTGCGCTATTAACCAGGTAAGGCACATACATTTCTGTGTAGCCGTTTTGCTCTGTGTGCGTATCCAGCATGAACTGCGTAAGAGCACGGTGCATACGGGCAACTTGACCACGCATAACAGTAAAGCGTGCGCCACTGATTTTAACGCCCATTTCAAAATCTAGGCCGTTTACGTCTTGACCAACATCAACGTGATCTTTTACTTCAAAGTCGTATGACTTAGGCGTACCCCAGGTTGAAATTTCAACGTTTTGGTCTTCGTCTTCACCAACGGGTACAGACTCATCAGGTAGGTTTGGAATAGCAAGTGCAATTTGCTTAAGCTCTTCGAGTACTGCGTCTTGCTCTGCTTTAACGCTGTCTAGTTGGTCACCAAGAGTACTTACTGAATCAAGAAGCTGTTGTGCTTTTTCGTGCTCGCCTTTCGCTTTTGCTTGGCCGATAGCTTTGGAACTTGCGTTACGCTCACTTTGAAGTTCTTGCGTTTTTACTTGTAATGTTTTGCGCTTTTCTTCAAGTGCAGTTACCGCTGCAATATCAAGGTCGAATCCACGAGTTGCTAAGCGTGCAGCCGCTTGTTCGATATCTTGACGTAAATATTTAGAATCTAACATGTTTGATTTTTAACCTTTTTGCATTACCAGCTGAAGGCCCAGCCAAGCCATAAATATACACACCACCACGTTTAAGGTGATATTGAGGGCCATTTTAAAAAAGTGACCTTGTTGCAATAGCAACAACGAATCCATTGAGAATGTTGAAAAGGTGGTCAATGCACCTAAAAAGCCAATACCAATTAAGGTTTTAGCGGGGCTAACAGCGATTATTTCTCTTTCAATCAAGCCGTATAAAATGCCCATTAACAATGAACCAAGAATATTAACTGTCAACGTGCCAAAAGGGAATCCCCTACCGAGCAGTTTTAGCATGGTTTCGCTAAGAAAATAGCGTAAACATGCCCCAGAAGCACCGCCCATTGCAATCATCATGTAAAGTTTCAAACTATTCATAACGTTTAATATCACTTTGCTCGTTGCGCTGAGTTAAATAGTCCAGCTTTTGTTTGATTTTTTGTTCAAGCCCGCGATCGGTTGGGAAGTAATACTGACGATCATGAATAGCTTCTGGGAAGTACTTTTCGCCCGCTGCAAAGGCACCTTCTTCATTGTGTGCATACCGATATTCAGCGCCATAACCTAAGTCTTTCATTAAGCTAGTTGGTGCATTACGTAAATGCTCTGGCACCGGATGACTCGGCTCATTTTTAGCATCTTGCAGCGCTTGGTTAAACGCCATATACACAGCGTTACTTTTCGGCGCACTGGCTAAATAAATGGTGGCTTGTGCTATAGCGCGCTCACCTTCACTTGGGCCAACACGTTGAAAAATATCCCACGCATTGAGTGCGACCTCCATTGCTCGCGGGTCGGCATTGCCAATATCTTCTGTGGCAATCGCTAATAACCGCCTAGCTACATAAAGCGGGTCGCCGCCACCTGCTAAAATACGGCAATACCAATATAAGGCACCATCAGGTGAACTACCACGCACTGACTTATGAAACGCGGAAATTAAGTCGTAAAACTCATCGCCGCCTTTATCATACTTGGCTAAATGAGTTGGCAGTACTTGGCTTAAAACATGTTGATCAACAAGGTATTTGCTCTGCTGCTCAGTGGTTAAATCAACCGCTTGTTCTAACAAGTTAAGTACTTTACGCGCATCGCCATCACTTGCTTGGCAAAGCGCTTGTTTGGCGTTATCAGCAATTTCTATGTGTTTTTGGCTAAGCTCCACATCTTCACGTAAAGCGCGCTCGATTACGGTAAATAAATCAGCTTGCTCAAGTGCTTTTAATACATATACACGGGCACGAGACAGTATCGCGTTGTTAAGTGCAAATGATGGGTTTTCGGTGGTTGCGCCTACAAAAATAAAGGTACCGTCTTCGATATGGGGTAAGAATGCATCTTGCTGAGATTTATTAAAGCGATGCACTTCGTCTACAAACAATAACGTCCGTTGCCCTCGCCCTGCAAGATTTGCTTTCGCTTCGCTTACTGCCTCACGAATATCTTTTACACCTGCTGTGACCGCCGACATTTGAATAAGGCTTGCATCGGCATGATTCGCAATAATTTGCGCTAAGGTGGTTTTACCAACGCCAGGTGGTCCCCACAAAATGAGGCTGTGGCATCGACCTGCAAGAATGGCTTGGTAAAGGGGTTTATCGGGACTTAAAAGGTGCTGCTGACCTATGTAGTCATTCAGTGTTTCGGGTCGCATGCGCGCCGCAAGAGGGCGCACATCAGGACCAAAATTAAATCCGAGGTTACTCAAGCCTTAATCACCTTGGCTTTGGTCGTCAACTTCAACGCCTTCAGGAATGGTAAATTCAAAGGTCTGAGTTGCAAGTGCTTCGTTTACTTTAGCGTCTTTAAAGGTAAATAAAGACTGCTGACCTGAGGTATCTAGTACTGTAAGTGATGCAAGGCCCTGCTCTTGAGCATTAAAGCGAATGTCTAACTTTTCAACTTGGCTCTCAACGCCTTTGTTTGGCGTGACGCTAAAGCCTACATCCGTTGCCACAACTTGGTATTTAGCCCATTGCTCTGGATCTTTTGAGGTCAACAATACAAACGGTGTTGAATCAATCAAACTGTGAGTATTCATAATAGTGACTTGTTCAGCAAAGCTGTCGAAGTAATACGTTTTATCACCATTTGATACAAACAAGGTATCGTCTGGGCTTTGTTGTTGCCAGCGGATCATCATAGGCTGCTGAAGGGCAATATTCCCCTCACCTTGCATGATAGCTTCACCTTGTGAATCGGTCACTTGCTGTGAAAACTCTGCTTTAAAACTTTTAATCGCAGCCAGTTGTTGTTGCAATGCTTCGCTGTCGTCTGCAAAACTTTGGCCGCTTAATAAACAGCCCATAATTAAGGCTAGGTATTTAAATTTTTTCATTAATTTGCTCCACCATTTGGCACTAAGACTTCGCGTGCACCGTTGTGTCCCGGTACGCTAACAATGCCTGATGTTTCCATTTGTTCAACTAAGCGTGCTGCGCGGTTATAACCTACGCGAAGTTTACGCTGTACACTCGATACCGACACTTTGCCGGTTTCAATTACAAATGATACTGCTTCATCGTAAAGCGGATCTGACTCTTCATCACCGTCTTCACTGGTTTCTCCTGGTAGTAAAATTTCCTCTGCGGCATCACCACTTAAAATTTCATCTATATAATTTGGTTTGCCACGTTTTTTCCAATCATCTACAACCGCGTGAACTTCGTGGTCGTCTACAAATGCACCATGCACACGCACTGGGACGCTAGTCCCCGGCGGTAAGTAAAGCATATCACCCATACCTAGTAAGTTTTCAGCGCCTTGCTGATCTAAAATAGTACGCGAGTCAATTTTACTTGAAACCTGGAACGCCATACGGGTTGGAATATTCGCTTTAATTAAACCTGTAATAACGTCAACCGATGGTCGCTGTGTTGCGAGTACTAAGTGAATACCTGCAGCACGGGCTTTTTGCGCGATACGTGCAATCAGCTCTTCCACTTTTTTACCCACGATCATCATCATGTCGGCAAATTCGTCAATCACCACCACAATACTTGGGAGTTTATCTAGCTCTTCAGGGCCATCGGCCATGCCATCGGTGTCTTTAAAAAGAGGATCGAGTATTGGATGACCCGCTTCTTTGGCATCACGTACCTTCTGGTTGTAACCTTTTAAGTTACGCACCCCAAGTGCCGACATCAGCTTATAACGGCGTTCCATTTCGCCTACACACCAACGCAATGCATTGGCTGCTTCTTTCATGTCGGTCACAACTTCACATAATAAATGTGGGATGCCTTCGTACACAGAAAGTTCAAGCATTTTCGGGTCGATCATGATCATACGTACATCATCAGGGCCCGATTTGTACAGTAAGCTTAATATCATTACATTAACGCCCACTGACTTACCTGAACCTGTCGTACCAGCAACAAGTAAATGTGGCATTTTGCCAAGATCAGCACAGACTGGCTCGCCAGCAATGTCTTTACCTAACACCATAGTCAGTGGTGATGGGTTTGATTCAAACTTAGGCGCGTTAATAACTTCGCTTAGACGCACTATTTCACGATGTTTGTTCGGCAGCTCTAAACCAACATAGGTTTTACCTGGAATAACCTCTACTACACGCACACTGACAGCAGACAATGAACGCGCTAAATCTTTTGCTAAGCCAGTGATTTTAGCCACTTTAATACCCGGCGCTAAATCAAGCTCAAAACGTGTAACAACAGGGCCTGGGTATACACCTACAACTGCTGCTTGAATATTGAAATCAAGGAGTTTGGTTTCAACTAAACGCGAAATACCGTCAAGCTCTTCTTGTGATAACGGATTCTTCGCTTTATCTGGGCGGTCTAATAAATCAAGTGACGGTAAAGGATTAGTCGGCGGCTCTTCATCTAATAACGCTTCAAATTTTTCTTTTGCCGTTGGTGGTGGCTGATACGCGGGCTTTGGCTTGGGCATTGGTCGCGCAGGTGATACGACTGTGGTAGTCGGTTTTTCTGGTTCAGCATCTACCACAGGACTTTGGTCAAGCGCATTCAGTGCCGAGACGGTGTCGAAGGACTCATCATCAAGTGCACTAAAACCTATTTCTTGATCCAAAATATCATCAAGCTCATCGAACCCCTCAAACTCGCTATCTGGCTTTTTAGTCTCGCTCGATGGTTTTTGCTTAGCTTCACTCTCTTTATTAAAACTGATTGACGGCTCGTTATCTGGCTCAACAAAGTTAGCATCTGACTCAGTCTCTGTTACAGGCTTGATAGCTTCTTTCTCGCGATGTAACCACGCAGATAATTGTTCACGCAAGAAATAGAAAGCTTGCATGACCCACTTACCCACAAAATCAACAAATTGAACCCATGACACACCGGTTAAAAGTGTTAAACCAGCAAAGAAGAAGCAGAGTAAAAGAATCGAAGTACCAGTAAAATTAAACGTTGGCATCATCGCTGAGGCAATGATATCCCCCACTACCCCGCCAGATGAGAAGTTATAAATATCATCAAAATTTATACTACTGATTGCTGTCGCTGACGTTATAAATAAAGCGAACCCGATAACTCTTAACGACAATGTGGTGTAGTCAAGCTGGAAAATACGATGTGGTTGTTTAAACAGTAAATAGCCGAACAATTGGATAGCGGCAGGCACTAGATAAGCTAACCAGCCAAATGTAAGCAGCAATATATCTGCTACCCAAGCACCTGCAGTACCTGTTATATTTTTTACATTGACGAACTCACCAGTTTGCGACCATGATGGGTCGGCCGGATCAAAACTAATTAATGCACATAAAATAAATACTGCCGCAAAGGTACTAATAATTAGCCCTGTTTCTAGCAGTCTTTGAACACCATTTAGGCGCATAGCTCCCTATTCCTTATTATTCTTTACAACTGATCGGTTAGCAGTGAAATACCTTAGCAGGAAATGCCGTTTTATGCACTTTATCTTAACCTTGATGGACTGATAATGAACAAGTTTTTATTACTCTACCTGCATTTTAACAGCTTAAGCAATATATGGGCGAATAATCACGCCTTGCTCACCTTTCACTTCTTCCATAACTACATAGGTACGACTTTCACTGACATTAGGGAGCTTTAACAAGATATCCCCTAAAACATTGCGATACTCTGACATATCGTTAACACGTGTTTTTAATAAAAAGTCAAAGTTACCTGACACTAAGTGGCATTCAATGATTTCATCGTGTTTTTTTACAGCAGCATTAAATTCTTCAAATACATCGGGTGAGGTTTTAGTAATAGTCACTTCAACATAAACAGACAAACCTTGCCCAAGCTTAGCAGGGTCAACAACAGCTTTATAACCTACTATATAACCTTCCCTTTCGAGCTTCTTTACACGCTCTAAACAAGGAGTGGCACTTAGCCCTACACGCCTTGCTAACTCTACGTTAGAGATCCGACCATCAAGCTGCAATTCCATCAAAATTTTACGGTCAATTCTGTCGAGTAATTGATGCATAGCGCCAACCAGAGTTTTAAACTATTAAAAAATATATTTTAGATTATATCACTAGATAACACACAAAAAAAGGTGAGACACACTGCCTTGTCATGAATATAATAGTCGAAAATTTCATCCCGTTCTATTAAGGCGAAAAATTATGATTATTGGTGTACCTAAAGAAATTAAAAACCATGAATACCGTGTAGGTATGGTTCCTGCGAGTGTTCGTGAATTAGTAAACCATGGCCACCAAGTGTTTGTTGAAACTGATGCAGGTATGGGCATTGGCTTCACTAATGAAGACTATGTTATTGCAGGTGCTGAAATTCTTCCTACAGCAGCAGACGTTTTTGCTAAAGCTGAGATGATCGTTAAAGTAAAAGAGCCACAAGCTGTTGAGCGTGCAATGTTACGTGAAGACCAAATTCTATTTACTTATCTTCACCTAGCACCAGATCTTCCACAAACTGAAGACCTAGTTAAAAGTGGTGCAGTGTGTATCGCTTACGAAACAGTAACTGATGCACGTGGTGGTTTACCTCTTCTTGCTCCTATGAGTGAAGTTGCGGGTCGTATGTCTATTCAAGCGGGTGCACAGGCATTAGAGAAATCTAACCACGGTCGTGGTATGTTACTTGGTGGTGTACCAGGTGTTGAGCCAGCTAAAGTTGTTGTTATCGGCGGTGGTATGGTTGGTCGTAGTGCAGCGCAGATGGCTGTTGGCCTAGGTGCTAACGTGGTCGTTCTTGATCGTAATATCGATGTACTCCGTGCCCTAGACGCGCAATTTGGTAATAAAGTACAAGCGATCTACTCTACTGCTGACGCATTGGAAAAACACGTACTAGAAGCTGACCTTGTAATCGGTGGCGTATTGATCCCAGGTGCAGCTGCGCCTAAACTTGTAACTGCTGAGCACATTAAAGCAATGAAACCTGGTTCTGCAATCGTTGACGTTGCAATCGACCAAGGTGGTTGTATTGCAACATCTAAAGCAACAACTCACGCAGATCCTACATACATCGTTGATGACGTTGTTCACTACTGTGTTGCTAACATGCCAGGTGCTGTTCCACGTACTTCTACGTTCGCACTTAATAACGCGACATTACCATTTATCATCAACCTTGCTAACAAAGGCTACAAGAAAGCGCTTCTTGACGATGCACACTTCTTAAAAGGCTTAAACGTGATCAAAGGCCAAGTTACTTATAAAGAAGTAGCTGAAGCATTCAACATGGAATATGTTGACCCACGTACAGCGGTTGAAAATGCTTAATTAGCATTTTGACACAAAAAAAGCAGCGAATTCGCTGCTTTTTTTATACCTTTTTATTATTGAGATTAAATAAACCGCTTGATTATAAAGTCGACCTTTACACGCTTAGCTTGCCCAAGTAACTTTTTAACTGGCGAAGGATAATCGTCCATTGTTTCTAAATCCTGCGGCCCTGTCAGTCGACGACAGTGGGTTAAAATGGCTTTTTTCTCTTGCTCAATCTGTGGCAATATGCGTTGCTCAGGATCATCAATTAAAATACCATTCTCGATATCTAATCCCCACGCACGAGGGTTTAGATTATGACCACTCAATAAATGAGTACGATTATCTCTGCAAATTCCCTTCAAATGAAAAGAGTTGCTTTCATGCTTCCACAGATAGACATTTAAGTTGCCATTGACAATATGACGCTTTTGAGATTTTAAAAACTTATATAAAATCGTTTCATATAAATACGGTAATGCCCCAATTTTACTAAACGGCTCGCTGGGTGGAAGGTAAAAATCATTCGCCGTTTTATCGCCTACCACAATAGTCACTTGTTTACCTTGTTTTAATAATCGACGTAACGAACGCAGTAACGGCGCAGGAAAATTAAAATAGGGTGTGTACAGAACTAACTCTTGCTCTGTGGTATCAAACAAAGACTTTATTAAACGGTTTAGCTTATTACTACGGCGACCGAGGCCCAAAAATAGCCGAACCCCCAGTTGTGCAGAACTTGCTTCACTGGCACTGTTATAGCTGGCAGATTTAAGCTCTCGCATGAGCTGCTTTTGCGCTACTTTTATATCATTAAATTTTGTTAAGGGACGGCGATCGAGACGCGGGACAGCTTCAGAGCTCAGTAGGTACGTATGTATAAAATCAATAACCGAATTACATAAGCCAGCTTGATTAACAAGAAAATAACGGTCAAGGCGATATTTATCATCTTGTTGTAAGTAGACGTTGTTTAGGCTTGCTCCGCTGTAAAGCAAAGTGTCATCAATAACAAAACCTTTTAAATGTAGTACGCCAAATAGCTCTTTCGCCTTAACCGGCACACCATAAACTTGCACATTAGATTGAAACTCTTCAAGAAAGTCGCAATACATGCTGGCGTTACCCTCTGATTTTGCAGCGCCTATTAAACCTCGTTGCGCGCGATGAAAATCTACCAACACCTTTATATCTAATGCGGGATTAGCCAAAGATGCTTCATGTAAAGCGCTGAGTATTTCACGTCCTGCTTCATCATCTTGCAAGTACAACGCAGTAATATAAATTCTTTTTGTCGCTGTGCGAATTAGTCGTAATAACTCACTGCGATATTCTTTTGCATTGGTTAAGACTTTTATATCTTCTGTAGTCAGCCCAAATGCGGGCTTTTCCTGCCAAAATACCATAGTTGCCTGTTCGGTTGTTTAGCTCTTGTGTGTAAGCTAATATCAAAATTAGCTAAAACATACCAAAAAAAAATTGCTTGGTCATGAATAAACGTACTTTGTTGGTGCAATACATTGCTTTGTGATTATTTAATAACCAAAACCAAGCTTTAAACTCTACTAATAGAGTATTTACTTAATAAGTAGGTACTGCTGTTTTGACTCGTATATTTACTTATACATACTTTTTAAGTAAGGATTATTTGACAGCTTTGCGATTTCTGCAAAAAAATAATCGGCCCTTTTGTTTACATCCGCCTTGTTTTTCTTAGAATCGGGCGCATTAACAATCGTATTAAAACGTATTTAGGAAAAACCATGACGAACGCAAAACATTGTAAACTTCTCATTCTAGGCTCTGGCCCTGCTGGTTACACCGCAGCTGTTTACGCTGCCCGTGCCAACCTTAATCCGGTTCTTATTACCGGCATTCAACAAGGTGGACAATTAACAACCACTACAGAAGTTGAAAACTGGCCGGGTGATGCTCATGGTCTAACGGGTCCTGCGTTAATGGATCGAATGAAAGAACATGCTGAGCGCTTTGAAACAGAAATTGTTTTTGATCATATTAACAAAGTAGATGTATCTAAACGCCCTTTCACATTAACTGGTGACTCTGGTACGTATACGTGCGACGCTCTTATTATTGCAACAGGTGCTTCGGCAAAATACTTAGGCTTAGAATCTGAAACGAACTTTCAAGGCCGTGGTGTTTCAGCGTGTGCAACCTGTGATGGTTTCTTTTATCGCGGTCAAAAGGTAGCGGTTGTTGGTGGTGGTAATACGGCTGTTGAAGAGGCGTTATACTTATCTAATATCGCAGAAGAAGTTCATGTAATTCATCGTCGTGACAGCTTCCGTAGTGAAAAAATCTTATCCGATCGCTTAAAAGAGAAAGCGCAGAACGGTAATGTAGTTTTACATTATAACCGTACTTTAGACGAAGTATTAGGCGATGAAATGGGTGTGACAGGTATCCGCATCAAAGCTACAGATTCGCAAGAAACAGAGAACCTTGACCTTGCTGGTGTGTTTATCGCAATCGGTCACAAACCAAATACCGACATGTTTGAAGGTCAGCTTGAAATGAAAGACGGCTATTTAGTTGTTGAATCTGGCTTAAACGGTAACGCAACACAAACAAGCGTACCAGGGGTGTTTGCTGCAGGCGATGTGTCTGATCACATTTACCGTCAAGCTATCACTTCGGCAGGTACAGGTTGTATGGCAGCACTTGATGCAGAGCGTTTCTTAGATAACCTATAATTTTTTTAATCTAACACAATAAATTTAGGGGCTGTTATCAACAGCCCCTTTTTTATAACTAAGATTTTGTTAAAATTAAGCTAAATAACAACGATAACGCAATATGATCAAGCAACTATACCAACTCTCAGCCGAGAGTGTTGATTTTCCAAACCCTGAATTTGCGCTTGACGAGCCAGATGGCTTATTAGCTATTGGTGGCGATTTATCCGTTGAACGCATCAAAAATGCTTACAAAAATGGCGTTTTTCCATGGTTTAGTGATTATGAGCCGATTATGTGGTGGTCGCCTAGCATGCGTGGTGTTATCGAGTTGGACGAATTTCACGTGAGCCGAAGTTTGAAAAAACATTTGAAGCGAACTCCTGTTCGCGTCACGGTCAACCAGGCGTTTGCACATGTTATTAATGCCTGTCGAGAGCAGCGCTTAGATGCTGAAGGTACGTGGATCACTGAACAAATGATGCATGCCTACATCGAAGCGCATCATCAAGGTATCGCACATAGCCTTGAAATTTGGCAAGATAACCATTTGGTCGCTGGCCTTTATGGCATTATGCAAAACGGTATATTTTGTGGCGAATCAATGTTTCATCATACATCCAATGGTTCGAAGTTAGCTATGTGGGCGCTTGTGAATTGGTTAAAAAAACATAATGCACACTTTATTGATTGCCAACTTGAAAACCCTTATTTGATAACGCTAGGTGCAAAAGTTATCCCGCGGACTGAATTTTTAACTAGACTTAAACTAGCCCAACAATACGTACCAACATCGCACATGTGGCAACCGCAAGAGTTGATAAATATTTATGACTGAGCATTTACCCACTAGGCTAGGTTTGAGCCAGCAATTTGATTGCAGTTATTTACCAAACCGCCAAGAACAACTGTTAGTTATTCTTGATCCAAGCTATTACTGCGCTGAGAAGTTTGAGCAACTACTCGCGCTAGGATTTAGGCGCAGTGGCGATCAAATTTATCGACCGCACTGCCCAGTATGTAATGCATGTAATTCTATTCGGGTGCTAGCACAATCGTTTCAACCCTCAAAATCACAAAAGCGTAAACTAAACAGAGCGAAAAAAGTCTTTACTGTGAGTTATAGTGAGTATGAACGAGCAGACTATTACCCTCTTTACTGCAAGTACATAACGCAGCGCCATCAAGATGGCTCAATGTACCCACCAGAACAAAATCAGTACGAAAGTTTTTTATTCTGTCAGTGGTTACCTATCACATTTATTGAGCTACGTGATGGCGACAAACTTGTCGCGGTAGCTGTTACTGATAATATGGATAATGCCGTCTCTGCTATTTATACGTTTTTTGACCCTGACTACGAATCGTACAGCCTCGGCAGTGTAATGATCATGCACCAAATAGAATTTGCAAAGCAACAACAAAAACAATTTGTCTACTTAGGTTATCAAATAGACGAATGTAATAAAATGAAATATAAAACCCAATTTTTGCCAGCACAAAAGCACATTGGCGATCAGTGGTTGGCGATTTAATTTACAAAATTAAGCCCTGTAGCTTTACTTATTGCTGTATTTTCGGCAAAATCTGCAGCGTTTAACTATTAAAGAGGTGTTACGCTAAACATGGCGAAAGAAGACGTAATCGAAATGCAAGGGACAGTCCTTGATACTTTACCAAATACAATGTTCCGAGTTGAGCTAGAAAATGGTCACGTTGTTGTGGCTCATATCTCTGGTAAAATGCGCAAAAACTATATCCGCATCTTAACTGGCGACAAAGTAACCGTAGAAATGACTCCTTACGATTTATCGAAAGGTCGCATCGTATTCCGTGCTCGCTAGTGCGTTAACGAGAGATTTAGCTTTTTGCTGCTTTGAATGAGCAGATGTGTTTATTACAAAGAGCTAAAAGCGTTTGTTAAATGGTGTTAAAACTAGTCTTAGTTTTAATTCCATTTAATAAACAAAAAGCCCAGCATTTGCTGGGCTTTTTGTTGCCTGTTTTAGGCTGTTTCTAAGCTTGTTTCATATTCAAAGTGAATTTTCTTATCCTTAACAGAGACTTTGACAGAGCCCCCATCTGATAACTCCCCAAATAATATTTCATTAGCAAGTGGCTTTTTAAGCTCCTCTTGGATAACGCGAGCCATCGGACGCGCACCCATAGCTTTGTCGTAGCCTTTATCAGCTAACAGCTCTCGTGCCTTAGAAGTCAGCTCCAAATTAACTGATTTCTTATCAAGTTGTGCTTGTAATTCAACAATAAACTTATCAACCACTTGAAGGATCACCTCTTTATCAAGATGGTTGAACCAAATAATATTATCTAAACGGTTTCTAAATTCTGGTGAGAATACCTTGTTAATTTCACTCATTGCATCGTGTGAGTGATCTTGCTCAGTAAAGCCTATTGATTTACGCACTGTCTCTTGCACACCTGCATTTGTGGTCATCACCAATACAACATTTCTAAAATCAGCTTTGCGGCCGTTATTATCAGTTAATGTACCGTGGTCCATAACTTGTAATAAGATGTTGTAAATATCAGGGTGTGCTTTTTCGATTTCATCAAGCAGCACCACTGCATGGGGGTTTTTGATAACCGCTTCAGTCAATAGACCACCCTGCTCAAAACCGACATAACCTGGAGGCGCACCAATTAAACGGCTAACTGCATGACGCTCAACATACTCAGACATATCAAAGCGAATAAACTCAACGCCCATACACTTAGCTAGTTGTTTAGTCACCTCTGTTTTACCAACCCCCGTAGGACCAGCAAATAAGAACGAGCCCACCGGCTTATCTTCATTCGCAAGACCTGAACGAGATAAACGGATAGCAGAGGTGAGCGCGTCAATTGACTGGTCTTGTCCAAACACTAACATTTTTAAGTTACGGTCAAGGTTTTTCAACGTCTCTTTATCACTTGAAGACACGCTTTGCTGTGGAATACGTGCCATTTTCGATACGATCAGTTCAATATCGGATACGCCAATCGTTTTCTTACGTTTTGATATAGGCTGTAAGCGCTGATTGGCTCCTGCCTCATCAATAACATCAATCGCTTTATCTGGTAAGTGACGTTCATTAATATATTTAGCACTTAGCTCTGCAGCTGCTTTGAGCGCTTTTTGTGTATAACGAATGCCATGATGTTCTTCATAACGCTCTTTCAAACCATTAAGAATCTTAGTGGTGTCTGAAACACTTGGCTCAAGAACATCAATTTTTTGAAAACGACGTACTAGTGCACGATCTTTTTCAAAGATATTTTTAAACTCGTTATAAGTGGTAGAGCCCATGCATCGCAGTTTACCACTTGAAAGTAGCGGTTTAATTAGGTTAGAAGCATCCATTACGCCACCTGATGCCGCTCCAGCACCGATGATGGTGTGAATCTCATCGATAAATAGAATAGACCCAGGTTTTGCTTGCAGCTCTTTGAGCAGTGATTTAAAGCGTTTCTCAAAATCACCGCGGTATTTTGTACCGGCCAGTAATGCACCCATATCAAGTGAATAAACAACCGCATCAGCAATTACTTCAGGCACTTCTTTGTTGACAATACGATAAGCAAGACCTTCAGCAATGGCCGTTTTACCTACCCCAGCTTCACCAACAAGCAGCGGATTATTTTTCTTACGACGACATAAAACTTGAACAGTACGCTCAACTTCACTGTCTCGCCCAACCAGTGGATCAATATTGCCATCAACCGCTTGTTGGTTGAGGTTTGTTGTGAAGTTCTCGAGCTTAGTCGGCTCTTCACCTTGAACTTCTTGTACCTCTTCATGGATATCATCATGGTCTTCACCGCCAATTTCATCATCAGCTTTGGAAATACCATGAGAGATAAAGTTGACTATATCAAGACGATTTACATCCGCTTTTTTCAGTAAATAGACGGCTTGGCTTTCTTGCTCAGAAAAGATAGCCACCAGCACGTTGACGCCAGTAACTTCATTTTTACCTGATGATTGTACATGGAATACAGCACGTTGCAGAACGCGCTGAAAACCTAACGTTGGTTGTGTTTCACGGTCTTCTTCTAAATCAGGAATAACAGGCGTCGTTTCATCGATAAATTCAGATAACTCGACTTTTAAAGTGCCCATATCTACGCCACACGCATTGAGCGCTTCTCCAGCAGAAGGGTTATCGAGCAGTGCAAGTAAAAGGTGCTCGACGGTCATAAATTCATGGCGACGTGTTCTCGCTTCGCGAAACGCCGCATTTAAGGTTAGTTCTAAGTCTTTGTTTAGCATTGGCAACCCCTTACTGAGATAATATTTATATACCGTTGTGATGGGCTAAATGTTCACCCTACCTTGGTATTTATTCCTGCTCACAACTACATAGCAGTGGATGCTCGTTATCGCGTGCGTAACGATTAACCTGCTCAGCTTTGGTATGTGCAACATCGGCGCTATAAACACCGCAAATTGCTTTACCGTTATGATGAACCTGAAGCATCACATCTGTTGCTCTTTCGCTATCCATATTAAAAAACGTCATTAGTACTTCTATCACAAAGTCCATAGGCGTGTAATCATCATTATTCAAAATGACTTTATATTTTCGCGGTGGTTGCAGTTTTTGCTTCTCACTATCGCGAACCGTTTCAATAACACCAGAATCTTTCATGCCACTCATAATTAAATATAGTCTTGTCTTTAGAACTCAAGCAAACTTGAATAAAAAAATAAATAAATTGTTAAAAAATAGTTCAAAACACTTGACTGATTGACTAAATAAACTACAGTCAAAGATAGATTGATTAAACCTTAGTCAGTCTAGCAAATTACACGGTTTAGAATAACTAAATTAGTCAACTTATAGAAGGATGTAGAAGTATGGCTTGTGGAAAAGTCAAATGGTTCAACAATGCCAAAGGTTTTGGCTTCATCGTAGAAGACGGCAGCGAGACTGATATATTCGCTCATTACTCAACGATTGTAATGGACGGTTATAAAACACTTAAAGCTGGTCAAGATGTAACATTCGAATTGCAACAAGGTCCAAAAGGGTTACACGCAACGAATATTGCCCCTAACGATGAGCTATCTTAGGTAAAACCTGTTCGAGTACCAAGCGAGCGACCTTGTTAAGATCCTCGCTTACTTCCCTCCCCTAATGTTTCTGATATGACCTTGAAAATCTATTTTTCAACCCCACTTCTACTTTCATTAATAGCTATTTGACGACAAAATTGTTGAATTGTTATTAGCCCTTTAGAGTCAAGCTTGTTACACTCTTGTTGCTTAAATTTAGCGATTTAGTCAATTTTGACTAAGGCTAATGGCTAATTTTATTTGTCAGCTATTAAGCTAAAAAATCTTACAGTCTGTCAGTTGTGACTATTTTGATAGCCAATATTAAGTAGTAACACCTAACAGACTGATTGCTATTTCATAGCAGTAAATTTGCATTGTTGAATATGGCTAATTAAGGGGGGCTGTCCACAGCTTAACCAACCATTACGCCAACTATCTAGGAATGATGATGACATCAAAAATTATCTATACTAAAACAGATGAAGCGCCAGCATTGGCAACATATTCATTGTTACCCATTATCCAAGCTTACACTAACGCAGCTGGTGTTGAAGTTGAGACGCGTGATATTTCATTAGCGGGCCGTGTAATTGCTAGCTTCCCAGAATACCTAACGGAAGAGCAACGCATTAATGATGCCCTAGCTGAATTAGGTGAAATGGCTAAAACACCTGAAGCAAACATTATCAAGCTGCCAAATATCAGCGCGTCAATTCCACAACTACGTGCCGTAATCAAAGAGCTACAAGAAAAAGGCTATGCCCTGCCTGACTATCCTTCTGAGCCAAAAACAGACGAAGAGAAAAAAGTTAAAGCAACTTACGACAAAATTAAAGGCAGTGCTGTAAACCCTGTACTTCGTGAAGGTAACTCTGATCGCCGCGCACCAAGCTCAGTGAAAGAGTATGCTCGCAATAATCCACACTCAATGGGTGCATGGAGCAAAGACTCTCAATCTTACGTTGCAAGCATGGAAGACGGTGACTTCTTTGGTTCTGAGCAATCAGTAACGGTAGCAGAAGCAACTGATGTACGTATTGAGCATGTTGCTGAAAATGGTGATATCACCGTTCTTAAAGCAAGCACACCATTACTCGCGGGTGAAGTAATTGACGCTTCTCGCATGAGTGCTGCTAAGCTTCAAGCTTTCCTTGCAAAAGAAATTCAAGCAGCAAAAGACAAAGGCGTGTTGTTCTCATTACACATGAAAGCAACGATGATGAAAGTGTCTGATCCAATCATCTTCGGTCACGCTGTTAAAGTATTCTTTAAAGACGTATTTACAAAACACGCTGATCTTTTCAAAGAGCTAGATGTTGACGTAAACAACGGTTTTGGCGATGTTTTCTCTAAAATTGAAAGTTTAGATGCTGCTAAAAAAGCAGAAATCGAAGCTGATATCCAAGCAGTTTATGACAACAACCCAGCTATTGCGATGGTTGACTCTGACCGTGGTATCACTAACCTTCATGTTCCAAGTGATGTGATCATCGATGCGTCAATGCCTGCTGCAATTCGTTCAAGCGGTCAAATGTGGAACAGCGAAGGCAAATTACAAGACACGAGCTTTGTCATTCCAGATCGTTGTTACTCAGGTGTTTACCAAGCAACTATCGACTTCTGTAAAGAACACGGTGCATTCGATCCAACAACAATGGGTAGCGTGCCTAATGTTGGCTTAATGGCTCAAAAAGCAGAAGAGTACGGTTCACATGATAAAACGTTTGAAGTAGCTGACGCCGGTACTATTCGTGTTGTTGACACAAATGGCAACACGTTACTTGAACACGCTGTTGAGCAAGGCGATATCTGGCGTATGTGTCAGGTGAAAGATGCACCAATTCAAGATTGGGTTAAGCTTGCAGTTAACCGTGCTCGTGCAACAGGCACGCCAGCAGTTTTCTGGTTAGACGAAAACCGCGCACACGATGCACAGTTAATCAAAAAAGTGAATGCATATTTACCAAACCATGATACTGATGGTCTAGACATTCGTATTCTTGCGCCACTAGAAGCAACTCAATTCTCATTAGAGCGCATCAAAGAAGGTAAAGACACAATTTCTGTTACGGGTAACGTTTTACGTGATTACCTAACTGACTTGTTCCCAATTCTTGAGCTTGGTACCAGTGCGAAAATGCTGTCTATCGTACCTCTTATGAATGGTGGTGGTTTATTCGAAACGGGTGCAGGTGGTTCAGCGCCTAAGCACGTTCAACAATTCGAAAAAGAAAACCACTTACGTTGGGATTCATTAGGTGAATTCTTAGCACTTGCTGCTTCTTTAGAGCACCTAGCGGTTAATACTGGTAACAAGAAAGCACAAGTTCTTGCTGATACGCTAGACAAAGCAACAGGTACTTTCCTTGCTGAAAACAAATCACCTTCGCGTAAAGTGAAAGAGATTGATAACCGTGGTTCACACTTCTTCCTATCATTATTCTGGGCACAAGAACTTGCTGCACAAGATGATGACGCAGAATTAAAATCACAGTTCACACAAATCGCTGCTGATCTTGAGTCTCAAAAAGACCAAATCGTTAAAGAATTAAACGATGCGCAAGGCCCTGCGATGAATGTGGGTGGTTATTATCAGCCAAATGACGATGCGGCATTCAAAGCAATGCGTCCAAGCACGACATTTAATGATATTTTAGCTAAGTTAGTTTAGTTTTAATCTGTTATAAGGCGCTTGATAAGCGCCTTTAACTGATATGAAAAAGGCCGCATTGCGGCCTTTTTAGTTTGTTAGCTAATGCGCTTATTTTGTATAAGCTCGAGGCATAGCTGAATCTGTTGTGTAACGCTCACGTAGTTTATCTTGACGCGCTTCGGTAGAAACCTCTTCACCATTGATCCACATTTTGCTCACGTGTGAGTTAAGCTCAAAAGGATCGGCAGACCACATAACGAGGTTGGCACGTTTACCTGTTGCAATAACACCGGAATTCAGCCCAAATACATCGGCAATATTACTCGTTACTGCACTCAAAGCACCCTGTTGAGTCATACCGTAAGATACAGCGTTACCTGCATCAAAACGTAATTGGTATACATTGTGGCTTGAGTCACCGGCAACACCAATAATCACTTTGACACCGGCTTTTTCAAGCTTACCTGCATTAGCAAGGTTTGCATGTAATGAGTCAAAGCTCCCTGGTAAGTTAGCCATTGAACTGATGATCACGGGCACATTAGCTTTTGCTAGCGTATCCGCAACCACAACAGCATCATCACCGCCATGAATCACTAAATTAATACCATAGGTTTCTTTTAGCTTAACAAGTGAATAAATATCTGACGCGCGTTGAACACTGGCAATCAGCGGCATGTCACCAGCAAGCACTGCTGCTAGCACTTTTTGCTCTGTTGAAGGCTCTTTTTTGTCATCTTTTTTAGCTGACTTTTCACCTTCAAGCTTATCGATAAGTGTTTTCATTGACATTGCACGAGAGCCCTTGCTCTTTTCACCTAGGTGAACAACAAGTGCAACTTGCTTTTTATTAACACTTTCAAAACTACCCGATAAATCAACCACAGATGCAAGGCCAGCAAAGATACTTTCACCGCCATTAGGGACAATTACATCTTGAGTTATGCCACCTTTGCGGGCATAAGGAATTAAGCTGCTACGTGGGTTAAACGCAAGACTTGGGTCAAAATCGATAGTTGCTTTATCATCGCTTCCGTCACGTGAGCCTGCAACAGCACCCACCTCAACTAAGCCAAGTTGGTTCATTGTGCCGATAAACCCAGCAGTTACGATTTGGCCTTTTGCGTCAATAGTTGTATCTGCGTTGATAGATATCGGGTTAATTGCAACAATTTTGTCACCTTCAATAACAACGCTTGCGCCTTCTAGCACACCTTGCTCTGTTGAAGTGTGTAATGTTGCATTTACAATTGCCACAGATGCAGCACTTGCTGTCGCAGAAAATAAGCCAGCAGCAACAAGTGACAGCTTTAATGATTTAGTTAATTTTGTCATCAATGTTACTCCTATTTTTGACCTAGCATGAAATCACTTTGTGCTTGGTATTTATCATCGTTACGATCATAAACTTTGGCACCATCGATAAATACTTGCTCAGCTTTTGCATACACACTAAATGGGTTTTGATTCCAGATAACAACATCAGCTTGTTTACCAGATTCAAGTGATCCTGTTTTATCATCGATACCCAGCGATTTAGCCGCATTTGAGGTGATCCACTTAATTGCATGTTGTTCAGAGATGTCATAACCAACATCGTTTGCGCGATACATAACTTTACCAGCTTCTTGGTTTAGACGTTGAATGGTTGTATCCGAGTCTGAATGAACAACAGCACATGAGTTTTTAACTGCATCGACAATTGCCACGTTCTCCTGAACCATGTCATAGGCTTCCATCTTAAAACCCCACCAATCTGGCCAAAGTGCTGCACAGTTACCGTTTTCAGCGAGTAAATCAGCTATTTTGTATGCTTCGACACCGTGATGGAAAGTACCTGAGTGATAGCCAAATTCTTTGCCAAGGTCAATCATCATGGCCATTTCTTCTGCTTTATAGCAATGGTTATGAATGAGTATGTCGCCCTCAAGTACACCAGCTAGGGTATCTAGCTTAATGTCACGATGTGGTACTTCTGGGTTCTTACCCGCGTCATAATCACTGTCGTATTTATCCCATTGACGTTTATATTCAGCGGCTTCAATCCATGCTGTACGATACCCTGCCATATTCCCCATACGCGTAGATGGCAAAACACCTTTGCTACCATAAACACGTTTCGGGTTTTCGCCACACGCCATTTTTAAACCATAGGGTGCATCAGGAAATTTCATACCTTGCATTGTATGCGAAGGAACATTTTTAAGGGTTACACCACGACCACCAATCAAGTTTGCTGAGCCTGGTAGAATTTGTAATGACGTAATACCGCCCTCACGAGCACGATTAAAACCAGGATCTTGTGGCCAAACAGAGTGCTCAACCCACACCTCTGCAGTCACAGGGCTGGTCATTTCATTACCATCTTGGTGAGATGCCACTGATGGGGTTGGGTATGCACCTAAATGTGAGTGAACATCTATAATCCCAGGTGTTACCCATTTACCTTGTGCATCAATTGTTGTATCAGCTTGAACACTTAACCCCTTACCAACTTGTTGTACTTTACCGTCAACAAAATAGACATCAGCCTCGTCTAAACGCTCACCGGTTCCTGTTAATACAGTCGCATTGGTGATAAGGGTACTCGTTGAAGCAAGTGGCTTATAAGTGCTTGGATATGGATTTTTATTAATTGAGACTCTTGGGTCTTGTGGGCCATTATCTTGACAGCCGGCTAACACGACACCAAGCGCAATGACCAACACTGATGGAGCAAATTTTTGCATTATGTTGTTTCTCCTTTTTATTATTCATTTACTTTAACTAAATGTTAATTTTAATGCGAACAAAAGAGGCTAATCACCATTTATTAAGATGAATAACGAACCTGAGCTAGACTACTTTTTTATATAGTTAATATAAAGCTGCTCCAATGCCCCTTCAGTTGTTAACGTTGGATCTTTATTGATGAAATGTTTCACTGTTCGGGTAACAAAATCAGAGTTTTGTTTGTGTTGCTTAGCAAAACTTTTTATTAAGGTGTCTGCGTCACTGGCAGCGGTTACTCTATCATGGCGATGCCTGTATTGGCTTAAAGCACGGTTAAAATCACCGTTATAATCTTCTACCACCAGCTTATAAAATTCACTTCGATCGACACCTAGATCATTAATGCAATAATTGAGTGCGTCTTTAAAGTCATAAAATGTCTTACCTTGGACATCAAATTCTGCACGTTTTTCGCGTACAGTGACGCTGGCATCTTCAGTCGCGTAACTATAACCTTGAAAAGCTAAACGCTCAGCCGCCTCTGCACCTAGCTTCATACCGGCCCGAATACTATGAACAAACTCATCACTCATATCATCAAGTTCACTTTCATGCCACATATGGAAAATGCGTAGTGCCTTAGCGTACTTGGTTGTTATTTTCTTTTTCACTTTTACAAAACGTGCATCAATAGTGAGTACACGTTCATTATGCAGTAACGCAAAGCATTCATAGCAGGCTGGAATAGAGATAAACTCAGCGTCCTCTCCTAGATCAACAATACTTTGCAGCATATGCAGTGGCGGACAATAATCACGCTCAGTTGCTTCACAGCCGCAGTAGAAACACTGATTAAAGTGTTTTGAGTTTACTGCATAAGCTTGTTGATAATAGCCAGATAGTTTTTTAGTCACTTATTCTCCTCACGTTTTAATCGGCGTTGTAAAACTGATTTAGCGCTAGTGTAAATACTCAAATGTAAGTATGAAGTAAAAACCATACATTAAACCCATCGACATTTCGCTTTTTCAATTCAAAGGCAGAAATACTTTTCGTTAATTGTGTCAAAAGTAATACTTAATATACTAATTTTTCAGTGGGTTAGTTTAATTTATACATATCTTCATACTTACTTACATCTTATCGATTTTCATTAACAGCAACCAGATAAAGATACGTTAATAATTAAGGTGTTCTAACCAAATGGGATAAACATTCAAACCCTTTAATCGCTAAGACATCAACCGGAGAGAAATATGAATACGTTAACAACACTTGGAACAGCGCTTATTATTGGCTCATCTGTGATTACTTTTGATACAAGTGCAGCGCAATTTGTAGCTGCAGATGATTCACCTGGCACGCAAACGTGTATGGCAATTGCGTCAAACAATCGTTTAGATCTTGTGCATAAAATGCGAGACTTAGGCATCAATAGGCGTGTAATTTCAGACAAGCTTCTATGTAATAATATGTCTACTGCAAAATTTGCGAGTATCTATGGCTTCAATAAGACAGCAAAGTATCTAAAATTAGAATCGACCCAAACGAGCATTCATGACTTGGCAAAAACAACTGATGACACTGTTATTGTTATTGCCGGCTCTAAATAAAAGCCACTGAGCAACAGCTTTTATATACCTGTTGCTCACCTTTAAATAAGTGCTGCTAGTAAGCCAAATAGGCCTCCAAAAACGCCACCCCAAATCACTAACCAACCTAAATGCTCTTTAATCATTGTTTGAATAATATTTTTTACCATTGTGGGTGTAAGCTCATTTAAACGATCATCCACTAGCGCTTCAACTGTCGTATGTAGTGAGCTACCAATATGCGAACTAGCAAACAGTTTTTCATCTAAAATCGCTTTAAACTCATCACTATGTGAAATGTCAATCACCGCCTCTTTCATTTTCACGATGAACGGCTCACGCATTGGCTCTAAAGCTTCTCGGCCACCGAACATTCCTAACATACTGCCAAATTGAGAAGCTTCAATCACTTCGATTAATGAGTCATAAGCGGGGCTCAGGTTCACATGTGCTATCACAGGCTCAAGGTCAATATTGGGCTTTGCCATTGCCATTACTTGGTCAATTTTTTGCTCAGTAAAGAACTCTGTCATAACCAAGTTTTTAATCGCCACTTTAAACGATTCAAATTTAACTGTTATAACACCAGAACCATATAAAAACGGGACCTTTTCAAACAACATATGAATTGCAACCCAGTTTGTTACAGCGCCCGACAAGGCAAACAAACCCACTGATAAAACAATTTCATTGTCTAGCAAGAAGCCCAACAATACTAAAATCGCAGCGACAAGATTAGTCACAAGACTTTTGTTCATTCAATTCCCCAGAAAATCTTATTAATCTTGATAATATTAACGCTATGGGTTTGTTAATTCATTGTCTTTTTGCCATAGTTTAATTAGATGGTCAAAAGGTGAGCAAAACCTATGTGGAATTCAGTGAATGAGCAAATCAGCCAAGCAATGCACTTTGACTTTAAACATACTTTCAAACGCCAATTGCAATCACCTAATAACGATAAATACTTTGAACTTGCCAATGATTCACATCGTTACTTTGTCAAAGTTGCACATGTCAGTGAATTAGATCGCCTCGAATGTGAAGCATTTAATCTTAAACTTCTAACCCAAGAAAGCCTGTTCATGATTCCAGACTGCATCACAGTTGGCAGTAATATTGAGTTTTCATTTATAGTGCTTGAGTGGCTTGAACACGACAAACAACCTCATGATTGTTGGCACATTATGGGGGAACACTTAGCAAACTTACATAAAAAACACACACAAGCCATGTTTGGCTATGATAATGACAACTTTTTAGGTCCGACAGTGCAACCGAATAGATGGCATAAAAAGTGGGATGTATTTTTTGCTGAGGAGCGCATTGGTTGGCAACTTCAATTGCTTCAAGAAAAAGGTATAGAGCTCGTTAATCAAGATATGTTTATTGCTTTTATAAAAGACATGCTACACGGCCATCTAGTAGAGCCATCTTTGCTACACGGTGATTTTTGGCGCAGGAACATGGGATTTATTCATGCTGTTCCAAGCATTTACAATCCTGCCTGTTATTATGGTGATCGGGAATGCGATATTGCCATGAGTGAGTTATTCGCCCCGCTCCCAGACGCGTTCTACAGTGCATACGATAGCCAGTACCCGCTACAAAATGGTTATCAGCAACGCAAACAAATTTATCAACTTTACCCTATTTTAAATAATGCGAATATTTTTGCTGGTCACTATCTGACTGAAGCTAAACAACAAATTAATTTACTCCTTAAATAATCTCCTTGCCGCTGTAAAGCAAATGTCATAAATGCAAAATCAGAACTATAATTTGCCTTAGAACATGTTCAAATACAGGTGCTAGCCACTTGTTTATTAGCTGGCTAGTAAGTTATATCAATCGTATTAAATATAAATTCATTTTTGATGGGTTAGAGTTTAATAAAGATTGCAATTTAACTAATTCAGGCATGCCTGATTAAGGTAAAAGCTGATGAAAAATCATTTCACACAACGTATTTCATGCCCTCATTGCGGTCACCATATTCATGTTGCACTAGATGCCAGTGATGGTGACCAAGATTACTATGAGGATTGCAGTGCATGCTGCAACCCTATTCATTTAAACATGCATATAGATTACGCACAGAACAAACTAGAGTTGCATGTTGATAGTGATGATGAACAAATTTTTTAATTTGCTTGCCGAGCCAAGTAGTTCTCAACAGTGTTGATGATAGTGTAGGTTTGCTGATCAACTTCGATATTGAGCCTATCACCAACACTATATCTATCTAAATTTGTAATAGCGAGAGTCTCTGGGATAAGGTGCAACCAAAAGCCCTTCTCATCGACCTCTCCTACTGTAAGACTTGCGCCATTTACACTTACAAAGCCCTTATATAAAACATACTTTTGCCAAGTGCTTTGTATTGCCAATTGGATTTTGCAGTTATCTTGTGTATGTTCAATAGCTAAAATTTCCGCCATGGTATGAATGTGACCAGACACTATATGACCACCAAGTTCTGTGCCAAAGGTCATAGAACGTTCAAAGTTGACCATATCATTTACTTTTAAAAGGCCTAAATTGGTTAACTTAAGGGTTTCATCTATTACATCGAAACTAATTATGGTGTTTTCTTGTGATACCTTTTCAAACTTTACAACCGTTAAACAACACCCATTGATAGCAATACTTGCACCAATTGCTAGGTTATTAGCATAAGCGTCCTTAACTTTTAAAGTAAGCCTTAAAACACCTTCTTGGTTTGCTATATGTTCAACTAACGCTTGGGTCTGTACAATTCCGGTAAACATAGATGTACCTTCTTTTCTTCACTAAATAAGTAACAGCGATTTTTATTGATCTATGAATAGATTACAATGGCTGCCTGTTTATTTAGTCGTGTATTTTATGTCTTTTTGTAGTTGGGAAGCCAAACGGTTAATTTCTCTAGCCATCCCTGTATTTTTGGCACAAGTTACCCTTATTTTGATGACGGTGGTAGACACTATTATGGCAGGGCAAGTTAGTGCGACTGATCTTGCTGCATTGTCTATCGCTACAGGTATTTGGAATCCACTAATGCTGGCATTACAAGGCATTCTATTAGCCCTTACGGGGATTATTGCTCAATTTGCTGGCTCCAACGACAAACAAGGGATTAGTCATTATTTTCAACAAGGCTTATACCTAGCGCTGGTATTGAGTGTTATTGGACTGGGGCTTGCCAGCCTTACCGACATAGTGCTGGTTCAGTTAAATACATCACCTGCAATTTTAACCCTATCAGAGCAATACATTTATTTTGTTAAGTGGGGGATTTTTGGCTTTTTACTATTTAGCGTATACCGGAATATAACCGAAGGTATGGGCATGACTAAGCCGGCTTTTTATATCAGTTTAATTGGCTTAGCAGTGAATATTCCGGCTAATTATATATTCATTCATGGAAAATTAGGCTTTGAGGCCTATGGCGGTGCTGGTTGTGGCATCGCGACCGCCCTAGTATTCAGCGCAATGGCGTTAACACAAGTTATATACTGCCACTTCAGTAAAAAAATTAATGCCAAATCATTGTTAGCAAACTTTGCCTTACCTAAAGTAACGACTATGTGGACAATTACAAAAGTGGGTATTCCAATTTCATTGGCAACTTTTTTTGAAGTGACTCTATTTGCGTGTATTCCTTTATTCATAGCGCATCTAGGGGCTGTTGCTGTAGCGGGTCACCAAATTGCTGCCAGTGTCACAACGTTGTTATTCATGATGCCGCTGAGCTTATCTATTGCGATTAGTATTCGCATTGGAAACCTATTTGGCCAAAAGCATTATGATCAACTAAAAAATGCTGTTAAAACCAGCTATATTTTAGCCGCAATAATTGCCTTTATATTAGCCACTGTGACTTTTTTTGCACGTGATGTGATAAGTCAATTATATTCTGATAACCCTGAAGTGCTCGCGCTTGCTTCATCAATCATGGTGCTTGCTTGTATCTATCAATTACCTGATGCACTACAGGTATCGGCTAATGGTATTTTGCGAGGATTAAAATACACTGCCCCCATTGGCTATATCACCTTTATATCTTACTGGTTGATCGGCTTTGCTCTTGGCTACGTACTTGCTCGTACAGATTTAATAGTGTCAGCAATGGGCCCTCACGGCTTTTGGATTGGAATTATTGTAGGTTTAAGTGCTGCAGCTATTATGTTGATGTTTACAGTACATTGGCGATTTAACCATGCACCTTTTAAAAATGCCTAAAATTTTTTTGAAGCTCACTGTGATTACGGTGAGCTTCCTCGTCGTTGCTTGCTCTGAGTCTTCGGGAGAACTAAATCAAACCTATGCACAGAGGCTACACAATGTTCTTAAATTTAACGATTTTGAGCTAAAAAAGCCGACGACTTTCCCTGTTCAACATGACAAAGTCGACGCACATAATAGTACCACCATTGGCATGCTTGAGCTTGCTCAGCTTCAACAGTGTAAACTTGCAACCCTCATCGCTGAACACAACAATCAACTTGGCAAAACCGCTTCAGCTGCAAATATATTGAAATACCAAATAGATTTTATACAAAGTGCAAATACTTGCTTAGCAACCCTTGAGCAAAATGATGAGCTTTATAAAAAAATAGCATTCGCAGCAGAGCAAAAAACAATCGCCCTGCCTACTTTTTTTAAAGCTATGCTCAACAACGAACCAGAATTTAAACAAACTTGGCAGCTAACATCTGTACACCTTGCAGAAGATACCGCGGGTTTTACTGAGACAGAACAGGCGATGAAAGAATTTGCCAAACTTGCTAAGCAGATAAATTCAGGTAATGTAAAAAATGTAGATACTGAGTCAATTGTTAAAAACTTACAGGTTTTGAACCAGTTCAATTACAATAAACTTTTAATATCAGCAGCAAGGACACAGATTAGTTATAATAACCAACTAACAAAACTTTTAACTCAGTTTTCAAGTAACGAGTTATGCCCTCTCAATAAAAATAAACAAAAAGCACGCACATTAAGTAATATCTTTAAAAAGTTTTATTTGCAGCAACTACAGCCCTATCAGTCATTTTTGACAGGTAAGCTAGAAGCTCTACAACCACTTTACCTGCAAGTGTGGGATGATACCTCAATGCATCATTATGTATCTGTTTCTGGCGAACATGCTATTTTAGAGCAGCTAAAGCAATCAGCAAAGAGCCACGTACAATGGTGGCAAAACTTTTATAAAGAGTGTGAAATTAGTCCGTTATGAATAAAAAAACAGCACTTAACACAAAAATAGCTAAACCTGCTTGATTCACACAACTAGTCGCTATATATTAGCCTCCGTTGTTTAGCCAAACAGACAACAATTTTATATCAAAATACAACCGTAGCTCAGTTGGTTAGAGCACTACCTTGACATGGTAGGGGTCGGTGGTTCGAATCCACTCGGTTGTACCATGATATAGGTATAACCAAAGGAAAAAGCACTACCACTCTTAACGGCCCAGTCCAAAGGTCGGTGGTTCGAATCCACTCGGTTGTACCAAGATATAGGTATAACCAAAGGAAAAAGCACTACCACTCTTAACGACCCAGTCCAAAGGTCGGTGGTTCGAATCCACTCGGTTGTACCAAAACATTTAATCCTCTTCAGAATTAAATGCCTGTACGACCGTAGCTCAGTTGGTTAGAGCGCTACCTTGACATGGTAGAGGTCGGTGGTTCGAATCCACTCGGTCGTACCAATTTTTTCAAATTCTCATAATTTTATCGAGCTAAAATCAACATTATACAGTTGTAGCTCAGTTGGTTAGAGCACTACCGCTCTCTATGACCCACGCCAAATTCGGTGGTTCGAATCCACTCGGTCGTACCAATTCTCTATTTCAGAGTCTTCATCTAAAAAATAATTAGCTCAGTTGAGTTAGAGCACTACCACTCTCTATGACCCCTACCAAAGTCGGTGGTTCGAATCCACTCGATCGTACTAATTCTCCATTTCAGAGTGTTCATCTAAGAATAAATAATTAAGAGCACTGAATTTACAGTACTCTTTGATACTTAAAACCGAATTGAGCTTATACTAGCTGGCAACTTTAAGCCCGATGATACCCATTGCAATAAATAAGAGGCTAAGCACTTTTAGTAAGCTTACTCCCTCACCTAGCAATGTCATTCCTATAAGAGCTGAACCAATTACGCCAATACCCACCCAAACAGCATAGGCTAAACTTAAGGGCAAAGATTTAAGAGCCAAACTCAAGCAATAAAAGCTTGCAGACATAGTGAGGAGTGTTAAAAAAGAAACAAGTGGTTTGCTAAAGCCATTTGATTGCTTTAAGCCGTATGCCCAAGCAACTTCCAATAAGCCTGCAATAATAAGTAAGACCCAATTCATGGCCGACCTCTTTAGTATAGGGTCGTCCCCGAAATAAAATTAACATCATAAGGTCGTCCTCATGACGCGCCATCACAAAAAACGCGACGACCATTGCAAATTATCACATGGAAATATCTAAGGCAAATAATTCGAAAGTAATGCCTCCAGCCATGACTTGTGATCTAACGGAGCCAGAACTTCGTTAAATTTTATTACAAATACAGTGTTGAAGACTAATCAAAAAGGGCTAAGCTTAACTTAAAAAAGAAGCTTAAAAAACTATGAAAGTACTTGCTGTAATTATATTTATCTTTTCGTATCAAGCATTCGCTGGACTTACTCCTGTTACTTACCAACTCGATGGCAAAGAAGTTACTCAAAATGCTGTACGCTATAAAGATGGTTATGGTTATAACTTGGGTGCTAAAAAAACGCTTCGATTAGTAACTCTTGATTGGCCTCCTTATATTGATGAAAACCTATGTAACAAAGGCTGGCTTTACCAATTTACGGTCCAATCTCTACTAAAAAAAGGCTATGGCGTCTATATTGGCTTTTATCCATGGGCTCGCGCAGTTAGAGAAGCGGAATTAGGAAAAGCCGATATCTTATTCCCCGAATATTTCGTTGAGGACGATGTAATATCTGACAACTTTCTCAACCAAACTCGCAATAATCTATTAGCTTTAAGTCAACCAATACCAGGTGGCGACTTATCTTTTGTTACTTTAAAAGGTAACTCGATTACATTCAATGGTGACCTTGAATCAATCAAGGAGCATGTTATAGGTGTAGTCCGTGCTTACAAAAACACCAAGAAACTTGATAGCATGATCGAAAGCAAAGAACTTGATACCATCGTCGCTAATAATGAATACCAACTTATTCATTTATTGCTGAGCAATCGTGTCAGCCTTATTGTTGCAGACCTAGAGGTTTTAAAAGCAAGTGTCTATAAATCTCAGCTATCTAACAGCGATAAGCAAAGAATTATAGAATCTCTAGTTGCTGTAGAACCAACTCTAGAACACAAACCACTTTATTATTCTGTCAGCAAAACAAGCCCAAACTGGAAAAATACCTTAAAAGATCTCAATGACGAAATAGACACCATGCAAAAAAGCGGTAAGTTTGATGAGTTTATTGAAGATATGAAAAAACAATGCTACAAATTCGATAAAGCGGCGTAACCGCCGCTTCATTTAGATTACACAGGGTATTACTCGGGTACTCTAACCCAGCCTTCCATTAACACGCGCGCACTTCGGCTCATACTTGCTTTTGTGACTTGCCATTTACCATCAACAAGTGTTGCAGCAGCGCCCACTTTTAATGTGCCAGAAGGATGACCAAAGTTAACTTCCTGACGCTCTCCCCCGCCTGCGGCGAGATTTACAAGCGTACCGGGTATAGCTGCAGCGGTGCCTATTGCAACCGCTGCTGTGCCCATCATGGCGTGATGCAATTTACCCATTGACATAGCACGTACCACTAAATCAATATCAGTATCATTTACAACTTTGCCGCTTGATGCATGGTAGGTTGTTGCTGGAGCTACCCAGGCTACTTTTGGCGTATGTTGACGTGCTTTTGCTTCATCAAGATGAGAAATTAACCCCATTTTTAACGCCCCATAGGCACGAATTGTTTCTAATTTTTCAAGTGCAGATGCATCACCGTTAATCGCTTCTTGAAGCTCTGTACCATCATAGCCAACTTCACTGGCGTTTATGAAAACCGTTGGAATACCCGCATTGATCATCGTCGCAGACAGCATACCAATCCCCGGAACTTCAAGTTCATCCACTAAATTACCTGTTGGGAATAATGCACCTTCACCATCTGCCGGATCCATAAATTCAAGTTTCACTTCAGCGGCTGGAAAGGTCACGCCATCAAGCTCAAAATCACCGGTTTCTTGCACTTCACCGTTAGTAATTGGCACATGCACTATGATGGTTTTACTAATATTGACTTGCCATACTTTAACTTCAACAACGCCGTTATCAGGAATTTTACTCGCATCAACAAGACCATTCGATATCGCAAAAGCCCCAACTGCAGAGGTTAGATTGCCGCAGTTACCACTCCAATCAACATACGCTTTATTGATAGCCACTTGACCAAATAAATAATCAACATCGTGATCTGGTTTAGCGCTTTTCGATAAAATCACCGTTTTACTCGTACTTGAGGTTGCACCGCCCATACCATCAGTTTGTTTTTGGTAAGGATCGGGGCTACCAATCACACGTAATAATAGGTTATCGCGGGCCTCGCCTGCCACTTGGGCAGGCTCAGGTAAATCAATTAAGTTAAAGAACACCCCTTTACTGGTGCCGCCACGCATATAGGTTGCTGGCACCTTCATTTGTGGTTTAAACGCCATAGTTTAGTGCTCCTCAGATTCTAAGAAATCTTGCGCGAAACGTTGTAGCACACCACCAGCTGAATAAATTGACACTTCTTCAGCGGTATCTAAACGACACGTCATTGGTACTTCAACGGTTTCACCATTGGCACGGGTAATCACCAATGTCAGTGTTGCACTAGGTGTTGGCTCACCTTTGACACTAAAGCTCTCACTACCATCAATGCCTAAAGTCATTCGTGTCGTGCCCGCTTTAAATTCAAGTGGTAATACGCCCATACCAATTAAGTTAGTGCGGTGAATACGCTCAAAGCCTTCGGCTGCAATCACTTGAACACCTGCAAGGCGTACACCTTTTGCAGCCCAGTCACGTGATGAGCCTTGGCCATAATCAGCACCAGCCACAATGATAAGTGGCTGTTTACGCTGCATGTAGGTTTCAATGGCTTCCCACATACGTGTTACTTTGCCTTCAGGTTCAATGCGAGCATATGAACCTTGCTTCACTTCACCATTTTCTTTAACCATTTCATTCAATAATTTAGGGTTTGCGAATGTTGCACGCTGCGCTGTTAAATGGTCACCTCGGTGAGTAGCATATGAGTTAAAATCTTCTTCAGGGAGACCCATTTTAGCTAGGTATTCACCAGCAGCACTTGACGCTAAAATCGCGTTTGAAGGCGACAAATGATCAGTGGTGATATTGTCGCCTAGTACGGCTAGTGCACGCATATCACTCAAAGAACGTTCACCCGCTAATGCCCCTTCCCAATAAGGTGGGCGGCGAATATAAGTACTTTGTGGGCGCCATTGGTAAAGCGGATCGTTGTCTTCACCGTAATCTACACTTAAATCAAACATTGGCTCGTAAACCTTTTTAAACTGCTCAGGTTTAACACTTTGTTTGATCACTGCATCAATTTCTTCATCTGTTGGCCATAAATCCATTAGGCGAATTTCGTTGCCTTGTTGATCATGCCCTAATACATCTTTTTCGATATCAAAACGAATTGTACCCGCAATAGCATAAGCAACAACCAGTGGCGGTGATGCTAAGAATGCTTGTTTGGCATATGGGTGAATACGGCCATCGAAATTACGGTTACCCGAAAGTACAGCAGTTGCGTATAAATCACGATCAATCACTTCTTGCTGAATTTTAGGATCAAGCGCACCACTCATGCCATTACAGGTCGTACATGCAAAACCCACAATACCAAAGCCAAGTTGCTCAAGCTCAGGTAATAAGTTAGCTTCTTCTAGGTAAGATTTCACCGCTTTAGAACCCGGTGCCAGTGATGTTTTAACCCATGGCTTACGGGTTAACCCTTTAGCGTTAGCATTACGCGCAAGTAAACCTGCAGCAATGACATTGCGTGGGTTACTGGTATTTGTACAGCTTGTAATTGCTGCGATAATACACGCGCCATCTGGCATTAAGCCTTCTTCATTTTCTAAGGCGCCAGTGATACCCGCTTTATCAAGTTCGCTGGTTGCAACACGGCGATGTGGATTAGATGGACCCGCAATATTTCGACCTACAGATGACAAATCAAAGGTTAATACACGCTCATACTCGGCCGTTTTAAGGCTATCACTCCAAAGACCAGTTTCTTTTGCGTAAGTTTCGACTAGTTTAACTTGCTCTTCTTCACGGCCAGTCAAACGTAAGTAATCAAGTGTGTTGTCATCGATGTAGAACATCGCAGCTGTTGCGCCAAACTCTGGCGTCATATTAGAAATAGTTGCTCTGTCACCGAGAGTCAGTGCATCGGCACCTTCACCATAAAATTCAAGGTAGGTCGAAACGACTTTTTCATTGCGTAAAAATTCGGTGATCGCTAATACGATATCCGTTGCAGTAATACCCGGCTGTGGTTTACCAGTCAGCTCAACACCGACAATATCAGGTAAACGCATGTAAGAAGCACGCCCCAGCATCACGCTTTCAGCTTCAAGGCCACCCACACCGACAGCAATAACACCTAACGCATCGACCATAGGTGTGTGGCTATCTGTACCCACTAATGTATCTGGGAATGCCACGCCATCACGTTTTTGGATCACTGGCGACATTTTCTCTAAATTGATTTGATGCATAATGCCATTACCCGGCGGGATCACATCAATATTTTTAAATGCTGTTTTCGTCCAATTGATAAAGTGAAAACGGTCATCGTTACGACGGTCTTCAATCGCACGGTTTTTTTCAAATGCGTCTGGTTCAAAACCTGCGTGTTCAACCGCTAATGAATGGTCAACAATTAACTGTGTTGGTACCACAGGGTTTACTTTTGCAGGATCGCCGCCTTTTGCAGCAATGGCATCTCGAAGGCCTGCTAAATCAACTAACGCTGTTTGACCTAAGATATCGTGACATACAACGCGAGCAGGAAACCAAGGGAAATCTAAATCACGCTTGCGGTCAATCAATTGCGACAGTGCATCATTGAGCATTTCAGGTTCACAGCGACGAACTAAGTTTTCAGCAAGGACACGTGATGTGTAAGGAAGTGTGGCATAGCTGCCCGGTTTAATTGCATCAACAGCAGCACGAGTATCAAAATAATCGACTCCGGTGCCTGCTAATGGTTTTCTAAAATTTGTATTCATGATGATTCTACTTGTACTTGGTGACGGTGAACAAAGGTGGGCTGATTGTTTTTGTATTTATTTCGCCCCTTCATAAAGGGGCAGCTAAGCCACCCCTATCACTATTTAATTAACGATTAACGCTCAGAAATTGGCGTATAGCTACGCGCTTCTGGGCCCGTATAATCTGCACTTGGGCGTATAATACGGTTATTGGCACGTTGCTCTTTCACGTGTGCTGTCCAACCTGTAACACGGCTCATCACGAAAATTGGCGTGAATAACTTAGTTGGGATACCCATGAAGTGATACGCAGATGCATGGAAGAAATCAGCATTACAGAATAATTTCTTTTCACGCCACATGACCTCTTCACAGCGAACAGATACAGGATATAGAACATCGTCACCCACTTCATCAGCCAGTTTTTCTGACCATTTTTTGATGATCACGTTACGTGGATCTGATTCACGGTAAATAGCGTGACCAAAGCCCATAATCTTGTCTTTACGTTCAAGCATACCCATTAGCGCCTCTTCAGCTTGGTCTGCACTTGTGAAGCCTTCAATCATATCCATTGCCGCTTCGTTAGCACCACCATGTAATGGACCACGTAAACTACCGATAGCCCCCGTTACACAAGAGTGAATATCAGACAATGTTGACGCACATACACGCGCAGTGAATGTTGATGCATTAAACTCATGCTCTGCATAGAGAATTAAAGACACATTCATTACTTGCTCAAATAATGCTGATGGTGCTTTATCGTGTAATAAATTTAAGAAATGTGCGCCTACCGAATCATCATCTGTTTCAGTGTCGATGCGAACGCCGTCATGGCTAAAACGATACCAATAACAAATAATACTTGGGAATACGGCAACTAGGCGGTCAATCGCATCATTCGCCTCTGAGAAATCTTGCTCCATTTCAAGGTTACCTAGCATAGAACAACCGGTACGCATTACATCCATTGGGTGCGCGTCTTTGGGAATGTTCTCAAGCACTGTTTTTAGTGCATCTGGTAAACCACGTAGTGATTTTAGCTTTGCTTTATATTCAGTAAGCTCAGACTCTGTGGGTAATTCACCACGCGACAGTAAAAAAGATACTTCTTCAAACTGCGCTTTATCTGCTAATTCACTAATATCATAACCACAATAAGTTAAACCTGAACCTGATTTACCTACTGTACACAGTGCTGTTTCACCTGCTACTTGACCACGTAAACCTGCGCCGCCTAATGCTTTATCTACCATGAGTGTTCTCCTTATATGTTGTCGTTATGATTTTTTAGCTGAGAAAAGGTTATCGAGTGTGTTTTCATATGAGTGATAGTCTAAAAACTCATAGAGTTCAGCACGTGTTTGCATGTTGTCTAATTGGCTTTGTTGCGAGCCCTCGCTAAGAATAGACGAATACACATTAAGTGCTGCTTTGTTCATCGCTCTAAATGCACTAAGTGGGTAAAGTACAATTTCAACACCCACTTCGCTTAATTGCTCAGCTGTATATAGCGGTGTCTGGCCAAACTCAGTGATGTTCGCAAGAATTGGCACATTTAACGCTTTAGCAAATGCTTGATAATCTGCTAAATCATGCACAGCTTCTGCAAAGATAGCGTCGGCACCTGCTTCAACACATGCGGCAGCGCGGTCAATGGCTGCATTTAAGCCTTCTTTTTGGAATGCATCAGTACGCGCCATAATGTAAAAATCGCTATCTGTTTTCGCATCAACTGCGGCTTTAATACGGTCAACCATTTCATCTTTAGACACGATTTCTTTATTAGGACGGTGACCACAACGTTTTTGTGCAACTTGGTCTTCAATATGGAAGCCCGCAGCGCCCGCTTTAGTCATTTCTTTAACAGTACGAGCAATATTAAATGCACCGCCCCAACCTGTGTCAGCATCAACAAGAAGCGGTAAGTCGGTAGCGCTGGTAATCCGACGAATATCTTCAAGTACGTTATCTAAGCTTGTCATACCTAAATCTGGCATACCGTATGATGCGTTAGCAACACCCGCACCTGAGAGATAAAGTGCTTGGTGACCTGTTTTTTCTGCCATCATTGCGCAGTACGCATTGACGGTGCCAACCACTTGCAGTGGCTTATTGTTGGCGATTGCCTGTTTGAACTTTAATCCTGCTGACATTGGATAACTCCTATCTTTGAACGGTTTCAGCTCTTTGGCTGACTCTATTTTTTAAAGCTAAATTGTGACTGTTTAACTAAGGCGCTACTGATTTTTTGCTGCGAGTAAGTCAAACTTAGTCTGAATATTTGCCTGAGACGCACTAATATGGCGTTTCATAAGCATTTCGGCCAATTCACCATCATGGTTTTCAATGGCATTGATAATTGCCAAGTGTTCGTCAAATGCTTTTGATACACGCGGCCCAACCATCCCCATTTGTACACGGTACATACGAATTAACTGGTACAACTCATTACATAAAAGATGAATTAGATGCGCGTTTTTAGACCCTTTAATAATGCGATAATGAAAATCAAGGTCGCCCGCTTCTTGGTAGTATGATTCACCTTCTTTTACACGCTGTGTTTGTAAGTGCTGATTCAATAACTGTTTTAAACCTTGCACTTCTTCAGGTTCCATATTGTCAGCAGCTAACCGACAAGCAAGTCCCTCTAAGGCACTACGTACCTGATAAACTTCGATTAAACGCTCAGCTGTTAGTGCAACGACACGACAACCGACATTCGCTTTACGCTCTACCAAATAACAGCTCTCTAAACGATTTAGCGCCTCACGTAAGGTGGCACGGCTTACACCATAGCGTTTAGCAAGTTCTGGCTCAGAAATTTTGCTGCCCTGCTCAATGGTGCCTTGTACAATTTCACGACGCATGTCGACAAACACTTGATCTGATGCCGTTGTTATCGTGATATCGTTGTAGTTATCGTTGGCTTTTTGCTCTGTCATAAATAGGTCTATTTAAGTACTAAATTAAGATTGTCGACAATTTGTAAGTTCACTATGCGCCCTATCATTGAATCTGTCAACCTTGAGATCGGAAAAATAGACTAAAAAATCAGCAAGATGTCGACATAAAATGATATTTATCAAAAATAATGACTATAAAAGATATTTATATCGTTAATATGTCGACACTTTAATCTCACTCTGAAAAAGCTAAAAATATCCCCTGACAGCGCTATAAATGGTATGATCAGCCTATTATTACGTGACGTGAGAGCCATTTAGTGGACGCTAATACATATATTCCAGACTCATTTATTGATGATGTAAAAAGCTACCTTCCTGAACATTTATCATTAGACGACTTTATTGCAGCCTGTCGCCGCCCACTTAGACGATCTGTTCGCGTAAATACATTAAAAATGTCAGTCTCAGAATTTCAGCGTCAATGCGCCAACAAAGGATGGGAGTTAACAGCAATCCCATGGTGCAAGGAAGGGTTCTGGTTAACACGTCCAAGTGAGGAAGAAGAAGCCCTTGCAATCGGTAATACCGATTTACACTTAAGTGGTGCTATGTATGTGCAAGAAGCCAGTTCAATGCTACCGCCGGTTGCTCTTCGAGCCGAAGTTAAGCAAAGCGATGCGGTACTTGATATGGCATCGGCACCGGGTTCAAAAACATCACAAATCGCCGCCATGATGTATAATACTGGCGTGTTAGTTGCCAATGAGTTGTCATCATCTCGCTTAAAAGTCTTGGCAGCAACACTCAAGCGCATGGGTGTAGGTAATTGTGCATTATCACATTTTGACGGTGTGATCTTTGGGGATTACATGTATGAGTGCTTCGACAGTATTTTGCTAGACGCCCCGTGTTCAGGTGAAGGCACGGTTCGTAAAGATGCAGACGCCCTAAAGAATTGGTCAATTGAGTCTAATATAGATATTGCTGCTGTACAAAAAGCCCTTATCAAAAGTGCCTTTTATGCCCTAAAACCTGGCGGCACATTAGTTTATTCGACCTGTACTTTGACACCGCTTGAAAACCAACAAGTGTGCGAGTATCTATTAGCAGAGTTCCCTGCTTGCGTCGAAGTTCAATCGCTCGATAACCTGTTTGATGGCGCTGATAAAGCGACAACCAGCGAAGGTTATTTGCATGTTTGGCCACAAACTTACGACAGTGAAGGTTTCTTCATCGCTAAATTTAAAAAAATAGCCTCAATTGACAACCCACATCAAAAAGTTAAAAAAGGCGCATTTCCGTTTGCTGAGTTTGATAAAAAGCAAAGCCAAGCGTTTATGCAAACAATTAAAAAACAGTTCGGTCTAAAATCACTCAAAGGCACCTTAATGCAACGTGATAAAGAGCTTTGGTTGTTTCCTGATGGCTTTGATGAACTGCAAGATAAAATTAAATACTCACGTTTAGGCATTCAACTTGGTGTGATCCATAAAGGCGGAGTTCGCTTAGCACATGAATTCGCCACCGTCTTTGGTCAAGATTGCGAAAAAAATACCTTTGAGATGTCTGCTTGCCAAGCAAACGATTACTTTAACGGTAAAGATATTCGGCTCGAAAAACCAACTCAAGATAATGGTGAAGTAGTGTTAATGTTATGTGGCTGTCCGGTAGGCCTCGGTAAGTGGCAAAAGAATAAAATCAAGAACTCACTACCACGTGATTTAGTACAAAATACCCAGTTAATAACTTGGGTATAAGTTGCGTATAAACCCTGAACAAACACATACCTTTAATAGGTAAAATGGTGTAACAAGTTGATTTAAAACCAATATAAAAATTGTACATTTATCGTGCAATTTCCCACTATTTAACTACACTTAAAAGTACTTTCTACTTCTCCCTACTGAATTTAGAAGGTGTTTTTTTATAGTTAGCGCAGGCTCGCAAGAGCCACCCCCTAAGCCCAGAACAATGCGGATTCGTTCTGGGCGTTTTTTATGCAAAAGTCGCATTGCACTATTCATTGCTTTTTGATTCTATTACAGAAAATAGATGAAAAGGGATTGAACATGTTAAAATCATCACGCTTTTTAATTACGGCATTTATTAGTTTAAACACAAGCGCTCAGAATACCTCATACCAAGGCTTTTCCTACCCAGATAACGCCAGTAACGCAATAAGTATTACCTTTGACGATGCAAGACATAGCCAAGTCGATAATGGGTTGTCGTTATTAAATAAATACAAAGTTAAAGCCACCTTTTATGTTTCCCCCTTTAATGTTGAGGAACGAGTAAGTAAGTGGCAAAAAGTTGTAAAAGACGGTCACGAAATAGCCAACCACACTAATAAGCATTTATGTACTGGGAATTTTGAATGGTTGCGTCAACAAGGTTTATCCTTAGAACAAGCTTCACTTAAGGATATTGAAAAAGATATCATAGACAATTAAGCAAACGTTAGGTGTTGATGCAAAGGCATTCGCATACCCGTGCGGCAACACTTTTGTAGGCCGAGGGGCTAACACTAAAAGCTATGTTCCATTAATAGCCAAACATTTTGACACAGGCCGAACTTGGTTAGACGAAACAGCAAACAACCCCAACTTTACTGACTTTTCACAGTTAACAAGTCTACGGATCGATGGACTCACATTTGCAGAGATTAAGGCCATGATAGAACAACATCGAACCAATAATAGCTGGATCATTCTAGCAGGGCATGAAATAGGCGAACGTGGCCAATACTCTACCGATATAAACGCATTAGAAGAGCTGATTAATTACTTACAAAAACCAGAAACTGGCTACTGGTTAGCAACTGTTAGTGAAGTGTCGAACTATATCAAGCAACATAGAAAAGACCTACAGTGAATCTAACGTGCTTTAAAACAAAGTGAGTAGCTTTTTAGTTCTTTAACATCGTATTAGTATTAAAATTTTTGCAGCTGCGTTTATAAGCCGGTGTTTGTCTAACACGGCTAAATTCATTACCAAATTGAAGTGATAAACACACTATACCTAAGCGCTCCATTCGCTCTGCCATATTAAAAATACTATTAAATTTATAACCATGTTTAGAAGCTAGCTTAAGCTCATTTACATATAGTGCTTTATAGGTAGGCGGTAGATTAGTCCAGTGCATTAAAGCGATTTGAATGATACCTAGATGAGTATTAAATTCATAAGGCCCCATTTTTTTCGCTTCTTGGAGATAGCCATATACTCGCTCAGAAGGCCCTTCTTGAAAGCTGACAACCTGAGCTAAGGCAACCCAAGTTTGCGCCCAAGTGCTCCTTAGCTCAACCGATTTTAATAGTGCTTGTTCAACTTGTTGGTATGTATCTTCAACCTGCTTAATTTGCTCATTCGATGATATATTCATTTTTGATAAACCTAACATTTTAATATGAGCCAAAAAATGCCAGTAATGCGGATGTTCAGGGTCCAAATCAGTTGCCAGCGTCATTGCATTTTCTGCGCCGAGCAACGATGTGTTGGAAGAATCAAGAGCAGTGGCCTGCACAATATTTAGCGCATTAAAATACCACGCATTCGCACGCATACTTTGTAGGCTTGAATAAGTAATAAAAAGCACTAAGACGGCTAAAATAGAGCTAGTTACAGTTTTACCTATGTTAAATTTAGTCATTAAATAAGCATTCTGTTAATCGTTGCGGATTAGTAATGAAGATTGAGTTAGCTTGTTCTACACCGATTAATTGCGAGACAGTTTTTTTAGCCTGGCTAAGAACGGGAGGACGACGTTTAACGGAATGAGTATCAGAGGCAATATAACTAACTAGGCCATCGTTAAGCATTTGCAATGATATAGCTTTTGCGTTTTCCCCCCACTCACCTTGGATACTTGATGCTGTTAACTGAAAATCACAGCCTAATTGTTTTAAGTGCTGAATATAATATAGATTAGACTGAATATCTCGGTTACGCTCCGGATGCGGAATAATTACCCGAATATTTTGTTTATCAAGCCATTGGATAAATTTATCGTAACCTTGTGGCATATGCGAATGTGGTAACTCTAATAACAGTACATTTTTATTAGCTATTTCCCCAATAAAAGGTAACTGATTAGACATAACCAATGCCATAAGTTCTACATCGAGACGCACTTCTGCTGCGGCAGCTAACTTTACACCAATACCGGCATTTTTTGCATGTAGACGCAAGTTAACCAAGCTCTCGTAAATATGAGAGCTTCGGTTATTAAATCTACCTATATGTATATGTGGTGTAGCAACCATATGGGTTATACCATCATCTTCAGCCATTTTAAGAAGCGCTAAAGATTCATCTAGATCTTTAGCGCCGTCATCAATACTTGGCAAAATATGACTATGAATATCAAACATAAACTAACTTAGTTACGCTTGAGGTTTTTCAGGTTGCTGTGAGTAATCGTAATAATCATAATACCCTTGACTGTGTTCATCTTTAGACTTACTCATATCCACTTGGTTTAGTAAAACACCCGCAACATGAGCTTTTACTTCAAATAGACGCTCAAGCCCTGCGGTGATAGGTTTAATACGTGTTATATCTGATTTAACAACATATACAACCGAGTCAACACTTTGTGCTATTACTAGTGCATCACTAACCGCTTGAGTCGGTGGCGTATCAACAATAATATGATCATACTTACCTTTTAATTCACTAAGCAAATCAGAAAAGCGGCTGCTCGAGAGGAGCTCAAGTGGGTTAGAGGGTATCTGACCACTGGGCATTATAGTTACACCAGATTGCGAATCCTCATGTACACAATCAGTTAATTGATCTGTGCCAATAATTAAATTACTCAAACCAGGGTGAAACACTGGTATATCAAATCGTTTTGCTAGAGTTGGCTTACGTAAATCAGCATCAATTAACAACACCTTCCCCATTTGCGCTAACGACATGGCTAAATTAGCAGAAGTAGTGGTTTTACCTTCTCCTGGCGAAGTCGATGTAACAGCAATAACCTGATGTGCGCGGTCTAGATGAGTTAATAATAGACTAGTACGGAAAGTTCGTACCGATTCAGCAAAGCGACGATACGTATCATCTAAGTAAGCATGGATCGGAAAGAAACTCTTTTTAGGAATTGCAACATGAGGTAGCAAACCTAACATTCGCTGCGCTAGTTTATTTTCAACATCATTTTTATTTTTAACAGTATCGTTTAGCGCGTCAAAAACGAATGTCATCACCATTGCAAAACCTAAGCTTGCAACAAAGGCTAAAATAATAATTAACTTTTTATTTGGTTTACTTGGATTTCTTGGTGCATATGCACGGTCTGTAAAACGAGCTGCTGCTGAACTAAAGTCGCTGGTTACTTCAGTCTCTTTAGAGCGAGATAAAAAGGTATTAAAAATATTACGGTTTGTTTCAACTTCACGCTTTAACTGGTTATATTGCGTCTCTTTACGCGTTACATCTTGATACTCAGCACGGATTTTTGCTAAATCTCCTTCAAGAGCACTGACAGTACGCGCAATCCTATTCAACTCTTTCTCAATACCAGTAATCAAACCTTTAATTTGCTTATTAAGGTTCGTTTTTACTGTCGCTAACTCAGCTTTAGCTGAAATCATTTTAGGATGTTTAGGGCCATATACCTCAGCTAATTCGCTCACCTTTCGCTCAGCTAACACCACTTCACGTTTAACATCTTGTACTACACGGTGCGAAGTAATTTCAGGCATACTTCCCAGTAACTCAATGTTATCATTGCCATATTCATTGATAACACGGTTTATACTTTCCAAATTGTTTTTTGTAGCGCGAGCGTCAACAAGCTGCTTAGACGTTTGCTCTAACTCTTGAGTTATAAGCCCCGCAATACCTTCAATGTCGACAAGTTTTTGCTCTTCTCGGTAGTTTTGTAAGCGAACTTCAGAGCTGTCAAGTTGAACTCGTAGCTCTGATAAGCGGGTATTCAACCAACTTGAAGCCTGTTGGGTGATGCCCATTTTAGCGCGCATTTGGCTTTCAATATAAACCTCACCTACGGTATTAGCGACTAAGGCAGCAAGTTTAGGATCGCTCGATTCAAAACTAACTTTTACAAGTTGGGTCTTGCGAATAGGTGATACGCTCAGGTTAGCTCTAAACGTAGCAAGTAAATCCAGCATTTTTAACTCAGCAATCTCCTGCTCGGTGAGCACTGAACGTTCAGACTTGTTAAGAAATGGCAAAAGTTGCTTCGCCATACTTTTTAACTCATCACTGAATGAAGGTTTATTAATAAAGTCCGGATGCTCTGCCAAATTTAGCTTTGTGATGACCTCTCGGGCTATACTATCCGACTTTATTACTTCAAACTGAGTTTGATAATATTCTTTTTTCGTTGAATCTAAGCCATAAACTTCATCAAAGCTAACAGCTTTTGTTTGTTCTGACTCAATCAGTAAGGTTGCAGAAGCTATATACTTAGGTACCAAGGTTAGAGTAACCATCATGGTAAATAAAGTTACAACAACCGAAAAACCTAAGATTTTCCATTTATTCTGTTTGATAACATTAAGGTAAGCGCCTAAATCAATGAGTTCTTCATTGCTATTAGGCTTTTCTGATAGTGAATTCATTTTTAATTACTGCCTTTAACTGCCTAAAACAAGCGCTGTTCTATTTTTATAGTGTCACCAGCAGCAATTTGGCTATTTAAGTTACCTTTTTGTTGCTGCGCTTTGGTTTTCTCTTTAAAAATAAAAATTTTGTCAACAGAGGCTCGCTCAGTTAATCCGCCAGCTAATGCAATTGCTTGGTTTACTGTCATTGCAGGTTGATACGGATACGCACCAGGCTCCTTAACTTCACCGTGGATATAAAAAGGACGGTATTCCACGACTTGAGCATATACGTTAGGGTTAACCAAATAATCAGGCTGTAAACCCTCGCTAATCGTTTGCTCAACTTGCGAAATATTTAATCCGACAAGCTTGACCTTACCTAAAAAAGGGTAATTAATCTCACCGCTATTACCTAGCAGTGAGGTTACATCTAAATCTGGCTGGCCAAATACTTTAATTTCTATTTTATCACCAGCCCCTAAGATATAGTTTTTTGAATCATCAGCAAAACTATAAACACTTAGGAGCAAGGTTAAAGCTATTAAAATTTTGACCTTCATTCATTACCCTTTAACGCAAAAGTAAAATTAAGGCCCACGATTACACGATCAAATTCGATGTTAGCTTGGTTTGAGTTACGGTCTATGAAATCAACATAACCCGATACCATACCAAAGTTGTTTGCTAGATAGTTCAACCCAAGACGTGCGTTTTTAACTTTATCTTTGCGATTAAAATTGCCCACGTACTCTTGATCCACATAATTTGCGCTGACTACTGAGCTTAAAGATTCACTCCAATCATGTTGCCATGTAGCACCATATACACTCTCACGAATATAATCGCCTTGAACCAAAGGATCCTTTGCTGCACGGCTAGTTACCAATTGTAATGACGTATAAGAAAGTGGTTTCCAAACAACCGCAGCTTCCCAGCTTAAACCGCTGAAATTATCCCGAAGATTCGACTCGAAATCTTTATTCTGATAACCGACTTTAAACGATCCCGTTGTAATGGCTGTCGCTTCCCATTCCATACCCAACAATACTTTAACATCATCTGAATCACGAGAAATACCATTAGAATCAATAACATCGTAGCGATAGTTTTCCTGCTTTATCTCTACAAAGGCACGGCTACCGGCATGTGTATTATAATAACCAGTAATACCTAGCATAGGTTTGTCGTAATCACGGAAACGAGATATCTCAGAAAAATTTTGATAATTTTTATTATAGTAGCCAGCCATAAAAGCGACCTGCGCCTTAGAGCTTAGGGCACCATATTCATACCTAGCAGAGAAATTCTGTTGTTGGTATGTAATTAAGTCATCAATAGTATTACCCTGACCTTCTGTCAAACCTGCACCACGTGCTTCTGACAGCCAATCAGCATCACCTTTAATATCTACACGGTGTTTACTGGTAAATTCTTTATGCAAACCAGCGCCTAGATTTATTTGCGTAAAGTTATCAGTAGAATCTTTATTATGAAGTGCAGAACGTGTAGCAATATCAAATTCATAATTGTCTGGACCGTCTTCAATCAATGCATTTAAACTAGGTGCTATTTCCCATATTAGACGAGACTGGGTATCTGATGGTGTCATAAAAAAGTTGTCGTTGCTACTAACACCTAATTGGAGCGTAGGCGTGAGCTCTGCTCCATCCTCAGTCATAAAACTGCCTGGCTTTAATTCAACTGCGATCGCAGGTGCAGATAAACCCAGTGCAATAGGTAAAAATAAAATTGTATTAGTACGCATTTTCACTTTTAAATCCCTTAAAAATTGTCATAAAAATTATTTTCACATCAAGCCACAAGGACCAGTGCTTAATGTAATGTAAGTCGTATTCAACTCGTTTAGCCATCTTATCAAGTGTATCTGTTTCACCGCGCCAGCCATTAATTTGAGCCCAACCGGTGATACCAGGTTTTGCTTTGTGTCTAATCATGTAGAAATCGACCTTAGATCTGTATTCTTCGTTATGAGCTACAGCATGAGGTCTTGGGCCGACTATTGACATTTCACCTCTTAATACATTGATGAATTGAGGTAACTCATCAAGGCTAGTTCTTCTCAAGAAGCCACCAAGCTTAGTAATACGCGCATCATTTTTTGTCGCTTGTGTAACTACGTCACTATTTTCGGTGACTGTCATAGACCTAAACTTCCACACTTTAATTTTTCGACCATCTAAACCATATCGATCTTGTTTGAAGATTATATTTCCAGGGGAAGTAAGCTTAACTGCAGCAGCGATCACTAACAGTAAAGGGGAAATTAATAACAGAATTAATGAAGAAACAATAATATCTTCAGTACGCTTAATAAACTCCTGCGCACCTATTAAAGGTGATTCAAACACGCTTAATGTATCTAAATTACCAACATGTTCTATCCTAGCGTGAATCAAGTTAGAAAGTAGAAAATCAGGAATAACATGCACATCAACCGTCGTATTGCCAAGCTGTAATAAAATATCAGCAATACGCTTTTCAGCTTTTAGTGGTAATGCAATGTATAATATGTCTATTTCACCATCTCGAGCCCGATCAATTGCGGTTTGAATGTTGCCTTCCACGTCATAATTGGCGGCTTTTTCAAACAAACGTTCAGGTTTACGGTCATCAAAGAAACCCATAAACTTGAAGCCTAACTCACTATTATTTTCAATTTCTTTATGTAAATACGCTGCCCCTTCAGTTGCACCAACAATTGCAACATTACGAAGATTCAAGCCTAATCGACGTCGATTACGTTTGTATAAATGAACAGCCAAACGCCAGCTAAATAAAAGCAGCAAGCTCACAAAAAACCAAATGGTTAACCCTAAACGAGACAATACTTCTGTGAATTTAAAAACAAATGAAATACAAAACATCGTTGAAAACGCAACGACTAAAGAAACCCAAGAGCATAAAACCATGCTTCTGAATTTACCTGCACGCCACGATCGGTATGTAGATAATATTTCTGCACAATACATATAGGTAATTGTGATAGATAATGCAGCTGCAAGATAAGCTGAGGTAAAGTGAATAGTATAAATACTATTTGCTATTTGAAATGCAATAAAAAGTGTTAACAAGTCAAATAAGCGATAAAAATTTGCATCTGAAGAACTAGATGGTTTAAATGTTCTGCTTCTGTTCACTATATCTTCCTTGAACGGCAAGTAACTAAAAAATCAGCTGCAATAATATAGTGACAACAGGAACAGATCAACCAAAAAATAAGTATAAAGTGCCAAACAAAAATTGCATTAAATTGAAGTATAAAAAAGAAACATTTATAAAAATGAACGCAAGATAAACAAAAATAAACACAACATTATTAAATTAAACTATTCAGGGCAGATTCATATTTATTTATTATTTGAATAAACAAAGGGATAGGAGCAGTTTATTGACAATCGATTTCCCAAAAAGGTAAAAAAACACAAGACTGTGTAAATTATAATCAAAATAAAATTGAAAAATTGGGGTTAATTTAAAAAAAATAAATTGCAAGAAGCTAGACCATTTACAAAAAATAAACATATTTAAGCAGTAAACATGAATATTACTCATATTAAGTTAATGTGACAGTAGTGAGATTGCATTACTTAATATGAGCGAAACCATATCAAATTACCAATTAAAAAGGACCGGTAAAACCTAACCCTCTCAGCCACTTTAGCTATTCTAATTTAACAGGGAGTTAAACCAGTCCCACAGGCCAAAGGAAAAGCTAGAAAATATATCAATTCCCAATGCAGATTTCGCCAAATATAAAATTAGCAATATAGTTAATAGGACAAATGAGACTGCCATGCTTAAAATTACCGCTTGCCCAAACTTAGCAACTTTTTGTTCTTGAGGAGTTAATTGTCGCCTATTTCGTCCAGCCAAAAGCACGTAGTAATAACGGTATTTAAATAATTTAACAACCCCTCTAAGGTCAACTGCGTGATTCCCCCATTGTCTTGCACCGATTGCAATTTTCAAATGTACTAACTGTTCATCGGTAAATGTATTTTGAATACCCTCTGGCATTCTTTCCAACAAACTTCTAATTGCAGGGTCATCGTGTAAATCAGCCAAAATAAACCTTTTTAAATCCGTTTTAAAACGAGCGCAATTCTAACAAAATGAGCCAATTAAAAAAGTTAATTGGCTCATTTAGAATGAATTAATTCAAATTACCAGAACGGAAGGTATTTGTTTGTTCCCAGCTGTTTTCTTGTTGTAAAGGCAACGAGCCATTTTGGTTTATATTCGAACCAGAAAAGGAATGCTGATTCCAAATACGTGTAGCTGGCGACCATTTACAGCTTTTTGACGTTTTGACAGAAATACCATTAGTACCCGTGGCACCGCTTGGCAAAAGCAATGTATTGGAAACAGAGATAATTTCTCCAGAGCCATCACCATCTAAATCAACAACAATTGGGTACTCCCAAATTGTCCCTGAGGACTGCTTAGACGTATAAACTAATCTATTTTCTGATGCGCTAAATATATTTAACCCCGTTTCATCTATATTAATGATTTCATCTTTTCCATCGCCATTAAAGTCATATGTTATGACACCAGCGCGTTTACTAGAGGGATCATTAATTGCAAAGGAGTTAATTAAAACGCCCTCTTTATTCAGTACTTTAATTAATTTACCGCCTGAGACAACAATATCTGGTTCACCATCGCCATCAACATCACCAATTGAAGGAACCCCACCGCCTGAATCATCTGATTGATACTCCCAAATTACTGAGCCATCCTGTTCTAGAAGCTTAATACTTCCATCTAAGTCAGTTAGCACAATCTCAGGGTATGCATCATTATCAAAATTACCAATTGCAGCAAAGCCTTGTTGTGTATTTTTGTTCCAAAGAATTTGTCCGTCCATAGTATATAAAACACCATTTACTAAGACTTCCTGCTGGCCATCAAGATCTGCATCAAAAGCAATTGAATCAATCATTACGAAGTCGCCCTTATTATAATCCACAGGCTTTTTAAGCTTAACGATTGAATCATCATCAAGATTCACAATGTTATTGCCAATAATGAATTCAGCGGAACCATCACCATTAAGATCAGATATAGTCGAGTTCCCATATGCAAACCCTTTTGGAATAGCCTTAATCAAGTCGCCAGTATTACTATAAATCTTATAGCTATGATCAGTAGAATCTCTTACTATAACTTCAACCAAACCATCGTTATTAACATCTGCGGCAGCGATAGAGTAAGTAGATGTTGCTTTAATTGTTTTATAATTAAAAGATCCATCAAAGTTTTCAGTTTTCCACAACTCTTGACCATCGATACCGCTAAACGCTCGAACAATACCCTGCGCACGATAATTAGCAATATTAAAAGTTACAGCCAAGATATCTGTCACATCTTTTTCGTCAATTATACCATCGCCATTATCATCATTTAGATTTACAGCTATCGGAGTTGAAATAACTTGGTTAAACTCCGGCATAAACTCACTGCCAGTCCAACTCCATTTATCAGTAACATCAATATCATTACAAACTGGCTCACCGATTTCAGGTAAGTTACCGCTGAATTCACCGCCTAACAATGTCATTGAACCATAAAAACTCTGGCCAATAATTGGCATCTTAGCAACACCATGAACACCTCTAATATCAGCAAACGGAGCTAAAACAACGCCTTGCCAACGATTCCCTTTGATATCAAGTTTTTTGGCATTCGCAAAGTTGAATACTGTTTTAGTTGCATGGTTATGTAAACTCGCAAAGCTTTTACCTTTTACAACAATATTATCATCGCCGGTTATATTAAAAACGACTGTTGCGCCATGCGGGATCCCTGACACAGCGAAGGTATGTGCCTTAGCAAACTCCCGTGCGTCTAAGTTGAATACTTGTCTATCAGAGCCCCCATCACCTTCTAAGTAAAGGCCGCCCCACATACTCTTTACAGTACCCGTTGTTGAAAGCTCACTTAATCCAGCACTTAAATCTTTATAGTACTGTTCTTGCTCATCAAAGTTGAAAGGCATAGCAGATTCACTTTGATTCGATAGGATTTTAGAGCCCCATTGCATGCCCCACCGAACACTCCAGTTGACATCAGTAGCACCGCTGGCAATCATACTGCCCACATATTGACGACCTGACTTGAAAGCGATACTAGATTCACTAATTAAATAATATTCGCCAGCATTGTAGGGTCTTGTATAACCAACACTGTATCCTTTCAGACTTATCTCACCGGCTGCAATTGCGCCCTCAGCACGACCTGAATTAGATTTAAAATCTTCAAAAACAAACGCAGAAAAATTATTGGCAACGCCTAAGTCTGCGGCCAAAGTTGTTGAGCTAGCTAAACTAATAGCAATCACTGCGCTTAGCTTTGTTAATTTTAGTAATGAGTTAGTCATTATTTCCCTCGTAATGAAAGTGCGTCAATAGCAGCAAAAACTGTGTGTTCAGCTTATAGTCATGTCCTTGAATTAATTGCAGCACATTATATATACAAATTAAATGCAAATAAACAAAAGACACTACAAAAGTATCATTTTAATGTTCCATAAAAAAGTACAAAACGCAAAAATCAGTAACTTAAGTAATAAAGCAGGATAAAAGACCTTTAAAACCAACCCTAAAACACTATATAAAAGTTAATTTAATGTTAACGATGTAAAGGAGGAGATAGTCCAAATTTTTAGCAGAACTTAGTAAAACTATCTGTTAGGTAACAATCACAAGATATATTTTCATCTAAAAAACCTGTTAGCAATTCAATCACCAACAGGTTTTCAAGCTTTTATTGTTATTTCAGATAATACTTACCAGGTAGTTTTTTAGAATCAGTTTCAAGCTAATGAAACTGTATTTTCAATAACCAATGAGGTATTTACTCTTATCATTGAGTAATTTTTTCGCGCACAAGGCAAGAAGCATACTAAGTAACACAAACATAATAGATAAAGCAATGAAGTAGAGCCACTGGAATAACGCCGTATCTGGGGTCGGTAATTTTAAGTTTCTAAATATAAAGATTAGATAGGGATGTATAAAAAACACTGCAAAACTTGTACTCGCGAGAGTGTCAAAAAACAAATTACTTTTTGAATACTTTTCTAATAGCAAGAAGAAAAAGAAAGCAAGGAGTAGCTTTTGTAGAAACATCAAGTCGATGCCTCTGAACTCAAAAAATGGCTTATGGTAGCTTCCCACATCACCTAAATAGGTCTGGATCAGCGTGAAACTGATCGATAATAAAAATAATAGCCAAAACCGATTACCCTGAAATGCCTTTAACAAGGATTCTCTACATTGAGATACCACAGCACCGGTGAGGTAAACAGGGAAAAAAAACACAACAGAATGCAAGTGATTCATATTATCGACAGGTCTATGAATCAAAATTGACACGCATGAAAGAATCAGAATCAGTGACAGCTTAAACTTAAAACCTTTTTTTAGTATATGAACGACTAATGGCGAGAGTAAAAATAACAGTAACGCAAAAGGAATATACCAATAAGCGGTCATAAAGCGACCTGTTACTTCATATTTTAGAAAAGGTACCATAAACTGTGATATTGCACCTTCAGATTTAGGCAGAAAATAGCCATCTGAAATTGGGTTAGCTACATAGATATATAAACAGATTGGTATGATTGACAATAATAAATATGGCCATATCAGCTTTGAAGCTCTGGAGAAATAAAACTTAGAAAAAGTAAACTTTCTCAAAAATACAACTTCAAAAAGAAAGCCTGAAATGAAAACAAAAAGAATGGTACCACCAGATAGCAGGTTTCTTAAAAAAACTTCCCAAAGACTATCTAAAGCGACACCAGAAACATCGAAAGAATGACCGAAAACGATAAACATAATGGCTATCGCACGGAAATTATTAATTGAGTTATAAAACAAACTATGACCTTTTAAATTGGTTCAATTTCAATATTACTAATTTTCCCTGAAAAGCCTGATTTACCTGAAGAAAATCTTAAACGGCCAAACTCAGGCTTACAAATAGGTACCCTACTATAAAATACTCCCGTATCATTGATGCTCTTATGAAAATCGCCAATATTGATATATGCTGACCCCTCATTCACTTGGACTTCATATTCAAGTAAATATATCGGGTACTGTAACTTCGTTTTGATAAAATAGTCTCCAGTGACTACAAAATCATCTGCTTCATAATTCTCAACGGTCACATTATTAGGCCAAATATTATCACCGAGCTCTTCAACGTCATATTGGTCAAAGTTAGTTTCGGATAATATCGGTTTTAAAGAAATGGATTGCATCGCTCCGGTAAACATAGTTTGTGTGCTTACCACAGAAACCATATCTTCTGTAGGTTCACAAACGATTGCTACAAAAGAGTTTTCCCCCTCTTTTGTAATTGGAATGCTTGAATCTCCGATATAAAAAATTGGCGTACCCGATTCAATTTCAGCATCAAAACTGACACGATATAAAGCATAGTTCAAATCCCTGTTATTATAGCTTCCGCCGATAATAGAGTAGGGTTCTGACATATCAGCGACGATATCGCCATCATGCCATATACTGTTGCCACTTGGATTTACAGAAGAAGACATGCCGGGAGTTTGAGGGGTAATCTCTATCGAAAATTGCACTAGCCAATTATGCAGTGGTTGCTGATCAACAGAAGAAATTAACGTCGACGTATCTCTGATATTAGTCACAGGGGTTTTCTGATTTGCAGTGTTATACCTGTCATCTAGGGTAAAGCCACTGTCTATTTCCCCCCCCACCTCGAGTGTAGTATTAAACTCGAGTATTAACGTATCACCTTGTATGGAAACTTGCGGAATGTATTCTATGTTATTTGGCGATATATACTTTAGACCGTAACCAGGTGCTTCAGGTAAAGTTTGAGTATCAATAGTCAAACTTCCTTCTGGAACATGTAATTTCACAAAAGCTTTATTATTTGCTATTTCTAAAGACTCTGGTTGCAGTGGTTTCCATTTCTTATTAGATTCAAATGTAGAAAAGATAGCTTTCGCAAAATACTCGCCTTGTAAAATATACCCCTTCGTATTTAAGTGAGTTCTTTCATCAGGCCTATTAAAGTAATTTCTATTTAGAAAGTACTTTGGCATGACTAAAGAGGCAGCTTCATGGTCATTCGCAAACTCCCATAATGAGATAGCAATATCATGCCCATAACTAACGCCGGTTTGGTCCATGAATAATATTGGATTACGGGTTTTAGAAGTGGTAGTTTGTATTTTATTTTTATAAGCGTTATAGAGCTTACTAAGCTTTTGCTTATAGTCCTGTAAATTAGAATTTGCGTTAGATTCACCATGTATCCAAGTAATAAAAGGGACATTAAAACTTTCGCCACTTTGCGCAGCCAACCGCTCTGCAGCCCTTAGCATCGTAAGTCCATTTTCAAATGGTTCTGTGCCATATTCAAGTTTACTTATCTTTTGCCCTCCACGACCATGTGGAGCATAAACAAACTTAGGGAAAGGTTTGTTCTCAAGAGCATATAAATATTCCAACATTTTGAACATTGAGTATGCATGTGTTTGTCTAGTCACATCTTTCAAAGGTTCCAAAAATCTTACGTCATTTTCTACTAACCTTTGATAATATCGAGGTGCAGTGGTCCTGACACCATTAAACAGAAAGACGTTGTTAGGATTAACTTCATTAGGAAAAATTATCGGATTCAAGTCTTGATCAGTGTGCCCTATACTTAATGACTGACCTGATGCTAAGACTAAATTATAATCATCAATAGCGCTCAGGCTATTAGATGAGCTAAAAAGAAGTAAAAATAAAATTAAATAACGTCTCATTTTTCTTTACTTAAAACCATATAGATTACAGGAATAATAGAATAGCCAGCTACACCGGATAAAAACGAGGCCTCAAATAAAGAGGTAATAACAATATAAACCGCCATCGAGTTACCCAATCTATTTTTGCATTTTACAACCAAATTATAGCCAAGAATTGCAGTTATACATAACATGCCACCAAGCCCAAGACTGAAAAAAGCTTGTAAGATTAAGTTATGAGCGTGAGCGGGTGTATAACCTATAATATCTTCTAACGTTGGCAAAGCCAAAGACGTCACACCTATACCATAGCCGGTAAAAGGCCGCTCAAGCGCCATATCAAAGACAGCAGGCCAGATATATGTTCTGCCCGTGAAAGTGAGAACTTCTTCAGGATCACCGTGGCGAGATACATGTTCAAGGAAGCCATAAAAGTCAAATGTAGCGTATATTATTAATAATGAGGTTAAAATTACACCTGATAGAATTGCAAACAGAATAAACTTATTTCTTCTGTATAAAAATAAAGAAGAAAAAACAAATGATATAAAAGCAGTCTTACTATCACTCAATAGTAACGCTATCAAAGACAACCCAAATGCAATAATAAAGAAAGATTTTGAGATAATTTTCTTATTAAACGCATGTAACAAGAACAGGCAATATACGGCACAGAATCCCCCCATTGCATTCGAGGTAGAGAAAACGCCACTCATTCGAGGGCTTACAAATAAAACATCATTCAACCAATAGATGTGTCTCCCCAAATCGGGCAAAGCCAAATAATAAAAGTAAGAAAAACAAACAACTATAAAAAATGACAGGGAAATTGAATAAAGTAAAAAGTCATCTCCAAACCTACTTTTTACATACTTAAAATAAAAATAAAAAGCTGCATATGAAAGTACTACAACAAAGCTACGAAAAGGAAGCATTGAAAAAGGGAGCATCAAAATAGCTAAGAGAATAAAAGCAACAAATAACAACTCATGATTGTTAGACACCCTAAAACCGAATTTATAAAAATATATAAATGCGATTAAAATACCTCCTCCCCATGCCATTAGTCTTAAAACGATTTGAAAATCGACACTATCACTTCCGTATTCGCGTATTCTAAAAACAAATAAAGAAAAGATAATAAACATTGAAAAAAGAAATAAGTTAAAGAGTCTTACCCTATTCATTATCGACTCCTTTCATAACAATCAAATAATAAGTAATCGCCAAAAACAACCACCCCATAAAAATATGAAGTGATGGTGAAACTTGTAAATGAAGAAACAAATTCAATAGTAAAAGAGATAAGACACCCAAACCTGATAACAGGTATAGTGAGTTCATTTTTTTGTACATATTTTTCTTCACGAGCAGCATTTCAACACTTCTTGAGCATGATAAACAAACTAAAATACCTGCCCAGAACAATAAATCACCTAGCTTAGGAACAGCTTGCTCACCATACACCACAGGAAATAGATAAACAGCTATTAATAAACAAATTAAAGAGGCGGCTAAAGAAATAAGCATATACTTTTTGAACAAACTCTTTACAAATGTGTGTGCATTATCTTTTATACTAGCGAGTTTTCTTTGATCAATTGCCTCAACTGATTTGATCAATATTTGTACTGGCTGAAATACTGATCGAGCTATAAATAGAACAGAAGAAACTGTTGCTGGATACAAAGCCGATACTAATAGAAATGGAGAATGTACGAGTAGTAATTGAGAAATGGATTGAACATTTCGATTTAGTAAATTTCTTGTATCACGAAACCAAAAAAAAATGTCTAACTCATGCTCATCGGTATTAGCTTTTTTAAAAGTAATAAAAAGAGCGATTACTATTAACTCTAGCGCAAATAAACATAAATAAGTGTTTATCAAGAGCTTTATAGATAAACCATCAAATAATAAAGAAGCTGCAAAAGTAGATACTAAAACAACAGATACCAACGCAGGCAAAAAGTACAGCTTACTCACCATAAGTAGATATCTAAATGATTCATGTATAAACAAAAAGGCGAATAAAACAGGTGCTAACAACCACTGCTCTTGATATGGAAAAACAAAATAGGTACTAATGAAAATTAACACTAAAAATAGCACTAAGAGGAAAAATGAACAACTTAGAAACTCTATTATCCTTACTTTACTGCACTTATCTTCTTTTAAATTAAAAGGAATGAGCACGATTGTTCTTTGAAAAGATAAGAAAATTAATGACAAAGTCATAGCAACACCAAACATGACTACTGACTCATTTCCCTCATACTTAAGTAAAAGAAACGTGATTAAAAAATTAGCACCCGACGATAACAGCGAGTCAATTAACAAAGATAATTTATACTTCATCATCTATCATTTTTTTAATATATACACCTAGGTTCTCAGTATCTTTCTCTTTTTCAGTCGTGAAGAAATCATTTTTCTCGCTTAGCTTCTCGATTTCCTCTAGGGTCTGTTGCAAGTCTTTTACATCACGGCACACCCTCATTAAGCTTATTGATGAGGTTAACGGTTCAAATCTTGCGATAGTATCGAGCTGATGATCATTTCTGTGCTCACCAAATTTAGCCAACCTCGGTACAACTATAAGCTTTTTATTCAATTCTAAACATTGAATGATGGTTCCCATACCAGCGTGAGCAATAACAATATCACACCAGTCAAGTTTCGCTTTGTACTCATTAGAGCTCAAAAAATCAACCACTTGAATACCATCATAAGCATTTGAGTCTTCACCAACTTGAGCAAAAACATCCAAGTTTAGTGATTTATTTATATCGTTAATGGCCTCTACCAATCGTTTAAATGGTAATTGCGCACCCACAGTTACAAGCACTTTCATTATATAACTCGACCTTTATATTCAACATTATCACCAGCTAAATCTGGCCATTGGGTTAATGTTTTATGAGCAAATTTCTTTGCTATTCTTCCCGAGGCGGATAATTGTTTTGTATTAGCAATACTATCAACCCACATGGTTTTTCTTAGTAATAGTCGGCCAATTACAATAGAAATTAACCCAGGCATCGCGCCTGTGGTTATTATCCACTTAGGTTTATGCTTTAAGACGAGTTTTAACATTTGAAACGCAATTATGGGAGATCGGATTAATGTGTCTCTTGATACATCCTCAATTAAGCTTTCATTCTCAAAAGAAGGTGTATCGTGCGCGTTAACTTTCGTGCGCACAAATAAAATGTCATTAGAGTTAAAGTTAGCTTGTTTCATTATTCTACTCAATTGCACATAATGACCACCCGTTGATGCAATTGCTATGAGCTTCTTACTCATTAATTAATATCCCTAAAGCTTTTGTTTTAATATTTGTACGAATGGCAACAGCAGGATTTCCTGCGACAATTGTCCCTGAACTTACATCCTTTGTCACAACAGCACCTGCCGCAACAATACATGAATCGCCCAAAGTAACGCCTGGCATGATGATTGAGTTACCACCAATGAAACAATTTTCACCTATTCTCACGTCTTTATGTATGTCTCGGCACATATCATGAGTTAGAATTACCGACCCAAATGCAATATAAGTTCCCGCTCCTATATGAACACCTTTCGGGTTTGTCTTATCTAGCTTTGCTTTCAATGAAATTCTAACGCTTTTATGTATATTCATTTTATAAAAATGGATATACCAGAGCGTAATAATAGATAGTATAAAATGTCGTACATAGACGTGTATGAATCTTTTCATATTCTTGTGCTCTCGTCCCTTTCCCATTTAATTGTCTTTAATTTTTTAATTTGCAACTTAGCACGAAATGTCGCTATTGAAATGACCGTAGCATAAATCAAAAACTGAAATAACGCTTTCTCTTTGATAGCTATTTTAAACAAAGAAGAAAAGCTATTACCGCCTGTAGTAGGCGAAGTAAACTTCTTCTTTAGTTCCATATTGCCTAACTTACTTCTCGTTTTTATTTTAATAAGAGACCAAATTGTTCTTGGACTCATTACGACTGAATAACAAGAAGGAATCGTAGTTAAATTAGCTGAACCTAAGGTTCCTTTAACATAGCCATCATCAGCAATAACTTGTGGAAACTTTCCTAAAATGTCGCGTGCCTGTGGAGAAATAAGGTATGCACCGGAATTAACCATTCCAACTCGGTAAGCAGGAGTAAGTTTCAAAAAACTGTAGTACATATTAGTTAAGAAACTGCCATCTTGAACTATTTTAGTGGTCGGTGAGGCAAACAAATACTGTTCACTCTCAATAAATTTTAAAATACTTCTGATACTTTCTGTGCTTATAATCACGTCAGCATCTTGAACAAGCACATGTTCAAACTGAGCAATTTCAAGCCCCTTATTTATAGCTAAGATTTTTGAGCCAGTATCAAGCTCGACCACTTTAAATGAAGGAAATTTTGCTCTAACGAATTCGGCTGTATTATCAATACAGCCATTTGGCAAGACAATTACCTCAACCTCCAAACTCGAAAAATTCGTTAATTCGGATAACGTCCTTTCAATACATTTTTCTTCATTATATGCAGGTATTATAACTGTCAGCATTTTAAGACCCTTATACTATAAAATATTTCGACCAATAGAATAATAACTAAAGCCTTTATTTTTTAGCCTCTTAGGTTCGAACAAATTACGTCCGTCGAAGATAACCGGAGTTGTTAGTAATGACTTTATCAACGAAAAATCAGGTGCTTTAAAATTTTGCCACTCAGTACAAATAACGAGAGCATCTGCATTATTTAATGCTGATTCTTTTGTTCCCATAAAGCTTAAATCATTTCGTGCGCCATATATGCGCTGCGTTTCTTCCATCGCTTCAGGGTCATATGCTTGCACTTTTGCACCGGCAGCCCATAATTGCTCCATAAGTACTCGACTTGGTGCTTCTCGCATGTCATCCGTGTTTGGTTTAAAGCTCAAGCCCCACAAAGCAAACACCTTACCTTTTATAGCATCAGGATTATTTAATAAACCGAAATGCTTCGTAATGTATTCGAATAATTTATGCTTTTGCGCGTAATTAACGGCTTCAACAGCTTTCAAAATTTGTGAGTCATAGCCTAAGCTGTCAGTTGTTCGCACCAATGCCTGAACATCTTTAGGGAAGCAAGAACCTCCATAACCACAGCCAGGATAAATAAACTGATAACCAATACGAGGGTCTGAGCCGATACCATGGCGCACGTGTTCAATATCAGCACCTACACGCTCAGCGATATTTGCCATTTCATTCATAAAGCTAATTTTGGTAGCAAGCATACAGTTAGCTGCATATTTAGTAAGCTCAGCACTTTTAATATCCATGACGATAATTTTTTCGTGATTTCGATTAAATGGTGCATAAAGTTCACGCATCTGTTCTTCTGTATCAGTGCAGTCTGTACCAATAATAATACGGTCTGGGCGCTTACAGTCATTGACAGCAGCACCTTCTTTTAAGAATTCAGGATTTGATACTACTGAAAAAGTTAAATTGCTTTCACGATGATCAAGTATCGACTGTACAGTCTCTTTTACTTTATCAGCTGTGCCGACAGGGACCGTCGATTTATCAATAATGATTTTGGGCTGTTCCATATAAGTAGCGATTGTCTCCGCTACTTTTAGTACGTACTTTAAATCTGCAGAACCATCTTCGTCAGGAGGAGTTCCAACAGCAATAAACTGTAAGTCACCAAACTCAACCCCAAATTTAGGATCGGTAGTGAAAGTTAAACGGCCTTCTTCGAAGTTCTTTTGGACTAAAGGCGTCAACCCAGGTTCGTATATTGGAATTATGCCGTTCTTGAGATTTTCTATGCGTGTTTCATCAATATCCACACAACACACATCATGACCAGCGTCAGCAAAAACAGCGGCTTGAACCAAGCCCACATACCCAACTCCGTAAAAAGTTACTTTCATTTTATCCCTCTTGTGATGTGATGAGCTCTTATACACATTCTATAAACTCTTCGCCTAATAAGGCCGCATTGCTTACTTTACGTTAGCAAGCATGTAACCAAAATTGTGAATCACAGTGATGTGACTTACCTGTTAAATAATATGCTTCAATTCTTTCAATATGACGTAATTGCAACAACACTTCTGTTGATTGAATTTCATCTCCCAGATCTATAGGAGTAGTTTCTAATAGATTCCAATTGGCGGGTGATACAGCGTATCGACCTTTTTCACTAGGGATATCGCCGTAGATTGGCTTTTCCAGCACGTGAGTGATAGTTGCATTTTCAGCTGCTTTGATTATTTTATCGTCAAAGTCCACTTCACCATAATTATTGACCTCAAGGTTTAGCTTATACTCACCAACAATCACATCAGGTAATAAAATTGCGAATGGGTTATGGCCAATAATCGCATGAGTTTCAAGTATTGCATGCCAAAGTCCTAATCGTGCCGGTTGACGTATGGAAATAATACTCACCCCTTTAGAGGTAATTAAACGGACCTTCTCAAGCACAGTACGCTTTAAGCGCGCCTCTAGCTTGGCTTCAAATTCAATACCAGAAATATTTTCTATGCTATTTTTTGAAGCGTGTGAGAGGAGTACAATTTCTTTAATATCGGCTTGAACAGCTTCGTTTACAATATGTTGGATGAGAGGTCTGTCAACTAGTGCTCGCAATCCAGCGAGAGGCAAGACGGCTTTTAAAACTTTCACTTGAAATCCTTTTAATTACTTCTTACCACATAGCCAGCCGCTGATGAACTTATGAGGCTCAGCTGAGCTTTGAAGCGCTACTATCCATATGGACCGTTATTATACACAACAGGTGCAACGGCTCAATATAAAAAAGAAGCCTTTTAGATTGTTTTTTGTTACCAAAAGGTTAACGCTCGTACTTTTGCTTTTTTTATAACCTATCATTTTATTTTTAATAAGAATATAATCCCTCTGTTTATTTATTCGAGATGGCATTGTGCGTATAGGATTTTGCATAATTATATTCGTGTCTTTTTTTATTTGTGCACAAGACATGCTATTGCATTTGCGTAACAGCGATATAGTTGCCCGTGCCAAACAGTTATATGGAGATACTGGCCATCACAGAATAAAAACATGGCTAAATTTTATCGATGACTCTACGAATAAAAGCGAATGGCAAAAAATTCATTTAGTAAATGACTTTTTTAACAAACATATAAATTACAAAACAGATGAAGAGCTTTGGCAGAAAAAAGATTATTGGGCGACACCTCTCGAAAGCCTAGGTGTAGGCATGGGCGATTGCGAAGACTATGTTATTGCTAAATACTTCACATTAATAGCACTCGGCGTCCCAGAAGAAAAAATAAGACTGATGTACGTGCGCCAGCGTACAGTTAATCAACCACACATGGTGCTTATATACTTCGAAGAACTTAACCAAATTCCACTCGTACTCGACAACTTTGATACAAAATTAGTACCGGCAAACAAACGTAACGACTTAAAACCGATATACAGTTTTAACGGTCAAGGCCTATGGTTGGCCAAATCCAAGGGCTTAGGAAACAAGGTTAAGAATAGTACTGGCGTTTCAGCTTGGAATACCATGCTAGAAAGAATTGAACAAGGTGAGCTTGCACCTTCCAATAGTAACAATAAAGGAACTAGTAGTTATGTCTCGAATCTTTAAAGATGGATTGAGCTTAAAAACCCAAGTATATAGCTTGATCATTTTAATTTCAGTTATTTCTTTTTTTGTACGTGTTTTTACTGACGTAGATACGACCCGTCATTATCTGCAAACACAAATGGCCAGCCATGCGCAAGATACAGCGACCAGTTTGGGGCTTTCCATATCACCTTATTTAGAAGATGATAACCTAATGATTGCAGAAACTATGGCGACTGCTATTTTTGATTCTGGCTATTACAGCGAAATAAAATTTACTGATGTGCAGAATAATGTTGTATTTCAGTTACAAAACCCGAAACGCGTTGAGTCGGTACCTAACTGGTTCATTAATCTCTTTGAATTAAATGTGCCAACAATGCAATCTGAAATAAATAGTGGTTGGGTAATTGCAGGTACACTCGAGGTTTCTAGCCATACTGGCCAATCATACTTGACGTTATGGCAACACATGCTGCGTAGCCTATATAGCTCATTCCTACTACTTGCTGCATCCTTAGCTGTTGCATTTTTAATTTTACGGGCTGTATTCAAGCCTTTAAAAGCAGTTGAAAATCAAGCTAAGTTAGTCACTCGAAAACGTTTTACTCTTAATGAAGAGATACCCGTCGCACGTGAGTTACGCACCGTCACTCAAGCCATTAACAATATGGTTAAAAATTTACAGAGTACCTTTGATTCATTGACGAAACAAACTCAAACACTCACAGAAGAAGTATACATCGACTCAATAACAGGACTCGGTAACCGCAAGTCATTTGAGAATTACTTTCATTCTGTAGTAAATAATATCTCGGATGATTCGCCCATAACGGCAATGATGCTCACCCTTCCTTCATTGAATAACATAAACCAAGTAGTAAGCTATCATGACGGCGACCAACACGTCATTGACGCTGCTGAATTGCTCAAGCAGTCTGCCAGCGAACTACCAAATTCATCAATATTTAGACTGAACGGCAGTACTTTCATACTATTAGCGCCATACGATTCTGTATTTCTTAATAAGGTGCGTTTAGACCTTAATGATAACTTAAGCCAAAAAGAAAACAGCCTGCATATCAACGGTTATGCTAACTTGTCTCTCGTTGCAATTAATAAAGGCGCAAGCATTCGTGAAGTACTTTCTTTACTTGATACTGGTTGTACAACAGGCGAAGATAATAATTTAACTTGCAGTGATAAAAAGTCATTATTTAGCGTTAATCAGTGGCGAACACTGATCAAGACTATCATAACTACAGGTGACGTTAGCTTTTCTATTCAACCAGTAAAACAAGCCAACAAGACTAATTCACTATGTTATTTTGAAGTTTTTGCACATTTCATTCACGAAGGCGACAAGGTAAATAATGCGCACTTATTTGCTATGGCTGAAAAGTTAAATCTAACTGAAGAACTCGATAAAAAAATTATACTGAACTTTGTCAATATTAAAGAACGATACCCAGATGAAGTCTTTGCATTAAATATCAGTAAGGCTTCGTTGTATTCAACAAGCTTTATAGAGTGGTTAACTTTATTCTCCGAAACTAAGCCGGTTATTAAAACTAACTTGCTATTTGAGCTTCACGAAATAAGCTTACTTTATAATGTACATGTAGCATCTTTACATATAGATGCTATTAAAGAGCTGGGTATTGGGGTATGTATTGAGCACTTTGGCACAAGTTTGACCTCATTCAAGTATTTACAAGGTCTTGATATAGAGTATGTTAAAATCGATGGTAGCTATATTCAAGATTTAATTACTAACCCACAAAGCCAGTTTTATATCCAAACCGTTAATAATATTTGCCACGGTTTTGGTATTAAAGTTTTAGCCTGTTTAGTTGAAAAAGCTGATACTTTAGAAATACTTGAGAACTTAGGATGCGATGGTGTACAAGGTAATTTGATACTGCCTCCATCAAAAATTATTAAATCTAATACTAATGGCGTGAATAAAGAGTTTACTTTTTGCGCCGATGCGCTAAAATTTTGCAATTAGTACTCAACCAAGGGACGAGAAATGAAAAAATTAATTCTAGCTGGCTTAGTCGCTAGCGCAACTGCTATTACAGCTCTTCCAACCTACGCACAAACGGACAATGATGCTGTAGTTCAAGAAGTGAGCGTAAATAACATTATTGACATTCTTAATAACGCAACAACAGATACGTCTGCAGAGCAATTACGTGAAGATTTAGTTGAAGCGGTTAGACAGATTTGTAAGAACAAAGAAGAAGTTAAATTAGACGAAGAGCTACTCAATGGTGCGTGTGGTTCTGCAGATATGGATGCAATGGTTGCGGCCGTTGTTGCAAACTTTGGGGCTGACAGCCCGTTGGTTCCTGACTTCTTAGCGGCACTTTCAGATGCAGGTTTTGATAGTGATGCAATCACACTCTCTGCAATCACAGCAGGTATTGATCCAACTGTGGCTTCAGAAGCAACAGCAGCAGGCCCTGGTGCTGGCACGACTGCTGCACCGGTAGTTAGCTTACCGACTCTGCCTACACCTCCTGGTGCAGGTGGTACAGGTGGGGACGCCGGTATTTCTGAAGTCGCTAATTAATCTGTACTATTAGTATATGCAAACGCAGCCAATCGGCTGCGTTTTTACTTTGTTCGAGTATATTTTGAATCGTTTTATTTTCTTCTTTATTTGTCTAATCCTATTTTTACTTCCTCTACCCTTAGGTAGTTACCGGCCATGGGCAGTTTTAGCTATTGGCATTTTAATCTGCTTTAATTTTGTTACACACCTTGCTAACAGTGCTTTAAATAGTGACCAAATGCTATTACCTCCCCGTTATGGTTGGCCTATACTTTTAAGCTTAAGTGTGGTCATTTTAGTATGCTTGCTTCAGCTGTTAAGCATTAGTATTGATCCATTTCAAACTAAACAAATGTTATTAAAAAGCACATTTTTGCTTATGTTAGGCTGGTTAATATTTATTTATTGCAATAGCGCAGAAAGAATTAAAAAGTTAATTTACATTGTCATTTTCGCAGGTGTTTTTCAGGCTTTGTATGCTACCTACTTAAATTTATCACCAAACATAGCAAGCCCCTTCTTTGGTTATAAACACACAGATCGCGCCATCGGCACGTTTACTTATTCTAATTTTTTAGCTAATTATTTAGCTCTGTGTTTATGCCTAGGAATTGGTCTATTGATTAGTGAATTAAACCGTACAAAAAACAGCTATAAGCTCTCTTTTAAGCAAAGATTACGTGCGCTGGCTGAAATACTACTAAGCTCTAAAATAATCTTGCGTATATCTTTAATTATCATTATTGTCGCGCTGATTTTGACTCGAAGCCGTATGGGTAATTCGGCATTTTTTATTGCGCTTATCATAGTTAGCTTATTAGCATTATTTACTTATAAGCAAAAGCCCAAAGCATTTAAGCCACTTATCATCAGTTTTTTTATAATTGATTTAATTGTAGTTGGGGCAATCTTTGATGTCGAAAAAGTCAAGCAACGCATAAGTGAAACCAGCTTACAATCTGAAACACGTGATGAAGTAGTTCGCGATTCAGTGCCACTTATTTTAGATAAACCATTGCTTGGCTCTGGTGGTGGTACATTCTATACGGCATTCCCTGCATACCAATCTCAGCCTTACTCTGGATACTACGACAACGCCCATAACGATTACGTACAGTTTGCAGTTGAGCTAGGCATACCTACAACGTTATTGTTAGGAGGTCTTGTTTTGTATTGCTTGTGGTTATGCATCAATACAATGCGAACTCGCAAAACAGCATTGTATCAAGGTGTTGCTTTTGGCTGTGCTACAGCTATTGTCGCAATGATGCTACATTCATCAGTCGACTACTCACTGCAAGCTGGTGCAAACTCAATCATGTTTATAGTTATTTTATGTTTAGCTATATTAACTAATCAATTGCCTGCACCGAAGCGAGAAAGAAAAAAGTAGAAAGGTTATAATAGATATCAATTCGATAAATTTGCTGAGTCGATAGAACTCGCTCACTCAAATTACTGCTCTTCTAAATCAAACTCTGTGATGCGATTATCAGCATGAATGAGCTCGTAGCGTTTTAATAAACCACTGTCGAGCTCAATTAAACTGATCGCCGCATCACTAACCAAGTACTTCTGCCCTTCTCCTTTCGTTTTGTGCTTATCAACTTCCATTTGCCAGCGTTTAGTAAAGAAGTTAAGTGGGCTTTTCGGCGCATAGAGAATTGAATCTAGTTTATCTAACACATTGATAAGCTTTCGAGGAAATTCATTTTTAATGCCACTTGCAGTTAGCTGCCAAATACGGTTTTTATGTTTACCAAAGCGCTTTTGCACGGAAAAACAAAAGGAGTAATGTACGTCACCAGAAAGAATCAAGGTTTCTTTTGGCGTATCTTCACGACGGAATGTATCCAACAACTTTTTGGCAGAGCCCTCATGGGCCATCCAATTTTCTACATCGACAAGTAAAGGCTGACCACAAAAATTAAAAATCGCTTGGATTGCTTCAATTGATTTAACACCAAACACAGGGGCTGGGGAAACAATAATCACTTTATCATGAGATAATAAGCTTTCTTCTAATTCAGTAAGCCTCTCCCAATCAAGTAATCCTGAAGGTTCATTAAAGTTTTGCTCATTGCGCCAACGGTGAGTTCGGGTATCCAGTACCACCACTTTGGGTATGGTATTTAGTTCATAGTGCCAATGATTAAAATCTAAAATGTGCTTATCGAACCCCTTAAAATTCCATTGATTAGTTGAAAAGCTGCGCTTAAATGCAGATAAAAGATCAAATGTTTTGTCACCGGCATCATTACCAATCCCTTGCATTAACCAGTAACTAATTAAGCCATTATTTACAATACGCCTACTGGCTGGGTGCTGATAAATGGCTTGCTCCCACCCTGCTGTTAAGTTCCAATCATCCGTAACATCATGATCATCGAACATCATTAATGTAGACACATTAGCCAACAGCCTTTCCACTTGGCTAAGCCCCTCTGCGAACCCAACAAGTGCTTGCTTCTCAAGTTTAAATAAATTAGCGCATTTAGGGGGCAATGCAGGACATTCGATTGATTCAAAGTTAATTAATTGCCAAGTAACCGCGCTGAAGTTCAGTAAATAAAGTGCTATAAATTCTTGAAAATGAATTAAGTGGTTTTCGGCTTTTAAACTTGAAAAATGTGGTTCATCCTTTTTAAGCCAATAACCAACACCAAATTTACTGCGTTTCTGCCAAGGCACTTTAGGCAAGTATAAATGACGTTTGTAAAGTTGCTGCTCAAAACCTTCAGGTAGCGCTAAATCAAGCTTTGACTCTTCAAATACACCAAATAAGCTAATCACTTTCTCAATCGCGAGTAGCATGGGCCCTGCAACATCATCCGCGTATATTTGATCGCCAGATAAAAGTAATAGGTCAGCACCCGCATTAAGTGAATCACGCTGTTCACTTTGCCAATTATCTGCGGCAACGAGACTGTCTTTTGCGGGGTGATGAGGGTTACGGCACGAACCATGAAGAATTCTATCGAGCCTATTAGGGATCACAAATGCAGGAGATTCCGCACGTTCATAGCAATATGCTGACAAATCAAGGCTTTTTTCTTTATCATGTAACGAGTAATAAATCAGTGAGTCTACCGCAAATTCGCCACTGGCAGGCATTACATTGATGAAGTTTAAATAGATATTTTGCCCAAGTTGGATAGACTCAAAGTTAGAAAAAGTTTCAACAGCTGTAAACTCAATTCGGTATTGGCAAGGCGTGGTGGTAACAAACTGAAAGCACACTCGCCCTGCATCTGCTCGGCGTACCATTGGCCCCATTATTAACTGAGGTAAATTCGATACACCGCTCACTATCAAGCCCTCTTAGCTTGCTTAAACAACGAATAAAAGTTGTTGGTTGTTGCTTCGGCTAACTCGTTAAAACTAAGACCTTTCAGCTGTGCAATATAATAAGCAACATCTTCAACGTAAGCAGGTTGATTTGTTTTACCACGATATGGGACTGGCGCCAAATAAGGAGAATCTGTTTCTATTAATAAACGGTCAAGCGGAATTTGCTTAACAACGTCTTTTAACTCAACAACATTTTTAAAGGTTACAATACCCGAAATTGAAATATAAAAGCCCATATCAATGGCTTTTTTGGCCATATCCCAATTTTCTGTAAAGCAGTGTAATACGCCACTGCATTTTTCTGCGTTGTGTGCTCGCATTAGATTGATGGTGTCTTCACGAGCATCTCGGGTATGAATAATAAGTGGTTTATTAAGCTCATTTGCAACCTCAATGTGGCCAACAAAACTTTCTTGTTGAACAAGATGAGTATCTTTTGAGTAATAATAATCAAGCCCTGTTTCCCCAATCGCAACAACTTTTTCATGACTGGCAAGATTGATCAGTTTTTGCTTATCAAGCGCATCTTTTTGATCAAGGGGATGAACACCACATGATGCAGAAACATCAGGATAGTTCTTAATTTTATCCAGCATACTTGGAAACTGGTCTAAAGTTACACTTACACATAAAAAGTGTTCAACTTTCTTAGCGCGAGCACTATCTAATACTTGGTCTAAGTTTAGGTCGAGTTTATCGAAATCAAGGCGGTCTAAATGACAATGTGAATCTACAATCATGGTACAACTTTTATTACATGGTATAGGTCGGATTGCCTGAGTTTAACATAGTCCCCAGTAGTTTTTCGATTTTAGCATTCAAATTGGTTTTATCATCAATGAAACTTACACCAATTCCGGGAGGATTAGAGCTCTGAGCCCCTTGAGGTGTAATCCATGTAACCTTACCTGTAATTACATCATCTTCAAGGGCATCAGGCAATGTGACTTTCAATGCTAACGAATGCCCCATTTCAAAACGCATATTCGTGCGAACAAATAAACCACCGTTTTTTAAGTAAGGCATGTAACAGCGATATAGCTCGTCTAAGTCTTCAATATCTACTAGTAATTCTTGCACACTATGTCCTATTTTTGGCTCTCACGTAAGGTCAACGCTAATTGTGAAATGGCAAGTGACATATTTAAGCCAAGCACATGAGAACTATTATAAAGAAACTCAGAAAGTGCAGTTTGTGCTTTTTGATAGCTAAAAAAGTCCATACCTAATACTAATTGCGTTTTAAGGTGTTCAGTTAAAAACAGAGCAAATACATTAACAAGACTATGCTCTTTATTTAATATATCGACTAACGTGCTGAAATTATGGCTGTCTTTTATCTCAGTTGCAAATTTATAAAGTAAGTCAACAGACTCTAACTGATGCTCTTTATACCACTGTTCCACTAAAAGCGGTTGACTAGCAAATAATACTAACCAAGAGTAATTAGGAATATTCAAAGAGGCTAACCATTGTGTCGTAATTGAACTATCTACTTTGACTTCCTGCACTGCACAGCGACTTAGAATAGTCGCGGGCAATAAAGCTGTTTGCTCACAGGTTAAAAGTAAATAACGGTTCAAGCTTGGCTCTTCAAGTGTTTTTAATAAGGCATTTGCTGCCGCGGTGGTCATTTTATGACATTGTTCAAGAACAACTACTTTGTTGCCATTTTGTGCCGCGGAATGATTGATAAAATGAGTAATATCGCGAATTTCATCAACACCAATTGTTTGTCCATCAACTCTCACAATTCGCTTATCTGGATGCGTTCCTGCTTGATTAAGCTGACAACTTTTACAATGACCACACGCTCTTAATTGCACAGGTGAAGCACATAATAAACCATTAGCGAGTGAATCGACTAAATGGTGTTTGCCAACCCCTTTATCACCATTAAACAGCTGTGCATGATGAAAACGCTGCTGCGAAAAGCTTTGAGCTAATTGCTGGTACAGACCTTCAAGCCATGGCAAAGGCATATCAATTTAAACCTGCAAAAAAGTTGTCTAACACCGTGATTATTGCCGCATGCACCTCGGGCATTGTTTGGTTGGCATCCACTGTTTTGATACTAGTGTCAGTTTTAGCAATTTCAAGGTAACGTTCACGAGTACGCTCAAAAAAGCCTAGCGCCTCTTGCTCGATACGATCAAGCTCACCACGGCCTTTGGCACGAGCAAGACCAATAGCAGGGTCAATATCTAAATAAAGGGTTAAATCTGGTTTTAACCCTTTTAATACCATATCAGCTAGAAATGATAACTTAGTCTGCTCAATGCCGCGACCACCACCTTGATAGGCTTGTGATGAAAGATCATGGCGATCACCTAAAACCCAAGTGCCTTTCTCAAGGGCTGGATTAATCACATTTGCAACTAACTGAGAACGTGCAGCGTACATAATCAATAACTCAGTTTCACCCGTTACTTGTTCTGTGTGGTCTTGCTTAACAATATTGCGAAGTTCTTCAGCCATTGGTGTGCCACCAGGCTCACGCACATTCATAAAATCGACTTGTTTTTTCTCTAAATAAGCTTGGCATACGGCTATTGCCGTTGATTTTCCAGCACCTTCTAGGCCTAGGCCTTCAATCACTATAAATTTCGCTGTCATATGACTCTATTCTGGTTATTTGTTCAACTGGTACTGCTGCACAGCAAGGTTATGCTCTTGTAATGTCTTCGAAAATTGATGGCTACCATCCCCTTTCGATACAAAATATACATACTCAGACTCAGGCGGGTTAACCGCTGCAAGCAAAGCCGCTCGAGATGGCATTGCAATCGGTGTTGGCGGTAGTCCTTTAATTTTGTATGTATTATACGGCGTGTAAGTGGTTAAATCTTTACGTTTAATATCCCCGTCGAAATCAGCACCAATACCATAAATTACAGTTGGATCAGTTTGTAGTCGCATATTGCTTTTCAAGCGATTAGTAAACACCGCTGAAATCATGGGTCGCTCGCTTGCAAGGCCTGTTTCTTTTTCAATAATAGAAGCTAGGATCAACGCTTCATAGGGCGAATTTAATACTAAATCTTGCGCTCGATTTTGCCACGCAGCATCTAATTCTTGCTGCATTTTACTGTATGCACGTTTAAGAATACTGCTTGCGTTATCTTCACTATGATAGTGATAAGTATCTGGGAATAACCAGCCTTCTAAATTTTCTTGCGTGTTACTTATCTGCGTCGCTAAATTTTCTGTATCTAAATCTTGGGTTAAATACGCTTGCTTTTGAATATTGGCAACGACGTCACGAAGTGGCTGACCTTCAATAATTGTAAAAGAAAAGCTAACTTCTGCTCCCCGATTTATAAGGCGAATATTATCGACCACTGAGCGAGAGTTAAGCTCATAAAGACCCGCTTTTAAATCAGTAAGCGTAGGATCTAATTTAGCGAGTACCTGAAACTTAAAGCAGCTATCAACCCAGTGATTTGTTTGCCATGCTTGGCAAAGCTGATTAAAGCCTGTGCCACGCTCTACTTTGAATAAAGTACTGTTTTCAACTTTTAACGGCATTTTCAATGCTGATTGAAGTTGTTGATAACCAATACCACAACATAGCAATGCTAATAATAGCACGCTAACAATGACTTTAATCACTGACTCTCCTTGGCAAATTGCGCCTTTAATAATGCTTTACTGCGCGTAATATCAAACTGTGTATCAGCAATGTTTGCTACAGGAACCACGCCCATTAAACTGTTACACATAAACACTGCATCCATCGCTAAAAACTCATCAACTTGGATTGCTTTAAACTCAATGGCTAACTTATCACATAAATCGCGTAGATAAACCCCTGTGATGCCACAGCAGTCTAACTTGGGTGAAACAATTTGACCGTCTTTAATGGCAAATAGATTTGCTGCAGAGCACTCTATCACATTGTCATCATAATCAAGCACTATAACGTCATCACACTCGATGGAGTGCATGTGATTTTTGACAAGCACCTGCTCTAAGCGGTTCAAGGTTTTTAGTCCAGCAAGTAAAGGTTGATGTGAAAGCCTGACGTCACTAATTGCTAGGCTTACGCCCTGCTTTTGCCAATTTTTATAATGTGAAACCTGAGGTAATACGCTGATCAGCACTTGGATAGTTGGCTCGTCTGGTAAACCATAGCCACGACCACCTACGCCACGGGTCACGACAACTTTTAATATCCCAGTTTGTGTATCGCAAATTGCTTTGTTAACTACTCGCTCTATTTCGTTTAAATCTAATTCAGGGAAAAATAATCGCTCAGCGCATTCAACTAAACGCGCTTTATGTAAGTCCCAATGCTCAATACAAGCATCAACAATAGAAGCTGTTGTAAAAAAGCCATCACCATAATTTAAGCCACGATCTTGGGTGCTTATTGTGGAGTCTGAATTGGTTATTTTTATTGTTTGTTTTAATTTGCTCATACAAAAAAGCCCAGTTAAACAACTGGGCTCTTCTTTTTAGTCCGTTGTTAAAAAGAATTATACCTTTTTAAACAGCAACGAGCCATTAGTACCGCCAAAACCAAATGAATTACATAGTGCGTAATCCAATTTAGCGTCACGTGCAGTGTGCGGTACATAATCTAAATCACAGCCTTCATCAGGGTTATCAAGGTTGATCGTAGGGCTTACTTTTTGATCAACCAGTGACAAGATAGTAATGATCGACTCTACCGAGCCTGCCGCACCTAACAAGTGACCCATCATTGATTTAGATGAACTTACCATCACATCTTTCGCCGCATCACCAAAAATAGTTTTAACGGCTGAAGTTTCGGCTTTATCGCCTGCATTAGTCGATGTACCATGAGCATTAATGTAACCCACTTGGTCTGCATTAACTTGTGCATCATTTAGTGCATTTTCCATCGCAAGGGCTGCGCCTGCACCGTCTTCCGGTGGAGACGTCATGTGATAGGCATCACCACTCATACCAAAACCGACCAGTTCAGCGTAGATTTTCGCGCCACGTGCTTTTGCATGCTCATACTCTTCCAGTACGATTACACCTGCACCATCAGCAAGTACAAAACCGTCACGGTCTTTGTCCCAAGGGCGTGATGCTGCTTGTGGATCGTCGTTACGAGTTGATAATGCACGTGCAGCATTAAAGCCACCCATACCAATTGGTGTAGACGCTTTTTCAGCACCACCGGCTACCATTGCATCTGCATCGCCGTATGCAATCATACGTGCAGCATGACCAATGTTATGTAGGCCTGTGGTACAGGCTGTAACGATTGAAATATTAGGACCACGTAAACCGTGCATAATCGATAAATGACCAGAGATCATATTGATAATGGTCGAAGGCACGTAAAACGGAGAAAGCTTACGCGGACCGCTGTTTAATAGTTTAATGTGGTTTTCTTCAATTAAAGTTAAACCACCGATGCCAGACCCCACTGCTACACCAACACGCGTGGCGTTTTCTTCAGTGATCTCTAGACCTGAATCTTGTAGTGCTTGTACACCCGCTGCAATGCCATATTGGATAAACAAATCCATTTTCTTTGCATCTTTCGGTGACATGTAAGCTGATGCATCAAAGTCATTCAGCAAACCTGCGAATTTGGTGCCGAAACTTGAGGTATCGAAATGCGTGATAGTTTGAATACCACTTTTACCGTTTAACAAACCTTGCCAAGTAGATTCAACATCATTACCTAGCGGTGTCAACATTCCTAAGCCAGTTACGACGACTCGACGTTTAGCCACGGGTTGCCTCCAATAAGGAAATTATTTTAGGTGGGGTGTATACCAAATTTATTAGTATCATTCTTCAGATAGACTAAGGGCAGCGTAATGCTGCCCTTAAAATCAAAATGCGTAAAATTACTCAGCGTGAGCTGTAACGTAATCGATTGCAGCTTGAACTGTAGTGATCTTTTCAGCTTCTTCGTCTGGGATCTCAGTGTCGAACTCTTCTTCAAGAGCCATTACTAGTTCTACAGTATCAAGTGAATCAGCACCTAAGTCATCTACGAAAGAAGCTTCATGTTTTACTTCTTCTTCTTTAACACCTAGTTGCTCAATGATAATTTTCTTTACGCGTTCTTGGATGTCGCTCATTCTTCTTTCCTTTATTAAAAACGCCAATGCGTTATTTTCAGATTGCGGCGTAGTTTACGCCGCATAATTCTGTGATTCAAGGATTTGCTGATAATAACTTATCTGGTCAAACCTCTTGATTGGTATTTGTTCATTTATCGCTTATTTTCACAGCGAATTCAAGTATGTTTAAAGCAAGATCACAAAAAATTCAATATTTTTCGATAAACTTTCGTTAGCTTTTTTAAGCTAACATTCATTAAACCATATACATCGCACCATTTACATGCAATGTTTCACCTGATACATATGCCGCTGCATCGGATGCTAAATAACACACAGCTGCTGCGATTTCGTCAGGTTGACCAAGGCGACCTGCAGGTACATTTGCAAGCGTAGCTGCTTTTTGCTCTTCAGTCAGCTCGTCGGTCATATCGGTTTGAATAAAACCCGGTGCAACAACGTTTACTGTAATGCCACGTGATGCCACTTCTCGCGCTAATGACTTAGTAAAACCAATTACGCCAGCTTTGGCTGCAGCATAGTTAGCTTGACCCGCATTACCCATCGTGCCCACAACAGAACCGATATTAATGATACGGCCATTTTTCTTTTTCATCATAGGACGTAAAACAGCCTTAGATAAACGGAAAATTGAGCTTAGATTAGTATCGATGATGTCATCCCACTCACCGTCTTTCATACGCATTAATAAGTTATCACGAGTGATACCGGCATTGTTAACTAATACATCGATATCACCTAAATCAGCCTTTATAGCAGCAAGTGTTGCCTCAATTGACTCAGGATCTGTTACGTTAAGTGCATAACCTTTACCATTGTCGCCTAGGTATTCGCTGATTTTAGCAGCACCTGATTCGCTTGTTGCAGTACCCGCTACTTTTGCACCTTGTGCAACTAACGTCTCTGCAATCGCTTTACCAATACCACGGCTTGCACCAGTGATTAGGACAACTTTGCCCTCAAGAGAAAATAAATTTGTCATTCTATTCCTACTTATTTCGCTTCATCAATCGTAGCCTGCGTATTAACCGCAGCGCATACCATTGCTTTATCAATTCGTTTCGCAAGGCCCGTTAATACTTTACCTGGGCCAAACTCATAACTTTGTGTAATACCTTGTGCAACCAATGCTTGTACTGTCTCAGTCCAGCGTACTGGGCTGTAAAGTTGACGTACTAATGCATCTTTAATTGCTTCACTTGACTGCTCTACTTTCACATCAACGTTGTTGATTACATCACACTTAGGTGTATTAAATGTTAAAGCAGCTAAATCAGCAGCTAATTTTTCAGCGGCTGGTTTCATTAGTTCACAGTGAGAAGGCACGCTTACTGCCAGTGGTAAAGCGCGTTTAGCACCTGCTTCTTTACATGCTTCTGATGCACGTTCAACCGCGGCTTTATGACCTGCAATAACAACCTGACCGGGTGAGTTGTAGTTGACTGGTGAAACAACTTCACCATTTGCTGATGCTTCACACGCTGCTTTAATTTCATCATCACCTAAACCGATGATTGCAGCCATAGAACCAACACCCGCAGGTACTGCTTCTTGCATGTATAAACCACGATTTTCAACGAGTTTAACGGCTTCGCTTAAGCTTACGACGCCAGCACACACTAGCGCTGAATACTCGCCTAAGCTGTGACCAGCCATAACAACCTCAGCATCAGGGTTTGCATCTAACCATTGACGGTAAATAGCAACACTGGCAGTTAAAAGTGCCGGTTGTGTACGATGGGTTTGATTTAATTCTTCTTCTGGACCATTTAGTACAAGCGCAGCGAGATCATAGCCAAGAGCCTCAGATGCTTCAGCAAATGTTGCTTTAGCAATTTGTGAATCAGCTAATAGTTCAGATAACATACCCACAGTTTGTGAGCCTTGACCTGGGAATACGAGTGCAATTTTATGTGCCATACTTAGCTCTTATAATTAAACAAAAAAATATTCTCTAGCAGGCAGCATAACAAGTTTTAACTATGCTGCACTACTTTGTTGTTGGATGTGTTTGCTCAAAAATCGCAGCGATTTTTTCAGGGAGTTGGCGTTCGACTTCCCGCGCGGCTTCATCAATAGCAGCATGAAACGCCTTCGCAGAGGCATTACCATGGCTTTTAACAACAATACCGCGCAATCCTACCAGACTTGCGCCGTTATACTGGTCGGGGTTCACCCGTTTGTAGAGCTTTTTTATTACTGGACGCAGTAAAAAAGCCAAACTTTTGTATAAGAAATGCTTGTGTAAGGCTTTGGTGAGTTTATGCATAATAAGCTTGGCAATACCTTCACAGGTTTTAAGTGCCACATTACCTACAAATCCTTCGCACACAATTACATCGGCTTTGCCACTGAAAATATCACTACCTTCACTATACCCTGTATAGTTGAGATATTTACACTGCTGCATTAACTGTGCAGCTTGTTTTATTCCTTCATGCCCTTTGATGTCTTCAGAGCCAATATTCAATAAACTGACTCTTGGGTTTTCGCAACCAAGAGCTTGCCCTGCTACCACAGAACCCATAATGCCAAATTGATAAAGCGTTTGCGCATCGCAATGCACATTCGCCCCTAAATCAAGTAAGTAAACAGGTGTTTTCCGTTCAGTTGGAACAGCAGAAATAAGGGCAGGACGCTTTACGCCAGGTAGCATTTTCAATACATAATGCGCCATAAAAAACAACGCGCCCGTATTACCGGAGCTTACACAGGCCTGCGCTTCACCCGATTTAACTAAATCGAGGGCAACTCGCATTGATGAATCTTTTTTAGAACGAACCGCTGAAGCAGGCTCACACGCATTTGTGACAACTTCGCTACAATGGCGAATAATTAAACGAGGATGAGATAACGAATCGAGTGCTTCGAGTTCTTTTAGAATAACTTGCTGATTACCACATAAGATGAGTCTTAAGTTGGTATTAGCATTTACCGCGTTGACGGCAGCGGGGATAGATGAACGGGGGCCATAATCGCCCCCCATCATATCTAACGCTATGGTTAGATTGGTCAGCATATAGCAATCTCTTAGTTAGAAATTACTTTAACGCCTTTGTAGTAACCGTCAGCAGTTACGTGGTGACGACGATGAGTCTCACCAGAAACTTGATCTACAGTTAAAGTTGGACCATTGATCGCATCGTGTGAACGGCGCATGCCGCGTCTTGCACGAGACTTTTTGCTTTTTTGTACAGCCATTAGTCTTCTCCTAAGAATCTTTCTTAAGTTGTTTCAAAATATCAAATGGATTTGGTTTGTCATCTTCTGCTGCTAATTTACCAAAGCTTGAAGGCTCTGATGAATAACTGCACGAGGCTTCGTTGTGTGTAGGCACTATTGGAATAGCTAAAATCAATTCGTCTTCGATTAACTCAAACACGTTGATTTCACCGTTTTCGTCCAGTTCTACTTCATCGTAACCTGCAGGAAGATGATCTGACTCTGCATCCAAACCGACTGGCGAATACACAAAGTCTTGATCCAAATCCAACCCTAAATCACCATTGCATCGTTGACAAGTTACGGTTACGTGTACTGATAAATTACCACTTATCACTACTAAACCTTGATCATCAATTTTGCAATGAATCTTTACCGCTATTTCACCTGCTTCTTCCTGCACAACTTGCTCTAAACGAGAAAGTTTTTCAAGCGGAACAATACCGTCATAAGATAAACGATGTTGTGCTGCTTTGCTGGGATGAAGAGTGATGGGAATTTTCACCTTTTGCATAGGGGCTGCATCATATAGATAGTTAGTAAGTTAGTCAAAGTAAAAAACCATTTTTAGTCGGTTTTTAACGATCTTCCGCTTTGTTTTCGGGTTCATTGTGACTTATCCTTGGCAAAATACAATTTTCATCCAGAATTTTTTATGAAACCAACACTTATATTAGCGTCAAGCTCACCATTTAGACAGCAATTATTAACTAAGTTCAACTTACCTTTTCAAAGTTTCTCTCCAGAAATTGATGAATCCCCTATCGCGGGTGAAACACCTGAGCAACTGGTAAAGCGTTTAAGCGAACAAAAAGCCCGTGTAGCAACACAGCATTTTGATGAAGGTTTAGTAATAGGCTCTGATCAGGTTGCAGTATTTGACAATGCGATTTTAGGAAAGCCCCACACTAAAGACAATGCAGTTGCACAGTTATCCTCATTCAGTGGTCATACGGTGACATTCTTAACAGGTTTGAGTGTTTTTGATATCAAAAGCAATAAAGCGATTACCACTGTGGTGCCTTTTGAGGTGACATTCAAAACACTGACACTTGCGCAAATAAATGCTTATTGCGATGCTGAGCAGCCTTATAACTGCGCAGGCAGCTTTAAAAGCGAAGGGTTAGGTATTTGCTTATTTGAAAAGCTCAGTGGCGATGACCCAAATACACTGATAGGTCTGCCACTGATCACTCTAACTAAACTACTGGCTGAATTTGATGTTGATGTGCTGATGCTTCAAGAGGCGTAGTTAAAACGTGTAGCAATTGTTGGTATGAATCAACAACACATAACGGCGTATGTTGCTCTAACTGCGCCTTACTATGTGCACCGAAACTGACACCAATACAGGCAATACCCGCAGCATTAGCCATTGCCATATCCAATTGACTGTCACCAATCATCACAGCGTCGTGCTTAGCTATGTCTTGCTCCCGTAAAATTTGCTCAAGCATATCTGGTGATGGCTTCGACTTAGCATCATCAGAGCACTTTACATTAACAAAGTACTTACCAAGGCCTGATTCTTTAAGTAACCTATCGATACCTTCACGCCCTTTACCGGTAGCCACTGCCAATTGCATACCTGCGTCGCTTAGCTGATTTAATACCATTTCTACATCAGCGAATAAAGGTGTAGGTGTGACATCTAGCTCACGGTACTGCGCTTTATAGCCTGCGACTAGTTCATCATTTAAGTGTAAATGGGCAGGAAAAAGTGCTTCAGTCGCTTTGACTAGCGATAAGCCAATCACATCTTTTGCTTGCTGATCTGTTGGTATATCGATACCCAGCTGTTTGGCAGTATTTTGCAAACACGTAACAATTTTCGGCACAGAGTCCATTACTGTGCCATCCCAATCAAAAATAACCAGCTTAAATTTGTTCATTATCAGCACGTAGTTTTTTAATACAGTTACTTAACGCTTTGTCTAATGGCGCTTCAACATGCATGGTTGTTTCGTTTTTAGGATGCATAAAGCGTAAATCATGGGCATGTAAAAACAAACGATTTAAACCAGTCAGCTTATTCACGTATTGATCAAACTCTGCGACACCGTATTTATCATCACAGGCAATAGGATGCCCCTTACATTGTGTATGCACACGAATTTGGTGAGTACGACCCGTAACTGGAGACGCTTGCACTAATGAACACTCTGCGTAACGCTCAAGCACACGAAAACGAGTATGCGATGGTTTACCTTCCGTGTTATCAACACGCACAACGCGCTCACCAGACTTCAACGTGTTTTTACGAAGACCCTCTGTGACATTTTTAGTTTTTGCATCCCATTGGCCATCCACTAATGCCCAATAGTTCTTTTCCATGGTTTTTTCACGTAACTGCTTATGTAAATCAGTCAACACTGAACGCCTTTTAGAAATCAACAAACAGCCTGAAGTGTCACGGTCCAAGCGATGAACAAGTTCTAAGCTACGCTCTTCAGGGCGAAGTACACGCAGTGCCTCAATTAAGCCATAACTTAGGCCACTACCGCCATGCACGGCCATACCTGAAGGCTTATTAATCACCATCAAATACTTATCTTCAAATAAAATAGCGTCTTCAAGCTGTTTAACTTTGTCGAGCTTTTTAGGTACAAACTCTTCTTTTTCAGCCACTTTAATTGGCGGGATTCTGACAACATCATTAAGTTGTAACTTATAAACTGGTTTTATACGTTTTTTATTTACTCGCACTTCGCCTTTACGAAGAATTTTATACACTGCACTTTTAGGCACACCTTTTAGGTGAGTTATAAGAAAGTTATCAATGCGTTGACCAAAATGGTCTTCACTGATGGTAACGAATGATACTTGTAAGCCGGTTTTTTCTGACATTGCCTAATCACTGATTTAAGTAAATAATTTAGTTGCTAACGCGGTTGTAATAGTGGGATAATCACTAACGCAACGTAAGTTTGCAATTAACAACGGTGCTTTTTATCACATTAATACATTCGTGATGCATATTCTGGGTTGCCGATCATACAGATCCGCGCTAAGTTTTCCAAAGCTTTTATAACCACCCAGCCAACACGAGCGTTCAATTATCGGCGATGCGCGTAATATATTGCCTGCATAATTTGAGCACGAATGTTGATTAATGATTAAAAAAGCAATTGAACAGATAAATTGTCTGATAGTGACGACGTAAAAACGTCGTTCAGAATTTACAGTTGTAGCAAGACATTGAATTACAATTTGAACATGGTCGACTTCTGGACAGAACTCGTAATAAAGAGCCGTAGATAAGAACGGCAGTTTTGGCACCGAAAAGAATTTAATAACGTGACAGCATGTTATTGTCAGCCACACCATAGACACGCTCAATGTATGCATACAATAAAGGTTTTTGACCTTAACCAGTCGTGAGATTGCACAAAAATAACCGTCAAAAGCTACTGAACAGACGAGATAAATCGTCATGTCAGCGACAGAATTAGTAGAGTAACAATATGAAACGTATGCTAATCAATGCGACGCAGCAAGAAGAAATGCGTGTTGCACTGGTTGATGGCCAGCGCCTATATGATTTAGATATCGAAAGCCCAGGTCACGAACAAAAAAAAGCCAACATTTACAAGGGTAAAATCACCCGTATCGAACCATCTCTTGAAGCAGCCTTCGTTGATTATGGCGCTGAAAGACATGGTTTTCTACCATTAAAAGAGATCGCACGTACTTACTTCCCGCAAGGTTATACTTTCCAAGGTCGTCCGAATATTCGTGACGTAATTAAAGAAGGTCAGGAAGTTATCGTCCAAGTTGATAAAGAAGAACGTGGCCAAAAAGGTGCTGCGTTAACAACTTTTATCAGCGTTGCTGGTAGCTACTTGGTACTGATGCCAAACAACCCGCGTGCTGGTGGTATTTCACGCCGTATCGAGGGTGATGAGCGTACTGAATTAAAAGAAGCACTAAGCCGTTTAGAATTACCGAAAGGCATGGGCTTAATTGTTCGTACAGCCGGTGTTGGTAAATCATTTGAAGAACTTGAGTACGATTTAAAAGCACTGTTAGTTCATTGGGAAGCAATTCAGCAAGCTGCCGATAGCGGCCCTGCTCCATTTTTAATCCACCAAGAAAGCAACGTTATTTTCCGCGCTATTCGTGACTATCTACGTCGTGATATTGGTGAGATTTTAATTGATAAAGCACGCGTATTTGAAGAAGCAAAAGCGCACATTGAACGCTTCCGCCCTGACTTCATGAGCCGTGTGAAACTGTATCAAGGTGATGTGCCTTTATTCACGCATTACCAAATCGAAAGCCAAATTGAATCAGCCTTCCAACGCGAAGTTCGCTTACCGTCAGGTGGCTCAATTGTTATTGACCCAACAGAAGCATTAACATCTATCGATATTAACTCATCAAAAGCCACAAAAGGCGGCGATATCGAAGAAACTGCGCTTAATACAAACTTAGAAGCGGCTGACGAGATTGCCCGTCAATTACGTTTACGTGATTTAGGTGGTCTTATTGTTATTGATTTCATCGATATGACTCCACCTCGTCACCAACGTGAAGTTGAAAACCGTTTAAAAGATGCGGCGCGTCCAGACCGTGCTCGCGTACAAATTGGTAAGATCTCTCGCTTTGGTCTACTTGAAATGTCACGTCAACGCTTACGTCCATCATTAGGTGAAGCAAGCCAAGGTCCTTGTCCTCGTTGTAGCGGCCAAGGTACTATTCGCTCAAATGAGTCTATTGCCCTTTCAATTCTTCGTTTACTTGAAGAAGAAGCGATTAAAGACAACACATCGCAAGTGAATGCGCAAGTACCTGTTGCTGTTGCTGCTTATTTGTTAAATGAAAAGCGCCGTAGCGTGCACCGTATTGAAAAGCGCCATAATGTTGATGTCGTAATTATTCCAAATCAGCATTTAGAAACACCTCATTATGAAGTGGTTCGCTTACGTAAAGATGAAACGATTGAAACCGTAAGCTACGAACAAGTCGTTGCGCCTGAACCAGAATCATTCGAGATGGCTAAGTCACCTTCTGCACCTGTTCGTGAAGAGCCTGTGTTGAAAGGTGTGGTTATGCCTACAACACCAGCTCCTCAAGCGGCACCAAAAGCTGAGCAACCGGCTCCTGTAGTTAAGAAACCTGAAGGTGGTTTATTTGCTGCGATTGGTAAGTTCTTCAAGTCATTATTCAGCAATGCCGAAGATGAAGCTGAAAAAGAGCAAGAAGAGAAAAAAGCCGCGCAAAGACGTAGCAATAATCGTCGCAACAACGACAACCGTCGTCGTAGTAACAATCAACGTCGTCGCAATTCTCGTAATAAACGTCCTGATGATGCGCAAGCTAAAGAAGAAAGCACAAACACTTCGAATAAGCCTGAGCAAAAAGAAGGAAACGAGAATCGCAACAAGCGTCGTCGTAATTCTAACAACAGAAAACGTAATGAAAAACGCAATGATGATGTTGAACAAACGACAAAAGACACTGCACAAGAAAAGCAATCTGAGCAACCAAAAGAGACAAAGCCTAAGGTTCGTCGTCAACGTCGTAACTTACGCAAAAAAGTTCGCGTAACAGACGAAAGCGCAGATGAAGCAAATACAGTACACACTACGACTGAAACAGTTGAGCAAGCAGCTAAAGCTGAGAAACCAGCTAAGCCTGTAAAAGAAGCTGTAGCTGTTGAGACTGAACAGGCAGAACAACCTGTTGCTGAAAAGCAAGCACCTACAGAACCTGTAAAAGCTGACACTGAGCCTAAACAAGCTGAGCAAGCTGAATCAGTGGTTGAAACATCAACTGAAGAAGAGCAAGCCCAACCACGTACTCGCTCTCGTCGTTCGCCGCGTCACCTTCGTGCCGCTGGTCAACGTCGTCGTCGCCCAGAGCACGATGAAAAATCGAGTGATGAGAAAACTGATGCACCAGCATTCATCCCAGTTGCAGATCAAGCTGCTGCTGAATACGAAGCTGAACTAAAGGCAAAGCAAGCTCAAACTGAAGAACCAGTAAAAGCTGAAGAGCCAGTGAAAGCTGAAAAGCCAGTGAAAGCTGAAGAGCCAGTGAAAGCTGAAGAACCAGTGAAAGCTGAAAAGCCAGTGAAAACTGAAGAACCAGTGAAAGCTGAAGAGCCAGTAAAAGCTGAAGAACCAGTAAAAGCTGAAGAGCCAGTACAAGCTGAAGAGCCAGTAAAAGCTGAAGAACCAGTACAAGCTGAAGAGCCAGTGAAAACTGAAGAACCAGTAAAAGCTGAAGAGCCAGTACAAGCTGAAGAGCCAGTACAAGCTGAAGAACCAGTACAAGCTGAAGAACCAGTACAAGCTGAAGAGCCAGTTCAAGCTGCAGAACCAGTACAAGCTGAAGAACCAGTACAAGCTGAAGAGCCAGTACAAGCTGAAGAACCAGTGAAAGCTGAAGAACCAGTAAAAACGGAAGAATCAGCACAAGCTGAACAGCCTGCTAAAAATGAGAAAACAATTTTAGTGAAAGGTTCAGCAAGCGCTGTAATGGCTAAACCTGCACCAGTTGCAGATAGTGAGCCAGAGCCTACTCCAGCGGCAATGGCACATGATAAACGTGTTACTATTCCAGACAGCGGCCTGCGTGCTGGTTCAATCAAGCCTGCAGGAAAAGCGAGTGCTGAAATGGCGAAAACAATGCTAGTAGACTAATTAAGCTCAGCAAACAAATGAAGCCGCGTTATCAACATAACGCGGCTTTTTTATTTTTACTGAGTTACATAAATATCAACGCACTTAATAAGCGTAGTAACGGTCTAACTTAAATTTCAACCTTATTGATCTGAACTTGTGGTTGTACGTTTGTAAAATTCGGTAAATCTGCAAGGATCTCCTCTGCATGAGGGCTAAACGAATCCTCAAATGCTTTTAAAGAATCAAACATCAAATGTCCAATCGCGATAAAGGCAGGTTTTTCATTAATAGTCCCGCCCGATAAACCAGAATCAACACTGACTCCAATCAGCGCATCCCCCAATAATCCTGAGACGAGTGGAAAATGAGTATTTACATAATAATTTATGTCAAAGAATGCCTTGTCACTATTAGGATACATAACACTTACTTTTATCATTGTTTTCACCTTTAGTTGTAAAGTTAACCCTCGAGTCGAACACACACAAAACCTAAATAAGGTACATAAACCTACTGTATGTTGGGAAAAGTTACAATGGTCTTTTTAGATGGGATTTAAAAACTAAGTTAGTTGATAACGCTGACCACAGAGCAATAGTAAATTAACGAAGAAACACAAAGGCAATACAAATACTGTGTTAAATTGAAGGCCTTGTGAAAGAATTAGCTCACAGATATACGCCTTGTGCCTATTTCATTAGCTGTACCACCGACAATAACCTTCTTAATTTGCCTATTATTAGATTCAACTGACGCAGTAATTAATGAAGAGCAGCCCATTGCTCGCCCTTGCTCAAATACAAAGTGATTATTCGAATTTCTAAAAACATGCTTTGTTAAATAACAGGCAAGCGCCCCACTCGCACTACCTGTTGCAGACTCCTCCGAAATACCAAATAAAGGCGCAAAATTGCGGCAACTTGCGGTTATAGTGCTTTGCGTGTTTTCAAGCTCAAAGGCGTGAATGCCAACCACATTATGTACTTTACTAAAATCAGCAATTAAAGAATCATCGCAACTTATCTTATCGAGTGTTCCATAAGGTACAGGCACAATTATATCTGCTAGGCCTGTTGATATAACCTCAATAGGCATCTTGGTTGATGATAATACACTAACATCAAGCCCGATTAGTTTTGCTATTTCATCGTATCTGAACGTGCCTAAAAACTGCGGTAAGGCTTGCTCCATGGTAACTAGGCCACTTTCATCAATGCTAACGCCAAGTAAACCTGCTTTGGTTCTCTGTGTATAGCTGCCTGCTTTAACAAGGCCATGTCGAAACAAAGTTGAAAACACAGCGAGTGTTGCATGACCACAAAAATCGACTTCAGTAGTGGTGGTAAAAAATGATACCGCAAAATCAGCTTCAGGATCGCGTGAAACAAACGCCGTTTCTGAAAAGCCGATTTCCTGAGCTATTGCTAATTTCTTATTGTCAGAAAGCGCATCGGCATTTAGAACAACACCAGCAGGATTCCCACCGCTCTCCTGTGCAGTAAACGAGTTAACTAAAAATGCTGTTACTACCATTAGCTGGTTCTCTTAATAAAATGAGTTAGTATCGCCACGGTACTTACTTCATGCTAACGTAATGTGATGTTAGCTCCTTGTAGTTTAGTATCCATAGTGACTGTTTTTGATAAAGTATGTAAATAAAAAATGTCTAATAATCAAATACAATACTACCTATCGGGAGGTCCAATTATTGCTCATTTGAATCTGACATCAACAAGTTTGTTAACTACACCCAAATATCATTAACAGCCGTTAGTTCACCACCTGTATCACCGGTATTTACAACGCCTTTCGGCTCAACAAGCATTATTTTGCATTCCGTTATAGCTCTAGGTTTATGCTCAACACCCTTTGGAATGACAAACAGTTCTCCCGATGTTAGGCTTACCGAACCATCTCTGAACTCAATGTCTAACTCACCTTCAATGACAATAAATACTTCGTCAGTATCAGGGTGATCATGCCAAACAAACTCTCCTTCAACTTTAGCGAGTTTAAACTGATAGTCGTTCATTTCAGCTATGACACGTGGCGACCAATGATCACTAAATTTAGAAAATTTATCTTTAAAATTTATTGCCTTATAAGTCATAGTATCCCTTTAATAATTATTCAAACGGTTCGTTGGCATGGTAGTAAATTCGTCCACGCCAACCATAAGCTCACACCACTGAATAGCTGTGCTAGTGCATTAAATAAAGCTTGTAGTTTCAGCTTCTTAAATGTGCAAGATCGATAAAGCACTCAAACCCGCCATTCTTAGCTCGCTTTTAAGCTAATAACTTAAAGCTCGCTCATCCCTTTTCTTGCTCCATAAAGCGCTGCAACTGGTCTTTCAGATTAGGCGGAATGCCTTTTATAACAAGCGTATCAGTTTCTTCGTTGTACGTTACACGTTCACCTAAATGTTTACGTTCAAAGCTGACACTGACGCCACCACCCATACCTGAAAATTTCACCATGCTGGTCACGGTCTTTTTATCTACAGGGAACGACTCTTCTAAGTCGTAGCTCTGCTCCTGGCAAAAGCTCTCAAATGGACTATCGTCACTTTTTGATAATGTAGCCGACAGCTCTTTAACATTGGCATCTTCCCCTGTCGTTACGCAGTCATTACAATAATCAAAAACTTGTTTGCGTAGCTCGTCTTTTTCTGACTTATCGTATTGCTGTTCTGATAAATAATCTTCTACGGCATTTAGCATCACTTGACTTTGTTGCTTAGGATCAATTCCCTCTTCACAGCCTAAAAAGTCTAAAAAGAAATCTGCGACTTTGCGACCCGCACGACCTTTAATGAAAGAAATGTAACGATTATCCTCTGGTTGCGTATCCCATGCGGTTAAGTCAACACGTGCAGCCAATTGCATACGAGAAATATCTAAGTGACGCGACGATGCTAAATCAAGCTCAGACGTAATTGAGTAATGCTCTTTGATGTTGATCATAGCAATCAACAGAAAGTCACTTGCCACATACTGATAATGACAAAAAACTAAATAACCTGTTTCATTAAAGGCATACTTATTGAGCTCTTCTTTTAATACGTTAGTTGCTTGCTCGGTCATATGCCAAAAGCCGAGCTCATCATTGCGGTAGCTTTGCATCGCTGATGCAACCACACTGTTTTTATCGCCGCTAAACGCGCAATAACCTTTACCCGGTTTTCCATTGTATGCATGGTGTAACTGTTCAATAAATACAGCAACTTTGTCGTTAACAACCATCTCATCATTGCGTAAATGAATTTCTGTATCGTCGTCCTTTTTGTCTACATAATGAACGACTAATTTTTTAACATCTATTGTCATCTTTGTTTTTCACGCCTCTGGTGTTAAAATACGGGAATATAACTCTTTTTATCGAACCAACTGATGCCTATCATATCAAAATATTCCAATGACCAAGTAGAACAAATCGTTGATCAGCTGATTGATGTACTGACAGAGCATAAAGCGCCTGTTGATTTAAGTCTTATGTGTTTAGGAAATTCTATCACGCATATTTTAAAAGAGCATGTCCCGTCAGAGAAAAGACAAGCTGTTGCCGACAACTTTGCAAAAGCATTAGCACAGTCGGTTAAATAATATTTATGAATTTATCGCAACAAAGTCAATTCTCATCAAAAGTAAGTCAGCTTTTAAGCTGGGGGCACTGGTTTACCTTCGCAAATATCGGCTTAGTGTTATTTATTAGTCTGAGTTATTTATTTGCAGACAGCGCACCGACCACCTTTATGGGGGTTGTGTATATGTTGGTAACCTGGTTAAGTCATACAAGCTTTATTACTTTTATTGCCTTTGTTTTAACGATATTTCCATTAAGTTTAGTCTTTCCATACCCGCGACACATACGCGGTATGGCCGCTCTAATAGCCACCGTTGGGGCATCACTTTTAACGCTTGATGCCTATGTCTATTTTAATTTAGGGTATCACTTAAACTCGTCTGCATTACCTGAAATTGTCTCATTGTTATGGCATCGTTTAACCAGCTCTCCTGCACTTACAACCTTACTTGCAGGCGGTATTGTGCTGCTTATTCTCGCGTTTCAGTTACTTGTGAGTAATTATACTTGGCATCATCTTGCCCGTTTAAAGCAATACAAATTCGCACGTTATGCAACTAGCACTATTTTAGTGTGTTTTGCACTCAGCCATAGTATTCATATCTGGGCTGATGCTAACTTAAAGTTTGATATTACCAAACAAGATAATGTACTCCCGCTGTCATACCCAACAACAGCCAAAAGCTTATTAGCTAAAAACGACTTACTCGATATAGAAAGCTATAAAGAAGCGCACGATGTAAGGCTCGACCCTCATAACGTTGGCTATTTAGCACCCACGCCTATTGAACTATGTAGTGTAGAAACTGCCGCTAAAGTAGATATTTTAGTCTTTTCAGACAATCAAGCATTAGAGCACTTTGTGGCCGGTGAGCCGACTTTACGCAAAACGGACTTATTTCTTCAACCTATTGAAACAGAAGACACACTATTTAGTTTGTTATACGGCTTACCTGCTTTTTATAAAGCCCCTATTATTACTAATCAGCAATTGCCGCTATGGGTTAATGAAAAACGTTCATTGCATGTAGAAGGCTTTAATCAATTTGATTATGTGAATATTACTCAGTCAGATGCCGCCGTTAGACTTATTAATGCGTCGAACACAACCAACGTTCGTGAAGATGCAACCACCATTTTTGCATTTAGCCTAGCACAGCAAAACAACGGTATAGTAACAACCTCAAGACTTTATAGCTCAGATAAAAAAGTTGTCCAAACTGACGGACTTATTCAGCCAAGTGATATTATCGCAACAAGTATTGGGCAATATCTTGGCTGCCAAAGCTTAGCTAAACAAACAATGCTGGGTAGTAATTTGTATAAACGCCATGACGACACAGGTGTAAACTATTCTCAAAATGTTTTTATTGCATTTAAAAAGGATCGGATCACACTAATAGATTCAGATGGCAACTTTAAAAATATATCGGCCGCACAGGGTTTTGCTATTGAGCAAGGACTCGACATTCCATTTTTAGTACAGAGCATAAAAAAACTAAAACGCTTTACCCCTTAATTTGCTAAAAATGACGGCTTAATTATAGTTACTCAACACTATTAATTTAGAGGACATGGATGTCATGAAAGCCGTAATCCTTTTTTTATTTAGTTTTCTGTTTTTTATCTGCCCTACAAAACAGTTTGCAGCCCAATACTATAAGTGTACAACAGATAAAGGCACTATTTTTAGCCAACAACCTTGCGGTAGCCGCGCAACTAAACACACCATCAATGTAACTGACCCTAATATTGAAGCACCGAAAGACTTTGTTAAGCAGTTAAACGAATTAGAGCGCCAGCAAATTGTTCGTAACCTTGAGGCTGAAATACGCAGTAATAAACACAAGCTTGCCATTTTAGACCGTGAGCGTGATCGCGCCCAATTTCAGCAAGAGCAACGTCTTAACAGAATATTATCTGATCAAGACAAAAAGCGAATCGAAAAAGACATCAAGCAACAGCTAAAATCAATTAATAAGCAATACAAACAAGATGTTGACGTGCTAACTAAAAAACTCGCTGGATTAGAAAAAAAGTTAAAGCGATATAATTAGTTATGTTTAACTATTGGGTTTCATGATTAAATAACATATTCTTAACACACTAGAGTTAAAGCTCTAATATAAGTGTATTGAGTTTTTAAGAAGGGGTTTATATGCAACCACAACATATTGCAGAGCTAATTTTATCTGGCTTTCGCAATCACTATAAACTTTTTCAAGCAATAACAGCTAAAGCCCCCTATGCCTTTGCTCAGCAAAATTGGCAAAAGATTAATGAAATTAGCAAACTCAGGATCAGCCATTACGATGATCGGGTAAACGAAACAATTACAAAACTAAAATCGTTAAACGAGCAGCAAATCATCGAGCTTGATCAAACATGCTGGTTAGAAACTAAGCAAATCTATCAACATTTTTTAAGTTTCCACCCACAAGCAGAGCTTGCCGAAACATTTTATAATTCCGTTTTTTGTCGACTATTTCATCGTCGCTACTTTAACAATGATTTTATATTCGTCGAAGCAACACTCGCTGATGCACCTGCGCTTCCTGTTGAGGCTGAGTATAGAAGCTATTTTCCTGTTGTTGATGGCTTAAGACCGACTATTCGCAAAATCATCACCCAATTTGATTTTAAAGCGCCATTTGTGGATTTAGAACGCGACATCCGTCTATTGGTAAAGGCTTTTTATAAACAAGCACCCGATACACACCATCAAGCGTGGCAAATGCGTTTTGATATCCTGCAAGCACCTTTTTACCGTAATAAAGCTGCCTACATTGTTGGTCGTGTGGTGTCACAAAGTGGTGTGCAGCCTTTCATTATTGCTGTTTTACACCATGAAGACAAAGGCTTGTATCTAGATGCGCTACTGACCAAGTCATCACAAATGCGAGTTATTTTTGGCTTCGCACGTGCTTATTTCATGGTTGAAACCCATGCGCCATCGGCACTCGTTCGCTTTCTAAACCAACTTATGCCAAATAAGACCTTAGCGGAGCTATACAATGCTATTGGCTTTCACAAACAAGGCAAGACAGAATTCTATCGTGAATTTTTAAGTCACTTAAACCATTCTAAAGACAACCTCGTTATAGCCCCAGGTACACCTGGGATGGTGATGATGGTATTCACTCTTCCCTCGTTTGGTTATGTATTCAAAGTGATTAAAGACACCTTTGGCGAAAGCAAACCATTTGGCCGTGATACCGTATTGAAACGCTACCAACTCGTTAAAAGCCATGACCGCGTTGGTCGAATGGCAGATACAATAGAGTATTCGAACGTCGTATTTCCTCTTGCTCGCTTTGATAGTAAATTACTTGAAGAGTTACATAAAACAATTGGCTCTTCGATGATTATTGAGGGCGAGTGGCTGATTATTAAACATTTATATATTGAAAGGCGAATGACCCCCCTTAATATGTACCTTGAGAATGCCACTGAGCAACAAGCGTTTGAAGCCATTGAAGAGTACGGCCAAGCTCTAAAAGAAATGATTGCCGTCAACATTTTTCCAGGTGACATGCTTTTAAAAAACTTTGGGGTGAGTAAACACAATCGCGTTATTTTTTACGATTACGATGAAGTTCAGTATTTAACTGATATGAACTTTAGAGCATTGCCAAAAGCAAAATCATATGATGATTATTTAACAAATGAGCAAAGCTACTCAGTTGCGCCACAAGATGTTTTCCCTGAACAATTATGCACCTTTGTCACGGCAAACCCTGTATATAAGCAATACTTGCTGAGTACTCATCCAGAGCTTGAAGACCCTGAGTATTGGCAACAAGCGCAAAAGAATATAAAACAAGGCAAGGTGAGTCATATTTACCCGTACCCTGCCGGACAACGGTTTATCCATTATTGGTAAACACTAAGGACATGCAATGAATATAAGTAAAATAGATTTAAACTTACTTGTTTACCTCGATACGCTGCTAAGGGAGTGTAATGTAACAAAAGCAGCCAATCAGCTGAGTATAACTCAGCCAGCAATGAGTAACGGTCTCAAGCGTCTTCGCAATTTATTTAACGATCCTATCTTAGTTCGCACCAGTGAAGGTATGGTTCCAACTGAACGCGCTAAAGAACTGCAACCTGTGATCCGCGGCATTTTAATGACGTTAGAAGAAACGCTTGCCCCTAACCGCGAATTTGAAGCATCGCAAAGTAAGCGAGTCTTTCGTATCATGGCCAGTGACTACGCTGCAAGCACCCTCGCACCTCGCTTACTGAGTAAATTACACGAAGAAGCACCGGATACAACACTCGATATCTTAACACCAAGCGATGTGACCTTTCATGATGTTGAAAACGGTAAAGTTGATATGGCTATAAATCGCTTTGAAAACTTACCACAATCATTTCATTATAAGCAGATTTGGAAAGATAGCTTTTGTTGCTTAGTAAAAGCCGATAATCCTATTATTGAAGATTTTAGCCTTGATAGCTATTTAAAGGCCCGCCATATCTGGGTAAGTAAAACAGGCTTTGGTGTTGGCGTGGGTATGGATCCTAAAGATGTGCAAAAGCTTGGCTGGGTAGATGAAGCACTTGCTCATTTTGGTAAGCACCGGAATATTGCAACCTTCACACGTAATTATCATGTAGCCATTCACTTAGCAAAAGAACAAAACCTGGTTGCAACTCTGCCTTCAAAAGCTGCCAATATATACCTAGATGACCCTGGTTTAACGATTCTTGAGCCACCCTTCCCTATTCCTCCATTTGAGCTCGATATGATCTGGAGCCCTTTATTACACCGTGATGCCAGTCATATATGGTTACGTCAAAAAGTGGCTGAAGTCGCAGATGAGCTTAAGTAACATTTTACCTATTAATTTGTAATTATTGCTGATGTTTGCTCTATCGAGGACACATCAGCCCCTTTCTTATCTCTTTATAATTTTGCAAGTCTTTGAAAATAAAAGACTTATAAATAATTAACGACTATGGAACGTGTCTTGCTCTAATTTATGTGCATTGTTTTTAAGTTATTAAATTTAAATTTTAAAGAGGTCATTATGCAAACACATCAAGGACATGACGTTCATCATATTGCAGATATCATTCAAGTTATGAACAGTGGTATCGATTTTTATGAAAAAGCACAGGAAAAGGTTGAAGATCCAGCCATAATTGCACTATTTCAACGCATGATAGATGCTCGTAAAGTAAGCATAGAGCGCTTACAACCTTACGCCATCAATGAAACCGGTGAACGCGAAAATGGCTCTGCATTTGCTGTAGAAGCACGTAAAGCCTATACCGCGTTAATTACTAAACTTGGCGCTGATAAAGATAAAACCTACGTTGATGAGCTTGAAGAAGTTGAAGACAAAACACTTGCTGAAATAAAGCACGCACTCGACAAGCCTCAGCCGCACGACTGTGAAGCAGCGTTATCAAAAACACTGCTAACTATTCAAAGCTGTCACGCTGAAATGAGTAAGCTTAAAAAACACTAACTTGCTAACTAATCAAAGCCCAGTTCAGCTGGGCTTTTATCTATTTAGATGGAGTGGTTCGTATTTTATCTGAAAATTTAACCATTAGATTTGGGTATCATTTGAAAGACAACTAAGAGCTAACCACCATCTCTAGTTCACTATTTCCCGAAATTCAACTAAGTTCCAATAACGGACCATTTAGCATGACTCGTTTATGCCCCGAAACGAGTTAATGTAAATGCTCTAAAGGGCTGTTTTGAAAAATAACCAGATATTGAGTTTGGCTTAAAATAATAGTTAATTGATTTCCATCCTGTGTAGTATGCGCACATATTCAAGAAAATGAGCGACGAGCGCATTTTTTCTGAATATCTTTAGTACCAATAAAAAATTAGAATTGGCAATGCATTACGTTATTTGTTACTAATAGATTTATTAATACATGAGCGTGACATTGGCAGAAAGATGCGCGACGCGCGCACTATAAAATTGTTAGTTGCTTAGGGAGTACGAGTTGAATTTTGATGATTTAAAATCGTTCATCAAAACTGAAAATGATCAAGAGTTAAAGGTCATTTCGGATTCTTGGATAGTTAATAAGGGCATCAATTCCGAATTGAAGCCTTGGTTATCTAAAGAACAATTTAATCAAATTTTCTCAGATACGCATGAATATCAAAGTAATGATACAGTATTTGTATTTGAGTCCTTTGAACGTATATATAAAGGTTCAGGTTTAACTAAAAGACTAAATGAAAGTATCGCTTTGAGCTGGGCTAACTTTGATGCCTTTCAAACTACTACTGATATTCTTTATTTCTATATGGTTCCAAAAAGTTTAAATTGGGTTTTATACGCAAACAGAGATTTTTGGCAATTTGCGAAAGGTAACTAATAAGCCATTGTAGTGCGGGACTTTTTAACCGTTAGCTTTCCTCACTGCGTTCGTTATTTTAGCCAACAATTAAAAGCCCCTGAATGGGGCGTTAGACGACAAGAGAAACACTGATGATTGATGAACCAGATTGGTCATTACATGCAATAAGTTCTGCGATATCTTCAAGGTTTCTAGAGCTTTACGCTTCGATAATGGTGCAGCAAAGTGTCATTGAATATGAACTACAAATATGTGTTGGGCAGCTTTTAAAACTTGACAATGAACGTCTTCAGATTCTCACCGCTGAATTATCTTATCGTCAGTTAATTGCTCTTGTTTCTTCTTCCATGCTTAAATTTAGTGATCGAGATAGCGAAACATTTCGTGAGTTCAAATTCGCACTAGGCAAAATCGACGATTTCGAAAAAATAAGAAATGATTTGGCACATTCCATTTGGATGCATTCCCCAAATGGAATAAATCAACCTGGTGCCCAGAGGAAAAAAATTACAGCAAAAAGAAAATCCGGCGTTAGAGTAATAGAAGAAGTATATTCAGAAGAACAGTTAGAGACTGCGTGTAAACGAGGTAATTTTTACATTAAGGAGCTTCGTAAGCGGGTCAATGCTGTAGTCGTCTAACAATCACATTAAGTTGCTCGCTGGGACTCTGACACATTTCTGTCCAAAAACGAGTTTATCCGACAGCCTGCTTCTCTCTCATATACGCCTTTCAGGTTTGATTAATTCCTTTTAATCAAACCTGACAGATAGAATTAAAATGTATTTACTTTAATGTGTTAACTCCAAGCGATTTAATTTTATTTATTGCCCCGTTAAACGCTTAGCAAATGAAATAGCGTAGGCTGTTGAGCGTAACTTAAGTACTTTGTCATCACTTGGCATAAAGCCTTCAGACAATAGATTTGGGTCATAATTAGTGAGGTCGCAGCCTGATTCGCCCGTAGATTCTATCGTAAGCTTTCCTAAATTAATTGTTGTGCGATCAACAGGCCAACGAACTGAAGGATCCGTTAATGTATCACCTGGCTCGGCTAATTCAGCTTGAAAACGATAATGAACTTTGCCTTTGGCTAAATCCTCTTCAAGTCGCTTAGCCAGAAATGACTTGGGTAATGTTTTCATTTGCTCTTCTGTTAGCACTTGTTCTGGCTCTTCTGGCACCATAGTCCATCTAAAGGCATGCTTAGCGCCCTTTTCATCAACCATGTAAAAAGTATGTACGCCAAAATAACGCGAAGACACATACGATGCAGGCGGATTATGGCTTTGTAGCCAATTAAACTGACCCAAGGTACTCGGGTGTTGTTGCCTGTATGCTTTCACTTTTGCAAAATCGATTTGACCCGTTTTTTCGTCAGGTAATAAAGTGCTTAGCAAACCAAAAAATGCTTCAGGGCTGTTACCTGCAAAAACAGGCGTGGTAAGCCCTGCGATATTGTGCACATCACCATTTTCTAACACAAACTGCACCCCCATACCACGTGGTGAACGTGATGTTTCATCAGCGTGAGGGTTTCCACCGCCCATAGAAAAACGGATATTGGCTTTAGACGGCGCATTAAATAAAGGGCTGATTGAATACTGTTTTGCGGCTTGATTAGGTGTAAATGTGCCGACAGCGCACACACCTTTGGCGTGACCTTTTCTGATACCGGGCTGCTTACCCGAGAGCTTCTCAAATAAATTTATGAAATCTTGCCCATTTACTGATTGCTCAGCAAAACTTGCTGTGGGTAAAACAAGACATACAGCACAAACCAAAGACTTAATTTTTAGCATTTATCCATCCTTTTAACTTAGTTACATCGAGATGACCCAACAAAGCTCATTATGATTTCATTAAAGTTAATAAAAAAACTCTACCAACAAAAACGCTACAAACATTTAATAAACTTAGAATAATTATTTAACTACCGTATTTTTAAAAGCTGCTAACTTTAAATTTAGGATCCGAAAAACTGCTGTGGCGCCCAGCAATTTAAAAATAATCCGTGTTCATAACACGACTGTGGCTAGTGCACTTAATCATAAATTTTGTGTCTTGGCCAAAAACAACAAGGACCTAATTATGGTGAAACAACATAAAAAAATCACTGCAAACGCTGATGTAGATATGACCCCCATGCTCGATATTGTGTTTATCTTGCTTATATTTTTTATCGTAACAACCTCGTTTGTTAAAGAGCGCGCTATTGAAGTTAATCGCCCTTTGGCAAAACCAACTCTTGATAACCCGAAAAAACAAGCGCAATTTACTATCACTGAAAATGATAGTATTTACTTTGCAAACCGGCTTATAACACCAGAGCAGATAATCGCTAACCTCGCGTTATTTGCCGCACAATTTGAAATGACAAATGTGCAAGTAACAGCGAGTGAGCAAAGTAGTCACAAAACCTTGGTCACCTTGCTTGATAAAATAAAACAATATCAAGATGTACCAATCTCTATAGGCACGTCTTTATAACTAAAAAAGGGCCTAACGGCCCTTTGCAAGTTTATAATAATAAAGGAATCTAAAGAGAGTTTAGAACTTGTACTCTGCACCTACGTAGTAGTATGCACCGTTAAAACCAAATGGTGCTGAGCGACGAGAGTAAGTGAATACACCAGGGCTTGACACTATTGTGTTGCCGTTTGCATCAACAATCGTACCCGAGCGCGAATTACCAATGGTGTTCTTATCTGGATAAACATCAAATAGGTTATTAGCACCAATGTTAAACGATAAGTTTTCATCAAAGAAGTAACTCACTTTCACATCCGTTAAGATTTCAGCACCGTATGTTTGACGTCCACCGTCTTCCACAGTGTACTCACCATAGCGATTCAGTGATAAGTTTACTGTCCAGTCTTCAAGTCGATAAAGTGCACTTAAGTTAATGCGATCTTCTGGCTGCCACTCTTCGATGATTGACGTTTCTTGAGCAGAAAACACATCTTCAACAGGAATCGTTTCAAGACCACTGCCTGATGGCGTAAATAAATCAACCACATCTGTTTTGGTGAAGTTAGCAGCAAAAGTGAAATCGAGCGTACCGCCAAGGCCTTCAGTGTTCCATGTAGCAACTAAATCAACACCTTCTGTTTCTGTGTCCGCACCATTTAAGAAAAACTGACCAGCCCCTGCACCAGAGCTGACAAGTGCAGCATCAAGTGTGTCTGATAAACCTTTGCCTAAACGGTTAGAAATAACAATACGGTCATCAATATCAATCGAATAGTAGTCAATGGTTACGTTGATATTGTCAGTCACGTTATACACAATACCTAAACTGCGGTTTTGCGATTTTTCTTCTTTTAACTTAGGAATACCAATCGATTGCGCGAGTGTACTGTCGTTTCTAAAAGTACCCACTTGTTCAGCCACTAAGCTGCCATCATCGCCAACAACAAATTGTGTACTTATGTTATTAAAGTAAAGCTGTTGCATAGACGGTGCTCTAAAGCCTGTACTCAATGCACCGCGTAAAGAGACGTCTTCAGTAATCGACCAATTAGCCGCTAGCTTAAAGTTAACAGTGTCGCCAAAGCCTTTGTAGTTATCGTAACGAAGCGCGCCTGAGATAATAACATCATCGATCACGTAAGTTTCAGCATCCGCATAAAATGAGATCACATCACGTGATTCATCCACAGATGACGCAGGATCAGAACCACCAAAGCCTTGTGTACCACTGGCTGCATCTTCACTACCTACACCGCCGCTGAGGCCTGAATAAATGCTTACACCATCAACGGTGTCGTAATCACGATAAGCATATTCACTGCCCTCTAAGATGCGGAATTCATCTGTGCGGATTTCAGCACCCAATGCTAATGAAAAATTATCGTAATCTTTTGTGTAATCGAGATTAAGTGTTTGTAGAGATAATTCAAGGCCATATGCAAACGCTGAACGCGGGATAGTGGCACGAATTTCATCTGCTGATAAACCTTGCTCATAACGAAGTAAGTTTGCGTACGAACCATTAATTGTGTCACTTGTGGTGTAATCTATGCTGTTTTCACCATAGGTATAAGATAAGTCAATGCTTGAGTCATGATCGAACGACTTTTTAAAACCTACGTTATAAGACACGTCATCAATTACAGTATTAATTTTCGGCAAGAAGCCCATTGGAATTGTTGCATCACCGTCTTGTAATACAGGGTTACCAGTCGCATTGGCGTTATGGCGGAAAAATGCCGCTGATTCATTTTCACGGTTTGAATAAGTGATAAAGCCATACAGCTCACCACCAGCAAGTTCATAACCAGTATTAACCGTTAGCGCAAATTGCTGAGAATCAGCATCACCAATTCTAAATGTGTCACGCGGTGCTGTGAGTTCGCGTGGGTCACCAGCAAGTAAAGTGCCGTCATCAAGCTCCGTACAACCATAAAATTGACATGAGCCATGAAGGCCAGCACGGTTCGTTGGGGCGCGATCACGGTAGTTAATTGTGGTATTTAAATAACCATCATCACCCAGGGCAAAACCTTTGTTAAAATCAATATTAACAGTTTCGCCATCACCCTCTGAGTATTCGCCATAATTAATGGCTGCTTTACCGCCTTCTTCAGCATCTTTTAACACGATATTGATAACACCGGCAATCGCATCTGAACCATATTGTGCAGCCGCACCATCACGTAAAACTTCAATGCGCTTAATTGATGCCGCAGGAATAGCATTCATGTCAGTACCGGCCGTACCACGACCTACTGACGTATTAATGTGGATGATACTCGCTTGGTGACGACGCTTACCATTGATAAGCACTAAAGTTTGGTCGGGCCCTAAACCACGTAGTGTTGCCGGACGCAGCGCATCAGTACCATCACTGATAGACGAGCTGGAAAAGTTAAAAGAAGGGGCGATAGCTTGAAGCATACGGCCCACTTCTGTTTGTCCTGTATTTTCAAGTGCCTCCGCACTTAAAATATCAACGGGTACCGGTAAATCCTCAACTGAACGCCCTGCTACACGACTACCAACAACAGCGATTTTCTCGATATTTTCTTCTGCAGCTTGTTCTGCTGCAAATGCCTGATTATTGCTTGCAAGTAGTAACGGCACGACTGCAGCACTGACCCCTGAAAGGTTTTTCATGTTGTTATCTTTCCTATTGATTTGTTTGAGTTTTATACTCAGTAAACCAGTTTGATCAACAACCGCATCGAGCTTTGTACCTTGAAGCATGGTCTCAAGTGCATCTAGCTTGGTATAAAAACCAAACACCGACTGTGCTTGATATTGCTTAGCAAGCTCAAAAGAGAAAATAACCGTTTGGTCTGTTTGCTTAGCGAATTCAATCAAGGCTAAATCTGCTCGTTGCGCTTTAATATCAAATTGCAGCATTTGCTTTTCAGCAGCAATGGCTGGTTGCCCCATACATAAGCCGTAGACAGCCATCGACGCTGGAAATAAATGCAATTGTTTACTGCGCAACTTAATCAAACAGTTCAGAAAGAAAAATCCACTATGTAAATTTAACTTTTTTTTATTTAATTTTTTGTGATTAACATTAACAACGTGAAAATCATTTTTTTTCATGAGGGAAATTAGCTTTTACTTTCAAAACTTAAACTAACACGATGCTCGCCTAAGCGTTGATGTTTAACCGCTAAATTAGCGTGTAACGACTCAAGTAATCCTTTTATATCGCCAGCCTTGAAAACGCCCGCAACTTTTAAAGAAGTTAAATCAGGATCAGTCAATTCAAAACGGGTAGCTGTGTAGCGACTAACCTCTTGTAGCGCTTCACCTAAAGGCTCACCATTAAAAATAATCATACCATGCTGCCATGCTAAATCTCGTTGTACATCATCCATCGACAGTTGTTTAACAGGCTCTGTTTTACTGTGTTTTATAAGCGCTTTTTCACCCGAGACAACCACGTTCGCATGGAGTTTTTTTATCGATAGACTCTCGTTTGAAGCATCTTTTAAATGCTCAAAGTCATTTGCATCAACAAGCGTGTGTGGCTCTGCTATCATTACTTTGCCCTCTGTGACTACCAACTCAAGATCTGATGAAGTGTTACGCTGAACATTAAACACGGTGCCAAGCGCAGTAAAAGACTTATCCCCGGCAATGACTGTAAAAGGTCTGCTCGCATCCTTGGCAACATTGAAACGCCCCTCGCCTCGATTCAATATAAGTTGACGACGGTCGCCCGTGTACACCACTTCTAACTTTGTATTGGTGTTAAGCTGAACAATCGTGCTGTCTGGCAAGACATAGGTTGCCTGCTCACCGACTTTGGTTCGATAAATCTTTGTAAATTTCGCATGGTCGTCTTCAGCTGATTGCCAATAACTTGAGTAAATCAGTAAAACACAACCTAGTAACATCACAACTAGAAAACTTGCCGCGGTTGCCAAGCCAAAAACCGCAGGTTGTTTATGTTGAGTTTTTTCAGGAAAAAGGCTACTTAGCTCATTGAGCACACTCATTTCATCCCAAAGTTGAGCGAGTTCAAATAACGCATCTTGATGGGCACTGCTTTGTTTTGCCCATTGCTGTAACTCATGCACCTCTTTATCAGATAAGCCTCTGTCAATTGCGCTTACCCAACGACTCGCCTGAGCTTGAATCATATCTTTCGACGAAAAAGGATGAACATTACTCATTTATTCACCTCTTTGGCGGTTACATCAGTGGTATTTAATTGATTTAGTTGCTGAGTGTCATGTGCTTTCATAGCATGCAATGCATGCAAGAGCCCTTTGGCGATGTGCTTTTCAACTGTACTTTCGCTCAACTTCATTTTAATTGCGATTTCCTTTTGGCTTAGACCATAGACCTTTTTTAAAATAAAACACTTTTTAACTTGAGGGCTCAATTCGTTAGTCACGCGACAAAAAAATAAAAACCGCTCTTTTGAGGTGACTTCATCTTCAAGTGCCATTGAGCGCATCTGATTGGTGACTTGTTGATGCTCATCAAGGGACTCTTTGTATTTATTATCCCATTTCGCAACGTGATTTAATGCTAAGTGCTTAGCAGTTTTAAGCATATAACTGTGGGTATATTCAATATTTTGCTTAAGATCAGCCTCGTAACTTTTAATAAACGTTTCTTGAATTATATCTTCAACGTCATCAGGGCTGACAATACGTGCAACAAATCGTCTGAGTTTGCTTGATATATCAGTAAATGCGGTAATAATTCCTGTCTGTTCCGTCATCCGTAACTCGCACTTGTTATTTTATAACTAAGGGTACGAGATTTCATTTTAATTACAAGACAATTTGTTAATTTTCTGTTCTCTAAGTAAATAAACTTTTCATGAAATTATAAAATATCTCTGTTTTTCGAGTGACTAAACTGTTTTGAGGTTTTAAAAACCAGACTGGCGCATCTGCATCAGCTAAACAATTGGGTAATATTTCAATTAACTCTCCTTTGCTGAGTTCATCCTGAATAGCAATGTGTGATTTGATGGTGATACCATGCCCTGCAATCGCTGCTTGAGTCATGTTATCTGAGTTTGAAATAGTAAATCGAGTACGCGCATTGTGATGAATGACTTGATTATTCTCGATGAGCTTAAGTTGGCGTTGCCACGGTAAACACACCCAGTAATGATCAACCAAATCAGCCACTGACTTTGGCATACCATATTTTTCAATGTAGCTTGGTGCAGCACATAGAATACGCGAGTTAACAGCAAGTTTTCGAGATAATAAATTAGAGTCAACTAACTGTCCTACCCTAATCGCCACATCTTGTGCGTCATCCACTACATTCACAAAATGATCTGTAATCATAAAATCCAGTTTTAAATCAGGGTATTGTTGCTCAAACTGATTAAGCTCAGGCATAACAAATTTAGAAAAGACCCATGGCGGCATGGTGACACGTAATAACCCTGATATTGCCGACCCTCTTGCACCTATTTGATGCTCAGCATCATACAACGCTTCCAAAATTGCGCTTGCGCGTTGGTAAAAGACGTCTCCTGCTGGTGATAACCTAATCCGTCGGCTATCCCGAAAAATAAGCACGGTTGAAAGTGCCTTTTCAAGCTTACTTAAACGGTGGCTCACTGTTGCTGGCGATAAACCTTGTGCTTTTGCAGCCGCCACGACCCCTTGGTTCTCAACAATCGCTATAAATGTTTCTAAATCGGATAGGCTATACATATTTTCAATTCAATATTTTCGAATTTAGCTTTCACTTTTGCCTAGTATATATAAAAAAATAAAACACTATACTGCATTTTTTACCCTAATGGTCTGGAGCCACACTATGTCTTTAAAAAGCCAAATTGACGCATTCGAAGTACAGAAAAAAGCAAATGTCCCAAGCGATATCTTAAACTTAATGGACATTACCACCGACAAACTGATCGCTGAGCAGTTAAATCAACATGCATTACCAGTAGGCGCAGTATTTCCTGACTTTAGCTTGCCAAATAGTCATGGTGAAACCGTGACACTCTCGCAGTTATTAGACAAAGGACCTCTGGTGCTTAGCTTTTACCGTGGCGGTTGGTGCCCATACTGTAACTTAGAATTACGTGCGCTAAATGCACTTAAGGACAGTTTGCTAAACACCATGTTCAACTAGTAGCAGTTTCACCACAGTTACCTGATCACTCGTTATCCACTGAACAACAGAATGAATTAGCCTTTACGGTCTTATCAGATGTTGAAAATACACTAGCAAAAGCATGTGGATTAGTGTTCACATTAGATGAACGCTTAATTCCAGTCTATCAAGAGCTGGGCTTGGATATTCCTAGTGCAAATGGGGATAACAGTTACGAGCTTCCTCTTCCTGCAACCTACGTTATTGATAAAGACCGTACTGTTCAATATGTATTTGCTAAAGAAGACTATACGCTACGTGCAGAGCCAAGTGAGGTATTAAATGCGGCAAAAGGGTTGCAGGATGCGTAATGTCAGTCTATCAACTAAATTATTAGGTGCTTGTATATTAATATTTAGCACCTTAATTGGGAGTGAAGCTATGGCAAATAGTCAACATCTTGAAACCCCAAAAGTAATTGTATTTGATGTTAACGAAACCTTGCTTGACCTTGAACAAATGAGGGACTCTGTCGGGGAAGCACTTAACGGACAAACACAACTATTGCCTCTTTGGTTTTCGACCATGTTACATCACTCATTAGTTAGCACCGTGACGAATGACTACCATGATTTTGGTGAAATTGGTGTCGCAGCATTGATGATGGTGGCAAGTAACCATCAAATTAATATTACTAAAGAGCAGGCAAAACAAGCGATTGTACCACCGCTTTTATCTCTTACAGCACACCCAGATGTAAAGCACGGACTTGCTCAACTTAATGATAAAGGCTTTAAGTTAGTAAGCTTTACTAATTCATCAAATAAAGGGGTAGCAGCGCAATTTAAACACGCTGATTTGACGAAATTTTTTAGTGACCGATACAGTGTTGAAGATATCAAGGTATATAAGCCCGATCTTCGCTCATATCAGTGGCTACTTAAACAACTTAATGTAGCACCCCATGAGGCACTGATGGTAGCCGCTCACGGTTGGGATGTTGCCGGTGCAAAGGCCGCAGGTATGCAAACAGCCTTTGTTGCAAGACCCGGTAAAGCGCTGTATCCACTAGCGACAAAACCTGACTACATTGTTAATGATATAAAAGAGCTCGCTTTACTACTTAATCGTTAATTAAACCCTCAGAAGACTACAAACGGTAGTCTTCATACTTTTTATTGTTCATTTCGCACAAAACTCAGTAATTTTTATGTACAGAGCATTCATTATTTAGTCTAAAAAACAAACCAAAAAGTAAACTAAATGGTGTACCTTTAAAAGTTTTAGGTATACACTGATTGCGCTTAATCCTAGCATGGTTCGCCTTTTCATGACTTGTGGGCTATCGACTATGCTTACTATACTTAACAATTGGACTGTGGAGTAAACATGCGTCTGTCTTTCGCACCTGCCAAATTATCATTATCTTTACTATTTTTGATCGCTGCACCACTTGTATTGCAAGGCTGTTCCGAGGCCCCTAAACCACAAGAGCAAATGCATCCTGCTGCTGTTGCTACAATGACCATAAAAACAGAAGATGCACCATTCACGATTGAATTACCAGCAACCCTATCTGGCTCTAAAGAAGTTGAAGTTCGAGCGCGTGTAGCGGGTATTCTAGAATCACGTAATTTTGAAGAAGGTCAGCGTGTCGAACAAGGTCAATCACTATTTACTATTGATCTTGAACCATACCAGCTAGCTGTTGATCGTGCCCAGGCGGCTCTTGATGGTGCCAAGGCATCGCTGGTACAAACTGAACGAGACGTTAAACGTTTAGGAAAATTGCGTGCAGAGAAGTCAGTTTCACAACGCGATTATGATAACGCGAGCTCAGCTAATGATATTGCCAAAACAAACCTCGCAGCGGCCAAGGTTGCGCTAAAAGAAGCACAATTAAATCTTGAATATGCCCAAGTAAAAGCCCCTGTTGCGGGTGTAATGGGACGTGAATTTGTTTCTGAAGGTACGTTTGTTTCAGGCCCTGACGTTTTACTCACGCAAATGACCCAGTTTGACCCTATACGTATTCGGTTTGGTTTGTCAGAACGCGAACAACTACAAATGCGTCAAGATGTTAAAAATGGCTCACTAACGTTACCAGAGCAAGGCCACTGGAGAACGCAAATAAAACTTCAAGATGGTTCTTTGTACGCTAAAACTGGCGAAGTGAACTTCTCTGATGTGCGTATCAATCCGAACACCGGCACCAGCGAGTTTCAAGCTGTGATCTCAAATCCTGATTTTCAGTTACGACCTGGCCAATTTGTACGAATTGAGCTAACTGGCGCGGTACGCAAAAATGCCATCATCGTACCACAGCGCGCCGTACTCGATAACGGCACAGGCAAGTTTGTTTATGTTGTGAGTAAAAATGAACAAGGTATGGATGTAGCACTACCTGCGCCTGTTGAAGTGGGTGAATGGATAAAAAAACCAAACAATGAACAATTCCAAAACTTTTGGTTAATTCGCAGTGGTTTAAAAGAAGGCGACCAAGTGATTGTTGATGGCATGGCGCGTATTTTCTTCCCAGGTATGCCTGTCAATGTTGGCAAACCAGCCGCTAACTCAAGCCACGCAGAATAAGCACAGGGAGTCTTATGTTTTCTCGTTATTTTATAGACAGACCGATTTTCGCGTTTGTTATATCGATTGTTATTGTGCTTGCGGGCCTTGCTGCGATGCGCAGTTTACCTATTGCTCAGTACCCTGAAATAGCGCCTCCTGTAGTGCAAGTGACAGCTTCCTATCCAGGTGCATCTGCCGAGGTACTCGAACAAACAGTGGCAGCGCCGATCGAAAATGCAATAACTGGTGTTGAGGGCATGATGTATATGTCGTCTACATCAACTAGCTCGGGTTCGACCACAATTGAAGTAACATTTGAAATTGGCACTGATGTCGATCAGGCCGCAGTCAATGTTAATAACCGTGTTAAGCAGGTTGAAGCGCGCTTACCAGAAGAAACACGCCGCCAAGGTGTGGTGGTACAAAAAGGCTCTTCTAGCTTTTTACAGGTACACGCCTTTTATTCACCAGATGGTTCTCGCTCAAGTTTATGGACATCAAACTATGTCACTATGAATGTGCTGGATCGTATTAAACGTATTCCAGGCACTACGAGTGTGCAAATATTTGGTGCCAAAGATTACGCCATGCGTATTTGGTTACGTCCAGATGTTATGAGCCAGCTCGGTGTCACTGTTGAAGAAATCTCAGCCGCCATTCGTGTGCAAAACTCACAATATGCTGCCGGTAAAATTGGTGCGACACCAACGTCTAAATCTCCTCAAGAACTGGTTTACAGTGTGACCGCACAAGGCCGTTTGTCAGAGCCTGAGCAATTTGAAAATATTATTATTCGCTCAAATCTTGATGGCAGTAGCTTAAGATTAAAAGACGTAGCACGCATTGAGCTGGGTTCAAAAGACTATAACTTTAAAGGCACAATAAACGGTAAAGAAGCGGTACTATTAGGTATCTTCTTACAACCAGGCGCCAATGCCCTAGATGTTGCTGAAGAAGTAAACAGTGTTATTGAAGAAATGAAAAGTCAGTTCCCTATCGGGCTTGCTCATTTAACCTCATATGACACGACCCGCTTTGTTGAAGTATCGATTCGTGAAGTAGTAAAAACACTGCTTGAAGCCATGGTATTGGTATTCTTAGTGGTGTATTTATTCTTACAAAACTGGCGCGCAACACTTATTCCAACTCTAGCAGTCCCCGTATCACTACTGGGCACGTTTGCGGGTATGTACATGCTGGGTTACTCAATTAACTCGTTAACCTTATTCGGCATGGTGCTTTCGATTGGTATTGTTGTTGATGATGCTATCGTGGTGCTTGAAAACGTTGAGCGTATCATGCACGAAGAAGGGCTAGGTGCACGAGACGCCGCAGTTAAGGCCATGGGTGAAGTTAGCGGCCCTGTTGTGGCGATTGTTCTAGTACTGTGTTCAGTGTTTGTGCCTATCGCATTTTTAGGTGGCTTAACTGGTGAATTATTCCGCCAGTTCGCTATTACCATTTCGATTGCTGTAAGTTTATCGGGTGTGGTCGCCTTAACAATGACGCCTGCTCTTTGTGTGCTTATTTTGAAGCAAGAGCATAAGCAAACAGCCCGCTTCTTCTTATGGTTTAATGCTACTTTTACAAAAATCACAGGGCGATATGTAGGTGCCGTTGGCTTTATGATTCGACGCGGTTTACTCGGTTTAATTCTTATGACTGGGATGATTGTTGCAACTATAGGCCTTTGGCAAAATACGCCTGGTTCATTAGTGCCTGATGAAGACCAAGGTTATTACATCTCTGCGATTTTCTTACCTGACGGTTCATCACTTGAGCGCACCGAACAAGTAACGCAACAAGTTGTAAAAGCAGTGCAGTCAAACCCTGCTAACGAGAACGTGGTGGCGTTTACCGGTTTTGACTTTATTGGTGGTGGCTACAAAAATAGTGCTGCGACCTTATTCGTGACCCAAAAGCATTGGGATGAACGCGAAGTTGATACCAAAGCATTGGTACAAGAGCTCTTCATGAAAACAGCAGGTATTAAGGAGGCGCTGGTGCTTGCCTTTAATCCTCCGGCTATTTTTGGTTTAGGTAATACCGGTGGTTTTGAGTTTTACATTCAAAACAAAGGTGATAGTGACCCTGATAAGCTACAGCAAGCCATGCAGTTAATGACAGCCGAAGCGCAAAAGAGCCCTATCATCAGTGGTCTGCAAACACTCTGGCGACCAGATGCCCCACAATTAAAAGTGGATATTGATCGTGAACAAGCGCGTGCCATGGGTGTTGAGATAGATGCTGCATTTAATGCCCTTGCGGGTAACTTAGGGACTTATTACGTTAACGACTTCAATAAATTTGGTCGAGCATGGCAAGTGCTAATGTCTGCTGAACCCGAATTTAGAATGAAGCCTGATGACATTGGCCGTATCTATGTTAAAAACAACCAAGGTACTATGGTACCGCTTTCAGCATTCACCACCATTGAGTATAGCCGTGGCCCAGAAAATCTTAACCGCTACAACAACTTACCAGCTGTTAAACTGATGGGTAATGCAGCGCCAGGTTACAGCTCAGGCCAAGCCATTGCTGAAGTTGAACGAATTGCACAAGCCGTGTTACCCCCTAATATGACCTACGAATGGACAGGCTCTGCATTCCAAGAAAAACGCAGTTCTGGTACCACAGGAATTGCCTTAGGCCTTGCTGTGATCATGGTATTTTTGATTTTAGCAGCGCTATATGAACGTTGGTCATTACCATTTTCAGTTATGCTTGCCCTGCCATTTGGTACCTTTGGTGCGCTTATAGCAGTTTGGGTTGTTGGCATGACAAACGATGTGTACTTCCAAATTGGTCTGGTAACACTACTTGGTCTTGCCAGTAAAAACGCGATTCTTATCGTTGAATACGCCTTGATGAAACATCAACAAGGCTGGAGCGCAAGTACTGCTGCACTTGAGGCTGCTCGTTTACGTTTTAGACCAATCATTATGACTTCGCTTGCTTTCATTTTAGGCGTAGTGCCTTTAGTACTGAGCACTGGTGCAGGCGCGGGGGCACGTCACAGTGTTGGTACGGGTGTTATGGGCGGAATGATGGCCGCCACATTCCTTGCGGTATTCTTTGTGCCTTTATTCTTTTATTGGTTAACGGCGCGTAAGTTAACTGAAAAACGCTCAAGACAAGAACTTGCTGATGAGATAGCAGAACATCATCAACAAGAACATGTCAAAACCCAAGAGGGTAATCTGTAAAAAATGAAGGGCAAACAATGAGTTTGCCCTTTTTTTGATTATTGGATTACTAGCAATTTACAGCTTCCAACGCTAGTATTAAGGAAAGATGTGTGGAGTACAGCATGAATAATCAAAAATTAGCCGAATTTGAACAGTTTTTTCAAATCAACGAGAGCAACCGTGTCAATTTATATGCGGTTGAATCAAGTGCTGTGCCAAAAACCAATGCTGAACTCGAAGCGGATATCCCTGCTCTATTTAAACTTGCCAACGAAGTAAACGAACTTGAACAAACAAGCTTACGACCACTGCGTAATCTAGGTGATGTTGCACAGGAATTGGCAGCGTTTTTACAGGCGCAGTCTCGTAAAATCGATTTAATCATGAGTCATATCTTAGCTTCAGAGCAGCCTGACGATAACGCAAACTATTGCGATAGTTATGGCGGCGGTGGCGTAAAATTGACCTCAACTGATGTATATGAATTAGGGCAAACATTTCGCACTAAGTTATTCTTACAACACGAAGCATCGGCTATTTATTGCTATACCGAATTAGTGGCCATTGAAAAATGCGATGATGATAAATATCAATATACCTTATTGTTTACTGCCATTCGTGATGTTGACCAAGATTTAGTCGTAAGGGCTGCCTTACACGCACAAACACGTCAACTAAAAAAACGTCAGCAAGAAAACAATCAGCAAGACAATTAAAAATCGCGCTTAATCGCGCACAAAAAGCTGACATCTATGGCTAAAATGCTAAACTAGCCCCACCTTAGTTTGTTTATTACCTTCATGAAATTTAGACTTTTACCTGAATGGGCTGAGCAAGATGCCGTAATGCTCACTTGGCCTCATCAAGACACGGATTGGGCAGCAAATTTAACAGCTGTTGAGCCTGTGTATGTAGCGCTTTGCCAAGCAATTAGCCAACAACAAGATGTTGTTATCGTGGCCCATGATAATGCCCTAAAAACACATATTGCAGCTTTACTTACAAATACAGAGGTTGATGCTAATCGCATTCACTTTGTGGTGACACCGTGTAACGATACCTGGGCACGTGACCATGGCCCATTGACCTGCGCGAATATTGATGACGCAACGCAATTAAAAGTGATGGATTTTATTTTTAATGGCTGGGGCAATAAATTTGCAAGTGATCTCGATAACCAAATTAATCAAGTGCTTGTAAAGCAAATCGCTAATCCTAAAAATGCTTATCAGCAAAGTGAGCTGGTTCTTGAAGGCGGCGGCGTTGAAATTAATGAACACGGCGTGCTACTCACAACCAGCGAATGTTTATTAAACCCAAATCGTAACCCAGAACTTACAAAAGCGGATATAGAAAAGACGCTGATTGAGCAACTGGGTGCTACGTCTTTCCTTTGGGTTGATCACGGCTATCTTGCAGGTGATGATACCGACAGCCATATTGATACGCTGGTACGTTTTGCACCAAACAACACCCTTGTTTATGTTCAGTGCGACGATAAAAATGATGAGCACTTTGCTGCCCTTGATGCAATGGAAAAACAACTGCAATCATTTAAAACAGCAGAAGGTGAAAACTACACGCTGATTGCCTTACCTTGGCCAAAAGCAGTGTTCAATGAAGATGGTGACAGACTCCCTGCCACATATGCTAATTATTTAATTATCAATAAAACCGTTTTAGTGCCAATTTATGGTGACGAAAACGACCAACTGGCGCTTGGTCAGGTTGCCAAAGCATACCCAGATCACACTGTGGTGGGTATTAATTGTGTGCCAATTATTCACCAATTTGGCAGCTTACACTGTATTACAATGCAATTACCGCGCGGCTTTTTAGCAGGAACAAACAATGACTAAACCAACGCATTTAAAGGTTGCTCTTGTTCAGCAATCAAACACCGATAATGCTCAAGACAATATGGCAAAATCAATTGCTGGTATTCGTGATGCAGCAAGCCAAGGCGCTAAGCTTATTGTTCTACAAGAGCTACACCGCAGTTTATATTTTTGCCAAACCGAAGATGTAGATGTTTTTGATTTAGCAGAAACCATTCCGGGCCCAAGCACAGACATCTTAGGTGCACTTGCCAAAGAACTCAATGTGGTGATCGTGTCATCATTATTCGAAAAGCGTGCTACAGGTCTTTATCACAATACTGCTGTGGTACTTGAAACTGACGGCAGCATTGCCGGTAAATACCGTAAAATGCATATTCCTGATGACCCAGGTTTTTACGAGAAGTTTTACTTCACACCGGGTGATTTAGGTTTCGAGCCTATTCAAACCTCTGTTGGTAAACTAGGCGTATTAGTGTGTTGGGATCAGTGGTTCCCAGAGGCTGCACGCTTAATGGCCATGGCCGGTGCTGAAATTTTAATTTACCCTACAGCCATTGGTTGGGACCCGCGTGATGAAAAAGACGAGCAAACACGTCAAAAAGACGCCTGGGTTATTTCACAACGCGCTCATGCAGTTGCCAATGGCGTACCGGTGATCAGCTGTAACCGTGTTGGCCACGAAAGTGATCCAAGCACTCAAAGTGAAGGTATTCAGTTCTGGGGTAACTCGTTTATTGCGGGTCCTCAAGGTGAAATTTTAGCTGAAGCGAACAACAGCGATGAGCAATTACTCGTTGTTGAATTAGACCAAGCACGTAGTGAAAACATACGTCGAATTTGGCCATACCTTCGTGATCGTCGTATCGATCACTATCAGGACTTAACCAAGATTTATCGAGACTAAGCAGTAAAAACAGTTTAAAGGAGTAGTAAATGGCGTTTGCGCAATGGGCAGCATTGCCTTGGGTAAAATCTGAAAAAGATAAAATTCAATGGGGGCAACTTACCGGTAGCGGTCTTAGCATCGCCATCGCAGAAGGTGTAAAACAACACAACGAGCTGGTTGTGATTGTCACCCCTGATACGCCAAGTGCCCTACGCCTTGAAACTGAACTCGAATTTCTGTTGCCTGAAAACCCAGTCATGGTCTTCCCTGACTGGGAAACACTGCCTTATGATCATTTTTCGCCGCATCAAGATATTATTTCGGCGCGCTTAGCCACGTTAAATACCTTAAAAAAAGAACAACAAAGTGTATTAATTGTGCCAGTATCGACCTTGATGCTGCGTACTGCCCCTGCTTCGTTTATTTATGGTTCAACCCTTAACTTTAAAGTGGGCGACACCCTAGATACCCACACACTGCGTGAAAACTTAGAACAAGCCGGCTATTTACATGTACAACAAGTGATGGAGCATGGTGAATACGCGATTCGTGGCTCTATTGTTGACTTATACCCTATGGGTAGCCCGCACCCATTTCGTTTAGACTTTTTTGATGATGAGCTCGACAGCATTCGTTTATTTGATGTTGAAAGCCAACGTTCAGATGAAAAGGTCGACAAAATTGAGTTACTGCCAGCTCACGAATTCCCAACCAACGATGCTGACATTGAGCGTTTTCGTATTAATTATCGTGAACATTTTGGCGCAAGCTCTGAGCAAGACTCAATTTATATGCAGGTTACCAAAGGAACCTGGCCTGCGGGTATCGAATATTATATGCCACTGTTTTTTGATGGACTGGCAACTATTTTCGATTACTTACCAAGCAATACGACGTTTATGCATTTTGGCGATATAGAACATGCAGCTGATCAATTTTGGCATGATGTGAATGTACGCTATGAAAACCGCCGTGTTGATCCGCTCAGGCCTTTACTTGAACCTGTAAAGCTCTATCAAAGCGTTAATGAACTATTTGGTGAATTTGCTAAATACGCACGTATTCGTTTATCGCAAGCAAAGTTAGGCACCAAAGCAGGGCATACAAACCTTGCCAGTAAAGAGCTGCCGAATGTGCGTATTGATCATAAGTTACATGAACCGTATCAAGGTTTAATTGACTATGTTGCCAGCGAGAAAAAACAAAAAGGCCGCGTGCTGCTCTCAGTTGAATCGGATGGCCGCCGCGAATCATTACTCACCTTATTAAAACCAAGTGGTTTAAAGCTTAAAGAATTTGAATCGTTTAGCGATTTTACCAATAGTACCAGTGATGTTGGCCTTATCGTTTCACCACTTGAGCAAAGTGTGGTGTTAGACGGTAAACCGCGTTTAACCATCATTACAGAGCAAGAATTATTAGGCATCAAGGTTTCGCAGCGACGACGCCGTAAACACAAATACGAAGCCAGCCAAGATGCGCTTATTCGTAACCTTGCTGAATTACGTGAAGGCCAACCAATTGTTCACCTTGACCATGGTGTCGGCCGCTATCAAGGCCTTGAAACTATCGATGCTGCGGGTGTGATCACCGAGTTTGTTACGATCATCTACGCCAACGAGGCAAAACTATACGTGCCCGTTTCTGCGTTACATATGCTGAGCCGCTATTCAGGTGGCGAAGAAGCCTCTGCCCCGCTCCATAAATTAGGCTCCGATGCGTGGGAAAAAGCCAAGAAACGTGCCGCCGAGAAAGTCCGTGATGTGGCTGCTGAGCTATTAGATATTTACGCTAAACGACAAGCAAAGCCTGGCAATAAATTTAAGCTTGATGGCAGTGCATATCGTCAGTTTAGCGATAGCTTCCCATTTGAAGAAACTGACGATCAACGCAACGCCATAGAGTCTGTGCTGGGTGATATGCAAAGTAAACAAGCAATGGACCGTTTAGTGTGTGGTGACGTTGGCTTTGGTAAAACAGAAGTGGCAATGCGCGCAGCCTTTGTTGCAGTAAATGATAATAAGCAAGTCGCTGTACTTGTCCCAACCACACTGCTTGCTCAACAACACTATGAAAACTTTAAAGACCGTTTTGCCGATTTACCCATTGAGGTGGGTGTTTTATCACGTTTTAACTCAACCAAAGAGCAGAAAGATACCCTAGATAGAATGGCCGAGGGTAAATTAGATATCGTAATTGGTACGCACAAGCTTATTCAACAAGATATTCAATTTAAAGACTTGGGATTATTGATTGTTGATGAAGAACATCGCTTTGGTGTGCGCCAAAAAGAAAAAATTAAAGCATTACGTGCCGATGTCGATATTTTAACGCTCACTGCAACCCCTATCCCACGTACATTAAACATGGCAATGAGTGGCATGCGTGACTTATCCATTATTGCCACACCGCCTGCGAAACGTTTAGCCGTTAAAACCTTTGTTAGACAAAGAGATGCTGAACTTATCCGCGAAGCAATTCTGCGTGAGATTAAACGTGGTGGTCAGGTGTATTTCTTACATAATAATGTTGAAACGATCGACCGAGTTGCGGAAGAAATCACTGAATGGGTCCCTGAAGCCAGCGTAACAACGGCACATGGTCAAATGCGAGAGCGCGAGCTTGAGCAAATTATGAGTGATTTTTATCACCAAAAATATAACGTGATTGTGTGTACCACCATTATCGAAACCGGTATCGATGTACCCACTGCCAACACTATTATTATGGATAGAGCAGACAAGCTCGGTCTAGCACAGCTTCACCAATTGCGTGGTCGTGTTGGCCGTAGCCACCACCAAGCGTATGCCTACCTACTGACTGGCAACCCCAAATCGTTAACTAAAGATGCCGTTAAGCGCCTAGAAGCAATTGAATCACTGGAAGATCTAGGTGCAGGTTTTGCGCTCGCAACGCATGATTTAGAAATTCGTGGTGCTGGTGAACTGCTCGGTGATGATCAATCAGGTCAAATGCAAACCATTGGTTTTAGTTTGTATATGGAGATGCTTGAACAGGCGGTCAACTCGCTCAAAGAAGGCAAAGAGCCAACCCTTGAAAACTTGCTCGGCCAGCAAACTGAGGTTGACTTAAAGCTACCAGCGTTATTACCCGATGATTATATTCATGATGTAAATGCACGTTTAGGTATCTATAAACGCATTGCAAGCTGTGCTAACCTCAATGATATGGACGAGTTACAAGTCGAGCTGATTGACCGTTTTGGTCTGCTGCCTGACGCGACGAAAAACTTATTCAGTCTGCAGCAATTAAAACTACAAGCAAGTCATATTGGTATTAAGAAGATTGAAGCAAACCCGAAAGGCGGCTATTTTGAGTTTAGCCAGCATACAAAGGTTAACCCTAGCTTCATTATAGGTTTGATACAAAGTGCACCGCAGGTGTATAAAATGGATGGCGCAAACAAACTGCGCTTTGCTATTAGCGAGGCAAATCCTCGTGAACGCTTAAAAATGGTCACTGCAATGATTGCAGATTTCGAAAAAAAGGTTAGCCATTAATGTTGTTTAGAAATAGTTTTATTTTGCTTTGCTGCTTATTTACGAGCTCAGCCTTTGCAACTCGCTGGTTCGAAATTGAAGTTCTTATTTATAAACAGCGCCCTGCCCCTTACTTACAAGAAGATTTCAGTTTAAAACACGATGAAATCAATGCAAAGAACAAACTGGACTTGCTCACGCCAGCCCTTGAAGAACAAGCAAGGCAAGCCTGTATAGAAGGTGACACTCGTTTTAAATCAAACTCTTTTACAGACAGTCTAGTCAGCAACTCACCGCACTCTAATGTGTGTGATGATAGTGTGGACTTTTTATCTAGCTATACGCAATTACCTGTTACACCTTCAGTTAAGTCTCGTGAAGATACTGATGAAATATATCTTATCGCTTCATCAGATTTACAATTCACTGAACAAAAAAACCAGCTGGATAGAAAAGGCTTAACCCCTATTTTGCATACCGGTTGGCGTTTCCCTGAAATGAGCCAATCAAGAGCGCCCAGTATACGCCTATTTGCTGGGGAGCATTTACAATCTGAACAATCAACGACTACAAATATTGATACCGATTTTATAAGCTTGGTCTCGCCTACACAGCAATATATACCTGACACAATACAAAGTGCTCCCAAGTGGGAGTTAGATGGCTTAATGAAAATATATGTACGCCATTACCTTTTCATTAATGCCGACTTTGATATTAGCAAACGTTTAGAGACTGGTGACTACGAGAAAGCTCGCTTTTCACAATTTAAACGTGTGATTAGTAATGAAATACACTATTTCGACCATCCTAGAATGGGGATGATTGTACAAATACGACGCTACAACCATTAATGGAAATGACTATGAAAAAATATATGGTAATTGCTGCAACAGCGCTTGCATTAGCCGGCTGTTCAAAAGTAAGTTTAGAAAATTACGAAAAGATCAAAATCGGTATGGATAAAACAGAAGTAGAAGCCATTTTAGGCTCTGCTGATTCATGTGAGGAGAAAACCCTACACACGAACTGCATTTGGGGTAATAAAGATAAAAATATCGAAATAACGCTCGTTTCTGACAAAGTTTCGCTATACAGCAAAACAGGTTTGGGCGCTAAATAACTTCCTCGTAGGGTAGCTCAAGCTACCCTACTCCTTTTCTTCAACTTGGCTGTAAATTTGTTCTATATTCACTATTTTGCTGCGGTTTAACGTAATTTTATAGCGTTGATACAAGGTTTCTTGCCCACTTTCACTGAACACAAGCACTAAATTTAATTGATATCGCCGCTCAACCGACTGTTTTGATATTTTATTGCTTTCTAAATGATAAAGCTTACCTTCACCCCGTTTTAAGTAACGAGCAAACGGCGCTAAACTAAAGTTAATTGTTTGCTGCAAGCTATCATAACCAGGTAAGAACTTTTTCGCATTAACTTGCGTTTCACTGGCAAAATGTAACCACTGTGCAGCCTGCTTATTTTGGTGGCGACGTTTTGAAAAGATTTTCCTTACCTTCAGAGGAATACGCTTAAAAGAGGTATACTCAAGCCAAATATACTGGCTGGCAATTTTATCCTTAGTAATACTATTCCTAAACTGAAAACGCCACTTTGGACGCCCTCTAACAATAGCACGCCAAATAACCCGTGTGATGTCTTCTTTAAATATCTCACGTAGGCCATAAATAACTCCTAATATCAAAATCAGCGTGGCCGTCACTTCAGTGAAGTTAGAACGCGCATTAAGCACAACAAGCATCACAAAAGCCATGATAACTGCTGTGACTGTGCCTTTAACCATACGCTTTAGGTAACTATTCAAGTAACGCGTATGTCGGCTTAAAATGACGCCATGCTCAATTAAGCGCTGCAATAACCGCATTTTATTAGTAATACGATTGGCATCTTCTAAAGTGGATTGTGAGTTATATTCTTGCTCTTCTCTATAGCTATTTTCCGCTTTACAAAATTGCAGTAGATCGCCCCGCTCTTTTGCATAGTCACTGCTACGTGGCCCCTCGTCTAGTAACTTCAAAAATGACTGTTCAACATGCCAACTTAAATAGTTATCTGCATTTTTATAAAACGGTAACAGCTTTTCATCATCTGGGGTGTAGCGTCTTAACTTTTTCAGAAGACCTTGCGTTTGTTCACAAAGCTCTTGTGCTGCGGGGTAAAATAACTCTGCATCTTTATATTGCAAGGTATCTTTAACATCGGCATTCAGTGCAAGCCTTACTTGGTAGCAATAGAGGTTTAAGTTTTGCCGATAATCTTGCTGCTCACCTTTATTTTTACTGACAAAGCGACTGCGTACTAAAGGTAAGTGAATGTTGTTAGCGTTATAAGCTAAGTGCGATTTAAAATGATTATTAAAATAGGATTCTTCACTGAGTGTTTGCGGGTTCACACTCATTTCATTGGGAATAGAGAAATACAGGTCGAGACGCTGCTCTGAACGTGGGTTAAGCTCAGGCTCAATAATAAAAGATAAGTTTTCGTCTTGTTTAAGCAATATTACCTCGTTTGTTAAAAATACCTCTATAGTTTACGCGTTGATAGACTTTCAGACAATAAAAAAGGCCCAGTAAAAAACTGGGCCTTAGTATTCATTTCAAGCTAGATTAGAACTTAACGTTAATACCAGCGTGGAAACGACGACCTAGTACATCGTATGTGTACGGGTCAGTGTTTGAGTCATTGTTACCTGAGTAGTAAGGTGGCTCTTTATCAAACATGTTGTTAACACCTGCAGATAACGTCACACGGTCAGATACAATGTATGAACCGCTGATATCATGATAAACAACAGATGGTGTTGTAGGCGCTAAACAGCTTGAATCATCGATACATAGGTAGCTATCCATACCAGCGATGTAGCGTGCTTTATATGTTGCATCCCAGCTTTCGCCGCGTGCTGATAACGTGAAGTTAGACTTAAGGTCAGCATAACCACCTGAACCAGAAGTGATAAGGCCAGCGTAATCAACAGTGTCATCAAGAACCGTTACAACGTACTCGTCTAGGTATGTTGTATCAAGTGCCGCTCTCCAGTTAAGACCTGCAGCTTCGAAGCTGTATGTTAAGTTAAGGTCAAAACCAGACGTTTCTTCAGAACCAATGTTTTGTAATTGGTTGTTGAATTTAACACGACCTGTGCTGTCCATGCTGATGTTAGCAGATTGACAAAGTGTCGTATTTGCGTTGTTTGACGTAGCTAAACATTGGTCAACAATGTATTGCTCGTTTACTGATGCAATTGCATTCTCGATTTCAATTTTGTAGTAATCAAGTGTCATGCTGAAACCGTCTAACCACTCTGGGTCATATACGATACCAGCTGTTAGCGTGTCAGCTTCTTCTGGAGTAAGTAGAGAGTTACCACCTACAGTTACTTCAGCTTGGTCTTGAGCACCAGGGAATGTGATTTGCTCGAAAGATGGTGAATTACCTGAGTAAAGCTCATCAACTGTCGGCGCACGGAATGCTGTTGAAACAACGCTACGTAGCATTAATTCATCGTTTGCTTTCCATGTTAAACCTAGTTTCCACGTTTCGTCAGAACCAAATGTGCTGTAATCAAACGCACGGATAGCAGCGCTTAGTTCAACGTTTTGTGCAAATGGTGCATCTGCTAATAATGGTAATGCAAACTCAACATATGCTTCATTTACATCAAAGCCGCCTGCTGTTGGTTCAACTGGAGGATCATTTGCCAAACCTTGTGCTGTTAGAGAATCTGGTGTGTACCATGCTTTCTCTTGACGACGTTCAACACCTGCAGCGAATGCAGCGTAACCAGCTGGCATTTCAAACATTTCGCCTGAAACAGATGCAGCTAGAATAAATAACTGGCTACCACCGTTGTTTACTTCTGTGTAAACATTCTTACGGAAGTCATCAGATACCCATGCAGATTGGTCTAATGGGTTGAAAGTACCTTCAAGAATTTGGTCTTGGATAGCACCCATGTTGTGAAGGTTGCTTAGCTTATCTACTGAGTCGTTACGACCGAAGTTAGCTGAAACGTCCCAAGAGTAATCACCGATGAAACCTTGTGCACCAACAACAGCACGTACAGTATCAACAGATTGTTCGAAGTAACGAGCACCTGTGTCAGACATACGACGACCGTAAGAAATCTTATCACCATATTGGTAGTTTCTTTCTTGAGTCACGTAGCTGCCATCAGCATTTTTATCTAGGTAGCCGTCACCATCAAGGTCAACACGCTCATCATAGCTTTGGCTAAGAAGTGCGTTACCCATGTTTTCAGTGTATTCGAAATCGAACCATACTGGTTGTGGAGCCATTTGTTGCTCTGACCAACGCTTAGTGTATGTGAATTCAGTGAATAACGACGTATCGTCAGATAATTCGTATGTCGCGATACCAGTAAGGTTTAAACGCTCCATTGGCGTGTAAAGGTAGCTAGCTGGTGAGTAGTTGTATGCATCAGCATTGCCATAGCGGTGATAATCACCACCACGACCTGTTACACCGCTGTCGTTGATAAGAGATACTGGCGTATCTTCACCTTTAGCGTTAACAGTTAGGCCTTTCTCGCCATTACCATTCCAAATGTGACCGCCTTCATTGTATGAAGAACCAGTACAGTATAGGCCATTGCTACCTTCAGCCAGAGGACACTCAGAGAAGTCGCGGTCTGCTTGAGAAGCTTTACCACGGTCAGTGTACTGCATACCGATTACGATATTACCTTTGTCAAAAGATGTACCTACAGTGAAGTCAATTGAGTTTTCTGTAGCATCGCCTTCGCCAGTGATCGCAGTGTTTGCGTTCATGTCTAGGCCTTCGAAATCATCTTTAAGGATAATATTTACAACACCTGCTACTGCGTCAGTACCGTATACAGCTGATGCGCCATCTTTAAGTACTTCAACAGAACGGATCATTGAAACTGGGATAGTATTTAAGTCAACAGTCGATGCTGCGCCTGTACCAGAAGCGATCATACGACGACCGTTTACAAGTACTAATGTACGACTAGAACCTAAACCACGTAAATCGATACGTGCGTTACCGCCTGAACCATTATTGATACCAGGGTTAGTCATCGCGCCGCCAGTGGCAGTCATTTTTTGTAATACGCTATCGATGCTTGTTGCACCCATAGCTTTGATGTCATCAGCGCCAATAATTGTTACTGGGCTAGCGTTTTCCATATCAGAACGCTTGATGCGTGAACCAGTAACTTGAATCTTTTCGATTGACTCAGCTGCGTCATCAGCAGCTAAAGCTTGCATGCTTGAGAACATTGGGATAGCTGAAACAACAGCTAAACCAAGAATTGATTTTTTCATGTGAAAACCCTACTTGTTGGAAATTTACCTTTAGTTAGGTAGCGCTCGTTATTATTAGAATCACGAGTCAGCGGGAGGCAACTTAGGCGGGTTTAACTGAATGAAAACTGAATGATAGATTAAATAAAATACAACCTAAATTTTCAGTACCCCTTACAGGTAATAAAGTTTCACGATGTGTCAATGTTAATAATAAAAAACACTTGTATTACATGTAGATAAAAAAGGTGAGACACAAAAAAAATACCAATGAAACTAATTGTATTCACTTTGTAATCAAATGTAATTGCTCAGCAAATATTCCTATCTATGAAATTTTTACAAGTTGATCACACATCATTATAAAAACCGTAATAGGTCAATAAATCTGCTAACCATAGTTATTCACAAAAACTAACTAAATAGATAAAGTTAGCTTACTAATGCATTATTAGGGGATGAATATTGTAATAAGTTCCAACTTTTAACGTTTTTTGTTGAAAAAACTGATGAAACTTTTAAGTGCGGCTATAGATAGTGGAAATAAACTTCTAAACACTTGCTTTTAAAGGAGTTCTTATTAATAACGAGAGTCAAAGTAATAAAATAGACTGTGTGTTTGATCATCCGTATCTATATAAGATACAGTCATTTTCCAAGTCATTACTTTTTCTGAGCATAAACCAACCATGGTATCTGCATACCAGTAATTGGTGCCCTTTTTAAATTGCAAAGGTATGTAACCCATATACATAGTCACCCCTTCAAGTTTCGCTGAACTGATGCTTGCCCCATCAGGAAGCTTTAAATTAATTGTAAATGGGGTTTCAGGAGTAATGTTGGGTGCTGAAAGCCAAACTTCAGTTTTATTAGCAAATAAGCAATGCTCATTATTTTTACAGGTTGCAGATACACTTGGCTCTTCTATACTTTCCCTATCACAAGCAGTGACTAAAAGGCACAAGGTTAGAAGAAGTAGGATGTTTTTCATTTTTATTTGCCTGTAAAAATAAAACGGATACTAGTCAGCCGCGCTATAAAAAACAACTATGTTAAATTGAATGACTTAAAAAAACACAATGGCTGACAAAAAATAACCAACAAAACGTTAAAATTTGATTGATGTCATAATTTTATGCAATTGACCTATCTTTTTAAGGTCAAAAATTTTATCATTTCCATCGCAAAAATAAGGGTTTCTCGAGTTTGTTTTCTGAAGTTAACGTCTTTGGCTAGCTTTAGGTAACACGCTTGTGAAGTAATAGTAGGGCCCGCTTATTTTACAGTAGGTGGGTAATTCATTTCTAAACGCATTAATTGCAGCGGAAGCCAGAAAATGAGCCAAACAGTAGCATCACAAACTGAGTACAACTATAAGGTTGTACGCCAATTCGCTATTATGACAGTGATTTGGGGCATCGTTGGCATGAGTGTTGGGGTTCTGATTGCTGCCCAATTAGCTTGGCCAGCACTTAACTTTGATACACCATGGTTAACATACTCTCGACTACGTCCGTTACATACGAACGCAGTAATTTTCGCATTTGGTACGAGTGCACTTTTTGCGACGTCTTATTACGTCGTACAACGTACGTGTCAAACGCGACTTTTCTCAGATAAACTAGCAGCCTTTACCTTCTGGGGATGGCAACTTGTTATCGTACTAGCAGCGATTACCTTACCTCTAGGTATCACAAGCTCAAAAGAATACGCAGAACTAGAATGGCCAATCGATATTCTTATCGCGGTTGTTTGGGTTACCTATGCGGTTGTATTCTTTGGTACGCTAATCAAACGCAAAGTGTCGCACATTTATGTTGCGAACTGGTTCTACGCTGGTTTCATTATTACTGTCGCTGTATTACACATTGTAAACAGCATGGCAATTCCAGTTTCACTCACTAAATCTTACTCTATCTACGCAGGTGCTGTAGATGCGATGGTTCAGTGGTGGTACGGTCATAACGCTGTTGGTTTCTTATTAACTGCAGGTTTCCTAGGTATGATGTACTACTTCGTACCAAAACAAGCAGGCCGCCCTGTTTACTCATACCGCCTATCGGTCGTTCACTTCTGGGCACTTATCTCTTTATATATTTGGGCTGGTCCTCACCACCTTCATTACACGGCTCTACCTGACTGGACACAAAGCTTAGGTATGGTTATGTCAGTGATCCTATTCGTTCCATCTTGGGGTGGTATGATCAACGGTATCATGACGTTATCAGGTGCTTGGCATAAGCTACGTACTGACCCAGTATTACGTTTCTTAGTTGTTTCTCTTTCTTTCTACGGTATGTCTACGTTTGAAGGCCCGATGATGGCTATCAAGTCAGTTAACGCGCTTTCTCACTACACTGACTGGACTGTAGGTCACGTACACTCAGGTGCACTAGGTTGGGTTGCAATGATTTCTATCGGTGCTATCTATCACCTAATCCCTGCACTATTCTCACAAGGCCGTATGTACAGTGTTAAATTAGTTAACACGCACTTCTGGTTACACACTGTGGGTGTTGTTCTATACATCGTAGCAATGTGGATCTCAGGTGTTATGCAAGGTCTAATGTGGCGTGCAGTAAACTCAGACGGTACGTTAATGTACAGCTTCGTACAATCTTTAGAAGCTTCATACCCGTTCTATATCATGCGTTTCCTAGGCGGTGTATTCATCGTAACAGGTATGCTAATTATGGCTTACAACGTTTATCGTACTGTTGCTGCGAAAAAAGACTCGCTGCAATTAGACGCTGACGCACAATTGGCATAACGGAGTAGAACGATGAGCAATAATAATTCACAAAACAAACACGAAATAGTCGAAAAAAATGTTGGCCTAATGGCTATCTTGACTGTCTTCGCAATCAGCTTTGGTGCACTTGTTGAAATTACTCCACTAATGTTCCAAGACGATACAACTAAACCTGTTGATGGCCTACGCCCTCTTACAGCTTTAGAAATGGAAGGTCGCGACATTTATGTACGTGAGGGTTGTTACAACTGTCACTCACAAATGATTCGTCCATTCCGTGACGAAGTTGAGCGTTACGGTCACTACTCTGTAGCTGGTGAATCAGTATGGGATCACCCATTCCAATGGGGTTCTAAGCGTACTGGTCCGGACCTAGCTCGTGTTGGTGAACGTTATTCAGACGATTGGCATCATGCTCACTTAATGGACCCACGTGCTGTGGTTCCAGAGTCAAATATGCCAGCGTTTCCTTGGTTAGACGAAAACAGAGTCGATACGACCCATACTCTTAAAAAGCTTCAAATATTCCGTGATAGTTTCGGGATCGACAAAGCGAGTAGCCGTTACGACGGTAAAGGTTATGGAAGCGACGAAGAGCTACAAGCTGACATTGCGAAAATTGAAGCCATGAACAATGGTGAAGGCGCAACTGAAATGCAAGCTCTAATCGCTTACTTACAACAGCTTGGCACACACTTGAAGTAATTATTATGGATTACGGAACATACAGAGGCATTTTGACTCTGGTAATTTTAGTACTGTTTATTGTGATTGTTGTATGGGCATACAGCAAGCGTAGCAAAAGTCGTTTTGATGACGCTGCCAATGCCATATTTGAAGATGAAAAAAAACACAACAACACAATCTCTAACGAGGAAAAGGAGTCTGAGAAATGACTAGCTTTTGGAGTATATGGGTTATCGTTTTAACCCTTGCGTGTCTTGCTATCATCTTCGGCCTACTTCTGTGGAACTTAAAAAACTACACAGGTGTTAAAGAAGGTGAGAGCTGTGGTCACGAGTTTGATGGCATTGAAGAGCTAAACAATCCACTACCAAAGTGGTGGACTTACATGTTCTTCGCGACATTTATTTGGTCTGTATACTACCTTGCAGCTTACCCAGGTTTAGGTAACTGGGAAGGTTTAGGTAAGTGGACAAGTTCTAACCAAGGTATCACCTCTTTAGAAGAGTCTAAAAAGGCAACTGAGCAAGCATTAGCTAATGGTGAAAACGTTCAATTAGACCAAGAGTTTATCGCAGCTGATGAGCGTTTCGGCCCTATCTTTGAAGCATTTGCTAAACAAGATATTGAGACACTGGTTAAAGATGAAAAAGCGCTTGAAATTGGTCAACGTTTATTCTCTCAAAACTGTGCGCAATGTCATGGTTCAGATGCACGTGGTGGTCAAGGCTTCCCTAACCTAACGGATAACGATTGGTTGTATGGCGGCACACCAGATAAAATCAAAGAAACACTTCTTCATGGTCGTGTTGCTGCGATGCCACCTTGGGGTGATGCATTAGGTGAGCAAGGCATTAAAGAAATGACAGCTCACGTACTAAGCCTATCTGGCCGTACTGTTAACCAAAAAGACGCTGAAGCAGGTGCAGCTAAGTTTGCAATGTGTGCTGCGTGTCACGGTGCTGACGGTAAAGGTTCAGTAGCTCATAACTTACCATTTGGTGCACCTAACCTCACAGATAACATCTGGTTATATGGTGGTTCTAAACGTGCCGTTGAAGAAACACTTATCAATGGCCGTGCAGGTGTTATGCCAGCATGGAAAGACATTTTAGGTGAAGATAAAGTACACCTGTTAACAGCGTACGTTTACAGCTTGTCACAAGAAAAATAACCACGCGGTTAATAAAATGTATATTCAATTAATCTTTTAATTCAATAGATTAATTAAGATCAAAAAAGCCTCCATCTGGAGGCTTTTTTTTAGTCTTTTGCTTTTAGATCCGATAAAATGCGTACAACGTTTTTAAAGGTAGTAAGTACTATGAACCCCACTCCTTGGTATAAAAATTTTTGGCCTTGGTTTTTAATCTCTTTTCCACTTGCCGCTATCATTGGTTGTGCTGGTCTTATTTACATGGCTATTGGCAACGGGCCCGACATGGTTGTCGATGACTATTATAAAAAAGGCAAAGCTATCAACCTTGAACTCAGTAAATTTAACAAAGCAAAGGCGCTCTATTTGCATGGTGACTTAAATGTGACCGACGACAAAGTCACGTTTGTTTTCACTAAAGGTGATGCGAGTAATGTACATTCTTTAAAAATGTCATTTTACCACCGCACCATTAAAGCAAACGATTTTGATGTTAGCCTGATGAAAAACGCCCATGGCGATTTCACCGCCCTATTAGATGCGCATGTAAATGGTGCTTACACAGTGTTTATTGAACCTATTGATGGTAGTTGGAAACTAAAAGAAGATATTATTCTACCAACTGAAAAAACAATTTCGATTAGCCCTGAATATAAGTAGTAAACTCTGATGTCTGATAATTGCTTTCATTGTCTTGAAAGTGTGCCAAAAGGCTTTAATGCGACTGTCGAAATAGATGGTAAGGCACAACCTATGTGTTGTATTGGCTGCCAAACGGTTGCTGAGAATATCGTCGCCCAAGGCATGACCGATTACTATAAATTCAGAACAGTGCGCTCTGGCAAGGTAGAACAACTTGTACCAGAGCAACTGGAATTAATTAAAAGCTACGATAACGAAGATATTCAAGACGAATTTATTTCAGCCTCCAACGACTTATCTGAGGTGCTTCTCACCGTTGAAGGTATAACGTGTGCGGCATGTGCTTGGTTAATTGAAAAACAGTTACTTAATTTAAAAGCAATTAAGCGCGTGGATGTAAATACATCAACTAATCGTGCCATGATCCAGTGGGATAAATCGGTTACCCCACTTAGCCAAATTATCACCTCGTTACACGAAATCGGCTATAAAGCATATCCGTTTCAGGCTGACTTGGAAGCCAGTCAAAAACAACAAGCCGCAAAAGCGTACATCCGCCGTTTAGGTGTGGCGGGCCTAATGACCATGCAGGTTATGATGTTCGCTTTTGCCATGTATTTTGGCATGTTCTCGGGCATGGAAGAAGACTTTGAACAATACTTTCGATGGATAAGCTTAGTACTTGCATCACCCGTTATCCTATACAGTGCCCTACCATTTTTAACCAATGCCATTAATGGGTTAAAAGCCAAACAGTTGAACATGGACTTACCCGTATCTTTAGCTATTTTTGGTGCTTACGGGGCAAGCTGTTATGCCACTTTAATGTCTGTTGGCGAAGTTTATTTTGAATCTATCTGTATGTTTACCTTCTTATTATTATTAGGTAAATATTTAGAATTTAGAGCCCGTTTAAAAGCCAGTGAGTTCACTGCTAATCTACAAAAATTACTGCCTCTTACCGCCCGTATTATTGATAAAAACAATCAAGAATCGATTATTGCCGCTAAAAAGCTAAAACTAGGTGATATTGTTTTAATTAAAGCCGGTGAAACCATCCCTGCCGATGGTGTCGTAATCAAAGGTAAAACAACTGTTGATGAAGCCATGATGACAGGCGAGCATCAACCTGTTAATAAATTTGTAAGCCATCAAGTTTTCGCTGGCACCATTAACCATGATGGTGTAATCAGTATTGAAATTAACAAAATTGGTCAAAACACACTGCTTAATCAAATTATTAGACTGCAACACACAGCACTAACCAAGCGCCCAAGATTAGTTGAAATCACTGATAAAGTGGCACAGTGGTTTGTTGCTTGTTTATTACTGTTTGCCTCAATAACAGCAATTGGTTGGTATCAAATAGACCCTGAACATGCCTTTTGGATTACTATTTCTGTGCTTGTCGCAACCTGCCCTTGTGCGCTGAGTTTAGCGATTCCAACTGCGCTAACTTGTGCGGTTGCCAGTCTCACTAAACGCGGTATCTTAATTAAACAAGCCCATGTGTTAGAAACGCTACCACAATTAACAGATATCGCCTTTGATAAAACAGGCACCTTAACGCAAGGTCGGTTTACCATAGAGCGAGTTGAAATGGTAAACAGTAGTTATAGTGAAGCAGATGTATTACGCTTAGCCGCTCAACTTGAGAGCTTCTCTGAGCACCCGATTGCCAATGCATTCGCTGGTTATAACGACACTGTGAATCAAATCGAAAATGTTACCATCGAGCCTGGTAAAGGCATTACAGCTGAGCTTAATGATCAACATCTTGCGATAGGTAAAAGTGGTTGGTTTGATACTGACAAAGCGGATGCACAAGCAACGTTATATATCAACAAACAAGTTATTGCTCGTTTTTATTTGGCTGACAGCTTACGTGATAACGCAGAAAAATTGATTACTAAACTTCATTCACAGCAGCTCAAATGCCATATGTTAACGGGCGATGCGTCAAACAGTGGTGAGCGACTCGCAAAGCAGCTAAATCTAGATACCGTGCATGCAGCATGTAGCCCTCGTGATAAACAAACTCATGTTGAAGCACTTGCAGGTAAAGGTGCCATTGTTGCTATGGTGGGTGATGGTGTCAATGACAGCCCTGTATTTGCCAGCGCGCATTTATCTATTGCCATGGAAACAGGGGCTGATATTTCCAAAAATAGTGCAGATGTGGTATTACTCAACAGTGACTTAAATGCAATTGAACACTTGCTCACTGTATCGAAAAAAACGCGTCGAATTGTGAAGCAAAACTTGGCGTTGTCACTCATTTATAATGGTTCGATTTTACCACTGGCTGCTCTTGGCCTCGTTGCACCTTGGATGGCTGTAATTGGTATGTCTGCAAGCTCCATTCTGGTTATTACTAACTCATTAAGGTTATTAAAACTATGAGTATTATCTATATGCTAATCCCTATTGCTATATTATTTGTAATTATTGCAATTGGCGTTTTCTTTTGGGCTGTAAAAAGCGAACAATTTTCTGATTTAAATAAGCAAGGCCACAGCATCTTATTTGAAGACGACAAAGAGCAACATAATAAAAGTAATGATTGACCCCCTATTTATCAGCGCCTTTGTTATGGGTTTGCTCGGGAGTGGGCATTGTCTTGCTATGTGCGGTGGTATAGCAAGCAGTTTACAGCTTGCTGCAAAAAAACAACAAGCTGTCAGTTATTCTGTTGCTTACAATCTTGGCAGAGCGCTAAGTTATATGCTTGCTGGCGCACTAGTCGCTGGGATCAGTAGCAAATTTGCCGCACAAAATTCTCAGTTAGCCATTGTATTATCCTTCCTCAGCGGCCTATTCATGCTACTCGTTGGAATTTACATTATGCGTTTAGCTGCCACTTTACAATGGCTTGAGAAACTTGGAAAAACTCTAATATGGCAGCATTTAGTCAAACTTAATCGCCACCTTTTGCCGGTTAACTCCCTACCAAAAGCATTATTATATGGTGCATTATGGGGCTGGCTTCCTTGTGGCTTGGTTTATTCGGCGTTAACATGGGCATTAACAAGCCCATCAGCAGCACATGGCGCCGGTGTTATGCTCTTTTTTGCACTAGGTACCTTCCCTGCAATGGTCAGTGTTGGGCTTGTTAGCCATAAAATAAACACTTTTTTAAACCATGTTTGGACTAGGGTTATTCTAGGAAGTGTAATAATATGGTACGGTATATACTTATTAATTATAGCAACCGATAAACTCGTTCATTAGTATTCGTGTTGTTAACTTATTTGAATGGATTGGATGTATGGACTTTTCTCAAAACAAGTCAAAAAGCTTATGTACGATTAGCTGCAACAATTGCAGTATCAGTCAGCTATGTTTGCCATTTTCACTCAATGGTCAGGAAATGGATCGACTTGATGAAATTATTGAACGTAAAAAGCCACTCCACAAAGGCGATTACCTTTTCGAGTCTGGAGCAAGCCTTAATGCAATCTATGCAGTACGCTCAGGGTCATTCAAATCTTATACACTCTCTGAGCAGGGTGATGAACAAATAACGGGTTTCCACTTAGCGGGCGATCTTGTTGGCTTTGATGCTATAAATAAAATGGCACATCAAAGCTTCTCACAAGCACTTGAAACCTCTATGGTATGTGAAATTCCATTTGATACCCTTGACGAGTTAGCAGGTAAGCTCCCTAAGCTACGTCAGCAAATTATGCGTTTGATGAGTAACGAAATTAACTATGACCAAGAAATGCTGCTACTACTCAATAAAAAATCTGCTGAAGAACGTTTAGCCAGCTTTATTTTTAATCTCGCTGAGCGTTTTGGCGAACGCGGCTTTTCACGCAAAGAGTTTCGTTTAACCATGACACGCGGAGAAATCGGCAACTATCTGGGTTTAACCGTTGAAACGATTAGTCGTCTACTAAGTCGCTTCCAAAAAGCGGGGCTTATCAAGGTTGAAGGTAAGTTTATTACGATTTTAGATCAACAAGCGCTGGCAACAACTGCTGCTATCAAATGTAAATAGAGTTTGATTTAGCGCAACTTTATCTGGCTTGCCCCTTTAACTGTTCTGAATATAGGTTACACTCAACCTATACTTTTTGCGGAACAGTTAAGGAGCAGCACATGGACGCAATTAAACGAATCCTAGCAGTTATAGACCCAACTAAAGAACACCAACATGGCTTAAGCCGTTCAATTGATTTGGCGAAAAAATCTGGCGCCACCATCACCGCATTCCTCAGTATCTATGATTTTTCTTATGAAATGACCACTATGCTTTCCAGTGATGAGCGAGAAGCCATGCGCGAAGCTGTTATCAAAGATAGGCAAGTCTGGTTAGATGAGCAAATTGCACTCTACCCTGAACTTAGCATAGAGTCGTGTGTTGTTTGGCATAATCGCCCTTACGAAGCGATTATTAATACTGTTATTAATGATGGATTTGATCTTGTCGTCAAAGGCACACATCAGCATGACACTCTAAAATCGGTTATTTTCACTCCCACTGATTGGCACCTTATTCGTAAGTGCCCTGCCCCTGTATTACTCGTTAAAGAAAAAGAGTGGCCGGCTCAGGGCAATATTTTAGCTGCCGTTAATGCCGTAACTGAAAATGAACAACATCTAGAGCTAAATAAACGTATCATCAATGACGCCCGCTTTATTTGTGAACTCGCAAATGCGCAGCTTAATCTTGTTAATGCTTACCCAGCAACGCCGGTAAACATTGCGATTGAAATCCCCGAGTTCAACCCAGGCGTTTATAACGAATCAGTAAAAAAACATCATTTCGAATCAACCTTAGCGCTTGCAAAGAGCTTTTCAATTAGTGAAGAACACTGTCATATTGAAGAAGGTTTACCTGAAGATGTTATTCCTGATGTTGCCGCTAAGCTCAACAGCGAATTAGTGGTTATTGGTACGGTAGGACGCACAGGTTTGAGCGCCGCACTGGTTGGTAACACAGCCGAGCATGTAATTGATAGTCTTGATTGCGATGTATTAGCATTGAAACCTGATGGCTACATCAGTCCCCTTGCAAAATAATTAACCGTGCAAAGGGTAACTAACAATTGTTGTTTCTCCGCGCTTCCAATATAATACTCCCCTTTATTTTACCCATGTATTTTTAAGGGGGCGTAGTGTCTCACTCAGTAGAAGCTAAAGCGCAATATAACTTTAATAAGTTACAAAAACGCTTACGTCGATTAACCGGCCAAGCCGTGATGGACTTTAATATGATCGAAGAAGGCGATCGTATCATGGTGTGTTTATCAGGTGGTAAAGACAGCTACACCCTATTGGATACTCTGCAACATTTGCAACGCGTTGCGCCAATTAAGTTTGACTTATTTGCAGTCAATCTTGATCAGAAGCAACCAGGTTTTCCTGAGCATGTGTTACCCGAATACCTAGACAAGCTTGGTATTGAATACAAAATAGTAGAAGAAGACACCTACAGTATTGTCACCGATATTATTCCTGAAGGTAAAACAACCTGCTCGCTTTGCTCGCGCCTTCGTCGTGGTATTTTATATCGCACAGCAAAAGAAATGGGGGCAACCAAAATAGCCTTAGGTCATCATCGTGATGACATGATTGAAACGCTTTTCTTAAACATGTTCTATGGCGGTAAATTAAAGAGCATGCCTGCTAAATTAATGAGTGATAATGGCGAGCACATGGTTATTCGCCCACTTGCTTATTGTAAAGAAACTGATATTGAAAAATATGCAGACCGTATGGCGTTTCCTATCATTCCTTGTAACCTGTGTGGTTCACAAGAAAATTTACAGCGTAAGCACACTAAAGCAATGCTTGCAGAGTGGAATAAACAACACCCAGGCCGCATTGAAAGTATTTTTACAGCAATGCAAAACGTTGTACCGTCACACTTAGCTGACAATGCCTTATTTAACTTTAAAGACCTTCAAACCGGTGGTGACGTAATTGATGGCGGTGATATCGCTCTAGATAAGCCTGATATCCCGAAACAACCTGCGCTTGAACAAGAGCAGGAAAATAACGTAGTAACAATTAATTTAAGCTAACCAGCTCTATTCAATATGCTAAAAAGGAGAGTCATTCGCTCTCCTTTTTAATTTTAGAACACAAATAGTCTAATTAACTTTCGCTCCTAATTGAGCTGCTTTGTTAAGCCACGCTTTTCTTTTATCACTACTAGAGTTTATAACGGGCCCAAAGTATGTGGTGACTTTATTTTTAATCCCTGAAAAGTCTAAAATACAATGTTTAAAGTTCTTATAGATAACATTTCCTTGAATGTATTTATACCAAAAGACAGGGGTATCTAACGTTACTAGCAACTCGGATGTACGCCCTTTTAATAACTTTTGCGGTATAGATTTACCCTCAACATATTTAAACGAAAACCCTGGTAAAAAAACTCTATCAATCGCCCCTTTAAACTTAGCAGGCATTGTTCCCCACCAAACAGGGCTAACTATCACAATATGTTCGGCCCAAAGGATTTTCTTTTGCAGATCGGCTAAACAAGGCTCTAACTCAATTACTTCATCGTAGCCTTCTGCTAAATTTATTGCGAAATTCAAGTCACCAATATGAACTTGTTTCACATCGTGTTTTTTTATGGCAACAGCGGCATACTGCTCTGCTAAAGATTTACACAAGCTCATTGATTTTGGGTTCGCATTAATTACTAATATTCTTTTCATACACTTACATATCCATTTACAGTAAGGATACAGTGTAAACTCTCACCTAAGGGTGAGAGTCAAGTTCTTGAATACACTTATCAATTGAAATTCGATAATTTTTAATACGCTGTCTTTGGAGTTCAAGCTGCTTTATATTTTCTTCGACTAGAGCTTGCTTTTGAATGAGGTAATGGCTGACTGCCTGCCAATCAAAATCCTCATTTTCTCCCTTTAAAGCAACCATATCTGACAAGGCAACACCTAGAGTTTGAGCCTCTTTTATTAATTTGATTAGATGAATATTCTCTTGGCTATAAACTCGATACTTGCCTCGGCGAGAAACAGTCAGTAGCCCAACTGATTCATAAAGTCTTATCGCTCTTTGTGTTGCCCCTGTCAGTTTTGACGCCTCATTGATATACATTCGAACTTCCTTATTCATCAAATCAATTTATATAACACGCTTTATTGTATTTATGTGAGCGTGTTAACTATCAACATCTGTCATATTAAATACTTAAAGAGTAATTTGAAATCAATAAAAAAGGACCTGTTAAGATCCTTTTTTTGAAAAGCTAACTATGCTGGCAAATATTATTTCGCAATCCAAGGAGTTGCACTTAATAACGCTCCATTATTACTAAGACGAGTTTCATCCTCCTCCCAGTCGTCAGTAACATTAATAAAACAGCGATTTTCTTTACAGCTAACTCCTGCTGCTGACATTGCATCTGTGCTATCAAACTTCAACACAACGCCTTTTTGTTCAGGTAACAGGAACCACATTAGTTTGCTCACAAAAAACCCTGAAAGGTCGGAGAGTAGTTCATCAAATTCTTGGTCAAGAGCAAATAGATTCGCTTTTGTTAATGCGAACTCATCCAGTTGTGTTGCCTCAATCTGTAACTTAAGCTGACAATCATGTTTAGGATTCATAGGCTGTACCACAATCACAGCTTTGTCAGTATCTAACTGTTTATCAAAAGGCAGTAAAAGCTGCGCTTGATCAGTATAAGTTAGATCAAACTCTTGGTGCTCTGTAATGATTTTTCCTGATTTAATGGTACATACTTCGTTAGTCGCAATATCAGTTAAATAGAAATTCACTTGTGCATATTGAAACTCACCTTTATTAACCACTTTTAAGCGGTCATAAAAACCATCGTAGGCTACAACAAACTCACTCGCCGCGACCTTAAAACTTGAAAAGCTCAAAGCCGCAACAGCACCAATTACTTTCAACCATGAAACCGTTTTATTCATCAAAGTATGCTCTGTTTTGATTAATCATTGTGTTTAATTCTTCTATGTACGCTTCACCACGCTCAGAGTATGACATCAACCCGTGTGTTAGCTTCGTCGCTTCAATAGGTTTTTGCTGACGTCGTAAGTCTTCGCGAATTGAGCGCAAATCTGAATACGCTGCGTGGGTATTAATATTTTTAAAATAAGAACTGACTGCTGCACGCACAGACTTAAATGCAGTAACTTCGTGTGCGGCTTCATTTGCACGGCGTCGAGGAACCATGCCACAGCCCTTTTTGTAGCACCACTGGCCAAAAAAGTTTAAGCCAATTCTTGCAAAGCGAGATGTTCCCCAAGCTGACTCATTTGCAGCCTGCATAAGTGCAAGTTCTTTGGGTATGATATCAACACGCCGTAATGCTTGCGTAAGTGATAAAACATCCAGTGAGCTAGGTAACTTGTAGCTGGCTAAGATTTTTTTAATATCTTGTTTTTGCTTGTTAGATAAAGGCTCATTAAACTCAAGCATCATGCGGGCAATTTCTAACGTTGCACGTTGCTGTAAAATCTTTTTATTTTCAGCTTCAATGTGCGGACGAATAAAATCAAAAAAAGCATGCTTTTTTTCTTTTACATCTGTAAAGCTCGAAAAGTCAGGCAGCTTTACATTATGTAAAGGTTTCTCTTTTTTTTGTACACGTTGTGTTCCTTTTTTTGTGCTGTCTGATTGTTCTACGCCTTCAACAACATGGTCTGTATTTATAAATGGATAAAGTAATGCCCAAGTAAAGAAAGCAGTAAGTAAGCCTCGAAAAAGGTATTTAAACATGTATTCTCTCAAGTAAACAACAACTCTGTGCGGCAACGTCACACACATATAAAAGCGAATTATATCAAAGGGTATTTTTTTTGGCGAATTTCACTAAAAAGGTTATTTAATAGCCTTACATTTTATGTCGAGCTTCAAGTAATTAGCTCGCATTTTTCAAGTGCTTGCGTATACTAAAAGGCATCTGAGCGAGTAATTATAAGGTTATTTTATGTGCCAATATTGGCAAGCCCGTATCATTGATCAACAAAAATATCGCCCAAATGATAACCGTTCTGCGTGGCAAGTAGACAGATCACGTATTATACACGCAGCCGCATTTAGGCGTTTACAAGCAAAAACGCAAATAATGGGCATTGGCCTTAATGATTTTTACCGAACTCGCCTGACACACTCTCTAGAAGTTGCGCAAATTGGCAGTGGCCTACTTAGACATTTAAAAACGCAACACGCTAATTTTAAACATTTTCCCAGTGCAAGTTTACTTGAAACTCTATGTTTAGCTCATGATATAGGCCATCCCCCTTTTGGACATGGTGGGGAAATAGCACTTAACTATATGATGCGTGAAAATGGTGGATTTGAAGGCAATGCGCAAACATTAAGAATCGTCTCAAAACTGGAACCATATAGTAATGGTTACGGTATGAACTTAACACGCCGCACTTTACTCGGATTTATCAAATACCCAGCGTTTATTGATGATTTATGGCATACCATTCCGCCTTTAAGTGGAAAAAGAAGCTTTATAAAAGCGGATCATTGGCGCCCTGCTAAAGGCTTATACAAAGATGATCAAGATGTATTTAACTGGATAATCGCCCCGCTTTCAGGCGATGATAAAAAGCTTTTGTCTAGTCATTACCAAGCCGATGAATTTAGAGCTAGAACCCATTATAAATCACTCGACGCTGCAATCATGGAGTTGGCTGATGACATTGCCTATGCCGTGCATGATCTCGAAGATGCCATAGCAACAGAAGTGCTTACCCTGTCAGATTGGCTCAACCACGCTCAACAACAATTAGACGCTCTTAATTCACCTTGGTTAAATGGGCATTTAAACTCGATAACCAAACGGCTATTTTCAGAATATGAGTACGAGCGAAAAGACGCCATTGGAGAGTTGGTTAACACCTTTATTATTAATGCTCAGTTGGTGGTTCAAAACGCTGATTTTGAGTCTGAAATATTGCAGTACACGGTCAGCTTACCTGATGAATTCGCAGCCATTCTTAATGTTTTAAAGCATTTTGTGTTTAAGCGTTTAATTCGTGAACCCAAAATGCAGCAAGTTGAATTTAAAGGACAAAATTTATTGATTGAGCTATTCAGTGCGTTTGCCAGTGATCCTATGCGTCTACTGCCCGAAACAACCCAAGAAATGTGGTTGAGTGCCCATGACAAACAAGAAAACTCAATGCGCATTATTTGCGATTATTTATCGGGAATGAGTGACGAGTACGCATATAAAACCTATCAGCGATTATTTCTTCCTGTTAGTTAATCATTGTGTGTTTAGAAGTTGGTCTAACCTTGAGTAATTAGAACTGAATGACAAATTTTTCACGCATTAAATGAACATGGATTGCAATAAAGCTTCAACGATACTTAATGCCATATTAGCTCACTCCCCAATGAGCTACGGCGCTGACACTCTTCCCGACCCATTACACAAAGAGCGCGACGTTAGTATTAAAGCTGCCTGAAAACAACAACGCCGAGCAATTGCTCGGCGTTGTATTTAGCCTCGTTATCTTTTTACTAAAGACTCTTTACACCCATATTATAAAGTGTGAAACCATAGATATCAGCGTACATATCAATAACCTTACTAGTAGGAGTACCCGCTCCATGTCCTGCATTTGTCTCTATTCGAATCAGGTACGGGTTTTGTTTCGCACCTTTTTCTTGTAACTCAGCAGCAAACTTAAATGAATGCGCAGGCACAACACGGTCATCATGATCCCCTGTTGTCACTAAAGTCGCAGGATAACTTACACCCGCTTTAACATTGTGAACAGGCGAGTAGCCTTTTAAGTAATCAAACATTTCCTTACTTTGCTCACTCGTGCCATAGTCGTAGGCCCAACCAGCACCGGCTGTAAAGGTGTGGTAACGCAGCATATCTAATACGCCCACGGCAGGAAGCGCAACTTTAAATAGCTCAGGACGCTGAGTCATAACCGCACCGACTAATAAGCCACCGTTAGAACCACCACGCACCGCTAAGTAATCAGGTGAGCTGTATTGCTTTTCGTTTAAGTACTCTGCAGCAGCAATAAAGTCATCAAATACATTTTGCTTCTTAAGTTGTGTACCATTCACATGCCACGCTTTACCGTATTCACCACCACCACGAATATTCGCTACCGCATACACACCACCGTGCTCAAGCCATGCCGCAACCGTAGGACTGTAGCTTGGTGTTAGGCTTACGTTAAAGCCACCATAACCATATAAAATAGTTGGGTTTTTACCGTTAAGCTCGGTGCCTTTTTTGTATGAGATAATCATCGGCACTTTAGTGCCATCTTTTGATGTATAGAATACTTGTTCAGAAATATAGTCTTCGCTATTAAATTTAGCGCCCGACTTGCGATACACATCAGACTTGCCTGATTCAACATCAAACGAATAGGTATTACCTGGCGTGGTGTAATTTGTGAATGAGTAATACAATGTTTGTGCATCGTGCTTACCGCTAAAGCCGTATGCAGTGCCCACACCTGGTAAGCTGATATCGCGCACCAGTTTACCTGATTTATCGTATTGTTTTACTTGCGAAATCGCATCAACCATATACTTAGCAAAGAAGTAGTCACCGCCTTTTGAAATACTAAGCACATTGTCAGTTTCTGGGATTAAATCTTGCCAATTTTCAGGGCGTGGATCAGCGGCATCAACAGTCACTACACGCATATTTGGTGCGTTTAAGTTAGTCACTAAATAGAGTTTCGAGCCGTCATTATCAATAATAGAAGTATCTGATTCTGTGTTATCCAAAATCGTCACTAATTCGCTATCAGACTTAGTTAAATCTTTTATAAACAGTTTATTACCTGATGTTGAAGTACTTGCAGCGATAATTAAATAACGATTATCACGGGTTACCTCTGCGCCAATATAACGGTGCTTTTGTGCTTCAGTTCCACCATAAATTAATTGGTCATCAGCTTGTGCTGTACCTAATTTGTGATAATAAACTTTATGTTGATCTGTTTTGGCAGACAGCTCACTTCCTTTTGGCTTATCGTAGCTCGAATAATAGAAACCTTCGTTACCAAGCCAAGCAATACCACTAAATTTCACATCGACTAACGCTTCTTCAATTGGCTGTTTTGTCGCTGTATCAATAATGATAATTTTACGCCAGTCACTGCCGCCTTCAGAGATTTGATAAGCTGCTAACGTACCGTCTTCTGTGAAGGTTAAGCCCGACATTGAGGTTGTGCCGTCGCTACTAAAAGTATTTGGGTCTAAGAACACCTCAGCTTCTGAGTCGCCTTTTTTGCGATACACCACATATTGATTTTGCAGACCATCGTTTTTATAAAAGTAGGTATACTCACCCTCTTCAAATGGTGCTGTGACTTTTTCATAGTTCATCAGCTTTTCAAGCGTGGTTTTAAGCTCATCACGATAAGGAATATTTTTTAAATAAGAAAACGTGACGTCATTTTCAGCTTTGACCCATTGTGCTGTTTCGTCGCTCATATCGTCTTCTAACCAACGATACGGATCGGCCACTTTTTCACCGAAGTACTCATCGACAACAGTGCCTTTTTTAGTTTCTGGATAATTCACAGCAGCTTTTACCTCTGCAGTTTTTACCTCTGCAGTTTTTACAGTTTGTTCTGTATTTTTTGGGGTTGATTCACCACACCCCGCCAGTGCAACAACAATCGCACATGCAAGCGTTTTCTTGATCATAATAGGTTTACTTGTTAGTCATTATTAACAAAATGAAAATAAAGTTAATACCCATTAATGTCTAGTAATTTGCGCCTAAACACGGGTAGAGCTGTAAACCAATGTAAAAACAAAAAAGCCACGCAATTTACGTGGCTTTCCATATTTACTGCGCAATTATACTTTTGTTAACCAGCCGTGTTTATCCGCTGATTTACCCCATTGAATATCATTCAATGCTTGGCGTAATTTTGCGACTTTTTCGCCAGGTTCGCCCGAACCCACTTTAAACTCTTGGTCATTATGAATAAGCGTGCCAACCGACGTCAATACCGCAGCGGTACCCGATAATGCAGCTTCAGTGCCTGGTTTAGCGGCTCTTTCAAGCAACTCAGACACAGTAAAATTACGCTCAGATACTGTCATACCTAAATCTTTAGCAATCGTTAAAATACTATTACGCGTTACACCGTGTAAGAATGTGCTATCAAGTGCTTTTGTGATGATTTCATCCCCATCAATTAGAATGAAGTTTGCAGCACCGGTTTCTTGTACATCGCCACCTGGGCAGAATAAAATTTGGTCTGCTTGGTGCTCAGAGCGAGCCTGTAAGATTGGACCTAATGCACTTGCGTAGTTACCACCACTTTTCACCATACCCATATGTGGCGCACAGCGCATGCCATCTTCTTCAAGTAATACACGGAGTGCCGTTGCGCCACCAGCAAAGTAGTCACCCACTGGCGAAAGTAATACATAAAGCAATGAACTCATTGACGGCGCAGCCGCTTTACCAATTGCGGCTTCTGTCCCAATGTGCGTAGGGCGAATATACATAGACCCCGGAGGGGTCGGTGTTTCGTCTGCATACTCTTTTACAATGTCTTTAATCATTTGCTCAAGCATGCTTTCGTCAAAGTCAGGTAAGTTTAGTAACTTAGAGCTTTGTTTCATACGCGCGATGTTAGCATCCATACGAAAGATATAGACCGTGCCATCTTCATGACGAAATGCTTTTAATCCTTCAAAACAGGTGCTTGAGTAATGTAATACGTGAGCACCCGCATGTAATTCGATTTTATCAGATGGGACCAGCGCGCTTTCACTCCATGAGTTATCAGCAAAACGTGCTTGGATCATTTGTGGCATAAATACAGTACCAAATGCGGCCATTGTTGTTCTCTCTTGTTTGGACTACTTTTACCTCATTGTAAGCTAATCCATCCCCGTTTAACCATAGCAAACTAGTGCCTTTTATCGATTTAAGTGTTAAAAATTCGACCGTTTGGTACAAAAAACGCGCAACCTAAGCTGCGCATTGTTTACTAAGAATCATTCACTAACTTATGACTATAAATTATCGATAATTCATTTTTGCTGTGAGGCGATTAAAAAAGCTTGGAAAAAAACGCTTAATGGTCGGTGCTAAACCACTTATTCCCTCGCCAATCACAACCTCATCTTTCTCGGCTTCAATGGCTTTGATCATTTTTGCAGCGGCTTTTGCGACATCCATGCCATTCTCGATTGATTGCTCTGGCTTATTTTGCGGTTTACCTTGGCCATCTAACGAATTATGTGCAATGGCTGTTTTGATTGAACCTGGGCAAATTGTCAGGCAATTCACATTTTTGTCGGCTAGTTCTGCTCTTAAGCAATCCATAAAACCCACAACCGCATATTTAGAGCCCGAATAACCTGTTCTGAACTTTGAACCGACTTTACCTGCCACACTGCTAATTGAGACCACCATACCCATACCTTGCTTCACCATCTGTGGTACTACGGCCTTGGTTAAAGCAATTAAACCAAAGTAATTTACTTCCATCAGTTGGCGATAAACCGTAAATTCGTTTTCTAAAAATAAGCTACGCTGCGACACCCCACCGTTATTGATAAGTACATCAATTCGGCCCAGTCGTTCAATCACCGCTGGCATATCTTCAAGTAGGGCTTCGGGCTTTGCCAAATCAAGGGCGACCACATGATGATTGCCGCCGAGCCTTGCATTAAGAGCGTTGAGTTTTTCCTCATTACGGGCAGACAGTATTAGCGTTGCCCCTTTTGCCGCCAGTTGCTCACAAAGTGCCTCACCAATTCCAGAAGATGCTCCTGTGACCCAAACTGTTTTACCATTTAATTGCATATGTGTTCCTTATTATTGTTGTTATGCTTTGTTAGGCCCTGCATGTTGTTCGATATGATCAGCAATATCTTTATAAAAACCAAGCATAATCAAGAACTCTGCTAATACAAATAAAGGCCCTATTACCAAACCAATTAAATCGTCAACAAAAGCTGGCTTTTTACCTTCAAAATAATGACCAATAAACTGAAATACCCAACCAACAACGAAACTACCAATACTCACAGCTAGCCATAATTCGGTCGAAAGCGATACCACAGGCTTAGCGGCAATACTTAACACACTTAAGCATACAGCCATAATTAACCCCATAGATAAGCTGAGCATTAAATAATAAAGACAAGTGAGCGCAATCACCACAGTTGCCAAGGGGATAACAACAGGCTCTGAGATAAGCGTGACACGTTGCAATAAACAAATAATCGCAAACACAATTAATGGGATACCAATAAAGTGAGTATAAATGTTGCGTTTAGAGCGGTGATAGAGGGCGTAATTTGTTAATTGTTGTTTTAATGTTTTCATTATTTTTCCTGCCAAAACTGTGTTCAAAGTTCAGATTAGCAGAAAATTTACTACCAAGAATGTCAACTAGCCGACATTTGACGAACCGGCATTAACTTACACATCAAACCAGTGCATCGATAACCCTGCCCTTTTCAGCGTCTGGTTGCATGTCCATGCGGTCGCGTCCTTTTTGATATTCCTCTTCTAGCATAGATTGTAACTCTTCCATTTTTTCTTGCAGGGCTTTCATATCCGCGCCTTGTTGTTGCATTTGTTCAGCAAGCTTTTCTATTTGCGCTTTAATTTCATCAATTTTCTCTTTGTCCACGCCTAAACGCTGATAAACAAGCGCTTCCTTTGCTGTGTCTAAAAATGAGCTTGGCTCTGTATGTTTTCTTAACAACTGTTGTGCATCTGAAGAAGATTGAGCCATGGGTTTTGCTTGTGATGGAGTAAGCGACGTCTCACTATTTTTAGTGCCAGAGTAATGATAAGGGTTGTACTGATTATGAAATGTAATTGCCACACGCTGTCTTCCGTTTAAGCTTGATTGCTGCTTTGTAGCAATTTTAGTTCCAAATCAGCACTGTGATTGCAATTTATCTATATTAATTATTTCAATCGATTGATATTTAAGATTAATAATTGAGTCAGCTTGCAGGGTTTGTAATATTTGATTAATAGTTTGCCGTGTTAAATAGGTCATATCGGCAAGTTGTTGCTGGGTAAGCGGCAAAGGGTTTTGGCTTGACGACTGATAAAGCATGCATAACCGCTTACTCACCTTTTGCTTTGCTGCAAGGAGTGCGTGATCTTCTAATGAGTCAAACAGGTTTCGCACTTTATTGGTAAGCAGCAGCCCAAAATCATGCCAATAGGCAGGATGCTCATGTAATAGCTGAGTTAATGCCCGCTCAGGTACGTGTAAAAGCCGTACCGCAGTTTGTGCATACACATCGTGGGTGCGTTTACCCCCATCAAACAAAGCAACTTCACCAAACCACATCGCACTGGTTACAAAACTGAGCACCGCTTCTTTGCCTTGACTATTAACCCCAGAAACTCTAAGCACGCCATCAATAACACAATACAGACCGGTATTCTCATCACCACGCAAAAACAATGCATCACCTGCATTTAAGGTGATTAATTTAGCATTTTTAAGTAGGCTATCTTTAAAGTTCTGTGTGCGCTGCCCAAACCAATTATCTTGATTTATTAGCGCCTGTTCCTGTTCATTCAAAGCTTTATACTTTACATTGGTTTAATAAATTAATAATAAAAGGATACGGGATGTTAAACAAATTACTTTCGACCAGCCTACTACTCAGTGCGATTTCGACCCCTGCATTAGCTAGTGATATTAATACTGAGCTTAAATCTGCAAATAAAAGCGTCAGTGAAAAAGTCATTAAATGGCGCCGTCATTTACACCAATATCCAGAGCTGAGTAACCGTGAGTTTGAAACAGCCAAATACGTAGCGAAGCATTTACGTTCTTTAGGCCTTGAAGTGCAAACAGGTGTGGCTCATACCGGTGTGGTTGCCAAACTTAAAGGGGGCAAAAAAGGTCCGCTTATTGCGCTGCGCGCTGATATGGATGCACTACCTGTTAAAGAGCAAGTAGACTTACCCTTCGCGTCAACTCAAACAACAGAGTACAAAGGCAATACCGTTGGCGTAATGCATGCCTGTGGTCATGATAACCATGTGGCTATTTTAATGGCGGCCGCTGAGTCTTTAGTCAAAATAAAAGAAGAGCTCGCGGGAGATATTCTGTTTATCTTCCAACCAGCTGAAGAAGGTGCACCAGATGGTGAAGAAGGCGGTGCGGAGCTTATGCTTAAAGAGGGCTTATTTAAAGAAAAGCCAGAAGCCGTATTTGGTTTACACGTAACCAGCTCGCTAAATACCGGACAAATTGGTTTTCGTGAAGGACCGTTGATGGCCAGCGCCGACAAATTTACAATCACAGTAAAAGGTCGTCAAACCCACGGTTCACGCCCTTGGAATGGGGTTGATCCAATTGTGGCGTCATCACAAATTATTATGGCAACACAAACCATTGCTTCGCGCCAAGTTGATGTAACCAAAGCGCCTTCGGTAGTTTCATTTGGTGCTATTAATGGCGGTGTACGTAACAACATCATCCCAGATCAAGTTGAAATGGTGGGCACTATTCGTACCTTTGACCAAGAAATGCGCGCTGACATTAAAAAACGTTTAGCTAAAACCGCCGAGATGGTGGCTGAATCAGGTGGCGCACAAGCGCATGTTCACATTGACCATGGTTACCCAGTAACCGTGAACGATATTGAATTAACTAAGAAAATGGCGCCAACACTTGCTGGTGTGGTTGGCAAAGAGAACCTGATCACAACGCCACTTATCACAGGTGCCGAAGACTTTAGTTACTACGCTTTAGAAACACCAGGCATGTTCTTTTTCTTAGGTGTCACACCAAAAGGTCAAGATGCAGTTACAGCGCCTAGTAACCATTCACCACACTTTTTTGCAGACGAGAAAGCATTACAGCTTGGTGTAAATGCGATGACCCAATTAGTGGTTGATTACCTTAAATAATCAATAATTCCACACTGGCGGGTAAGGTCATTACCCGCCCTACTTTCTTATCTGTTCAGCGCCAATAAAGTTCATTTTGCTAGGGTTAACTTACTAACAGGTAAGGAGGCCGCATGACATCAGAATACTTTCACTTTTTAAGCATTATTGGGGTGGCATTTTTTGCTATTTCTGGCACCTTGCTAGGTCATGAAAAAAGTGTCGGTGGTTTTGGTGTAGTGGTGGTTGCCACGGTAACAGCCATAGGTGGTGGTACTTTACGAGATATCCTACTCAACAAGCCGGTATTTTGGATAGCCCAACCAGATTATTTATACGCAACTTACATAGCCATATTCGCGTCTATCTTATCAATTCGTCACCTCCCCGATTTAAGTAACACCACCATGCTATTAATGGATGCTGTAGGGATGGCAATTTTCAATATTATCGGTATTGAAAAAGCACTTATTGAAGGGGCTGATATGGTTGTTGCCATTACTATGGGTATGACAACAGGTATTTTTGGTGGCTTGATGCGCGATGTAATCTGTCGAGAAGTTCCACTGGTAATGGGCGAAGAGCTTTATTCAACCGCTTGCCTATCTGGCGGGCTTACTTATGCTGCATTATTTACTTTAGAGGTGGACTATATCTGGTGTATTGTTGGTGGTTTAGTTGTCACCGTTTTTTTAAGATTAGGCGCTCTTCATTTTGGCTGGCAACCTAATCTATTTCGTAAAAGCAGCTTTAAACGCTCTTAGCAGGTCATATAAATACAGCCATCGAGGGGCATGTCAGCTGGGTACTGAGTTTGAATAAACCCCAGTTTCTCATAGGCCGTTTTAGCGAGGATATTGTGGGTGTATACAAACAACGACAAGCTATCGCAGTTCAATTGCTGTTTGCCCTGCTCTCCTAATAGATTTATCAACAGCTTTGCAAAACCTTTACCACGCTCGCTTGGCGCGATAACTAGCCGCCCTAAATGGCAACGACCTTCACGTAAATAGTATTGACCAAACCCTAACATCTGGCCTTCGTCATTAATCAACGCGAATGAATTCAACTCATCTAGGTTTAAATCTTTTTTAAAGCTTTGCGTATCAAATGGGTAATCAAAAAATGGCCCTGACCAAATACGCAGTTCTGCCTCTGTGTTAAACCAACCCATTAACTCGTTGAGTTGGTCATTCGTTACTTTAACGAGCTTCATGTTTTAACCTATCATATAAACCCGATGCACGAGTAACAGATTTATTCATTGCCATTAGCAATACATTTTTATCGGCCACCAGCTCAAATGTGGTTTTCGCGCGGGTGATCCCCGTGTAAACCAATTGTCTGTTAATGCCCTGATTAGCCTGTTTTATTGGCGGTAAAATCATCGCTGTGTAAGCAAATTCTGAGCCTTGCGACTTATGAATTGTCATGGCATACACTTTATCGTGAGCAGGTAAACGTGCGGGCGAAAAGGCGCGAATATTTTCTTGTTCATCAACAAACATGGCTTTTAACTGACCTTGCTCATCGTGCATTAAAATACCTATGTCGCCATTAAACAGTTTTAACTGGTAGTCGTTTTGGTTGATCATAATTGGCATACCCACATAATGCCTTTGATATGGCGAAATTAAACCTTGTTGAGCCAGTGCTTTTTCAATACGCTGATTAAGGCTATTTACACCATAATCTCCCTCTCTAACGGCAGCCAGTAACTGATAATACGCAAATGCTTTATGCACACTGGCAACACTTGCCCCTTGCTGGATAAGCTGCAAATAATCGTGGTATTGCAGAGCCGCTTGTTGCACAAATTGCTCAATCGGTTTACTGATCACGCTGTAATTAAGTTTAAGGTCTTTAAAGCCACCTTGATTAATCGTTTGCTCAACGAAGCCCAGTAAGCCACTGTTATTGGTATTTACAGCTTGGGCTAATTGACCAATGCCGCTGCTGCTATCAAAACGATAACTTTGCTGTAAAAACGCAATACAATCGTTAAGTACAAAATGACTGCTCGCCGCGGGTATAAAGCTCTGATTATTAAAACAAACGCGATTAAGCTGCGCTGCTCTTTCACTGCTGTAATCAGGCATTTTGCCAAGCTCTAGCCCTTGGCATAGGTCGCTGAGAATACTGCCCGTATCAACCGAAGCTAATTGGTCTTTATCACCCAGTAAAATAAGCCTTGCATGGCTCGGTAATGCCTCGATTAGTTTTGCCATAAGCGACAAATCTACCATCGATGCCTCATCAATGATCAATACATCTAAATGCAGTGGGTTACGCTTGTTATGGCGAAACTTATTAGTATGCGGAATGACGCCCAATAAACGGTGAATCGTTTGTGCACTGTCTGGAATAAGTGGCACGATATTATCAGGGATCATATTAAGCTTTTGCTTTGCCCCTAAAATGGACTCAGTTAAACGAGCTGCCGCTTTACCTGTCGGTGCAACCAGCTTAATTGTTAGCGGCGCACTGGCATACAAAGATTGTAAAATGGCTAGTAGTTTAGTTACCGTGGTGGTTTTACCGGTACCTGGGCCGCCGGTTATCACACTAAAGCCTTTTGTTGCGGCAATCGCACAGGCTACTTTTTGCCAGTTTAATGTTTTAATAGCATCGCTTGGGTTTGTTGTATGTTCACTGTGAGGAAAATACACCTCAAGTAATGCCGTTAATTCACCTTCATCAAGGGTCAGCTCTTTCGTTGCTAAATGATGTAAACGTGATGCCAGTGTGGTTTCGTATTCAGCCAATCGGGCAAAGTAGAGTTTATTCGCAAACAACAGCAGTGGCTTATCATCCCCTACGCAATCAGCATTCATTAATTTATTAACGGCCTCAGTAAGGCCAAACTCCATATCAAACGGCGTTAAAACCTCGGGGGCTGCAATGCTGGCATCAGCTAAACTTTGCTCTCTAATTTCAAACGGATTTTGCCAGTTTATATTCACAAGCTCTAAACAGCTGTGCTGACTTTGCTGCGCGGCCGCAAGCAATAAAATCAGGTAAAAAACTTCGCTGTGCCCGCCATTGTTATTCTCTATCAGCGATTGTGAGCCGGAAACTGTTTCTGTACCAGTCAATAGCTCGGCAAGTTTCACATCAACTAAGCGAATACGTTTTGCCTCAAGCAAATAACTAAGTAATGGCTGCGTTTTAACCTCTGTGGCAGGCAACGCTGAGTTACTCTCTGCATGTTGTGCTGGTTGTTCTGGCTGCTTATTCACTGGCCCGTTTGGCTCATGGTCATCAAAGCCGAATGTCAGTTGACTCATAGCATGGCTCCTTGTGCGAATAAGCTATCAAGCTCAGTTATTTGCTGTTTTGTTAGCTGATTAAAATACACCCCTTGCCCTTCGCTCATACCACGTAAGAAGGTGTAGTAAACACCGCCTAAATGCGTATCGCTATCGTAGTCTTGAATACGTTGTTTTAATAAACGGTGCAGTGCTACGGTGTATATCAAATACTGCAAATGATACTGATGACTGGTCATGGCTTGCTCTAGTTGCTCATGTTGGTAGTCAGCCGCACTATTGCCTAAAAAGTTCGATTTATAATCAAGAATATAATACTTACCCTGCCAGCAAAATATTAAATCGATAAAGCCTTTTAGTAAGCCTTGCACCTCACTAAAATCAAGCTGCCCGGGTAAGTTAAAATGTTTTACCAACACTTGGTTTAGCCTATCGCTTGAGAGCGATAACAGCGGTAAGTTAAATTCCATTTCGACCAAACAGGTATCAGGCTCAAGTACTGATAAACTAAGTCCTTTATCGTTTAATGGGCAATTCAGTGCAGCAAGGATCCACTGCTCGCTCATTTCCTGCCAGCTATCATCAATATGGTATTTTTCGAATAACGTTTTGATCACTTTATCAAGTGCATGGTCTTCTTGTTCACTGGCTGGACGCTTTAACGCGTAAGGGTCGGTAAAGTCTAATTGCTCAAAAATTTCATGCAAACAACTACCCGGCTTTGCCCCTTTAGGGAAGCTGTAAGGTGTTAAAGCATTGGCATTTTGGGCTAAAAACTCATCTTTTTCGTGGTCTTCATCACTGCGACCAAGCTCGATATGATCAGTATGCTTTTTCAGTGTTAAGCTACTAAAGCTGGTTGAGCGCCAATCACGCTGAATGTCTGCTTTAACAGTATTAACTTGATATTCTTGCTCATTGGCTGCGCCAGCAAATGTTAACTTTTCTAGCTCATCTGCTTGGCTAAACGCCTCATAGTGCATGTGCGCAGAGCCTTCACAAAATTGTTGTAACAATGCGCGCCATTCATCGCCCGATTTAATCTCTAACCCTGCGAATAATACGTGGCCAATGCTGGTACTTTGAATACCTGGGCGAGCGCTGCGACCTAGTGCAATGTTATACATCCCCACTGAACAAAAATGCACAGCACGAGTCAATGCCACATAGAGCAAGCGTAAATCTTCAGCCAAGCGCTCTTGCTCTGCTTTTTGCATTGCATCGTCACTTTTAGCAAGGTCATAAATCAGCTTACCGTCTTTATGATAAAGGGCTTCTTTGCTTTCGCGATAACCACAGGCAAACGGCATGAATACTATCGGGTACTCTAAGCCTTTTGATGCGTGCATGGTGACAATTTTCACTAAATTAGCATCGCTTTCTAGGCGTACTTGCACCGCTTCGCCATCTTGTTGACTGACTTTTTGCGCAAACCAACGCAGCAATCTATGGGTTCCCTCAAGCTCAATTTGCTTTTGCTGTAAGATTTCCCCTAAATGGCGGAAATCGGTGAGCCAGCGCTCAACGTTGTAGCCTAAGCCTTGCCAACGCGCTGCAAGTTGATTATGACTCAATAAACGCTCGAGCATCGCCATAGCGCCCTGTTTATGCCAAATATGGGCTAGCTGAGCAAAAAAGTTTAAATGCTCTTGCCATGCGCTTTCATTTTCGTGAAGCTCATAAATGCGGTTGTAGCTTAAGCAAAACAATGGCCCAGCAAGTACACCGCGCAATAATGACTCATCATACTGACCATGCAATGCCGTTAAAAAGTTAAGTAAATGATGACTAAGCTCTTGGTTAAACACACTATCACGCGACAAATACACGCTGGCAATGGCGGCTTCTGCCAGTGCGGTTTTCATCAACTGTGCTTCGTTTCGGTCACGCACTAACACACAGATATCGGCAGCGGTGAGTGGTTTTCCTGCGATAGTCGCATAGCCGGCATCAGCTTGCTTGAGTAGATCAGTGATTTTTTTCGTATACTGCAAAGCCAATGCTTGTTGAGCCACCCCTTTGCTGGTTGGCTTATTGTTCGCTTCGGCGTATTCATCAACAAAAACCGAAAACTCAAACGCACTGGGCATTTCACCGTTTATTAAAAACGCTTTGTCTTGCTGTTTTCCCTTAGCATTGACCTTTTGAAATGGGATTGCGTCGTTATAAATAAAGCTATTGTCATTTTTAGCAAATAAGCGGTTTACGCTATCAACAACCCCTTCACTTGAGCGGTAGTTGGTATCTAGGGTGTATTGTTTATCTTTCGCAACAGCTTCTTTTGCGCCAATATAAGTAAAAATATCTGCACCACGGAAACCATAAATAGCCTGTTTTGGGTCACCTATCATGGCAAGCGTGGTGTTTTTAATGCCATAAATGCGGCTAAAAATGCCGTATTGAATTGGATCGGTATCTTGGAATTCGTCAATCATGGCAACCGGAAACAAGGCGGCAATTTTTTCACTTAATGCTTGCCCTTGCTCGCTTAAAAGCGCCTGATGCAGGTTACTTAATAAATCATCAGGGGTGATCACGCCTTGCTCTTGCTTGCGCTTAACTAATGCATTTGCCACCCATTTAGCAGCGTATTGCACTATCGCAATATTCAATCCGTTATTGATAAGGCTACTGAGTTTGGCCATTTCACCAAACTGAGCCACCATTTCATGACTAAGCAAATTGCCGTTTTTCTTGTAATTTGCAGGGTCGCTTAAATTCTCTGTACTCCACACTTCAAAGGAGTATTTATTGGTACCAAATACAAAGAACAGCTCGTCATTGTTAAGGTATTCTTCAAGCGCTGCAAGGCTGTTTTTTCGACCTGGGGTTTTTGAGCCACTTAAATCAGATGCTTTTACAGCATTAATAAACTCACTCTCAAGGCATGCCTTTTTAAATGCCGGTACTTTTGCCACAAAGTTGTCGCGCGCTTGCCATATATCGTCAAGGTCGTACTCAGGGGTGATTGTTGCCCCTTGCTTGTTGAGTAAACTCACTACCTGTGAATACAGTGATGCAGGCACTGGGAAAATATCGGTAATTGCTTGGGTGCGCTCTTTTGATTGTGGGTAGACAAAGGCACGCCAAAAGTCATTAAGGGTTTCTTGAATAAGCTCACGCTCATCTAAAATAAACTCTAAGTTAAACGCCACACCTGATTCAAAAGCATGTTGTTTAAGCATTCGCTGACAAAAGCCATGAATGGTGAATATGGCGGCTTCATCCATCGACTTTGCCGCAGCGTCTAGCAAATCAAATGCGGCGTGTTTGTCAGTTACCTCGTCAATTACTTGCTCAATCAGCTCATCATCGGGCTTTTTACCAAGCAGTGCATCTCTGGCATTGATTATACGCGCCCGCACACGGTCTTTAATTTCTTGCGTTGCGGCCTCGGTGAAGGTCACCACCAGTATTTGCTCAACACTAAGCGGCGTATTTAATTGTTCATCTTCATCGGTCGCTTTTTGTAAACCCAACAAATACCGTAAATACAAACCTGTGATGGTGTAGGTTTTACCCGTACCGGCACTGGCTTCAATAAGGCTCTGCCCACACAGCGCCATACTCATTGGATTAAGCGTTTGCATGATCTGCCTCCTGTGCTAATTCAACAATTGGCGATAACAGCAGCTCGCTCCATTTTATAAACTCTTCTTCACAGTCTTTAAGGCTCTTTATGGTTAAACGAATATACGGATTTTCACCCTCACCCATGCCTATGTATTGCGGCGCGAATTTATTGTTTGCTTTGACCATATCTTTATCTGTTTTTATGTACTCGTAACCACTGACCGGAAAAAACGCCACTGGGCGAGTTAAAAGCGTTTCATAGAGCGAGAACCAATCGTTTAAATACTTACGAGCATCATCTTCTGACATAGGTGAAAAACTAATTTGCTTGTCTAAACCAAGAATGAGGGTTTCAACAGGTTGCCCCATTATTTGCGCTGCTAAATGATGCACAAAGCCGCGAATAACATCTTTTGCTTTAATACTGGCAGTGCGATAAAACACCTGTTTTTGACCATAAATATGATTTAACCAACCTTCTAAAGTGGTGTTGGCTATTTTAATATTTACTTCAACGGGTAATGCTTCATCACCTTGAATATGCGCTTTTACTTGCCCTGCAAGCGCATCGACTCGGTGCTGCATACTTTCGAACACTAAGTCACCAACGTGTGCTTGTGGCAATTCACCACGCTGCATAATTTGCGCTTGGTTTAGGGGCATTTCTTGAATACTGGCTTCGAGAATTTCGTCTAGATAAAAGTAGCGACGTAACGCGTCTAAGCTAAACGGTTCTTCATCTTTAGCAATATCGTTAAATTGCGGCAAGCGTAAACCCAAGCTTTGCTGATAAAAGCTCTCGTGCGGCTGGCAAATACTGCGAATAAACTGAGTTAACTCAACGCTACTTTCTGGCTGAACATTAAGCGCTTGCTGAGGCTCAGGATTGACACTTTGAGTTGGCATCCAAACAGGATTATAGCTATGCAATTGTGTGGCTAGCGGTTTGTCTGCTTTTTGTTCGCCACCAGTTTGGCTTTTATTACCTTCTTTGTTAGTGGTCAGATAATAAGCTGGGTTAAATGGTTGTAAGTGCTGATAATTAATCAGCGCCTCTGGTAGCTTTAAGTGAGTTTCTTGGTCAGCAAATTCAAAACTACGGGCTATGTATTCCAGCAGCTCGCTCACTAAGGTTGAGGGCATTCTTGGTTGGTTATCAAAGCAAGAGCGACCGATATAACTGATGTATAGATTCTCACGGGCACTTAAAATCGCTTCTAAAAACAGGTAACGGTCGTCGAGTTTGCGAGAACGATCGCCTTTTTGGCGTTTTGAGTAAGGAACTAAGTCAAAGCCAATTGGCTGAACTGTACGCGGGTAATCCGCATCATTTAAACCTAGCATGCACACCACTTTAAATGGCACAGCCCGCATTGGCATCAAGGTACAAAAGTTAACTTGCCCCACTAAAAAGCGCTGCCCTACGCCTTTTTCTTGTATACCTTGTTTAACTAGGTAACTAATAATGCGCTGCGAAACGTTTTGTTGGTAATCGCCATTATCATAATGCTTAATTAGTGTATCGAGCACTTTTTGCAGTACTAATAAATCCCAGCTTTGTTCGCCTTCCTCGCTGTACACAGCGCTTAATAATTCTTTTAGAGTTTCTGCCTTTTCGTTAAGCGGTGCATCAGTTTGCAGCTTAGCTTTAAAACGGGCCAGTACATCAATAAATTCAATAAGTTTATTTAAAGTATTTAGTGCCATGCCTTCAACTTCATCGGCACTGTAAATACCCGAGAAAGGCAGTTGTTCATCACGTTGTGCAACACCTAATAACAAGCGGTTTAGGCCATGTTGCCAAGTATTTAAATCTATTGCGGGTAAGCCAAAACTATCTTTGTGGGCGGCATCTAAGCCCCATTTAACGCCAACGCGTTCAAGCCAAAAGCCAATTTGCTCATACTCATGGGCTTCGAGGTTAAACTTTTCGGCAATTTGCGTGACTTGCAATAAATCAAGAATGTCAGACACACCAAAGCGTGAGTAGGGTAAATCAGCTAAACTGGCAAACGAGCTAAGCACAGGTTTTTCTTGCTCTATCGCTAAATCGGCTAACGCATAAGGGATAAAGCGTCGCCCCTCTGCACCACCAAACACCGCCTCAATATACGGGCTGTATGTGCCAACATCTGGCATCATTACAATAATATCTTTAGGTGTTAGCGCTTTATTTTCATTGAATAAGTTAAGCAAGTAATCATGTAGTCGCTCTACTTCACGAAGTGGCGTGTGACAATCGCTCAGCACTATACTGGTGTCATCAGCCTGAATCGGCAATTTGCCTTCGTCATTAATAAACCATTCTTTATCAGGCGTTAATGACTCACCCTTGAAGGCTAATTGGTAAATTTCAGACTGAATTTGCGATAGCAAGCTTTGATCAAACTCGTTATCGAATCCGTCAAGCCACTGCGCATCTAGTTGTAGTAACTGCTCAAAATAGTCACGGCCTAATTTACCCCACGACGAGAGTAACGGGTTACCAATAAAAAAGTACTCGTGATCAGGGTTTTTAGCGCTGTCTTCAAGCGCTTGTAACTGCGGACGTTTGACATATTTAGCGGCAATCTTAGCGGCTGTTTTTTCATCGAGTGTGTCGCCCCAGTAATGTTCACTGGGGTTAAAGAAAAATAAAAATACCTGCGTTTTTTTCGCAATGGCCTGAAACACTTCAAGCTGGCTACTCGCAATTGCAGAAATACCAAATAAACTAATACGCTCAGGTAACAGGCTTGCGTCCATTTTTTCAAGGGCTGCAAGGAGTTTGTCTTGCATATTAGCGCGGTGATATTGGCTTTGCCCAAGCTCTTTACTGTGCGCCACCAGCTTGCGCCAAAGATCTGGTTGCCATGGCGCAATGCCTACATCAACATCATCAAGCTCATCGATGCCCTGCTCCCAAGTGGCAATCCAATTGGGGCGATACATTAAGTATTGGTCATAAACGTCGGCAATTTTCTCGCACAAGGCAAACGTTTTTTGCCCTTCACTGTCACCATCTAAATAGGTTTTGAGTGGTAAATACAGCGGCTCATCAATGCAGTTTGGTAAAATCGCAAACAGCTTCCAAGCAAGGTTAGCTTTGTTATACGGAGATTCACTGGGTACATCAGGCAATAATTGTTGGTAAAGCTGCCAAATAAAACTCGAAGGCAGCGGAAAATCGACCTGAGCGGCAATCCCTAAGTGTTCACTTAAACCTATTTTTAGCCACTGCGACATACCCGGTGACTGCACAAGCACAATTTCTTTTTTAAAGGGACTTGTTAACGGATTAACTTTAAGCAGCGCGTGAAACCGCGCTTGCAGTGCTTCCATGCGATTTGATTGAATTATATTCAGCACTTTACACTGTCCTTGCCTGAAACTAACTAATTGACACAGTGTAAGATATTTTAATTAGATGGGATAGGTATAAGCGTCACCTAAGCGAATACTTAGGTGACAATTTAAGCTGCCTATGAAATTAAATTAGTTCTGCCAGCATTTCGTCGCTGTATGGTGTTAACGCTTCACCATTTTTAACTTTACTAATGTAATCTGGGTTCGCAATGAATGGGCGACCAATGGCAATTAAATCAAATTGATCATTCTCAATTGACTCTTTTGCTGATTCAAACGTGTAACTACCCACTCCCACTAAGGTGCCTTTGTACGCACTACGTAAGTATTCAGACGTCGTTTTGTCTTCTAAGCTTGCAAAACGCATGCTGTCGTCAAAAATACCACCATGAAGATAAGCTAGATGGCGACTTTCAAGAGCCGCTAATAAATAATCGAACACGGCTTTATCGCGGTTGTCTTCATCCATATTAAAGTATGCACCAGGTGATAGGCGTAACGCTGTTTTATCTGCACCAATTGCAGCAATGACAGCATCGACGACTTCAAGAGCAAAACGTGACATGTTTTCTGGTGTTTGACCGTATTGGTCTTCACGTTGGTTGGCAGTAAAATGTAAAAATTGATCAATCAAGTAACCATTTGCACCATGAATTTCCACCCCATCAAAACCTGCTTCAACCGCGTTTTCGGCCGCTTTTGCGTAGTCAGCAATTAAACCTTGGATATCTTCAATGGTTGCAGCCTTTGGCGTAACATAAGCAAGTTCGCGCATACGAGGAACAGTCCCTTCAACACCGATTGCTGAGGGTGCCAGTACATCCCCACCAAAAAAGTGTGGATGAGCAACACGGCCTACATGCCAAAGCTGAGCAAACATCTTGCCGCCTTTCGCGTGCACCGCATCGGTGACTTTTTTCCAACCCTGAATTTGTTCGCTGGTAAATAGGCCTGGCGTATTTGGGTAGCCCTGTGCATCTGGGCGGATAATGGTTGCTTCACTAATAATTAAACCCGCATCAGCACGGCGGGCATAATAATCAACCATCGCTTGGGTAGGTACTAGGTTATCGTCACTCATACAACGTGTCAGTGGTGCCATTAGTACGCGGTTTTTAAGCTCAATGCTGTCATTTAGTTTAAATGGAGAAAGTAAATCGGTTGTCATGGTTTTATCCTTATCTTGAACATACATTCAAGATAAGGGCGAAACAAACATACTTCAAGGTTTATTTTGAATAATCGTTCAAGATTACGTAAACTTCACCAATAAGCACCGAGGAACCCAAATGAGAACTGCTGAATTTGATACTGAATTTGTCCTACGCCAAGCCATGCATGCTTTTATGCAATATGGCTATGCCAAGACAAGTATGCAAAAATTAAAGGAAGTGACTCACCTTCATCCGGGTTCTATTTACGCGGCTTATGGCAATAAAAAAGGTCTATTTTTAGCTGCGACAGAGCAATATCAAAAAGATAGAAACCAGCAATTTACAGCGCTATTTAATGACCAACAACCTATTTTATTGACCCTGAAACATTACTTAACTGTGATTGTTGATGAATGTATTGAAGGTGAAGTTGCTAAAGTGTGTTTGCTTACCAAGAGTATTTCTGAAGTCGAAGGCAACGATCCACAAATTTGCAGTGTACTGCGTGGCAACTTAAACGCTTACGAAAATACTCTCGCCGAGCAACTGCAAAAGGCGCTGGATAATAACGAATTTACAACGACTAAAACACCGCAGCAACTAGCGCGCTTTTTAGTGATGGGCATATACGGTATTCGTACCTATGCGCTAACAAATCAAGATTCTAAGGCTCTGCAGCAACTTGCAGATGATCTATTCGTTGCATTAATAAATTAATTTACCCAATAACTTTACTTGTCATATTTATTTATCACCTTATGATTAAGGTGTAGCTGTGTATAACTAAAAGAGTGAGCCTGTCATGAATAATGCAACTGCTAAACGTGTTGAAACTGAGTTTGATACTATTCTCGCTTTAGGCGCTAAGAAACGACTCGCTTATATGTATGAAACGGTTCAAGAGTTCAAACAAGTGTGGATCCTCAATGATGAACATGGCTGCGTCATGCTCTCCAATGAAGACGACGACTGTGTACCTGTATGGCCTAGCCGTGAATTTGCACAAAGCTGGGCTACGGGCGAATGGCAAGATTGCACGCCAAAAGCCATACCAATAAAAGATTGGTTAAGCCGCTGGACACCAGGCCTTGAACAAGATGACTTACTCATTGCCGTGTTTCCAACTGATGAAGATGACGGCACAATTTTATTCCCCGATGAGTTTGACTCACAACTGAGAATGCCGAAAAGACGATTTTAAATTATGGGAGCTTTAAGCTCCCTTATTTATGCCGTTTGCTGTAGACGTAATGCTGAAATATCTTTTATGGGTGGTTTGCCAAAAAAGCGTGTGTACTCGCGACTAAATTGCGATGCGCTTTCGTAACCTACTTTAAGCGCCGCAGAGCCTACATCAATGCGTTCATTGAGCATAATTTGCCTTGCTGCCTGCAGTCGTAAGTTTTTTACATACTGTAACGGGCTCATCTTAACAACATCCCGAAAGTGCAACCTAAATGTTGAAGGACTCATGTGTGCATTTCGTGCTAACTCGTCAATCGAAAATTGACTACTGAAGTTTTCTTTCAACCAACATAGGGTCTTGGCAATTTTTTGATGGGCTGAACCAGACATCACAATTTGCCTTAAATAAGGGCTATGCGGGCTATTTAATAACCGCAATATGATCTCTTTTTTAATCAGTGGCGCTAAATTAGCTTTTAGCAATGGCTCATTGTCGAGTTTGATAAGCCTGAGCAAAGCATCAAGCAAACCGTTATCAGTATCAACCACCGACATAGCTTGATGCTTAGGGAACTTGTCTTGCCCTGCGAATTCCATTTCAGCAACAATGTGACTTATTTCATGAGCATCAAGTCGTAAATAGAGCCCATAAAATGGCTGCTCTTTACTGGCACGCGTAATGTGTGATGTAACAGGCACATCAACCGATGTCACCAATGATTGGCCATCCGTATAATCATAACTGTGCTCGCTAAGCACAACACGTTTTGAGCCTTGTAAACTAATGCCCAAACCTAATTGATATACGCAGGCCATGGGTAACGACACTTCACTACGTCTGTAAACGAGTAACTCAGGAATCGTTGTTTCAAAATTACCATCTTCAATTGCAATCGCTTTTACTGCTTCAATTAATGCCTGACGCATCTAGCCTACCTCTTTTAATTACTCATTTAAGTGTATCACCGTAATTTAAGCTTAGGAGTATTTATGATGATGGTTCGTTATTTTAGGCAAAAATTAAATCATTTATAGCAAGCATAAACATCTGTTATCGACCATAATATATTTTCACATTTTCGATTGCTTAGTCTTTGCAATCAACCACTGCTACAAAACCTCAATACATTCAATATCTAAAATAAAAAGAGAAATTATGAGCCTAAACAACACGGATTTATTTGTGTTTGTCGCGATCGCTGCTTTGGTCACCGTTCATGACAAGCCTTTGTTAAAACGAGCATGTCAGCACGCATTGAATGATGGCGTATCAATGCAAGAGTTATGTGATATTTTACCGCATATTAGTGTGTATTCTGGGGTGCCAAAATCACTGATGGCGCTAGAGATTTTAAAGTCGCTTGATGATATTCAAGGTTCAAATACGTTACTTATCAAGCGCACAGAGCAGCAACTAAAAACCGCACTCACATTTGGTCAGCTACCTTTTGGCATCGAGCAACAAAACAACACCGTATTTGAGCTTGCTTCTTTAGGCGCACTATTTGCGCTAGAGGATGCCAGCAGTTTAGTAAACGAGCAACTTAAGCGCTGTGTATTACTTGGCTATAGCCGTGAACAACTTGAATTGTTGGTGATAGAACTTGCTAGAAAAGTCAGTAGCAATATTGCCCTGCGTGCTCGAAAAAGCATCATAAACTATTCCACAAAATTAAATAGTTGTAATCCCGTTTAATAAAATTCAAATAAAAGAGATAACTTTTGTAAATTTTATATATTGAAAAAAATTAAAAGTTCTATAAAGTTAAGTTTCGATCTTTAAGTCCTCTTATTGATTGCTCGATTAAACATATAAAATTTTATTTCTTAAATATGAAAAGGATTTTTTAATGAAAATTAAAAATATAATTTTTTTAAATATACTAACATTCTTAATTTTACTCCCCCCAAAACTAATGGCGGCAAAGAATATTGCAGTAGAAGACACTGGTTTTACTAGTAGCTTTTTTTGTTTGAATAAAGCAGTTAGATATAGTGATGGCACTAGCAGCGGAAGTTCGCAGTTATTAAATGGAGTACCTAAATATTGTGGAGCAACTGGTACATATACTCATAAACATATACCTGTTGCTGTTAGTAAAGATGGACATCGATATGAGGTCTTCACCGATAACACTCAAAACGGTAACGAATACCCCGAAGATAGGGCCTTGAGACTATATCTAGTCAAAGACTCAGGCCCTAAAGTTCTAATCCATACAGAAGAGAAGTGGCATGACCCCCATATGAATGCTTCTGTCGATGTAGATGATAATGGTTATGTATGGGTGCATATGAGTTCTAGAGGATTATTACATAGATTTAAAAGTGGATTTGTATTCAAGTCAATCGCTCCTCACTCTTTCGTTATGAGAAGAGTTGCAGGAGGACATGAAGACCCTCAAAACGAGTCATATCCTCAAGTACACCATACTACATTTGGAAAAGTTGTCTTATTTACGAGATATGAACAGTTTAATAATAAAAATATCCGCACTATCTGGGTCAATAAAGAAGGAGTGATGCCTTATAAACTAGTAGATGGAGGACACTATCAAGTAAGTTGGTACGATAAAAAATCCGCAACACTTTTTACAGCCTATAATTACCATCCCGATGGTTCACTTGACAACAGAGCGAATATCTTTGTTTTAAAAACTACTGACGGTGAAAATTGGTATAATGTTAAAAATGAACAAGTCGCGAGTTTAGGAAACCCTTTACCTACACGCTCTCCAAAAAGTTTAGTTTATGATAGTGAATTCAGAGGATTAACTATTTATCTAAAAGATATAATAACTGATTGTGATAATAACTTAAGAGTTCTTATGACCGAGTCAATGTCACATGATCCTACTAAAGGCCTAAGACAACTTAGTGAATTAATTATTTCTCCGAATGGAAGCGCTGGCGTAAAAACATTACATAGAACAAACCACAATTATAGTGCAGGAGCCTACCTGTATGAGGGGTGTCAATTGTATACCCTTAGTAATGGTGATAATGGTAAACAATATTTTGGCGGCGATTTAATATTAAAAAAACTTACAGGTGGAAGTTACATACTTGAGAAAGAATATAAGGATGGTAAAAACTATAGCTATATAAGACGTGTAAGGGGAGATGGAATGAGTGCTGTTGCTTCACAAGGAAGTATAGAAATAGCGCCTAATGATCCAAATTCACCAACTCTAGAAGGTAACAGAATTATTGATAGTACTAGCAGTTCTCACGTTAGAATTTCAATAAAATAAGTAGCTAGAGAAAAATGGCGGTGACGGAGAGATTCGAACTCTCGATACGTTGCCGTATACACACTTTCCAGGCGTGCTCCTTCAGCCACTCGGACACGTCACCTAAGGCGCTTTGAGTTTAGCGCGGCGTTATAGTATGAAAACAACCCTACATACGCAAGGGGTTTTTAAAATACTGTGGTTAAGCGATTAGTAATTAAACAAAAAAGGCAAGGTAAATACCTTGCCTTTCATATTCACTACACGTGTTATTAACGTTGTAATGATGCAGAGAAGTCCAACATACGGTTAAGCGACTTTAAAGCGCCTTCGCGTAAATCCATATCAACAAATACTTCTTTACCCTCTGGGTCTGTTAGTGCTTCTTCAATTGCTTTTAAACCATTCATTGCCATCCACGGGCAATGTGCACAGCTTTTACATGTTGCGCCTTCACCTGCTGTAGGTGCTTCAAAGAATTCTTTGTCTGGGCATAACTGCTGCATTTTATAGAAGATGCCACGGTCAGTCGCTACGATGAACTTTTTATTGTCCATAGTTTGCGCAGCTTTAATAAGCTGACTTGTTGAGCCAACCGCATCAGCAAGGTCAACAATCTCCGCAGGAGACTCTGGGTGAACCAATACAGCCGCATCTGGGTGTAAGGCTTTCATATCCTTAAGCGCTTTGGTTTTAAACTCATCATGAACGATACAGGCGCCATTCCACATGATCATATCGGCACCTGTGTTCTTTTGAATGTAAGAACCTAGGTGTTTATCAGGGCCCCAAATGATCTTTTCGCCTTGCTCATCAAGGTGCTCAACAATTTCAAGAGCACATGATGAGGTAACAATCCAATCTGCACGCGCTTTAACAGCTGTTGAGGTATTCGCGTATACAACAACTTTGCGATCGGGGTGCTGATCACAAAACGCTGAAAACTCTTCAATTGGGCAGCCTACGTCTAACGAACAGGTTGCTGCCAATGTAGGCATTACAACTGTTTTATTAGGCGTTAGGATTTTAGCTGTTTCACCCATGAAACGAACACCTGCCACCACGATTACATCAGCATCATGCTTTGCACCAAAACGTGCCATCTCTAGTGAATCAGCAACACAACCACCGGTTTCTTCAGCAAGCGCTTGAATTTCAGGATCAGTGTAATAATGGGCAACAAGAACGGCGTTCTTATCTTTTAATAATTGTTTGATACGTGCCTTATACTCAGCTTGCTCGTCTTTTGATAACGGCGCAGGCTTTGGAGGGAAGATATAATCTTCAGGCATAATTTGTTCGGCTAGACTCATTTCTCGACCACTTAGTCCACAGTGCATTCATGGCGCGAATTATACGAGAATCTTACGCTAAAGAACAGTATTGCTGTAAGCTGTTAAGATAAATAAAGGATAACTTAGATAGAAAAGATAAATAAAGAATGGTGGGTCATGATGGACTTGAACCATCGACCAATGGATTAAAAGTCCACTGCTCTACCAACTGAGCTAATGACCCGCTCTGGATATTAAGATGCGTAAATCCGCCGATATAACCATTCAAAGAATGGTGGGTCATGATGGACTTGAACCATCGACCAATGGATTAAAAGTCCACTGCTCTACCAACTGAGCTAATGACCCGCTCTGGATATTAAGATGCGTAAATCCGCCGATATAGCCATTCAAAAAGAATGGTGGGTCATGATGGACTTGAACCATCGACCAATGGATTAAAAGTCCACTGCTCTACCAACTGAGCTAATGACCCGCTCTGATGCTTGTTAAGCTGCGTAAATCCGCCGATATAGCCATTCAAAAAGAATGGTGGGTCATGATGGACTTGAACCATCGACCAATGGATTAAAAGTCCACTGCTCTACCAACTGAGCTAATGACCCGCTCT
>NZ_LRUF01000021.1:570120-675874 GCF_001550155.1 Pseudoalteromonas arabiensis
AAAGAATGGTGGGTCATGATGGACTTGAACCATCGACCAATGGATTAAAAGTCCACTGCTCTACCAACTGAGCTAATGACCCGCTCTGCTGCTTTATAAAAGCAATACGTAAATCCGCCGATTAAAGATTACCATTCAAAAAAGAATGGTGGGTCATGATGGACTTGAACCATCGACCAATGGATTAAAAGTCCACTGCTCTACCAACTGAGCTAATGACCCGCTCTTTTTGCCGCACTTTGGCTGTTGTTACCAATCGCCTGCTGCGGGCGCTTATAATACTTATTTAAATGCTGAGTGCAACAGAAAATATCTCTTTTTTTAAGTTTTTATGTCTAGTTGCCTAATTTTAGACCGCTTATATCAAAAAGCAGTCTAATCAGGTCAAATCTACATTTGCGACAAACGTTCTGTGGCTAATTTTGCAGCAGTCGTACTTGGGTACTGGTTAATTAAATCATTAAAGGTTTTTAGTGCTTGTTCAGCTAAACCTTGATCCGCTAACAGATTTCCTAATTTTAACATGGCATCAGGACGCTTGTTAGAATTTGGGTATTCATTTACAACCACTTTAAAGTGCTCAGTTGCACCTGTCGGATTATTTTGAATAGTTAAAAGCTGACCTAACCAGTAGTGTGCGTTTGAAGCGTAGACTGAATTAGGGTACGTCGTTAAGAAGTTTTGAAATTCAGGGATCGCTTGTTCATAACGCTTATCTTTCATTATTAGCGCTACAGCACGCTCATAAGCTTCGTTTTCAGATAAATCTGAACTGATTGCTTGAGAAGCATTAACATCAGTAGATGGAGCTTGAGTCACGGCCGGTTGAGAGTAAGCCTGACTGACACGGTTTTCAATTTCTTGATACAACTCACGCTGACGCTGTAAAACTTTCTCGAGCTTATAGCTTTGCTCTTCTGTAATACCACGTACCTGACTTACTTCGTCTTGCAAAATATTAAGCTGTTGTTGAAGTTCAGCTTGTAATAAATTGCGAGACTTCATCATATTCTCTAATGCAGATAAACGTTTCTCGATACTCGATTGCGAGCTTGCAGCTTCTGAAACAGGAGCGGGAGCAGCCCATAACTGAGTGCTCCCGCTTAAGATCATTGCTGCCAAAATAATTTTCGGCTTCATAATGTCTCTTTCTTAGTAAACTAATACTGCACGACGGTTCTTAGCGAACGCTTCTTCAGTGCGAGATTTAACCATAGGCTTCTCTTCACCGTAGCTCACTACTGACATTTGGCTAGCAGATACACCTAGACTTTGTAGGTATTTTTCAACTGCTTGGCCACGGTGCTCACCTAGAGCAATATTGTATTCTGGTGTACCACGCTCATCCGCGTGACCTTCGATTAATACTTTAACAGAAGGATTTTGTACTAAGAATTCAGCGTGTGCTTGTAAAAGCTCAGCGTATTTGCTTTGGATTTTTGCGTTATCAAAACCAAAGTAAATGATTTGCTCTTGACGTAAAGCTTCATACTTCTCACGAAGTGCTTCTTCAGCTTGTTGCTCAGGAGTAAGCGTTGCAACTTCAACTGTATCATTGTTGGTTGTTTGCTCAACCGCACCTTGGTTAGATTGGTTTGCAGCACCTTCGTCAAGATCAGAAGAAGAGCTACACGCTGCTAATGTCATCACTGGCACAGCAATTAGCAGGCCTTTTAGTGTTTTATTAAGTTGCATTGAATTGATTCCTATATTGAGTAAACCAGTAAAATTACTGTAAGTAAGGCGACCAAGCTGGTGCCTTCACTTGTCCGTCAAGCACAGGTAAACGTGCCTTAAAGCGACCATCCATAGAGACTAAAGCCAGAACCTGCTTATTGTTATGTAGCGTACTATAAATAATCATCGAGCCGTTTGGTGCGATACTCGGTGATTCATCCAGACGTGTTCTTGTTAGTACCTGGAACGCACCTGTAGCTAGCTCTTTCTTAGCAAGATGGTATTGTCCATTAGTACGATTTACCATCACCAGTTCTTTTCCGTCAGGTGAAATCGAACCTGCTAAATTCATATCACCATCAAACGTCATTCGTTTAGCCCTGCCTGTTTTTAAATTTAACTTATAAATCTGAGCATTACCACCCCTTTCAGACGTAAAGACAATATCTTGTCCATTTGGGAACCAAGATGGCTCAGTATCTATACTACGATGGTTTGTTAAACGTCTTTCTTGGCGAGTTGCTAAGTCAAGTAAATAGACTTCTGTGGCACCTGTGCGGTCTTTAGAAAGCACTAATAATAGCTGTTTACCATCAGGTGAGAACTGAGGTGCACCGTTAATACCTTGGTGGCTTGTAATTAACTCACGCTTACCTGAGTATAAGTCTTGAATATAAATTTGGCTTTGGCGGTTTTCAAATGTTACATAAGCAAGCTTAGTTCCATCTGGCGACCATGCTGGCGACATTAATGGTTCTTTTGAACGTAGTAATACTTGTTCATTAAAACCGTCGTAGTCTGCAACAACTAATTGATATGGTTTTGCATCATCTTCACGAACGATAACATAGGCAATTTTAGTTAAAAACGCCCCTTTTTCGCCTGTAAGTGCTTCATAAACGACATCACTGATACGATGTGCATAACGGCGAAAACCACTTTCTGAAATAACACTCTCACGGGCATCTAAAACATGATCTTGGCTTTGCATTAACTTGCCGTTAGCCATCATTTTTGTTTGGCCGCCAGTAATTTGGCCGCGAATTACATCAATTAATTCATACTTTACTAAGTAACGTCCACCCGGTTGCTGCTCTACTTGACCAACCAGTACGGCTTCAACGCCTTTATTTACCCATGCGCCATAATCTACATCGGCATCTTTACCTGGTAACTGTGGCATGGTTGATACATCAATAGGTTTAAATTTACCGCTGCGCATTAAATCCGCAGAAATAACAGCGCTTAATTTTTCAGGGATAGGACCTACACCTTGATATTTGAATGGTACGACTGCAATTGGACGCGCGCCGTCAATACCTTCAGTAATCACTATTTCAAGTGCAGCACTGGCAATGCCATGAAAGCCCAGTAATACAATAAAACATACAGTTTTTATCTGGTTAAACATATCATTCCTTTAGAATTCAGGCTTAATTGTTAAGTTAATATTTTTCAGTTGCTCAAACACATCTTTATCTGGTGAAACTGGTAATGTATCAGCCATGCGTACAGCACGTAACGCGGCCTCACATACCAACTTATCGCCACCAAGAGACGTAACTTGTGTTACAAGCCCATTAAAGCCAAGTCGAATATTAACGCGACATTGCTTATTCTTCATCTTTTCATCGATAAGTAAAGTTTGCTGAATACGCGCCATAATTAACGCTTTGTATTTATCAACTTCACTAACAACTTGTTGCTGACGAATTTTATTTCGTGCAGCTTGCTCAGCTGCTAACTGCTCTTGAAGCATTTGCTCTTGCAGCGCTTGCTGACGTTTGCGCTCGGCTTCAGCTTCTTTACGTTTGCGCTCAGCTTCTGCTTCTGCCGCTTTACGCTTACGCTCTTCTTCCGCTTTTTTCAGCGCTTCTTCTTCAGCTTTACGCTTATCTGCAGCTGCTTTTGCTGCGGCTTCCGCTTCTTGCTTTTGCTTTTCAGCTTGCTTAGCTTTCGCTCGCTCTTTTTCTTGAATTTCGCGCGCTTTTTTAGCTTGAGCTTCTGCCTCTGCTTTTTCTTTTTCTTTAGCACGGCGTTGCTGTTCTAGCTTTTTAAGACGACGGTCTTCAGCCTCTCGTTGTTTTCGAGCATCATTAGCACGACGCTCAAGGTCGCGAAGTCGTTTTGCTTCCGCTTGCTTTTTGGCTTCTTCTTGCTTTTTAAGCTCGGCAATCTTTTGTTCAACCTTTTGTTGATCAACAGTCACCGCCGATACTGCTTTTTCTGGTTCAGGCAAAGCAGTGTTCAGTGTCACTTCCATCACCTTAGGTGCAGGCATGTGGAAATTAGCTGACGCAACTAAAAAAACGATAATAGCAAGGTGCAAAAGAAGCGATTTAATTACTGATGCACGCATACTAACCCTCAAACGATTCAGTCATTAAACCCACTGACGGCACACCGGCGTTTTTCAAAAAGTCCATAAGCAGCAGTACTTCTTGATAAGAAACTTTGCCCGAACCTTTGATCATCACTGGCGTATCTGGATTTTTTTGCAGTTGTAATTTAATTACCGCTGCAACGTCCAACGCTTCCATAGGAGCTTCTGGATCTGTGCCGATACTTACATAATACTTACCTTCAGCGTCAATTGACGCAATAATAGGCGGCGTATCTTTTGTATCAACAAGATCAGACTCTTCCATTTTCGGCAAATCAACTTTTACGCCATGAGTAATAAGCGGCGCAGTTGCCATGAATATAATAAGCAGTACTAACATCACGTCAATGTAAGGTACTACGTTTATCTCACCTACTGGGCGACGTTTTTTACGCTGATACATTCGCTTTAGCCTCTATTTGCGCAGCTGCTTGGCGGTGTAAAATATTGGCAAACTCTTCCATGAAGTTAATGTAATTACCCTCAAGCTTTTCAACTTTATTTGCAAAACGGTTGTAAGCGATAACCGCTGGGATTGCCGCAAATAAACCCATTGCCGTTGCAATCAGTGCTTCTGCGATACCAGGTGCAACCATTTGTAATGTAGCTTGCTTAACTTCGCCTAATGCAATAAATGCATTCATAATACCCCACACAGTACCAAACAGACCTATGTATGGACTAATAGAACCTACCGTTGCTAAAAACGATAAGCTTGATTCTAATTTTTCTATTTCACGAGATAAGGCGACGCGCATAGAACGATGCGTACCTTCCATAACGATGCCAGCACTTTGGAATGTTGTTTTTTTATGGCGTGCAAATTCTTTGAAGCCAGCAACAAATAATGATTCAACACCAGTTGTGCCGCCAGGTCTTGCTGAAACTTCGTTATATAGTTTACTTAAGTCAACGCCAGACCAAAATTTTTGCTCAAAACGCTTAGCGCCATTTTGTGCATCAGAAATCGCTTTTTTACGTTGAAAAATAATTGCCCATGACATGACCGACATACCGACTAATGCCAACATAACTAATTGGACAAGTACACTGGCTTCTAGAATAAGATCTAAAAAATTAAGCCCTGATCCCACGTTAAACTCCTAAAATAGATTTCTATATAATTTGTTATACTTATTACACTTGTGTTAGTTGACCATCATAATGGTCAAAAGTTACATCTAGTGTATCTAGTCAGTTATGAACTGACAACGCCCTTGCTGTGAAATAGCTACAAATAACGGTGAAAAGCAAATGCTTTAGTTATTTTTTAACCATTTTGTTCACGACTCCAAAAGCAGGACTTCCCTTTTAAAACTAAAATGCATCTACACGGTGCTTAAAAATATAACTAAACTTGGTAAAATACGGCGTTTATTCACATTATGCGCATAAACACCCAAAACACTATTCACCAACCTAGCACAGAATACTTAAACTAATCCTGAACAAAATGAGCGTTAATTATAAAAATCTTTTTATTCATCAACTTATAAAACTAACAACGAATAAGCGAACAAAAAGAAAACAATAGAAAATAACGCTGCTATTAGTTTTTTTTATCTGAAAATAAAATTTTTCTAGTTTGAAGAAAAACTCACAGTTACGTATTATACCCACATACCGAGCTAACAACCTTTGAAAGCTTCTTTCATTAAGCTCCGTTTTTTGCAATATGATTATTTCGTATTGCCTAGTTAGCTTAACTTGGATAAAACCTTTTTAAGCTGGCTGTAGTTCCCTGAATTACTTCCTTCAACTTGTTGTTTGCCCGCATCGTTATGCGGGCTTTTTTTTGCCTACACAAAACGAAAAGACATTACCGAAAATTAGCTTAACTGTATGTGAATTAAATAGCAGGAAGGTATGATGCTTGTTAGATTCTGCATCTAAAATAATTTGCGTTAGCAATATAGAGGGATAATACCAATTCGCTTAATTAAGTGGTCTATTTTGAGGCAATAAAACCTCGTTGATAGCAAGGCAAAAATTTCGTTATTTAGTTGTTCTAAATCAGAAATTTTTAACGCCGGTAGCGACAGGTTTAATCCCTCAAAATGATTAAGTATTATTGCGGATTGGTATAATGTTCACTGCCCCTTTTAGGCTCCTTTTTAGATTTGTTTCAAGATTAAAAAACCCCGCATATGCGAGGCTGAGCTTTTATTTGTCTGGAGTCAGTCCAAAATGAAGGTAGGCTATATCGGACACTAACCTTCCACGGGGAGTACGTTGTATAAAACCTTGCTGAATTAGAAAGGGCTCAATCACATCTTCTATGGTTTCTTTTTCTTCGCCAATGGCCGCCGCTAAATTATCAAGCCCAACTGGGCCACCCATAAATTTTTCGATGATAGCAAGCAAGTATTTACGGTCCATGTAATCAAACCCGCTTTTATCTACATCAATCATATCAAGCGCTTGTTCTGCCACATTGGCGTTAACCTTGCCGTCAGATTTCACTTGAGTGTAATCACGTACACGACGTAACAACCTATTAGCAATACGTGGTGTACCACGTGAACGTTTAGCGATTTCTGCTGCGCCTTCATCGCACATGGTTAAATCTAAAAAGTGTGCTGAACGCGCTACAATTTTTGATAAATCTTCAACTGAATAAAACTCTAAACGCTGCACAATACCGAAACGGTCTCTAAGTGGTGATGTTAAAGAGCCTGCGCGTGTTGTTGCGCCAATTAAAGTAAATGGCGGCAAGTCGAGTTTGATTGAACGCGCGGCAGGGCCTTCCCCAATCATAATATCGAGTTGATAATCTTCCATCGCAGGATAAAGGATTTCTTCGACTTGTGGGCTTAGACGATGTATTTCGTCAATAAAGAGTACGTCACCTTCTTCAAGGTTCGTTAACAACGCAGCTAAATCACCTGCTTTTTCAAGCACAGGACCAGATGTCGTTTTAATATTAACGTTCAATTCGTTGGCAACAATATTTGCAAGTGTGGTTTTACCAAGACCTGGCGGACCAAAAATCAACAAATGATCGAGCGCTTCACCACGATGACGAGCAGCTTCGATAAAAATTTCCATTTGTTGCTTAACATGTGGCTGACCTGTGTAATCGTTTAATAGTTTTGGTCGTATAGCTCGATCAACACTGTCTTCATTACTTTGCTCACTGGCATCTATTAAGCGATCTGCTTCAATCATGGTTTACTCACAACATCGATTTTAGAGCTTCTTTTATAAGAACCTCAGTCGTCATATCTGGTTTATTTACCGCTTTTACTGCTTTTTGCGCTTGCGGCAGTTTATAACCAAGGGCAATAAGTGCTGACACAGCATCATCTGCTGCGTTGTTGGCTACAAGCGTATCATTACTTGCAGGCTCAATAATGGCATTATCGCTAAATGGCGTGAATAAGTCATTACCCCAATCTTTTAGCCTATCTTTCATTTCAAGTACTAAACGCTCTGCTGTTTTTTTACCCACACCAGGAAGTTTAACAAGCGTTGTTGCATCTTCGTTATTTACACATGTCACAAACTGCTGTGCAGACATACCCGACAAAATAGCAAGGCCAAGCTTTGGACCCACACCATTGGCTTTTAGAAGCTCTCGAAATAACGCACGCTCTGTTTTGTTATTGAAACCAAATAACAACTGCGCATCTTCACGCACCACAAAGTGAGTGTATATAATAGCTTGCTCACCAACCGCAGGGAGGTCATAAAAGCAGGTCATCGGCATTTGTACTTCGTAACCTACGCCGCTTACTTCAATTAAAATTTCAGGCGGTTGCTTTTCAACTAGCAAACCATTCAATCGGCCTATCATATTACTTCCTTAATCGTCCTCTTACGGTCTTGCTCGCACTGCCCGCAAGTTTTATTAAATTTTGTTCTGAGTGAGCATGACAAATAGCAATAGCCAATGCATCAGCCGCATCGGCTTGTGGTGTGCCTGGTAATTTTAAAATATTTTTAACCATGTGCTGTACTTGTGATTTGTCGGCACCGCCATTGCCTACCACCGCTTGCTTTATTTGTCGTGCCGAATATTCAAATACCGGAAGTTCAGCCATAGATGCACCAACAATCGCCGCACCACGAGCTTGACCTAATTTAAGAGCTGAATCTGGATTGTGAGCCATAAATACTTTTTCGATAGCAAAACTATCGGGCGAAAATTGCTCAACTAACTGACTGATCCCTTGGTAAATCATTTTTAATCGCACAGGAAAATCATGCTCAGCTAGCTTAATACAACCACTCCCTAAATAAGTAAATTTAGCGCCTTGGTGTGCTATTACGCCATAACCTGTTAAACGTGAACCAGGATCAATTCCTAAAATAATTGCCAACTAACTGACCCATTTTTTTCTTTATTCAATAGCCTTAATAATGCCAGAGCACTGTATAAATTACCAGTAACCAATTGCAAAACATAAAAAAGCCCGTATACACGGGCATTTTATAAACATTATTGAGCTTTATATCACCCTAGTGCACGCAGTAACCCTTGTGTATTTTTACGCATTGTTCGCGCTATCATCAAATAGCCTAAACTAGCTACAAAGACACCACCAACAATAGGGCCAATTAACCAAATATGAGGGTGTAATTTACCGGCAAGGTCAAACATTTGCTGTTGTACTATTAATAAAGCAATATCACTCACAATGGCAGCTACCCCACCCGCGGTTAAGCCTAATAATAAAAACTCATACAAGGTGGCATTTTTAATAAGCCGCCCTTTTGCACCGAGAGTTCTTAATATAACAATCTCTTGCATCCGTTCGCCCAAGCTCGCTTGCACCTGAGATATAAGTACTAAAGCACCACACACCACTACAATAGACAATACAAAACCAATCGCAAGAGATACCTGCTCTATGGTTGAACGGATCTGTTTAATAAAGCTTTCAACATCAATCACATTAACCGTTGGATATTGGCGCATCAGCTCATTAAATTCCCGCTTTTGATGTTCTTTAACACTCACCGACGAAATATACGTTGCTGGGAAGCTCTCAAGTACATCTGGGCTTAAAATAATAAAGAAGTTTGGTTTTAATGTGGTCCAGTTAACTTTACGTACACTGGTAATTTTTGCATCGAACGATTGCGCACCAATCAAAAACGTTAATGTATCACCTAGTTTTACATCAAGGCGTTCAAGCATAGACTCCTCAACCGAGGCCTCTGCCACTGAGTTTTGTGTAAACCACTGACCCTCTATTAACTCATTTTGAGCAGGTAAGTCTTCTCGCCAAGTAAGGTTTAATTCACGGCCGATACCTGAGCGTGCCTCTTCATCTTTTTTCTCGTTATCTTGCTGTGATACTTCACGCGCAACTAGCTCACCGTTCACTGCATTAACACGGCCTCGTACTATCGGGTAAAAATCAGAGGTGGGCATGTCGCGCTCTGCTAAAAAAGAGGTAATGGGTTCAAGTTCTTGCTCTGTAATATTCACTAAAAACGAGTTTGGCGCATCGACTGGAAGCTGCGACTGCCAATCTGAAATCATGTCATTTTTAAGCACAATTAAAAACAACAATAACTTAATAGCAAGGGCAAAACTTATCAGCTGTACTGCATTAGCATTAGCACGTTTTTGAATTGAAGCAATCGCAAGCGACCAACTATTACCAGGGCTTAGTCCTAGTTTACGACCACCACCAAAAATGAGTTTGGATAAACCAAATAAAAGCGCAATCAGTACCGTTGTCGAGATAAATAAGATAGCTGTGATCTTAATATTATTACTAAATAGCCACATTAATAAAAACACAGTTAGTGCAGACATTGCCAAGTGAACCTTGCTGGCAAGTAAACGATCTCCCAAATTACGGCGTAGTACGCGAAGTGGCGGAATATCAAACAAATCTAGCAAGGGCTTAATTGAGAACATTACCGCGCAAATAACCCCTGTACCAATAGCAATCAACCAAGGTTTCATACTTGAAGCAGGTAGTGCTGTGCCCATCGACTGTGCTAAATAATCACTAGCAATACTTTGCAGCGCAAAACCAACAACCAGCCCAACAACCACAGACATAAAGCAGACTAAGCTCAAATGCAGCAAGTAAATTTTACGGATTGTGGCACGACTGCCCCCCAACGTTTTCATCATCGCAACAGGGTCATATTGACGCTCGCAATAGCGTTTTGCAGATACAGCAATAGCCACCGCCGCTAATATAATTCCTAGTAAACCAGCTAATAATAAAAAGCTCTCAGCACGATTTAGGCTATTCGCAATGGGCGATTGTCTATCTTTAACACCATACCATTGCTGGTTTTCTTTCATTTGGGGCTTTAACCAAGCATAGAACGTGTTTATGCTCTCTTCATCACCGGCATAAAGCTGGCGATAAAAAACACGACTCCCAGGTTGAATAACTTGAGTGCTGGCAATATCTTGCTGATTAATTAAAATACGCTGACTACTAGAAAAGACATTAAATGGCGCATCTGGCTCTTCAGCTACTACATGACTTGCCACAAAAGTAGCCGCACCTAACTCGACCTTGTCACCAACCTGTATGTTCAATGCATAAAATACCGACTCACTAAGCCAAACCTCACCACGGTTTGGTACTTTATCGGTAATAAATGCCTCTCCTAACAAGCTAGTTTTTACTTTAAGTTGCCCTTTAAGGGGATAGGTGTTTGATACAGCCTTAACTGAGCCTAATTGCATTTCATCATTGGCAAACAGCATGGTATCAAAATAAGTGATTTTCGCGGTGCGCAGGTTTTCTGCTTGCGCTTTCTCTAAAAACTCAACAGGTAATTCATGATTACTGGCAAGGACGCGATCCGCCGCGATAAAAGCACTGCTTTTTTGTGCAATACTCTGTCCTATTCGGTCGGTAACCATAGACAGCGTTAAAACGGTCAGTACGGCCAAGGCAATAGCTGCACTAATGACCGTTAATTCACCGCGTTTAAATTCACGTGAAAACAGTTTAAGTGCTAGTTTAGCCCACATTCGCTTGCACTCCCTCTGACTCTTTTACTGTTACCAGTTTTCCCGCTTCAATGTGTAAAATTTGTTGGCACTTTTCAGCTAACTGCTCGTCGTGTGTGACCAGAATTAACGTTGTTCCATGTTCTTTATTTAACTCAAATAAAAGTGATTCGATTAACTTACCATTTTTACTATCAAGATTGGCTGATGGCTCATCAGCAAACAAAATTTTAGGCGTTCCTATAAACGCACGCGCAATAGCTACACGTTGTTGCTCACCACCAGATAATTGTGATGGGTAATGCCCCACTCGATGACTCAGCCCCACTTTTTCAAGTAGTGCAAGCGCTTGCTCTTTTGCATTTGAACTACCCGCAAGCTCGGCGGGTAGCATAACATTTTCAAGCGCAGTTAAGCTTTGTACTAACATGAATGACTGAAATACAAAGCCCACTTTTTCTGCCCGTAATGCCGCACGGGCTTCTTCATCTAATTCATGCAGCGCTAAGCCATCAAGGTGGATACTCCCCTGCGTTGACTGATCAAGCCCTGCAAGTAAGCTTAGTAATGTTGACTTACCCGAACCTGAAGTACCCACCACTGCGACTGAGTTACCTGACTTGACATTAAAGCTGATGTCACTGAGGATGGTTAGGTCGCCTTCAACCGTGGTGACCGTTTTAGAAAGTCCTTTAACTTGAATAATGTTTAATTGAGAAAGCGCTGACATATGATGTATCCAATCCTACGTTTTATATTCGTTTTACTGTTAGTAATCAAACCACTTACGGCAGCAGCTGACAACACAATTTTAATTTTAGGTGACAGTTTAAGCGCCGCATATGGCCTTAAACAAGAGCAAGGCTGGGTTAAATTGTTACAAGATAAATACGATGAAAAAGATCAATCTGTGTATCTTGTTAACGCCAGTATTAGCGGTGAAACCACAGGTGGCGCTCTTAGACGACTCGATGCCCTACTTGACGAGTTCGAACCCACCCATGTACTTATTGAACTTGGCGGAAATGACGGACTACGTGGCTTTCCAATCAAGCGCTTACAAGCTAACTTACGCGATTTAGTCAGCAAAAGCCAACAAGCGGGGGCTAATACAGCCATTATGGAAGTGCATATTCCACCCAATTATGGGCCACGTTATACCAAACTGTTTACTGGCAGCTTTGAAACCATCGCAGATGAAACAAACTCTGAGTTGTTACCATTTTTCATGCTTGAAATAGCTGCTCGCCCTGAGCTCATGCAAAATGACAACCTGCACCCTAACGCTGAAGCCCAACCCCTTATACGCGATATAATGTATAAAGAGATCAACCAATGGCTAGATTAACCTCTAGCCAATGCCCCTCATAATAAACCTCGTGCAATCGTGCAATCGTGCAATCGTGCAATCGTGCAATCGTGCAATCGTGCAATCGTGCAATCGTGCAATCGTGCAATCGTGCAATCGTGCAATCGTGCAATAATGAACAATAAACAGGCAAACAAACCTAAGGTGTATTGATTTTTATAAAAAAAGCCGTACTATAGCTCGCAACGTCGGCATATAGCGCAGCTTGGTAGCGCACTGTCATGGGGTGTCAGGGGTCGCAGGTTCAAATCCTGCTATGCCGACCATTTTTCTACACTCTATTCTCTAAATTGAAATCTATTCCAATAAACTTCATCCTTCACAATTCTTCGTTACCTTCCTTTATAGACTCATTTAAATTTTATCAGTATTGATATTATGTTTAAGAGTAATGGCGGGGTTAAAATTAGGGTTATTAGTACCTAACTAATTGATGTAGAGCTATTTAAAAAGCTCCCTAAAGGATGGTCACATTAAAAGCTGAGAACATTTAGGTGTACTTACATAAAGACATTGCCTTTAATAAATGCCTCAGCTTTTAAAATAATACGTTGATTAACCTATAGGTAGCGTCTTTTAAATTAACTAAAATATATTTAAGAGCTCAGTATCGAATCTAAGACCAGAAAAGTTATTTAGCTCATAACATTGCTTAAAATCTTCATTAGCAAACAGTGTTCTAGAACCTTGTAATTTTGACTTGAAAATTGGTTTTAATTGAACATCTTGAGTATCAAAGGCAAGGCTTTCAAGCCCATCTTCAAGACCTTCAGTGTATTTCAATATACATAATTGCTTATCCTCGAGGCCAAAGGTTAAACAATTGAAAAGGTAAAAATCAACACCTTCAACTTTTAAAGGCAAAAACTCTCCAAAGTCGCTTAGCAATTCATACATTTCATTTTTGGCACCCGCTGACATTACAAGATAAGTTCCCCAAAAAGAGATATCTGGATGTTGTCCAGCTTGTTTGTATTCTTTACTAAATGAGCATGAAGGTGTCACCCAAGTATTTAACAAGCTTTCGTTCGTTCTAGGCTGGCTTCTAACCAAGGATAAATCTTCATCTCCAATTATCTCAGCAAATTCAAAAATATCTAAATCAATGACTTCATAGCTATTAACCATTGATTTTAATCTATAAACATTCATACACCAGTCCAGTTAGTATCTTTGCTTTGTAATATTTTTTGCGGATGTGTCCCTGATTTTATTTCACGTTTAACAGTTTGTACCGTAATGCTCAAAGTTCCTTAAAATATGAAGGCAATCCCTGCGAATTTATTATGTAAGTTGTGCGGAGCAAGGAAACATTAAAAATAATTTAAGCTGGCACCTATTAACCAGCAAACCGATCACCAACAAAAAAAGATGCGTTAGCTATCATCACATATTACAAGCACCGGTCGTTGGTTGAAGGATACCATAAAGTCTGGAAAAGTGATGACAAGGATGGCTTAAGTTACAAGCCCTCTTTGAGGGCTACGATTTAGCAAAGCCTCTTGAGTTAGACTTGTATTCAAGAGACAGCAAAGTTTGTGTTTTTAAAACTAAACCACTTCAACTTCATTAAAGTGCAACCCTTTAACGTTATGCTTTTTAGTGAATGTATATAAGCTATTTTCCGCATCAGTTGTGAAGTATTGCAAACCGACTTCGCGTACTCTAAATAGCTCTAGGTTTTCAATGGCACTTTTTGTGAACACCATTTTCTTAAATTTCCTTACCCTACTTGGCTTACCGTTTCTCATGTTACGGATAGTAAGGTCTTCATTAAGCGCTTTGTCAAAACCGACTACATTAAATGCAATCCATTGTTCACCATCTAAATTACATACAAGTAACTCAATATTCTTGCCAAAATTATTTAAAAATAAATGTGAAAATTTTGGAGATACAACAAAAGTTGATGCGCCTAATCCAGCTATATCTGGTTTAGATAAATTTTGATTAACCGCACTCGGTTCAAGTAACCAATCTACGCCTAAGGTTCTCCAGCTTTCCTTCATGCTGCTACCGTCAAACAGCAACAATTGTCCTTCTGTTAACTGAATTGCTTGCTCGAAGCCTGTTTCGTTGAGCAGTAAGAATTCATCAGGATCGACACTAACACTAAATACTTTGTTAAATTTATCTGTCATTACACATTAGCCTGAGTTAAGGGTTTGGTAATAGGGAATGTACCGTCAACAAGCTCCTCCCCTATCTCTCGCAATATTTCAATAAGACCTTGCCGACCTAAATCATCCGCAATTGTTTCATTAAGTAAAAACTCTACATTAAAGTAATACTTACCTATGTGAATCTTTGAATGTGAGTAGGCATCTGAAAGAATATCCACTAGGACATGCTTTTGAAACCGAGGTAAATAAACACCATTCGCTTCGTGATCAATGTCTATACCAAAAGCAGCTAATCTCAGTCGTGAACGAGCTGCACGCATATCGTTCCAAGGTACTATATGATGAGCAGCCGTATCTTTAGGTTTTTCCGCGTCCTGACTTAGACATATTTCCAGCCAACTTTTCAGCGCGCTTTTTCATATGTTCCCAGCGAATATGGCGTGAATAAATTAAGTCATCAGCTGAAATTGTGCCACGCTGTTATCTAACACAATCAATAATTTCACCACGATAATGTATTGCGAATACTTGTGCCTGTGCTTTTGCTAAACCACGGTCACCTGTCACTGCAAACAGATCATCTTCCATCTCTTGGACTGTTACTTCTTGTATTTCCTGTCTGATATTAAATTCCTTTTAAATTCAGTTCCTAATATAGAGTTTTTAGAATCACCCTACAAGGTTCATGGCACACCTATATTTAATTATATTTTATAGTGTGTAGCATTTGTAACAAGGCTCTAAGCACTTGAATTTACTAAACTATAAAAATGAGAAAAAGTGCAATTTTAACTGTATAAAAAACCAGTAAAAATATATATTTATTGTTTAAATCCATATAGTTTAATAGTTATACTGGTAAATCATGGGGGGTCAGGGATCGCAGGTTCAAATCCTGCTATGCCGACCATTTTTCTACACTCTATTCAACAAGTTAGTTAACTTACCTATTTACTTTATCGCACCTTAACCCTGTGTTCTTTTATTTATATCGCACATTTATCGCATCATACTTAACTAAATTTATTTTTCGATTAGGTGTTGATTGGGGGATATATAGGAAGATAGCTAATGGCACCTTTCCTACCTTCCTCACAATAGAATTTCATAAAAGCTTCTCGGATAAATAATTTGCAAGAGACAGGCAATGGATTGTGGCAGGTCATATACAACCTTATGCTTTTAACAATGAGGTTGGAATTTTGCCCAACAGATAAGTTTGAGCGAGGAGCAGACGACCACTTCAGTGCGTTTTTCGACAAATAAAGTATTTATTCGGTAACGCCTGCAACAGCCAGGAGCGAAGCGAGTCGGCTGCTTGCGTTTGTTATGCATTTTTCCCTAACAACTGTGAGACCGTAACAAATTTGTAGCCCTTTGCTCTCAGTCCCTTAATTATTGGCCCTATAGCGTCTCGCGACTCTTTGTTTTTAGATCCCAAAACGTGTAAAAGAATAATTGAACCTGGAGTAGAAGATTTAACAACATACTCTGCGATAGACGCAGAACTTCTCGCAATTTCAGGATAGATTTCAGGCTCAACATTCCATGTGATTGTTTTTACTCCTTCCGACTTCAAATAATAAGGCAGAACAAAAAGCTTTTTACCATATGGAGGCCTAAAGTATATCTCACCCTTAAATCCAACTTGGCGGATTAAAGCTGTGGTGGAGTCGATTTCCTCCCTCACTTCATCAAACCCCATTAACATCATTCTTTTATGGCTGTACGAATGATTGCCTATCTGATGACCTGCGTTAACCAGATCTATAGCCGGCTGCTTGTTTTGTTGAATTCCCGACCCATTGAGGAAGAACGTACCCTTCACATCATGTTCTTCAAGGATATTCAACACTTGAGTGGTATATTTCGCCCCCCAAGGACCATCATCAAATGTCAATGCGATAATCTTTTCATTGGTTTCGACCTTTGCGGCTATCTCTCCAAACACCTGAAAAGTCCTTGATTTACTTATATTCCAGGCTCCAAAGATGATTACTACAGAAAGAATCAATATCGGCAGGTATACTCTTTTCAATGGTTTTCATCCTTATTTACATAACGCCCAAAGCAGCGACGCGTTAGCGCGTCCAGCCCGAAGGTCGATGCAGCATTTGTTTGTTATGTGTTTAACTTTCATTGCTGCCCTCGCGCCACAATTTAACAGCTTCAGTTGCTAACTCTGTTAACTCATTTGATACATCACGGCCTTTGTAGATTGACGATGTATCTTTGGCAATTGGAACTGAGTAATGAATATCGTGAGCTAGTTTATTTAGGTACTCCCGACCTCCATCTGTATACTGCGCCTGTTCCTTTTCATTTAGCCGAATCATGTACGTATAGCCAAACGCGCTCATATTGCAGTTTGCATCCAGGTACAAACCACCTTCATGCTCGAACAGAAACCAAGCCCAATTTTCAGAATCAATTACTTTCATACTAGTGACACATAGCGCCTTAAGAAACGGCGGAAAATAGCAGACTAAACTAAGCGAAAAATGAGCGCAAGCCTGCTGTTTTGCATCCACTTTTTAATTAATTTGTTATGTTTAAATTAACTTAAACGGGTAATTATTTTTGCGGCCAATTTTTCCATTAATTTGCTAGGTGCAAACGCTAAAAATAGGCCTATTATTGGAAATAAACAGGTAAATAGCACAGCCAATATTTTCATACTTTTGTCATTAGTCGAAATTCCGTTCACTTCAATTACGGCATTCGGATCGAGTACGGCTTGTACAAAGAAGAATATTAGTAGGCACCCTATTGGTATAAGCATCCCCCCAGCAAGCCTGCTAAGTCCAACTATGATATCAACTCTTTTCTTTAATTCTGCGTCCATACTCACTTAAAACATAATGCCCCACGCATAATTGCCTTGTTAGGCATACTTTGCCACAAAACTGGTTTTAAATTTATAAATTAGGCTACCATAACAAAGCCAAAATATAACAAAAACAACAAAGTGCACAGCAAAATTACCGTAATTAATATAAAAGCTATTTATAGCCAAAAAGACTAAAGACAGCAAAAAGAAAACTATAAAAGCTGATAATTTAAACTTTTGAATACCCCAAACAGCGGCACAAGCTAATAGCTGAACAGTAATTTGAACCAATACAAACGTTCGGTACTGCAAACTGTCTGATGCAAGCAGAATAATATGACTTACACTACTTATTAATAATGACAATACTAAAACTATATTTGTGAGTTTAAAGATGGCTTGCATTTCCTGTATGCCTAACGCTCCACTAAGAGGCTAAAATAGCAGGTTATAATCGAGCAAAGCGAAGAGCCTGCTACTTTAGTCCTACTTGAATAGTTTGTTATGCTTGATCTATTATTTATATATAGCTTTTCTGTGACCAACTTTTACCACTAATATGATCATTTCAGAGTCGTATATCTCATAAATTATACGGTAATCAGCAACCCTTACCCTATACTCATTAAGCCTGCCTTTTAGTTTTTTAACACCAATAGGCATAGGGTTTAAAGCTAACTCTTTAACAGCTTTTATTATTTTTTGCTGATAAGGCGGAGATACTTTTTTTAATTCTTTTTGTGCTTTATTTGCTATCTTTACTGTGAATGGCATTTGTTGAAATTCCTTCTTTAAGTAAAAATTCGTCAAAATCCATGACATTTTCTTTATTAGTTATTTGTACTTTTGCATTAACAGCATCAGTAACATCCTGCATTTCTTCACTATTATTTGCATAATCAGTATCGTGTTCATAATTAATAGGCATTATTAATCCTCATCCTTTAAGAAATCATCAAGAGTTTGAGCAGAATCCAACTCATTTTTACTATCAAAGTTATCTAAAAATTCTAAGTCTTCCTTATCTTCATCTTCTTCTACTTTTTTTAGAAAATAAGAATATGCTTCAGGAGTAATAACAACTCCTTTTAATTCTCCTTTATCACCTAAGATACCTATATCTTCATATATAGGATTTTCTTCCGTTATTAATTTCACGACTTCATTAGGAAGCACATTCAATTGTATTTTTCTCATAGACAACTCCATAGTTAGAGAATTTATATAAAAGCATAATATTTTAGTATTTTGCAACACGCTGTTTGAATTGCATAATTGCTTGTTGGACTGAGCCGCTACCTGCTCGGTGTGTCAGAGTTGGTGTTGTTTATGCTATGGCTTTACTTATAAAAAGTAGGCTTTTGGAGGCTCTCACTTTCCTCGCTAATTTAATCAGCTTAGCTAGTGTTATGTAAGCTTTCCCTGCATTGCTCAGCGCTTATTATGTATTTATTACACCTAAATTTGCCTCAATAAGCAATTATATTTTTTACGCATACAGAGGCCGCTAGCCCGAGCAATTAAACAGGTTAACTAATTGATTTTAAGCAACTACCTTAGCTGCTAACGCATCTTGGGCAGAACGAGTTACGCTTCAAGTTCAGCTAATGAAAGACAACCAAGAATACAGGCGACTCCGCACTTCACCTATAAGATCACCAAATTATAAAACAACCCCCTCACAACTTGACTAATTATCATACTCCTATAAGTTGTAAATATAATAATTAAGTAGAAGGATTTACTCATGCCTGGTGCATTCGCACATATTACGGCGGCTAATTTAGCAACTGATAACAATGCTCTTTCAAGGATGAACATTCCAAATCAAGCCAAGTTAATTTTAAGTATGAATCAAAAATATATTGAGCTTGGTTGCGTGTCTCCTGATTATCCTTATCTTGCCTTAGGTAATGCAGCACAAAACAAGTGGGCTGATTTAATGCATTATCAAAACACAGGTGATGTTATTAAAGAAGCCATAAAGTATTGTAAAAACCTTGAGGGACGGGCGAAAGAAAAATGCTTTGCATGGCTGTGTGGCTACATGTCGCATGTTGCTGCAGATATAACAATACACCCTGTAGTCGAGCTTAAAGTAGGACCGTACGAGCATAATCAGGCCGAACACAGACAATGTGAGATGAATCAAGATTCGTTTATTTGGTCGCGATTAAATCTAGGCGAAATTGGCCTTGCCGACCGCGTTGAGTTAAATATTGGCTCATGCACCAATCAAAAGAATTGCCTTGATGATGATATAAAGAAACTTTGGCAGTACATATTAACTAGTACACACACTGAATATGCCCAAGTAGCAGAACCCAACTTTGATGCATGGCATAGTGGCTTTCAATTAGTAGTAAATAACGCAGAGGAAGGATACAGACTGTTTCCTTGGGCTAGGCATGTTGCCGCTGACAATGGCCTTCTTTACCCTAAAGCTAATGAAGTTGACAGTAGCTTTATAGAAGACCTCGCAACCCCTAATGGTCCAATGCACTATAATGACGTGTTTGATTTAGCCATTAAAAATATTAAATACTTTATATCCATCATCGCTAACGATATTTTTAATGATGAAGAATGCACTCAACTTTGCAACTGGAATTTGGATACGGGTAAAGATGAACACGGACACTTAACAGCGTGGAATATTTAAAATGCGATATATAACTCTCATCACAGCAATTGTTTTATCAGCAGCTTGCGCGAGTTCAGCAAATACTTACAACCCTGAAGAAATGGCAGATCTTGCATCGCAATTAAAAGATATTTCTGCCGCAGTGGATGGAACACTAAAGTTTAGCTCAGAGCCATATACTGACCCACAAAAATTACTATTAACGGCGATCAGAGGCGATAAAAGCAGGCTTACGCCATTTAAAAATTATCAGTTAAAAGTTGTTATTCAAGAGCAAGATGCCGCTTTACTGCTTTGCCAAGATAAGCGGCTACTTATCGAAGATGTCGGTTGCACAGCCAAATCAGACATACAACATTGGCAGTCGAGTACGCCTCTTACTTGTGAAGCGACAGTTACTTTTAGTCAACTGTGCGCGAGTCATTAATTTTCCAAATGCTGATTTGATATTCCTTTAATGTTTTAACCACAATTAATTATTGGAATATCAGACCACCTAGTTGTGTAATGCGGTGATAAAAATGCGCGGCGCATATTCCATTTCTGCGTTAAACACTCACTGCCTGATTGTAAAGCACCTGTTCCGTATCGACTATTAATTGAGTCAACACAGTCCATGAGTGCTTGCTTAGACTGCTTTTCAGTAAATAAGTCTAGCTGCTTATTTGCTGAGCATTCCAACTCAATTGCCCCGACTCCACAGCGATAAAAATGCACATTCTCTTTGTATATTTTTTCTAATATTAATGAGGCTGCTTTTGTGATTTCGAGTGTATCTGCTGTAGCAGTAGGAAAATCAAATATTATAGACTTTTTATAATACTCATTATCATGTGGTGAGCTGGCAGCAAATACCACAATACGCTTTGTTATAGAGCCCTGCCTTCTTAGTTTTCGACCAACAATTGCTGCGTGCGCACTTAATGCGGCTCTTAATGTGTTGATATCTGTAACTCGCTCACCAAAACTACGTGTAGAAAACACCTCTTTTTTACCTTGCTTCACTTCATCCCAATTTAAACAAGCCACACCATTTAATTCACTCACCGTTCGCTCAACAACAACACTAAATAACCTACGCATTTTTTTAGGGCTTTGATCTGCAAGTTGCTGTGCTGTTTCTATTCCCATCAGTTTAAATTTTTTTGCTAAACGAGAGCCGACTCCCCATACATGCCTTACATCCATTTGGCTGAGTATGTGTTTACGTGAAGTCTCGTCATTAATAACAGCCACACCTTTAAAACCAGGTAGTTTTTTAGCCGCATAATTTGCAGCTTTAGCTAATGTTGGCGTTGTGCCAAACCCGACCCCAACAGGCAAGCTTGTTTCTCGCCATACTGTGCGCCTTATTTGCTGACCATAAGCATGCCAATCAGTAATCAGGCTGCTAAACCCTGTAAACTTTAAAAATGACTCGTCTATCGAATAAACATGGTGCGTATCGCTAAACCGGCTTATCACAGTCATCATACGCTCACTTAGATCGGCATATAATTCATAGTTTGAGGAACGCACCACTACATTATTTTTAGCTAAAAAGTTTTTCACTTTAAAATAAGGTGCAAAGTTTGGAATATTTAGCTTTCTAGCGATTGGGCAAACGGCGCAAATACAGCCATCGTTGTTCGTTAGGACAACAACCGGTTTATAGCGAATGGAGGGATCAAACACTTTCTCTGCGCTTGCGTAAAAAGCGGCGGCATCAACTAGCGCATACATAAGGAGTTTACGCTTTTGTTATTCTTAAATGTTCGTATGCAAGCAGTTACAACTCCCTCAACTTTAAACTGGTCGTCTTCATAAATTGATACGGGCTTATATAAGTCTGAGGCTGATAATAATTGCCGTTTATTGGTATCAATAATTTTGCACACAAAGCTGCCATTGTAAGTGGCAACAATAATGTCGCCATTTTGGATAGCCACGCTTCTATCAACAATTAATAAGTCTTTATCAAAGATTTTTGCATCTACCATTGAGTGACCTGATGCTAAACCTATAAAGGTTGCATGGGGATGCTTAATAAGCAGCTCATCAAGCGACAAGCCAAGTTCTTTGTACTCTGCCGCAGGCGATTCAAAACCCGTAATACCTGCTTCAATATAGATAGGAATAACAAACATACACAACCACAAACACTGTACATAAACACAGTATAGGTTAGATAAAATAATTAGGAAAGTGGAATTTTATAAGCCTAAAAGCAAGATTCCGTAACTTACTTATAAATCAAACTTTTCTTTAGCAGCAAGTATTGCTTGCTCAATGAATATGTTTTTAACGGGTTTAGAAATAAACATGTCCATACCCGCTTGTTTACATGATGCTTTATCATCAGCAGAGGTATTTGCCGTTAAGGCTACAATATAGGTTTTATCCGTAGGACATATAGCAAGTTCTCTTAATTGGCGCGTTGCTTCAAGGCCATCCAACAATGGCATAACACAGTCCATAAAAATTAAGTTATAGTGTTTTTGCTTACATTTATTAATTGCATCGACGCCGTCACAGGCAAAATCAGCGGATAAACCCATTTTTTCTAGAAAGGCCGAAAGCACGAAACGGTTGATTTGGTTATCATCAACAACCAGTATCGATAAAGCTAATGACGATAAATCAACATCACTGCCACTATGGTTACTTTGATTTTGTGGCGTGCCTTTTTGCAAAGGTAATCGAATATCAAAACAGCTCCCTTTTTGATATTCACTTGACACATTAATTGTGCCACCCATGTAATCAATTAACTCTTTTATAATAGCAAGCCCGAGTCCTGTGCCCCCTTTTTTGCGCTCTTTATTTACTTCCTGCGTGAACGGTGAAAACAGTGATTTCATAAAGGTTTCTGTCATACCAACCCCTGTATCACTTACTTGTAAGTGAAGTACAACAGTATCTTGCTCTGAGGTTGTGGTAGCTTTAATGCTAATATGACCGTCATCGGTAAACTTAAGTGCATTACTCAATAGATTTGAAACTATTTGAGTTATTCGCGTGTTGTCGCAAAACGTCCAGCATTCATCATCAATATTAATGTCTGTATCAAACCGAAGCTGTTTTTGTTCAAACAACGGGGTATATAACGACACTAAATCAATAAAAATGGTTTTCAGTAAGAAGTGACTTGGCTCTAACTGTAACTCGCCATGATTTATTTTTGTGAAATCCAGTACTTCATTAATAATATTCAATAAAATATCAGCACTGCGCAATGCTACTTTTAACTTTTCTTCACGCTTTTGTTCTGACTTTTCATAGAGTAAGGTTGTCAGCATCCCTGTAATACCATTAAGGGGGGTTCTCAATTCATGACTTATTTTTGCAAGCAGGATACTGCGGTCTTTTAATATGCGTTCAGCGTCGGCCTTTTGCTGTTTTAGCTCTTCGCGTAGTAGCACTTCCTTAGTGATATCTTGGAATGTACCAATTAGGCGAATACATTGCCCATTATTAAACTCAGCCTCACCAAAGGTCGACACCCAAATTGTTTTACCTTTCGCTGTTACAAGCTCAACTTCGTTTTGCCAATCAATGCCATACTCTATCGCATCTGACACGGCTTTTTCAATCGCGTTTCGGCTTTCACCTTGCTTATAAAAATTAATCGCTGTCTCTATGTTGGGCGTATAATCTTCTGCTACTTCATGAATTATGCGTGTTTGTTTACTCCAATAAATACGATTGGTTATTAAATCAAATTCCCAAGAGCCGATTTTGGCAACATCTTCAACTTGAGCCAGCATGTAATTCTTTTTGATAAGCTTTTGAGCATTATTATTTCGCGCAAATTCACTGCCCAGCCATTGAGCAAAAAGTTCAACATAGTCATGCGCTTCATTTGTAAAAGGTGCTGATGGCTGGGGAGCAGAAAAATTAACCGTACCCACAACCTGATTTCCCACATAAATAGGCGCACCAATATAAGACTCTAATTGAAAATTAATATAACAAGGGTGTGCTGCGATATGTGTTTTTGACGCATGATAAAATGATAACGCTTTATTAGCCTTAAGTGTATGTAAGCAGTATGTATTTTCTAAATCAAATTGAGTACCTACGGCAATTTCATTATTGGGAGACACCACATGCAATACAGTATAAACCTGTTCACGGACTTCACTCACAATAGCAAAATCGAGGGCAAAAACATCTAAACCAAACCGTAAGATGTGCTGAACTTTATCTTCAAAACAAAGAGTCTGATCAGAAACAATATCATGAAATCGACGTAAAAAGTTCAACCTAACTCCCTAGGTAATAATTCTGGATTTATTTTGATAACAGCATACCAATAAATAGAAAAACACACATCAAATCAATCAAAAATACTTAGTTTTTATAATTAAAAGTCACTAAATCTGTTTTTGTTCATCACCTAGGTGCCTTTTTATCCTTCAGCTAAACTTTTATTGGCGTTATTCTCTAACATCATCAATACTTTATCATTAACAAAGCTCATTTCATTTTATTATGGCTTATTGATGTCACTAAAATTAAAGCTAACTCTGTTACTCTCATCACTGTTTTTAGTGTTATTACTAAATACTTCCATCGTGTTTTATCTCGATCAAGAAGGCCGCTCAAAACTTGACGCTGTTACTCGTACCCACTTAATTATTGATGAGTCAGAGCTACTTTATAATGATGTAATTAGTGCTGAAACAGGCCAGCGTGGCTATTTACTCACCCATGATGCAAGTTATCTTGCCCCCTATTATTCTGGAATAAAAGAAAGCCAATTTCGACTATCTGAACTTAATAGCCTCACTGTTGATAATAAAAAACAACAACAGCAACTAAGTGACATTCGCTTACTTGTTGAGCAAAAATTTGCTGAACTTGCACTAACAATAGAGCTTGCGCAACAAAATACCGATGCCTCAATCAAAAAAGCAATGTCCGTCGTTCGAAGTGACCAGGGAAAAATAATAATGGATCAACTAAGTGAAAAAATAAGCACTTTTCAAGATGACGAAAGACAGCGCCTCGATATCGAACGAAAAGAGTTTAGGCATAACAGAAAAGTAATCACCTCTTTCTATCCAGATCCCGCTATTTATTTTGCTTTCCGTTTTGTGTGCTGTGTATATAAGAAATAAGTTATTTAAACCGCTTAACCTATTAATTACCAATACTGAGAAGCTCGAGCGAGGAGAGAAACCAGATACTACACATTACACTGCCCATGATGAAATTAGCTACTTACTTAAACGGTTTTACCGAATGAGCCAGATCATTCATAAAAAAACGACAAAGCTCACCTTCCAAGCTAATCACGATCATTTAACAGGATTACTTAATCGTACAGAACTAGAGTCACAACTCATTGATGCTATCAATTTGTGTACTGAAGATAGTAAGGTCGCTGTTATTTTTATTGATATAAATAAGTTTAAAGAATTAAATGATCATTACGGTCATGCAGTGGGTGATGATATCTTAAAAGAAACGGCAAAGCGGATCAGTTCATCAACCCGTGCAGACGATGATATATACCGCTACGGCGGAGATGAATTTATCGTTATTATGCATAACACAGCCAAGACATCCTATGTTGAAGCGATGATCGCTCATTTAATTGCGCAATTTAAATTACCATTTGAAGTCGCAAATCAGCGTATTGAAGTTTCTTTAAGTATTGGGGTATCAATCGCTCCAGATCATAGTTGTGATGCACTACAATTAATAAAAAATGCTGACACAGCAATGTACAAAGCGAAAACAACAGCTAATAAAACCTATTTTTTCTACCAATCTAACGATGAAAACTGAACGTAAATATGTCATTTTACGTATAAATTTGCAAAAAGCAGACGTGCTATGTATAAAAAACATACACGCATATTTATAAAAAGGGTATCGCTATGCATATTTTGTTAACCGGTGGAACGGGATTAATTGGTAAACACTTGTGCCCTTTTTTACTTAATCATCATAAAGTAACTGTACTTAGTCGTAATCCAATTCAAGCAAATGTGCTGCTTACACATCAAGTACATGCTGTACAGACACTCGATGAAGTCGACTTTGAAGACATCGATGCGGTGATAAATTTAGCGGGTGAGCCTATTGTAAATAAACGCTGGAGTGAATCACAAAAGCGCACACTTTTTGAGAGTCGAGTCAATCTAACACAGCAAATTAGCAAAGCTATTAATCGCTGTGAGTCACCTCCTCATACTTTTATATCTGGTAGTGCAATTGGTTTTTACGGCCGTCAAAATGATAATCATATTGATGAAGAATTTAATGATATCTACCCTGAGTTTAGTCATGTGCTGTGCCGTGATTGGGAGCGTGCAGCTACAAAAGCAGAATCAGAGAAAACACGAGTATGCCTGTTAAGAACCGGCATCGTGCTTGCTAAACAAGGCGGCGCCTTGTCAAAAATGCTACCCGCATTCAAGTTTGGCTTAGGTGGGCCACTCGGTCATGGGCAGCAAGGTATGTCGTGGATACACATTGATGACATGATCCAGCTTATTTTATTTATACTCACACACGAAGACATTCATGGCCCTGTTAACGCAACCGCTCCCGACCCCGTAAGTAATAACGTGTTTAGCCAAACCTTAGGCAGTGTACTGTCGCGACCAGCAATGCTTAGAATGCCTGGTTGGGTATTAAAGTTGATGATGGGTGAAATGTCAGACCTACTACTACATGGGCAATTCGTACTTCCCAAAAAAGTGCTCGCACATAATTACCGTTTTCATTATCCAACCCTTAAACCAGCACTGGAAAGTCTAAAATTGTAAGAACTAAATGCGTATTGCCATAACTCAACTAATACATAATAATTAATGTGAAAACAAAAATGTGTGAGTTTAGGATTATATATGGTGCACCTACCCACCATTATTAGTATCTCAATTTTATTGAACCTAATAATTGGTGCTTTTTTACTGTCTTTGTACTTTTTAAGAAAGCAGTCTAGCTATTTGTACTGGGGAAGCTCATGCCTAATTTTTGTGTTAGCGCAAATTACAGCCTCTTTAAGGCTCTTTGTAGATCTGCCATTTATCACCCATTACATAGCAGACTTACTCATAATTTCAGCTCCGTTAGCAGCTATTTTGGGTATACATGCGTATACGCAATCCGAAAAACAAAAGTTAAAGTTGTGCGCTTATTTATTGGGCGCTAGTGCAATCGTATTATTACCTTTGTATAGCAACTCAGTTAATCAACTTATAACAACAGCAGTGATTGCTGCATGTTTTAGTTATGCGGCTTATGCACTAAGAAAACTCAATGTCGAGCACATTATTCACCTGGTCCTGTTACAGCTATGTTTTGTTTTGCATGCTTGCATTATGCTCTTACAGCTAGGGCTATTAGTCATAGATGGACTTAATATATTTACTTTCGATTTCTCACAAATACTCGCCATCATCTTACTGAGTCATATTGTGATAACCACACTAACGGCGATGATTTGGCCCTTACTTATGTTTTTAGAGTCTGAGCAAATTTTAAGTGACTTGGCCAATAGAGACCCGCTAACAGGCTTACTAAACAGACGCGCGTTTTTAACTATTAGCAATAACTATTTAGAACAAGCCAACAATAACTTAACCGAACTCTGTGCACTGATGATCGATATCGACTTTTTTAAAAAAGTGAACGATCAATATGGTCATGATACTGGCGATGAAGCATTAAAATGGGTTGCCAATAAAATTAAATCGCAACTTAGGGAAGGCGATCTTATCGCACGAATAGGAGGCGAAGAATTTGCCGTACTGCTCACCAACACCAGTTTACAAAAAGGCCAAGCATTGTCTGAGCGCATACGTGTAGCGATTAATAGTGAAACGTTTATACATCAGCAGCACGAAATAAAGCTATCGATTAGCGTTGGAATAATTACACACAAATCTGGCAGCAATAACATTAACGAATTACTCGCCCAAGCAGACAAAGGGCTTTATAAAGCCAAAAGTAATGGCCGCAACCAAGTGGTCATGATGGCCTTTTAGCTTTATTAATAACCAAGGCTGTCGTTAAGCGTACTTAATTCATTTGTTATCCAAGCTTTATCTAAGCATTGCTCTAAATTTAACTCAGCAAACTTTAAAAAGCTTCTTGCAGCGTGCGATAAGTGCCGGTCAGTTCTAACAACAAAATACCAATGACTTGCAATCTGAACATCGGCCACATTAAGGATGCAAAACGAAGTGTCATGCGCAGGTAAAACATGCCGAGAAACAACCCCCAAGCCCATACCCGAGCCAACCGATACACGAATAGCTTCATTGCTTGCCATCTGCACAGTGTTACTTAATACAAAGCCCCTACTTTGTAGTTCACTTTCAAATAACATACGCGTAGCAGAGCCTGGTTCTCGTAATAAAAAACGCTCCGTTACTAACGCTTTTAGATTTACATTTTTTTGCAAAGCAAGGTGATGGTTTTTTGGCGCAATAAAGACCAGTGGATTTTGTAAAAAACGCGCAGCTTTTGCGTGCTCCAACGAAGGCGGATGACTGAAAACATAAATATCATCTTCCCCTCTTTCAAAACGAGCTAACACCTCAGCACGATTACCAATTTCAAGCGGTAATTCAACGTGCGGATGTAAATTACTATAAGGGCCCAATAGCTTAGGTAGAATATATTGCGCAGTATTCACGATGGCAATCTTGCATTGACCACGCTCCCCCCCTCTGAGCTCGGCTAAGTAGTCTCGGTAATCATCAAAGTGCCCAAACACTTGCTGGCATGTCTGAAAAAGTGCAAAGCCCGCTTCTGTCACATGTATACGCTGTTGGTTAACAACAATTAATGGCTCATTGACTGTTTCTTGTAAGCGTTTTATTTGCTGCGATACCGTAGGTTGCGTTAAGTATAATTGCCTTGCCGTTTCACTAATCGAGCGTGTTTTAACAACACACATAAACACTTCTAATAAACGAAAAGAGATATGCCTTAGATCCATACACCACCTATAGATAATCACCTATATGATGATATCAACTATTTAATTATTTTCTATATCAATTTTTATCTAGAATAGCGGCCTTTAACTAAGAGGAGAACAAAGTGCCTGATATTGTTGTAATGTTTTTTGTTTTAGGTGTCATCGCTGGCTTATTAAGGTCGGATTTAAAAATTCCCCAAGCAACCTACGAAACATTGAGTTTATTACTCATGCTGACTATAGGCCTAAAAGGTGGAATGGTATTACATGGCAATTTACATTGGCAATTGCTACCTGAAATGGGCTCTGTATTACTACTTGGCGCTTGTATTCCGTTACTGCTTTTCCCTGTTTTAAAATATGTACTTAATTTATCAATCGCAAATAGCGCAAGTATTGCTGCGCATTACGGCTCAGTAAGTGCCGGTACATTCGCTGTTGCATTGGCCTATGCCGAGTCTAATTCGTTAAATGTAGGTGCAGAAGTAACACTCTATTTAGTGATGCTTGAGTTACCTGCCATCATCGTTGGTTTATTACTTTATCGCCGCTTAGGTAATGGCTCTGGGCAAAACTTATCACTTAAAGCCCTATGGCATGAAACTCTCACCAACAAAAGCGTGATATTGCTCGTCGGCGGCGTGATCATTGGTATGATGTACGGCACCCAAGAAGGAAGCCAAGTTACAAGCTTATTAACTAACAGCTTCAAAGTAGTACTGGCGCTATTCTTACTTGAAATGGGTTTAATGGCAGCGCAAACTTTACGCCCAATCCCTTGGCATCAATGGCGATTAGCGCTATTCGCTATCATAACCCCTAACCTACTAGGTGCAATAGGTGTTTTTGTCGCCACCGCTTTGCAGCTCGAGCTAGGATCCATTGTTATATTAGGTAGCCTAGTTGCGAGTGCTTCTTACATAGCAGCGCCAGCAGCAATAAAAGCAGCGATTCCAGATGCTGATATCGGCTTAGCAATGCTTAGTTCTTTAGGGGTTACGTTTCCGTTTAATGTACTAGTCGGAATAGGGTTATATCATCAAATAGCATTGTTTGTTTCGTAAAAAAGTAAGTTCAATCATCGCTTTATCAATGCGATTTAGTTAAAAGTCGTTTAAGATAGGCAAAAACAAGCAAGGAGCTGCCATGTTCAATTATAAACTCAACACTGAGCAGCAGCGCATAAGCGAGATTTTTCAACGCTTATGTAAGCTATGTGAAGTGAAAAATAATACTGAATTGGAACACTACTTATCATTAAAATCTGGGTTTTGCGATCACTGCATTGACAGTGCAACTCCACCCTACGAAGTCATTGATACCGCATGTAAAATGACAGACACAAGTTTTGATTTTGTATTAAATGGTCATAACCAAAATACGATGACGCTGGATGGTGATTTATTACAAGCGGTTAATAATGGCATTATTAAAAGCATTAAAAAGTTATCAACAGCAGGATTGATAAAAGGTGATAATCAAACACAAGAAGCGCTTAACCAATTAGCAAAAATTCAAGTTAAGCAAATAGAAAACGAAATCAAAATACAAAGCCAGATCAAATAATCTGGCTTTTAATTTCTACCTTTGTATAACTCGTTATAGATATTAGCGATGTTATTTTGCTGATCATAATATCGCTGTAACTCGCCTAACGACATGTCTTTCAGCTCTTTATCTGCCAAATTGCAGCAGCTATCCGCCAATGACAATTGCTCTAAGTCTGGCGACTGACCAATCAGCCCCGCAATTTCGCCTTTGAGTTGCTCAGCTTTATTAAAAAGTTTAATAGCACGGTTTAGGTCTGTTTCATTCTCAGCTTGAATGGTACACCAAACAGCTTCAACAGACTTTGTTCTTATCTGATCTTCAAAAATGCCCTTACGCGAAATTAACCAAATACTGGCAACCAGCATGATGGCTAAAACGGCAATGGCTATGTATATAAGTTCAAGCATTACGGTCCCTCGGTAAACTGAATGTTACTATACACCCAAAGTTAGCTTTCAACATATCAGTAAAAAGCATTATAAATGAAAGTAGAAAGCTGATATATAACAAAGTTATCATTTATACATATTTATCTATCAGGGCCAGCTCGGACTGACTAAAACCTTTAGCTTAGTTTTAAGCAAGCGAGGAAAAAGCATCACAATTGCAAGTGCGATACTTACGTATAATACGATAAAGCTGTAAATGTAGTGTATGTAAGCGTGCTCTTCTTGAATAAACAGCACTACAAGTTTAAACCATAAGATAAAGTGGGCTGATGCAAGTAGTAATGTAAGCTTCATTATGCAAAAAAATAACTCGCCCAAAACGTAACTAAATTTTGTATGTAATTTATACAACACGATCACACTTAAAACATTAAACGCCGCTAATGCGAGATAGATATTTTGAGCAAATTCGCCACTGCCACCATTAGATATGAAAAGTAAAACCTTTTCCATAAGGAGTGAAGTAACCAAATATTTTGATGAAACTACTGCTATTGAGAGAAAATCACTAAAACACTCTTTGTGTTTGTAAGCACGGTAAAATGAATTTACAAGAGCTGCTGTATAACAAAGCGCAATAATCACTTGAACTGAAAAAGCTTTGTGTGCAGCTGTAGCCACAAGTAATTCATTATATAAATCAACTAAATATTGCATGGCACATCCTATAAATGATGTGCATAATCATAATCCTAAAGATAAGATAAAGCCAGCATTTGAGCTGGCTTTATCTTATAAGTGCTTAGTTTTCTTTCTTTTTTGGTACTAATATAACGATTCCACCTGAACCTTGTAATCTTTCTTTTTTTGGTACTAATATAACAATCCCACCGCTACCTTGAAGTTTAGTTGTATCAAAAGACTGTGCAGGTAAAGCAGTTGAAGATAAGGTAGATAGTAATAAAGTAGATAAAGTCATTTTTTTGTTCCTTCATATTTAGGTATAAATAAAGATGCGATTTACAAGCAAATTTTGAGCCATTACATAGTTTTGAATAAAAACTATTCGCTCAGCTACCTATATAAGCATAAAAAACAACCTACTGGTTGTTTTACAAGCTTATTGAGAACAAAAAACACTCACTCCACCTACCCTTTTATCCGAAGGTCAGCCTTTTATCTATTAGCCATTAAAGCTCAGCGCCATAATTCTGACAATTAAGGTAGGTGTAGTGTGAATATAGTCGAACTTAGCTTTTGTTTTGCGGCCAAGTCTAAAAAGAGCAAGGTGATATAAAATTGGATTGGTGATGCATAATCAAGTTCCTTATGATTTTGCTTAATGAAAATAAATTAACAAGAGTCCTAGATGTCTAGTTGTTCAGGGGAAGTCCAGTGCCATAAATAGGTCAACCAATGAATGTCTAGCGCTCCAGCAACTTCAAAAAGATATGAGAAAAACCTAGCGGCGATAAGATCGCAAAAAGAGAGCCCTACATGTGTTTGCCGTAAGCTACTTGCTTAACAGCCAAATTGACAGACGAAGTAAACGAATTTGTTTATTGATTTAGAATTGACCGTCACCATATAAAAAAGGTCAAATAAAATACTAGTACCTATTGGCAGAGTTTAGGCTCATATGTATTAGGTTATAACATTTTATAATAACTTTTTTAAAACAGTACTTGCTGGAACAGTAATAAAAGTAACAGGCAAATCATTAGCCATTGAGAATCCTGTTCGCTGGCTATATACTGAACATGCATTTAAAAACAAGTCAAAGTCGTTAACTAATTTCTCATCTTCAATTAAAAGTAATCTTGTTGTTGTAATATCTTGATGCTTTTTAATTGTATCAATAAGGTTTGCTCTTACTTTATCTTCATCAGCTTTATTCGATGTATACGATAATTCAGAGAGTATTAGTATTAGTTCATCTATATACTTAATAACCGTAACAGAAGCAGTATCATGCAGTATTTTACTTTTCTCTAAAATATTTTGTCTTTTAAAAAAAGCGTACGATATCGCAAAACTAAATAACGCTGTAAGAGCGATGGTTAACAGCTCTTTAGTATAAGGTAACTCATTCACCTGACTTTCCTTGTAACCTAACATGTTTATAGCGAGCTAATCGCGCGTTTTTCTACCACAGCGTCGCTCGCTTTTCTGAATGACTCATTTGTAACAAACTTCTTAACGAATTGCCAATACTACTAAAATGCAGTGTTTCTAACTTTGTCTCAGGACAAAAACGAGCGATAGGGTTAGCACATATTAAAAAATGAATACACAATAGTTTGCATAATACGAAATAACGGCTAACTAAAGTTAGTCCACCCATTATTATTTAGTTTTCAACGCACATACACCAACAATATCATTCACATTTAAATGTAATAGTTGCTCTTGGGTAATTACCCATAACAAACGGTCCAGAATTCTCGGTTGAGTTGAGTAATTCCATCTTCTTGCTGAGACTCTCACAAAACCGATTCGCCTCTTGTAAAACATCTTGGAGGAGAGGTTCATCACCAGTAGGGAATGCTCCCTCTTGGCGTGACATAACATACTTATTATCACCAGCTGGAGTTGGCCCCGTTGATGTAGTAGCGCATGCCGTTAATAAAAATAATGATATACCCAAAATTTGTATTTTCATTTAATTCTTTAAAACCCATATAAAGACCAGTTAAATTACTCTTCCTATAATTCCAGCAACATTTACCTTTGTAAACAAGAAGTAAGCAATTCGTATTATTTTATAAAAGCAACACTCAATAATGTATTGCAAAAAGATACGACTCTTTCATGCTAGCTAACTTTCAGCAAGTTCAATTTCTATTGCTTTATCTACAAGCTGGCAATATAACTCATATTCTTCTGCCTATTCTTTCATCCAGTCATGCTTGTTATACATTGCCATTACTCCACGCATTGTATGTCCGAGCATCTTTTCTGTTACATGTGGCGCAACACCATGCTCACGGAGTAATGTGGATAATGATCTGCGCGCATCATGTGGTATAAATTTAGCCATGTTGTATTTTTCAAATAAGTGCTCCCAAACACGACAACAATAGCGGTTAATGCTATGTGTGATCATCGGTTTACGTGGGTTACTGCCTAGTATCATGTATTCAAAGTTCCCGTAAACTGTTGAAAGCCTGTTCAGGATTTCTTTCATCAAGTTAGAAGTTGGGCGCCTTATAGCTTTTTTAATTTGTTTTTGAATTTCCAGGTGGTACCGTCCAAACATCATTTTCAAAATCAGAATGCTCCTACTTAGCTAAGCGAACCTCAGACTGACGGGCCCCCTGTTATGAATATAAGCTGCAAACAAGACTTAGTTGCAAGGGTTGCTCTAGTTGATTCAATATGAAACCAAAGTTTAGCTATTTCATCTATCTGTAAAACGCGTTGACCGACACTCGCCTGTTCACCTATATCATTTACATTTAAATTTAACACCGGATTAAAAGGCTTTACTAAGCCACGCTTTTCAGCCCAACCTAAAATTGATTTTAAGCGTGTTAGCATTGTTCCTGCTGATTAGCAGTCCCTTTGAGTTTTACCATGTCAAAATATTTGACCCATTCAAATGAATATTTGCTAATGTCGGTAGGCTCTTTACATTAACTTAGGCTCTCTACGAGGATCTTTCTTTTTACTTAGCCAGTTCTGAAATAAAGATATGTATTCTTGCGCTTCTTTAATGCTCAGCCTAGGATATCGACCTAACGATATAATTACTTGTTTTCCATCAACTCGGCAACGATACTGCCAAGTAATTACACCTTTAGCTGATACCCTTACACTCAAACTATCTCTATGCGATAATACTTGTGGTGTTTGGTTTTTATATAGCAGCTTTCTTAATTTAGTGTCGCTGATTACCATTTAATACTTTATACACACTTAGCAAAAAATTTATACACACCATGCAGATATTGTAACGTATTCGAATAGATAACAAAAAAGAACAAAACAGCCAAAACCTATGATTTTAAAGGGCTAAGAGACAGAATGAGTGAACCAAAATACTACGAAAACCAACCAACAATCTACTGGCACGACTACGAGACTTTTGGGGCTAGCCCGCAAAAAGATCGCCCAAGTCAGTTTGCAGGTATCCGCACTGATCTAGATTTAAATATTATTGGTGAACCGTTAATTGAATATTGCAAACCCGCGGCAGATTACTTACCGCATCCAGAAGCCTGTTTGATCACAGGTATCACGCCACAAATTGCAATGCAAAAAGGGCTGCCTGAAGCTGAGTTTATGGCAAAAATTCATACCGAGTTTAGCCAACCTAATACCTGTGTAGCGGGTTACAACAGTATTCGCTTTGATGATGAAGTAACCCGTTATAGTCTATACCGTAACTTTTACGACCCATACGAGCGTGAGTACAAAAATAACAACAGCCGCTGGGATATTATTGATTTAGTACGTGCATGTTACGCACTGCGCCCTGAGGGTATTGAATGGCCGCTTAAAGAAGACGGCACGCCTAGTTTTAAACTAGAGCACTTAACCGTTGCCAATGGCATAGAACATGCCGCAGCTCACGATGCATTGAGTGATGTAACAGCAACGATTGCGCTTGCGAAACTTATAAAAGAAAAACAGCCTAAGCTTTATCAGTTTTTCTTCGGCTTACGTTCTAAAAAAGCGCTCGCTGATTTAGTCGATGTATTTAACATGACACCACTGGTGCATACCTCATCACGCATCCCTGCAAGCCAAGGTTGCACTAGCTGGATTGCACCTATGAGCTTTCATCCGGTGAACAAAAATGCCATTATTTGCTTTAACTTAACTGAAGATCCACAGGTGTTATTAGATTTGTCGGTCGAGGAGTTACGCACTCGGCTTTATACCAAACACAGTGACCTTGGTGAAGACGAAGCACCGGTAGGCTTAAAGCTCGTACACCTAAATAAATGCCCTATTCTTGCGCCAGCAAAAACCTTGTTACCTGAAAACGCAGCGCGTTTAGGCATTGATCGCGAAAAGTGCCTACAAAACTTGGCTATCTTAAAAGCGAATACTGAACTTCGCGACAAAGTAACCGAGGTCTTTAATGAGCAGCGTGATTTTAGTGAAAACCAAAACCCTGACTACCAACTTTATGATGGCTTTACGAGCAATGCAGATAAAGCCAAGTTTGCCATTATTCGCGATGCAAGTCCCGAGCAATTAGCCTCGATGCAGCTTAATTTCGATGACAAAAAGTTTGCCACCTTACTATTTAGATACCGCGCTCGAAACTGGCCACAAACTCTTAGCCAAGATGAGCTGGCTACATGGCGTCAATACTGTCAAAACAAGCTCATGCACGGTGAAGATAGTCCATCAATTAGTGCGCAAGATTTTATGATCACCCTTGAAAACCTTGCTCATGAAAATGATGATAACGAAAAAAACCTGCATATTTTAAAAGCGTTGTACAATTACGCACAAAGCATGTAATAAAAAACACGACATTTTGTCGCGTTTTTTATAAACAATATCACGTTACTTTTTATGTAACGCTTCAATACGTGCCAACAAGCTTGAGGTGTCGTAGCGGCCGCCACCTAACGCTTGTACATCAGCATAGTATTGATCAACCGTGGCTGTCATCGGCAAGGTTGCGCCGTTTGCCTTTGCCTCATCAAGCGCAATGCCTAAATCTTTACGCATCCAATCAACAGCAAACCCAAACTCGTACTCACCCGCCCACATAGTTTTGTAGCGGTTTTCCATCTGCCATGAGCCTGCAGCACCTTTTGAAATAGTTTCGATCACTTTTTCACCATCGAGACCCGCTTGTTTAGCAAAGTGCAAGCCTTCCGCTAAACCTTGTACCACACCTGCAATGCAAATTTGATTAACCATTTTACAAAGCTGGCCAGAGCCTACTTCACCTAATAATTGGCTAAAGCGGCTAAAGGCAGCCATAACAGGCTGAACAACATTAAAATCAGTCTCGTCGCCACCGACCATCACGGTTAATACACCATTCTCTGCTCCCGCTTGACCGCCAGAAACTGGCGCATCTAAAAAGGCAACACCTTGTAGTTTCGCTTGAGTCGCCACTTCGCGCGCTACCTCGGCCGAAGTCGTTGTATGGTCAACTAAATAGCTCCCAGACTCCATGCCCGCAAGCACACCCTTGTCGCCATAAACAACTGACCGTAGGTCATCATCATTACCCACACACATAAATACAATTTCAGCGCCTTTTGCAGCTTCACTAGGCGTTTGAGCATATTGCCCTTGATACTCTGAAGCCCACTTTTGCGCTTTTGCTGTAGTGCGGTTGTAAACGGTCACGTTGTGACCTGCGTTGGCAAGGTGACCTGCCATAGGGTAACCCATTACACCTAATCCGATGAAGGCGACTTTCATTGACATAAAACTGACCTATTTGAGTGATAAATTAGTAACAATTTCATTATCTCAATCGAATAACTAAAAAGCGAATGAAAAAAAGTTCATTTAAATCGTTTAAAAACACACAGGTAAAACATGGATAGTATATATCGTTTCAATGCCCAGCTTACATCCGGTGAAAATTTCAGCCTTGAATCGTTAAAAGGAAGAACAGCACTTATCGTAAATACCGCCAGTAAATGTAACTTTTCAATGCAAATGGCCAGCCTTGAAAAACTCTATAATGAGTATCAAGGGCGCGGATTTACAGTGCTTGCTTTCGCCTGTAATCAGTTTGGTCATAACGAGCCGTTAGATGGGCAGGAGCTACAGACTTTTTACCAACAGCATTTTGATGTTAGCTTTCCTATTTTTAATAAAGTATTAGTCAATGGGCCTGAGGCGCATCCGTTATTTAATTATTTAAAATGCCATACCCGCGGAATTGCGCAAAACCGCGCAATTAAATGGAATTTCACCAAATTTCTTATAAACTCAGAGGGTCAACTTGTTGCGCGATATGCCCCGCGCACTAAACCTGAAGCCCTCAAAATGGTGATAGAGAGTAATTTAAATGATGAAACTGGCCTTATTCAGTGCGCAAAAGTATGAACAACCGTTTTTTGAAAGGAATCTAACTGAATACGCTGATTCGGTTTCGCTCAGTTATTTTGAGCAATCTCTCAACAGTACCACAACACCTTTATGCCATGGTTTTGATGCAGTGTGCGTATTTGTAAACGACACTGTCGATAAAGATGTCATAGCCAATATGGCCACTTTAGGTATTAAAGCCATATTATTACGTTGTGCGGGTTTTAATAATGTTGATTTAGCAGCCGCAAAAGAGCACAACATCAAGGTTTGTCGTGTCCCAGCTTATAGCCCTGAGGCCGTTGCTGAGCATTGTGTAGCACTTATGCTAACACTCAACCGAAAAACTCATAAAGCCTTTAACCGAGTACGCGAAGGAAATTTTGACTTAAATGGCCTGTTGGGTTTTAACCTGTTTCAAAAAACCATTGGTATTATAGGTTGCGGTAAAATCGGCTTAGCATTAGTGAATATATTAAATGGTTTCGGTGCAAAAGTGTTGGTGTGCGATCCTGTCGCTAAAAAAGGCGATTACACACTTTGCGACTTAGATACACTGCTCACGCAAAGTGATGTAATTTCTTTGCATTGCCCACTAAACGAACATACTCATCACTTAATTGATGCCAAAGCATTTGAAAAAATGAAAGACGGTGTCATGCTGATTAACACCTCTCGTGGTGCACTGCTCGATACACAAGCATGTATTCAAGCACTTAAGTCCAAAAAACTCGGTCACCTAGGACTTGATGTTTATGAGCAAGAGTCAGAGCTTTTCTTTAAAGATCATCGCGAAGAAATCATGCAGGATGACATTTTTTCTCGCTTGGTTAGTTTTCCAAACGTGCTTGTTACTGGGCACCAAGGTTTTTTCACTCAAGAAGCGCTTAGCGAAATTGCTTGCACTACACTACAAAGCGCCAACGAACTTAGCCAAGGTTTACCATTAACTAACGAAGTTATATAAGGCAAAAGCACCTTAAATTAAAAAAGGCGTGAGATTTAAACCCCACGCCTTTTTACTTATTAACTTGCAACTCGATACTTTATTGCAACAACGCCACGTTCACAAATACCGCCGTCATCAATAACGGGCACACAAAGCGAATGTACTGAGCAAACCAATAATGTGGGCCACTCGATACTTGATGCAATTTATTTCCACGCTGCCATAACCAGCCAACGGTAATAAAATAAAATAGTCCCATCAAGGGTAATTGGTACTGCGTTAGTACCATAATCACTAAGCCAAATAACCAATCAAAGTTAAGGATGATCAGCGATGAAGCAATAAACACCACTAAGGTAACAAATAAGGTTGCTTGTTTACGCTCAATACTATGGTTTTCAACTAAAAATGCGACTGGAATTTCGGTTGATGAAATGGTTGAAGTCACCGATGCAATCGACATCAACACAAAAAATAATAAACCAACCACTAAGCCTACTTGTCCCATGGTGCTAAATAGCTCAGGTAAAATAGCAAAAATCAACTGTCCTTCGCCTACCAACTTACCACCGCTAAACACTTCTACGCCGTTATGCTGGGCAACAAAAATAGCCGGAATAATCAATAAACCCGCTAAAAATGCCACACCCGTATCAAGTAATGCAACGGTGCCTGTTAGTTTTGGTAAGTTCGCATCAGGCTTTAAATATGAGCCGTATACCATCATACAGCCGACGCCTAGCGACAATGAAAAGAACGCTTGCCCCATTGCAGCAATAATTAGGTTCGCATCAAGAATTTGGCTAAAGTCAGGCACTAAATAAGCAGCAAAACCATCCATTGCACCGTCAAGAGTGCCTATGTAGCCAATTAACGCCACTAATAACACTAGCAATAATGGCATTAAGCGGCGTGACCAAGTTTCGATACCTGATTTAACCCCTTTTAAAATAATGCTTGCGGTTAGAATAAGCATCAATGGCGTAAACACAAAGTTGCGTGCCATTGAATCACTGTGTAAAAAGTGACTTAACTCAGTCAGACCAAAAAAGTTGGCAATTGGCTCGAGTGCGTACGCGAGCATCCAACCAGCAACGATTGAATAAAAGCTCAGCATCACAACAGCGCCAAACAAGCCTATATAACCAGCTGCAGCTCCCACTTTGGGTGCGGTGTCTTGCCATGCACTTGATAGCGCTTTAACTGGGTTTGCCTGCGCTTGGTGGCCTAAATACAGCTCAGTATACAAAGCTGGAAGTGCTAATAAGAAAATAACGATAAAATAAACAAGTAAAAATGCACCGCCGCCATGGTTTGCCGCCTGCGTTGGGAACCCCCAAATATTACCTAAACCTACTGCCGCACCAGAAGCGGCAAGTACAAAACCAATACGACTTTGGAAGCCATCACGAACTTGTGCCATACATCTACATTTCTGTTATTATTTTTCCTCATTAAACCATAATTACAGTCAACTGCGTAAACAATTTGCGTTTGTTCGTGCCCATACAAGAGCATTTGCTGTAAAAATAAACAAATCTAATTGTAGGGTTTCGTAAAAGCCACAAACCATGAGCAGTCACTATTTTTCTAACACCTTAAAAATTGATTCAGGGCTAAGTTCAACTGATAAACAAGTTGTACTTATGGATGCTTCACGTATCAATATCAGCTCCCTGCCCATTGAAAGGTTACTCAGTGAATTCGAGCTTAGTGTACTTACAAAGCGCAAAATGCCAGCCGCTAAGCAAGAGTATATTGCCACGCGCTTAGTGCTTAAGTATTTATTAAAACGCAGCAATCCTTTACTTAAAAACACACCACTTTGCGCAATTTCGAGCCAATTTGATGACGTAGACAACAAATTGAAGCTTCACTCGCCTTTAAGTGAACCAATTTGGGCTTGCTTATCACATTCCCGTGGTTTTATTGGTGCAGCGCTTAACCCCGAGCAAGATCAATTTGGTTTTGATATCGAACACTGTTCGAAAACACGCCCTTTTGTGAAGCTCGCCAAACATTTTTACGATCGCAATGAAGTTAATTTAATAAGTGGCTTTAGCGATATAAATGAGCAAGCTGGATGTTTTTTTAGAATTTGGACACTAAAAGAAGCGCTTGCCAAAGCAACATCGCAACCTATCGCTAAACTTTTGAGCCCGAATGTGTTTACTGAAATCGAAAAACATAACCTCACGGCCTCAAGTAACACACTGAATGATTTTGACATAAGCGTGGTGGCACAAAAAAGCACTGACTGGCAGTGCTCTTTTATTAACTTTAACGACCTATGCCGCGACTTGGCTTTCTAATAATCGACTATGAATAGCTTGAACAACAAGGTCAGACTCGCTCTGCTCCACCAAAAAGCACAGGTTATGTTTACTTGCACCATGACAAATTAAACGAATATTAAAATCACTCAATACTTGCATTAAGTTGGTCTCTTGTTGTCGCAGTTGAATCTCAGAGCCAATTAGAGCCACCAGCGTTAAGTTATTCTCAACCGACACATGACAAAACTCAGAAAGCTTATCTAAACAAGCTTGATCCAGCTCAGGACGTGATGCATTCGGTGCGTTATCTAACGTGATTGCAACACTGATCTCTGAGGTAGTAACCAAATCAACCGAAATATTAAATTCACTTAAGATAGTAAATACACGCGCTAAGAAACCACTCGCAAGAAGCATTTCTGGGCTTTTAACCGTTAAAAGAATTTGGTTTTTACGCTGCGTGACTGCTCGGATACCTGGCTGCTCTGACTTTTCTTTTTCAATCCATGTGCCGCCTAATTGTGGCTCACGGCTTGAACCTACAAACACACTAATATGGCTGCGGCTTGCCGGTAAAATAGTAGCTGGATGCAGCACTTTTGCCCCAAAGGTAGCCATTTCAGCGGCTTCATCAAAGCTAAGCCTTGCAATAGGTGTAGCTTTTACACATAAACGCGGATCAGTACTGAAAATACCCACCACATCCGTCCAAATATGCACACTCTTTGCGTTGATTGCTTCAGCCAGTAATGCCGCACTGTAATCTGAGCCGCCACGGCCTAAAGTAGTTGTTTGGTTATATTCATCACTGCCAATAAACCCTTGTGTTACTACAACTTGCTCAGCTAACAATGGCACTAAATGTTTTTTTGCAGCAGCAGCTGTTGCAGCAATGTTTGGAGTGGCTTTAGCGAATTGGCTATCTGTTTTTAATACTTTACGCACATCAAATCGCACCGCATCTAAACCCTGGCCACGCAACACTTGCGTAAATAAATACGATGATAAGCGCTCACCAAAACTTAGCAGCTCGTCTTGCTCTGCCGCTGATTTAATCCCTTCAGTAGCAAGTACCTGAAATGCTCTTAAAGTCTCATTAAAGCCATGAGCTAAATCGGCATCAAGCGATAGCTCAGCTAAAATATTCTCTTGAATAGCAATAACACCCGTGATGTGTTCATCGCGCTCAGCCGCGCTCAAATCACGTTTACACAATGCAACTAAATGGTTAGTAACGCCCGCACTGGCACTAACAGCAACAATACGTACTTGATTATCCGCGCATACAATTTCTGCACAGCGGCTCATAGCATCAAAATTAGCTACACTGGTGCCACCAAATTTTGCAACAACGTAATCTGATTTTGTGTTGGCGGCTAATTGGGTATTCATGTCGTCTCCTTTTGTGGAAAACTATCCACAGAAATTCAAGAAGAACTCGGCAAGGGGGTGCTTTGAAAATAAAGAGTAGTCCATGCCAGAAGCTCTCCACCTAGTTTGGTGACAGTTTTGAGGATTCAGCCCCATAAACCGAAAAATAACCGTGACGTCCAGCTATTTTTCTCGGCGAGTACTTCCCTCATTAATGGTCATTGGCGTTCGTCACCTCACATTAACTACCTAAGTATCGCACCTCTTCTGAATGTTAAGTTAACACTTGGTTAAAATAACAAAGCCTGCTGTTAAAAGCAGGCTTTGAAAGTTATCGTTTAGACGTCTAGCTGTCAAGTGTTAAATAAAACTTCCCGCTAGGTGTGAGCCATAATAACCCGCTGTATAGGCTATTAATAAATACAGCGACATTTTTAAATAACTCATAAACGTTAATGCTTTGACTTTACTCATCGCAATAATACCCGCGGCAGACCCAATAATAAGCATTGAACCACCAACCCCTGTTGCATAAGTAAATGACAGCCATTGCTGAGGGCTCATAACAATGTCGGCTTTGAGTAATGCAGCTGTTAGTGGCACGTTATCAACCGCAGCCGACAACAAGCCCATTAAGTAATTCGCATACTCAGGAGCCATAAGCTCATATAAATGTGTAAATTGAGATAACACACCCACTTCTTTCAGTGCACCAACTAACAGTAATACCCCAACGAAGAACAACAGTGTGTCGTATTCAATCTCACGAATATAGTCGATGATTTTTTTGTTTACGTCTTTTTTGCGCATCAAAAATTGCGCAACCAAAAACATTAATGATAAACCAAATAAAAAGGTTAATAACGGTGGCACACTATAAAGAACGCTCAAAGTTAAGGTGGCAATAATGGTCGAGAAAAAGATAACCGCAATGGTAATGTCGGTTTTTTCAATACGACGAGCCATTTGCTTTTCAAATACCACATTACCTGACATTCCTGCTGATAACATCACAGCCAGTAATGCGACGCTTGCAAGCGAAGGCACAATAAGTAATAACAAGTTACCAATAGTGACTTTTTCATCGAGGAATATCATTAAGGTCGTTACATCACCTGTAATAAGCGATACCCCACCCGAGTTCACACTAAATACAATTAAGGTGGCATATTTTATTAATTTTTTAGGGTCTAATTTCAGTGACATCACCACCGCAAGCGAGATTAAAGTCGCGGTTATGTTGTCTGAAATCGATGAAAATAAAAACGCAAAACCACCAATCAAAAACATCAGCTTCCGTTCACTGATTTGATTTGGCATAATTTTATGCACAATATTTTGAATAAACCCTTTCGAGTTTAAATAAGCGACAAAGGTCATTGCAGCCATAAGAAATAACCACAACGTCGCTATTTCTAAAATATTATGATCAAGTTGATGTTGGATAGTTTCTGGGGTTTGCCCATGAATTGGAGAGATAAACAAGATAATCCAGCATAAAGTGCCAAAAAAAAGCGTCGTTTTGGCCTTGTTTACATGGATAATATCCTCTATAACGATAAGCAAAAATGCCACCGCTATCAGGGTTAGGATAAGTGGGGTTACCATGGTGTTTGAACAACCTTTATAATAATGTAAAAATTGTAATTCGAGTGTTTCGGCGCGGATTCTAGCAGTATCTAAGTCATAAAACTATTCTCAATTAGATAAATTACTACTAAACGCTAACACCAAAATTTTGATTTACTGGAGCCATATGATCCCAGCTAAAAAGTTATTAAATACCCTTACAGAGCATTGGGGGGTGTTAGAACTATTATTTAAACGTTTTAAGATGGCTGATTTCAGCTTAAAAGACGTACAAAATGCGATAAAACAAAAACAGCCAAGCTGGTCAAATGAACGTATTTATAAAGAAACAAATCGTTTATTAAATCAAGATATCATTATTCCTCTTGCGAAGTCGTCACAATTAGAAATCAACCGTGCTATCGCTGATTTTGCGACCTTTTTATTGCAAGAAGAACATTTGGGTCTTGCCCAAGAAATCAGCGTATTAGTTGATGACTTAGCGCGCCTAGGCAACCGCCTTGCCAAAGCGGGTGAAATAGAAGATTACGACGAGCTTCGCCGTTTCAGCCGGATTATGGATGATCGGGTACGCAAAATAATGAAGTTGTTTGCCCATAATGAAAATGCGATTTTAAACATTGTTGAGCAAGCGAAAGCTGACAACGCCGTGCAATCTTTGCAAAAACGCTATCAAGCAGTAATCGAAGCGTTTGATGAATACATTGAACCTATGCTTGAAATGGTTGATATTCGTGGTGACTTCCACGCGTGCTTTAACACCATCGAAGCGCAAATTAGCGCGCAAATCGAGCAAATTGACCGTCTTGGTAAGTCATATCAAGACAAACGGATGCTTGAGCAATTACGTACCCGTATTCTAGAAATGCATTTAGTTGGCCGTGAAAGTTTACGCAAAAGCGCCGATATGTTGATGCCACTGCGTGAAGAGTTACGACGCAACAACCTAATTACTCGCCAAGCGGCCAAAGTGCTTGGTTTAGTGCGTAAAAATGGCGTCGATAACATGTTAAGTGCAGTACAGCCTAACTTTGTCTCAGACGCACAGCGTTTTTCACTTGGGCAACAACGTCATATCGTGGCCTATATGGCAGGCTTAGTTGACTTTGAACACGATGAATATCAGCTTCCTGAACATGATGACGTGCCTGCCTATCAAAGCCCGCATATCCCTGATTACAACGACGTTAAAACACAATTTAAAAAACGCTTCAAAAAAGCCAGCAAAAAAGCTCAGCCGCTGCTTAATTTCTTAGATGAAAGCTACCCAGATTTAGAAGCAGACGAAATGCTGTTCTTGTATCAAAAATTAATTAGCGATGGCGACCTTGAAATCAGCCAAAGCCAAGAGAAAGTAAAAATAAAAATTGCCCAGCAACACTTCTCTCTTTACCCATTTAACTCATCGATTGCTGACGATAAAAAAGCAACAGAGCAATAACCATGACAGATATTAATTTAGATGATTTAACACATCTGCAAGCTATTAATAAAAAGCTCACATCAGGCTACCACATTAGCGAACAAGACACGCTGATGTGGCAAGAGCTTGATCAACACATTGACGCTTACCGTGCGTTATTTAATGCCCTTGGCCATGACCTACAACATGATAGCCGTGGCTTTTACTATTTTGGCAGCGACGAAAGCACCCCAAACATGGGGAAAATTTCGCGTGCCATCGCACTGACTATCTACATCTTGATTGAGCACTATGCCAATACCGGTAAAGATCCAATGCGTGCCTTGTTTGACGAGGTAAACGACCTTGAACTAATGCAAACCTTAGTGCAAATCAACAAACACTTGTTTGATCAATTAGAAATCTTCTCAGGCTCAGATTTACGTAAAGACGTGTACCTTCGCATGGTGCGTTTAGGCCTTGCTCGCGAAGTAGAAAACGGCTTTATGTTGCAAGCACCTATTTATCGTTATATCGATGCATTAATGGAAGTAAACGAAGAAACCTACCTAGGAGAGGACGAATAATGCAAAGCCAAAGCCTTTACGGACTCAGCAAACTTGCGCTTTTAAATACCGCTGGCTATGCAAAATGCGTGATCCCTCTGGATAAAAGCAGCTCAATTTGTGCACCCAATAATACTGGTAAAAGCTCGGTGATTAATGCCCTGCAATTTCCACTGATTAATGATTTACGCCTAACAGAATGGGATGGCCACGATTTAGACGAAACCCGAAAATTCTACTTTTCGTCAGATCAATCCTATATTTTACTCGAAGCCGATTTACCTAATGGCCCTGTAGTGATTGGTGTTGCTGGCCTTGGTAAAATTGCCGGTTATGCGCATCAGTTTTTTTGCTATCAAGGTAAATTAGACCTTGAGCACTACACCCAAGGCAAAACCATTGTAAAATTCACCAAGCTTTTTAATCACTTAAAAGAGCAAGGTTTCAATCCAATTGAATTAAAAGCGCAAGAGCTAAACGCCCTACTTACTGGTGGCGCAACCCCGTTTGATGGCGATATCAATTTAAAGATGATCCCACTTAATAACGTACAAGACTCAGCGATTTACAAAGAGATTTTCCGCCGTATCCTTAACTTGCATAAATTAGGTGCCAGTGATGTTAAGCGCTTTATGCTACGTGTTTTTGAACGTCATATGTCAAACTCACGGGTCGATTTTTATGAAGTGTGGCGACGTTCATTCGATAAAGTGAATCGCGCTAAACGTGAATTAAAAGCCCTTGAGTCAATGCAAGAGCCAATCGCCGCCCTTGAATCTATGCTTGAAAACCAAACGGTTTTAAAAGGCAAACTTGCAGCCTATGCGCCAAAAATTGACCAAGCACTGATTGACTTTGAAACCTATCAACAAGAGCAACTCACTGAGCTGAATATAGCCCTTGAAGATATCGAGCACGAAAAGCATGAGTTTGACCAAAAGCAGCAGCTGTATATTCAGCAATCCCGTGATATTGAGCGTAAACAAACTCAAATTGAACAGTGGTTTTTAGACTATCGAGCGCTTAAATCTGAATTTGAACTAGTTAACAAGGCCACTTTAAAAGTAAGCCTTACGCAGCTTAAGCAAGATTATGAATCGCTATCGCATTCATTGAGCAGTGCCCAAGGTCAAAGCTTGCACACGCTAGATTACCGTATTAGCGAAACACAAAAGCAAATTAAGAGCTTAAAACTACAGCTGAAGAACCTCGAGTTCAATTTATTCACCCGTATGCGTGAAGATTTATCTTTGAAAGAAGTTGAAGAGATTTCGCGTATTCTAAACCCTGATATCTTATCATTTGCCACCACCAGCAATGGTGATGTTGAGATCACAGACGAAGATGCCTTTGGTGAATTTTTAGAGCAGTTATCGGCAAATGTGAAAGGCGGTGTACTGACTCTTCCTGGCGCAAGCATTAAACTTAAAAAGCTAAGTCCTGTGCAAATGCAAACAGGTGAAAATAAAGAGCAACTAACCGCGCAACTCGCCGCCCTTGAAAACTCACTAAAAGAGTTTAAACAACAGCGCGAAGTGGCTGCTAATGTCGCCGAAAAGCAAAAAGAAAAAGATGCCTTATATGATGAACTAATGGCCTCTGAAGAAGCCTTAAAACGCTTTGAACAATTTGAAGTGATGCAGCAATCAGTCGATGCGCAAACTTTGCTAAAAGAGCAATTAAATTCAGAGCGCGAACAAGTTGACGACTACCTGCAAGACATTCAAAAGAACAGTGGCTCAATTAGCGACCGTCGTTCAATTATCAAGTCGAAAAAAGATTTGCTTGCGCGCCAAGCTGACCGCCTACGCCAAGTTAAATCTGAGCGTATCGATCACACGCTTGATTTTTACTCTGGCAAAGTGACTCCATACATGATTGAAATCAGTATTGATTTTGATAACTTAAGCGATCTCATCCATCACTTTAACAAAGACTGCCAAGAGCTACGTAACTTTGATATCAACGTACGTAACACCTACATGCATATTTACAATGCGGGTATTACTAAATTTGATAACGAAAACGATGAGTTTACTAAATACGAAAAGCTTATTAGCGCGTTTCATAACATTGATAACGAGCGTGATGCCGTTGAGCGTCAAGGTCGTGTTGCGTTAACCGAAGTCGCCGCCACCATTAAAGGCTTGCGCGAAGACTTAGACCGCCTACGCCGCGAAATGAATAGCTTTAATAAAGGGATTAGCCAACACCGAATCTCTAACCTTCAAGCATTCAAAATTAATGTTATTCCGCGCAAGATGCTGGTTGATAGCATTGATACCATTATCAGTACCTCAAATCAGTTTGAGCAAGGCGATACCCTCGATTTATTAAGCCAAGAGCCTTATAGCGAATCTGCGGTAAACGAAGCAAAAGATCATTTAATTAAGCTTGCTTCAGAAAAAGCCGGTTTAACACTGACCGACTTATTCGATATTCGTTTTGAAGTGGTGAATCGTGCGGGTGACACTGAGCACTTCGAAAAAATCGATTCAGCAGGTTCTAACGGTACACGTATCACTATTAAACTATTATGCGGCATGCTATTCATTCGCTATCTATTAAGTGATCAAGAACAAAACCTGTATCGTATTCCTATTTATATTGATGAAGCGGCAGATATCGACCCACAAAACCAAAAAGCAATTATCGAAACGGCTCTGAGCTTTGGTTTTGTGCCGATTTTTGCTTCTGTTAAACCACAAGTAAGTTGCGACTACATTGTACCTATTCGTACAGTAAAAGATGGCGCGCAAAACTGGGTAGACGAAAAAGACTGGATCGAAGTAGAACACAGTACTTAATACAACATGTCATGGATGACAGCATTTACAATCAATTACAGTACTTTTTTTGAAATGTGCCATAGTAAATAAATAATCATTCAGTTGAATTATTTTTGTGTTATGTTATCAAATAAGTAGTGGAAATTTTGCCAAGGAGCAAACAGTATGAAAAACTTATTAATCGCCACGGCTGTATTACTTTTAGCGGCTTGCGCCAAAACCCCTGATTGGGATTACGACAAATCAGCAGACTTTAGCAACTATCAAACTTTCTCTTGGGTTCCTAACGCGAGCCTAACTAAGAATGTTGCAAACTACCAAATTAGCCCGTTAATGGAAAAACGTGTACGTGAAGCCGTTAATGCTGAGCTTGAAAAAAGCGGTATGAAACTTGTTGATATGGCACAAGCAGATGTACTTATTAACTACCATGCATCGGTTGATAAAAAAATCGACGTTGATACCTTTAATGTCGGTTACGGCGCACGCTGGAACTATTGGGGCATGGGTTACAACACGCAAACAACTACTCGCGAGTATGAAGTAGGCACACTGATTTTAGACGTGGTAGACCGCGCTTCTAACCAACTAGTTTGGCGTGGTGCAAAAGAAGGTCGTTTGCAAAAGAACCAAACACCTGAAAAACGCACTGAGATAATTAAAGAGACAGTTGCTAATATTCTAAGTAACTTCCCACCTAAACCGCAGCAGTAAAGTGTTAACACATCGTTTAAAAGCTCACGAATTGTGAGCTTTTTTGTTTGTGATGATTAAAGTTTGCTATGATGCTGAAAGTAACTCTAAATGGAATTAGAGGTCTTAGAGAAAAAGACCCAAAAAGGAATAAAATGAAATTAACTTGCCCAAACTGTAAAACTAAAATAGCGACTAAAGATATAAAAAAGGTTAACAAAAACAGCCTCTTTATTGAAAATCAATGTCCCTCTTGTCACGCATGGTTTTGCTTAAATAAAACACAGACGATTTTAAAAATCGTTGGTATATCTCTATTGTTAATAACGAGCTTACTTAATATTTTTAATATTAAAACTGAATATAGCCTAGCTTTTTCAGTCATTGGTTTTATAGGCATTTTTATTGCGCTCATCATCACTTTTTTTGGCAAATATGATGCGGTTAAAAAATAAAAGAAAGTTAAAAGTAAAGTATGCTGATATCAGTGATACTAGAGTACTACTGAATCAAATCGCCTTTACATTATTTTTATGGGTCACGGGAGTTACCTTAATAACTCTTGCTATAAGATTCATCTATGAAGGTTATATTTTGACTCCTACAGATTACCGAACCGACTCTGACATTTATTTTTTCTCGACGAACCCCTTATCATATGTCTTTAATCTCCTTTTTTACTTAGGGGGTGGCGCTTATTGTTTAGCAGCGCCCTATCTTTTTAGAAAACACTTTCCCCGCAAGAAAGACCAAAAATCAAATCACAGAAATACAAAGTAAGTTTACTAAAACTAAACGCCATTTTAGTTGATCGCGCCCTGAAGTGACCCCCAGCATGGCTTTTTATTACCTATTGAAATCTGGTTGGAGTGGTATAACTGAGTGATTCAGATACAATAGCCGCAATTTTGCAGTGAGCGCCTATAGTGTTCACTGCCCTAGGTAAATCAAATACATTCAAGAGAGTTTTAGATGGTACGCGCAGTACAGCTTACACTTCCCGCTTTATTCGTCACTTGCTCAGTGCTAGCAGAAGACGCAAACAATATTGAACAAATCACCGTTGAAGTCTCAGCAACCGCAAATAAGGAACCTGTCGGCACTTTTGATGCGCCTATCTCAAATTTAGAATATGACCCCCGTGTAGATTTGCAATCGCGCAACATGGCTGAAGCACAAGCTGATGTAACCATTCGTGGTGGTATTTTCGAAAATACCGGCTTTCGTGTTGGCAGTAGTACCTTATTCGACCCACAATCGGGTCACTACTTCGCTGAAATTCCTGTTGCGCCACAAATGCTTACCGGCCCTGCCATTTTAACAGGTGCTGATAACGCACTGTATGGCATGAACAGCTCTGTTGGTACAGTTTCATTTGGCTGGCGCCCTATTACAAGCACTGGGAGTGTTTCACTTGGCACTGGCACAAATGACTTTAACTTATTAAGCATTCATGCTGCCCACAGCCAAAAGCTTGAAACTATGCCGGATTGGCGGTTAGGGTTTGAAGGTGAGTATTCAAACTCACAAAGTGATGGCTCAATTGATAATGGCGATCACGACTTTGAGCGTGCCTCAGCGCGCATTCAACTTGCCAGTGACTCATCACAAACTGATTTAATGTTCGGACGCCAAGAGAAATTTTTTGGTTGGCCGAACCTTTACACGCCATTTAATTTTAACGAAACCGAAGATCTTGAAACCAAGCTATTGGTGCTAAACCATAAACAAATGTATGGTGAGAACAATAGTTTTGAAGTAACAGGTTATTATCGTAAACATAACGACCATTACATATTGTCTCGTGAAAACCCAGCTATATTTGAAGCATTTCATGAAACCACGGTTAAATCATTGGCACTTTCTGGGCTTCACCGCTTAAATAATCACTATGCAATTAATTATGCTGGGCAATTTATTGCTGATTCAATTGAATCAACATCTCTTGAAAACAACTTTACCTCACGCAATTACACGAAACTAAGTATCTTGCCTGAGTACAAGACTGCCCTTGCATCTAACAAAGAACTTACTGTTCGTGTTGGTGCTGCATTTGATGATACTAACCGTGATAGCTCAGATACCTCTTTTATTGCCGATGCCAGCCTTAAAGTGGTTAATCAAAATGGCAGTGAACATACTTGGTACGCATCATACGCCGAAGCAACACAAGTACCTGGTTACACCGCAATTGGTGGCAGTGAAACGGGCGGATTATTTAGAAGTAACTACAATCTTGAGCGCGAAACGACCGATAACCTTGAGCTAGGTTTATTGATTGAACAGTCATCTTGGCGTTTAGATTCAGCTATCTTCTATCGTAAAGATAAAAACCTTACCGATTGGACATATCGCTTTGATGCAACCTCAGCCCGTTTTGCAAACCCAGTTGATATAGACACCTTAGGCGTTGAGTTTTTGGCGAATAAATCGTTTGAAAACACAGAGCTAATTGCCAGCTACACCTATTTAGAAAAGTCCGAAGACTATGGCACGGCTGATATTGATGCCAGCTTTTATGCACTTAACTACCCTGACCACCGTGTAACACTTGGCGCTATATGGCAGCCTATGGATGTACTTGAGCTGCGTATCGATAACGAATGGCGTAAGCAACATAGTAACCGCTTACGTAACTCTGACGATGAAGCCTTCTTTACTCAATTAACGCTAAAGTTTACTCCTGCTCAGTTTGAAAATGTATTTGTTACTTTTGCTGCTGACAACATTTGGGATGAATCTTTTGAAGAAGTCCCAGGTACCCCAGGGCGCGGCGAGCAATATACTCTTAGTGCTACCTATACTTGGTAATCAAAAACAACAATGCCAGTCAATTTGATTGGCATTGTTGTTTAATCAGCATTCCTTGGCAACTCTCTCCTTGCAAAGTAAGCAACTAGCCCTGAATACACATCCATCAATATATGAATCAAAATAACGAAGAAAATACTTTCAAAATAAAGATATAAACCACAAAGCACTAAACCTATTAATGCAGTTTTAATTACATGCTTCCAGCCTAGGTAAAAATGCCATAATCCAAAAACCATGCTGCTGCCAATAACTGCTATAACCCAATTGCTGTGTAATTCAATAACGCTTAGTAAATACCAACGGAAAATAAGTTCTTCACATACGCCCGCTGTCACTGAAACAATAAAGGTGAACATAAAAAGCTCTGAACGAGACTCCGGCATTAAATCATTAAGAGAGTCGCCGCTATGCTCTAAAGAAGTTGCAATGTCGTTCCTTATCTTTTCACTTTGCACAATTGTGTACATCACATAAATCATATAGATAATAAATAAAAGAATAAGAGTGCCAGCAAATACAGTCTTCCATAGAGTGTTCGGCAAGATAAATGGATGGGTTACTGATAGTTCACCTTGATAATAAAAGAAAATTACCAACCCTGTCAGGCACCACAGTACTGCTGATGTTTTACAATATTCAAACTTTTTATTATTCGATTTATATTTTTCTAATACTAAATCTATAACGGGGAATATAAGAAAGATAACTAATAGTATAATTTCTAACGCTGGCATCTAGAGGTTCTTTCATGCAAATAGAATTGTTATCTATTAAAGCACAACTTTTTAATTAGACAGCGATTTTATAAAATTTTAAGCAAAACTAAGTCATCTGCTCAAGTTCAGTAATTAAATACAATGCTTGTTCGTTAGTCGTGCCACACACATCAATGGTGGCAGAAAAGTCACTACATACCTTTGGCCTTGAGGCATCACCAAATAATTTACATAGGTTGTTATCATCAAGCTGAATACAGCGCTCTCCCGCTTCTTTCCCGTTAGGCATTCCTGGGATCGGTGAGCTAATACTGGGTGCAACACAACAGGCGCCACAGCCTAATCTACACGTCATTTTATCTGTCATTGAGTACCCCTTATAGAACCTTTGTAGCGTCTTTGTAATATGTGCAATGCTTTGTTACATCTTCAAACGCCTTGTAAACACTTTATTGCGTATGCTTAGCCTATCAAGTTTATTTTAATTACCGTCAACCGTGAGGGACTATCCCGTGGCTAGTAAAAAACAAATCATTCTTCCTATCGCCGTATTAGTCGGTGGCCTAGGAATGGCTTTTGCGTTTGCTTCGATGAAGCAAGCGCCGGTCGAAAAACCAGAACAAGACAACCGTCCGCTTGTATCAATAAAACCATTGAACTTTGATGCTATTACGCTCGATGTAAAATCACATGGAATTGTGAAGCCAAAAAACCACACGGAGTTAGTCGCACAAGTCAGTGGCCAAGTTGTGTCACTGTCTGAGCAATTTGTACAAGGTGGATTTGTTAAGCAAGGCGACATTCTAGCACGTATTGATCCAAATGATTACGAAGCAGCACTAATCGAAGCAGAAGCCGGCCTTGCTCAAGCAAGTTCGGCCCTTGAAATTGAACGTGCGCAGGTATCTGTAGCGCAAGCTGAATGGGATCGCATCAAAGGTGACTCAAACCAAGTTATTCCGTCAAAGTTATATTTACGCAAACCTCAGCTTGCTGAAAAATTAGCAAGCTACCGCGCTGCACAAGCGAGTGTAAAACGTGCAAAACGTAATTTAGAGCGCACTTACATTAAAGCACCTTATGATGCCATTATCGACGAGCGATTAATTAGCTTAGGCAGTGTGGTAAACCCTGGCAGTAGCTTTGGTAGCTTAAGCTCAACCTCTATAGCAGAGGTTCGTCTTCCAGTTGCTGATAAAGACTTGCAATATCTAAACAACCAAGGCATTGGTGCAAATGTGTCAATCAGTGCTGAATTTGCAGGTAAACAAACAACATGGCAAGCAACTATTGTTCGCAGCGAAGGTGTTGTTGACCAACGTAGCCGTATGAACTACTTAGTTGCTCAAGTCGCAACGCCTTATGAGCAAAAGCAACCTTTACGCTTTGGCTCTTATATTAATGCGACGATTGAAGGCCGTGCCCTCGATAACGCGATTGTCGTACCGCACCACTTAGTTAAAGATAAAAAAGTCGCTGTACTACAAGATGGCGAAACACTGACATTCAAAACGCTGAATATCGTGCGTGAGCAAAATGGCATGGTGATCGCCGATAATGGCTTGGCTAATGGTGAAAAGTTAATTACCTCTGCACTTGAGTACCCCACAGAAGGCATGGCTGTAAAACTCGATAACGCTGAATTGAGTGTACCGACAACACAATTAGCACTTAAAGAGGAATAAGGCCATGACCACACACAGAGAAAAAGGCCTGATAGCGTGGTTTGCTCGTAACCCTGTTGCGGCAAACCTGCTGATGATTTTCATCTTAGTGGGCGGCTTGCTTACTGCGATGTCAGTTCGAAAACAAATGTTTCCACAATTCGAAAGTAATTGGATCAGCATTCAAGCAATTTACCCAGGTGCTGCGCCACAAGAGGTTGAAGAAGGTATTACCATTAAGGTCGAGGAGTCTTTAGAAGGGCTCGAAGGCATAAAGCGTTTAATCACTTATTCAAATCGTGGCTTTTCACAAGCATGGGTCGAAATAGAAGAAAAATACGACCCGCAAGAAGTGCTTGATGAAATCAAGATGCAGGTGGATTCAATAAACACCTTCCCTGCCGAGATGGAACGCCCAATTGTTCGCCGCGACAAGTTTGAGCAAGAGGTTATGATCCTTGCGCTGTATGGCGATATGAGCAACTACCAACTCAAAGAGCTAGGCAATGATATAAAAGACGAGCTACAAGCTTTACCGCAAATCAACTTAGTCAACTTTTATAGTGGTTTAAACTACGAAATTGGCATTGAAATTAGCCCTGATAAACTACGCGAATATGGTTTAACTTTCCGTGATATCGCAACCGCAGTGCGTAGTTTCTCAGCGAATATGTCCGCAGGTCAAATTCGCTCTGAAAATGGTTATATTTCGATGCGAGTTGAAAACCAAGCGTATCGTGGTAAAGAGTTCGAAAACCTGCCTTTATTACACCTACCAGATGGCGCGCAAGTATTACTAGGCGACGTGGCAACGATTAATGATGGCTTTGAAGAAGGCTTACAATATTCTAAGTACAATGGCAAAAACTCACTAGCATTCGAAATAAATGCTTCCAAAGATCAAGATATAACCAAAGTTGCCGCTGTTCTTAAAAAATACCTTGCAGATAAAGCCCCACAATTACCTGCTGGTGTAAGACTATCGCCTATTGTTGATTTAACTTACTACCTTGAAGGTCGTCTGAACATGATGATCGACAACATGGTTTGGGGTGGTATTTTAGTTATGGTAGTACTTGCCCTATTCTTACCATTACGCTTAGCATTTTGGGTCATGATGGGTCTGCCTGTTTCATTCCTTGGTGCATTTTTAATGATGCCTTTGGGCTTTTTAGATATCACCATCAACTTAGCCTCTTTATTTGCATTCATACTGGTGTTGGGAATTGTGGTTGATGATGCCATTGTAGTCGGTGAATCGGCCAGTGCTGAAATTGAAAAACACGGCCACAGCCTTGATAACGTAGTACGTGGCGTTAAACGCGTTGCCATTCCTGCCACCTTTGGTGTGCTAACCACAATTGCAGCCTTCTTACCACAAACACTCGCATCAGGCCCAGGGTCTGCCTTCTCTAAAGCCATTGGTGGTGTGATTATCCTGTGCTTAATCTTCTCTTTGATTGAGTCAAAACTGATTTTACCTGCTCACTTAGCAGCAATGAAAAATAAACCAGCGAATCCTAAAAACCCGTTACATCGATTACGTTTAGGTATGGATAATGGTTTAAAAAGTTTTATTGATAATTACTACACACCATTTATTGGTCACTGCATACACTACCGTTATACCGTGATCGTAGGCTTTATATGTGTATTGATTGTCAGCGGCGGTATGTTTGCAGGTGGATTAGTAAAATTTGTGGCGAACCCTAAGATCCCACATGATTTTCCACGAATTTCTATAGAAATGAACTTGTCATCTTCTGAACAAGCAACTCTTGAGACAGCTCAAACTATTGAAAAACTAATTTTAGATGTCGATAAGCAACTTGAAGAGCAATATGGTCAAGCGATGATCCGCGACTTATCAGTTAGTTTGCGCGGTCGTACAAGTGCACGCATTATGGCTATTTTAGTTGAACCGGACTTACGCCCTATTGATACCTTCCAATTAAGTGCAATGTGGCGTGAGCAAATGCCGCCTCTGCCTGGCGTGAAAACATTAAACATTGAAGACAGTATCATGAATGGCGGTCGTGATGATGGCGATGTTAGCTTCCGCTTAGAAGGTAAAGATATCAACAAGTTAAAAGAAGTGGCCGCTAAACTAAAAGAAAAGCTTAATGGTATGCAAGGTGTCGGTGATGTTAATGACTCACTGCAATCAGCAACCGATGAAGTACAACTTGAGCTTAAACCGCTAGCTTACAGTCTTGGTTTAACATTATCAGACGTTGCATCACAAGTCAGCTTTAGCTACTACGGTCTTGAAGCACAACGTATTTTACGTGACGGTGAAGAGATTAAAGTGATGATCCGCTACCCTCGTGAATCTCGTAACGCGGTAAGTGACATCACAGATGCACGGATCATTACACCAACCGGTGTAGAAGTTCCTCTTGCAGAAGTCGCAAAAGTAAATATTGTTGATGGTGTAAACCGTATTCGTCGTGAAAACGCCAAACGTACTGTAAACGTATGGGCCGCAGTTAACACAGACCAAGCAGAACCATTTGCCATTGCGAAAGAAATCCGCGATGAATACTTACCTAGCCTACTGAAAAGCTACCCTGGAGTTGAAAGTAACGTAGCCGGTCGCATTCAAGAAGAAATGGACAGCGTTGCAGAGCAAATACGTGATTTTGCTTTATCAATGCTGATTATCTTTGCATTGTTAGCCATTCCACTGCGTTCATATTCACAGCCGTTCATTATTATGTCGGTGATCCCTTTTGGTGTGATAGGTGCCATGTTCGGTCACATGATTTTAGGCATGACCATGAGTAGCCTATCGGTATTCGGTATCATCGCTGTTGCTGGTGTGGTGGTGAATGACTCGCTGGTTATGGTTGATTTTGTTAATAAAGCGCGCGCCGAAGGAGTTGCGATAAAAGAAGCTGTCATGCAAGCAGGTGCTCGTCGTTTTAGAGCAATACTACTTACTTCAATTACCACATTTATCGGTGTCTTACCGATTATAATGGAAACAAGCTTACAAGCGAAAATTGTCATCCCTATGGCGGTTTCACTCGCTTTTGGTGTGTTGTTCGCCACGGTGATCACACTTATCTTAATTCCATGTCAGTACGTGGCGCTGGAAGACTTTAAGCGCTTAATTAGCAAGTTAAAAGGTAAAAAGGCTGCACCTGAAGCTGAGTTACATACAAGCAGTCACTAACCTTTCTCATCCCAACCTAAAACGCTTGGTAAGTTTCTTGCCAAGCGTTTTGTCATATAAAGAGAAATAAATGCGACATAACACCAAAACTCAGGTACGGTATAAAAGTTAATCAATCGTATAGTAAAAAACACTTTCAATAGATGAAAAACAAGGAGTTAAACCTAAAAAATAAAATAGAACAATAATCACAACAAGGGAAAAAAATGAAAACATTAGAGAACTATTTAAAGCCATTAATGCTGGTATCTGTATTACTCTTTGCAAACCTTGCTTTTAGTAAAGAAAAAGCACAGCAAATGGCTGACTTTATTCAAGAGTTTCATAATTATAAACAGTTTAATGGTAACGTCTTAGTTGCTAAAGAAGGCAAAATACTTTTTGAAAAAAGTTATGGTTATGCCAACTTCGAATGGGATATAAAACATAGCAAAAACAGTAAGTTTAGGATTGGCTCAATTACAAAACAATTCACAGCGATGCTAATTCTACAACTAGCTCAACAAGGCAAACTCAAGCTTGACGAACCATTAGCAACCTACCTACCCGATTATAGGCAAGATTCCGCTAAGAAAATAACTATCCGTCAAATACTTAACCATACATCAGGTCTTGGTAATTACACACAAACAAAAGACTTTGGCGAAAAATACAGCAGAAACCCATATAGTGTTGATCAGTTTATTCGTCTGTTATGTAGTGATGATTTAGTGTTTGAGCCTGGCACCCAATTTCGCTATAGCAACTCAGGCTATTTTATTTTAGGGGCAGTCATCGAAAAAATAACAGGGAAACGCTACCAAGATGTCTTGCAGGAAAATATTCTAACACCACTCAATATGGCTAATACAGGCTACGATTCACACAGTAAAATTATAAAATATCGTGCATCGGGTTATGCTAATGACTTAGCAGGTTATAGCAACACTGACTATCTAGATATGTCCATTCCTTATGCTGCAGGTGCAATGTACTCAACCGCACGTGATTTAGTAAAATGGGATCAAGCTCTTTACTCTAACCAACTGTTGAATGCTGAATATAAAAAGCAAATGTACCAAGTATCTAACCAACGAGATTATGCACTCGGCTGGGAGGTTAAAAAGTTAGATAAAGATCAATATGGTAAAGCGTTGACTCAAATACAGCATGGCGGTGGTATTAATGGCTTTAATGCGTTTATTAGCCGAGTTATTGAAGATAAACTCCTAATCGTTATTTTAAATAACACAGGTGGTGCACCATTAACCCCCATGACTAATGGGCTTCTCAATATTTATTACGAAAAGCCTTATGAAGCGGCTACTGAGCATGCTGATAGCATACTATACAAAGCACTTAAGGATGGCGGTATTGCTGCACTAAAAGAAAAATATGCAGAGCTCGTCACTCATCATAAAACGCCTCGTGAGCGAACGATTAATTACTTTGGCTATGAATTAATGCAAATGAATAAATTAAATGCAGCGGTGGCAGTATTTGAACTCAATAGTCAGCATTATCCCGACTCTGCCAATACCCATGACAGCCTAGGTGAAGCCTATTTAGCTGTTGGGGAAAAGCAAAAAGCGCTCATCAGTTATAAAAGAGCCCTTGAGTTAGATCCTGAAAGTGAAAGTGCAAAAAACGCTATTAAGCAACTTCAATAGAGACGAAGCCACCGTAAGTGGCTTCTTTTAATTTTAGCACGCCTGTTTTTGATTAAGCTCGATATAGGCTACCAAGTCTTCAATCGAGACGACAGGCATAGCGTGCTCAATGGCAAACGTGCTTACCTCTGGTAAGCGAGCCATTGAGCCATCTGGGTTTGTTAACTCACAAATAACTCCAAAAGGCGCTAAACCCGCTAGCTGCATTAAATCGACTGACGCCTCGGTATGACCTCTACGAACAAGCACCCCGCCTGTTTGCGCACGTAAACCAAACACATGGCCTGGACGAGATAAATCTTCTGGTTTTGCTTTTTCTGCTGTGGCTGCTTTAATTGTGGTGACACGATCAGCCGCTGACACGCCTGTTGTCACGCCCGTTTTGGCTTCAATAGTGACAGTATACGCAGTTTTGTTCTGACTGGTGTTATGCTCAACCATTTGCGGTAAGTCGAGCTGTTTGACACGCTCATCGCCCATGCAAAGACACACAATACCGCTGCCTTCACGGATCATCATAGCCATTTGCTCGGTTGTTAGGTGCTGTGCTGAATACACAAAATCACCTTCATTTTCACGGTTTTCGTCATCTACCACAAGCACGCCCTCACCTTGCTGCAATGCAGCAATAGCACGTTCAACGCGTTCAAGTGGTTCGCCGAACTGGCTTAGTAAAGAAGACTGAATCATCATTTTTAATACCTATTAAATTAAATATGAAAAGATTCAGGACATTGAAAGGCACAGCAAAAAAGACCACCCGAGGGCAGCCAATTACTGTTTTATAGATTAACTATATTCTCTTTCATCCGGACTATCACCGTCGGCTCTGGCCTCTCACCAGATCTGCTGACCTTCAACCAAAGGTTAAAGCGCTCGCGGGCTCACTTAACATCGTTAAGTATACCGCCGGTGGGGAATTTCACCCCGCCCTGAGAATGTTGCTTAATCATAAAGACAAATAAGCCCAGTTATTCTATACTTAAAATAATTAGTTATCGAGTACCTGCTTATCTAAAATGCCTTTTTCAATCAGTTGATTGAGAATCGCCTTCGTTTTTTCTCGACATATATCTCTCACTAAACGAACAGCAGGTGTGATTGATTGCCTGCTTGGGCAAATTAACCAAAGCTCTGCACAAAGGTGCGGGTAATTTTGCATAATAGGTACGACCCGCCCTGTTAATAAATCATCACTGATATCTATGCATGATTTCACAGCAAGGCCTTTACCGGCCACGCACCAACGCCTTACTAGGTCACCATCATTAGACGCACGGCGGCCTTGCATTTTCACCTTAAAACGCTCGGTTCCGTTGGTAAATTCCCAGACATTATTGATGATATCTTGCAGTTGATAAAATAGGCCTTGATGCAGATTTAATTCATCGGGATGTATCGGCGCGCCATATTCAGCAATATACTCTGGTGTTGCACATAACAGCCTTGGCACATTACATATTTTAAACCCATATAGATTTGAGTCTGATGGTGAGCCATACCTAAGCGCAAAATCAACGGAGTCACGATAAAAATCGACATTACTATCACTGATGTGCGGTCGCATGCTGAGTTTGGGATACTCATCCAAAAGCTCATCTAACCAAGGGATAATAATATTGCGTCCCAAATCAGAAGAAAGTGCAACCCTTAGTTCTCCTTCTATTTCATCATGCTCGCCTTTTAGCGCAAGTGTTGCCTGCTCAAGTGTCGCCAATGCTTGTTGGCATTGCGGTAAAAAACGCTCTCCCGCGGCTGATAATCTTAAGTGACGAGTGGTACGAACAAAAAGCTCTGCGCCAAGGGCTGCCTCTACTCGCTTTATTGCAGCACTCGCCGTCGCAGCGCGCATATCTAACTTAGCCGAAGCTCGGGTTATACTACGAAACTCCGCCACCTTGAGGACTAATTTGAGATCTTCAACCTGCATATTAACTAAAATTTTTTGATAATGTTTATTTGATTATGCGCTTTATCGTAAAGTATGCAAAGCGTACACTGCATCTAATGTTATACATGCGGGAGCAATTACATGACACACCCTATTATTTCTGACTTACAACGCCGTTATACAAGTAAACGCTACGATGCATCAAAACACGTTAGCCAAGAAGATTTAAACATTATTTTAGAAGCGTTACGTTTATCGCCTTCATCAATAAATTCTCAACCTTGGAAATTTGTTGTCATTGAGTCTGAGCAAGCAAAGCAACGCCTTCACGATAGTTTTGCTAATAAGTTTCAATTTAATCAGGTGCATGCTAAAGCGGCATCACACACCATTTTATTTGCCTATAATCCAAGCTATAAACGTGAAGATTATGAAAAAGTCATTGATGCTGATATCGCTAACGGCCGTACTAAAGCAGACAATAAAGAGCAAGCCTTTGGGGCGTTTGCCTTTGTCGATTTAAACACCGATGAACAAGGTAATAATGCTGCGTGGACAAAGTCACAAACTTACATTGCTTTGGGTAATACTATGCACACTGTGGCCCGTTTAGGTATTGATTCAACGCCGATGGAAGGTGTTGATAAAGAGCTATTGAGTGAGTTATTCGCTGATGAGTTAGACGGGTATGTTTGTGAAGTAGCCCTTGCTATCGGCTACCATGAACCTGAACAAGATTACAACGCGGCATTACCAAAATCACGATTAGATAAAAATGCAGTGATTAAAGTAATTTAATAACCCTTTTAATACCTTGAATTAATACCTTGAAGTGAGTTGAAGTTCACTTCAAGGTTCATCGTCATATTATTCGCCAGTCGACTTTTTACGAGAATGTGCAGTGCCTGACACGCGTGTTCGCTTGTTAAAAGGTTTTTTACTTTGAGTTTTAGCCGCAAATGACTTTCCACCTGCTGGTTTATTTGTGCCTTGTTGCCCTTTATTTTGCTGTGGCCGCTTTGCCGTTTTAGGTTTTGGCTTTTGTGTTTGCTCTTGATCTGGGCTTTTCGGCTTTTTTGGTTTCTTTGGTTTTTTAGGCTTTATTGGTCGTGTATCAAGTGGTCTTTCTGCAACAGGCTTAGTTGGCTCAAAACCCGACTCTGTAGCACGCGGAATTAATTGCCCAATAAAACGTTCAATACCATAAAGGTCATCTGCATCATCAGCGGTTACAAATGAAATTGCATGTCCCGACGCGCCAGCTCTACCCGTTCGACCAATACGATGAACATAATCTTCATATACATTTGGTAAGTCGTAGTTAACTACATGAGGTAGCTCAACAATATCTAAGCCTCGTGCCACGATATCAGTGGCAACTAATACTCTTACATCACCACTTTTGAAACCTTCAAGTGCTTTAACACGCGCCCCTTGGGACTTATTACCATGTATAGCTGCACCACTGATATCATCGCGCTCAAGTTGCTTAACCAAACGATTAGCGCCGTGTTTCGTACGACTAAACACCAACACCTGTTGCCAATCATTGGCGCGAATTAAGTGGCTTAGCAAAGCTGTTTTTCTTGATTTATCAACAGCATAAACTGATTGCGTCACTGTTTTTGCAGTGGTATTTTTTGCTGCAACTGAAATTTCTACCGGATCGTTAATTAAACCCTTTGCCAGCGCACGGATTTCATCTGAGAAGGTCGCAGAAAACATCAGGTTTTGACGCTCTACAGGTAATTTAGCAATGATGCGCTTAATATCATGAATAAACCCCATATCGAGCATACGGTCTGCTTCGTCGAGGATAAGCACTTCTAAATCATCAAATTTAATCGCATTTTGGTTATGTAAATCCAACAAGCGACCTGGAGTGGCGACAAGAATATCAACGCCTTTGCGTAAACGCATCATTTGCGGATTAATTTTAACACCGCCGTAAACAACAAATGAGCTTACATTTGAATGCTTAGCGTACTGCTCGACGTTTTCGCTCACTTGTAAAGCAAGCTCTCGTGTTGGAGCCAGAACAAGTGCACGCGCACGGTTTGCACCTGCTTTTTTACCCTTTGTTAATAACTCAATGAGTGGCAATGTAAAACCTGCTGTTTTACCCGTTCCTGTTTGCGCTGCTGCCATAACATCACGGCCAGCAATAATTGCAGGAATTGCCTGTGTTTGAATAGGCGTAGGTGTTTCATAACCTTTTTCTAAAACCGCATCAACTAAAGACTGTGATAATCCTAAGCCATCAAAACTCATAGTGTCTCTCAAATTCAAAAAATCAGCTGAATTGCCGAAGTGCGCGCATTATACCTAGGATAGTCAATAATGCATGGAATTATTTTATTAAAGGGAATTTGGGCACGAAAGTAGCTTTAGCATCTGAGGCACAAATTTAGGGCTGCACTCCTTGTGTATTTTTCCAAAGGTAATGTGAAACAAATGCTACATGTGCAGTGCTACACCTGCTGCAAGGTGTATCTTTGTGAATCGGTGAAGTCCTCACTAGGCTATTATAAAAAACTCTAAAAATCATATAGTTGAAGTTACTAACACAAAATAATTAAACATGGTGCGCAGATTGCTGAATGCCCTTTGCACGACACAACCGTTTTAGCTAAATCCATGTGTCAGAAGCTTTTTTATCTAATTTAAGAGAATCACCTATGTCTAATATTCCAGTATATCAAAATTATATCAATGGCCAGTTTGTGCAGCATTCAGCCAACTATATTGAAGTAATGAACCCTGCTAACGGAGACGTATTATCTAAAGTTCCCAGCGCAGACAAGGTTGAAGTAGAACAAGCCATCAATGCAGCAAAACAAGCACAACCAGCGTGGGCAAGTAGACCCGCAATTGAGCGTGCGCAATACCTTCATAAAATTGCTGAAAAAATACGGCAAAACATTGATCGGCTCGCGCTTGTGATAACCCAAGAACAGGGTAAAGTATTGAGCCTAGCGAGGGTAGAAGTCAACTTCACTGCCGACTACCTCGATTATATGGCTAGTTGGGCTAGACATATCGAAGGCGAGATAATTACCAGTGATAGAAAAGGAGAAAATATTTTTCTATTCAGAAAGCCGCTAGGTGTTGTTGCCGGTATCTTACCTTGGAATTTCCCCTTTTTTCTCATTGTAAGGAAGATGGCACCCGCTTTAATTACTGGGAATACCATTGTCATCAAACCGAGTGAAGAAACCCCCAATAACTGCTTTGAATTCACCCAGCTCCTCGATGAAGTTGGTTTACCTCAAGGTGTGTTTAATGTGGTATGCGGATCAGGGCGAAATGTTGGCCAAGCTCTTTCCTCTAGTGAAGATATAAACATGATTAGCTTTACAGGGAGTGTAGAAACGGGCTCTGTTATTATGTCTGCCGCAGCAAAAAATATCACTAAAGTAAACTTAGAGCTTGGGGGGAAAGCCCCCGCAATTGTTCTTGATGATGCCAATATAGATCTTGCTGTAAGTGCCATCAAAGCATCACGTATAACTAACACAGGACAAGTATGTAATTGCGCCGAGCTTGTTTATGTACACGCGAAGGTTGCTGATGAGTTTATTAGAAAAATATCCGATGCAATGGCATCAACACGTTATGGCGACCCACAACTAGACCCTGATATCGAAATGGGCCCGCTGGTTAATAAATCTTGCTTAAATAAAGTAGCCAGTATGGTTGAACAAGCTATTGCAGAGGGTGCAAAAGTGGCAACTGGCGCAAAGGTAGCCGACACCGACAGTGGCTACCATTACCAACCCACTGTGTTGGTTAACTGCCATGCCGATATGGAAATTATGCGCAAAGAGATTTTTGGTCCTGTACTGCCCATTCAAATCGTTAGCAGTTTAGAAGAAGCCATTGAACTTGCAAACTCACTAGAATACGGACTCACTTCTTCTGTCTATACTCAAAGCCTTAACCAAGCTATGCGTGCCATAGAATTACTTAATTATGGTGAAACCTATATAAATAGAGAAAACTTTGAAGCTATACAAGGCTTCCATGCAGGTACCAGAAAATCAGGAATTGGTGGCGCTGATGGCAAACACGGTTTGTATGAATTTACGCAAACACACGTCGTGTATATGCAGAACTAATCTAAGTTAATTTATCAAAAAATAAAGCCGCAACACATGTTGCGGCTAATACGGAATCATTAAAGCCATTCACTTAAGCTTAAAAGCTAACTGATGCTTCGACAATAACACCATCCCATTCTGTACCGTCGCCAACCCCAAATAACGCCGTTCCTCCCCCTGAAAATTGTTCTTCTTCCTGTCTAACATACTCTAATTTGAATAAGGTGGAATCATTCATCCACCAGCCTCCTCCAACTTGGAGTCGAGTCGCGGTATTATTATTGTTGATATTGCCACTTTCGTTGTCAGACTCAGCATAGCGAGCGGCTAGATAAAAATGCTTGTTAAAAGTATATCGACCCTCAATAGACCAAAATTGCATTTCTGACTCTTGCTCAATGTAACTAGTCTGAAAACTACCCTGCCCATTAGCCCAACTAACATCGTCCTCGGCTCGACCATACAAAGCATGCAGTAAAATAGAGTCAGTCATGTATTGAATGTCAGCTTGCCATATAAACGCATCTACCCCAGGCACAATGAGAGGATGTGTAGCTCGTGCATTAGGGGCTGTGCTGGCAAACTGATAATTATCACCGTCGCCAACCGCAATTAACGACCCCGCAGATTTGCCTGTAACCGCACTTATTTCATGATTGGTAGAAAAAACACCTGCGCCAAACGATAGGCCATTAGCTAAATTATAAGTACCACGTAAGCCAAGGTTGTACCCCCGATTATCTGAAAAATCTGCAAAAAAATCAGGTACTGAAATAGTTCCATCCCAAGTTACTGTACTGCCATTATTTAATTCATGTACACCATAAAACCAGATACCTTCTTCGGCAGTGATCATATCAACAAGACTATTTCCCACAAACGGATTAGTTTGCACTGATGCGCCATCGGAATAACGCAAAAAGTTTTGTGTGGTCGAAACAACATTACCAAGCCTCACACCTACATTTTGATTAATCTGGTATTGGATCCACGCTAAATCTTGACTGATACTCGCGCTGCCATCATTCCAATCATTTGGCTCTTCAGCAAGCTCAGCAAAAATAGAAAGTTGCTCCGTGACTTGTGCATTGATATTGAGGCCAAATCGTAAGCGATGAAACCCTGAGTCAGTTTTAGCATTGCCTGGATCTGCGGCCGCCCCTTCAACTTCCATCCCAGTTTGCCAACTTTGCATAATGCCACCAGACAATTCAATTCGGTCTAGCCACTTTTCTGCACTCATAGCGCTAAAACAAGCTAAACTCAACGACGTTGCTACTGCTATTTTATTTAATTTCATTATTATGTTTCCCTTATGAAGTGTACTTCGAACATAAGGGATGGCAAAGACTATGCCATTGAAATAAAAACAAACAACAAATTGATTTTAAAGTATTTTTTACTTTAAACACATTGAAGCGTATTCAGTTTAATTCCTTAAAATCAAACTAATGTCGCAGGTCAATTGTCACATTTTGCTACATACATCGACAGCAAACAAAAACCACTTTTAGCAAGCATTATTAGGCTGAACAATCTTATACTTTTCCATTTTTCTATACACTGTAGAACGGCACACATTAAGCTCTTCAGAAACAGACGTTATATTCCAACGATGTTTTTTAAGCGTTTCAATTAGTAACTGCTCTTCATGGCAGGCAGTAAATTTAGCTAAGGCTTTTTCCTTTTTAAAAGAGCCCGCCGTTTTATGATCTGTAAGTGAAGAAAAGTGTTCGATTAAATCATCTGGAAAGCAATTAATGGTTATTTCAGCTCCTTCACACACAGCTACCGCATACTTAATTACGCTGATCAGTTGTCTTATATTGCCAGGCCAAAAATAAGATTCGAGCGCTCTTTTTGCATCATCGGCTATGCTTAAACCATGCACCGCCATGCACTCTCGTTCGAGTATGTTATCAATAATAAACGATTTATCAGACCGTTCTCGAAGTGCTGGTAACTTTAAAACCATACCGTTAAGACGATAATAAAAATCCTCTCTAAACTCTTTTAATTCAATAAGTGTTTTTAGATCTTGGTGTGTTGCAGAAATCACTTGTAAATCTAATGCGATAGGCTCAATCCCCCCAAGAGGCATAGTTTCGCGCTCAGCTAAAACTCGTAATAGCCGAGTTTGAAGTTGTACCGGCATATCACCTATTTCATCTAAGAAAAGTGTGCCGCCATTTGCCTGCTCAAGCTTACCTTTCATACCTTTTTTGTGTGCCCCCGTAAAGCTACCGCCGAGATAACCAAACAGCTCACTTTCTATTAATGTTTCAGGTATCGCGGCACAGTTTAGCGCCACAAATGCTTTATCAGCACGAGGACTCGATTCATGAATAGCGCGCGCAAACGCCTCTTTGCCTGTTCCTGTCTCACCGGTAATCATAATAGGTATGTCTTTATCAGCGACCAAAAGTGCTCGACGAACAAGCTGCTGCATAGAGGCATCTTCACCATTCAATTCATTAATCGGCGGATGTTTAGTGAATGTTTTACTCTGCACTTTTGGCTCTGCTTGTGCCAATGGCAATGCCTTACTTTTTGGCACCTTTAAGGTTATTTCGACGTTTTCTGACAGCAATGGAAGTTGCACATTAACCGCATTATTTCCTCCATTTGTTTTACTTAATAAACTATCAAGAGACAAACCAATAAATTGCTCAACATTAATACCTAGCAACGATTGATGCGATTGAAAATGAGACATAAAACAAAAAAATGCCGCGTGATTTGCACCAATAATTGTACCTTTCTCATTAATCGCGATGAGTTGCTCTTGGGTGATATCAAAAAAACTTTCAGCCGACTTTATACTTAATATAAGTTGGTTTTTATAGCTTGTATGCAAATAGCTATTTTCAATCATGCGCCCATATAACATCACCATTTTGAGTGTCATGAGCTGATGGTGCTTATTTTGGTCAGCGCCAATACACGACGCGTTTAAGCAACCTAGCAACTCTCCCATGGGATCAAAAATAGGTGTAACGGAGCAACTTAACTCTTTATGACTTGCATAAAAATGTTCAGCCTTATGAATGATCAAAGGGGCTTTTTCAATAAGACATGTGCCAATACCATTTGTACCTACTTGGTTTTCAGCCCACCTTGCACCAATAAGTAGGCCTGATTGCTTACTCAAACTTTCCTCTTGAGTAGATAAACTCGTTGCTAAGGTTAAGCCTGTGGCATCAGTTAAAATTGCAGAGTAACCTACATCAGCAATACGATTAGCTAAACCAACAAGGCCGCATTTCCCCGTATTTAAAAAGGTCTCTCTGAGCTGGAGTTGCGATCGCATTTCGCTGGAAGAAAGCACCTCAACTTCATTAAACGCATAAGGGTCTAAGCCATAATTGAGCAAACTTCGCTTCCATGATCGCGCGATATATTTAGATGGTTGAATGTTACGTAGTTGAAATTCTGTGGACATAAACGACTGAGCACTACTAACGTCCATAGGGTGTGGAGTGTGTTTCATCACCTTGCTACTCCGTTCTATTGTTGTCGGGCAATTTAAGTAGCAGCATTAGGCTGGAACTATAAAAGCCTCAGTCTTTGTTTCTAAAACTATCACAGAAATTTAATCTAACAATACGCCTTTTACCCTATTTTAATTTTGATTCATGATAATTTTGCAATACAAAAACATGTCTCTCGGTTAAAAAAGCCGCTCACATTGATTTATTTTTGAGACAAGTGTCAAACTCTTAGCATCCTCTCTTCAGGTTATAAATTTTTCTTTATTTAGGTGTCTCATTGTTGCATGCATGTTGCGACACCTGTTTCTCTTTTCATACGGAAACATACACTCAAGAACAACCAAAATAAAAATATCGATTAAATATCAATTGGTTACCAACATTAAAATTACTAAAAACTGTTGGCATATAATTTGGTACTAAGGTCATTCAAACTAAAACACCTTCAGAGGTTACAATGAAAAAAATGACAAATTTGAATCTGACTTACCTAAATTGCTGTTTAATATTCACTGGGATGTTGATCAACACACACGCATCAGCGGCCAGTTTAACTAAGCTCACAAAAGAAATTAAAAACTATAAACCAGTTACGCAAAAAAGGCTGAATGAAGCAGACCCAAAAGACTGGCTACTACCCAAAGGCAATTATGAAGGATGGATGTATAGCAAGCTGACGCAAATAAACAAAAAGAATGTTAAGTCTTTAAAGCCAGTATGGACGTACTCAACAAACTTAGATTCTGGTCACGAAGCCCCTGCCCAAGTAAACAATGGCGTTATGTTTGTTTCTACGCCTTACAATCATGTAATTGCGTTAGACGCTAAAACAGGGCAAGTTTTTTGGCGCTATACGCACGATAACCCTTATGACTTATCTGTTATGCACAATACTAGCCGCGGCATCGCTCTGTGGGATGATAAGGTTTACGTAGCAGGACTTGATGGCACGTTAAATGCCCTTGATGCAAAAACCGGTGAGCGAGTATGCCAAGCACAAATCGGCGACTGGAGCACAGGTGCGTATATCACCTCTGCACCCACACCTGTAAAGGGCAAGATTCTTGTGGGTCCCTCTGGCGGTGAATATGGTGTCCGTGGTTTTTTGGAAGCTATGGACGCTAAAACATGTAAACAAGCATGGCGCACATACAGTGTACCAGGCCCTGGAGAGGCAGGACACGAAACGTGGAAAAAAGAAGGTAAACGCCCAGATGCATGGAAGTATGGTGGTGGCAGCATGTGGATGCCAGGTAACTATGATCCAGAAGCGGACGTACTTTATTGGGGAGTAGGTAACGGTTCACCTTGGTTAGGTGATCAACGCCCAGGGGACAATTTATACGTTGCCTCCTCCATTGCTATGAACCCTGACAGTGGCAAAATTGTTGGTCATTTCCAATATCATCACAATGACTCATGGGATTGGGCAGCGATGAATGCGCCTATGCTCGTTAATTTCAAAAAAGGTAATAAGACGGTTAAAGGCTTAGTCTCTCCCCAGCGTAATGGTTATTTATATTGGCTAGAACGTAGCAATAAGGGGAAAATTAGCTATGTCGAAGGACAACCGTTTGTAAAAAATAACGCATTTAAATCATTAGATAAAGAAACTGGACGTCCTACTTATGATTACAAACATGTGCCCGTAACAGGCAAGCGCGTTGATTATTGCCCAAGTCTATGGGGCGGGAAAAACTGGCCATATGAAGCCTATAACCCCGAAACAGGCATCATCTACGTTCCTGCCAACAACAATCTTTGTAATTCTTTTATTGGTAAATTTCAAGATGATGTTGAACCTGCTTCAGGACAGTTCTGGGCTGGTATCGACATACCCGATCTAGATGTTTACCTAGACAATCCTAAAAAAGGAGTTGGTCAACTACAAGCGTGGAATATCAATACACGTAAAAAAGTTTGGCAACATGACTTTGGCAAAACCATGAATTGGGGCTCTGTACTATCCACTGCTGGTGGCATTGTATTTAATGCAGGCACGAACGATCGTATTTTACGCGCGTTTGATTCACAAACTGGCGATGTGCTGTGGGAGTTCCCTCTTAACTCGACAGCTATTGCCCCACCAGTGAGCTATGAAGTCGATGGGAAGCAATACATTGCCATTACCGCAGGTTACGGTGTGGATGCACATTGGACAAACAGCGTGCTGGCAGAGAAAGATAAATCAGGCGAGTGGATTGCTGATGTACCTGAAGGTGGCGTGATTTGGGTATTCGCTTTACCCAATTAATTTACCAACTAAGCGAAAAGCCCGCATGCTTTTCGCTTTCACGTATTACTAGCTAAGGCGCTAATTTTATAAAATAAAGGTACCTCATGACACAAAATGCATCTTCAAAGAAAATCATCGATTTGCCATGCACACAGAAAACTAACGATGACGATTTAGCTCAAAACCACCCCGACAATTATTTTCGTCGTGATTTTGTAAAATATCTCGCTATCGCCATCCCAATAGTTAATCTGCCTTTAAGCACTGGGGTAAATGCAACCACTAAACCTGAAAGACGTCCTCCCCAAGCAGGAGATCGACTCACTTACTTTCAAAAATCAAAACGTGGGCAGATTATTAAGCTGTCGGATTTAAAAGAATTAGACAAACCTCTGCTGGTTGTTCCTTTCGATGTTGAAAATAATGTGGTTAAAGATGGCTCTCGCTACAACCAAATACTGCTTCAAAAGTTACCCAGTGAATTACTCTCAGCAGCAACAAAAAAACTTTCAGACCAAGGTGTTATCGCTTATTCAGCAATTTGCACACATGCCGGTTGCCCTGTCACCGGGTGGATGGCTGATGAAAAAAACTACATGTGCCCTTGTCACCAATCTGTTTTTAATCCTAAAGATAGCGGCGTGGTTGTGTCAGGTCCTGCTACACGAGGGTTACCTGCAATTGGGCTAAAAATTGAAGCCGATGAAATTATCCTAACCAATACATTTAATAGCTGGATTGGTTTTGGCAAAAGACCCAAATAATGGAGAAGCGTCATGAATATTCAAAAAAATTTACTCAATTTAACAACCCTAATTATCACTATTTTAATGCCGATGAAAGTGCTTGGTGCGGCTAAACCTATAACCGGTGTGAGCTGCCAAGAAGGCTTTTATATTCTTACACCAGATAAACATATCCATTGGATAAGGGATCAACAAAAAGAGCGCACGCTTGTTTATTCTGAAGGTGACGATATTTATGCCATGGCTGAATGTGGCACAGGCGTAATAACAGTATTTGAAAACAAACAGTTGCAAACACCCCACTATAGCGCTTATTACAGTCCTAACTGTAGGAATATTGGCGTAGAAGTAGGTGAAACAAAAAGCATTTATCAAGGCGAAGTTAAAATAAATCACATACAAGCAACACCTAAAAGCCTAAAAATACGCCTTGCTAACAATGCACTTTTTAGTAGTAATAGCTGTACTGATCTTGTGATGCAAAGCGAGTAAGCAATGAAAGACACACATTATTACATTGCTTTCACTCTAAGCGCTTTAGCAGCAGCCTGTTTGTTTAATTACTCAGCGGCAAGTAACAAAGAAAATGAAGAAGAACAATCACTTAAGCAACTGCTAAACACCCTAAATGAGAGCTATAAGTTAACAGTTGATGTAACCGCTCCTCGTTTGAATACACCCATGTTTACACTAGGAATGGAGTTATTTTTTAGCAAAGCGTTAAGTGGCAATCAAGATGTAGCCTGTGCAAGCTGTCACCACCCATATCTAGCTGGCGGTGACAGCCTTAGCCTACCCATAGGTGAAGCCCCCTATGATGAGGATATAATTGGCCCTGGCCGCTGGCATGACTGGCAACGCTCAGCAGATCCAAAAGCAGATGGTGCTCCGAATGTAGCAAGGCATTCACAAACAATTATTAATGCTTCTTTGTACAAAGAAGCCATGTTTTATGATGGCCGTATTTTTGTACTTGAAAATGATATTCGCATAGCGGATACCCCTCTACCTCACCGCACCCCTGACAGTAATTTATGGCAAGGAGATCAGTTAGCAGGAAAAAACTTACTCGCAACACAAGCTCGTTTTCCTGTTGTTTCAAGTGATGAAATGCGAGGCTATACATTCGCAGCTGCCAGCACCAATGAAGACACCCGACACAAACTAACAAAACGCTTACAGCAACACGATAAAAACCAACAATGGCTTAAGCTATTTCGCAATGCCTTTAATGATTTACATGCCGCACCAGAGCAGCTTTTTACCTTTGCGAATATTACAACCGCAATTTCTTACTACCAATCAACCCAACTATTAATTAACACTCCGTGGTTTAATTACCTTAACGGAGAGAGTGATGCAATGACTCCCAGCCAAAAACGGGGGGCACAGTTATTCTTGAAGTCAGCTAAACAAGGTGGTGCTGGCTGTATAGAATGTCACACGCCCCCTATTTTTTCTGACGAGAAATTTCACAACATTGCTGCGGTACAGGTAGGTCGCGGCAAACAGCCTAATGGGGAAGACTACGGTCGACGAGGAGTTACACAAAAAGACGACGATCGCTATAAATTTAGAACGCCATCTCTGTTAAATGTTGCAGTAACAGCACCCTACACTCACTCTGGTGCATTTATAAATTTAGAGTCGATTATTAAGCACCACCTTGATCCTGCCAAGTCGTTGCAGAATTTTGATTACAGCTTTGCTGACAATCCACAACTAAGTTATGTCGCGAGCTTGTTACCAAATAGCAAACTCAATTCTCACCGTGCACTAGAGCAATTACAAAATGAACAACAAAAAGGAGTCAGCTTACTGGCATCAGGCATTACCTTATCTGACGCTCAGCTATCTGATTTAATTGCCTTTTTAAATAGCCTCACCGACCCTTGCATCAATAGTCGAGAGTGTATGTCTCAATGGGTGCCCACGGAAACGGATAAAGCACCAGATATACACCGTTTAAACGCACGCTTTAAACGCTTTACAGCGCCGCCTAAGCCAATAAGCAGAATATCTCACACAGAAAGTAATTTGCCGCAAATGTCATTCGACAAAGCGAATATTAAGCCGGCGTTATTATTAAGTGATATGGAATTTGGCTGTAAGTCCCGTGCTTCAATCGCACCTCAAAACACGAATGCTGCAAAACGTTTTGATGAAGTATCACTGGATGTTGGCATAAGTCATCAACACCATATAACTTGGCAAAACTACACTCTATCATCAGCGCAACGGCTACTTTTTAGTGGCGGCGTTGCTATGGGTGACATAGATGGTGACTGCTGGCCTGACATCTTTTTCCCTACAGGTGACGGCGCCCCTGATAAACTATATCAAAATCAGCGTAATGGGCATTTTTCAGATATTAGTCGCTCTTGGGGTATTACCCAAAAGGAGCTATCCAATGGTGCAGCGATGGTGGACATTGATGGCGATGGTGATTTAGATATTTTCACCTCAAACTTACTTCATCCTCACCTACCTTCCGTTAACAGTCAAGTGAACAAACACCCCCACCATCAAAGCCCTACTCTCTATCTTAATGAGCAGCAACAAAGCTTTATAGTGAGTCATGATATTGGTTTGAATACCCAGCTTACTAGCTGGTCTTTCGCTTTTGCCGACTATGATAAAGATGGGGATATCGATATGCTAACCAACCATTGGCGTGGGCCAGGCCTTGGTGGCCAGCTTCCTAATCACTTATGGGAAAACACAAGCCAAACAAATGCGCTGACATTTCAAGCGCAAGATGAGACAGCTGGTTTGCTTGATTTGATAGGAAGTACCGACTTTACTTTTACCTCTAATTTTTCGGATTTTAATAATGACGGTTGGCTAGATTTATTATTTACTGCGGACTTTGAAACCAGCCAAGTCTATAAAAACCTGCAAAATGGGCGGTTTGAAAAAGTGACGCATGAACACACGATTCATGATCAAAATGGAATGGGCGCAGCCATAGCTGATTTTGATAACAATGGCTCATTAGACTGGTTTGTAAGCAGTATTTGGGATCCAAATGGTCACCCTGAAGGTAGCTGGGGAGTGATAGGTAATCGTCTATACAGTAACCAAAATAATCAGTTTATAGATATCACTGAACAAGCGGGTGTAGACAAAGGGTTATGGGCTTGGGGAGCATGCTTTGCCGATTTTAACAACGATGGCTGGCTAGACCTATTTCATGTTAATGGTTTTGATCTGCCCAAACAGTTAAGCAAACGCTTTGCTAACCCTCGCGCTTATCAAAAACTAAAACTCGCTATGGCTGAGTTTGAAAAAACACACAGCCGCTTATTCATTTCAAATCAAGATGGCACCTTTACAGAACAAAGTAAACTTTGGGGCATTAGCGATCAACTCTCTGGCCGAGGCGTTGCGTGTGTCGACTATGATCGGGATGGCGATATCGATATTGTAATTAGTAATCATCAACAGGCTCCTTTGCTCTATAAAAATCGACATAATGATGAAAGTAAAGACAGTTACCTTTCTATTAGCTTGCGCGATACAACAAAAAATACGCGCGCACTAGGCGCTAAAGTGTACGTTACTGTTGGCGAAACAACTCAATTACAGGAAGTTCAAGCGGGCGGAAGCTTTCTAAGTGGCACCCCTTCCACCCTGCACTTTGGTTTAGGACAGGCCTCACAAGCTGACACGATCAAAATTGTATGGCCTGATAAAACAAACACAGTAAGTACTTTTACCAATGTACCTGCCAATCAATTTATTTATATCACTACCGACTTAACAGCTAACCTTAAAAAGTATCGAAAATAAAAAGGAATTGATAAATATGAATTTAAACCAATGTGTTAACTATCATGATTTTGAAAAACTAGCTAAACAACGCCTACCTAGCCCTATTTATAACTATATTGCGGGGGGTGCCGATGATGAAGTAACCATGCGACGCAACACTGAAGCATTTAATCAATGTGATTTAGTGCCCAATGTACTCAGAGGCGTTCAGCACGTTGACCTTAGCACCGAAGTTATGGGGCAAAAAATTAAACTACCTATTTATTGTTCTCCAACAGCATTGCAACGCTTATATCATCACCAAGGCGAACATGCTGTAGCGGGTGCTGCCGAAAAATTTGGCACCCTATTTGGCGTGTCATCCCTAGGCACCGTATCAATGGAGAAAATAGCAAAAAATTTTGATATTCCTCAAGTTTATCAGTTTTATTTTCATAAAAATCGCGATTTAAACAAAGCAATGATGGACCGTGCAAAAGCCTGTGGTGTTGAAGTCATGATGTTGACTGTTGACTCAATTACAGGTGGAAATAGAGAACGGGATTTACGCACAGGGTTTTCAATTCCTTTCAGGTTAACTATGTCTGGTATGTGGGAGTTTATTCGTAAGCCGAACTGGGCCATAAACTATTTACTGCATGAAAAGTTTTCGCTCCCGCAACTACAAGAGCACATAGATATGAAAGGAAATAGCTCTTCAATCGGTGACTACTTTACCAATATGCTAGACCCTTCAATGAACTGGCAAGATGTCGCAGATATGGTCCAGTATTGGAATGGTCAATTTTGCCTTAAAGGTATTATCAGCGTCGAAGATGCTAAGCGCGCTGTTGAAATAGGCTGCACGGGTATTGTGGTATCAAATCATGGCGGGCGGCAATTAGACGGCTCACGCAGCTCGTTTGATCAACTGGCTGAGATTGTAGATGCGGTTGGCGATGACATTGATGTGTTATTTGACAGCGGTGTGCAACGAGGCTCACACGTACTCAAAGCGTTGTCGATCGGCGCGAAAGCGGTTGGGATTGGTCGAATGTATCTTTATGCACTTGCAGCTGCAGGCCAACCAGGCGTTGAGCGAGTACTTGGTTTGATGCAAAGTGAAATTGAGCGAGATATGAAACTCATGGGCTGTACCAGCATCAGTCAATTACAACGACATCACGTTAAATTTCGACGCTAATCACCCCCCTAAATACAACAAGATTTACACAAAGGAGGTCAACCATGGCCCTTAATAATAAAAGAACACCTTTGTATTTATCAGCGATGATGTGCGCTTGGTCAATACCCGTCGATGCTTTTGCAGCTAATCAACCACACACCCTGCCATTGGAAATTATTGATGTCACTGCGTCACGATTACCAAGGGAGCTTTACAACACTCCCGCAGCTGTCACACTTGTTGATGGGCAACGTGAATTTCAACTACAAGAAGCTTTACAGTTGGATGAAGCTCTGCAATTTGTGCCTGGTGTGTACTTTCAAAACCGCTATAATTTTGCGCAAAATCTACGTATTTCTATTCGTGGCTTTGGTTCTCGCGCACCGTTCGGTGTAAGAGGAATGCAATTACACGTAGATAATATCCCCTACACTTTACCCGATGGGCAAACTCAAGTAGATGATATTGAACTTAACGGTATAGACCAATTACATGTGACTCGCGGCGCAGCAACCGTCCAATACGGTAACGGCGCAGGAGGGGCAATTAATATCAGTACAAAAAATGGCGAAACATTCAAAGGTGTCACTCTAAACCTTGATGTCGGTAGTGATGACTTATATAAGTTAAACGCACAAGCAGGAACCAGCAACAACACTGGCAGTGCCTATATCAGTGCAAGCCATCTCAACTTTAATGGCTATCGAGAGCAAAGTCAGGTTGAAAAAACCACTTTGCGCGGTAAGTTTATTTGGAATATTAACGACAGTAAAACACTCACTGTAATCACTTCACTCATGGATATGCCAACATCCGAAGACCCAGGCGGGCTAACTAGAACCCAAGTTAATGAAGATCGACGTCAAGCCACTTTTATGGCTAAACGATTAGACAGCGGACAGCAGGTCGAGCAACAAACCCTAGGTGTAACTTTACGAGATAGTTCGTTCGAAAATACCCAGTGGATGATTAATCTATTTGCAACCCATCGCGATTTTGAACAACAACTGCCATTTCCTGGCAGTAGTTTAATTGCCTACGATCGCTGGTTTTATGGAAGTAGTTTTGAAATAACCCAAGACTTACGAGCAAATAAACGACCGATTCGCCACACATCGGGTATTGAAATACGTAAGCAAGAGGATGACCGGCAACGCTTTAGCGTCTCCCCTAACGCTGAAATAACAGGGCAAACGGTTGATGAACTACAAGAAGCAAGGTCAATGAGTGCCTTTAGTATTGTAGATTGGCACCTTAACGACGCCGTAATTTTAACCACTGGGGTACGCTATGATGATTTAAAAATGTCAATTAATGCTCACTTAGCGCAAAGTGGTGTTGGTTCAGGTCAACGTAAATATCATGAGTGGAATGGCAATTTAGGGCTTAGCTATCGACTGGGTCTAAGGCATCAATGGTATGCTAATTTAGCCACCTCTTATGAATCACCAACCTTTACAGAGTTTGCCAACCCACAAGGTGCAGGCTTTAACCCATTTTTAAAACCTCAAGATTCTTTAAGCCGTGAGTTAGGTGTTCGAGGCGAGTTGAGTGACATTAAATACGACATCACTTTGTTTGCAACTAAAGTGACCGATGAAATAATTCCCTACGAAATTGACGGCCTCAGGTTTTTCGAAAACGCAGGAAAAACTGACCGAAAAGGCCTCGAGTTAGCTTTAGAGTGGCAACTCAATGAACAATGGCAGTGGCGAAATGCGCTGACATTGGCTCGCTATCAATTCGATAACTTCACTCCACTAAGTGGTGATAATGTAGACGGAAATCGTATGCCTGGCTTACCAAGGCAACAGTGGGTCAGTCAAATTAACTGGCAGTATAATGAATGGCGAATTGAATTTGAGTCGAGTTATACCGGTCGGTTTTATGCCGAAAATAGTAACGACACACAAATAAAACAAAATTGGCTATTTAACACACGCGCTTCCTACTCGCTATCGCCTTCTGTATCTATAAAAGCGGGGATACGTAACTTATTCTCAAAAGATTATTTTGCAAATGTACGTATTAACGCAAATGCTAATAGAGATGTGAGCCAACGCGGTTACTTTGAGCCAGCACCTGAACGTAATCTATATTTTGGTCTGAGCGCAAAATTCTAAAAGGGTCTCATTTAATAAAAAGGTGGATTATTTAATCCACCTTTTTAAATTTAAACAATTACTTTACGCCTAACTCACGTAAACGCTCTTGTAAGTAGCTGTCGGCTGTGTAGCGCTCAGAGAGAACAACATCAGGGCGCGGGTGTAAGAACAATGGTAACGAAATACGTGATTTCGTAGACGCTTTACCCGTAGGGTTGATCACGCGATGAATCGTCGATGGGAAGTAGCCACCTGACGCTTCTTGTAACATGTCACCAATATTGATGATCAGGTTACCAAAATCACATGGTACGTCTAACCAACCGCCATCTGTTTTTTGTACTTGTAAACCTGGCTCATTCGCCGCAGGTAAAACAGTTAATAAGTTGATGTCACCGTGTGCAGCAGCACGAATTGCGCCTGGCTCTTCATCACCTGTCATTGGTGGGTAGTGAAGAATACGCAGAAGTGTTTGCTCAGAGTTAGCAATCATATCTTTAAGGTCGATAGAGAACTTAGCGCGCACATCTTCTGGTGCTTCAGCTTGAACCCAGCTTAATAATGTCGCTGCAAACTCATTCGCTAAACGGTAGTACTCACGGATTTCTTCTTCTAACTGTGCTGGAACACGGCCTTTTGGATAAACGTGGTAATACTCTTTAATATCTTTAACGGTAAAGCCTTTTGCAACTTCTGACACTGATGGTGGGAAATAACCATCTTGTGTTTCTTTTGAAAATAAAAACTCATGCTTTTGCTCAGAATTAAAGAATTCTTGCCAATTTTTGTAAATAGACTCAACTAATGACTGAGGGATTGGGTGATTTTTTAATACACCGAAACCTGTGTTTCTTAGTGACTCAACAAATTGAGCGGCCGCATCGCTCGCTTTATAATCAACGGTAGGTAAATGTTGCATTGTCTTTTCCAGTGAATAAGGTTCTAGAAGTCTGTGCTAAGCTTAGCATTTCTTCATTATAGCGCTTCGCGAGGATAGAGAAACACAGGTAAAAACATAAGGACTTATGTCCGCTCCTGTTTTGTTAACGCCTTAGTTTTGATACAGATCAACCACTGCAAAAATTTTGGAAAAGTTCAAAAGTAAAAACAAGTTCAACGGGTCTATTCTTAAATATTAAATAAAGGTAGGGTTTATATCATGCGCAAAAAAATAACATTTCATAGCGGTGAGCTAACACTTGCAGGACAACTTGAGTACCCTGCAAACGATGTAAAGTTTTACGCTCTATTTGCTCACTGCTTTACATGTGGAAAAGATATAGCAGCTGCAACCAGAATAAGCCGCGCACTAGTTCAACAAGGAATTGCCGTGTTACGTTTTGACTTTACCGGTTTAGGTAATAGCGATGGTGATTTTGCTAACAGCAATTTCTCCTCCAACATCCAAGACTTGATCGCCGCAGCAGAGCATTTACGTGAAAACTTTAAAGCACCACAGTTACTCATTGGCCATAGCTTGGGAGGTGCTGCAGTGCTTGCAGCCGCTGATAAAATTAATGAAGTACAAGCCATTGTGACTATTGGTGCGCCATCGGATGCTCAGCATGTAAGTCATAACTTTGCAGCCCAAATAGATGAAATTAACAACCAAGGAAAAGCAAAAGTAAACTTGGCAGGTCGTGAATTTACCATTAAAAAGCAATTTTTGGATGACATAGCACAGTATGATCGAAGCCATATAAGTAAATTAAAACGTGCTTTACTAGTGATGCACTCCCCTATCGATACAACCGTTGATATTAGCGAGGCAGAAAAAATTTACGCCTCAGCGAAACATCCTAAGAGTTTTATAAGTTTAGATGACGCCGACCATTTGCTTAGTAACAAAGTGGATGCTGATTATGCTGCAGGGGTAATCGCATCATGGGCAACGCGTTATATTGATTATGAAAAAGAAAGTTACACGGCTCAATTATTAAATGGCAGTGTACTTGTTGAAGAAAAAGATCACGTTTTTACCCAATATGTCAGTACAAAAGATCATACTTGGCTTGCTGATGAACCATTAAAGGTAGGGGGTAGTAACTTAGGGCCCGACCCTTACCACCACTTACTTGCAGGCCTTGGCGCTTGCACATCAATGACTCTTAGAATGTACGCTAGCCGCAAAAACTTACCGTTAGAGCATATTAAAGTTGAGCTTAATCATACACGTGACTATCACCAAGATTGCGATGATTGTGAACACAACAATAAGCTAGAAGCAATCACGCGTAAAATTACGCTAGTAGGTGATCTTACGGATGAACAGCGACAACGTTTGCTCGAAATAGCAGATAAGTGCCCCGTGCATAAAACACTTCATAACAATCCATTGGTGATTAGCGAGCTCGTAAATAAATAACCTATTAGCGCGTTAGAAAATAACGCGCTAACTCTACCTAACTGTTTATTCTAAGAAAAGCGTCAGTTGCTTTGTCATCGCTTCAACTAACCATTTCGGCCCGCCATCATACATGTCGTTATGGCGAGAATTAGGAATTACAGTTTGCGTTACAGGATACACAGCTAGCTCCTCATCCGTTAATAACACCCTATCATCCGCTGGGTAATCGCTACCACGTAGCGTAAGCACAGCAATATGTTTGTTTCGGGGTATCAGCATACGTCGATGATCAAGGGTGATAAGCTTAGAAACCTTAACAGGATAAATAGCGGCATACAATGCTGCAATATCCCCCCCATTTGAGTGCCCAAATAAAGTGAGCTGATTAAAGTCATACGCAGGATAACGCTTTGCAAGTTCTGTGGCTAAAAATTCAAGGGTTTGTACACCACGGTGCCAGTTTTCCATGCGTGTAGTCATGTATGGCGGCTCTAGGTTTAAACTCGGATCGCCCTTTAATTCATGTGCAACTTCAACCGTTAAATAACCATGTTGATGAAAAACTTGCTGGGCAAATTGATAGTCTGTATGTGCCATACCATACCCTGCACCAATAAACGCCACTGGGCACTTTTTCTTTACCGTGCATGTGCTATCGGCTGCTGTGATAGTCACCGGAATATGGCGCGCTCGCTCTGTATCGAACAGCGTCTGTGTTTGATTAGCAAACGCTGTCTGCCCGCTAAGAGTTAAAGCGAGCATTAGCGCCGCCTTTTTAATATTTAACATGCGCTAATTTGAATTCTAAGCTGCGTTTAACCATAGGCCACTCACCATCAATAATTGAAAACACCACGGTATCACGAACGCACCCATCGGCCATAATTTGGTGATTACGTAGAACCCCATCTTGTTTCGCTCCCAAGCGAGCAATGGCATTGCGCGAAGCCTGATTATGCCAATGGGTACGAAACTCAACGGCAATCACATTAAGTGTTTCAAATGCATAAGTCAGCAGCAGTTTTTTACATTCAGTATTAACCCCAGTACGCTGAAAACGCTTGGCATACCAAGTATAGCCAATTTCTAAGCGTCGGTTTTTACTATCAATATTGCAAAAACGGGTTGAGCCTATCACGGTGCCTGTGTGTTTATCGATGACAGCAAATGGTAATGCGCGACCAAGTGCTTGTTGCTCAAACGCCATACTTAAGTAATCGTCAACACGTTCTTCATTGGGCACCGAGGTAAACCAAAGCTCCCAAAGCTTTCCATCCGTAGCAGCGCTTACTAAAGCATCGCGATGCTCACTTGTTAACGGCACTAATTTAACAAATTGACCTTCCAAGGTGATAGGACTTAAATTCATCATCTTACTTAACCCTCTTAGTAATAAAGCTTAGTCCACCAGCTCTATATCGAGCCCTGCGAGTAACTCCAGAGCTGCATAGCGCTCAAATTTAGCTTTGCTGATGTTGTTAGCAGTTATATCAATGGCAAAATGGCTGGCACCAATAAAATTAGCGTTACTGAGATTAGTTTGTTGAAACAAGCTGTCACGAAAATCCGTATCAGTAAAGTCAGCAGATGATAAATCTGCATGTCTAAAATCAACATCTTTGGCAAAACAGCTGCGCATTTTTAAAGCCTTTAAACTCAGTTCAAAAAAGCTGCTGTAGCTAAGTTCACAACTAATAAAACTCACTGGAGCACGGCTGGCAAGTAGCGGCCAATCAACATCAGTAAAGCGCACACTGGTTAATTTACACTCTTTAAAGCTGACCTCTTCGAGTGAGGTGTATCTAAGACCAAGCGCAGCTAAATTGCAGTTTTTGAACTCACACTCTATAAATCGACAATTTTCAAACTGGCTACTGCTAAAGTCACAGTCAATAAATTCACATTGCTCAAACTCACAATGTGAAAACGTTTGGCCCGCTAAATTAACCTCAAAGGTGTGTTCAAAATAAAGTGAATGACTTTTGATCACGCGCTCATCTCAATATCTTTTTTAAGCACCGGTACAGCAATAAAAATTAGGCCAAATAACGACATATAAGCTAAAAGCCCACCGATTATAGCGACGATTACAGGTGTTGTCGTTTTACGTTTACCTAAGTAATAGCTAATAACGGCAAAAAACGGGATTAAAATCAAAATGAAAAAACCGATGAAGCTTCCACTTACACTCATGCCCACTCCTTGAAGAACATATTTAAAAAACATTTAAGCACAAAAAAACCCTAAGGCATACACCTTAGGGTTTTCATTAAACCTTATAATTCAGTTTATTATAAATTATTCGGCGTCTTTCGCTACAACATCAATGGCAAGCTCAGTTAATGCATCTGCATTTGCTTTGCTTGGTGCATCTGTTAATAAACATGATGCTTGAGTTGTTTTAGGGAAGGCAATAACGTCACGAATGTTATCAGTACCGCATAACAGCATAACTAAACGGTCAAGACCAAACGCAAGACCTGCGTGCGGTGGTGTACCGTATTTAAGTGCGTCCAGTAAAAAGCCAAACTTGTCTTGTTGCTCTTGCGCTTCGATACCTAAGATTCTGAATGCTGTTTCTTGCATATCTGCATTGTGAATACGTACCGAACCACCACCAACTTCGTAGCCGTTTAAGACCATGTCATATGCATCTGATAATGCACCTGCTGGGTTTGCTTCAAGCTCTTGGGCAGAAATACCTTTTGGTGCAGTGAATGGGTGGTGAACCGCATGCAATGTACCTTCGTCGTCTTCTTCGAACATTGGGAAATCAACAACCCATAAAGGTTTCCAGCTATCTAGATCAGTGATGCCTAAATCAACACCAATCTTAAGACGTAGTGCACCCATTGCTTCGTTTACAACATTACGCTTGTCAGCACCGAATAAAATGATATCGCCAGATTGTGCGTTCGTACGCTCAAGTAACTGGTTAATCACCTCTTCGTTTAAGAACTTAGCGATTGGTGATTGCACGCCTTCAACGCCCGCAGCACGCTCGTTAACTTTCATCCATGCTAGGCCTTTCGCGCCATAGATTCCGATGAATTTAGTGTAGTCGTCGATTTGTTTACGAGAAAGCTCAGCACCGCCTGGTACAGTTAATACCGCAACACGGCCTTTCTCGTCATTAGCAGGACCAGAGAATACTTTGAACTCAACGTCTTTTACTAAATCAGCAACGTCTACAAGTTGCATTGGGTTACGTAGGTCCGGTTTATCAGAACCATATAAACGCATTGCTTCGCTGTAAGGCATAACTGGGAAGTCGCCTAAATCAACGTCTAATAATGACTGCCACATTTCGCGGATCATTTTCTCAGTCATTGCACGCACTTCGTCAGAGCTCATGAATGACGTCTCTAAATCGATTTGCGTGAATTCTGGCTGACGGTCAGCACGTAAGTCTTCATCACGGAAACATTTAACAATTTGATAGTAACGATCGAAGCCCGACATCATTAATAATTGTTTAAATAATTGTGGCGACTGAGGTAAAGCGTAGAAGCTACCTTTGTGAACACGGCTAGGTACTAAGTAGTCACGCGCACCTTCCGGTGTTGCTTTTGTCAGTACCGGTGTTTCAATGTCTAAGAAACCGTTGTCATCTAAGAAACGACGCACAAAGCTGCTCGCTTTTGCACGAAGTTTAATACGGTCGCTCATTTCAAGACGACGTAAATCTAGGTAACGGTATTTTAAACGGCGCTCTTCAGAGTTTTGCTGATTAAAATCAAGTGGTAATGGCTCTGAGCGGTTGATGATAGTTAAGCTTGTGCCTAAAATTTCAACTTCACCTGTTGCCATGTCTTTATTTACTTGGCTATCAGGGCGTGCGCGAACAACACCTTTTAACTGCACACAAAACTCTTGACGTAGTTTATTCGCAGTATCCATTAATCCTTCTACTTCAGGATCAAAAACAACTTGTACTAAACCTTCTCTGTCACGTAAATCGACGAAAATAAGGCCACCAAGGTCACGGCGTTTGTTGATCCAACCACATAGTTCAACTTCTTGATCTACGTGAGATTTATTTAGCTGTCCGCAATATATAGAGCGCATAGTATTCCTGTCAGTTAAAGACTTATAGCCGCCTGCTCTTAAGAGTTCGCTATTTTGAGAGCAAAAGCCACTATACAAAGTAATCATTTAAGGCAGAGCATTATACCCAAACCATCGTAAAATGCGAGTGCCAGCAGTGCCTGTCAGGGGCTAAATATACGTCCCGACTTCTGAGTAAACACTTCTTTTGGTACACTAGCCCGAATTTAAATTTATTGGTTGATTTAATGCTGTACTTAGGTTGTCCGCAGTGGTCTAGCACCGCATGGAAAGGAAACTTACTCTCTAGTCACTGTAAAAGCGCCGACATGCTCAGTGAGTATGCGCAATGCTTTAATTCAGTCGAGGGTAATACCAGTTTTTATGCTGACCCAAGTCACGAGTCATTGTTACGCTGGCATGATGCAGTACCCGAAGACTTTAAATTTACTTTTAAGTTTCATCGGCGATTTAGTCACGAATTACAACTGACTAATGTAAATAGTGAGTTGAACGCATGGTTAAGCTTATTTGAGCCAATTTTTGCCAAAACAGGGCAAATTATGTTGCAGTTACCCAGTGCTTTTGGCCCGAATGCCCTGCCACTACTGACTAACTTTATTGCCCTGTTACCAAAACAGCTTAATTACGGCGTAGAAGTTCGTCACCCTGCCTTTTTCCAAAAAGGAGATGCTGAAATTCGTTTAAATCAGCTATTAATTGAAAATAATATAGACCGCATAAGCATGGATACTCGCGCTTTATTTGCTGTACCCGCCGATACCGATGCACTCATTGATGCGCAAAAGAAAAAGCCTCATTTACCTGTGCATGCAATCGCTACAAACAATAACCCACTGGTGCGTTTTGTTATTGCAAGCTTAGAGCACGAATACAAATCCTATTACCAACCTTGGCTAAAAAAAATAAACCAGTGGCTCGAAGAAGGTAAATCACCTTATGTATTTTTTCATACCGCAGATAATCGCCAGTCGCCACTTTTAGCAAGACAGTTTTGCCAAGATTTAGGTTACAATCACCCCGTGCTTGCGCCTTTTATAGGTGAACGCGAAGCAAGCCAAAGCAGTTTATTTTAATCTCAGAGTGCATATGAAAGATTACAGCCGTTATTTTCAAGGTTACCCACCCCATATTATTGAGCAAGTGTTACAACTATTTAATGGCAACAAAGCTGCAAACTACCTCAAGGGCAAATACCCTGATGCACATAGTATTACCAGCGACACAGCCTTATACAGTTACGCCACTGAGCTAAAAAAGCGTTATCTTAAAAACGCCCTACCTTTTAGCCGTGCCGCGTTCAAAAAACAAGGCGATATGGTCACCAATGCGTTAGGTACCCATACTTTTCGTATGCAAGGTAAAACCCGTAAACACGACCTAGCGATTAATAGCGATTTACTTCGCGCACCTGAGCCATTACTCAAAGCGCTCGTCGTACATGAACTGGCTCATTTTAAAGAGAAAGATCACAACAAAGCATTTTATCAACTATGTTGTCACATGGAGCCGCAATACCATCAACTAGAACTGGATTTAAGAATATTCAGTGTATTAGTAGGTGAAGGAAAAAATCCTTACTAGAGTGCCTAGTTTAAGTGAAATCGGAAGCGCTTTATTCAACTTCAAACCTTATTTGACCAATTAGCTGTCCTGATTCTGTAACCACTTTAACTATCCATTTGCCAGATGAATCTGCAGGGAAATTCGTTTTATGACTCCACGCCCTATAGCCCTTTTCCCGTCCACCCGATATTTCTAATGGAATACGCTCAACCTCTTTACGGTTATGCACCCATACATGGTAAATTTTTTCATTCAAGCCTCTCGGGGCTTTAACAGCGCTAAAGCTATATAGACCTTTTTGATGTAAAGCATGCTCGGTTAATTTTTGAATCGGCTCTATTGGTTTACGAGCTTGTTCGTCAAGCTGATACGACATGCTCATATCGGTTAAGCGCAGTGCCGCAGGCGGCACAAAGCTACGTAACTGCCATAAACCTGCACTGAGCGCTCCTAATAGCAAGACAAGTAATGGAAAACGCCACCATTTTGCATTAGGCATTAAGTTACCTAAGCTTGGTATGGTAAAGATAACAGCTGTAATGAGCGCAATTTCAAAGCTCTGGCTGGTGGTAAGTTGGAATAAAATAGGTAAAGTAACTGAGATTACAACAAATAACGAAAAGTTATGAAAAACAGTAAATAACACACTGTGTTTAGCGAGTTTTTTATAATAAAGCGGATCAACAACAGAGATAAATGCGCACAGTGCAATTAAACCAGTAAATGCAGCCTGTGGGTGATCCCACGTTGTCACAGCTAAAAAAAACGGTAGAGCAAAAAACAAACTCTCTTGCTGCACAACCTGTAATGCAAAACGCATAAAATTGGGAGACACAGCCAAACCAAATTGCTGTTCAACTTTATCCCGTAACCAGTTATCTAGAATTAACCAAACCCAGCTTACAAGTAAAAGTATAGAAATAACTTGCGAGAATGACTCTTTTCGCTCAACGAATATAAAGCTTGCAACCCCACTGCAAAAAGCCAACACTGCCATAAGACCAGGGCGCTTTTGCATTGCTATGACAAATTTTGTTATAAAGTCTTTTAAGTAATTCATGCAATCATAAAATCCGTTTAAGAGTATGTGATTAAAGCATAAATTGGATGAATGTAGGCTTTAAAAACGAGCTTTTAGTTCAATGCAGTTAGACATTTAGATGAAGCTAACAAGCATTAAGTATTATTTTCAAAAAGGAACAAATGGAATGTTATATAGGATCTTGATAATGCTTTTATTACTCTCTAAGTGTATAACTGCAAATGCATTTGAAGATTATAGTTTTTTTAATGGTGAATGGAATTGCAAAATGAAATCAGTATTACCAGACGATGCAATACTAGAAGTTGATAGCCACATAACCACTTCTAATCGAAGATTTAAACTCATACGCAAGAAGCTTTTTTAAAATTTACTTCAAACAAAACCCTAATTTGGCCTCTATTATTTCTGTAGAATCCTCAGAAAAAATGGATTTTGAGGGTGATATCATGATCAGCTTTGATTCTCATACCCATAAAACAAAACTAATCAAAGATGATCTAAATTTATTTTCACCAGAGTCTGTGAAAAGCTTTACTCGAGGGCCTTCAGTGACAGTTAAATCAAAAATCAAAAAAATAGACGATGAGACTATTACGTTAATTGGGATCCCAGACAAAGATGTTATCAATTGCTCTAAAACACAAAAAAGCGCGGTCTAGACCGCGCCTCTATTTTACCTGACAGCTGAAAGCTAAAGTCGTTAAGTTACAAACCTAGCTCTGCCATAAAATCATCATCTGCGTCATCAACTTGTGATGATGCTTTTTGCTTTTCAGCTTTTTGTTTAGCTTCGTTTTCAATGATGTCATCTGGGTCAACGGCTTCTGAAATATCAAAGTCATGTAGTTTGATGAATTCTGTTTTATCCATCGCTAGTTCTAGATAGAAAATATTTTGCTTCGCTGTAGTGAATGTTACACGGCGAGCTTGTGGTCTATCCATGGTAGTATCAACAGAGATTTGCACCTGCTTGTTAATCGCCATCATTTTAGGTTGGTTTTGAGTGATTGATGTATGCAGCTGCTCTCTTACCTTAGAGGTAAAGTCGCCCACAATTTGGTTCATCAGCTCACCTAATACATTAGCAACATCATCTGATAAATGGCTTTGCGCAATTTCATCTTCTGGCATCCCCATATTACGCATATAGTCATGGTAGATTTCCATAGCTGCTTGCGCTGTGAAATTAGTAACAACTAGGCCTGTAAAGCCACCATCGAACAATACAAAACAGCCAATATCTGGGCGCATACAGGTACGGGTAATTTTTTGCACCATCGCAGAATAACTAATATTGTTACCACTTGCTGATGACAATACGCCGGTTACTGAATGACACAGAGTTGATAAGATATCTTCGGTACTGATCACTTTGCTTTTAGTCATTAAACTTCTCTTTTTTGTACTTGTTATTGATAATTCTAGCCAAGCTACTGAATTTATCACTGACTATCCAGTTAAAAATGCTAAAATAGCGGTATTATTTTTTAAAGAGACTGTTCACGTGACGCAAAAAGACAGTATTTATGCCACTGAGCAAGCGGTTAAAGACTTTAGCTTTGACCAACATGTAGTAGAAGTTTTCCCTGATATGATCCAGCGCTCGGTGCCAGGCTATGCCACCATAGTAAGCACCATGGGTAAGCTGGCTGGCGAGTACGCGCAAAGCAATTCAAACCTATACGACTTAGGCTGTTCACTTGGTGCAGTAACGTTAAGTATGCGCCGTAATATTCGCACCGATAACTGTAACATCATTGCGGTCGATAACTCACAAGCGATGGTTGAACGCTGTAAATTACATTTACAAGGTTTTCGCTCTGACGTGCCGGTCACAGTCACGCTGGGTGATATAAACGATTTAGTAATCGAGAATGCCTCTGTGGTAGCGATGAACTTTACTCTACAGTTTATACCGCCTGAAAAACGCCACGCGGTGCTTGAAAAGATTTACGCAAATTTAAAACCTGGCGGCGTTTTGCTGCTTAGCGAAAAAATTAAAGGTGAAGATGAGCAATGCGATAATTTGCTCATTGATTTACACCATGATTTTAAGCGTCATAACGGCTACTCGGAGCTTGAGATCAGCCAAAAGCGTACGGCTATCGAAAACGTCATGCGCCCTGATCATTTATCTACCCACTTAAACCGATTAAGTGAAATTGGTTTTAGCCAAACGCAAGTGTGGTATCAATGTTTTAACTTCTGCTCGATGATTGCAATCAAGTAATCATCACAACGATATAAAAGAGTATTTCATGTCTCAATGGTTTAACCAATTTTACGCTGCGATTGCACAAAGCCCGCTTAGTCACTGGCTCGAAACTTTGCCAGGTCAATTAAAGCACTGGGAACTAGAAGCCAGCCACGGCGATTTACCTAAGTGGCAAAAAGTGCTGAAAAACTTACCTGAAGTAAGCACCAACCATGTAAACCTTCAGAATAAAGTACAAATTGGCACCGGTGACGAGCTATCTGAAGGTCAGCAAAAACAGTTAACGCATTTATTAAAGCGCATGATGCCATGGCGTAAAGGGCCATTTAGCTTACACGGTATTGAGATTGATACTGAGTGGCGCAGTGATTGGAAATGGGATCGTTTACTGCCGCATATCGAACCGTTAAAAGGCCGCACTGTGCTTGATATTGGTTGTGGCTCGGGTTACCACTTATGGCGTATGCGTGGTGAAGGCGCCAATTTTGTGGTGGGTATTGATCCATCCGATTTATTCTTATGCCAATTCCAAGCGATTAAACACTATCACCAAGATGAAAACGTGCATTTATTGCCGCTAGGTGTAGAGGCTCTGCCTGAACTAAAAGCATTCGATACCGTGTTTTCGATGGGTGTTTTATATCACCGCCGCTCACCTATCGACTTTTTAGCGCAGTTAAAAGCGCAGCTTCGCCCAGGTGGTGAGCTGGTACTTGAAACCCTGGTTGTTGAAGGTGATGAGCATACAGTCTTAGTGCCAACCGACCGTTATGCCAAAATGCGTAATGTGTGGTTTATTCCAAGCACCGCAGCATTAAAACTATGGATGGAGCGTGTTGGCTTTAAAGATGTACAAGTTAAAGACTGCGCAATCACAACGCTTGAAGAACAACGTAAAACCGAGTGGATGGAAAACGAATCACTCATCGACTTTTTAGATCCAAATGACACCAGCAAAACCATCGAAGGTTACCCTGCCCCTCTTCGCGCTATTTTAACCGCGAAAGCTTAAGCCAAATTTGGCTCTCGGTTTTAGGCTCTGAGCAAACCAAGAGCCTAAAACCCAGTAGCTAATTCCTTTTTTAGCGGACAACTGTCCTTGTCAAGTCGGTTAAAGTGATTTTTCAACTAGCCGCGCCATTGCAATTGTTGTAAAATACGCGCGTTTCTAAGCAACCCACATGCAACTTTTTTGAGGAAAACCTGTGAGCGAACAAAAACAGTCTCTTAGCTATAAAGACGCGGGCGTAGATATCGATGCCGGTAATGCACTTGTTGAGCGTATTAAAGGCGTAGTTAAAAAAACCAGACGTCCTGAAGTAATGGGCGGTATCGGTGGTTTTGGCGCACTTTGCGAACTACCAACTGGCTATAAAGAGCCTGTACTGGTTGCTGGCACAGACGGCGTTGGTACAAAACTACGTTTAGCTATTGATCTTAAAAAGCACGACACAGTGGGTATTGACCTTGTTGCTATGTGTGTAAACGACCTTATCGTACAAGGTGCTGAGCCACTATTTTTCCTTGACTACTATGCAACTGGTAAATTAGACGTAGATACTGCGGCTGATGTTGTAACTGGCATTGGTAAAGGCTGTGAGCTTTCTGGCTGCGCATTAATCGGCGGTGAAACTGCTGAAATGCCAGGTATGTACGACGGCGAAGATTACGACATGGCTGGTTTCTGTACGGGTGTTGTAGAAAAATCAAAAATTATCGACGGTACGAAAGTGGCTGCAGGCGACCAATTAATCGCACTTGCATCAAGTGGTCCTCATTCAAACGGCTTCTCATTAATTCGTAAAGTACTTGAAGTATCTGGTGCAGACACAAGCGCAGAGCTTGAAGGCAAAACACTTGGCGATCACCTTTTAGAGCCAACTCGCATTTACGTTAAACAACTACTTGAGTTATTCAAGCAGGTTGACGTTCACGCGTTATCGCACATCACGGGTGGTGGTTTCTGGGAAAACATCCCGCGCGTACTTCCTGAGTCTGCAAAAGCAGTAATCAAAGGCGACAGCTGGGAATGGCCTGTTGTTTTCAACTGGTTACAAGAAAACGGCAACATCACAACTCACGAAATGTACCGTACATTCAACTGCGGTGTAGGTATGGTTTTAGTTGTTCCTGCCGACAAACTTGAGCAAAGCTTAACAATTCTTAAAGATCTTGGCGAAAATGCATGGCATATCGGTGAGATCCAAGATGCGAAAGCAGGCGAAGAGCAAGTAGAAATTTTAGGTGGTCGTGACTAATGACCCCTTGTCGTCTTGTTGTATTAATTTCTGGTAGCGGTTCAAACCTTCAAGCCATCATCGACGCTTGTGCGCGCGGTGAAATCAAGGCCGACATCGCCGCTGTAATTAGTAATAAAGCCGACGCTTATGGCCTTGAGCGAGCTAAAAATGCAGGTATACAAACACGTGTACTTAGCCATAAAGATTTTGACTCGCGTGAGGCCTATGATGCTGAGTTAATGGACATTATTGACAGTTTTGAACCAAATCTGGTTGTATTAGCTGGTTTTATGCGTATTCTAACACCTAGCTTAGTGCAAAAATTTAAAGGAAAAATGTTGAACATTCATCCTTCTTTGTTGCCTAAGTACCAAGGGCTGAATACCCATCAAAGAGCTATAGATGCAAAAGATGAGGTTCACGGCGTAAGTGTTCACTTTGTAACTGAGGAGCTAGACGGCGGTCCCGTTGTGCTTCAGGCCAAAGTACCGGTACTCGAAAACGATACCGCAGACACGCTTGCGCAACGTGTTCATCAACAAGAACATATAATCTATCCTTTGGTGGTCAAGTGGTTCAGTGAACAACGACTCAAGATGGAAGCAGATTATGCAGTTTTTGACAAAAAGAAACTTCCTGCACACGGCGCACATTACCCAGAATAAAAAACGAAGTGCCCTACTCGCATGTGTGGGCACTTTATTACTTCCTACCAGTGTTTTAGCTGGCGACCTCACTCAATACCAAGCCAAATACGATGTACTTCGTAAAGGTGAAACCCATGGTAAAGCGGTACGTGAGCTAAAAAAAATCAACGATGGCAACTATGTACTTACCTATCATAGTGAAATTGAATGGATGATTTTTTCTGACTCCCGAAAAGAAACCTCCGAATTTAGTTACCAAGATCATAAAATATCACCTCTTAGCTACGCTATGGAGCGAACAGGAACAGGGCCAGATAAAGAATACACGCTCAAATTCGATCCTGTTCACAAGCAGGTGAACAGTAACCAAAGTAAATACCCGCTGAAATTCGATTGGTCAGACAATTTCCAAGACTCGTTATCGTATCAAGTACAGGTTCGCGAAGAATTAAAGCAAGGTAAAACGCAGCTTTCTTATCCTTTAGTAGATAAAAAAGGCAACCTGCGTAGTTATGACTTTGAAGTCATTGGCACAGAAATGATTTCTTTACCCATTGGCAATGTTGAAGCCATTAAAGTAAAACGCTTATACGATAACGATAAACGTCAAGCCCTTGCTTGGTTTGCACCCGAAATGGACTACATGCTAGTTCGCATGTGGAAAGGCGAAAAAGGTGTCGAACAGTTTCAAGTACAACTTAACTCATTCACAGTTACAACACCGGTTACCGTAGCTAATGATAAGTAGTCACGATTTTACATCGCGCAAAGCGTTTACATCACGCCTTGTTGCCGTAGCTAGTAATAAGTAGTCGCGATTTTACATCGCGAAAAGCGTTTACATCACGTCTTGTTGCCGTAGCTAGTAATAAGTAGTCGCGATTTTACATCGCGAAAAGCGTTTGCATCACGCTTAGTTGCCATAGCTAGTAATAAGTAGTCGCGATTTTACATCGCGAAAAGCGTTTGCATCACGAGAAGGTGTCTGCGTTTAGGTAAATTATCTTTTAAAAGTCGCGGGGTGAACCCGCTGCTACTTAGATTAATTCGCCCATTTTAAATAACGCAAACTCACCTGGCTCCATTTTTTGCCAGCGTTCGTCGTTCGTGAGCGGCCTTGTTGCAATGACAGTAACCACATCATTCGGTGTAGTTTCTTTTTGAAAATCAACCACCATATCAGCATCAATCAAAGTCGCTTTACCAAATGGCGCACGACGAGTGATCCAGTGCAGATTATTAGTGCAATATGCCAACACATACACACCGTCAGTGAGCAACATATTAAACACGCCCTTTTCACGTAAAGTATGCGCAAATTTAGCCACATAGCGAAACACGGATGCCATATTTGAAGGACGTTTAGGGTATTTTTCTCGCACTTTATCAAGTAACCAGCAAAATGCTAATTCACTGTCGGTATTTCCAACCGGTCTATAATGCTCAGGTTTTAAATCATGATAATTAGAAAGTTGACCATTATGAGCATACGTAATTTCACGTCCCCATAGCTCACGAGTAAATGGGTGGGTATTTTCAAGACACACACGACCACGATTCCCCTGACGAATATGGCTTATCACCGAAATACTCTTTATCGGGTAAGCTTTAACAAGCTTGGCAATCTCAGACTGGCAACTTGGCTCTGGATCTTTAAACGTACGACAGCCTTTTCCTTCATAAAAAGTAATACCCCAACCATCTTTATGTGGGCCAGTATTGCCTCCGCGCTCTAATAACCCTGAAAAACTGAAACAAATATCCGTTGGTACATTGGCAGACATGCCAAGCAACTCACACATAACAAGAAACCTAATTAAAAATCAATTGGTTGAAAAATAAAATAACCCTACATAGATTTACAGGTCACAGTTTTGGTCTGATATTGAAAAGAAAGGACCTAAGTGAATAATATTTTTCATTTATTTCGCTTATTGTTTATTAATACCCAGATAAAGGCAATACATCTAAAATAAGAAAAGGGCATTGCAGTCCCTTTTCTAGATAATTTGATTATTACATATGAAATTACTTTTTCAGTAGCAGACTCAAAAGCACCTCTAACTCAACAGGTTCAAAGTCATCATAGCGATCTTCCCTCAAACAACTCACCTGCTCTACTTTCAATTAACATATTTTAGCTCAAAGTATATTTTTCTAAGCTATTTCAACACTGAGCTTAAAGTTATAGGACTACTCAATACTAACAATAGATGACCCACGGACTTTGTATGGTAAATTCAGTTTTTCTTGTACTGGTAATACACCTAAATTGTGATGAAATACAGCTTGTTTAGCTTGAGGTGAAAGAGCGTTAAACTCTTCAATGATTATACCCTTTTCAGACTCAGCTAGAATAGTTTTATCTAAAAGCTCAGTAAGCTTCTCAGTTGATTTTTCATCAAAAACATTATTAGTAAATACATCTATTAAGCTTTGTTTTTTATCATCATCAGGAATATTGGAATCTACAAACTTATTAAAATTGTCTAATTCATTATTAATAGAATAACGCAACTGAACTTCTTTCCAATACAAAGCGTTATTCTTTAAAGCATCCTGCACATCAAGAGGATAGTTGGATAATATAGAAAGTAATTTTTGAGCATTGTTATTTATTTCATTTTCATAATCACCTAGCAAAGAATTAATTTTTCTATCAAAATTTCTAGGCTGATATTTATCATTTTGCATCTCCACCAGATAATAAATTGCACTTATTTGCTCAGAGTTTAATTTAGGTGCGCCTAAAACTTTCCTAAGATTTTCACCCAAATCTTGTAAATACGACTCTTTTTCCGGCACTTTGATATCCGCTTTTTCCATTGATTGCTGAACCAATTCATCTATTTTAGAAGAAGAACAAACAATAGAATAATTTAAAACTTCTTTAGCGGCTGCAGTAAAACTAGCAGGTCTTGATGATAAAGCATACTCTTCTTGTTTTTGGAGAGCTCTCTCAACTAAGTTTATTACACTTTTAGAGTCGGGCCCTAGAAGGTAATAGTTATTGTACAATTCACTCGAACTAACTAAAAAGCTACTCCAAAGGGCTAATTTTTCTATTGAATTTGAAGATGCACCATTTAGACTCATTAACCCTGTTGCGAGAACTGTACCTATCAAAAATTCATCTTTTAACCATCGAGAGTTTTTACTTCCTTGGTTAATATCTTCTAAAGTGGTCATACAATTTGCTTTAGTTAAAAGTAAGCCCTCTTTTAAAAACTCACTTAAGAGCTCACTAGGAACATTGCAAACCTTATTTGCTGTCTCGGCTGTTTTACATAAAGACACTATAGAGTTGTATGATGGGTAATAACCACTCTCATTAAGTTCAATTTTCTTTTTCTGAATGTGGCTTTCGGTAATGTATTTATTGTGGTTTACAGTCTCACATCCAGAAGATAATATTGTTATAAAAGAAGCTATAAATACTTTTTTCATAATAAGTCATTTAAGTAGGAACGTTACATTTGTTAAAATGTAGTATGTAATTTTATTTGTTCAAGGTTTTACATGAATGAAAATTTCTACTTAACCACTGTAAACCCTCGTGCGCAGCATATGTTTATGCTAAATCTATAAACTCCTTTAGCTTATGTATATCGCTCTTTATTTTTAGTATGGCAATTTGTCATAATTAGTCCTAAATATGTAACACATTCCAAGACAAGACATAGCCTAGACTAAAAAGCCTGAATTTACTCAGGCTTATATAATTAATAATGAATACTTCTACCAATCTTAGTATTCACTATAGTCAAAGCCCCACATAGTTAAGCTTAATGCTTTCTCTGGATTGTGTTCAGAGTTATATCCTTTACTCCAATACAACCCTTCCATAATCACATGCTCAGTATTGGGAAATGTTGTTTTATAATTAGCAGTCGAGAACAATGTACCGTTAACATACACCTCAACAGACGGCTGTGGGGCAGAATTATCATCTCGAGTAATTATCTTAACGTAGTAGTTACCTATACTAGAACCACTCCCCTGCCATGTATCAATTTCCATACTTCCATGTAACGTATCTGTTCTTGTACTATTAGGTGATCCACATTCATTATCTGGAATTGCAGGCTGATTTGAGCCATTGAGCTGCCATGAATTATCATAATGCTGTAAATAATATTTATTATCATTACATTTGCGAAGCTTCAGAGTTGTGATTGGCCTATGACCAGTGGTCGGTATACCGTCTAAATCCACCCAATCTTGGAAAATTATTGCAAAGTCTGGAAACTCTGTGCCTGGTTTCACATTAAACACAAATTCATGTTCACGCGTTTTACTCGGGGAATATAAGCTTCTTTTAAATCTGACCATCCCCTTTCTACAACGGCTTGATTCTGTATTTCCTTTACACAAAGAGCTACGATGAGAGTTAATGATATACCCATTTATATCATCATAATACTCCATATCTGAACTGTACCCACTCAAACTATCCATTAAGTCAAACTCAGGTAGCTTGATATAGTTTGCAGCCTCCCAACCAGGTTTAGTCCCACCATAAACTCCTTCATGCGGTTGAGGAGAATAAATATTGGCAAGAGCACTGAATGATATTATTGACCCACTTAAACATGTATATTTAATTATATTTTTGAGCATTTCATTTCCTTATTATAGATTTAGTTCCAACTTCGTTAATATTATTAGCATGTTATAGAGAAAAATAAAACATAAAAACAAAAGAGCGAGCTTAGTTTATTCAACATTAAATGTTCGTTAATGCCGGTTCAAACTATATCTCATTTGTGTTCTTCAAGTACTTTCAATAAGCGACGCTATACACCTAATTTAAAACTATTCTACTTTTCGAAAACAAACCCAGCAGTAATTACTGTTTTATCCTTGTTCCCCTCTTGATAATTGCTTGTTCTAGCGCTACTCTAAAAGAGGTGGTCTGACCTCTATTAAGGAATAATCAATGACTCTCATATTTTTACTAGGTTTACTCGTGCTGCTTAGCGTTGCGAGTTACCACAGATCAAGCTGGAATACCTGTTTAGGTATTGCCATTGCGACTTTACTTGTTGGCACATTTGCTGGCGCGTTTGGCGCAATTAGTTGGCTACTATTCTTACTTATTGCTGTGCCACTTTCTGTGACTAGCATTCGTCAACAATACATCATTAAACCAATCTTTGCTGCGTTTAAAAAAGTAACACCGACTATGTCGGATACTGAAAAATCAGCCATTGATGCTGGTACTACATGGTGGGAAGCGGATCTATTTTGTGGCCGTCCTGACTGGAACAAATTACATCAGTACCCTGCCCCGAAACTGACTATCGAAGAGCAAGCGTTTATTGATGGTCCAGTTGAAGAAGTATGTAGCATGCTAGATGATTGGCACGCAACGCACGAACTAACTGATTTACCGCAAGATGTTTGGCAATACCTGAAAGATAACAAATTCTTTGCCATGATCATCAAAAAAGAATACGGCGGTTTAGAGTTTTCTGCTTATGCACAATCATGTGTACTGCAAAAGCTAACCAGTAAATCAACGTTACTATCTTCTATCGTAGGTGTACCTAACTCGTTAGGCCCAGGTGAGCTACTTCAGCACTATGGAACTAAAGAGCAAAAAGATCATTACTTACCACGCCTTGCAAGTGGTCACGAAATTCCATGTTTTGCTTTAACATCACCAGAAGCAGGTTCTGACGCAAGTGCTATCCCTGATTACGGTGTTGTATGTAAAGGTCAATGGAACGGTGAAGAGGTTGTCGGTATTAGCCTAACGTGGAACAAGCGTTACATCACTCTTGCCCCTGTTGCCACTGTACTTGGACTTGCATTTAAACTACAAGATCCAGATGGTTTACTCGGTGAAGACAAAGAACCAGGTATTACTTGTGCACTTATCCCAACAGATACTCCAGGAGTAGAAATTGGCCGTCGCCACTTCCCGCTAAATGTTCCATTCCAGAATGGTCCTACTCGTGGTAAAGATATTTTCGTGCCACTTGATTACATCATTGGTGGCCCGAAAATGGCAGGTCAAGGCTGGCGTATGCTTGTTGAATGTTTATCTGTTGGTCGTGCAATCACATTGCCGTCTAACTCAACAGGTGGCATTAAAACAATTGCGCTTGCAACAGGCTCTTACAGCCGTATTCGTCGTCAATTCCGTTTACCTATTGGTCAAATGGAAGGCGTTGAAGAGTCATTAGCAAAACTGGCAGGTTACGCATACAGCTCTGATGCAGCTGTAAGCATGTCAACAGGTGCTGTTGACCTTGGTGAAAAACCATCAGTTGTCTCTGCGATTATTAAATACCACTTAACTGAGCAAATGCGTGAAGCAACCATTCACGGCATGGATGTTCACGGTGGTAAAGGCATTATGCTTGGTCCAAACAACTACTTAGGCCGTGGTTACCAAGGTGCGCCAATTGCAATTACCGTAGAAGGTGCAAACATCTTAACGCGTAATATGATCATCTATGGTCAAGGTGCAATTCGCTGTCATCCATTCGTGTTAACTGAGCTAGGTGCTTGTGCGATTGAAGACCGTGAAGAAGCACTGTCAGTATTCGATAAAGCGTTAATGGGCCACATTGGCTTTACTATTTCGAACCTAGTTCGTACTAAGTGGTTAGCCTTTACTAATGCTCGCTTCACAAGCACACCATACAAAGACGAAACAGCGGAATTCTACCGTATTGCATCTCGTTTCAGTGCGTCATTAGCATTAATGTCAGATATTAGCATGGCGGTATTTGGTGGTTCATTGAAGCGTAAAGAGCGTATCTCGGCACGTTTAGGTGACTTACTAAGTTACTTATACCTTGTATCTGCAACACTTAAACGCTACAACGATGAAGGCCGTAAAAAAGAAGATTTTGCGCTTGTTCAATGGAGCTGCCAAGATCACCTTTACCACTGCCAACGCGCGCTGGCTGACTTAATCAATAACATGCCATCTGCACCACTTCGTGCGATGCTAAAAATCATGTTATTCCCATTCGGTCGTCCTGTTCGTAAGCCTACTGATAAGCTTGAGCACAAACTTGCTCACTTATTACAAGTACCAAGCGAAACTCGTAACCGTTTAGCTAACTACATTTACCTTAAAAACGAGCCGCTTAATCTTGTTGGTCGTCAAGAGCAAACGCTTAAAGACGTACTCGAAGTTGAACCGCTGTTTAATAAGGTATGCCGTGAAAAAGGCGTAAAACTACCTTTCTTCCAACTTGATAAAGTAGCGCAAATGGGCTTAGAAGCAGGCATTTTAAGCCAAGCAGAAGCCGACAAACTAGCCGCAGTTGAAAAAGCCCGTCTTGACGTTATTAACGTTGACGACTTTGACCCTGCTGACTTAGTTGCTGGTAAAGTTGCTCGTGGCGAAGGCAATAAAAAAGCGGATGCCACTTAAGCAATAAACATTATTCCAATTGTTATAACAAACCAAACCAGCGCATAATGCGCTGGTTTTTTTTGCGCTAAATATTGCTGTAATACACACCATACTGCCCCAATGGGGATGTAACTCAAGTTAGTGCCAAGCATGCTTATAAGTACCACTAGAGCCACAGCAAAAAATATAAGGCTGGGTAAAAACTGGCTTATGTAAAACTGCTTGTCTTGGTTATTGCTTTGAAAGAACAACCGATATTTTTTAAAAACAGCCAAGCAATCGAAGTGTAATGAACTAGCTAGCAACACGCATACTGAAAAAGCCACAGCTTGTATCAAGTCACTAAAGTCACTACGAACTGCAATTAGCTGTAATAAAGCGAGCAAGCATGCTAGCAATACTGAGCCACGCCATATTAAGCTCCAGCTGTTCTGTAAAAAGTAACTAAGCCAAAATAAGGCAAGCGAGTGTACTTTTAACTTATGACTTATTCTCACAGGGGGAATTAAAGTCGAACAGCAGAAAATAGCTACAAACCCCAAAAAGTATTGCAGCAAAGTTAAACTAACAGGCAGTAGTACCAATACAAAACTTATTAAGAAGCTATAAAAGAGCGCAAGTGGCCTATAAAGAACAAATACCCCGCAAAACCATTGCAACAACATGAACAAAAGGAAATGAGGCACTTGTAGCCATTGCTTTAGCGATAGATCCATTGCTATTAATAAACTCGCAATAAGCCAAGCATTACTTAAAAATAGTAATTTGCAGTCAACACACACTCGCCAAGAAGATTTAAATAAACTGCGCTGAAATGCCCTGTTTTGCGCATTTTTAATAGCTGGGGTCATGGCCCATAACATCGCCGATTCAAGTAAAAGATAAACCACTGCTAATTTTGCACCGTAAGCGGGTGCTGCATGGCTATCAACTATTTTTCCAAGCCCTAAAAACAACAGTAAAACCAAACCAAGAAATGCAGGACCTAGTACGAGTGCGAACAGCAAGCTAAAACTCTTTAGCTGAGACAGCATACTTTTAAGGGTAGTCGTATATGCTAGATATCGAAAAGAGAGAAATGAGATGTATCTGGCAAAGTAGTCAATCATAATGATGAACACTCAAAACCGTGCTGTAAAAATACCTCCGGTTCATGGCTTGTTATGATGATCTGCCCATTAGGTTTATCATTGAGGTAGTCATCAAGTAAAGTCAGTAAAAATCGAATGCTTTCTTGGTCTAATGCTGCACTCGGTTCATCTAACAACAAAAATGGGGCTTGCTTTAAAAAAGCAATAATAAGCTGGCACTTCTTTTGATTACCACTCGACAAAGCCCTGAAACGGGTGTTCAGATGCTCATCAAACCTAAATCCAGTAATAAGTTGCTCTGGCATTTCTTTCTTTAACGCCTTGCAACTAAGTTCAATAATTTGTCGCGCGGTTAAAAAATCGGGCAGCGCAATACGGTCACTGGCAATCGAAACATAATTTTGAACAGATTCTATTGTTTCACTATTGAATAAAACATACCCTGATTGTGAACTTTCGAGGCCTGCAATGATCATCAGTAATGTTGTTTTGCCCTTGCCATTAGCTGCTTGTAAACAAGTTTTTTTGCCGTTGAACTGCTTATTATAATTTTTAAAAACTTGAGCCGAAGCGAAACGCTTATTGAGGTCTTTAATTTCTATCATGATTATTACTTTAATTCTGGAAAAATACTAACACACTAGTGTCCACATTTAGTTACACGATTTGTAACAAATATCGACGCTCGAAGGCTTGCGTTTATAAATTGAACAAGTAAGACTCTATTGCGGAAAAATAAAAAGGAATAATTACAATGAAACCGAGTTTCCAATTAGCAGCCATTGCTTGTGCGCTCAGCCTTGCATTAGCAGGATGTTCACAGTCAAACCAATCAACAACCAGTACTAACAACCAACAGCAAGTGCAAACAGTTAAACAATATGATGCTGAGACCTTTTTTGATACAACCTCAATTATGGGCAGTAGCTTTTCGCCGAAGGGCGACAAAGTACTAATAAGCAGCGACGAAAGCGGTATTTATAGCTTGTACGAAGTCGATATTAAAACCGCCAAGAAAACCCGTTTAACAGATTTTGAAGACAGTACTTATGCAGTCGCTTATTTCCCTAACGATGAGCGCGTGCTATTTACTAAAGACTCAGGGGGTAACGAGCGTTATCACATCTATGTTCGCGAAACCGATGGCACAGTTAAAGACCTCACCCCTGGTGAAGAAACCCGTGCAGGATTTGCTGGCTTTACTGAAGATGGTAAACACTTCTTTATAACCAGCAACCAACGCGACGCTAAATTTATGGATCTGTACCGCGTTGATACTAGCAGCTATGAAGTGACCCCTGTTTATCAAAATACTATGGGGCTTGATGTCGGTGCAATCAGCCCTGATGGCCGTTTTATTGCTTTATCGAAAAACAATTCTAACAAAGACAGCGATGTATTCATTCTTGATACTCGCAAAAAAACGCTTAAACCTGAACTCATCACTCATCATGACGACGATGCCAAGTTCGGTCCTGAAACCTTCTCAAGGGACAGTAAATCACTGTATTACTCAACCGATGCCAAAGGTGAGTTTGCAGAAATTTGGCGCTATGATTTAACCACTGGCGAGCATAGCCCTGCCCTCAAAGATGAATGGGATGTGAGCTTTATTTATTTCTCTAAATCTGGCCGTTATCAAGTAAGTGGTGTTAATGCGGACGCAAGCACTAAGGTGTCGATAATCGATACCACCACAGGTAAAGGCATTGCTATGCCATCGCTGCCTGCTGGTAATTTACGAGGTGTAAACTTCTCTGCTGATGAAAAAACCATGGCGTTTTACTTGAATTCAGATACCTCACCAAGCAACTTATTTGTGTGGCAACTCGGTGAGTCGAAAGCGAAACAGTTAACTAACACACTAAGTGATGCAATTGATCAAAGTGACTTAGTTGAAAGCACAATTGTGCGCTTTAAAAGCTTTGATGGTTTAGAAATCCCAGGGGTTTTATACAAGCCTAAGCAAGCAAACAGCAACAACAAAGTACCAGCTTTAGTTTGGGTGCATGGCGGCCCTGGCGGACAAAGCCGCACAGGTTATAGTGCGATGCAGCAGCATCTAGTCAATCATGGTTATGCCATTTTTGCAGTCAATAACCGTGGCAGTTCAGGTTACGGTAAAACCTTCTTCCATTTAGATGACAAAAAACATGGCACTGACGATTTACAAGATATCGTTTATGGTAAAAAGCACCTGCAAAGCCTAGATTGGGTTGATGCAGACAAAATTGGCATCATGGGAGGGAGTTACGGTGGCTTTATGACCGCTGCAGCACTTGCCTTCGAACCTGAAGAATTCAAAGTAGGCATCAATATCTTTGGTGTGACAAACTGGGTTAGAACCTTAAACTCGATTCCACCATGGTGGGAAAGTTTTAAAAAGGCGCTGTATGATGAAATGGGCGATCCAGCTACAGACGGCGAACGTCACCGTGCAATTTCGCCACTCTTTCACGCTAAAAACATCACTAAACCATTAATGGTGATCCAAGGTGCTAACGACCCACGGGTTTTACAAGTTGAAAGCGATGAACTTGTTGCCGCTGTAAAGGCAAATGGTGTGCCTGTCGACTATGTGTTATTTGATGATGAAGGCCATGGTTTTACTAAAAAGGAAAACCGCATAAAAGCCTCAAACGCATACCTTGAGTTTTTAAATACCTACTTAGATAAGTAGTAAAATAGTAAAGATTAAAGGCCGGTTTTATACCTAATGCCAGTCAGTTAAGCTGACTGGCTTTTTTCTTTGTGGGGTATTTAGTCGGTCTTTTCCTCACAACTCTTGGGTAATACCTATCAGGCCGTTTGTCAGGTAATTTCATCATCCTTAACGATTCCATCAGGTATTCATAGTGAACGGGCAACTTGGTTACTGTTTCCGGTAAAGTGGTTAGGAAGAACACGATGATGTGTCTCATGCAGAGGCCGAAGCTAAGCCGCGATGGGGATAGCTCAGGCATATCTTTAACGGCATCCAGCATAATCATCCGAATCAGGTTGTAGGCCAGTAGTAGTCCCCAGAGCTCCTGTCGTACCATCTCAGGTTTCTTGCTACGAAGTGTTAGCTTGGCCTGATTTAGCGTCTGTTTCATTTCCCTGAACCCTAGCTCTATTTCCCAGCGTTGAACGTACACATCAACAACTTCTTCGTAGGGAAACTGCAATACATCGACCATTGAACTGAGCACATGGTAGCTTTTCCCGTCTACTTTGTAACTGGTTAGCCTCGCGTCGATGGTTTCTGGTAGACCATCAAATTTTTTCCGAGCCTGAGGCGAAGTCTTGAGAGTGATAACAGCATCATGTTCGCTTAGTCGGTGTTTTACTGTGTACTGTAGATCTTTACGGGCAGGGAGCATCCAGTGCGTATTAACGCCTTTAGTCATCCATAAGTACAATAACCCCAGCGAATAATATCCTCTGTCGAAAAGAGTCAGAGAGTTATTGGGAACCGAAGGAATAAGCCGCTGCGCAAGAGACATCTCCCCCACATCCCGACTGTCAAACTCACTGGCCAGTAGAAGGTGGCTGGAGGTTTCCATCAGACTACACATGCGTACCTGTGGATACGGATTATCGCCTTTAGCATTACGGTCACAACCGAATGCAGTAAGGTTCTCACCGGTATCCTGAGCACGAAACATCACGCCATCAACTGCTAACACATTTAAACCACACCACTGTTCAAAGGCAAAATCACCAAAGGCCCGTTGTGCCATCAGCTTAAAGACGTGACCGACAGCTTCATCACCTAGTCGTTGCCGAGCTTGAACTACCGCACTGGGGGCAACAAATCGATTTTTACCTGGTAATGAGATATCAAGTTTATTTGCGATGTCCCAGACAGGGTCATTACGAAAAAGACTCATACCCACGATAGTAAATACGACCGAATCCAGAGGTAACCGGCGACGTCTGATAGTTGCTACGCCCGATAGTGTATAGGCTTGCTGAAGAAGTTCAGGGTCGACAAAAGACATAAGCTTATCGACAGCCTTCAAGTCTTCCGCATGACTAAATGTTTCATCGAGGTTTGTGAGTAAAGACATAAAAAAATCCGATATCAGTTTCTGATATCGGATTTTGAAGCCTTTAAAAGATCGGTCAACCGATCATGAAAATATTCTTAACTGATCGGCATTA
>NZ_LRUF01000022.1:1925-5054 GCF_001550155.1 Pseudoalteromonas arabiensis
TTAGTATTCTCATCATTATTTGATGAATTAACTTCTGGCGAAGTTAACAGCTGTCACACTGTACTGCTAAATTTTCGGATTTAGTATTGCGCTGTGGATTTGGTGCTTAAGCAACGCCGCTGAGATTTTTGTCGACGGAAGCATAACGTGTTATGTGACCAAGCAAAAATGGATAGCAAGGCAGCCTAAGTGACAAAGACCAAGCAAGACCCGTTTGGGTTGTATGGTTAAGTGACTAAGCGTACACGGTGGATGCCTTGGCAGTTGGAGGCGATGAAGGACGTATTAACTTGCGATAAGCCTAGTCAAGCTAGTAAAAAGCACTTGAGACTAGGATTTCCGAATGGGGAAACCCACCTGCTTGCAGGTATCTTGCACTGAATACATAGGTGTAAGAGGCGAACGCGGAGAACTGAAACATCTAAGTACCCGTAGGAACAGAAATCAACCGAGATTCCGGAAGTAGCGGCGAGCGAAACCGGACCAGCCCTTAAGCTTATTTTGTGTTAGTGAAACATTCTGGAAAGTTTGACGATACAGGGTGATAGTCCCGTACACGAAAATGCAATCTAAGTGAAATCGAGTAGGTCGGAGCACGTGAAACTTTGACTGAATATAGGTGGACCATCATCTAAGGCTAAATACTCCCAACTGACCGATAGTGAACCAGTACCGTGAGGGAAAGGCGAAAAGAACCCCTGTGAGGGGAGTGAAATAGAACCTGAAACCGTGTACGTACAAGCAGTAGGAGCATACTTGTTATGTGACTGCGTACCTTTTGTATAATGGGTCAGCGACTTATATTTTGTAGCGAGGTTAACCGATTAGGGTAGCCGTAGTGAAAGCGAGCGTTAACTGCGCGTTGAGTTGCAAGGTATAGACCCGAAACCCGGTGATCTAGCCATGGGCAGGTTGAAGGTTGAGTAACATCAACTGGAGGACCGAACCCACTAACGTTGAAAAGTTAGGGGATGACCTGTGGCTAGGAGTGAAAGGCTAATCAAACCGGGAGATAGCTGGTTCTCCCCGAAATCTATTTAGGTAGAGCCTCGGACGAATACTTACGGGGGTAGAGCACTGTTAAGGCTAGGGGGTCATCCCGACTTACCAACCCTTTGCAAACTCCGAATACCGTAAAGTACTATCCGGGAGACACACGGCGGGTGCTAACGTCCGTCGTGAAGAGGGAAACAACCCAGACCGCCAGCTAAGGTCCCAAAGTCATAGTTAAGTGGGAAACGATGTGGAAAGGCCCAGACAGCCAGGAGGTTGGCTTAGAAGCAGCCATCCTTTAAAGAAAGCGTAATAGCTCACTGGTCGAGTCGGTCTGCGCGGAAGATGTAACGGGGCTAAACTATGCACCGAAGCTGCGGATTCAAACTTTGTTTGAGTGGTAGGGGAGCGTTCTGTAAGCCGTTGAAGGTGTACCGGGAGGTATGCTGGAGGTATCAGAAGTGCGAATGCTGACATGAGTAACGATAATGCGGGTGAAAAACCCGCACGCCGGAAGACCAAGGGTTCCTATCCCATGTTAATCAGGGTAGGGTAAGTCGACCCCTAAGGCGAGGCCGAAAGGCGTAGTCGATGGGAAACGGGTTAATATTCCCGTACTTGGTATAATTGCGATGGGGGGACGGAGCAGGCTAAACAAGCATGGCGTTGGTTGTCCATGTGAAAGTGAGTAGGTTGAGAGTTTAGGAAAATCCGGACTCTTAAGACTGAGACACGAGACGAGCACCCAAGGGTGTGAAGTTGTTGATGCCATACTTCCAGGAAAAGCCTCTAAGCTTCAGATTATACCGAATCGTACCCCAAACCGACACAGGTGGTCAGGTAGAGAATACTAAGGCGCTTGAGAGAACTCGGGTGAAGGAACTAGGCAAAATCGTACCGTAACTTCGGGAGAAGGTACGCTCCTATCTGTGATGAGACTTGCTCTCTAAGCGGACGGGAGCCGCAGTGACCAGGTGGCTGGGACTGTTTATTAAAAACACAGCACTGTGCAAAATCGCAAGATGACGTATACGGTGTGACACCTGCCCGGTGCCGGAAGGTTAATTGATGGGGTTAGTTTTCGGACGAAGCTCTTGATCGAAGCCCCGGTAAACGGCGGCCGTAACTATAACGGTCCTAAGGTAGCGAAATTCCTTGTCGGGTAAGTTCCGACCTGCACGAATGGTGTAACCATGGCCACGCTGTCTCCACCCGAGACTCAGTGAAATTGAAATCGCAGTGAAGATGCTGTGTACCCGCGGCTAGACGGAAAGACCCCGTGAACCTTTACTACAGCTTGGCACTGAACATTGAACCTACATGTGTAGGATAGGTGGGAGGCTTTGAAGCAGAGACGCTAGTCTTTGTGGAGCCGTCCTTGAAATACCACCCTTGTAGTTTTGATGTTCTAACGTTGGTCCCTGATCGGGATTACGGACAGTGCCTGGTGGGTAGTTTGACTGGGGCGGTCTCCTCCCAAAGAGTAACGGAGGAGCACGAAGGTTGGCTAAGTACGGTCGGACATCGTACGGTTAGTGTAATGGTAGAAGCCAGCTTAACTGCGAGACAGACACGTCGAGCAGGTACGAAAGTAGGTCATAGTGATCCGGTGGTTCTGAATGGAAGGGCCATCGCTCAACGGATAAAAGGTACTCCGGGGATAACAGGCTGATACCGCCCAAGAGTTCATATCGACGGCGGTGTTTGGCACCTCGATGTCGGCTCATCACATCCTGGGGCTGAAGTCGGTCCCAAGGGTATGGCTGTTCGCCATTTAAAGTGGTACGCGAGCTGGGTTTAGAACGTCGTGAGACAGTTCGGTCCCTATCTGCCGTGGGCGTTTGAGAATTGAGAGGGGTTGCTCCTAGTACGAGAGGACCGGAGTGAACGAACCGCTGGTGTTCGGGTTGTCATGCCAATGGCACTGCCCGGTAGCTACGTTCGGAACTGATAAGCGCTGAAAGCATCTAAGCGCGAAGCAGGCCTCGAGATGAGTTCTCACTAGACTTTTAAAGTCTCTGAAGGGCCGTTGAAGACTACAACGTTGATAGGCAGGGTGTGGAAGTGGTGTGAGCCATTAAGCTAACCTGTACTAATTACCCGTGAGGCTTAACCATACAACGCCAAACGCGTTTT
>NZ_LRUF01000023.1:0-17516 GCF_001550155.1 Pseudoalteromonas arabiensis
TAATTACCCGTGAGGCTTAACCATACAACGCCAAACGCGTTTTATGACAGCGTAACAGACAGAAGTTAGTATACTAAAGTAGATTTACGATTATCAGATTTCCGAATTTTAGTTAATTGCGAGTGCGATTAACGACCAGAATATGCTTGGTGACAATAGCGTTTTGGACCCACCTGACCCCATGCCGAACTCAGTAGTGAAACGAAACAGCGCCGATGATAGTGTGGCATTTGCCATGTGAAAGTAGGACATCGCCAGGCTCCTAATTAGAGAAACCCGATTCGAAAGAGTCGGGTTTTTTGTTGCCTGTAGAAAAATAAAACACCCAACCAAGACCCTACTACTTCTATCCTTGTAGGCGTAGTGTGGCATTCGCCATGTGAAAGTAGGACATCCTACTGCGTAGCGCACCATGGCTCCTAATTAGAGAAACCCGTTGCAGCAATGCAACGGGTTTTTTCGTATGTGGCGCGATTTTACATCACGCTTTATCCGCGAACAGACACCCCATGGCGCAGGACAAACCTGCTGCTACTTACTATCAAAATGCCAAAGCGTAGGCGTGATTGTATATTTGATTATCACTCACTCTACAACCTAACGAATTTCCACTATATTTACTCTTTGTTGCAATTTTAATCTTGGTTTAGTACCTGAGCTATGTAAAACTATTTGGGATTTTTAAACCTCAATCAGGTGACATGAATGTCTCAAATTAAAGCTTGGAAACTTATAAGCCTGTTTTGTTTGATAAGCTTGCTTATGGGCTGTCAGTCTAAAGAAGAGCAGTTAAAACAAACAATTCAACAATCTATAGAAAAAGCTGAAGTCGAGTTGAGCCAGTTAGGTACTGCGCTTGATAATGGCTCACTTCGCAATGCGACAATACTAAAGCAATACGGAAAGGTTTTAGCTGAGCAACAACCGCAACTGTCTGAGATCGCCCGTGTAATTAGCCTTGATGCGACTCGTGAAGGTGCTATCTACTCAGGCCTTACACAGCGCTTAGCCGACGTAAAGTCTACAAACTTAATTCCCCCTTATGAAGATACGCTCCATCAACTTGATTTAATTCGTGATGCAGCAAAACCGTCATTATTTCAAGATGCACTCACTGATCCCATCAATATGCTTGCAGATATGTCGAATGGCACACTTGCTCGCGTTGGGGCAATTAGCGGAGCAGCTGAAGGTGAAAGTGTCGGTAATCAATTAGTGGGTAACCCTAACTATGGTCAATGGCAAACAAATAGTAGCGGCACCAGCTTTTGGGTTTGGTATGGTATGTACCGTATGTTAGGTGATGTATTTGACCGAGTTGAATATGGTCGCTGGAGCCGGCACAGAAAATACAGTTATTACAATGACTACGGTCGTTACCGTTACTCGAGTCCAAAACAGATTAAGGCACAACAAACGGTTGAGACGCGTACTCGTCAGTCTTACCAACGCCAAGGTAAACAATTCACTAGCCCATATGCCACTAAGCGCAGTGGCGCATCAGGGTTAAGCCGTAGCAGTTATACACCGCCACGCACACGTAGTAGCTATGCTTCTAGCAGTAGTTACAGTAAAAGCTCTGGGTCATTACGTAACAGCTCGAGCAGAACATCACGTGGCATCAGCCGCGGTAAGTAGTGAAAAGAATAACCACCGGAGTTACAACACATGTATGAATTTAATGGAATAACAACTTGGTCGTTGCAAGCTATAGCGATCGACTTTGCAATCATTATCGCTTTATTTGTAAGCTTAAAATTTATTAAAGGTTGGGTGTCTAATTTACACGCCAATGATGAAATTACTGAGCGTGATAACTTTGCATTTGGTATTAGCTTTGCCGCAGGTCTTGTGGCACTTGCGATTGTTCTTAGCGGTGTCAGTAGTGGCGCATTTGCCTCAAGCTTACAACAAGAAGCATTGCAAATGTTAGGTTATGGGGTGATGGCGATTGTGCTTATCAAGCTAGGTCATTTCTTCCAAGATAAAGTGGCGCTTCGCAAAGTTAGCTTGCATGATGAAATTGTAAAAGGCAATGCAACGGCTGCACTCATTGATTTTGGCCATGTAGTGAGTGTGGCTATCGTTATTCGTTCAGCCTTATTTTGGGTGGCGACCGAAGGCTGGCATGGTATTCCAATCGTGATCGCGGCCTTTGCAATTGGCAGCATTGCGATGCTACTGATCAGCCAATATCGAGTGCAGTTATTCAAGCGTACTAATCGCAGTGGTGATTGCCTACAACAAGCGGTTATTGACGGCAACTTAGCGGTGGGTATTCGTTATGCTGGCTTTTTAGTAGGTAGTTCACTGGCATTGACCGCTGCTTCGGGTATTGCTCCTTATGCGGCTGACAACATTGTAGCTAGTTTAGGTTACTGGGCATTGAGCGCAGCAGTGAGTTTAGTTGCCTTCATTTTACTGCATTTAGTGACTATTAAAATCATCTTATCTGGTTGTGATATTTCAGATGAAGTAAATCGCCAGAAGAACGTGGGTGTAGCTGCTATCTCTGCAGCGGTTTCATTTGCGGTTGGTTCGACCATGGCAACCTTACTAGGTGCCTAATTAAGTGTCTACTACAACTACCGCCCCAAGTAGAGCGAATCTGCTTGGGCATGATTTTTTATTAATTACTGTGATGGCCGTACTCGCTGGGTGCGGCCTTATTTATGAATACCTTCTCTCTCATTACGCAGGCCGAGTGTTAGGTTCAGTTGAGAGCGCTATTTATGCCATGATCGGCACCATGATTGTGGCAATGGGGATAGGTGCATTTTTAGCTCGCTGGTTTAAAGATGCATTTACTGCTTTTGCTTGGCTGGAGAGTCTTATTGCTTTGGTTGGCATGGGCTGTATTTTAGCGATTGCTAGCATTATCGCTGTGAGTTATTCATTGCCGCATATCTTCTCCGAAATTTTTAACCTGCCGGCGGACACAGTACTCAATGGTTATGTATTCGAGAAGCTACAAGAATGGTCACGTTTCTTACCTTATGTGTTTGGTCTATTACTTGGGCTATTAATCGGTATGGAGATCCCGCTGATTGCGCGTATTCGCCAGCAAGTGTATGGCCGCTTTTTAGAAAATAATGCAGGCACCATCTACGGGGCGGATTATATCGGTGCTGGTGTTGGTGCTGCGATTTGGGTGAGCATCATGCTCGCGATGCCAATTATGCAAGCTGCGGCTTGGACGGCATTGTTTAATATTATTGCCGGTCTGGTATTTTTATGGCGCTATCATCAACATGTTCGTTTTGCTAAGCTACTGTTAGTTTGCCATGTCCTGTTGTTGGTGTTTTTTGCATTTGTGCTTGTACTTGGCACTAGCTGGATGAAAAACCTCAGTAATGTTTTATATAAAGATAAAGTCATTTACTCGCAAGCTACTAAGTATCAGCACTTGGTGTTAACCGAGCGTTTGAGCCGTAATCAGCCGAATGCAATTACCGACCTTTATCTCAATGGTCGTTTACAGTTCTCAAGTGTGGATGAACAAATTTATCATTCAATGCTTGTCTATCCTGCAATGCTCGCCTCAAATCGTCACGACCGCGTATTGATCATCGGTGGTGGTGACGGGCTTGCATTGCGTGATGTTTTGAAGTGGCCAGTAAAGCATGTCACCTTGGTTGATTTAGATGGTCAACTGTTAAACTTATTTGGTAATGATGTGGGCGACTATGATGCGCCAGAAAAGATCAGAACACGCTTAACAACCCTTAATAATCACTCTATGAGTGATCCTCGCGCTGAAATACGCACTGCTGATGCCTTTTTAGAAGTCGAAGCTATGCTGGCAAAAGGTGAGCGTTTTGACACTATTTTAATTGATTTACCAGACCCTAATCACCCCGATCTCAACAAGATGTACAGTGACTATTTTTATAATCATGTGCGTCAGTTGCTCGCGTCTGATGGGGCTGTGGCCGTGCAATCAACATCGCCTTATCATGCAAAGAAAGCCTTTTTGAGTATCGCTAAAACAATGAAAGCCGCAGGCTTTGGTTATGTTGAGCAATACCAACAAAATATCCCTTCATTTGGTCAGTGGGGTTGGACAATCGCGACGACGGCCGGTAAATCAGCAAGCCAACGAATTCGTGAAACTAACGAATTACCCGTGCCATCTCGTTGGGTAAGCAAAGAATATTTATTGGCTTCTTTTGTGTTTCCGAATCATTATTTTGAACAAATAAATACGATTGAAGTCAATAGATTAGGTTCTGGGATCTTGTATGATTATTACCGCCAAGCATGGCAAGTTGAAACTGAATTGTATAAAAATTGATATTTTACAGTTGACATAATATGTCAACTGTGCAAATCTTAACTCAAGACATAATATGTCAAAACGTAAAAGGTGAGACATGGAATTAAATGAACTATCAATCAAATTAGCGTCTTTTGAAACCGAAGGTGTGAGCTTTGAGTCTTTCTTGATTGCCAACCCTGGTGAGCAAGATGTGTTACAAGTTATCGTCGATGGGAATGATGAGTTACCTATCTTTGTTACTCAAACAGAAGAGCAATTACTATGTATTAGCTACCTGTTTGCCGAAAACGAAGTGCAAGCAGATATGCGTAATGAGTTAAACGAAACGTTACTACGTTTAAATGTACCAATTCCATTGAGCGCATTTGCAAAAATTGATGATAAATACGCTATTTTTGGCGCACTATCGGTTAATTCATCGTTTGATGATATTACCCATGAGTTGGTAACACTGGCAGACAATGCGATTGATGCACTTGAAGCCGTGACCATTTATTTAAACGATTAATTAGCAATTTCTGGAGTTAAGATTATGAGTATTTTAAAGAAACTATTTACAGCTGTGCGTGGTGGCGCTCGTGAAGCAGGGCAAGCAATTGTTGATGCAAACGGTATCCGTATTTTTGAACAAGAAATTGCTGATGCACAAAATGCCCTACAACGCGCTAAGAAAAGCCTGACTGAAGTAATGGCAAAAGAGATGCAAACAAAGCGTAAAATTAGCGCATTAGACGCATCAATTGCAGAGCACGAAGCGTATGCAGGTCAAGCACTTGAAAAAGGTAACGAAGCGTTAGCATTAGAAATCGCGGAAAAAATTGGTGATTTTGAAGCTGAGAAAGCTGAAAACGAAGAAGTGTTAGCTGGCTTTAGTAACCACATCGTGCAACTAAAGCAACAAGTTAAAGATGCGGAAAAGTCGATTAAAGAAAATCAGCGCCAATTAACAATGGTTAAAACGACTGAAAGCGTGCAACAGGCAACGATGGCTGTAAACAGCACACTTAATACAAATAGTTCATCAATGACATCTGCACGTGAGTCATTAGAGCGTATTAAGCAGCGTCAACAAGACCGTCAAGACCAGTTAGGTGCGGCTAAGCAATTAGAAGCAGATACTAACGGCGATGATTTAAAAGCGAAAATGGCTGAAGCGGGCATTGGTGATACCAACCCTAAAAGCGCAGATATTTTGGCGCGTATTAAAGCAAAACAAAATAGCTAATCAGTTAACGGAAAGACAAAAGGTAACCCATGCACTGGGTTACCTTTTTTGCTTCAACAAGGAGTCAGCCAATGTTTAACTTTTTCAAATCTAAAAAAACACCGGAGCGTCAACTCACTGAGCCTAGCCAATTGCAAGTTGGTGATATGTTAAGCGTCATAGATTCATTTGCTTATCCGAGCTGGCTAAAGGGGCAAACATTACGTGTTGTTGATGTACAAACTTATCAATATCAACGTAGTGCAGAATACGAGTTGGTACTTGAAAGCGAGTCAGGCCAAGTGGTGTTTTTGCAAATTGAGTCTGATGATGGTGAGCAATGGGCAAACTTTGCGATTAAAATTCAACGCGATGATGTTGATGAGATTTTTACTCTTGATGAGTTCGCTCGTATTTTTGATGAAGACGAATTAACGGCAATTAATGTGCAAAATAGCCCAGAGCGTTTTAGTCACTTTTTAGCATCAAGCTACAAACAAACAGAAGCACCTTATGTATGTTATTTCCATAATAAGGACTACCGCAATAAGCCTTTACCTCGTTATGAAGACGAAGGCGGAGAGCCGTGTGAAATGATCTGTTTAAGCTCAGACGATGAATCACATGGTTTAAATATTGAGGTTTGGGAAGGGGGTGAAACAGAAGTATCACTGACGTTAACCAGACCCATAAGTGATATTGTTGATTTATTTCCTGGGGATGCCAAGTGAGTGATGCAAAAGCCAAGTGGCAGCGTCAGGAGCAAGCAGTTAGAGCCACGCAAATGGCGTTTGATTTAAGCTCTGAAGTGCAAAAATCAATAAAAAAGCAAGCCATTGACCAAGAGCTTACCCCATCAGATATGATCCGTAAGATTTTGGAACTGGATGTTAAATCGAAAAAAACCAGACAGCGTTTATCGTTTAACTTAAATGATGAAGAGATTGCCTTATTAGCAGAGCGGTTTGGAGTTGCTGCTGATGATAAGCGCGCAGTGAAACAACAAGTTGCTGAGTTACTGATTGCACACAGTAAAAAAAGCTAAGGTTTTGCCTTTACTTCTTTAAGCCCTTACACTGAGAAAAGATGTTTTAACGAAGTGGCATAACTGTGGATATTATTTTACTTGCTTATTTAGTTATTTTTGCATTATTTGGCACCGCGGCAAGTTACTTTGTACGTTACATTTACGCTTACTGGGTGCATAACACGATGCACATAAAATACATTTATAAGGCCGGTATTTGCATCATCAGTGTGGTGATAATATCCGGCCTTATTGCATTATTTACTTAATCTCGATGGCTTGGCAGTGCTGTGAAATACACAGCGACTGTACAGGCAATACAGGCGAGCAATCATTCACAGTTAAAGACTGTTCAGCGTCTTTTTCTGCCATTGTAATTCGTTCGGCAAGTTGCTCAGCCTGTTCTTGCGCTGTGTTTAAGGTTGAATAAACAACGTAGCGGCTTGGCCCTCCACATGCTCGCTCTCCAACTTCTAATACCTTGCACTGGAAAGTTGCTGTACAGCTATTGTTGCTCGCTAACTCGTTCAATTGTTCATTTAAATCGCTTAAATCAACCTTACTAGAATTGCTTGATGTTGTTGTTTCACAACCTGTTAATGCTATTACCGCAAATATACCAGTAGTAATGAAAAGTTTTTTTAACGTTGAACGAACCATTATTGCTTATTCCTTAGTACACACTTTGCGCAGAGCCATCGATTTTAACACAAGTGTTATTAGAACACTGCGTACTGGGCGTGGTTAAATGCTGACAAATACTCATCATGTCGTTCACGGCGTTAAATCGTTTTTCAAGGGCTGTGATGTCTTTTGCAAGTTTTTCAACTTCCGCTGTGTCAGCTGTTTTGGTCGAATAAACAATAAAGCTACTAGGGCCACCACAGGCTCGGCTACCAACAGGTAATACTTTACATTGGCTGCTGTTATCACAGCGAGGGTCATCAATAAGTTGATTTAGTTGTTCATGTGTAGACTTAATCGTGGCTTGGTCTGGCGCAATTTTGTTAACATCAACAGCTGATTTTTTTACTTCAACGGTTTTTTGAGTATCAATAACTTTATTGCGATTGCTTGTAGTTTCGGCTTGCTCATTAATGACTGCATCCGAGCAGGCAGTGAGTAAAACAGGAAATAAAATAGCCAATAGAGGATAGCGCATAACATACCTAAAAATCGTTGAATAAGTACTCACTATCATACACATTGCTCAAAGTGGGGCAATAAAAACGTTAGCTTTCAGTAAGTAGCTCTGTATTTACAGAGCTACAGTAAGATGAAAGTTTTATACCGCTCCACAATAAGTAGTTATTACAAACCACCTTGGGTTAGTTTGGCAGGGTTAAGTAACTCGCTCAGTTCTTCGCGCGAAATATCAGTATGCTCTGCAGCAACATCAATAATTGGACGGCCCTCTTGGTAAGCTAATTTGGCAATTTTTGCTGCTTTGCTATAGCCGATCACCGGATTGAGCGCGGTAACCAGAATAGGGTTTTTTGCGAGAGCTTTATCAACATTGCTTTGGTTTACTGTAAAGCTGGCAATCGCTTTGTCTGCAAGAGCTTCACTGCTATTGGCAAGCAGTTCGATACTTTGCAGAATATTTAAGGCAATCACAGGTAGCATCACATTGAGCTCAAAGTTACCCGCTTGGCCAGCTACCGTTATGGTGGCATCATTACCAATTACTTGTGCGCTGACCATAGCCGCAGCTTCTGGGATCACAGGGTTTACTTTACCTGGCATAATTGAAGAACCTGGCTGTAAGGCTTCAAGCTCAATTTCACCCAGACCTGCAAGTGGGCCTGAGTTCATCCAGCGTAAGTCATTGGCTATTTTCATTTGTGCTACTGCTAAGACCTTGAGCTGGCCTGATAACGCAACGATGGCGTCTTGTGAACCAATGTTATAAAAAAAGTTTTTGCTAGGGCTAAAGCGAATTCCTACATTCTCACTTAAATGCTGACAAAATTCACTGGCAAAGGCTGGGTCGGCATTAATGCCGGTACCAACGGCTGTACCACCTTGCGCAAGTTCACAAACTCGTTCGAGTGCTTGGCGAATGCCAGCCATTGCATGATCCACTTGTAGCTGCCATGCAGCGAGTGTTTGGGCAAAACTCACAGGCATAGCATCCATTAAGTGTGTGCGGCCGGTTTTCACAATATGGCCCACTTCGGCTTGTTTATTTTGTAGGCTTTGACTGAGCTTATCGAGTTTAGGAAACAGTTCATAAATGATATTAATGGCGCTACTTACTGCAATAGCCGTAGGGATCACATCATTTGAGCTTTGTCCCATATTCACATCGTCATTAGGATGAATAGTTTCGTCTGCTAATTTACTGGCTAGGGTGGCAATTACTTCATTGGCATTCATATTCGAGCTGGTACCAGAACCAGTTTGGAATACATCAACAGGAAACTCTGAAAAATGTTTACCGTCGATAATCGCTTGGCATGCTTGCTCAATGGCTTTAGCTTTGCTTTGGCTTAAATGGCCTAATGCTGCATTACTTTGCGCAGCAGCTTGTTTTATATAAGCGAGAGCGGTGATAAATTGCTTAGGCATGGCTAAGCCACTAATTTGAAAATTGTTGATAGCGCGTTGCGTTTGAGCTTGATACAAGGCATTGGCAGGGACTTGTAACTCACCCATGCTATCTGATTCGGTTCTAAATTGGCTCATAAACACTCCTAAATCGGGTTAAATTCTTGGCTGAGAAGGCACGCTTCTCGCTCCAAACTGAAATACTTTTCAATACAGTTATGAGTTTTGTAGTAACGCTTTAGTGCAAGTTGCGGCTTGTAAAGTTGAGCTAAACATTGTTTACGAATTGCATTATGTATTAATGAATCACATATTTTTTCAAGTAGCTCATGAAAAGTACGCCTTAAATAAAGCTCTTGTAAAATAAAATTGTGGTGCTTTTCGTAATAGCGTGCAACGTTTAAGCCCGCTTCAACATAGTTAGCAACAAGTGCTGGGGCGTGTAACCCAGGTCTTTGGCAAACACATTTCATTTGCCATTGATAATGGAGCATAGCATTGTGAGAGCGCATAGAAAAACCGATTAACTGTAATGATAATTGTTATCATTACAGTTAATCGGTTTTAGTGCAAGTTTTATGTAGAGTTATAAAGCTTGAAGTGATTAACTGTTTTGGTTTAATTGTAGCCAAGAATAAAAATCTGGTCTGTTTCATGTTTTTTCGGCGCCTGTACATTTTCTTTATTACATTGAGAAAGAAGGTCGATTACAGTTGCTCTGTCATCACAACTTGTTAAGGCGGCTTTTTCGCTTTCTGCTCGCTCACTGGCGGCAAGTGCTGCATCCACAGCGGTGTAGGGTGAAATATACATAATGTATCTCCAGTTGGTTAATTCATAGAATAAGTAGCATAAGCTGTACCAGTCTTAATAAAAGTACTTAACCCAATGAAAGTATTGAATTTATAATTTTAAGCTATAAATTACCCGCGACTTTACGGGTTATTTTTGCTTTACTGTTGTGCACTGATTACCAAACATGGTGCACTAATTTGTATGGATAAACCCTTCTCTCAAGCCTGTGAAAACAACAAATTACCTATTTTAAACGTATTAGGAGCGTTCTTCTCGGATGTGACGGATGTATTAGAGGTCGGCTCTGGTACTGGGCAACATAGTGTGCATTTTGCAACGCATTTAGCACATTTACAGTGGCATTGTAGTGATCGCGAGATTAATCACCCTGGGATTTTACAGTGGCATCAGGAAGCTGCGCTGACAAACTTGCATGCGCCATTAACACTCGACCTCAATGATCCTTGGCCTGTTGAAACAGTGAATGCTATTTTTACGGCGAATACCATGCATATTATAAGCTGGTCACTGGTGGAGCGTTTTTTCCAAGGTGTAGCGAAGCATTTAGCGCCGAAAGGTAAATTATGTATTTATGGACCATTTAAGTACCAAGGTAAGTATACCAGTGCCAGTAATGCTGAGTTTGATGCTTTTTTAAAACAGCAAGATGCAAATAGTGCCATTCGTGATTTTGAAGCGATTTGCCAACTTGCAGAGCAAGCTGGCTTAACCCTTGTTGAAGATGTGCAAATGCCAGCGAATAACCAATTATTGCTGTTTAAAAGGCAGTAAGCTTTCGCATTGGGCTTTATAGAGCGCCATATGTTGGCGCTCTCTAATAATAAAATCACTAATGGCTGCTGCAAAATCACCGTGCTGAATATGATGCAGTGAATAAGTATTTACGGGCTTAAAACCGCGACTTATTTTATGCTCACCTTGCGCGCCAGAATGAAACTGTTTAAGTTTGTTGGTAATGCAGTACTCAATGCCTTGGTAATAGCAAAGCTCAAAGTGCAAACTATCGAGCTCATAATTTGTTCCCCAGTATCGACCATATAAACAGTTCTGATCTTTAAAACTGAGTGTAGCAGCAATCACCTCTCCTTGATACTTAGCGAACATTAACACCAGTTTGTCGGCCATGTTTTGCTGTAACAACTCGAAAAAGGCGCTGTTCAAATAACCATTGTGGCCTGAGCGTTTTAAATAGGTTTGGCGGTAAAAATGACTAAATTGCTGCATGTGCTGTTTGCTGATGTCAGCACCTTCAAGCCATTCTACGGCTATCTGCTGTTCAGTTATTTTAGCGCGTTCTTTTTTGAGCGACTTACGCTTTCTTGCGGTGAGTGAAGCTAAAAAGTCCTCAAAGCAATTATAGCCTTCATTAAACCACTGAAACTGCACGCCATGACGTTGCATTACTGTGTCGCTAGTCAAAGCATTAGCTTGCTGTTGATGGCAAAAATTTATATGCCACCCAGACCAGCCTAACTGCGTTGTTGTTGCTGTGAGTACACCATCAATGTAGGCATAGATATCAGCGGGGTTATCGTGATTTATACCAATTCTTTGTCCTGCAATCGGGGTAAATGGCACGCCACACAGCCATTTAGGGTAGTAATCTAGGCCATGTTGTTGATAGGCTTCAGCCCAAGCCCAGTCAAATACATACTCACCATAAGAGTGATATTTTAGATACCCTGGTAGTAAAGCAACGACTTGATCATGCTGGTAAATTGCCAAGTACATGGGTTGCCAGCCGGACTCTTCACTCACACAGCCACTTTGCTCTAGGGCAGCTAGAAATGTGTGATCAGTAAAGGGCGTATCATCAAAAAATGATTGCCAAAGAGCGGCATCAATCTCGCTTATTTGATTAAACCAGCGGTGGTTAAATTCACTCATCGCGCAGCCGATTCAATATCGTTGATAAAGTCGTTGATATGCATAGCGAGCTTATCGAAATAAGGGTTAAATGTAAGCCGTGCAAAGGGTTTATGTTTTGCTAAATTGGCCTCTGTGCGCTCTCCGAAAACAATATTTTCCTGATACTTACAGGCTTTATACAAGGTGTCATTATCTAAATAGCTACCACAATTACGATAATAGGCGTGCTGACCGTAATAAGGGTTACTAGGTTTATTAACGATGCCTATATGTGACATACCTTGTATCTTTTTACAGGTCTCGTTGTCGCAGTCATCACGGATAATTTCGTAATCAGTCGGAAAGTTAGTTGGAATATTGCTATCGTCGCCATAATAAATAAGGCGATCTAATTTATTCTTTATGCGCTTTTTAGGATCATGTAAAGCGGCCAGAAGTTTAAAAGTAACTTGGTTATCAATCGTGGTATCAATGTCACTAAAGGTACTGAATAACGCGATATTTGGTAATTGACGTGGTGCAAGTTCATCAATATTGATGCGACTCATGGCTTGATGACTTGCTGTTGCTGCACTAAATGGGAATGACTCATATTTTGCGAAGTCGAGATCAGCATCTTTATCAATCCAGTTAACAAAAGGTATAGCATCAATCCATTTGGCTAGCCAACCATTTTTATTATGGGGTTCTGTGGCTGGTGAAAATAGCATAGCGGCTAAAATTTTGTCATTGGTAGGGCCTTGCGTTAAATAATCAATCACCAATGCCGCCCCTGTTGAATAACCTCCTAGTATGACCTGATCAAAATCTTTCAATGTGCGCTCAATAGCGTAGATGCTTGCTGTTCGCCAGTCATCGGCATCAATGTCCTTCAGAGCTGCGGGAGCGGTACCATGACCAGGTAGTAAAATTGTGCGTACCGTATAACCTTGCTGGTAATAGACCTGTGCAAGATCGTGATAGGTAAAGGGTGAATCAGTTAAACCATGAATTAATAGTACCGCCTTGCGGCTATTGTCATGTTTTAGTTCAAACGGGCTTATTAAGTCGGCAATAGTGGCGTTTTCAGGTCGCGATCCTTGTGCAACCAGTTGTAGATACGTGTCGGTATAAACAGGACATGGCAAGTTTGCGCGGGGGTTTTCGCTGCTGATTTGTAAATAAGCAGCGGTTAAATAGTCACTAAATGCCTGCTCGGTATTAAAGCTAAAAGTACTTTGTGTTCGAGGTAGCGGTTCTCTATATAACCCTTCGCGCTTACTTTTCATCATCAGTGCTTGGTCTTCAAGCTGAGTAAGGCAGGTTTGTTGCTGCGCCATTAATGAGCTGCTAAATAGTCCACTGATGGCCAAAGAGATAGCAACTAAGTTGATGAATTTCATATTTTAAGCGTCCTTTTAAAGCCTTTTTTTAGCTTATCGAGTTATGTTTTATTTGCAAGCAAGCTGCGTCAAGCGAGCGGTAAATGGCGTTTGGTAAATGCTTGCTTTAATACCACCGTCGATTCGATATTAGCGATGCAGTTAATACTGCCTAATTTATGTTTCACAAAGCTTTCATAGCTTTCTAAATCAGCAGCAATAATCTTGAGTAGATAATCATAACTACCAGAAATAACAGAGCACTCAAGCACATGTTCAAGCTTCTCAACTTGTTGTTCAAATTGCTCAGCAGCGGCAACTGAGTTTTGGTTTAAGCGAACAAAGGCATACACAGAGACATTTAAATCAACCGCTTTAGGATTGATGGCAGCATGGTAACCACTGATCACATTTGCTGATTCAAGTTTTTTAATGCGGCGTAGGCAAGGGGTATCTGACAGGCTAACCGAGTGTGCCAGCTCTGAGACAGAAGTTCTTGCATTATCTTGTAGCGCATTAAGTAATTGTTGGTCTTTTTTGTCTAATTTCATTTTAATTTGAGTGATTTTCACTAATCTAGATGTATTCTAGTCTATATTTTGGCGATTAGCACTCATTGAACTCTGTTAACATTATCGCAATATAATTATTTTGGAGTGAGCCTGTGACTGAGAACACCAAGGCATTTGATAGCTGGCTTCGCACCCGTTTTGTTGAGCTCAATAGCGAACTAGAAAAACTATATTGGCAGCAAGACGATAAAGCGAATGTAGAGGGTGTCGGTGAGCACTTTAAACGTCAATTAGAGCAAGAAGGTAATGAGCATATCCGCACCTTACTAGCAGAGGGCAATACCGATGAAGGGTTTGACAACGCCTTTGATTTGTTGGGTAATGTTGGTCTGTATATGGCGGCATGCCGTCGACATGAGATCACTGAGCCTTCTCGTGAAACAAGCTCACCCCTTGTAGAAGCCTCTGCGCTGGCAATGCATATTGGTGCATCTATTGGTGTTACCCCACGTTTTGCAACGGCGCATTTAACCACGCACAATAAAGCGGTTGATGGTGTGTATAAGCGCTTTACTGACCTTGAAGATGAGAAAATCTTTATTGATTACAATACCAAGGGTATTTTAGCGTATAAGCGTGCGGCCGATGCTTTATTAAAAATTCAGCCGTTAGGTATATCGCACCCTATCGCGGCTGACTTACTGGCAGTAGCAAAGCAAGCGCTACTTGATGTGATTGAGTCGAATAATACGCTATACAACAAGCTCGACACAGACCGCTTTTTTTATTGTGTACGCCCATATTACAAGCCGTATCGAGTAGGTAAAGAGGTATATCGAGGTGCGAATGCCGGTGATTTTGCGGGCATTAATGTCATCGATTTATTACTTGGCCTTTGTTTTGCCAATGAACCGAGTTACTCGCAAATGTTGGTGGATAAATTCTTGTATATGATGCCTGAAGATCAGCAAATTTTGCGTGAAAGCATGCGCATGACAAGCATTATGGATGACTTTTTAGCTGCAGAAGCTGAGCGCGATAGCGAATGGTTACAAACTAACTTAAAGCTGTTTATTCAAGTGTGTAAATTGCATGGTGATACTGCAATTGGCCACCATAATCAATTGGTTAGTAAATACATTGCGCAGCCTTCACAGCAAATGCAGCAACAACATATGGATAAAGTCACAGCCAGTGGGCCGCCTTTGCATGTGCTACTTAACTCACTTGAGCAGTTAAGGGATCGTCGTGCGGCAGCAAAGCGTGATGATATTCGCACTCGGTTTGATGATTTAACTAAGTTAAAACAGTGGATTAAGTAATGAACAAAGACGATTTTGTAATTCCACAAGGCAGCTATTTGCTTAACCACTCTGTTGGGCGACCATTGAAATCTGCTGAGCAGTATTTTCATCAGCAGTTTTTTGCAGCTTGGCAAAATGAAAATAAAGAACCATGGCAACAGTGGCTACAAGGTATTGAGGCGTTTACAAATAGTCTCGCTAAATTATTTAACTCACAAAGAGAGTTGTTTTGCCCCCAAGTGAACTTATCGAGCGGTTTAACCAAGCTCTTGATGTCGCACCCGCGACTTCAGCAAGAAAATTGCAAAGTGTTGATGGCCGAAAGTGACTTTCCAAGTATGGGTTTTGCAATGCAAAAAGCCCTACCTGAAAGTGCTGAAATTGTGTTTATTGGTAAACATGAAGATTTAACCGATGCGCAGGTTTGGCAGTCATATTTAGCGAATAATGAGATTGATTTAGTCTTTATTAGCCATGTTTATTCAAACACGGGCCAACAAGCGCCTATTCACGAAATTATAAATATCGCGAAGCAACACAGCACATTGAGTTTACTTGATATTGCGCAATCTGCGGGGATTTTAGAAGTCGACTTAACTAAGCTTGATGCCGATTTTATGTTGGGCTCGAGTGTAAAATGGCTATGTGGTGGGCCTGGTGCTGCTTATTTGTGGGTTAACAGCAAGCAGCTTTCATTTTGTCAGCCACAAGATGTTGGCTGGTTTTCTCATCAAAATCCGTTTGAATTTGATATTAAGCACTTTGCTTACCATCAAACCGCGTTGCGCTTTTGGGGTGGTACACCTTCAGTGGCGCCTTATATTTTGGCTTCGCATAGTATTAATTATTTTGCAGAGCTTGGTATTGAAAAAGTACGCGCACATAACTTAGCAATGCTCGCACAGTTTCATGATCAATTAGCTGATTATATGCGTTCACCAATACAGGCTGACAAATGTTCTGGAACGGCTATTATGCATTTTGGCGAGCAACAAGCGGCTGTTAAAGCTGCGCTTATTGCAGCGAATATTGCGGTTGATGAGCGTCATTTAGGCTTAAGGGTCTCTGCTCATATTTACAATGATCAGCAGGATATCGATACTTTTATCACGACTGTGAAAAGCGCTTTAAGTTGAGGGCTTGCCTGGCCTTTGCTTTGACTGAACGCCAATGGGTCATTGGTTTTTCGGGGACCAGCGCTAAAATTTGCTCAAAGTCGATGTCATCAATACTGACTTCGTTACTGTGAGCAAACATAATTCGTTTGGGTTGCAGCGTTTTAAGCATCAGCAAAGAGTTTAAATACAGCTTTGGGTAAAAAACAGGAAAGGGGGGCACGAGCTGTCCTTTTACTTTTACCAATAAATCAGCAATATAAATTCGCTCACTAGGAATATGGTACAGACTAATATCTCGGTCGGTATGACCTGGGCTATGTAGTGCTTGCCAATCCTCAAAGCCGGGTAGGGTTGCATCTGCCCCAAGGTAATAATCAGCATCTAGATGGCGGCTGTACCAAAGGTTGTGACGTTTTTTATTTAACCTACCAGCGACCCACCAAGCCAAAGCGATATCGGTTAAGTGCATTAAGAAACCATCAATGCCTCTATACCATTGTCCTGGGGCATTTGACGTGGCTATTTTAGCACCGCTTAACTTTCTTAATGCATGTGCTCCACCGGCATGATCTGGGTGCATATGGGTCACCACAACAAGCTTTAAGTCAGTGACAGGGCGCTTGAGTTGCTCGGTAATATAGTCAAAAACAGTATTCACATCAGCACGGCAACATCCATCAAGCAGCATTAATTTATCTTGATATTCAATTAAATAGATATTTTGAATATAACCCTCGAGCGTATGAATTTGCAAAACGATTGATCCCTAAACTTAATCAGCAAATCAGTTATATCATGTCTGACCAGTTTTGGTAAGCTAAGCTAATAGGATTGTGTGTCTCGTTCTTTGAGCTGCTTTTTGCTTTCTTCTAGCTGTGCTACTTGCTTTTCTAGGGTGGCGATTTGGTTTTTATAGTAAGCGTTAATACGTTCGCTTTGTTTGCTAATAGCATCGTCAATGGACGCTGCACCTAATCTGTTTGCCGCATCTTGCGTCATATTTTTGAGTTTATCGATGCGCTCACTTTGTTGTTTTTGTAGTTCTTTGAGCTCTAATTGGAGGCGGTCTATTTCGCGATCGGCTTTTTGGATTTTTAAATAATCCTCAACACTTAAGTCCGCTGGTTTTTGCGGCTGCTCTGTGGCTGGGATTTGATTACTTGCTGGTGGCGGTGCAATTTTCACGATTGCTGCATCTTTACCACAAGGCTGCTCGGTAAAGGTGGCAACCCCGTCAATCATACACTTATAAATAGTGGCTTGACTGTTGGCGCTGGCAAATAGAGCAAGAGTCACAAATACAAAACGAAACATAGCATCACTTTGTGTAGCAAATAGATACTTAGCATGCATGAAATATAATGAGGTGTGCAAGTTTTTCGGGCATAAAAAAACCGCTTAAAAGCGGTTTTTAATAATAAAATGGTGGAGAAGGAGGGATTCGAACCCTCGATAGAGCTACAAACCCTATACTCC
>NZ_LRUF01000023.1:17658-89794 GCF_001550155.1 Pseudoalteromonas arabiensis
CTACAAACCCCTGCCGGTTTTCAAGACCGGTGCATTCGACCACTCTGCCATCTCTCCACATCGTGATGCGAGAATAATACTTAGCTGAATCGGCTGTGTAAATAGGAAAAAGTTTGTTTGCTTGTTTTTTGAGCGTAAAGAGAGGGTTTTTTGTAAAAAGGTTTAATTATTTGCTGTTTTTAACTTAAAAGAAGGGGGTTGGGGCAGTAAACGGAGGAGCTAAAGAAGGATCTTCATTAGTGGTTGGGTGTTTACTGCACCGATAAAGTAACCATGGTTGGGGGTTACTTGTGTTGTACTGCGCCGCCAAGTGCTAGTTTTTTTCCGTAACGGTTTAACTTAGCAAGCATTTTTGCTTTTCTGTTAGTTGGTTTTACGGCAACATGAGTTGCTGCACTTTGATTGAGTGTATTAATCGGGTTCATTACTTTGCTCCAAGTTGTGTTTGGTTGAAAACATGGGTATTTTGCAACCAAACTGGACAAAAATAAAACGATAAAAATTGAGTCTATCGGATAACTTTTTTTAATCCGAATCTGCTTTATTAACAATGCGTTAAGTTTTCTTTTTTGCTATGGGTTGCATGGTTATGCAAGGTGTTTTTTTATTAACTTCAGGTATATAAAGAGTTTTTGTTTTATGTTGTTTTGTTTATGCGTTTTTAAATTTATAAAGTGACTAAATATTCAGATTAATATAATTTGAATGGGTGGCTATTTTTGCCCTGTCTGAAAAGAAGTAATCGCTGATGTTGATAATAATAAAGCCAAGCGACAAAAAAAATCATAAAAACAGTGTTGATTGGTTAATAAAAGAATGTAAAAAAAGACAGATCGAGCCTGAATTGTATTTAACCACAGGCAAGTTTGAGAATGATTGCGCTGATATTGCGCTTTTGGCTAAAAACCAAACTCAAGTCGTGGTGATTGGTGGTGATGGAACTTTACACTTAGCTGTTAATGCACTCATAGAGAGTGATTGTTCAATTGCGTTAATTCCTGCTGGCACAGGTAATGATTTTGCTCGCGGCTTTGCGTGTAAACAACAGGCTTGGTATGAAGCCGTTTTTAATAGCCGTACAGAGTTAATCGATATTGGGCAAATAAACCAGCGCTATTTTATTAATGTAGCGGGAATAGGCTTTGACGCTGAAGTGGTGGCTCAGCTAAATAAGACTGAAAGCTATGGTTCATTCGGCTATATTTGGCAGGGTGTAAAACAGCTGTTTTCATTTCAGGCTAAGCCTCTACACGCTGCGTTTAATGGTAAAGCACTCAACTACAGTAACTTAGTGACGATATTTGCCAATCATCAATATTTCGGTGGTGGTTTAAAAATCGCCCCAAAAGCACAGCTAAATGATGGTCAGCTTGACTGTTACTGCATGCCCGCAGATGGTTTGCTGAAAAACCTGCTCAGTTTTGTGTATTTACTACTGGTAAAGCATCATAGTTTGAAAAGGCTAGAATATTCACAACTAGTCAGTGCAGAAGTAACCACCCCTAGACAGCTTATTGAGGCAGATGGTGAGCTGGTGGGTTATACGCCTGCGAAGGTCAGTATTCACCCGCAAGCACTTCGTTTTCATGTGCCATAAAAAAGCGCCGGCAAAATTTGCCAGCGCTTGGTGTTAGAGGCGACATAGTCACTTCTAACTGGGGACGGAGCCTTTTTGCTGAATACTGCGAGCAGCAAAAAAAGCTTTAATCTGTTTTGTTGGTGTTAGCACAATGGCATTGCCAAATAAAACTAAGCTAAATCCGATAAAGGTGTTCGCTTGCCATTCGAATCCTTCAAATAAGGTACTTAGTACTACTGCAACCAGTGGGAATAATACGATCACATAACTTGCCCGTTCTGGGCCGATATTTTTTAGTAGTGCAAAATAACAAGCAAATGCGATAACTGTACCGAACACAGCTAAATAGAGCAGCGACACCCAATAACTTGTTGGAGCATTCAAGGTAAGCTCTACATCGCTTACTAAAACATAAGCAGCCAAGCCTAAAGCGCTATATAACATACCCCATGCGTTGCCTTGTAGTACGCCAATATTACGCTGAGAGTTTCGAACACTGACCATATTTCCCAATGAAGCCACAAAGGTTCCTGATAGCGCAAGTAGTAACCCGACCAACGCACCATTACTCAAGTTGAATTGCTGAATTTGTGGCCAAAACAAGCTAGCAATCCCCATCACTCCAAGAAGTGCACCAAAGTAAATTCGCTTGGCGATAGGTTTGGCAAAGAATAACCGTGTATTGATGATATTCATCAATAACAGCATGGAAAAAGCAATCGATGCCATGGCTGAAGTGAGGTAATTTTGTGCCCAATATAAAACAAGATAGTTTAAACCAAAGTTGAATAATGCCAGTAAAGCGAAAAAGCTATGATCACGCAGTGAATATTGCATAGGTAGCTTTTTTATCAGTACGAAAGCCCACATTAAAACGGCTGCAATAGCAAAGCGATAAAACAAGGAGATTTCAACGGCAACATCGCCTAGTTGAAACTCAATCGCTAGCCAAGTTGACCCCCAAATTAGTACCGTGACAAGGTAAAGAGCGGCACTTTTCATAGTTAGTACTCAAAAGTTTAAAGTATGTTCATTTTAGGCCTCTTCTGTATACTTAACATATACAGAAAACTAAAAATATAACCTATACAGTTTGGTGTCCGATGTCACAAGTGATCAGTCGCAGTAATAGTGAGTTTTTATATCAACAGGTGATTCAGCTAATAAGAGATCTTTGCTCACAAGGGTCGCTATTACCTGGAGAGAAGTTACCGTCGCTGAGAAAAATGGCTGATAAGTTAAATGTAAGTATCCCAACAGTGAAACAAGCTTATCAACTTTTAGAAGGGCAAGGGTTGATAGAAGCCAAAGAAAAGTCAGGATACTTTTTAAAGTCTTCTCAATTAAATCAATCGCGGCCGAAACGAGTGAAGCTAAGTCGCGAGCCAATGATGGTGAATAAGCAAGGCTTGATTGAGCAAGTTTATAGTGCCATACATAAAGCCAATGTTGTGCCATTCGGTATTGCAAACCCTATTGCAGCAGCACCTACAGATAAAGCGCTAGCACGAACAATGCGACGTGTAATGACACTGGCTGGCGCATCGGCAATTAACTACGGCCCAATGGATGGGTTTGCACCGTTGAAAAAGCAATTGATCCATCGCTATTTAGACTTTGGTATTGGTGTTGATAGTGATGAATTGGTGATCACCAATGGCGCACAAGAGGCATTGGCAATAGCACTTAAATGTGTCGCTAAAGCTGGCGATATCATCGCCATTGAATCACCTTGTTATTTTGGCATTATTGAATTGATTGAAAGCTTAGGCTTAAAAGCGTTGGAAATCCCTCTGTGTCCTGATGAAGGAATTTGGCTAGATGATTTGGCTCAAGCCCTCGATGAGCATGATATCAAAGCGTGTGTTTTTTCAACGTCGTTAAATAACCCCGTTGGTAGTTTTATGCCAGAGACGAAACGCGAGCAGTTAGTGACTCTTTTAGAAGAGCGTAACGTTGTGCTCATAGAAGACGATGTTTATGGCGATCTACATTTTACTGCTAAACGTGCTACGCCAGCGCAAGCTTATTCAAAAAAAGGCTTAGTGATCACCTGTGCGTCGTTTTCAAAAACAGCTGCACCAAGCTATCGTATTGGTTGGATCATTGCGGGCAAGTTTGCAGAGCAAGCAAGGCGTTATAAACGTGCTCTGAGTTGCTCCGCGCCACTTATTAATCAATGGACTCTGTATGAGTTTATCGCCAGCGGTGAGTACGATCGTAATCTGCGTTTGTTGAGGCAGCGCTTGAGTACAAATAAAGAACGTATGATTTGGTGCTTACAGCAATATATGCCAAGTTGTGCGCGCATTAGTAATCCGCAAGGTGGCTGTGTGATTTGGATTGATCTTGGGGGGCAGTATGATGCGGTAAAGTTATTCCATTTAGCGTTAGAGGCGGGAATTAGCATTACTCCAGGGTTAATATTTTCAGCGGGTAAAAAATACCGCAGCTGTTTTCGCTTAAGCTATGGTTTACCTTGGTCTGAGCATTTAGAACAAGCAATTAAAACCTTGTCACAGCTCACAGTATTAGCCAAAAAATAAAAAGCGCAGAGCAAGCTCTGCGCAAAACCAAGTGCGTTGGTTCAGGGATATCTTACTCAGCATGCTGTTTAAATGTGAACAGCTGGTATTCTTTTAATTCAGGTACTAAAGCGACGAGTTCTTGCTCTTTATGGGCAATATCTGCAAAACTGCCACAGAGTGCATCGGCACGCTCTTCTAGTTGTGCGGCTTGAGTTTCTACGCGCGCTTCGATTTGTTCACCCATGTTTTCCATGCGCTTTTCAAAAGCATCCATATCACCACCTGAGCCGATTAATTCAGAGCCAAGAGCAACTAAAATACTGCCCATTGATTGCATCATGGCTGACTCAACCGCTGATTCGATTTGCTCATCAAACTGATTCTCAAAGTTTTGGCCAAACTTTTCGAAATTTTGCTGACCTATAGTGAATGCACCTTGTTGATAGAAAGCGTTCTGCACTTCTGCGCTAATGTCATCCATTAATTCAGATATGTCGTTTAGGCCGTCAATGTTAAAAGCATTAGCAACTTCTTCGATTGCGACACCTGCGATTTTTACCCCATCAAGCGCGATGTTTGCCACCTCAGGGAGTTGGCTGCGTAAGCTGTCGGAATAAGCGGCAATAGCCTTTTGCTGTGAAGAGTTGAGGGATACGCTTTGACCATCAATATATAAATTATTTTGGTTGATGATTTTCATAGTACGATTATCGGCTGTGTAAACTTCTAACTCGCTTGGCGTAATACGAACATCATTTTTAAATTCAACATCACATTGCTCACCACTGAATGAAATATTTGTATCATTATCGTTATGAGCCATAGCACTTGTGGCGATAAATAAAGAACTTGCTAACAATAACTTTTTCATTTTTTTCTTTCCTGTTTGAAATGACAAAGTTTAGTAATCAAATAGAGTGCCAAACTTTTAAAGTTATTTAATATCAATCGGTTGGTTGTTTTTGTTTATTTTGGGAAAAGAAATAGAAATAAAATTTTAACCATTTTTTGGTCAAATTAACCAAAAAATTCATATGCATAAATGAGTTTTATCGAAACGATAAAAAACTCTCACTTTTCAGAAATCGAATTTAGCGCTATTTATTCACAATATTGACATATCACCTATTTAGCATGGGGGTATGGCTTTATTTTGGTAGTTTTTAGGTACTAAATTACTACTGAGCTTTTTAAACTTTGCTAATTCATGGAACAAATTTAAAACCGTTGAATTGGTCTCAAACACTTTATGGAGTGGGTTGTGGGTAAGACATTTAGTTATGACGCGCTAGATGACGATTTTGTTGAAGACGAGTACGAAATGGTCGGGCGTAATCAACACGACAAGAAAAAGCAACGCGTTAAGAAGAAGTTGGAAGACTATCTTGAACAAAAACGCTTGCGAAGAAACTTAGGTGAAGATGATTTTGATGATTATTTGAACGACTAAGTATAAATTTAGATAAAGAGGCGCTGCGCCTCTTTATTGCTTTTTGACGTACGCTTTATTTATGTAATGCCGCTACAATGGTTGATTCTATTTGTTCTGGTTTTGTTAGTGGTGCAAAGCGTTTAATGGCTTTACCATCTTTGCCAATTAAAAACTTGGTAAAGTTCCATTTTATTTTGCGGGTGATAAAGCCTGGCAATTCGGACTTTAGATGTCGAAAAACGGGGTGTGCGTGTTCGCCGTTTACATCAACTTTGCTCATCATTAAAAAGCTGACACCATAGTTGATTAGACAGCCCTCTTTTATTTCTCTAGCATCACCAGGTTCTTGCTTACCAAATTGATTACAGGGAAAACCTATAATGACTAAGCCCTTATCATGGTATTTTTCATGTAGCTTTTGGAGCCCTTCATACTGTGGAGTAAAACCGCACTCACTGGCTGTGTTTACCACGAGCACAACCTTATTTTCAAAGTCAGAAAAGTCGATAGTTTGGCCTTGAAGGCTAGTAGCAGAAAGTTGGTAAAATTCGCTCATAATGATAACTTTTTATTATTGTTACACTGATTCTAACGTGCTTGAGATTTTTCTAAAAGCGTAAATTTTAATCAGCGAATGCATCGGTTAAATGCTCTATCAATAAACGTACGCGAAATGGTAATAGATCTTTACGAGGGTATACTAGCCAAGATGCATTATCGCTGACTTGAAACTCATCAAGTACACTTACTAATTGGCCATTATTCAAATAAGGTTCAACAATATCTAGAGCAAGGTGTGCAATACCAACACCCGCAACAGCGGCACTTAAAATAGCTTGTGGGTGGTTGCTACGCCAATTACCATCAATGCGAACCTCTTTAATTTGATTATCAATATTAAATCGCCAGCGTTTTCGCATGGTAATTAGACAGTTATGCTCAGTGAGATCAAAAGGCGTATTAATAGTTGGGTGATTAGCTAAATACTCTGGGCTTGCAACGAGTGTCATTACGCGTTTACAGAGTGGTCGTGCAATTAAATTTGAGTCTTGCATTCTGCCAAAGCGAATGGCTAAGTCAAAACCTTCTTCAACTAAGTTAACGTTACGACTATTAAAGTCGAGGTCGACTTCAACCTCAGGGTAGCGTTTGACAAACTCTGCGACTTTGGGAGCGACTTGGTTTGCTACAAATTCACCTGCGCCAGTAATACGTATTAGGCCTTTTGGTTGGCGTTGTTCACCCTGTAGTTGGTTGTTTGCATCAATCAATTCTTGGCGTATTGCTTTTAATTTTACTGCGTATTCACGCCCTGCATCAGTAAGGTTGATTTTACGTGTGGTGCGTTGAAATAATACCGAACCTAAACGACTTTCCAACTGTTGTACTTGCCGACTTATATGTGAGGTTGATACTTCCATAGCCTTGGCTGCATGTGTAAAGCTGCCATGCTCAACGACATATAAGAATTCTTCCAAGCCTTGCCACATTTTCGATCCTTAGGGTGCTGCATCAAATTAAGACTATTTTATGCTGATTATTGTTGCATGTCTGCAAAAGTGATTATTTATTTTCATCCTTTATCCCTATATGAAAATAACTACAATAGTCGTGTCACTGATTAATACTCACAAATATGAGAGCGTAAGCATGTTAAATTTTAGCTTTGAGAATCCAACCAAAATTCATTTTGGTGAACAACAAATCAAAGAGATTCAAAATGAGATCCCAAAAAATGCCAAAGTACTAGTTACTTATGGCGGCGGCAGCATTAAGAAAAATGGTGTGTATGATCAAGTTAAAGCTGCATTAAGCGAGCATACTTGGTTTGAGTTTGCCGGTATTGAACCAAACCCTAGCTACCAAACATGTATGAAAGCAGTTGAACTAGTCAAAGAGCAGCAAATTGACTATATCCTCGCGGTTGGTGGTGGTTCTGTGGTTGATGGTAGCAAATTTATCGCAGCTGCAGCTGAGTTTGTTGGCGAACCATGGGATATTTTAGCAAAAGGCGCTGAAATAAAGTCAGCTGTGGCACTTGGCGTTGTTTTAACCTTACCTGCCACGGGTTCGGAATCGAACACCTTTAGTGTGGTATCAAACTTAGAGACGCAAGATAAACTGCCGTTTGCCAGTGAGTTTGTGCGTCCTCGTTTTGCTGTGCTCGACCCTGCTGTGACATTCTCATTACCTGAGCGTCAGATAACGAATGGTATTGTTGATGCGTTTGTACACACAATGGAGCAATACCTAACATATGATGTGGGTGCCAAGTTACAAGATCGCTTTGCTGAAGGGATTTTGATGACGCTTATCGAAGAAGGCCCTAAAGCATTCTCTGAACCCGATAACTATCAAGTGCGCGCTAATATTATGTGGTCAGCGACGATGGCACTCAATGGCCTAATAGGAGCTGGCGTCCCGCAAGACTGGGCAACTCACATGATAGGTCATGAAATGACTGCTGTGTATGGTTTGGATCACGCACAAACATTAGCGATTGTATTACCACGTATGATGGCAGAGCAAAAAGACACTAAGCGTGACAAGTTATTGCAATATGCTGAGCGAGTATTAGGCCTTGATATTAAAGATGAAGATTCAGCAATTGATAACGCGATAGCTGCAACAGAAGCATTTTTCCACAGTGTTAAAATGCCAACTCGTTTAAGCGATTACGAGTTGGATGAAAGTGTTGCCGATAAACTTGTGGCTCAGCTTGAACGTCATGGTATGACGGCTCTTGGTGAGCGCGAGCAAGTTACGCTTGAGAAAAGCCGCGCGATTTTACTTGCAAGTGTCTAACTTAAGATTATAAATAATCCCATCCCTGCCAGTGTTGTGTAGTAAATATTGTGTGTTTTATAAGCCACAATAACGGATACGATTGCAGCACTTAGGTAGGGATTTTGCCAATCTAGATTTATCTCTTCGTCATTAATAAACACAATGGGTACCCAAATTGCGGTAAGTACTGCAGGGGCACTAAAACTTAAAAATTGCTGCATTTTCGGGCCGACTTTAAACGGTAGCGCACGGTGTAAAAATAAGTAACGGCTGAAGAAGGTGATACACGCCATCAATAAAATAGTCATCATCATTGTACGTGCTCCTCTTTTGCTCTCCAGCGACTAATTACATAACCCACCGTCATAGCGATAAGGGCCGCTGTGACTAGCCACAGTTGAAAGCCTTGGCTTTTCAATAGCGTTGCGACAGCACCTGCGGTGATCACGGTCGCTAAGGTAGCAAGGTTCTTTACGCCAGGAATAACTAAAGCAATAAAGGTGGCTGCGATGGCAAAATCAAGGCCAAGATTTGTTAAATCGGGGAGTAAGCTTCCCGCGACTATGCCTAGCAGGGTCCAAATATTCCACGCAATATAAAAACTAAACCCAGCACTTAAAGCATAAATAAGGCGTACTTTTGTTCGATAGGCTTTGCGATGGTGTGAGAAAGCAAATAATTCATCAGTGAGAACAAAACTAACAGGAAGTCGCCAACGAAAAGGCTGATCGATGACCTTGTGGCGCACTGCTAAGCCATATAAAAAGTGCCGTGAGCTAATAATGAGTGTGGTAAACAAAATAGTTAAAAGCGGTGTATTGCCGGCTATTAATTCTATGGCGACCAACTGCGCAGACCCTGCAAATACCAGTAACGACATTGCTTGTGTTTCAAATGCGCTAAAACCATTTTGAATTGCTAAAGAGCCACATAAAATCCCCCAAGGTAACACCGCAAGGCATAAGGGGAGCATGTCGAAAAATCCTTTTAGCAAGGCTCTTAGAATGGGTTTTTGCATCTTATCGCTCTTGTTTGTTGTTATGGCTCAGATCAAAACACCTATTATTGGAGTGTGTCAAAATCGTCGAAGTTTGCAATAATATACATTTCTTAGGGAGGGTTACAATGTCTAAAGTCAAAGTATGGGATGGCTTTATAAGAAGTTTCCATTGGTTGTTGGTTGCGGCTATCGCGACACTTTATTTTAGTGCCGAAGAGGGCATGCTTGAGCTGCACTTTGCAGCAGGGTATTTCACCCTTGCATTGCTAGTTACTCGTCTTATCTGGGGTATTATTGGTAGTAAAACTGCGAGGCTATCAGCACTTATTCACTCTCCTGTTGCTGCGATTAAGTCGTTCACGAGTAGTGAACATAAAGCGGGTCATGGTGCGGCTGGTAGCTATATGGTGATAGCCTTTTTTGCTTTGCTTATCGTGCAGTTAACTTCTGGCTTAATGACGAGTGACGATATATTAACGGATGGTCCGTTAGTAGCGCATGTATCCTCAGATACCGTGGAGTTTGCAGGTTGGTTGCATCATCTTAATTTTGATATTTTGTTGTATGCTATTGTATTGCATGTTTTGGCGATTGTTATTTATCGTATAAAGGGTAAGAATTTAGTAAAGCCTATGCTTACGGGCAGTAGCGATCAAATCTCAGCCACGGAGCCTGTGACTAAATCACCCGTTATCGCATTCGTTATTTTTGCCGTGTGCTTAGTGTTGCTATTTACGACTTGGGGGGCAGAGCCACTCAGTTATCTGCTAGGGTAGCTATCTTAAGGCATTAAAAAAGGCGCTAATAAGCGCCTTTTTAGTTTAAGTTTTAATTAGTCTTTGAATGATTTATGGCAATCTTTACAACCTTTAGCCCACGCGCCGAATGCTTTACCAATCACTTTTTGGTCGCCACTTTGTGCAGCAACGGCTAGTTCGTCAGCATACTGTTGGAACGCCACTGCTTTTTTCATGAAGGTTTCGTTGTCGCTCCATACAGCTGCAAGTGCAGATGTATCGCCCTTATCAGAACCCGCTACGAAAGCTTCCCAAGGCATTTTTGATAGTGCTGCTGCATTGTTTGCACGCATCTGAAAACGTTCTGCATCAAAAGGTACTTTTCCTTTTAGCATATCGCCCATGTCACCAATTTGTACGCGAATCATTGAAAATGCCGCTTGGCGGTATTCGATAGCGTCACTTGGCTCTTCAAATACAGAGTCTGCCGATGCGCTAAGTGCCATAGTCGACAGTATCGTACCTAATACTAATTGTTTTAATTTCATTCCTTTTGCCCCTTAATATGTCATAAAGATAAATTAACCGAGTTTTATCTCAGCTAAATAGATTATTCAAGTGTAATGCGGTTAATCTTAACTTAAGTTTAATCTAGGGCGTATTTACCTTTGTAGATTAAAATTTGTTCACTCTAGGGGCGATTTAATCGCGGCGCGAGATTTGTAACCTAGTGGACTAAGTAAAAATCGAGCAACAAAGAGTTAATCGCCCCTAGGAAGAACCCGAAGGGCAGCGCGTGTTTGGCATTGATGCTGCGTTATCGCCTATTTATGTGGAGCAACCACACTACATAGGCTCTGCCTTGCCAAAATACCAAACACACTGCTGCAAAATTAATCATAAAAGGTCAATACGCCCTAATCATTTATATCAATATCTGCGAAGATCATGCCACGGCGCATACTTCGTGTTGCTAAGAAAACTTCACCTAGCAATGATAAAAAGGCAAAAATCAGTAACGCCATTGCAGCAACAAAGCAGCTTGCAATCGTCACACTTAAGTTAATAGATTGAATGTGTGAGAGAAACAAACACATGACCACAGCACAAACGAGTAGGGCACTAAGCACACTTAAGCTAAATGCAATATGGATGCAGCGCGAGCGTTTCAGCAAGGCTCTTAATTCGGTCGTTAACGATAGATTAAAGTCCTCATCAGTACTTACTTTTAGCTTACGCTCAAGCTGTCTTGCGCGGTCAGTAATGCGTGCAAGGCGATTAGATAAAACCCCTAGTGTTGCCGCAATACCAGTAATTAAGAAAACGGGGGCTACGGCTGTTTGGATTACCTTTGCCATCGTTAAAATGTTAATGACGTCTGAGTTCATTTTATCTCGCCTTGCGTTTAAAAAGACAATATTCGTTTACAAACATTTACAACTTACTGTTTTTTATAAAAATATTTTAAAAACAATGAGTTTGAAACAATGTTGTGTCTATTTTTGTGGTTATTGTAATCATAATGTAATTATTTTGTTGTTCCTGTTTGTGGTCCCGTTTTATATTGACGCCGAAACTCAGTTTCAATCACTGTCAAAACGATAACATAACATATCCTAGGGGACCCTATGTCTAATAATCTAATAAAAAGAACAACAGTCGCACTCGCTGTTGCAAGTGCGATGTGTGCAAGTGCTCAGGCAAATGATTTTTCAAAGTATAACCTAGCGGGTAAAAAACTAATTAAGCCAGTCGCTGTTACCAAACAAGAACGAAACGTAAAAGGTGAAGCAACAAGCTGGTTGGTTAAACTGAAAGTACCTGCAACAGTTAACGCAACAACCATGGGTGCTAATATTGCCTCAGTACAAGCAGTTGCTAAGACGGCGCAAGCATCAGTCGAGCAAACTATTGAGAGTATGGATTTACCTGTGCAAGTTATTGCTAAAACATCAACACTTGTTAGCTCAGTTGTTGTCAATGGTAGTAAGCAAGATGTCGCCATGCTTTTATCGAATCCTCAAGTCGAAGAGATATACCCTGTTTATGACTATGAGCTACATGTTGCGGATAGTGCTGATTATATAGAGGCAACCCCACTTGTCTCGAATGGTCTTGCTACAGGTGCAGGTGTTCGTGTTGCTGTACTTGATACCGGTATTGATTATACCCATACAGCGTTTGGCGGTGAAGGTACCGATGCAGCCTATGCGGCAGCGGCGGCCGATCCAACAAGCGTTGATTGGCCACAAGGTAAAGTGTTAGGTGGCTATGATTTTGTAAATGACGATGCTGATCCGATTGATGTAACAACTGATCATGGTACCCATGTATCTCATTCAGTGAACGGTATTGCGCCTAATGTGGACTTATTTGTTTACTCTGTTTGTGCCGCAGAATGTGAAGGAAAAGATCAATTACTTGCATTAGAAAGTGCAATGGACCCGAATGGCGATGGTGATATCTCTGACCGTGTAGATGTAATTAATATGTCTTTAGGTGGTGATTATGGTGATGTTGCCAACGATGCTGTGAGCTTATTTATAAATGAGGCTGTAAAGCTAGGCACAAATGTTGTTATCTCTGCTGGTAATGATGGTGCATATCCATTTATTGTTGGCGGTCCTAGTACAACTGAAAATGCACTTTCTGTAGGTGCTATGACTCATCCCACTGAACCTAGTAATGTGTTTAGTAATGAAGTAAATGGTGATCAAGTTGAAACAGGTCTTGCTTCATTTGGTAACACGGATGCGTTTGAATTGACCAGTGAAGATCATGAATTGGTTCACCCAAGTGATAACGCAACGGCATGTGTGGACTTTGCTGAAGATATTGATTTTACAGGTAAAGGCGTCATTATTGACCGTGGTGCATGTGGTTTCTCTGCGAAGGCATTGCGAGCACAACAACGTGGGGCTGCTTTTGTCATTATTGCAAATAATGCTGAAGGAAGCGCACCTGGTATGGCAGCAGGCCCAGAGGCAGACCAAGTAACTATTCGTGTACTATCTGTAACTCAAGAAGTCGGACGACAGTTAAAAGAGCAGCTAGCGGCAGGTGAGCAGCCTGAATACCAATTTCAACTTGAAAAGCTAGTTCTTACAGGAGCAATAGCTGATTTTACGTCTCGAGGCCCATCAATGGGAGGCTTACTTAAGCCTGAGATTACAGCCCCTGGTGTGAATATCATGACAGCGCAGCCTGGACTTGGTAATGGTTTAACTGGCGTATCAGGTACATCTTTCTCAGGACCTATTACCGCAGGTGCTGTAAGTCTTTTAAAAGAAGCACAACCAGAGCGCAATGCGTTAGAGCTTAAAGCGACACTAATGAATACGGCAAATTTAGATGTCACCATGGAGCCTCGTGCAATAAACCCAGATGCTGAACTTGCTCCTATTAGCTATATCGGCGCAGGCTTAGTTGATGTTAATAAGGCTGCTAACTTACCTGTTGCTGCATGGGCTGCTGATACTAAACAAGCGGCGCTTTCATTCGGTCTAGTTAACGCTTCTGAGACTGTTGAACTAACAAAGACCATTCAAGTAAAAAACTTCTCGAACGAAGTGAAAGTATATTCGTTATCACTTGAGCAGCGTTATCAAAATGACATAGAGCGCGGTTCATTTTCATTAGAGTACCCAGAAACCATCACTGTTCCAGCAGGTCAAACAATGTCATTTGATGTGACGGCAACAATTGACCCTGCTACGTTGCCTGAGTGGACGTTGACTGCTGGCAATATTGGTTCACAAGCGACAACGGCAGATTTAACCAACTTGGAGCTAGATGGTGCGTTAGTTTTCTCTGATGGCGGCGAGCCTGCTTTCCACTTGGTCTATCACGTATTACCAAAAGCGAATGCTGCTATGAGCTTTACACCCGTTGAAACTGAAAGTGGTGTAGCGCATCAGTTGACTAATACAGGCGCGACAACGCTAAACCCTGTTTTTGCACCAACAGTGATGACTGATGAGATTGATGAAGCGCATCGCTTTGATTTAGTTGGTGCATCAATAGAGACCTCTTCTATCGAAACAGAGTTTTGTGAAAGTGGTTTTGTGACTTCTACTACGATGGTATTCAATGAAGGTATTACCCATTCATACATCGCAGGCTTTTTGGCGGACTTCGACCTTGATCAAGATGGTATTTACGATATAACAGTACAAAATGGTAAGCTAGAATGGTTCTTTAGGGATATTGAGCCTGGTACAGCAATTACTTTCACTCATGGGTATGGCAGCGCTTCAGGTCAAATAAATAATATTTTTCAAATTATCGGTAACAATCATTTGACCCTTCAAACTTGTTTAGAAACATTTGGCTTAACAGCGGATGACCTAGACAATGTAACTGCAAATGTTCGTTTTAGAACTGAAGAGGAGCTGTTTACTCCACTGGCAACAAACCAAGGTGATGTTGCAATGGGAACTTATACATTCAGTGATGCATCTAAAAATGTCTACGCGGCTTTAATTGATGATGCTGGGAATACTGTTAGCTCATTAGCGCCTGGCGAGTCTGCAACTATGTTTAATGCAGGAGCTGATTTCTTAATTTTATCTGACTCAGGTTCGCAAGCATATGTTGCTACTCCGCAAAGTGATGCTAACACCTCGCCTGTTTTAGCGGATGCTGAGTTCTCAGTGGATGAAAATGCAGAGAATGGTACGGTAATTGGCACCTTAGAAGCTAGTTTTGGTGCAGACCTTGCTAACCCTATTTCTGAGTTTATTGTTTTAAACTCTACTTCTACAGCTGTTTCAGTCACTTCCGAAGGGGACGTTGTCGTGATGCAACAAGAAGTCTTAGATTATGATGCAGGAATGACCGCCATTGAACTTGAAGTGGTTGTCAGTGATAAGTCTGGCAATATCTCGGAGCCCGCCATGGTAACTGTACTTGTTAATAACCTTGCAGATGAAGCATCGGAGATGCCAGTAGAACCTGCGCCTTCAGCAAATAGATCGCGTTCATCGGGTTCACTTGCATGGTTAGCTTTGTTAGCTGCGCCGTTTGCATTTGTGCGTCGTCGTAAGCAAAAGTAGATAATCAATACGTTTATATAAAGGGAGCTGCGGCTCCCTTTTTACATTGCTTCACAAAGCCTACTTATATCAGGAGTTAATTTTACTTATATTAAAGTCGGGATAAAAAATAACTCAGGAACCCTATGAAAATTAGTCACTCTCTTTACTTGTTAGCTATACCACTTGCTATCGTTGCGGCGTGTAACAAAATACCGAGTTCTGTAAACGAGTCCAGCTCATTTTCAGCTGCAGATAAAGTAAACACCTTGGCACCTGTAGCCAAAAAAATACCTCATGAGATGACTATTCACGGTGATAGCAGAGTTGATAACTATTATTGGATGCGTGACGATACTCGCACCGACCCACAGGTTCTTGCCCATTTAGCAGCTGAAAATAGTTATGTAGAAAAAATGATGGCTCATACAAATGCTTTACAAAATAAGTTATTTGAAGAGTTGAAAGGACGTATTGAAAAAGATGATGAATCAGTACCCATAAAAAAGGGAAGCCATTATTATTTTTCACAAACTCATGGTGATAATGAATACCCTGTTTATATACGAAGTACTGATAAGCAAGGACAGCATCAGCAGGTTATTTTAGACGTAAATAAGCTTGCTAAAAATCATGATTATTTTGCAATAACAGGACTTGATGTAAGCCCAAATGGTGCTTTATTAGCCTATGGTAAGGATACGTTGAGTCGGCGTATATACACTATAAAAATTAAGGATTTGACAACCAATCAATTATTGCCGGATACAATTGAAGGCAGCGAAGGTGATGTTGTTTGGGCGAATGATAATAAAACCTTTTATTATATTAAAAAAGACCCGCAAACCTTATTGGGATATCAAGTTTTTCGGCACAGGTTAGGCACGTCTCAAGCGGATGATGAGCTCGTATATGAAGAGCTGGACATGAGCTATTACACCAGTATTGAGAAGAGCAAAGATCACCAAGAGATTTATATCAAGCATAGTAGCACGAGTGCTTCTGGGGTGTCGGTTATTGATGCAAACGATATCAGTGCCATGCCAAAACGTTTAATTCCACGTGAAACAGGACTCGAGTATGACATTAAGAAATTAGGTGACTGGTATTACATAGTCACTAATTTAAATGCCGTAAACTTTCAGTTAATGAAAGTGCATCGTGAACAAGCTCAGGATAAAGCGAAGTGGCAAACGCTGATTGCTGGGCGCGAAAATATAAAGCTGGAAAGTATTGAGTTATTTAATCATCACTTGGTATACGAAGAGCGCACAATGGGGCAGACCTCTTTAATTATTCGTGATTTACGTGATCAGCAAGAACAAGTGATTGCCTTTAAGGATCCGACATATACGGTTTCTAGCTATGGTAACTATGAGCTAGATAACCCTAACTTACGTGTTTACTACTCAAGTATGACCACGCCAAGTACAAGTTACGATATTAATTTAGAAAACGGTGAAAAAACGCTTCTCAAGCAGCGCAAAGTGTTAGGTGACTTTAATCCAGATAACTATATATCTGAGCGGGTGTATGTGACAACGCGAGATGGTGTCGATGTACCTGTGAGCCTCGTTTATCGTAAAGATAAGTTTGATAAAAACGGTACTAACCCGTTATTACAGTATGGCTATGGTTCGTATGGTGCGACGATGGATCCGAGTTTTTCGAGTTCGCGACTAAGCTTGCTTGATCGCGGTTTCGTGTTTGCAATTGCACATATCCGCGGTTCACAAATGCTTGGGCGCCCATGGTACGAAGATGGCAAGTTGTTACACAAGAAAAACACATTTAACGATTTTATTGATGTGACAGAATCTCTAGTTGCACAAAAGTATGGTGACAAAAATAGCATTTTTGCCATGGGGGGCAGTGCAGGTGGCTTGTTAATGGGGGCGATAGTAAACCAAGCGCCAGAACTTTATAAAGGAGTGATTGCAGCTGTTCCTTTTGTTGATGTTGTAACAACGATGCTTGATACCAGCTTACCGCTCACGACCAATGAATATGATGAGTGGGGTAACCCAAATGATAAAAAGTATTATGACTATATGTTGTCATATTCACCTTATGATCAAGTGAAGCAACAAGCCTATCCAAATATGTTGATCACAACGGGGCTACATGACTCACAAGTACAATATTTTGAACCGGCAAAATGGGTGACTAAATTGCGTGAGCTGAAAACGGACAACAATGTATTGTTATTCAAGACCGATATGGAAGCAGGACACGGTGGTGCGTCAGGGCGGTTTAAAAGTTTAGAAGATACCGCACTGTATTATGCGTTTATGCTTGATTTGGCAGGTATCAAACAATAATCAATATACGCACCAGTGGGTGATTCGACCTTAAACTGGTGCATGCTTCGTTAAGTTAAAGCGAAATTGGGTCCCCTTACCCAGGGTACTGTGTACTTCAATATCACTATTCATTAGTTTAAGTAGCTGTTTGCAAATAGCTAAACCAAGTCCACCTTGGCCTCGTTTAATACTATTACGTGCTTGGTAGTGAGGTTCGAAGATTGCCGTTAACTCATCAGCGTGAATGCCTACACCCGTGTCAGAGACTGAGACAAATACTTGTTCGTTGAGTTGAGACACTTCTACAGTGATTAATCCTTTGGAGGGGGTATGGCGTATCGCGTTTTCTATAAGGTTAGTCAGTACACGCTCTAGTTTGGCAATATCTGCTGTCACTGGAAAGTCACAAATTTTGGGAGTGACTTTTATTGTCACCCCAGCTGCTTCAGCGTTTAATGCTAATTTGGCGACACAGTCGTAAATTAATTCGCCAAGATTAAACGTTTCCGTTTTTATCTTTACTTGGCCACACTCTAAATTAGCCAGTTCAAAAATTTGTTCAATTAACAACTTTAATTGCTGGCAATTATCCATTGCAAGGCTGAGATAACGTTGTTGCTCGTGCTCACTCAGATGGGGGTGTGGTTTTTTTATAACCTCAAGAAAACCATGTAATGAAGCCAGTGGCGTTCTTAAATCGTGTGATAAATGAGTAAGTAATTCTCGGCGTTGTTTATCGATTTGCTGCAAAGATTTAAATTGCTCATCAATACGAGATAGCATGCCATAAATTCCCTTACTTAAGTTGCCAATTTCGTTATTCCCCATATAGCTCGGACTAAGCGCCATTTCTGTGAGGCTGTAGTTGGCTGCTTTTATTCGGCTGACCTCTTTATTTAATTGCTTAAGTGGTGAGGTGAAAAAGCGAAATAACAACAACATAGTGATAAATAGCGCGACCATAGCTGCTACAAACCACATTGCCCCTAGCCAAACTGGGTTATCACGTTTGACCTCGTTCAGCGTTGCATCAAAAGCTTGACCACCAATGATCATATACAAGTAACCTTGTAGCTTTTGTTGATTGTAGACAGGTGCAGCAGAGAATATTTTTTGACCTTCAACGTTACGCGGGTCGTCACCATAAATAGGTGTAGAGCTAGGCTGTGCAATTAACTTTTTTATTGGGCTTAGGCTTATTTTCTGTCTCACTACTTTGCCTGGTTTGGCTGAATAGGTCAGCAAATTACCTTCAGGGTCTACAAAGTAATATTCGAAAGCAGGTCCCAACACCATTAAGGTATGAAATAAGTTTTCTAACGCTTTATAGTCATACACACCTTGTTTTATTAATGGATTATCGTTTACAAGGTGCTCAGCGAGGTGGATGTGTAATTGCTGCTGTGCTTGGTGCTGAGAATGTTGTTCAAGCTTTTTACTCCAATTAAATATAAGCGCACACAACAGGCTAAAAATAATGACTAGTGACCAAGCTAGTTTTTGGTAAAGGGTCATCGAAAACATCATTGTATATTTAACTGCCCTGGATTTAATCTATAACCGACACCCCATACTGTTTCTATAAATAGAGCACGATGGTACTGTTCAAACTTATTGCGAAGGCGATTGATATGGGAATTAACGGTATGCTCGTAACCACTGTGTTGGTACCCCCAAACTTGATCAAGTAGCTGCTGGCGGCTGAAAACATGGTTAGGATGCTTTGCAAAGTGTACCAGTAAATCAAACTCTGTCGCGGTTAAGTTGACGGCTTGATTTGCTAGGTAAGCTTGATGACTCGAAAACTCTATGTGTAAGGCTCCGAGCTGAAGTTGTGCTTCATCGGGTTTCTTTTTTATAGAGGATTGAGCAATAAGTAATTGTTCTCGGTGACGTAATTGAGTTTTTACTCTCGCTTGTAATTCTCTTGCAAAAAACGGTTTACAAATATAGTCATCTGCACCCATTTCTAAACCAATAACTCTATCCATGTCACTGCTCAAAGCGGTAAGTAAAATAACCGACACTGTGGGGTAGTGTTCTTTAATTTTGCGGCATAAACTTAAACCATCCATTTGCGGTAAATTTATATCTAATATAACAAGCCCATAATCATTGCTTGCTAGTTTTTTTAATGCTGATTCAGCAGAATCGGCTTCATCAATATGTAAATTTAGGTTGCTAAGTTGAGTTATTACAAGTTGACGTATAGCACGGTCATCTTCAACAATTAAAAGTTTTTCTGGGCGCATAGTCTTGTCCAAATCGCTAAGGCACTTCCTTATGCCCTTAGCGCAAGTGAGTGCTATGTTATTGCGTCCGCGTAATGACAACTTGAGTCAATGGGTTATCAAACTTATGTTGACTACTAAGTACAGAGCTACTTAGACCATCATGTTGACTAACGACACCTGGGTGCATAGCCACATAGTTAACATCATTACGCTCTTCATTAAACCCTTCGCCTGAATCAGCTGGTCCAGGAATTGTCCCTGCGGCTTCTGAATTAGCCTCTGTTCCAGCATCATAAGCAAATGTAGTAAAAGTCAGCGCTTCATCGACAGCTAACGAAGACACATCTATTGCATTAAGACCGGTAAATGCATCATTTGTATTCACCAGCATGGTTGCTAAGCTTATTTTTAATGAATCTAGTTGCTCTGTTGTGAGTGATAATGTTACCTGACTACCTGGCGGTAGAGGCGCATCGGCAGATGCAACTGCGGTTGCAAAATCAACCGCTAATAGGTCGCTGTTGTTTCCTCCTTCGGCCATTACCTCAAGTGCTGTCGATGCAGGGCTACCAATTTCCCAAAGCATGTTTTCGGTATGAGAAATCACAGCAATTGGCGATAATGGTTGTGCAGCAGTTAAGTTACTTACTTGTATTGTAAATTCGTATGTAACGACTGGGCTAACAACGGGAGGTGACACGACTTCAGGTGGAGTCTCTGAGCGATTATTATTTGAGTCACCACAGGCCGCGAGGCTGGCGCCGAGCGCAATGATGATCAAGCTTTTTGTTAAACGAAGCATAATAGCTCTCCTACTTAACCGTTACTGTCAATTTAGCAACTGGGTTTAACCATCTGTGTACTGTGTTATCAAGGTCACTAATACCTGCTTCAAGATCATCATCACCTAAGTTACCAGGATGAATATGTACCATTGTGTTGCTTTCACTGCTTGTGACACCACTACCGCCTGTGCCTGCATTTCCGCCTGGTGCGGCAGGAATACCAGGAACGCCCAAAGCCCCTGAGCCTTCAACAACGCGTTCATCATTTGCTTCAGTGCCTGCATCATAGCCATTTAGGTAAATAGTGTAAGTACCTGCTTCTGTAGGTATTTTCCAGCTATTCAAGCCGACAAACCCATCATTTGTTGGCAACAACATGGCTGTTAGAGATAAGTAGTCGTTACCTTCTGTTGTTGTTAGGCTTGCCATTGTCGATGCGGCCGGAGCAAGTAACCCTTCTGCTGGGTTGGCAACCATATCGCTATTAGCGGCTGTTGCTTCATCAACAAGAGGTGCAATGTTGCCACCTTCAGCCATTGTTTGTAGCGCTGTAGATGCTGGCGTTGCGACTTCAAAAAGTGATGTATCACCGCTGTGGGCTGTAATCAGAATAGGTGTAAAATGAACACCTTGAGTGAGGTTTGTTAGTTTGATATCCAGCTCAGCTGCTTGGCTTGTGAAGCTAGAAATTGCTGTTGCAGCTAGCAAAGTTAAAGATAAAGTTTTCATTATTTGTTCCTGTTTTTGACTGTTCAAAAACAGTATCAAATAGCAATATCATAAAAGCCTCACGAAGTTATCACTTTTTTATCACAGTAACGAAGTGGGGTGAAAACAGCGGGTTAAATCAACTCATAGGTATATTAACTAGGCAAATATAACGCTATAGTGAAGGTGAGGAAAAATAACAAGGAGTCATAATGGACGATAATCAAAAGGTTGAAGTTATAACGGATAATAAGGACCATCGAACGTGGGCAATGCTATGTCATTTAAGCTCATTTGCTGGATTGTTAATCCCTTTCGGATCTGTCATTGGGCCACTCATTGTCTGGCTTGCCAAAAAGGATGAAATGCCGTTAGTGGCTGAGCATGGCCGTAAGTCATTAAATTTTCAGTTAACGATGATGATTGCATATATCATTAGTTTCTTGTTGATGTTTGTTGTTATCGGCGTCATTTTATTACCTGTCATCGCCATTTTTGCTTTTATTATGGTTGTTGTATCGGCAATCAAAGCCAACGATGGTAAGGAAGTGGATTACCCGCTGAGCATCGAATTTATAAAATAAAACTGAGAAATTAGATATACTAGAAAAGCTCAGCAGTGTTGCTGAGCTTTTCTTTTTTTGGGTATGTATGGCCTATCTTTCGCTTTTTTTTACTGCATTTATTTCAGCAACTTTGTTACCTAGTTCATCAGAGTTGGTAATGACGGCAATGATTGCCAAAGGGGGCTATTCACTTTGGTTGTTATGGCTTAGTGCGACACTCGGTAATGTGCTAGGTAGTTGTGTTAACTATTGGCTTGGCACACAGGTCATGCGTTTTAAAGATCGTAAATGGTTTCCGGTCTCTGAAAAGTCCATTAAAAAAGCTGAAAAACAATTCAATAAATACGGTATTTACAGTTTATTGTTTGCTTGGTTACCTGTGGTGGGCGATCCGCTCACTGTGGTCGGTGGAATTTTTCGCGTTAAGTTTTTAACTTTTCTCGTACTTGTCGCCCTTGGCAAAGGTGCACGCTATTTAGCTGTGCTTGCCTTTGCTGTTGGGCTTGAAAAGTTTTTTTAGTTTTTTTGCCAATCGAGAGTCAGCGATACTGAGTCTGCAAAACGCAGCGCATGTGGCTTATCAACACGAACTTTGGCGTAATGAACACTTTTATGCTGGTGGCAAATAGCTAAAATCTCGGCAACGAGCTTTTCTAGCAATAAGAAGTGACCTTCCTCGACTAACGCGATGACTTCTTTAGTAATGGTCTTGTAGTTAAGTGCTTTATCAACAGCATCAGTTTCACACGCCTGCTCAGCAGGGTAGTGAATTTCAAGGTTAATCACGACATCTTGCTTTTTTTCACGCTCTTCAGGGTTAAAACCAATAAAGGTTCTTAGCCTGAGGTTTGTTACATTGATAATTGCATTGGCCATGATTACCCTCTAACTAACTGCAAAAACTCATTACGGGTTTTTGGATCGGCTCTGAAGCTGCCAAGCATAACAGAGGTACGCATGCTTGAGTTTTGTTTTTCAACGCCGCGCATCATCATACACATATGTTTTGCTTCAACAATAACACCAACACCTTTTGCACCAGTGACCTCTTCAACCGCCTTGGCAATTTGATGAGTAAGCTGTTCTTGAATTTGGAAGCGTCGTGCAAACATATCGACAATACGAGCAAACTTAGACAGACCGAGTACTTTACCATCAGGAATGTAAGCAATGTGACAACGGCCAACAAAGGGCAGTAAGTGGTGTTCACACATTGAGTAAAGCTCAATATCCTGAATTAATACCATGTCGTCAGCATCAGAAGTAAAGACGGCGTTATTGGTAATTTCATCAAGTGTTTGGCGATAACCTTTAGTAAGGTATTCCATCGCTTTTGCTGCGCGTTTCGGCGTATCAAGTAAGCCCTCTCGTTGAGGGTCTTCGCCTACTGCGCTAATTATGTCTTGATAGCTCTTTTTTAAATCATCGTGCATAGATTTCTCAGTAATACGTTATTTTAAATGTCTGCCGCCATCGACAGGTAATGAACGCCCTGTGATGTAGCGGCTGTTAAGTAGTAGCTCGACGCTATTAATAATTTCTGTGCAGCCAGGTTCAATTTCCATTAAAGACTTTTTGATGGTTTTGGCTCGGTATTCTTCACTGTCATGATCATTAAAAATAATGAGTGATGGGGCAATTGCGTTCACTTTAATTGCTGGTGAAAATTTCGCTGAAAATGATTTAGTTAAGTTATCGAGTGCTGCTTTACTTGCTGCATAGGCTAGGTGTTTAGGACTGCCTTTTTCCACTACGTAATCTGTCATGTGGATGATATCGGCAGCTTGACCTGTATTCTGTTGATAATGAAGCAGTAGATCAGCCGCAGCTAGATTGATTAAGTAAGGGGTTTTAGCATGTATGCGCATCATATTATCGAACAGTGTCGCATAATCTTGGTTATTGGCTTCACAATCCCAACTCGACGCGTTATGAATGATTGCTTTTAGCTGATTAGTATGGCTTTTTAGTTGTTCAATAAAATGTGTAATTGCTGCATCACTGTCAAAGTCAGCATGAATACACGTTGCTCCTTTACCTGCGAGGATATCAATAGCATCGTGGCGGGTGCGGTATGTGACTATGATTGCTTGTCCTTGCGCTAAAAAGTGCTCGGCCAAGGCGAGTCCAATACGTTGGCCTGCGCCAGTAATTAAAATAGGCGATGACATAAACTATGTATAAATCCTTAGATGTCTGATGTGTTGGGCTTTCTATTCAGTGTGAACTGTAACCACTATAAACCAAATTACAGAACTATTTCATCTTTACTGCAATCATGTTGCAAAACTTTTTACGGGTAAAGTTTTAACACCGATCATTTATCATATTGAGAAATGAGGATATTGCTAAGGGGGCGATATCAGTGTAGCGTGGAAGAGAGGGCAACTAATTTGCTTATTGCTTTAAATTGCCCTTGGGTATTTTGCCGCTTAAAGCTCGTCATAAATAGTAGGAATTGCTTGGCGCTTATGTTGAGTACGTAAGTAAATAGCGATTAATTTATCTTCTACTTCGCTTGTCACATCTTTGCCTTCTAAAAAGTCATCAATTTGTTCGTAGGTTAGGCCAAGTGCCTCTTCATCTGTTAAACCTGGGCGATCACACTCTAAATCAGCTGTTGGTGCTTTATGAACCAGCAACGACGGGGCTCCTAGCTGCTCAGCAAGCGCTCTTACTTGACGTTTCGAAAGACCAAATAAAGGCGCTAAATCACACGCGCCATCACCAAATTTAGTGTAAAACCCCGTAATGTTTTCAGCACTGTGATCGGTGCCTACAACTAAACCTTGGCTAAAACCGGCAATTTCATATTGTGCCACCATTCGCTGACGCGCTTTCACATTACCTTTAATAAAGTCAATTTTTGCTTGCTCAGGAAGCTCAACGCCGCCACCGACCACAGCTGCCATTGCTTGTTCGTGCATCCCATCAACCGCCGCTTTAATGTTTACAGTCATGCGCTTACTGGGTTTAATAAAATCAACGGCCATTTGTGCTTCATCTTCATCTGCTTGCACACCGTAAGGTAGGCGCACCGCAATGAATTGGTATTCGTTGGTGTTGTGTTCTTGGTTTAATTCATCAATGGCTAATTGGCATAAACGACCACATGTTGATGAGTCAACACCACCACTAATACCTAAGACAAGCGAACGGGAATGCGCAGCTAAAAGTCGGCTTTTTAGAAAGTTGACGCGGCGCGTAATTTCCGCCTTCACATCAATCGTGGGTTGGACTTTCATTTCTGCCAGAATATCGGCACGCATGGTTGAGCTCCTATTTTCGTTGTGGTTGTTCAGCGTCTTATACATTATGTTACGAGCAACGCTTTTATTAAAGACCTAAATGCGCTTTTATCGCGTTAATTTGTTGCTTAAGTTCTTCGATTTCGGCACGTAATTGTTGAACTTCGCTGTTGCTGGCCTGTTCAGGCTCATGATCAGCTATATCTTTTGCTAAGCTATCTGAGTCAGCAAATAAGTGCATATAACGGCTTTCTCGTTTACCTGGTTCACGGGCTAAACGGATAACATGTTCTTGCTCGATAAGGGCATCAAGGGCGATTTCAACGTCATTCACATTAGAGAACTCGGCGAGGCGATTACTCCGGGTGCGTAACTCGCCAGGGGTCTGCGGCCCTCTTAGCAATAATAAGCAAATAATCGCACGCTGTTGCTCAGTAAACTGTAAGCTGCCAAACTGAGTATTGCAAAAGCGATGCGCGTATTTGTTTACTCGACCCGAAAGACCTTCATCAACAGTGACTAAACGTAAATGGGTCAGTTCATCTATGATATTTTGTACATCCGACTCGCTCAGTGATAGAACCGGTTCACGGTTTGATTTTTGATTGCAGGCGTTGGCTAATGCGTTTAAAGAGAGAGGGTAGTGCTCAGGTGTTGTGATTTGCTTTTCAAGTAAGCAACCTATAACGCGTTGTTGGTTTGGTGTTAAGTGCATTGTTTTAGTCTCTGTGTTTATGAGGGCTTAGCCACATTTGTAATTTTTTATTTAAAGCATCAAAGTTAAGTGGTTTGGTTAAATAGTCATTCATGCCAGCACTGAGGCAGCGTTCTTTATCGCCTTGCATTGCATTCGCGGTTAAGGCCACGATATTAACGTCTTGATGTGCATCTCCCGCTTCTGACGATCTAATTGAGCGTGTTGCTTGATAACCATCCATTTCAGGCATCTGGCAGTCCATTAGAACAAGCTCGTAAGGAGCCTCTTCTCTGTTGAGCAAATATGAGATCGCTTCAAGGCCATTTTCTGCGATATCAAAGCTCACTCCAGCTTGTCTCAACAATGCACTTGCCACTATTTGGTTTACTTTATTATCCTCGACTAAAAGTACTTGTGATTCAGTGTCAGAGTTAACTTCTGCTATTTTTGCGTTTATCGGCTCTTTGTTGGTTTGCTGCTGCTCAATGTATTTTTCATTAGCAAGCGAGTTAAATAAGTCCGAAGGAGTGAGGGGTTTAAAAATAATACTCTCCACTTTTAACACGTGTCTTGTTTGCTTTTCAGTTAAACTCATCGGTGCCATTAGAATACGCTTACCACGGCTTGCATTAAAGTGGGTTTGAAACGCTTTTTGTTGAGCTTTGGACGCTTTAGTGAATAGATCGTAGTCGATAAAAATAGCATCAAAATGACAGTCAGTTGGTTGTTGTGCACGGGCAAGTAAGCCGTCAATATTATTAATTACTTCTACTTTAGCACCCCATAGCTGTAATTGTTTTTTAGCAATACCACTGCTTAGCTTGCAGTTATCTGCAATGAGTATCAATTTCTTGTCGATAATATGACTCGGCTCGGGTTGTTGTTGTGCATAGTCTAGTTTTACTTTCACAGTAAAATTAAAGGTGCTGCCTTCACCTAGCGCACTTACTACCCCAACATCTCCCTCCATTAGTTGACAGAGCTGCTTCACAATTGCAAGGCCAAGTCCCGTACCGCCATACTGACGAGTTGTTGATGCATCAGCTTGAGTAAAAGAGTCGAACAATGTGGCTTGTTTATCTGCTTTGATGCCAACTCCCGAATCAACTATGGAACAACACAAGAAGGTGTCGTTGTTTGCTTCTTCGTAGCTAGCTATGACGATTATTTCACCGTTGTTAGTAAACTTGACAGCATTTCCTAGTAGGTTATTGATAATTTGACGAATTCGATTTGGATCACTAATGATAAATTCATGTTTGATATTAGTGGCATCAAGAATCAGCTTGGTGTTGTTTTGTTCAGCTTTGATTGCAAAGGATTCAATGGTATCTCCCAGTAGTTTCGATACATTGAACGATACATTCTCTATGTCTAGTTTGCCGGCTTCGATTTTTGAGAAATCTAAAATATCATTAATGATATGCAGCAAAGATTCAGCTGATGACTGAGCAAGTGCAATGTGATGACTTTGTTGAACATCAAGCTTGCTTTGTTTAATTATATTAAGCATGCCAATCACGCCATTCATTGGGGTTCGGATTTCATGACTCATACTGGCTAAAAATTCGCTTTTGGCTTTTACCGCTTGCTCTGCCGCTTCTTTTGCTTGGACAAGCTGCTGTTCGGTTTCAATTCGTCGTTGACTGGCGTGTAAACTGCCAATGAGTGCCGCCACTGCAATTAAAAAGCTTTCCTCATTTTTGCTCCACTTACGCCGGTGGTGACACATTTCTGCGCAAACTACCCCCATCGTTTTGCTACCTGTGGGAATGATAACAGTTAGCATCGAACGAATATCAAAGTGTTCTAGGTAATCAACAGATAAGTCTTTTGTTAGGGAATCACATTGTGCATCACTTACGCTTATCACAGCATGGTTATTTATGGCGTCAAAATAATTAGGGAAGTCGATTTGCTGTAGAGCAATAGATTCGCTGAATTGGGGGCTGCTTTGGTCGTGTATCGCAAACCTATTAAGTGATTGTCTATCATCACTGAAGAGCCAGATTCCTGCACGGTCAACGCCAAGGGCATGGCAAATTGCTTGCACAATAATATGTTTTGATAGGTTGAGGTTACCTGTTAAAACCGCATCATTAACAGTTAAAGATGCTAAAATTTCATTGTGGAGGGCTATTTTGCTGTTTTCAAGTTCAACACGTTTACGGGCATCTATATCTTGCAAAGAGCCAAACAGTTTCACGCATCGTTGGTTGTGATGTTCAGCTTCGCCATTGACAAGAACCCAAACAGGATTGCCTTCGTACGTCATTATTTGTACTTGTGTTTCAAAGCTCTCGCCATTTTTAATCGCTTTTTCTGTTAGGTGGCGAATTTTGTCTCTGCTGTAGCCTGGTTTGAAGTAATCAAAATTACTGGGCCATTCGGGCTGGCTTGAAAATGGTAGTTTAAAAATCAATTTGGTCATTTCTGACCAATATACTGTTTTAGTTTCGAGATTAAAGGACCAAGCCCCTATTTTTGCTAAACCGCTCATGGTCTCGAGCATGCGCTCGTTTCTATATTGGCGCTCAAGCATTTTCAGTAAAAAAACAGATGCACCTGCAAATAAAGCACAAATTAGAATAATCGCCAGCCGTAATGGCCAAATAGAAGAATTAGCAGGCTGCCAGCCTTGTTTAGGTGTGGCGTACATTTGCCACTGACCGCCTGAGAATGAAATGCTAAAGCTGAGTGGATTAGTCTCTAGAATCTGTTCATTACCATAAAAAAACTCGCCATCAAGCCCTTTACCATTTCGTCCTTGTAGCGCGAGTTCATATTCATTACTAGGCGAAGTGAGCCCTGCGTTTTGATACACTTTATTTATATCTAAAACGACAGACAGTAGACCCCAAAATTGATTGTTTGGCTGGGTAAATACGGGCACTCGAGCAATGAGCGCTTGGCCGCCTTGTACCAGTTCAAGAGGACCTGCCATAATAATTTTATTTTCGTCCCGTGCTTTTATGGCATCTGAGCGTTGAGCTTTATTTTTTAAAAAATTTAACCCAATTGCCTTTTCGTTTCCCTCCATCGGGTAAGTCATTTTTATAACCATATCGGGTGCACCGCCGATGTTTCTGAGCTCAGAGGAGGTTTCAAATAGTGGTGTTGCGATTTGTGAGAAGCGGGCTTGGTTAAGATTAGGCTCTGCAGCCACTGCAACCGCAAGACCTCGTACGAGTTGAATGTTTGACACCAATATTGATTCCAACTCAGCGCGGTAAGTACTTATTTTCGCAAGCTCTTGTGAGCGGTAGGCGTCTTTCTCTCGCGTATAGTTGATATGGTCAATGACTAGACCGATTAGGATAATTAAACCTAAAGAAAGCCAGAAGGTGAGCTTTAGTTTTTTTAGCTTTTTATTATCATTTTCAGTAGCGAGTGGCATGAGAAGTATCGGTTTTTATACTATCTACCTACTATAGACAATTTCTGTCGTAAATAAAAATGAAGCACACAATCGTAAAACTAAATTTAATTATTTGTATCGAAACACTATTTTTTCATAAAACACTGGTTACTATAGGCTTATAACTCCTTCGGAAGCGTATTTAATATGTTTAAAATAATTAAATGGTTGTTGATGAGTCTACTCGTCGTTGCGTTATTGGCTACGGGCCTTATTTATGGCGCGTTGAACTTAAGCTTGCCCGCTCTGGATGGCAAGGGAAAAAGTACAGCAATTGAACAATCCCTTAAAATCGAACGAGATGTGCTAGGTCAAGCTGTGATTCATGCACAAAGTCGTTTAGATGCGGCATATGCGCTTGGCTTTGCTCATGGACAAGATCGCTTTTTTCAAATGGATTTATTGCGTCGAAATGCAGCTGGAGAGTTAAGTGAATTATTTGGCAAAGCCGCGCTGGAACTTGATAAAACAATGCGCTTTCATCAGTTGAGAAAACGAAGCCAAATTTTACTCGAGCAATTACCTTCGTCAGATCGAGCACTATTGGCGACATATGCAAAAGGTGTGAATGAGGGACACGCACAAACGGGCTTTGATAGTTTTGAATATTTACTAACAGCTGCTACAGCGAAACCATGGCAAAGTGAAGACAGCCTACTTACTATTTTTAGTATGTATTTGGATTTGCAAACTGCGACTTTTGAACGAGATAAAACCTTAATTCAAATAGAGCAACTATTTGGTGAAGAGATGGTTGCTTTTATTACGCAACCTAGCCTGTATCAAGCTGCTCTCGATAACAGTCAGCTAGCTCCTTACAATCACTCGATTCCTTCCTTATCAGCACCTTTGAGTATGATCACGCATATTGAAGATACTAAGGAGTTAGGCAGTAATAATTGGGCTGTTACGGGGGATTTAACGCAAACAGGTGCTGGGATGTTATCTGATGATATGCATTTGTCGTTTGCGGTGCCGATTATTTGGTATAGAGCGCAGTTAAATTACCCTTTAAATGGCCAGATGCAACAAATAACAGGCGTTTCGCTACCTGGTGCCCCTGCAATTGTGGTTGGCACGAACAATAAAGTCGCTTGGGGTTTTACCAATGGCTACTTGGATACAGCAGATTGGATTGCACTCGACGGGCGCGACAAAACATGGCAGATAGATGAAGCGATTTTACTTAATGATGGCAGTAGTGAAAACTATACGCTGACCATGAGTGAGTATGGTCCGGTAAAAAATATAAACGGTAAGCCTTATGCGCTAAGTTGGGTGGCACATCATGATTATGCGGTTAATATGGACCTAATAAAGCTTGAGCAAGCAAATAACGTTGATGATGCGTTAGCGCTTGCAGCGGATGTTGGTATTCCTGTACAAAATCTAATGGTTGTAGATGATAGTGGGAGTGCAGCTTGGAAGAACATGGGGGCGATTCCTGCACGCAAGGTCCCTAACGAACTTGCTGTCTCAGAGCAAAATTACCCAGTAGGGTGGCACGAAAATGAAACTGAGCGACCCTATGTTAAGAACCCTGCAAGTGGTCGACTTTGGACGGGGAACTCACGTGTTGTTTCGGCTGAAGATAATAAACGCTTTGGTAATGGTGCTTATGCAATGGGCGCACGTTCGGCTCAGATCCGCGATCGTTTATTTGAAAAGCAGCAATTCACAGAGAGCGATTTTTATCAGTTGCAGCATGATAATGAAGCTCGCTTTTTAACAAAATGGCATAACCTACTTGTAAAGCAACTTGAAAGTAGACCCAATGAGTATAAAGCTTCCCTAACAGAGTTAAACAATTGGCAAGCATGTGCATGTGCAGATTCGATTGGTTATACGTTAGTGAAGTACTACCGTGATGAAGTGATTAATGGCCTGTTCAGCCCATTGGAAAATGAACTGCAAACGTATGATGGCAGCTTAAAGCACGTGAAGCGAGATCTTGAGCCTGCAGTTTGGCAGCTAATAAATACTCAACCGAAAGGTTGGCTAAACCCTGATTATGCTGATTGGTCTGAGCAAATGCGAGCAGCATTTGATCGCACCCTTGATAAGCTGACCACTCAATATGGACAGAACATGCAAAATTGGCAGTGGGGAAGCGTGAATAAGCTCGTTATTGAGCATCCATTTGCAAAACAAATTCCCGTACTCAAAAAGTTGCTCAACATGCCAGCGGCTCCAGGGTTTGGTGATACCTTCATGCCAGCAGTACAAGGGCGTAGTTTTGGTGCCTCACAACGATTTATTGTACAGCCAGGACACTTAGATAAAGCTATAATGGCAATTCCTGGTGGTCAATCTGGGCATCCGCTGTCTGAGTTCTATCGTGCGGGATTTGATGACTATGTTAACGAAGGTCTCACCCCTCTTATGCCACAGAGCATTATGCATAGTATTACGATAGATGCGGTTAATTGACCGCATCAGTATCATCCAGTTGTAAACAGAATGCTTTTACAACCGTGGTAGTATTTCTTCCTGCATCTTTACTGTCATAGAGTGCTGCATCAGCTTGCTGCAACATGCGCTCTAAAGATGCAAGCGGTTGCCATTCAATTAAGCCAAAACTCATTGTCACCGATAAGTTTGGTAGCTCTTGGTGAGCGTCTAATGTCGCAATATGTTCACGCAAGGCTTCTATTTTTTGTAACCCGTGATACTCATCGGTATTATCGAGTAAGAGCAAAAACTCCTCACCACCCCAGCGTACAGCTATATCTGTTTCATTTAAGAATTCACCTATTGCTTGTGCAATATTGACTAAAATCGCATCGCCTTTGTCATGGCCATAGGTATCGTTAATTTGTTTAAAGTGATCGATATCAGCCATAACAAGGCACAGGCTTTGATCTGTTTCGATGCTTTTTTTGTAAGTTGCTAAAATTAATTTTTTAGCAAAGCGACGATTATAAAGTTTGGTGAGTGGGTCTCGTGATGCCATTTCGGTTAATTCAACACGCTGTGAAAGCGTAATCTCTCTGATCAGCCCAATAGCGTAAACCATAGGCAAACCAGCAATAATAATATTTGTTAAATGTACATAAGGAATAAGCTGTGGGTAGGTATATTGATAAGGTACATCGTTGAAAAAGATGTATAGAAGAGCAAAGGTAGTGATCATCAATAAGCTGTATAGTGCAGCGCGTTTTAGTGATAATTGGTAGTCAATCATCAAAATACAGGAGATAGTCCACAAATAAAATTGAAACCCTAAATCGAGCCCTAATGTGGCGCATACCACTACAGCATGAATAAGTACTTCTAAACAAAATACCCTCAATGCTAAAGAGGTCAAGCCTTGTTTTATTAGAAAGATACCGCTGCCCCACGCAACGACACTAAGAATATTGACTAAAGCTAAAGTAATAGCGCCCACATGGGCAAAAAGTGGAATGAGCAACGCATGCACTATCAGTGCGAAATATGCGATTTTAGAAATGATTAAAAACTTTACTTGTTCTATTTCTTCTAAACCTGACTGCTTTGATTGTTTTAGTAAATGTTTTATCAAATGAACCTCATACAAGCAGGCGCTTAAACGCAAAGTATAGATGAAAATAGCCTAGCTGATGAATAAATCACCAATATCACCTTCACTCATTAATAAGTTTATTGTGGGTCGATTTAATTAAACGCATATTCATACGCTGTTTATTATGCTGATACTTGGCATAGTGTGTAATTGATGCCACTCTAAAAGAGCTATTTTAAACGTGCTACCGTATAGTTTGCTTTGTGTTTCCTGTTATGCCCTAAAGGAGTATGTATGTCGGCTGAAAAAACGCATCTAGAGATTTGTAACTTAACCAAAGAGCAGTATCCACAAATCAAAGTTCTGATGGATCAAGCTTACCCAGGCTTAGGTGGAGCGTGGCCAAGCCACACCATTTTTCGTTTAATTGACCAATTCCCTGAAGGTCAAATTGGCATTGTTGATGACGGTGTGCTTGTGGGTATCGCTTTGAGTGTACAAGTAGATTACGCTCGTTTTTCTAACCCGCATACTTACGAAGATATTGTTGATGGCCACGACCGTGTTTTTAGCGACTCAGAAGGCGATGCTTTATATGGTCTAGATGTTGTTATCTCGTCAACCCACCGCGGTATGCGCTTAGGCAGGCGTTTATACGATGCGCGAAAAGAATTATGCCGTCAGTATAACTTACGTGCGATTTTGGCGGGTGGGCGCATTCCACGTTATTACAATCATAGCTCTGAAATGTCACCTATGGAGTACATCGAAAAAGTGGATCATAAAGAGCTTTACGATCCGATTTTAAGTTTTCAACTTTCTAACGATTTCCAAGTAAAACGCTTACTTAAAAAATATCTACCAGAAGACCAAGAGTCAGTGGGTTATGCCACGTTGTTAGAGTGGAATAACATCATGTTTGAACCTACAGATACTGTGCTTGAATCAACCAAATCTATAGTGCGTGTAGGTGCTGTGCAGTGGCAAATGCGCTGCGTCGACTCAGTTGAGGAGTTACTTAAGCAAGTTGAGTATTTTGTCGATACGGTGTCTGACTATAAAAGCGACTTTATTTTATTTCCGGAATTTTTCAATGCGCCGTTAATGGGGCTCACCGAGCAATGCAATCAAACTGAGGCAATTCGTTATTTAGCCGAATACACTGAAACGTTCCGTGATGCGATGTCGCGCATGGCGGTTGAATACAATGCCAATATTATTACCGGCTCAATGCCGCTGGCAGAAGGCGATAAGATTTATAACGTTAGTTACTTATGTCATCGAAGCGGTAAAATTGATGAGCAGCGCAAAATACATATCACGCCTCATGAGCAAAATGACTGGGTGATCCAAGGGGGTGACAAGATTGCCGTATTTGAAACGGATGCGGGTCGTGTCGGTATTCAAATTTGTTACGATGTAGAGTTTCCCGAGCTGTCGCGTATTCTCGCTAAGCAAGGGCTAGATATCTTATTTGTACCTTTCTGGACAGATACTAAAAACAGTTACTTACGTGTTCGTCATTGTGCACAAGCACGCGCAATCGAAAATGAATGTTATGTTGTAATTGCAGGCTCTGTTGGTAATCTACCTGAGGTAGAGAGCTTAGACGTACAGTACTCGCAATCGGCGGTGCTTACTCCTTCTGATTTCTCATTCCCCCATGATGCGACCTTGAACGAAGCAACACCGAATACCGAAATGCTGTTATTCAGTGATTTAGATATGGATAAACTGAAAATCCTGCACAGTGAAGGTACCGTTAGAAACTTAAAAGACCGCCGTGAAGATTTATATGACGTGATCTTGAAAAAGCGAGATCAATAATGGCGTGGTTGTATTTAATTGTCGCAGGTCTGTTAGAAATTGGCTGGCCTGTTGGCCTTAAGATGTCTCAAGAATCAGAGAGTCGCTGGTTAGGCATTGCTATTGCTGTCGTCTTTATGGTCGCCAGTGGCTTTATGTTGTGGTTGGCACAAAAAGATATTCCGATGGGGACATCCTATGCAGTATGGACAGGTATAGGCGCTGCAGGCACCTTCTTGGTGGGTATTTTATTTTACGGTGATGCCGCCACATTTGGCCGTATTGCCGGAGTACTGTTGATTATCAGTGGTGTGATAACACTAAAAATTAGTCATTAAAAAAGCGGCATAGCCGCTTTTTTAATGACTAGAAATGCACCTAATTGGGTAGCATCACCAAAATGGCAGCCAAGGCAATTAATACTAGACCCGCCGTGTCTTGGCGTTTTAACGGCTGTTTTAACCAAAGAATCGATACCAAAATGGTAAAGAACACTTCAACTTGCCCGAGTGTTTTTACATAAGCAACATGCTGCAGGCTCATGGCGCTAAACCAACCGATTGAACCTAAACAGCTACAAACACTGACAGCGGTAGTAGTGCCTTTATGCTGCCACATTTTCTTAAATGTATCGGGCTCTTTGAGTGTAATATAAGCGCATAGCATTAGCGTTTGTAAGCTGATTATCAGTACCAGTACCCATGCGGCTGAGTGCGGGAAAGTCAGTCCTGAATTTAAACTTGCTTCACGGATCCATGATGATGAAAGAGCAAATGAAGTACCGCAAGCAAGCCCAAGGAGTGCAGTGCCCAAATTAAAGTGTTTAACATTCGCGATGCCACTTAATAGCAATACGGCGATTGCACCAATAAATACCCCAACCCAACCTAGCAATGACAGTGCGGAGCCAAAAAACATAACCCCTAAAATAGCCGCCATCAGTGCTTCACTTTTGGCAAGCCCAGCACCGACTGCAAAGTTATTCATTTTAAATAGTTTTACCATCAAACCTGTGGCAACAATTTGGACGATACTGGCACCAATAATGTAGCCAATAAAAGCCAGGTTAAAGTCTGGTAGTGCGGCGTCTTGGTATTGATAAAGTGCAAATAAATACAGGGCAGCAATTGGGCTCGCAACAATAAAACGAGCAAGCGTCACCCCTGCTACACTCACTGTTGCACTGAGTTTACTTTGCAGCGCATTGCGCCACGACTGCATAAATGCCGCAAAAATGGTTAAGAAAATCCAAGTCATATTGAAAATAAATTAATGAGGGGGCTTGGGTATAGAGTAACAAAACCAAAGTATTTGGGCATTAGCTTATCGACCAACTTGAGGAAAACTCAGCTGTGACAATATGCCGCAGGGCTTTTATGTCGTCATTAGGCTATAGTGACAATGATGCTATTGCTGGCCGCTGCTGTTATAAGTAGCGGCTTTTTTTTGTTTGCGTTAGGGTAAGCTAATACAGTTAAAAAATAAGGAAATATCATGACAACACTGATTATCTGCGCACTCATCGCAGTTCTTCTACCTTATTTAGCAAAAGCTCCCGTGGCTTTTGCGCAAAATAAGCTTCAAGGATATGACAATAAACACCCGAGAGATCAACAAAGTAAGTTGACAGGTTTTGGGGCGAGGGCGCTGGCTGCTCATCAAAATAGTTTCGAGTCATTAGTTGTTTTTGCTGTTGCTTTAGCGGTGGTGATTGCGACCAACAATATCTATCAAGCCACTGAAATGTTAGCTGTTGTGCATATAATTACTCGTGTCCTATATTGTATTTTTTACTATATAAACCAAGATATTTTGCGCTCGTTAGTTTGGCTGATTGGCTACGTGAGCTGTGTGGCGATGATTGCACTGTGTTTATAATTCATACTGATTAAAACAGTAAAAACCACAAAGCAAGCGGCTTAAATAAGGCGCTTGCTTTAAGGTCTTAAGTTGATACAGCTTATTTCGAACTAACTTTAATTTTCTCTATTAAATCTTTTGCTTGATAGTTTTCGTCTAAGGCAAAATCGAGTTGCACTAAGGCGTTTTTAAAGCCCGATTCAGATGGCGCATATTGCCATTGTTTTAAGGCTCTTTTTGCTTCTCGATTGAAAACAGCTTCAGGCTCCGCACTAACCACACTGACATTGCTGGTGGCGCCACTTGGTAAAATATCGTATTTCAGAACGACTGAACCGCTAATGCCTTGCTCTGCAGCTTGTATTGGGTAGATTGGTTCCACACGCATAACCGCTTGGTAATCTTTTGTTTTTTCAACTGACATCGGCTGCTTTGCAATTGCAAAGCTGCTAAGCATGCCCATTGTAAAAATAACTAACGCTGTTTTTGCGATAAATGAACTGTTGTCGATCTGCTTTATTTGATTTAGACGTTGTAACATGGTGTTTTTATCTCCGTATTGTGAATAAGCCATTAAGCCTGCTCTGCTAAAGCTGGCACAGTGCACTAATGCCTTACTGTATAAAATTCGTTGTTCTGTCGATTTATTTTTGAGCACTTGCTCATCACATGAAAGCTCTTGAATACGACGTAGGCTTGCATAGCCAAGCCAAGCGACAGGGTTAAACCACAGCAAAATAGTGGCACTTAAGGCGAGGGCATTAACTAGGTTGTCTTTGCGTTTAATGTGCACTGATTCATGCTCTAAAATAAGCGCTAAAGCATGGCTATCGTAGTGGCTTTGGTAGTTTGTTGGCAGCACTAGCTTGGTGTTTATAACTCCTACAACCATCGGTGAGCTCACTTGTTTGCTTTGGTATAAGCGCATATTTTGGCTACTGTGCTGATCAAGCGCAATTGGTGCTAATTGCAGTTTTGTTAAGAAGCGGTAATGAAAATACACAGCAGTGATCAGCAGTGCAGCACTAATAAAACCATAAATAGCAAACCACGTTAGCGTAAATTGCGGCATTACTTCTGTATTTGGCGTGATAGTCAGCTTACTGATAAAGTCGTTTTGAATTGGCTTTAAGTGATCGGGTAAGTTCGCTAACAATAAACTAATAGGTAATAGTGCCCACAGTGTATAAACCAAGCGTGCCGATAGCTGACTTAGTAGTTTTCGCTCTAGCAGCAATAAAAACAAAATTGCAGATGAGATCAAAAGCTGTTGATCTAACAGCCAATTAAAAAATGCATCTAACATAACAACGCCTTACTTTTGCTGTTTTTCCCAATCATCAATGACCTTTTTTAGCTCATCAATATCATGTTGCGAGAGTTGCTCTGATTTAGCAAAACCACTTACTAATGGCGCAATGTGGCCGTTAAAAAAGCGTTCAATAAAGCTTTGGCTTTCTTTTAATGTGTATTCTTCACGGGCAATGCAGGGAGTGTAGTTATATTGGCGACCTTGCTTTTCGAAGCTTAGCGCGCCTTTTTTAACTAAACGACTTAGCAGCGTTTTTATGGTTTTTTCGTGCCATTCTTTATCGTCACTTAAACGCGCAATTACTTCACTTGCCGTGGCAGGGTAGTTAATCCACACAGCATCTAATACTTCGAATTCAGCTTTAGAAAGTTCAATCATTTTTATGCCTACAGATGTAATCTTCAATTTAAGATTACACGCGTAATCAATTAATGCAAACTTTTTTGTTAGATAATGTCACTTTTTTTGATACTAACTATCTGTCCTTCGGGCAAATTCAGCGTGGTGAGTGACAGCTTTGCGATATCTGTGCGGTACAAGTCGATGACTTTGTAGCCACAAAAACGTGCCATTTTTCGTATTTGACGGTTTAAGCCTTGTTTTAAGACGATGCAAAACTGCTTTTCGGTGACTTGAGTCACCTCACAAGGGAGCGTTAGTTGTTTATCTACGGGCACACCGGCCGCCATTTTTTTACAGAAGTCGCTATCAAGTGGCTTATCTACCGTGACTAAATAGCGTTTGGGTTGGTGGTAATCAGGGTGGATCAGTTGATTACAAAACTCGCCGTCATTGGTCAAAATCAATAAACCTCGGGAGTCTTTGTCGAGCCGGCCAATTGGGTAAACGCGAGTGGTTTTAGGCAGGCTATGAATAAGGCTTGTTGGGTCGTCAGCATTTAATTTGCAATCTATACCAACGGGTTTGTGATACGCAAAGTAGGTGAGTGGCATTTTTGCTGAAATTTTTTCGCCAAGTACCATCACATCATCGTGCTCATCGACGTGATCTATGTGATTTGCAGCACGGCCATTTACTGTTACCTCACCTTGATCTATCAAGCGTGATGCTTGCTTTCGAGAGCAAATACCCGCATGAGCAATAAATTTAGCAAGGCGTACTTTTTCTGGCATGAGTGATTTTTGTACAGTTAATTTGATCATAGTATATCAAACCCGCGTATAAGAAGTACTACATATAAAAGGGGTTCGACATGGCAATTAAGTTATCTGAACTTGCAGCGCACCAACCACTGCAAAAGGTTATCCTTCACTCGTTGGAAATGGCACTCTACCAAGTGTCTGTGGTGATCAATAACGTTGAATATTATGTCACTGATGAACATGGTGAGTTTATACGTGATCTCAGCCCATTACATATTCAAAAGAGGCTCGACCATCTAAGCTACGGTGAAATGGTGCTACGTCATACTAGTGCTTACGATGAAATGTGTGGGCAGCCAGAGAAGCTCGCCAGCAATATGCTTGAGGTTCCTTATGGCAAGAATCATCTATACTGATTGATTTTAAAGCGTATACTGAGTCATAACATTTTATGGGTATGCTATGTATCAATTAAAAAGTGATGATTCAGTAGAGTTAAGTGACCAGCTAAGAACGCATATTGTTACGTATAATAAGCAGCATTTTAATGCACAACGTATTCCGTTAGGCTTTAAGTTTGTCGATAAAAAGCAGGTAGTGGTTGCAGGTATTAGTGGCCAAGTATTTGGCAATTGGTTATTAATAAGTTGGCTATGGTGCGATGACTCTGTTAGAGGCAGGGGCCTTGCTTCGCGACTGTTGAATGAGCTTGAAAGCAAAGCGACTGCGCTTGGCGCAAAGATGGCTCAACTTGATACACTTGACTTCCAAGCAAAGCCTTTTTACGAAAAAAATGGTTACCAAGTGAAGTACCAAATGGCAAATTACCCACTTGATGGTTGCCGCTACTTTATGGAAAAAAGCCTATCGCTCAAATTTGGCCGTTAGAACATTTTCTTCTGTGAAAGTTATGCCCAAGAAAGGTGTGGCCTCTGGTGCGAGCATAAATGTTCGAATATTCATGTGATCATGTGCATCAGGGTGTTTCAGTACATCATCACGATAAAAAGCACCAAAACAATCTAACGTATTTTGCTTACTCAATTGGTTAAGTTTGGCAAAGGCAAAGATCTTACATGAGCCATTATTTTCATTTGCTGAGCTAATAAGCCCATGGTTATTAAATCCACTGGGAGTGAAATGGTAGTTTTGCTCGATAACGGCCATTGTATCAGTGAATTCAATCAATGTCGGTGTATCTGCCAGTTTTGCTAAAAATGCATTGAGTGTCATGCTTTATCCTTAATTGTTATTTTTTATCAACTCTAACTCATCCTGTTGTTGATTGATATTAAACTTATAATTTCCGAGAAAGTTCATACCTAGCAATCCCACGCCTGAGTGATTGTCCATCACTAATACATCAAAATTATCTATATACTGCTGACCAATTTGAAAAGAGCGTACCCTATAACGTTTAGCTTTGACGGTGCCATTTGCAGTATTCACTTGTAGCGTACCGACAAAAATGGCTGGCTCTGCGAGGTTATCTAGTTGCGCGTGGTTTATCACGGTGAAGCTGGCCCCCGTATCTATCATTAATCTAACGTGCAGAGTGTCATTAATAACACTATTAACCAAGTAGTGCGCGCCATGGGGGATGAGTTCAATAATATCCACGCCAGTTAACGCTTGCTGTAATTTATGATGTAACTCATTCGCTTGGCTTGTAAAAGCGTGATTTTCAGGTAGTTGCTCAAGGGCTACTTGACTTGCAACATAGTCACCTAACTGATAATAAGCCATTGCGTAAGTATATAAGTAGTGTGGGTTGTGTGGTGCATAGTCTAGCCACTGTAAGCTGTGCTCTAGTAGTTGTTGCCATTGTTGTGCTTGAGTGAGGGCAGTGATCTGCAAGGTGACTAACTCTTCAATCTGTTTAGCTAAAGAACCTTGTTGATTGCTATCCAGTCGGTTTGCTAATGCCATTAAGCTCACGATCCCTTGCTGAAGATGACCTTGATTGATAAGTCGTTTAGCATCAAGTTTTAGCATTGTAATGTCATAGGGGTGACGCTTTAAAAATGCACTTAGAAATAGCTCGCTTACATCTTCATCGTGACCTGAGAGCCAAGCTTCAACCTCTTGTTGCCAAGCTTTTTTTAATTGCTTGGCTTGGTGAGGATCGCTTGCAAGAAGTTGTGTATAAAACTCAATTGCTTTATCAAATTGTTGATTATCAAAAAATACAATAGCTTGTTCAAACTCACTGGGCAAAACAGTGGTTTTTTCTAGCGAGATAGAAGTGGCTTGCTCTGGCGTTACTTCAGAGGCGTATTGAGAGTTTATTTGCCATATAAAATAAGTATTTAAACAAAGAGAACACACCAATATTAATTTGAGTAGAGTATTCATCTATTTTGCCTGTACAAAGACTCCTCTTAATATGGTTACTTTATCAGCATAAAACACATTAAAAAATAGTTAGCTTTTAACTAAGTGACGAAGGGCTAGAATGTTACTTATTTCGATATCTGCTAGACCCTTGTATTTGTACTGTGTTTCTTGATTATTCAACCAAACACTTTGACAGCCTGCGTTATTAGCCCCTTGTACATCCGTGTCTAAGCTATCACCAATATGCAAAATTTCACTGTGAGGGATGTTTAGCTTTGCAGCCGCAGTATCAAATAAGGCGCTGTGTGGTTTTGCTTTACCGTGCGGGCCTGCTTGTAGAACTAACTCAAACATGCCATTAAGGTTAAACTTTTCTACCTCGACATTACCATTGGTGATGGCAATTAAACGGTATTGTTTATTTAGACTAGCAAGTAACTCAAGTACATCATTCGCAACGGTTATTTGGCTGCGGGCATCGGCAAAAGCTTGATAGGCCCCATGTGCATGCTGCTGAGCGGTTTCTTTATCAAACCCCAGATTGGTCATGGCATATAATAATGCTGCTTGTCGCCAGCGCGTCACGTCATCGATTAAAGTCGCATCTTGCTTTAAGGCATTATCGCGGCATTTTAACCAGTAGCTCATGCTATCGACAGGCCATTGTTCTAGCGTTTCAAGATAATCAGCTTGTGCTTGCAAAGCTGATTTGATGATTGGATGGTTGTTATAGAGTGTGTCATCTAAATCAAAACTTAACACAGAAACTGGCGATAAGGCACGATTAAATCGGATCATAATTACAACGGATTACTCAGGTGTTGAGCGCTTTTTAGCGCGTGGATGGGTATTGTCATACACTTTGGCTAAATGCTGAAAATCAAGGTGTGTATAAACTTGTGTTGCTGATAAACTGCTATGGCCTAATAACTCTTGCACAGCACGTAAATCACCGGATGATTCTAGAATATGCGAGGCAAATGAGTGGCGTAACTTATGTGGATGCACTTGCGAGCTTATGCCTTGTTTAATGCCCCATCCTTGCATACGCAGGCGAACTTGGCGTACTGAAATACGTTTTTTTTGGCTACTTACAAAGACTGCGGTTTCATCTGGGTGTGCAAATTGTGGGCGAATTTTTAGCCACGCTTTTAAAGCGTTGAGGGCTTTACTTCCAACAGGGAGTAAGCGCTCTTTGTTACCCTTACCACGGACTAACATTTCGCCTTCTGTAGGGTTAATATCTTGTATGTTAGCGCCAACTAACTCGCTAATGCGCAGACCGGAGGAGTACATTAATTCCATCATTGCTTTGTCGCGAATAGCCAATGGGTCATCATCGGGGAGTTCTAATAGCTTTGCCATTTGATCAACGTCTAAATTTTTGGGTAATGGCTTAGAAAATTTAGGTCCTTTAATAGCTTCGGCAGGATTGTGGTAATGTGTTTGGTTTGCAATGTTTTTGGCTTTTAAAAATTTATACAAGCTACGAATACAGCTCAGTTTTAAACTAATCGTGCGGCCGCTTAATTGTTTACTTCGCAATTGCATACTGTAACGACGAATATGCTCACCTTGTACATTAAACCAGCTTTCACAAAGCTTACTAAAGTACAAAGCTGCAAAGCTTAGTTGGCTGGTGTATTGACTTATCGTGTGCGCTGAATATTGTTTTTCATAGCGCAAGTAGTCTGCAAAAAGTTGGATAGGCGTGCGCCAAGCATCGCTTAACTCGTCTGTGTTTGGCGCAATTTCCTCACTCATGCAAGTTCCAGTAAGCGTAGCTGTAATGAGCGCACAAAATCGAGTACGAAGAAGCTATCTTTAGCAGGTTCGAAGTGATTCACATCATCGCTGCCAAACGCCAAGATGGCCACTGGATGTTTAGTATTACCAATTAAATATAATGCGGTAGATTGCGTTGAATCAGAAAACAGTAAGTCGCGCTCTTGTTGATTTACACGGCCTAAATAAGTGCCCGTATCTTGTAAGCGGTGCGCGATTAAATCATCAAACTTTTTATCATACTTAACAAGGTGGCACTCATTTATTGAGGGGTTGGTACAAATTATATTGCGTAGGTTACTTGCCAGTGTTGTAAAGTCGTAATTGGTCCAAAGCTGACGATGGCATTCACTAAATAAGCGATAAATTAGCTCATTTTCTTTTGCTTGCTCAATTAACGTCGCAATTTTGTTTTTCAGTAAGGTGTTGTGTTCTCGCAGTTGGCGTTGCTGAATATGCACTAACGACGTTGCTGCCTCTGTTTGTTGGTGCAGTTCAAGCCCTGCAAGTACATCAGGGTTGTTAACTAGAAAATCAGGGTGCGCCTTTAAGTATTCTGCAATTTGTTGTTCTGTTTGTTTGCTCATAATGCTACTTGCCCATCAAAAACATGCTCCGCAGGACCGGTCATTCTTACGGGGTGGCCTTCCCCTTGCCAGCGTATTTGCAGGCTACCGCCTGGTAAATCGACCTGTACTGTGTTTGCTAGCTTGCTTTGGGCTTGACCAATCACAACCGCTGCACATGCGCCCGTTCCACAAGCAAGGGTTTCACTAACACCGCGTTCCCACACCCTTAGTTTAATATGATCTTGCGAAATTACCTGCATAAAGCCCACATTGACTCGTTGTGGAAAACGTTCATGGTTTTCAAGCAGTGGCCCTAAAGTGTCAACATCAGCTGTTTGAATATCATCGACTTCTAATACGCAGTGTGGGTTACCCATTGAGACTGCGCCGCTAAAGATGGTGTGTTCTTCAGTGCGAAGAATATAGGTGAGCTCTCGTTTACTGGCTTTAAGTGGAATTTTACTTGGTTCAAAAGTCGGATGGCCCATATTGACCGTTACTTGGCCGTCTTTCTCAATATATAAAGTTAAATTTCCCGATTTGGTTGATACGGTGATCTTGTGCTTGTTTGTTAAGCCTTTCATGCGTACAAATCGAGCAAAGCAGCGGGCACCATTACCACATTGTTCGACTTCGTTACCATCAGCATTAAAAATACGATAGTGAAAGTCGAGATCAGGAGAATAGGGAGCTTCGACCATGAGTAATTGATCAAAACCTATGCCGAAGTGGCGATCTGCCAGCTTTTTAATTTGATCTCGTGATAAGAAAACATTTTGAGTAATGTTATCAATAACAACAAAGTCATTACCTAGGCCGTGCATTTTTGAGAAATTAACTAACATAACGCTCTAATTCGGGTTTGCTCTGAGCTAATCATGCCACAGAGCAGGGCGGTTATAAAAACGTTTATGGTAAAATTTTCTCACCTTGCCAAAGGCTTTCAAGAGTTTCACGTTGACGGATTAAATAACTTTGTTCTCCATCAACCATTATCTCTGCAACACGAGGGCGTGAGTTATAGTTTGAACTCATCGTAAAGCCATAAGCCCCCGCACTGCGCTGTGCAAGTAAATCGCCCGCTTGAAGAGCAAGTTGACGATCCTTACCTAAAAAGTCACCGGTTTCACACACAGGACCCACAATATCGTAGTTGTGGCTTTTAGTATCGTCTTCGCGCGGGATAACAGGAACAATACTTTGCCAGGCTTGGTAAAGTGACGGGCGAAGCATATCGTTCATGCCGGCATCGACAATGGCAAAGTATTTGTCTTGGTTTTGTTTAATGAACTCAACTTTAGTTACTAAAATCCCAGCATTGGCTGCAATAGCGCGGCCAGGCTCGAAAATAAGCTCTAAATCCTGATAATCAGCTAGTCGAGCCGTGATTTTGTCAACATACTCGCTTGGGTGAGGAGGTGTTTCGTCGTTATAGGGCACGCCAAGACCACCGCCAATATCAAGGTGAGTTAGTTCAATGCCAACGGCTTTTAGTTGTTCAATTAAAGTAAGTACTTTTTCAAGCGCTGCTAAGAAGGGTTTGATTTCTGTTAACTGTGAACCAATGTGGCAATCAACACCTGTTATTTTTAGGCTTGGTAAAGATGCAGCATGCTGATAAACAGCAACAGCGGTTTGAATATCAATACCAAATTTATTCTCTTTTAAACCGGTAGAGATATACGGATGGGTTTTTGCGTCGATATCAGGGTTTACACGAATCGAAATAGGTGCAATACGCTTTAGCGAAGTGGCGACTTCTGAGATACGCTCAAGTTCCGCCACTGATTCAACATTAAAGCATTTAATCCCCAATTCAAGTGCATAGGCGATTTCATCAGTTGTTTTGGCCACCCCAGAAAAGACCACTTTAGATGCATCGCCACCGGCTTGAATTACTCGCGCAAGTTCCCCTTTCGAAACAATATCGAAACCAGAACCAAGGCGCGCTAGGATGTTGAGTACAGCAATATTTGAATTCGCTTTTACGGCATAGCATACCAAACTTTTATGCGATTTTGCGGCTTCGGCAAAGGCCAGGTAGTGACGTTCAAAGGTTTTTCGGGAGTAGATATAACAAGGTGTACCATATTGTTCGGCAAGCTCTTTGACAGCGATGTCTTCAGCGAACAGCTGGCTATCTTTGTAATTAAAAAAGTCCATCAATTAGTCCTGTTTTTGTTCTGGTTGTTCGGATGGAGCAGCCTCAGGCTGAGAGTCTGTTGACTGCGGCGTATCATCTGGTAGGTAAAGAGCACCACTTTGTCCGCAGCCGGCTAAGGTGAGCAGAAGGGCAAAGGGTAAAATGGTCTTTAATTTTTGGCTATGAGTCTCTTTCATTAGATTAATACGGTTGCTGGCTTTATAATCGCAGAGTAACAGAATATTTAAAAAATGCAGCTATTCGCGGATGAATTTATTCCTGTTACACTTGATGTACATAATCTGCCCCCAGATCTAGGCTTATAAGCCAGTTAAAGGACATAAAAATGACTGATCATGAATACCACACATTAGCCGATGCATTAATGCTAACGATTGAAGAGCAAATCGATGACTGTGATGCTGATTTAGACTACGAGTCTGCATCAGGTATTTTAGAAATCATCTTTGCAGATCGCAGTAAAATTGTGATCAATAAACAAGCACCACTGCATCAGGTGTGGGTTGCGACTAAATTTAATGGTCATCACTTTGAATTACGTGACGATAAGTGGATTGATAACCGTTCAGGTGCTGAATTTTGGCAATTTATGTGTGATGCTGCGACTCGTCAAGCGGGCCAACCTATTGAATGGCGTTCTGAGCTATGAGTTTAGAGTGCGTAGAGTACCCTGCTCAAGGGGAGCATAAAGCAAGTGTTATTTGGCTGCATGGTCTGGGCGATTCAGGTGATGGGTTCGCTCCTGTTGCCCCACAGTTAGCTTTACCAAAAGAGCTGGGAGTGCGCTTTGTATTTCCCCATGCGCCAGTACAACCGGTCACCATTAATGGTGGAATGGCAATGCGCTCTTGGTACGACATAAAGTCGATGGATTTAGATAAGCGTGCTGACGAGCAAGGTGTCAGAGACTCCGCAGCAAAAGTCGCCGAGCTTATTGAAGTAGAAATAGCGAAAGGTATTCCTGCCAATAAGATTGTCCTTGCTGGGTTTTCACAAGGTGGTGTTGTATCACTGCATTTAGCACCACGTTTAGAGCAAAAACTAGCGGGTGTTATGGCGCTATCAACTTATATGTGCGTACCTGATAAGCTCGCTGATGAGGCGAAGCAAAATAGTTTAAATATATTTATGGCGCATGGTCGTCTTGATGATGTCGTACCGCATAGTGCGGGCAGGCAAGCGTTTGATGTATTATCTGCAAATAACATGGAAGTAAGCTGGCAAGACTATCCGATGGCGCATCAGGTGTGTGGTGAAGAACTGATGGCAATCAGAGAGTGGTTAATTGCTCGCTTGAGCTAACATAGCTTGTAAAGAGGCCAATATGACAAAAAAACTGGTAATAAAAGCAAATATGGGAAGTGCCGAATCAGTCAATACTACACCTTCTTCAGTAACGTATCAATGGCATTGGCGGCGTATTGTGCTAGTTGGCAGTGTGTTATTTATTGCGCTTGCTATTGTGGCGTATAGCTTTTTAGGTGCAGTAAATGCAGAGCAATCAGAACAGCAAGCTCAGCAAGAAGCATCATTGGCCACTGAAACAGATTTAAGTCGCGAGCTTGACGAGCTGCCGCGCTTGGCGCATAACACGGAGCAGGCCAAAGGCCCTGCAACAATGAGTTTGCAAGATGAACCTACCTCGTCAATTAATACTCAAGTGCAAACCGATTTGCAGCAACAAAGCGACTCACCGCAAGTGCTAGCAGAAGTTATTGAGCCAGATCAAAACGACGAAGTATTAGCAAGCGTTGATGAGACGCCTCCTGAAATTAGTGAGCCAAAAGACGAAGCGCAGCCCGAAGCTGTTCAAAATAAACAGCAGTTTGCTCACACAGCCCATATCGCGAGTGTGGCAATTGGCGCTAAAATAGATACGGATAAAGTGAGTCGAGCGGTATTAACGACAGATGTTGTTGATCGAGAACCAGTCAATGTTCTAAAAAGCGATGTAAAATTGCTTGATATTAGCCAAAGCCTTAGCTTTTTCAGTGAGCTTAAAAATATGCAGGGGCAAACTGTACGTCATGTATGGTATTACCAAGATCAGCAACTGGCTTCAATTGAGTTAGCGATAAGCAGTCCGCGTTTTCGCACTTACTCGACTAAAAATATTATGCCTGAACAAGTAGGTGATTGGCGTGTTGAAGTTGTTGATACCGATGGCAACTTACTTGCACAAAAAGAATTTAGAATTTTAGCTGATTAGCGTCAGCTTAGTAAATAATTGGATTTTTCATGACTCAGACAACAAAATACGTTCGCATTGCGACCCGTAAAAGCGCACTCGCTTTATGGCAAGCTGAATTTGTAAAAGCTCAACTTGAGCACTTTCATGATGATGTCACCGTTGAGCTTGTTCCCATGTCAACGCAGGGAGATATTATCCTTGATACACCACTTGCCAAGATTGGTGGTAAAGGTTTATTTGTTAAAGAACTTGAGCAGGCCATGTTAGATGGACGAGCGGATATCGCTGTTCACTCAATGAAAGATGTGCCGGTTGAGTTTCCGGATGGTTTAGAACTTAATACTATTTGTGAGCGCGAAGATCCTCGCGATGCGTTTGTATCAAATAATTACAAAAGCTTAGATGAATTGCCACAAGGCGCGATTGTGGGCACATCAAGTCTTCGACGTCAGTGTCAAATTCGCGAAGCCCGTCCAGACCTTGTTATTCACGATTTACGTGGTAACGTCAATACGCGCTTGGCAAAGCTTGATAACGGCCAATATGATGCGATTATTCTTGCTGCTGCGGGTCTAATTCGTCTGGAAATGCCTGAGCGCATTGCCGCATTTATTGAGCCGGAAGTATCTCTGCCTGCAAACGGCCAAGGTGCAGTAGGCATAGAGTGTCGTATTGACGATGAAGTGACCAAAGCCCTACTCGCTCCCCTTGAGCATACTGAAACACGTATTCGTGTTAATGCAGAACGTGCGATGAATCGACGTTTAGAAGGTGGTTGTCAGGTACCTATTGGCGCATTTGCACTTGTTGACGGGGAGCAGGTTCATTTACGTGGTCTAGTGGGGGCGGTTGATGGTAGCCAAATGCTCCGTGACGAAGTAACTGGCCCAGTCGCTGACGCACAGAAACTAGGCATTGAACTTGCCGAAAAGTTACTTGCTCAAGGTGCTGATAAAATCTTAGCTGACGTATACAGAGACGCGTAATATGCATATTTTGATAACTCGTCCAGCAGGTAAAGGCACTGAACTTGCTCTTCAGCTTCAGCAGGCGGGTTATCAAACAACCCAGTGTCCAGTATTGACCCTTGACTACTTAACGCCGAGTAGTGAAGAGCTCGCCCCGCTGGAAAATGCAGATAAAATTATTTTTATATCGCAAGATGCGGTTCATGCATTGCTTCGCCTCACTCCTTCTATAAATAAAGCTGCTCAGTTATATGCCGTTGGGCAGCAAACTGCCGATGCTGTTTATGAGGCGTTTGGTCGTCGTGCTGCGGTGCCAAAACAGCATGATTCTGAAGGGTTGCTTGAGCTAAAAACACTGCAAGATGTTGAACTGAGTAATATTGTTTTAGTGAAAGGCGAAGGTGGGCGCACCACCATCGCGAAAACATTGAAGCAGCGCGGTGCATTATTAAATCAGTTGGTTGTGTATAAACGCAGTGCCATTGAAAGTGAACCTAGCAAGTGGATGGACCACTGGCAAACAATTAATGTTGAAGGTATAGTCATTACAAGTAATGCCGCTGTGGATGCCATTTTTAATGGTCAAAATGAATCACAGTTAGGATGGTTAATTAAGCGTCAGTTTTATGTTGCAAGTGAACGTATTGCTGATTATTTGCAGCAAAAGAATGTAATAAGAACACATATACATATTGCTGCGGGGGCAAGCGATAATGCGATGTTCACCTGTATCAATGAGCAAGGTAGCAAAATGAGTGAATCAGATTTAAAACAGTCAATTAAACCAGCAGCCGAGTCCACGAAAAAGGCGCAAGCAGGTAAGACGGCCTCTGGGCAAACGGTTCATCACAAAAAAGGGATTAGTAAAACCGGTAGCTTAGCTTTACTTATCTCCGTGGTAGTTGCTTCTGCGGTTGGCTATGAGTTTTATCAAAAACTTAATAGTGATCAGCAATCTTCACGTGCATTGATTGAACTGACAACCGAAAACCAGCGTTTACAACAGCAACTTGATGCTGTGAAAAGTACGCAGCAAACATTACAGCATTCACTGTATAACAATGAGCAAAAAGTAGCTGATGCATTGAGTGAAAATGTGCAGCAAACTCAGCAACAGTTAGACGCTGCATTGAAACGTGCTGAACAACAGGCTTATACCTTAAATCCGCAAGAAGTAACAAGTTTACAGCGTATGGCTGAGTTTAAGGTTTGGGCGGAGCATGACTATCAAGGTGCGGCTGCGGTATTAACACGTTTAGATTCTTTATTGGCAGAGCATCCTGGCACTGGAAACATACGTCAGGCAATTCACCAAGATTTACAAACCTTAAATGCCATTGAGCCTGTTGCAGTTGAAGCTATCTATCTAAAATTACATGGGGTTGCGCAGCATATTGATGAACTTGTTTTTAACGCGATTTCTTTACCTGAAGAAGTGAGTCAAGAAGACCCAAATAAACTCAGTGAAAATGTTAGCGAGTGGCGTCAAAACTTAGCTAAGTCATGGCAACAATTTAAAGACTTCTTTGTTACCGTGCGTACCCGTGAAGACATGGTTGTTGCGCCATTTTTAAGTGAGCAAGAACGTCATTTAGTGAAGCAGCGTTTGAGCTTGTATCTAGCGCAAGCACAAGATGCTGTGTTATCGAAACAAAGTAGCGTTTACTTCACTGCCGTTGATGCTGCGCATGACTTAGTACAGGACTATTTCAAGCAAGATGATACGGTGACTAAAGCTGCTCTGAAGAGTTTGCTTGAGCTTTCAAAAGAGCAACTCGATTTTAACCCTAATGTATCGCTGAAAAGCACTGAGCAGGTGAAGGAGTGGGCGCAATGATCCGCTTTTTACTGTTAATAATTGCTATTGCAATCTGTTTAGGGATCGCCCCTTTTTTCATCGATCAAAAAGGCTATGTATTAATCTCATTTAATAAAACGACCGTAGAAGGCACTATTTGGGGCGTCTGTGCACTGATCGTTTTGCTATCTGGTGCTGGGTTTTTACTCTACAAATTGGTGCGTTATTTATGGTCTTTGTACAGCCATACACGTCATCGCTTTTTTGCGCGCAGTGAAGAGCGAAAGCAAGCGGCTATTGAGCAAGGTGTATGGAGTCTTATTAACAATGATTACACTGAAGTTGAATTAGCACTGCATAATAATAGTGTCGCTGAACAGTGGGCTGACGTCCGTTATGCCTTACTTGCAAAAGCTGCACTGGCTGAAAATGACACCGAAAAAGCGATTAGTTACCTTGATAAGATTAGTCAAAGCAAGCAACTGAAAGTGGCAAATCTGTGGATTGCTAGTGGTGAAACCAGTACGATTTTTGCTGATTTGAAAGCATTAGCTGAGCATAAAAAAGCATCAAATCTTGAACTGAAAATGTATGCTCACGTATTAGTTCAAGAGAAAAAGTGGGCTGCACTCAATGACTTTATGCCGCGTCTACTTCGTAAAAAAGCACTCACAGACAAAGAATGGCAGCAATTATTCAATCGCTATTTTGACGCAGAATCTAGCAGCACGTTAACAGAGCGATTTGAGCAATTAGCAAAGAATTTGAAACCTTTGGCTGAAGTTAGTTACTTCACTGCCATGGCGAAAGCAGGCGATTTAAATAAAATTGAGCTAAGCTTAATTAAAATGATTAAAAATCCGCGGCAGCATAAAGACTTAGCACATATTCTAAGAACTAGTGCTGCAGGGGATGCATTAAAATTACAGGCGAGTTTGCAGGATGTGTTGAAAAAAGACACTGACAATACTCAGTTGCTTTTAGCTTTGGCTTGTCTTGCGAATGCCCATGGTGAGTACGATTTAGCTGCGCGTGTTTTTGATAAAGCGCTTAATGCCAATAATCGCCATGAATACCTTCAGCAGGCTGCGCTTAGTTATAGTAAAAGTGCCCAACCAGATAAAGCGCTGGTGTTATATCAATAGAGTCCCATTTGCCTAAAAGGAGTTAAATGGCTTGAAGAACTTGTTTACGCTGACAATAAGTATTGCGCTTGCTTACTTTCTTACAGGGTATTTAAGTAATTCGTTACTCGCTATTGATGGTTATGCGGTTGCAGCGTGGCCACCCGCAGGGATTGCCCTTGCAAGTATTCTACTACAACGCAACCGAGCCTTAGCAGGGATTATTCTTGGTGCTTTTTTAGTTAATTTGATTCACCTAGACCGTGTTTCCGATATTCTTCATTGGCAGATTATGCTCCAAGCTGTTAGCGTAACAGCTGCATCTACCTTTCAAGCTTGGGCTGCATATTACATTATCACCCATATTGTAAAAATACCGCTTGAGTTGTCATCTCTTAAAAACAGTGTACAAGGGCTCGTTATCGGTGGCCCTATTTGTTGTTTAATTGCGCCATTGACAGGGACCGCACTGTTAATAATAAATCAGGTTATTCCTAGTTATATGGCACTGAATAATTTTATTGCTTGGTGGATAGGTGACAGCATTGGTGTATTGATTTTCACACCACTTGTATTGGCGGCATTTAGTTATAACCTTATGCAACAGCGGGCGCAGATTATTGTTCCTTCACTGCTTATCTATTTGATCATTTGTATTAGCTTTTATGGTGCAGCAAGTGTGAAAAAGGACAAAGATGATCAGCGACAACAAGCGAAGGTCAGTGCTATTAAAGCCAACCTAGAGCACAAAGTAAGTGAAATACAATCACACCTAGCTTTACTTGCTACATTTTTTGCCAGCAGTGATGATGTCGACTTTCAAGAGTTCAAGCGCTTTACTTCTCGACAATTACAAGACAGTAACGAAATTGCAGCTTTTGAGTGGGCTCCTAAAGTGATGCATTCACAATTACCTGATTACCAAAGGTCACTACGCGAAGAGTTAGGGGCATCATTTTATGTGAAAGAAAAAAATGCGGCGGGCGAGTGGCAAGGCGTCTCTCAGCGAGCTATTTATTTCCCTGTTCAATATATTCACCCACTACAAGGAAATGAGTCAGCTCAAGGGTTTGATTTAGCCTCAAGTGAAGTGCGAAGAGAAGCGCTAACAAACTCCCGTTTAACTAAAAATATATCTGTTAGTGAACCCATTAGTTTAATGCAAGGTGATGGTAATGAGCGTGGGGTTTTATTCTTTAACCCCGTTTATGCTGATTTACATCGTCAGGTTGGCTTTAAAGGTTATGTCGTGGCAGTCATTAATTTAGATACTTTAGCGCAAACGCTGAATTACAATCAAACGACCGATATAGAAGCCAGCTTTTATGATGTAAGCGATGCTCAAAACCCTATTGAAATTTCAAACTCTGGGCGCATTGGGATGAAGCAAATTGCACATTTTGATTTTCATATTAGCGAACGGGTGTGGCAAATAAAGTTATCGGAGTCAGTGGCACAGTCATCTTGGCTTATGTATTGGTTTGCACAGATAGTAGGCATGTTATTTGTTTGGTTATTAATTATTTTTTTAATTTCAGTAACGGGCACAAATATACAAATACGCCAACAGGTTGCGAAACAAACCCAAAGCCTACGTAATGAAAAATTAAAAGCGGATAAAGCGAGTCAAATCAAAAGTGAATTTTTAGCCAATATGAGCCATGAAATTCGCACGCCTATCAACGGTATTAAAGGGCTTCATTATTTGGCATTGCAAGAGCAGGACTGGCAGCAAGCGCGTGATTATATTGAGCAAGCTGATAGTGCGCTCAATGTGTTATTGCGAGTGTTAAACGATGTGCTCGACTTTTCAAAAATTGAAGCAGGTCGCTTAGACTTGCATCAAGAACCAATTAATGTCTGTAACTTGGTCAGTGAAATGAGTAATTTACTGCAATTTGAACTGAACTCTCGTGCATTGCAGTTTATTGTCGATTACGATAATACACAGCCGCTGGTGATTCATACCGATGCCATTCGACTGAAACAAATATTACTAAACCTGCTGAATAACGCAGTTAAATTTACCCCCCAAGGAACCATTACCCTAAAAATTTGGCAGCAAAACGATACGACATATTTTAGTGTTATCGACACCGGCATAGGGATTAAAAAAGAGGTGCAAGAAACACTGTTTCAGCCATTTTCACAAGCCGATAGTTCGACCTCACGCCGCTTTGGTGGTACAGGGCTTGGATTAAGTATATGTAAAAAGCTTATCGACTTGATGGGCGGGGATATAACCTTGTCTAGTTCAGAGGGACAAGGGGCACAATTTACGTTCAGCCTGCCCCTAGTATCACCTTTAGAAGCTATCACACATGAAAATGAAGATTTAAGTGATATTGATATCAGCGCTGTTTCATTTGCTGAACTCGCTATTTTATTGGTTGAAGATAATCCATTAAATCAACATGTGGCGTGCGCTATTTTAGAAACCAAAGGCTGTAAGCCTGATGTCGCGAAGGATGGATATGAAGCGATCAAGATGATCAGCGAACATAAATATGATGTTGTGCTTATGGATATTCAAATGCCCAACATGGATGGCTTGCAAGCGACCAAAGTGATTCGCCAAGAGCTGATGATGACAGAGCTTCCCATTATTGGTTTGTCTGCTAATGCCCATGATGATGATTATAAAAAAGGCATTGCATGTGGTATGAACGGTTATTTAACGAAACCGATTGATGCAGAAAAGCTTTTTAAAACTATTTGGCGACTTATACAAACACAGCGCTAATAGAAAGAGGCAGACATTTGACCTCAAAAAAGTAAATAAAATCATCTAAACTTGAAATATCGTCGTGGGTACGTATGATCCGCGCAAATTTACTGAACCTGAGTGCTAATTATGATCAATAACAAACTCCCTTTGCTTGATATTCACCGTCACCTTGACGGGAATGTTCGCCCACAAACGATCTTAGACCTTGGTCGTCAGTTTAACCTTGAATTACCTGCTGATAATATTAAAGCGCTTATTCCTCATGTACAGGTAATAGACCCTGAGCCAAATCTAGTGGCATTTTTGCAAAAGCTAGATTGGGGTGTCAAAGTACTCGGGGATTACGATGCGTGTCGCCGTATTGCTATTGAGAATGTTGAAGATGCAATCGCTCAAAAACTTGATTATGTAGAGCTGCGTTTTAGTCCTTACTATATGGCTCAGAGCCAAGGGTTACACCCAGAAGGTGTTGTTGAGGCCGTGGTCGATGGTATTAAAAGTGCCTGCCAAGGTGCTCCAATTAAAGTGAATCTGATTGGTATTATGTCGCGTACCTATGGTACTAAAATTTGTCAGCAAGAGCTTGATGCTCTGTTAGCATTTAAAAATGACTTAGTCGCTGTTGACCTAGCCGGAGACGAGATGGGCTTCCCTGGTGAGTTATTTATTGATCATTTTAAGCAAGTGCATAATGCTTACTTGGCGGCGACTATTCACGCCGGTGAAGCACGGGGCAGTGAAAGTATCTGGCAAGCAATTAACGAGTTGGGTGCAACCCGTATTGGTCATGGCGTAAAAGCCATTGAAGATGCTGCGCTTATGGATTACTTACGTGACAACCGTATTGGTATTGAGTCTTGTTTAACCAGTAATATTCAAACAAGCACGGTAGCCGAACTTGCTACCCATCCATTAAAAACCTTTTTGGATCATGGTATTTTAGCGTCAATTAATACCGATGATCCCGCTGTAGAAGGTATTGAAATTGCGCACGAATATCAAATTGCTGCTCCTGCTGCTGGTTTAAATCAAGCTGATATGGAAAAAGCACAAGCAAATGCGCTTGAAATAGCCTACCTAAGCGATACTGATAAAGCTGTATTACAGCAGCTGGCTGCAAATCGATAATAGCGAGCTATTTATACTTGGTGCTCTTGGCATGAAAGGTAATTTTCATACAATGCTTTGAGCACATCTCCGCGACTGATCATACCGACCACTTTCGTTCCCTCGACAACCGGATAGTTTTTGGGTTTTCCTGTTTTCATGTTATCAGCAAGCTCAATAATATTTTGATCACTACTGACAGTCACCACATCGGTGCGCATGAGCTGTTTAACTTTTACAACACCATCGCAGAAATAGCTATTTTGCATTAAAGGTTGCAGCAATTCTTGCTCTGAAATAAAGCCGACCAAACATTGCTTGTCATCAAAAACAGGCGCACCCAAAAGTTTAAATTTTTGTAATTCACTGATGGCCGTAGTCATTTCTGTTTCTGGCGTAATATGCGGTAACTTACGTTGCATGAAATCTTGTACTTTGGTGTTTAGCATGTGGGTTTCTCCCCATTCGTTATTCTAAACAAAGTATGGTCAATGAAACGCTGTTTGTGAAATCGTTTGTATGGATTTGATGATTATTAATTGGACAAAATAGATCGTTGAAGGCATTAATAAAAAAGGCATTCTATATTGAATGCCTGTGAGAGTTTTTGAGTCTTTATTTACTTGATGAATGCGAATGCGTCGGCATACATATTCTCACGGATTGCGCCATGATTAATAAAGTCATCACGTACAATACCAATCATGTCGAAACGACCTGCCATATAAATATCATAGGGTTCGAGTGACACGATATCTGCCATAACAGCTTTGTGAACATAGCCTGTTTTACCTGTCCAGCTTGCTGATGCCTTTTCGACGACAGGGATGTATTGAAAGTGTGGATTACTGTTAGCCCATGCTTGCATTTCATCATGAGCATACAATGCTGCTTGTTCGCGAACACCCCAGTAAAACAATACGGTGCGTTCACAACCAATTTCTGCGAGGTGATCAGCCATTGACTTTGCGTATGAGAAGCCTGTTCCGCCAGCAAGTAAAATGATTGGACGCTCACCTTCCGCACGAAGTTGCGATACACCTAAGCCAACTTCTACGTTTACTTGCTGCTGCTTAGTATGTGCTTGGCGTAAATGCTCAAGTGCTTGCATAGCATATGAGTCTGCACCAGATGCACCAATATGCAGTTCAATTTGCTCTGTGTGAGAAGGACGGCTAGCAATTGAAAAGGCACGCTTATCTTTTTCGCCTAATACAAGTTGCATATATTGGCCTGCCTCGAATGACACAGGCTGCTGTGGTTTCAAAATGACTTTATGTACATGGTCTGTAAGCGGGCTGATCGCAACAACGTCAGCGAGTAATGTTTGCATAGTTTACCTTTAATAAGCAGAAACGCATGTCGCGGTTGTAGGTTTATACAACCGTTAATTTTTGAACAGTTTATCATAGACACAGGCTAGAGAATATCTAAGCTGTCCCATATTTCATCAACACGTTGTTTAATTTCAGGACTCATTACAATGGGTTCACCCCACTCACGGTCTGTTTCTCCAGGCCATTTATTGGTGGCATCCATCCCCATTTTTGAGCCAAGGCCAGATACTGGCGATGCAAAATCCAGATAATCGATAGGTGTATTTTCGATCATTGTAGTATCACGCGCAGGATCCATACGTGTGGTAATTGCCCAGATGACATCATTCCAATCACGTGCATTGACATCATCATCGCAAACAATGACGAATTTGGTATACATAAACTGACGTAAGAAAGACCACACCCCCATCATGACTCGCTTAGCGTGGCCTGGGTATTGCTTCTTCATAGTTACCACGGCCATACGATAAGAGCAGCCTTCGGGTGGTAGGTAAAAATCAACAATTTCAGGGAATTGCTTCTGTAGGATCGGCACGAAGACTTCGTTCAATGCGACACCTAAAACGGCAGGTTCATCAGGTGGACGACCTGTGTAGGTACTATGGTAAATTGGGTTTTCACGGTGTGTGATATGAGTCACCGTCATCACTGGAAATTCATCGACTTCATTATAGTAACCCGTGTGATCGCCATAGGGGCCTTCAGGTGCCGTTTCATCCGGCATAATATAGCCTTCAAGAATAAATTCAGCTGTTGCGGGTACTTGTAAATCATTTGAGATAGATTTAACGACCTCTGTCTTACTTCCACGTAACAGACCGGCAAAGGCATATTCACTCAAGGTGTCAGGCACTGGTGTAACAGCACCTAATATGGTGGCGGGATCAGCCCCAAGCGCTATTGATACAGGGTAAGGTTCACCAGGATGCTCTTTACACCACTCTCTAAAATCGAGGGCTCCACCACGATGAGATAACCAGCGCATAATAATTTTATTTTTGCCAAGTAGTTGCTGGCGGTAAATACCTAAGTTTTGGCGCTTTTTATAAGGCCCTTTGGTGACAGTGAGTCCCCATGTGATTAAAGGTGCTGCATCGCCAGGCCAGCAGTGCTGAATTGGAAGCTGTGTTAAATCAACATCGTCACCTTCCACTATCACTTGTTGGCAAGGGGCTTTTTTTACTTCCTTTGCTGGCATGTTTAGCACTTGCTTAAATACTGGGATTTGTCCAAGTGCTTCTTTGATACCTTTAGGTGGTTCAGGTTCTTTCAAAAAAGCGAGCAGTTTGCCTACTTCACGTAATTCACTAACATCATCCTGTCCCATGCCCATTGCAACACGCTTTGGTGTACCAAATAAATTTGCTAATACAGGGGTAGAGTGACCTTTAGGGTTTTCGAATAACAACGCAGGGCCTTCGGCACGCAATGTACGGTCGGCAATCTCAGTCATTTCAAGGTAGGGATCGATTTCTTGCTTGATCCGTTTTAACTCACCTTTTTGTTCCAATAACTCGATAAACTCGCGAAGATCTTTGTATTTCATTGTGGCTACTTAAACGCTGGATAAACTGTCGTCATTATACTTAAAACCTGTGATTAAGCGAATTTCAGCAACCAGATTTTGCTAAGATTGGTTCAGTGCACAATGATATTTTTTTCCCTTTAAAATGAACATCGCTTCAGCACCCTTTGACCAAAAAAGAACAGTGTCATTGCTGTATTTAACACCTGATGCACTTACTTGTCGGTTTAATACAAAGCTCTGTTCTTTGAACAACAGCTCAGCTTCATCTTCGCTAATGTCAGCAATGCTCACTGTGGAGTCTTCGCCACATGTATAATTATTTGGATCACTTTGCTTTGCACACGCGCACAAGCTAACGAGAATGAGTCCTGAGAGAAGTGGTTTTATCATTGCGACACCCCCTGTTTACTGAATGAAGTATAAGCCTAACAAAGAAAAATTAACCGTTGGTGAAAATGACTAGATAAGTTATGTTGTGAGTGTAATTAATTGGCAAGGAATGACTATGGCAGGCACTAACTTACTCACATTACTTGACGATATCACGACACTTTTAGATGATATTGCGACTATGAGTAAAGTCGCGACTAAGAAAACGGCGGGTGTGCTTGGCGACGATCTTGCACTCAATGCGCAGCAAGTCACTGGTGTGACAGCTGACCGTGAATTACCCGTTGTTTGGGCTGTTGCTAAAGGCTCCTTTGTTAATAAAGCGATACTGGTTCCAGCCGCGTTAATAATCAGTACATGGCTTCCTTGGCTTATTACCCCTTTGCTAATGATTGGTGGTTTATTTTTATGTTTTGAAGGGGCTGAAAAAATTGTCGAAAAGTTCTTCGGCCATAAGGAGAGTTCCGAGCAGCCATCCTCGGCACATCAAGATTTGCGAGAATACGAAAAGCAGAAGGTCAAAGGAGCTATTCGTACCGACTTTATTCTTTCTGCCGAAATAATCGTCATTACGCTAGGTACTGTTGCTGGTGCGACACTTTTTAATCAAGCATTAGTGCTGAGCGTTATCGCGGTGATCATGACGATTGGCGTGTATGGCTTAGTAGCAGGTATCGTTAAGCTGGATGATGCGGGACTTTATTTGCTTCAAACAGCAGAAAATAGTGGTAGTAAGTTAAAGGAATCACTTGGTAAATTTTTACTTGCATTGGCGCCAAAATTAATGCGCTTCTTAGCTATTGCGGGGACCATTGCCATGTTTTTAGTCGGCGGTGGTATTTTAGTGCATGGTATTGCGTTGCTACATCATACTCAGCAAGCCGTTACTCGTTTTGCATTGCAACATGCAGGCGCTGCTGGAGAGTTTGTTGCGCCCATTCTATTTGATGGCATGCTCGGCATACTTGCAGGACTCATAATTGTGGTGTGTCTACAGGGCTGGCGTAGATTAACAAGTTAATTGAAAAGGCCGGCGAGATAACCCCGCCGGCAAGAGTGTAGCACGGGAACGTTAGCGTGCTAGTGTGCAGGGTCTGACTCAAGTTTAATTAGCAATTACCTAATTAAACTCAAGCAATGATATGGTTATGTTATATTGTATCAATAGTGTTGTAAACACTATTTTACGTGAACCTTTAAAGATTATTCTAAATGAGTGCAGTCGAAAGATAGGCACAATTCTGCGAGTTCAATTTTTGCCTTAGGGTTGCTCTGTTGTGCTGCTTTGTTTAACCAGTAAACTGCTTTAGCTGTGTCTTGAGGGATGCCTTGTCCATCTCGGTACATCTGAGCTAGATTGAGCTGCCCCCATGAATATCCCGCTTCTGCAGACAGGGTAAAGCTCTCAATAGCTTCCTTATAAAGACCATCCTTAAAGTAAGTGATCCCTTGCTGGTTATTTTTATCAAGCTTCACACCTGTATAGAGAGGTTTAGGTTTAGGTGGATGCATTACAAAGCCACCAAATAGGCTATAAAGTTCTGGACGTAAAATCTTATAGATGATGTTATCGCGGTAAAAGTCATGAACTTGCTGTTTTGTTAAGGTAATTGTGTTACTGGCAAAGTAATTATCTTGTACCAGCATGCTGGTTCGCATCGCAATTTCGATATCTTTATTGTATTTATAAGTGTAGTTACCTACACGAAAGGTCATTGTATTATCATTAAATTCAATTAACTGGGCGACTTTTAAGTTATTAACGCGTTTGGGTTGACCCGTAAATTGTTCTGAAAGAACAAAGTAAGTATCAAATTGTTTTGGTTTCTCTAGGTAGTGTATTTCATTTTCGCTCTGACGTTGACTACTTAATATAAACGTCGTTAAAAGGTAGCTAATAACTAAAAGGCCTATGAAATACTTTATAAATGAAATGAGCTCTAAAACGGGCAGAGAGTACCAAGGCACATCAGTTATATGACCACAATCATCACATTGGCGCTGATAACTAATAGATAAAGGGGCGACAGGTAAAATAGTAAAACGAAGCAGCTTACTGTTATTAATCAGTGAAAAATGTTTACTCTGACAGTGAGGGCAAGTTGTAGCCTGTTTATAGAAAACATCAGCAACAGCGGTATTAAAAAGTAACATAGCTTCTTCCTTGGTAATACCCTTAAGTTAGAACATATACAGGGAGTTATAAAGTAGCAAACTGTAACGAAATATGAACTGAAGGTGTGGTGAGAGTCGTACTTATTTTTGCTTTAGAGAAAAGAGCGAATGTCTGCTATGATCACCTACATCTTCGAGGATGTCCCTCAATTATCAAGTGTGGAATTTTACTGTGACAGCATCTGCTTTTACATCATTGGCGTTACCGCAAGAGTTAGTCGAAAATTTATCGACCTTAGGTTATTCACAAATGACCCCAGTGCAAGCACAAAGCTTGCCTGTGATTTTGCAAGGGAAAGATATCATTGCGCAAGCGAAAACAGGTTCAGGTAAAACAGCTGCATTTAGTTTAGGAGTATTAGCTAAGCTAAATGTAAAACGTTTTCGTATTCAATCATTAATCTTATGCCCTACTCGTGAATTAGCCGAACAGGTGGCCCAAGAAGTACGTAAGCTAGCGCGTAGCATTCATAATATAAAGGTATTAACGCTATGTGGGGGCGTGTCTATTGGTCCGCAAATAGGTTCACTTGAACATGGTGCTCACATCGTGGTGGGCACACCTGGCCGTGTCGATGATCACATTCGCAAAGGGACACTCAGTTTAGATGATGTCGAGACATTGGTACTGGATGAAGCCGATCAAATGCTTGATATGGGATTTCAGGATACGTTAGACGCGATTGTTGACTGTATTCCAGCCCAGCGCCAGACGCTGTTATTCAGTGCGACCTATCCAAAGTCGATTGCAGCTATTGCTGAGCGAGTACTTAGCAACCCTGAAATGATCAAGGTTGAAGAAGAGCAAGAAAAAAGCACGATTAAGCAATACTTTTATAAGTTGGATAACAATAAGCAGCGTTTTAATACACTAAAGCTACTGCTGCTGAAGTTTCAACCTGAAAGCTGTGTGATTTTTTGTAACACCAAGGTAGAAACGCAACAGATTTGTGATGACCTTTTTGCTGAGGGCTTCAGTGCAGTTGCACTTCATGGTGACCTTGAGCAGCGAGAGAGAGAGCGCACATTAATTCGCTTTGCGAATAAGAGTGCTTCGATTTTAGTGGCGACAGACGTGGCTGCTCGCGGACTGGATATTAATGATATGGACATGGTGGTGAACTACCACCTTGCTCATGACCCACAAACTCATGTTCACCGAGTTGGCCGTACTGGGCGAGCAGGTAAAAAAGGCATTGCTTGCTCAATATATGGGGAAGCAGAACAATTCAAGGTAGCGCAAATCGGTGACCACTATGAGCGTGACTTTGACCCTGAACCACTACCGCCGTTTAGTTTACTCGAAAAGCCAGCTTATAAGCCAACGATGGCAACCATCATGATTGATGCGGGTAAAAAGCAAAAAATTCGTGCGGGTGATATCTTAGGGGCGTTAACTGGTAAAGAAGGGGTTGCAGGCCATCAAGTTGGTAAAATTAATGTGCTGGATAATGTCGCTTTTATTGCTGTTGAGCGTGTTGCTGCAAAACCTGCTTTACGAAAATTAACAGAAGGCAATATCAAAAAGCGTAAAATCCGTGCGCGTCGCCTCACTCGTTAACTGATCATAATGAGCAATATAATTTAAGTTGCTCATATTCACCTTGTATTTGTTTAAACACCACCGCAGAGCCCTGCTTATCTGGGTGGTGTTTTAATGCAAGTTGCCGCCAACGTTTTTGTACATCCTTTAACGAATATTCAGTATTTAAATTCCACCGCTCCCGTATTTCTTGGTGTTGTAAGGGAGTGAGTTTTTTTGTGGTATTTACAGAAGTTTGCTGACCAAAATGTTGCCAGAAATTATCGAGAAGTGCTGCAATTTCATCGTTAGATGTGTCGTAATTGTGCCAATCTAGGTAGTAGTCTCTTAAAGGTTCAGCTTGTAGTAATGCAGTATGTGAGGGTGTATTTACAAGCTCTATATGCAGCGAAGCGATACGGAGATGGTAGTCAGGGACCAGCTGTAATTGCAACTGATAAAGTGCATTCATGACTAGAAAATTGCGCTTAAACAAGTCTTTTTGCGGGTCATCATCGAGTGCTTTGATGTGATTCGTTTCTGATAAGGCGCTTGCTAATGTGTGAACTTTCCAAATCGGCTGTCTTATAAGTAAGCAAAAAATCTCGTCAATCAGTGGGTTAACCATTGTTCGTAAGCCGATGTTTAGTGTAATCTTTATTTTATACACGCTATCACAGCAACGTTATTAAAACCATGCTCGTGTTTTTAATCGTTGGCGCATTTAATCAAGGTTTAATTTTAGTGGCCTATGCTACTAAGCTTTTAGGGATATATACAATATGCTTATAAAATTGCGCAGCGGCTTAATTAACTTGATGTTTTTTTGCTGGGGCTTATTTTTATTTACCGATATTGCGCATGCCCACCCTTCATTATTGGAGCGTTTTAATCAATCTCAGCAATGGGATGAAAAGTTGCAGTTAGGAAAAAAACTGCTGGCTTCTTCTGTATTAAGTTCACAAAAACAGCATGAAATTCATATGCAACTAGGCGATTTGGCACTCGAGCAGGGCAATTTTACTGCTGCCGTTGAGCATTACCAGTTGGCTGAGAAAAGTACGACTTTGGAATCGGATCCTGAGGGGTATTTTTTAGCAATGAAAATGCAAGGTGTCACCTATTATTACCAAGGTCTAATGCAACAAGCCGTCGCGACGTACCTACGTGCTTTGAAAGTCGCGGAAAATATGAAAGATCCTATTTCTAAAGCAAATTTGCTCAGTAATATTGGCCTTGCTTATTTTAATATGTTCAATATGCATCAAGCACTGGATTACTATAAACAAGCTAAAACATTGTTTGAGCAATACGGCACTGCTCAAGATAAAGCTGATATTTTGCATAATATCGCAGGCATTTATATTCGTTTATCGAGTTATAGTACAGCACTTGATATGTATCGAGAGACGCTTGAGATCTATCAAGAGCTAGGTGATAAAGATGGAGTGGCACAGTCTTATGGCAATATGGGGGTCGCTTATTCTGAGTTAGGGCAATATCAGTTGTCACTACATTATTATCAGCGAGCTTTACGCTATTACCAATCAACAAACAATGCCTATTACTTATCATCGCGACATGGCAATATCGCCAATGTTTACTTGCGCACAGGCGATCTTGAACTTGCTATTAGTCATGCCGAGAAAGCGGTAGAGTTTGCCCAGCAGATAGATAATAAGTCCTTGGAGTTAGCGGGCCTATTTTCGCTTGCGAAAATAGAGTTACTGCAAGGGAAGTTAGCAAAGGCAGAGCAAACCCTTAATGCCTCCACAAAAATGGCAGAAGAATTTAAGGATGAATTACGCGTTCTTGACGGTTTGGGCATGCGTGCATTAATTAAAGCAGGGCAAGGGGATTATAAAGCGTCGGTGGCCTTGTTTGACCAATTTGTGCGCGACACGAATACCGCTAAAAATGAAAAGTTGCTGAAATCCTTGGGTGAACTACAAAGTCAAATACAAGCAAGCCAACTAAACCAAGAGATCCTTGATTTAAAACAACAGCAAAGTGTGCAAGAGCTAGAAATGTCTAAGCAACGACAGTTGGCTATTATGTTATTTATACTATTTATAATGTTGGTGGTGACAGGGGTCACTGTTTATCGACGTAGCATAGAAAAAAGAGCAAAAGAGCAGCTGTCTCTGATGGTTGCTAAGCGCACTAAAGAGTTAGAAAAAACAGCGGATCAACTACGCAAAGCTAATGAAATAAAAAGCCAGTTTTTAGCGAATATAAGTCATGAAATACGTACCCCGTTGACAGCCATTTTAGGTCAGACCGATAACTTGATGAATGGCCTTTATAAACCCGAATCTCTCAATGACGAATTGCGTGTCATTCACAAGCAAAGTGAGCACTTAAAAGAGCTTATTAATGACGTACTTGATATTAGTAAAATCGAAGCTAATAAACTGGAATTAAACTTAAAAGAAGGTGATCTCGTTAAATTATCAACGGATGTTCATGCCATGCTAAGTGGACAAGCCATAGATAAAAACTTGCAGTTCACATTTCATAATGAGTTAGGTGAGCAATTTTATAGTTATTTAGACTTTACTCGGATCAAACAAATTTTGATCAATCTATGTGCTAATGCTATCAAGTTTACTCATCAGGGAGAGGTGAGGTTATATGCTTCTTTATCCCAGCATGGGGTATGGTTTCGAGTAACAGATACTGGCATTGGTATGAATGAAGAGCAGCTTAAGTTGATCTTCGAATGTTTTAGTCAGGCTGATAATAGTATAAGCCGACGTTTTGGCGGAACGGGATTAGGACTGAGCTTATCGCAGCAGCTAGCGATGATGATGGGTGGTTATATAAGTGTTGAGAGTGAAGTAAACAAAGGCAGCGAGTTTTCATTTTACTTACCCTGCAAAGAGCATATTCCAGCTATGGATAAAATAGAGCATGATGTAAGCAATCTGCAAGCATCTTCGGGACTTAGCGGTAAGGTACTCCTAGCGGAAGATCATGTTGATAATCGTAGATTAATTCACCGTTATTTAGAGTCGATGGGATTAGAAGTCATTGCTGTAGAAAACGGTGAGCAAGCCGTTGAACAGTGTCTGCAAGCTTTTCCTGACGTTGTTTTACTTGATATTCAAATGCCGGTGCTCGATGGGTTAAGTGCGCTTAAATTGTTACGTGATTGTGGTTTTACTCAACCTGTTTATGCGTTAACAGCGAATGCTATTAGCCATGAAGTTGAAGCCTATTTAAAAGCAGGCTTTACAGGCTATTTAGCCAAGCCGATAGACAAAAAAGTGTTTTACACTCAGCTTGCGAAACACTGTAAAAATGCCATTAATATAAAGGACGAGCAACAGGATATGAGCGATTTGGTTGCAAGCTTTATTGGTAGTTTTGACTATGAAGCTTCACAAGTTCAGTTGCATTTCTCAGAGCAAGATTTATTTAATCTACAACAAGATGCGCACCGAATTGGAGGGGCTGCAAAAATGTTTGCCCTCGATGAAGTTGCCAACAGCGCGATGGCACTTGAATTGGCACTTAAGCATAATCAACTTATAGAGCTGCCAAGTTTAGTCGCTCAATTACTTGATCAGCTGCACAGTGCATCAGAGACTCAAAATAGCTCAATGTCACCCTCCTGAATTTGTTCGATAGCTTTACTATGGGAGCTTTCAAATCGGGAGCGGTCAACTCGCTGTATTAAATCTGTTGACGGGTGAGTGATTTTAAAGATAGACAACTTCTCATCTAATGTATGTGCTAGTTTTACTAAATCTTGACTTGAAACAGCCTGAATCTGTGAACTGGATAGCGCATCTGAATTAAGTTCTACCATTGACTCAATACTCGCTTGAGCTTCATCAGACATCTGACTTTGTATGGCAACTTGCTCATGGATATTTTCTGATAACGCATTGATGGCAAGCATCGCTTGTTCAATCTTATTGGTTTCTTTGGTGGACTCTTCTGATAGCTCAACTGTTTGCTCGGTTTCTTTTAATGCCGTTTGCATTAGCTGAACCGCACGTTCAGTACCATGTTGAATTTTGGACACCATCTCTTGTACTTCTTGCGTTGATTGGCTTGTGCGGGCTGCCAAGTTACGTACTTCATCTGCAACAACAGCAAAGCCTCGTCCTTGCTCACCAGCCCGTGCTGCTTCAATCGCTGCGTTTAACGCCAGCAAGTTCGTTTGTTCGGCAATTCCATTGATTACATCTATCACAGAGCCTATAGCATCACTGTCTTTTTTTAGCAGAATAATTTGCCCACTCGTTTGATTAATATTTTCTGCTAATTTTATTAGGCTTGCTTGGCTTTTATCTGCATCTACACGTGTCTGCTTAACTGAGTTTGTTGCATCGGATACCGCATGGTAAATTTTTTCTAAGCTGGTATCTAATTCCCTTGATACATCAATGGTTTTTTCAATCGTGTTTGCTAGGTCAACACCATGAGCATTTTGAATAGTCGCTTTTTGAGTCATAGAGGCATAAGTGTCTCGTAAGGCATCAGCCATTGGTAATAATCGTGCTGATGATGCATAAATCTCACTTAGCATATGTTCCACAATTGTGAGGTTGGCATTTAATGCATGACATGCTTTGGGGAGGTGTTTATTACCTTCATCAAATCTGAAGGTAAAGTTGATTCCATTTTCAGAGGTGATATTTGAGACAAAATGAATTAAGTGGTCGCGTTGCTTTTTGTCATTTATATATAGAAAGCTTAGCATGACAAGCCACGGCAAAATAATAGCTGCGCTGAGCGTGATGCAGGCAAGAGGGCTAAAATTAAAAAAATAAAAACTAGCAATACAACTAAGTAGGCTTATTACAAACAGGGTTATAGCTACTTTAAAGCGAATCATTGAAGTGTCCTTTGCCCTTAATCTTATTAGGTATAGAACAGCTTTAATGTATATTCCAACTTATACCAATCGATACGACCTAAAAATAGCTTTTTTAAGTGTATTGGTATTATAGGTAAAGCACAGAGAGTGAGTTATAAAAAATGCCTGTGTTTTAAACAGGCATTTTTTGAAGTCTATCCGCGTTTATTTACGCTTCATTGAGTCGAAAAACTCATCATTGGTTTTACTCATTGAGAGCTTATCAATTAAGAACTCCATCGCATCTATTTCAGACATCTCATGGACAATTTTACGTAAAATCCACATTTTCTGTAGTTCATCAGGTTTAGTTAGTAACTCTTCGCGACGTGTACCTGAGCGGTTAAAGTCAATCGCAGGGAATACACGCTTTTCAGCAATCTTACGATTTAAGTGTAGCTCCATGTTACCTGTACCTTTAAACTCTTCGTAGATAACTTCGTCCATCTTCGAACCGGTATCGATAAGCGCAGTTGCGATAATTGTTAAACTACCACCTTCTTCTACGTTACGAGCTGCACCAAAGAAACGTTTTGGTTTGTGTAATGCATTAGCGTCAACACCACCGGTTAATACCTTACCAGACGAAGGAATCACTGTATTGTAAGCACGTGCAAGACGAGTGATTGAATCAAGTAAGATAACCACGTCTTTTTTGTGCTCTACAAGGCGTTTTGCTTTCTCGATAACCATCTCTGCAACTTGAACGTGTCGGCTTGCTGGTTCATCAAATGTTGATGCAATCACTTCACCTTTAACAAGGCGTTGCATCTCAGTTACTTCTTCTGGACGCTCGTCGATTAGAAGCACCATTAGCTCACAGTCAGGTTGGTTATAACTGATTGATTGTGCAATATTTTGTAGAAGCATCGTTTTACCAGCTTTTGGCGGTGCAACGATAAGTGCGCGTTGGCCTTTACCAATTGGTGAGGCCAAATCAAGTACACGCGCTGTAATGTCTTCAGTACTACCATTACCACGTTCCATACGTAAACGTTCGTTTGCGTGAAGTGGAGTAAGGTTTTCAAAAAGGATTTTAGTGCGTGAGTTTTCAGGTTTGTCGAAGTTAACTTCATTGACTTTCAGGAGTGCGAAGTAACGTTCACCATCTTTTGGCGGACGAATTAAGCCTGAAATTGAGTCACCAGTACGCATGCTGAATCGGCGGATTTGACTCGGAGATACATAAATATCATCTGGGCCTGCTAAATAAGATGCTTCTGATGATCTTAAGAAACCAAAACCATCTTGTAAGATTTCTAGTACACCGCCGCCAAAAATGTTTTCACCGCTTTTAGCGTGTGCTTTTAGAATGGCAAAAATAATGTCTTGTTTTCTTAAACGGGCTACGTTTTCGAGCCCCATGGACTCAGCTAGGTTTACAAGCTCTTTGATCGACTTGTCTTTTAATTCGCGTAAATGCATATTGGTGGGTTCTTTATTACAATTATCATACTCAAATCATCGTTTGATACATGAGTGAGGTTTGTTGGTATAACTAAGGATTAGTTGGCTTTATAAACTAGCAGGTCACTAGCTAGGCGTCCAGTCTTTAAACAAAATAAAGTTAAAAAAAGGGCAAAAAGCCCTTTTTTACAGTCAAAATTAGATGTTGTTCTCTAAAAACTCAACTAATTGAGTCTTAGAAAGTGCACCTACTTTAGTCGCTGCGACTTGACCATCTTTGAAAAGAAGTAACGTAGGGATACCACGAATACCAAATTTAGGTGGTGTACCTGCGTTTTGGTCGATATTAAGTTTACCTACTGTCACACGTCCGTCAAATTCACCCGCTACTTCGTCAAGAATTGGGGCGATCATTTTACAAGGTCCGCACCATTCAGCCCAAAAATCAACAAGTACAGGTTTGTCTGATTGAAGTACGTCAGCTTCAAAGCTATCGTCAGTTAATTGAATAATTTTCTCGCTCATTGCGATCTCCGATAAGTTAGGCGAAATATTTAATGCGTATTTAAACACTCTTGTTTCTTATTGCAAGTTTAAACGTTATGCTTAAACGCTATGACTAAGACACATTTGACCGATAAAAAGTTTTCAGACTTTGCTATCGCACCGGAAGTGGTTGCCGGTTTAACCGAAAATGGGTTTGAATATTGCACTCCCATTCAAGCTAAATGCCTACCTTTTATCTGTGAGGGCCGCGATATTGCTGGCCAAGCACAAACGGGTACGGGCAAAACGTTGGCGTTTTTAACTGCCACGTGCCATCGGTTACTACAATCTAGCAAAGCATCTAGTAAACATCCAAGAGCCCTGATCATGGCCCCAACTCGGGAGCTGGCGATTCAGATACACAAAGATGCAAAAATTTTAGCGCCACACTGTAATCTTAACTTAGGTTTAGTATATGGTGGCGAAGATTACGAAAAACAACGTGCACAATTAGAAAAAGGCGTTGATATTTTAATTGGCACCACTGGACGCCTTATCGATCTTTACAAACAGGGTTGTTACACCTTGAACGAAATTGAGGTCGTGGTGCTTGATGAAGCCGATCGGATGTTTGATTTAGGATTTATTAAAGACATTCGTTATATGTTTAGGCGTATGCCAGAAGCATCTGAACGCTTGAATTTATTGTTTTCAGCAACCTTGTCTTATCGCGTGCAAGAGTTGGCATTTGAGCATATGACAAACCCAGAGCACGTACAAGTTGAGCCAGACGTAAAAACTGGCAAACGTATTCAAGAAGAGCTATTTCATCCATCACAAGATGACAAAATTAAGTTACTGTTAACGTTAATTGAAGAAGAATGGCCAGATAAAGCAATTGTGTTTGCAAATACCAAACACAGTTGTGAAAATGTTTATGCATGGATGAAAGCGGATGGCCATCGTGTTGGATTACTAACCGGTGACGTGAACCAGAAAAAACGTCAATCAATTTTGGCTCAATTTACCAAAGGCGATTTAGACTTTTTAGTGGCAACAGACGTTGCTGCTCGTGGTTTACATATTCCAGAAGTAAGTCATGTATTTAATTTTGATTTACCAGATGATTGTGAAGATTATGTACATCGCATAGGGCGTACCGGCCGTGCTGGTGCATCAGGCCACGCGATTAGTTTTGCTTGTGAGCAATACGCATATAACCTTCATGAGATTGAACAGTACATAGAGCACAGCATTCCATTATCGCATTATGATAAAAGTGCATTGCTTGATGATTTAACTAAGCCTACTATTCAGAAAAAGCGGAACTATTCTACAGGCCCACGTAATCGTAATAACAACGGACGTCGCCCAAACAATAGTTACCAAAAATCACGGTCGTCATAAACGGCCGTTTTTAAGACTTAGTAGTAACTAGAGGTTTTTGAACGGTGGGGCAACTTCAACCGCAAAAAAATGTGTATGCAGTTATTGATTTAGGCTCTAACAGTTTTCATATGTTAATCGCAAAATCAATCGCTGGCGGTCTGCAAACGATCGGTCGAGTCAAACGTAAGGTGAGGCTGGCTGCTGGGCTTGATGAAAACAATGTGCTTAGCAAAGAAGCCATGCAACGAGGTTGGGAGTGCCTAGCCTTGTTCGCTGAGCGTTTACAAGACATACCAAAAGATAATATCACCATCGTTGCAACCGCAACCTTACGTCTTGCTACCAATGCCGATGTATTCAAGCAAAAAGCTGAGCAGATCCTTGGTCATAAAATCAACGTCATCAGCGGTGAGCTAGAAGCAAAGACGATTTACAAAGGTGTGGCACATACATCAGCTTGCAATGGTAAACAGCTTGTTATCGATATTGGTGGGGCAAGCACTGAAGTCGTCATTGGTAAAGATTTTGAGGCATTACACTATAAAAGTCTGAATATGGGGTGCGTGACTTTTCTTGAGCGTTACTTCAAAGATCAAAAGCTCAATGAAAAGAATTTCAATGCAGCTATAAAAGCAGCGCATGATGTGGTTAAAGGTATTGTTGCAGAGTATAAAAAATCTGGTTGGCAAATCGCCAGCGGTGCATCTGGTACAGTGCAAGCAATTCAAGAAATCATGGTTGCACAAAATCAAGATGAGCTCTTAACGCTTGATAAGCTTTTAGCTATCAAAGAGCAAGCAATCCAATATGACACAATTGCTGATCTTGAGCTTCCAGGCTTAATAGAAGAAAGGCGTCTAGTATTCGTTTCAGGACTAGCCATTTTAATTGCTTTATTCGAGTCGTTAAATATAAAGCAAATGGGTCTTGCTCGTGGCGCATTACGTGAAGGTGTTTTATATAGCATGGTGCCTGAGCTACATAACCATGACATTCGTAAGCGTACAGTGGATGGCTTAATGAATCGTTACCATGTAGATCAAAAGCAGGCTTGCCGTGTCGCACAACTTGCAGAGCAATTGGCAAAAAGTGTAAAAGGGCAATGGCAATCAATTGATAGCAATGCAATCGCGTTATTAAAGACAGTGGCAAAATTGCATGAGATTGGTTTGCTAATCGAGTATAAACAGTATCACAAACATACCGCTTATATATTAGAGAACACAGATATGCCTGGGTTCTCACAATCTGAGCATAAACTGATTACTGCCGTTGCGAATGAACATCGCTCAGATCTGATCAAACACAGTTTTGATCATTTAGGCTGTCATAAACAACTAGCAGAATGTTTGGCTAGAATAGTGAGGGTCGCAGTGATCTTATCTATGCGTCGGCAAGATGACGTACTACCGCTGCTTGACTTAAGTGTAAACGAAAACATCCTGACGCTGACATTTGATGGCGATTGGTTAAAATATCATCCATTAATGGCCAGTGAGCTGCAACTAGAATCCAAGCTGCAAGCAAAAGTAGGTTGGAAGCTTATAGTAAAATAACGATAAAAGGCCCATTAGGGCCTTTTTTAGTGCTATTTTTACGCGTTTCGCTGGTATTTTGCACGAACAGTCATTTTTTTCA
>NZ_LRUF01000024.1:0-4864 GCF_001550155.1 Pseudoalteromonas arabiensis
TAATGCCGATCAGTTAAGAATATTTTCATGATCGGTTGACCGATCTTTTAAAGGCTTCAAAATCCGATATCAGAAACTGATATCGGATTTTTTTATGTCTTTACTCACAAACCTCGATGAAACATTTAGTCATGCGGAAGACTTGAAGGCTGTCGATAAGCTTATGTCTTTTGTCGACCCTGAACTTCTTCAGCAAGCCTATACACTATCGGGCGTAGCAACTATCAGACGTCGCCGGTTACCTCTGGATTCGGTCGTATTTACTATCGTGGGTATGAGTCTTTTTCGTAATGACCCTGTCTGGGACATCGCAAATAAACTTGATATCTCATTACCAGGTAAAAATCGATTTGTTGCCCCCAGTGCGGTAGTTCAAGCTCGGCAACGACTAGGTGATGAAGCTGTCGGTCACGTCTTTAAGCTGATGGCACAACGGGCCTTTGGTGATTTTGCCTTTGAACAGTGGTGTGGTTTAAATGTGTTAGCAGTTGATGGCGTGATGTTTCGTGCTCAGGATACCGGTGAGAACCTTACTGCATTCGGTTGTGACCGTAATGCTAAAGGCGATAATCCGTATCCACAGGTACGCATGTGTAGTCTGATGGAAACCTCCAGCCACCTTCTACTGGCCAGTGAGTTTGACAGTCGGGATGTGGGGGAGATGTCTCTTGCGCAGCGGCTTATTCCTTCGGTTCCCAATAACTCTCTGACTCTTTTCGACAGAGGATATTATTCGCTGGGGTTATTGTACTTATGGATGACTAAAGGCGTTAATACGCACTGGATGCTCCCTGCCCGTAAAGATCTACAGTACACAGTAAAACACCGACTAAGCGAACATGATGCTGTTATCACTCTCAAGACTTCGCCTCAGGCTCGGAAAAAATTTGATGGTCTACCAGAAACCATCGACGCGAGGCTAACCAGTTACAAAGTAGACGGGAAAAGCTACCATGTGCTCAGTTCAATGGTCGATGTATTGCAGTTTCCCTACGAAGAAGTTGTTGATGTGTACGTTCAACGCTGGGAAATAGAGCTAGGGTTCAGGGAAATGAAACAGACGCTAAATCAGGCCAAGCTAACACTTCGTAGCAAGAAACCTGAGATGGTACGACAGGAGCTCTGGGGACTACTACTGGCCTACAACCTGATTCGGATGATTATGCTGGATGCCGTTAAAGATATGCCTGAGCTATCCCCATCGCGGCTTAGCTTCGGCCTCTGCATGAGACACATCATCGTGTTCTTCCTAACCACTTTACCGGAAACAGTAACCAAGTTGCCCGTTCACTATGAATACCTGATGGAATCGTTAAGGATGATGAAATTACCTGACAAACGGCCTGATAGGTATTACCCAAGAGTTGTGAGGAAAAGACCGACTAAATACCCCACAAAGAAAAAAGCCAGTCAGCTTAACTGACTGGCATTACGACTTAAGTCGGGCTTTTTATTTATTTAAAACGGGAGTAGTGTAGATAATGCCCCATCGAATAGCGAGAATGACCATGAATACCGAGCAACAGGAAGTCGCCCAATTTGTGATGCAGCAAACCCCCTTTAATCAGCTTGATATGGCTGCCTGCGAGTACTTTGTTAACCATCTCGATATTATTTACCTTACCCGTGAGAATCAAAATCAGTGGTTAAGCTCAGAAAATCCAAAGTTGTTTTTGATTCGCTCTGGTGATTACGATTTGGTTGATGCAAAAGGCGATGTGATTGCTAAGTTGGCAACTGGCGATTACTTTGGCTTTCCCTCATTGCTAACAGGCGAGGCCATTCAAAATAGTATTTCTGTGCAAAAGGAAGGCATTGTCTACATGTTAGGCCAAGCGGCATTTGACTATTTGCGTCGTGAATACAAAGTATTTGAGCAATACTTTGTGCGAGCTCACAAGAATCGCCTGCTTTCATCTCACTATAAGAGTCAAAATGAGAGTTGGTCTGAAAAGAAAATAGCGGAGTTGATGAACCGAAAAGCAGTCATCTCAGCACCTGATGCGAGCATTCGACAAATCGCTAAGAAAATGAAAAAACAGGGTGTCTCGTCGATTATGCTTACAGAAAATGAGCGTTTAGTGGGGGTCGTTACAGACAGAGACTTGCGCAACCGTGTATTAGCCGATGAGGTTGACCCGCAAGAGTCTGTCAGCAGTATTATGACTGCTAAACCAAAGTTTATTTTTGAGAATAATCGGGTGTTTTCAGCGTTGCACTTGATGCTCAAATACAATATTCATCATTTACCTGTACTTGATGAGCACCATAAACCATTGGGTATGCTAACCAGCACTGATTTATTGCGCCAGCAAAAAAGTGACCCTGTGCAATTGATTGGTCGTATTTATAAAGCGCATAGTGTGGTTGACTTAAAACGCTATTCGCAAGAAATCCCGAGCTTATTAAAAGGTTTTTCGAATAATATCGATGATATCTCACTGATTGGTAAATTATTAAGTGGTTTAACCGATGCCTTGACCTCGCGCTTAATTCTTTTGTTTCAAGAAGATAATGGTGCTGCGCCAACCAACTTTAGCTTTATTTGCTTTGGTTCGCAGGCCCGTGAAGAACAAACCCTTCATTCAGATCAAGACAATGGTTTACTGTTGCCAGATGGGTTAACTGAACAGCAGCAAGATTACTTCAGACGTATGGGCGAGTTTGTATGCGAGCAGTTGACTGAATGCGGTATTAAACGTTGCCTAGGTAATATTATGGCGAGCAACCCACAGTGCAGAATGGGTATAAGTGCATGGACTGAAAAATTCTATAAATGGATTACCTCCCCCACGCCAGAGGCCATGCTCAATTGCAAAATATTTTTTGATTTACGGTTTATTGAAGGCTCAACAACCTTATATGCAAGCTTCTGTGAACAATTAAAACGTATTTCTAAAAATGACTTATTCTATGCGGCTATGGCCAGTGATATTAAAAATACACCTGTACCAATCGGATTGTTTAATCAATTTAAGCTAGAAAAAGATGACAAGCAGCATAAGTACCTTGATTTAAAAAAACGTGGTGTGGTGATCATCAACGATATAGTGCGTTTATATTCTCTCAAAGCGGGTATTCAGCGGGCTAATACGCAAGAGCGAATCGATGCCTTAATGAGATTTTCATTACTCAATAAAGATGATTTGTATAACCTAAAAGATTGCTGGCGTTTTTTAACGCAGCTGCGTTTAGGTACGCAAATAAATGAAGAAGGCCTACCGAGTAACTGCATTAATCCAAATGCCTTAAACTCCCTAGAGCGCCACCAATTAAAAGAAGCGTTTTACTTGGTTAAACAAGCACAGCAAGCTGCTGCCTTTAAATTTGCTCGCGGAAGTTTATAGGAGAGCACAATGGTAAAACGCTGGTTAAGTCGGTATTTAGCACGCAAGCAATTATTGGCGTCTAATGCCTATAAAGAACGCTACATTGTGATCGATATGGAATTAACAGGTCTTGATCCTCGCAAGCATGAAATCGTCTCTGTGGCGTGGGTGATGATAGAAGATCAATGTATTAAACTCAGCGGTGCTCAGCACTTAATAAATAAAGACGTGCAAAGTTTAGAGCAAAGCCCGATTTATCACGGTATTGCTAAGCAAGATATAGATGCAGGCGAAAGCTTAGAAACGATCCTTGGCAAGCTGCATGAGCATTTTGATGAGTGTATTTTGGTGTTTCATAATGCGGCGCTGGATTGGGGGTTTTTAAAACAAGCGTGTCGTAAGTTCGGTTTAAAGGCAAAAGCGCGTTTGATTCTTGATACTTTTGTGATTGAAAAAAAGCGCCTCCATAAACAAGGTCATGAAATTGGCCACGATGACTTAACTCTCAGCGAATGTCGCAAACGTTACAATTTACCGCATTACAGCTCGCACCATGCCCTTACTGATGCCATGGCAACTGCCGAGTTATTCTTAGCGCAGTGCCATCAAATCAGCCGGGGTAAACCATTAAAAGTAGGGGAGGTGGTTTGATTAGCAGGCGTTATTTGAAAAGGGTTAATCTCGAGGGAATTTTTGTTTTTGATGTAGAACACGCATGACACGTATTATGTCATCCTCGACCCAATAGGAAATAATCATCGAGATTTCAGGGATAATGAGCAGTCGCCCTTTGATGCATGTACGCTCTACGCCCATCAAAGGCTGGGCTAATAAATTTTCTACCTTAGCTTCGATGAGCTCATCGGTTTTGTCTGCAGCACTTGGGTTAAAGTGATAAAGATAGTCGAAGATTTTTTCACGATCATTTAAAGATTCATCTTCCCATAGGATCATAGATTGCCTCTATTGCGTATTTTTGCTTTACGCTCAGCCATGCGGGATTTAGCTGTTTTGTTGTCGATAAAAGTACTTTCACCAGCCTCATATTTATCGAAAGCTTGATTTACTTGCTCTGTTAACCAAGCGTCGTGAGACAGCGATTTTCTTTGCTGTTCAGCTAATTGCTCTGTGAGCTCTCTACAAGCATCACTAAGTGTTTTACCTTGGCTTTGTGCCATTTGCTGAGCAAGTCGTTTAGTTTCTTCATCAACTCGAAATTGAATTCTGGTATCCATGCTAGACTCCTGACTTTTGTGTGTACAAATGTTAGCACTAGTGTGAGGGTTGGGCAACTAACTTACTTTTTAATTAGAGTTAAGGTGAGTGGTAATTTACTAGCGAAGAAATTCTTTTTACTTGGCCCTCTTATAAACTCTTCAGGTCGATTACCAAAACTGCGCCATCTAAAACATGCCAAGCAATTTTTATTTTGGCTGACCTCTTATAAAAATGTGCCAGGTCGATTACCAAAACTGCGTCATCTAAAACATGCCAAGCAATTTTTATTTCACCTGACCTCTTATAAAAATGTGTCA
>NZ_LRUF01000024.1:4914-100597 GCF_001550155.1 Pseudoalteromonas arabiensis
GACCTCTTATAAAAATGTGTCAGGTCGATTACCAAAACTGCGCCATCTAAAACATGCCAAGCAATTTTTATTTCACCTGACCTCTTATAAAAATGTGTCAGGTCGATTACCAAAACTGCGCCATCTAAAACATGCTAAGCAATTTTTATTTCACCTGACCTCTTATAAAAATGTGTCAGGTCGATTACCAAAACTGCGTCATCTAAAACACGCTAAGCAATTTTTATTTCACCTGACCTCTTATAAAAATGTGTCAGGTCGATTACCAAAACTGCGCCATCTAAAACACGCTAAGCAATTTTTATTTCACCTGACCTCTTATAAAAATGTGTCAGGTCGATTACAATACCGCCATCTAAAAGGCAGCTGCCTTTATCTGCAAGCAACTAGAGTGGATTTTCTTCTTCATGGCAATCAAACTTGCAATTAACGGTTTTGGTCGGATTGGGCGCAACATCGTCCGTGCTTTGTACGAATCAGGGCTTGAAGATCAGATTAAAATTGTCGCTATTAATGAACTAGCCGACCCAAAGGGCATTGCCCATCTCCTTAAATACGATACATCTCATGGTCGTTTTTCATTTCCTGTTAATCTAGGTGAAGATACGCTAACAGTCGCTAATGATTCTATAGCACTGTTTGCTGAAGAAAACCCCGCTGAGTTGCCTTGGCAAACCCTTGGCATTGATGTAGTGCTTGAATGCACAGGAGTATATCACTCACGAGAGCATGCTGAGCTACACTTAAATGCCGGTGCAAAAAAAGTATTATTTTCGCAGCCAGCTGATGCCGATGTTGATGCCACCATAGTATATGGTATTAATGACGATGAATTAAAAGCAGAGCACACAATCGTTTCTAATGGCTCATGCACAACTAACTGTATTGTGCCAGTTATCAAAGTATTAGATGACGCATTTTCAATTGAATCTGGGGCAATTACGACCATTCATGCGTCGATGCATGACCAACAAGTGATTGATGCATATCATCATGATTTACGTCGTACACGCGCAGCTAGCCAGTCCATTATTCCGGTAGATACGAAACTTGCTCGCGGTATTGAGCGTATACTACCTAAGTTTCATAGTCGCTTTGAAGCCATTGCAGTGCGTGTGCCTACGATCAATGTGACGGCCATGGATTTGAGTGTTACCGTTAATTCTGATGTCGATTTAGCGGCGGTTAATCAAGCACTTAAACTGGCAGCTAAAGACCGTCTTGATGGTATTTTAAGTTACACTGAAGAGCCTTTGGTGTCGGTAGATTTTAATCATGACCCACATTCTTGTATCATAGACGGCACACAGACACGTGTTAGTCATAAACGACTGATAAAGTTGTTGGTGTGGTGCGATAATGAATGGGGTTTTGCAAATCGTATGCTCGATACTGCGCGTGCGATGGTGGCTATAAGTCAATAATTTATAAATATAATATTAGTATCGTTAACTAAGGAGAAGTCCATGTCGGTCATTAAAATGGCAGATTTAGATTTAAACGGCAAACGCGTGTTAATTCGTGAAGATTTAAATGTGCCTGTTAAAGAAGGTAAAGTGACCTCTGATGCACGTATTCGTGCAGCATTACCTACTATCAAATTAGCGTTAGAAAAAGGCGCTAAAGTAATGGTGATGTCACACCTTGGCCGCCCTACGGAAGGGGAATATGATGAAGCATTTTCACTTGCCCCAGTCGTTAATTATTTAAATGATGCTCTTGAGCAAACTGTGCGTCTTGAAAAAGACTACTTAGAAGGCGTAGACGTTGCTGATAATGAAGTGGTGGTTTTCGAAAACGTGCGTTTTAACGTTGGCGAAAAGAAAAATGACGAAGCACTGTCTAAAAAGCTCGCTGCATTATGTGATGTATACGTAATGGATGCATTTGGTACGGCTCACCGTGCGCAAGCATCTACTCACGGTGTGGGTTTATTTGCTGATGTTGCCTGTGCAGGTCCACTACTTGCGGCAGAGCTAGACGCACTAGGCAAAGCGCTTGATAACCCTGCGCGTCCTTTAGTGGCGATTGTAGGTGGTTCTAAAGTATCGACTAAGTTAACTGTACTTGATTCATTATCTACAGTCGTTGACCAGCTTGTAACGGGTGGCGGTATCGCGAATACCTTTATTGCGGCAGCGGGTCACCCTGTAGGTAAATCTTTATTTGAAGCTGATTTAATTGATGAAGCAAACAAATTAAGTGCAGCGGCAAAAGCAAATAACGGTGAAATTCCGGTACCAACCGATGTTGTTGTTGGTAATGAGTTCTCAGAGTCAGCGGTTGCAACATTAAAAGATGTTAATGAAGTAACAGACGAAGATATGATCTTCGATATTGGTCCTGATACAGCAAAGCAGCTTGCAGATATTATTGCTAAAGCTGGCACTGTTGTGTGGAATGGCCCTGTTGGTGTATTTGAATTTGATCAGTTTGGTAACGGCACTCGTGCTATTGCGGATGCGATTGCGAATTCAAATGCGTTCTCAATTGCGGGTGGCGGTGATACGCTTGCGGCAATTGATAAATACGGCATTGCCGATAAAGTATCTTATATTTCAACTGGTGGTGGTGCATTCCTTGAGTTTTTAGAAGGGAAAAAGCTGCCAGCGGTTGCTATGCTTGAAGAACGTGCTAAGTAATTAGTGCGAAGCCAGCATAATCAGTCGTCTGGTTATGCTGGTTAGCTGTTAATAAAATACCTCTCACCTTCATTTTATTTTCAGCTATAACGGTCAGCGATAGTAAATGCTGTGGCTTTTCGTGATGCAGTGATGCATCAAAAACTAACATATCCGTTCAAACTAGATAGTAGGAAACTACTGTCGATACAATTTGGAGAATCCCAAATGGCTTTAATCAGTATGCGACAACTTCTTGATCATGCAGCTGAAAATGGTTACGGCGTTCCTGCGTTTAACGTTAACAACCAAGAGCAAATGCGTGCAATTATGGAAGCGGCTGATAAAACAAACAGCCCAGTAATTGTACAAGGTTCTGCTGGCGCACGTGCTTATGCCGGTGCCCCTTTCATTCGTCATATGATTTTAGCAGCCGTTGAAGAATGGCCTCATATTCCAGTTGTAATGCACCAAGATCACGGTACTTCACCAGGTGTGTGTCAGCGCTCAATCCAGTTAGGTTTTTCATCAGTGATGATGGATGGCTCATTAATGTCTGATGGTAAAACACCTTCAAGCTACGAATACAACGTTGATGTAACGCGTCAAACAGTTGAAATGGCACATGCTTGCGGTGTGTCTGTAGAAGGCGAGCTAGGTGTTTTAGGCTCACTTGAAACAGGTGAAGCAGGTGAAGAAGATGGCGTAGGTGCAGAAGGTAAACTTTCTACAGAGCAAATGCTAACTGATCCTGAAGAAGCGGCTGACTTCGTTCGTAAAACACATGTAGATGCACTTGCTATTGCATGTGGTACATCACATGGTGCGTATAAATTCACTCGTCCGCCTACAGACGATATTTTAGCGATTGATCGTATTAAAGAAATTCACGCGCGTATCCCAAATACTCACTTAGTAATGCATGGATCGTCTTCAGTGCCACAAGAGTGGTTAGAAGTTATTAACCAATACGGTGGCGAAATTCCTGAAACTTATGGCGTACCAGTAGAGCAGATCATCGAAGGGATTAAATACGGTGTTCGTAAAGTTAATATTGATACCGATCTTCGTTTAGCATCAACAGGGGCGATTCGTCGTCACTTAGCTTTAAATCCTGCTAACTTTGATCCACGTAAATACTTAGCTGAAGCAACCAAAGCTATGACAGAGATCTGTGTAGCGCGTTATGAGTCATTCGGTACCGCGGGACAAGCAAGTAAGATCAAAGCTATTTCTTTAGATGATATGCACCTTAAGTATTTATCTGGTGAGCTTGATCCAAAAATTAAGTAATTGATACTAAATGAATAAAGCCGGCTTCTATGCCGGTTTTTTATTGTCTAGATCAAATTGGATCAGCGATTTACTTACTCAAGTTTGTTAGGATCAGCGTTTTACTAACCTTAAACTACACAGATCATTATTTTACTAGTTCAATACTGATCTCAGCCTGTTCTTTGCTCAGCTTTTAAACGAAATACTAAGAGCCTTAACATTAAATCAATAAGTTAGCCTGATATGTAAGTATAAAATTGATCTGAAACTGATCAACTTAGTAAAAACCTGATCCTGATCTGTTTCAGTTAGTAGATCAGTGATCTGAAATATTTATATTAAATATTTGCTTATATCTTGACCAATAACAGTTTATGTTCGATTTTTAAGTTACTGCTTAAATTAAGGATCGTCCTATGAACAAACCAGTCATTATGTTGTCGAGCTTTGCTCTATGCTTATTTTCTTTTGATAGTGCAGCTGAGGCGATTGATATTTATGGCCGAGCCCATTTAGGCATTGCAAATAGTGACACAGGGGAGGGGAGTGACACTTCCGTTGAGAGTTACAGCTCTCGCATAGGAATTAAAGGAAGCGGTGATATTAGTGATGGTTTTAAAGCTATCTATAAGTTTGAGTTTGCTGTAAATGCCGCTGATCAAGATAGTGATGGCAAAACAGAAGAAAATATTACAGCACGTAATCAGTATGTCGGCTTGCAAGGGCGTTATGGGCAAATAGTCGCAGGGCGTCACGATACCGCGCTAAAAGTATCACAGGGAAAAATCGATCTAATGAATGATTTTAACGGTGATGTAAAAGCTCTTTTTAATGGTGAAAACCGTCTTGGAGATGTACTTCATTACAACTCGCCTGTTGTTGGCAATATGCAATTTGTGGTCACCTATATTGCCGAAGATAACTCAAAGCAAAAAGATGAAACGGGCGTATCAGCAGCATTCATGTATGGCGACAGTAAATTTAAAGAGACACCTTTTTTCGTTAGTGTAGCCCACGACAGCAAAGTGGCAGGTTATGACACCACACGGTTTACTGCACAAGGTAAGTTAGGTGATTTCACGTTAGGTGGAATGTACCAACAAAGTGAAAAAATATCAGACTCCGATAGTGAAGACGGCTTTCTATTTAGCGCCTCTTATAAGCTAAATAAATATAAGTTATTAGCGCAATATCAAGATGCGGAAGGCGAGTTTGGTAAGTTAAAAGATTCAGGCACCGGTACGTCTATTGGTATTGAACGAAGTTTGTCAAAACAGGCAAGGATGTACATGTGGTATACGCAATTCTCACTAGATAATAACGCCGATCAAGACCATCTAGCTGTTACCTTGAGGTATGACTTTTAGTTATTCAAGCTCATTTAAAGTTAAAAAATACAGATTTATACTTTGATTTTTTGGTACTTTTTGAATTACTCGTTAGACTTTCATAAAAATGTCATACTTAGTCATAATAATGAAACCAGTTCGCTAACGAAAGAGATAAATTGGAATGTCACGTAAAGTACTAGTCGTCGATGACGAAGCACCTATCAGAGAGATGCTGGTTTTTGTTTTAGAGCAAAATGGTTTTCAAGCAATTGAAGCAGAAGATTACGACTCTGCCATTGAAGCGATGGTAGAGCCATACCCCGATATGGTTTTATTAGATTGGATGTTACCAGGTGGGAGTGGTATTCAAATTGCTAAAAAATTCAAGCAAAACGAATATACGCGTCAAATCCCTATTATTATGCTGACAGCACGCGGAGAAGAAGAAGATAAAGTGCGTGGTCTTGAAGTTGGTGCTGACGATTATGTAACTAAACCATTTTCTCCGAAAGAGCTCATGGCGCGTATCAAAGCGGTTATTCGCCGAGTGTCTCCTACTTCTTTAGAAGAAGCCATTGAAGTGCATGGTTTACGTCTTGACCCTATTTCACACCGCGTTACATCAGAAGGGAGTGAATTAGATATGGGTCCGACTGAGTTTAGATTACTTCACTTTTTTATGACTCATCCAGAACGTGTTTACAGCCGTGAGCAATTACTTGATCATGTATGGGGAACAAATGTATATGTAGAGGACCGTACTGTTGATGTGCACATTCGTCGTTTACGCAAAGCGATTGCACCACTTGGACATGACCGTTTGGTGCAAACCGTTCGCGGTGCAGGCTATCGTTTTTCTAGTAAATTATAAGTGCCTTAGCCGACAACAGTTAGCTAATTTACATACTTAAGGTTAAGTGAGTGTATGTATCGAGTAGTCAATAAACAGGCGTTAGCAAAACGCCTGTTTATGTATTTCTTACCCTTGTTATTAGTTGGCGTACTCGTTGGTGCGCCTTTTTTGCTTTTATTTTTAGGCTCTTTTGCACTACTAATTTGGCACTATCATCAATTATATCGCCTTAGCGATTGGCTCCTAAATCAACGTAGTTTTAACCCACCTGAAGGGGAGGGAGCGTGGGAGCAGGTCTTTGAGGGGATCTATCATTTACAACATCGAAATCGTAAAAAACGTAATGAGCTGGCTGATTTAATTCGTCGTTTTCGTGACGGGGCAGAAGCCGTTCCAGATGCGGTGGTGGTGTTACAAAAAGATCTTAGCATTATCTGGTGTAATCAATTGGCACTTAAGGTATTAGGTTTACAGTGGCCAACCGATCACGGACAACGTTTAGATAATCTTATTCGCGATCCTAAATTTGCAAAGTACATGCATAAAGCGTGTTTTGATGAACCGCTCGAACTGGATGGTGGCCATAGCTATGATCAAACGCTAGAGTTTCGTGTTATGCCCTATGCAAGTTCACAGCTGATGATGGTGGTACGTGATGTTACTCGCTTAAAGCAACTTGAGCAGATGCGTAAAGATTTTGTGGCTAATGTGTCTCACGAACTGCGTACACCACTCACCGTTGTGACTGGTTATTTGGAGATGCTTGATGCTGACACATTACCGCCACCGGCTATGTGGGAAAAAGCACAAACAACCATGCTTGAACAATGTAAGCGTATGGATAGTTTGGTCAATCAATTACTTTCACTGTCGCGTATTGAAGGGGCGCGTCGTCAAGATAACGACAAGCCTGTGAATGTGCCGCAGTTACTTACCTATATTCAAACCGAAGCTAAGTCACTTAATCAAGACAAAGGCCATGAGCTCATATTTAATGTGGATGAAACCTTGGATATTAAAGGTGCTGAGGATGAGTTACGCAGCGCATTCTCAAACTTAGTTTTTAATGCTATCCACTATACCAAGCCTGGTGGAAAAATAGTGGTTAATTGGCAGCTTAAAAATAATCTGGCTGCGTTTAGTGTGACGGATAATGGTGATGGTATTGCCAGTGAACACATTAATCGTTTAACCGAACGGTTTTATCGTGTTGATAAGGCGCGTAGTCGTACAACTGGTGGCTCAGGCTTAGGTTTAGCCATTACAAAACACGTGCTTACACGTCACGATAGTCACCTAGATATTAAAAGTAAACTCGGTGAAGGTTCAACGTTTTCGTTTGCATTTGGCAGCGATAAAGTTGTTCGTTTGCTAGGCTCTTCAGAAAATAATTCAAAGTCATAAAAGTGTCATTTTAGGGTAATCTAACTGTCATCTTGTGTAATTAAAGTAGGTGGCAGTTAGGAAATGGGACGAACAAATCGGAGTAACCCCTATGAAATTCAAAAACCTCGTTGCCGCAATGGGTGTGGCTGTAACAACATTTGTATCAGCTCAAGCAGCTGCAGTTGATAAAGATATGCCTGAATACACTAAGACAAGTGGTATTTCGGGTAACTTCTCATCTGTAGGCTCTGACACACTTGCAAACATGATGACGTTCTGGGCTGAAGAGTACAAGCGCTTCTACCCAAACGTAAACATTCAAATTCAGGCTGCGGGTTCTTCAACTGCGCCTCCAGCATTGACTGAAGGTACAGCAAACTTTGGCCCAATGAGCCGTCGTATGAAGTCAAAAGAAATTGAAGCATTCGAAAAGCGTTACGGTTATAAGCCTACTGAAGTACGCGTAGCAATCGATGCCCTTGCTGTTTTTGTACACAAAGATAACCCTATTGAAGGTTTACGTATTGACCAAGTTGATGCGATTTTCTCTTCTACTCGTAAATGTGGTGCTGATACACAAGCAAATCGTTGGAGTGATGTAGGTTTAACGGGTGACTGGGCTGCTAAAGACATCCAGCTTTATGGTCGTAACTCAGTATCAGGTACTTACGGTTACTTTAAAAAGAAAGCACTGTGTAAAGGTGATTTCCGTAACAATGTAAATGAGCAACCAGGTTCTGCCTCTGTAGTACAATCAATTTCATCGTCACTAAACGCGATTGGTTACTCAGGTATCGGTTATAAAACATCAGGTGTACGTACAGTACCACTGGCGAAAAAAGGGTCTAACTTTGTTGATGCAACCCTGGAAAACGTTGCTACTGGTAAATACCCATTATCTCGTTTCTTGTATGTTTATGTGAACAAGCACCCTAACAAGCCACTTGCACCCATTGATGCAGAGTTCTTAAAAATGGTTCTTTCTGTAGATGGTCAAAAAATTGTTGAGAAAGATGGTTATGTGCCACTTTCAGGCAAAATGGCAATGGCTGAACTTAAAAAGCTAGGCCTTCTGTAACAACCAACAGACATAGTAAAAAACCGCTCAGTTTGAGCGGTTTTTTTTCGTCTATAGTTTAGAGCTTAGCAAGTAGTTTTGCTTTTAGCCGCTGTTGTGCACGGCGAACTTGCTTACGCTTTTTCCCTGAAGGTGCTTTAAAGCTTTGAATAGGCATGATCGTTGGTGACTCGTCAGGTAAAGCTGGCACATCAAAACTTGCCTGTGAGTCCTCAGGTATGGCAATCTCTTGCTGATGAACACGCAGTGCTGCGAGAGTATCATCATCAATTACCTCGCTAGGGCAAAGGAAAATACCCATTTTGCGCATTTTAACACCAAGACCAATACTGCTTGAGTATCGAACAATTGGTGCAGCTAAAATTAGACCGACTAAAATCGGCGATAACCACCAAAAGAAAGTTGGTGTGTAGTAATACGCAACACCACCCCAAATAAACGCCGTAATCGTAGAGAATAATGTATAGCCAATGGCTTCTTTCCACGGAACCATGCGTCCCTCGCGTGGTTGCGCATCCCAGCTCACTTTTTTGCCAAGAAATACACACACTACAAAGTAGCTATGAAACACCATCATAAGTGGCGCAATGATAATGGCAAATACAGTTTCAATGAGTGCGCCAGCAATGAGTTTCATCGTGCCACCAAATGCTTTATTGCGGTGTACGAGTGTGACAATGATACCCAGTAGCTTCGGCAGTAACAGCAAACCAATTGTGATGAATAATAATGAGTCGATTAATTCAGTTTTTGCTATTTGCCATGTTGGGAAAAGCTGGTACGCATGGTTGAAATACACATCACTGTTTACAGCACGTGTTACCGCATCTAAGGTGCTTAATGCCAACATTGAAAGCCAAATTAACGATGAAATATAGGCCGTAGCACCAAATAAAAAATGCATTTTACTCATCAGCTTCAAGCCCGATTTAGGGAGTAGGCCTAAGTGCTGAATATTACCTTGTACCCAGCGTCTATCACGAATTGCGTAGTCTAAAATATTACTGGGTACTTCTTCGTAACTACCTTCAACGTCGCTCAGTAATAGCACATCCCAGCCACTGCGGTGTAACAGGGATGCTTCCACAAAGTCATGGCTTAAAATCTCACCGCCAAAAGGCGCGTTACCTTTTAATACTGGAAGGCCACAACACTGCGTAAAGGCTTCAACGCGAATAATCGCATTATGTCCCCAGTAATTAGCTTGATTTGTTTGCCAAAAAGCAGACCCCGTCGCTAGCATTGGACTATATAAGATTGATGCAAATTGTAAAAAACGACCGAAAAAAGTATCTTGGCGAACTGGAATCGGAATCGTTTGGATAAGGCCAGTATTAGGGTTATTGATCATGCTTGATGTTAGCTCAAGCATACATTGACCCGTCATGATGCTGTCAGCATCAAGTACTATCATATGTTCGTATTGGCTACCCCAACGCTCACAAAAGTCAGTTAAGTTACCTACTTTACGATGCTTGTTATCTTCACGGCGACGATAAAAAGTGTGTTTCGCTAAATCACCCAAGCGTGCTGTAAATGCATTCCATGCTTTTAGCTCATTGCGGGCAATGTCTGGATCTTGCGTATCGCTGAGTAAATAAAAATCGAAATGCGGCATTTGTCCTGTTTTTTCAAGCGAGCGAAGGCTCACTTCAAAGCCTGCAATAACACGCTCTGTATCTTCATTATAAACAGGCATAACAATGGCTGTTTTCGTTTGGGTAATAGCATCAGAATTTACGTCGATTGGTTTTTGACGTTTCAATGTTAATGGGTCAATGCGTAAGAGTTGTAAAATAAAGCCCATACACCCACTACAAAAGGCAGTAACAATCCACGCAAAGGTTACAGAGAATAATGCCAATAATGCATACTCAAGTAATGTCATGCCGTTTGAATTTAAAATATCGAACATGATCCACACGCCATAGGCTGTTATGGCCAGTGCTAGGCACGTAAAAAGCCAAGCACGTGTCTTTTTAAACGGCATTGCAGTTGCAGTTAGTTTTTTACTATTGGACGTCATTTGGATACCAGACATAGCTCCATACCTCGCTAATTTCTTTGTCACGTAGTTTTAGCGATAAGCGCATATCAACGGGCTTATCTCCCTCAGGCGCCACCTTAAATGCCACGCGCCATCCTTGATTATTTGGTAATTGCTGCACTGTTTTATCGCTGATTTGGCCAGCTGAAATATTTAAATCAGCCATCAGTGCGAAGTTTGCAGACAATTGGTTAATATTTTCGCCACTAAAGTCGACGGTAAATTGGCGATGACTTTTTGGCGGTGGATTCTTCTCACCAGGTAATGCCGCGCTACCTATGCGGGTTCTTAACACACTGGCTTTATCTTGCGTTGCAAGGGTTGCATTGAAGGTTGATAGCTTATAGCTGAAGCTTAAATTATCGCCAGCCTTCATAGCTTGCTCTGGTACCCAGTAGCTAACAATGTTGTCGTTAGTTTCGGTGTCTGTCGGAATTTCAACAAGTTCTACACGTCCTTTGCCCCAATCATTGATAGGTTCAATCCACATGCTAGGACGATTGTGGTAGTGCGCTTCTGTGTCTAAGTAATTATTGAAATCACGGTCACGTTGCGCGAGTCCAAAGCCTTTCGGACTATCATAGCTAAATGAAGTAACACTCAGTTTTTTCGGGTTATTGAGTGCACGCCATACCCATTGACCTTGTGCTGATTGCATTAATAAGCCATCTGAATCATGAACTTCTGGACGGTAGTCATCAAAGAACTTGGTACTGTTTTCACCGTGATAAAACATACTTGTAAGCGGTGCAATACCTAACTTTTTAATGTCTTTACGGGCAAAAATTTGCATCTCGGTTTTTACTTCAGTATTGGTTGAAGGAGTCAGCTCAAAGCGATAAGCACCTGCAACTGAAGGACTATCCAAAAGTGCATAAAGTACGATAGTGGTGTCTTCTGGTGCCGGTTTAACTAGCCAGAACTCTCTAAAAACGGGAAACTCTTCGCCTGAACTTAATGCTGTATCAATCGCTAATCCTCGCGCTGAAATACCGTATACCTGATGCGGACCTACTAGACGAAAGTAAGATGCGCCTTGAAAAACCGCGACTTCATCTTTGTACTCATTGTTATTCAAAGGAAAGTGTAAGCGAAAACCCGCATGGCCTAACTGCGCATTTTCTGTGGCTTTACTGATTTCTTGCTCTAAAGGGGCTGCGGTTGCGTCGTAGCGATAATAATCCGTTTTAAATGGCAAGCTTTTAACTTCGGCATTTTTCTCTAGGGTATTGATCGCAACAGGTGATTTATATAAAAAACCTGGGTGAAATAATTGGATTTCATAAAGGCTTTCATCTTTCCAAATAGCTTGTTCAGTACGAAAACGAATTGCGCGATAATCTTGATAACCAATACTTGTTAAAGCTTCAAGTTCTAAATCTTTAGGTGCAACATAAGGCTCTGAAGCTAATTTCTTCGCACGCGCAGTGATAACTTCAAATAGCTTTTCTTGTGGAATAGTAATCATCGCAGGCTTTTGCTCAACAACCGCTTCCTCTGCTTTGGTTGCTTGTGGTTGAGTTTGTTCTTCAATAGCGTATGCATTGCCTGCACAGATGGCTAATAATACGCCCAAGTAGGTCTTCTTTTTTAATGCACTGAAGAGCTTAGTCTGGGTTTCTGGTTTCATTCTGTTTTCCTTTAGCCTTAAAATAATTACGTCGAGCTGTTGTAATTGCGTTAACGTTCTCAGCAAAAAGCGGACCTAAAATAAACACTTGTTTATCATGATTTTTTTTTGTTGGTACTGCTAATGTAAGAAGTAATTTTGGGATTAGTAAGAAATAATTACACTGTTAGTTAATCAGTTCATCACTAATACGGGTAAGTTTAATGAACGAAAGCTTGCTCTAATATGAATAGCTTAAAGGGTGAGCAAAAATATGAACAAAATTAGCAGACGCTTAATTGAGGTTTGAAAATTGTAATCGAGGGTTCTATTAAGAGTAAGACACTGATTATAAAAATAACCAGTGTCTAGTAAGGGGGGTTATTTTACATCACCAAGCTTTTCTGCATTCGCTTTACATTGATTGTAAGCTTCAATACATTTATTGCTACATACTTTGTGAACTAATCCATCTGCGGTACTTTGTTGTTCACAACTGCTTTCACATTGGTAATTCTGTTGAGCGCATTGTTGCATTTCTGGGTTTTCAATTTTGTTTGAGCAAGCTGATAAAAGCGTCAAAGCAAACAATGACGCTGTAATGGCTGGTAGTTTTTTCATGCTGATCCCTAGTATATTGTGTTCTTCTAAATCCATCTTACCCAGATTAAGCGTATTTAATCCAGCTCAACTTGCAAATTATCAATTAAACGCACTGTACCTAAATAGGCTGCTGCTAAAATAACAAGTTGTTTATCCTCGCTTGTTGCAGCTTTTAGTGTTGAGCGCTCGGCAATTGCATAGTAGTCAGGTTTTAACCCCGCTGCTTCAAGCTGTGCTTTTGCTTCTACCTCAAGTGTTGCGATATCTGCGTTGCCTTGTTTAAGTGCCGTTGCTGTATTATTTAGCGTGGCAAACAGGGCTTTTGCAGTGTCTTTTTGCTCATCAGATAAATAGCCATTACGAGAGCTCATAGCAAGGCCTGAAATTTCACGACATGTAGGAACGCCAATAATTTCAACGGGTATAGATAAATCACGCGTCATGGTTTTTATGACTTGCAGTTGTTGGAAGTCTTTTTCACCAAAACAGGCAAAATCAGGTTGAACAAGGTTAAATAATTTAGTGACAACCGTTGCCACACCTTTAAAGTGTCCAGGGCGAGAGCCTCCACAATAGCCCATGGATACGCCAGGCACATCGACAAAACTTTGTTCGCCTAAGCCATTTGGATAGATCGTTTCTACAGATGGGGTGAAAACGATATCAGTATTTAAATCGGCTAACCCTTGCTTATCCGCACTAAGTGTTCTTGGGTAGTTATCAAGATCTTCATTAGCGCCAAACTGCATAGGGTTAACAAAAATACTGACCACAACCTTATCAGCTAATGTTTTTGCTTTTTCAACTAATGAAAAGTGGCCTTGGTGCAAGTTTCCCATAGTCGGGACAAGCGCAATGCTCAAGCCTGCTTGACGCCAAGCCTTGATCTGACTACGTAACGATTTAATTTCGGTGATTGACTGCATTTATTTAAACTCATGTTCGGTACTTGGGAAAGCACCACTTTTTACATCTTCACAATACTTTTGAACAGCTGCAGGCATAGTGCCCGTCTCTAATAAGAAGTTTTTTGAAAACTTAGGAATGTAACCGGCTGAAATGCCTACTAAGTCGTGCATTACTAAGATTTGCCCGTCAGTTTTATTGCCTGCACCTATGCCGATGGTTGGAATGCTTAGCTCATCAGTAATACGCTTAGCCAGTTCGCTCGGAATACACTCTAAAACAAGCAATTGCGCCCCTGCAGCTTCGAGTGCTTTAGCATCACTAACCATTTTATCTGCTTGAGATTGCTCACGACCTTGAATTTTAAAACCACCAAATACATGCACTGATTGTGGTGTTAAGCCTAAGTGACCACATACAGGGATGCCTTGCTGAGTCATGGCGCGAATGCTGTCATGCAACCATTCACCACCTTCAAGCTTAATCATATTTGCACCCGCACGCATTAGCTCAGCTGCGTTGTTGCAAGCATCTGTTGGGTTGGCGTATGTCATAAACGGTAAATCAGCAATAACGAATAAGTCGCGGCTGCCTGCGCGCACACAACGGGTGTGGTAGGCTATATCAGTATTGGTGACGGCAAGAGTATCGTCGTTACCTTGTAATACCATGCCAAGTGAATCACCCACTAAAATCACCTCGACGCCATTATCATGAAACAATTTGGCAAAACTGGCGTCGTAGGCTGTCAATGCCGTGATTTTTTGTTGTTCTTGTTTCATTTTATTAAGTGTAGAAACGGTGATTTTAGACATAATTTCCTCTGAGGCTTTGCCTTGGTTAATTACTGCTGAGGGAGTTGTTGTAAATCGTTTAAGGGCAACGTATTTTTTATATCAGCAAGTGTTTGGCTATTTGGTAGTACCAATGTTGGTGCTATTTCGAATAATGGATACACAACAAATTCTCGCTCAGTTAAGCCATAATGTGGCACCGTCAAACGAGGTGTATCAATTATTTGGTCGCCAAATAAAAGAATATCAATATCAAGAGTTCGCGGACCCCAACGCTGCTCTTTTCGTACACGACCATGCTTAAGTTCTATGCTTTGTGTTAAATCGAGTAATTGCTCTGGGGCTAACTCTGTTTTTATGCATACTACAGCATTAACATAATCAGGCTGGTCTTGTGGACCCATAGGTTTACTCGCGTAATCATGAGAGGCACTTATAAACTCGATATCTGAGTGTGCTTTTAACTCAGTAATGGCGCGGTGTATTTGTTCTTGAGGTGCGTTTAAGTTAGCACCCAAACCTAAGTAAACTTGATTCATCATTGCTCTGTTTTTTTCTTACGTGGACGGCGACGACGTTTTGGACCACCTTGATGACCAAGTGCTTTGACCATTTCTTTTTGGCCATTTATGTCCTGCCCTAAATAGTTTGTCCACCAGTTAGCAAGCTCTTGAAGTTCAGTTTCACCTGCTTGAACACGTAACAGTAAGAAGTCATATGCGGCTTTAAAACGTGGTTGCTGAGTCAGTCGATAAGCGCGTTGCCCACCACGTTTATCAAGGCGTTGTTGAATATGCCAAATATCGCGAGCGCCTAGCGTGAAGCGTTTTGGTACAGCTACATGTTGCGCGTTTTCACTCAGTACTTTGTTCATCGCTTGTGCAAATGCATCGTACTCTGACAGTTGATCGCGTTGTTGTAACTTTTTAGCAATGCTCTGTAATGGAAACCACAACAAGGCTGCAAAAATGAAAGCTGGCGTGACTTTTTTATCTGCATTAATACGCTTATCGGTGTTTTTAAACATTTGCAGGATAAACGCATGCTCAAGGCCATCAGGATTGGCATCTAAGATTTTATCAAGTGCTGGAAATAGTGCTCTAAATAAACCATATTGGCGTAGCATAATGAAGTTTTCTTCAGCTTTTCCATTTAAAAATAGCTTGAGTGATTCTTCAAATAAACGCGCTGCTGGAATGTGGTCTAATAAATTTGCCAGGCCTGCAATAGGTTTTTCGGTTGCAGGCGCAATACTCATACCTAATTTAGTGGCAAAGCGAACAGCGCGCAGCATACGCACAGGATCTTCTCTGTAGCGCGTTTCTGGATCGCCAATTAACTCAATTTGCTTCGCTTTAATTGCGCTAATGCCATTAGCGTAATCATAAATACAAAAATCATTAATCGAGTAGTAAAGGGCATTGATAGAGAAGTCGCGGCGCTCGGCGTCTTCTTCAATACTCCCGTACACATTATCACGTAGCAATTGGCCATGTTCGCTTGATTGACTAATTTGATTTTTAGCTTCGTCGGCTTCGTGGTGTCCACGCATGGTCGCTACTTCGATAATCTCACGACCAAATACAATATGCGCCAAACGAAAGCGTCGACCTATCAGTCTGCAATTTCGAAACAGTCTTTTGATCTGTTCAGGTGTTGCGTTAGTTACTACGTCAAAGTCTTTTGGTTGTTGACCTAACAATATATCTCGAATACAACCACCTACAAGGTAAGCATCAAAGCCACCTTCTTTTAAGCGGTACAATACTTTGATTGCATTTGGGCTAAATTGTTTACGTGAAATCCCATGTTCACTACGTTCGATCACCAAAGGCAATTCGCTGGCTTGCACGGCATTGTTTGTGTCAGTGGCATTTGGGCCAATAATTTGCCGACAAAATTGAAAAAGCTTGGAAATAATAATCTGTCTCCTACGACATGGTCTTTGCAACTCATCAAGTATAGCGTTTGTTTTTTCACTTCGTCGGTGTGAGATTGAGTCAGTAAATGTCCATAAAATGTGGCGCTATAATTAGGTGCTGATGAATCGCACACTTTGGGTCGCTATCATATACCAGCGTGGCATAAAAATTAAGTTACTCGACCTTTAAAATTGGCAATTTATTTTGGGATGGATTGAAATTTACTAAAAGATGAATGTGGATCCTCACTTACTTGAATCTCTTTTACTTTGGGAATACATTCAAGATGGTAGGCCGCAATAGCCCATTTTAGCATTTCTTCGACCGTTGCAGACAAAAGAGCTGGTTCGGGATTTAAGCCTAAAAAGCGAAAGGCATCAAAAAGCGCAGGCTTAGGTGCTGTTTTTGAAATCGCAGGGGCATAATTTTGTTTTGATAATTTAAAGCCCGGCTTTGCAACTGCCAAAGGTAGGTGAGCGTATTGTGGGGCTGTTTGGTTAAGTTGTTTAAATAAACTGAGTTGTCGTGCTGTGGGTTCTAATAAGTCAGCACCACGCACAACATGACTAATTTTTTGAGCAATATCATCGACCACAACAACTAGCTGATAAGCAAATAAACCGTCACTACGCTTGATAAGGTAATCTTCTTTGGCTAAAGCTTGGTCGACTTTTACCTTTCCCTGAATGAGATCGCTGTAGTGGCTAGTGGCAAATTGTTGGGATAATCGCAGTGCCGAATTTACGAAGGAATGACCTTTTAACTGACACTGGCCTTGGTATATCCCCCCCATTGCTTTAACTTGTTTACGAGTACAATGGCAAGCATAAACTAAACCTTGATCAATAAGTTGATCCAAGACGGATTGATATTCTTGTAGGCGCTTTGTTTGGTAGGTGACACGTTCATCCCAATGCAGGCCATAAGCTTCTAATGTGCGTAAAATATCATCACTAGCACCAGGGACAACACGTGTTGTGTCAATATCTTCAATGCGAACTAACCATTTACCTTGATTAACTTTCGCATCAAGAAAACTTCCCACAGCCGCTATTAATGAGCCAAAGTGTAATGGCCCAGACGGGGATGGCGCAAAACGGCCACGATATATACGCGCTTGCGTATTAACGGCTGTGGTAGACATGGGTTAATTTAAAAAGTAATTAACCGCGTCCTGATTGTTTTTCTTTTATTTCTGCAAGTGTTTTACAGTCAACACATAGATCGGCAGTTGGACGTGCTTCTAAACGACGAATGCCAATCTCGATACCACATGATTCACAGAAACCAAAGTCATCTTCTTTGATTAATTGAATTGTTTTTTCAATTTTCTTGATCAGTTTACGCTCACGGTCACGAGTACGAAGCTCTAATGAAAATTCTTCTTCTTGTGCAGCGCGATCAACTGGATCTGGAAAGTTAGCAGCTTCATCTTGCATGTGCGATTTAGTACGGTCTACTTCGTTACGTAAATCGTTACGCCAAGCTTCTAAAATTTTTTTGAAATGAGCACGTTGTGCATCATTCATATACTCTTCACCTGGCTGTTCCTGATACGGCTCTAACCCGGCCTGAGCCAATAACCCTAGTCTTTTTTGGTCTGGCATAACTTTCTCCTAAATCCTTAATATATTGCCCAGCATTAGCCGGCGGCTATAAATAGCAGAAACGACAGGTTGAGGCAAATTTATTTTTAATTAATCTTGTGTGCCTAAACCAAGAAGTGAGCAAAAAGTAATTACTTGGTTTGATTAACGCTTGCTGTTAGTCAATTTTTTATAAACTTGCCTAGTAATATGGGCAAAAAAAAATAATACAACTTAAAAATTATGTTCGTTTAAAAACTTCTTCGGTGTTGTTTGATACCAGCGCTTAAAGGCTCTTTGTAGTGCGCTTTGTTCTGAAAACCCTAACTTATTGCTGACTTCAAGCACAGAAAAACCTTGTAATAGCATTTGTTTTGCGTGCTGCTTCCTTTGTATATCGATTATTTTTGAAAAGCTTAATTGTTGGTCAGTTAAGTAACGTTGTAAGGTGCGCTTTTTAAAGCCAAGTAGCTGTGCTGCTTGTTCGACTGTTGGGATATAGGGCAATTGGCTGGCGATAAATGCATTTAATTCGTTAATGTGATCAGTATGCGGGCTAACGTCGCCTGCTTGAGAGAGTAAGATTTGCTCAATTTCTGGATTAGGAGACAGTAAAGGGCTGCTAAGAAGTTTCTCATCAAAAATCAGGCAGTTTATGGCAGCATTAAACTCGATAGGGCAATTAAAAGTATCTTGATAAGCTAGCATGCACAAAGGTGAAGGAGGCTTTCTTGTAAGCTGTACCTTCTCGAGTGCAAGCTCTGCGTTTTGCTGGCAGCAATGCTTAGCAAAGGATAACCAGCTACTGAATAATTCATCAACCATGTAGTGATTTATTGTCTCTTTTGCATGCCAGCTAAGTCGGCATTGTTGGTTTTCATGTACTAATTCAATATGGCCTATATTTCTCACTAAAGAATTTAGCTTTTGCGCGTGCTGTAGTGCTTTTTCAAGGTTTTGACTGACAAGTGCAACATGACCAAGTAATCCCCAATTTTGTGCCTTCAGAGATTGGCCAAATAACAGACCAATATGCTCTTTATTAAGCTGAGTATCTGCAAAGCACATTAACGATTCATAGTCAGAAACAGGAAACCGATAGCAAGTGTCATCTAAATAATGAGCACGCTCTGCCAGTAATGAGTTTAGCTTTTCTGATTCAAGTCCTTGACGTTGAAGAAAATAGAATAACGAACGAATTATTTGACTACTGACATAAAACATAGGATTTCATTTTTTATTATTAGAAATATTAAGCTGCATGAGTTGGCGCGCAAAGTCAATATATTGCGTAGAGAGTCAAGATTTAGTGAATTAATTAAGGCAAGCTGGTCAATGGATACAATAACCATAATAAGGATGCACAATGAAACTCCACCCTTTAGTATTCAGTGTTGCCGCAGCACTACTCACTGTGGGCTGTAATTCTGATAGCAATAATGATGTTACTGAACCACCTGTCACGATAACCCCTGAACCTGAAGAGGTCGTAAAGGTGGCTATTCCAAACTTCGCCGAGGGCAGCACACTTGAAGCTAATATTCGTTGGACAAGTTACGGTGTGCCGCATATTACGGCAACAAACCTTGAGAGCTTGGCATTTGGTAGTGGTTATGCATATGCCAAAGATCATGCTTGTTTGTTGATGGATCAAATTATTAAAACTCGCGGCGAACGTGCTAAATATTATGGCCCTGACCAAGTCGCTGGTAGTGGTGACTCTAAACACTTAATTTCTGATTTTGGTTACAAAGCATTAGGGGTTAATGAATATGCATTACAGCATTATGATGAACTGGATGAAACCAGCCGTGCTCACTTTGAGGGATTTGTGCAAGGCTTTAATAAATATGTCAATGACACGGGGGCTGCGAATCTAGCGCCTGAATGTGCGTCAGCACCTTGGGTGATAAGCTTAACCGCACAAGATATGCTGGCATATTCAATGGCAACTGTGCAGTTGGCAAGTTCAGCAAACTTTTTAGAGCTCGCATTTTTTGCAAACCCTGGCGACGGTGATGAGTATTTGCCTGTGCCAAGTAGCAATGCGCCAAGCGCTGTTTCCAGTTTAGTTAAAAATGTCAATCAACAAGCAAAGCAATTTAAATTAGAAAAGAAATTTAAGCATTTAGGTTCTAATGGTTGGGGTTTGGGTAAAGAGATGATGGCCAATGGCAAAGGTGGATTATTAGCAAACCCTCACTTTCCCCATGAAGGAAACCTACGTTTTTGGCAGTCACATTTAACCGTACCCGGTGCAATGAATGTGATGGGAGGGAGTTTGCAAGGTATGCCGGGGGTGATTAATATCGGTTTTAATGAACATGTTGCATGGACACATACCTTCTCAACAGCACGTCACTTTTTAATTTATCAACTTGCATTAAATGAAGATGATCGTATGAGTTATCGTGTTGAAGATGAGCTGCATACGATAACCAGTAAAACAATTTCAGTTGAGGTTGCCATTGGCCCCAATACGACCATTGAGCTTCAAAAACCATTTTATTACAGCCATCATGGTTTGATGTTAGAGACACCCGCCGCTAATGGTTTAGGCTGGAATGATAGCCAAGCATTTACGATTAAAGATGCGAATGAATTTAACATGGATGTGGTTGCCCAGTGGTCTGCGCTTAATCAGGCGGTGAGTCTTGATGATATGAAAGAGTCGTTCGCTAAGTTTGATGGGGTGTCATTCAACAACACCATGGCGGCAGATAAAGCTGGGAATGTATTTTATGTGGATGATAGTACCGTTCTCAAATTAAATGACACAGCCAATTTAGCCATCCGTCTACAACCTGAACTTGTGGCCTTAAGAGAATCAACTGGATTTGATTTAGTGCCAGGAAATATGAAGCTATTTGAAAGTCAGGGTAAGGCGCCATTTACCGAAGCTCCTCAGCTCACCCGCACCGACTATGTACAAAATTCAAATGATAGTTATTGGGTTACAAACCTAAACGAGCCACTTGTTGGCTTTGCAGCTCAGTATGGTGACGTTCATACACCACTCTCATTACGTACGCGGATGGGTCTAAAATTATTGCAAGATGGCGGTGGCGAAGATGCTAAGTTCACTCTTGATGAATTAGAGCAAGCACTGGTAGGCAACCGTATTTATTTAGGTGAACTTGTATTTGCAGATCTTGCTATGCAGTGTCAGGCACAAGGTGATGTACCTGTACAGGTTACGAGCGATGTTGCGGTTGATGTAAGTCCTGCTTGCGATATTTTATCGAACTGGAATGGGGCTATGAATTTAGAGACTCAGGGGGCAGCATTAATTCGTGAATTTGCTCACTTGTTTAATCCGTCTGCTCATTTATACACTAATTTTGATGTTACAGACCCTGCAAATACTCCCCATACTTTACGCCAAGACAAAGTTGCATTAAAAGTATTGGCGCACGCGATGCTTAATTTACAGTCAAATGGTATCTCATTAACAGATACTTTAGCGGATTTGCAGTTTGTCGAAAAATCATTGGCTGGTGGTCATGCTTCGGGTGAACAATTGCCATGGGCTGGGCCGATGCATGTTGAAGGAGGGTTCAATGTCTTTCGGTTTGATAGAAGTAATCTAACTCGTTCTACATTAATTCCTTATGCAGACTATCAAACATTACCTGATGCAATAACGGGTAAGCCTTTGGCTTCTAATTTATCATCACAAGGTTACCCAGTGAACTATGGTTCAAGTTGGATGTTTGTGATGAACTTTACTGAAGATGGGCCGGTTGCAAAAGGATTACTGACTATGTCGCAAAGTTCTGACTCACGTTCAGAGCATTTTGATGATCAAAGTCGTTATTATTCGCAAACGGCTAAGTTGAGGCCTCTATTTTACAAAGAGGCTGATATTGCACTTAACTTAATTGATGAAATAGATATTTCAATGACTAAGCAATAAATGGAACTTGCTCGGTCAGTGCAATAGCACTGGCCGAGATATCAGCTTTATAAGCATACACCTCAACACCGCAATCAATGGCTTGTGTTAATAACGAACAATACGTTTCATCAATATGCTTGGCACCACTGACTTGGCTAATTCCTTCGTGTAGCACAGCAAAAAGTAATACGGCGCGATGCCCTTGTTGCACCATTTCGATAAGTTCTCTGATATGTTTTTGGCCACGAACTGTTTGCGCATCGGGAAAATAGCCTTGTCCTGATTGGGGGTTATCTTCACTTAGTAATGTCACCGACTTTACTTCAACGTAGCAATTTGCTTTGTCATTAGCGGTGAGTAAAAAATCGATACGACTGTTCTCTTGCCCATATTTTACTTCAGCTTGAATTGTGCTGTAGTCGCAAAGCTCTTTTATTACATTATGTGTTAATGCTTCATGCACCACTTGATTGGCTATTGCGGTATTAACGCAAATTAACTGTCCGAAATGATTTTTAGTAAGCTGTAAAGAGTGTGGGTATTTTCGTTTTTTGTTATCACTGGTTGAGTAATAAGCGCTAAACCCAGGCTCAGCACAACCAGTCATCTTTCCTGTATTGGCACAGTGGGCGGTAAATTGCTCGCCAGTTTCTAGCTCAAGATCCGCTAAAAAACGTTTATAGCGTTTGAGCAATTTAGCAGATTGTAAAGGTGGTAAAAAATGCATAATTTTGTTTTGATTAAACGCGTTCGTTCATTGTAAATGAATAGCGACATAGAATGCACCCTTAGTCTGTTTAGTAAAGGTTATTTATCGCAAGCGGTTGGGATGTCGCGTTCGCTGTAGTAAACTCGATAAACAATTTTCAGCGCAAAGAGTATTCTAACATGTCGGAAAAATTTTTAGTTCAACTTAGCGAGCAGGGTGCTGCCGCGCATTGGGGTGAAAAAGCCTCTCTTTCTTTTACTGAACAAGGCGCAACCGTTCATTTAACTGAGCAAGATACACTTAAAAACGTACAAAAAGCAGCGCGTACGTTAGCGAATCAAGGCTTAAAGAATGTTGCTCTAACGGGTGATGTTTGGTGCACTGAAACACAATGGGCTTTTTATCAAGGCTTTGTATCGCCAAAAAATTTAGATGCAGTTGAGTTTGCCGAAAACGCAAAAACAGATAGCAATGAACTGGCTGCATTAACAAAATCAGCGACATGGGCTCGCCAAATGATCAACGGCACTGCCGATGATATTTTTCCTGAAAGCTTGGCAGGTAAAGCGGCTGAGTTTATTCAGTCATTAGCGCCTGAGCACGTTAGTTACCAAATCATTAAAGGTGATGCACTTTTAGAATATCAATGGATAGGTATTCACGCTGTAGGCCGTGGTAGTGAGCGTCCACCTGTATTATTAGAGCTAGATTACAACCCAACCGGTGACGACAATGCCCCTGTTGATGCTGCTCTTGTGGGTAAAGGGATCACATTCGATTCGGGGGGTTATTCAATTAAAGCAAGCGAAGGCATGCTTGGTATGAAATGCGATATGGGCGGTGCAGCAACGGTTACTGCTGGTTTAGCGCTTGCTATTAGTCGTGGCGTGAATAAACGCATTAAGCTGTTTTTATGTTGTGCTGAAAATTTAATTTCAGGTCATGCTTATAAACTAGGTGATATTCTTACTTATAAAAATGGCACAACAGTTGAAATTGTTAATACCGATGCTGAGGGCCGCTTAGTACTTGCTGATGGCTTAATGGCTGCGGGTGAAACTGGCGCACCATTAATCATTGATGCGGCAACGCTAACTGGGGCTGCACTTGTGGCTGTAGGTCAAGAGTACAATGCATTATTTGGCCTTGATAAAGACTTTGTGCGTGAAGTACAAGATTTTGCAGAGCAAGAAATGGAGGCAGCATGGCCACTCCCTCTTGAAAAGTGGCACCAACAAAACTGCCCATCGCCTTATGCTGATACAGCAAATAGTCGCCCACAAAAAGGCGGCGGTTACGGCGGTGCGTCAAATGCTGCTGGCTTCTTATCGCGCTTTGTTCCTAACGATGGTAAAGGTTGGGTGCACATTGACCTTGCTGCAGCATTCAATATGGGTAGTACGAGTGAGTGGGCCGCGGGTGCTACAACACAAGGTATGCGCACGGTTGCTAGAACGTTGCTTGAAAAAGCTTAATTGAGTACTACACGAAGTATATTACCAAAAGCGCCTTTATTAGGCGCTTTTTTGTTTTTTAATGTGATTTACAAACTGATACAAGATTTTTTTCATCATTTAGTATAAAATCTCGCCCCACATTTTCTCATCAAGTGGTTAGTTTAAATTTCATTAACTACACTTGAATGATCAATTCACACTGGGGTCTCTATTTATGTCAGATAAGTGCTATATCACTGCGCAGCAGTTACTTGAAGATTCGTTTCGCGTTGCTGCTAAAGTTTATGAAGATGGTTTTCGTCCAGATTTCATCATTGGTATTTGGCGTGGTGGTGCTCCTATCGGTATCGCAGTACAAGAGTACTACGATTACAAAGGTATAGAGACAGACCATATTGCTGTTCGTACATCGTCTTATTACGGTATTAATCAGCAATCAAAAGAAATTAAAGTACATGGTTTGCATTATATTATCGAAAATGCCGACGCAGATGACTCGTTATTGATTGTTGATGATGTATTTGATTCTGGACGTAGTATTTTTGCTTTAAAAGAAAAACTTTCTGAATTAATGCGCTTAAATTTACCGCGAGATATTCGTGTTGCTTGCCCATATTACAAGCCTAAAAACTCAAAAGTAGACATGGTACCTGAGTATTATATTCATGAGTCTGATGAGTGGTTAGTTTTCCCTCATGAGCTGTCAGGTTTAACGCCAGATGAAATTATTGAAGGCAAGTCAGACTTAGCAAACATTCAAGATCTACTATTAAATAAGTAGATTACCGCTTAGCTGAAGTGAGTATGTAGGTACATACTCACAATTGTGAAAAGCTATCAACATAGTTGCTTAGCTTTTCTATATCAACAACCTTGAGTCCTTGATTGCTTCTTACTATTAATCCTTTTTCTACCAGCTCTGTCACTACGCGGCGATAAGCACGTTCAGTGGTTGCGAACCGTTCGGCTTCTGCATTAACCGTAGGGTAGGCGCGTAGCAGTGTTGGGTTATTATTCTCAGCCCTTAATAAACAGTCTTTTGCGATGTTATAACTCAGTGGCAATAGGAGTTTATCGAGATTTATTTTCTGATTCTCTTGAAACTTAGCAGCAATAGTTTGTGCTGTGTACAAGCTGAGTTCTGGCTTTTCTAGCAACAGTGAGCGCCAATGTTTTAGCTCAATTAAGTTATAACTCACATCACTAAAACAGGTCACTGTGTAAATGCAGGGTAAGTTGTTTAGCGCTTCAATCTCGCCAATCAAGGTGTTATTACAATCAAGCTGGCCGAGTAAGAGTCTGCGGCCATTACCCACATCATAACTAAGCGACACAGTTCCGCTTCTAACTAATACAAGTTTAGACAGAGGTTGATCTTGATGGATCAGCACTTCTTTTTTTGCTTGTTGGTAACGACTTCCAGCAAAAGTAAGTAATTGCTCAACGAGATAACTTGAAAAATGATATTGAAACATTAACGCCGCTCTTCGGACAATTGTCCTATTTATTACACCTTAATGACGTTAGCATTAAGATTCTAAGAATTCACGCTAACTTGCTAGCTAGGCTATGCCTTGCTTTTACCTTCATTTCCCGTGTTAATGATTTTAAGCAAAGTATTCACTGTGCTTTATAAGGTTTTCAGTAAGTTAGCTTTTTTATTTTCATTGTTAAAGTAGCAATGAGTAAGTCAAAAAAAATGACAAGCTCTAATGCTAACCTAAAGCCTAGGAGAGAACAATTGAGTTGGGAATATTTAGGCTATTTAGCGTCTGCTTTGTTGGTCGCTTCTTTAACAATGAGTGATGTGGTTAAGCTGCGTTGGTTTAATTTGGCCGGATGTATTGCTTTTACTTGTTACGGTATAGCAATTGACGCCATTCCTGTTGCATTCACAAATGGACTCCTGACGTTTGTGAATATTTACCATATTATTAAATTAAAGCGTCAGTCATCCACTGACGCTAAATAGTGACCGTTTAGCGGTCTCGTTGATATTTTAGTTCGCCACCAATCCATGTTTGCTTTACCTTGATATCATGAATTTGTGAAACTGGAACTGTAAAGTAGTCTTTGTTTATTAAAATAAAGTCAGCCCATTTACCTTGCTCTAAACTGCCTAATTTAAACTCTTGGTGAGCAGCATAAGCGCCGCCTAAAGTGAACGCTCGCAAAGCTTCATCTCTCGATAATAGCTCTTTTGGCCGCCAACCACCTTTTGGTAACTGGTTGTGATCCATGCGAGTAATGGCTGAATATAAACCATCGAATGGGTCAGCTAGTTCCACGGGGAAGTCAGAGCCCGCAGCCACAATTGAACCTTGCTCTAAAAATGTTTTCCAAGCATATGCACCGGTAAGTTGTTTATCGGTCAAGCGTTGTTCAGCCATATGCATGTCAGACGTGGCATGCACAGGTTGCATTGAGGGAATAATTTTTAGTGATTTGAAGCGAGGAATATCGTCGGGCGTAACAATCTGCGCATGCTCAATACGGTTACGTAACAAAATCCCCCCAGATTTTTTAAATACTTTTTCATAGGCATCTAATACGATACGGTTCGCTTTATCACCAATAGCATGGGTGTTCGCACTGAAACCATTTTCAAAGCTTAAGGTGAAAAGTTGTTCGAGTTTTTGCTGTGTTTCAAGCATTAAGCCATGGTAATTTTTTCGATCAGCATACTCATCAATTAGCGCAGCACCACGGCTACCCAGCGCACCATCGGCGTATACTTTCACGCTTCTGATTGACATGTAGTCATGCATATCTTTATAGCGACCCGCTTTTAACATGGTGTCTAGTTTTGGGTCGCTTGCGCTTAACATAGCAACAATTCTCAGCGGTAGAGTGCCTTGCTCGGCACGTTCTTTGTAAACTTGCCACGTATCATAATCAATACCCGCATCATGAGTTGATATAATGCCTAAGCTGAGCAAATGTTTACCTGCATTATCTAAAGCAGTATTAATGCTGGCGTGGCTTGCTTTTGGTACATGTTGGGTTATTAGTGTTTCTGCTTTATCAATGAAGACACCTGAAGCTAGCCCTGAATCCAGTTTTAAAATTTCACCACCAGTAGGAGAGCGAGTGTCTTTTTCGATACCAGCAAGCGCCATGGCTTTCGAATTAACCCACACCGCATGGCCATCAACTCGAGACAGTACCACAGGCTTATCTTTTACATAGCGGTCTAAGTCTGCTGCCGTAGGAAATTGCGCGCCTGGCCATTGCTCTTGGTTCCAGCCACGACCAATGATCCAGCCTTGTTTATCTTTCGCAAATTCTGCGAGCTTTTTTCCTACCTCATCAACTGAACGGGTATTTCTAACATCCAGTTGTGATAGGTTATTACCAAGGCCAATAACATGGCCATGAGCGTCAATAAGCCCAGGTAGTAAAGTCGCCTGTTCACCATCTAGGGCCGTTGCATCAGGATAACTGGCTTTTAAGGAGTCATTGCCTGTTTTGACCACCTTGCCGTCTTTAATAACCAGTGTTGAAAACTGCTTAGTATCCCCTTTATAGGTCGGTGTGTAGCCATTGACGTTATAGATGACCGTTGTGTTTGCAAAACAGGATAGTGATGCTGATGCGAGTAAGCCGATGATGAATTTCATAATTGTCTTGTTTTTATTGATTTATAAAAACAGTATCAGAGTTGTAATAAACTGCAACTACTTGAACAAAAATGGCAGGGGAAGGGTGCTTGGCACACCCTCAATTTATTTGCTAGCGTAAACTTCAAACTCTGCGAGCGATAACTTGTTATCTTTGTCTTTATCGTAACTTTGAAAACGAGACCAAAGTGCTGGGTCTCGTGCTGATTCAGAGCGACTTAAATAGCCGTCATCATTGCGATCAAGTTGTTTAAACTTCTCACCAATACTGCCAGAGGCTAAGCTCATAGTACTAAAAAGAAAACATGAAACTAAGCTGGTGATGGTTAATCTTGTCATTGTTTGTTAGCTCTTACTTGTTAAATAATTTTTAAACTCAAGGAGTGATATGCGCTTGTCATTATCTTGATCCCACTGACTTATACGCTTTTTAAGATGAGGCTGAGGCGTAAGTTCGTCAGGGCTTAAATAGCCATCTTTATCCTTATCGAGATGATTAAAACGTTGTTTTACATCTAATGCAAAGCTATTAAAGCTAAATGTAATAAGGATTAGTGAAATAACTGAGACTATTTTCATACTGCGCTCCTTGTTAGTGAAAGTGCTTGCCATAATTTAATTCCCAAAATTAAATCCGTTTACACACTCCCTCAGGGATTATGGCAAACACTTTAAGTCGTTAAAGTTTGAATTTCTCAAACTCTTGCTCTGATAGAACCTGATCGTCATTTTTATCTAGATCAGCAAACTGCTTCAGTAAGTCCTCATGTTGTGTGGCTTCTGTAAGCGAAATTTCACCATCGGCATTCGTATCAAATTTAGCGAAACGTACATCCATTTGTGATGCTAAAACGGTCGCGCTGATCACTAAAAACATCAGCGAGAAAGCGGCAATAAGTTGTTTCATTACAATCTCCTATTGAACAAACAATTGAAATTCTGAAAAAGAAATTTGGCCATCTTGATTCGTATCAATTTGTGAAAAGTTGTCGTGTAACAGTGCGTCTTCCGATGCCTCTGATTCACTTAAAGTACCGTTACTGTCTTTGTCCAGTTCTTTAAAAGAATCATTTAAATTAAGGGCATAAGTCGCTGTTGAGATACAACACACAGCCGTCAGCACAGCAAGGGCTAATTTCTTCATTTTAATTCCTAAGAAAATTAATTATTTACTCTAATACAAAAACAATGCCAAAGTTAAAATCTCTTAATTATCAATGTTTTATGTGTTTTTGAGCGTGTGTCGGTAGAAATTCTTACATGGTTTTGTGTCTTTTTTGCAACGGGAAAATAAACTTTTAAATTTAACCTTTTAAAATCAGTTGTTTAGTTTGTCTCCAAATTGCAACGATATTGATTTTTTAGTGAAAATAGTGCTGAATTTCAGATAAAATTCAGCCAGTGTATAACTTAGCTCATAGATAATTTATACCTGTCACACCTTGAAGGAAACCTATGCAAAGGCAAGCTAGCAGCAAGTTCAAACACCTACTCGATTGGCGTCCCAACTTAATCGGGCAGTTTGTATTTAGTACTCTTTTATCGTTATTGCCTTTATCTTTGGTGGTGATCCTATTTTTAAATGCGCTCAACAAGCAGCTTGCTGTCACTCAAAAAATAGTGAGCGATAACTACTTAGTAACCAAAACATTTAATAGTCTTAAGCAAGATCTAAATAGCCTTGAGCGAGCAACGAGGCAAAACTGGGTGTTGAAAAGTGAATCACTTGATACCTTAATTGCAAATAAATGGCAGTCATCTTTGCAAAGCATTGATGAGCTAATTTTTTTGAGTCCCTCACCAGATTACGTTAACCAATGGCAGCAGCTAGCTGATGTGTTGAGCTTTGCTCAGCAACACTTAGTAGATGAACAAAAGCAAGATGGTGAGCTGTTTGCACCAGCCAGTAAACTAATTGCAGAGCAAACGGTGTGGCTACGTGATCAGAATGAATTACGCATTACGAAAAACCAACAACACTTAAAAACCTTACAAGCGTCATTTATAAATTGGCTATTGGCATTGATCCCTATTACTTTGCTGGTGAGTGGCGGGTTTTTATGGCGGATCAGTGGGCGTTTACGCGAATTGACATCTGTTATCGATAAACTGGGACAAGGACATTGGCAACAAAATATTTCTGTTAAAGGTTCTGCTGAGTTGATTGAGTTGGGCAACAAGTTACAGTGGGTACAAGCGCAACTACATATGCTTGAACAGCAAAAAGATACATTCTTACGTCATGTTACACATGAATTAAAAACCCCATTGGCTTCTATGGTTGAAGGAACAGATCTACTTGTTGATGAAATAGTTGGACCTATTAATGCAGAGCAGCAAGCAGTATTAGAGCTTATTACGCAAAGTATGGCGCGGTTACGCATTATGATTGAAAGCCTTTTAAATTATAATGCAATTCGCACCAGTAAGGAGAGCATCACCGAATTAGACTTTTCGGTGATGATGAGCAAAATAGAGCGACATTTTGAACATCGCCTAATAGCGCGAGACCAATCGTTGCTTTGGTTAAATGAGTTACCTAGTCGCTCTCTTTATATTTCAACGGAATTATTAGAAATGATTTTAGTGCAGCTTATTTCCAACGCATTAAAATTTTCACCAGAAAAAGAAGCAGTTACCATTAAGGTGACATTTAAACACAGTAAGCTTATGGTGTCGGTGAGCGATCTTGGCATTGGTGTCGATGAATCCGAAAAAATGTCTATTTTTGGTGCATTTTATCAAGGTAAGAATGCCAAAAACCAAGCTGAGATGGGCAGTGGCTTAGGACTTACTATTGTGAAAGAAACAGTTGAACAATTAAACGGTGAACTAAAGCTTGAAGACAACGACCCGCATGGCTGCTGTTTTACCGTAATATTACCAATTCAATTAACCCAGGGAGTTAACTGATATGGGCTTAGCTAATAAAGCCAATTTTATGATGATTGCTGCACTAATGCTCTCGGGCTGTTCGTTGCTAGAACCTAAGCCTGTAACAGAGCAAACGCAGCAAGTAGTTAATAAAAAACATGTAACACCCGAAGAGGGAGAGCCAAATCCCAAGCCGCGTCCGAAAAGTGAGCCAATGTATCCACCTGCAAATATTGTTATTGCTTGGCATGCCCAGCAATGCGGAGGCTATAAAAACACACATAAAAAAGTAAGTTATGTCGGTGAAAAAGAAATCAAAGCGTTGTTTAAATCACTGTGTCTAGAGAGCGAAGCAAACCCAGAAAAAACGTTGGCTTTACTAGACAAAACAGATCAAGCTTACTATTGGCCAGATGATATAAAGCAGTACTTTTGGCTTCAAAAGCAAAGTGTTAAGCAGCATTTAAAAGCGAAACAAGCAAAGCAAGCATTAACCGAAAAAATGGAAAAAACACTGTCGTCACTGGCTACGATTGAGCAGCAACTTCTTCTTCGCGAAGAGACTAAGGAGCAGTAAGTATGAATGAAGTAAGTAAACCTCGCGTGTTACTAGTGGATGATGACGCGAGTTTATTAAAGCTGTTAGCAATAAGAATCGAGTCTAAAGGCTATCAAGTGAGTACTGCTGAAAGTGGCATTGTGGCTCTTCAAGAACTTAAAAGTAAAACCTACGACGCGGTAATTACCGATTTAAGAATGGACGAAATGGACGGGATGGCGTTGCATCGTCAGTTGCAAAGCCGCTACCCATCTATGCCTGTCATTATGATGACAGCGCATGGTTCGATTCCTGATGCAGTCGAGGCGACAAAGCAGGGGATTTTTGCATTTATTACAAAGCCTGTTGATAAAGATGAGTTATTTGACAGCTTAGCAAAAGCAATAGAGATCCATGGCGTGCACGGCGAGGAAGCGCCCACTCAAACCAATATCGTGACGCGAAGCGGCGCGATGCTGCATTTACTTGAACAGGTTAAGTTACTGGGGCCGACACAGGTTAACGTACTCATATCTGGTGCCAGCGGCACAGGTAAAGAACTACTTGCGCAAGCAATCCATCAGCATAGCCACGTTAGTGACGGTCCATTCGTAGCGATTAACTGCGGTGCAGTACCCAGTGAGCTATTAGAGTCGGAATTATTCGGGCATAAAAAAGGTGCCTTTACAGGGGCTGTGAAAGATCACCAAGGTTTATTTCAGCAAGCACAAGGCGGCACACTGTTTTTAGATGAAATTGGTGATATGCCACTGAACTTACAAGTGAAGTTACTACGCGTATTACAAGAGAAAACGATTCGCCCTGTTGGTTTCCAAGAAGAAATTCCAATTGATGTCAGAGTTGTATCTGCCACCCATAAAAACCTTCCTGAAGCGATAAATAACCAACAGTTTAGAGAAGATCTTTATTATCGATTGAACGTTGTTAATTTAAAGCTACCACCTCTTTGTGAACGCCGTGAAGATATAAGCTTACTGGCACAGCATTTTGCAGGGCAGATAGCAAAGCGCATGAATCAAGACGAAAAACGCTTTGCAAGCGATGCGATGCATGCGCTAGTGAGGTATGATTGGCCGGGTAATATTCGCCAACTACAAAACGTAATTGAACAAGTTGTTGCCTTGACGCCAGGCGGAGTCATCTCTGCTCAGCTGGTGGAGTCTGCGCTCAATAGTAATGTAAGTATTGCGGAACCGCTTTCGCTGAATGATGCGAAAAAAGAGTTTGAGCGCGACTATCTAATCAATACCTTAAAGATGGCAGCCGGCAATGTCGCAGAGGCCGCTAAGCTTGCAAAACGGAACCGTTCAGATTTTTATAAGCTAATAAAAAAACACAACATTAATGTAGAAAACTTAATGTAGAGCTAGCATAAGGAAAATTCATGTCACTTTTTTTAGTCTACCTTGGTGGACGTATTCAAGGTTGCCACATAGAAATGCATGATGTGCGATTTGTGGTGGGAAGTACAATTGAACAAACATACTCAAAATTAAAAGCACAGTGGGTCGGTGATAAAAACAATGTGCACATGGATAGTTACATGCAAATCCAGCACATTGATGGATACAAGGTAGAGGTTGTTGAAGAAGCGCACGCACAACCTGAAAAACTATATTTTGTGAATCTAGGTGCCTATCGTGCTGATAGGTTGGCAGAGCAGCATGATTTTGCACTTTATGTTGCTCGCAGCAGTGAAGAAGCTAAACAACGTGCAAAAGAGTCTTTACTTGCAGGGCTAAGCCATCTCCATAAGGATGATTTACACGATGTCGATGATTGTTTTGCGATTGACTTGCTCGATAGTCACTTATCAATCAAGTTAACTCCAAGCGGGCAATCACAAGCAATGAAACCGGATTGGTTTGGTTATCACGTTTTATAAACTAATCCTGATTATCGCTTTTACTAGCAATTTTAAAGGCGATAATCACTAGGCCAAATAAAGCAAAAGGCAATGCAGCTAGTAAATACTCCACTGTATGATTGTCTTGATAATTTGGCTGAAGTAAGAAGTGTCCTACGACACAAAGCAGAATAGCGACGAATAAAACAGGCAGTAAGATCAGTTCTTTTTTTGGAGAGTGTTTTTTCATAACAAAGCGTCACATTGCAAAGGTGCGCTATTGTAATGAGCTAAGATTGATTAGGTCAAATAACTTGGTGACTTATATTGCGCTGCATCAATTTTTTTATTGGCCGCTTTTTTTACTGGCTTTTTAGGTTTGACTGGTTTGTCGGCTGTATCATTACAGTTATACAGTCCCATAATAAACTCTATTTCCTCGCGTTGTAATCCAGACTGCATGATACCCCCCTTAATGTCGAATTTGCCATTTATACGACAAATACTAAGCAGTTGAAGCTGAATTATCGGTGAATAATGCGTCATTAAACTGTAATCATATGTAACACAAATTCGCTTATTTAATAGGCAGCTCCACAGTAAACACAACACCCGTGCCATCATCTAAATTTTCAGCGGCTACTTTACCGTGATGGTAATCACAAATAAGCCTTACAATATAAAGACCTAAGCCTAAGTGGGGCTGCTGTTGATGTTGCTGACTTCTCACCGAGACCATTGAGTCGAAAATGTGTTCAACTAAACCGTCAGGTAGCAGAGGTCCTTGGTTGCTGATTTTTAATAATGCATGTTGCTCTTGCTTGATTAAGCTGACTGAAATTGTGCTTTGTGAAGTTTTAAACTCAAGTGCATTGTTGATGAGCTTATCAAGCAATTGAGCGATAAACTCGGGTGCGCCACTGACATTTAACGGCTCTTTACAAAGCGACAAGGTAAATAGGCTTTCACCATAGGTTATTTGATAGCCCTGCATGCAGCCTGTGATCACCTTGCTCAGATCAAATTCTTCAGCTTCGGCGCTTTGAATACTTTGTTCAAGACGCGTTGCTTCGCTCATGGTGGTAATAATTTTACCCAACCGCTCAACCCCTTCACTGGCACGGTCGAGGTATTTTTGACTCAATTCAGATTGCGGCTGCATCTGTAAGTTTTCAAGTGATGAGCGAACAACAGCCACAGGCGTGCGTAGTTCATGGGAGAGTCGTGATGACATATTTTCTAAGTAATCAGTATAACCACTTAAACGACTAACAATATTGGCAAAGCTACGAGAAAGGTCACCAATTTCATCATTCGAATCGGCATAGGTTATTTTGCCAGTAATACGCCCTTGGGCATCAATGGCTTGTTCGGCATTATCACGCAGGCGGCGAATACGGCTGGAAATTCGTGACGCAAAAAAGAACAGGGTCACAGTGCCCACAAGCATCACCGCTAAAATGACATTAAATAGCTTCTCTAGCGACTTATTACGCAGAGTGCGCACGCCATTGGTGGTTTCTTCTGCGATTACTGCACCAATCACTTTATCTTGGATCCAAATAGGGTAGGCAGCAGATAAAATAACGGCTTTGTTATCTGGGGTTAAGCGCCATGATGATGCGGGTTTACCATTTAAAGCACTGGCTATATGAGTACCTTGCATCGCAGCGACATCATGTAAGGTATCAATAAATTCATTTTCTGGGCGAGTTAATATTTTATAGTAAAGAGGATGCAAATAATCTTGCTCAAAGCGTTGCCACCACGTTGTTGCGGGCGCATCTTTTAGGCCATCTGCCCAAACGCCATCGGCATGATGAATTGAGCCTGATTGCGCAAGTACACGATGATGGTTATCGACGACCCAAATTCGACTGCCACTGTGGCCCATGCCTTTCAAAATACGGTTAATTTCTGGCGAAGGCACTAAAACAGAGCCGATATCATTGGGATTTTGTAGGTTTGAGGTCGACATAAGCTGAGGCTCAGTTTTGCCTTCATCCCAATCTTCAATCGCAAAACCGAGCTTATTACCTAACATCGAAAGTGGAAAACGCAGCTCTATGTTATACCCCGTGTCGGTGCTTTTAAAATACCCCTGAATTTTAGTGACCGGCTGTTGTGTTGAAGCATCAAAGGCATTGACCCAACCATCTTGACGGGCAGCCACCACATAACGTTTAAATTCACCTGCAGGTGTTTTTAACATGATCTGTAAGTGATCGTTGCGGGTAAAGCTAAGCACATTTTTAGCACGATACACCAAAGAGCTGTCTGTGACTTTAAACGCCGCATAAAGGTAGTTTTCGTATTTGCCCACCATGTGATCAAAACTAAGATCACTCTGTTGATGATCATTGCTTAAACTTTGTAAGTAGCGCTTATCATAATGCCAAAATAAGCTTTGATAAGGCTGCCACTCCGACAGTTTACCATCAAGTTGAATCGGGTTATTTAGGTTGTAAGCGTATAAATCACGGCCTTTTACCACTTGATCTAAAAAGTTGGTTTGCGAGTCAAACAAAGCGGGGCGCTCATGTAATGCGGTGGCGAGTGCACGTGTTGTGCCCACTAAGGTTTTTTCTTGCCCTTGCCTTAAGAACTTTTCCATTTCCCACACATACTCATAGCCAAGCCAAGGTAATAAAAATAAAAAGCAGGATAAGAAAATAAACTTTGTTCTAAGCCCCAAACGCAGCATTAAGCTTGCTCCCAGCGATAACCCATACCGTAAACTGTATCAATGCAGTCAAATGCATCATCTAAAGCAATAAATTTTTTTCGAATGCGTTTTACGTGCGAGGTAATCGTACTGTCATCAACATAAATTTTCGCATCACTCATTAATTCGTTACGGCTTTTAACATGACCTGGACGCTGCGCAAGTGAATGCACCATCCAAAATTCTGTTACAGTTAAATCAACCAGTTGCTCTTGCCAAAAAACCTGCATGCGTTGGGTATCTAACTTTAACGTGCCGCGATGCAAAAGAGCGGTTTGATCGGCGGGTTGATCAAATGCATCGAGGCGTCTAAATAGTGCGCCAATTCGCGCAGCAAGATGCGCCATGCTGATGTCTTTGGTTAAATAGTCGTCGGCACCCATGCGCAGGCCACACACGGTATCAATTTCGCTATCGCGAGCGGTTAAAAATATAATCGGTAAAGTTTTAGAAAGGCTGCGTAGAGTTTGGCAAAGTAAAAAACCACCATCTACTTCATGGCCAAGACCAATATCAACAATGGCTAAGTCTGGTAAAGATTGACTAAATGCCAGTTCAGCACTTGCTCTGTCAGCAAAACCTACCACCTCATAGCCCTGAGCACTGAGCATTTCTGTGTAGTTTTCGCGGATTGCTGTTTCATCTTCAACGATTGCTATTTTCTTCATTGTTAATACTTACTTAAATTCTTTCTATAGCGAACTATACCTAATTTTTTGCCTTGCGTACTGGCAAAAATGCGATTGCCATTTTTCTGCCACAATTGCTCAGCAGTTTGCCTTTTTTGATCCCCTTTATTGCCATTTCGACTTGTTTTAATAGCTCCATACCAAGTTCGCAACACCAACCAATGTTGCCAAGCAATTAAGTAAAAAAGGATTAAACCATGAAAAAATTAATTATTGCCGCTGTCATTACCACTGCTTTATCAACAACACAGTATGCGGTTGCTGCAAATCAAACAAAGCAAGATACACCAAAAGAAACAGCGATAGGCCTTAGTGCTGGTGCCGTAGTTGGCGGCTTAGTCGGCGGTCCAATTGGCGCGTTTGTGGGCGCATTTGCAGGCGGCTTAATTGGTGAAAAAGAAGCGGCAGAAAACACCATTGATGAACAAGCTCACGCATTAGTCGTAATGAAAGAGCAAACCGCAGATTACCAACAAGTGATAGCCGATAACGCCGCCCTAAGTGAGCAGCTTGAATTATTAGCGGATGAAAAAGAGCAGTTACTACAAGCCCAGCTTAATACTTTACTGGCCATGACGGTGCAGTTTAAAACGGGCTCTAGTGAAATTGCCCCGCACTTTGCTAATCAACTCGACAAAGTAGCTCAGTTACTGATTGCCCAGCCAAATCTGGCTATCGATTTAAATGGCTTTGCAGATCAGCGCGGTGATGAGTTGGCTAATTTAATGCTTTCAAAGCAGCGTGTAAATGCCGTGCAAAGCTACTTAATTAAACAAGGCGTGCCGCATACCCGCTTAACTGCAACCGCCTTTGGTGAGCAGCAAAGTGTTGCTGATTCAAATAACTACGAAGACAACATCTTTGACCGCCGCGTAACATTGACGACGCGCCCTGTGACACAAAGTAGTTTGCGTACAGCGCAAAGTAACCACTAATTCATCGGTCGATGGAGTGACTAATTATGTTGAGTAAACGTACCAAAAGGCTCATGTATATGAGCCTTTTCATCCTGCTGTTAGGTTATGCTGTTAGCCCTGTGTTCGCTGCTAACGCTAGTGCCGAATTGCGTTTTTATGATGACTCAAATAGACAGGTGTCGTCGGGGTTACTAGTGAAAAACGATGTCACTATGACACTCACGGGGCTGATTAATCATGTTGTTGTTAAACAACGTTATCAAAACCCACATCCATTTGCGGTCAATGCCCGCTATGTGTTTCCGTTACCTGATGAAAGTGCTGTGCATGCCATGCAAATGCAAATTGGTGAGCGCATTATCACAGGCAATATTACGCTTAAGCAGCAGGCTGAACAGCAATTTGTGCAAGCTCAAAAGCAGGGTAAACGTGCCGCTTTAGTGCGCCAGCAACGTGCTAATATTTTCTCTACTGATGTGGCAAATCTTGGAGCAGGGGAAGAAATTGAAATTACCTTGCAATACCAAGAGATCATCGGTTTTCGTGATGGTGTATTTTCGTTGCGTTTTCCGACCACTATTACGCCGCGATACGAACCTTTAACGGCAGATCTTCAGCAAACAGTTAATACAGAGAAAAAGTTTGAGCCAACAACTGACACAGAGCAAGTGGCATCAGCTTGGCTAAAACCTGTTTTTCACCATGCTAAAAGCCAAGAGTCTGATGCGAGCCTAAACCTTGCAATTTCGATGGATATTGGCCTAGAGCTTAGTTACATCAACGCCAACTTAGACGGTATGCAAGTCGATAACCCGAGTTTTGGCCGTTATCAATTATCGCTTAATCGTGACATTCCGATGGATAGAGACTTTCAGCTAACATTTAAACCCCTTGATAAAGCTCACTCACAGGCTGCATTTTTTACCGAAACAGTCGCAGGGCAAGAGTATGGCTTATTAATGCTAGTGCCGCCAAGCGATCACTTTACCTCGCAAGCACGGCTTCCCCGTGAGATGGTGTTTGTTGTTGATACCTCAGGTTCAATGCATGGTCAATCTATGGAGCAGGCAAGGCAGGCCTTGTTTTATGCCTTATCGTTACTGGATGAAAATGACAGTTTTAATGTCATAGGTTTTGATAACGAAGTCTCGCTATTAAGTGACACGCCGATGATTGCTAATGATTTTAATATTCGCCGCGCTGAACGCTTTATTTATGGCCTTCAAGCAGATGGTGGCACCGAAATCGCAAAAGCACTGACGCAGGTACTTGATGGCAAACAGCATGATGGCTTTGTACGCCAAGTGGTGTTTTTAACCGATGGCAGTGTGGGTAACGAAACGCAGTTATTTAAGCAAATTCAATCTGACTTGGGTGACAGCAGGCTTTTTACTGTGGGTATTGGCAGTGCGCCTAATAGCTTTTTTATGACCAGAGCGGCTGATATTGGCCGTGGTACTTTTACTTTTATTAGTAGCACTAGTCAAGTACAGCCAAAAATGCAGCTGCTTTTTGATAAGCTGGCACATCCTGCTGTTACAGAGCTTGCGTTTGAAGGCGATAAAGCAGCACTTGAATACTGGCCTTCGCCGTTACCTGACTTGTATTTTTCAGAGCCGGTTTTGGTTGCCATGAAGCTTGATGGCAGTCAGCACTTAACATTAAAAGGGCAAACAAACACAGGACCCATGACCATTAACTTAGCAACGGCCAATGCTGCAAACGGTGAAGGTATCGCTAGACTCTGGGCAAGACAAAAAATTAAGTCACTGCTGCTTTATAACGAAAAGGATGCGGTGCGCGCAGAAGTTGAAGCATTGGCACTTCAGCACCATTTGCTCAGCCCTTTTACAGCCTTTATTGCGGTTGATAACTATGCGGGTAATGAGATTGCAGAGCGTTCAATGCAAGTAGCCAACAAACTCCCTAACGGCATGACGCTACCGCAAACCGACGGACAAAGCCGCGTATTTATGCTACTTGGGTTACTGTTACTTGCTTTTTCGGGGTTATGGCAATGGCGACGCTAAAAAAAGCGTTGCCAGTTTGCAGCGCCTTACTTGGCATCGCATTACTTGCCAATGGCGGTTATATGCAGGCGAAAGCTTGGCTTGCGCAGACGCTAATTGAGTCGGCTTGGCAGCAAGCTTTGCAAAGACCTAATGAGCAAGTGAGGCCTTGGTTTTACGCCGATGGTTATGTCACCGCGCGCATAAATTGGCCAAGTCAGCAGCAAGAGTTGACGGTACTTGCTGGTGCGTCGGGGCGAAACCTCGCGTTTGCCCCTGGGCACTTTTTACCAAGTGGAGAACTTGGCAGCAAAAATGGGGTAGTGATTGCCGGTCATAACGACACCCACTTTGCATTTCTAAAACATGTCGCTGTAGGTGAGCAATTCTCTATGCAGTTGCAAAATGGCCAGGTTGAACACTATCAAGTTCGCAGCATTGATGTTATTCATCAAAGCGAACAGGGCTTTTTAGCGCAATCAGGCCTTTATTTATTAACCTGTTATCCTTTTGATTCGTTAGCGTCAGGAACTGAATTTAGGCTATTGGTATCCGCTGATAAATTATCGTCGTCTACGTCAACTTTGAGCTCTTGATGACGTTGACTAACAATAACACCGGCGAATACCACCGCAATACTCACCCATTGCCACACAGTTAGTACTTCGCCTAGTAGGATGGCTGACAAAATTAACGCAAAAATAGGAATGAGGTTAGAGTAGGCGGCAGCTGTTAATACCGACACTTTACTGATGGCGTAATTGTACATGCCATAGCCACCTAACGTGACACATGAGCCTAAATATAGAATGCTCAATAGGGCACTTAAATCATGCTGATTTTCGCTCGGTAGTTCGATAAAAAATAAAAAAGGCGCAAAGAACAAGCTACCACTAAAACCTTGAATTGCAATTAAGGTAAGGGGTGAATAGCGTGTCACTAAGTGTTTTACGCTTACGGTATAAAAGGCGGCGCACACCATCGCCATCAGTTCTAAAAAGTTACCAAGTAGTGGATTAGGGGCTTGTTCAGTGCTTGGTGATAACAGCGTTAATAAAATACTGCCACCAATACACAAGGTAAAACCAACGACAATAGCTTTACTGATGTACTCTTTTAATATTAAGAACGCCAAAATGGCGACAATAATTGGTAAACAAGAGACGATTACCCCTGCTTGTGATGCTGACGTGTATTCAAGGGCATGCCCTTCAAATAAATAATAAAAACAGGGTTCAGCTAATGACATACCAATTAAATACTTCCAGTCACCTTGTTTAAACTCAAAGCGGATCACATAGCGCCATAAACATAAACAAATCAGTAATGTGGTTAGCATTCTTAAAAAAATCACTAACACAGGGTCGTAAACATTGATTGCGTGCTTTAACGCAATGTAAGAGCTACCCCATAAAAAGGTCGCGATGATTAAGCATATACTGGCTGGCATAGGTGTCGATATTGAGTAAAAAACGAGAGCGTGATCCTAGCATGAATTTTTTTTACTTGTTCAAAAACTGTTAACTGGTATATATAAATTCTCTATTATTTATTACAGACTTTAAAACACACATGCAAAGGCCACACGTCGTTGTTGTAAAGCTAGGTACAAGTGTATTGACTGGCGGTACAGACAAATTAGATAAAGCACATATGGTTGAACTTGTTCGCCAATGTTGCGAATTAAAAAAACAGGGTTATCAGGTTGTTTTAGTATCAAGTGGCGCGGTTGCTGCTGGACGCGAGCAACTAGTTACCCCCTGTGGCCGTTCTTTGATTGAAAAACAAATGCTGGCCGCAATTGGTCAAGGGCAGCTTATTCATATTTGGCAGAGCTTGTTTGCTTTATATGGTGTGAATGTTGGGCAAATGCTACTGACTCGCGCCGATGTAGAAGACCGTGAACGTTATTTAAACGCTCGCGATACCTTAAATGCGCTACTTGCTCACAATGTGGTGCCAATTATTAACGAGAATGACGCCGTGGCCACCGCCGAAATTAAAGTCGGTGATAACGATAACTTATCTGCTTTAGTCGCGATTTTAGCAAATGCGGAAAAGCTGTTACTGTTAACTGACCAAGAAGGGCTATTTACTGGCGATCCTCGCTCTGATGCCAATGCAACACTTATCAACGAAGTTGAGCATATTAATGATGAACTCAGAGAGCTTGCTGGTGGCAGTGGTACAACACTTGGAACCGGTGGTATGGCAACCAAGCTGCAAGCTGCCGATATTGCACGTCGCGCGGGTGTTGAGGTGATTATTGCCAAAGGTGTGGGCAAAAATGTGATTTTAAATTGCATGGCCGACAAGCTTCCTGGTACACGTTTTTTAAAACTTACAGCGCCAAAAGATGGCCGCAAAAAGTGGTTACTTGCAGGGCCTAAAAGTACGGGGCAATTAGTGATTGACGATGGTGCAAGCCTTGCGCTTAAAGAGCGTGGCGCGAGCTTACTAGCAAAAGGTGTAAAGACTGTGCGAGGACAGTTTGAGCGCGGTGATGTGATTGAAGTAGTGTCTAATCAAGGGCAGTGTATTGCTAAAGGTCTTGTTAATTTTAACCACCAAGAAATTGATCAAATTAAAGGCTGCCATTCATCGCAAATAACCGAACTACTTGCATTTGCACCCAGCAGTGAAGTTATCCATCGAGATGATATGATTTTACTGTAGTTTTTTAGTAATTTTTATAAAGTTAACTAGACTAAAGTTATAGTTAGTTTAGGGGGCTTTCTAAATGCCAGCAAACGCTTGCGGACATGACTGGATAATCTCAATAACGCAACAAGAAGAAGAGCCTGAACTTGATCAGGCGCTTATCAATGCGGTGACGGAGCTCGAAGAGTTTTCACGGTTCGCTATTTATGTGAACAAGTTATTCAAACCTGGGCTACCAGCTCGTTTACTTAACAAAGACTCAGTTATTGAAGAGTTAAATGAGCATGAAGTAAGTGAGTTAATAGAGAAAGTCAGTCGCAACAAAATTCGCATTAGCCGCAATTATGGGGTTATTTCTACCTATGTGCCCATTTACCATATAGGAAATGTGATGGGTGTGCTGGTGATAGAGTCTGAAAAAGAGCTTTCAGATCGCTCAAGTATGTTAGCCATTTATATGCTAAATATCTATGCTAACCAATTGTCATTGCTACACAAGTCTAAATTAGATCCCCTTACTGAGCTATTAAATAGACAAACCTTTGATAAAAAAGTGATTGATATCGCAGCAGAAGCGACACTTGAGCCAAAAGATCATCAATACCATCCTCACTGGTATCTGGCGATGGTGGACATTGATCATTTTAAACGTGTTAATGATAATTTTGGTCATGTTATTGGTGATGAAGTTATTTTACTGGTAGCCCAATTGCTTAAAAATAATTTTCGCATTGAAGACTATGTTTTTCGTTACGGTGGTGAGGAATTTACTGTTTTGTTTCAAGCGTCTGATGAAACAGATGCGCGCAATGCACTTAATCGTTTTCGTGCTTGTGTCGCAGAGTATCCTTTTCCTCAAGTTGGAAATCTAACCGTCAGTTGCGGTTTTTTACCTATTTGTGAGTTTGAAATGGTCGCAAGCCTTGTTCAAAAAGCAGATGTTGCACTATATCATTCTAAAAATAATGGTCGTAATCAGGTAACATCGTACGCTGAGCTAGGGATTCAAGAGAGCAAACGCCCTGATGACTCAATAGAGCTTTTTTGAATCTGTTGTCGCGATTATTGCTGTGTTAAAATTGCCCACCATCAATTTTAATCAGTATGAGATTTTACATGAAGTTTGTTCGTTGGTTACTCGGTCGCATTATTTTATTCTTTGATTTTATTTTTACACCACGCAGTAAAAAACGTCCTGCGGCTGAGCAAGCTGCACTTGATTCAGTGACATCGCAATTTAAATTGTACCAATTCAAAGCATGTCCTTTTTGCGTAAAAGTACGTCGTGCTATTAAGCGTCAAGGCTTAGCCATTGAAACCCGTGATGCGAAAGGTAACCAGCAATTTCGTCAAGAGTTACACGAGCAGGGTGGAAAAATTAAAGTACCTTGTTTACGTATTGAAGAAAACGGCCAAGTAACTTGGTTGTACGAATCAAACGATATCATTGCTTATTTAGATAAAGTCGCTGCATAAAGCGGCTTTTCACTTCGATTATAGCCCGTGCTGTGCTAGCATTTGGCAAATTTTTAATTGTCTTTTGAGAGATATAACCATGACAATTCGCACCCGTGTTGCTCCGTCACCAACAGGTGACCCGCACCTAGGTACTGCATACATCGCATTATTTAACTACTGTTTTGCTAAGCAGCAAGGCGGTGAGTTTGTGTTACGTATTGAAGATACAGACCAAGTTCGTAGTACACCAGAATCAGAGCAAGCTATTATGGATAGCTTACAATGGTTAGGCTTAAACTGGGATCATGGTCCAGATGTGGGCGGTGAGTTTGGTCCATACCGTCAATCTGAGCGTAGCGATTTATATAAGAAATTTGCGCATCAGTTAGTTGAACAGGGTAAAGCATTTTACTGTTTTGCAACCAGCGAAGAGCTAGACCAAATGCGTGAAGAGCAAATGGCCGAAGGCCTACGCCCTAAATACGATGGTCGTGGTTTAAATCTTTCAGAAGACGAAATCAAAGCGAACCTTGAAGCAGGTAAGCCATACGTAATACGTATGAAGATCCCAAGTGAGGGCACGTTTAAGTTTAACGACTACCTACGTGGCGAAATTGAGATCCCATGGGAAAACGTAGACATGCAAGTGCTACTTAAAGCAGATGGCTTCCCAACATACTTCCTTGCTAACGTTGTTGATGATCACCACATGCAAATTAGCCATATCTTCCGTGGTGAAGAGTGGATCAACTCAGCGCCTAAGCTATTAAAATTATACGAAGACTTCGGTTGGGAAGCGCCAGTACTTGGCCACTTACCGTTACTACGTAACCCAGATAAGTCAAAATTATCGAAACGTAAAAACCCAACTTCAATCAATTACTATAAAGAAATGGGTTACCTACCAGAGGCGCTATTAAACTATTTAGGCCGTATGGGTTGGTCAATGCCTGATGAGCGTGAAAAGTTCACCTTAGATGAGATGATTGAACACTTTGATATGAAGCGTGTATCACTGGGTGGGCCTATTTTCGACGTGGATAAGCTTAGCTGGTTAAACGGTATGTGGATCCGTGAGAATTTATCTGATGCAGAACTAATGCAACGTTTTGTTGATTGGAAATTTAATTCTGAGCTATTCGCTAAAGTATTACCAGAAGCAAAAACACGTATTAATACGCTTTCAGACATGGTTGACCTTGCGGGTCACTTTGTGGGTGGTATTCCAAGTTACGACCCTGCGCTATTAACGGCAGGTAAAGCGGGTGAAGATGTAACTCGCCAAGCATTACAGTTCTTTATCTGGCAACTTGAAGGCTTACGCAGCTGGGAGAAGTCAGAGATTTTTGCGATTGCAAAAGCGGTTGCAACTTTCCATGAATTGAAGATTAAAGACTTCCTTGAGCCAATTTTTGTGGCTATCACAGGGAAGACTTCATCAACATCGGTTCTTGATGCGATGGAAATTTTAGGTTCTGACCTTTCACGTGCACGTTTACGTGTGGCACTCGCGCATATTGGTGTATCGAAGAAGCAAGCGAAAAATATTGAGCGTGCTTATCGGGATTATCCACAAGCATAGCTTTACTATGCAATCTACAATAAAGCCGAGCTCAGCTCGGCTTTATTGTTTTCGCCTCTAAACCATCTACTTCAGTAGGTGGTTATCACCATTTAAGCTATGCATGGAAAAATACTCATGTTAATGCCTTAGTTGATTTTTTATTAAATGATTTTGTGTGGAAATAGTTCGTCAGTTTTTATTTAGTAACGGTTGTGTACAAAAAGATACAAGATCGCCCAGAGTGTTTTCTAAGCACTCTTATGTTTTTTGTTCTTAAACGTTGAATTGTGAACAGATTCGACCTCTCTCCCCATTTTTTCTGGTAGAATAGTCAGGTTATAAGTAGTTTAAGCAGTGAACAATTATGTTAAGTCCTTATTATCAGCAGCACGCTGATTATGTTTCTATCTCTCGTGAGCAGGGAAGTCGTTTTGCTAAGTCTGTAGCGGATGATTTCAATCCACTTCACGACATCGACGCAAAAAAGTTTTGTGTACCCGGTGATCTTCTTTTTTCACTTGTATTAAACCAATACGGCATCAGTGAGAAAATGGAATTCACTTTTGCAGGCATGGTGGATGAAACATCGCAATTAACTTTTCCTGCTGGGGCTGATGAATTTGCCATTACTGATGGTGATAAAATCATGCTTAAAGTGAAGCGTGAAGGGGCTGTAAGCCAATGCGCTAAACTTACAAATAGTTTGATTAAGAACTATGTTGAGTTTTCAGGTGCCGCATTTCCGCATGTTATTATCCCATTAATGGCGAAACAAGATGTAATGATTAACCCTGCAAGACCTATGGTTATTTATGAATCAATGCTAATTAATCTAGAGCGTCTTGATATTGAAGAGCCAGAGCTTGAGTTTGTTGAACCTGATTTCACTTACACAGGCAAACGCGGAAAAATTATCTTACGATTTAATTTACTAGAAAATGGTGAGAAAGTCGGTTCAGGTGAAAAGCACATGGTTGTTTCTGGCATTCGCGAGTACTGCCAAGCAACGGTTGATGAATTAATTAGTTTTTATAATCAACGTAAAAGTACACTAAACCACGCTTAATTGTACTGTTTTAGATAAAAGGCGCATTAGCGCCTTTTTTGTTTGTGGCCATGTGCGTACAATACTCGCTTTATAGCCAATGTACTTCATATCATGTCAGTAGCGACTTTTTCAGAATTAAACCTTGCCCCCGAACTTTTAGAAGCTCTGCAAGCGGAAAATTATCAAACCCCAACTGCAATTCAAGCGCAGACAATCCCGCTTATTTTATCGGGCGCTGACGTGATGGGCAGTGCACAAACAGGAACAGGTAAAACCGCTGCGTTTGTGTTACCTCTACTGCATAATTTGTTATCTGAAAAGGTACTCCCTGACACGGTTAAAATACTTATTTTAACGCCAACTCGCGAGCTTGCTCAGCAAGTATTTGCAAGTGTAGAGCGCTATGGTGCTAACACCGCAATTAAAGCAGCACTTGCTTATGGCGGTGCCAGTATTGGGCCACAGATCAAAGCCATAAAAGGCGCACAGCTTGTGGTAGCAACACCTGGGCGCTTACTTGATCATGTGATTAAAGGCAGTATTAAGCTTTCAAGCATTAATGCCTTGGTGTTTGATGAGGCTGATCGCATGCTTGATATGGGATTCATCGACGAGATAAAACGTATCTTGCGACATGTGCCAAAAGCGCGTCAAACCTTACTTTTTTCAGCCACATTTGATGACAGCATTTTTAACCTTAGCAAACAGCTCTTAAATGACCCTAAGTTGGTTGAAGTGAATAAACGTAATTCCGCTGCGACAGAAGTAGAGCAAGTTGTTTATGCGGTTGATGAAGATCGCAAGCGTGAGTTGGTGTCACATATGATTGGTATGAAAAACTGGCAACAAGTGCTGATATTTACCCGTACCAAACAAACCGCTGATTTACTTGCTAAAGAAATGTGTAAAGATGGACTAAAAACCGAATCCATCCACGGTGATAAAAGCCAAGGCGCACGTGACAAGGCACTACAAAACTTTAAATCTGGCGCAACGCGTGTACTTGTGGCAACAGATGTTGCTGCGCGTGGTCTTGATATTGCCTCTTTAAGGTACGTGATAAACTATGAACTGCCTTATGTTGCAGAGGATTATGTGCACCGAATAGGCCGTACTGGGCGAGCGGGTGAAAAAGGTTTTGCAATGTCGCTGGTGAGTATTGACGAGCAATACCTGCTTGATGAAATTGATATTCTGCTCGATACACGCCTTACACCGCAGTGGTTACCCGGTTATGAACCTGACTTAAGCAAAGAGCCGAAACAAATCAGAAAAAACACCAATAAAGCACGTCGTTCACGAGACAAAAAACGTATTTTAGGAAAAAAAAGTCCGAGACGTCGTTAAATTTGGCGTATATTTAAACTATCCACTGGTTAATTTGAGTGTGTAGTATGTTTGAAGCCAATAAATGTGCATTTCGTCAACCGGACAACCAGTTTTCGCTACAAAAGTGGCAAAAAACAATCGATTTAATGACTGAGCTATTTTCTGCGCCAGCTGGTTTTATCGTGCAGAAAAGTGATGATGCGTATCGCATCATTGTGTCAAGCCAACAACAAGAAAACCCCTATGATGTTGGTGCAGAATCAAGTGCTGACGATAATATCTTTTGTAAGCGAGTGGTGCGTGATTTAGCACCACTTTATGTCCCGCATGTGAGTGAGGACAGTCAGTGGCATGACAGTCCCTACATTAAAGATGGCATTGAATCATATTTGGGTGTACCAATTTGTTGGCCCAATGGAGAGCCATTTGGCACATTTTGTGTGATGGATTTTGAGCAAACTCATTATCAACCAAGCCTAATAGAGCTGATAAAGCAACTTAGAGACATGGTTGAAGATGATTTAGCACTGTTAGATAGTTTCGCACAAATGCGTGAAATTGCGATGCTAGACCCATTAACGAATATCTATAACCGCCGCGCCCTCGATTTACTTTCGCAACATAAATTAAATCTAGCAGCTCGTCTAGGCTTTGAAGTATGCTGCTTATTTATTGATATTAATGACTTTAAACCGCTTAATGATAATTATGGTCATGAGGTAGGAGATCAAGCTCTAATTAGCCTTGCTGACACAATGAAAGGCACCTTACGAGAGGCTGATATTATCGGTCGATTAGGCGGTGATGAGTTTGTTGCGCTTCTTCAAGTTAATAATGGTGATTGTATCGATACGATTATGAAAAAGCTTGAAAGCACGTTTAAGGCAAACCTGCAAAGTCAGGGCTTGCCAGAGCTTAGCCTTAGTATCGGCTATGCCGCACTTGGTCATCGTGCTGAAACATTTGCTGAACTACTAAAACGTGCAGATGAAGATATGTATGAGAAAAAGCAAGCCTCTAAGCGTGTTTAGGCTATTTGCTTTTCTGCTAGGTTTAATTCCATCGTTGCTTTAAGTAAACGGTAAAGATTGATAGATGCATCAATTTCTTCTTTACGGTTAGTTAAACTCTCAATATTTAAGCCAAGCGGTACATTTAAATGCGCACAGCTTTGTAATATTAGGTCTAGATTCTCACGACAAATACGTACAGACTCGCTCAGTGGGTTAGCGGAATCAAGCATGCGCCATTTTGTTGCTTCTGGTACAGATATGCCCAACCACTGCATAAACTCAAGTGTTTTCTCACCACCACAGGGTGTGAAAGTAAGAATGATTCGTTTCGGTGAAATGCTAAGCGCTTTACAGCTACGCGCATAACTGGTGATTAAATCGATTGTGGCTTGTGCGTTATACACAGCTTGGGAGATAAAAAACTGACAACCTTGTTCCGTTTTTTCAAGCAATCGCTCATGCTCATTGCGTTTGCTGGCATGACGCTCTGCTATAGTAACGCCACCTAAAAATATATCATTATCTTGTTTTTGAAGTGTTTTATAAGCATCTGGCAGGCTCAATTTGATATCGCCATGAGATGATGGGCTACCAACTAACACTAAGTTTTTTAAATCAAAATCATTACGAGTTTCTGCTAGCCATTCGTTAAACTCAGCTTCACCGCGTTGAGCAACGCTTTTGTACGTAATGACATCTTGTTGAGACAAGTTACGTAATAAATGAGAGTACTCCCGTGGATCGACGGTTTCTTTGAATGGAAATGGGCGTGGTTTTGCCGTACGGCTACTTTCATCTTGAATGTCATAGATAATCACACCATCGTATTCAATTTCGTGTAAGCGACCTAATAGCTTTTGCGCAATGGTTTCAAGCTGAGCTTTATCAGTGCCAGATTTAGGCGGTGTGGTACCAATAAGGTAAACACCTTGATTGGTGTCTTCAATTTTCTCTTGTAATGATAAAGCCATAATCCTCATTCCAGCTGTAGTTGCGTCTATGAGGATAATATAGCAGCCATTTAGACGTCTAGATAGATTTTTTTCGTGAAAGTTTTTCAATGACTATGAATTTTGCTCAACTTAAGAGGCCGTTGTTCGTAAAAATTGACACACCTGTTTACATTAATTCTGCCTTCAACCCTCATATTTTCTGGTACTTTGGTGCATAATCAACGATTAATAACTATGAGAAAAATAACTAACAAGGGAACATAATGAAATTTAGATTATTAGCAACAGCTGTTGCTGTCACGCTAGCGCTCGGTGGATGCGCAAGTAATTCACAGTCAACTATGGTTAAAGAAGCCGGCATTGAGCAGTCAGTAAACCAAGATGATAATCGTGTATTTAGTCAAGGTTACCTATTAGAAGAGCTTGAAAACGGCCTTCGCGTGATGGTAGTAAAAACAGATTACCCAGATGTCGTATCACTGCAAATTCCGGTATCGGTTGGTTCACGTAATGAGGTTGAAGCAGGTAAAACCGGTTTTGCACACTTCTTTGAGCATATGATGTTTAAAGGCTCTGAAAAATTCCCGCAAGATGTGTATTCAGATATTCTAAAAAACTCAGGTGTTGATAATCGCGCATACACAACCAACGATTACACTAACTACCACTTAAACTTCTCAAAAGAACATTTAGATAAAGTACTCGAAATCGAAGCGGATATTTTTCAAAATCTGACTTACAGCGAAGAACAGTTCCGCACTGAAGCGCTTACCGTAAAAGGGGAATATCTAAAGAATAATGCCAGCCCAATTCGTAAGTTACTTTCTGCTGTTCGTAACGAAGCATTCGAAAAACATACTTATAAACACACCACCATGGGCTTTTTTGAAGACATTGAAGCTATGCCTGATCAAATGGCGTATGGTAAAGAGTTCTTCGCTAAGTTTTATAAACCTGAATATGTATCTTTAGTTATTGTTGGTGATGTTGATCCACAAGAAACCATGGCAATGGTGAAAAAGCACTGGGGCAACTGGAAAAAAGGTGATTACCAAGCTGATATTCCTGTTGAGCCAAAACAACAAGCAGCAAAATATGTACATGAGAAAAATGATGGTTTACCAGGTCACTGGTTGCTTGTGTCTTACAAAGGCACCGCATGGGATCCAACTCAAAAAGACCGTGCAGCCCTTGATTTGATCTCACAGCTTTATTTCTCTAACAACTCAGCACTTTATCAAGAGCTGGTTGTTGATAAACAAATTGCCAGCCAAATGTTTACCTATAACCCAGATACTAAAGATCCTGGGTTATTACATGTTTTTGTAAAAGTCGAAAACGAAGCGGACCTTGCAAAAGCGCGTGATGCGATTAACCGTACTTATGCACAAGCGCGCACAGAGCTTGTTGATGCACAAAAGTTAGCTGATTTAAAATCTAACTTAAAATACAGCTTTATCAATGGTCTTGATTCATCACAGTCAATTGCCTCAACACTTGCAAGCTACATGCACTTTGAGCGCGACCCTGAGGTGATTAACCAACTTTACGCGACTGCTGATAGCATCACTCCTGAGGATATCAAAGCGGTAGCAAACAAATATTTTGTTGATTCAAGCCGTACTACTGTGACAATGTCGGCGCTTGATAAAGTGGCAGGTTTTGATCAAGAGGTTGACTTAAACGCGGCGGTTGCCAGTATTGAGCAAGCCCCAACAGAGCGTCATTTTAAAGTACTTGATAAAACCAATAGCTCGCCACTGGTTGATGTTAACTGGTTATTTAATACCGGCGCAGCAGCTGATCCACAAGGTAAAAAAGGCTTAGCGGCACTCACTGCTGCAATGCTAGCGCAAGGTGGCTCTGAAACAATGAGCTACAAAGATATTCAAAAAGCGTTATACCCACTGGCAGGAAGCTTTGGCTATCAAATCGATAAAGAGATGATTTCTTTACGTGGTCGTGTGCATAAAGACAATGCTGCCAAGTGGTATGCACTTGTTAGCGATCAATTGTTAAATCCTGGCTTTAGAGAAGATGATTTCAAGCGTCTGAAAAAAGAGCTTATCGATAGCATTAAAGCAGACCTTAAAGCGTCAAATGACGAAGAGTTAGGTAAAGAAGTGCTGTATCATCAGCTTTATAAAGGCCACCCGTATGAAAGCTATAACTATGGTGATTTATCAGATCTCGAAGCATTGACGCTTGACGATGTAAAAGCGTTTTATGCTAACCAGTTTACCCAATCTAAGTTAACTGTAGGTTTAATTGGTGCTATTCCGAGTGATGTTAAATCAACTATGATGAAAGATTTAACATCGCTTGCACAAGGTAAAGAAAGTCGTTTAACGATCCCAGATGCGCCAGCCCTTCAAGGGCATCATGCAACGATTGTTGAAAAATCAGCGCAGTCTACCGCTGTGTCATTTGGATTCCCAATCGATACAATTCGTAGCAGCGATGACTGGACCGCACTTTGGTTAGTGCGCTCTTACTTTGGTGAACACCGTAGCTCAAACAGCTTCTTGTATCAGCGTATTCGTCAAACCCGTGGTATGAACTATGGTGACTATGCCTACATTGAGTACTTCCCGCGTGGTATGTTCCAAACTAAACCTGATGCTAACTTAGGCCGTTCAGAGCAAATTTTCCAAGTGTGGTTACGTCCGCTTCGTTCTAATAACGATGCGCACTTTGCAACGCGTACGGCATTATTTGAGCTTGATAAGCTGATTAAAAATGGCATCAGCAAAGAAGATTTTGAAGCGACGCGTAACTTCTTAATTAACTTTGTGCCACAAATGGTTGCAAGCCAAGATCGCCAATTAGGTTATGCGCTTGATAGTGAGTTCTATAATACAGAGAGCTTTGTTGACTATGTGCGCGGCAAGCTTGAAAAGCTAACCCTTGATGATGTGAATCGTGTTATTCGCGATAACTTGCAAACAGAGAATATCCACTATGTGTTTATTACTGGTGACGGCAAAGACATGCAAAAACGCTTAGCCTCAGAGCAAACATCGCCTATGGTGTACAACGCTGAAAAACCAGCAGAACTTGTTGCTGAAGATAAAGTGATTGCAGACTATAAACTTGCGATACCGGCGAAAAATATTAAAGTACTTGATGTCGAAAAAGTATTTCAATAATAACTAATCAATGCCCCTGCCTAGGGGCATTTTTTATGTTTAATAGCAAATAACGATGACGCTCTGGTTATTAGATATAACCAGAACAAATAAACAACGGGTTAGTACATCTTGCTACAAATCCGTTAAACTTAAGTAATAGCAGTTAGGTATAACCAGAAAGGCAAAATTATGCGTCATGAAATTTGGCAAAAGCTTCGCGAAGAAGCAAACGAAGTCGTTACTCGTGAACCTCTTTTAGCAAGTCACGTCTATTCGTGTGTGTTAAATCATGAGTGCTTAGGTTCGGCGCTAAGTTTTATTGTTGCTAATAAGTTGGCGGATGCAGTGGTTTCAGCATTCACAATTCGCGAATTGTTTGACCAGGCCTTTGTTAAGTGTGATTTGATGTTGACCCATGTCGCTCATGATATAAAAGCAGTAAAAGATCGTGACCCTGCCGCAGATAGTTACTTAACGGTGATACTTAACTTAAAGGGCTTTCATGCAATACAAGCACACCGACTTGCAAACTGCCTTTGGTTACAGAATCGAAAAGAACTTGCTCGCTTTATTCAAAGTAGAACTTCTGAGGTATTTGGTGTTGATATTCACCCTGCTTGTAAAGTGGGTCATGGTATTATGTTTGACCATGCAACTGGGATTGTAATTGGTGAAACAGCGGTTATTGAAGATAATGTATCGATTCTTCAATCGGTTACTTTAGGTGGTACGGGTAACGAACAAGGTGATCGCCATCCTAAAATTCGCGCGGGTGTGTTGATTGGTGCCGGTGCGAAAGTGTTGGGTAACATCGAAGTAGGAGAGGGCGCACGCATAGGTGCAAACTCTGTCGTATTAAGCCCTGTTCCAGCACATACAACCGTTGTTGGGGTACCTGCTAAAGTGGTGGGTAAACCGAGCTGTCCTTGTCCAGCGGAAAGTATGAATCAAAACTTTCTGGATGACAGCACCACAAGCGCAAGCAATGCATCTCATACCAGTGCAATGCTGTAGTTCTTTACAATAAAGAGCAAAAGAACCTTGTCTAAATTAGCCTTTGGTTTGTCGATTGTAGCGTCATTTATTTGTGGCGCTATCATCATGTTTATGCTTCAAACTGATAACACCGTTTTGCCAACTTCAGAGCGGGCGCAAATAAGTGTTATAGAGCCGGCTATTTCAGAGCAGGCAGCGCCAGTTGCACCTATTAGTGTGAGCGGAGTTTCTAATGTTGGGCATCAAACTTCACCTGAAGAATTAACTCAAGAAGCGCTTAAGCAGCAAATTGCCGAGCTTGAATTACAAGTCGAGAGCCAGCAGGCTGTGATTGCACGTTATCGCACTAACGCACTTACATCCGATGAAATAGACTCCCACCTTGATCAGCTTTACACGCTTTTAGCACAGCAAGAACGCAATGAAACATGGGCCTATCAAGTTGAAACAGCTATGAGTGACTTTTTAATTATGGCTGACTTACCTATACAGCCAAATGTCAGCGTTTCTAAGTGTAAAAGTTCAGTTTGTCAGTTTAAGTTACAACGCCCAGATGACGTTACAGTACTTCCTGAGCATTATTGGCGAAACATAACAGATGATTTAATGCTGCAAAGCTGGTGGAAACAGTTCAAATACACTTCCACCACTTCGAGTGACGATGAGCTAGTCATCGTTGTAAGTACAGATTAATCAAACCACTTTTGATTGCAACTGGCCATCTGCCAATTCGGTGGTGAGCAATTCTCCGCTATTAACCTGTGACACTGATTTCACCACCTGACCTTGTTTGTTTTTAGTAATGCTATAACCACGCGCTAATACACTTAGTGGACTGACTGAATCTAAGCGGCTCGCCTGCAGTGATAGATGATTACGGGATGTTGTAAATTGGTGCTGTATAGCTTGTGTTAAACGACCTTGCAGCTGGGTAAGCAAGTGCTCATAGCGAGTAAGTTGCTTTTCTGGTGAGCTTTGCATTAAACGAGGAGTAAGGTTGCCAAGTACTCGCTCATGGCGCTGAATTGTACTTTGCATAGCACGATGTAAAGCAAGGCTCAATTCATCCAGCTTTTGTGCCTGCTGATTGAGTTGATTTCGTGGGTGACACAGTTGTAAGCGATGCTCAAATTGCGTCTCTGTAGTACGTTTAACTGCCAACGCGTGTTTAAAGGCATGATTTAAATGCCTAACAAGCTGATTTACTCTGCTATGTAACTCTTCACTATTTGGACTGACCAACTCGGCTGCTGCAGAAGGTGTGGCTGCGCGTATATCTGCAACGTAGTCACTGATAGTGGTGTCTACTTCATGACCCACAGCACTGACAATAGGCAGGTTGCTGGCATAAATGGCGCGTGCGAGTAATTCATGGTTAAAACACCATAAATCTTCTAATGAACCACCACCACGACCCAATATCAGTACATCCACTTCGTTACGTTGATTGGCGATGTTTATTTTTTCTATTAATTGGCTGTGAGCATCAGCGCCTTGCACCATGGCCGGATAAATCACCACTTCAAGTTGGGGAGCACGGCGTTTCAAGACGGTTAAAATATCGCGAATGGCCGCACCTGTGGCCGAGGTAATCACGCCAACGCGATTGATATGTGTTGGCAATGGTTTTTTATAAGCTGAGCTAAATAGGCCTTCGGCGGCAAGGCGCATTTTAAGCGCATCGAACTCTTGTTTTAATAAGCCTTCACCAGCTGGTGCCATATGTTCAACAATTAGTTGATAATCACCACGCGGTTCATACAAAGATACACGGGCACGCACAGTGACTTGTGCGCCATTCGTTGGGCGAAATGTTTGGCCACGATTATTACCGCGCCACATAGCTGCTTTTACTTGTGCGCGATCGTCTTTTAATGTGAAATACCAATGCCCTGAAGCAGGCGCAATAAAGTTTGAAATTTCACCACTTAACACTAAAGAAGAAAAGCCGCGTTCTAGCACACTTCGGATCTCTTTATTAAGGCGTGATACGGTATAAATGTCTTGTGAATTACCCATTGCAGCTAAATTTAATCTCTTTGCCATAAACTAAGGCTACTTTATCATAAATAATTGCACAATTTTATTTACTCGGGTTTAGAACGCTGATAAAATTTGGCCGCAATTCCTTATACTCAGATCCACATGTGAGAAGTTGCCAATATGCTTAGAATTGCTAAAGAAGCTCTTACCTTTGACGACGTACTACTAGTACCAGGTCATTCTACTGTTTTGCCACACACGGCAAATATTTCAACTCGCTTAACGCGTGGTATCAATCTTAACTTGCCGCTAGTTTCAGCATCTATGGATACTGTAACAGAAGCTCGTTTAGCGATTGCGCTAGCGCAAGAGGGCGGTTTAGGTTTCATCCACAAAAACATGACAATTGAAGAGCAAGCTAAAAACGTACGTAAAGTTAAAACGTACGAAGCAGGCATTGTTTCTTTCCCTGTTACTGTGACTGCGGATCTAACAATTGCTGATGCCATAGCATTAGCAGAAGATAAAGGTTTTTCAGGTTTCCCTGTGACGGATGGTGATAATAACCTAGTGGGTATTGTTACAAGCCGTGATATGCGCTTTGAAACCAAACTTGAGCAACCTGTTTCTACCGTTATGACGAAAAAAGAATCGTTAGTGACTGTTAAAGAAGGTGCAGACCGTGATGAAATCTTAGGTCTAATGCACGAGCACCGTATCGAAAAAATTCTCGTAGTTGATGATGCTTTTAAACTTAAAGGCATGATCACTGTAAAAGATTATCAAAAAGCACAAGACAAACCAAACGCATGTAAAGACGAGCAAGGTCGTCTACGTGTAGGTGCCGCTGTTGGTGTTGGCGCAGGTACTGACGAGCGTATCGCAGCCCTTGTTGAAGCAGGTGTTGATGTATTACTTATCGATACATCACATGGCCACTCACAAGGTGTTATCGACCGTGTTGCTCAAACACGTCAAGCATACCCAGATCTACAAATCGTAGCAGGTAATGTTGCAACAGCTGAAGGTGCGATTGCCCTTGCTGATGCGGGTGTTGACGCTGTTAAAGTGGGTATTGGTCCTGGTTCTATCTGTACTACTCGTATCGTAACAGGTTGTGGTGTTCCACAAATCACTGCTATTTCTGATGCAGTTGAAGGCTTAAAAGGCCGTGATATCCCTGTTATTGCTGACGGTGGTATTCGTTTCTCAGGTGACATCGTAAAAGCACTTGTTGCAGGTGCATCATGTGTGATGGTGGGTTCAATGTTAGCAGGTACTGAAGAAGCACCGGGTGAAGTTGAGCTATATCAAGGTCGTTACTACAAGTCTTACCGTGGTATGGGTAGCCTTGGCGCTATGGACCAAAAAGAAGGTTCATCAGACCGCTACTTCCAAAAATCGAACGAAGCAGACAAGCTTGTTCCTGAAGGTATCGAAGGCCGTGTTGCTTATAAAGGCCCTATTGCGACAATCATCCATCAACAAGTGGGCGGTCTTCGCAGTGCAATGGGCTTAACTGGCTGTGCAACAATTGAAGAGTTAAATACTAAACCTCAATTTGTTCGTGTTACTTCAGCTGGTATGGGTGAATCACACGTTCACGATGTGCAAATCACTAAAGAAGCGCCAAACTACCGCTTAGGTTAATTACCTTAAGGTATTGAAATTACAATGGGCTAGCATTTGCTAGCCCTAATTTATTTATCATCTCCCTTTGGGAGAGCAGTTCCTGACTAACGAGATACTCCATGAGCAAAGACATTCACGATTCACGAATTCTCATTTTAGATTTTGGTTCGCAATACACACAGTTAATCGCACGTCGTATACGTGAGATTGGTGTTTACTGTGAGCTATGGGCATGGGATGTAACTGAAGAGCAAATCCGCGAATTTAATCCACAAGGTATTATTTTGTCGGGTGGTCCTGAGTCTACAACACTTGAAAACAGCCCACGTGCTCCTGAGTATGTATTTAACGCAGGCGTGCCAGTACTTGGTATTTGTTACGGCATGCAAACAATGGCAACGCAACTAGGTGGTAGCGTACACAGCTCTGATAAGAAAGAGTTTGGTTATGCGCAGGTTGAAAAAGTAGGTGATTGTGCGTTATTCGACGCTATCGAAGACCACATTACTGATGGCGGTGCAGGCGTACTAGACGTTTGGATGAGCCACGGCGATAAAGTAATGGAAGTACCAGAGACTTTCAAAACAACGGCTAAAACGTCAACATGCCCACATGCTGCAATGTCTTGGGAAGAAAAGCGCTTTTACGGCGTGCAGTTCCACCCAGAAGTAACTCACACGCATCAAGGTCAACGTTTACTTGAGCGTTTTGCGATTGATATCTGTGGCTGTGAAAAGCTATGGACTCCGGCTAAAATCATCGACGATGCGATTGAGCGTATCAAACAAACTGTAGGTGATGACGAAGTCATCTTAGGTTTATCAGGTGGTGTTGATTCATCTGTTGTTGCAATGCTTATTCACCGTGCAATTGGCGACAAGCTAACATGTGTATTCGTTGATAACGGGCTACTTCGTCTAAACGAAGGTCAGCAAGTTATGGACATGTTTGGCAACAAGTTCGGCCTAAACATTGTTAAAGTAGATGCTGAAGATCAATTTTTAGCAGACTTAGCAGGTAAGTCAGATCCAGAAGATAAGCGTAAAGCGATTGGTCATACCTTCATTAAAGTATTTGACGAGCAAGCTAAAAAGCTGAAAAGCGCAAAATGGTTAGGTCAAGGTACTATCTACCCAGATGTTATCGAATCTGCTGCATCAGCAACAGGTAAAGCACACGTAATCAAGTCTCACCACAACGTAGGTGGTTTACCAGACGACATGGAAATGGGTCTTGTTGAGCCGTTACGTGAGCTATTCAAAGATGAAGTACGTAAAATTGGTCTTGAGCTTGGTCTACCTTACGACATGCTTTACCGTCACCCATTCCCAGGTCCTGGTTTAGGTGTTCGTGTACTTGGTGAAATCAAGAAAGAGTACTGTGACTTACTACGTCGCGCAGATGCTATCTTCATTGAAGAGCTACACAAAGCAGAGCTTTACCACAAAGTAAGTCAAGCCTTCACTGTATTCTTACCAGTTAAATCGGTAGGTGTAATGGGTGATGCGCGTAAATACGACTGGGTTGTATCGCTACGCTGTGTAGAGACAATCGACTTTATGACGGCACGTTGGTCACACTTACCTTACGAGTTCCTAGGTGTGGTTTCTAACCGTATCATCAACGAAATCGATGGTATTTCACGTGTTGTTTACGATATTTCAGGTAAGCCACCGGCAACAATCGAGTGGGAGTAGACTTGGTTGTAAAAACCTAATCTAGTTTCTGTTAGATAAAAAAGGCCAGTCAGTATTTCTGACTGGCCTTTTTAATGAATTTTTACTTTCCTAAAAAACCTTGCGGAGATATTAGTTTTCGTTGTAGTGCTGGCTTCTATTTTTAGGGCTGTGGCTGCGTAACACTGGGCACTGCCTGAAGATGAAAGTCATTGCTGACAAAATGGAGGTATTCCAAAATAGGTTGAAGATGGTAGGGCGAGTTTATGATGGATCGGTCGATCAAATCGACAAAATAAGACGCTGGCCCTTTGGTCGCCGTACGTAGTCAGTGATGGTGTACCGATCTAACTAGCCGCTCTACAGTTCATCAACCAAGAAAACGCCCTGCAAATTTTACTCGTCTTGAAGAAGGTAATCACCTATGTTTTCTCGACCTTCTGCTAACTCACCGAGCGATTTTTAAGAAGCGTTGTATAACAACTTAGAATGGGGTAAGTGATATGGTTAACATGGAAATGATGAAAATTGTTATTTTGAGCGTAAAATATGATTCAAAGCGCGATGGATATTCATAAAATAGGTAAGCTTAAAGCTGTTAGATACGGAAGTACCTTTGAATAGTGTATTGACTAACAATAATTTGAGTGTCACATAAATACAGATTAAATCAGAAGCTGAACTGGAGTTGATATCTCTTGGGAAATTTGACCGTTAGATAGAGTGCAAAAGTGGTAGCTAACAGAAAAGTTTTAAAGTGATAAAGTAATATAATACTGTCTTTTGTGCTGTAGCATTCTTGATTATTTATAATGTGCTCTACTGATTGGAAATACTTTAATATCAATGAGCTATAAAAAAATCGGATCAAAAGCAAAATGGTAACTAAGCAGAGTAAGTTCAGTTTCACGACCGTTAATTGCTGAAGAAAAAGTGGGCTCAGACGTTAAGCCAAAGCTGAACTAAAACGTCGACGAGTAGTAAGAACTTAGTTGTATAGGCAGCAATTAAAAACAAGGAATTATCAGATAGGGTTTGAACGACTATATATCAGATAGATTAAAATACGCTTATGCGTCTTTGGCTTTTTAGGCTGATGTCTATTAATAGCTCCTAGTCTTTGCGAGCTTCGAGCCCTTTCACCTATTAAGCTGTTCTGCTAAGGGTAAAAACTCTAATACATAAAGCGAGTAAGGTAGCGGGTATTTTATGGTGCTGAGTTAAGACAAGATTAAAAATAAATCGAAATGGTTTTAAGCATCACTTTTCTTCAAGGTTACACATATTTAGAACTATTTTCGAAAATAATTACTTTAAATTTAATTATATCTAGTCAGTTTTATTTAACACTTTATAAAGGCTAAAATAATTTTTAATTAGCCTGTAAAGTTCTCTTAGTACTTTACTTATACTCGTTTGGCTAACTAATCATTCCTAAATGTAAAACACAGAGTTTTTAGAATAGTAGGTAACTCGACTCGCTCGTCCTGATCGTCAACGCAACTGACTTAACCAAATCGAGCCTAGGCTATGATTATAACATTACCGATCAGCTCCGAGAGACTTCGAATATAAAAATACATATAAAACCATAGATAAAGATGATCATAGTCGTTTACATACGATTCTTTTTTGACATCTGGATGTACCGTCACTGATATATCAGGTGTGGTAGCGGTGGAACGTTCTTCAATTAATCGGTGTGCCTGTTGGTACACTGAATGTGTGGCTTATAAGTTTGTTGGGCTCAGTCGCTGGCGATTAAATATCCCCAGTGTGGGTAGCTTATGTTACAGGATTTGCTCAAAGGAAAATGCTGGATTCAGAGCTAAAAGCAAGCCTATCGCCTCGACACTGAAGAGGGCGGGTGTGAAGAAACGCAAAGAGCTAAGACAATAGTGTTAAATCAACGTTGGTCTATGGAATTTGTGTCATACCAGCTTAGTAATGGTAGGCACTTTTGGAGGGGATGTGGTGGATAATTACTCGCTGGAATAGTCGGTCAGTTGGTTTCTGTAACCACCAGTGGCAGGCACATCACAAGACTCCAAGGCTAGTTTATCTAAGAGTGTGGCAACCCTAATAAGCTGAACTGCGAGAACAGGACTGAATTTAACAGTAAGATCGTGTTCTTTTGATTCATGAAAAAGGGACAAATTGCAGAGTTTTAATTTTGAGTCTAGTATCAATTTAGGTTATCGAAGTTTTAAGTGTGGTTATGCTTTTTAGGCTTAAATAATCTTAAAACTTTCTATCTTTTTTATGATACGGATACTGTTACTTATGAAATTGCCTAGTCAAGGTTTTGGTTTACTTTTAATGCTATTCTTTCTAGTGGCCTGTGACCGAACCTCAGTGTCATCAGGTACAAGTAAAGAATTTACAATTGAGTTGGTCCGAGCGCCTTTATCCGTAGAAGTGGGTCAATCTGCAGTGATTGAGGTTCAGTTACAACAAAATGGACAAAATATTGATGGCGCGAGTTACCTTTGGATGGAAGAGAGTGTATTACCACTTGGCTTAGTTAGTAATAGTAACCAAGGGTTCTTTGTAGCACCGTCAAATATTGAGCAAGCTAGTATTCGTGTAACAGCTAGGTTCTCAGGTATGTCGCTAAGCAAGGATATCACCATAGACATTACCTCACCGGTTGACGTTATTGGAGATGTTGAGTCATTAGAGGTTACAGGCCCAACGGAAGTTTCTTCTGAACACAAGGTCATTTTAAATGCGGCTTATACGGTTAATGGGTTGGTTGATAGTGACAAAGAGATAAGTTGGGAACTATTAAGTGAACAAACAGTATCTTGGCAACAAATAGATAATCGAGTCGAGGTTACAGCACCTAATGTTTTTCAGGACACAGAGTTATTTTTCTCAGCACAAACTGAAGACACCGGCGGCTTGTTGTTTGATACGATTGTGGTTCTCACGGTTAAGCCAAGGGGCATCAGCTTTGTTAACCAGGTTAATACTGGAACGGGCAAAGTTGATGCAAACTCTCAATCGTCACATACAGTTAAGCAAAGCACTTCAGGGCAAACAGTCCACTTAACAGCAAAAGCCGAAAAGTCTGGTGGCGGTGGAAGCTTCACCTATGAATGGCAGCAAGTGAGCGGTACCACAGTAGACTTAATAGACAGTGCCAGCCAAACCACATCTTTCGTTGCGCCCAAGCAGCCGGGAAAACTTGAATTTAAAGTAACAGCCACTGAAATTAGTAGCGGAAAAAGCACATCACAGACACAGCAAGTAGAAATAAAGCCTGGACCTTTACAGCCTCAGCAAGGTGCTAAGCATCAAGTATACAATGGTCATGGTTCTGTTAGTTTGACTGCCGAGGTTAATGGTGGCAAAGGGCCTTTTACCTATAAATGGACGCAAACAAAAGGTCCAGACGCTATGATAAGTAGTGTTAATGGAAAAACTACCGAGGTTACGCCGCCAGAGGTTACAACCGACACCGATTTTCAATGGGTAGTACAAGTAACTGATGCCGATGGCCATCAAGTGAGTATTACACACGATATTCAAGTGAAGGCAACTGCGCCTTTGTCGGTACAGATTATTAAACCAAAGGGCTGCACCACCAACTGTTTAGTTGAAGAAGGGGATTTTGTATATCCTGCAGCAACTATCACCGGTACGCTTGATCGTGTATCAGTATTGTGGGAGAGTAGCGATGTTGCCTTTACAGATGCGACAACAGAGCACCCTGTGTTTGTTGTGCCTAATGTCAATTCAGAAACAGGTATTAGAGTCAATGTTACTGTGACAGATGGCACCAATACTGTTTCCGATTCGCTACTTTATACCGCTAAACCTGTATTTAAGCTGGCACCTCATCAAAACCAAATAGGTAGTCACTTGGCAACAGGCCCTGGAGTCAGTACAGCAGCTCCCGTTCAGGTAGAATCCGGCAAAACTTTTAAACCAAGCATCGATATCCATGTCCCCCCTTTAGATAACGGGGCATCTCTTTCTTACCTATGGACGGTGATTGAGCCAAATCCAAAACCTAATGACTTGATAATTGCTGGTGACAATACAGCTCAGCCCATCATTAATGCGCCATCAGTAAGCAGTAATACCAACATTAAGCTTCAGGCAACCATTACCTATACCTCACCTGAAGGTAAAGTGATTACTAAAACTACTGATACTCAGTTTCAGGCAGTACCTGTTAATGCGCCAAGCAAACCCACACTTGCGCTCAGTATGGCTGGGCATGAAAGCGTATACAGTGGTCATGTGGTGCACCCTAAAACGACAGTGATGAACGCCACTGGTCCCTTAAACTATCAGTGGGCGCAATTAAGTGGCCCAACCATTACGATTGCAGATGATAAAACGGATTCGCCAAGTTTCACTGCTCCTAGTGTGAGCGGCCATCAAGATATAGTAATAGAAGTCGAAGTGAGCGATGGGTCAGCCGTAGCAAAAGCACAAATGACTGTGACAGTTGATCCAGTAGTCGCACCACCGAAGTTGCCGTTAATGGTAACCGCCTCTAATGATGCGACCGTAACTGCAAATGAGACAGTGAAGCCGAGAGTCAGTCTTGGCAACACCTTTGGTTCACTCAGTTATTTATGGGTAGAAACCACTAGTATAGGCATTAGCCTTACAGATCCAAACACCGCTACTCCAAGCTTTATCGCACCGAATGGCCCTGCTACTGTGACCCTTCAAGTGACAGTAAATGATACGGCTAACGGCTCTGCTACCGATAGTGTCACTTACCATGTGAACAATGCTTTGCAAGTAACAGCTGGTGCAGCAACACGCACATTGGCTGAAGGTAATACCCTCAATTTATTGGCATCGGCTAAAGATGCCGATGGTGCGGTAAGCTATGCATGGACTCTTGCTGATGCCGGCACAACATCACTGACGACAACAAACATTATCAACGGATCCTCAGCGAATGCAAGCTTAGACCTTCCCAATGTGGATGCTGATACTACGATCAAACTGCAAGTTACGGCAACGGATTCGGTCAATGCGGCTACCGCCACGGTTGCAGTGACCATTCAAGATCGCCACATGAGTGTCGACTTGGGCGCCGACTTTGATTTATCACCCACGCAAACGGGGTACTTAAATGCGAATGTTGCAGGAGGGAAACCGCCCTACACCTATAGTTGGACAGATGATACGAATGCCGCACTAAGCAGTATCAGTGATGCGAACCCATCATTTATCGCGCCGTCTCTGACCCATGAAGTAGAGCTTAACTACAACCTGACGGTAATCGACAGTTTGGGTAATACGGCTAAAGATAGCGTTGTCGTGACCGTACCCGCTTTACCTTTACTGGTCAGCGCTGGTAATGATTTTTCTATTGCTGAAAGTTTAAGTGATGTGCAGTTGCACGGCAGTGTGCAACATGCCAATGAACCAGTTTATACTTGGACGCAGATTTCAGGCTCAGATGTCACCCCTTTAAAAAATGCAAATACTTTGAATGCATCATTTACCTCTCCAGCTAAAGCTGCGGGCACCAGCGAAGACCTGGTATTTGAACTCTCGGTTACTAGTAATGGTCGAGTCAAAAAAGACCAAGTAACAGTTACAGTGCAAGGCCAGCCCGATATATCGGCACATGTTACTCCTGTTCTTTATGTCAATGAAGGACAAATCGTTAGTTTAGTCGGTACGGTGATCGATGCAGACTCAAGCAGCCCTGCAACGGTGCAAAGTTTAACGTGGAGCCAACTTCCTACGGCGGCCAGTACCATTACGCTCAGCAATAGTAGCGTCAAGGGCGATGTTCGCAGTTTAACCAGTACCTTTATCGCTCCAGCCTATGGAAACGAGAACCAATATATCTTCACTTTTGCCGCACAAGGAACAGGTAATAAAGTATCACAAACGGCGATGGTGGAAGTATTGGCTGCGCCTAGTATTAGTGCTGGTGCTGATCTGCGCGTGCGCGCAGGGCAAACAGTTATTCTAAATGCAACGGGCAGCAGTCTCGCCAGTTATCAATGGACGCAAACGGCAGGAATGCCAATAGTTGCGCTAAGTGGTGCCAATCAATATAACGCCTCATTTACGGCACCTGATGTGACGAGCGATACAACGCTCACTTTTACTGTGGTCGGGATGCCAATAGTAGGTGGTGCTTCGCAGCAAGACATGATAAATGTCGTGGTTTATGAACCGACTATTGTTGTAATGCCAAAAAGTGCAACAGACATAACCTTAACTGAAGGTGATCCAAAGTTAGATGTTACTGTAGATTTTATAAGCAACGTAGGTTCTGCACCGATAACGCCAACGACTATTTCGTGGACCGTTACGCCGAGTACCGCGCCAGCCGATACCTTCGCTCCTCTAAATGCAGCTACCATTAGCATCAACCCGCAAACAGGCACTGCTGGTACCTATAAACTCGACATAGTAGCTGGTGATACGCCAGGTCATTATCAGGCTGGCAACCAAAGTTATACAGTGCTGATCAAACCAGCAGCTCCGGCAACTTTACCGTTAGTCGACAGTCGCAAACTGACAGCCGCACTTAAAAGCATAAACGCGGATCTGACTTCGCTAAATGGTATCGATAAGTTAGTAAGTTTGCATGCACCGGTAATTACCGGTGGCACACCACCCTACACCTATAGCTGGACACCGCCAGCCAAAGGCGTGGTGCTAAGTGGTGAAACAACCGACAACCCAACGGCAACCATTAGCAAACCTGCGAGTGAATGCACCTATATCGGAGGGGATATTACGCTGACGGTCACTGATACTAAAGGTCAAACGGTCAGCGCCACCTTGCCTATCAAAAACAGCCGTGGAGGAGATGCGGTTAACCCAACACCGACATCACCAGTATCATGCGATGTGTGCCGTGGACCGAAATTTATCTGCGAGCGCTCGCACAAGACTGCTGTTTGTGGCTCTGATGCTGCTGGTAATCCTGAATCATTGGCTTCCGCTGAGTTTTACAAATATCAATATTGCATCAATGATGTCGAAAACCTCATTGATGGATCACGTTATGTGACACGTCGATGTGCCACCGCTGAAACAGTGAATAAAGAGTTGGAGAGTCGGGCAAAAAACCCTGCATGGTTAGGTAAACTCATTTCCGTTGGCACTGACCCCGCTGTTGGCTGTCAGCAGTATAACGTGCACGATTTACAAGATGCGCACTTTAGTTGCTCCTTCATTTGTAAAGGTAAAGTCGGTGGTGGCTTCGATTCAGGTGGCGCTCGCGGGTGTAATATTGAAACCGTACCGGCAGTCAACCACAATTCCATACAATTACTAGAGAGCGATTACCCAGTGCCAACAGTGCCGGCCACTATTCCAGGCACAGGCTCACCAGGTGCTTGTCCTAACGGCATTCAACCTGCTATGTAAATAGCCTATTACATAAAGTTCCCCACACATCAGAGAGTGTGGGGTTTTATCTCGAGCTTTGTAGCGGTCAACTAATTCCCGACAGTAAGTTAAGCCGATTCACGGCCTAAACAGAATTATCGTCTCCAATATATCGATGGGACGGTATCGATTGTAATAGTGGATATATGAACCCTTTGAGGCTTCTTGCTGGTAACCAATGTTTTGATGCGCTATCTAAAATGTACAGCGACAAGTTGGCGACACAAGGTGGATAGAACCACTTCTGCTCCGTGGAGGCTTAGTATTAAAGAGAAACAAGAACTTCGTCGTGATATGACAGAATTTTCTACTTGGGCCAAAGCCCGCTTTTTTGAAGCGGGTTTTTGTTATTTAGACGGTTATCATTTGGTATGAGTTAAGTCTAGTCCTTGCATATAGAGTTGACTGAGCTCTTCTGCGGATATACTTGGTGCATCTGTGGCCGAATTAGATGATTGTTGAAAGATATGCTGAGCTATTAGTCTACCCATGTTTTGGGCGCTGGAGGTTTTATGAATACGAGTTTCATAAAACTTCTTCAAAATAACATTGAGGCTAAATTCGGTCTTAAATAATTGAGCTAGATGCCAAGCATCTTCAAGCGCTTGGCTAGCACCTTGCCCCGATGTGGGTAAGGAAGCATGTGCAGCATCTCCGATAATAATGAGATTCTCCTTGTGCCAATAGGGAAGTGGGTCGATATCATGTACAAATATGCGTTTTAAACTGCGTGGATTATAACTATTAAGTACCTGTTGAACTTTTTTAGGCCAATCTTGAAAACGCTCATGCATTTCTTCAAACCACTGCTCCATTGGTTTCGTTTTATCAAGGTTACTAGGCCATGCAGCAGCCCAGTAACAATGTTGGTTTGCTACAGGTACTATACCAAAGCGTTCATTATTAACTCTAAAGTCATGAATTGTCTGCTCAAAAGGGGTCAGATCAATTTCACTGGTACCAATTATATTAATGAAGCCTTGGTATTTAGTTGGCATAGGCACTTTATACAGATACTCTCGAGCTTTCGATTGCATTCGTCCATCGCAGCCTACTACAAGATCAAACTTATCTTTTAATTGCGCAATGTCCTGAGTATTGACGGCTTGGTTGAAGTGAATAGTGGCACCCAGTTTCTCTAGTCGCTCGGCGAGTATCTTTATTAAGTCACGACGTAATATGCTAATAGTTGGAAAGCCGCACAGAGAGTTTAGTGTTTGAATATTAAACTCACCCAATTGAGTGGCTTGTTTGTCGTACTGTCGCATAGCAACTGGCTGACCCCCACACTGGGTGAAATCATCTATTAGACCTAGCTGCTCAAGCACAAAAGTCGCATTAGGCCATAACGTAACGCCAGCACCGATTGTAGAAAAGCTGGTGTTTCTTTCGAATAAGGTAACCTTGATACCTTGTTTTCTTGCAAATATCGCTAACGCAAGGCCTGCAACACCTGCACCTATAATGGCTATATTTTTAATTGAACTCATTTAAATCTTCCCAGTTTAAGAAAAAAATGATTATTACTGGTCCAATAAATAGGATAAATATGGTAGTTTTGGTTTGTAAATCCCATTTGATGAGATAGTTTTGCTAAACAATATTGAATTACAGTGGCTTCTTAGCTTCCAGAAGGTATTTGAACAATTAAGTTTTAAGCGGGCCGCAGAGCTGTGCCAAATTCCCAAATCAAATGTGAGCCGTCATGTTGCACTTTTAGAACACGCGTTGAATGTACGGCTATTGGAACGTACAACACGAAAAATGGTCGCGACAGAAGCGGGAGAACTTCTTTATCAAAACTTAACTCCGCTGCTTGTTGCGATGGGGGATGTTTTACAAGAAACCTATCAAAATAGTGATTTAGTTTCGGGGCATTTAAAAGTCATTACACCTGATTTACCGTTTTTGGCAGAGGCTATGGCTGAGTTTTGTTATAAACACCCTAACATTCAGTTAAGTTGTGATACTCAGCTTAATCCCGAAGAGGGGCTATTAGAAGGGTTTGATATAGTGATACGTTTTGGACGAGGCCCTGTGGAGGATTCTGGATGGGTTGCAAAAGAGCTAGTGCGTTGGCCAAGTTGTGTCGTAGCTTCTCCTTTTTTACTAGATAAACATCCTAAACCAAATTCAACGACTGAACTTGGTAAGCTTCCCTGTATTACAAGTTTATCAGTCTTACAAGGAATGCCATGGAAATTCAAACGAGCAGGCACAGTTAATGTTGCATCCCGTTATAAAGTAAATAGTGGGCATATGGCAAAGTCTGCTGCACTCAAAGGGTTAGGTTTTGCGATACTTCCTTTTGAAGCGTGCAGACAAGAGCTAGAAGAAGGGCTGTTAACAAAAATAGATTCCTTAGCTGATGAGCCTGAAGATTTGGTTTTGTATGCTTTTTATTCTGGGCGTAGATATCCGTTCAAAAAAGTAAAAGCATTTATTGAGTACCTTCAACTTGTTATTCAGCAACATTATCTTTCAAGCGAATGAAGTGCTTTAAATGATTATAACTGTGTTTGGCTCTTTTACTTTTTGCAGATAGCTTGGGTATGTTTAAAAAGAGCTTTGTTAGCTTGCTAATTCGCCGTTTTGTTTATTTTGAAAGCAATTGAACTGCAAATCGTGTTTTTTTACTTTACCTTTATAAAAAGCTCTATATAATTCACCGTCATTGCAGGGGCGTAGTTCCAATTGGTAGAACAGCGGTCTCCAAAACCGACGGTTGGGAGTTCGAATCTCTCCGCCCCTGCCATTTCTTCCTACTTTACTTTAATCGCAAATCTTCTTATATTACTTGCTCTTAATCATGATTGAGTTGTTATGAACCCAAGTTACGCTGCGATATTTTCTGTACAACCTTTAGAGCTAAATCAACACTTTCAAATGGTGTCTGACGCTCCGCTTGAACACATATCTACGCCTCAACAAACACCCATAACGCTTCCGTTACAGCTTCATCAAGATCTTGAAAAAGCGTTGTCTCCTATAGTAATAACGCAGATTGTCAAGGCTACCAGTATAAGTTGGCAAGAGGGCTGTTTAAGCTTGCCAAGCGATAAGCTCACTAATGAGCAGAAAAAGCAACTTTGGTCTTTAATTGGTGAACAACTTGATAAACTTTAGAGCTGTTGATGCAAATGATATTGCACAGCTAATGGTCATTGAAAATGCCTGTCATAGTCATCCGTGGACAGAAAAAACCATGTTATCGTGTTTAGCGGGTCGTTATTTTAATCTTGCTGCTTTTCAAGGCGACGACATGCTGGGTTTCTATATCGGTGAGAAGGCAGGCCCTGATTACACCTTGATGGATATTTGTGTTGCACCTAAATACCAAGGGCAGGGAATAGCAAGGCAATTACTAGCGGCGTTTATTGAGTATGGCGAACAGCATGAAGCTGAGAACCTATTTTTGGAAGTACGCGAATCTAACAATCGTGCGATTGCTTTATATGAACGTGCGGGCTTCTCACATATGTCAGTGCGAAAAAATTACTACCCAACTGCAACAGGCAATGAAAACGCAATTTTAATGGGGTTAACGCTGCGTTTTTAAGCCCATTAGGCGGCGTTTTCAAGTGCACTAATAAGTGATTCATAGCTTGCATCAACCTGCTCAGTATCATTACTACGTAGCGCGCTTTCAAGTTGCCCTGCGGTTTTATGAATAGCTTCAAAGCCAAAACATCCCGAACTGCCTTTTAAGCTGTGTGCTAATGAGCGCAGTGCTTCCCATTCCTTAGCACGATAAAGCTGAATAACTTGACCCAAATAATCTGGTAACTTTGAGCGGTAATTTTCATTAATTTGTTGAAACTTATCACTTTTTAGTAAGTTTTCCCACTTATTCTGGCTGTCTTTTTCTATATTTAAATAACTAACTAAAACTTGTTCTAGGGCACTTTTGTCAATGGGTTTTGCTAAAGCTTCGTTGCAGCCAGCTTTGATATACCTGTCTACATCAGTCTTCATTACATTGGCTGTTAACGCAATGATAGGGCCATCATAGGCTGCGTGTCGAAGCATTTGGGTCGCTTCTAAGCCACCCATTACAGGCATTTGCATATCCATTATAATTAGTTGGTAGTCATTAACTAATGCCATTTCTACAGCTTCTGCGCCATTTTTGGCTATATCAGGTTCAAGCCCCCATGTCTGCAATAATAGCTTGATCAGTAACTGATTATCGGGATTATCTTCAGCAACCAAAATACTGGCATCAAAGTTATTTTCAGCAAATGATAAGAGTAAGTCTTTATCCGGTGAAAGCTGTTTATGGTCATAGATAAAGGCGTCATCCTGTAATTGTTTGGCATTTAGGTGGCAAGCTACTTGAATTGTGAAACAACTTCCATTGCCAGGCTCACTAATTAGGTGGACATCACCCCCTAATAATTGCGCTAAATTCTTTGAAATACATAACCCAAGTCCCGTGCCACCAAAGCGGCGAGTTGTCGTCGCATCAGCTTGTTCGAATGGCTTAAATACCCTTTCGACTTCACGCTCAGACATGCCAATACCGGTATCTTTAATTGCAAATTCTAAGAATTGTTTGCTGCTGTTGTAACAAATGCTAATAGAGATAGAGCCGTGCTCAGTAAACTTCACCGCGTTACTAGCAATATTGATCAAAATTTGTTTTAAACGAGTAGTGTCGCTGTTGATGATTTTGGGGATGGGTAAACTGTAATCGATATCAAATTGCAGTTGTTTTTCATTCGCCAAAGGGCGAATAATTGAGTCTATGTCATGTACAAGCTGCACAACGTGACAGGGGCTACACTCTACGGCCAGTTTTTCGGCTTCAATTTTAGACAAGTCGAGAATGTTATTAATCAGTTCAAGTAGGTGTTTTGAATTACGTAAAATGGTGCTTAAGTGCTGCTCATCATTGACTGCATTTTTATTATGTAAGAGTTGCTCTGTAAAACCCATAATTGCGGTGAGTGGTGTACGAATTTCATGACTCATATTAGCTAAAAAGCGGCTTTTTAATTGGTTTGCTTGTTCAGCTTGCGCAATGGCCACCTCAAGCTTGCTGTTCATAGCTTCAAGGGCTTTTGTACGGCTTTCTACCTTTTCTTCTAAGTGATGTTTATATTCTTCAAGCTCATCTTGATAATGACGAATTTGATTCACCATGTGGTTAAAGTCGTTGAAAAGCACGCCGACTTCATCGTTTGTATGGGCTGGCAGATACACGGATAAATCGCCATCCCCAACACGGTGGCTCGCTTCACCAAGTAACTCAACAGGGGTGAGGAGTAGGTTGCGAACAACAATATAAATAAGAATGGGTAAAGCGATCACTGAAATAATGACAATTAAAGCGGTGATCAGGCTAATCGCTTTGCCAGACTGGTAGAGAAGGTTTTTAGGTGTGGTTGATACAAAGTAATCACCATCGGTCATTTGTACTGCGTAAATAATACGCTCTTCTTTATCAATGCTAGAAAGTTCAATACTGGCAAGTTTGCCATAGTCAGCAAGACTCTTAATTTGCTCTAGTTCATATTCACTTAAATAACTACCCCGTAAATCATAGTCAGAGCTAAAAAGAATTTGCCCTTTAGTGGTTAAAAACAAATTTAAGGTGTTATTAAAAGGCGCTTCGAGGATGCTGGTGTTTAAAATCGAGGGCTCAACATGTACAACAATAAAGCCTAGTTGCTGCGGGCGCTTCAAATAATAATCTATGTTGTAAATTGGATGCACAAAATACAGGCTGGTGGAGCCATCCTCTTTTGCGATCATAAACTGTTGTTGCCGTAAGTTTGACTGCTGTACTTGTTTAAAAAATGGATACTCTTTAGGAGCGGGTGTTAATTGACTCGAATAGAAGGCATCACTGGTTCCATCTGGCGCTAAGTAGTTAATACTTACAATATCTGGATAGGCCTCCGAATAGCTGGCAAATACATTCATTAACTCACCCAAATGTTCAATATATTGGGTTTTTGAGTCTGTATCGCGAGCTAAAAAATCAGCAAGCACAGGGGATGTTGATAAAAGTCGGGTGATCGAGTGGAAGGAGTCAATATAGTTAAATATTTTTTGTTGTTGTTGCTCAACAAAGCGGCTGACAATAAGTTCAGCTTGTTTTTTTGTGGAGTTAGTTACATTGGTCAGCGTAAACCCGCCTAAAAATAACAAAGGTAAGATCACAAGTGGCGTGATATACCATAATAATCGAATGCTGAGTTTACTGGTTTTCATGACCTAACTTTATTTCCCTCCGTGTAATTTACCAATAGTATGCGTTACAACTTGATTACACAAGCTTAGAAAAAGATGAACAACTAAAACAACAAAAAGGTTGAATAATTACTTACAATCGCTGCTTTTTTGGCTAAGACAAACAGGGTATAATGCCCGTAATTCTATTTTATTTTTACAGTGTGCACTGCTTACTTTTTATGGAGTGAGTATCAGTGGCACTTTGTTCTGACTAAAAGCGGCTTACATGTCTAATTTAACTACCGAAATTAATAAACGACGCACCTTTGCGATCATCTCGCATCCAGATGCGGGTAAAACCACCATTACAGAAAAAGTTCTGTTATTCGGACAAGCGATTCAAAAAGCCGGTACCGTAAAAGGCCGTGGCTCAAACCAGCACGCAAAATCAGACTGGATGGAGATGGAAAAAGAACGTGGTATCTCGGTAACCACGTCTGTTATGCAATTTCCTTACAATGAGCGTCTAGTTAATTTACTTGATACCCCAGGACACGAAGACTTCTCTGAAGATACTTACCGTACATTGACTGCGGTTGATTCATGTTTAATGGTAATCGACGCGGCGAAAGGTGTTGAGGATCGTACTCGTAAATTAATGGAAGTAACACGCTTACGTACTACACCTATTGTAACCTTTATGAATAAGTGTGACCGTGATATTCGTGACCCAATGGAGCTATTAGACGAAGTCGAAACTGAGCTAAACATCGCCTGTGCGCCTGTTACTTGGCCAATTGGTTGTGGTAAAGAATTCAAGGGGGTGTATCACATTCACCGTGAAGAAACGATTTTATACAGCACAGGCCAAGGCCATACAATTCAAGAAGTGCGCGTTATTAAAGGGTTAGACAACCCTGAACTTGATAATGCAATTGGTAGTGATCTTGCTGAGCAACTACGTGAAGAGCTCGAGCTTGTTATTGGCGCATCTCACGAGTTTGATTTAGATCTGTTCTTAGCAGGTGAACTATCACCTGTGTATTTTGGTACCGCACTTGGTAACTTTGGTGTTGACCATGTTCTTGATGGCTTAACTGAGTGGGCGCCTGCGCCATTACCGCGCGAAACAGAAGACCGCCAAGTTGTAGCAACCGAGGAAAATTTCTCTGGTTTCGTATTTAAAATCCAAGCGAACATGGACCCTAAACACCGTGACCGTATCGCCTTTATGCGTATTGTATCGGGCAAATATAGCCAAGGTATGAAAATGAACCATGTGCGTATTGGTAAACAAGTGAGTATTTCTGATGCGGTAACCTTTATGGCCGGTGATCGTGAGCGAGCGCAAGATGCTTACGCGGGCGACATTATTGGTTTACATAACCATGGTACGATTCAAATTGGTGATACTTTCACGCAAGGCGAAAAAATGAAGTTTGGTGGTATTCCTAACTTCGCACCAGAATTATTCCGTCGTATTCGCTTAAAAGATCCATTAAAACAAAAGCAATTGTTGAAAGGCTTAGTTCAGCTCTCTGAAGAAGGCGCTGTGCAAGTATTCAGACCGCTTATTAATAACGACCTTATCGTTGGTGCGGTCGGTGTACTACAGTTTGATGTAGTTGTTGCACGCTTAAAAGCAGAATACAACGTTGATGCGATTTACGAAGGCGTGAGTGTTAACACTGCACGTTGGGTAAGCTCAGACGATACCAAAAAGCTTGAAGAGTTTAAGCGTAAGTGCGAAAGCAACTTAGCGCTTGATGGTGGCGATAACCTTACTTATATCGCGCCAAGTCGTGTAAACCTAAACTTGTCGATGGAGCGCTATCCAGACATCAAGTTCAACCATACACGCGAAAACTAATACGCTAAGTCTGCTTCAAATTTAAGTGCCCGCACAGCGGGCCATAAAGGTAAAAATTACAATGAATATTCGTACTCTTTTAATCGAAAAGGCAATTGCTGCTATGGTTGCAGCAGGGTTACCTGAAGACACTAACCCAGCGGTCACGCAGAGCACACGCCCACAGTTTGGTGATTACCAAATCAATGGCGCAATGGGCGCGGCTAAAAAATTAAAATCAAACCCGCGTGAACTAGCACAAAAAATAATCGATAATCTAGACCTTGCTGATATCGCAGAAAAAACTGAAATCGCAGGCCCAGGTTTTATCAACATTCATTTAAAGCCTGCTTTTTTATCGACTAGCTTAAAAGCAGCAAATGAAGACGAAAAGCTGGCTGTTGCGCCACATGCAACGGCGCAAAAAGTGGTGGTAGATTACTCATCTCCTAACCTTGCGAAAGAAATGCACGTAGGTCACTTACGTTCAACCATCATTGGTGATGCAGTTGTTCGTGCCCTTGAGTTCCGTGGCGATGACGTTGTTCGTCAAAACCACATGGGTGACTGGGGTACGCAGTTTGGTATGCTAATCGCGCACTTAGAAGATCAAATCAAGCAAGGTGTTGATTTAGAATCTGTGGCGTTAGCTGATTTAGAAACCTTCTACCGTGATGCGAAAAAGCGCTTTGATGATGAAGAAGGCTTTGCTGATAAAGCCCGTGATTACGTTGTTAAATTACAGGGTGGCGATGCACACTGTGAAAAACTATGGAAGTTATTTATTGCCACGTCTGTAAAGCACTCTGAAGAAGTTTACAAGCGTCTGAACGTGACACTTACGCAAGATGACATCATGGCAGAAAGTGCCTACAACAGCGAACTTGCCAACATTATCGCGCTATTAAAAGACAAAGATATTGCCGTTGAGTCTGAAGGCGCACAAGTGGTGTTCTTAGATGAACTTGCTAACAAAGACGGTGAGCCTTCAGTGTTTATCGTACAGAAATCAGGTGGTGGTTTCTTATATGCAACAACTGACTTAGCTGCTTGTGATTACCGTTCGAATAAACTGGGTGCTGATCGTATCTTAATCTTTGTAGATGCTCGTCAAAGCTTACACTTCAATCAAGTTGAGTTAACAGCACGTAAAGCGGGTTTATTACGTGATGAAACAAGCTATGAATTTTGCCCATTCGGTACCATGATGGGTGAAGACGGCAAGCCATTCAAAACGCGTACGGGCGGTACAGTTAAACTTGCTGATTTACTTGAAGAGTCAATTACTCGTGCAGCAGCTAAACTTGCTGAGCGTGAGTCAGACTTAAGCGACGAAGAGCGTAGCGAAATTGCCCGTAAAGTAGGTATTGGCGCAGTGAAATATGCGGATCTGTCTAAGCACCGCACAAGCGACTATATTTTCAACTGGGATACTATGCTGAGCTTCGAAGGTGCGACAGCGCCTTACTTACAATATGCATATACGCGTGTTCGCAGTATCTTCCGTAAATCAGGTATCGATGCTGCGTCATTAATAGCAGACGTTGCAATCAACGAGCCACAAGAAAAAGCGTTGGCACTTAAACTTCTTCAGTTAGAAGAAGTACTTGATCTAATGATCAGCGAAGCAACACCGCACGTATTATGTGGATACCTATATGAACTAGCAAGCCTATACATGACGTTCTACGAAGCCTGCCCAGTTCTAAAAGAAGGCGTAGAGCCAAGTGTTCGTGACAGCCGTTTAGTACTGTGTAATTTGGTTGCGAAGACATTGAAAACAGGGTTGGATCTTTTAGGTATCGAAGTCATGGAGCAAATGTAATCTGCTTCGTGTAGTTCGCTTTAGCTGCGTTAATGAGTTTATTTAGCCTAAGTCACATACAAAACACGTATGCTCCTTGGCATAAATAAACTCATTGCCTTGCTAGCACTCCTTCACTTGCAGAAAGTGTAAGAACTCATAGGGATAAGTCGGTTTTCCGCCTTGTCTTAGGCTAAACTACTTAGGTGAACTCTGCTTCGTGTAGTTCGCTTTGAGCGCAGCGAAACCCAACAAAATTGACAGCTCAATAACCTTGATTAATCTTTAGCCGATAGCGTAGAGGGAATTTTATGAAACTTGAAGATATTCGCCGTGAATATTTACAGGATGGTTTATCTGAAGAGATGCTTGATGCATCTCCAATCAAGCAGTTTGAAAAATGGCTTGAGCAAGCTGTTGCAACTAACTTACCTGATCCTACGGCGATGGTGGTAGCAACGGTTGATGAACATGGCCAGCCGTCGCAGCGTATTGTGCTGTTAAAGCATCTTGATGAAAACGGCTTTGTGTTTTTTACCAATACCGGCTCGCGCAAAGCGCAGGAGCTCAAAGGTAATAACAAAATTTCTCTTCACTTTCCGTGGCACCATATGGAGCGACAAGTCATTGTCTATGGTGAGGCTAAACCCTTACCAACAACGGCTGTGGCTAAGTACTTTTTATCGCGTCCTAAAGAAAGCCAGTTAGCTGCATGGGCATCAGAGCAAAGTCGCCCTGTGTCATCACGCAAGGTGTTGATGGAAACATTCGCGAAAATGAAGCAAAAGTTTTCTGAGGGTGAAATTCCACTCCCCGATTTTTGGGGAGGCTATTGTGTTGAACCGACTAAAATCGAATTTTGGCAAGGTGGTGCGCACCGCTTACACGATCGCTTTATGTATCAACGCCAAGCCGACGGTAGTTGGCAGTTTGGTCGTTTAAATCCTTAAATGCGTTTTATCGATTCCCACTGCCACCTTGATTTTAGCGAATTTGATGAGACTCGCACAGAGCTCATCAAAGCATGCAAGCAAATAGGGATTGAGCATTTTATTGTGCCGGGTGTGAGCTTGGCACAATCTACAAAACTATTCTCTTTTGCTAAATCAGAGCCAAGTATCTCAGTTGCTTTAGGCTTACATCCTTATTTTTTATCTGATCACCAATCTCATCACCTTGCTGAATTAGAGCAGCTAGCAAAAGCCCATTTAGGGCAATTTATTGCCATCGGTGAATGTGGCCTAGATCGTAGTATTGATGACCTTGATAAACAAACGCAGCTTTTTGAAGGGCAAATAGAGCTTGCAAACCAACTTGCTTTACCACTGATTGTGCATCACAGACAAAGTCACGATTTAATTGCTCGCTCATTTAAGCGCTGTAAACCCAAATACGGTGGTGTTATTCATGCCTTTTCAGGCTCTGAACAACAAGCCCAGAGTTATATAAAACAAGGTTTTAAGTTGGGGGTCGGTGGCGTGATAAGTTACCCACGTGCAGCTAAAACTCGTAAAGTTATAAGCGCAATTGAGCCTCAGCATTTAGTGCTTGAAACCGATTCACCATCAATGCCGTTGGCAGGGTTTCAAGGGCTGGTAAATACACCACTTAAAGTGCGTGATGTATTTACTCATTTGTGTGAACTTAAAGATGTAACGGGCGATGCGCAAAAAGAGCTTGCTCAGGCACTTTATGAATCTTGCTCCGCACTTTTTCGCATATAACGATTGACTTGCCAGCGTTTTAACCCTCGGCCAAGTTGCCAAGTAAAAATACAAGTAATTACAAGCATAAGAAGCACTTGGCGGCCTAAGTCATGGAAGCTACTGTGGCTTGTCGCTATAGAAGCTTGTGTTAAATAAGTAATAGCAACAAAGCCAAGAGGGCGCTCGTCATCACTTATCACAGGTTCTACGAAAGGAGTTTTTAAGCGGCTAATACCTGGTGTTGAATCTGGCAGTAAGCCAAAGGTGTGATGGCTTTGCCAGTTATCACTTGCGGCTATTTGTATCCCTTGTTGATCATAGATGGTTGCTGCTAAAACAAACTCATCTTCAGCAATGTTATTGCACAGCATATTCAGCGCAGGCTTATTCTTCTCCTGTAAAGGGGTCTGTGCATTGAGTGCCATAAATTTAGTGAGGCTGATAGCGGTGCTATTTGAACTGTCATAAAGTAGTTGATGAGATTGAAAACTACTATTAACCGCAACCCAACTTAAAAGCACAAAACATGCGGCCGCTAAGCTTAATCGCACCAGTCGTTGGCGATAGCTGGCGGAAAAAGGAGGCTTAAGATGGTTATTTTTCATAGTCACCGAATGCGCTGCTGACAGCTTTTATGATTGATGATACAACTAAGTCTGTATAATAACCTTATTAGTTAATTGATTACGAGTAGCAAATACGCGTTTAATCACAGACATAAGTCTAATTGGAGCCACTATGTCACAGCTTAGCTTAGCTGCAACCAGTTCAGCAAATTTAGTCGAAGAAATAATACTAAATTGCTGGTATGAAATTAAAAATAATCATCTTATTCAGACCAATTTACTACCTAAAGCAAATCATGGCGTAGCAAGTGTTGCATTTGGTTGTGAATTCTCAGCAGCTAAATTGCTTAATCTTGTAGAGTTTTTGTCGCAACATGGCTTTAGTAATCTCTCTATTTGTTGCTATCAGCCTACAGAAACATTGTTACCAGCATGGTGCCTATACAGTGATTCAGCAAAGCCATTGAGTCCTTTGTTATTGCAAGCGTTTTCTGCTGAGCAAGGTTATCAGTTAGTGCAACTTACAAACCCTGCTAACGTGAATGAAGCAGGGCTCTTATTAATGGATATGGACTCTACAGCGATTACGATAGAGTGTATTGATGAAATAGCACGTTTAGCTGATGTGTACGATGATGTTGCAGCTGTCACTGCGCAAGCGATGGCAGGTCAACTTGACTTTACACAAAGCTTAAATCAACGAGTAGCAAAGCTTGCAGGTATCGATGTAGCGTTAATCAATGAGCTAAAACTAAATCTACCTCTGATGCCTGGCATTACCGAATTGTGCCAGTATCTAAAAGCGCATAATTGGCACCTTGCCATTGCTTCTGGTGGTTTTGTGCCATTTGCAGAACACGTTCAATCACTTATTGGTCTTGATGAAGTGCACGCCAATACGCTCGAATTTAAAGATAACCGCCTGACAGGTAAAGTAACTGGAACGATTGTTGATGCCGAGCAAAAAGCACGCGTGCTCGAGCAAATTCAACAAAGACTCGGGCTTGATAACCGTCAAACCGTTGCCATGGGTGATGGCGCGAATGATTTAAAAATGATGGCTAAAGCAGGGCTTGGCGTTGCTGTTCATGGTAAACCTAAAGTAGTCGAACAGGCAGATACAGCAATTAATGAAGGTTCTCTGTTACAAGTTGCATACCTACTAGCAATCCCATTAGATTACACGCTTTAACCATATTTTTTTACGCTTATTCATTTCTGTTTTGAGTACCTCATCAATATCAAAATGAGTAAGCGCTTCATCTGTTATGTCAATTACATCCCCAACCCCTGCAACAGCCCAGAGTGCTTCTTCAAGGTCTTTTGCTTTATGTAGTGCATACTGGCTTACATATTTAAGCTCATTTGATAAATAGTCTATGTCTGGACGGCCAGTGCGAGACACATACAAACGAAAGATAAACACTAAATCATTTTTGAGTGCTTTTTTTATAAATAAGGTCTGTGGCTGATAGTCATCTTCACTAATACAGCGGCTGGTTATTGCTTCGTTGATTGTTGCTTTACGTGGATCAAAACGTACAAATAAAGTAAATGGTAAAGGTGGATCTTGGCGACTACGATCTTTAATCAGTGGTGTGATCACCTCTGTGATCTGATCGGTAGATAAAAAGCCATCGATCTGCGTTTGCTCATTTAGCAGGGCAAAGTTTTGTAAAAGTATATGTAATGGCGTCGGGTATAAGCCAAGCCCGATCGCGCCTGCTTTAAAATGAGCGGCTTCCTTATGGAAGTACAACGGAAGCTGGCAAACACTTTTAGTCACCATGTTTCTTAGTGCTGTAGAAAGCCCTGGTATTTTGGGGGACTCTTCACAGGCGTGCAACTTATCTTTATTGTTTTCAATAAGTGCCGTGAAAAATTGAATGCCCATATGGGGTAAGTCAGTAAGACGGTGTACTTTTAAGTTAACAGTTGTTAGTGATTTGCTTATCGCCATCACTTCATAAGCAAGGCTTGATAAGTCATGTTTTTTAGTTATTTTTTGTAAATCGGGAAGGCTTAACTTAATTATATCGCCTTTTTTAAACTCAACAGGGTTATCACACTCAATTTGTAGACCCATGACCGATAGATCACGAGTATGGCCTGAAATTAATTTGTCATTATGAGTAACAGAGACCGCTGTTTTATATAAATAACGTTTATGAGCGCGTAAATTGACGTATTCAAGCGCGACAGGTGTAAGTGGCGGCGGCGTTTTATGTTTAGTATGACCAAACTGCTTTAATTGATTCACTAACCGCTTGTCGAATGTACGTTGCTGGTAAGTGTGTTGCTCATACTTCGAACCAACAGCAGTTAGAATTAATAAGTACTTAACATCTTTAATAAGCCCCTGAACTCTAGGGCTTGGTGGCTTATTTAGCTTTTCGATATCCTTACCTGCACTACTCGGTAAAGATAGCGGAATATATGAATCTTCAGGGTGGCTTGGCATTAATTGTAACTTAAAGCATTGCCAGCTCTCTTTTTGGCTACCAAAACCAAAAAATAAATTTCGAATTTCAGGTTGGCTATCAAGTTCCGTTCGTGTGGCTGAGTAATAATAAATCTTTCCAGCGACCACATGCGTAAAGGTATACAGGTACTCCTCTTTTACTGCATCGACAGTACTTAAAAGATGACCTATTCGCTGTTGGTTTATAATGCTATATAAGCATGACAGCTTACGTTCATCACAAAAATAACGATGTATAAATGCATTATTTTCGGTTGTTAACGCTAAAGTGGGGTATAACTTATTACCTTGTAAGCTTAAAAAAGTGTAAAGCGAGGTAACACGCGGGATATAATATTGTTCATAGCCTTTCGAAACAACTGCATCCAAGGTGTTATCGAGGTTAATCTTGTAGCGGCGCTTATTGCCGTGAATAAAGCTTTTTAGAAAGCTATCGAATTGTTCATTATTCTCAATAAAGGTGCGTTTTAAGCGAACATGATTGTACTCACGCGACACTTGCTCTACAGCAACAACTTCGTATTGAATGCCGTTTTTTAAACCTAACTCAAAGTCTTGTTCAAGCCCAACTAAGCGTAAACCAATTAATTGTCCCTTGGTGACTTTATATTTAGGTGAGAGCTTGATTTTTGCGCCGCTTAGGGAGATGTCTGAAGTCGAAGCCGATATTTTGCCGCTCTTATCTAGCTCAACAGTAATTTTTATTGAGTAGTTCATGCGCTCTTCACGACGACTTTCATAAGAGGCAAATTTAATTACTTTGGCAGGTAAGTCGCCGTTATCTTCGATTGAAGAGGTATTTTCGTTTGCTTTTTTTTGCATTACTCTGTGGTTATTTTCGGTATTCATAACCGCTTCGTATACAGCAAGCGTGTAACCACCGTGGCGTTTGATTGCGTCTTCGAACACCTCAATGGCCATGTCGTCCATAAAATGTTGCTTGCCTTCGTGTTCGTAAGGCCTAACTTGACCGGTAACTTGACCTCGTAAATCTATAAAGCGAGCCACAGGCTGAGATAAACGTGACATTTCCATTTTGATCAAAAACTGCTCTGGCTTTGTTAAGCTAGCTGTCTTTGATTTAAATAGTTTGTCGAACTGGGGAGTGCCTAAATGTGCCTTGAGCTCTTCAACAAGGTCTTCATATTTAAGCAGTATGTCTTCAGCCATTTATAAAACCATCACCGTCAATCGAAAAAAGTAGGTATACTAGCAGGCAACCACAGTGTTAAAACGCCTTGCGAACCACTTTTTATTTCATTAATTATTGTTATAGGTATTCGCCAAATAAATGGCAAGCACTGTAAAACTTTATTTGTAAGCAAAAACTATGCCCTAAAATATAGCGTTATTACGCAGTTAAGCGAATAAAGCCTTAAGGGAATTGATTTGAGGTACGTCCGTTGTGTGTCGTCTCTAGAGATGCCGACATCTTAAATCGTTAGTTCAGTTGTCTATTGTACATTTAAATACATCACAAATCAGCGACCAAAATAGGTAAAGCTCAATGGCAAAATCAGCAAAAATCGAATTTGTCTGCACAGAGTGCGGTATGAACTATCAGCGTTGGCAGGGGCAGTGTAAATGCGGTGCTTGGAATACACTGGCAGAATTTAAACCTTCAGCAGGGCAATCTAAACAAGCTGCAAGTCGCGCAGCGGTGGCAGGTTATGCCGGAGGCGCTGGTGGCGGTTCTAAAAAAATTAATGAGGTCGAAACGGCTGAAGCTGAAAAACGTCTGACTGAAATTGGCGAACTTGATCGCGTGCTTAGTGGCGGTGTCACCACAGGTTCGGTGAATATTATTTCTGGTGATCCAGGAGCAGGTAAAACGACCTTGTTGTCCGATTTAATTGCGCGTATGTCAAAATTAATGCCCTCTTTGTACTGTACCGCTGAAGAATCATTATCGCAGTTTAAAAACCGAGTTAATCGCTTGCGTTTGGATTATAACCAAGATGAGCTTTACTTACTGTCTGAAACCAGTGTTGAAGCGATTATCGAAGAGCTTGATAAAAATAAAATTAAATTTGCTGTTATTGACTCAATTCAGGCTGTGGTAACTGAAACGGCAAACGGCAGCCCCGGTTCACCATCGCAAGTTAAAAGCGCAGCACAAGCGTTAACACAATACTGTAAGCAACATGACGTGACTATGTTTATCATTGCTCATGTTAATAAAAACAATGAAATAGCGGGCCCACAAACGTTAGTGCATATTGTTGATGCACTGCTTCATATAGATACTAACGACGGACAAATACGTACCTTACGTGCTAACAAAAACCGTTTTGGTGATATTGATACGGTGGGGATTTTCAGAATGTGTGAGCGCGGTATGCTCAGTGTTGATAACCCAAGTGAGATATTTTTATCGGGTTCAAGTACTGAATCGCCAGGTTCAGCAATCACTTGTATTCGTAAGGGGAACCGTAACCTCCTCCTAGAAATTCAATGTTTAACAACAGAAACCGAAGCAGAGTTTCCACAACGTGTTTGCGTTGGATTGAATATGAATCGAATTAAAATGCTTACCGGTATATTACGCAAACATACAAAAACGAAAATTTTCCATGATACTTTTTTCAATATTGTTGGCGGCTTAAAGATAGATGAGTCAGAGACTTGTATTGACCTTGCTTTAGTCGCGGCACTGTTAAGCAGTCTCAATGAATTTGTTGTGCCTAGGACAACTTGCATCATGGGGGAACTGAGCTTAAACGGTGATGTCAGACCTATAGATAGTGGTGTGCCGCGAGTAAAAGAGGCTGCACAGCATGGTTTTACAGAAATATTTATTCCATATCGAAACTACCATAAATCAATGGAAGGTTTAGGAGCAAAAATTACGCCTGTGAAAACGGTGCATGAGCTCTTGTCATTAATTAATTAGTGACAATTTGATAAGCTAGGGTTGTGTTGAACCTTTAAGCTCAACATTCTCAAGAAATTAGCACCAACTTAAAGGAAATAAAATGAAGAAGTTAGTAATTGCAGTTGCTGTCGCAGCTGTTGCCGGTGGCGCATATTATGCGAACTACACAGCAACACAGGAAGTGAAAAAAGTGGTTGATCAGCAAATTGCTGCACTATCAGCCCAAAGTGGTGTTGAGGTGATGTATGATGATATTTCAGCGAGTGTATTTAATAACAGTGTGCAGCTATCTGGCATCAAAGTGCAAAGTGTTGAAGGTGATGAGCAAGTTGCCAGTATTGATACCATTAAAGTAACAGGCTATGAGGAAGATGCCATTCCTCCGCACACTGGGTTTGTAATGACTAACTTTCGCTTTAGCGATTCTTTCTTGGCACAGCTGCCACAAAGCGCCAACAGTAAGCTAGCCTCTAAAAGCTATAATGTAGACTCATCGCTTGATTACAATAAAGACTCAGGTGATAGTGACTTTGCGCTGAAAGTAACCGCAGCGGATGTAGCTGATGTGACGTTTAATTTAGGGTTAGCCAAGTCTACCCCTTTGATGGAAGCATCACTTGCTATTAGCCAACAACAAAAAGCTTCTGGCGGTGCACAACCAACTCTTGAGCAACAGCTTCAGCAGCAGTCAAAGATGATGGCTGCCATGTCTGAGTTGGAGCCTCGCAGTGTAGAGTTTGCGATTGAAAATCAAGGTGAATTAAAAGCGGTAGTAGAAAGCTTTTTAAAAGCGCAAGGTATGACCCACGAGCAATTTCAGCAAATGGTCACAATGCAGCTGCAACAAGCTCCTGTTAGCGCAGATTTAGCCACAGCGATTACTAATTTTGCCAACGGTTTATCTTCATTATCTTTGTCTGCAAGTTTACCTGAGGGCAAAACGATGCTAGAAATTAACCAACAAATTATGAGCCTAGCAGGTCAACCAGAAGAACTTGCTAAATTTATCAATTTAGACGCTAAAGGAGAATAAGTAACTAACGTTAAGTTACTTATTCTTTTAGAAAATAACCTTAAAACTTAGCGGTATCAGACTGGCTGACTTTAAGGTTATTTTTCACACGGCTAACTCCTTGGCTGTGCTCTAAAAACTTTTGTGCCAATGCGCGTTTAAAGCCCGTTTCCGTGGAACCGTATAATTCAATCGTATCACCGTTAACAATAACTTGTAGGTTCTCGATAGAAAAATTAGGATTACTCATCAGCTTGTGAAGTGCTAATTGCTGAAGTCGAGGTTGAGCCGATGTGCTAGTAGTTAATACACTGGTATTAGCGCTAACTTGTGTTGCGCATGCAAGTAAAAAAATACAACAAAATGATGTAAGTACTACTGTTAGTTTAAAACGGTTCATACGATTCCCTCGTGAATGATGAGCATATGCTGAACCAGTTACAATTTTTATTCCAATATTTAATATGTTGATTTTAAAGGATAATATATTTTAACTAGTTATTTCAGGAAAAAAAGCTATGAATTAATTACACACTAGTTAGTAAAAACGGCAGCAAAAAGTACACACAAAAATGCCGTGACAAGCACGGCATTTTTTAGTTATTACAGTATCTACGAAGATTATTTTTTCTTTTTCGCTTTTACCTTTGCTTTCTTTTTAGCCTTCATCTTTACTGGATCCTTTTTCTTTTTCGACGGGATCTTTGCTTCTTTGTGTTGTGGCTCTAACCCTTTAATAACACGACGCTTTAACTTTTGTTCAATATAACGTTCAACCTTACCCAAAATAGCAACGTCATGTGCTTCTACAAATGAAATTGCTGTGCCTTTTTTACCTGCACGACCTGTACGGCCAATTCGGTGCACATACACATCTGCTGTACGGGGCATATCAAAGTTAATTACATGGCTAATATCAGCTACATCAATACCACGCGCCGCTACGTCAGTTGCAACTAAAATTTTATTGCGACCAGAATGGAAATTTTCCATTGCTTTCATGCGTTTATCTTGTGGCATTTCACCACGTAGCCAAGCTACACGAAGTCCTTCGTTGTTTAGAGCGCCAATCAGAGTTTCAAGGCGCTCACGTGTTTTTACAAAGACAATGGCTTTTTGCAGCTCGTCACTGTTAAGCGTATCAATGAGCATCTTTAATTTGTGATTATAATCATCAGCTAAGTGCACCCACTGGTGAATTTTGCCTTTTTCTTTACGTGACGACTCTGCTTCGAGTAGTGCAGGGTCATTCAAAATACGCTCGGCAAACAACTCAACGCTGTCGCCTTCTAACGTGGCAGAGAATAAGAAGCATTGACGACGATTACGTGCTTCATCACAGATACGTAGCATTTCTTTACGAAAGCCCATATCAAGCATGCGATCCGCTTCATCGAGAATAAGCATTTCGACGTTTTCAGCATGGAAGTTCTCAGTTTCAAGGTATTCCATTAAGCGACCTGGTGTCGCAATAAGAATGTCGTTATTGCTTTCAAAAATCTCTTTATGTGTCCCATAGTTAATACCGCCCGTGACAACACCTATTTTTAAGTGCGTTTGTGCAGCTAGCAGTTCACATTGCTCATGAATTTGATAAGCAAGTTCACGAGTGGGGGTCATGATCAGCACCCGTGCAAAACCTGGATCGCGACGTGGGAAGTCAAGCAAGTATTGAATTGCAGGAATCAAAAACGCGGCTGTTTTACCCGTACCTGTAGGGGCAGATGCCAAAATATCACGACCTTGTAGTGCTTCAGGGATCGCTTGTTGTTGAATACTTGTTGGCGTATCAAAACCCATTTTATTGATGGCATTTAACAGCTTGTTATCGATATCAAATTCAGAAAATTGCATAGAGTGACATAAATAGAGGACAATTAGAGTTGATTATACTAGCTATCAGCACTGTGGTGAATGAAAAGGTGAAAAAATGTCAGGCTTTGTGTTTAAACAATTTACAGTTGAGCAAACTCGTTCTGCGATGAAGGTTTCGACAGATGGTATTTTATTAGGTGCTTGGGCTGAATTGGCAAATGCAAAATACCTTCTCGATATAGGAACAGGAACGGGATTGCTTGCTTTGATGGCAAAACAGCGTGCGCCAAAGGCGAAAGTGGTGGCAATCGAAGTAGATGCTGAGGCGTGCATTGATGCTAAGTTTAACTTTGCAAATAGTCCTTGGCCTGAAATTTGTTTACATCATGGTGCCATACAGTCTTTTCAATCAACACAGCCCTTTGATGTAATTATTACTAATCCCCCGTATTTTAATGCGAGTCTAAAAGGGGGCAATGAAGCACGTAATACGGCGCGTCATACAGATGGTCTTGGTTTTTCCGAGTTAATTGAGTGTTGTACTAGGTTAAGTCACGCCAACACCTTACTAAATGTAATTTTACCCTGCAAAGAGGCATCTTCTTTTATTGAACAAGCTAAGTGTAAAGGGTGGAACTTGGCGCGTATGTGTAATGTACGCACCACATTAAAAAAGCCACCCAGCCGAAGTTTAATGTTATTTTCTTTACAGTCTGAGGTGTGTCAGACACGTTCTTTGACTATTCATGCTGCAGATGGCGGCTATAGTGATGAGTATGTTTCTTTGTGTAAGGATTTCTATTTAAAAATGTAACTATCTAAAAATAGAGTGTTTACTCAAGCCTTGCTATAGTGGTGGCGTTTTAAAATTATAAGAGCTGTTTATGTTACGTTTATCTATAACTTTAAGTGCATTACTTTTCTCTCAATATACTTTTGCTGCGTTGAATCCTGTGGGACTTTGGAAAACAATAAATGAAGAGACAAATGAAGCAAAATCACTGGTACGCATTAGCGAACAAAATGGCGTATTAACAGGCAAAGTAGAAAAAATTCTAAATCCAGCAAAGCAGGATGCTATCTGTGAAGAGTGTGATGGTGATAAGAAAAATCAACCAATTCTTGGCATGACAATAATCGAGGGTGCAACTGATGCGGGAGATGGAAGCTGGCAAGATGGTGAGATTCTTGACCCGAATAGCGGTAAGACCTATACCTTAAAACTGACGCCACAAGAACAAGGTCAAGTACTTGAAGTTCGCGGTTATATTGCTTTTTTCTACCGTAACCAGTATTGGCAGCGTGTAGAGTAAACACTAGAAAAGCCAAGCAATACTTGGCTTTATAGGCGTTATTTTTACAAGCTTTCGCTATATTCAGTCATGACTTGTTCAACCCACGAGGCAATGCGTTCATCGCTCAGTTCATATTGACTGTCTTCATCAAGTGCTAAGCCAACAAACTGTTTACCATCTTCAGTGAGTGCTTTTGAAGCCTCGAACTCGTAACTGTCATCATTTGGCCACTTACCTAATAAAGTGATCGTTTGGTCGCAAATTTCATCGTGTAACATACCGAGCGCATCTTGGAACCACTGGCCGTAACCTTGTTGATCGCCCATGCCAAACAGAGCCACGGTTTTACCATTTAGGTTAACATCTTTAATGTCGTCCCAAATTGATTCCCAATCTTCCTGTAATTCACCGAAGTCCCACGTTGAAATGCCGAAAATAACAAAATCGAATTGCTCAGCATTTTTTAATGGCTCATCTTTGATATTGTGAAGACTCACTATGTCTTGGCCGATAATATCGCGAATTTTTTCAGCTGCTATTTCTGTGTAGCAGGTTGTAGAACCATAAAATAAACCAATCTGCATCGTATTTATCACTGTGTATTTGCCTGATATGATAGGCGTAAGTTTACCGTAAGGTATAATCAATTGATACCTTGATAAGGATGAGAGTACGCGTGGCTGATAATAATTCCCAAGCCCAAAAAGGTGTAATAACAGCAAATAACGCCGAACATTTAGAGTTATTTTTAGATACGCTGTATCTTGAGCAGGGAGTCAGCGAAAATACACTCGCTGCTTATCGCAGTGACCTTGAAAAGTTTTGTCAATTTTTAAAAGATAAAGATCTTCTAGCTGTGAGTAATGAAGATATTGAAGCGTATTTAGCATATCGCGTTGATTTAGGCCTTAAATCACGCAGTACCGCGCGTAGTATTAGCGCACTTAAACGTTTTTATCAGTATTTTGTACGTGAAAAAGCGATAGCTGATTCGCCGATGGTCAATATTGCTCAGCCAAAAGCAGGGCAGTCATTACCTAAAACGCTGTCAGAAGCCGAGGTTGAAGCACTCCTTGGGGCTCCTGATATCGAAGATCCAATGGGGCTTCGCGATAAGGCCATGCTTGAGCTTTTATATGCAACAGGACTTCGTGTTACTGAGCTGGTGGGGCTTCGAATGGAGCAGATTAACTTGCGTCAAGCTGTGGTGTTTGTAAAAGGTAAAGGTAATAAAGAACGTTTAGTGCCCCTTGGTGAAGAAGCCATGTATTGGCTAGAACAGTTTCTGAAAGTAGGCCGTTCGCATATGATTAAGCATGCCACTGATTTTGTGTTTCCATCTAAACGTGGAATCGGCATGACACGACAAACCTTTTGGCATCGTATTAAACACTATGCTATTTTGGCATCAGTTGAATCGCCCTTATCACCACATACGCTGCGTCATGCGTTTGCAACGCATTTGCTTAATCATGGAGCTGATTTGAGGGTGGTACAAATGATGTTAGGTCATAGTGACTTATCAACAACTCAAATTTATACCCATGTAGCCAATGAGAGATTGAAGTCGGTACACGAGCAACATCACCCACGTGCGTAGTGCAAGATTTTTAAAGATGTACCGGTCTATACTAGAAATGATCAGGATATAGGATAGTTATGAAAAAGTTAGTTTTAGCCACGGCATTGCTTGGCACAAGTCTTAATGTGATTGCCAATGGTGTATCGACCACCGACGCTGCAGATGCGCCTATCATCGCTAAATTTGCCGAATTAGGTGTAACCGTAAAGCAAATAAATCCAAGCCCTGTCGCTGGTCTTAAAGAACTGATTACAGATAAAGGGGTACTTTACGCAAGCCCTGATGGTCAATTTCTAATGCAAGGCACATTAATTGATTTAGAAAATCGCGTAAACCTTACAGAGCATGCGTTGAGCGATGTACGTAAAGCGGGTATTGCTGAGTATGAAGATTCAATGATCGTTTATAAAGCAAAGAATGAGAAACATTCTATCACCGTATTTACTGATATCACCTGTGGGTACTGTCGCAAATTACACCGTGAATTAGATGACTTTTTAGATGCAGGTATCACAGTTAAATACCTTGCTTTCCCACGTGGTGGCTTACGTGGTAAAGGTTACCAAGATTTAATGAATGTATGGTGTGCAAAAGACCCCGCTGAAGCGCTTACAGAAGCCAAAGCGGGTGCAGATGTTGCCACTGTTGAAGGGTGTAGTGCGCCAATCGCTGAGCATTACCAACTTGGTCAAAGCTTTGGTATGTCGGGTACGCCGGCTATTATTTTAGAAGATGGTACGATGATCCCAGGTTATCAATCAGCAGCGCAAATCAGCCAAGCACTTGATGCATTGCCAAAAACATCTTCATAATCTTTTTTATAAAAAGGCCTATTTAGGTAGGCCTTTAATCCGCTTTAAGCTAAGAAAGTAATACGTCCAACATGGAAAAAATAATCCAAGTTCGCCCTCGTGTTGATGACTCATATCTTCCACATCACTTACATCCTGTTATCAAGCAAATTTATGCCTCTCGTCAGGTTCAAGATGCCAAAGAATTAGATAATAGTGCAGCAACATTACATGACTTTAAGCTGTTTAAAGACATAGACAAAGCTGTGTTGTTATTACAAGACGCGCTGGCATCACAAAGCCGTGTGCTAATAGTGGGTGACTTTGATGCCGACGGTGCAACGAGCACCGCAACCTTGATGCAAGGTTTGGCTATGTTTGGTTTACAGAACCTTGACTATTTAGTGCCGGACAGATTTAGCCTTGGTTATGGTTTGAGCCCTGCACTTGCTGAGCAAATCGTGACAATGCAGCCTGAGCTGGTGATTACCGTCGATAATGGCATCTCCTGTATTGATGGCATTGCTATTGTAAAGCAAGCAGGTATTAAAGTGCTGGTCACTGATCATCACTTGCAAGGTGAAGCATTACCAAACGCCGATGCGATAGTAAACCCAAATCGCCATGACTGCTCATTCCCATCAAAATCCATTGCTGGGGTTGGCGTGGCGTTCTATTTATTGATTGCACTGCGTAGCCATTTACGTGAACAAGGGTATTTTCGGCATAATCCAATGCCTAATTTGGCCGAATTACTTGATATTGTTGCTCTTGGCACCGTTGCTGATGTGGTCGCGCTTGATGCCAATAACCGCACCTTAGTGCATCAAGGTTTAGCACGTATTCGAAGTGGTAAAACACGCCCAGGGATCAGTGCGTTAATCGAAGTGGCAAATCGCAATGCAGCTCGTTTAAGTGCCAGTGACTTTGGCTTTTCATTGGCGCCACGCTTAAATGCAGCAGGGCGTTTAGATGATATGAGTTTAGGCATAGCCTGTTTATTATCAACCGATATAAATCAAGCACGCCGTATTGCCGGCGAGCTTGATAGCCTTAACCATGAGCGCCGTGAAATAGAGCAGGGCATGCAAACTGAAGCACAAGCCGTACTTGATCGGTTAGCATTTAAAACTGAGTCAGTGCCGGATGCCATTTGTTTATACCAAGCCGATTGGCACCAAGGTGTGATAGGCATATTGGCAGGGCGCTTAAAAGAGAAGTATCACCGTCCTACGGTTATTTTTGCAGCTGGCGATAATGGTGAAATAAAAGGTTCCTGCCGCTCAATTGAAGGGCTGCATATGCGCGATTTACTCGAGCGAGTAAATACCCTGTATCCACATCTTATTAGCAAATTTGGCGGTCATGCTATGGCGGCGGGGCTGAGTATCAATGAGCAATGCTTTAATGAATTTAAAGCGGTGTTTGAGAAAATGGTGACCGACACACTGACTGATGAGCATAAACAAAGTATTTTGCTGACCGACGGTGAACTGCCCAATGACTGCTTTTCGATGGAGTTTGCCAATCAGCTAAAAAATGCAGGACCTTGGGGGCAGCAATTTCCCGAGCCTGTGTTTGAACATGTTTTCGAAGTAATACAGCAGCGTATTGTCGGTGAAAAGCACTTAAAACTGGTTTTAAAGCATCAATCAGGGCGCTTAGTTGACGGTATTGCATTTGGTGTTGACGTACGTGCATGGCCAGACACTGAAGTGAGGTACGTCAAAGCTGCTTATCAGCTCGATATAAATGAATTCCGTGGCAAATTTTCGTTACAACTGATTATTCGAGAGCTACAAAAAGTGACATAAAAATATCGTCTTTATCGGCATAAAAGGCTAATAAAACGCTCGGTTTTTTGTTAAAATCGGGCGTTTTTAATATTTGTAGATAATTTACCGTAATTATTGTCGTAAGCTGTGCGCGGTAAATCAGCCATTTTGGAGTAATGTACATGTTTGAAGTGAATCCTGTGATTAACCAGATCAAGGAAATTCGCGAACGTACTGAACTGCTTCGGGGGTACCTTTGACTACCCTCTTAAGAAAGAGCGGTTAGAAGAAGTTAACGCAGAACTTGAAGATTCAGCAGTATGGAACGAGCCAGAGCGTGCGCAAGCGTTAGGCCGTGAGAAGTCATCACTAGAAGCTATCGTCGAGACCATTGATAATCTCGTTACGGGCACAGACGATGTTGAAGGTTTAGTTGAACTTGCAGTGGAAGCTGAAGACGAAGAAACTTTCCAAGAAGCTGAAGCTGAACTTGAAGATTTAAATGCACAACTTGAAAAGCTTGAGTTTCGTCGTATGTTCTCTGGCGAGCAAGATCAAAACGATGCGTACCTTGATTTACAATCAGGCTCAGGCGGTACTGAAGCACAAGACTGGTGTAACATGTTACTGCGTATGTATTTACGTTGGGGTGAAGCAAAAGGCTTTAAAGTTGAACTCGTTGAAGCAACTGATGGTGATGTGGCTGGTATCAAGGGCGCAACTGTGCGTTTCGTTGGCGAATATGCATACGGTTGGTTACGTACAGAAACAGGCGTTCACCGTTTAGTGCGTAAGAGCCCGTTCGACTCAAGTGGTCGTCGTCATACCTCGTTTGCATCGGCATTCGTTTACCCTGAAATCGACGATAATATCGAAATTGATATTAATCCGGCTGACCTACGTATTGACGTTTACCGTGCATCTGGTGCCGGTGGTCAGCACGTAAATACCACTGAATCAGCGGTACGTATTACTCACGTGCCAACCAATACGGTTGTTCAGTGCCAAAATGAGCGTTCACAGCACAAGAATAAAGACCAAGCAATGAAACAGCTAAAAGCGAAATTGTTTGAACTTGAGCTACAAAAGCAAAATGCAGAGAAACAAAGCCAAGAAGATGCAAAGTCAGACATTGGCTGGGGTAGTCAAATTCGTTCATACGTGCTTGATGACTCGCGCATTAAAGACTTACGTACAGGCGTTGAAAACCGTAATACTCAAGCGGTTCTTGACGGCGACTTAGATAAATTTATTGAAGCCAGCCTTAAATCTGGCCTATAACCACCAAGCTAAAAAAGAGCTAAAAAATGACTGATCAAATCCAAGACGAAAATAAGTTAATCGCTGAGCGTCGTGGCAAATTAGACGCAATCCGCGAAAATTGCCCTGCCAACGGTCATCCAAACCAATTCCGTCGTGAACATTACACGGCTGATTTGCAAGCTGAGTTTGGTGATAAATCGAAAGAAGAATTAGTTGCTGAGCAGCACGTTGTATCAGTAGCAGGTCGTATTCTTGCAAAACGTGGTCCTTTCCTTGCGTTACAAGACATGAAAGGCCAAATTCAAGCGTACGCCTCAAAAGATGTACAAAAAGAATTAAAAGCAAAATACGGTCAACTTGATATCGGTGACATCATCGGTGTTAAAGGCGCACTAAATAAATCAGGTAAAGGTGACCTATACGTAGAAATGACAGAGTACGAGCTACTTACTAAGTCATTACGTCCGTTACCAGAAAAGTTCCATGGTTTATCTGACCAAGAAACTAAATACCGTCAACGTTATGTTGACTTAATCACTAACGATGCGACGCGTGAAACATTCCGTATTCGCTCAAAAGTTGTCGAAGGTATCCGTCGTTTCTTAGCTGATCGTGACTTCATGGAAGTTGAAACACCGATGCTACAAGTGATCCCAGGTGGTGCGTCTGCACGTCCATTCGTAACACACCACAACGCACTTGATATCGACATGTACTTACGTATTGCCCCTGAGCTTTACTTAAAACGTTTAGTTGTTGGTGGTTTTGAGCGTGTATTTGAAATCAACCGTAACTTCCGTAACGAAGGTTTATCAACGCGCCATAACCCAGAATTCACCATGATCGAATTCTACCAAGCATACGCTGATTACATTGACCTAATGAATATCACTGAAGACATGCTACGCACTGTTGCGACAGACGTACTTGGTTCACCAATTGTTGTTAATACAACGAAAGACGAAAACGGTGAAGTGGTAGATTCAATAGAATATGATTTTGGGAAACCTTTTGCACGCCTAACAATGAGCGAAGCTATTCTTAAGTACAATCCAGACTTTGATGCGGCTGTATTTAATGACCCTGAAAATCATTTTGAAGAACTTAAAGCGTACGCTAAGCAAGTACACGTTAAAGTGCCAGAAAACTGCGTTTGGGGTCCAGGTAAGTTCTTATGTGAAATCTTCGAAGAGACAGCTGAGCACAAGTTAATTCAACCAACTTTCATCACAGCTTACCCGTGGGAAGTGTCACCACTTGCACGTCGTAACGATGAAAACCCATTCGTGACTGATCGTTTCGAATTCTTCGTAGGCGGTCGTGAATTAGCCAATGGTTTCTCTGAGCTTAACGATGCACAAGACCAAGCTGAGCGTTTCTCGCGTCAAGTTGAAGAAAAAGACGCCGGTGATGATGAAGCAATGCACTACGATGAAGACTACATCCGTGCATTAGAATACGGCTTACCGCCAACAGCGGGTGAGGGGATTGGTATTGACCGTCTAGTGATGTTATTTACAGACTCACCAACCATTAAAGACGTGATTTTATTCCCACACATGCGTCCTCAAGCTGACTAATCAGCTAATGTCTTTAAAACGCCGCTTTTAAGCGGCGTTTTGTTATCAGAAAATTCTGAAATTTTCCGCTTGTCCCCTTACATTCTTTTTTTAATTAGCTGATCTAAAAAGAGTTACAGAATTGCTGTTTTGTAATAGTCACGTATTTTTAACTTTTTATTCTAAAGTGTAATTGTAATAGTGTTATTTTTAACCTGATTATGAGAAAATTGCGCGATTATCATCCAATGCGTAAATGGACTTTATAATAATGAAAAAGAAGCCTTCGCAGTTGTCTACTGAAGCTAATAAAAGCGAGCACCAGCGTGAAGCGTTTTATCGTGCGTGTATTGCTGAATTTCAACAATTGGGTTATCAAGATCAATATCTCGCAGAAATGACTGATGAGCTAATTCCTTTAACAGGCTTAGATATATTGACTAATAAGGAAAAACCAGCGAAAGACTGAGCAAAAAATTGCCTGTTTTTTGTTGTTATGACCATTCTGTGACCATCTACACTATTTTCCTTGAAAAGTGTTTGACATATTGCCTGAAATCTTTATTATACGCCCCACAAGATGGAGAGGTGGCCGAGTGGCCGAAGGCGCTCCCCTGCTAAGGGAGTATAGGGTTTGTAGCTCTATCGAGGGTTCGAATCCCTCCTTCTCCACCATTTTTTAAAATGGTTTTCTTGTAAAGTAAAGAATGGGCGCATAGCTCAGCTGGATAGAGTACCTGGCTACGAACCAGGCGGTCGGAGGTTCGAATCCTCCTGCGCCCACCATCCTTTACTAAAATCAAAAAGTGGGCGCATAGCTCAGCTGGATAGAGTACCTGGCTACGAACCAGGCGGTCGGAGGTTCGAATCCTCCTGCGCCCACCACTTTTGAAAAATCACTGCAAGATTATAAAATGCAATTTGCGGACGCGTAGCTCAGCTGGATAGAGTACCTGGCTACGAACCAGGCGGTCGGAGG
>NZ_LRUF01000024.1:100647-580015 GCF_001550155.1 Pseudoalteromonas arabiensis
ACCTGGCTACGAACCAGGCGGTCGGAGGTTCGAATCCTCCCGCGTCCGCCACTTTCTCTTAGAAAGTGACATAAGCCGACAAGCAGTCGGTTTTTTTGTGTCTTTAAGATACAGTCAATGCAAGACTCAAACATGCATCACTACACTGCGGACGCGTAGCTCAGCTGGATAGAGTACCTGGCTACGAACCAGGCGGTCGGAGGTTCGAATCCTCCCGCGTCCGCCACTTTCTGATAGAAAGTGAACAAACCGACGAAAGTCGGTTTTTTTGTGCCTGAAATTTGCCGTAGCGGCCTCAGTCGCGAATAAGTAGCATAACGTTCTTATTGCGTTTATGACTCTTTGGGAGAATTGAACGACCTTCGGTCGGAGGTTCGCTATTTCAAGATACGTCCCGCGTCCGCCACTTTCTAATAGAAAGTGAACAAACCGATGAAAGTCGGTTTTTTTGTGCCTGAAATTTGCCGTAGCGGCCTCAGTCGCGAATAAGTAGCATAACGTTCTTATTGCGTTTATGACTCTTTGGGAGAATTGAACGACCTTCGGTCGGAGGTTCGCTATTTCAAGATACGTCCCGCGTCCGCCACTTTCTAATAGAAAGTGAACAAACCGACGAAAGTCGGTTTTTTTGTGCCTGAAATTTGCCGTAGCGGCCTCAGTCGCGAATAAGTAGCATAACGTTCTTATTGCGTTTATGACTCTTTGGGAGAATTGAACGACCTTCGGTCGGAGGTTCGCTATTTCAAGATACGTCCCGCGTCCGCCACTTTTCTCTCAAGTAGAGTTAAAGTGAATAAACCGACGAAAGTCGGTTTTTTTGTGTCTGCAATTCGCAAACCACACACTTTCCACACCACAAATTAAATTCCCAACTCAAAATACAAAAAATGTACCCCCCGTAGGCGTGAAACTTGTTTCGCGCACATTAAGGATAGTTTCGCCATAAATGACGACCTCACACGGTAGGGCTCTATACGTAGTTATAAAATGTATAGAGCCTGTATTAAGATTATTAAAACAATAAACTTAGATTAAGTCTCACTGTACGAGGTTCAATAGGGTGAAAATGGTTATCTTCTATGCCTTCTGCTGGCTCTCCCGCTAAGCGTGAAGCATAGTAATAATCGATATCATGGTCGTTACTATCGAACAGATTGAGTAGCTCTAAGCCCACTTTCCAATGAGTTTGCTGGTAGCTAACAAGACCATTTACGACTGTAAGCGGCTCTGAGCGCTTGTCGCCATCATCACTTAACATGCGTTTACCAATATGACGTAAGCGTAATGAGGTTTGCCATTGCTCAGTTACTTGCCAGTTTATACCGGCGCTTGCAACGATAGGAACAGCTCCTTCAATACGGTCATTGTTACTATCAATATCTAAACGAGAGTGAGTGAATGATGCCTCAGCATCTAGGCTTAGTGTATCGGCTAGCCAATAGTATGCACTAAGCTCTAAGCCGTAACGTTTTGAAGCATCACTGGCTTCTGTATTACCAGCATCGCCAACAAACAATAATTCAGAATCAAGCTCTAGCCACCAAAGTGCGGCAGAAAAGTTGAATTGCTTTTCATCAAAGTAGCGCATACCCACTTCTGCACCATTACTTTTAACAAATAAGTCCACAGTGTCAGCAGCTTCAAGCGTGACGGGGTCTAGGCTAATTGTCGCGCCACGAGCATCATTTGAGTGGAAGGATTGCCCCCAGTTTGCATAACCTGCCAAGTTATCGCTGAATAAGTAGGTTAGGCTCGCTTTAAAACCAAGCAAGTCGTCATCAGCTTCTCCTGAGTTAGCCGTATTGTTGCTATCTACACTGGCATCTAAATAGTCATAACGAACACCGATAGTCGCCTCAAACTGCTCGCTTAATGTTAATTGAGTTTGCCAATATGCGGCATAACTTGTTTCATCTACACTGTCTTCACGAACAGTAGATAAAAACTTACGGGCCTTCGTATTATAAAGTCCCACATTATCGATATTATCATTACGAAGCTCTATACCAACACTATGATTTACAGGTATAGCGTTTAATTTATCGGAAAATTGATAGCTCAGAGCTCCGCCTGTAATTGTGCGCTTATCTTGTTGGTTGAATTGGTCACCATTAATAGGGTCATTTAGCAAATAAGAGAAGTTAGAAAATAAATTTAGCTCATAATCAATAATATAAGCGTTAGCTGCAAAGTGTTCGTTTTGCCAGTTCGTCGATAAACTATAACGACTCGATTCACCACCTAGCGTGGTGTCCAGCGACCCTAGTTCAGAGATAATACCTTGAGCAATAGCTCTTTGAGGGATTTGATCAGCAGAGTTCCAGCTGTTGTCGTAAGCCATAGCTGTAATTGATAAGTTGCCACTTTTTGATTCGTTCACATAGCGAAGTAGGGCGTTCTTTTTATTTACGTCTTCATCAATGTCTTGCCAAGGGCCATCATAACCTTGCCACTCTGTTGCAGCTATTAATTTTCCGTTGCCAACTTTTATATGGCCTATGGCAACTGCTCTTAAGTAGTTATCTTCACCAAGTGTAAAGTCGAGTTGCTGGTGTTTTGGATTATCTGTAAGGTGAAAATAGGCACTGCCGGCTGTAGAAAAGTCACCTTGTCGAGCATCATAACTTCCTTTTTGGTAGCTAACGGTGGCAATGGTTTCAGGAATGATGAAGTTTAAATCTGTATAACCTTGACCATGGCCATGGCTACGCATATTAATGGGCATACCATCTATATTGGTCGCAAAATCAGTCCCATGATCTAAGTTAAAACCACGAATAAAATATTGGTTTGCTTTACCTGAGCCACTATGTTGCGTTACCGCCATACCTGGAATGAGTTCAAGCATTTCAGTACTTCTTAGCATGGGGCGGTTTTCAATTTCACCTTGACCAATAACACCGCTTGAGGCACTAATTGATTCACCTATTAATCCTGTGCGATGCCCATACACAGTGATTTTTTCAATATTTGCTAACGCGTCTCCTGAGCAGCTAATGCAGCCCAGCAATAGGTATAATTTATTCACTTTTATAAATTCCTTTCAAGAGAGGTTTGCACTATAAACGTAGTTGCTAACGCTTTGGATGCAAATAAGTTAATAAGTATGAAAATTAAGTTACCTTGCTTCATAATAAATTTGTGGTAAATTTAATAAAATATTCCAAAAATAATAACAATCGTGAATTTTATTTTGTGTATGCGAAACAGCTTATTGACACTGCAAGTAAGGGGCTGCACGCATTTGCTAAATTATTAGATTCACGCATTTAAAAAGAATTAAGGAACAGCTATGCGTCGTTCAATTATTGCTTTATCAATTACTTTAGGTGTTGCTTTTAGTGCACCTATGCATGCTGAGGGTTGGCAATCAGATGTTATCGGGGTTACGCAGTTACAGCTTTCACCAAGTTACTGGTTAGCGAAAGGTGCATCAGCAAAAATGATCATGACGGAGGCGCAAATTGCAGCCTTCAACGAGAAATTAATTAAAGATAATAAATACATTGTTGATCCACTGTCATTTCAAAAATCGCTCACTAAAGACGAGCTAACACGCGCCATTCATTCGGCAAGCTCAATTCCAAAAAGCCCGCGCTTTTTTACCGACGGACGGCAACTCACCGCGAAAGATTTTGCAAAATATCAGGCTAACTTAAACCTTAATAAGCTCGCTGATAACAATGAAGTACGTTTTGCTGTGGTCGTTAAACGCACGGCATTACGTACTTTTCCAACTTGGGATCGGGTTTTAAATAGTGGCCTTGATCAAGACTTAGATCGCTTTCAAGAAAGCGGTATGTTCCCAGGGGAAGCGGTTGCTGTATTGCATCAAAGCGCAGATAAAAAGTGGCTGTTAGTACGTGCTTACAACTACTTAGCGTGGGCGCCTGCCGAAGATCTTGCTTTTGCAGATGCAGATAAAATAAAAGCTTATCGCGAACAAGATAACTTCTTGGTGGTAACTGGTGCAAAAGTAAATACTGCTTATGTGCCAAGCGATGAAAGCCTTTCAGAAGTACAGCTCGATATGGGAGTACGCTTACCTTTAGTTGATAATGAGCAAGTACCGTATTTGCTCAACGGCCAAAACAGCTATGCTAGCCATGTTGTACAGTTACCTACCCGCGATGAGCAAGGCAAACTTGTTATTAAAGCCGCGATGATCAACAAAACTGCCGATGTAAATTTAGGCTACCTAGACTACAACGAGCAGAATCTGATTAAACAAGGCTTTAAGTTTTTAGGCGAGCGTTATGGTTGGGGGCATGATTACAATGGCCGCGACTGTACTGGGTTTGTTGGTGAGATTTATAAAAGCTTTGGTCTATTAATGCCACGTAATTCAGGCCAGCAAGGCAGCAGCGAATACGGACAAAATAGTCGTTTTGATAAAAATACCGCGGCGGATGCTAAGTTGCCGACGGTTAAAAACATGGCGATTGGCGATCTAATTTATATTCCTGGTCATGTGATGATGTACTTAGGGGAGCATCACGGCGAGCCTTATGTTATTCATGACGTTAAAGGCTTAGGCTATAACAAAGGCGATGGTAGCTTTTATAGTAGTGCCTTGAATGGGGTGTCGGTCACGCCCTTATTGCCACTTAGATTATCTCAAGAAACCAGCTATTTAGACCGAGTTTATAACATTAAGCGTATTCGCTAGAGGCCAATATGAAAATTAAAGCTGTTCGCTTTGCAAAGCTCAAAGTGCCATTAGTTACCCCATTTAAAACTGTACTGAGAGAAGTGAGTTTTATCGAAGACTTAGTGGTTTTAATCGACACCGAATGTGGCCAAATCGGCTATGGCTCTGCGGCCTCAACACCGGTTATTACAGGCGATACCCATCAAGGGATGATAGCGGTCATTCAGCAATTTATTGCCCCTAAACTAGTCGGGCAAGAAATCGAAAACATCAATCAGCTTACTCACATTATTCAATCAACGGTGATTGGTAACAACAGTGCAAAAGCGGCCTTAGAGCTGGCGGTTTATGACTTATGGGGTAAGCTCTACCAAGCGCCTTTATATAAGTTACTAGGTGGTGGTAAGTCAGCGCTGAAAACTGATATCACCATTAGTGTCGACAACATAGATAAAATGCTCAGTGACTGTCAGCGCGCGGTTGAGCAAGGCTTTGATGTATTAAAAATAAAAATCGGCAATAACCTTAATCAAGACATTGAACGTGTAAAAGCAATCCATGCAGGCTTTGCCGCTAAGGTGCAGTTACGTTTAGATGTAAACCAAGGCTGGGATGCCAAACAAACTGTGTTTGCACTGCTACAACTAGAGCAAGCAGGCGTGGTATTAGAGTTGGTTGAGCAGCCAGTAAAAAGCAGTGATATTCAAGGTCTCAAATATATTACTGAGCGAGTGAACACCCCGATTATGGCCGATGAAAGCGCCTTTTCACCTAAGCAAGTGATCCAACTTTTAGAACTTGGGGCAGTTGATATTATCAATATTAAATTAATGAAAACGGGCGGTTTAAGCCGAGCAATTGAGATTGCTAATATTACAGCCCAATACCAAGCGGAATGTATGATTGGCTGTATGCTAGAGGGCAGTATTGCCGTTGCTGGTGCTGCACATTTAGCCTCAGCCAAAGCGCAGCAAATCAGTAAAATCGATTTAGATGGCCCTGCCCTTGGTCAGTATGACCCTGTGCAAGGGGGCGTTGAATTTAGCGGCCCACAAATACGCTTATCCGATGCCCCAGGTCTTGGCATTGAATCAATAGCGGGACTTGAACCAATTACAAACGGAGTATGGCCAGCATGAAAAAACTAGTCAGTCTTATTGCAGCTATGAGTTTATCGGCTTGTGCCAGCAAAGAGTTACCTAAACCTGTTATTGATAACAGTCATCAGCAGCTCGTGGTGGTGGTCGCTAATGATAGTGATGCTATTGATGCCACACTGTATCGTTTTGAAAAAAGCGCCGGTAGCTGGCAACAACAAGGCGAGCAACATGCGGTGGTGCTTGGCCGTACAGGTCTTGCGTGGGGAGTGGGGCTGCATCCTGCACAACCTGGCCTGCAAAAACAAGAAGGGGATGGTAAAGCCCCAGCAGGTGTTTTTGAACTAGGTACTGCCTTTGGCTATTTAGATTCACTGCAAACGAACCTCAGTTATCAAGCAATGACCGCCAATGATTATTGTATTGATGTGAAAGGCTCACCGTTTTACAACCAATTGGTTGATAAAGCACAAGTAGGTGAAGATGCCGTAAAAGACTCTTCAGAATGGATGCGTCGTGATATTTACAGCCAAGATAACCTTTATAAAAAAGGCATTGTAGTTAAGCATAACCCAAGCAATATTAATGGTGCGGGCAGTTGTATCTTTATGCATTTATGGCGAGCGCCAAGTAAGCCTACAGCAGGTTGTACAGCAATGACAGAAAGCGATATGGATGCTCTACTTGCTTGGTTAGATGAGCGTAAAAAGCCGCTATTAGTCAGCTTGACCAAGGCGCAATATCAACAAAAGCAAAGTCAGTGGCAATTACCTAGCTTAGCTGAATAAAAATAATAAAATAAAACTATTTTAATTTTGTCATAATGATGGAATAATATATTCCAACAAGATTTGAGTTAGGATAATAAATGAGTGCAAATTACGCTTTTCTCGATTGGCTCGTATTCGCAAGTTACGGTGCAATTTTATTGCTAAGTGGCTGGTGGTTTAATCGCAAACGCGCTAACTCAAGCCAAGATTTTTTTCTAGGCGGAAATAGTATGCCAACGTGGATGGTGGCTATTTCTGTTTTAGCTACCTCACAATCTGCAGCAACCTTTATCGGTGGGCCAGATCAAGGCTATCAAGGTGACTTTTCCTACATAGCCACTAATATCGGTGCGTTTATTGCCGCCTTTGTCGTATCGGCATTTTTAATTCCAAAGTTCTATCAGCAAAAAGTATTTACTGTTTATGAGCTACTAGAAAAACGCATCGGTCCAAAGGCAAAGCGTCGCAGTGGCTTGATGTATTTATTTGGCCGAGTGTTTGCCAGTGGTGCGCGTTTGTACATGGCGGCCATTGCCGTGGCGATGATTTTATACGGAAATATAGATGCAGACAGTGTGGTTATAGCTACTCTGGTGTTAGCACTTGCTGGCTTGCTTTATACCTTTTTGGGGGGGATTCGCAGTGTTATTTACTCAGACGTGTTGCAAAGTATTGTTTACGTGAGTGCGGCTATAGCGGTTATTTGGTGCCTGCTGAGTGTAATTCCGGCTGATTTTTCAACCATTATTGCAACGCTGAATGAGCCAAGCCCAGGTGCAGATTCAAAACTTGCGCTGTTTAAATTTGACTTAGATTTTGGCCCGTCAGGGGTGTTTAACATGGCCTCTGTATTAACAGGTTTTGTGCTTTTAAACATCGCGGCTTTTGGTTTAGACCAAGATATGACGCAGCGTTTATTAACCTGTAAAAGCCCAAAAGAAGGCAGTAAAGCATTATTACTATCGGTGGTGATGGTGATCCCAGTTATGGCTATTTTTATCTTTATTGGTTTGCTGCTTTATATTGTTTATCAGCAACCTGCATTAATGAATAGCGAGGCAGGGAAAACGGTTGTACAAGAATTTAATGGCGAAAAAATCACAATCTTTATGTACTACGTATTAAACGAAGTACCAGCTGGGGTTAAAGGTTTAGTCAGCGTTGGTATTATTGCTGCCGCTATTTCTACGTTGAACTCTGGGCTTAGTTCGATGTCTTCAGTCATCGTACAAGATATCTATCGCCCGTACTTAGAAAAACAAAACAAACAAGTAAGCGACCATCACTTTGTAAAAGCGGGTCGTGTAGGGATGGCACTGGTGAGCCTTGCCCTAGCGCTAATGGCTATTCTTTGTTATTTCTGGCAGCAATACAGTGATATGCCATTATTAAAATTTGCGCTAAGTGTAATGGTGTTTTCGTACAGTGGCTTACTAGGTGTGTATTTTACGACCTTATTCACCAAACGAGGCAGTGAAGGTTCAGTGTTAGCAGCGCTAATAGCGGGCTTTATGGTGACCTTATTAATGCAGCCGTACATGATTGACTGGTTACTACCTGAGTCAATGCGTTTTTACTTAGGCTTTACTTGGCAGCTATGCATTGGCACTTTGCTTGCGACATTGGTGTGTTGCCTAGGTAAAGCGGCGCACGAGAAGAGCGCATAAATGGCCTTACGCTATATTTTAGCCATCGATGGTGGCGGCACTAAAGTGTTAGCTGAGCTAAAAGAGCAGGCAAGTGGTGCTACATTTCATGCTCAAGCTGGTTCAGCATCAATCTCGAATGATCTTGATTTAGCGTTAGAAAACATTGTTAAAGTGACCCGTGATGTTTGCCAGCAAAGTGGCGCAGAGCCAAGTGAAATCGTCACCGTTATGGGGGTTGCCGGTGGTTCATCGCAGAGCCTTGCTGAGCAATTTAAAGTGATGCTGAAACTGGTGTATGAAATAGAGTTTGCCAGTTTACAAATCACCAGCGATGCCATTACGTCATTATATGGTGCTAATCTTGGTGAGCCATGTGTGGTTATTGCCCTCGGCACCGGTGCTGTTGGGGCACGATTAAACGCGCAAAAGCAAACTAAGTTGGTGAGCGGCTGGGGTTTTACCGTTGATGATTTTGGCGGTGGTGCACGTATCGGCCTGATGGCTGTGCAGCAATTATTAAATGATATAGATATTTACAATTTACCAAAAAGCCGATTAACGATTCGTTTGAGTGAACAGCTAGGATGCACTCGTCAAACAATTAGTAGTTGGCTTAAACAAGCAAAACCCGCGGATTATGCAGCATTTAGTCCGTTGGTGTTTAGCTTACAAAACGACTGTGAGGCGGCAAAAACGGTATTAACAGAGCACACCCAATCGGTGGTTAGGTTAATCAATAAAAGCCGAGGCAACTCGCCATTACCGGTGATTTTAATTGGTGGTTTGGCGAAAGTTAGCCAGCCGTTATTGCCACTCGCTTTACAAAACGAATTATCTCCTTGTAAAGGAGGTTCATTAACTGGTGCCGCCATTTTAGCGGTAAAGCATTACCATGACATTATTGAAAAAGGACAACCCAATGAGCCCTGAGCACGTCTTTAAGCAACAACGTGAGTTACTCGAAGAGTTAAACGGTATTGTCTCTGAAGGACAAAACCCAGACACTTTGGATATCGATCTGCTCAGCTCCACTGAGATCCTCACTAAAATCAATAATGAAGATCACAAAGTAGCGGGTGCCGTGAAACACGTGATCCCACAAATTAGTGAAGCTGTCGATCATGTAGTTGAAGCATTTCAACAAGGTGGCAGGTTAATCTACATTGGTGCTGGCACCAGTGGTCGCTTAGGTATTTTGGATGCGGTTGAATGTGCGCCTACTTATAGCGTGAGCGATCAGCAAGTGCTCGGCATTATTGCTGGTGGTGACACTGCGGTTAAAAAAGCCGTAGAAGGCGCTGAAGATAGTACAACACTTGCTATTGAAGACTTAAAAAATGCCAATTTAACCAGTAAAGATGTCGTAGTTGGTATTGCTGCCAGTGGCCGTACTCCTTATGTTTGCTCGGCAATTGAATACGCTAAATCACTTGGTTGTGTCACTGTGGGTGTCACTTGTAACCCTGATTCAGCAGTGATGCGTTTACCACAAATTGGTATTTGCCCCGTGGTAGGGGCAGAAGCTGTGACTGGTTCTACACGTATGAAATCGGGCACCGCGCAGAAGCTCGTACTTAATATGCTAAGTACAGCCAGCATGATCCGCACCGGTAAAGTCTATAAAAACCTCATGGTTGATGTGAATGCCAGTAACGAAAAGCTACATGCTCGTGCTATTCGTATTGTTATGCAAGCAACAGATTGCTCTCAGCAGCAAGCCGTGGATGCATTAAAGCAAGCTGAGCAAAGCGCAAAACTGGCTATTTTAATCGTATTAACCGGAAAACCTGCACCTGAAGCAAAACAACTACTTTCAAAAGCGGGTGGCTTTTTACGTAAGGCGGTTGAAGAATAATGCGTTTTTTAGCTGCTTTACTCGTTAGTTTTTTTGCGCTTTTAGGTTGCCAAGAAACGCCTGTACAAGCGCCTAAAAATGCACTGCCTCTACAGGTGGGGGCAGCCAATTTTCAAGCCTATGTACCAGCATTAAAAGGAAAACGTGTTGGCTTAGTGGTTAACCAAACATCAGTGGTCAATGGCCAACATTTAGTTGATGCATTACTAGATAAAGGCGTTGTCGTTAGCAAAATATTTGCCCCAGAGCATGGTTTTCGCGGCGATCATGACGCTGGCGCTCACGTTAAAAGCACAGTAGATGCTAAAACAGGTATCGATGTTGTATCTATTTATGGCAGCAACAAGAAGCCAAGCCCTGAGATGCTCGCTGATTTAGACGTTATTATTTTTGATATTCAAGATGTTGGTGTGCGTTTTTATACCTATATAAGCTCAATGCATTACGTGATGGAAGCCGCCGCTGAAAATAATAAAGAGGTTGTGGTACTAGACAGGCCAAACCCGAATATTGCCTATGTTGATGGGCCTATCCTTGAAGCAAAGTTTCGCTCGTTTGTTGGCATGCACGAAATTCCTGTTTTACACGGTATGACAGTGGCTGAACTTGCTCAAATGATCAAAGGTGAAGGCTGGATAAATGACGCTGATAAGCTTGAACTAAGTGTCGTGCCTGTTGTGAATTATGACCGAACTACGGCTTATGAGTTACCAATAAAACCAAGCCCTAACTTACCGAATGCACAGTCAATTGCGCTTTATCCATCACTGTGCTTCTTTGAAGCAACCCCTGTGACTATTGGCCGTGGCACTGATTTTCCGTTTCAAGTTGCCGGTTACTCGCCAGTTAAACTCGGCGAATTTAGTTTTACACCAAGGGCGATTAAAGGCGCTTCAATGCACCCTAAATTCAAAGGAGTCGAAGTATTTGGTCAAGATTTACGTGACTCAACAATACATGGTCTAGATTTAAGTGTATTTATATCGGCCTACCACACGTTGCGAGAGACCAAACAGACTTTTTTTGAACGTCCTGACTTTATGGATAAGCTCGCAGGCACTGATAAATTACGTTTAGCCATTGAAGCAGGCCAAACTGAGCAGCAAATTAGGCAAAGCTGGCAGGAGGATTTAGCTACCTTTAAACGACAGCGACAACCTTATTTACTTTATCAGTAATAATTACTAAACGAGGCAGAGGCCTCGTTTTTAGTTTTAGCCAAACCTGACGATTCAATTAAATCTTAAAATAGATACACAACAGCTATGAAACGCCTTGGCTTTGGTTATATGTCTTGACAGGCATCAGAATACTCCTCGCTTAAAGCTACCTTTAGGGGCTGCTTTTCTGCTTTCTATAATTCTATCTCTACATTTTAATATGCAGGCTCTATCCGTTAAAAAATAGAGCAGCGAGAACGTAATCAAGGTAGGTATGTTACTCAGTTTATTGAGTATAAAAAAGGGCCGCATATGCGGCCCCCAACAGGATTTAACTGGTTTTTAGAACTTAAAGTTAACTGATAACTGTAAGCTGCGAGGGTTATAGTAGCTGCGTGATTCACCGTAGTTTTCATCAAATACATATGGGTTTTTGTTATAGCCCGTTTGACGATTAAACACATTGAATAAGTCAGCACGCAATTGTAATTCCATATCACCTGAGAACTTAAAGTCTTGCGTGTAGTTTAAGTCAAGTTGCCAATGACTTGCTGTTCTGCGAGAACCAGCTGGTTCTGCATAGCGGCTAACGTGGCTAGATATTGTGGTTGATGAGTAACCATATCGAGTACCATCCCAGTTCTCCCATGCACTACCAGATTGGAATACGAAATAAGCACCTAAGTTGGCTTCCCAAGGCAATGTGTAATAACCATACACTTTTAATAGATGTGGTTTATCGCCTGAGAGCTTACCGTAGCGGTTATCCCATGAATAACGGCCGCGACCATCACCATAGTACGACGAGCCGATGAAGTTGTTGGCATCGTTGGTTGTGGTGGTGTTGTCTTGGTCAAAGTTGCCGTAGTAATGGCTCCATACATAAGAGGCATTGATATAGCTATTTTCACCCATGTACTCAGCTTCGATGCTTGCTTCCCAGTACTTGGTTTCACCGCCATCAACCTCGGCGATTACATACGAAGAACCACCGATTTCATCGCGAATCGCATCTAGGTTATCAATATATAAACCTTTGTCTGCAATATGCTGTGGTACGCCCTCAGCATCAACGCCAGAGTAGTCTGTTAAGCGTGCTGTATTTGGCATATCTTCCCAAAAGTGCATACCTTTACGGTGACGTACGTGAGCACGCAATACCAAGTCTGAGCCAATATACTTGGTTGTACCCAATGTAAACTCGTTAATACGACGAGGTTTCATATCTTCTTGAAATGCTTTACCCGATGAACCACGGCGCGGAGATGCCGAAAGAATATTACCCGATTCATCTAAAAGCAGTTCGATTTCGGCGCGGGTATTACGGTCCCAAGATGCTGCCCGTGAAAGTGAGCTTGCTTCTGGGTTATAGATTGCAAAGTTGGCAAATATTGAGTCTTCACCTGAGTAGGTCCATGTTGCACCTAATCGCGGTTGCAGCATATCTTTCCAATCTGTTTGATACATTTCATATTTGTGGCCAGGAGCGACTTCGTAGCCAGAGATTGTGCCAGATTTCTTTTTCAAGCCTTGGCCATACCAAGTGTCTTGGCTAACAAGTAAACCTAAGTTATAGGTCCAATCCCCATGCTCAATGGTATCGTTAATTTCAAAGTTGAGGCTTCGCGTTTCTGAGTTAATCCCCGAAACTGTTGTGCCGCCATCGGTTGCTAAGCTCATTTGCTGTACATGGGCACGGTAAACCGCATCAGCAGGGTCAAAGCCTTCAGTATCGGCATCAGGATCAACTAAGCCACCAATGTATGCAATACGTCCCCAACCATTTGATAAGCGTGTAAGTTGCTCTTCACCTTCTTCCCACTTCGCACCAAAATGAAGTGTGTGATATGTATCGCCCCAGTCAAATTCATGCTCTAGGTTTATTTCAAAAGAGTCACGATAGAAGTTTTGATTATCATAAGTTGCAAATGCACCTACACCGCCACTGCCTTTCATCACGCCATCTTCTAGATAACCATAGGTGTTGATGAGTGCTGAGGCTCCAGCGTTGTGTATCGCAATTTGCTCTTCGGTGAACCCGTCAGCGGGATCATAGTCTATTAAGCTAGGTACTGAAAAATAACCCATTTCCGTTAGATTATTGACATCAAGTTGGCCGTTTAATGAAGGAACAACACTAAGCGGGTTATCAGGCTGTGAACCCGTTTCTAAATCAAATTTACTGTACTGGAATGATAGGGTGGTTGCAGAGCCTAAAATCCATGAACCATCTAGTGTAAAGATATCTTGATCAGCTTTATCACCTGCAGAGACGCTATCTGTTTCGTAAGCACCAATTGAGCGACCTTTAAGTGTTTTATCCGAGGTTCGTTGTGAAATATTAATTAAAATATCGTCGGTTGGTGCCCAAGTTAATTTACCAAAGTATTCATCACGAACACTTTCATAGTCTTTAACATCACCGTAGGCCGTGCCTTTATTAGAGCGTGTTTCTTCAGGGCGATAATATGAGGTATAAAAATAGAGGGTATCTTCGATAAGTGGGCCGCCTAAACTTGCTGTTAGCCAGCTTTTATCCATCTCATAGCTTTCTTCTCCCACTGGCGTTGCAACAAAGCTTTTTGGCTGTGCTTTGTATTCGATGTTACCGTGGAATTCATCAGTACCAGACTTAGACACGGTATTAACAGAAAAACCACCAGAGCGGTTAAAACCAACCGCTTTCGCGCCACCGCGGTCCATGGTTACATAAGCAACATCGTGGGTTGAAGGTTCAGACGCCAAGTTACCATACATAGGCAGCGATACATTTACCCCATCAAAGCCATACGAATTGTCTACACCAGAGCCACCTGCTGAGGGGCCTAATGTTGTATTTGCTGAAAGCTCTACCCCTGGCACAAGTTTTAATAAATCACGGTAATCTTGGCCTACAGGTACATTATTAATACCTTCTTGACCAAGAGAGTTTGTTAGTGCTGACTTACCTTGGCGGTATAATTTACTACCGGTTACGGTGATAACTTCAACATTTTCGTCTGCGCCACCTAACGTAATATTGAGGCTCGATGTTTGCTCAAGCAAAACATCAACCGTCATGGTTTGTGAAACGCCGTTTTTGTCGGTGAAGGTTAGTTCATAAGTACCAGGTTTTAACTGTGGTAAGTCGTAGCTGCCATCTTCACGTGTAGTAACGGTTCGTGCTTTAGGCATGACATTACTTTTGGCTGTAACTGTGATCCCTGCCAATGATTGTTGTGCCGCTGGTGTTGATACTTTACCTTTGATCCCACCCGTTAGATTAGCTAAGGCTGGTGCGCTTGTTAAAGCTGCGGCCATAACGACACCTGTTAAGGCTGTTTTTTTTGCGCGAAGTGCATGATTGGTCGCTTTTGCTATGTAGCTTAGCGCGAGAGAGGATGCATGTTGTTTCATTGTTTCCCGTCCTTATATTTATATGCTTTGGTGGACTACTTACCCAGTTGAGACATGAACTTTAAAATTATGTTGCCCACATATTAAACAGGTGTTATTAGTGTTGGTCAAGAATATTTTTTCATTTAAATGTTGTTTGTTGGGAATAAAATATATAAGTAGTTTTAGGTAAAAAATAGGCAGTTTGTATACTATGCAAAGGCGCTATGCTGTTTGTGCACTCTGTAATACATTCTCACTGCTTTATAGTGTATAAATTTGGGGCTTGGAGTTGTATGGGGGTGGGGAGCGTATTTAAAACAAAAATTATTAAAAAAGCAGCCTAAGCTACTTTGTTATTCAAATAAGCGTAAAAAACTAAATTAGTTATTCTTAAACTCGCCAACAACTTCGTTAGAATGTTCCAGCAATTTACGGCCTTGGCGGCTCGATTGTGTAAGGGCGATAAAAAGAATATCAATTACAAAGTCCTGAGCTGTTCGCGCTAAAATAGATGATAAGCGAACAGATTCTCCTTCAGCGACAGAGTAGAGTTTTACATCTGCTGAGTCGGCGACTAGGCTGCTACCAAATTTTGTTACTGAGATCACTGAGCTTGCGTTTTTCTTGGCCTGTTTAACTACTTCGGCAATTTCGCGGGTCATGCCTGACTCACTAATAGCAATAACTAAGTCGCCCTTAGAAAAGGTGGCCACATAGGCAAGTTGCGCATGTCCATCTGGCTCAGCGATTGCTGGCATACCGAGCTTTTGTAATTTATATGAAAAGTCTTTTGCAACCAGTGCTGAACCACCCACGCCACAAATAAGAATGCGTTTTGCTGATTTTAATAGCTCGACAGCTTTTTCAATTGCAGCAGCTTCGTTAAGGTTTTTTGTTTCAGTTAAAACAGCAAGCTTACTGCTCAGTAATTTTTCAGCGATTTGCTCAAGCGAATCATTTAAAGTAATTTTACCATGGAGTTTGGGTTCGCTACTTTCATCATTAAGGGCATCAATCACTGCAAGTTTAAAAGCTGGAAAACCTTTATAACCTAATTTTTGTGAAAACTTCACCACGCTTGATTGACTCACACCAACCACTTTAGCTAATTCAACCGATGACAAATTACGAATAGCGTTAGCCGAATTTAATGTGAAATCAGCCAGCTTAGCTTCGCTGCTCGATAAAGATTGGCGTAAGGCTTTAATTTTTACAAAAGTAGACATAGGGCTCACTTTGTTTATTTAACTTAGTCTTGCTTATTGCATGCTTCAAATATGAATATGGCACATTGGCTGTTTAACATGACGACTTATTTTTGTTTTAGCTGACTTAAGTTTGGAATATTTTTCTTAATTTAGATGGAATAATATAGTTTTATTCCATAATAGATACAACACTAATTATTGAGTGTACTCAATATTTACCATGAGAAAGATAAAATATGCTTTTTATTCCATTTATGTAAAATAAAATATTTTACATGTTACATGGGTGTTGCTACTGTATTGCTGAGAATCGTCAACGCTTAAATCATCAGGTATGAATCGGTTATGAGTTTTATCTCTTTGAAAACATTACTTAAACAGCTGTGCTATCTTTGTAGTGCGGCATTATTAGTTAGCTGTGCCAGTAATCAATATACCTATACGCAATCAGCCAACTACAGTCATCGGGTAAAGTTTTTAGTGATGCATTACACCGCCATTGATTACGAAAAATCGATGCGTGCATTAGTCGATGAAGGAGGCCTAAGCTCTCATTACTTATTACCTGAGTCGGGCGATTCAAGTTACCCAAAAGACGATTTAGAAATTATTCAGCTCGTTGATGAAAAAGACAGAGCATGGCACGCAGGACGTAGTTTTTGGCAAGGCAGAGAAGACTTAAACGATCACTCAATTGGTATTGAAATCGTTAACGTACCTACCTGTCACACACCTGAACAAAGTAAACCTGCGATGCAAAATGATGCAAGTAAACTATGTATCTACCCTGATTACGATGCCAAGCAAATTGAGTTACTTATCAAATTAAGTAAAGATATTCTTGCTCGAAACCCTGATATTGGTCCAACTCAAGTGGTTGGTCATTCTGATATTGCCCCAAGCCGTAAGAACGACCCTGGCCCGCGCTTTCCTTGGTATCAACTTTATAAAGCGGGTATCGGTGCGTGGTACGACAGTGACACCGTTGATAAATATTGGCAGTTATTTAGTGCATCAAAGCCTTCAACAGAGCTTGTGCAAAAAGCGCTGCGCAGCTACGGCTATGAGGTGATTGCAACAGGGCAGCTAGATTTTCAAACCCTAGATGCTTTGAGTGCCTTTCAAATGCACTTTTTACCTTGGCATGTAAGTGGTAATAATGATGCTAGAACTGCATCCGTCCTTTTTGCATTATTAGAAAAGTACTTTCCTAAAAAACTTGAGCGGTTATTTACAGAATATCAGCAGCAACAGCAAGCGGTTGAGCCAGAGCCAAAAACACTGGCTAATGCACAAGTGATAGCACGTATTCCTGCACTTGATCCGAGTAGTCGCGCGCTAGTAAACGACAGGGGCACATTTACAGCTTTTAAAGGTCGTGGTGAAATAATTATTGAAAATCACGATGCGATTAGCGCAGACATTTATATTAATGGTGAAAAAATTAATATTGCCTCGCCACTTACCGCAGAGCAAACCTACCAATACAGCTTGTATAAACGTACTCATGATGGCATCAATACGTTTAAAGTTGAAAATATCCAGCCTGCGGATGCAAGCTTAACCTTACGTTTCCCTTTTCCTAAACTTGTTAAGAGTAGCAGTCAATATAGCTTTAACGCCGTTGATGAATTAATTAATCAAGAGATTAAAGAGGGCTTCCCAGGGGCTGTGCTTGCAATCGTTAAAGATGGCAAACTGATTAAATTAAGCCATTATGGCGCAGCTAAAAAGTACCATGCTGATGGCAGTGAGCTTAAAACCCCACAAGCCATGCAAAACGATACTTTGTTTGATATTGCCTCGAACTCAAAAATGTTTGCCACCAACTTTGCGCTGATGAAGCTTGCTAGCGAAGGTAAACTCGACGTAGAAAAACCGCTGTTTTATTACCTACCAGAATTTAGGGGCAGCGGTCGTGAACAGCGCTTAGTGAAAGACTTACTTACCCACAGCGCAGGTTACCCCGCGGTGGTTGATTTTCACCGTAAAGACAATAAATTTGGTGAGCGCTTTTTTTCACAAAATAGCCTGCGTACCAAAAACCTACTATTAACTGGTGTCCCCTTTGTGGCGGGTCGTAACGTAAAGCACTTATATTCTGATATCGATTATATGTTGTTAGGTGTGCTGGTTGAACGCATTAGCGGTATGCCCCTAGATGCTTATGTTGAAAGCCAAATTTATCAGCCACTTGGTTTAACGCACACGGTTTATAACCCATTACAAAAAGGCTTTTTAGCCTCGCAAATTGCCGCCACTGAAATAAAGGGTAACACTCGCGGTGGGCGTATTGAATTTGAAAATATTCGTACCGATGTACTGCAAGGTGAAGTACATGATGAAAAAGCGTTTTATGCCTTAGGTGGCGTAGCAGGACATGCGGGGCTTTTTAGTACCGCAGGAGATTTATCTGTGTTAATGCAAGTTTTGCTAAACGGCGGTGGCTACGCTAATAAACAGTTATTTACCCCACAAGTGCTTGCGCAGTTCACTCAGCCGCAAGCGAGTGATGAAACGTATGGCTTAGGGTGGCGCAGAGCAGGACACCAAGCGCGTAAATGGCATTTTGGCCCTTATGCCAGCCCCCGCGCCTTTGGTCATACAGGTTGGACTGGCACAGTAACTGTGATTGATCCCGAATATGACCTAGCAATTGTACTTTTAACCAATGCACGGCATACACCCATTGAAGGCTCACTAGAAAATTACGAATTTGTCGGAAAGCGTTTCGAAACAGGCAAGTATGGCTCTATTATCTCACTGATTTATGAGAGTATATTAAATCACTAGTCGATTTAAGTTGAGTTTAGCGGTAAAGCCATTAAGCTTAGCGGGTTTTAGCATAATAAAAATAAAATATTGATCTTAATTTAAAAGGGTTTTTATGTCTTGGTATTCAATTTTACCACCCTTGATTGCTATCTTAATTGTGTTTTGGCGCAAAGAAGTGATCATGGCGTTATTGGTCGCGGTTGCGTCGTCTGAGTTTTTACTTGCTCTGAATGGTGAAGGTAATACCTTGTTTTTCACCTTTATCAATACCATTGAGCGGGTTATTGAAGTTGCCAGCTCCCCTGGTAATAGCCGTATTCTTATTTTTAGTATTTTAATAGGTGCTTTACTTGCCTACATTCGTGAATCGGGTGGTGTGGCTGCAACGGTTAATTTATTAATGAATAAGGGCGTGGCAAAAAGTAAGCGCCAAGTGGGTTACTTAACCATGTTCTCGGGCATTGCGGTATTTATTGAATCGAACTTAAGTGTTCTAACTTCGGGTATTTTGTCTCGTGGCTTATTCGATAAATTTAAAATGAGTCGAGCGCGTCTTGCCTACATTATTGATAGTACCAGCGCACCTGTGTGTATCTTAATTTTACTCAATGGCTGGGGCGCATATGTGCTTGGTCTGCTGAGTAATTACGAAATGGAAGAGTCTGCGGTATCTGTGCTGTGGGGCAGCATTGGTTATAACTTCTACGCTATTATCGCGTTACTTATCGTGTTTTATACGATTACTTTCGACAAAGTACATGGCCCTTTAAAGCAAGCAGAAGAAAATTTTGAACAGCAAGAAACGGAGCTTGCAGAAGAAGTAAAAGGCTCTAAAGCCCGTTACATGCTTATTCCACTTATTACCTTAATCGGTAGTATGGTTGGCTTTATGTTCTGGACTGGCGATGGCGATATTGCCAGTGGTAGTGGTTCTAAATCAGTGCTATATGCTACTATTTTAGCCTGTGTTGTGGCTTACTTTCTAATGATTAGCTCTCGTGAATTTACTCACCATAAGCTTGTTGATATTGGCTTTAAAGGCATGGGTGAGTTACTGCCATTAGTGTCTATTGTATTGCTATCGCTCACCTTAGGTGCAAGCTTAAAAGACTTAGGTACGGGTGTATTTGTGGCAGGCCTAGTAGGTGACTTTTTACCTATTTACTTAGTTGTGCCAGTGTTATTTTTAACCGGTGCGGTAATTTCATTTACCACAGGTACTTCGTGGGGCACATTCGCGATTCTGATTCCAATCGGTGTACCGCTCATTCAAGCTTTGGGTTTACCACCTTCATTAGTGATTGCGGCTATTTTAGGTGGCGGTGTGTTTGGCGATCACTGCTCGCCAATTTCAGATACCAGCGCGGTATCGGCCATTGCATCAGGGTGTGATTTATTAACTCACGTGAAAACCCAAATGCCGTATGCTTTATTCGGCGGTGCGTTAACCTTCATCGCTTACCTAGTAACGAGTATTATTGTTTTATAATTAATAGCTCGAAGTTAATCGCTGTAAGCTATACGTAAAAAACCACAGAATTTTCTCTGTGGTTTTTTATTGCTTGATATTGCAAAAACCATCGCGCGGAATAAATTTCACACCTACAATACGCGATAGTCCGCAGTTCACATCTTACAGTTATATCTTAGGTACAACCTTATAAACACCCACACCATCAACACCAAGATATAAATCACCATTAGGATGGGTGGCAAGGCTGCGTACGCGACCAACCCCTTCAAATACCTTACTGTGACCAGTTACTTTGTCACCATCAAGTTTCACCAAAACAAGGTGGCCAAACTTCATCGAACCCACGGCAATGTGACCTTGCCACTGTGGGTATTTGTCACTGGTGATAAATTCCATGCCAGAAGGGGCAATTGAAGGCACCCAATACCAATCAGGTTGCTCCATTCCTGCGCGGCTGGTCTCGTCGGTAATTGTTGTGCCAATGTAGTTGATCCCATAGGTGATCTCAGGCCAACCATAGTTTGCACCCGCTTTAACTATGTTAATTTCATCGCCGCCACGAGGGCCATGTTCATGGCTCCATATAACCCCCGTTTTAGGATGCATTGCCATACCTTGAGGGTTACGGTGTCCATACGAATAGATACTTTTGTGAGTCGTTTTATGGTTATAAAACGGGTTTGATTTAGGAATAGAGCCATCGCTATTGATACGGTGAATTTTACCTGCATCATAGTCTAGGCTTTGTGGGTGAACGTCTCTTTTACCACGGTCGCCAATAGAGAAGTACAAGTAACCTTCTTTGTCGAACTCAATACGCGAACCATAGTGTTTCGTTGTTTTAATATTTGGCTCGCCATCAAACAACAGTTGCTGGTCAACAAGTGTCATATCTTTAAAGCGGGCGCGCATAATCGAGGTATTGTAACCCTCACCATCGCCTTCATAGCCTGAGTACGAAAAGTAAATCCAACCATTGTCGGCAAAGTTCGGATCAAGCTCTATATCTAATAAGCCGCCTTGGCCTTCGTCATGTACTTTAGGTGTTCCTTTAACTGTTTGCTCAACGAGTTTGCCATCACGAATTAACCTAAGCTCGCCACGTCTGTCGGTAACGAGTAAGTCACGCTCGTTAAGCCAAGCCATACCCCAAGGAATTTGAATTCCTTCGCTTACTAATTCTAGTTTGTAGTTATTCGCGCTGGCATCCAGTGGAATCTTTTGTTCCGGCTGAGCACAGGCTTGCAAGCTCGATAAGCTAATCGAGGCAATGATTAAACTGTTAAACAAAGACCTTTTCATAGTAACTCCATATTTTAAAACACGATGTTATTAGCCTAGCTGGTTCAGCATTAAAGTGTTATTAACTTTGAGGAATGTGCGATTATTGGTAGGAAAAGTGAGGTAAAATAAGCTGTTAACTGTAGGCGTGAGATTTATTTCACGCGAAAATGCCTATTCAATAAATAGCGTGTGCTTCTGCCTGCACCAGCTTTCACTAAACAATGCTTTTCGACTAAAGCAGCTAAATGCCTTGTGGCTGTCGGTTTACTAACCTTGGCAACTTTGTGGTACTGGGAGGTAGAAATACCATCTTCAAAATCACCATCAAGCATACGATTCAGGACTTTTATTTGCTCCTTGGCTAATTTGCTTATATCAATTGAGCGCCAGTAATTAGTTTTAAAAATTGTTCTATCAATTTCCTGCTGTACGCCCTCAAAGGTTGAATTTAAAGTATTAAAAAACCACACCAACCAAGTTGTTATATCCAAACTTCCTTTTTGGGTTTGTTCAAGCGTTTCGTAGTAGCTTTTTCTATTTGCCAAAATACCGACAGACATTGCATAAAACCTGACTGATTGTTGCTCTGCTTGGGCTAAAGCTAAGTCAGTAAGTAAACGCGTTACCCGACCATTACCGTCGTCAAGTGGATGTAGGGTAACAAACCATAAATGAGTGATAGCAGCTCTTATTAGTGGATCTAAAGAGGCATCTAGCTTGGATTCATTGAACCAATTAATAAACTGCGTTAGTTCGCTATCTAATATAGCGCGACTTGGCGCTTCGAAGTGAACCGTTGGCTTGTCTATTCGCCCAGATACAACTTGCATGGGAGTATTACCTCTTAATTGCCCGCCGATAATGTTAGTTAATAATGAATTATCTTTGGGGAACAGGCGTTTATGCCAGCGCAAAATTCTTTCTAGTGTGAGTGGTGAGTCGAGGTTGCTCACCGCATCAAGCATAATCTCTGCTAAACCATCTGTTTGCTCAGTGGTCGGAAAAGGTTGTTCTTCTGATATCCCTAGTTTGTTTGCTAAGGATGAGCGTACTGAAAAGGCGTTTAGGTTTTCACCTTCAATAGCACTTGAGTGGATAATGTTCGCCAATAGGGTATCAAGGAGGCTTTGTGTTTGGTCTTGGACTTGGCTTGTCATTTTCCCAAGTAAAATACCTTGGTTAAAGCGTGTGTTTCTAACGAGAGGCTCAATGAGGTTTTCATCCCAAGCAAAGTTAGGCCAGTCAGCTTGTTGCCATATCCACATACCACCACCTGATTTGAATTACGCTTAATATCAGATCATATTGTGAGTTGTTTTTTGAGTTTAATCAAATCAAAAATTGATTTGATTATGGCTTATTCTCAATGATGAATATCAGCCGGATGTCCATAAAAACCTTTTAAGTAGATAAATAAAAAGCTTCACAGCAAATAGCTTTGTTTTTTGTTTACTGGTAATTTATTAATATCAGTTACTTAAAGGGACTTTATCTGCATATGAAATCCGATAAATTTTTTAAATGGGTCTGGAATATTAATGGCTTAGTGCTACTTGTTAGTTTAATTTTCACACTCTTGGCTGTAGGTTTTAACTTTGCTGGCTTTTTATTTAAAGTTGATAACAAGGTAGCTCATCAGGCACTCAATTTAGCTAAGGATGAAAAGCGGCAAGAAAACTGGAAGTTAGGTTATCCACGCAAGGTCGCTAATAGCGATTATTTTTATATACCGCTCGAGTCAGAAAAGATGACGGTAGAGGTAAAAGAAAATGCTGAAATATATAATTTCAGCGGCAGCTATAAATACACGTCTACACGATCAAAAAATATCTTGTTCATCAATGACAAAACAAACCAATCTCAGTGGCTATTCAACACAACTGAACAGCTTGTTATCGATTTTGGCACATTGAACTACGATGAGGAGCTTACAATGTCTACTCAGAGTGCAGAAAGTCTTGATTTTGAGCCTAGAGGTATTTCTTATCAAGTTATCAAAAATGATACCAATAATGACAAAATACTTGATAACAAAGATAAGCGTACCTTTGCGCTAAGTCAGATAGATGGCTCAAACTACACTGAAGTCATTTCAGGCTACAACCGTATTGTAGAGTCAAGTGTCAACGCCGAAGGTAACCTGTTTGTGGTATTCATCAACAACAACGAAGTTTACTCTATGGTTATAGACCTAGAGACATTTAAAGTGATTAGTAAGAGTATGTTGCCGAAGGTCGGGGAGTGATTTTAGGTTAAGTTATAGGTTCTTTAAGGCAATTAGTTAATATCAAGGCTCATCTTTAGTGTCAGGAAAGTGTATGAATAAGACAGAACAATTTGATTGGAGTAGGCCTACTAACCCTAAAACTGATGGTGATTATTTTCCGCCAGATAAGCTAGACAGAGCAAAGTATGCATCTTTTCTTACAAATGTTCTTGCCAGTGAAGGGTTTGATGAAAGCCGCTCCCCAGAGTTCCGAAAAAGGAATTATGTACTCAATTTAAATGCGGAGTGGGGAGCAGGAAAAACTTATTTTTTAAAGCGTTGGTCGCAAGATTTAAAAAAAGATTTTCCAGTTGTTTATGTTGATGCTTGGAAACAAGACTATTCCGATGATCCGTTTCTGACTGTTATCGCAGCAATTATTTCTCAATTAGGCATGCAAGCGGAGTTTGAAATAAAGGTTCCAAAAAGTGCAGTCTCTATGTTTAAGGCCGTTGCACCTGTTATAGCTCAAGGACTTGCAAAAAAAGCTTTAAATGCTGACTTTGATGAGATTTGTAGTTTATTAGCTGATGATGATTTAAGTAATGAAGAAGATAAAGAGTCTAGTGCAAAACAATCATCAGCTGATTTTTCTCCTGCCACAAAAGCTCTAGCTGAGAACTTGATTAAAGAGCATGAAATTAAAAATAAGAGTATCGAAGCTATTAAGAATAAGCTATCAGTATGGGTTAATAAATTTGAAGAACAGAATGGTATACAGCTACCAATTTTTATTTTTATAGATGAGCTTGACCGTTGTAGACCGAATTATGCAGTTGAAATGTTGGAAACAATAAAACATATCTTTGATGTAAAAGGTATTGTATTTGTGGTTGCAACAGATACAGAGCAATTACAACACACTATAAAAGCAATATATGGTCAAGGTTTTAGCGCTCAAATGTACTTGGGTAGGTTTTTTAATAGTAGGTATAGCCTTAAGAGGCCTGCATTAAGTGACTTTTTAAATGTGCACGCTGATAGAGTAAAGTTTGATCCAGAATACCTTAAGAGCAAAAATATTCAGATGCTGCCTCAGTCAGAAGAAGCAGAAACTGCATTTGCAAATATTTCAGTTGTTCTAGATGCTTTTCAAGTATCTGCGAGAACAGCGATTCAAATAATGGAACGAATTACAGCGATTATTACTAATTTACCAAGCGGCAAAAAAGTTGATATTCTTGTTTTAGCTACTTTATTTTGTATATATGAAAAAGATCACTCATTGTACAATGAGATCATAAGTGGGCGATTTAAACGAGAAGGGAAAAATAACAAAAGTCAGCCTAGAAAAATTAGTTTAAGTGAATTCCTCGAGGGACAAATTTTAGATACTTATGCTTCCACTGAGCTTTTATATTTTATAGAACCTGAAACTTACACTACTAGGTTTTATACTAGCAATATGTCATATCAAAGGAACCAGTACAGTAAGGGAAACTACCCAGTTTCATTATCTGAGTTTATTAAAAATATTTTTTGTAAAATTTTTAATAGCTTTGAAAGTGATTTTGGCTTCATCTATTCGGATAGTGAAGACGGAATTTCTGAACTGCAAAAAGCTGAAAGGGAATTAGCTAAACTGCCTTATGGAATTTCTCAAAAAGTAACAATACCTTGGATAAACTATATTTATATCAAAGAGGAATATGATCAAATCACGAAAGAGCATTATCGTGATTTTATAGAGCTATCTTCGCCGTTAGACTATATGGGAGATAGCTGATATTTATAAATGATAATTTTATAGCTTTGCTACGTTAAAAAAATTAGGATTAGGTCGTCATTTATGGCGACACATTTTTATCTTCTATACAGTGATAGACTATAGTTTGACTCTACAAGAGTATGGATTGAAATCATCGCGCGAAATAAATTTCACGCCTACGCGGGATAAACCCGCTGCTACCTATAAGCCCGTAATTTTACTCTTGTAACTCACTAACTCGTACAATTTTTCGCTTCATGGGTTATCTGTTTAAGCGCGATGATTTGGCCTTGTTTGTTTTGGTCTAGGGCGAGTAGGTCACCTTGGTGAATATGGGTATCTAGGGTGCCGTGTTTTTGTAGCTCTTCAAGGAGTGATTGTTTAATTTGTACTATGACATTTTGCTCACAATCTGCGATATACCAGTCGTTATCAACGCTTACTAAACGGCCGGTGAAGCGGGTACGGGTTTGGTGATCAGCAAGTGCTTGTTGGTAGTTAGCATCTAGGTTTTGTTTTTGCTGTTTAAGATTACTCACATAGCTGCCTTTGGCGTCGAGTTCGTGTACCTCAAGCCATTGGTAATCAGATAAATCCACGGCATAAACATCGGTTAACTCGCGGTTGTTGTATTGCAGCATGACAAAACCAAGAATTACTAAAGCAGCAAAAACACCGGTCATTTGTAGGCCTAAAAAGCGCTGTGATCTTGGCGTTGCTGACAGTGGCTTTTGCATGCGTGAAAGCTCGTCGCTGCTTAAGCTATGCTCTGCCTTACGTTTTTGAAAATGTGCTTTTAAATCAGCATCGAGTTGCTCGTCGTTACGCTTCATGATGGCCTCCTAGTTGTTGTTTCAGGTTTTGACGGGCATATCGCAGCCGAGTTTTAATGGTCTCTGGGTTACTTTGCGTGATAGCAACAATATCTTCGAGACTAAAGCCTTCTTGTTGTAAGGTCAGCGCTTCTCGTTGTACAAAGCTAAGTGCCATGAGTGCTTTATCAAAGGCTTCGTAGTCGTAGTGATAACTTGTATCCTGAGATTCAGTAAATAGTTGGTTGTCTTCTAACTCAACGAACTTTTGCTGCTTACGAAATTCATCAATTAACAAATTGCGTGCTAACCGAAAAAGCCACGCTTTTGGGTTGTTTTGAGCAGTGTAAAAGTCGCGTTTATCAATGACTTTTAACCAGGTTTGCTGGCATATATCGAGGGCAAGATCTTTATCACTTTGTGTGACTAGGTAGTGATAAAGATCGTTCCCGTATTGAGCAACGAGTTGGTTAAGATAGCGGTTGTCGCCCGTTTTGGCATACTGCGCCAAACAATCTGTGTTTGGCTTGTCAAATAACCATATCTTGATGCTCATTAGCATAGGCAGTTATCCATCTATTTTAAAGTCAAGTTGAACGCTTTGGTTTGTTTGTAATTGTGCCACACCTTCAACAACTTTAGGGCGATATTTCCAACGTTTAATAGCGCGAATTGCTTCACGGTCAAATACCCGTTTTGGCTCAGCATCAATAATAACAGGGTCAATTACTTCGCCCGTTGGTGAAATGCTAAAGCTAATTTGCACCCAGCCTTCAATACCATCGCGGGCTGCGACCGGCGGATATTTCGGGTTTATACGCACGATAGGCGTTGCATCTCCCGTTGGTTGATTAATGGTTTTACTAAGTGTGTCGCCAATGCCATCAAAAGTCATTGTTGGTGTTGCATCGGCAATGACCATAGTATCTGGGGTTTCAGCCGCAGGGCGTGGTGGCGCTTTTGGCGGCATTTTAGCAACTGGCGGTGGCGGCAGTGTTTGTTTTACTTGTACTTTTGAGTCTTCAGGTACTTCATAAATTTCAACTGTGATATCTGGACCTAGCTTTACATCGGCTCTTTGCTCAGCAGAAATTAAGTACTGCATGAAGGCAAATGCTGCAAAGGTCATTACACCGCCGCCAATAATTGCTGCGCTTGTCTTTAAAGCAGTATTGCTGTTATTCAAGCTTGCTGAGTTTAGTGGTAAAGTATGCATAGCCGTTCCTCTTTGGATAATTGCTTTCATAGCTAAAACGGCTGGCAAATAAAAAAGGGGTGAAAATTTTTTTCATTTTTTATTTTTTCACTAATTTTAGTGTGACTTTTTAGGTTGTTATGAAACTTATTCAAATAGATAAAGCCCGTTACCGTAAACATTTAAATCACGTGATTATTGCCTGCGTAATTGCTTTAGCCGTTGGCAGTTTAGCCATTTCACAAACATTAATTGCGCTATTCCCTGACCCAAGCGGTAGCCATTTTCATTGGAACTTACTAGGTGTTGTTGTGTGTAGTGTGCTGGTGGGCTTTGTGCTTAATAAGTACCGTAATCATGATTACATGACTGAAATAGTGTATGTATGGGAGCTTAAAAAAGCCCTTAATAAAATCACCCGTAAAATGCCAAAGTTAAAAGCAGCAGGGCGCGAGGGCAATGCCGATGCTTTATTAGCCATTCATTACAGCTATGCTGGTTCGCGTTTGTTATGGCAGCTTGATGACAACACTATTACCATGGATGAGTTGGCAATTAAGCAGGCTGAGCTTGATAGTGTGGCAGATAAATACAATCTCTCGCTTGATGCAGAACGTTATGATGAGACAATCTTAAAGCAATTTTAAGGACGAATAATGAAAAAGGTGTTGATTGTTTGTTTAGGCAATATTTGCCGCTCACCTACTGCTGAAGCGGTTCTTCGTAGCCGTGCCAAGGCGCTGGGGGTCAATGTCAAAGTTGACTCTGCTGGCACCATTGGTTATCACCAAGGTAATCCCCCAGATCCACGCTCAAAAGCAGCAGCCGAAAAGCGCGGCTATAGTTTTAAAGGGATTTATTCACGACCAGTGACTCAAGCTGACTTTTATGAGTTTGATTTAATTCTTGCGGCCGACAAGCAAAACCTTGCTGATTTACAAGCTCAGTGCCCTGAGCACCTGCAATATAAGCTGTCGTTGTTTTTAAGTCATGGTGATGCAGGGGAGAGCGAGATCCCAGATCCCTATTACGGTGGCGATCAAGGTTTTGAAAAGGTACTCGATTTAATTGAAGACGCAGCAGATAACCTGCTTAATACGTTGTGATAGGGTCGCACTGCGACCCTTTTTATTTATTTGTTGATTTTAAAGTCTAATTGCACCTTAGAAATCGCTGCAACGGCTTGACCGTTTTCAAATTTAGGGGCATAACGCCATTGTTCTACAGCCCTTTTGGCTTCTGTCTCAAAAGCGCCCCCGCCTTTAGATTCAATAACCGTTATTTTATCAACAAAGCCTGATGGGGTTACTTCAAATTCCATGACAACACTGCCGCTTTGACCTCGTTGCGCTTTTATCAATGGGTATTTAGGGTTAACACGGTACAGGGGTTCTTGTTCTTGGCTGTCTTTCCATGGCACCATTTTGGCAATGGCAACACAATGCTTAGTGGCTTCCTCTCGTTTGCCCACTTTTTCGTAAAGATGTACAAGTTTAGAGTGAGCATCCAGCTCTGCTTTATGATCAAAACTCAGTGCTTCATCAAAAACAGTGACGACATGGGTCAAACGCTCTATCGCTTGCTCGTAGTTCTTTTTATGTTCTGCAAACGCGGCAACTAAAAAGTCAGCTTCAATACGCTCAACAGAGTTTTCAGGGATATTATTTCTATAATATTCGTCGGCTTCCTCTAGGTAAGCTTTTGCTGTGAAGTAACGACCACCACTTGGTTTGTAAGCGAGAATACGCGCTGCTTTGAGTTTGCTATCAGCAACTAGTTTGTGATCTTTTTTTATCGTGGCGATTTCAATCGCGTCTTCAAGGTAGTCAAAAGCAAGTCTTGGCGATTTGGTTGAATGAGCTAAACCAAATAATGAGTCGTAAACCTCGTTGCTCAGCTTACCATGATTTTTTGCTAGAATATCGTAAGCATATTTGAATAGCTCAAAGCGCTCTTGTTGCTTGTTTTCAGGTAGAGTATTGGCATAGTTGATAGCTAAATTCGCTGTATTCTCAGCATCTTCACCATATACCTTTTGACCAAGCGCATAGGCTTTTTTGGCAAGCTCGGTGGCGTCTTCATGTTTCTCTATAGCGGCTAGGTAAGCACGATAAGTGTTATTAAATTCTGAGTTTATATCTTGGCTCGCCAAACTGGGTTGGCTTAATAGCAGGGTGGCACATAATGCGAGAGACATTTTTTTCATAATAATCCTTATTATTATTTTCCTGTGTAGATACGTGAATAAGATTGTTGGAAGTTGAGTAAATGAGAATTAATCTTATCCTCGGCGATGGTAGCAAACGGCGTGAGTGTTGTCACTTGTTTAGAAACTTTCCAACTAAAAGTTGCATGCCAGTATTTCAATTTTAGCCGCAATACACAGTGCAAAGCTCGTATCTTTAAGTGCTTTGAGTGTATAATACTTGAATTGCTGGTAACTGCCTCAATATTAGTTATCACTCGTCGTATGTTGCATTCTTACAACCTTCAAGCTGTTGTAATCACATTTGCAGTATCGCATTTATTTTTTAATTTGGATTTGTCGTGGCGCAAGTAAGAGCAAGAGTCCAGCTAAATGTTGGCAAAAACAGTGATATTCCTGCAGAAATCGTATCTTTTAGTGGCTTAAATGATGGCCAAGAGCATGTTGCTTTAGTGTTTAATCAAGCTGACACTGAGCAAGACGTACCTTTAATTCGTATGCATTCAGAGTGTTTAACTGGCGATGTATTTCATTCGTCACGTTGTGATTGTGGTGAGCAGTTAAATGAGTGCATTGAAATGATGCACGAGCAAGGTGGTATTTTACTGTATTTACGCCAAGAAGGGCGTGGCATTGGCTTATACAACAAGATTGATGCTTACGTATTGCAGTCGCAAGGTATGAATACTTACGAAGCGAATAACCACTTGGGGTTTGCTGATGATTTACGTGACTTTTCAGATGCAGTATTAATGCTCGAAGCTCTTAATCAAAAGCATGTTAAGTTAATGACAAATAACCCGAATAAGCTTAAAGCACTGCGTGATGCTGGCATTGAGGTTGATTCAGTGGTTGGTACCCATGCACACATTAAAGCCGGTGTAGTGGGTAACCGCGCTTACCTTGAAACGAAAATCAAACATGGCTCGCACATGCTTGATATTAAGAAAATTAAAAAGCCTGAATAAATTTCACAACAGGTGACTATAAACCCGTGGCGCACCCAGTTATACTCGGTGCGTTTTGCCGTTATTGAATGAGAAACTATGTCGATCGAAGTTCGTGTTTTTAAAGCCGATGCAGGCGTAAAATGGTTTAAAGCAGGGTGGGAAATCTTCAAGCTGCAACCGGTTACGTTTATTTTAATGCACCTGTTAATAGGTGTTGTTGGCTTTTTATCGTTAGTGCTACCGCTATTACAAGTCGTCGGTGCATTTGTTGCGCCATTTTTAATGGCTGGTTTTTATCAAGCAGTGCTGACAAAACAACAAGGCGGTACGGTTAGCCAAGTTGATATTTTTAAACCCTTTAGTAATAAAGGTAATCGTATTGGTTTAGTGCGTGTTGCTGTGTACCAGATGGCGGCGGGTATTTTATTAGCCCTGTTATCGAATTTTATTTTTGCCGATGCTTATGCGGTTATTTCAAGCCAAACGTTTGACCCACAAAATCAAACACATATTGCTGATTTACTGGCCACTATTTCTATGGGGCAAGTGGCGGTATTTCTACTGGCAATCTGTGTGTATATGACTGCGTTTGCTTATGCTATTCCATTGGTTTATTTTCAAAAGCAAAGCAATATGTTGCAGGTTCTAAAAACCTCATTCATGGTGTTTTACCATAATATGGCGCCACTGAGTGTTTATGGCCTCATTTGCGCCGTTTTAATGGTGATCTGTATTCCTTTATCGTTTATTCCTCTATTGGTTTTAATGCCAATTTGTTACATTAGCTTCTTCGTGTCTTTTCAGGCTATTTTTATGCCGGTTGTACCAAAGGGTGATGACCAACCAAAAGCACCACAGACGCAGTCACAATCAGGGCGCTTTGACGCGTAATGGATGATAAAGAACAAAAGTTAAAGAATTACGTACTTTGGTTACTGTCTCGACAAGATTATTCGCGTCGCGATCTAACACGAAAGTTACAGCAAAAAGAGGCGACGCCCGAGTTTACAGAGCGTTTGTTAGATTGGTGTGAGTCACACAACTTTATTAACGAACAGCGCTACTGCGAAGGGTTTGTACGCCGCCATTTAGCAAAGTATCATGGTGCTAAACGCATTCAGAGCGAAGCAATGGCAAAAGGGATAGACCGAGCATTATTAGACAAAACGCTCGAGGAGTTCGAAATCGATTGGTTTGAACTCGCACAGGACGCATATTTAAAGAAGTTTTCAAATTCAGGTAAAGAACTCGACCAGAAAGAAAGAGCGAAACGTGTACGCTACTTGATGTATCGAGGCTTTAATTACGAACAAATTGATTTTGCAATGCAAGCACAGCAATAAACGGGTGAGATTTTCACATGCAGCATATGACTACCGCACAGATCAGGCAACAGTTCTTAGACTTTTTTGCCTCTAAACAACACCAAATTGTTCCTTCAAGCTCGCTGATCCCGGGTAACGATGCCACGTTATTATTCAATAACGCCGGTATGGTGCAATTTAAAGATGTATTTTTAGGTGCGGAAAGCCGCCCTTATTCGCGTGCAACCAGCTCACAACGTTGTGTGCGTGCAGGTGGTAAACATAACGACCTTGAAAACGTAGGTTACACAGCGCGTCACCATACATTTTTCGAAATGTTAGGTAACTTCAGCTTTGGCGATTACTTTAAGCAAGACGCAATCAAGTTTGCGTGGCAGTTTTTAACTGAAGTAGTGAAACTACCGCAAGAAAAGCTACTTGTTACCATTTATCATGATGATGAAGAAGCGTTTAACATCTGGCATAAAGAAGTAGGCCTAAGTGAAGATCGCATTATTCGCATTGCAACCAGCGATAACTTCTGGTCAATGGGTGATACGGGTCCGTGTGGTCCATGTTCTGAAATCTTTTACGATCACGGTGAAGAAATTTGGGGTGGTCCTCCTGGTTCACCTGAAGAAGACGGTGACCGTTTCATCGAGATCTGGAACCTAGTATTCATGCAGTATAACCGCCATGCCGACGGTACAATGGAGCCGCTTCCTAAGCAGTCTGTTGATACAGGTATGGGTCTTGAGCGTATTTCTGCAATTTTACAAGGCGTTCACTCAAACTACGAAATCGATTTATTCCAAGCGCTTATTGCAGCGGCGGCTAAAGTAACCAACGCACAAGATTTAGGTGATAAATCGTTACGCGTTGTGGCTGACCATATTCGTTCGTGTGCGTTCTTAGTATCTGACGGTGTTATGCCATCAAACGAAGGCCGTGGTTATGTGTTACGTCGTATTATTCGTCGTGCTGTTCGTCATGGTAACAAGTTAGGCGCTAAAGGTGCATTCTTCTACAAGCTAGTTGCTGCGCTCATTGAGCAAATGGGTCAAGCGTACCCTGAACTTGCTAAGCAACAAGAAATTATTGAAAAAGTACTGCGTATTGAAGAAGAGCAGTTTGGTAAAACACTTGAGCGTGGTCTGGCTATTTTAGAAGAAAGCCTAGCTGACATCGAAGGTGATGTGATCCCAGGTGACTTAGTATTCAAACTTTACGACACTTACGGTTTCCCAGCTGACTTAACGGCAGACGTGGCCCGTGAGCGTTTCATGACGATTGATGAGCACGGCTTCCAAGAGTGTATGGCTGTTCAGCGCAAGCAAGCACAGCAAGCAGGTAAGTTTGGTGCTGATTACAACCAACAACTTAAGTCTGAAAAACACACAGACTTTAAAGGTTACGATGCGGAGCATTACACAGGTACTGTGGTCGAACTTTTCTGTGAAGGTCAATCGGTTTCTGTACTTGAAGATGGTCAAGAAGGTATCGCAATCTTAGACCGCACACCGTTTTATGCTGAATCAGGTGGTCAGGTTGGTGACACCGGTGTGTTAAAAGTAGCGGGTGGTGAGTTTGTTGTTACTAATACCACGAAGCTTGGTAATGCATTTGCACACCATGGTCGTGTTCAAGGCCGTATTGGTACAAACGATAAAGCAGAGGCAACAATTGATGCAGCACGTCGTGACAGCATCAAGAAAAACCACACTGCAACGCATATTCTGCATGAAACGTTACGTCAAATTTTAGGTGAGCACGTAAATCAAAAAGGTTCACTTGTTGACCCTGAGCGTTTACGTTTTGATTTCTCTCACTTTGAAGCAGTAACAAAAGACGAATTACGTCAAATCGAGCGTGCAGTGAACGATGAAATCCGTCGTAACTTTGCACTTGAAACTGAGCTAATGGCTATCGAAGATGCTAAAGCAAAAGGTGCAATGGCATTATTCGGTGAAAAATACGACGACGAAGTTCGCGTAGTAACCATTGGTGATTATTCAATTGAGCTATGTGGTGGTACTCACGTTAAGCGTGCAGGTGATATTGGTTTATTTAAAATCGTATCAGAAAGCGGTATTGCTGCCGGTATCCGCCGTATTGAAGCGGTAACGGGTGCTGAAGCAGTTGCTTATGTAAGTGAGCAAGAGCAACAGTTAAATGATGTTGCAGCACTAGTAAAAGGTGATAGCAGCACAGTACTTGAAAAAGTAACCGCATTACTTGAGAAATCAAAAGGCCTTGAGAAGCAAATTGCACAGCTTAACGACAAGCTTGCAAGTGCAGCAGGTGCATCGTTACTTGATTCTGTTGTTGAAGTGAACGGGATTAAGCTACTGGTTGCTGATGTTGCAGGTACTGAGTCTAAAGCACTACGTGGCATGGTTGATGACCTGAAAACGAAGATTGGTTCAGGTGTTATCGCCCTTGGCGTAGCCAATGGCGACAAAGTAAGCCTGATTGCCGGTGTTACTAAAGACCTAACAGGTAAAGTGAAAGCTGGTGAGCTGGTAAATCACATGGCTGCACAAGTAGGCGGTAAGGGCGGTGGTCGTCCTGATATGGCACAAGCTGGTGGTACTCAGCCAGAGAACCTTGCTACTGCCTTAGAAAGTGTAACTGGTTGGTTATCTGAGCGTTCTTAACTACTAGTGGCACTTATCGTCCAAAAATTCGGTGGCACCTCTGTTGGCTCAATAGAGCGAATTGAGGCCGTCGCCGACCTTGTTGTAAAAACCAAGCAACAGGGCCATCAAGTTGTGGTGGTGCTCTCGGCTATGTCGGGAGAAACTAACCGTCTTATTGAACTCGCTAAACAAATCGATTCTCGACCAAGTGCTCGTGAGCTTGATGTATTGCTAACCACCGGTGAGCAAGTGTCAGTCTCTTTACTCGCAATGGCGATTATTAAACGGGGCCATTCTGCGGTAAGCTTACTTGCCGATCAGGTCAATATTCGTACCGACAATATGTTTGGCAAAGCGCGCATTGAAGAAATTGCGGCGACTCGTCTTAAGCATGAACTTGAGCATAATCGGATTGCTATTATTGCGGGCTTTCAGGGTCGTGATATTGAAGGTAATATCACAACCCTTGGTCGTGGCGGTACTGATACCTCTGCGGTTGAGATTGCGGGTGCTATCAATGCCGACGAATGCCAAATTTATACTGATGTAGATGGTGTTTATACCACTGACCCGCGCATTGAACCAAATGCGCGACGTATGAGCCATGTTACCTTTGAAGAAATGCTCGAAATGGCAAGCTTGGGCGCAAAAGTTTTACACATACGCAGTGTTGAAGCAGCCGGTAAATACAATATACCGCTTAGAGTATTATCGAGTTTTAACCCGGATCAAGGGACCTTGATCAGTTTTGAGGAGCCGGATGTGCAAACCAATATTGTGTCGGGTATTGCTTTTAATCGAGATGAAAGCTTAATTTATGTCAATGGTGTGCAGCAAGGGGTAGAAAACCTTGCAAAAATTTTGCAACTTTTTGCAGAATTCGGTATCGAAATAGATATGATTAATCAAGTTAATCATAACTTTGAAAAAATAGACTATGCTTTTACTGTGCACACAAATGATTTTGAGCAAGCACTTGAAATTCTAACTTTAAACCAAAGTAATATAAAAGCGGAGTCTGTTAAAGGAGTAAGCAATGTTGCCAAGGTGTCAGCTGTAGGTGTAGGAATGAAATCGCACTCAGGTGTAGCAAGTTTATTTTTTAATGCCCTTGCAGAGGAAAACATCAAAGTAGTGCTTGTGTCGACATCAGAAATAAAGATTTCAGTTTTAATTGACGAAAAATATTTAGAGCTGGCTGTGCGTGCACTTCATAAGGTTTTTTTAACTGAAAATGAATAAGATTTAGAGTTTTTACTTACTTTTAAGTCAAGTTTTCATTAAAATGTTTTTGACGCGGAATCTTTTAATTTTTTGGAACATGGGAGCAAGAGAATGCTAATACTAACTCGAAGAGTAGGTGAGACCCTGATGATCGGTGACGAAGTAACTGTTACTGTTCTTGGTGTTAAAGGAAATCAAGTTCGCATTGGTGTAAACGCACCGAAAGATGTATCAGTACATCGTGAAGAAATCTATATGCGAATCCAAGCAGAGAAATCTAACCCAAATCCGGGCAATGTTTAATCAGCGAAAAATTCTTAAGAGCCACTCATTGAGTGGCTCTTTTATTTAACTCAACAACTATTTCATCGCTAAGTGCTTGTTTAGAGATGTATTGCATACCGCGCTGTGCTTTTAATATATAACCTCGTTCAGTCTCAATAATCTCGCTTACCTGCTGCCAGCTTAATTGGTAACTCTTATAAGGGTTTTCAGCCTTAATCCCTTCATCGTCAAACAAAATGGTCACCTCGCTACCTGATGCACGGCTCATCATTTGCCTTGCTACCCACCACGGACGTTTGTAATAAAACGAAAGGCACTCAACGACAGCAAGCATAATCATAAAGCTGCCTAAATAATGATTATCTAATTGATAAAAAGCTAATAAGCCCAGAGTTATTAATAATGCCAGTAGCGGGTATTTAGGCTTGGCTTGTGATGAGTAGGGCAGTGACTCATCAAAGCATTCGTAGTAATACGGTTTATCTAGTGTGTAAGTTGTACTTAATGTCATTCGGGGGCCTACTTAATTTACTGGCAGCAGTTTAGCACCGATAGAAAAAATCTGCCGCAGTTGGTTTTCATTTTGTTGTCATTATGAGAACTTACTATGATTGTATTTTTAGGTGTAAATAGCATGTTTATTAGTTCAGCCTCATTCGCTCTCGCAATGGCTAGTAATACCTTTTTGGTTATGGGTGATATGCCATACACACCAATAGATGAAATTAATCTCGCTCAGCCAAACGGCAAGCTCGCACGTGCAGTCGCATCCACGCCTCATAGCTTTTTGATGCATTTAGGTGATATGAAATCAGGGTCTTTACCTTGTACAAACAAGTTACTGCAGGCAAATAAGCAGCTTTTAACAGCTATTACCGATAAGCCTTTTATCTATACTTTGGGAGATAATGAATGGACTGATTGCGATCGTGACAGCCTAAACCCTCAGTTTGACGAGCTTGAACGATTAGAATATGTAAAAGGGTTAATGTATGACGATGATTACTATAAAAAAGCAAACTTATTACAAGGTTTTACTCATCAGCTCGATATGAACGAGAATGCGCGTTGGCAATTTAATAATATTGAGTTTATGACTCTGCATATCGCGGGCACGCATAATGGGCGCGCGCAAATACTGAAAAGTGATAAAAATGATGCTTTGGATGCAGCAGATAAACGCGACAGGCTAAACTTAGAGTGGTTGCAGCGGGGCTTAAATAACCAAAGCGTTAAAGCGTATGTCATTGGCTTTCAAGCTGATATTTACAATGCAACGAATAAATCAGCATGCACTGCGACACTGCGCTCAAACTGTGATGCATTTAAAGTCTACCGCGATGCTTTTTCCCAATTTGCTAAATTTGCAAAAAAACCTGTGCTCATTATGCATGGAGATACAGGGCCATTTTGTTATCAACAGCTCACAGAAAATTTAACGCGATTAAACGTGCCTGGTGATTATGTAGTTAGTGATATCGCAAGTGTGAAACTAGAAGATGGGGAATGGCAAATAACCAGTGTTGCAACGGATAAAGCGTTAACAGCGACATGTAAATAAAATGAGCGGCCGTTAGGCCGCTCTTAGAAAGTTAAAATTTGAGTTTAATACCCATTTTAAATTGACGACCAAGTACGTCATAGTTACTTGGGAATGTGTTACCAGAGTTTGAACTAGTATCACCTGCTTCATTACCAACCACAGGTGGCTCTTTTTCAAACATGTTATCAATACCGAATGTAACATTCATGTAGTCAGTAACATGGTAGCTGGCGAATAAGTCAAAATAATCATAGCTTTCGATGCTTCTGAATTCTTCAAAAACATTTGGCGCTTCGATTGGCTCGATATCTACACCATCAATGTGACGCCATTGTAGTGACACGGTTAGATCTTCCCAAATCCAGCTAGTACGTTGTACCCAGCGTAATTCAGAGACAGGGTCGCAACTTGTGCTGTAAAAACCTTTACAGTCAATAATGCGTGCAGTATCAGAGCTTTGCGACTCTTGCGTTAGGTATTTATTAATATTACCTGAGAATTGCAACTCTCCCATGTCATCAAGCAAAATACCAAAGTTGAAACCAAGTTCGATACCTTCGGCACGTTGATTTTTTAAGTTGGTGGTAAATTGCTCAATACCCGCACCCGCGATAGTTAAGTCGCCACCGATACGGTTGATCTTCGCACACTCGTTAGCATCACCTAGTACGTAACAGGCATCAAGAATTTCTTGAGCTGAGAACTCACCAATGATGTCATCGATATCAATATCATAGTAATCCAGTGTAATTGTGAAGTTTTCAACAGCACTGAATTCAGGTGTCCAAACAATACCCGCAGTGAATGTTTCTGCTTCTTCAGCACCTGGTGGGTTAGCAGGATCACTACCACTAATGACTTGTACTTGGCCAGAGATTACATCTTGTACGTTACCAACTTGGGCGTCAGTCATACCTGTTGAGATACAAAGCTGTCTTAGCGAGGCATCAATGTTAGCGGCGTTAGCAACTGAACATGGATCTTGTAGCGCGTTGTCTAAGCCTGTTACAACAGGTGAAGCGATTTCACCAACGTTAGGTGCACGCGTTGCTTGTTGTTGCATAACACGGATAAGTACATCGCTAACTGGACGCCAGTTGAAGCCAAGTTTCCATGTTTCGTTGCTACCTACTGTATCGTAGTCAGCCCAGCGGAAACCAAACTCTACATCAAGAGTTTCAGCACCCGGTAGGCCGTCTAACACAGGTAAGTAACCTTCTAAGAAGAACTCATCAACTTTAAAGCCACCCGTGATAGGCAGTTGGTTACCACCTGCACCACCTTGACAACTAGCAGGGGCAAGTTTTAAACATTCATCAGGCTCAAATAAGCCTTTTTCGCGACGATTTTCATAACCAAAACTCATCGAAAGTGGCGCACCAGCACCTGGGATTTCGATAAACTCGATTGCACCATTAACGGTTGCGGTGAAAATTTCTTGGCTGTACTTTTGTTGTTGAAGGGCAATTGCTTGTGCATAGCCTGCCATTTCTTCAGTGATGGTACCAAAGCCACCAAATAGATTAATTGGCACACAGCTGGAATCACCATTTTTACAGGTTACACCATCCGTTGTGTCTAATGCGTTTTGAATATTGGTTAGGTTTGTATAACCACCACGTACAGTTGTTCGGTTAGATTCACCATACTGATAGCTAACATCATATTCCCAGTCATCTAGGAAGAAACCTGTTACACCAGTCACAATTTGGAACTGAGTACTGTCAAATCGTTCTGTACGAGCACCTAATTCTAATGTTCTACGACGTAATTGCACTTTTAGATAGTCTTCACTATCTACAATGCCGTTACCGTTAACATCTTGCCAGTTACTATCATTTAAGCTACCAGCAGCCAATGCTGCGGAAGCTCCATCGATCATAAATTGCCTCGCTTGATCGCCAATTAACGGGTTTGCTAAAGGTAAATTAAAGCTTGAGCCAAATGTACCTGATGGTGCTACTTGTGTATCAACACTGGTATTGGTGTAGTTAAAGCTTGAGTATACTTTATGATCATCAGTTAAGTTATATTTAGCGATTGCGGTTGCTGAATAACGCTCTGAAGGTGTTTGATAAAAGTTATATGGATTGAAGTTAAATACACTACATGTATCTGGTTGCAATGTACCATCATTTCTAAACTGACCTGAGCCTGTTGTACCTGCGCCAACGATTGCAAATCGTGTAGGAAATGCGGTTGTTGAGCCACCACTTTCAACCGAGTTAGGGCCACTACAATCTGCTGGAGCTGGAACCGGTGGTTCACCGTTTAAGAATTGTTCATAGTTAGCACCGGTAGCCGTTTCAATACCAAGTAAACCTAAAGGACGGTCACCAAGTAGTATTTGGTCACGTTGACTCCAGCCAAGGGAGAGTACAACGTTACCTTTATCGTCTTCTAGGTTAGAGCCAATTGTTAAGGCTATACTGTTTTTGTCACCATCATTGTCACCGGTTTGAGAGTGTTTAAGATCTAAATCAACACCTTGAAAGTCTTCTTTTAATACAACATTCACCGCACCTGCAATCGCATCAGAACCATATACAGCTGACGCACCACCAGTGATAATATCAATTCGTTCAATCAGTGCTGTTGGAATTGTCGAACTGTCAACTGAGCCATTGTAGTTGTATGGGATCATCCGACGTCCATTCATTAGAACAAGTGAACGTTGCGATCCTAAACCTCTTAAGTTAATGGTGGCTGCACCGCCAGAGCCATTATTTACGTTACTTCCATCACCAGGTATTGTTGAAGGTAAAGTTCTTAGTATTTGTTCTACTTCAGGCTCTTGTTGGTAACCTAATTCTTTTTCTCCGATTGAGACAATTGGACTTGCAGAAACAGCGCCCGGTTGTCTAATACGACTACCCGTAATTGAAATTACTTCGAGATCTTTTTTTGCGTCGCTTGTCTCTTCTGCTGCACTCATTGGTGCGTATATAAGAGCTGTAGAAACAACCCCTGTACTAATCGCCAGCTTTACAGCATTTGATAGTTTGTTTTTTAACATTGTTATCTCCCAATATTTAATTATAGTTGGCTAGAAAACAATGGATTACTACTCGATATCCATTCTTAGCATGTTTAGATTAGTACACAACCTAGGTAAATGTGTAGTTTTTGATAAGAAAATGTATAAATATTGAAATTTTATTGTTTTTTGGTGAGGGGTAGAATAAAAATCATAAAAAAAAGCGGCTCTTAGGCCGCTTTTCTGGTTGGTAATGTGTATAGAAGGATTAGCAGTTAGTTTCCTTTGCGTTTACGCCTTCTTTAACTTCTTCACAAGCATCTTCTACAGCATTCTGTGTATCAGTAATTGCTTCATCAATGCGCTCGCCTGCATCTTCAGCTGTGTTATCCTCACAACCCATGATGAAAAGACCTGAAAATAGGGCGATAGTAGCGGCTTTTAAAGTTGAACTTTTCATAATTAAATTCCTTATAATAGTGTAAATTAATCTATAAACGTTGTTCGGTTGTTATCTGGGGGTGTTGCCTCTAAGCGCACCTGATACCAGCGAAATAACAAGTAGAACAAGAAATATAAAAAAGATAATTTTAGCAATTCCTGCTGCGGCTCCTGCAATACCGCCAAAACCTAACACTGCAGCGATTAACGCGATTACTAAAAAAGTGATTGTCCAGCGTAACATAGTGATCTCCTTGGCTAATAATTTTTCGTTTCGGTTGGTATGATTAAAGCTAGTTCTATGCCACTATTAAATGTTAAGTAATTTCAACGGCTTACTGTTTTTTTTGATGTTGTAGAATTTTTTCTTTTGGTAACTTTTACGAATTAGCCTGTAACTTATTCATAGTGATTATTTTTCAACTTAAATGAGTAAAATAACACCCCTTATAAATCTTTCTTTGGTAAGACCAATTTATCTTGTCGGTGTTTTTATACACCCAAGAGCCTGTGTTAGCGTGGTTTTATTTAAAATCGACCATATCACCTTTATAACTTATGACTATATCGAGTATTTTTATCATCTATATTCGGCTATTAATGTGCTCCCTTTATGGTTGTTAATTTTGTGTTTTACATGTTATTTTAAATTAAATTGGTTTTACCAATTTACAAGGTGCTATACAAATTGAATGTGTTTGTTATTATGTTGAATATTTATTTAACTATATTGATTTTTTATTTATAACAGTGCGAGGGGGCAGTATGGATATAGGTGGGTTACTCTCAACCGCGGCCAGCTTGATGATTACGGGCATGATCGGTGTATTTATATTTTTAACTATTTTGATTTCAGCCGTGACCTTAATGTCTAGGCTGATGAATCGTTTTGATGAACCTAACAGCAATGAGCCCGTGCGAGCTGCAAAAATACACTCACAGCAGGGGGTGCCGCAAGCACACATCGCAGCTATTAGCGCTGCAATCGCTCAATTCAGAAATAAACAAAAATAATGGAGCAGCTGAAAATGGCTAAATTAAAATTAACCGAACTAGTTTTACGTGATGCACATCAATCATTGTTAGCAACACGCATGCGCTTAGATGACATGTTACCTATGGCTGAGAAACTCGATAACGCGGGTTATTGGTCTATAGAGTCATGGGGGGGCGCAACGTTTGATTCTTGTATTCGCTATTTGGGCGAAGATCCTTGGCAGCGTATTCGTGAACTTAAAGCGGCGATGCCAAACACCAAGCAACAAATGCTGCTGCGTGGACAAAATTTATTAGGTTATCGCCACTACGCTGATGATGTAGTAGAAAAGTTTGTCGAGCGTGCACATAAAAATGGTGTTGATGTATTTCGTATTTTTGATGCAATGAATGATGTACGTAATCTTGAAACAGCCATAAAGGCTGCGGTTAGAGTGGGCGCACATGCGCAAGGAACGATCTCATATACGGTGAGCCCTGTGCATACTCTCGATATGTGGCTTAAGCTTGCTAAACAGCTTGAAGAGCTGGGTTGTCATTCTATTTGTATTAAAGATATGGCGGGATTATTAAAACCTTACGATTGTGAACAGCTGATCAAAGGTCTAAAAGAGACGGTGTCTATTCCTATCGCGATGCAATGTCATGCTACAACGGGTTTAAGTACAGCAACTTACCAAAAAGCGATTGATGCAGGCATTGATATGTTGGATACGGCTATCTCATCAATGAGTATGACCTATGGCCACAGTGCAACAGAAACAATAGTATCGATTGTTGAAGGAACCGAGCGAGATACTGGTCTTAACCTTAATCAGTTAGAAGAAATTGCCGCTTATTTTCGTGATGTGCGTAAAAAGTATGCCGCTTTCGAAGGCAGCCTAAAAGGGGTTGATGGCCGTATCTTATTAGCACAAGTACCAGGCGGCATGTTAACTAACATGGAAAACCAGCTGAAAGAACAAGGTGCTGCGGATAAACTCGATCAAGTGCTTTTAGAGATCCCGCGTGTACGTGAAGATTTAGGGTATATTCCACTGGTAACACCAACCTCACAAATAGTTGGTACGCAAGCCGTTCTAAATGTATTAACGGGTGAGCGTTATAAAACGATTACTAAAGAAACCGCAGGTGTACTTAAAGGTGAGTATGGTGCAACCCCAGCGCCGATGAATAAAGAACTTCAAGAGCGTGTTTTAGACGGAAGCGAAGCAATTACGTGTCGCCCTGCTGATAAACTTGAACCCGAACTCGAAAAACTTGAAGCTGAATTATTAAAAGAAGCTAAAGAGCAGGGTTTAGAGTTGGCTGATGACGTGATTGATGACGTGCTTACCTATGCTTTATTCCCACAAATAGGCTTGAAATTTCTTAAAAATCGTCATAATCCTGATGCCTTCGAACCTGTGCCGACTGGTGAAAAAGCTAAATCTGAACAATCAACAACACCTTCTTCAAATGGTGAGGTTCAAGCTGAGCAATACAGTGTGAAAGTAGATGGTAAAGTTTACGATGTTGTTGTTGCAAAAGGTGGCGAGCTTAAAGAAGTTGCACTTAAAGACAGTGAGTTAATACCACAATCTGCATCAGCGTCAGCTGGCGAAACACTCAATGCGCCACTGGCAGGTAATATTTTTAAAATCAAAGTAAAACCTGGGCAAACTGTAAATCAAGGTGATGTCGTTATCATTATGGAAGCAATGAAAATGGAAACCGAAGTACGTGCCGCTCATGACGGTACTGTGGCTGATATTTTAGTTGCGGAAGGTGACTCAGTTGCTACCGGCGACGCCATGATTGCACTTGCTTAGGAGGCTAGGGATGGATGGATTATTAAACCTCTGGCATGCAACGGGGATTGCAAACTTTACTTTCCCTGCACTGATCATGATTGCAGTTGGCTGCTTGCTACTGTATTTAGCGATTGCTCGTAGTTTTGAGCCATTGCTTTTACTGCCTATTGGCTTCGGCGCTATTTTAACAAACATTCCAGTGGCTGGTTTATCAGACCCCGGTGGCTTATTGTACTATGTGTATCACATAGGTATTGATTCTGGCGTGTTCCCATTGCTGATTTTTATGGGGGTGGGTGCACTAACGGATTTTAGCGCGCTTATTGCAAATCCACGTATGTTGTTACTGGGAGCAGCGGCACAATTTGGTATTTTTGCGACGTTATTTGGCGCCATTTTACTTAACTTTATTCCAGGCTTTGAATTTTCACTGCAAGATGCATCGGCGATTGCCATTATTGGTGGTGCTGATGGACCAACCGCTATTTTCTTAGCCTCGAAACTTGCGCCTGATTTACTGGGAGCAATCGCTGTTGCCGCGTATTCATATATGGCATTGGTGCCTATTATCCAACCGCCAATTATGCGCGCGTTAACAACAAAAGAAGAGCGTGAAATTCAAATGCCGCAGCTACGTGCAGTATCAAAAAAAGAAAAAATCATTTTTCCATTGATGGTACTCAGTCTGACGATTTTATTTTTACCTGCAGCGACGCCACTTGTTGGTATGTTTTGTTTAGGTAATTTAATGCGTGAATCAGGTGTAGTTGATCGTTTAAGTAATAGTGCACAAAACGAGATCATTAATATCACTACGATTTTCTTAGGTCTTGCTGTTGGTTCTAAACTTGCTGCAGATAAGTTCTTAACTGTAGAAACAATTGGTATCTTGGTATTAGGTGCTTTGGCCTTTGCTATTGGTACAGCATCAGGCGTGTTTATGGCAAAAGGTCTGAATAAGTTTTCTAAATCGCCGATTAACCCTCTGGTGGGGGCTGCGGGTGTATCCGCAGTGCCAATGGCTGCGCGGGTGGTAAATAAGGTAGGTCTTGAAAGCAATCCACATAACTTCTTGTTAATGCATGCAATGGGTCCGAATGTAGCGGGTGTATTAGGAAGTGCCGTAGCTGCAGGTATTTTGTTAGCGATTGTTGGCTAAGTCGTTTACTTCCAACCGACTGGCGCAGTATTTTACTGCGCTTTTTTTTGTCTATAGACTAAAGCCTGAACTTGTCTATTGTGTAAGGAAGCCACAATGAATGTATTTGTTATTTTATTATGCCTGTTTATCGCACTGGCTATTCTTATACCACTACTTGAAAAGTATCATTCAAAAATGGGACTAGATGGTGCAACCAAATATGCTAAGTATATATGGCCGTTAGTGATGATCTCGATGGTGATCCAGTTGATTTACTTGTTACTGAGGTAACAATAAGGAGCTCGCCAAAATAAGTTGGCGAGCTTTTTGTTTTAGTGCGTTGCTAAAGGATAGTCGGTATAGCCTTTTGCACCGCCACCAAACAAGGTATCAGGGTCGTGCTGTGCAAGTGCAATCCCTTTTTCAATACGCTCAGGCAGATCTGGGTTTGCAACAAACGGACGACCAAAGCCAATTAAATCAGCCCAGCCTTCATTTAATGCTTGCTCTGCTTTATGGCCAGTGTACTTGCCTGCATAAATCATTAACCCAGAAAAGTTTTCACGTAGTGCTTGTTTAAAATTTTGCTCCATTAATGGCGCATCGTCCCAGTCAGCTTCGGCAATATGCAGGTAAGCAACGTTTAGATCATTAAGTACCTTCGCTGCACCAATATAGGTTTCAAACGGGTTATCATCAACCGTACCATTGAGTGTAGTGAGCGGAGCTAGGCGTACGCCTACACGGTTAGCGCCAATTTCATCACACACCGCTTTTGTCACTTGTTGTAAAAAACGTAAGCGGTTCTCTAAACAGCCGCCGTATTCATCAGTGCGTTGGTTTGACTCTGAATCAATAAATTGATTAATTAAGTAACCATTAGCAGCATGAATTTCAATACCATCAAACCCTGCATCAACTGCATTACAGGCAGCTTGACGGTATTCGTTTATAACGCGTTTGATGTCATCAAGGCTCATTGCGCGGGGCAGGGCAGTGGCAACAAAATCGGGTTTATCATCTTCATCAATAAATACTTTAACGCCCTTGGCTGCAATAGCTGAGGGCGCAATTGGTTGCTTGCCACCTGTGTTACTAGGGTGAGACACTCTGCCAACATGCCAAAGCTGAGCAAACATAATGCCGCCTGCTTGATGAACTTTGTCGGTTACTTTCTTCCAGCCAGCGATTTGCTCGGGAGTATAAATACCCGGTGTCCAAGCATAGCCCTTACCTAGGGCTGATATTTGTGTGCCTTCGCTAATAATTAAGCCAGCACTGGCACGTTGTGCATAGTAGTCGGCCATTAACTGATGGGCGATATCACCTGGTTGTGATGAGCGAGAGCGGGTCATCGGTGGCATGACAATACGGTTTTTTAATGTGTGACCGGCAAGTTGTACGGTATCGAATAATTTGTTCATTACGGCTCCTTGAAAGCGACTATGCGTTCAGCATAACGGATATTATTTATGAAATTAATGCCAGTAATCACAAAATACTTTTGTTAAAAGTGCAAAAAACTACAGCGTTAATCTTGGTGCTATAAAGTCTAAAAATGCTAATACTCGTGATGACACACCGCTGTTTTGATAATACACCGCATGCACTTTTTCACGGCGATTAGGACTTAGCACTTCGCCTTCAAGCACTTTCACTAAACGGCCTGCTTTTAAATCTTCGTTAATCATAAATTCCGACAACAAGGTAATGCCATGACCTTGAATACAAAGCTGGCGTACCGTTTCACCACTAGATGCACTGATTGAAAATTTAAGATCTAAAGGCGTGGTTAGAGGCCAGTGATTTAAATGCGGCGCATCGGTAAAACCAATAAGTTGTTGTGAGGCTAAGTCGGTTAGCTCATTTAATGGTGGGGCAGCTTGTAAATAATCAGGGCTTGCGACTAGCTGTAGTTTGCTGATGCCCAAAGTACGCGCATGTAAGTTTGAGTCAGCGAGTTCGCCAATACGAATAGCAATATCGGTTTTATGTTCAAGCAAGTCGATAATGTTGTCGTGGCTGGTGATCTCGAGATTTATATCAGGGTAAGCGTGGTTAAAGGCTTTTAAATGTGGCGCTAATTGGTGAAACACAAATGGGCTTGCGGCATCGACTCTTAATTTTCCTGATGGGGCACAGTGTAGAAGTTTTAGGGCTTCTTCACCTTGTGCAAGCTGACTGAGTGCTTCTCTAGCATAGCCTAAAAATAACTGACCTTCTTCGGTCAGCTCAATGCGCCTTGTTGTGCGATTGAATAAGGTAACGTTTAAAGATTTTTCGAGCCGAGTTACCGCCCGTGATATTTTTGCTACTTGCTCATCTAAGGCATTGGCTGCACTTGAGAATCCGCCGGTATCAACCACGCTGATAAATGCTTCTAAATCTTGGCTGTTGGAGATCACGCTCATGGCTATACCTTTTCATTTTTGACAAAAGTATTTTGTCACTATCGCTATTTTTTGCAAATTTAATTTTAGTCACAATAGCCGCACTTTCAAAAATTAATAGAGGATATGTGATGCCAATTGCATTACTTGCATTAACTCTCAGTGCGTTTGCCATAGGCACCACTGAGTTCGTGATTGTCGGCTTAGTGCCAACTATCGCTGATGATTTGATGGTTTCGTTACCGAGTGCAGGGCTACTTGTTAGCTTGTATGCATTAGGGGTTGCGGTGGGGGCGCCAGTATTAACTGCGCTTACCGGACGCTGGAATCGAAAGCATGTATTACTTAGCTTAATGAGCCTATTTGTAATTGGTAACTTACTGGCTTGGCAAGCACCTAGTTATGGTAGTTTGATCACCGCAAGGATTCTAACAGGCCTTGCTCATGGGGTGTTTTTCTCAATTGGTTCAACCATCGCAACAGGGCTTGTCAGTAAAGATAAAGAAGCCAGTGCTATCGCGATTATGTTTACGGGGTTGACGGTTGCATTAGTAACCGGTGTGCCATTAGGGACTTGGATTGGTCAACATTTTGGCTGGCGAGCGACCTTTTTAGTGGTGTCTTTATTGGGTTTAATCGCACTTATTGGCAGCGCATTTTTAATTCCAAGCAACTTAAAGCAAAGTAAACCCGCCACGTTGGGTGAGCAATTAAAGGTAATGGTGCAACCTAGGCTTTTACTGGTGTATTTGATGACCATACTTGGTTATGGCGGCACATTTACAGCCTTCACTTATTTAGCGCCCATTTTAGAGCAGCAAACTGGTTTTGCATCAGCCACTATTAGCTTAATCATGCTGGTTTACGGGGTATCGGTTGCTGTTGGTAACATCTACGGCGGTAAGCTAGCCGATAAAAAAGGCCCCATTAATGCGCTTACTATTATCTTTAGTGCTTTGAGCATGGTGCTGTTGGTGTTGACCTTTACCATGCAATCTAAAGTCGCTGCGGTACTGACCGTACTTGTATGGGGGGCATTTGCATTTGGTAATGTGCCAGGGCTGCAAGTTTATGTGGTTAAACTTGCTGAAAAATTCACACCCAATGCCGTCGATGTGGCTTCAGGCTTAAACATTGCAGCGTTTAATATCGGTATTGCGCTAGGCTCAGTGTTAGGTGGCGTTGTCGTTGAAAACTGCTCATTGCAAGACACTGCATGGATAGGCGCTATCATCAGTTTAGCGGCGTTAATTGCAACAAGATACAGTGGTTATTTAGATAAGCGTGAAGCTGTTTTAGAACTGAAGCTAGAAAAATAACAACGCTGAAAGTTAGCTGTACCAACCTTTGCACACTTTTAGTCAAAGGTTGGTGAGCTGGGTGAGAATAAGTTGCAAATGGCTTAACTATTATTTTATCTCATCAACGAGCAAATTAATGATTAAGTTAATAACCTCTGTTTTTGGTAGCGGTAGTGCATTTGATGTAATGGAAAAACCTTCAATAAATGGAATAAGTAATGACACGACAACCTTACTTTTTTGTTCGCTAAAGCCTAACGAGATCAGCAGTAACTCAAGCTCCGTACCACATTTTTTATAGTAGTTTTCTAAACTGGAGAGTACTTTTTCTGAGCGGCATGAAATAGCCCAAATTTCTCGAAAAACTTCACACCAATCTTGGATATCGTCAAGGGCAAGTAGGTTACTGATGTAGTTCTTAATGGCTTGAGGGTTATTTTTTAGTTCAATATCACTCATCGAACTACGGATATGATCAAGGCAAACTTCTAAATAAGAATCAATTACTTGAACAATTAATCCGTCTCTGTCTCCAAAATGATATTGCACATTGCTGAGAGTAACACCACTTTTCTCAGCAACTTTTCTGAGAGTGAGCCCTTGATTGCCATTTTCACTGAGCATTTTAGTTGCTGTTTGAATGATAATCTCTTTATTTGATTCCATTTTCACCACACAGTTGTTGAATTTTATATTCCGACCATTCTAGCAAAGAATATTATTTTTTTGTCATACCGCAACTATTTATGTTCATAACCTATCTCGTAGAGAGTTTAAGGAAGCAATAAATTATTCTCTCTAAAAATCTTAAATATTAAATTTTTGTTAACTTTAAAATGTTTCAATTATCATCCTATTGACAATATTGGTCAGTTGACCTAGTGTGTGCGTGCTTTTATTTTTGTTTCTTACATAGGGAAAATTACAGTGGAAATTACAAAAGATGTTGTTGTGGATGTTATTGCAGAGGTATTAGAGCTTGATAAAGATGAAGTCACTTTAGACAGCTCTATCGTAGATGATTTGGGAGCGGATTCTTTAGATTTAGTTGATATTTCTTTTTCTTTAGGAAAAAAGCTGAAAATTAAAATGCCAACTAAAACAACATTAATTATTGCCAGTGAGCTTTGTGCAGATGAAAAGGCCTTTATACAAGGTGGCAAGCTTACTTCTGCAGGCGTTGATTTATTGATAAATAGTCCAAGTCATTATTCACAAAGTGAAATTGATGTGGGCATGGCTGTCAGTGATTTACTTAGTTTGACAACCGTTATGCACTGGTTCTATTTAGCTAAAGATGTGTGTGAACATGCTAGCCAAAATGGTGATGTGTTACTGCAAGAGTATGTCGAACAATTCTGTGTATCTAGAGATATTGAGCTGATAAACGTACCAGCATAATTTGTTAGGGAAAACTCATGCACAAGGTTGTTATTACAGGGATTGGCGTAACTGTTAAAAATCACCAAGACCCTCATACGTTGTTTGCAACTTTAGAGTCTGGTCAGTCTCTCATTGCAGATGACCATATTTTAAAAGAAATGGGGATCGAGGGCGTCGCCAGTAGTCGTATTAGCGATGAAGAAGTTATTCAGCTGCAAAGTCGGTACCCATCACTTGATCAAACTAGGGTAGCACCCTCTGGATTTGCTGGATTTGATGCGTTAACTAAATCAGTAAAAGATGCTGATTTAAACCCAGACCAACTTCGTCAAGCTGGTCTATATTTTGGTACTAACAAAATACTGCCAACAGTTGATCTAGTACATCAGCTTGCTCAACAAAAAGCGGCAAGCGAAAAATTACCCTATCAATCGCCAGAGAGTGTGGATTATTACAATCCGCAAACGGTTGTCGCGGATATGGTTGAATACTTCGAAATTGGTGGGCCAGTGACATCTTGTGCCGATGCTTGTGCGGCCGGTGCATCAAGTTTGATCTCTGGTTTTAGGCAAGTCTCACGTGGTGCTTTAGATATCGCATTATGTGGCGCAGCCGATTTTGGAACACAACCTGTCATGCAGTTGCTCTTCAAAAACATAGGCGCGCTCAATCAAGCGCAATTATTTAATTGTGCGAGTGAAGTATCAAGACCTTTTGATAGCAATCGTGCAGGTGTCGTGCTTGCTGACGGAGCAGCCTTTGTTGTACTCGAGAGTGAAGCGTCGGCAAAGCAAAGAGGCGCGTCTATTTATGCATATGTTTGCGGGGCTCATCGATGTACCGAATCTTACAAAATGACCTCAACTGAACCTAGCGGTAAGTTTTATGCAGAATGCATGCAAGCAGCCCTTGAAAAAAGTTGCGTCAGTGCTGAGGACATTGACCACATTAGCGCACACGGTACCTCAACCAAGAGTAATGACAGTGCTGAAAGTCGTGCTATTGAACAGGTCTTTGGCAGCCATACGCCTGTTACTTCAACAAAGTCAGCATTAGGGCATTCATTGGCAGGGAGTGGTGCAATTGAAGTGGTTTTATCTGCATTGAGTATAAAAAACCAAGTCATGCTGCCGACCTTAAACTTTGAATCCCTTGGTGATGATGATGCAAAGGTGAGTGTTGTGAAAAGTGCGACACCTAAAGCAATCAATTATTTGCTTAGTAACTCGTTTGGTTTTGGAGGAGTAAATACAAGCATCGTTTTAGCGAGGGATAGCGCATGTTAAAGCCTGTGTACTTATTTCAAGGTGAGACACTGCTGGCGCACAGTACATCATTAGAATCACTACTCACTCATAAAGGCAGGTTAATGAGTACGCCTTTTGAAAGTGCTGACCTAATTAATCACTCTATTTTTATTTCTACGCTAGCAGACGAAAATCTCAAGGATGTTGGCGCTGAGCGCATGGTACGTAAAACCAGTGAGCGTCAAGCTCGTTGGCTTATTGCAAGTGGGGTAAGAACGTGGCGAACTTATTTTAATGAGCCACAGAATAAAGCGGGATTATTTATCGGTTTAGGAACCGTTGACTGCGATGAAGAGGATAATCCTGAGCTCGTTCAAGAACCGACTGCTGAGTGCTTAGCTACCGCGATGTTAGAAGAGAGGCGGCCGCTTGTTTGTTTAGCGTTACTCAACTCTAGTGCTACCAGCCATATTGCACAATTGGCTGGTATTACTGGTGAAAATATGAGCTTTTCGCCATTACTGAGCGCGGGCTTAAATGCCCTATGTGAGGGCTACTTTGCGATTGCTGAAGGGCGTTTGAAACATGCTTTATGTGGTGGCGGGAGTCAAAAAATAACGCCCTGGTCCTTACTTGCCTATGAGTCAATCTGGGCTAATCAAGACAATTACTGGCTAAGTGAAGCGGCGAGTTTTTTTATTGCCAGCGATGAACCTCGTTTAAATCAGCAAGCTGCGATAGGTGTTATGCGTCAAGCATATCGAGCTCGCCTAAAAAATAATGCACATGCACTCACTGAACAGGTTAATCGCATAACGGGTTCACCTTTAATAGAAAATCAGCACGTTGTAAAAGTTATCCTCGTTGGAGCAAACCTTGAGCAACAAGATATTACGCTACATGCATTGGGTGGTGAGCTTAAAAGCAGGGCGGTTGTATTGGATAGTTACGTTGGCAACACCATGGCTGCGGCTACAGCAATAGCGTGCAATAGTGCATTGAGCTATTTGCAAGACGCCGAACAGGGCTTCGTTATTGTGATTGCGTTTGGTGATCATGGTGAATTTGGAATGTTTTTGATAGAGGCTAACAATGACTAATCGAGTAGTGGTCACTGGGCTGGGAGTACTTAGCCCATTTGGTGTTGGCGTTGATTCATTTTGGTCTGCTGTAAAGGCAGGTGAAAATGCCGTTGATGCTTGGCATCCTCCTGGAGCAGAAGGCTTTCCTGTTCAGCACGGTGCAACAATTAAGCAAGATACACAAGCGCTGGTGGCTGAGGAGCTGGTTGATTTTAAGTTACCAAAACACATCGAAAGACGTGCAATTTATGCACTTATTGCTGCTAAAGAAGCAATTAACGATGCACGTCTTGAAACTGAGTTGGGTCAAGCAGGGATTGCTGTGTGCAGTGGGGTACCTGAGCTTGATGACGCATCATTACTGGCCCTCGCTGAGCAGCCAAAGGCAAATATTATGAATTATGCATTGACTGAGCGAGAGCAGGCAATAAAGCGTTTTTCAGGAATTAGATGCAGCAATGATGTATTGGCAACCACGTTGGCTGAACAGTTCAATACGTCAGGATTTATTTGCAATGTAAGTGGCGCCTGTGCAGGGGCAACTCAAGCTATCGGTCTTGCATATCGAGCAATCAAACGAGGTGAAGCATCGGTCATGTTATGCGGAGGTGCTGATTCTGTATTGAGCATTCGTACTCTATCTGCATTACATCTATTAGGTGCCACAGCAGAAACACAGCGTTTTGCGAATCAACTTTGTCGGCCGTTCGATCAAGACCGTGCAGGGTTAGTAGCGGGTGAAGGCGGTGCTATGTTGGTACTTGAGAGTGAGCAGCATGCAAAGGCCCGTGGTGCCCATATTTATGCTGAAATTACCGGTTACGGCAGCTCTTTAGATGCTTACAAAGTCACAGCTCCTCACCCTGAAGGATTAGGGGCGATAAGTGCTATGGAAGGGGCGTTACAAAGTGCCGGTATTGGTGCTCAAAATGTTCAGTATATAAATGCTCATGGTACATCCACTCCTTTAAATGATGTTATTGAAACAAAAGCAATTAAATCGGTTTTCGGGAAGCATGCAACGTCATTAGGTGTATCGTCTACAAAATCAATGATAGGTCACTGGATTGCGGCCGCTGGTGCGCCAGAAGCAATTGCAACAGTTCTTGCCATTCGTGATCAGTTCATGCCAGCCACCATTAACCTAACACAACCCGATGAGGGACTCGATTTAGATTATGTGATGGGAAAAGGAAGAGAGGCCAGCATTAATCATGCGCTATCAAATTCATTTGGGTTTGGTGGAATTAACGCGTCGTTAGCTATTGCGAGGTACTATGAATAGTCATCTAAGTTCTGTTGCACTGGTTGGGGTAGCGAGTAGTTTTGCTGACAGTGAATTTTCTTTACTGTTTGATAACCAACCAGAACACATTGCTGTGCCTCGTAAGCTTAAGCGTTATATGGCACCTGCTGCAATTAATTCATTAACAGCCACTTCAGAGGCTTTGGCACATATCAGTTTGGCTGAGCGTGCTACAGAGGTTGGCATATACACGTCTCAAACGGGTTACGGTAGCCCATTTTATTCAGAGTTTAGTGCGGCATTACCTGAGAGCGCGGATTCAGCCGCCCAGACCTTTAAAGCATTATGGTCTAGTGAGCGAGTTAATCCATTTTTAATTACCAATGCCCTGAACAATAACTTGCTGGGTATTTCGGGTTTGAACTGGCAATTAAATGGAGATGCATGTGCGTTTATTCGAGATCAGCTTGGTGCATTTGGTGCATTACAAGAAGCGATAGTCGCCATTGACGCTGGTGAATGTCAGCTCGCTATTGTTGCAATTGCAGGAAATAGCAATGACCCATTGGCAAGGTGGCTGCAAGACTCTGAGTCTGAAATGGCAGAAGAGGTCACAAATGGCGCTACGACGTTAATTCTGGCAAGCGAAGAGTGGCTTTCAAAAACAGGTCACAAAGCCGTAGCAAGACTCAGCATTTTAGCAAGTGGCTATCATCTAAATACTGAGCAGTTAAATACACTCATAGCTGAATACGTTAAACCAAGCCATTTTTTAAGTTATTACATTGAGTCGGCTAAAGGTAAAAATCGTATTTTAGCTGATGCATTAGCCTCTTGTAATGTCGCAAACCATCACCTTAATAGTTACAGCGGCTCGGACATATGCCCAGGGGTTGTTACCTCAGTAGCCTGCAATTTATCAACACTTCGCAAACAAAATCACTCTACAGGCGTGTGTGTGAATTGCGACCAGGCTGGTTTTTACTCATTTGTTAGGATTGAAAATGAATCGTTATAGTCAATATTGTAAGCCATCACTAAACCATGGCATTTATGCGATGGGGTTGGATAGAGTTTTTCATCGTGCAGAAAAAGGCACCTTATTCTATTTAGATGAGCAAGGAAATGAGCAAGCTATTATTGATTTTCTTGGTGGTTATGGTGCTGCGTTAATTGGCCATAATCATCCTCGTATGATAGATGCTGCGATGAAAAACTTTCAGCACCAAGTTGCATTCCACAACCAGTTTTCTGTTCGCGATGCCGCGAGCAAACTCGCTGAACGATTAAATGCACTTTTAAAAGAAGAAAATAATCAACAGGAAGATTTTTATTTCTCTTTTACAAGTACTGGGGCTGAATCGATAGAGGTTGCCATTAAGCATGCTGAAATGGCACGCCGTAGTGAAACGCAGCAATTAATAGAAGAAATGCAATTTGCTCTGTCACAAATAAAACGGTTGCCAACAGAAGGTAAGTTAGAACTCAGTGTGGCGCAGCGAGAGCTGTTAAATTTGAGCGAAGACGCAACACTAAGTGATTTTGTTACTGCTGTGGGTGAATTTAATGAGCAACAGTTAAATATTCAGCCTTATTTTATTGTTCTTAAAAATGCATTTCACGGTAAATTGATGACGTCGATACAACTGACTCATGGGGAGATGTATCGGGCACCATTTGCACACCTTGGCGTACAAGCTGAGTTTTTACCATTAAACGAACTTGATTGTGCAGAAGCTATGCTTAATGACAAGCATAATGCTACTTTATTACTGCCTAAAATCAAAGGTCATACAGTAAAAGTTAGCATTGAGCCATTACGACTGGCTACCGCACTGCTTGTTGAACCCGTGCAAGGTGAAGGGGGGATTCATTGCTTAACAGCCGAACATAGTCTGTGTTTAAAAAAACTTAGCCAAACACTTGGCTGCCCTATTATAAGTGATGAAATTCAGTCAGGTTCAGGTCGCTGTGGGGCATTAACCGCAGGTAGCCAGATTGATTTAAAAGCGGATTATATTGTGCTTTCAAAAGCGCTTGCGGGCGGGGTTGCTAAAATAGGCCTTGTTGCGATATGCAAAAGCAAATATCAAGCGGGTTTTGATATCATTCAAAGTTCAACATTTGGCGAAGATGACCACAGTGCCAACATCGCGCTTGCATTTTTAGACGAGCTTTATGATCCAAACTTAAATTTATTGGCAGCCATTAAGCAGCAAGGTGAGGCAATTAAAGCGCGCCTTGGTGAACTACAAAATATTTATCCTGATATTATTAAAGAGATACGTGGTAGAGGTTTACTCATCGGTATTGAGTTTAATGCCGACATGCCGCTTGATTCAATTTGGTTAAAATCAATCGTGTATCAGGGGTTCATGGGCTACATGATTACTGGGTATTTATTTAATAATTATAATATCCGTGTAGCGCCATCTTCTAGTGCGCCAAATGTTTTACGACTAGAACCAACAATCCATATAACAGAGCAAGAACTGAGTCAGCTTATTGCTGGCCTGCATGATGTATGTAAGGTATTAAAAAACCAAGATAGCTATCACTTCTTAAAGCATCTAACGACCGCGGCAGAGGTGCGTTCTTCGCGTACAGAGCTTGCTGATTACCGAGCTTTTTATGCCAATTTAGCTCAAAACCACACACCCGCTGACGTTAAAGTGGCTTTTGTAAACCACCTAATCTCTGCCGATTGGATTTGGCAAGTTGACCCTGCAATGGAAGGGGTGCCCGATGTAGAGGCAAAGCTACTTATTGAGCGTTTAGGTTTTGACTGGCGAGTCGTGCCGTTCCCACCTATGAGAATGACTTCGGTAACGGGTAAAACGGTGGATTTTATCCTGTATCCCTTATCCGTCACGTCAGAACAAATTAGTGTCATGTTAGAAAATAATGACCTTGATGCTATTCGACGTGCAGTGAGTGAGCGTGCGCAAACAGCACAACAAGATGGCTGTAGTGTGGCAGGTTTTGGGATGTTTACGTCTGTTGTGACCAATAATTGTAAGTCTATCCGTGCAACAGATATTGCCTTAACGTCGGGTAATGCACTGACGGTGGGGATGACGAAACTCGCCGTACTGGAGCATATTGAAAACCATGATATGCAGATTGATAAAGTTGCGGTGATAGGCTCAGCAGGAAATATTGGCTCAGTTTACGCCACAATTATGACTGAACACTGCCAGCAGTTAGTGTTGATAGGAAGCGCTCGAATGGGGTCGAAAAAGCGCCTACTAAAAGCGGCATATAAAATTTACAGCGATATTTGGCAGATGGTGACATCACATGCTCCGCTTACAGGAATCGTTAAAGTGGTTGCTGAACACCCAAAATGCCAACAATGGTTGGCTGATGAAGCAGCGGCACCTGTAGATTTACCCGCTGCGTTATTTGAATTATTTAGCCAAAGTAAAGAAGGCCTTGTTGTCATTGCCGATGACATCAGTGAGGCCTATGACTGCTCACTTATCATGTGTGCCACTAATGCATCTGAAGCCATTTTAGATGTGCAAAAGCTCCCTAAAAATGCCCTTATCTGTGATGTCTCTATTCCACATAACTTAAGTGAGAATGATTTGGCGTTACGCCCAGATATAACCTGTATTCGCGGTGGAATTGTTGGTACGCCAAATGGAGAGTCTCTCGATGGCAGAGCACGTGCTTATCTTAGCCAAGGGCAAATATATGCATGTATGGCTGAGTCTGTGATTCTAGGTTTAGAAGGTGTTCAGCAACATTACTCTTATGGTGATTTATGTAAATCGCAAGTCGATGAAATTTTAGCAATGGCTTCACGCCACGGATTTACCCTAGCCGGAAGTAAAAATGAGGGGTCAATGTAATGACTCAGCACTTAGCTAATTTTAAAGCGCGCCCTGTAGCCTGTGTTACAGGAGCAACTCGTGGTATTGGTCGTGACATAGCCCTACATCTAGCAGCGCAAGGGTATGACATTGCATTTGGCTTTCGGGATGAAATTTACGCGAGTAATTTACAAGAAGAACTTGTTGCTTTGGGCGCTAAGGTCTTTTGCCAACCATTAAATTTGTTTGATGCTAAAAACATAAACAGCTTTTTTGATAGCTTAAGCGCAGCACAGTTTGGTTTGGATTTACTTGTGAATAATGCCGGTATTACGAAAGATAACCTCCTTGCAATGATGAGCCAAGAAGAGCTTGAACAGGTCATTCACGTGAACCTTATTGCGCCTATTTTATGTGCGCAAGCGGCGCTCAAGATAATGCTGCCACAAAAGCAAGGTTGCATTATTAACATGTCATCGATTTCAGCAACGAAACCCAACCCAGGGCAAACAAATTACGCTGCAAGTAAAGCGGGTATTGAGGGTTTTACACGAGCCTTAGCGGTGGAAGTTGCCCGAAAAAATATACGGGTCAACTGTATTGCTCCTGGCATCATTGAAACAGATATGGTGTCTGATTTACTAAAAGGAAATGAGCAGCAAGCAAAGTCGAAACTGTTAAGTAAGCGACTTGGGAAGCCCCGAGATATCAGTGCGTTTGTTGCCTATTTGGCAAGCCAACAGGCTGAGTTTATTTCGGGGGAAGTATTTAATGTTAATGGCGGGATGTTGTTAAGGTAAGAAATGGAAAACGTAATTAATTCAGTACTTGTAACAGGAGCTGCTAACGGTATTGGCGCAGCGTGTGTGGATAAGTTTATAGAGCAGGGATGTCGCTATGTTATCGCACTTGATAAAGATGAAGTGAAGTTACATGAAATGCGACATAAATATCGTAATAAAGACATTATTTTTATTGCAATCATTGTCGATTTAACAAGCCAAGACTATTACTCGCAGCTAACTGATGCGCTGCAGCCTCTGGGTCAGTTAGAAGCCATTGTATTGAGCCATGGTATTGCCGATGAGAACGAAATTTCTGAACGGGATATTTTTGCCCGTGTAATGGATGTTAATGTCACTAGTTGCCAGTCAATTATTGCGCAATGTGAAAATAAGCTAGCAAAGGGAAGCGCGGTTTTATTTATCTCTTCAATCCTAGGAAAAATGGGCAACCTTCGAAATACAGCTTATTGTAGTTCAAAGCATGCGCAGTTAGGGATGATGAAAGGTTTGGCAATGGACTGGGCAAGGCATGGTATTCGTGTTAATGCTATTTTACCTTGCTATGTTGATACACCGCTTTTAAGAAGTGAGTTGCAAAAGCAGGCTGATATGGTTGGCTCGACCTTAGATCAGGTAATGCGAAAAGCGAAAAAACGTATTCCGATGCGTGCCTATGTGCAAAGTAGTGATATTGCCGACAGTGCTTACTTTTTATGTTCGCAGCAGGCGCGCATGATCACTGCGCAATCTCTGATTATTGATGGAGGCAGTTCATGCGGTGGTTAGCATTAATCGTAATGGGCAGTGCTAGCACCAGTAGTTATGCAAACTTATATATTCAGCCTAATTTAACCACCAGCTTTGGCTATAACGTCTCAGAACATTATGCGACTGAGCAAAGAGTCGAGTTAGCAACAAAGCTGGAATTTAGCACCGAAAATATAGATTTCACTTTTGACGGAAGAGTCGAGCATGACTTTGTGTATAACAACAATGATCGCTTCAGTATTGACGCTCAAGACCAATATGAATCGCGAGCAATTATCGAAGAAGCGTATATTTCCGGTGAAATAAGTAATCGTTTTTGGTCGTTTGGTTATCAGAAAGTTGTATGGGGTGAAGCGGATGACTTACGGGTTGTCGATGTTATTAATCCATTAGATTATAAAGACTTTATCTTTTTCGATATAGATGATTACCGTTTAGCTGTGCCAATGTTCAAGCTTGATTATGAGTATGAAAATGGTGACACGCTAAACATTATCACCACGCTTCAACAGCTGAGTAATGAGTACCCTGCACCTAGAGCCGAGTTCGGTAATAATTATTACCCCAATAGTGAGCAGACACAGTGGGGTAAATATGAATTAGGCTTGCGTTACAGTACATTCGCGTTAGCTACAGATGTTAGCCTTTATGCTTTTCACGGGTATCAAGATGATCCTGTCGTCACTTTGTCGCCAAGCGAGCGCACGCTTTATTCATATGAGAAGTTCTCTATGCTTGGTACGAGTTTAAGCAAACCCATAGATGCATTTGTGCTGCGGAGTGAGTTTGCTTATTTTGATAATTACACAGTGAATGACAGTGACTTGTCTTTTAAAAACGTTAACAAGCTAGAAGCCTTAATAGGGCTTGATTACCGTTATAAAGACTGGACGACAACGCTACAGTTTACTGACCGCATCCTCAATGGATGGCAACCCTCTTATCTTATTCCAAAATCTGCACCCATATACACGGCTTCCGCAGAGAGAGGTTTTTTTGCCAATCAGCTCTATATTCGCGCAGCAGTGAGTTACCTCGACAATCAGGGGGGCGGAGCCCTATCTCAACTTAAGTTAACTTATAAACCTAATCAACAGTGGGTTTTAAAGCTAAATCTCGATCTTATTGAAGGTGATCAAGAAAACTACTTAGGTGCCCAGCAGCAGCGTGATCGTATTTGGTTAGCTGCAACTTATTATTTTTAAGGAGAGAAAATGAAACTAACATGCTTTTTAGCCTCAATGAGTATTGTATTTAGTGCAGCAACGTATGCTGAAGATGCAGATAAAATTTTACAACAAGTGCGTGATCGTAATGATGGCAAGGACTATTTATCAACAGTGACGCTTCGCACTCTAAGTGAAGATAGCGTACTTAATCAGCGTCAGTTTTACATGTTGCAAAAGGATATCGAAAAAGACGAAGTAATGGTGCTCGCCATAAAAGCCCCTGCGGATGTGAGAGATATTAGCTTTTTGATGCGTAGCTTCGAAGAAGGAACAGCTCAAGAAGACGAGCAGTGGATGTACTTGCCTGCATTTAGAAAAGTAAGGCGTATTTCTGCCACTGACAAACGCGGTGCATTTATGGGCAGTGAATATTCTTATTACGACCTCGATAAGCTACGCGTAACAGATTTTGACTCAAAAGTTATAAAAACTGACATGCTAGATGGCGTTGAAACCTATGTTATCGAGCGCGAGCCGAAGTCCCAGGATGTGATTAATAAGTCTGGTTATTACAAACTGGTTACCTGGGTTGATAAACAAAGAAAGTTAATTCTTAAACAGCAGTACTATGATGCAAAAGGTATTCTTTTTAAGCAGTTAGATATCGATAAGGTTGAGAAAGTACAAGACATATGGACCATCACCGCATCTACGATGAGCAACTTTGTAGAGAATAAAAAGAGCACTTTTCTATTTCATGAAACCCTTTATAACCAAGGTGTTGATGATGCAATTTTTAGAAAATCAAAGCTTAAAAGAGGCATAAAAGACAGCGATGTCGCAGAGTTAACTAAAATCTCTGAGTTATAATAGGACACTGAAATGTTAGAGAAATACCTAGATTTTGTTTTTAAATATCCAAAATCGATACTGGCGATATTGTCGCTTATTACCGTTTATTTTTTTATCGCTTCGGCTAATCTAAGTGAGGACAACAACCCTTACTTTTTACCTAAAGATCACCCTGCACGCAGTACTATTTTTGATTTGCGCGATGAGTTTACCGGAACATATGACTCTGTCATGATCGCTTTGCATAACGAAGATACGGTGTTTAATCAGGCATCAATTAACGCTATTTTTGACTTATCTCGTGCCGCAGAGCGAATGAACTATGTTGATGAGACAGATGCTCAAATGCTTCAAGATCTTAAAGCTGATCACCCTGAAAATAGCGAGTTAGTGGCAAGTATTGATGAAATTCTTGCAGATGGTATGACCCCAAGTGATGGCTTGATTGCGCGTGAATTGCTTAATCGCGCAGTTGAGTGGCAGTTAACAACTAAACAGCTGCGCAACTTAAGTGTGTTTGCCGAGCGAGTAGACCCTGTAAGAGAGATGGCAGGATTGTCGTCGACTGAAAATGTATTTTTAGACGAATACGGCACTATGTTCGCACAGGAAACGGTGAATAAGCGAAATCAAGATATTGAGTTTGTAAAAAATGCAGTCATAGATAATGAGTTAATTGAATATGGCCCAATCTCTCCAGATGGCAAAGTCGCGCTTATTGTTGTTGAGTTAAGTATTTTAGAGGACGATGCAACAGGGCAAGTGCGTGCCTACGAGGCATTCAAGCAACTGGTTGCAGATTATCAAATTGCTCACCCAGAGTTAAAAGACGATATTTACATTAGTGGTGTGCCAGTCTTTTTTGCAGCTCAAAAGCAGGTAATAGACCATGATTTTGCGACCTTGCTACCCATTGTTCTACTGTTGATCACCATTATTTTAGCTGTATTTTTCAAAACTATTTTAGGGGTTATTATCCCGTTAATTAATGTTGTGATGTGTACTATATGGACCATGGGAATGATGGCTGTGGTAAACGCACCATTAGATGTGATTACTGCTATCTTACCTGTTTTTCTGCTCACGATTTGTTTATCTGATGCCATTCATGTAATGGCTGAGTACTACCATCAGAAAAAAATTGTTAAATCACGCTTAGTTGCAATTCGCAGTGCAATGATACTCATGGCTTCTCCTGTTGTTTTAACTACTATCACAACATGTTTAACGTTTATTGTGTCAACTTCATCAAGTATCGAGAGCCTCAGAAACTTTGGGTTATTCATTTCATTTGGTATGTTTGTAGCCTTAATTATTTCACTTTTATTAATCCCTGCATTACTGGCTCTGTTTCCGAAAAAAGACATTTTTAAACAGCAACACGCGCAAAGTAGTAGTGACGTTAGTAAGAAGTACTTTATAAGTCGATTATTAGTCAGTGCACTCACCCCTGTAATGGCAAATAGAAAAATGTTTACAGTTATTTTCATTGGCTTATTTATAGGGTCTGGCTTTTTAGCGTCAAAGGTTCGCGTTGACGATATGGGTTCTGGTTATTTTCCAAAACAAAGTGATTTTCGTATCTCAGATGATTTTATAAATAATCATATAGCAGGCACGAGCCCAGGTTGGATCGAAGTAGATACCGGCAAAGATAATGGCGCATTAACGGTTGAAATCAGTCATTTCATTGACCGTTTAGAGCAGCATATCCATCAGCATGAAACAGTGAACTATAGTTATTCTCTGGCACGTTATGTGAGACGAATAAACTACACGCTTAATGATTTTAACCCTGAATATAACCGACTACCAGAGGATGTTGAACGCTTTATTGAGATTGATGAAGATACACAAGAGCCCTATGAGATCACCATTTCAGGAAGCGACATTATTAGGCAGTCTATTCTTATGTTTGAAAATAGTGGCGGTTCAGATGTAACGAATGTATTGAGTGAAGATTTTTCTAAAACAGTATTACTCTATACGCTAGGGACCACGGTGGCTAATGATTATCAAGCATTTTTAGATCATACCTTACCGTGGATCGAAGCAAATAAACCAGATGGTGTCACCATTACCCACGCGGGTTCCCCCATTATTTGGACCGCGGTGTTAGATGCCTTGGTTAAGAGTCAAACGGTCAGTGCATCGATTGCATTATTAACGGTTTTACTTGTGATGATGGCTTGGTTTAGATCGATACGTCTTGGTTTAGCTGGAACACTACCGCTATTATCAACGGTGATGATCTACTTTGCGCTTATGACGCTGTTAAATATTGAGCTAAATATTGGTACTGCCATTATTTCATTCCTAGTACTGGGGATTGTTGATTATTCAGTGCACTATATATTAAGAATTCAGCATGAAATTAAGAATGGTTTTACAATTAACCATGCGCTGGTAAATGCAATGAGAGTAAGTGGTCGCGCAATTATTGCAAATGTCTTAGTGTTTAGTATCGGCTTTATCGCGTTATTATTTTCACAGCATCAAGCCCTTATCGACCTAGGTGCCTTAGTTGGTTTATCGCTGCTCATTAGTGGCTTAGTCACGCTGTTTGTTATTACTTTATTTGCGCCGTGGTTCTTTAAAGACCAGTTAAACGCATCGCAATCGAGCAAGACCATGGCCGTAATGAATGAGGCCAGAACATAATTATTTAATCTACCCACGTACTTTGTCGTTGCGCTTTCGTTAAATAACAGCGAAAGCGCATCGATGGAGTGCTTTTTTGAGTGTACTTTGCATATCCCTCGCACAGCTGCGACTCACAAAATCAGTTTTAGTTAGCAACATACAAAGTGCTATCTCATTTTGTCTGCGCAAAAGAATAAAAATCTCGTTATTAACATGATTTAGCCATAATTCATGCTTTTTAATCTTGATTTTGAAAAAACTTAAAACTTTTTTATATCTCGAATAATAAACCTAATAACAATCGCTTAGCTTAAGTGAGTGATGTCATTTTGTTGTTGTTTACAATTTGTCAACCTTGAATTGCCAAGATGATTACCTTAACCTTTATTTTAATTGAACGTTCAATCAATAAAAAATTATGCCGAAAGTTGGAATGGAACCTGTTCGTCGTCAGCAGTTAATTGACGCCACAATAGAGTCGGTTGCAGAGCTTGGTTTGCAAGGCACCACCATAAATAGCATTAGTAAAAAGGCAGGCTTATCGTCTGGCATTATCAGTCATTATTTTGGTGGTAAGCAGGGCTTAATTGAAGCCACTGTGCGGTATTTATTGACGAGTTTAAAGCAAGCTCTGATGAATCAAGTAACGCCGCAGACCAGTCCAGAGCAACGATTAATGTTTATCGTTGAAGCAAACTTTTCGCGCATTCAGCAGCAAAGCAATAACACCAAAACCTGGTTGAGCTTTTGGGCGCATTCAATGCACGACGCCCAGTTGCATCGCTTACAAAACGTAAATAGTAAACGTTTATTTAGTAACTTATTAAGCTCATTCAAACAGTTAATGAGCGATAGCGATGCCAACCTAGCTGCTGAGCTAAGTGCAGCCATGATCGATGGTTTATGGCTAAGAGCCGTATTAAGTAAGTCAGACCAAGATCAATTCGAAAATTGTGAGCGATTAGCCAAAGACTACATTCGTTCACTGATAAAACAGTACGGAGCCTAAAATGACCACACCTGTTTACGAAAATTTTATTAATGGCCATTTTTTAAAAAATCAAACTGGCGACACCTTTGCAGTAACGAATCCTGCAACGGATGAAGTGATTTATCACGTTGAAATCGCTGATGAGTTTATTCAAAACGCGGCAATCGAAAGCGCAAAACAAGGCTTTGCAGCGTGGTCTGCCATGACGCCAATTGAGCGTAGCCGTATTTTATTAAAAGCCGTGGCAATCTTACGCGAACGTAATGATGAACTGGCAAAAGTAGAAGTACTTGATACGGGTAAGCCGTGGCAAGAAGCTGAGTGTGTCGATGTTGAAACTGGCGCCGATGTAATTGAGTACTTTGCTGGTCTTGCTCCTGCGCAAGTGGGTCAGCAACAAATGGTTGGCAATGACTTTTACTACACACGTAAAGAGCCTTTAGGTATTTGTGCAGGTATTGGTGCATGGAACTACCCACTGCAAATTGCTTGTTGGAAATCAGGCCCAGCACTGGCTGCGGGTAATGCGGTTATTTTTAAACCTTCAGAAGAAACACCCCTTGGTGCAATTAAACTCGCAGAGATTTTTATCGAAGCGGGTGTACCTGCTGGTGTATTCAATGTCGTGCAGGGTGCTGCTGAAGTAGGGCAATGGTTAACAGCAAACCCAAATATTGAAAAAGTGTCGTTCACTGGTGAAGTGGGCACAGGCAAAAAAGTAATGGCAAGTGCTGCCGGCTCACTGAAAGATGTGACCATGGAGCTTGGCGGTAAGTCACCATTATTGGTGTTTGATGATGCCGATGTATCACAAGCTGTTAGTGCGGCAATGCTAGGTAATTTTTATACGCAAGGCGAAATCTGCACTAATTGTACGCGCATTTATGTGCACAAAAATGTTTATCAGCAGTTTATTGATGAGCTGAAAACACGCACTGAGCAAAATATTATTGCTGGCGACCCAATGGATCCTGAGGTGAATTTAGGGGCGCTTATCTCTAAAAAGCACCAAGAGCTTGTACTTGGTTATATTGATAAAGGCATTCAAGAAGGCGCAACCTTACTAACAGGTGGTAAGGCACTGTCACCTGCATCTGCACCAAATGGCTACTTTGTTGAGCCGACCGTTTTTGTCGACTGTAAAGATGACATGACCATAGTGAAAGAAGAGATCTTTGGCCCAGTGATGAGCGTGTTGGTGTTTGATGATGAAGATGACGTTATTCAGCGTGCAAACGATACGCACCTTGGTTTGGCCGCAGGCGTGTTTACGAAAGATATTCAGCGTGCACACCGCGTGATCCACCAATTACAAGCCGGTATTTGTTGGATAAATAGCTATGGTAATTCACCTGCAGAAATGCCAGTAGGTGGGTATAAGCAATCAGGTATCGGCCGTGAAAACGGTATCGAAACTTTAGATCACTATACCCAAACTAAATCGATTTATGTGGGTATGAGCAATATAGAGAGTCCATTTTAATGAGTACACAGAACTATGATTACATCATAGTCGGTGCTGGCTCAGCAGGCTGCGTGTTGGCAAACCGACTATCAGCAGACCCTTCCAATAAGGTGTTATTACTTGAAACGGGCGGTAGCGATAAAAGCATTTTTATAAAGATGCCTACTGCGCTATCAATCCCAATGAATACCGACAAATATGCATGGCAATTTCATACCGAGCCAGAGCCATATTTAGATAACCGTCAAATGCACTGCCCACGAGGCAAGGTGTTAGGTGGCTCATCATCGATTAACGGCATGGTGTATGTACGTGGTCATGCCAAAGATTTTGATGAGTGGCAGCAACACGGTGCTAATGGTTGGGACTATCAAGCATGCTTACCGTATTTTAAACGTGCTGAATCATTCTATTTAGGTGGTAACAACTACCGTGGCGATAATGGCCCATTAGGGGTTAATAACGGTAATGAAATGGCTAACCCGCTTTATAAAGCCTTTATCAAAGCGGGCCAACAAGCAGGTTATGCGCAGACTGATGACTACAATGCAGCCCAGCAAGAAGGCTTTGGGCCAATGCATATGACTGTTAAAGATGGTGTAAGAAGCTCTGCCAGTCGTGAATATTTAGACCCAGTTAAGTCACGTAAAAACTTAACACTAGTCACCGGTGCCTTAGCTGAAAAAGTTCTGCTCGAAGGCAAAAAAGCCGTGGGTGTAGAGTATTCAGTATCTGGCTCTAAGCAGCAAGCACTTGCAGCAAAAGACGTTATTTTAAGTGCGGGTCCAATTGGGTCACCGCATATTCTGCAATTATCAGGTATTGGTGATAAAGACATTCTGAGTGAAGCGGGTGTTGAGGTTAAACATCACTTACCAGGTGTTGGCCAAAACTTACAAGATCACTTGGAATTTTATTTCCAATATAAATGTAAGCAACCCATTACTTTAAACGGCAAGTTAGGTCTTGTTTCAAAAGGACTCATTGGTGCGCGTTGGTTATTAAACCGCTCAGGTTTAGGGGCAACGAATCACTTTGAATCATGTGCATTTATTCGCTCAAAACCGGGCGTTGAATGGCCTGATATTCAGTATCACTTTTTACCAGCAGCAATTCGTTATGACGGTAAAAGTGCCTTTGATGGCCATGGTTTCCAAGTACATGTTGGGCATAACAAACCGAAAAGCCGTGGTGCCGTGACAATTAAGTCGGCGGATCCACTGGTTGCGCCTAAGATCCAATTTAACTACTTACAGCATCAAGATGATATTGAAGGCTTTAGAGCTTGCGTTCGCTTAACTCGTGAGATTATTGAACAAAGTGCGTTTGATGAGTATCGCGATGGTGAAATTCAACCAGGTAAAGATGTTCAAAGCGATGCACAAATCGATGCCTTTGTTCGTCAAGCGGTTGAGAGTGCTTACCATCCGTCCTGTTCGTGCAAGATGGGTGAAGACGAGATGGCCGTGGTTAACTCGCAAACTCAAGTACACGGTATTGAGGGGTTACGGGTGGTGGATTCATCTATCTTCCCAACCGTTCCAAACGGTAATTTAAATGCGCCAACCATTATGGTGGCAGAAAAAGCGGCTGACCACATTTTAGGTAAGCCTGTGTTATCGGCATCAACTGCAGATGTTGCTATGGAAAAACAATGGCAATCAACGCAGCGTAGTTCGGAGATCTAATAAGGCCACCCGCAGTATCGGCTGTGGGGCTTGCAGTGGCGCGCATCACGAGTTGTTTGTGATGCGTTAATGCGAGGAACAAAACTGGAGAAACAATGAAGTATTACTACTTATTTTGGGGGGGTAACTATGACCTTTTGGCTTAGTGCTGGCATCATTTTTACCCTGTTAGCAATTGCGGTTATTTTATTTAAATGGGGTAGGGTAAGGTGTGTTGGCGTCACACCGGTTAGAACGTTTACGTTCATTGCAATTTTATTTACATCGGGCCTAGACGTTGGCTTGATTATGTTTCCACTGACAGAGTTTGCAGGTTATGCAGACATAAAAGCAAGCCCAGAGTATGCGTTTGCCAATCCATTAGCCATTGAGTTTGGTTATTGGGGCTTCTTGATCTGGGGATTTTATTTCCTTACGTGCTTTTATTTCTGTGTAATAGAACCCAAAGTAAAGTTCTTTGAAATTGCTTGGGTAAAACTAATTAATAACATTGTTATTATTGGTACATGCGCATTTACTGCATTTTTACTGCTGTCGAATTTACCTTGGTATTTACCGTCACTTGGTGATGGTGAGTCAATTATTCCGACATTCTACTTAATGGTGTTTGCAGCGATTTGTTTTGCTGTGTATTCGAGCACAGACATTAAATATGTGCGCTTTTTAAGTATCTCTACTACGTGGTTGTTTATCGCTTTAATCGCCTTTATGTGGTTTGGTGCCTTTGTTGGCTCTGATGCACAAACATCAGCATTTGTTGATAACCTTGCGCTGATTGGTGGTTATTTTGGTAATATTGATGAATTTGTGTTACCGCTGAATGATTACCATGCCTTTTATCTATTTTGGTGGTTTGCTTGGAGTATCATGATTGGTCAATTTACCTCGCGCTTTGTGGGGGGCTTAAAGACTTACCAAGTACTGGCAGCTATGTTGATTTTCCCATCTATTCCAATCGCAATTTGGTTTAGCGTTTTATATCAATATCATGAAGCGGGTATTGCTACAGCAGGTTTGAAAAACATCGCTATGGTGTTTGTCGGTGTGGTGTTTGTGATCAATTCACTTGATTCTTTGATCCGTTTATACACAGATAACCTAAACTTAACGGTGAAACGTTTTGGTAAGTTTAATTATATTGCCTTAAATGTGGTGGCGCTTTCACTATTGACTCTGTTGTTTAAGTTCGACTTTTTACAGATCCAATGGGTTGGTGCGCTAGTGATTGCGTTATTTTTCGGCTGCGCAGTATTTATTGGCTACAGCAAGTTAAAAACGGTGAAAAACATCGAGGGCTCACCAAAAGACAACAAATTAGATTACACAAAAATAGAAACAGTTAGCTAAGGGGAAACCAACATGACAACAAGACAAACACTACTCGCAACAGTGTTGCCACTGGCACTACTATCGACATCAGCGATGGCTGATTTATCGACTACAGTTACTCTGGCATCAGATTACACTTTTAATGGTGTGAGCCAAACGCAAAATGATCCTGCTATTCAAGGTAGTCTAGACTATGCGTTTGCAGACTCTGGTATGTATGTGGGTACGTGGGCCTCAAATGTAGATTTTGGTGAGGGGACAGATATTGAATGGGATGCGTATTTCGGTAACTATGTTGAACTAAATAGTGCTCTTAGTGTTGATTATGGTATTGCTTACTATTCATATCATGGTGAAGGTCATTCAAGCGATGGTAATTACCCTGAGGTTTATACTAAATTTGGTTATGCCAGTAGCTTAGGACAAACGGAGCTTAACTTTTGGTATAGCTGGGACTACTTTGGTTCTGGCGCAGGGCATGTTATTTCTATGTTAGCGCATACCTTTGAAATTGCACCAAACCACGCAATCCGTGCCAGCTTTGATATTTCAAATTCACTGGATGGTGATAAGTACACATGGGATGGCAGTGATAAGTCATATAACCACTATCGCATTGCTTATCAAACAAGCTTTGCAGGTTTTGACTTTGAGCTTGCCGGTGAAAATACCAGCCTTGATTGGGATACCGCAGACGAGCGCATTGTTGCGTCTATCTCGCGTAGCTTTGATTTATAAATACAGTTTTATAAGTAAAGCTTTAATAACGAAACGGCTAAACTTGGTTAGCCGTTTTTCTACTTAATAACTAGATTTCTTCGCCTTCATGCTGCATCGCTAAATCATCAAGCTCAGCAAGGGTGTAATCAAAGCTACTATTATCGACTGCATAGCGTATTTTTACGGCGAAACCACCTTGGCAAAGACTTGCGGTGACTTTAGCCACTGACCAGTGTTTAAGCTTGTTTAAAAACCGATTAGCGGTTTGCTGTGAGTCAAAGCGGTAACTGATTTGCGATTCCATCTCTTTACTAGCCTACAAATTTTTCCGAGAGTGTATGAAATTGCCTCGATTAAATCAATTGCTCGTTAAAGAATGCAAGTGTACGTTGCCATGAAAGCTCAGCTTGTTTTTCATCATAACGCGATGTGGAATCATTATGAAAACCATGATTCGCCTTTTCATACATGTGCATAGTATAAGGCACTTGGTGGGCTTTTAAGTCACTTTCGTATTCTGGCCAAGTATCATTCACGCGTTTATCGAATTCAGCTAAGTGGACAAGTAATGGTGCTTTTATGTTTTCTCTAAGCTCTTTAACAGCAGGGGTGCCGTAATAGGGGACGCCAGCATTAATGAGTTTGCTCTCAACAGCTGCGAGGTAGTTAACCATATAACCGCCAAAGCAAAAGCCTACCGCACCTAGTTTGCCATTACTGTTTGGATGTTCTTTTAAGTACTTTGCGGCGGCCACGAAATCGTGTTGGATTTTTTCTCTGTCCATTGAGCGCTGCATAGCACGCCCTTCATCGTCATTACCTGGATAACCGCCAAGTGGGTGCAATGCATCTGGGGCAAAAGCAATAAAACCCGCTTTAGCAAGGCGGCGTGCAACATCTTTAATGTAAGGGTTTAAACCTCTATTCTCATGGATCACTAATACGATAGGATGCTTGTCAGATAAGTTGGCGGGCTCAACTAAATAGCCTTTACCTTCACCGTGACCTTTGAATGAATTGAAGGTTTTATAACTGGCTTTGATATCAGGATCATTAAAGGAGACTTGTTCAGCTAATGCATAGTTTGGCAACAAGGCACTACTGAGAACAGCCATTGAATAACCTAGTGCAACTAGGCCGCCTAGTTTTTTCATAAAGGTACGACGGTCTATCAAGCCATGGGCGTATTCATCGTACCAATCAAATGCTTCTTGAGGAATGTGACTACTATGTTGGTTACTCATTGTTAACTCCTTTATAATTGTGAGTATCAACATAGCTTAAAAAACAATCAATTAATAGCGCGGTTTTTTGTTTCAATTAATACATCAATGAAATGGCGATGCCAAATAGCTTTAAACGCTTTATTGAATAAATACAAAAAGATGAGTGGCATTAGCAATAGCTTGAGAATGAGTAATGATAATAGGTTAAGAAAGTCGATAAAAAGATCTTCAACGGCCGCAACCATATTTCCTATCCCTGTGGTAACGGTGTCGATAATTTTACTCACTTTACTCGCATCATTTGTGTTGAGTTGCTCATTTATTTCCACGAGTTGCTGGTTTAGCGCATCTTTTTCTTGATTAAGTGTCCCTTGTTGAGCGGATAAAGCGTGTAGCTTAGTTGTTATTTGCTGTTTTTTAGCGAGCAGCGGTTTCGCTTGTTCAAGTTCAGTAAACGTTAAACGCTCAGAAAGGCTGCGTGTTGACTGAATAGTGTCAATCTGGGAATCCAGTTCTGCCAGTTGCTGTTTTAACTCAGTCGCTTGCTGGTGGTTTGTTATCTGTTGTTGATTCAAGCCATCGAGTTTATCGAACACGGCTTGCTTTTGACTATCAACTTTAGCTTTGAGTTGTGCTGATAATGCTGAAGTTTGTGTAGCATTAGCGCTGACAGTATCAACTTTTTCACTGACCAGTTGGCTTTGTGAGTTAATTTGTTCATCTAAAAAAACTTGGCTGATAAGTCCTGTGCTTAGAACGATAGCGGGAACGAGAAAGCGAATTAAAATAAGGCTTGCTAGAAGTTTGTGGCGAAGATTTGGATAGATATTGCGCCATTCACAAAAAAGGTAAGCAATGACTGAAATAGTAAATACGCTATTAAAAATCACACCAGATGAGATCGTGTATAAAATTCGCTGTAAAAATAGTGAACCTATTGCAAGGCGCATAGCATCTGACATGTATTCAGCCAGATCATTAACAGGGTCAAGTAGTTGTGCTGGCTGAATACTCGCAATGCCAATGCCCACTTCGGCAGATTGTAATAACGAAATAGCGGCGTTAACTGTACGAGACGAGGCATACACCACGGTTGACTGCACTAAAGCACTATCGATAAAACTCATGATATAATGTTGGAACTGCTCTAACCAGCACAGTAACAAGAGTACAAAAAGACCTAAATACTTTATAATGTGCTGTTTACTAAGCATACTACCCCCCGAAGTTTAAATACCTGACTCACGCTACACCAATTATGACTAAGATTGAATTATTTTAGGTATTAACTGTCAATGAATAGCTATTAATCTTTGTTGAGGAAATATGAAAGAATCTGCACCAATTGGACAGTGCCGCGCTGAAGATTTAGACCCAGTCCAAGACTTAGGGCGTTTAGTGTCTTATTTACGCTCTAACTTAGTTACGCATCTTGATAACGCTCTTGAGGATAAAGAGCTAACATCAGCTCAATATATTGTGGTGGTATTACTTGCACGAGGTAAAGTAAACACCTTAGCTGAGCTATGTGAGCACATGGTATATGACCGTGGGGCCATGAGTCGTTTAATCACTCGCCTAGAAGATAAAGGGTTAGTCGCTAAGAAACAGTCAGTTGAAGATAGGCGTTCAACTCTTTTATGTCTTACAGAGAAAGGCCAACAGCTTTACCCTGAAATTTTACCCGCAGTTAATGAGATCTATCGAAAAGCGCTCGTTGGCTTCTCTGAACTAGAGCAAAACCAACTCGCCAGCTTGTTGTTTAGAGCAATTCATAATTTAAAAGCATAAATTTCTCTAAGCGGTACATTGTCGCCGCTGACGCGTTTTGATAATATAGTTGCCTAGGCATTTAATTTTAACAAGTGACAGGTTGCTATGTTCGAATCATCTTTGCTCGCGCAGCTTCGAGCCCAATTCCCAGCTCATCAATTTAGCCATGAAAGCTTGTCTATTGTTCATACCGGTCGGTTCGCTAATGCCATTGTTTATCGTTACAAAGACACGCAATTTGATCTTATTATCAAAGACTTTCAGCATAGTCCTTGGTGGGTAAGAAAAACCATTGCGCCGCTTTTTATTAATCAAGAGTACAAGGGACTTGCACGGCTACAAGATGTCGATGGCGTGGTAGATAATTTTTGCCGATTATCGCCAATTGCTATTGCTTATGACTTTATTGAGGGCACACCACTTAGGCAGCTTGCTCAACAGCAAGAACATTTGCCAGCTAATTTTTTCAAAGACTTCGAACGTACGGTAGCGAAAATGCATCGTCGTGGTGTAGTACATCTTGATTTACGTAATCTGGGTAATGTGATTTGCTCAAAAGAGGGCAAGCCTTATATTATTGATTTTCAGTCGGCGATTCGTTTTTCACGCTTTCCGCGTTGGTTACAGCGTTTTATGCGTGGTGCTGATATGAGTGGGGTTTATAAAGCGTGGCAAAAATTGGCCGGTGACTCATTACCACAAGCGAAGGCTGATTATTTACATGACTTTAATCATGTGCGTAAACGTTGGATTTTTAAAGGCTACCCCTTGCATCGTGCGTATATGTGGTGCAGTGGCGTGATGACACAAATATTAAATTCTGAGTTTATTCGCAGTATTTTAGAGCGATTTTAAAAAGCGCGTTTTCACGCGCTTAGTGGTGAGAACTAGTATTTAGGCCAGCCATTAGCATCCCAATTTAGGGTGCTGATGAGCAATTTGGGTGTGCCATTATCACCTGCATCATAGGCATGACGAACAATCACATCGGTATTTAGAATATCTTGTCCACCAGGACCCACCCATTGGTTATTCCCAGCATCAAGAATGCTACCACCACCCGCTAACATGTTATTACCATTTTTATCAAGGTACGGACCGCGAATATCGGTTGAGCGACCATATGCAATGCGGTATGTACTATTCGTGCCATCACAGCATTTGCCTACCGAAACAAACAAATAGTAGTAGCCTTGGCGATACACTATGGTAGGCGCTTCGATACCACCTGAGCGACTTGCTAATGAGTAGATTTGACCAAATGGTTTCATTGTCATTGGGTTAATACGGGTCAATTTAATACCCGTATTCCACGAGCCAAATGCGAGCCAAGGCGCACCATCTTTTGCCACCACCAGATCTGGGTCGATGGCATTGTAATTATTGCTATTGGTGGTGTTGATCACTAAGCCATCATCACGCCAATTGCCTGTGGCAACACTGCTTGCTGAGGTAAGACCAATAGCACTGACACGAGATCCGAAGGTTGAAATAGCATAATACAGCCAGCTGCGACCATTGTAGCTTTTTAATTCAGGCGCCCAGACATCAATTCCGTCATGATCAGGCACATAGTTACTCCACCAACTTAAACCATTTGAAAAAATTGGCAGCGCATCATTCCAATCAACGCCATTGCTTGAGTATTTACCGTAAATGCCTGGGCCTGTTTGAAATATCCACCAAGTGCCATTCTCATAGCCAATAGTTGGATCGTGGGTAACTAAATTGCCAGTGAGTGGCCAATGATCAGCAGCACCATTGGTGGTGGAGGGATCAAAGGGAGTGGATTCAACATTGGCAAGTTTGGTGAGTTGCCATTGCTGTGCATCGCTGCCGTTGTAGCTCCACTGACTAATGTTCGCGCCATCGTTACCATCGAATCCATATAAGTCGAGAGCCTTACCACTGTTTAAGTTAATAAAGCTGACATAACCGCTGCCTTCATCATTAATTTGCCAGTGTTGGCTAGCAATGTTTGCATATTCATACTGCACCACATTACCGCCATCGGCAGTTGAGAAATCAAACACCTCGAGTGCCTTACCACTGTTTAAGTTAATAACCGAATAGTTGCTGCCACCTATGTTGGTGATTAACCAGCGCTGGGTGTCGTGATTAGTGTCAGCCCACTGACTAACATTCGCACCATCATTGGTTTGCGCGCTAGCGACTTCTACAAACTTAGCGCTGTACTTTGATTTAATCGTGTATACACCATTATCAATCGCGTAGGCACTGGGAAGTACCAGTGTTGTTGCAAAGCTGAGCGCAGCAAGCGCTTTTTTTGAAAGTATCATTGTGTCTCCAAATCATTGTTATTGAGCTTTCCTTGTGTGTTTAGCTCCTTGGATGAGTTCTGATCAACATCAATTGAATGCATTGATGTTAATGAAAACTATTTATAATACTTTATTATATTATTACTTTTGTAAAGGTGTTGGGTGAAAATAATTAACAAAAATTTTACTTTTGATTGTTTTGGAGGAGATAAAGGTTTTTTCAGAGATACAAAAAAGCCACTCAGTGAGTGGCCTTTCAGATATTATTGAGTAATAAACTGGCTGGGGATATCCCATTTGAGGGTATGCAGTTGGCCTTGCCAAGTTTGTATGGTGATCCACAGTTTATCATCTGCTGAGATGGTTTTAGGAGCTATCGCGTGGGCATGCTGACCGTGATTGGTGCCATGCATTATGCCTTCTTCATCTTTTGCAAATTCTGTCAGCGGTAAAGGTGATTGACCAATATTTAAATATGCCTGACGAACATTGCTTATGTCACCTTGATTAAAAGTAATAAAGAAATCTTTAACATATTCATTGTGGTGTGAGTAAGGTGCATCTTCATTCAGTGGCATTGGCGCGATTTTAAATTCGCCTGCTTGTTGCTCTTGCCAAAGTGCAGGAAACTGAGGGTTCAATGATTGATAAATAAACCACACAGGCAAAGCCAGTATCACAGCATGCAAAATATACTTTTTACGTTGCCACCAAGTCGCTTGTAAACGAGCCATTAGTTTGCCTCCTGAACGTTATTTACTGGCGCAGCTTGGCGCGCTTTTACTGGTTTATTATTAACTAATTTAGCGGCATACATCATAAAGCCAGTGATCGACATACCACTTAAAATCAAACCAAAGATAAACCAAATAATCTTTGTCCACAGGCCGCCAATATTACCGTAGTGAAGTGGATCAGTAATATGCGACAGGGTTTGTAGCCCCGACATAATCTCAGGGCTCTTACTTGCTGCAATTTCACCAGTCCAAGGATTGATTGACGTTGAGTAAGCGTAATTATCGTAGAAAATAGTATCGCCACTGCCCATGATGTTAAACATGCCACGGTTATGCTCTGGTAGCATCACATAGCTAGGTTTGAAATCAGGGTATTTCTCTTTGGTAATTGCCAGTGCCGCTTTTAAGTCAGTAGGCGGTGTTTGTTTATCCGCAGGTAAAGCTGAAACAGCCACCAAAGGTGCATGCTCTTCTATGTCTATTTCGTTATGCCACATGATGGCTTGCACTAAATACCACAGGCCTGTGAGTGCCATTATTGCCATAAACCAAATTGACCAAACGCCACTAAGGGTATGTAAGTCTTTAAGGAAGGTTTTTTTACCTTGGTTAAAACGTAGCTTTGGCTGACTAAATGCGCGCCAAAAGTTTTTATAAATCACTAAGCCTGTAATCAATGCACCTAAAATGACAAACGCCATGGCGCTGACTAAGTAGTAACCTATGCTGTAGCCTTCTTGCCAAGGAAAGAATAGCCAGCCGTGTAGGGTACGCATAAATTCGATGAAAGAAATACTGTCATTAACCGCTTGCACTTCGCCTGTATATTGATTGACGTAAGCCACTGCGTAAGGTTTGTCGGTATCAGTGAAAATAACCGCATTAACCAAGTAAGGCTCATAGGTGAGCACACTCATTACATCGGCGGTCGGGTAAGCTTTTTCTACGCTATTAATAACTTGATCAACCCCCAGTACTGGTAAGTCATTTGGGTTGTTTGCGCGTGCTTCACTGTTAGAGAGCCAAGTAAGCTCATGGCTTATTACAGATACAGTGCCTGTGACACAGATAAAGCAAAATAGCACCCATACTGGGAGCGAAAACCAACCGTGTAGTTGGAACCAAAGACGTTTACTCATGGTAAAAATAGCCCGACCTTAATTGATGATAGTAATTGTTATCATTTAAATTGTACTACAACCTTTTGAACAAACACAATCTCTGTCGACGAGCTGTGAAAAAGGCGCCTTAAGCGCCTTTATCATTAGTTTGATTGAGGGTAACAATCCGTTGTGGGAAGGGTATTTCGATATCCGCCCCTTGGATTGCCTTAAATACATTGCGGTTCACTGCTAATTTGGTCTCAATAATTTTGGTGGTTGGCACCCAAAAGCGATAGCTTAAGGTGACACCACTTTCGGCAAATCGCTCAATACCGACTTGTGAGTGTGGTGTATCGGCAACCAGTTCATGATCGTTTAAAACGGTCTCGATCAGCTCAATAGCCAAGTCAGCATTTGCATCATAAGCTATATCAATTTCGCCTTTTACGAGTGAATAGCTAAACGAGTTATGCAGAATTTCACCAACAATATGTTTGTTAGGAATGGTGATTTCGACTTTTTCTTCGTTGACCAAAATAGTGTAGCCGAGCTCAATCGTTTTAACTTGCCCGCTCACCCCTTTTACTTCAATTGTATCACCTACTACAAAAGGCCGCGTTGCAATAATCGCAAGCCCTGCACCATAATTTGAAAGCATTCCTTGTAGTGCTAAACCTGCACCTAATGAAGCGGCACCTATTGCAGCCACAAAGGGAGTCACACTGATGCCTATTTTACCCAGCGCAATAATAAGAAACATGATGATCAGCAAGACTTTGATAACATTGCTGATAAAGTTTGTGAGGGTGATATCTATATTGTGGCGTTGCATTAAGGCTGCCACCATATTTGATACTTTTTGTGAAATCCACAAGCCAAAGACCAAAATTAAGATCGCACCCACTATTTGCATGCTGTAGGTCACTAAATATTCGGTGATCAGGTTATAGTATTTTTCCACTTGTTGTAATTCTGCGTCAATCATGGCTTTTCCTAACAAGGTTTACTGCTGGTCATTACTATATCAGATGTTGAATGGCGGGGTAGAGTAAGGGGACGATTAAAGCGCTTAATAGCGCACTCAATGCCATAGCTACAGATGCAAAAGCGCCTGCCTTCGGTTGCTCTGTTATAAGAGAAGCAGTGCCAATAGCATGACAAGCAGTGCCAATTGCGACACCTTTAGCTTGTGCATTTTGTATATTTATTAGCGAGAAAATTAAATTACCGAAAATCGCCCCAAGTACCCCAATAAAAATCACCATTGCCGCTGCTAAAGAAGGAATACCGCCAAGTGCATCGGTGACCAGTAAAGTGATAGGAGTGGTTACTGACAAGCTAGCCAAAGATGCACTAAGTTCTGCAGGCGCGGCAAACAAAGCGCAAATAATCGACGCAACCAGCGTGGCATTGATTACCCCTAAACTGCAACTTATCAGAATTAACAGTAGATTCTTTTTAACATGTATAAATTGCTGATAAAGCGGTAGCGCTAAAGCCACAATCGCGGGTTCAAGTAACCAACTTAGCACTTTAGTGTGCTCAGCGAATGGAGCGTAGGGGAGTTTGAATATCATTAAACACGCCGCAATTAGCACAATTGCCCAGCAGACAGGGTTGGTGAGTGCTTTTGCAATAGCATGGTGTGTTTTAGCGTTTAAAAAACGCAGCGCTAGGAAAAGAGCAATAACTAATGGAACGCTTAACCACCAAAAGCTAGCTGTCATTTTCACGCCCCTTAAAGTAGGCGATAACAGAGCCGATCAATATAACGCTTGTCAGTGGCACAACAATAAAGATAGTCAGTAATAAAGGCCAGTGCTCAGCGATTAAACCTAAGTGTTCAATAATCCCGACCCCCGCAGGGATAAAAAATAATGGCATATAATTGAGTACAGGGCTGGCTGTGGGCTTTAAATGGTGCTCTTTAACTATACCTGTTAAAAGTAATACGAGTAACAAGACCATACCGAGTAATGGAGCTGGAAAACTGCTTTCAAACAAAGCCGTTAAATACTTAGCAACGGCTAAACAAGCAAGAATAATGGCGCTACTGATTAGGTATTTCATGAGTCAGGATAATTGCGAATAAAGTACAACTACATCATACCCTTGTCTGCTGTACTATGCGACTTTAGCTTACCATGATTTAGCATTATTAAATTGAATATCTTCAGCGCCTTTGGCTTTCGCAATCGCCTTTTTGGTATTCGGATTCATTAGTAAGCGAATTTGGCTCCAGGTTTCTTTAGCAAGAATTTTACGTTGCTGTGAGCGATAGCTTTGCTGAGTAATGCGTTTAATTGCAGCGAGGGTATCCGGCGAGCGCGCCATCAATGTTTCAAGTACAGTATCGGTTTGTTTATCAACATCGTCAGTGAGTTGCGTAACCAAGCCATATTCTTTAGCGTCTGCAGCCGAAACAGGCCCTGCATGGCTTGCCAGCCAAAGTGCCTGGTCACGCTTCATTAAGCCAGCAAGCACAACGTTAGCCCCCATATCAGGGCACAAACCCCAGCGAGCCTCCATAATTGCTAACTTTGCGTTTTTATCGACAATACGATAATCAGCCCCGAGCGCGATTTGCATACCGCCGCCAAAGCAATGCCCAGTAATTTTAGCTATCACTGGAATACTTAAGTCTTGCCAACCTAACACCACTTTTTGCGCGAGGTTTTGGTTTCCTGGTAACCATTTGAATAATAGTTTGATGATATTGCTCGGCTTTTTCATTACCGCAGCAACATCAAGTCCAGAGCAAAAGTGCTCGCCTTCGCCAGAGATCACCACAGCACGCAAACTGCGATCGTTTTTAATTTTTTTGATCACGTTTGAAAGCTCCACAAACATAGCAAAACTGAGTGCATTTTGTTTTTCGGGACGGGCAAGGCTAACCCAAGCGACCTGTTGTTTTATTTCTAGTTTTATCATGGTAACTCCTCTGACCTGTTTGCTAGAGCTTACGAACTAATCACATGTATGTAAAGAAATGCTGATGTGTGACAAAGAATTAGGTAATTTATTAAAAAAGAGTAACTTCGTCATATATTTGGTTACAAATTGATGTATATTTTTAAAACAAAGAGGCTGGTTTACAGCTAGTTCGGTTTTGCGATTAATAAGATACTGCTGCAAATTTTCGCAAAATCCCATGACACGACTAGACTTAGCTTTAAGTCGCGCTACAAGGAGTAAAAATATGCTGATGCGCAATACACAACGCATGCAAAAGCTATCAACTGAATCTATAACAACAACAGTATATGCATTGGCATTAAGTGTGGTACTTACAGGTTGTTCAGATGACAAGTCTCAGCAGCAAGCAACACCCCCCCCTGCTGTCTCTGTATACAATGTGAATACACAAGAGGTCGGTAACTACCGTGAATTTGTAGCACGAACCGAGGCATTTCAAGAGGTTAAAATTAGAGCGCGAGTTGAAGGCGAGCTTATTGAGCGTCACTTTGACGAAGGTTCGTCTGTTGAAAAAGATCAGTTATTACTTCGTATTGACCCTTCAGAGTATCGTTCAACGGTCACTGAAGTTGAAGCTGATTTAAAAAGCCGTATCGCAGCGGCCAGTGCAGCTGAGCGAGATTTAAAGCGCGGCAAAGATGTTGCGTCACAAGGGTTTATTTCACAATCTGACCTCGACAAATTAACGACTAATTTTGAGCAAGCAACTGCGGCGGTTAAAGCGGCAGAAGCAGAGCTTGAAAAAGCGAAGTTAAATTTAAGCTATACCGAAATTAAAGCGCCATTCAGTGGGCGCATTGGCAAAGTAAATTATGATGTTGGCAATATTGTGGGGCCATCATCAAATGAACTTGCAGAGCTGACTGATGTTAACCCTATCTATGTGAGTTTTCAGGTAGAAGAAGCAGACTACATTAGTTATCGTCAACAGCACCAGACACCGTCAGGTCGCGACCCGCGAGATGTACCAATAGATTTAACACTACGCTTACCCAATAATTCGACCTTTCCTGCAAAGGGGGTATTAGATTTTGCTGATACTAAAATTAACCGTAATACTGGTACGGTTGAACTTAGAGCCTCATTTGATAATCCCGATGGTATTGTGATGCCAGGGTTATTTGTCACTTTAATCGTAGAGAGTACCAATAAAAAAGAACTTGCACTGATCCCACAAGTCGCCGTACAAGAAAATCAACAGGGTAAATTTGTACTGGTTGTTGGTGATGATAACAAAGTCGCTATGCGTATTGTTGAACTTGGCCGCCGCATTAATGCCATGTGGGTGGTTGAATCAGGTCTTGAAGCTGGGGAAAAGGTGATTATTGAAGGCCTGCAAAAAGTACGGCAAGGTGCAGAAGTTAAGGCTGTGGAAAAGAAAGTAGATGCCACAACAGGCACTATTTCTAATAAAGCAAACTCTTAGGAGTATGAGATGATTAGTAAAACATTTATATCTCGCCCTAAGTTTGCACTGGTTATATCTATTGTTATTACGATTGCGGGCTTAATATCGATGGCTTTATTGCCGGTTAATATGTACCCGCAAATTACCCCGCCACAAGTACAAATCACGGCCAGTTACCCTGGTGCAAGTGCGCAAATAGTCGAAGAGTCTGTTATTAGGCCCATAGAAGAGCAGGTTAATGGTGTTGAAGATATGATGTATATCGAGTCAACTTCATCTAATAACGGCACGGCCAACATAACTGTTTACTTCAAGGTTGGCACTGATACGGACATAGCACAGGTCAATGTGCAAAACCGCGTTGCACTGGCTGAGTCAGGCTTGCCTGAAGAGGTGAAACGTCAAGGGGTGTCAGTAAAGAAAAAATCAAGCTCAATGCTTTTAGGTATTAACCTTTATTCAAGCAAAGATAATATTGATGCTATTTTTCTAAGTAACTACGCGACAAATTATTTAACTGAGCCTTTAGGGCGTATCAATGGTGTGGCCTCAGCGGAGGTGATGGGGGAGCAGACGTACTCGATGCGATTATGGCTGCGCCCAGATAGAATGGCTTCTTTAGAGTTAACGGTGGCGGAAGTACAGGCTGCGCTACAAGAGCAAAACACCATAGTGGCTGCGGGTAAGTTGGGGGCGGCACCAACAGGGCCTAGCCAGCAATTTGAATACTCAATTCAGGCGAAGGGGCGTTTAAAGACACCAGAAGAGTTTGGTCAAACCATTATTCGCGCAAATAAAGATGGTAATTTTGTGCGTTTAAATGATATCGCGCGCATTGAAATGGGTGCTGCAAGTTACAGTACGACCGCCAAATTAAACCAGCAAGATACTGCGTTTATTGTTATTTATCAGCTAACTGAGGCGAATGCGACACAAGTTGCCACCGATGTTAAAGCGCGTATGGAGGAACTAGCAAAGCAGCTACCTGATGGTATTGAGTACTCAATTCCCTATGATACGACTGAATTTATTAATCGTTCTATTGAAGAAGTGGTAATAACACTTGTACAAGCCGTTGGTTTGGTTATTTTAGTGGTGTTTTTGTTTTTACAAAATTGGCGCGCAACACTGATTCCTACCGTTGCGATTCCGGTGTCTTTGGTGGGTACCTTCGCATTTATGATGATGATGGGTTATTCCATCAACCTAATTACGCTATTTGGTTTGGTGCTGGCAATCGGGATTGTGGTTGATGATGCGATTATCGTTATCGAAAATGTTGAGCGGATCCTAAAAGAAGAAAAACTACCAATAAAAGAAGCCGTTACCAAAGCAATGGAGCAGGTATCAGGCCCCATTGTTGCAACCACCCTTGTGTTATTAGCGGTATTTGTGCCTGTTGGATTTATGCCAGGGATCACCGGAGAGCTTTATAAGCAATTCTCCGTAACGATTTCATTCGCTGTACTTATTTCATCTGTTAATGCACTTACTTTAAGTCCTGCGCTGTGTGCTTTGCTATTAAATGAAAAAGCCATGCAGCCAATAAAATGGCTAGCTCCTTTTGAAAATGTGATCACACGCTCAACCAGCGGATATAGCAAAGTAATTAATTTTATCTTAAAGCGTTCTGCGCGAATGGCACTTTTCGCTGTGGTAATTTTTGCTGCCGCAGGGTGGCTTGTAAAAACGGTTCCTACAGGGTTTGTACCCGCAGAAGATCAGGGCTTTTTGTTTGTTGATGTGCAGTTGCCAGATGCAGCAGCAAGTAATCGTACTCAAGAAGTGATGCATAAATTAGGGGATATTGTAAAAAATGAGCCCGCAGCGACTGATTTTATTGCTGTCTCTGGGTTTTCGTTGCTAGGGGGGGCAGGTTCAAATAATGCATTAGGCATTGTGATTTTGAAGGACTGGGAAGAGCGAACCAGCTCTGAGCTCGGCTTACGAGCTGTGTTGACTCGTTTAATGGGGCAATTTTGGGCGATGCCAGATGCGCAGATAATGGCATTTAATCCGCCATCAATTCCAGGTCTAGGTACTAGTGCAGGTTTTGAGTTTAGGTTACAAGATAGTGAAGGGCGTGAGCCTGCTGAGCTTGCTCAGGTATTAAATGGACTTATTTATGAGGCAAATCAGCGTCCGGAGCTTTCTAATGTTTACAGCACATTCAGAGCAAATGTACCGCAATACTTTTTAGAGGTTGACCGTAATAAGGCCAAGGCTCAAGGCGTGGCCCTTAGCGATATTTTCTTAACTTTACAGGCACAATTAGGATCATTGTATATTAATGACTTTAATCAATTTAGCCGCACATACAGAGTGATCATGCAGGCGGAAAGTCGTTTTCGTCAAAATCCAGCAGACTTACAATACTACTATGTGCGTAATGATGAAGGTGCGATGGTGCCGCTTACTACACTTGCTAAGCTTGAGCCAATCCTTGGCCCAACCAGCTTAACGCACTTTAACTTGTATCGCAGTGCGAGTATTAGCGGACAACCTGCAGCAGGTTACTCAAGTGGTGATGCGATAAAAGTCATGCAAGAATTAGCTGAGCAGCTGCCAACGGGTTATGTTTATGAATGGGCTGGGCAATCTAAACAAGAAATAGAAGCCGGTAATGTTGCACCGATTCTATTTGGTTTAGCGGTTGTTTTTGTTTACTTATTCTTAGTCGCACAATACGAAAGTTGGACGATTCCATTTTCGGTCATTGCCGCCGTACCACTGGCGTTATTTGGTGCAATGCTTGCGTTGTATATAATTGGTATGGAAAACAATATTTATGCACAAGTAGGCCTTGTGTTGTTAATTGGCCTATCAACTAAAACTGCGATTCTGATCGTTGAGTTTGCTATGGAAGAACGCTCAGCGGGTAAAGGGATCCTCGAAGCAGCATTAAATGCGGCTAAAATGCGTTTTAGAGCGGTGTTAATGACAGCCCTCTCGTTTGTGCTTGGCGTATTACCTTTGGTATTTGCAAGCGGTGCAGGCGCTGGAAGTCGAATATCACTGGGTGTAACAGTGCTGTTTGGTATGTTAGCTGCTACGATATTTGGTACATTGTTGGTGCCACTATTTTATACCCTTGTGCAAGGGATGCGTGAAAAAATAAAAGGGCAGGCATCTTCATAGCCTAATCAGTGAAAATAAAAAAAGTCAGGGTAACCTGGCTTTTTTTTTGGTAAAACTCAAAAGAGGTTTGTTATCATAGCTTAATTCAAATATCAGAGGGTTTTGGTCATGGCTGGTCCACGCTTATACAGTGAAGAAGAAGTAACACATCAGGCGTATGATATATTTTTAGAATTGGCACCTGACAACTTAAGCGAGCAAGATATTGCTGACTTTAACGAGCACCGCGAAGAGCTCGGTTTTATTGAAGAAGGTGAACCGGATAGTCAATGGCACGATTTTGTTGCATTAGAAATTGAACCTGAGCTGTTTGTGCAAGTCTTAGTAGGACTTGAATTTGATAATCAAGATATTCTGTTTGCCAAAATTTTAATTAGCCGAGATAAAGATGCGCCTTTTTGTCATATTCTTTGGAAAGATAGCGAATAAATTTTCCGCCGATGTTTGATTTAACCCCGAGTTGCTTTTATACACTAAAACGTGCACTTTTAGTCGCTTTTATGCTGGCTAGCTGGCAGGTTGCTGCCGTTGATCCATTTGAAGATTTTCATGAGTATGGTCAGCTATCCGAAGAAGAAATCCATAAAATTCATAAGGGCGAGATGCTTTATGGAGATATGGAATTTGGTTTTATGATTAGTAGTGGTAATACAGATTCAACTAGCTTTAAATATAAAGGTAATCTGTATCAGGATTTTGAGAAATGGCGTAATCAATTCAAAATAGACACCCTATATAAACGAGACCGTAATGACGAAACTGGCGATGATGAAGTCTCGGCTGATCGAATCTTTATATCAGCACAAGGTAACTACAAGCTAAACGTTAAAAATGAATCGTTCTTTATTTATGCGGATTATGAAGAAGATGAATTTAGTGGCTTAGAGTTTAAAAGCACTGTGGCTACAGGCTATGGCAATCGAATATACCAAGGCAGTAAGAACAAGGTTGATATTGATGTTGGGCCTGGCCTTTACCGCTCCGTTGCCGATGAAGATATGGCAACTGAAGAGGATGAAACTAAAACCGGCTACTTATTACGCTTAGCTTTGCAGTGGGAGCGCACGGTATCTGCACGCACACGTTTTAATCAAGATGTGAGTTATGAGCAATCCATGTCAGGGTTAAATTCGCGACTAAAATCAGAAACCTCGCTGATCAGCAAAATCATGGGTGATGTATCGCTTAAATTTACCTATATGTACCGTTACAATTCAAAACCAGAGGAAGACAAGCTTAAGTATGATTCAGAGCTCAGTGCCACCTTTGTTTATAGCTTTTAATTAGAGAGTTCTTTATGTATCAACATAAGCAATACGCACTATTTATCTTTATTGTTTTAGGCTGGATAGGTGGTTTTCTTGCCTTGGCATGGAACTTAATAGGTGCAGATGTGCCATTAATGGGATTTAGTGCGATTTTAGTGTTAGTGGCTTTTTTATTTCATAGCTTAACCATCAAGGTAACGGATAAAACAGTGAGCTGGGCATTTGGGCCAGGTGTGTTTGGTAAAACAGTGAGCTTTGACGACATTGAGTCAGTTAGAGCTGTTAGCAATTCATTTCGTCATGGAATTGGCTTACGTATAACTCACGATGGCTGGGTGTACAGTGTATCTGGTTTTAGTGCGGTAGAACTGGCAATGAAAGATGGTACACATTACCGTTTAGGCACCAATGATCAAGCTGGTTTACTTGCTGCGCTTAATGCGCATATAACTCAACCTGAAGCTATGCCAGAAGCAAAGGAAGAAGTGAGCGCAGAACCTGAGTAAGTGATACCCTTTTGTAGGGCATGCTATAGCTATAAAAAAAGCGCCATTGGCGCTTTTTTAGTGTTTCGTTTAGTGGCTGTGACCGCAACCACCTTCACCGTGCACATGACCATGTGCTAATTCTTCTTCTGTGGCATCGCGTACTTCAAGTACTTCAACATCAAAGTGAAGTGTAATACCTGAAAGAGGATGATTACCATCTACAATCACGTCTTCATCTTGGATTTCAATGATCATGACTGATTGATCGCCTGCATCAGTTGTTGCTCTAAATTGCATACCGACTTCAATTTCCATGCCTTCGAACATTGACTTCGGCACTGCTTGCATTAGGTCGTCGTGACGTTCACCATAGCCTTGTTCTGGCTCTACAGTCACACTGAATGTATCACCGGCTTCTTTACCGAGTAGCGCGTTTTCAAGACCTGGGATTAAAAATCCTGTGCCCACGATAAACACCAGTGGTTCACCATCGAAAGAATTGTCGATGGTATTTTTGTTATTATCCAATACTGAATAATGCATTTTTACCACTTTGTTTGCTGCTACGATCATAGTCATTCCTATTTATTCATCTTCGAGAGAGTAAGGCAGAGCTTGAATTGATAGCTCAACCTGAGGGAGGTGTTTTGCACGTAATACGTGGCCTGTTTCATTGTCATTTGGTAAGACCACAAGGCCCATAAGGGTGTGCGTTTGTTGATTATAACTTTGGCTGATAAGCTTACCTGCACGGCGCCAGTTTTCGCCCATTTGTGTTTCAAGCTCTAGTTCATCGAGTAAACCATCGGCTTTACCTGCGACGATATACATGGCACGTTTATTTTTTCCGAGATACTTCATGCGGGCGACGGTTTCTTGCCCCGTATAACAGCCTTTTCTGAAGCTAATGCCCCCTATGGCCTGTAAATTAACCATTTGCGGTACATATTCGCCAATAGCATCTTTATTTAAAGAGGGTTCAGCGGCAGCGATTGCTGCTTCTTGCCACATGCTGTCATTATCAAGTGCGGTAATATCGTCAGGTAAGCTAAAGTCATTATTTACCATCAATAATACGCGGTTATCTGCAAGCTTCAGTGCTTTGCCTCCTGCAAAATCAACAGCAGTCTGCGTATCATTAAAGTGGATATTCAATAACGTGAGGGTTGAGGTAAGATCTTCACCGATTAAGCCAATAAGCGACTTATCAGATTGCTCAATCTCAACTTGAGAGAATACAGCATACTTTTTTAATTCGCCCAAAGATTGTGCTACCTCAGGTTTAGAGCCAACTAGGTAGTAGTTATCTTGGTATGTAAATAACTTGAACACACCCCAAAGTTTACCTTTGGCATTACAGTGACCTGCCCATAAGAAGTTATCGTTACTTAGCTTATTGATATCTTGAGTAACTTGCCCGTGAAGGTATGACAGCTTATCTTTACCAGAAAGGCTAATAAGCGTATGAGATAATGGGCATGCGTAAACAGTCGACATAAAAACCTTCTTTACGATATAAGTGAGCCCTAATGATAACTTAGTTAGGGTGGCAATTTAAATAGCTGTTTATTCGATTGCAATTTGTTAAACTGCAGACAAATAAGTACGAGGTTTAAAATGACTGAAATTCACAGTAAAGAACGCATTCGTTGGGCGTGCCGCCGTGGTATGCTCGAACTTGATGTTTTATTCATGCCATTCGTTGAGCAAGCGTTTGACTCACTATCTAAAGAGCAGCAAGCTGTATTTCAACGCTTACTTGAGTGCGATGATCCTGATTTATTTGCATGGTTCATGGGACATGAAGAATGCAAAGATGCAGAGCTCAAGGGCATGGTGACGCTTATTTTAGATCGAGTTCGTGTATAGGTTTACCGTCAAAAATAACTTCTCAGACCACAAACCCTTTGTGGTCTTCTTTTGTTTTCTAGCCCTATTATTATACTTTTCTTATAGTCATATCTTATCAGAGCTTTTAGCCTGTTTTGCTTGCCTTGTTATTGGTATTGCTTGTTTCAAAAAAGTACAACAAGCACAACCTAGTGATGGAGTGATAATTTTGCAGCAATCACAGCTAGGCTTTTTTAATGAACAGTTACAACTGCAAGGTGAGATAAGTCCCAAGAGCTATGTATTTGCGAATCATGTAGTTATAAGATTAATTGGCTTTTATCAATCACACTGGCTGATTATTTCGTCAGCCAGTGTTGATGCGCTAAGTTTTTCTCGTTTGCGACGAGCGGTTATTGCAGTGCAGCAACCAGCTTAGGAGTTAAAATAGTGGGGGTTGGGTTTTCAGTTTGATTTGGGTAGTCGATTGTATAATGAAGCCCACGGCTCTCTTTTCGCTCAAGGGCGCTACGAATAATAAGCTCTGCAACTTGTACCAAGTTACGAAGTTCTAGTAAGTTATTTGTAACCCTGAAGTTTGCATAGTAATCATGGATTTCTTGTTGCAGTAATTCAACGCGATGCAGTGCGCGTTCTAAGCGCTTGGTAGAGCGCACAATGCCCACGTAATCCCACATAAATAACCTTAGCTCATGCCAGTTGTGGGTTATAACGATTTCTTCATCTGAGTTAGTGACACGACTTTCATCCCATAAAGGTAATGCTTCTGGCGCAGGAGAGGTGTCAATTTTGCTTAAAATGTCTTTTGCCGCAGCATGGGCAAACACAATACACTCAAGTAATGAGTTACTCGCCATTCGGTTTGCACCGTGAAGACCTGTATAAGCCACTTCACCCACGGCATATAAATTATCGAGATCTGTACGACCATTAAAGTCAGTCATGACACCACCGCACGTATAATGCGCGGCAGGGACGACTGGGATCGCCTCTTTCGTTATATCAAGGCCAACACTTAAGCACTTTGCGTAGATAGTTGGGAAGTGCTCAATAATAAAATCTTTGTCTTTGTGGCTGATATCTAAATAGACACAATTTGCACCAAGGCGTTTCATTTCAAAGTCGATAGCGCGGGCGACAATATCACGAGGCGCAAGCTCTTCGCGCTCGTCAAAATCTTTCATAAAGCGTGTGCCATCAGGGCGCTTTAAATAAGCACCTTCTCCACGCATCGCTTCAGTAATTAAAAAATTTTGTAATTCAGGGTGGTACAAACTTGTAGGGTGGAATTGGTTAAATTCCATATTCGCCACTCGACAACCAGAGCGCCACGCCATCGCAATACCATCACCGCTCGATACATCAGGGTTTGAGGTATATAAGTACACCTTGCTTGCACCGCCAGTTGCAAGCGCGACGAACTTAGCTGCAATCGTTTCTACTTTTTTATCTTCACAATTCCAGACATATAAGCCATGGATATGCTTTCCTTTTCTGCCAAGGCTCTTATCACCAATTAAATCAATCGCATTGTAGTTTTCTAATAACGTGATGTTAGGGTGTGCTTGTACTTGGCTGATAAGAGTTGTTTGTACAGCACGACCCGTTGCATCTGCGGCATGCAGAATACGGCGATGACTATGGCCGCCTTCACGGGTTAGGTGAAAACGTTCTTTGCCCTTTGAGTCAAACTCCATGTCAAAAGGCACACCTTGCTCAATAAGCCACTTTAAACACTTTTTAGCGTTGCTTGCAGTGTAGTGAACCGCATCACGGTCACACAGGCCACCACCTGCATCCAGTGTGTCTTCAACATGAGATTCAATGCTGTCATTTTTCTTATCAAAAACCGCCGCAATACCGCCTTGTGCATACAAAGTAGAGCCTTCTGTAAGTGCCCCTTTACTTAATACGGTTACTTTACAGTGATTAGCGAGTGATAAGGCAAGGGAAAGGCCTGCGGCGCCGCTGCCAATGATAGCGACATCAGTAATGTGATGTTTATTTTGGTTCATGTCTGTGGTCTTAGCGGTTACAATGCTCAGCTGATAGTGCAAAAGTTTGAGCAAAAAAGTTTTGATATGATATATGTATATGTACCATATTTGCTGTAGCACTATTAGTTATTTTAAATGTTATACCAATCTTATTAGATTTTTTGTCATATAAACAGTGTACTATCAACTGTTTTGCACAAATGTAGAATAGCTTTGAATTAGAATAGCTGTTGATTTTAAAGCTATTTTTGAAGTTTTACGCAAATAAGAACGGTATAACTCAATATATTTGCATGCTATCTTATAAAAAAAACATTTTAAACTGAACTTTTATATTCATCGTGCAGTCAGAGTTTGTGTAAACAATGGCGAGTATATGAATAGCAAGCAAGAATCAAACAGAGGAGTACCGGCTCGAATGAGCGAGCAGGATTTGGATTTAGCGCTAGTTAAAAGGGTCCAGCAAGGAGATAAAAACGCCTTCAACCTATTAGTTAGAAAATATCAGAATAAAATCGCAGGCTTGATCTCACGTTATGTGTCGAATCAAGGTGATGTTGCTGATGTCGCTCAGGAAGCTTTTATTAAAGCTTACCGTGCGTTACCTAACTTTAGAGGAGACAGCGCCTTTTATACTTGGTTATACCGTATCGCCGTAAATTGTGCTAAAAATTACTTAGTTGCTCAGGGCCGAAAGCCCCCAGCGAACGATGTTGATGCAGAAGAAGCTGAGTTTTATGACAGTGCAGATGCAATGCGTTCTAACGCATCGCCAGAAAATCTGTTACTCAGTGACGAAGTACGTGCTGTAATTTTTAATACAATTGATAGTTTGCCTGAAGATCTGAAAACTGCGATTACCCTTCGAGAGATAGAAGGGATGAGCTATGAAGAAATAGCCGTGGTTATGGATTGCCCCGTGGGGACTGTACGTTCACGTATATTCCGTGCCCGCGAAGCGATTGATAATAAATTAAATCCATTAATAGGTGAGTCTTAGTATGACAAAAGCAGACGTTAACAAGTTGGATAACGAACAGCTATCCGCATTACTTGACGGCGAACAGCAACTAACCGATGAAGCGATAACAAAAGATGATGTCGCGACATTTGGTCGTTATGCGATGATCGGTGATGCAATGCGTGCTGAGGCAAACAACAGCGCTTTTAACTTTGATATTGCCGACGCCGTTGCAGATGCACTTGAACACGAACCTGTCTATGCCGATTTCGCAAATAAAACAAATGCACCAAAAAGCGAAGAAATTGTGGCAGCAACAGGTACTGACAATGTTGTCGCATTTAACTGGCGCCGCCCATTTGCACAAGTTGCTATCGCAGCAAGCGTTGCAATGTTCGCGATAGTGGGCGTACAAACATTGCCGCAAAACAGTGAGTCACCTGAAAGTGACATTCCATTGCTACAAACAACCCCATTGACTGGCGTGGCATCACCGGTGAGCTACTCATCTGAACAGCCAGCGCTTGAAAATGCACAGCAAGGTTTGCGTGAGTTACAGCAGCAGCGAATTGGTGCACTTGTTCTAGAGCACCATAGACAAGCACGTGTTGCTTATTCATTAGAAAAGTCGCAAACTGAGGCCAAAGCCGAAGAGGAAAATCACTAATTTAATGAAAGTTATTACTTTTATTTTATCGCTGGTAACAAGTGCATCCGCTTTTGCCAGCGACGAAAACCCCGCCAAAGCATTATTATTAGATATGGCTAAAGCCGTTCATACCCGTAATTTTGATGCATCCTTTGTGGTCGTTAAAGGTCAAGCAATGGAGCCTTATCGCTGGTTACACGCAAAACAAGGTGATATTGAGCTTGAGCATTTAAGTTTATTGAATGGTGCTGGTCTTGAGATGGCGCGTGTGAACGATCACGTTACTTATTTTGAGCCACACTCAGAGCCTTACTCTGTCAAAACTGACTCAATTGCAGGACCAATTCCAGAGGTTTTGTTTAAAGATATTGAGCGTTTAAGTGCTCATTATGATTTCGTTCTTGGCGGAAAAGGCCGTATAGCTGGGCGTTCAGCGCAATTGGTTCGTATAGAATCAAAAGACGAGTTTAAGTTTAATTACTGGATTTGGCTTGATACTGAGTCATCATTATTACTTAAATCTGCTTATGTTAACCACAAAGGCGAAATGCTGGAACAATTACAGCTTACTCATATCAGTGTGACGGAGCAGCCAGCTCCCTTATTGCTTGAGATGCAGAACCGTGACTTTCCAACTCCCTTACCAGTGAGTGAAATTGACAATGAAAGTACAGGTACGGCAGTTAATAACTGGAAGATTGGCTGGTTACCTGATGGATTTAAACTGTTAAAATCTGATCGCCATAAGCTTGATTTAAACAATGAGCTAACAGATTATTACTTGTATTCAGATGGCTTTGTTGAAGTCTCTGTATTTGTTCAAAGACCATTGCCAGGCAAACGCCCCAGTGGTGCGCTTTCATCGGGCGCTACCACAATCTATGTGCATAACAGTGGTAGCTTTGATGTGTCAGTTGTTGGTAATATTCCCGCTATGACAGCTAAAGCCATTGCAGAGTCGGTAGCACGACCTCTTTAAACCATGATTGAACAAACACTTACTGTCGTGTCAGTAAAAGGCACGACAGCAAATTTAGAAGCAGAGCAAAAACAAGCCTGTGAAGGGTGCAATGGCCGTTGTGGCTCACAAGTCTTTGCCAAGTTATTTGGTACCGCTAAAAAAACATTCCCATACACATTCGATAATGAGCTAAAAGTAGGGCAAAAAGTAACCTTAGCGTTGGATGATAGTCATTTAGTAAAACACGCGATGGCTGTGTATATGTTGCCTCTCTTACTTAGTTTAGGGTTCGCTTTAGCTGCTTTTGCAGTATTTTCGCTTGCTGAAGGGTGGCAAATTTTAGCAGCCTTGTTGGGAGGCTTAATTGGCTATGCGATAGCTAAATCAAGGGTTAAGAGCCTAAAACATGATATAAAAGTAATAAAAATTCACCCAATTACTATTCCTTTCACTCAAATAGATGGTGATTAAAGCCAATTAAATGTAAAATTGCCGCTTTATACACTTAGTCCATTTTATATAGAAGTTTAGAATCCAGTTTATGAAGCATATCCGTAATTTTTCGATCATCGCCCATATCGACCATGGTAAATCGACTCTCTCTGACCGTCTTATCCAAGTTTGTGGTGGTTTAACAGACCGTGAAATGCAGCAGCAGGTGTTAGACTCAATGGACATTGAGCGTGAGCGTGGTATCACCATTAAAGCGCAAAGTGTAACGCTAAATTATACAGCCAAAGATGGCGAGACCTATCAATTAAACTTCATCGACACGCCAGGGCACGTTGACTTCACTTACGAAGTATCACGTTCGCTTGCAGCCTGTGAAGGTGCGCTTTTAGTTGTTGATGCGGGTCAAGGTGTAGAAGCACAAACTTTGGCTAACTGCTATACAGCGATTGAAATGGACTTAGAAGTTATTCCTGTTCTAAACAAAATCGACTTACCGCAAGCCGATCCACTTCGCGTTGCTGAAGAAATCGAAGACATCATTGGTATCGACGCCTTAGAGGCTGTTCGTTGTAGTGCAAAAACAGGTATCGGTATTGAAGAAGTGTTAGAGGTTATCGTTAAAGATATTCCGCCACCAGAAGGTGACAAAGACAAGCCTCTACAAGCATTAATTATCGATTCATGGTTTGACCCATACCAAGGCGTTGTATCATTAGTACGTATCAAGCACGGTGAGCTACGCGCGGGCGATAAAATTAAGATCATGTCGAATGACCAAGTTCACATTGCTGATAAAGTGGGTATTTTCACACCAAAGCAAACTAACACGGGCATCTTAAAAACCGGTGAAGTGGGCTTTGTAATTGCGGGTATTAAAGAAATCCATGGTGCACCAGTAGGTGATACCATTACTTTACAACGTAATTCTGCTCCAGAACGCTTACCAGGTTTCCAACGCATTAAACCACAGGTTTATGCGGGTATGTTCCCAATTTCATCAGATGATTATGAATCATTCCGTGATGCGCTTGATAAACTGAGCTTGAACGATGCATCGTTATTCTTCGAGCCAGAAAATTCAACAGCACTAGGTTTTGGTTTCCGTTGTGGCTTCTTAGGTATGCTACACATGGAAATCATCCAAGAGCGTCTTGAACGTGAATACGATATTGATCTTATTACCACGGCTCCTACGGTAATCTATGAAGTTGAAACTAAAGACGGCGTTAAGCAGATTGATAATCCATCTGATCTTCCACCGGTCAATAATATTCTTGAGATCCGTGAGCCAATTGTTGAAGCTAACATATTAGTTCCACAAGAATTTTTAGGTAACGTAATTACGCTTTGTGTTGAAAAGCGCGGCGTACAAACTAAAATGAACTACCACGGTAAGCAAGTGGCGGTAACATACGAATTACCAATGGCTGAGGTCGTGATGGACTTCTTCGATAAGTTAAAATCAACAAGCCGTGGTTTTGCGTCACTTGATTATAACTTTAAGCACTTCCAAGCGTCAGACATGGTACGCGTGGACGTACTAATCAATGGTGAACGTGTCGATGCATTAGCCATCATTGTACACCGTGATATCGCGCAATCACGTGGTCGTCTATTAGCTGAGGCACTGAAAGATCTGATTCCACGCCAACAGTTTGATATTGCAATTCAAGCGGCAATTGGTCAGCATGTTATTGCGCGTACAACTGTCAAACAGTTACGTAAAAACGTAATTGCAAAGTGTTACGGTGGTGACGTAAGCCGTAAGAAAAAGCTTCTACAGAAGCAAAAAGAAGGTAAAAAGCGAATGAAGCAACTAGGTAACGTTGAAGTGCCGCAAGATGCGTTCTTAGCTATCCTTAAAGTTGGTAAATAATAGAAGTTAATAAAGGAATTAATGCATGGCGGGTTATTTTTCGATTTTTTTAGTGTTGTTAACGCTTGGCTCAGGGCTAATCTGGTTAATTGACCATTTTATGTTTGCACCAAAGCGTCAACAACGCATCGCCCTTGCTCAAAATGCGTCGGGCGGTGAGCTAGACGAAGAAACTGCCGCATTAATTGCGCCAGAACCAAGTATTACTGAAACGGCAAAATCAATCTTCCCGATGATCGCCGCAATTACAATTTTTCGTTCATTTATTTTTGAGCCGTTTCAGATACCATCAGGTTCGATGATGCCAACGCTATTGGTTGGTGACTTTATATTGGTTCAGAAGTACTCATATGGTATTAAAGATCCAGTATGGCGTACTCAACTTGTTGATGTTGATGAGCCAGAGCGTGGTGATATAGTTGTATTTAAATACCCTTTGGATGAGCGCGTGGATTACATTAAACGTGCTGTCGGTTTACCAGGGGATAAAATAGTTTATCGTAATAAGCATCTTTATATCCAACCTAAGTGTGAGGATGGAGCAACGCAGCAAGGTGAGTTGTTGTGTAATGAATACAATAAAATTGATATGGAAATTCTCAATAGTGACGAATTCAAGCAAGGGTCTATGAATTTAGTACGCTTAGATGAAAATCTAGGCACAGTGAATCATAACATCTTGATTAACCCTGAAGCGCTTGAAATGAAAGGCCGTTATTATCAACAACCAGGTACACGCTCAGATGAGTGGGTTGTTCCTGCTGATCATTATTTTATGATGGGTGATAATCGTGATAACAGCCAAGACAGTCGCTTTTGGGGCTTTGTGCCAAAAGAAAACCTGGTAGGTAAAGCCGTCTTTATATGGATGAGTTTTGAATTTGAAAATGGCCCAGATGACTTCTTACCAAGCTGGGTTCCAACTGGTGTTCGTTTTGAACGCCTAGGTAATATTCAGTAACGATGAAAAAAAACGTAACAGAGTTATACAAAAAAATAGGTTATACATTCACTGATCAAGCTTTGCTTGAACAGGCAATGACGCACCGCAGCCATAAAGGTCAACATAATGAGCGCTTAGAGTTTTTAGGTGATTCTATATTGAGCTTTGTGATTGCGAATGCGCTTTACAGCAAATTTCCTAAAGCGCGAGAAGGTGACTTAAGTCGCATGCGCTCAACCTTAGTGCGTGGTCAAACACTGGCTGAATTTGGTCTTGAGTTTGGCTTAGGCGATTACTTACGCTTGGGTCCTGGTGAGCTTAAAAGCGGCGGTTTTCGTCGTGAATCGACCTTAGCCGACGCAGTTGAAGCCATTATTGGTGCCGTATTCCTTGATTCAAACATTGAACAATGTGGTGAGTTAATTTTAAGCTGGTATGAATCGCGACTTGATGCAATTTCACCGGGTTTAAATCAGAAAGATCCAAAGACATTACTTCAAGAATACTTACAAGCGCGCAAGTTATCGTTACCAGGCTACACTGTTATTGATACAAAAGGTCAAGCGCACAATCAAACATTCACGGTTGAATGTATTGTTGAAGGGATGGATAGTATTATCTCAGTCGGTAGCTCGCGTCGTAAAGCGGAGCAAAAAGCTGCTGAAAAAGCCTTAAAGATACTTAAAAATGAATCTTGATGATTTAATTAGCAAAGAGCCAGCAGAGCTTGATACGCACTGCGGGATGATTGCCATTGTTGGCCGTCCAAATGTGGGTAAATCAACTTTACTTAACTACATTGTTGAGCAAAAGGTGAGTATTACCTCGCGTAAACCACAAACCACACGTCATCGTATTATGGGTATTCATACAGAAGGCAAATACCAAGCCGTGTACGTAGATACGCCAGGCTTACACGTTGACGAAAAACGTGCCATTAACCGCTTAATGAATCGTGCAGCATCAAGCTCAATTGGTGATGTGGAGCTGATCATTTTTGTGGTTGAAGGTACGCATTGGAATGACGACGATGAGATGGTACTTAATAAAGTACGTCAAAGCGGTCGCCCAGTGCTATTGGTTATGAATAAAATTGACCAAGTTAAAGACCGTGACTTAGTACTGCCGCACATGCAGTTTTTGGGCGGTAAATTTGATTTCGTTGGTATCATGCCTGTTTCGGCAAAGCAGGGAAAAAATATTGAACTCATTAAAGATGAAGTGAAAAAGCGCTTACCGCTTTGTGAATTTTATTTCCCTGAAGACTATGTGACAGACCGTTCAATGCGCTTTATGGCGGCAGAGGTGATCCGTGAAAAGCTAATGCGCTTTATGGGTGATGAATTACCGTATTCTGTTACCGTTGAAATCGAGCAATTTAAATGGCTTGATAACGGTGTATGGCAAATTAATGGTCTGATCCTCGTTGAGCGTGAAACGCAAAAGCGCATGGTCATTGGCAACAAAGGCGAAAAGCTGAAAGTGATTGGCCGTGAAGCTCGTAAGGACCTTGAAGACATGCTTGATAATAAAGTGTTCTTAGAGCTTTGGGTAAAAGTGAAATCAGGCTGGGCTGACGATGAGCGTGCACTACGTAGCCTTGGCTATGGTGAAGACTAAGTAAAGCCTACACGCCATGGATAGCGAATTCTACACAGCATACTTGCTGCATCGACGTCCCTTTAGTGACTCGCAAGTCATGCTAGATATGCTGGTAGAAGGCGTTGGTCAGCTCAGAATGCTGGCTCGTATTAGTGGCCGTCAGGCCACTAAACATAAAGCACAACTGCAACCCTTCCAATCACTGCTGGTCAAGTACAGCGGCAAATCAGATTTAAAATACATTAATCACTTTGAACCCCATGATGGCCAAACTATGCTTACTGGCACCGAGCTCTATTGCGGTTTCTATTTGAACGAATTAACTAATCGTATCGTACCAATCAATGAGCCGATGGAAAGTGTTTATCATCTTTATAAGCAGCATTTAGACGAGTTATCAACCACTAAAAACCTACAAGCTGTGCTGCGCTCGTACGAGTTTCAGTTACTTGAAATGCTTGGTTATGGCGTTGATTTTAGTGTGGATGCGCAAGGGGATGAAATTAACGATGCAGCAAATTACCAGTACTTTGCTGAGTACGGCTTTTTGTTGCATGACGACCCCCTCAGTGGCTTTTCTGGAAAGCAGTTAAATGCTATTGCTGCTCATGACTTTAGCGCACCAGATGTGTTATATATGGCAAAGCAATTAAGCCGATATCTACTTAAGCCTTTACTTGGCAAAAAGCCATTAAAAAGCCGTGAGTTATTTATTAAGTAGGCTGAAACTCAGCCATTAATCGTTGTTTTAAACAGGTAAAAAAATGAAAGATATTCTTCTTGGTGTAAACGTTGATCATATTGCCACTTTACGCCAAGCGCGTGGCACAAGTTACCCAGATCCAGCCCATGCGGCCGCGGTTGCTGAACATGCTGGTGCAGATGGTATTACTATTCATTTGCGTGAAGATCGGCGTCATATTCAAGACCGTGACGTGTATGTAATGGCAAAAACAATTCAAACACGTATGAATCTTGAAATTGCCGTAACTGATGAAATGATTGATATTGCCCTTGAAGTGAAACCGGCTTATGTGTGTTTGGTGCCGGAAAAGCGTGAGGAGCTAACGACCGAAGGTGGCCTTGACGTAGTGGGTAACTTTGAAAAAGTAAAAACAGCGACAGAAAAACTAACAGCAGCGGGTATTAAGGTGTCGTTATTCATCGATGCCGACAACGCGCAACTTGACGCTGCAAAAGCCTGTAATGCCCCATACGTTGAAATTCATACCGGCGCCTATGCTGATGCAGAAAATGACCAAGCGCTTCACACAGAGCTTGAGCGCATTCGCAGTGGCGTACAATATGCCGATAGCCTTGGCTTAATCGTCAATGCGGGTCATGGCCTTCATTACCACAACGTAAAACCGATTGCAGCAATGCCAGAAATCTACGAGTTGAACATTGGTCATGCGATTATTGCCCGTGCAGCAATTGATGGTTTAGAAAAAGCAGTGAGCGATATGAAGCGTTTAATGATCGAGGCGCGTTTATAATTGAGCTTTAGTCACTGAGTTTTAAAACTGCTCCGCGTTTTTATTTGCTCAAATAAATGATCAACTGTGCAAGCTCTGATGATAACAAGGGAGAAAGACATAGCAGGGCGATTAAATACTGGTGCTTTTTCTTATAGTTCTGCAATACTTCGTCACCCAGTGTCGATAGCTCTCCCTTTTTAATTGAATGAAAAATAACGGAGTTTGGTTTCTCCTTCATTAACTTTGCTTTCTTGTTATATTCGTGCCATTGCTGTGTGTAGTTAGTCTTTACGTAATTATTAGCGACTTTACTTAGCTTAGTATAAAGATGAAAAAACCAAGCGAGCGAAACCGCACTAAAGACGATAAGTAAAACAAAATACATAACAGTTTCCTTATGAAATTCACATTTAGAGCATGCAGTCGAATGCTGTTATCCTTGCTGCTCAGTCATTCCCGCATCATTTAACAAGTTATTTAGCTCATCAATCAACTCAAATAACTCAGGCTCAATGTAATTTAGGTCACAATCACTTTTCAGTGAGGTTTCTAGCGTTTCAGCAAGTGATTTTAGCTTAGGTACACCGGTGTAGCAGCATGCACCATGGAACTTATGAACAATGCTAAGTACATGTTCACAGTCTTCTTTTTCAATTGCTACATTAAGAAGGCGCAGAGTTTCCGGCACACTTAGTAGCAGCATATTAAGCATTTCGAGTGCGAGCTCTTCTTTGCCTCCTGCACGTTGTAGCGCGAGCTGCCAATCTAGGCGTGTACTTTCAAACGGAGGCTCCGATTGAGCTGTAACTGTTTTGCTCCGTTCTCTATTAATAGGCGACTGCGGACTGTGATCGCTGATTATTTGTTTTAACATGTCTTCATCAATTGGCTTGGTTAAATAACCCTTAAAGCCATCTTTGAGAAGTTGCTCTTTCTCACCGCTCAAAGCATGCGCTGTGACAGCAATGATTGGGGTATCTTCATTGAGTGAAGATTCACGAATAAGTTTGCATGCTGTAATGCCATCCATAATTGGCATTTGGATGTCCATAAATATTAAGTCGTACTTATGGCTTTTACTCAAGCTATAAGCTTGTGAACCGTTATGCGCTGTATCTATAAGTTCTATTTGCTCTTCAAGTAGGGTGCAAATAAGTTTTAAGTTAGCGTCGTTATCGTCAACAACCAGTACTTTTAGCGGCAATAACTTTTCATCGCCTTGTTCGATATTATGCACAGGGTGATCAAGTCGGTAAGGTGCAGCAAGCACTTCACATAGCTTACGATGATTAAGCGGCTTACTTAAACAGGCGTCAGCACCACTACCAACAAAAGCTTCACGCATATTGTGAGATACAGTGTTGAGCATAATGTATAAGTAGTCGGTTACAGGGCGTACAGCCTTTACATAACTCTTAAGTTGTTGCATATCATCAATCGTTGCTGTGTGGCCGATGATACAAATATCGTAGCTAAAATCCTTGTTGATTTCATTTATGAAGCTTTCTTCGTCGGTACAAGGCGTGACCTGTGTTTGCCATTCATTTAACAATGATAATGTTGCTTGGTGAGTATGCTCGTGAGGTTCTAAATAAAGAATACGTTTGTTGATTAACGACTGTGTCGGTAAATCACTGGTAATTGAATTGCTCGGTGTTCTAAATACTGCATTAAAGGTAAAACAGGTGCCATTCCCTGGTGCTGAGTTTAAGGTTATTCGACCATTCATGGCTTCAACAATGTGTTTAGTAATAATTAAACCAAGGCCTGTGCCGCCAAATTTACGCGTAATACTTGAATCAGCTTGGCCAAATGGGGTGAATAGGGCGTCTTGTTTATCCATTGGAATGCCCACCCCCGTATCGGTGACTGATACCAAGATAGATGCGCGTTCTTCATCTAATAAACGATGACCAACATCCACTTTTATAGACCCTTTTTCGGTGAATTTTATGGCGTTGCTTAAAAGATTAATCAAAACTTGTTTAAAGCGTGTTGGGTCGCCGGTGAGGTTATCAGGCACATGCGGATGGATAAATATTGATAACTCTAGCTGCTTTTCATGTGCACTAGGCGCAAGTAAGGTCAGCACCTCATTAATTGTATCGCGAAGTTGAAACTGCATTGACTCCAACTCCATCGCACCCGCTTCTAACTTAGAGAAATCTAAAATATCACTGATAATCGTCATTAAGCTATTTGCAGAAAGCTCTATGGTATCTAAGTAATCTTTTTGATGCTTATTAAGCGGTGTTTTATATAACTGGCGAGTAAAGCCAATTACCCCATTTAGAGGCGTTCTGAGTTCATGACTCATTTTTGCTAAGAAGTCAGACTTAACACGGTTAGCATCTTGTGCGTCTTTTTTAGCAATACTTAACTGAATATTTTGTGTTTCATATTGTTCAAGGGTTTCGCGGTAATCAGAGGTTGCTTGGTCAATATGCTTTTGCATTTCGTCTCGTTGCATCACCATGGTGTGCGAAATTGTATTGAGCCCTTCTCGAAGTAGCTCAAACTCGCCAAACATTTTCTTGTCGAGGCCGGTATCAACTTTACCTTCAATTAACTTATCGGTAGCGAGTACTAACTTATTAAGAGGCTGAACAAACATGCGAGTTAGCCTAAATGCTAAAATTGTGGCAAGTACCAAGGCTAAAATAATAACAATTCCACTTACAAGTAGTGCGCGTTGCTGGCCGATAATTGCTTGCTGCTTGTTAAGCATAATGACGACAGTGCCAAGTGATGCTTGGTAACTATGATGATTCCAAATCATGTCTTGGCGACTATGATTAATAATAGCCGTTGAAAAGGTTAAATAATGTTTAGAGTTTTTGACATTGATACCCTCAAGTGCTGCCGAGTTATTAGTAACGATATCTTTAAATTCACTTTGATACTTACTAAAAATGACCAGCTCGTTATTTTCATCGAATATGGCGATCGACTGTATAGCAGGGGCGTGTTTATTATGGGTATGGCTTACCAAACGTGTTAGTAAAGTTTTATTCCGCTTTAGCAGAGGTTGCTCTACAGCAATGGCAAGTGGCTCGATAATTGTTACGCCTTGTTGATATAAAATTTCATCGAGCTCAATGTAACGATTTATTGTAAAATAACCGCCCAGCAACAAGCCTATGATTACAGTCGGTATCAAAGTTAGGGTTAAGACTGAATCACGTAAGCCAAATTTCGTCATAAGATAGGTTGTTGTCATTATTATCGTTGTTTAAGAGTATATACTTACTCCCGCTTTATCAATAATTAAGGTGTTGTCCGATGGCACAGATTTTCAAAGCCAAGAAGAAATCCGTTTCACAAAAAATGATCACGTTATCGGTTACAGCAATGGATCATCAAGGGCGTGGGGTTGCAAAACATAATAATAAAGTGTGTTTTGTAAATGGTGCGCTGCCAGGTGAAGAAGTTAAAGCGCAACTTGTTGAAGACAAAGCTCGTTTTGCTAGCGCCGATTGTAAAAAAGTGCTTCATGGATCTGAATATCGAGTTAAGCCATTTTGTGAACATTATCAGGTTTGTGGAGGATGTCAGTTACAGCACTTAGATGCTTCTCAACAATTAGTTGAGAAGCAAGCTGCAGTGAGTCAGCTGTTTGCGAAGTTTGCTAAGGTCACTAGCTTAAACTGGGAAGAACCACTGACCAGTGATATGCAGCATTACAGGCGTTCGGCTCGCATTGCTGTAATGCATGATAAAGCAGCTAAAAAAATGCGTGTTGGTTACCGTGCGCAAGGCTCGAAGCAACTGGTGAGTATTAATCAATGTGATGTGTTAACTAGCACATTCAGTGAACTTTTTACTCTTTTTGATTTACTTATTAATACACATAAAGGCTTACATAGTATAACCCATTTACAATTGTGTGAGGCTGATAATGCTGCGTTTGTGGTTATCCGACATACGAAACCAATAAGTGAAGAGCTTAAGTCATTCGTTGCTCAAGCTTGCCAAGAACAACAATGGTTAATTGTTTGGCAATCAGAAAGTGGGCAGATTGATCAGTCACACTATCCGATGCCGTACTACACTATACCTAAATATGATTTAACCTTTGAATTTGGCCTTGAAAATTTTATTCAAGTTAATCCGCAAGTGAATCAAGCTATGCTCAATCAAGCAAAAGAGTGGTTAGATTTACAAGGTCATGAACAAGTGTTGGATTTGTTTTGTGGAATTGGTAATTTTTCATTGCTGCTTGCAAAGTATGCAAAACACGTAATTGGTGTCGAAGGAGTGGATTCTGCGGTTGCATTAGCGAAACAAAATGCGCACACTAACTCATTATCGAATACTGATTTTTACTGCTTTGATTTAACTCAATCGATGCAATCCGCTGCGTGGTTTAGTGCTGAACTTGATGTGCTAGTACTTGACCCATCACGCACAGGTGCGATGGCTATTTTAGAGCAATTACCGCTTACCCAGTTTAAAACGATTTTATATGTCTCTTGTGATCCTGTTACTTTAGCCCGTGACAGTGCAATTATTTTACAAGCAGGCTTTAGCATTAAAAAAATTGGGCTTATGAATATGTTTCCACATACGGGGCATATCGAAACAATGGCGTTATTTCACAGGAGGTAAAGCGCACTATGGTAGCTACTAGACAATCACATCAGCTTACAAAGCAGAGTGATTTTGCCAGCCGTATCGAGCTGTTAGCGCTAACAGAAGACAAAACTACCTTATTAGAGCAGGCGCATGAGCTGTGCCTACATTGTGACGATACGAAACGTCAGAATACCGCCATTGAAATGGTGGAGATTTTAGCTGAACTGAATTTAGATGCGGACTCACTGGCTACGGCATTTTTAACGCCTTATTTCTTAGCTGAAAAAATTTCGCTTGAGACAGTCACAGAAAAGTTAGGTAATCACGTTGCGTTATTACTTACAGGCGTAAGCCAAATGGCGACGATCAGTACCTTGGCTCACCAAGGTAAGGGCACAGTGCAAATAGACAATATCCGCCGTATGTTGTTAGCCATGGTTGAAGATGTGCGTGCCGTGGTGATTAAATTAGCGGAACAAGTATGCCACTTACGTGATGTGAAAGACGCCAGTGAAGAAGAGCGTGTCATTGCCGCTAAGGAAACACGCGATATCTTTGCGCCCCTTGCTAACCGTTTAGGAATTGGTCAGCTTAAATGGGAGCTTGAAGATCTTTCGTTCCGTTACCTGCACCCAGACACCTATAAGAACATCGCAAAACAGCTTGATGATAAGCGCCTTGCTCGCGAAGCTTACATGGAAAACATGGTTGCTTTAGTAAAATCACGCTTGGCTGAAGCGGGTATTGAAGGTGAAGTATATGGCCGACCTAAACATATCTACAGTATTTACAAAAAAATGGCGCAAAAGAACTACGAGTTTGATCAGCTGTTTGATATTCGCGCTATGCGCATTGTGGTAGAGCGCCTGCAAGATTGTTACGCAGCATTAGGTATCGTGCATACTAATTGGCGCCATTTAAATAAAGAATTTGACGATTATATTGCAACGCCAAAACAAAATGGCTATCAGTCAATCCATACCGTGGTATTTGGCCCTGAAGGTAAAACCGTTGAAATTCAAATTCGCACAAGCGAAATGCACCAAGATGCCGAGTTGGGTGTGGCTGCACACTGGATGTATAAAGAAGGGGCATTGCCAGGGCGTGGTTCGGGCTATGAGCAAAAAATTAGTTGGTTACGTAAATTACTACAATGGCAAGAAGAGGTTGTTGATGGTAGTGATTTAGCTGAAGAGCTTAAAAACCAAGTAGTTGAAGACCGTGTTTATGTGTTCACGCCAAAAGGCGATATTTTCGATTTACCACTGGGTGCAACACCGCTTGATTTTGCTTATTACATTCATTCAAATGTCGGACATCGCTGCATAGGTGCGAAAATTTTCGGCAAAATAGTGCCGTTTACCCATCAACTTAGCACCGGCGATCAAGTTGAAATCTTAACGCAAAAACAAGCTAATCCAAGTCGAGACTGGTTAAATCCATCCCTAGGTTATATCAAGTCGTCACGCGCTCGCTCAAAAATACATCATTGGTTTAAACAACTTGATCGCGATAAAAACTTAAGTGCAGGTAAAGAGATTCTTGAAACTGAGCTGCAAAAACTGGAGCTGACAACAAAAGATTTAACCCCTGCAATTGAGCGTTTTAACTTACGTGGGTTAGAGGACTTAATGGTGGCTGTTGGCGCTGGGGATGTGCGTCTTAATCAACTTCTCAACTTTATCAGTGATCGTGATGACGATGAGCCACAAATAAAACTCAAAAAGCCAAAAAATGTCAATGGCGATAAAAACGGCATTGTGGTGGATGGCGTCGGTAGTTTAATGAGTCACGTTGCTAAGTGCTGCCGACCAGTGCCTGGCGATGAAATCATCGGTTACATTACCCAAGGCCGTGGTATTGCCGTGCACCGTGAAGACTGTGATTCATTTAATAAACTAAAAGAGAAACACCCAGAGCGAGTGATTTCTGTGAGTTGGTCTGATGATGTTAACGGCTCCTATGCGTTGACGATTAAAGTTGAAGCAACCGATAGATCAGGACTTATTAGAGACATTAGTTCCGTGCTTGCGAATGAAAAAGTGAATGTGCTCAATATGAATGTCAACACCGTTGAAGATAAGCAATTAGCGTTATTCTCAATGCAAGTTGAAGTGCACGACTTATCGAGCACAAACCGCTTATTGTCTAAATTACATCAAATAGAAGGTGTGCATGATGCAAAGCGTGGGCACGCATAATGTCAGATAAGCAGGTTATTGAACAGTCATTAGCGATTATGGCAAAACTACGGGACCCAGAATCTGGGTGCCCGTGGGATTTAAAACAAGACTTTAAATCAATTGTGCCGCACACCCTTGAAGAGGCTTACGAAGTAGCAGACTGCATTGAAAAAGGTGAACTTAGCGAGCTTAAAAGTGAGCTTGGTGATTTACTGTTTCAAGTCATTTTTTATGCGCAGCTTGCTAAAGAGCAGGGCTTATTTGATTTTGCCGATGTGGCAAATACGCTTAATGAGAAATTAGTTCGTCGTCATCCACATGTCTTTACAGAGCAAAGTGAGCTGACCGACGCTGAACTTTCGGCGCAGTGGCAGGCTATTAAAGCTCAGGAGCGAGCAGAAAAAACAGCTTCACCGCAAATGAGTCTTTGGCAAGATATTCCAGATGCCATACCTGGACTTTCTAAAGCAAAAAAAATTCAACAACGCGTGGCGAGCTTAGGATTTGATTGGCCAAGTTATCATGGTGCGTTAGATAAAGTGGCTGAAGAAATTGATGAGGTCAAAGAAGCCCTTCAACAGGATCCATATTCTGAGCACAGCGCAGAAGAGTTAGGTGATTTATTATTTGCAACGGTCAATGTTGCCCGTCATCTAAAACGCGATCCTGAGCAACTGCTTCGAAATGCCAATAGAAAGTTTACATCACGTTTTGAAAAAGTTGAGGCTTATTTAAGTACGCGAGGGCAAAGCCTAGAAACAGCAACACTAGAGCAAATGGATGAGGCGTGGGAAGCAATTAAACTGCCTACGAAGTAACATGCTTCGAAGCGGTTTTTCCCGCGCTCGTTTTTTGTGCACTAATTTGCTAATTTTATCTGGATTGATAGCAGTCCCTTTGCTATAATATCGCCCCGTCTTGATTCTATATTATTCCTTTTAATTCCTGATATTCTAGGGTTCGCATGAGTACAAAATTTATCTTCGTTACTGGCGGGGTTGTTTCTTCGTTGGGTAAAGGTATTGCAGCAGCGTCATTAGCCGCTATTTTAGAAGCACGTGGTCTAAACGTGACAATTTTAAAGCTGGATCCTTATATCAACGTTGACCCAGGCACTATGAGCCCAATTCAGCACGGTGAAGTATATGTTACTGAAGACGGTGCAGAAACTGACCTTGATTTAGGTCACTATGAGCGTTTCATCCGTACCAAGATGACTAGCCGCAACAACTTCACACAAGGTCGTGTTTATGAAGATGTGCTACGACGTGAGCGTCGTGGTGAGTACCTTGGTGCAACTATTCAGGTTATCCCACACATCACAAACGATATTAAGCAACGTGTATACGACGGTGCAGAAGGTAGCGATGTCGCTATCGTTGAAATCGGTGGTACAGTGGGTGACATTGAGTCACAACCGTTCTTAGAAGCAATTCGTCAGCTTGGCACTGAAATCGGCCGTGAGCGCGCATTGTTTATCCACCTGACGCTTGTGCCATTCTTAGGCCCTGCAGGTGAAGTGAAAACGAAACCAACGCAACATTCAGTTAAAGAGTTGCGTTCGATTGGTATTCAACCAGATATCTTAATCTGTCGTTCTGATCGTAAATTACCGAATAACGAGCGTGCAAAAATCGCACTTTTCACTAACGTTGAAGAGAAAGCGGTTATTTCATTACCTGACGTAGAAAGCATCTATAAGATCCCTGCGTTACTTAAGTCACAAGAACTTGATAACTTCGTATGTCGTCGTTTCTACCTTGAGTGCCCTGAAGCAGACTTATCTGAGTGGGAGCAAGTGTTATATCAAGAGTCTAACCCAACAGGTGAAGTGACAATTGGTATGGTAGGTAAATACATCGAACTACCAGATGCGTATAAATCAGTAAACGAAGCATTAAAGCATGCGGGTCTTAAAAATCGCCTAACGGTGAACATTGAGTACGTTGATTCACAAGACTTAGAAAGCAAAGGGACTGAGTTACTGTCTCACCTTGACGCTATCTTAGTACCAGGTGGCTTCGGCGGCCGTGGTGTTGAAGGTAAGATTTTAGCGGCTAAATATGCACGTGAAAACAAAGTTCCTTATTTAGGCATTTGTTTAGGTATGCAAGTGGCGCTTATTGAATATGCGCGTAACGTTGCTGGCCTTGAAGGTGCAAACTCAACCGAGTTCAATGCTAAATCAGCACACCCTGTGGTTGGTTTAATCACTGAGTGGCAAGATGCTGACGGTAACGTTGAAATTCGTGATGAGCAATCTGACTTAGGTGGCACTATGCGTTTAGGTGCACAGAAGTGTCATTTAATCGCTGGTTCTAAAGTAAGCGAAGTATATGGTAGTGACGAAATTGTAGAACGTCACCGTCACCGTTACGAAGTAAACAACCACTATGTAGAGCAGCTTGAGAAAGCTGGCTTGAGTTTCACTGGTTTATCTGAAGATAAGAAACTAGTCGAAATCATCGAGAATAAAGATCACCCTTGGTTTATTGCCGCGCAATTCCACCCGGAATTCACGTCAACACCACGTGATGGTCACCCGCTATTTGAAGGGTTTGTTGCAGCTGCACACACTCACCAAAAAGCGTCATCGTAATTTAAATAGGCCGTGCTATATGCACGGCTTATTTGTTTTAAAAAGCCAGCAAGAATAAGCTGGCACAAACTCACCATTTTCGGGAAAAGAGGAATCAAGATGTCAGAAATCGTAAAAGTGATTGGTCGCGAAATCATGGACTCGCGTGGTAACCCAACTGTTGAAGCTGATGTACATTTAGCTGATGGTTCATGGGGCCGTGCTGCAGCACCCTCTGGTGCATCAACAGGTACTCGCGAAGCGCTTGAATTACGTGATGGTGATAAAGCACGTTACCTAGGTAAAGGTGTTTTAAAAGCGGTAGGCTATATCAATAACGAAATCGCTGAAGCGCTTAAAGGTCAAAACGCAGTTGATCAACAAGCTGTTGACCAAGTAATGTTAGATTTAGATGGCACTGAAAACAAAGAAAAATTAGGTGCGAATGCTATCTTAGCAGTATCTTTAGCAACGGCTAAAGCAGCTGCAAACTCTAAAGGCGTAGAGCTTTATGAGCACATTGCAGACCTTAACGGCACACCAGGTGTTTACTCTATGCCATTACCTATGATGAACATCATCAACGGTGGTGAGCACGCAGATAACTCTGTTGATATTCAAGAGTTTATGATTCAGCCAGTGGGCGCGACAAACTTCCGCGAAGCGTTACGCATGGGCGCTGAAGTATTCCACAGCTTAGCTAAAGTGCTAAAAGCTGAAGGTCATTCTACATCAGTAGGTGATGAAGGTGGTTTTGCACCAAACCTTGAATCAAACGAAGCGGCACTTGCTGCAATCAAGGTGGCTGTTGCAAATGCAGGTTATGAGCTTGGTAAAGATATCACACTAGCGCTAGACTGCGCGGCATCTGAGTTCTACGACAAAGAAGCAAATATCTACGACCTTAAAGGCGAAGGTAAAAAATTCACGTCTGAAGAATTTAACCACTTCCTTAAAGGCCTTACTGAGCAATACCCAATTGTATCAATTGAAGACGGCTTAGATGAGTCTGATTGGGATGGTTTCGCACACCAAACACAACTAATTGGCGACAAAGTACAATTAGTAGGTGACGACCTTTTCGTAACTAACACGAAGATCTTAAAGCGTGGTATTGATAACGGTATTGCTAACTCAATCCTAATCAAGTTCAACCAAATCGGTTCATTAACTGAAACGCTTGCTGCTATCAAAATGGCTAAAGACGCAGGCTTTACAGCTGTTATCTCACACCGTTCAGGTGAAACAGAAGATGCAACAATTGCTGATTTAGCAGTAGGTACTGCGGCAGGTCAAATCAAAACGGGTTCATTAAGCCGTTCTGACCGTATTGCTAAGTACAACCAATTACTTCGCATTGAAGAAGTATTAGGTGAAAAAGCACCTTACAACGGTCTTAAAGAGGTTAAAGGTCAGTAATCTGGCTTAGCTTATCAAGACTTTAAAAACCTCCTTCGGAGGTTTTTTTATAGCTGAAATTGTTGTTTTAGGATCTCGCCGGTGAAGCTGGTTTTTAAGTAAAAACCACGGGGTAAGGTTTGTACTATCTGGCCATTTGGGCCAATTGCATCGGTCAGTGCTTTGCTATTAGCAGCTTTTGGTCTTATTTGCATAACATCGCCCAAATGACCCGAAATTTCTTCCACGCGACCCAAGGCGATTAGCTCCATTTGTTCTTCCCAATCACGTTGTAAAAGGGCATCTTGCTCTGCGCTTGGCTGCCATAAAAAGCCACTGCCAATAGTACGGTGAAAAGGCAGTATTTCGCGCTCGCCTAAAATCGGTAGCCACAAAACATGATTGAGCTTTTTACGTACCGTACTTTGCTGCCAAGTCATGCCTGTTACATTCAGTAGCGGTGTTACAGAAACAAAGGTTGTTTCGAGTGGCTTTCCTTTAAATGAGATTGGCAGAGTTTTAAGCTCAATGCCGAGATCTTCAAAATCAGGTGTTGGTTTAGAGCCCGCTGTTGCGCCAAGTACATATTCGATTAGTTGGCCGGTCCAGCCTTTTTCACGTAGTAAATCGTCAGGGGTTTTGAACTGGTACTGCTCAGCTAATTGCCCTAGTGTGAGGCCAGCTATGACATCAACTCGTTGCATTAATTCGTTTATAGAGGCAGGTTTTATTGGTCGCATAAGGCGTTTATTTGGTTGTTTAATTAACCATATCATGATAGCAAATGCGCGCCTTAGTGGATATCTTTGTGTTTGGGTGTTTTTTGCTCATGGTTGAAGTGAGCTAAAAACCAACACTAAGAAAAATACTTCTTAACTTTTAACCCATTGAAATTTATATGCTTTAGTTTGTTGAAGTCTCATGTGGGATTAAGAAATGAATAAGTTGTTTGTATAAATACAGATATATAAACACGTTTATCCACAGTTTCTGTGGAGAAACTGCATTTTAGAATGCCCTATTGTGGATTTGTTTGCAAAATAGCCATGTTTTATAAAAGTTATGCACAAGCTGTGGGTAAGGTGGTTGAAATGCTGTTGTAAATAGCTATTTTGTGTAAAAGACCTATTTTTATAAGAATAGAATTGTAAGGTATTGATTATGTGGATTTGTTAAAAACATTATTTTATATCTTGCAGGATGTTAGATGTAATAGTGTTTGCTGTATCGCAGGTTATGTGGAACAATCAATAAAAATCGACTTACAAATGAGGCACTAAGGTGATTGATGCCGAAGGTTTTCGTGCCAATGTCGGAATTGTGATTTGCAATAATCAGGGACAAGTATTTTGGGCTCGTCGCTACGGTCAGCACTCTTGGCAATTTCCCCAAGGTGGTGTGGACGATGGTGAAACGGCTGAGCAAACCATGTACAGAGAATTACACGAAGAAGTAGGCTTGCTTCCTGAAGATGTTGAAATCGTTGCAAGTTCAAAACATTGGTTACGTTATAAATTACCCAAACGTTTAATTCGCAGAGACTCAAGTCCTGTGTGTATTGGACAAAAGCAAAAATGGTTTTTACTCAAACTACGCTGTAAAGACGAAGATGTAGACTTACTTAAAACCCATCACCCCGAGTTTGATGATTGGCGTTGGGTGAGTTATTGGTATCCTGTGCGACAAGTTGTATCATTTAAGCGCGATGTTTATCGCCGTGTAATGAAAGAGTTTGCACCATTAGCTATGCCATTTAACAAACGAGAACAACATAAAGAGAATTGGCGACAGAGACGATAAAGGTCACTTTATTTAAATACAAGGAGCAGCATCATGTTAGCCACGCTCAGATCCATTGCTGAGGCTGTGTCGCAACAAGCGGACTTAGACAGTGCGCTGGCGTGTTTTGTGAAAATGGTAAAAGAAGCCATGCAAACACAGTGCTGCTCAATTTATTTTGCCGATTATAGCCAAGACAACTTTGTATTAATGGCCACGCAAGGTCTCAACCCTGATGCAGTCGGTAAGTTTCGTATCGGTTTTACAGAAGGGCTCGTTGGCCTTGTTGCTCAGCGTGAAGAGCCTATAAATATTGCTTTTGCAAAGTCTCACCCGCGTTTTAAACTCTCTCCAGAGGTCAATGAAGAAGGTTACAATGCTTTCTTGTCAGTGCCTGTTGTACATCAAAAAAAGGTCTTGGGTGTCATTGTTGTACAGCAAAAGCTTGCCCGTGTATTTAGTCCAGATGAAGAGTCCTTTTTAATTACTTTGTCTGCACAACTTGCCTCACAACTTGCTCATGCTGAAATTAAAGAAGTGCTTAGGCTCGATGAGTTTTCACATCAAACCTCGGTATTAAAAGGCGTTTCGAGCGCCCCAGGGATTGCTATAGGCCAAGCATTTGTTGTACTACCTAAGCTTGATTTTAGCTCAATAGAGTTACAAAAAGATGAGGATGTAAGCACACAACGTAAACTTTTCACGCAAGCTGTTGCAGCAACCCGCAATGAATTTAATACGCTGTCTATGACGTTAAGCGATTCAATTCCTAAAGAAGCGTTAGCAGTCTTTGATGTTTACCAACAATTACTTGATGCCAAAAGCTTAGGGCAGAATGTTGAAGCTCAGTTACAACAGGGCTGGAGCGCAAAAAGCGCGTTGAAAATTGTGATTGAAAAATTAGTTGCACAGTTTAATGCCATGCAAGACCCTTACATCAAAGAACGGGCCGTTGACGTAAAAGACATAGGTTTACGCGTGTTGCATCATCTAGTCAACACTGAATATGCAGCTAAACCATACCCCCAAGATACGATTTTAATTGCCAGTACGTTAACACCCGCTATGCTTGCCGAAGTACCCAAAGGGCATTTAGCAGGGGTTGTGAGTGTTAATGGGGCTGCAAATAGTCATGCCTCTATTTTGACTCGTGCAATGGGGATCCCTGCTATTTGGGGCATTGAAGATCTACCATTATTGCAGTTCGATGGAAAACCGATGATTTTAGATGCTTACGCAGGGCGTTTGTATATTTCTCCATCACAATCACTGCACGATAAATACAGTCAGCTTAAATACCAAGAAGCCCTTTTAAATGATCGCTTTTTAGCTGAGCAAGATCTTGAGGCCATTACCTTAGACGGTGAACATATCAGCTTGCTTTTAAACGCCGGCCTTGAGATGAATACCGAGCATGATAATAAACGCTTGTGTGACGGTGTTGGTTTATATCGAACTGAAGCTTGGTTTATGCAAAAAGGCCAATTCCCGTCTCAATCAGATCAAGAACATTGGTATCGAGAGGTGCTAACATGTTATCACCCCAATCCTGTGGTGATGCGCACGTTAGATATTGGTGGCGATAAAGTTTTAGACTACTTCAATATCAGTGAAGAAAACCCATTTTTAGGTTGGCGTGGTATTCGCGTGACGCTTGATCATCCTGAGCTCTTTTTAGATCAACTCAAAGCTATGCTTAAAGCGAATATAGGCTTGGGTAATTTAAAAATAATGTTGCCTATGATTAGCGGAACAGAAGAGGTTGAAGAGTCACTTAAGCTTTTAGAGCAGGCTTATTTTGAGCTTGAAGAGCAATTTCCAGAGCAAGCAATTGAGCGCCCAGAAATAGGCGTGATGTTAGAAGTACCCTCTAGCGTCTTTATGCTTGAAGAATGGTCGCAAAAAGTCGATTTTTGCTCTGTGGGCAGCAACGACTTAACGCAATATATGCTCGCAGTTGATCGTTCAAATGCACGTGTTGCAGAGTTATTTAACCCGTATCATCCAAGTGTGCTCAGAGTATTGCTTAAAGTAGCGCAAGAGTGTCAAAACCATGAATTGCCATTTAGTTTGTGTGGTGAGCTTGGGGGAGACCCCGAAGGCGCCTTATTACTGATAGCAATGGGCTATCGTCGTTTAAGTATGAACTATGCATCGATTAGTAAAATTAAGTTTGTATTACGGCGTCTTAAAGTCAGTGATATGGAACACTTACTTCAGCAGTGTCTTATTCAACCTACCGCCAAGCACGTATTACGCTTGACCCGAAATTTTATGATTGAACATCAACTCGGTGAGTTATTTTACACACCTAGCCAAGAGCATACATGATCGGAAATTGTGCTGTGAAGCACCTATACCCAAGCCACCTCAAGATGTAGAATTCAGCGTTTCACAGGTGCTTAATATCAAGGCGTTACTTTGCAACAATGGCAGTCCCTTTTAAGAAGTAACAACGATGAGAGTAGGTGCCTGTGAAATGCCCAAAGGGTTGGTTTAAAAGCGATTTATACTGCGTTATTGATTTTAACAATAGAACCACTATTACTTGCAATCAATGCCTTGCCTAAATCGCTTTTAATTCCAACTGAAACTCGCATCTTGAGGTGGTTTGGGTATATATATTAGTTTAATATATGTATATAACAAAGTGAATATATGAGTGTTTTATGCATGATGTAATACTTTTGATGGCTTACTGCGCAATTTTAGGCAGTGTTGTTGGCTTCTTAGCAGGACTGCTTGGTATCGGCGGTGGTTTAATTATTGTGCCTGCGCTGAGCGCATTACTAGTGGCTTTTAATGTGGCTGATTCTGAGCATGTATTAGTGATTGCCATTGCTACATCGCTTGCTTCTATTATTTTTACATCAACTTCTTCAGCGTTTGCTCATCATCGCAATGCTAACGTCCCTTGGGAAATAGCGCCTTGGGTTATGACTGGGGTGGGCATTGGTGCCCTTATCAGTGGGTTTGCAGCGAGTTTAATTCCCGAACAATTATTACGTTTTGTGTTTGCAGGAAGTGTTGTGTTTATTGCACTGCGTATGGTGTTATCAACACGAAAAAAAGCGGCAAGTGAAAAATCTTTACCACAGGGTCCTATTCTTGGTTTTTTATGTGCCATAATGGGCGCGCTATCGGGTTTAATCGGTATTGGTGGTGGCGCACTCATTGTGCCGTTACTGCATTATTTCTCTGTAGATATAAAAAAGGCCATCGGTTGTGCTGCGGCTTGTGGTATTGTCATTGCGTTATTTGGCTCAGTTGGTTATGTATCAGCAGGTTGGCAGGTGACTTCTTTGAGTGATGGTTTTGCGGGATTTGTATATCTGCCTGCGTTACTAGGCATCGTGGTTACTTCGTCGCTAATAGCGCCTATAGGTGCTAAAGCCACTCATTACCTGCCGGTGACAACAATAAAAAAAGTATTCGCGTTATTACTTGTAATAATTGCACTTAAAATGGTGTTTAGTTAAAGGTTTTTATTTTTATGGCTCTTCAATTTCCAGATATTGATCCGGTTATTTTTTCAGTAGGACCCCTCAGCGTGCGTTGGTACGGCTTAATGTACTTAATTGGTTTTGCGTTAGCGATGTGGCTTGCTAACCGTCAAGCTGCAAAACCAAACTCAGGGTGGACTAAAGAACAGGTTAGCGACTTACTTTTTTACGGGATGTTAGGGGTTATTCTTGGTGGCCGAATAGGCTATGTATTGTTTTATCAGTTTAGCTACTTCATTGAAAATCCTCTTTATTTATTCAGAATCGACCAAGGAGGCATGTCTTTTCACGGTGGAACCCTTGGTGTTATCACTGCAATAGCAATATTTGCATGGACGCGTAAAAAGTCACTTTTCGAGGTAGGTGATTTTGTCGTACCACTGGTACCGTTAGGCTTATTAGCAGGGCGCATTGGTAACTTTATAAATGGTGAGCTTTGGGGCCGAGTGACTGACGTACCTTGGGCATTTGTATTCCCAACGGGTGGGCCAGAGCCGCGTCATCCGTCACAACTTTACGAAGCATTTTTAGAAGGCTTGGTGTTATTTTTAATCCTGCAGTGGTTTATTAAAAAGCCACGTCCAGCGGGTAGTGTTGCTGGTGTTTTCTTATTGGGTTACGGCACGTTTAGGTTCATTGTTGAATATTTCCGTGAGCCAGACGCTCACTTAGGTTTATTTGCCGGTGTGATTTCGATGGGTCAAATACTCTCGCTACCAATGGTAATTGGTGGTCTAGGTTTGATAATATGGGCCTATAAAAAGCCGCAGCAACGCGTCCCTAGCAAAGCATAACAAGAGCATAGCAATGAAACAGTATTTAGATTTATGTCAACGCATTGTTGATGAAGGTGTGTGGGTAGAAAATAAGCGCACAGGCACTAAGTGTTTAACCGTAATTAATGCCGACCTTGAATATGATGTGGCAAATAATAAGTTTCCGCTCATCACAACGCGTAAAAGTTTTTATAAAGCGGCTATTGCTGAGCTTTTAGGTTATTTACGCGGTTATGACAGTGCTAAGCAGTTTCGTGACATTGGCTGCATGACATGGAACGCGAATGCGAACGAAAACAAAGCGTGGCTTGATAACCCACATCGTCGTGGCGAAGACGACATGGGGCGTGTTTACGGTGTTCAAGGCCGCAGTTGGCAACGCCCTGATGGTAGCCACCTTGATCAGCTTAAAAAGGTCATCGATAACTTATCAAAAGGCATTGACGACCGTGGTGAAATTATCACTTTTTATAACCCAGGTGAGTTTGAACTTGGTTGCTTACGTCCTTGCATGCATACCCACACCTTTTCTTTGTTAGGTGATACCCTATACTTAACCTCATACCAACGCAGCTGTGATGTGCCGCTTGGATTGAATTTTAATCAAATTCAATGCTTTGTATTGTTAGCTTTGGTTGCGCAAATTACCGGTCATAAAGCTGGTAAGGCGTATCATAAAATTGCCAATGCGCACATCTATGAGAACCAGTTAGAGTTGATGCGTGATGTACAGCTAAAGCGTGAGCCATTTGCATCGCCAGAACTGAAGATTAACCCAAAGATAAAATCGCTGGACGATATAGAAACATGGGTTACTAAAGATGATTTTGAAGTCGTTGGCTATCAATGCCATGATGCGATTAAATATCCGTTTTCAGTTTAAGAATAATAAAGTTAAGGAGAAATCATGAAAGCAGTGATCCCAGTTGCTGGACTTGGTACGCGCATGTTACCGGCAACAAAAGCCATACCGAAAGAAATGTTGCCTATTGTTGACCGTCCTTTGATTCAATACGTTGTAAATGAAGCGATTTCAGCAGGGATTACAGAAATTGTTCTTGTTACGCATTCGAGTAAAAACTCGATCGAGAACCATTTTGACACTAGCTTTGAATTAGAGGCAACCCTTGAAAAACGTGTAAAACGTCAGCTACTTGCTGAGGTACAGTCTATTTGCCCAAAAGGCGTTACGATTATCCAGGTACGTCAAGGGGAAGCAAAGGGGTTAGGACACGCAATTAACTGTGCTGCACCGATTATTGGTGACGAGCCATTTGTTGTTATATTACCTGATGTCATTATTGACGATGTGGCGAGCGACCTTAAAAAAGACAACTTAGCTGAAATGATCGCCCGCTTTGAAAATACCGGTGAAAGCCAAATAATGGTTGAGCCAGTACCGCATAATGAAGTTGATAAATTTGGTGTTGTTGACTTAGGTGATGCCAAAATTAAGCAAGGTGAAAGTGCTGCAATTCTAAATATGGTTGAAAAGCCGCCTGTCGATCAAGCACCATCAAATTTAGCTGTGGTTGGCCGTTATGTGTTAAGCAAGAATATTTGGCCATTGCTTGCTAAAACGCCAGCAGGGGCAGGCGATGAAATCCAGCTAACGGATGCCATTGCTATGCTTATGGAAAAAGAAACCGTGGATGCGTATTCAATGAAAGGCAAAAGCCATGATTGCGGCAGCAAAATTGGTTATTTGAAAGCGATTGTTGAATTTGCCTTACGCCGTGATGAATTTAAAGGCGAGTTGACAGAGTTTATAAAGTCGCTAGCTAAATAACTGTTTAGTATAAGTAATCAAAGTTAATAAAAAGTGCCTATATGGCACTTTTTTATTATTTACATAACAGATGTAATTGTTGATTATTACTCAATTGAGGACTTTTCTGATATATCTTTATCTTAACGTGTTGTTAATATGAAAGTTAAGTAAAGCACTTACCAAGCAGCAAAGGGTAGCTAAATTAAGCTATACTTTGTAAAAATACCTTTAACGAAATTAATTTTTATTGCTTTAGGTCATCTAATATGAAAACTTAAGCAATAAGTTTTTGTTATGGCTAATAAAGTACGGTACTAAAATATAACAAAAATAGTACGCGAGATTCTTTAAATTAAGTTTAACTTTTAGTGCACTTAAAGGTGAAAAACACATGCGCGCAGTCAGCCCTGTGAACAAGCAAATTGACAATGGTATATTTTAGAATCATGTTTATTAAACATTGCATAAAGCCTTTGCAACATAGTGTGTGTTTGTTGGTATTACTATTTGTGTCTGGTTGCAGCAGTGATTCTCTAGTATCTCTTCAAAATAGTAAATTAGCCGCTTTGAGTGCCTCTATCAAGGTGGTTACTTTTGTGGGTGAGCAATTTGATTCGCCTTTTTTTCTAAACGCAAATATGCACACCAGCGGTTCAGCTTCGATTGATCCCCCAACACATTTATCAGCAGTCAAGACGAGGGATGTTCAGAGCTCAGGGTCAATAAGCGCCCAGCATAACTACTTATTTGCTCTTCAACTTGCGTCAGTTAATAGTGAAAAAAGCTTAGCGATTGCACTTAGAAAAATGCAAAGACTTGCCCCCCATATTTTTCAGGGATCCCCAATTTTGAATATGGAAGTTGCAGATATAGATCAGCATACCTACTATCGTTTGAAATTTGGCGGTTATAAATATTTGAAGAACGCGAAAGCTGACTGTGAGGCTATTAAGCGCCAAGGGATTGATTGCTGGGTAAGTAGCTATACAGATAACCGAGTGAACTTTTAGTTTTTATTCAAAGAATGGTTTTCTATCTGAAATTCGACAGGTACAAGTGCTATAATGGCACTTTTTTTGCTTGGAAGTAGAGTCGTTTTTTAGGGTGAGCTTTTTAATGAGTCGGTTTATTGTCTTTACACTTTTTATTTTACTACAGGCGTGTAGTTTCTCAGATTCAAACTCTTATGAAGAGTCAGATATTAATCGTGAGGAGCTTCAACAACTTTTAGTTGAGTGGGATACTAAAAAAGAACAAATAGATCATTTAAATACCATTGAAGCTGATTTGTTGATGCTGATACAAGCACTTGCGGTACAAGTTGACGTTGATAAATTACCTAAAAAGCTGCAAAGCGATCCTAAAGTTGTTAGCTATGGTAGCACTGAGCAGGTGTCTACAACGGTAAATCAAAATTTGAATGAAGTCACAAACACAGCATCACCTACTCATGGTGTGAAAATTGGCAGTTACTTAGTTGAGCGGGGAGTGAGAGCCCAATTAGGCCAACTTAAAAATCGTTATCCTAATCTTTATAATATGCTTAGTTATAAAATGAATACGCAATCATCAGCTTCTAAAACACTTTATAGCCTTGTCGCTGGGCCGCTACAAACAGAGCAAGAGGCGAACAAACTCTGCCAAGTTTTTGAACTTATTTATAGCCATTGTGAGACCACAGAATTTAAAGGTGTTGATTTGTAATTTATCGTTTTACTCTTTTTGATTTAAAACAATAAAAAAAGTACATTTTTTCCTAATAAAATAATGCATTTTGCCGATACTTAATTTAACCTGAATAAAAGGTTGAAACTTTTTATCATATCTTAGGAATGCATATGAAAAACTCAATAAAGATAGCAGCACTCATGACCTCATCAGCACTTTTAACGTTCAACGTTGTTGCTGAGCAAACTACTTTTCAAGCCGGTGTAACGGTACAAAACGCATTTACACTGCAAAAAGACAGCGACCTAGATTTTGGTACAATTCGCGCCAAAGCAGATACAGCGTCGACAGAAACAGCAACGTTAGTGTTATCTGCTAACCCAGCAACATCTGCGACGACAGCCAGCACAAATGCTGCCTTAGCTGAAATTGCTATCCTTGTACCTGGTACACCAGCGTCATTCAGTGTTTCAGGTGTATCACCTTTTGCAACCTTAAACATCACAAACCCAACTGAGACGGCCATAGCACCTGATTCAGCACCAGCTGGCACTGCAGGCTTTGTGTTAGCTTCGCCTACTTATTATGTATTAACTGGTGCAAACCCTAACTCTGCAGCCACAACCACAATTCAAGTAGATGCCAATGGTGAGGCAACATTCAATGTGGGTGGAACACTAACAACAGATGCCACAACTCCGGCTCTCGATTATATTGATGGTACTTATAGCGGTACATTTACACTGCAATTAGATTACTAACATAGAGTGCCTGCTAAGTGTTAGCAGGCATAACTTATGCGTACGCATTTTTGTCTATTAAGTGCTCTTTTATTGAGCGCAGGCTCTGTTGCACAACAAGCAATAACTGAGCTTGAACCACTTAGCTTTGGTCTACTGGCTATTACAGACAACTCAAGTGTTAGCTCTGTCACTGTTTTGCCAAGCAATACTAGCGCGAGCAGCAACAGTATTTATGTTGTTAAACAAGGGCGCGCTGCCGAGTTATTGTTTGAAGGCTATGGAGCAAGAATACAAGTTACCATTAGTGATAATGTGAATAACCAACCACTTAGTAATTTACACAATAACCAACGCTTTTATCTCAATCGATTGATTTATAACCCTACCTTGGTCACTGACTCATACGGCAGTGCTGTATTAACGGTGGGTGGGCAGATAAGCACAAGTGGTGATGGTAGCAGCTATAATGATGGTTATTATGATGCAACCGTCTCATTAACCGTAGACTTTTAATGGAATTTTATGAAGTACAGATACTTTCTATACTGCTTTATTGTTTTACTAACCTTTCATAGTGTTGCTGTATATGCAAACTTATTGATCTCGCCAACACGTATTGCATTTGATGACAGGCAACGAGTCGCTAAAGTTATTGTGGTAAATAACTCTAATGAGAGCAAAACTTACCGCCTTGAATGGCAAGAGAAAGTAGCGAAGCCGCAAGGTGGCTATATAACGCTGACCGACGATCAGGTTAACCCTAATTCACTGGCCAGTATGATGCGTTTGAGTCCTTCTCAAGTGAGGTTAGCGCCGGGAGAAAGGCAGGTTGTGAAAATAGCCCTTCGCAAAGCTAAAGGTCTGGCAGATAAAGAATATCGTTCTCACTTGGTCTTTAAAGCGCTACCCAATGAACATAAAAGTAATAGTAAAAGCTTTGGTATTCGTTTAGACATGGTTTTAAGTTATTCAATTCCTGTGATCTTAAGACAGGGAACTGCGCTACCTGAGGTTGATATTGCTTCAGTAAAATACTTAACAAATGATGCAAAACCATCACTTGGCATTAGCCTTAATCATTCTGGCGATTATAGTTCATTCGGAAAAGTGGAAGTTTTTCAAACTCTATCAGGAAGTAAAGAAGAGCAAAAAATTGCTATGGTAAATGACTTCAGCATTTATCCTGAGCTTGATAACGTTTCTTTAACTTTGCCCTTATTTGATAATATGAAGCTACAAGAAAATAGCCAAATACGCATCACTTACTCGGGGTTGAAAGAGTATCAAGGGCAAGTTTTTTCGACTAAAACGACGACCTTCACGTCTCAGCATTTTAATTCTTTGCAGTAAATGAAACGTCTCTTATTTTGTCTTTTAATGTTTGCCACTGGCGCCCCCGTCGCAGCTGAAAAAAATTATCAGGCTGTATTTGCTTCATTAAAGAAAATGCAGCAGCAGTTACAACAGTTAAAAGCTTCTGAAAGAGAAAGCGCTGATTCTCAGGCAACAGCAACAGATTTCAATAAAAAAATGAATGGGGAAGGGATCCCTGTTGGGGAGTTGTTGTTTTTTTCAGCTTACTTAAAGCGTAGCTACTTAGGAGAAGTATTAGCTGTTAAAAGTCAGCAAGGAATATGGGTCGACTTGCTGAGCTTCTCTGAAACCGTAGAGTTCGTAATTGATGTAAATGGTCATACAGGTATTGCTAAGGGCTGGTTTATTAATCCAGAAAATACCTTTGTGCTTGATACAACAAAAATGACCATAACCGTTAAAGGTCGGACATTTTCAATAGCTCAAGAACAGTTACACGTTGATCAGCAAGATATTTTTGTTGCTTCAACATTACTTGAGCAAGTGTTTGATTTAACAATGGCTGTAGACTACTCAACACTTGAACTTTACATAAACTCTGACGCACGATTACCCATAGAAGCACGCTTAGCTCGGCAGAAAAGAGAGCTAAGCCAAACAGCACGTTACTCTGAGCCAACACTACCGTGGAAAGAAAGCCCATATCAAGCTGTGTCCTCTCCTATGGCAGATATCCAAATTAGCATGACAGCAGATGATCAACAAAGCTCTGCGGGATACTCTATTCTTGGTGCTAATGATCTTGCTTACTTAAATGCTGAATACTACTTTGCGGGTCGTGATGGTGACTTACTTACTGATTCAAGACTCACATTTAGCCGTGAAGACTTAAATTCAGAGCTACTTGGCCCTTTAGCTGCAAATAGAATTGAGTTTGGTGATGTACTGGCAACGCAAATAGGGAACCGTTTTAATAGCAATTATGCTCGCGGTGCAAAAGTAACTAACAAACCGCTATTTAAGCCCGTTAATACTAATCAGGTTAACATCATTGGCAATATCCAACCCGGCTGGGATGTCGAGTTGTATCAAAATGGTGTTTTAATTAATCAGCTACTTAGTCTTAATGACGGTAGGTATATATTTGAAAATGTAGACTTACTGTATGGCGCCAATAACTTTGAGCTTATTTTTTATGGACCGCAAGGTCAAGTGGAGCGAAAGACTGAACAATACTTGATTGATGGCACTAGCTTGTCTGCGGGAGAGTCGTTTTATGAATTCTCAATCACAGAGCAAGGGCACCAGCTATTTAACCAATCGAATTATTATGTTGAAAACCCAGGCTGGTTGTTTTCTGGTCGTTACGATACAGCATTAACAGATAATATCTCAGTGTATGGCGGTATAGCGGGTTTAAAAAGTGAGTATAAAGATGACACTCAAAACCTAGCGATCGGTAGTAATGTGAGCCTTTTTGACCGCCTGTTAATTAACCTAGATTACGAGCAAAACAATGAAGATGAAAGCGAGCTTGAGTTTACCGCAAGAGGGCAAATTGCCGAGCAAGCGTTAAGGTTTCGTGCATCAGAACGAGAGCGTTTAATTAATCGTCAAAGCAGCCAGCAAAGAATGAGTTCATCAAGCAATTATGAATTTAATATCTCTGGAGAGGTCTTTCAAAATCAATACGGTCGACTTAACTATCAAAACAACGCTTATTACACTGATATTGATAGCCGATATGACAGCCTAAAGCTCGAGAATATCATGAACTATGCTTACTCAGGCTTTTCCTTTAATCACCGCTTGAGTTGGCAAAAAGACAGCAGGCTCGATGACTCTATCTTGTTGGGTAACGTTCGACTCCAAGGGCGATTTGGCCAAGTTTTTAGCCGCTTTAGTCTGGATTACAGTATGAGTCCTCAGCACTCTATTCAGTCATATGAGGCCCAATTTAATCGTAGCTTAACATCACAGTTGCAAGGTGAATTGACACTTCGCAACTCGCTTATCGATGATGTAAAGTCAGCGGAGATTGGACTTAATTGGCAATCTGATAGATTTAGCCTAAATAGTAATCTTAACTACGACAGTGAAGATCGTTGGCGAGTAGGGTTATTTAGCCGCTTTAGCCTAGGTTATGCTAGCCAAGGCACTGGTATCTTTTCTAGCAAACGAAGTTTAGCACGCTCAGGTACTCTGATGGCTCACGTTTACTTAGATGCCAATAACAATGGTATCAAGGATGAAAGTGAGCATGGGATTGCAGGTGTTAAAGTCAAAGGTGTGCAAAATTATCGTCAAGCAGTCACTGATGAAAACGGCATCGCATTGCTAACGAGTATGCCTGCGAATAGAACGACCGATATTGTTATTGATCCCGATAGTTTTCCAGACCCATTTTTGGTCGCTGCTAATGATGGTTTTTCTGTTACTCCCAGAGCCGGATTTATAGAATATATTGATATAGCGCTCAACAACAGCAGTGAAGTTGAAGGGGTTGTGTATGTTGCGCAAGATGAAAATATGAAAGTGCAACCGTTTGCGAACATCTCACTCATTGATAAAACAGGGAAAAAGGTGTCGCAAACCCAAGCCGCGTATGATGGCTATTACTTGTTTACAGACCTTCGCCCAGGCGAATATAAAGCAGTGATAGATGATGAATATAAAGACAAAAAATCATTAAAAGATAACCAACATGTGACCCTTAACTTATCAGCTGGTGGCGAAGTTGTTGTTGGCGCTGATCTAGTATTAAAGCCTAAACAAGTAAAAGATGGTTACATTGCTAAGTTAGGGCAGTTTTCATCACTCGCTATCTTAAAAACATATCTTTATCTTGTGAAAAAACCATTATCAGAACTCGCTATTTTAGATCCTTTTTATATCAAAAAAAGTGATAAAGAGTTTGTTCTCTCAGCCGCGTTTTCTGAAACTCAAAGCGATGAACTTACACAAGTTTGCAGCGTATTAAAGAGCTATAAGCTTAACTGTGATGTTGAGCCATATACGGTTAGTTATTAATTTAGGGAAAATTATAATGTTAAAGCGTCATTTTAGTGTTGTTTTACTTTGTTTACTGGCATCTGCGTGTCAATCAACAAATAGCAAACACTCTTCCACACCGCAAAATAGTGTGCAAATTACTCAACAAGAACTCGATAGCTTAAAAGAAAGTGCAGCGCAGTGGCAACAAGCTAAACCTAGCATTGATCGCCTTATCGCAATTGAAAATGATCTAAATCTACTAATTACCCAACTAAATGATCTTGCCAAGTCGCAAACAGAAAACCAAGCTAAAAGCTCACCCGTTAGTGAACAAGTTGTTGAACCTGTTGATGTTAAGAGTAATGCTTATACCGAGCAGCCATTATTTGCATTACAAGTTGCCTCTGTCACAGAAACAGCGCGATTAACGCGAAGTTTAGAAGAGTTAAAAAGTAAAGCCCCAAGTATGTTTACAGGTCAATTTGCGGTTAACGTTGAGGCTGTTGAAGTTAACAATGTGGTTTATCACCGATTGAAAATAGGCGCTTATAAAGAGAAGCAAATGGCTGAAAAGGATTGCCAGTTATTAAAGCAAAAAGAAGTCAATTGCCTTGTCACCCAATACACCAATAAACCCTTTTCAGGCATGTAAATATTATTAGGCATAATCCTTGCTTGTACATTGCTATGTTCATAGAGGGTGGCAATTATGCGACTTTTACATTGTTTTATATTTTTTATACTGACTGGTTGTAGTCTCACAGAAGAGACAAAACCAGTTGTATCAACCGATGCGCCTACAGCTCGCATGGCAGCCTACACTGTTAATCAATATGTTGCAGATTTAAGCAGTCAATTAAGCCGCATTCAAGGCTCTTACAAAGGCAATGCTCGTATTGCTGTAACCAGTTTTTATATGGCTGATGGCTTAGGTACTCGCTTGGCAAGCAATCAAGGCAATGGCTTGAGCCAACAAATCCAAGAGAGTTTAATGACTCAGTTCACACAACTGGGTTTTCATACCATTGAATACCGTTTAGAAAATACTTTAAATTTACAGCCTACGGCCGATAGTATATTAAGTCGTGATGTGAGTAAGTTACGTCAACGTCAGAATATTGACTTTGTCATCACAGGCACATTAACACGGCAACAACATGCCTACATAGTTAATGCGCGCCTAGTTAATACAAAAGATCAGCGAATAGTGTCGGCTGCCAGTACTGAAATTCCTATTAATGTTATGTGGGGAAATGAGAAAGTGCAGCAGCGTGATGGTCAGCTATACCGTAGTGAATATTAAGAGGAATTATCAATGAAACGTTTATTTTTAAGTTTATGCCTTCCTTTAGGCTTTGGTTGTTCTTCGATGCTGACAGCGGATAACGAAAAAACATACAGTGATGAGCCTCAGCTTGTTAGCGCACAGCGTGAAGTTGCTGCGCCGCAAACAAGCACAAGCGTATTTCAAAGCAACCAAGTGGTAATGAACGACAGTACATTTACTGCAGCGCCAACACGAAAGAACATTAATCACTATGTTCGAGGCATCATGCAGGATATGGTTGAAAACCTGCAATACGTTAACGATAAAACACCACTTGCGGTGTCTAGCTTTATATACCTAGACGCTGATTACAATGCAGGTTCATTACTTGGTAATCAAATTGCCGAAAGCTTTATGCACGAATTACATACCTTTGGCGTGCCAGTTATCGACTTTAAAACAACAGATTATATGCGTGTTACCCCCACAGGTGACTTCGTGTTTAGTCGAGACTATTTAGAATTAAGCCAGCAGCAAAACTTTAATTATGTACTGGCAGGCACTTTAGTTAATCACCAAGGTGGTGTGCTTGTGAATGCGCGTATTGTTGGCATTACCAGTAAAGCGGTCGTTGGCTCTGCTCAAGGGTTTATTCCACAGTCGGTTGTTGATGCACTCGACAGTACTAACCGTAGTGACGGTATTATGCTAAAGCAGGCAAGTGAGTAAATTATGAAACGTTTTCTTTCAATCGCTTTATGCTTAGCCCTAACAGGTTGTGAAATGCTTGCACAGCAGCCACAGCCAGAGCCAAAAGCGAATACTTCAACAACGCAAATAGATTATGCTGCTTTATTGCAAGAGCAACAAAATCAAGCGCAGCAAGTCAATACGAACGATAGACTATTCGTGCCGTATCAACATCATAAAACACTGGTTAACTATGTTGAGCAAATGGCGTTAGAGTTAGTTGATACAATGCAACAAGAGGCCGAGCTTGGTATCGCAATTACCACATTCGTTGAATTAGATGCCAGCCTTGATACAAGCTCTCAGCTTGGTAACCAGATTGCAGAATCAATGATGTATCAGTTACAAAAGTTCGGCTTTGGTGTGGTTGATTTCAAAGCGATGGATGTGATTAAAGTGACTCCTCGTGGCGATTTTGTCATGACACGTAAAGTGGAAGAGCTAGCAGAGCGTCAAATTGCCAGCCATGTACTTTCGGGCACCTTGATCTACCGTAACACCGGCGTAGAAGTGAATGCCAGAGTGATAAACTTAAATTCAAAACAAGTCACTGCAAGCGCACAAAAGGTCATCCCTTATTTTGTGCTACAAAATGAATCAATTCAAACCGCCAGTATCAAATAAAATTAGCCAAAACTAAAGGCTTGATTATAAAAGGGTTAGCCCGTTATAATTTTCTTAGCTAAGTGGCCTCTTAGTTAAATGGATATAACGGCCCCCTCCTAAGGGGCAGTTACAGGTTCGATTCCTGTAGGGGCTACCAATAAAATCAATAGGTTACATTCCTGTAGCCTTTCTTTGCAGGCCATTAGAGTAAAATCAAAGCTCAGAAAAAATGGCAATAAATAAGCCTAACACATACCTTCGAATAGCTTTTTATCAATATTTTTAACTTTGATCGCTTCAAAAATCGTGAGTAACTTAGGTAAGTCAGTTCTCTGTGATTTCGTGCCGATCGTAAACTTCTTATTAATCACCGTACAACCAAAAATGGGGCCTGCTTCACCTAAGCCACCAGAATATATAGCTCTTGTATTATCAGGGGGATCCTCTGAAACAGTGCTTATGGGAGCTCGTTTACCTGATTGACTCACAGAGAAGTACTTAATTTCACTGCTTTCACTCCAACCTTCATTGGCATCCATTTGTGTTACAAGCACACCTGATGGAGGAATATGATACACCCTTGAATTACCCTCGTATTTGGGAGGTTTACCATTTGGTGCGTTGAATACAATATATAAAGACCCTACTTATTCTTCTGGTATCAGGTAAATTGCAGGCTCTCTTTCTTTTACTTCTGTGCAAGCTGAGAGTAATGCGATTATTAAACCTGTAAGCGATATTTTGAGAAACTTCATTGAGTTACCTTTTGAAGTTGTAGAGCTCCATAGAAATTACAATGAGCAAGCCTTAACACATGCCTTCAAATAGTTTTTTATCAATATTTTTTACTTTGATCGCTTCAAAAATCGTGAGTAATTTTTTGGTATTTCTTTGCTCAGCATCTGTACCAACCGTAAAGTTTTTATTTATGACTGTACAGCCGTATATTGGACCTGAATGCCCTAAGCCACCGACATAAACGGTTCGTTCAGTTTTTGGTGTATTTTCTGACGATTCATATATAGGAGTTCGCTTACCGGACTTACTCACAGAGAAGTACTTAATTTCACTGCTTTCACTCCAACCTTCATTGGCATCCATTTGTGTTACAAGCACACCTGATGGAGGAATATGATACACCCTTGAATTACCCTCGTATTTGGGAGGTTTACCATTTGGTGCGTTGAATACAATATATAAAGACCCTACGTATCCATCAGGTATTAGGTAAATTGCAGGCTCTCTTTTTTGTACTTCTGTGCAGGCTGATAAAAACGTGATCATGAACCCGACTAGCAGTATTTTAAAAAAATGAGTATTGAAGGAATTTTCCATTGAGTTACCTTTATTTTAGTAAACCATCAAAGCAATATTTTAAACTTGCTTTTTCGAGTAACATACAGTGACCACTGTTGGCAGGGATGGATGTAAAGCGTTGATTCCAAGAAGTTATTTTTTGGAACTTTAGTTTTGGTTGTTTATTGGTTTGTCTAAAAAGCTCATCACCTACAGTTCCTTTAAAACTACCATTGTTATTGAGGGGTAATCGTATTGCGCTTGCTATCATTGGATAGTCAGCATTTAAAGATAAACTCACAGGTGCCGCTCCTTTTCTAACGTGTACCCCCAGTGAAACCGCCTGCCCACCAGGGCCGACTATAAACGCCTCACAATTAGGAAAACCATCGCCAGTAATATAAGTAACAATGTCCATGTGACCATTTTGTCTATCAATATCTATAACAATTTTGTATTTAACATTTAAGGTAGGAACATAGGAGAAACCTAAAGCTTCTTGTATCTCAGGAGAACCTGGCATAGCATGATTAACGCCACCATATTGACCTTCCATCCTATATTGATAAATGTGTTTATTGGGAAAAGCTCTGTTTTTAAGAAAAGTGCGTCCTTTTGGCGCTAATTCACCATTATATACTCTTTTTGCTCTCTCCCAAGGTGCTTTTGATGGGTCTGAAACCGTATTATTAGTGAGTATTTTTCCTTTTGATGTAGAAAGAGATAACCTATGCCAAATCCTAGATGTTATTGGTTTTACACCACTAGGTTTTAGAGAAAATCCCCGATTGTCACCTTCAAACATGAGGCCTGACCAGCCGAATGTTTTCTCTGGGTGAAATGAGCGTATATTAATTTCATAGTCTGCTAATTGGAGAGTCATGCGATAATTCCATTTATCAATAAGTTAAAATCCGTTTCGATTAGAGTAACACCGAGCTTGGTTAAAAACAAACCAAAAAAAACCGTGTAGCATCTCGGTAAAGAATGATCAAACTGAATGTAGGCAACTCGCTTAGTTTGTCGTTATATTTACTGAGAAACCTGATGGTGGTATGGCTTTAAACTATTCAAGCAGTATCAACAGCTTGAATAGCTTTAAAGTAACCGGCTTAGTTTGTTACTCTTTCTAATGCACCAGTACGCCATGGTTCAATGATGATTTTGATATGAACATTGGGTTTGAATAAGGTATCAAACGCCCCTTGTACGCCGTCGGTCCCCGCTTTTCCTGTGCGCATTTTTTTAACGACAAAAACATGACAAATTACGACATGGTAATCTATAGGCGGATAAATCTGTAAACGCGGCTGTTATTCGTTTTTAAGACAAGCCCTAGGCATGTAGCTTAGGGCTTGGTTAACTTAGTTAAAGTAAGACGTGTTTAAATATAAATGGGTGAAAACCCCAGCAAAGTAGCCAAGTAATATCACCGGAGACCATTTTAAATGACTGTTAAAGGTGTAAATACCTCTTGCTTGGCCCATTAATGCAACACCCGCAGCAGAGCCAATAGACAATAAACTACCGCCAATGCCTGCTGTGAGGGTAATTAAAAGCCATTGCCCATGAGACATGTCTGGCATCATTTGCAGCACAGCAAACATAACAGGAATATTATCAACAACAGCAGACATTAACCCTAAGATGATATTTGCCCCTGTTGCTGACCAGTTTGTGTAAAGTAGGTCAGACAAGAGTGCTAAATAACCTATAAAGCCTAAACCACCTACACAGATAACGATGCCATAGAAGAATAATAAGGTATCCCACTCGGCACGAGATACGCGACTAAATACATCAAAAGGAACAACATTACCTAAGCGACTGAGGCGTTCTTTGTCGCCTTCTCGTTCAGCCATGGCACGCTTTCTGGCAAGGGAGCCTGGTAGAGTAACACGAAGAAAATAACCAAAAAATTGTAAGTAACCAAGGCCCATCATCATACCTACAACAGGCGGCAAGCCAAAGGCTGTTTTTAGGACGACAGCAGTTAAAATAGTTAGTAAAAATAAGCATAAAATGCGGATAGCACCGCGCTTAAGTTCAACCTCATCATCCACTGTTTTAGGGTGTTTATTATTAATGAAGAAAGACATGACAAACGCGGGAATAATATAGCTAACTAATGCTGGTAAAAATAATACAAAAAATCCAGTGAATTCTATGACATCAGCCTGCCAAACCATCAAGGTGGTAATATCGCCAAAGGGACTAAACGCACCGCCAGCATTAGCAGCAATCACGATATTAATACACGACATAGCAATAAAGCGATTATCATCGGCGGCTACCTTCATAACCACGGCACATAAAAGCAAAGCGGTTGTTAAGTTATCTGCCACAGGAGAGATACAAAAGGCCATTACGCCACTTATCCAAAATAGTTGTTTATAGCTAAAGCCTCGCACTACTAGCCAACTACGTAGGCTATCGAATAATCTTCGCTCTTCAAGTGCATTGATATAAGTCATCGCGACTAATAAAAATAGCATTAACTCAGAGAATTCGAGTAAAGCATGACGAAATGCATCGGTACTTAACTCAGACATATTTTGCGCGCTGTACTGCCAGGCAATGAGTGTCCAAATAATCCCTGCCGCGACAAGCACGGGTTTTGATTTACGTAAATGGATTTTTTCTTCAAGAATAACTAATACATAGGCAAAGATAAAAATAACGACACAGATGATGCCGACAGGGTGGGTAAGTAGGTCAATGGCACCGACTGATTCAGCTTGTGCATAGCCGCTAAACCCCACTAAGGAAAGTAGAAATCCTAGCATTAGTTTATTCATTTATATGTTCCATTTAGTTCATTTTTAATTTCATCACAAAGACTGTGAATGTAGCTGGTGGCTATTTTAGATTTATTCTGGAATTTATGTAATAAACAAGTAATAAAAATGTAGGTATATTGAATATAAATGGGAGTAATGTTGAATATGCTTGGTGCTAAAGGCGTTTTAAGGTGGTTTGTGGAGCACTAAGAGAGCTATATGTTAGCCCTCTTAGTGTCAGTTTGCTTATGCGAAGTGTTTCTCTAAATCATCAGAGCCACCAATGTGCTCTCCACCGATAAATACTTGTGGTACCGTTTCGCGGCCAGACATTGCTTTTAAGCTGGTAAGTGAAGCGTCTCTTCCTAAAATAATTTCTTCATACACATAACCTTTACTTTCTAACAATGCTTTTGCCTTTGTGCAATATGGGCAGTTAGGCTTGGTAAAAAGACTAACAGGTTTTGGTTTTACTTGCGCTGGGTTAATGTACTCAAGCATGGTATCAGCATCAGAGACTTCAAATGGGTCACCTGGCTTTTGTGGCTCAATAAACATTTTTTCGATAACGCCGTCTTTTACTAACATAGAATACCGCCAGCTACGTTTGCCAAAGCCTAAGTCATTTTTATCGACTAGCATGCCCATGCCATCGGTGAATTCGCCGTTACCATCGGGTAGTAGCGTGATATTTTGCGCTTCTTGATTTTGTGCCCATGCGTTCATAACAAAAGTATCGTTAACCGAAATACAAACGATGTCATCGACACCATTTTGCTTAAATACCGGCGCAAGTTCGTTATAACGTGGTAAGTGTGTTGATGAACAAGTTGGTGTAAATGCGCCAGGTAATGCAAACAGTACAACAGTTTTACCTTTGAAAATATCATCACTGGTTAGTGATTGCCATTGTTCATCAATGCGTGTTGCGAATGTAACGTTAGGGACTTTTTGACCTTCAATATTGTTTAACATAGTTTAATTCCTCTTGATTAGTTGAGTGTTATTATGGGGTTATACAGGTAATAGTTCCAATCGTTTGTTTTTATTACTATGATAGTTAAAAGCTATTGATTGTTGGTGAGTACTATGAACTTAAAAGACTTGGAATATGTAAAAGCGGTGGCTCAGTTTAAGCACTTTCGAAAGGCTGCTGATGCCTGTTATGTGAGCCAACCAACCTTGAGTGGTCAAGTTAAAAAGCTTGAACAAGAGCTTGGGGTAACTATTTTTGATCGCTCCACTAAACAAGTGACAGTGACTGTACAAGGTCAACGGTTACTTGAACAAATTAACGCAATCCTTGAGCAAACCCAAGTATTAAAGGAAATTGCCGCAAGCTCGCATGATCCCCTTAAAGGTAAAATAAACGTAGGTATTATTCCCACTATTGCACCTTACTTATTGCCAACCTTGCTCACATCAATGAAGCAAGCCTTTAACGAAACTCATTTTTCATTTATTGAAATGCAAACCGCGCAAACACTTATCGCCCTTGATAACGGAGAAATCGATATTGCAATTGTCGCTGATGTGCCAGACCTCGCTAATTACCATGTATCAGCATTATACAAAGAAGACTTTTTAGTGGCTGTATCTGAGCAGCATGCATTAGCTAATAAAGAGAAAGTTGCACTTACTCAGCTAAGTGATTGTGACTTACTTATGTTAAACGAAGGGCATTGCTTTAAAGAACAAGCCGAGCAATTTTGCTTTTCGGCAGGGGTTGAAGTCTCAAACCAATACAAGGGCAATAGTATCGAAACCCTACTTGCTTTGGTCGCGATGGATGATGGTATTACATTTGTTCCCAAACTTGCTTGCACAACACGAGAGGGAATTAATTATGTGGCCATAACACCTAATCAACAACGGCAAGTTGTTATTGCAACCCGTAAGCATTACCCACATATTGCGGGAGTAGAGCAATTAGCCGCTTGGCTAAATGCTCATAAAGGGTTACAGCAACATTTACTCGCCAGCAGCTAATTCAACAATATCGTTTATTTGAATGTTAGGTAATGGCTGCTCATCAATACTCATGGCAACAGCCGACTGCTGATAGAGTTGGGTAATTTTCACTTGATTAAGGGTGGTGATCTTATGTGGCAGTTTATTACCTTGCGCATCTGTCATGTAGTTGTGATGAGCAATATTTAATAACTCCCCTTGCTGTAAACCATGCGCTTTACCTAGGTTGATTATTAATTTGCCATTTTCAATATGCAAAATTTTGCCTTGTGTAGGTAAACAAGCCATAGCTGCTTGCAAGTCATAAGTGAGGGTTTGGTTTACCTCACTGATGGCTTGACCATAATCGGTTTCCCAAAAGCGGTCGCTATACACATCAATGATGTCGGTTTTTTTGTATGGCCAAATTCCCTCAGTTTGGTAACTTTTCTGCCATAGCTTTTCGTAAGTGGTGCCATCAAATAAAACATAATCGGCTTTGTAAGCACGCTTAAAGCTATCATCTTGCCAAAATGCATAATCGTTATTGAGTTTACGGTTTACCGATAAATCGCGGATACGACTGAGTAATACATATTGTGAGTTACTACGACTGGTTATCTCTTCGAGTAATGCATCGCTGTAGTCATACTGTTGGGTGAAAAAATGATCCACGCGCAACGGCACATTGTAATAGGCTGTCGGTTTTGCGGCCATTTGCGTATTACTCAAGCGAGTATAAAGCTGTTCACTAATGGCTTTATTGACGTCAAAAATTTGGCCCATTCTCGCTTGCTCTCTGTTGGCCAACTGACTTTGTGTTATTGCGATGAATTTAGCATACTTATTTGCAGGGCATTCTTCAGCTTCTGGAAAAATATCTAAGCGAAGTGTAATTGCATAGGTATCGTTATGACGATCTTCGCTAATAAGCTCTATTTTTTGGATCTCACCATGGCTACTAATTTTAAGCTGATCTTGCGTCAAAACTCCGTCTACCAGGGTTTGTACAGAGCTAACACGCGCCCCAGAAAACACTAATGCTTGGGTTATCGCATCTTTCATTGCGGCAGATTTGGCCTGACTTGTATCACCATCTTTAATCGCTGCATGGCCTGTAGATTCAAACCATTGAGCTAAACTATTGTTAGAAAAAACAAGAGTAAAGGCCAGCCCCATGCTGTATAAACTCGTTTTTAATAGACACTTCATGCAAATACCTAGCGACACTGTTCATTGATACCAAGTACTGAGCAAGTAATGTACCAGATTGGCACTAAACGTGCATATTTGTAGAAAATGAGTTTTTAACGGAAACAAGTTATGCGAGCAATGTTAGTTTGTGGCCTAGCAGCCTGTATTGCACTAAGTGGTTGCAGTAGTATTTTTGATAAACACGTCGAGTACACTTATATCGAGCCTGATGACTACCCGATTTTAAAAGCTGTTGGTTATGCACCCATTAGTGCTCAACCAAGTGATAACAAATCACAACGAACTTTACTTGCGATTAAAGCCTCAAAACTTGAAGCATATCGTGAGTTAGCTGAACAGGTTTATGGGCAAAAGATTTCCGCAGGGACGACGGTACAAAACAGCATTGCACATAACGATCAGCTACAAAGCAAAGTGCAGGGTGTTATCAAAGGTGCTCAGGTCATTAAAACGTATGCGGTGGGCGACACTTACGCCACGGAGTTACAACTGGACATGAAACGAGTACATGACTTATATATTGGTGAAATTAAACCGCGTGAAGTAAAAAAAGTGACTTATTATTAAGTACTAAATTCTCATAGTTGCAGCTTGGGTGCTATGCTTTTAAGACTGTTAGTTTTAACAAAAGCATAATGGCATTAACATATCATTTTAACCAAGCTTTTCTCCTTTTAGGAATTGTCTATGCTGTTTAGAGCATATGCGATTGCCTTAAATCAAACTTGGCGAACTCATGCCTGCTGGTTAACCGTTGTCATTATTCTATGTTTAAGTCACTCTGCAATAGCTGATCGCTTAGTTATTGAATTTACCACTTTTATTCAACAGATGCAGCAGCGTTTCGGTGCCAATAGGGTCACTGTTGCAAGGCAGTGGCAAGGGATGTTACAGCAGGCTTCTAATTTACCCGAACAACAACAGGTACTTGTTGTTAACGAGTTTTTTGCCCGTAGTCTGCGTTATCAAACTGATATTCAATTATGGAAGCAAGAAGACTATTGGGCGACCCCTCTTGAAACGCTTGGAAAAGGGCTAGGTGATTGTGAAGATTACGCAATTGCCAAGTATATAAGCCTAAGAGCACTTGGAGTGAGTGACGATAAATTACGGCTTATCTATGTAAAAGCTCAACTAGCTGGTACGCGAAAAACACAAGCGCACATGGTGCTTGGCTACTTTACACACCCGAATGCACAACCACTTATTTTAGACAGTTTAATTGTTAAGGTACTGCCTGCTGCTAAGCGGACCGATCTTAGCCCTGTTTTTAGCTTTAACAGCAAAGGCTTGTGGGCCAATAATTCAACAAAGAGTGTGGCCGATCCGACTGCTAGGCTATCACGGTGGCGTCATATATTAGAGCAATCACGCAAAGAAGGAGTGCGATGGTGAAGGTATTTAATTTATTCAGACTCAAACGAAATAAAACCATTACCTTAAAGCAAGAGCTATGGATTGCTATTTTGCTACTAATCATTATTGGTTTTGTGAGTAGTTTATTGATCAGTACTAATTCTGCAAAAGAGTACTTTACGACTGAGTTGCGAATGAAAAATATAGATAATGCTAACTCACTCGCCTTGATGTTGAGTCAAATGAGTAAAGACCCTGTTGAAATAGAGCTTTTAGTCTCTGCCTCATTTGATACTGGTTATTACCATCGAATTGAGCTACAAGACCCACATGGTAAAACAATAATTAAACGCCTTTATACGGGTGAGCTTACTTTAAACGCACCGAGTTGGTTTAGGCATTTTTATAAGTTAGAGGTTACGCCGGGCGTTGCTCAAGTGAGTGATGGCTGGCAACAATTTGGTACCTTGTATGTTGAAAGCCATAGCCAGTATACGCAAGATGCACTGTGGCAAAGTGCTGTCCATTTATTCTTTAGCTTTTTAGTTGTTGCAGTGGCGGCTTGTATTGCAGGGGCTTATTTTCTATCTAAAATTCTGAGTCCACTCAATGATGTAATGAAACAAGCGGTGGCATTAAGTGAAAAACGCTTTATAAAGTCAAAAGTACCGCGCACCTATGAGTTTGCTAAGCTTGTGTCATCAATGAATTTGTTGTCGACACGTTTTAATCGCATTACTAAAGAAGATAATCGTCGCTTAGAAGAAATTCGTTTTAAAAGTCAACACGATGACTTAACAGGCCTTGCTAATCGAGAGTACTTTAATGCAACTCTTGATACCTTTTTAGAAAACTCACAAGGGCATGGGGGGCTCTTTTTATTCAGAGTGATAAATTTGGATGCATTAACAGAAGAAGTTGGCCGCGTTGAAATGGTGGACTTTTTACGTCGTTTTTCAGAATCATTAGTCTCTTTTTTAGAATCGAATGAAGATAGCTTTAGGCAAAGCCAAATTGCACGTATGTCCCATGTCGATTTTTTAGTGTTATTTAGCGATGTGAGTAATCTCGCAGCCTTGAGCGAGCAGATTTTAAAGTCTCATGAGCAACTTGTTGCAGAGCATAAATCAGTAGCGCTTGCGGTATCACACAGTTGTACACACATTGAAGTTGATGACACCCGTGCCACGCTTTTAAAACGAGTCGATCAGTGCTTGAAGGTTGCCGTAGCAAAACCGGGTTGCAGTGTTTATGTAGATGAAAAACAACAAACGCAAGACAATCATAATGATATTGATACTTGGCGAGAAAGATTAGAATTTGCGCTGAAAGAAAATCAATTAGAAATCGCGTTATTCCCCGTAACAACCTTTGATGAGCGCTTAATACAGCAGCAAATTTCTTTAAGTGTATTAATTGAAGGTGAAAAATATCGCTTTGGCTTTTACTTCCAATGGGCGCAGCGTTTGCATTTATTAGCTCGCCTTGATTGGAGTTTAATGAAACTAATGATTAACGAGTATGGCCAGATTCAAGGGGATACGCTTTTAGGAATGGAAGTTTCAGCTGAAACTTTACAAGATGATATGGCGGTGGCGTCCATTTTAACAGGGTTATCTGCGTATCCTGCACTTGCTAAGCGTATATGCTTTGAGGTGCGAGCAAATTTCGCAATTAAAGAGTTTGCCTTGTTTCGAAGCTTTTGTTCACAAGTTCATAGTATAGGCGCTAAAGTCGCGCTTAAGCGTGTGGGGGCTGAGTTTACTAAATTAAATAAAATCCAAGAGCTTGGCTTAGAGTTAATAAAAATAGACAGTGTTTATTGCCATAACATAAGCTTTAATGAAGATAACCAAAGTTTTCTTCGCGGTGTGTGTTCACTTGCGCACTCTTTAGGCATTAAAGTGGTGGCAGAAGGGGTTAAAAGCCCAAGTGATCAAACGATACTGAAGGGGTTAGGTTTTGATGGGCTTGTGGCGGTTGAAGGTAAAAAAGATTAGTGACCTTTAACCGCTAACATTAACTGCATGCGGTCCCGCACATGCAGTTTATTGAAAATAGAACTCATATGTTCTTTTACGGTGCGTTCTGTGATATTTAACTTTTGTGCGACCTGCTTATTTGTTGCACCCGTGACAACTTCATCAACGACTTGTTTTTCTCGATTTGTTAGGCATGTTAAATCGCAATTGTGTTGGTAGTGAATTTGCTGATTAGATAGCACCCCAACTAAGTTTGATAACAGTTGCCCAGGTAGCCAAATACCTCCTTTACTCACTGTTTCAGCAACTTGCTCAATAATTGCTTTACTGGCATAGGCTTCGATATAGCCACGAGCACCGCACTCTAAGGCTTTACACAGCTGAGAAATGTTAAGCTCTGTTGTCATCACTATTACAGGAATTCTTTGCTCAGTGAGTTTCGATAGAATATTGAGCCAATCAGGTGTCTCTGCAAGTAGCCAAATTAGGCTATCAGCCATTAACCGTTTAGGCACTGATGTTTGTACGCTACAGTCAGCAAATGCAGATTGCCAATGTGGAGATACAAGTTCATCTTGTGTGATAAAAACACTTCTGCGCATAGTTACTCCATTACACTGGCGTGAAGGGCATTCATAGTTTACCTCTCGGTCATGGCTAATGAGGTTGCTCTTAAAATGGGTTTAAACAAATACTCAAGCACGGTTTTTTTTCCGGTAATAATATCGACCTGAGTTGTCATGCCTGGGATAATCGTTAGGTTGTCGGCAAAGTGGTTTCGGTTCGTTTTCAATTGCACTAAATAAAAAGTGTTATCTCTTTCATCGGTAATAGTATCAGCACTGATGTGGGTTACCTGAGCTTCAAGGCCGCCATAAATGGCAAAGTCATAAGCACTGAACTTGATCATAGCCTCTTGTCCTGGCTGCAAAAACGCAATATCTTTTGGTAAGATTTTCGCTTCAACAACGAGCTGGTCATCTAAGGGAATAATTTCCACAGCATCACTACCAGGTTGTAAAATGCCGCCAACTGTATTTACTAATAAGCGTTGAACGGTCCCATTGACGGGGGAGCGGATCTCCGTTTGCGTAACCTTATCTGCCAGCCCTGACTCTGTTTCTTTAATGGCATCAAGGCGAAGAAGTGCTTCTGAAAGCTCATTACTCCAACGGTTGATCATCGCAAGCTCTACTTCAGTCACTTTATTTTTTGCTTCGTTGATGGCAGATAGGCTTCGGTTTATTGCTGCTTTTGTTCGGTTTATCTCACCTGTGTGCTCTACAACTTGGCGCTCCAAACGAATTATATCGATATCAGATACGGCACCTGAACGGAGTAATGGCCGTGTCACAGAAAGTTCTCTGTTCGCTAAACTGAGAGAGTTAGTGTGTTGTTGCAGTGCGGCTCTCGCTTCGGCATAGTCTTGGCGACGCTGCTCTAGTTGGCGCTTATGGATTGTAACTTGTTGTGTCAGCTCTTGATTACTGCTCTCAAACATAGCCTGTTCGTGTGCAACGGCATCCGGCGCTTTTTCGATTAAGTCGGGAGTAAACTCAAGTGGCTTTTTTTTCGTGAGCGCTTTAAGTCGCTCAACTTTCGCTGTTAGAGATAAAATTTTTGCTTGGTTTTCTCTAAATGAAGAGATAAAGCGAGTTGGATCTATCTTCACCAATACATCACCCGCATTGACGATTTGTCCTTCTCGAACAAAAATTTGCTCTATCATGCCACCGTCGTATGATTGTACAACTTGTAATTTATGAGAGGGGATCACTCTGCCTTCACCCCGTGCAACTTCATCTAAATGGGCAAATGCTGACCAAACAAGTAAGGCGACGATAGTTAAGCAAATTAAATACAATAATACTCTGGCACTGGCTGGCTGTTGTTGCATTTTCTCCCATTGCGCGTCAACAACCCAATCTTGAGTATTCGGCGGTGATAACCAACGAGAAAACAAATATGAAAATATAGATGGACGCTTTGCTTTTTGCTTATCCATCGCTTTATTCAAACGTTCGAATGAGCGTTGTTCAATTGGTAAGTCTTTTTTACTCATGATACTTTTCCAACCGTATGAGTCGACAAAGCAGATAAAACGTGGGATTTAGGTCCATCGGCTACAACTTTACCGTTATCTAATACGATGACCCGATCAACAAGCTCTAGCAGTGATGTTCTATGTGTAACAACAATGAGAGTCTTTTCTTGGCAGCTACGTTTTATGTTATTAATGATCTTAGATTCACTATTATGATCCAGTGCTGAGGTAGGCTCATCCATTAATAAAATGGGTGGATTGTTTAGCAAGGCTCTTGCGATCCCCACCGCTTGGCGTTGACCACCAGAGAGTAGGCGACCCTGTTCACCTACTTGCATATCAAATCCGTCAGGGTGTGAATTAATTAACTCAAATAACTGGCTTTGCTGGCACGCAGATAAAATTTGCTCGTCTTTTGCATGCCATGCACTTAGCGTTATATTGTCTTTTAAGGTACCAAAGAATAGTGAAATTGTTTGGGGAACATACCCAATATTATGACGAAGCTCTGCAGGGTCAATTTGGTGAATGTCATTGTTATCAATTAAAATTGATCCAGAATTGGGTTCGTAAAGACCTAAAATAAGTTTTTCTACAGTGCTTTTTCCTGAGCCATTACGCCCTAAAATAGCGACTTTTTCACCTGCCTTTATTTTGAAACTTACACCGCATAACGCTTCATTGCTTTCATCTGAGTATTTGAATCGCACATCGTTAAACTCAATATCTCCGAGTAACACAGGGTGGCTTAGCCAGTGTTTACCAGGGGGGCGTTCGACTTCTTTTTCCATTATTTCATTTAATGAATGCATAGCAATTGCTGCATGATGGAACTGGGCAAGTACCGCCGCAGATTGGCTAATGGGTGCCATAGTTCGAGACGACAATAAATAGGCTGCAATTAGCCCGCCTTGAGTTAAGTCGCCTTCTATAATGAGATGCACACCGATCATCATGATCACCACACCGACACATTGCTGTACCCACGCGCCTGCATTGCTGATTGAAGATGAAATGAGACGACTTTGAGCATTAACTCGAGCAATGTAAATTGTTGATTTTTCCCAATTAGATTGAGTTTTACATTCACTGTGAAAGCTTTTTACATCTTCAATGTTTGTTAAACTTTCTACTAAGACTGCATTTCGCATTGAACTGGCTTTCATTGTTTGCTCAGATAAGCTCTCAAGCTTTCTGTGTGCTGCTAATGCATAGCTCAGCAAAAGCACTGCGCCGATGATAATTGGCAGGCTAAGCTCTACCCCAATAATGGCAATAACAACAAGAAATAAAAGCACGAAGGGAAGATCAACGAGCGCAATTAAAGTGATCGAGCTAAAAAAGCTGCGAACGGCCTCGAAAGACTGAATATTACTCGCAAAGGAACCGGCTGATGCAGGGCGATTCTTTAGTTTCATACCCAAAACTCGCTCCATGATTACCGCCGACACTTTTACATCAATTCTACTTGCAGCAAGCTCGACAAAATAACTGCGCACTAATCTTAGTATGAAATCTGCGGTCAGAGCCAGCAGCACACCGATTGCTAACACCCACAGTGTTTCTGTCGCATGGTTTGGTACAACACGGTCGTAGACGTTCATCACAAACAGTGGCATAGCAATAGAAAGTACACCAAGTGCAATCGCGGAAACAATGACATCTTTATAAAGGGTTCGGCATTCTTTTATTACACCCCAAAACCAGCCATCTTTTGATAGCTTTTGCAGTACCGGTGAGCGTGCATCGAAGGCAAATTCAGGTTGTGCATAAATGACCATACCCGAACTTGTTTCATTCAATTCATCAAGGCTTATCGTGACGGCAGAATCACTTAATTCTGGGTAGATGACTTGTGCGGTATTATCTGTCAGGTTCAGCTTAGTGATAACACATGCTTGATTGTTCTGTAAGATTAATACAGCGGGTAATAAAGCCACATTGAGATCGCAAAGTGCTTTATGAACAACTTTGGTTTTAAAGCCTATCCGTTTCGCTGCCCGTGAAAACCCTGAGGGGTTTAGCAAACCATTTTCAAGAGGAAGGCCGCTCAATAGCGTTTCTCTCGAAAATTCGCGATCATGATAACGACATAAAATCTCTAGGCAATCAACAAGACTACCGCCATGGTCGAGTGCGTCATTTTCTTGCATACACTATCCATACGTTAATTTACAACCTAGCTTAAGACCAGCCATTTTGTGCTGTAGCTGAGCGATTGCTAGAGTCGGTTATTACAGCTTCTATGCGACGGTTTGCAGCATTTGCGCGAACGGAAATTTCGTTAATTCTTGGCTGATCTGTTCCATAGCCTAAAGATGTGACGCGGTTAGGTGCAATACCGTATTGCTGGATAAGTAGCTCTGCGACTGAAAAGGCGCGCTTTTCTGATAGCTTGCGATTGTAAAGGGCAGGGCCTTCTAATGAGGCATGCCCTTGAATCTCCACCTGCTTAGTAGGATGCTCTTTTAAAAATTCAGCTAACCTAGCGATTTCTTGCATATATTCAGGGCGCACTACACTGGAGTCAGCTAGAAAAGGAATACCAATCTCGACATTACTGGTATTACTGCGGTATTTAGTGCACCCTCTGTCATCGACTTCTGTAAATGCGGGGGTCGATGGGCAGTCATCTTGCTCATTTGCAATACCATCATTGTCATCATCAGCAAAGGTTGTTATGGGGGCTTGTGGTGCTGGTGTGGCAGGAATGTTCAAATAACTAGGCATCGCAGTCACACTCATATACGCGTTATCTTGCTTCTTTTTTTCTTGCAAAAACGCTTGTCGTCCCAATGTTGCTGCAACATCGTATTTAGGGCAAACATACTCCGCATTATGCGCAATTGGATCATCGGTAAGTTCACTTATTGATGGGAACTTGTCAGATTTTACATTTAGTGTTTCTAGTAACTTACCCATCTCTGCAAGCATGGTTAAGATCGCAGTTTGACGGTCGTAAAGTGCCGCTGTATAGGCTCTATTTGACTGAAATGATTCGTTCTCTGCGTCAAGTACATCAAGTAAGGTGCGCTGACCAATATCAAACTGATCTTTATACGCAAATTTTACCTTATTAGAAGAATTTTTATGGTTTTCCAAAGAAGGAATTTTACTTTGCAGCACGAGTACATTGTTGTAAGCCACTTGAAGATTTTGTCGTATTTCGATACAGGTTTGGTCACGTTGGTATTTCGCAACATTGACCTCTTGGTACGCTTGATCTAAGTTAGCACTATCACGACCCCCACTGTAGAGGTTATAGCTAATATCAATGCCCACACGTGCTTCAGATTGCGTTTCATCTAACCCCAGCTCGTTTCGGTCTTGCATACCGTAACGTGCTGATAAATCGACATTTGGATGAAAAGCGGCGCGTTGTGAGTCGGCGTTAGCTTGTTGTGCTTCAATATTGTATAAAGAAGCATAAAAGTTAGGGCTGTTTTTATATGCCAAGTCCAGTGCTTGATTGATAGAAATAGGAATAGCATCGTCACTGAGTTTTGCTTTAACAACTCCTTTGGTCGGCAATTCGCCAACAATCCGTAAATAGCGAGCACTTACATCATGTAAGTTTGCATATTCGGTCATGACATTTGATTGAGCGAGTGATAAACGACCACTAATTTGTTCTAAGTCAGCGGCACGTGCCACACCGGCTCCAACGCTTTGTTCAATTTGTTGATAAACCGATTGATGTTCTTGTAGGTTATTTTCTGCAAGTTGTACCAGCTCGGTAAATTTTTGTACATCTAAGTATGCGACACTGGCTTCAAGTGCTGTTTGCTCAGCTTGAGTGAGGAGCTCAAAATAACGGATTAGCTGGATACGTTCAAAACGTCTTACTGTGTTTGAAGTTCGAAATCCATCATAAAGCATCTGTCCTAACGTTAATTCTGCTGTATTACGATTAAACTCTTCATCAATACCATAATTTCGCTTTTCATATCCTGCACTTGCAGATATATCTACCGTTGGTAAATAACCTGAACGCGCTGCATCAATGCCATGCATCGATGCTTTAAATGCATGCCACGCCTGCTGGACTTCAGGGTTATTTGCAATGGCTTTATCGGCGACATAATTAAGTGGCATAGATGAGGTTTGCTCTGCTTGAGCATTTAAAATACATCCGTTTGCAACAAAAAATAAAGCGATAGCACTGATGAGTTTTCTATTAGTGAACTGTTTATTTATAGCCATATCATCCTCTTTTTTGACTAAATTTTATTCACGCTAAGTTAAGGTTTAGCTAACATTTTAAAATACTGCAACTACTACAATTGTTTAAATGTGAACTTTTTCTTCTGGATTCATGTTCCTGTTTTAATAGTTAAATAGTATTAAATAAGTGGCTGACCTGTACCATAGTCCAGTAACTTAGTGTTGTTTCTTAACTAGGCTTTACTTATATAAAAGTATTACTGGTACGTTGAGGAGCGGCAAATGGATGCAAACCAATTATTAGTTATCGATGTTCAAGGTTCTGCTGGCATTATCCAAGCAGATGGCTCTATTAAGGCACTTGAGGTGGGTGATGTGATCACCGTGGGTGACACTGTTGTAACGGCTGAAAAGTCGACTTTAACAATAGATGTACAGGGCGAATCATTATCAATACCAGCCAGTAAAAGAATCACAATTACTCCCGATTTAGTTGCCAAAGGCAGTCAAGACAGTTCTGAAAATACGGTGTTTGATGAGTCTATAGATGATGCGATTGCAAGTTTAAATCAAGCAAACTCAACGCCACCTCAGCAACAAGCAACTGGCGATATCAGCGACTTTCTACAAGCTTTAGAAGGTGATGGAGACATTCTTGAGAATTTAGAAGCAACCGCAGCGGGTGGCACTGGTGGTGCTACGTCAGGTGGTGGCACGTCCTTTGTTGAGCTTGCTCGTATTGCAGAAGGAATAGATCCCTCAGGTTTATCATTTGATGACAGCCTAAATGCAAGTAGTGATGGCATTTTTACGCCAAGGGATACCACCGATGGTGTTGTACCTAATGACGCTTTGGCAACATTAAGCGTTAATGAAATCGGCAATTCGAACAATCCTCAACCGGTTATTTCGGGTATAACAGAGAACCTTGTGGGTGAGACATTAACTGTCACAGTCACTGATGTGAATGGCAACACTCAAGTTGTTACTGTGATTGTCCAGCCTGATGGTACCTTTACGACTACACCGCTAGACCCCTTACCAGATGGACCGATTGTGATTGATGTGGATGTGATCGATCCTAACGGTAATCCACTGAATGATAATATCTTGGCAAATATAGATACAACGGGCCCTCAAGTGCAGCTTAATGCGCTTAATGACTCTGCTTCACCTAATGTTGAGATTTCGGGCACCGTGTCAGGAATTGAAGTGGGTGGAGATGTCACAATCACTGTGACTGACAGCCAAGGGCGAGTACAAACCATTGTGACTCAAGTTGATGAACAGGGTAATTGGAGCATAACAGCGCAAGATCTTTCTGAAGGGCTATACAATGTTGTCGCCTCAGCAATTGACGAAGTAGGTAATGAGGGGGTTGATACTGATAGTAGCCTCATTGATTTAACGCCGCCTGATATTACGCTTGTTGCGATTGCCGACACTAACGATACCACACCCACATTTGTTGGGCGGGTTGATGATGTGCCAGAGGGAACTCAGGTACGTATTCAAGTTGTTGATAGTAACGGTCAGTCACAAATATTTACAGCCATTGTTGGTGCTGATGGCAGTTATACCGTAGATGCAACGGCGGGATTTCCTGAAGGGGCATTTACCGCTATCGCGACAGTGGTGGATCCTGTTGGTAATAGTGCATCGGCCAATGCCAATGGAGAAATCGCATTTTCTCCTATTTCAATAACAATCAACTCAATTGCTGATAGCAATGACCCGACGCCATTCCTTAGCGGTCAAACCGAAGGCGTTGCGGCGGGTACAACCATCATGCTGATGATCACTGCCAGTAATGGACAAGTCATTAACTTGCTTGCAGTTACTCAAGCTGATGGTAGCTGGTCACTGCAAATGACAGAACCGCTTCCTGAGGGGGACTTTACTATTGTTGCAACTGTTCTGGATCCTCAAGGCAATGAAGCACAGGCGACAGCGGTTGGCAATGTTGATTTAACGGTTAGCATTAACTTTATTATTGATACAAACGATACAACCCCTGTAGTGACAGGTTCAACCCAAGACGTTGATGCAGGTACAGTGGTCACCGTTACCTTCATTGGTAGTGATGGTGCTACAGAAACACTACAAGTGATTACCGATGCAAACGGGGATTGGTCAGTAGAAGCAATAACACCGCTGGTGGAAGGAACATTCACTGTTACAGCAACGGTAACGGATGCGGTAGGTAACACGGCAACGGCGACTGAAATAGGTGAAATAGACTTAACCGATCCTGTTATTTCTATAGACACATTAAATGATACCAATGACACGACGCCGACTATCTCAGGCTCCGTTTTAGATGTTCCTGCAGGAACAACAGTGACATTACTGGTCACAGACAGCAGTGGTAATGCGCAAACACTCATAACGACAACGGATGCAGATGGTAACTGGCAAGTTGATGTTATAAATGACTTAGCTGAAGGTGACTACACCGTTATGGCGAGTGTTAACGATGAAGCTGGTAATAATAGTACGGCCACAGCAACGGGCACCGTTGATTTAACACCGCCAATAATAACAATCAATACCATAGGTGATGTTAATGATTTAACGCCCACTGTAGATGGCACAACACAAACCCTAGACGCCGGCACTGAAGTCACCATTACTGTGACAGATAGTAGTGGAGCGCAGCAGACTTTCATAACCACGACAAATGCCGATGGAAGTTGGTCAATAACCCTAACAGAGCCCCTTGCTGAGGGAGAGTTTACTGTTGTAGCCCAAACGCAAGATGCAGCTGGCAATACTGCACAGGATACGGAAGTTGGTGTGATTGATTTAACTGGACCAACTATAGAAATTAATGATTTTACCCCGTCAAATGACGTAACGCCTATTATTTCTGGGGTGGTGAGTGGTGTTGATGTAGGTACACAAGTAACCGTGACTTTAGTGGATAGTAACGGCAATCAACAAACATTAACAGCCACTGTTAATGCTGATAATAGTTGGCAAGTTGGTGCCAATCAAGCCATTGTTGAAGGGCCGTTTACAATTACCGCTACGGTAAACGATCTGGCTGGTAATCAAGCCACAGACACAGCGCAAGGCATTATAGATTTAACCGCACCGATAATTACATTAGACGATCCTGGCAGTAGCGCTGATACAACTCCGACTATTTCAGGTGTCGTTGAAGGTGTTGATGAAGGCACTGCGGTGACCATTGTTGTGGTTGATGCAAATGGTAATAGTCAAGAATTAAGCGCAGTGACAAACATCAATGGTGGCTTTTCAATTGATGCTGTTACAGAGCTTAGTGAAGGTCAGTATACTGTCACCGCAACAGTTGCAGATGCAGCTGGAAACCAAGCTTCTGCAACTGCAAATGGGTTAATTGATTCATCATTACTCACCATTACTATTGATGCAATCGGTGAAACAAATGACACCACCCCAACCATTTCAGGGACGACAATTAATGCAGCTCCTGGGAACGTAATAACGGTTGTAGTTACGCCAGCCTCGGGACCTGCGCAGAGTTTTGTGACCCAAGTCGGCCCTGATGGATCATGGAGTATTGAGGTGCCTACCGCGCTTGCTGAAGGTGAAATTTCAGTTGATGCGACTGTGACAAATTCTCTTGGAAATACGGCTAACGAAGTTATTAGCGGTATTATTGATATCACAGCGCCTGTGGTTTCTATTGATGAAATTGGTGTCACGAACGACAGTACACCCATCATCACAGGCTCGGCAGAAGGTGCCTTAGCGGGAAGTACAGTGACAGTAACCGTGTTTGACTCTGTAAATAACAGCCAAACTTACACAACAACGCTGGATGCACAAGGTAATTGGGTTGTACAAGTTACAACACCTGTCAGCGAAGGTAATTTTTCAGTAACAGCAAGCGTGACTGATAACGCAGGTAATACAGGGCTCGATACCGAGATAGGCACATTAGATTCTACAGCACCACTGATAACCATTGATAACCTTGGCACAGTCAATGACCCTACACCAATTATTAGCGGTACAACAAATGAACCTGCTGGCAGTATTGTACAACTCACGGTAAGTAACGGGGTTGATAGTTATGTTTTTACAGCCATTGTCAGTGGTGGTGGCACGTGGGCTGCAGAGGTACCTGAAGAATTACAAAATGGCACATTTGATATTGTAGCCTCGATTACTGATGCGCAGGGCAATGAAGCTGTAGCAACAAGTTCGTTTGTTTTAAATGCCAGTGCGCCCAGTCTTTCAATTGATACAATTAACGATACCAATGACACGACACCCACCATCAGTGGTACATCGGATGCGCCTAACGGTACCGTGGTGTCTATTATTGTCGAAGACAGTAACAGTAATTTGCAAGCCTTATCTGCCGTCGTTCAAAATGGAATTTGGGTAGCCAATGTCACATCGCCATTAAGTGAAGGGGCATTTTCTGTATCAGCTTCCGTTACTGTAAATGGTATAACTGGTGATGCAACAGCCCAAGGTCTTGTTGACATAACGGCACCAACGGTCAGTATTGATGCACTAGCTGATACCACGGATATTACCCCTCTCATATCTGGACAAGCTTCAGGCTTGGCTATTGGCAGTGTTGTTACTTTACAAGTGACTGATAGCGCTGGAAATACTCAATCATTAGCAGCGGTTGTTGGTGCCAATGGTAATTGGTCTGTCGAGGTGGAGACAGGGTTAGCTGAAGGTACTTACACCGTTGAAGCCACTGTCGCAGACACGGCAGGCAATACCGCTTCAGACACTGCCACAGGCGTTGTCGACTTAACTGCACCTCTTGTCTCAGTTAATGGTCCTTTCCTAACAAATGATGATACGCCACTTGTAACTGGTAGCTCTGATTTAGCGAATGCAAGTGTTGAAGTAACATTTACGGATGTGAATGGCGATAGTCATATTGTTGTCGTGCAAACGGACAGTAACGGAAACTGGAGTGCAGAGGCTTCGCAGTCACTCGCAGATGGTAGTTATAATGTTTCAGCAAGCGTAACGGATGCTGCCGGTAATACAGGTACTGACACTGATAGCGGTGTGATTGATACAATTCCTCCACAGCTTGCCTTTGAACCTACCTTATTATTAGGTCAATTGATTACTTTGAGTGGTACATCAGATTTACCGGCAGGAAGTGTGATTACGGTTACTCAAAATTTAATTGGTGCACCAGCAGTCACAACAACCGTGACAACAGATGCTAATGGGAATTGGTCATTAACGGGGTTGAGTGTGCCTATTGTTAATTTGGCATCTATTACAGCAACCGCGTCAGATGCTGCAGGTAATGTCACAACAATTACTACAACTGACTTTGATGATACACCGCCGATTTTAACTGTCAGTGTAGATGCTTTAACTAATGATAATACCCCCCTTATTTCGGGCACCACTGATGCTGGCCAAGGCGCGCAAGTAACCGTTGTTGTTACCGATCAAGCAGGGAATAGCCAAACACTCAATGCGACTGTGAATGCAAATGGTGAATGGTCAATCAGTCCGAATGTGATACTGGCAGATGGCACATTTACTGTCAGTGCCAGTGTACAAAATAGTTTTGGTAATACCACAACAGAAACAGCCAGTGGCGTTATTGATACTGTAGCACCGAGTTTAACGCTTGATGGCGTTGGGAGTGGCAATGATGTAACACCTGTACTGAGTGGCACCAGTGACGAAATAGGTGCGACCATTAATATAGAAGTGACTGATAGCAATGGGACACAGCAAATTAGTGCAACAGTGGCAAGCGATGGCACATGGTCTGTAGAAGTGCCAAATGGCTTAGCTGAAGGAAGTTACACTGTTACTGCATCAGTCAGTGACGATGCAGGTAATACGACAACCCAAAACGCGACAGGTGATATTGATATTACCTTGCCTATAGTTACTGTGAATAATAACGGATTAGGAAACGATAGCACGCCATTATTAAGCGGCACATCTGGTGAGGCAGTAGGAACAGTTGTCAACCTTACAGTGACCGATATCAATGGTGATACGTATGATTTAACCGCAACGGTTGATGCCAATGGTGACTGGCAAGTAGAGGCGCCTTCACTCCCTGATGGTAATTACACCGTTTCAGCGAGCATAACCGATGATGCCGGCAATATTGGTACAGCATCCGGCACCGGTAATATAGACACTGTTGCCCCTGCGATTTCGATTAACAGTCTTGGTACTGTAAACACAAATACACCGACAATAAGTGGTACCTCAACAGAGCCGCAAGGCACACAAATATCTCTGATTGTGACTGATTCTAATAACGTTGATGTGTCTTTAACGGCTGTCGTTGATAGCAATGGAGATTGGTCGGTTACATCTATGGTATTAGCTGATGATGACTATACTGTTGTAGCCACAGTCGTAGATCCTGCAGGTAATACTGCCAGCACCTCAAGTGACTTCACTGTTAACATCAGCGCGCCGAGCATGTCAGTTGATGCGATAGCTGATACGAATGATACAACCCCTACAATCACAGGTACTACTTCAGCGCCAAACGGCTCGACAGTGACCGTGGTGATTGATGATGGTACTAACCCGCCACAAACATTAACTGCGACTCTTCTTGATGGCATTTGGTCTGTGACACCACCTACAGCATTAGCAGAAGGTAATTTCATAGTGACAGCAACGGTTACCGTTGGAGGTGTTGATGGTGAGGCGTCAACGATAGGCGTTGTTGATTTAACAGCACCTACTATCAGTATTAACAACATAGGTAGTACAAATGACGATACACCAACAATTAGTGGGGTCACTGATGCAAGTGCTGGCAGTACCGTTACATTAGAAATTACGGATTCACTTGGCGGCATCCAAACGATCACCGCGACTGTACAGGCTAATGGCACATGGTCGGTATCGCCGAGCATAGCATTAGCAGAGGGCAGTTTTACAGTTAACGCCAGTGTATTTGATGTTGCAGGTAACGAAGGTACGGCAACTGAAACAGGCCTAATAGATACGACTGCGCCAACAATCGTGATTGATCCACTCTCTGATACAACAGACGTAACACCATTGATCAGTGGGCAAAGTAGCGGCGCTTCAGTCGGTACGCTTGTTACACTAACCATTACCGATGGCGCAGGGCAAGAGCAAGTCGTCACGACGCAAATACAACCAGGGGGGGTATGGTCAGTTGAGGTAACCACACCATTGGCTGAGGGTGAATACACTGTTAATGCGACATTCGAGGATGCTGCTGGTAATCAAGGCGCGGATACAGAAACAGGCAATGTTGACCTTACTGCGCCCAATATCACCATTGATGCACCTGAATTAACTAACGATAATACACCAACAGTAACCGGTACGTCTGATTTAGCAAACACGCAACTAGACGTGACCTTTTTAGATGCCAACAGTGTTAGTCATATTGTTACCGTAACCACAGATGCATCAGGTAACTGGAGTGCAGATGCAGGTCAAGCGCTTGCCGACGGTAGCTATACCGTATCAGCGACAGTTCAAGATAATGCGGGTAACACCGGCACAGCATCTGATAGTGGTGTTGTTGATACTATTGCACCTGATATTCGCATTATACCTTCGTTCCTATTAGGTAATTTAGTAGAGCTATCTGGCACATCTGATTTACCTCAAGGCAGTGTCATTACCATTACTGAGCAGTTAGTCGACGGCTTAGTGGGCGCAACTTATACGGCTACGACTGATGCAAATGGCGATTGGGAGGTTCTTGGAATTACTGTACCGCTACTTAACTTAGCTTACGTAACAGCCACTGCCACGGATGAAGCAGGGAACACCGCCACTGTGAGTACATTAAATTTTGATAATGTTGCTCCTGTATTAACACTTAATGTTGATTCTTTAACTAATGACACGACGCCGACTATCTCAGGAACAACTGATATGGGAGAAGGTACTGTTATTAACATTACCGTCACTGATAGTGCGGGTGGATCGCAAAGCTTTACAGCGACAGTGTTAAATGATCAAACATGGTCTGTTGATGTCCCTTCAGCGCTTGCAGAAGGTGGCTTCACGGTGACAGCGTCGGTTCGCGACGAAGTAGGTAATTTAACCACGGAGCAGGTTTCGGGTGTGCTAGACAGTGTAACCCCAAGCCTAGTTATTAACGATATTGGCGCTACTTCAGATGTTCGACCAACGATTTCAGGCAGTAGTAATGAAATTGGCGGTACGGTCGTTGTCGAAGTAGCGGGGCAAGAAATTACAACGACAGTGGCAAGTGATGGAACGTGGCAGTTTATTGTTCCCCTTGATATTAGCGATGGCAGCTACACCATTACTGCCACAATTACGGATGATGCTAATAATACGCAAACAGTAACAACCCCCATTACTGTCGATACGGTTGATCCTGTTGTCACACTGGATCCGCTTGTATTAGGTAATTCAAGTACGCCAGTTATTTCTGGAACATCGACAGAACCACAAGGTACGCTTGTCGATATTAGCGTTACTGATAGTAATGGCGATACTCAAACATTGACGGCAACAGTACAAATCGATGGTACTTGGCAAGTAACGCCTAGTGATTTGCCTGATGGTAACTATAGTGTGACCGCGAGTATTACCGACTCTGCGGGCAATTCAGGTAGTGCCTCAGATACCGGTGCAATTGACACCTTTGCGCCAATCCTTGTCATTAATGGTCTTGGCACGATAAACGACACTACACCAACCATTAGTGGGACAACGAGTGAACCACAGGGTAGCACGGTGAATATAACCGTTGAAAATGACGGCAATACTTATCCACTTACTGCAACAGTGCAAGCAGATGGTAGTTGGTCTGTCGATGTATCACCTGCTTTAACAGATGGTGCAGTCAGTATTACTGCAAGCATTACTGATGCAGCCAGTAATACGACAACGGCCATTGAAACAGCGACTCTTGATAGTAATGCACCTACTATCGCTGTTGACGCACTAACAGTGACGAACAATACAACACCGACTATTTCTGGCACCAGTGATGCCGCAGACACCACGCAGGTGACTGTGAATGTAGAAGATGCACTTGGCAACATTCAGACCGTCTTTGCCACCGTAACAGGGGGTGTATGGAGTGTGCAATTATCGACACCATTAAGCGAAGGTAGTTTTAGTATTACAGCGAGTGTGACCGAAGGCGGGTTAACAGGCACTGCCACACGCAGTGGTGAAATCGACCTAACGGCACCTCTATTCAGTGTTAATACGCCAGATGTAACAAATGATACAACTCCTACAATCAGTGGCACGAGTGATGCTCCGCAAGGTACCCTAGTATCAATAACCGTAACAGATGCGCTCAATAATGAAGTCACAGCGAGTGCAATTGTTGGTGCAAGTGGTAATTGGTCTGTTGCACTTGCTTCTCCTCTTGCTGAGGGAGCTTATACAATTGATGCAAGTATTACAGATGCTGCGGGTAATACAGCAACAGATTCGGCATCGGGTAGCATAGACATAACACCTGCAGATGTAACGATTGATCCAATCGCCGTGACAAGTGATTTAACACCAAGCGTCACAGGTAGTGCAACAGGGGCTACAGCAGGGAGTTTGGTGATTGTTACATTTGTTGATGCTGTGGGAGTAAGTCACAGTGTTGAAACAACATTAGATGCAAACCTTGAATGGCAGGTTGAGGCAACACAAAACCTTGCTGAAGGGGCATACACAGTAACAGCTGTTGTGAGAGACAGTGCTGGTAACGATGGTTCTATCTCAACAACGGCGGTGATTGATACGATTGCACCTACTATTAGTATCAACGCGAGTAGTTTGATACTCACAAATGATTCAACACCAACAGTGAATGGTACGTCTGATCTCGCTAACAGCAATATTATTGTTACTTTCACCGCAGCTGGTGGCGTAACGCATAGTGTTGCGGCTGTGACAGATGTGAACGGCGACTGGCAAGCAACCGCGACTCAAGCTCTTGCTGATGGTACTTACTCTGTTGCTGTAAGTATCACTGATGAAGCTGGAAATACTGGAACAGACAGTAAAACCGGCGGAGAAGTTGATACGGTTGCACCAGAACTTTCAATCGTACCGTCATTCTTATTAGGTAACTTGGTTTCGCTCTCTGGTACCTCAGATTTACCTGAGGGCAGCGTTATCTCAATTACGAATCACTTAGTGGGAGGAGGCGTCAGCGCACCCTATACAGCCACTGTTGATGCAAATGGGGATTGGCAAGTCCTTAACTTATCTGTTTCGTTACTAACGCTTGCTTATGTTGAGGCATCAGCAACCGATGCCGCAGGCAATACCACAACCATATCTAGCATCGATTACAGTAACGACCCTAGTTTGGATGCGTTTAATGTAACTAATTATAATCCAGGTATTTTGGGACTGCTTCTCCCATCAGCTTCAGGGGAGGCAGAACCAGGCACAGAAGTTTATGCTATTGGTTCTAACTTGGTTGGGCTTAATTTATTAAATATTGTTGATTTATCTTTACTTAATTCAGCACCTACAGTCACCGCAGATAGTAATGGTGATTGGTTTATTAGCTTGTCTGTATTAGATCTAGGTAATGAATATTACTTTGCAATCGTCGACCCTGTAACAGGTGACTTCATTGTTAAAAATACCGAAAATGATTTAGTGGGCACTGGGGTACTCGATACTGAGCCAGATGGGGGGCTTATTGGTTTAGGCAGTGAACCTTTGTTAGCTGATTTTGATGAGAGTGAAGAGCAAATGGCACAAGGAACTGAGCCTCAACCACTTGGCGAAAGTATTGATTTGAGTTTGGTTATGACTGACACAAACACAGATTCTACTATTGCTGAGGGGGCGGCACCACTTGAACTGAGTATTGATGATGTACTCACCGATAGTGAGCAAACGGATGTACTTGCTCTTGATACTGGCAGTGAAAGTCAAAGTTTGGCATTCAATGGTGAGCCCGAAGTGACATCAGACGCAGCAAATGATATTCAAAATGACTCTGAGGAGTTAATTAAGAAACTCATCGAAGGCGGCAATAACGCTATCGATATTTAAAACGAGTTACTAAATACAAATAAAGCGCGATTTATCGCGCTTTATTTTTGACTCTGAACAGCTTATTTTAGTAGATATGGTTTTAGGTTTTGCTTAGGAAACTCACGAGTAAAGCTTACTTTGTAGTCGCGACTTTATGTCGCGTTATTTATAAGCAATAACTTGGAGCAATAATCAGGTTTACAGCGCCATCTTTTCGGCAAATAGCAAAGTGGCTTATCAGAGGGGGCTATCAATTTGTGAGGTTGTCGTAATAAAGGAGAGATAACCCAAACGCATTACGCTTTTAGGTTATGTACAATTTTATTCTCGCCCTGAATAACACTGCCACCTTGATCATAGGTCATAGACGATGGTGCACCAATTAAAATATCTTTTAATTGTTTTACACTTAGTTGGGCTTGATGTGCGGCATGTGCATTGACATCGTTTTTCTTTTTGCAATTTGTAAGAAGCTCATTCACCTGCGTGATAAGTGAAGAAACGTCTTCATCTTGAGCATCATTTTTACTCACAAGCACCTGAACTTCTTTATCAAGCGTTTGAATTTTTTGTAATAAGGCGATTTTTTGTTGGGCAATCTCTTTTAAACCTTCACCTCGTTTTGAGGCAATGGCTGTTAGCTCATCATCTAAAAGCGCAGCAATAGACTCTAAATAAGAGACTTGCTGTGTTAATTTGCTGGCAATTAAATGGTTATGATCAGCCATAAACGTCAAACTCGAATGCTGCGATGTTCTTTGCTAGTTTTTCAGTATCAATTTGATACTTTCCTTCGCTGATTGCTTTTTTCAACTCAGCGACTTTTGTACTGTCAAAACCAGATGACTGCTCAGCCTTTTCTTGCAAAGATTTTAATTGCTTTGCTTGCGGCGTTAAACTCACTGAATCTGCACTGGCTTTAGGCGCAGCTGATTTAGCCGTTTGCGTGTTAAGGTTATCTTTTTGTAAATCAAGCTGTTTTTGCTTGGTATTCGTCAACACAGATGTTTGCTGACTATTATTATTGACGTTGCTTACCATTATTTTGACCTATACATTACCCAACATATGCCTTGGTATCGGCAGGCACACAAGATACTTTAACATAAATATTAAAAATTAAATATTCACCTGTACAGACTCGACACCATCCACGCGTGCATTTAATACTTTACCTGATTTTTTGTTTTTTACACGTACTAATTCATCAAGCGTACCATCTTCTAAAGCAACACCTGTTGTTTTGATTCTAAGTCCACGTATCGCTGCAATGATGGTTACATTATCCCCTTTGCACACCATACAAATATGGCTCATGACAATCGGAAGACCGCTGCGGATATTACGTTTGCTCCGACTTCCTATTAGCACTGATTCATCTTGAATATATTGCGTACGAACAAATTGTTTAGGCTTCATTTCAAGACGCAGATGTTCAGCTTTAATAACCTCTCCACGAGTTAAATTGGTTGTTACTACTACCACAGGCTCAAGTTCAATAATTCTGACATGCACATACTGCGTCCAACTATTTAAGTCTTCGCATTTAAGTTGTACGGTTACCTGCCGATTAAAAGGAGGTTCAGTCGGAACGGTTTTACTCAGCGGTAACTGACAAGGCCTATCAGGGATTCGGCTATCAAGAGGCAGTGCGCTGACTTGTGGTGTTGAATCCAGATCAGTTATTTGTTCGCTGATAAAATCGATAGCGATTTGTTGAAGTTGCTGGTGATTATAGACTTCAGCGTGAAGTTGCGTACTAAGCAACAGGCTAGCAAGAAAATAAAAAACACTGTATCTTCGGCTTTTTTTTAACAAACTCATCATGTTTCGACTATGCTTATGGTTGAAAACAAGGTATAAATATTTTGCGTCAAAAAACAGACGCTTTGTAACCTTATGTAGCTTTAACACAAAGAAAGCAATTATTGTTCCGACTCTGGTTGTTTATCTTTAGGAGATTGAAATGGCAGGCATTTTAGACTCAGTTAACCAGCGTACTCAGTTGGTTGGGCAAAACCGCCTTGAATTACTATTATTCAAACTCAGAGGGCGTCAACGCTTTGGTATTAACGTGTTTAAAGTAAGAGAGGTTTTACAATGCCCACCGCTTACAAACATGCCAAAATCAAACGCCTATATCCGTGGTGTGGCCCATATTCGAGGTCAAACTATCTCAGTTATCGATTTATCTATGGCTGTTGGCGGTCCTGCGATTGAAAATATTAAAGATAGTTTTATTATCATTGCGGAATACAATCGCTCAGTTCAAGGCTTTTTAGTCGGTGGTGTTGAACGTATTGTAAATATGAATTGGGAAAAAATTATGCCTCCGCCATCAGGCGCTGGCCGTTATTCGTATTTGACAGCCGTTACCGAAATTGAAAACGAGCTGGTAGAGATCCTTGACGTTGAAAAGATTCTTAACGAGATTTGCCCGGTTAATACTGAGGTCAGCGCTGAGGTTGTGGGCGAAGGCGAAATTCAAAAAGATTTAGGCGAACGCATTGTCTTTATTGCTGATGATTCTGCGGTAGCAAGAAACCAAGTTAAGCGTGCACTTGAGCCATTAGGTGTGCAAACTGAACTTGCTAAAAATGGTAAAGAAGCGTTACTCAGGCTACGTGAAATTGCTGAACTTGACTGTCAAAACAACATCACTGAACGTGTTGGGTTGCTGATATCTGATGTTGAAATGCCTGAAATGGACGGTTATACCCTAACAGCAGAAATAAAAGCCGATCCAAAATTATCACCGCTACATGTTATTTTACATACATCGCTGAGTGGTGTATTTAATCAAGCAATGATTGAAAAAGTGGGTGCGGATGATTTTATTGCAAAGTTTAACCCTGATGAATTAGCGAGAGCTGTTAAAAAATGGGTTCACTGTGATTAATAATTTATAGGTGGTATTACTTTGGAAAATAAGCACTTACAACAAAGCGAATACGATCAATTTCGCTCTTTTTTAGAGCAACAATGTGGGATTGTGTTAGGTGATAATAAACTTTATTTAGTTAAGAGTCGCCTAGCCCCATTGATGGCTCGCTTTAGTGTGGAATCGTTATCACAGCTTGTGAGCAAAACATTAAGCCCTCATGAGAGGCAGTTACGTGCCGCAGTTGTTGATGCGATGACGACAAACGAAACACTTTGGTTTCGTGATCAATACCCCTTTGAGTTACTTAAAACTAAATTGTTTCCTGAATTTAAAGACTTGCGTAGACCGGTGAAAATTTGGTCTGCGGCAAGCTCTTCTGGTCAAGAGCCTTACTCGATAGCTATGTCGGTTGCTGAGTTTCAGTCTAAGCAACCTGGTGTTTTAAAAATGGGTGCGCAGATTATCGGTACTGATATTTCAAATACTATGCTTGATATGTGTAAGAATGCAGAATACGACTCACTTGCCCTCGCACGAGGCTTGTCGATGGAAAGGCGGCAAAAGTTCTTTAAGGATAGTGGCAATGGTATGGCGCAGGTGGTTGATCCAATAAGAAAAATGGTCAGTTTTAGGCATCTAAACTTATTAGATTCTTATGCCTTGATGGGCAAGTTTGATATTATTTTTTGCCGCAATGTACTGATTTACTTTTCACCAGAGGTTAAGGCAAAAATTATTGCGCAATTTGCGCAGGCACTTAACCCTAAAGGCTATTTATTTTTAGGTGCATCTGAGTCAATGGCAGGTTTAAGTGATAGTTTTGATATGGTACGTTGTAATCCAGGTATCATCTACCAGAAGAAATAATTCCCTCCTAGCAACCTAACGATTAGGTTGCTATATTTTATTTATTTTCAATTAGTTATAACCATATTTATAGCCCCCTTAATTTTTGGCTTATCTTTTGCATTATGCTACGCAGAGTCAAATTTTTGGAGATGGTTATGGCTATCAGTTTTGATAAAGCATTCGGTGTTCACCCCCATGCAATGTTGATCCGTTCACAACGTGCTGAGTTATTAGCGACGAATATCGCTAATGCTGATACGCCGGGCTACAAGGCAAAAGATGTGGATTTTGCATCTGCATTAAAAGCGGCAAAAAGCAACCAACAAAGCGGCAACACTATGGTACGTACAAACGAGAAACACCTTGCGGGTGGTAGTCGTTTTGTTGGTAACTCAGAAATGTTTCGCACGCCAAATCAAGCAGATACAGGTGATGGTAACTCTGTTGATATACAAGTGGAACGAAACTTGTATGTACAAAACTCATTAGAGTATCAGGCAAGCCTGCAATTTATGAGTAGTAAAATTAAAGGCCTTAAAAAAGCCCTCGGTAGTCAAGGAGCTTAATCATGAGTTTATATAATGTTTTTGATATTTCAGGTACGGGGATGAGTGCACAAAATGTGCGTTTAAATACCACGGCGAGTAATATCTCAAATGCAAATACGATTAGCTCAAGTCAAAATGAGACTTACCGAGCGCGCCATCCTGTGTTTGCCGCTGAACTAACAAAAGCGTCAGCATCACAAAGCAATCCTCAGGGCTCTTCTGTTGGCGTTAAAGTACTGGGTATTGTAGAGAGCGACAAGCCCCTGCAAATTGAATATAACCCGAATCATCCAAGTGCAGATGAAAACGGTTATATCTACAAGCCTAATGTTAACGTCGTAGAAGAAATGGCTAATATGATTTCTGCCTCTCGCTCTTATCAAACAAATGTGCAAGTTGCTGATGCAGCAAAGCAAATGTTAAGTAAAACACTGTTGCTTGGGCAGCGGTAACCGAGGATAAGTTATGAGTAACGACATCAGCAGTGCGTCATCCACGTATTTAGATAACTTACGTTGGCAAGACAATCAAACGAAAACAGAAGAGAAAGATGACACATTAACACAAGAAGATTTCTTCTCGTTATTAACTCAGCAGTTATCGTTTCAAGATCCGAGTAAGCCCGCTGACAATGATCAAATGATTGCTCAGATGACAAACTTTACCATGGCAGAAGGTATTTCAAATCTTAATAGTAAATTTGAATCCCTTACGGCTTCGATGACATCTAACTCGGCACTACAAGCATCTACTTTAGTGGGTAAACAAGCGTTGCTTGAGTCAAATATGTTGGATTTAAATGAAACGGGTGTTTCTAAAGGATCTGTTGTTGCAGAAAAACCGGTAGATAAGTTAACACTACGTATTGAAGACGAATCGGGCCAACTTGTCAGAACCATTGAGTTAGGTGCGCAATCTGCTGGTGCAATTCGTTTTGAATGGGATGGCGAAAATGAAGATGGTGAACGTTTGCCTCCTGGCGAGTACAAAATCAAAGCCGAGGGAAGTGTTAATGGTGACTATACTAGCTTACCGATAGCGACTTTCAAGAACATTGAGAGTGTCAACATTAATGGTTCGAGCGGCATTATTATAAATACTAAAGAAGGCGCGGTTAGGCTAACTGATGTAGCAGAAATCGCTTAATTATACAGATTAATTAGTTAGCCAAGTGCTACAGATTGACACTTTAGAGGTGAATTATGAGCTTCAATATTGCATTAACCGGACTTGCTGCCGCGCAAAAAGATTTAGATGTAACAGCAAATAATATTGCGAACGTTAATACGACAGGCTTTAAAGAATCACGAGCTGAATTTGCAGATGTATATGCATCTTCAGTGTTTAGCTCAGGTCGAACTAAAAATGGTGACGGTGTGCAAACAACCATGGTGGCTCAACAGTTCCATCAGGGGTCACTACAGTTTACTAATAACTCGCTTGATTTAGCCATCACTGGTGAAGGTTATTTCGCGATGAGCCAAGAGCTAGGTGCTCAAGATTTTACTTATACGCGCGCTGGTGCCTTTAAGCTAAATAAAGATAACTTTGTTGTTGATGCTAAAGGAAACTACTTACAAGGTTTCCCTGTGGACCCTGCAACAGGCGATACAACGTCAGTGAGCTTAAGTACCTCTTCAGCTATTCAAATCCCAGACTCATCAGGCTCGCCGCGTTCAACAAATAACGTGTATTCATCGTTCAATCTAGATTCACGTTCTACTACGCCAACAGTGACGCCTTTTGATCCTGAGACAAGTGCGTCGTATAACAGTTCGACATCGACAACGATATATGACTCACTGGGTGAGCCGCACGTATTACAGCTTTATTTTGTTAAAACAGATGCGACTGTAACGGGGAATGACAATGAGTGGCAAGTGTATGCTACGCTTGATGAGAAATCATTTAGCCCAGCAGGTGTTGAAGAAACAGCAGCACCTTACACACCATTATCGACATTTCAATTTGATTCAAGTGGTTTGCCATTAAACACAAATGGTGCACCAAACACAGATGCTACCTTCAACCCACTTTCTATCCCAAATGGTGCGGGTGCTGGGGTTGGTTTATCTGACTTATTATCAAATGGTGCGAGTTTCCCTGAAGACGTTAATATTAACTGGCGTGATGAAGCAGGTACTACGAATAAAATACCAACCCAGTATGCCAGCCGCTTTGAAGTGAAAGCACTTGAACAAGATGGCGCAACAGTGGGCCGCCTAGCAGGTATTGATATTGGCACAGATGGTAAGGTTGTTGCTTCGTACAGTAATGGTGATACCTCATTCTTAGGGCAAGTTGCCATGGTTCGTTTTTCTAATTCACAAGGCTTACAACAAGTGGGCGATACATCGTGGAAGAAAAGCTTAACCTCTGGTGAGCCTATTGCTGGGGAGCCAGGTTCAGGTACACTTGGTACTGTGAATTCTTCTGCTCTTGAGCAGTCAAACGTGAACTTAACAACTGAGTTAGTTGATTTGATTAGTGCACAGCGTAACTTCCAAGCAAACTCGCGTGCGCTTGAAGTGAACTCAACACTGCAACAAAATATCTTACAGATCCGTTAATAATAGCGGATCTTCAACTCAATCCGACACAAGGGCTGCTCTTTAATAGGCAGCCTTTTTCATTTTAGTCATATAGGCCCACACCGCTACAACAGAGAGCTTTACATTCCATAGGCGCTTAAATAAGGCGTCAATTTTACTTTGGCACTGTTATTGCATTTATCAAATATCGTATTTTTAATGAGTCAATGTTATGGACAAAATGGTCTACATTGCCATGTCGGGTGCTAAGCAAAGTATGCGAGGTCTAGCCCTAAAGGCTAATAACCTAGCGAATGCTAACACCACTGGCTTTAAAGCTGATTTTGCACAAGCCCGCTCTATGCAAGCATTTGGTGAAGGCATGCCTACACGCGTGTTTTCTATGCAAGAGCGACCTGGCTCAAATATGGAGTCGGGTGGGTATGTTGAGACTGGGCGCGATCTTGATGTTGCATTGAGCGATAGAGGTTGGCTAAGTGTTCAAGATGCCTCAGGTAACGAAGCTTATACAAAAGCCGGCACATTAAACATTACTCCCGATGGCGCATTAATGACCAGCCATGGACGTCAAGTTATTGGCGAAGGTGGTCCGATTATTTTGCCACTGCCGATTGAAAAAGTTGAATTTAGTTCTGATGGTTCTATACAAGTTCGACCTCAAGGTGCGCCAGCAAACTTTTTAGAAGTCGTTGACAGACTTAAGGTTATTGAGGCTGACAACACGCAACTTGAAAAAGGTAATGATGGCTTATTTCGGCCAAAACCAGAGACCTTAGTGAATGGTCAATGTACCTTTTGTGATGTGTCAGAAAATGTAGAGGTGTTATCAGGCACACTTGAAATGTCCAATGTGAATCCTGTACATGAAATGGTCGATATGATCAGCCATCAACGCCAATTTGAATTACAAGTTAAATTGATGAAAACAGCGGAAGAGATTGATGAACGTCAAGATCAGCTGTTACGCATCGTTTAATAGCACTGAGAGGGTAGAATTATGAATCCTGCATTGTGGATCAGTAAAACAGGGCTTGATGCCCAACAAACCGATATTTCGGTGATTTCAAATAATCTCGCGAATGCCAGTACGGTAGGCTATAAAAAAAGCCGTGCTGTATTCGAAGATTTACTATATCAAAATATCAATCAGCCTGGTGGTCGCTCATCACAAGATACTGAGATGCCATCAGGTTTAATGCTTGGTGCGGGTGCAAAAGTTGTTGCGAACCAAAAGAACTTTTCGCAAGGTAACATGCTTACTACCGAAAACTCACTCGACTGGATGATTTCAGGCCCCGGCTTTTTCGAAGTACAACTGCCTGATGGAAATATTGCTTACTCACGTAATGGTCAATTTACAACCGATGAAGATGGCCGAATTGTAACCTCAGGTGCGGGTTTCCCTATTCAGCCTGAAATGAATGTTCCTGACGATGCACAATCAATCACTGTTTCACAAGACGGTGAAGTATCCGTGCGGGTGGCAGGACAAGCAGAAAATGTCGTGATTGGTCAGCTTACAATCAGTGATTTTATTAATCCGTCGGGTTTAGAGCCGATGGGGCAAAACCTGTATACAGAAACTGCTGTAAGTGGTGCGCCTGTGCAAGGTAATCCAGGTATTGATGGCTTAGGCACTGTGGTTCAAGGATCACTTGAAACGTCGAACGTTAATGTAACCGAAGAGCTTGTTAATCTGATTGAAACGCAACGAATTTATGAAATGAATTCAAAAGTGATTTCAGCGGTTGATGAAATGCTTAGCTATATTAATCAGCAGCTTTAATGGGTAGGAGGTCGCATGCGTAATATTATCTTAGTCACATCGGCAGCATTTATGTTAGGTGGTTGTATGTCAACACAGAACCACCATGTGGTTCAGGATGACCCTTACTATGCACCTATGTATCCAGAGCCTTCTGCTGAACAAATGGTACCAACAGGTTCATTGTTTGATAGTTATCTGTCAAATGATCTGTATTCAGATAAAAAAGCACTCAGAACAGGCGATATTATTACTGTTAAGTTGCAAGAGTCTACGCAAGCATCGAAAGCGGCAAAAACTGAAACAGATAAAGAAACGGATGCCAGCTTAGATCCGGTTATCGGCTTAGGTGGAAACCCAGTTAATATAGGCGGAGATAGCATCCAGTTTGGCATTGGCTCAGGTTCATCGTTTAAAGGCGATTCAAAGTCAAACCAGTCTAATAGCTTATTTGGTGATATATCCGTCAATGTAATGCGCGTTTTGCCTAATGGCAATTTAGTGATCCGCGGTGAAAAGTGGTTAACCTTAAATACAGGCGAAGAATTTATTCGTTTAGAAGGCTTAGTTCGCCCTGAAGATGTCACTGCCGATAATACAGTCACATCAAATCGCATTGCGAATGCACGAATTCAATATTCAGGAAAAGGGCAAATGCAAGAGTCGCAAAGTGCTGGATGGCTTTCACGATTCTTCAGCAGTTCACTTTTTCCTTTTTAGAGGTAACACATCATGAATGGGGTTAAATACATCATCGCACTTTGCTTACTTAGTTTGCAGTTTAGTGTGCAGGCTGAGCGGGTTAAAGATGTCTCTATGGTTGAAGGTGTTCGCTCTAACCAATTAGTTGGCTATGGTCTGGTTGTTGGTTTGCCAGGTACTGGTGAGCAAAGCCGTTTTACTGAACAAAGCTTTAAAGCCATGCTCAATGGTTTTGGCATAACTTTGCCGGCGAGTTTAAAGCCAAAAATTAAAAATGTTGCCGCCGTTGCTGTGCATGCAGAACTGCCTGCATTTAGAAAGCCTGGCCAAACAATTGACATCACTGTTTCTTCAATTGGTAGTGCAGGTAGTTTACGTGGCGGTACATTACTGCAAACCTTCTTAAAAGGGGTGGATGGCAACACCTATGCGATTGCCCAAGGTAGCCTTGTCGTCGGTGGGTTAGGGGCAGAAGGTGCTGACGGTAGCCGTGTTATTATCAATACACCCACTGTTGGGCGTATTCCAAATGGCGCAACGGTTGAGAGAGCAGTTAAAAGCCCGTTTATGCAAGGTGACTACATTACCTTTAATTTGAATCGCCCAGATTTCACAACAGCAAAAAGATTAGAGCAAACAATTAATGACTTAGTTGGTCCAAATAGCGCGCAAGCAATTGATGCGGCGTCAGTGAGAGTGCTTGCACCTCGTGATGCATCGCAGCGTGTTGCTTATTTATCAACACTTGAAAATTTGGAGTTCAAGCCTGCTGACACTGCAGCAAAAATTATTGTTAATTCACGTACAGGCACAATAGTGATTGGTAAGAATGTTAAGTTGCAACCGGCGGCGATAACGCATGGTGGATTAACCGTTACCATTGCTGAGCAGCAAAATGTTTCGCAGCCAAACGCATTTAGCGAGGGTGAAACAGTTGTGACTAATCAAAGTATTATCGATGTTAACCAAGATGATTCTCGTGCATTTGTATTTAATCCGGGAATTAGTCTTGATGATCTGGTGCGTGCTATTAACGAAGTAGGGGCAGCCCCAGGTGACTTAATGGCCATTCTTGAAGCTCTTAAGCAAGCAGGGGCCATAAACGGGCAACTTGTGATTATTTAATTAACTAAAAACGCGCGAAAGCGCGTTTTTAGTCTCTGCGTTATTATTCTACATTCTTTTCTCTTATTTGTTGGCTCATTTTTTGCATTTGATTGGGTATTAATAATTATTGTGTCAAAAAGCTGATGGATACTAATCATCTCGACAAGCAAAACTTTTTTGATTTAGGTAACTTAGACTCATTACGTCAAAGTGCCCTAAAAAATGATGCCTCTAGCGATGCGTCAAAAGAAGCGCTAAAAAAGGCGGCGGCACAATTTGAATCTATCTTCACACAAATGCTCTTGAAGAGCATGCGTAAAGCGAATGAAGCGTTCGAAGATAAAGACAGTCCTTTTAACACCAGTGGCGTAAAGTTTTTTGAAGAAATGCATGATCAGCAGCTATCAGTCGAGCTGTCTTCAAATGGCTCATTGGGTTTAGCAGATCTTATTGTTCAGCAGTTATCGCCTGATGGCAAAAAATTTATGCCAGGCTCTGTGCTTAGGACTACAACTGAGTTTAACAGTGATAGACGTGCAAGTGGTGTTGAACAGCCAGATACGACGACTAAAGCTGTCGAGACTACGTCAGCCAATGAACAAACTGAAAATCGCTTTGATGATGCTGAATCATTTATCAGTACGGTGTGGGAACATGCTAAAAATGCAGCTGAGAAAATTGGTTTAAACCCTGCTGTCATGGTTGCGCAAGCTGCCCTTGAGACAGGTTGGGGAAAACACATTATTAGTAAAGCAGACGGCACCAGTAGTAACAACTTATTCAATATTAAATCTGATAAAAGCTGGCAAGGTGACAAAGCAAGCAAACTTACTTTGGAGTTTGAGCAAGGTGTGCCTGTTAAGAAACAAGCCAGTTTTCGCTCTTATCAATCAATTAAAGAAAGTGTTCATGATTTTGTGGATTTCCTCAATGAGAATCCTCGTTATCAAGAAGCACTTGAAAACACCGCAGAGCCTGCAGCATTTTTAGATTCTTTACAAAAAGCAGGTTATGCAACAGACCCAAATTATGCCGATAAAATAAAGCAGGTGCTAAAGCGTGTTGAGCTTCAAAGTGTTGCTGCTTCATTGGTACGTTAAGGAGTAAGCCCTCATGTCATTTAATATTTATGACATTGCAAATGCTGGTATAAGAGCAAACTCACAGTTGCTGCAAACCACCAGTAAAAATATAGCAAATGTTAATACAGAAGGCTATGTACGTGAGCGAACAGAATTTACTACCATGATCGACAATCAAGTTGGTCGTGGTGAAACTTATCGTTTACTCAATGAGTTTGCGCAAAAACAGCTCAATCGTGACACGTCAAGTAAAGCATTTTTTGACCAATTTGTAACTGAAGCAAGCCGCATGGATAGCTTATTTTCAGAAGAGTCAAATAGTGTATCAACCAGTGTTAATTCGTTTTTTAATAATATTCAAGAAAGCCTAAATCAGCCATCGTCAAATGTTGCGCGTTCTTTAGTGATGACAGATGCACAGAATCTAATTGATCAAATGGATAGACTATCGGGGATTGTTTCAGAGCAAAAAGCGGTTGTGAATGAGCAGCTAGAAATCTTTTCCGAAGAAGCGAATAATTTAATTCAAAGTATAAGTGAACTGAATTCACAAATTGTTGCTGTTGATGGCACTGACCGTGAGTCACTTTCAAGTAGCCTTTATAATGAACGTGATAAAGCGATTCGTGATTTATCAGAATTAATTGATATTGAAACGTTGGATGGAAGTAACGGTGAAAAACAAGTTTATTTAGGCACAGGCGAAGCCTTAGTTATGGAAAATGGTACATTTAATTTATTTTCTTTAACAGGCGATCCTGATCCGAGTTTTCAAGAACTTAAGTTAGATGTCAATGGTGGCAAAGCTGTGCCGCTTGAGGTAGATACGGGTAAATTAAAAGGCAAAATTGGTGGTCTTTTATCATTTCGTGATGACATCCTCGTGCCGGCACACAACCAGCTTGGTCAAATGGGGTTGGCGCTTGCTGATGCATTCAACCAACAGAATCACCTAGGTATGACTGCAAATGGTGAAATGGGCGGAGATATTTTTGCTATCCCTTCAACCAATGGCCTTGCGTATCAGGCAAATACGGGTAACGCATCAATGACGGCAACTGTTGAAGCTGGGTTTGGTAGTTCACTACCAGCCAGTGATTTTGTGATTAGTTATACCAGCCCTACGACAGTGGAAATCCAAGCGGTTGATAATAAAGGTGAGCCAATTGGTGCAGTAACAACCGCAGATGTTGTGGGTGGGGTTATTGACTCTTCAACTATTACACCTGCCGGTGGTGAGTCATTTGGTTTAGAGCTCAATGTTTCTGGCACGGCGAATGTCGGTGATAAGTTTATGGTTAAATTAAACTCTCACGCTTCTGGCAATTTAGAGCTGGCTACAAACAGACCCGAAGACTTAGCGCTTGCATCGCCTATTCGCACTGCTAATGATATCAACAACACCAGTGATGCCAGTATTTCTGCCGGAACAGTAACCGATGCAGGCTATTTTGGTTCTCCAGTCAGTTTACCTAATGGCAGTATTACAATTTCTAAAACTGCAGAGCCAGATGAATATACAGTGTCTGATGGGGTTAATACTGAAACATTCAACGGAACACCGCCATTAAAAAATGTACTTTCAGCTGCAGGCGGTAATTTTGTAAATTACGGTTTTGATTTCGATATAGAAGGTACACCTGCTTTAGGTGATACATTTACTGTGGAAGCAAATGAAGGCGGAATTGACGATAACCGTAATGGTTTATTGCTTGCTGATATTCAGAATTCAAATATCGTGAGACGAAATGTTGACGGCTCAGCAGATAATAATCATCAGACCGTTAATCAAGCCTATACTGGTTTAGTGTCTGATATTGGTGTTGTTACAGGGCAAGCTCAAACGAATGGCGCGGCTTTTACAGCGTTGGCTGAGCAATCTGAAGCATGGTATGAGTCTTTGTCGGGTGTAAACCTAGATGAAGAAGCTGCTAACTTGCTTCGTTTTCAACAATCTTATGCGGCGTCTGCACAAGTGCTTGCGACTGCCCGTTCAGTTTTTGATACCTTATTAAGTGCGGCGAGGTAATTATGCGTTTATCTAATAATTTAATGTACCAAAGCAGTATCAACAAAATTCTTGAAGGGCAGCAAGGTGTTGCTAATGCACAAGAGCGCGTGAATACTGGACAAAAATATTTATCGACTTCAGAAAGCCCGTCTGCCTACTCGCAAGCATCTTTATTTACAAATAAAATCCAGACAAACGAGCAGTATACTAAAAATATTAATCAACTGAATGGCCGATTAGAAACAGAAGAGAGTGTACTACAAAATATTAATACCACCATTCAGGCTGCGCAAGAGCTAACAATTCGTGCCGGTAATGGAGCAATGAGCCAAACAGACTTACAAACCATTGCCAGCGAGCTGGAGGAGCTGCAAAAGTCTTTGCTCAGCTCAATGAATAGCCAATCTGAAGATGGCAAGTATATTTTTTCTGGTTATCAAGATAGCACGCAAACATACAGCCTGAATACGCTAACTGGCTTATATGAATATCAAGGCGATCAGGGACAGCATAAAGTAACAATAGCTAAAGGTGTTGATGTTCGCTCAAGTGATAATGGTTTTACTGCGTTCGAAAAAGTGAATGCCCGCCTTGATGTGGTATCAAATGAGGGAACAGCGGCAGGCGGTGTTACATCGGGTACAGTGTATGTCAAAAAACAAGCTGATTTTGATAAGTTCCATCAAGCGAATTACGACTTGAACCCGACGGCATTGCCTGCAGATAATACATTTCAAGTCGAACTTGTTCCGGGTGTTAACCCTGGTGACCCTGACACCTATGTTATTAATGATGGCTATGGTAATCCAATCACCCCAGCAGTGACTGGTGAATACACAGGCGAGCCAATTGAATATGCCGGTATGGAGTTTAAGCTAGAGGGCGCAGCCCCTGGTACGTTTGATTTTTCGTTGCAACAACCGCAAAAAGAAAATGTACTCAATACCATGCAAAACCTGATCACTAGCCTTAATAGTGGTCTTGAAGGCGATGAGCTGCACGATGCACTCGCTGATGGCTTAGTACAATTACAAAATGCCAGTGATCAAGTTGTGTTTACCCAAGCAAGTTTAGGTGCCCGCATGAACTTGGTTGAACAAGTGACGGATTCAAATAGCGCGTTAGATATTAATAATAAAGAGAGTAAAGCAAACCTAGTTGAAGTAGACATGGCCGAAGCGATTAGCGACCTAACGAAACATGAAACAGCGTTGCAGGCATCACAAGCAACTTTTGGGCGCTTAGCCAACTTAACATTGTTTGATTATTTATAGTGACAAAACATCGGAAATAGTTTGCCTATTTCTAAAAAAGCCAGTGGCAATAAATTGTCACTGGCTTTTTTATTATAAGCTTTATTATAAAGAGTCAATTAAAAGTTATTATAAAACAAGATGTTAAAATTTATTTTTGAGCTGGCACGCTTCCTGCTTTATGTGTTTTACAAAGCGCGTGGTTCCTCACATTATCATTGGACCACAGCCTAATTAAAACTAGGAGATGGTAAAATGGCATTAACAGTCAATACTAATGTGTCGTCACTAAACGCACAGCGTAATCTGAATAAATCAAGTCAAGGTTTAACAACCTCAATGGAACGCTTAGCGTCAGGTATGCGTATTAATAGCGCCAAAGACGATGCTGCGGGCCTACAAATTTCAAACCGTTTAACATCACAAATAAACGGTCTTGCAGTCGCACAGCGTAACGCAAATGATGGTATCTCAATGGCGCAAACAGCTGAAGGTGCGATGCAAGAGTCTACCAGTATCTTACAACGTATGCGTGAGCTTGCGCTTCAAGCTGCAAATGGTTCAAACTCAGCAGAAGATAGAGACGCGCTACAGCAAGAAGTTACAGCATTACAAACAGAATTAACTCGTATCTCTGATACAACAACGTTCGGTGGTGTACAGCTACTCGATGGAACCTTTGGTACTAAGCAATTCCAAGTGGGCTCAGATGCGAACCAAACGATTGATGTAACACTTGAGAGCACAGCTGCGGGTGATATCGGCTCACATGAAGTGAAAGGTGGTGGGTCAGTTTTTGGTGAGTTTAATAACTCAACACTTGCAACAGAGTTTGCTAATGGTACTGGTGGCAGCGTAACTTTCTCTGGTTATAAGGGTGCTTATACACATACCTATGCAAATACACAATCAGCAGTGGATGTGGCTGAGGCAATTAATGCAGAAAATACAGGTATTGAAGCAAAAGCCTATGTGAATGTAACAATCGACAATTTAGGTGTTGATGATGATGGTACTTTAAACGTAGGTACTAAATCTTATGATTTAGCAACGTTTGCGGGTAACGCGGAACGTTTATCTGAAGAGCTTGCTAAAGATGGCTTTAATGTAAAATTTGATGCAGATACAGGCTCTATTGATCTAACTGCTGAAGGTGTGAATGGGGTTGAAATCACAGGTTCAACGCTACCAGGTGCTACGGTGCAGTTAGATGGTAATGCAACAGCAGCTGATGTGAGTAAAACGTCTGAACTAAGACTTACCTCAACTCAACAGTTTACAGTGGGTGATGATGGTACGGCAGACGCGGCAGAACTTGTTGCAGGAACTGCCTCTACGTTATCTACTGTTAAAGATATTGATATTGCATCGTCTCAAGATGGTGCGCAAAGTGCTATTGATGTTATTGACTCGGCAATTGCACAAATTGACAGTATTCGAGCTGGACTTGGTGCGGTACAGAACCGTTTTGGTCACACAATTAGTAACTTAGCGAATGTTGCTGAAAACGTATCGGCTTCACGTAGCCGTATTCAAGATACTGACTTTGCAACAGAAACAGCGCACATGACGAAAAACCAAATCTTGCAACAAGCGGGTACGTCAATTTTGTCGCAAGCGAATCAAATACCACAAGCAGCAATCAGCCTATTGGGTGGCTAACATTAGTTGTTACTTTAAAAACGCACTCACTGAGTGCGTTTTTTGTTTTAAGCGTCAGATCTTTTACTATTCTAAGTGGATATCGATAATTAGATTTTGCCAAGAGAGCTTACGAGTTACTTTATCTTGAAATAGCTATTAATAAGTACGATGAGTAATAGTTGTGACTCTTGGTCGCACGGTTTTATTAAGCATCACTGCATTAGTAGAAAACGTAATAATGGCTCTTTTAAGCCATAAATGTAGGGATTGAATGCAAAACATCTTCTTTATATAGACGGTTTAATGAATAATAAAATTCAATAATTTTAAACAGTTAAATTATTTCCTAATAAAAATATCAATTTTTTTGAAAAAAAGTCTAAAGATAAATCTTCACCTGCCGTTAACTTAACCAGTACAGAGCTTGAACATACAATTGTGAAAGTTCTTGGTTAAATCAATACAGATATATTACGAAAGTAATCAGGAGTTTTATCATGGCTTTATCAGTAAATACAAATGTATCTTCATTAAATGCTCAACGTAACTTGTCTCGTTCAAGTGAAGGCTTAGCAACTTCAATGGAACGTTTAGCATCAGGTATGCGTATCAACAGCGCAAAAGATGATGCGGCAGGCCTACAAATTTCAAACCGTTTAACTTCACAGGTAAATGGTCTAGCAGTAGCGCAACGTAATGCTAACGACGGTATCTCAATGGCACAAACTGCTGAAGGTGCGATGAATGAGTCAACAAGTATCCTTCAACGTATGCGTGAGCTAGCACTACAATCAGCTAACGGTTCAAACTCTGCTGAAGACCGTGATGCACTTCAAGAAGAAGTTGTAGCACTACAAACAGAATTAACACGTATCGCTGATACAACGACATTCGGTGGTGTAAAACTACTAGACGGTAGCTTTGGTACAAAACAGTTCCAAGTTGGTTCAAATGCTAACCAAACAATTGACATCACATTAGATGGTACAAGCTCAACGGATCTTGGTGCAAATGAAATCAAAGGTGCAGGTACTACTTTTGGTGTAGTAGCAGCAGATACACTTGCAGCCGGTAATGTTCCAACAGCGGGTGATGTAACATTCTCTGGTTATAAAGGTGCAGCAACAATCGCTGTAGGTGCAACTGACTCTGCGAAAGACGTGGCAGATGCTTTAAATGCTGAAAACACAGGTATTGAAGCTGAAGCATATGTTGAAGTACAGATTGCTGCGCTGAGTGTAGACGACGACGGTACACTGAATATTGGTGATGAGTCTTATGACTTAGCTGATTACGCAGGTAACACTGAGCGTTTATCTGAAGACCTTGCTAAAGCTGGTTTTGATGTAACTTACGACGCAGACGCAAATACAATTGACCTAAAAGCAACTGATGTTGATGGTGTTGAGATTGTTGGTTCAACTGCGGGTACTGTTACTTTAGGTGGTACTGCAGCGGGTACGGGTGATGTATCTAAAACATCAGAGCTTCGCCTAACATCAACTCAGTCGTTCACAGTGGGTGATGACGGTACTGCGGATACAGCTGAGCTACTATCTGGTGCAACTTCAACGTTGAATGATGTTAACAGCATCGATATTTCAACAAGCCAAACATCTGCTCAAGAAGCAATTGATGTTATTGACTCGGCAATTGCACAGATTGATAGCCAACGTGCGAGCCTAGGTGCGGTTCAAAACCGTTTTGGTCACACAATCAGTAACCTTGCAAACATCTCTGAAAACGTATCTGCTTCACGTAGCCGTATTCAAGATACTGACTTTGCAACAGAAACTGCGCACATGACTAAAAACCAAATCTTGCAACAAGCAGGTACATCAATCTTGTCGCAAGCGAACCAATTACCACAAGCAGCGCTTAGCTTAATTGGTTAATAGTGTGATTAGTTACAACAACTAATGGTTAAGTCAGCATTAGTTAACTAAAATAAAAAGGAGATTGGCTTAGCTAATCTCCTTTTGTTGTATTAGCCATAGGGTAAAATGTTTAAGGAGGCGTTATGAGTGCAATAACCCAAAGCCCTGATTTTGCAGTGGCTCCGCAAAAAGCTGATGATAAGTTAGCTGCGAGTCCACAACTGACAGCAACGGCGGTTGATGAATTAAATAAAACGGAAAATACACTTCAACAACAAACAGAGCAAAATAATCAACAAGTGCAACAAAGCGGTGAAAAAGATGAGTTGGGCCGCGAGCAGCTTGAGAAAATGGCGCAACAATTGCAAGACTTCATGGGCGAAATGAATCGCAGTTTGCAGTTTCAAGTTGATGAAGAGTCGGGCCGTGATGTTATTAAAGTGGTTGATAAAAACAGTGGTGAGCTAATTAAGCAATACCCATCTGAAGAAGTGTTGAGCCTAGTGGCTAAACTTTCAGAAACCGCTGGTTTTTTAATTGATCAAACAGCTTAGCTTTTTGCTACTTTGATTTAAATAGGTAATTAAGAGGATGTGTTATGGCTATTTCATTTAATGGTTTAGGTTCAGGTTTAGCAGTATCAGATATTGTTGATGCGTTAGTTAATGCTGAGCGCACCCCTTTTACTTCACGTTTAAATAAAAGAGAAGCAACGTTAACAACGGATATTTCAGCAGCTGGTGCACTCAAATCAGCACTTGAAAAACTGCAAACCTCAATGGAAGCATTGGGCGATGTTGAAAACTACCAAAGAAGAAGTATTTCTGGTGGTGATGACTTTCTTTCCGTTGAATCAGATAAAGATGCTCAGCCTGGTGGTTATAATGTAAAGGTTGATGCGCTCGCACAAGCACATAAGCTGTCATCACCAGCTTTTGCTGCGGATGAGCCGATTGGTAGTGGCGTTATTACCATTAGCTCAGGCGAGAATAGTTTTTCTACTGTATTGTCACCAACAAATACATTAGAGGATTTACGAGACCAAATAAATAATGGACCATTCACGGGCACTGATAGTAATGACTCTGTGACAGCAACAATAGTAACTACGGACGCTGGACAGCATTTAGTATTAACAAGTAAAGAAACCGGTGAAGAAAATGCCATCAGCATTACAGTGCAAGATGGTGATGGTAACAACACTGATACAGGTGGTCTTTCTCGCTTAGCATATGATGTATCAGATGCCGACCCTGCTAATCACGTCACTAACTTAACCGAAGTTGATGCCGCACAGAATGCACAAATTACCATTGATGGCACACTCACCGTGACGAGTAACACAAATGAGTTTAAGAATGTTATCGATGGCGTAGATATTACAGCTAAAAAAGCACATGGCACAGATGATGATGACAGCTCATTAAAAGTTACAGAGAATAATAGCAACATCAAGGCTGGCTTAAACAGTTTTATTGAAAGCTACAATGAGTTACTTGAGCTTAGCAATAACCTTGGTCGCTCAGGCGAAGACGGAGCTGGGGTCATGGCTGGTGATTCTATGCTTCGTGGTGTGATGTCAAAACTTCGTCAACAGCTAACCAATGAAGTTGGCTTGAGTGATGGCAGTAGCTTGTCATTATCTAAGCTTGGGGTTGAAGCAGACCGTTACGGTAAACTGACCTTAGATGCAGAACGTTTAGATGAGCAAGTAAAAGCAGATGTGGATTTAGTTCAAGAATTCTTTTTAGGTGACGATGAAGACGAGGGCGGCTTTGCGCAGTCGTTTGATGAGCTTATGAGCTTTTATACTGACTCTGATGGTATTGTTCAAAACAGAATTGACAGTAAACAAACTCAGTTAGATGGTTTAGATGATGAGCGCGTTGATTTTGCAAGAAAAATGGAATCTTTAGAGTCTCGTTTATATGCACAATATAACAGCATGGATTTACTGGTTGCACAGCTAAACTCAACCAGTAGTTATGTTCAAGCGCAGCTTGATAATATGCCTGGGGTTGTTAAAAAGAGTAATTAGTACACTTAGCACCTTTCCTTATTTAAGCGCCAACTTCTTTGGCGCTTTTTAGTTTTTGGCGTACAAACTATTTTTTATCAAGTATTACGCTTTGCTTGAAAACCCTCACAAACATAATCAGTTTACCCACGTTGCACCCTTATGCTGCGAAAATGAATAACAAAAGTGGTATTAACCTAGGGGGTAGTCGCGACTTTATGTCGCGCAATTGATACAGCAAGAGTGATATTAATCAGTATCGTAGTCGCGACTTTATGTCGCGCAATTGATACAGCAAGAGTGATATTAATCAGTATCGTAGTTGCACCTTTATGTCGCGCAATTGAGACAGCACAAGTAATATTAACCCGTGATGTAGTCGTGCTTTTATGTCGCGTAATTGAATAGCAAAAGTGATATTAACCCGTGGTGTAGTCGCGCAATTGAGGTAATAAAAACAACTAAACGCTTGATTAGCGCTTAGTTGCTTTGTATTTAGAGATAGCCTTGTTTGATTTTCGTTGGCTGAGAAGCTCTGCTTGTGTTTTGTCTCTTGCGCTTTTTAGTCTGGCCATGGCGGAAGAAATACGGGTTTGTATTGCTAAGAGCTCTTGTTCGGTTGGAGGTGTGCTACTTTCACACCAAGCCCTTAGCTTTTTATCTATAGCCACTAACGATTGGCTGGCAAGCTCAATCTCAGTTTTGTCTATATGCTCTGAAAGGGCTGTGAGCTGCTCGTCCAGAGCCAGATTATCAGGCATTTTATTGATCAGCTTTAGGTGTGCGCTCATCTGCTGGAATGGCATCCCAGCCTTCTTTTATTTCTTTGACGATTCGAATAACGTCATCAATTGCATCAATATCATTATTGATATTTGCTTCTGTTAGACGGCGTTGGCAAAAGTCGTAAAGTGATAAAAGGTTATTAGAAATTTCTCCGCCTTTCTCAAAGTTTAAAGCGTCTTGTAAAGCGCCAAACAATAAAATGCTACTAGAAATGTTCTCACCCTTTTTTTCCAGTTCTTTACGTTCAATAAAGCCCTTTGTTGCCGCTAATCTGCCAATGATATTATTGAAGATAAGGTTTATCTGCTCGTACGGTGTCATTTCGTTGATGTTGCTAACGCTAACCTGACTGTACTTTTTTACTGAGATGTGTGCCATGAGAAAATCCTATAATTAAAACACCAATTAATAAAACAAATCCAAGCAATATTAGTGCCATAGATAGTATCGGCAGAATTAACTTTTTCTTTATCTTAGTCTAGATGAATTATACAAATGTGCGTAGCTGCACTAAAGCAAAAACTTCTCTATTGAGTTAAGTTAGTAGTTTAGTATTGCTTTTTCTACTAAGTGACTATTTTTTGGCGTTGATGTCAATAAATTGCCGCTTTGCGCTTGCATCCCGTTCAAACTCGCTTACAATTTAAAAATTAACTAACCGAGTGGTAACTGTGGTTCGCCAATAATGATCTTAATTTTAGACAATAATAATAATCGTGCGATAGGTTTACATGCAGCACTTACCTTTATAGGTGAAGCTGTTCAATTGGTTGATGAGTCAACACTACAAACATTTTGTGAGAAGCATCAACAGCAAGAATGTATGGTGATTCTTGGGGCTTTACAGCAACTAAGCCATGAAACCGTTATAAAGCAGTTTCCTGCTATCCCATTCTTATTGATAGGTGAAACACTCAAGCCGTTATTGAGTATTGCTAACGTGGTGGGGTTAATTTGTGAACCCTTTAACCATGATGTAACTACCCAGCTTTTGCATGATTGTCAGCAATATCAACGTATGTTGCCAGGCGAGCATAAACAGTCTAAATCGCATAAATCATTTGATGGTTTAGTGGGTGAAACTGATGCAGTCAAAGACGTTCGCTTTTTAATTGAACAAGTCGCAAAAACAGATGCCAATGTGCTCATTTTAGGTGAATCTGGCACCGGTAAAGAAGTTGTCGCCCGTAATGTTCACTTATTGTCTAAGCGTAACACAGGACCATTTGTTCCAGTAAACTGCGGAGCAATCCCAGGGGAGTTACTTGAAAGTGAGTTATTTGGTCATGAAAAAGGCGCTTTTACAGGTGCGATTTCTGCACGTAAAGGTCGCTTCGAATTGGCCCAAGGTGGTACGCTCTTTTTAGATGAAATTGGTGACATGCCATTGCAAATGCAGGTGAAGTTACTACGTGTTTTACAAGAGAGAAGCTATGAGCGGGTAGGGGGGACTAAGCCTATTCAGGCTGATGTGCGCATCATTGCTGCAACCCACAGAAATCTTGAGGATATGATCGAAAAAGGGGATTTTCGTGAAGATCTTTTTTATCGCTTAAATGTATTTCCGATTGAAAACCCATCACTAAGTGAACGCGCAGACGATATTCCACTGTTATTAAAAGAGTTAATGCGCCGTGTAAACGAGCAAAGTGGCACCACAGCCAAGTTCACTGAGCGCGCGATTCAAAGTTTAAAAGAGCATGCGTGGCCTGGCAATATTCGAGAGCTGGCGAACCTTGTTGAGCGTATGGTAATCATGTTCCCTGATAAGGTCGTTGATGTACCAGACTTACCAAGCAAATACCGCTATATTGAAGTCGATGCCTATGAACCTGAATACCCTGAAGAGTTGATGGAGCGAGATGCCTTTAACGATATTTTCAGCAGTGGTTTTAGTGACTACGAGGACGAAGAGCCTGAACTTTCAGCCGCGTCAGCTGATTCAGGGTTATTACCTGAAGAAGGTATTGAGCTAAAAGAGTATTTAGCGGATTTAGAGATAAGCCTGATTAGCCAAGCCCTTGAGCGTTATGATTATGTGGTGGCACGTGCCGCTGAAATTTTAGGTGTACGCCGTACAACCCTAGTCGAAAAAATGAAAAAGTATAATCTGTCGCGAGATTAACCTGCTTTAGCTTTTCATTATTATCCAAAAAAAATGTGTAGGTCATATTAGCAACACGCTGTGATAGATGACCTACTTGTTTTTATTCGCTTCAAATTAACACTAATCGTGCAATCAATACTGCGCAATTATTTCAGCTTTTCTAAAACAACCATTACTGTGATCATTAACCATACCGCATGCTTGCATATGCGCATACACGGTTGTTGGTCCTAAAAATTTAAAGCCGCGCTTTTTTAGATCTTTAGCAAAAGCGGTCGAGGCTTCTGTAATTGCAGGGTAATCCTCTCGCTTTTCAAGGTTATTCACTAGTGGTTTACCACCTACAAACTGCCATTGATAGTTTGAGAAACTACCAAATTCTCGTTGAATCTCTAAAAAGCAGTTAGCATTGTTGATTGTTGCAGCAATTTTCAAACGATTACGGATAATGCTGTCATCTTGCATTAAACGTTCTATATCGCTTTCATTCATTTTGGCGACGTCATCGACGACAAAGTTTTTAAATGCTCTGCGATAACCTGCACGCTTTTTCAAAATAGTGTACCAACTGAGTCCTGCTTGTGCAGACTCAAGAGTAATGAACTCAAAAAGACGATGATCATCGTAGACGGGTACACCCCATTCTTCATCATGATAGGCCACATAATCTTCTTTACTGGTGTCGAGCCATGGGCAGCGACAAAGGTGTTCTTTTTGCATCGTTCCCTCGCAGTTGTCATTTTTTTGTCGTTGTTAAATTAACCTTTAATTTATTGAATTTAAACAATAATAAATTTGGTATGGTTTGTGCATTTACACTGTCAGACACGATTTTTGAGTAGTTAATTATGGCCTTGGCAAATGTACTAAAACCACAATTTATCACAGCTAATCAATATAACCCATGTTTACAGCAAGAAGAGTATGTGGGGGAATTAAGTGAGCTTCGCCAGCAAGCGAGTTGGCTTAGTCATTTGGTTGATACTATGCCTGCAGGTGTGGTGGTGCTAGATGGGCGCGGCATGATTGCAAAAGCAAATCAAATCGCGATAGACATGCTGGGTGAGCCATTAGAAGGTGAAAAGTGGTTTAGCGTTATTCAGCGCTCGTTTCGCCCTAAGCAAGATGATGGTCATGAGGTGTCACTAAAAGATGGTCGTTTAATCAAGCTCGATATTACAGCCCTAGCCCCTGAGCCTGGGCAACTCATCTTAATGACAGATTTGACCGAAACGCGCAGGTTGCAAAAGCGTGTAGCGCATATGCAGCGTTTAAGTGCCCTTGGCAAAATGGTTGCTTCTCTTGCTCATCAAGTCAGGACGCCGCTTTCAGCAGCTATGCTATATGCTGCAAACTTAGGCTCGAAGCGATTACCTGAAGCATCGCGTGGTAATTTCCATACTAAGTTAATGTCGCGTTTAAAAGATTTAGAAACCCAAGTGAATGACATGCTTTTATTTGCTAAAAGCGGTGAGCAGCAAGTTGTTGAAAGTGTCTCGATGCAACAGCTTTTAAGCGAAGTTAAAGCGGGTGCCGATGCAATGGTTGCCCAAAATCACAGCGAGCTTGTCGTTAGTTTACCTGAGCCAGATATCGAAATTGTCGGAAATAAAACCGCACTGGCAAGTGCCGTTCAAAACCTTATTCATAATAGTATTCAAATAATTGGCAGTCAGGCACGTGTTGAGCTGAGTGCTGAGCGAGATGACAAAGATGAAAATTGCGTGCGCATAAGTGTCAGCGACAATGGCCCAGGTATTGATACTCGTTTAGCAGATAAATTATTTGAACCGTTTTTTACCACTAAAAGCCAAGGTACAGGGCTTGGACTGGCTGTAGTCAGCTCAGTCGCCAATGCCCATCAAGGGCGGGTTGAAGTATATAACAACGCACATGGTGGTGCCTGTTTTAGTTTGATCTTGCCTATTAGTGCAGAACCTATGTTAGCGGAGGCAAAATGAGTACTCATCCTATTTTAGTCGTTGAAGATGACGCAGGCCTACGAGAAGCGCTGATTGATACACTAGAAATGTCAGGTATTGATTGTATTGCTGCCGATAGTGCCGAGCAGGCGATGGTCTTGTTAAAACAAAATACCTATGCATTGGTAGTCAGTGATGTGCAAATGGGCACTATGAGTGGTCTCGACTTATTGCGCAGCATTAAATTGAATTACCCAGAGTTGCCCGTTTTGATGATGACAGCGTATGCCACCATTGATGATGCGGTTGAAGCAATGCGCCTTGGTGCTATTGACTATATGGCCAAGCCGTTTGCGCCAGAAGTGCTCCTTAATATGGTCAGTCGTTATTTACCAGAGAAAGAAAAAGAGACCGAAGGCCCGATTGTCGCAGATCCATCAAGCATAAAGCTACTTGAGCTGGCCAGTAAAGTGGCTCGCTCTGACGCCAGTGTTATGGTGCTTGGCCCAAGTGGGTCAGGTAAAGAAGTCTTAGCGCGTTATATTCACGATAAATCAAGCCGTGCTGACGCGCCTTTTGTTGCAATTAACTGCGCAGCCATCCCCGAAAACATGCTTGAGGCAACATTATTTGGTTACGAAAAAGGTGCTTTTACAGGCGCTATTCAAGCTTGCCCAGGTAAATTTGAACAGGCGCAAGGCGGCACCATTTTACTTGATGAAATCACTGAGATGGACTTAGGGCTGCAAGCAAAATTACTGCGTGTATTACAAGAGCGTGAAGTGGAGCGACTGGGTAGCCGTAAAACGATTGAACTTGATGTCCGTGTTTTGGCAACCAGCAACCGTGATCTAAAAGACGCTGTTAGTAACAATTTATTCAGAGAAGACTTATACTATCGTTTAAATGTATTCCCACTGATGTGGCGGCCACTTGCTGAGCGTCCAGGTGACATTATTATTCTGGCTGAGCATTTGATTGAACGACACTGCTTGAAAAGCAAAGAGCCAATTGCACTGATTACAGAAGGCGCAAAGCAGAAGTTACTAGCACATGCGTGGCCTGGTAACGTACGTGAGCTTGATAATGTCATTCAACGGGCGCTCATTTTATGTGATGGCAACAGTATTCATGAGAATGATATTTTCATCGAAGAGTTGTTATCACCAAGTTCAGAGCCAACCCAATCGGCTCCATCACATAATGCCCCGATTTACCAAGAGCAGCCTGTAGAGCCTCAGCTTGCGAGTATTCCTCAAGTGAACGAGCAAGGTAATTATAAAGACGAACTCAAAGATAAAGAGCATCGTATTATCTTAGAGACGCTAGCCAAATGCCAAGGCAAACGCAAAGAGGTCGCTGAGACTTTAGGAATTAGTCCTCGTACACTTAGGTATAAGTTGGCGCAAATGCGTGACCTTGGGATCGCATTACCAGCCTAATCCATATTTTTTCTTACACAAACAAGCTCACATTATCGTGAGCTTGTTTGCTGTCAAAACTCTGACAACAACAAACTCAATAATAACCAATTGTTTTTATTGGTTTTTATTTGTGGCACGCTTTGTGCATTTTACTTATTAAGTGAACTGCATCGTCAGAGAGTATTATGAAAATTCAAAACAGCGCATTATTTCAAGAAATGCAATCTATGGCTCTAGAAGCGGGCCGTAGCCAGTCAGTTAATAACTTACCAACACAAGCTCAGCCGACTTCATCAGCACAGTTTGGTGATTTACTTAGTAATGCGCTTGATAACGTTAATGGCCTACAACAAGACGCTAAGCAAAAAGTCACCGCATTAGAGATGGGGGATCGCAGTGTTTCCTTGGCAGAAGTGATGATAGCTTCGCAAAAGTCTTCAGTGGCTTTTGAGGCGACGGTACAAGTAAGAAACAAACTTGTTGAAGCATATAAAGACATTATGAACATGCCTGTTTAACTAGGTAGTGGAGAATTATTGTGGCGCAATCTAATCAATCAACTGATCTAGCCTTAGCAGGTGGTGGAGTCGATTCACCTGATACTGAGGAACAACAAGAGCAAAAGTCTGGATACTTGAGTGCCCTGAACGGTGTGGATGTACTTCGTCAGGTTACGTTAGTTATTGCATTGGCTATCTGTTTGGCAATCGCTATTTTTATCATTATTTGGGCTCGTCAGCCTGATATGCGACCGCTTGGTAAAATGCCAACGGAAGAGCTTATTCAAACTCTCGACTTTTTAGATGCTCAAAAGATTGATTATGAATTAGATGGTAATGTCATTTCGGTTGAAGAAGGTGAATACCAAAATATTAAGCTATTGATGGCTCGTGAAGGCCTTGAGCAAGCGCCAAGCTCAGGTACTGACATCATCATGCAAGATATGGGATTTGGTGTAAGCCAACGCCTTGAACGTGAACGTTTAAAACATGGCCGTGAGCAGCAGCTTGCGCGCACCATTGAAGAGCTAAAAAATGTAACGCGCGCCAAAGTACTTTTAGCTATTCCAAAAGAAAACGTATTTGCTCGTCGTGAAAAACAGCCTTCTGCTACGGTGGTGCTAACGCTTAAGCGTGGCCGCACACTCGATGGTGAAGAAGTTGACTCAGTGGTTGATATTATTGCGTCAGCTGTACAAGGGCTGTCACCTGAGCGCGTTACAGTTACCGATCAAAATGGCCGTTTACTTAACTCAGGCTCACAAAATTCACTGGCAGCTCGCTCACGTAAAGAGTATGAAATTGAGCGCAAACGTGAAGAAGAATATCTTAATAAAATCGATAGTATCCTTATCCCTGTCGTGGGGTTAGGCAACTACACAGCGCAAGTAGATTTGAATATGGACTTTAGTGCCGTTGAAGAAACTCAAAAGCGCTTTAACCCAGATTTACCTGCCGTGCGCAGTGAAACAACGTTTGAAGAAAATAACATTGGTGGTTTAGCGGTTGGTATTCCTGGTGCCTTAACAAACCAGCCGCCTGTTAACTCTGATATCCCTGAGGTAGCGGGTCAAGGTGCTGCTGGCACAGCAACTAACCCAAGTCGCTCTCACAAAGAAGCAACCCGTAATTATGAGTTAGATACAACGATTTCACATAAACGTCAGCAAACAGGGGTTATCCGTCGTATTAGTGTATCTGTTGCCGTTGACTACGTGCCTCAAGTCGGTGAAAACGGTGAAACAACAATGGTACCGCGCTCGGTTGAGGCATTGTCAAATATCCGTCGCTTATTACAAGGTGGTGTTGGCTTTGATATGCAGCGTGGTGATGCGCTAGAAGTTGTAACCGTGCCTTTTGTTCGCCAAGACACAGGAGAAGCAATCGAAATACCACTGTGGGAACAAGAGTGGTTCATGAAAATGCTACGTTTAGCGCTGGGCGCCTTGGTAATCATTGTACTAATAATTGCTGTTGTTAAACCGATGCTGAAACGCTTAATTTACCCAGATGATACACTGGAAGAATATGATGAAGATGCGCTAAGCTCAGGTATAGATATTGGTGATAGTACGCTAGATATGCTAAATAAAGACTTTGACTCGGCTGCTGTAGGATTCTCAAGTGATGGTACACTACAGCTACCAGATTTACATGGCGATGAAGATTTACTTAAAGCAGTGCGAGCACTGGTAGCAAATGAGCCTGAATTGTCTTCACAAGTAGTGAAAGCGTGGTTAACAGAAGATGACTGATCAAGAAAAACAACTACCTGCGGCGTTTGATGTCGACAAATTAGACGGCGTAGATAAAGCCGCGATACTTTTGCTGAGTTTATCAGAAGAGGATGCAGCACAAATCCTAAAACACTTAGAGCCAAAACAGGTTCAAAAAGTCGGGATGGCAATGGCTGCGCTGGATGATTTATCGCAAGCAAAAATTAGCGCTGTACATAACTTGTTTATTGAACAAATTCAAAGCTTTAGTACTATTGGTTTCCAATCTGAAGACTTTATTAAGAAAGCACTAACCGCAGCCCTAGGTGAAGATAAAGCAGCAAGCTTAATCGATCAGATTGTAATGGGCTCAGGTGCGAAAGGCCTCGATTCGTTAAAATGGATGGACTCTAAACAGGTTGCTAATATTATTCGTAATGAGCACCCGCAGATCCAGACCATTGTGTTATCTTATTTAGAGCCAGAGCAGTCTGCGGAGATCTTGTCGCAGTTCCCAGAAAAAGTGCGCCTCGATTTAACCATGCGTATTGCTAACCTTGAAGAAGTTCAACCTGCTGCACTCCAAGAATTAAACGAAATCATGGAGAAACAGTTTGCTGGTCAAGCAGGTGCACAAGCAGCGAAAATGGGTGGCTTGAAAGCCGCGGCAGATATCATGAACTACCTAGATACGAATGTTGAAGGTCAGTTGATGGATTCAATCCGTGAGCATGACGAAGAAATGTCGCAACAAATCCAAGACTTAATGTTTGTCTTCGAAAACTTAATGGATGTAGAAGATAGAGGCATTCAAGCGATTCTTCGTGAAGTGCAACAAGATGTACTGATGAAAGCAATCAAAGGTACCGACGAAGCACTGAAAGAAAAGATCCTAAGCAATATGTCAAAACGTGCCGCAGAACTGCTTGCTGATGACTTAGAAGCAATGGGGCCTGTGCGTATTAGTGAAGTAGAAACGGCACAAAAAGAAATTCTGTCAACAGCACGTCGCTTAGCAGATTCAGGTGAAATTATGCTTGGTGGCGGTGGTGGAGAGGAGTTCCTGTAAATTATGGATAAACCATCACTTCACCGAGGTAAACCTGTTCACGCCAGTGAAGCGGTTGATGAACTTTTAGAAAATTGGCCAATTCCTGATGTTGAACAAGATACTCGCAAGTATGCGGGACGCTCTACTGCATTTGGCACGCCTTTAGCTGATTTATATCGTAAAGAGCAAGAAAAAGCACCCGCAAAGGAAGAGCCTGAAGAGCCAGAAATACCCGCATTAACAATGGCTGAGCTTGAAAAAATTCGTCAAGATGCGTTTGAGGAAGGTTTAAAGCAAGGCCATGAGCAAGGCTATATTGATGGTTTCGAAAAAGGTGTAGGTGAAGGAAAAGAAGCCGGCTACAAAGAAGGTGTAGAGTTAGGTAAAACCCAAGGCCAAGAAGAAGTTAAGCCTATAATTGAAGAGCAACTCACGATATTACGTGGCTTACTTGATAGCCTATCAAATCCTTTATCACAAGTTGATGAAAGCGCTGAAAAACAGCTCGTGCAACTGGCTGTGATGTTAAGTGAGTCACTGATTTATCAAGAAATTAAAACCTCGCCAGATATTGTTTTACATGCCTTAAAACAGGCGATAGATGCGCTAGGTGACGAACAAACAAAAGTACGTATTCACTTACACCCTGATGATATTAAACTCGTCACAGAAGGTTATGGTGAACAAACTGTTGCAGACAATCACTGGCAGTTAGTGGCAGAACCGACCCTTGAACGCGGCGGATGTGAAGTTAAAACACCTCAGTCATCGATAGATATGACCGTAAAAACCCGCGTCAAAGAAACATTGGAAAACTTTTTGCATAACAGTGGTATCTAACCACTTTTTAGGCTCAGTATGAGTAGTCAAACACCCCTTGGCGAACGTTTAAAGCGTTATGAAAAGCACATAAAAGTCAGTAAGCCTGCTGTCGCAGGCATTTTGACGCGCGTTGTCGGTTTAACTCTCGAAGCGAAAGGTCTTCGCGCACCGGTTGGTAGCCAGTGCAAAATTGAAACAATCAATGGTTATGTTGACGCTGAGGTTGTTGGTTTTAATGATCAAACCTTATATTTAATGCCAAATGATCATATTTCCGGCGTGTTACCTGGCGCACGGGTTATTCCCCAAGTTAACGAAACAGGCTTGCCTGTGGGTATGAGTCTACTCGGTCGTGTTATTGATGGTCTTGGTCGTCCACTTGACGGCTTAGGTGCAATTAAGGCTGAGCATTACCTGAAGTTTGCACAAAACGCGATTAACCCTCTTGCCAGACGTCCAATTAGCCAGCCAATGGATGTTGGGGTGCGGGCGATCAATTCCGTTATCACTGTTGGACAAGGTCAGCGTATGGGCTTATTTGCAGGCTCAGGTGTGGGTAAGTCAGTGTTACTGGGTATGATGACCAGAGGCTCAGAAGCCGATGTCATCGTAGTTGGTTTAGTGGGAGAACGTGGCCGTGAGGTAAAAGAATTTATTGAAGAAATTCTTGGTGTTGAAGGGCGTAAACGTTCTGTTGTTGTTGCTGCACCTGCTGATGCATCACCGCTTATGCGTTTAAAAGGCTGTGAAAGTGCCGTCACAATTGCCGAATATTTTCGTGATCAAGGTCTCAATGTGTTACTGCTGCTTGATTCAGTGACTCGTTACGCGATGGCGCAGCGTGAAATCGCGCTCGCTGTAGGTGAGCCTCCGGCAACAAAAGGTTATCCGCCTTCCGTATTTGCAAAATTACCCGCATTAGTTGAGCGTGCTGGTAACGGTGGTGAAGGGCAAGGTTCTATTACTGCATTTTTTACTGTGCTGAGCGAGGGGGATGACATGCAAGACCCTATTGCCGATTCTGCCCGTGCTATTTTGGATGGTCACATCGTGCTATCGCGAGACTTAGCTGATAGTGGTCATTATCCTGCCATCGATATTGAAAAGTCTATTTCACGGGTTATGCCGCAAGTTGTCTCAGAGCCGCATATGCAACAAGCAAGAGTGCTTAAACAAGTCTATTCTATGTACCAGCAGAATAAAGACATGATTACGCTGGGAGCTTATCAAAAAGGAACAGATCCTATGCTTGATCAAGCAATTAATATGATGCCAGCAGTGAATCAGTTTTTACAACAAGGCATGAAAGATGTGATCAGCTATGACGATGGCTTACAAGGCCTAGCACAACTGTTAGGACAAGCATAATGGCTAAAAATAAACTTGATTTATTACTAAAGCTTGAGAACGATAAAGAAGAATCACTGCGTATGGATTACTTAAAAGCACAGCAACACCTGCAAAGTAACCAACAAAAGCTACAAGGCTTAAATAACTTTCGTCTTGAATACTCACAGCAGTTGCATACTAAAGGGCGTTCAGGGTTATCAAGCGCAGGTTTTAGCCAGTACCACTCGTTTATTGCCAAAATAGAAGAAGCGATTCGTCAACAGGCAAGCACCGTGAATACTGCAAAGCAAGTTGTTGCGCAGCGAAAAACTCTGTGGTTAAAACAGCAAGTTAAAGCAAAAGCGGTTGCTAAGCTTATCGAAAAACAGGCAATTAAGCAGGCCGCGGCAGTCGCTAAAAGTGAGCAAAAAATGCTGGACGAGTTCGCTTCAAATCAATTCTATCAACGCCAGTTGAAAAATCCGACACTGTAATTTTTTAGGCATATAATTTGCATTTGTACTTGCTAGTAACATTTATTTTGGCACTTACGGCGGCAAATTGCCCCTTTATACTCAGGTGAATTATGGCGATCAGTGAAATTAATTTGCAAGTAAAAACAGAGCAAGGTACTGGTTTTTCAAGTAAAGAAACAGATTCTTCAGAGCAATCATCAGATGTAAGCTTTTTATCAACGCTTACACAAGCTCATGATGCGGCAAATGAAACCACCAGTAAGGATCGTCAAAGTGAACCTGTCAAACAAGTGGATGATTCAAAGCCGTCAGAAACAGCCGAAGATGAGCCAAAAAGCGAAAACAACACATTATTATCGCAAATTAATGCATCGCAAGCGATGAGTACCCACGTTAACGTCATCAATAACGCAGAAGCTGAGCAGCCAGCGAGTGCTGCTAATACACAAATTGCTAAACCTGATGGAACGCCAGTAAAAGACACGACTTCTGTTGCCAGCTTAATCGAAAAATCAAAAGTCGCGACAGCTGTTAATAACGAATTGAACGCCGCTAATTTACCGCCAAAAGATAAAGTTGAACCGGTGGTGGGTAAAGTTGCAGCTCAAAGTGATACGGTAATAGATAAGCAACTTAACACTGATGAGTTAAAAGTTGCTATGCAAAGTGAGCCAAAAGTGGCAGCAGAATTAACGAAAGCTGCGAACATTAGTGATGAACAAACAGTCCGTTTACTCGCTCAGCTACAAAAAGGAGATGGTCAAGCCGTCAGTCAATTAGCTAAAGAGCTTGCTTTATCACCAGAACAACAAGCCAAGTTGGAGCAGCAAGTAGCTGAATTAAAAGCGAGCGGCGAACTCAAAAACAGTGATATCAAAGCGATTAAATCACTGCTTAGTGAAGTATTGAACACTCACTCTAGTAATAACCCAGTTAAGCGTGACAATGCTTTACAAAACAATGAGCAAGTACTTGCAAATGAAAGTAAAGATACGACTAGTAAATTACCTCAATCAATAGAAAAACAAATAAGCGCACTGACTAAAAGTGAGCAACAAGTTTTATTGAATAAAGTGAATGAGCAGTTACACACATTGCCTGAAGATTCTGAGCAATATAACAAGTTATCCGCAGTGCAAGCACGTCTAACTGAGGCTGTAAATCATTCAGATAAGAGCGCCGCCACCACAAGCTATGCGGCGGTGCAGTCAAATAAAGACAGCACTTCGCGTTCAGAACTGGCATCAGCTAAGCCATCTGTTGATATGACTGCAGAGGCTGAACCACTAAGTGAAGCTGAGATCTTAGCTGTGAAGGAAGCAGCTAAAGAGCCTGCATCTGCACGTGTTGTGCAATTATTCAATCAATTAGCAACACAGACAACGACAGCACAAACCAGTGCCTATGAACTTGCAGCGCAGCAGCACGAACAAGCACTTGAGCTACAAAATATACAAACACAATCGGTACAACAGACGAGCAGTAAAACGGTGAGTGTTGACTCAGGCGTCATGCAAGCGATAAATATTGTAAAAAGTGACGCTGCTAAAATGTTGCAAGAGCGAGTCAGTGCACTATTAAATATCAATAATAAAGAAGCAGAAATTCGCCTCGACCCACCGGAAATGGGCAGTATGCACATTCGTATTCGCAGTGATGCAGAGCAAGCACAAATTAACTTTGTGGTTCAAAACCAGCAAGCGAAAGAAGCGCTTGAGCAATCAATGCCACGCCTGCGCGAAATGTTGGCGCAGCAAGGTATTGAGCTTGGTGAAAGTAGTATTCAACAAGGTGAATCTGGAGCGCAGCAAGACCCACAACAAGGGCAAGGGAATCTAGCGGGTAATCAACATGAAGAAGAAAGTCAGACTAGCACTGCTGCAACAAATGTCGAAACTTCTCGACAACAATCTTCATCATCAATAGATTACTATGCTTAAGTCCTGCTATTATAAGAAATAAATTAGTTACAGTATGTACTGCTTAAATAATATGCTGTAATCGTGAAGGAAGTGATAATGGCTGAAGATGTAAATTTAGAAATAGAAGATACCGGTAAAAGTAAGAAAAAGTTGATCATCATTATAGCCGTCGTTGCTATTGTGGTGGCAGCTGGCGCAGGTTATTTTCTATTTTCGGGTGATGATGCGCCCGCTGAGTCACTTGCCGATGAAACAACCGTAGCAAATAATGCTGCAGCACCTTCAAGCTCTGCAGAAGTGGGCTCTGCGCTCTATGTCGCGATGCCACGTCCATTTGTGTTCAATGTACCTGGTGCTAGTCGAGATCGTATAGTGCAAATAAAAGTGCAGCTTTTAGTGCGCGGCGAAGTCAATGAAGAAACAGCTAAAAAGCACATTCCTTTGATTGAGAGCACTTTATTAAGTGTACTTTCTACCACAACCGCCGACGAGTTGGGTACTAGCGAAGGGAAAGAAACGGTGCGAGTAGCTGCACTTGAAAAAGTTCAATCTGCATTAAACGATGTTGAGGGCAGTAAAGTGATTGAGCGGGTATTGTTTACCGGCTTTGTGATGCAATAAGGGGTCAGCGTGAGCGATTTACTATCCCAAGACGAAATTGATGCGCTATTACATGGTGTCGATGAAGTCGAAGAGGAAGATATTGGCGAAAGTGGTGATTCGGACAGTAGTACGCTTCAGTATGACTTTTCATCACAAGATCGTATTGTCCGTGGTCGTATGCCGACCTTGGAAATCGTCAACGAGCGCTTTGCAAGGCATATGCGGATCAGCTTATTTAACATGATGCGCCGTACCGCCGAAGTGTCTATCAACGGCGTGCAAATGATCAAGTTTGGCGAATACATCCATACTTTGTTTGTACCGACAAGTTTGAATATGGTGCGTTTTCGTCCCCTCAAGGGAACGGGGTTAATTACCATGGAAGCACGCTTAGTGTTTATTTTGGTAGATAACTTTTTTGGTGGAGATGGGCGTTATCATGCCAAAATAGAGGGCCGTGAATTTACCCCTACTGAACGTCGTATCGTACAAATGCTACTTAAAATAATCTTCGAAGATTATAAAGAAGCATGGGCACCTGTTATGGATGTGTCATTTGAATATCTTGACTCTGAAGTTAATCCCGCAATGGCAAACATCGTGAGCCCAACAGAGGTTGTGGTAATTAGCTCATTTCATATTGAGCTAGACGGTGGTGGCGGTGATTTTCATATTGCACTGCCTTACTCAATGCTTGAGCCGATTCGTGAGCTACTTGATGCCGGTGTACAATCTGATACTGAAGATACAGATTTACGTTGGAGTAAAGCATTACGTGATGAAATCATGGATGTTGAAGTTGATTTATCGACCCAACTACTTGAAGTCGATTTATCACTTGAACAAATAATGGAGCTTAAAGCAGGCGATATTATACCGGTTGAAATGCCGGAACATATCACAGTGTTTATTGAAGAGTTGCCAACCTTTAGGGCGAAAATGGGTCGCTCAAGGGATAATGTGGCACTTCAAATCAGCGAAAAAATTAAACGTCCTGAATCAGTTAAGTCGGAACTACATGTGTTTACAAAAGGTGGTAAAAAACTTGATTCAGATGCAGAATTAGCAGAACTAGAAGATGATTTGCACCTATCTGAAGGTGTTGATTTAGACTGGTAGTCGATTTATAAGGTTAAATATAATGAGTGATGATCAAGATACAATGGACGAATGGGCTGCGGCATTAGCCGAAGCTGAGGAAGCCGAAAATGGCACAGGTGAAGCTGCTGTCGCGGAACTTGATGAGCTTAAAGATGAAAAGCATGAACTGTCTGGCGAAGAAAAACGCAAGCTTGATACTATTTTAGATATTCCGGTTACTATTTCTATGGAAGTAGGGCGCTCTAAAATAAATATCCGTAACTTACTACAACTCAACCAAGGTTCAGTTGTTGAGTTAGACCGTGTTGCCGGTGAACCTCTTGATGTGTTAGTGAATGGCACCTTGATAGCGCACGGTGAGGTGGTCGTTGTTAATGATAAATTTGGTATTCGTCTTACAGATGTAATTAGCCAAGTTGAGCGAATTAAAAAACTACGATGATTACTTTAGCAGCACTAACAAGTGTAACCAGTACTGCAATGCCTACAGCATCACCGACGGCAGATATTCTGTCTATGGTGATGTCGCTATTTTTAGTACTTGTGGTTATTGTTGTACTTGCCTTTTTTGTCAAAAAACTTAACCCTAATCTAACCAACAGTGATGAGTTTAAGGTGATTCGTAGTTTACCGCTTGGTTCGCGAGAGCGTCTAATGGTGGTAGAGATAGATAACAGCCAGCACTTAATTGGTGTGACGCCTCATAGTATAAATTACCTACATAAGCTTGAAACACCGCTCAAAGAAAAGGAATTGCCTGAACTAGCAAAACGATTTGGCAGTTTACTTAACACTCAATCATCTCTAAATAAAAAGAACTAACGCTATGATCAAGTGGCTACTTATTTTAGCAAGTGTACTGTTTTTACCTTCTGTTCATGCTGAGGGTATCGAAGCACTCACCATTACAACGAATCCAGATGGCTCGCAAGATTACTCTGTAACCTTACAAGTCCTTGCAATTATGACTGCGCTGAGCTTCATTCCTGCCGCAGTTATTATGATGACCTCATTTACTCGCATCATTGTTGTGCTCGCTATTTTGCGTCAAGCAATCGGTTTACAACAAACACCCTCTAATCAAATATTACTTGGTATGTCGCTATTTTTGAGCATTTTCATCATGGCACCGATTTATCAGCAGGTAAATGAGCGGGCAATCGAGCCATATTTGAATGAGCAAGTGACGTCAGTACAGGCATTAGAGCTTGCAAAAGAGCCTATGAAAGCGTTTATGCTTTCCCAAGTACGTATTAAAGATCTTGAGACTTTTGCAAAGATAGCAGGTCACGATAAGCTTGACTCTCCAGAAGACACCCCGCTAATCGTGCTTATTCCTGCGTTTGTAACAAGTGAACTACAAACCGCATTTATTATCGGTTTTATGTTCTTTATACCGTTTCTCATCGTCGATTTGGTGGTTGCATCAGTACTCATGGCAATGGGTATGATGATGTTGTCGCCAATGATTGTATCTTTACCCTTTAAAATTATGCTGTTTGTTTTAGTCGATGGTTGGAGTCTTGTGATGGGGACCCTTGCAAAGAGCTTTGGTCTAGGGGTCTAGCGATGCTTAATGTGACCAATAGCAACTAGGAGCGATACGATGGAACCAGAAATCTTTGTTGATATTCTCAGTGGCGCACTTTTCTTAGTGATTAAATTAGTCTCGGCAATCGTTGTACCTGGTTTATTAGTGGGACTGGTTGTGGCTGTTTTCCAAGCGGCTACATCAATTAATGAGCAAACGTTAAGCTTTTTACCGCGTTTATTGATAACAATTAGCGCATTAATAATTGGTGGACATTGGTTTACTCAAGAGTTGATGGATTACTTTAATGGTTTAGTGTTATCAATTCCAGAGATTGCAGGGTAAATGGAATTTCCATTTGCAGTGGTCATTCAGTGGTTAAGTGACTTCTTACTACCACTGGTGCGCATTAGCTCCATGATTATGATAATGGCGGGCTTGGGCGCAAAAAACGTTCCTGCACGTATAAAATTAGGTTTGGCGGTAGTTATAACCTTAGTAGCCGTGCCTGTATTACCTCCGACGAGTTTTACTAACTTGTTTTCGTTTGAAATGATACTGGTCGTTATTCAACAAATGTTGATTGGTGTTGCTATTGGCTTTGCATCTGTTTTGCTGCTCAATACCTTTGTGCTGGCAGGGCAAATATTGGCAATGCAAACCGGTCTTGGTTTTGCGTCAGTCGTTGACCCTTCAAATGGTTTAAGCGTACCTGCTGTGGGTCAATTTTATCTCATATTAGCAACGTTATTGTTTTTTGTGTTCAATGGGCATTTGATGATGATTCAAATGGTCATCCACAGCTTTCAAGTTTTACCAATTGATGGTAGCTGGTGGTCAGTGGACCATTACTGGGATATCGTCACTTGGGGTGGCTGGATGTTCACCACAGCCCTCGTTTTAGCCTTGGCGCCATTGACTGCTATGCTAGTCATTAACATGTCGTTTGGGGTGATGACACGTGCAGCACCACAGCTTAATATTTTCTCAATTGGTTTTCCGTTCACCTTAGTGGCCGGTCTTGTGATCATTTGGGCGACGCTGGGTAACTTTATGACCCAGTTCGAGTTCCAGTGGCTGAAAATGGTTGAGTTGATGTGTAGCCTTGTTGGTTGTACCCCTTAGGAGCGCACTATGGCTGAAGATTCAGGTCAAGAAAAAACCGAAGAACCCACCAGTAAAAAAATAGAAGACGCGAAGAAAAAAGGTCAAGTAGCTCGTTCGAAAGAGCTTGGTACAATGTTTGTTCTCATGTTTTCTGCTATTTCGCTGCTTTTGTACGGGCCAGAAATTGGCAAAGGTTTGTATAACGTGATGGGGCGATTGCTTAGCTTAAATCGTAATGAAACCTATGACACCACAAAAATGTTCTCGGTTTGGGGGGTTGTGGGTGATGCCTTGCTCTTTCCTATGGCGATGTTTGTTTTTATCATCGTTATTGCTGCTTTTATTGGTAATACCTTATTGGGGGGCTTTAATTTTAGTTGGAAAGCCGCTGCGCCTAAAGCCAACAAAATGTCTCCAGCTAAAGGCATAAAACGTATGCTAGGCCCACAAGCGGGGGTTGAATTGGTGAAGTCGCTATTAAAATTTGCGGTTGTGGCTGGTTTTGCAGTGTTTTTAATTAATACCTTTTTCGATGAGATACTGCATCTGAGTATAGAAAGTGCGCCTGGTAATATTATCCACTCCCTTGAGATTTTATCGTGGATGTTTTTAGGACTGACATGTACTTTAATTGTTATTGCAGCTATCGATGCGCCTTACCAAAGTCATAAGCATCATAAAGAGCTAAAAATGACGCTTCAAGAAGTCAAAGATGAGTATAAAAACTCAGAAGGTGACCCACAAATAAAAGCACGTATTCGTCGTACGCAACGAGAAATGTCGCAACGACGGATGATGCAAGATGTGCCTGATGCGGATGTTATTGTAACCAACCCGACTCACTACTCTGTTGCCATTAAATATGACACAGCAAAAGCAGGGGCGCCTATCGTGCTTGCTAAAGGCCTTGATGAGCTTGCTATGCAGATTCGTAAAGTGGGTAAGGGTAATGATGTCCCTATCGTTGAGTCGCCAGTACTGACGCGTGCGCTTTATCATACGACAGAAGTTGGGCAGCAGATACCCGATCAACTGTTCACCGCGGTTGCCCAAGTACTTGCCTATGTATTTCAGCTAAAACGCTTCAAAAAAGGCCGTGGTAAACGCCCAATCCCTCTGAATAAAAAACTGCCAATACCTGATGATTATAAATATTAGCGAGTCGCTTTGTAACTTGGAATAGTTATTGCAAATTCCGTGTAGTGTCAATTTTTTGAAATTGTTGAATTATGGAATTTAAAGCGGTATTACAACAACTTAATAAAGATAAAAAAGAGTATGCTAAAGGTGTGGGTACACCATTACTAGTGCTAGCTGCGCTAGGTATGGTGATTTTACCACTGCCACCTTTTCTTTTAGATATTCTTTTTTCGTTTAATATCGCGCTCGCACTTGTGGTACTTCTGGTCACGGTTTATACCATGAAGCCACTTGAGTTTGGTATGTTTCCAGCCGTATTGTTAATCGCCACGATTATGCGCCTTGCACTCAATGTTGCCAGTACCCGTGTTGTGCTACTTGAAGGTCACAACGGTGGTGACGCAGCAGGTAAGGTTATCGAAGCATTTGGCTCGGTGGTGATAGGTGGTAACTATGCCGTAGGTTTAGTGGTCTTCCTTATCCTTATTATCATTAACTTTGTTGTTATCACCAAAGGTGCAGGCCGTATTTCTGAAGTGTCAGCACGTTTCACCCTAGATGCAATGCCAGGTAAACAAATGGCGATTGACGCCGATTTAAATGCCGGTTTTATCAGTGCAGAACAAGCGCGTGAGCGCCGTGATGAAGTAACCCGTGAAGCTGATTTTTACGGTTCAATGGACGGTGCAAGTAAGTTCGTTAAAGGCGATGCCATCGCCGGTATCGTGATACTTGTAATCAATATTGTTGGTGGTTTATTTGTTGGTATGATCCAGCACGACTTAAGCTTTAGTCGAGCGATGGAGGTTTATACTCTGCTAACGATTGGTGATGGCCTAGTAGCGCAATTACCATCACTGTTACTTTCAATTGGTACGGCGATTGTTGTGACGCGTCAAAATGAGTCGCACAACATGGGGGAGCAGTTTAAAACTCAGTTAGGTAACGAAAAATCTTTATATATTGCATCGGGCATTCTAATCACCATGGGTTTAGTGCCAGGTATGCCGCATATCGCATTCTTAAGCTTAGGTGCATTGCTTGGCTATCTTGCATATTTCACGCAAAAACAAAAAGCAAAAGCCGAAGCCGAGCAAGCAGAAATCGAAGCAAATGGCGGAGCACCAGGCACCGGTGTTGCTAATAAACAAGAGCAAAAAGAGCTGGGCTGGGATGATGTTCAGCAAGTAGATGTTATTGGTCTAGAGGTTGGTTATCGTTTAATTCCACTTGTGGACCAATCACAAGGTGGAGAACTACTTAATCGCATTAAAGGCGTGCGTAAAAAGCTATCTCAAGAACTTGGTTTCTTAGTACCTCCTGTGCATATTCGCGATAACTTAGAGCTCGATCCAAATGCCTATCGCATCACGATGATGGGTGTATCAAGTGGTGAAGGTGAATTAAAGCACGGTGATGAGCTGGCAATTAACCCAGGTCAAGTATTTGGCCCAATCAAAGGTGTTGAGACAAAAGATCCTGCATTTGGCCTTGATGCAGTATGGATCAAGCCAGATCAAAAAGACGAAGCCCAATCTCTTGGTTATACGGTTGTTGATTCTGCGACTGTGGTTGCTACACACATCAGTCAGTTGCTAACGAACAGCGCAGCCTTGCTACTTGGTCACGAAGAAGTGCAAAACTTATTAGACATGCTAGCGAAGAGCCACCCACGTCTTGTTGAAGGTTTGGTGCCTGACGTTCTACCACTCACAACCGTTGTAAAAGTACTACAAAATTTACTTAATGAAGGGGTGGCAATTCGCGATATGCGCTCGATTGTTCAAACCCTTGTTGAATATGGCCCACGTAGCCAAGACCCTGATGTACTAACAGCTGCAGTACGAATTTCACTGCGTAGACTTATCGTTCAAGACGCTGTTGGTATGTCTTCTGAGATCCCTGTCATAACCTTGGCGCCTGAGTTGGAACAGATGTTGCATCAGTCACTTCAAAATGCAGGTGACGAAGGTGCCGGAATAGAACCAAGCCTTGCAGAGCGACTTCAGCAATCATTGAATGAAGCGCATCAAAACCAAGAAATGGCCGGTGAACCTTCAATACTGTTAACGTCAGGAATGTTACGTACTGTGTTATCTCGTTTTGTTAAGTACACGATTCCAGGTTTAAGGGTCATGTCTTATCAAGAGGTACCAGACGAAAGACAGATTAAGATTGTCAGCTCAGTAGGCCAACAATAGGATAGTAAAGGGGTTGAACCATGAAAATTAAACGTTTTTTTGCTAAAGATATGCGCACTGCACTTAAAGAAGTGAAAGATGAATTAGGTGTTGATGCGGTTATTATGTCAAATAAAAAGCTCGCTAACGGTGTTGAAATTGTTGCAGCTGTAGATTATGACAAGGCAGCCCCTAAAGCTGAAGCAGCGCCCGTAGCAGTGCAATCAAAACCTGCGCCACAGCCTAATTTTGTTAAGCCTGAGCCAATGCGTGCTAAACCTGAGCCGCAAGCACAAGTTGCCGATAGCCTACAAGCGTTACTTGAGCGCCAAGCCCCACGCCCTCGTTCGCCTGAGCTTGCATCTATGTTTAGCCAATCTGGTATCGATACGAGCGAACACTATCAACCTAAAGAGCCTAGTTTTCAACAGCAACAACCTGAGTATGCTCAAAAGCCACGCTACCAAGAACAAGCTGCACCTCGCATGCAAACGCAAGCCCATAGCCTAGGTTTTGATGATGACTTAGATGCAGGCTTTGATGATTTAGATTCACCGGTAGAACAGAAAAACTCTGCGCCTGCTAACCAATCAGAAATGGCGACAATGCGTGAAGAAATGAATGCGATTCGTCAATTACTCGAACATCAAGTATCGGGCTTAATGCAGCAAGATATGGCACGTCGTGATCCAACTCGTGCGTGTATGATTGACCGTTTAGCGGGGATGGGAATTGAGCGTGATGTTGCTGAGCAAATGGCGTGTTTTATTCCAGACGATGTTTCACGTCAACAAGCTTGGCAAGCACTCCTGCAAATGGTTGAAAACCAAATGCACACCACCAATAACGAAATCTTACGTCAAGGCGGCGTGTTTGCACTTGTTGGGCCTACAGGGGTTGGTAAAACAACCACCGTTGCTAAGCTTGCTGCGTTAGGAGCCCAAAAATACGGTGCCGACAAAGTTGCATTAATTACGACGGATACATACCGGATTGGTGCCTACGAACAACTTGCTACCTATGGCCGTATTATTGGCTGTGGTGTTAAACAAGTAAAAGATGCAAATGAATTGGCTGAAGTGCTATACCATTTACGTAATAAGCGACTAGTATTAATAGACACAGCGGGAATGAGCCAACGTGATTTACGCTTGACTGAGCAGCTTAATACACTAATGCGTAATCAGCGAGTCGATATTCGTAGTTACTTAGTATTAAGTGCTACAGCACAAATAAATGTGTTGCAAGAAACCGTAAGACACTTTAAAAAGGTGCAACTAAGTGGTTGTATATTCACTAAGTTGGATGAATCGCTAAGTTTAGGTGAGATTATCAGCATAGCGATTCAAAATCGTCTTCCGATAGGGTATCTTACTAATGGTCAGCGAGTTCCAGAGGATATTCGTGTTGCAAATGCCGAAAAACTAGTGAAAAAGGCTGAGCAATTGTATTTAAAACGAGCAAAAGCACAACATTCACGACGTCAAGCAGTAGCGTCGAGCACAGTAGGGATGTATGATTAACACAGTATTAGATCAAGCAAGCGGCCTGCGCAAAATGAATCAAAATAATAATAGTGGCGTTAAAGTTATCGCTGTGACTGGTGGCAAAGGTGGTGTGGGTAAAACCAATGTTTCACTAAATACCGCTATTGCACTCGGTCAGCAAGGAAATCGAGTATTAGTACTTGATGCCGATTTGGGATTGGCAAATTGTGACGTCATGCTTGGCCTTCGTGTTGAACGTAACTTATCTCATGTTTTATCTGGCGAATGTGAGCTAGATGAAATCCTTGTTGAAGGCCCTGCGGGGATTAAAATAGTCCCTGCAACCTCTGGTTCGCAGAGCATGGTGGAACTAAGCCCTTCTGAGCATGCCGGCCTTATCCGCGCTTTTAGCGAGTTAAATACAGAGTTTGATATCTTAATTGTTGATACCGCCGCGGGTATTTCCGACATGGTATTAAGCTTTTCACGTGCAGCACAAGATGTCGTTGTGGTTGTATGTGATGAACCTACCTCCATAACCGACGCCTATGCACTTATTAAAGTACTGAGCCGTGAACATGGTGTATATAAATTTAAAATTGTTGCCAATATGGTCCGCAGTATGCGTGAAGGCCAAGAATTGTTTGCTAAACTATCAAAAGTAACCGATCGTTTCTTGGATGTATCTATGGAATTAGTTGCAACAATACCGTATGACGAAAATATGCGTAAATCGACTCGACGCCAAAAAGTGATTGTTGAGTTGTTTCCTAGTTCGCCAGCAGCAGTCGCATTTAAAACATTAGCAACAAAAGCAGTTAAGTGGCCAATACCGAATCAACCATCCGGTCATTTAGAATTTTTTATTGAAAAACTAGTAAACGGCTAACTATGACAACATCGGTGAATAAAGCGATGGGATATCAATCAGCAAACAATTTGAATGCGATTGTCGAAAAGCATGCCTCTTTAGTCAAAAAAGTGGCATGCCATTTAATTGCTCGTTTACCCGCCAGTGTTCAATTAGACGATTTAATTCAATCAGGCATGATTGGCCTTATAGAAGCATCAAAAAACTTTGATGCAGGCAAAGGAGCGAGCTTTGAAACCTTCGCTGGTATACGCATTCGCGGTGCGATGCTTGATGAAATTCGTCGCGGGGATTGGGCGCCTCGCTCTGTTCACCGAAATGCACGCCTCGTTGCTGAAACCATAGCCGCACTAGAAAGTACTTTAAATCGAGAACCCAAAGATACAGAAGTTGCTGAAAAACTTGATATTACGCTCGATGAGTACCATCATATCTTACATGATGTAAATTCTAGTAAAGTTCTGGGTATTGAGGATTTAGGTGTTGATGAAGACGTTATTACACCTATGGGGCAAGATTTAGCACTAGACAAACCGTTTAATAACGTTAAAAATGAACGGTTTAACCAATCTCTATTAACGGCTATTCAATCGTTACCGGAAAGAGATGCACTTGTTTTATCTTTGTATTACAACGATGAAATGAATTTAAAAGAAATAGGGCACATACTCGACGTAAGTGAATCGCGTGTGAGTCAAATACATGGTCAGGCGATGATTAAGCTCAAAGCAAAAATCAATGACTGGATTAATTAGTAGTAAGTAAATATAGGTTCAAACCTCACCGGAGGATGTTTTGGATAAAAACATGAAAATTCTTGTTGTTGATGATTTTTCTACAATGAGACGTATCATTAAAAACCTGTTAAGGGATTTAGGTTTCACCAATGTGCAGGAAGCTGATGATGGTTCAACAGCATTACCAATGCTACAAAATCAAGAATTTGATTTTGTTGTCACCGATTGGAACATGCCAGGTATGCAAGGTATTGATTTATTGAGAGCTATTCGTGCCGACGACAGCCTAAAGCATATTCCAGTGCTCATGGTGACAGCTGAAGCGAAAAAAGAACAAATTGTTGCTGCTGCTCAAGCGGGTGTAAATGGTTATATCGTTAAACCATTCACTGCTGCGACACTGAAAACCAAATTGGAAAAAGTGTTTGAACGTTTAGGTTAATCTAAGGGGAGAGGCTTATGTCAGCACTTGCTGCGCCTCAAATAAGTTTAGAGCAAGCTCGTCAACTTGTTGAGTATCTTGAAAATGGTGAACAAGAAAAAGCGGATAAGCTAATACTTGACACAGCATCAAAAGAACAATCAGAGCTGTTTGCAGAAATTGGTAAATTAACGCGACAACTTCATGAAGCGCTAAAAAACTTTGATCTCGATACGCGTTTAACTGGCTTAACAACGGAAGCAATACCCGATGCTAAACAGCGCTTAAATTATGTCATGGAAATGACAGAAAGCGCCGCTAATAAGACCATGGATGCAGTGGAAGCAAGTTTGCCAATTGCTCAGCAACTTGCAGACGATATAGCGACGATAAAACCTACGTGGGATCGTTTGATGAATCGAGAAATTGAGCTCGGTGAATTTAAATCGCTATGTCATAGCTTAGATAAGTTTATGAACAGCTCGCAAACTAAAACAGATGAGTTACAAGGCTTGATGACGAATGTGCTGATGGCACAAGATTATCAAGACTTAACAGGGCAAGTTATACGCCGAGTCATCGAATTAGTACGCGAAGTAGAAGACAGTTTAATCAATCTTTTAACTGTGTTTGGCAGTCAAGAAGATGGTCATCAAAAACAAGAAAAACAGGCCATAGAACAAGCACCTGCACAAAGCGATACGCTTGCAGGTCCTGAAGGGCCAATTATTGATAAAGAGTCTCGCGATGATGTTGTCTCAGGACAAGATGAAGTTGATGATCTATTATCAAGTCTGGGCTTCTAAGAGGAGAGTAGCTGCATGAGCTTTGAAGTCGATGAAGATATTTTACAGGATTTCCTAGTTGAAGCTGGAGAAATCTTAGAGCTTTTGTCAGAGCAATTAGTCGAACTGGAAAATAACCCAGAAGATAAAGATTTATTAAATGCCATTTTTAGGGGCTTCCATACCGTAAAAGGTGGGGCTGGCTTCTTAAGCATGACAGAACTTGTTGATGCATGTCATGGCGCCGAAAATGTCTTTGATTTATTACGACAAGGCGGGCGTACTGTTACATCTGAATTAATGGATGTTATTTTACAGGCACTCGATACAATAAATGAGATGTTTACGACCATCCAGAACCGTGAGCAACCAGAGCCTGCGGATCCTGCCCTCCTTGAAGCCCTTCACAAATTAAGTCATCCACCGAGCGCAGAAGAACTTGCTGGTGAAGACACATCAATTACAGAGGGTGTCAGTGCGGCACCAGAAGAGCCCGTTGTTGAAGAGCCTATCATTGATAGCCCAGAAGTAACTGCTGATGTGGCAACGGATAACGTTGATGAAGACGACCCGTTTGCATTTGATATGTTGTTTGATGGTGGTTTGGCTGATACCCAGCCTGAAGCACAAAATATTGATGAAATTACTGAAGACGAATTTGAAAGCTTACTTGATGAACTCCATGGTAAAGGGCAAAGCCCAGCAGCCGTAGAGGCAGAAAAAGTAAGTAATAATAGTGATGATATCACTGATGATGAATTTGATAGCTTATTAGATGAACTGCACGGAGTAGGTAGCTTTGGTGAAGTAAAATCAACTAGCACACCAGAACAAGTGCCGACTGAAAAGCCTGTCAGTACAGTATCAGCGCCTGCTGGTAGTGAGAGTGACGATGAAATTAGTGATGATGAATTTGAAGCATTGCTGGATGAGTTACATGGTAAAGGAACAGCGCCTAAGTCACTAGAGTCTTCATCACCAGCACAGCCTACAGAGCCAAAAGCGCCAGAAGTAGCTAAAGCTGAGCCTAGTAAACCAGTGCCGCAAGCAAAACCAGCAACCCCTGCGCCAGCAAAAGCGGCTCAACCAGCCCCTGTTGCAGCTAAAGCAGAACCTAAGCCAAGTGCCGCTGCGAAAAAAGCACCTGCACCACAGGCAGAAACGACGGTACGTGTTGATACTAAACGTCTTGACGAGATTATGAACATGGTTGGTGAACTGGTGCTTGTTCGTAACCGTTTAGTTAGTCTTGCTAATAATACCAACAGTGAATCTATGGGTAAGGCTATCTCGAATTTAGATGTTGTCACAGCAGACTTACAAGGTGCTGTGATGAAGACACGCATGCAGCCAATCAAGAAAGTATTCGGCCGCTTCCCTCGCGTTGTTCGTGACTTAGCTCGTAGCTTGAAAAAAGATATTAATCTGCTGTTGGTGGGTGAAGATACCGATTTAGATAAAAACTTAGTTGAAGCCCTTGCTGATCCACTTGTGCATTTGGTTCGTAACTCAGTTGACCATGGTATTGAAATGCCTGATGTGCGTGAGGCCGCAGGTAAACCTCGTACAGGGACTGTGACGCTATCAGCATCACAAGAAGGCGATCATATCTTACTTACCATCCGTGATGATGGTGCCGGTATGGACGCCGAGAAATTGAAAAAGATAGCAATCAGTAAAGGTGTTATTGACCATGACCAAGCTAGCAGACTCTCTGATACAGAGGCCTACAATTTAATTTTTGCTCCTGGCTTCTCAACGAAAGAAGAGATTTCTGATATTTCGGGCCGTGGTGTGGGTATGGATGTGGTGAAAACCAAGATCACCCAACTAAATGGCTCAGTTAATATCCAGTCAGAACTCGGAGTCGGTACTGTACTTGAAATTAAAGTACCGCTTACATTGGCTATTCTTCCAACATTAATGGTTATTGTTGGAGAACAAACATTTGCGTTACCACTTGCAGGTGTTAGTGAAATTTTTCACCTTGACCTAACTAAGACGAATGTGGTCGATGGGCAGCTGACGATTATTGTTCGCCAGAAAGCCATTCCACTCTTTTACCTCGAACATTGGTTAGTGAAAGGTGCAAATAGCCAAGAACGCAAAGCCGAAGGACATGTTGTTATTGTTCAAATAGGTACGAAACAGGTAGGCTTTGTTGTTGACTCGTTGATAGGTCAAGAAGAAGTCGTTATTAAGCCGCTTGATGCTTTATTACAAGGTACACCAGGCATGGCGGGTGCGACGATTACCTCTGATGGTGGGATTGCACTTATTTTAGATGTGCCAAGCATGCTAAAACATTACGTTGGCTAGCATTATTTAAACTCACTATTTTAAGTGCGCGTGGATACAGCGCACTTACACTGAACACATAACAAGAGAGTGCCAATGGCAGTCAAAGTATTAGTTGTCGATGATTCGAGCTTTTTTCGCCGCCGTGTCAGCGAAATTTTAGAGCAAGATAGTAATATCCAAGTTGTAGGCTTTGCCGTGAATGGCCGAGAAGCTGTTGATAAGGCAAAAGAGCTTAGACCTGATGTCATTACTATGGATGTTGAAATGCCCGTTCTTGATGGTATTAGTGCCGTTAAAGAGATCATGGCTGCTACACCAACACCTATTTTAATGTTTTCTTCATTAACTCGTGATGGTGCAACAGCAACACTTGATGCGCTTGATGCGGGGGCTTTGGACTTTTTACCGAAAAAGTTTGAAGATATTGCCCGAAATAACGAAGATGCAATCGCACTTTTACAAAATAAAGTAAAAGAAATTGGTCGCCGTCGCATTTCACGTTTTACACGTCCTGCTCCGCCACCTCGCACAGCATCTACAACATCTACAAGCACCAGAAGCGCTGGTATTGTTCAGCCTGATCGTAGTTTCAGCCGCCCAGCACCAGCGCCGGCTTCACCGACGAACAATGTGCGAGCTTCAGGCAAACAGTACCAAGTTGTTGCAATTGGTACATCAACAGGCGGCCCTGTTGCTTTACAAACCATATTAACTCAACTGCCAGCTAATTTTCCGCACCCTATTTTACTTGTTCAGCATATGCCTGCTGCATTTACACCTGCTTTTGCCGCGCGACTAAATGGCCTGTGTAAAATTAAAGTGAAAGAAGCGCAACAAGGCGACAGGTTAATGCCAGGTACCGCTTATTTAGCACCTGGTGGTCAGCAAATGCTGGTAGAAGGACGTGGAAGTTCTCGAACGTTACGCGTTTTTGAAGATGATAGTCCTCGCATTACATACAAACCGAGTGTGGATGTAACATTTGCAAGCACTGCTAAAGCATTTGGTGGTGATGTATTGGCGGTTGTGCTTACTGGTATGGGGGCTGATGGTCGAGATGGTGCCCGCATGCTAAAACAAGCTGGTGCGACTATATGGGCGCAAGATGAAAAAACCAGTGTTGTTTATGGTATGCCGCAAGCCGTTGCTAATGCAGGCCTTGCAAGTGAGAGCTTAGCGCTTAATGACGTTGCTGCACGGTTAACACGAGAGACTGGGTGTGGATAAACTGTCGTTTCTTGGTTTAATCGTCGCTGTTAGCGCTATTGCTTTTGGTTATGCACTTGAAGGTGGGGTGGTAAGCGCTCTATTTAATGGCCCAGCGCTGATTATCGTGCTAGGTGGTACCTTAGGCGCTGTAATGTTACAAACACCAAGCAGTGTATTTTCTAAAACAGTAAAAATTAGCCATTGGGTATTTTTCCCCCCTTACCACGATATTGATGCTGCGATTGAGCAGGTGAAGCGTTGGTCTCAAAAGGCACGCCAAGAGGGGTACCTTTCGCTTGAGAATGAGGCCTTAGCGCATGATGATCCCTATGCGGTAAAGGGGCTAAGCATGTTAGTTGATGGAGCTGGTGAAACGAAGCTTAGGGATACACTTGAAATTGACTTAATGCTCGAGCGTGAAAGATTAATGGAAGTGAGCCGTGTATATGAAGCCATGGGGGGATACAGTCCAACCATTGGTATCTTAGGTGCGGTACTTGGGCTTATTCAAGCAATGCAATTTATAACCGATCCTGAAAAGCTTGGAGCAGGGGTCGCGACAGCGTTTATTGCGACAATTTATGGTGTTGGTTTAGCAAACTTACTCTTTTTACCAATGGCAAACAAACTAAAGCAACAAATTGAACAAAAAATGCTGTACCACGAGTTACTTGCAGAGGGAATTATTGCTATTGCCCAAGGTGAGAGCCCATTAAATATTGAACTCAAACTTGAGGCGTATCGTGTAGAGCGTCCAAGCTTAGCTGGCGAGTAACTCTTATGATGCGCCGTCGCATGCGTCATAAAATTCAAACAAGCCAACATACAGAGCGTTGGCTTGTTTCTTATGCCGATTACATGACCATTATGTTTGCGTTTTTTGTGGTGATGTATGCAATCGCTATTAGCAAGAATGAAGATTTCCAAGTTTTATCTGATTCACTAGAGCAAGTGTTTGATAAATCAGCACGTACTCATCAGCAGGCTGGAACTGGGGTACAGGGTACGGGGATTTTAACAGACCGTGTCACGCCTGAAAGCGAGGTTTTATATGGTGAAAGTATCCTCAAAGAAGAGCAAGGGCCTAAGTTAATTGATGGGCAAGCCGATACCAGTAATATCGAAAAAAAGCATTTAGGAAAACCGCTAGATAGTCTACTTAGCAAACTGCAATCTGCTTTAATTGATGAGATCCGTAATGGTGAGGCTAGCCTTGAGCTTAATCAAGACTGGCTGATAATTGAATTGAGTTCAGGCATGTTGTTTTCGTCGGGCAGTGCTGTTGCTCAACAACGTGCTAAACAAGTTGTTGCATTAGTTAAAGATATTATTGCTCCTGTAGATAATTACATTCGTGTAAGAGGTTATACCGATAACGAAGGTATTCGTAATGAAATGTTTCGATCTAACTGGGAACTGTCAGTCGCACGCGCAACATCAGTATTGGTTGAGCTTGAAGAGTTGGGGATAAACCCTGCTCGCATGGCCATTGAGGGCTATGGTCAGTATTCACCCTTTTCCAGTAATGACACAGAACAAGGGCGTGCAGAAAATCGTAAAGTTGTTGTGGCACTTTCTAAATATGGTTTACCAGAACAATCACAGCAGGCTACCAATGAACAAGCTAAACCCAGTGTAAACGAGAGTACAGAAATTGAGTTGCCAAGCAATGACAACACGATTAAAGTGATTCAATTACCTCACGGTGGCATTCGAATTACCACGCGCAATGAACAATAACAAGGTGTGATGTGAAAATTTGGACAGTAGCGAATCAGAAAGGCGGAGTAGGGAAAACCACAACCGCTGTTAGTCTTGCTGGCACGCTTGCATTACAAGGGAAACGGGTATTATTGATAGATACCGATCCACATGCTTCATTAACTTATTATTTTGGTATCGATTCAGAAGAGTTAGAGATTAGCGTCTACGATATTTTTGCCCGTGGCAACAGTATGGCCAGCGAAGAAATCTTACAAGCACTTTGCCCGTCAACACTTGAAAACCTTGATATTTTACCTGCAACCATGGCTATTGCGACCCTCGATAGAAGTATGGGCAATAAGAATGGTATGGGTCTTATACTAAAAAAAGCGCTGGCAAAAATTAGCGAACATTATGACTATGCAATTATCGACTGTCCGCCTGTATTAGGTGTATTAATGGTTAATGCCTTAGCTGCCAGCGAACGTATTTTAGTGCCAGTACAAACAGAGTTTTTGGCTCTCAAAGGTCTTGATCGTATGATGCGCACTATGGAGTTGATGCAAACATCGCAATCTAAACAATATCAGTATACGATTATACCAACAATGTACGACAAACGGACTAAAGCATCCCTTGAAGCCTATAAAACTCTTCAGGATAATTACAAAGATAAAGTGTGGTCGGGAGTCATCCCCGTTGATACCAAGTTTAGAGATGCAAGTTTGGCACAGCAAGTACCTATTCAGTTTTGTCCTCGATCACGAGGGGTATTTGCGTATCGCGCATTACTCGATTATTTAGTTGCACAAGGTTAAAGATGAGTAGCAAACACTTATTTGCCAACGAAAAAGTGATGACCCAATACTTGGGGGCATTACTGTGTGAGGAAGAACCAGAACAGCAAAACCTTGAACCTGTGGCTAAGTTACTCGAACAAGTAAATGAGTCAAAAGGTGACCCATTACCTCTAGAAGTAGAGCAAAAAGTAGAAACACCTGTTGTTGAACCTATTAAAGAGCTTGAGAAAACCGAGAACCAAGCTAATATCAAAGATATAGTCGAACAAAAACAGACTGAGATTGTTGCTAAAACCTCGTCTGAGCGACAAGAAGACTATTTTGATGGTGAATTTCAAGCATTGTTTTTTGAGGTCGCAGGCTTAACTTTAGCCGTTCCTTTGAAAGCATTAGGGGGCATTCATCAACTAACAGAGGTTAATCAGTTATTTGGCAAACCTAAGTGGTTTAAAGGTGTGATGCTAAATCGTGATGAAAAACTGAATGTAGTGGATACAGCACGTTGGGTGATGCCTGAAAAGTATGATGAAAAATTAGAACAGTCACTCGATTATCAATATTTAATCACCTTAGGTGACAGCCAATGGGGATTATTGGCTGAGAAGCTCGTAAATAATATTACACTTCGCGAAGAAGATGTAAAATGGCGAGCAAAATCAGGCAAGCGGCCTTGGCTTGCTGGCGTTATCAAAGAGAAAATGTGCGCCTTGATTGACGTTGAAAATTTATACCAATTGCTAGAGCAGGGCTTAGACAGCCGTGAGCAGTAACTATTTTTACGGAGTAATAGCATGAGTGAAGAAAGACTACTGTCAGCGAATAAAAATGCTGATAGCAACGATGAAGTGTTACAGTGGGTAACCTTTAAACTTGAAGAAGAAACGTACGGCATTAACGTAATGCAAGTACAAGAAGTACTTCGCTATACCGAGATTGCTCCTGTTCCAGGTGCGCCTTCTTATGTGCTTGGAATTATTAACCTGCGTGGTAATGTTGTGACTGTAATCGACACCCGTGCACGTTTTGGTTTAATGGGCGCTGAGGTAACGGATAATTCTCGAATTGTCATTATTGAAGCGGAGAAGCAAGTTATCGGTATCTTGGTTGATAGCGTTGCTGAAGTTGTGTATCTACGTAGCTCTGAAATTGACAGTGCGCCGAATATTGGCACAGAAGAAAGTGCTAAGTTTATTCAAGGTGTATCAAACCGTGATGGTGAGTTACTGATCTTGGTTGATCTTAATAAACTTTTAAATGACGAAGAGTGGGATGAGCTGAGCGCATTATAAACGCTCAGAATTTATATGCTGTTATACTCTTTGTTTGGAGCCTCAATCTTACTATTTTTGGTATGTTTGGGGCTTATTTTTGTTAATAACAACAAGCACGCTACGGCGTTAAAAGCAAAGCAACAACAAGTGCAAGATGCTCAGCAACAGTTGAGTATTTTACGCAGTGAAGTGGCTGAAATGCGAGCTGGCATGCTAAGTATTGGCAAAAGATTGGTTGCTGTTGAAGATAAAAATCAAGAACTTGAACAACTTCAAGATGCACAAAAATATGATGACCCCAATGCGAAAATTTACTCGCGTGCGGTAAAAATGGTAGAACTTGGTGCCGACTTGGAGGAGATTATTCGCGAGTGTGAATTACCCAGAGCTGAGGCTGAGTTACTCATGTCATTACATAAACAAAAGGGCGCTTAATTAGCGCCTTTTCTCTTTATTTAAGCCTGAATGTTCAGCTTTCCTTGAAAGTCCTGCCAGCCAGGGGGAAATTTTCCTCTTAACACATATGAAAAAGCAATAAGCTCAGCGATTACGTAGTAAAGTTCCTTAGGTATTTCTTCACCTAACTCAAGATGTGCAAGTGTTTTTGCTAAATCAGCATCTTGATGAATTAAAATACCTTTTTCTTCAGCCAGTTTTACTATTTCATCAGCAAGCTCGCCAAATCCTTTCGTTGTTACTTTTGGTGAATTGCCTACCTCATACAGTAGCCCTATGGCGGATTTATGTTTGCGGTCATCTTTCATATTAAACCTTTACATTAATGATTGCATGAGACTGGTAAAATGCATGGTGTGTGGGCACACCTTGTTTTAAGTTTAGTTCAGCGATATTTAAACCGTGACTGGCGAGTTTGTGGCGTAACGTTTCTAAATGTGGGTGAGCTAATGCAGTTACATCTTGTGATGATGCTAATAATTGACATTCAACGGCTTTATCCATTATTTCAGCAGTGACTTGTAGCTGACCAAGCTCAGCATAGTCAAAGTTAAGCCTCACGAACCATACATCCTTATTTTCTAATTTATTTTTGCTTGGTTTTTTATAATGACCTAGGCTAATTTCAGTTTGCCCAATTTCTGGCGGTAATTTCATTGGTAAAAAGAATTGCGCTAAAGGGTTAGCGTCTTGCTGCTGGTTTATCGGGGTTGTTTGTACCTGTGATAAGCTCGATTTCAATTGGCCAATTTCATTAGCAAGAGTTTGGAGATTAGTTTGCTGTAACTGCTCAAGCATTTTGTTACTGTCGATGGCTTTAAAGTTTGGTACTAATACTTGCAATAGCGCATCAAGCCCATGTTGGTTGTTAAAACCTATTGCTGTGGGGGACTGACTAATTATAGGCGCGGCGAGGGTTGTAACTGCGAGCTGCTCAAGTCCTTGATTAAAGCTAGCCTGTAGGTTCTGTGGCGATAATGATGCAGGCCTTAAAATGCTCAACAGCTCACGCTCGATAGTTACTGGAAGTGTATTTTGAGCAGATATCATTCTGTTGAATGCTTGATTCACCAATCGGTTTAAGTCTATTGATGGCGTGTTATTACTTTGGCTAAGCTGATTTAGTTTTTCACTTAATTGAACAGGCACAGTGGTACTAATAAGTTGCTTACTCTCACTTTGAGGTATTAATGTTGCAACGAGCTTGGCCTCAAGTGGCTGCATTAATTGTAAGGGCCGCGCTAAATTTGGCTCATTAGATGCTAAAAACGCTGTATTAGCATTGTTGTTATTCGTTGCAGTTTTGCTGTGTTGTAATAGTTCGGTATTTGTAGTGAGTGCTGCTAAACCTGCTTTTACCTGTTGAAAAAGCTGAACCATCGGCGGCGAATTATTATAGTGCGTGGGTAGCATGACTTGCGCTGCGGTCATCGGTACTTTTGAAGATGTATTTGCCCACGGAGCTTGTAGTTCAGCCAATTTAATAATATCTATTTTTTTTGTATTAAAGCCAAGCTCTGCCACAGATAAAGTACTTTTCAATAAAGTCGAGTTTAAATTTGCTGTATGTTTTTGAGTTGCTGGCAGTTTTTCAAAATACCGTACTGCATCGCTTATACGTGTTTTTAAATCAGCAAAACTGTCTTTTAACCAAGAGCGTATTGGAGAATTAGTTGAGCTTAAAGGCTGTGCCAATGACAGAACAGTACTTTTATTTGGTTGCTCTTTAAGTAATTGATGAAATGTGTCGGTTAAAGAGTTTTTTAAAATGAACTGCTCATTGATAGGTTTACTTACCAGCTTTAATCCATTACGTATTACCTGTGGGGTTAGTTTAATGTCTTGAGCGTTTTGCTGTAGCTGAGTTAGTAACTGTTTACTTTCATTCGTGGGAAGATCTTTTAATTGCAGTTTCATCGATGCCATTGCTTTGTTTGCAATGGTAACCTGTAGCTGCTTCGCAGATAAATTGAGTGCGAGTTCAGGTGCTAATTTAGCTAAGATTTCTGCCACTTTTTGCTGGCTAACAGTTTGTTGATGTAGCGAGTCACCATAACGGTTCAAAATATTTAATGTAAACTCAGCGTGTTTAGTCGTTGCAGGTAAAATAACTGCTTGTAGAGGTGCTTCTGATTTCAAAAGTGTGCTGAGTGTGTTGTTTAACATAAACTCGGCTTTTAAAGTCGGTATGCTTAAAGTCGGTTTATTGCTCGGAATTGTCGCAGGAAGTATTGCTGTTGTTTGACTGTCGCCTTGCGCTAAAAGGTTTAAAAGAGCTTGCAACTGAGGAGCTTTACTTAATGTCAGACTAACCGGTGTCGGTGTGATGCTAAGCTGCTTACCATCATGATTCAACGAAACGTTAGCTGATGCATACTTAGCTAATTGGTAATTCGTTTGCTGGGTAGATAAACGTAACGTTTGCCACGAATCATCGAGTAATACATCCATTTGCACCGAGTGTTTGCTAATAACAATATTACGGGCACTTAGAGTTTGTTCACCAAGTGCTTGTATCGCTTCGTTTGATGAATTTTGCGCAACGCGACTGACTCCTGTGCTCTCAAGGTTTAGTTGTGTAGTTAGCGTTAACGGGCTCTGTTTATTCATTATTTTAGATCAAATATAAGTTAATCGTTGTAAAGCAATATTCGTATTACCCTATCATTATGGTAGACTATCGCCTAATTTTGGGTATAGAGAATCGTCATCTTGTTACACATTAAGTCCGTCACCTGCATCAAACAAGATCGTTGTTTGTTTGCGGATCTTAATTTCAGCTTGAAATCGGGACAAATTATGCAGTTAGCTGGTCCAAACGGGGCTGGTAAAACATCATTATTGCGCATTATCGCAGGTTTCGCTACGGCGGATGAAGGTGATGTTTTGTTCCAAGAGCGATCGATTGCCAAATACTATGACGAGTATGCACAAGAGCTGTTATTTATTGGCCACAAAACCGGTGTAAATACGCAGCTTACTGCACTTGAGAATGTCGCTTTTTGGCTAAAAATAAATGGTTACGATACGCACCAAGATTTATACCCTATTTTAGCTAAAATAGGTTTGGTTGGCCTAGAAGATGTACCAGTACGTATGCTCTCAGCAGGGCAACAACGTCGGGTTGCTTTGGTAAGGCTTTGGTTAAATAACGCTAAACTTTGGATTCTTGATGAACCATTTACAGCCCTTGATAAAAGCGGTGTTGCATTTTTACAAGAGCGCTTTGTTGAGCACCTAAATGCAGGTGGGGCGATTTTACTAACCACCCACCAAGACTTAACCACCCATTTTAGTGATCTAAAAACAGTGACCTTGGAGTATCGCCACTGATGGTAAAGCAGCATTCTTATTGGCAACTATTCTCTGCGGTTTTTTTTAAAGATCTTAAATTAGCGTTTCGTCAGCGAGCTGAAATCGTTAATCCTATTTTATTTTTTCTTATCGTTATTACACTTTTCCCGTTAGCTATCGGGCCTGAACCGGGTCTACTAGCACGCATGGCTCCTGGCATTATTTGGGTTGCTGCCTTGCTTTCAACTATGTTGGGCTTAGATAAATTATTTCGTGATGATTATCACGACGGCACACTAGAACAGCTGATTGCATCGTCATATCCGTTACCATTAACGGTGCTTGCTAAAGTGGCGGCACACTGGGTGATCACTGGATTACCGTTGGTGCTGATGACACCTGTATTTGCTTTATTATTGAATTTAGAAAGTTCAGCGCTTTTGGCAACGGTGCTTACTCTTTTATTGGGTACACCTTTGCTTAGCTTTATAGGTGCAATTGGCGCTGGACTGACTGTGGGGTTACAAAAAGGCGGCATTTTGATGAGTTTGCTTGTTTTGCCTTTGTATATCCCCGTACTAATTTTTGCAACCTCGGCTATTGATACCAGCTCTATGGAGCTTGCCTATAGCGGACAGCTTGCAATCCTTGGTGCCATGCTAATCGTAGCGATTATAGCGGCACCAATTGCCATATCGTCAGCATTGAAAGTGAGTGTAAGTTAATATGTGGAAGTGGTTACATCCCTACGCAAAAGCAGATCGTGCTTACCAATTGTGTAACACCTTACTGCCTTATTTCGCCGTTCTTACGGTGGTTTGTATGATTGTTGGATGGGTCTGGGGGCTTGCTTATGCGCCAGCAGATTATCAACAAAAAGACAGCTATCGAATTATTTTTATCCATGTGCCTTCAGCTATTTTGTCTATGGGTGCGTATTCTTCTATGGCGATCGCAGCTGTGATCGCACTAGTATGGCAGCTACGTAATGCAGAACTTGCAGTGATTGCAATTGCACCTGTTGGGGCGTGTGTGACAGCAATTGCCTTGATCACCGGTGCTGCATGGGGGAAACCTATGTGGGGTGCTTGGTGGGTGTGGGATGCGCGTTTAACATCAGAGCTTATCCTATTATTTTTATATTTGGGGGTATTATCGCTTTATCATGCTTTCGAAGATAAAAAATCGGCAGGGCGTGCCGCGTGTATTCTAGCAATTGTTGGTGTGATTAATCTGCCAATTATTCATTTTTCGGTAGAGTGGTGGAATACACTTCACCAAGGCGCGACAATCACTAAGTTTGATACTAAAGCCATCGATCCTAGTATGTTTTGGCCGCTTATGGTGAACATAGTTGCCTTTGCTGGTTTTGTAGGTACAGTGACATTAATTCGTCTTAAAAACGAAATATTACAACGTGAAAAGCACCGCCCATGGGTGCGTCAGATGCTTGAGCGAGGTTAATCATGCAGTTTGATTCTTTTGCAGATTTTATTGCCATGGGAGGCTATGGCTTTTATGTATGGTTGTCTTTTGGCACCTGTGCATTAATTTTACTTGGTATTTTATTTAGTTCGTTAAACGATACGAAACGTATTTTCTCTTCAGTTAAGCAACAAGTGCAACGTGAAGAGCGCATTAAAAAAGCGAAACAAGGGGCAGATCAATGAATCCAAGACGTAAAAAACGTTTATTAGCTGTTGTAGCCATTATTTTTGGTGTGGGTGCAACCATAGGTTTAGTGCTCTATGCGCTGCAAGAAAACATCAATTTATTTTATACCCCTAGTGAATTAGTTGACGGTAAAGGTCCGAATAAAGAGAAGCCACACGTTGGACAAAAACTACGTATTGGTGGCATGGTTGTGCCAGGTTCTGTAGTACGCGATGAATCAAGTTTAAAGGTGAGTTTTAAGCTAATTGATACCGGTCCAATGGTGACTATAAATTACCAAGGCATCTTGCCGGATTTATTCCGTGAGGGGCAAGGGATTGTTGCGCAGGGCGTACTTGTTAAAGCGAATGAAATTGATGCCTTTGAGGTACTTGCCAAACATGATGAAGAGTACATGCCAGCGGAAGTTGCAGAAGCAGTGAAAGGTATTAAGCATGAAAAACCGACCTATAATTTAGATAACGGCAATTAATATGATCCCAGAACTCGGTTATTTTTCTTTAACACTGGCCATGGTGCTTAGTGTTTTATTATGTATTTTTCCTATTTGGGGAGCACATACTGGTAATTTACGCTTGATGCGTGCTGCTCCTTCGCTAGCAATTGGTCAATTTGTGTTTGTACTTTTGTCTTTTGCAGCGCTTATTTATGCCAGTTTAACCGATGATTTTACCGTTTCGTATGTCGCTTATCACTCAAGTAGTACTTTACCTTGGTACTATAAAATCACCTCAACTTGGGGTGGTCATGAAGGCGCTATTTTACTTTGGCTTGTAATGCAAGCAGGTTGGACAGCGGTTGTTGCCATGCGCTCTAAGTCACTACCATGGGTTTTGCGTGCTCGTGTACTGGGTGTGCTAGGTTTTTTGGGTGTTGGCTTTATGCTTTACACCTTGCTGATGTCGAGCCCATTTGAGCGCTTGTTACCTTACTTCCCCGTAGAAGGTCGTGATTTAAATCCATTACTGCAAGACCCTGGTATGATTATTCACCCGCCATTGCTTTATATGGGCTACGTGGGTCTGTCTGTGTCGTTTTCATTCGCCATCGCTGCGCTGCTAACAGGTAAACTTGATAATACTTGGGCTAAGTGGTCTCGTCCTTGGACTATGACGGCATGGGGTTTTTTAACATTAGGTATTACTATTGGTAGCTGGTGGGCTTACTCTGAGCTTGGCTGGGGTGGCTGGTGGTTCTGGGATCCAGTTGAAAACGCATCATTAATGCCATGGCTGGTGGCAACTGCGTTGTTGCACTCACTATCAACCACAGAAAAGCGGGGTGTATTTAAGTCATGGACCGTATTACTCGCTATTGCTGCATTCTCTTTAAGCTTACTCGGTACGTTTATTGTTCGTTCAGGCATTATTGTTTCTGTGCATGCGTTTGCGTCAGATCCTAACCGCGGTATGTTTATTTTAGCTTTCTTAGCTATTGTCGTCGGTGGTGGTTTATCGCTTTACGCATTACGCGTTTCACAGGTTAAAAGTGAAGGCCGTTATAAGTTCGCTTCCCGTGAAGTGGCACTTTGGTTAAATAATATTTTCTTAGTGGTCGCTACGTTAATTGTATTATTAGGTACGTTATTACCAATGATTCATAAAGAGCTTGGCTTGGGTAGTATCTCGATTGGTGAACCGTTTTTCAACAAGATGTTTGCTATCTTACTCGTGCCATTTGCTATCCTAATGGGCATCGGGCCTTTGCTTCGCTGGAAGCAAAATAAATGGTCGATGCTACAAAATAAATTAGCCTTATCAGCCATTGTGAGTATTGTCGCAACAGCTGCGTGGTTGTATTCGAGCTACGACGTAATTGCGCCTCTGACTTTTATCGCTACGGCACTTGCTGTTTGGATTTTTGTGACAACTTTAGTTGATTTAGCAGCTAAAGTGACCATTCATAAAACATTAGCTGAGGGCTTCAAACGTTTAGGTTTAAGTTATTGGGCTATGGTACTGGGACATGTCGGTTTAGCGTTCGTGATTGCAGGTGTTACATTAACGTCTGCTTATTCAGTTGAACGTGATGTCTCAATGAAGCCTGGTGATAAAGTGGCACTTAATGAGTATCAATATCGTTTTGATGGCGTTAAAAGCATTCGTGGTGCTAACTATAGCGGTCACGCAGGTGTCGTTACGGTACTTAAAAATGACAAGCAAGTAACTGTGTTACATGCTGAAAAACGCCGTTATGACATAGGCATGCAGTTTATGACAGAAGCCGCGGTCGATGCAGGTTTTACCCGTGACTTGTATTTAGCACTTGGTGAGCAATTAAGCCAAGGAGCATGGTCACTGCGTATTTATCATAAACCGTATGTCCGTTGGATGTGGCTCGGTGGTATTTTAATCTCCATTGCAGGTTTCCTTGTACTAGGTGATAAACGTTATCGTCAAAAATCAACAAAAGAGGAGGCTATGGCATGAACCGCAAGCTATTAGCGTTAGCCCCTTTACTGGTGTTTGTTTTACTGTGTGTGTTCTTGTATCAGGGGTTGTTTGCCAACCCTCGTGAACTACAAACTGGGCGTATTGGTCACACAATGCCGACTTTTAACCTTCCAGACTTAATGGATGAATCTAAGCGTTGGACTGATGCCGATTTAAAAGGTGAAGTTTACCTGCTTAATGTGTGGGGCACGTGGTGCCCAACTTGTTTAGCTGAGTTAGGTTACCTAACAGAACTCAGAGAGCAAGGTGTGAAAATTATTGGCTTGTATTATGAGCAAGGGTATGACCCTGACTTTGATGGGCAGTTTGATATCAACGCATTGCGCGAAGATGTAACAAGCATGCTTAATCGCGCTGGTGACCCGTATCAGTTTAATATTTTAGATTTAAAACGCACCTTGGCACTAGATTTAGGTGTGTCGGGGGCACCAGAAACCTTCTTAGTCGATAAGCAAGGCACTATTTTGCTACATCATACCGGTGATATAAACCCGCGAGTATGGCGTTCGAAGTTTGCCCCGTTGATGCAGGAGTTACAGCAATGAGATTAATTATTTTTTTAGCAAGCTTGTTAATGACTTTCAGCGTATTCGCACAGCAGGATAAGTATCAGTTTGACAATGACGAGCAAGCAGTGCGCTTCAGTGAGTTAACAAAAGAGCTACGCTGCCCAAAATGCCAAAACCAAAATATTGCCGATTCTGATGCTGTCGTCGCTAAAGATCTACGAGACAAAGTATTAGCACTTGTGAAGGATGGCAAAACCAAGGATGAAGTTATTGAATATATGATTGATCGTTATGGTTACTTTGTTCATTACGAACCGCCTGTTACACCTGCAACTTTAGTGCTTTGGGTGTTGCCAGTTTTGATAGTTGTGCTTGGTTTTGGCTTTATTGTGATTCGACAAAGAAAAGCCTCGGTGAAGCAAACATGGACTCATGAAGACGAAGCGTTACTTGCTAAGTTAATTAAACAAAATCAACGTCAGGAGCAAAGCTAAATGGCATTAATGTGGGCTTTATTTGTTTTACTCACACTGATTGCATTGCTATTTGTTGTGGTACCCTTTTTTAAACGCGAAAAAATTCAACGTCTTGATCACAATGCAAACTCGGAATTGATCCGTATCTATCATCAACGTTTAGAAGAGTTAAACGCTGACCTTGAAAATCAGCGGATAGATGCGCAAATGCATGAGGAATCTGTTGTTGAGCAAAAGCGACGCTTATTAAACGAGTTATCGCCTGAAAAAGCGTTAAATAGCTCAGGTAACAATCGCATATTTGCCTTGACGGGGGCTGGTTTTTTAATTGCATTAACTGTTATTTTTTATAGCTTCACAGGCAGCCAGCAACAAATAAAAGGCTGGCATGATGCCATGGCAAACTTAAAGTCATATGGTGAACGTGCTGTAATGCAGGATAAAGAGCCATTGACTCCAAATGAGCTACAAGCATTTGCACTTGCGCTGCGTACTAAGTTAGACAGAAGCGGCGATGATGAAGTTGCGTGGATGTTGCTAGGGCGTGTGGCTATGTCGCTGAATGAATATGACATGGCAATGCAATCATTTGATAAAGTGCTAAAGATGAACCCAGATAACAAGCAGGTGCTAATAAGCTATGCACAAGTTTTGTTAATTGAGGGGAGTGATGCAAATATGTCGCGTGCTGCGACAATGCTGTCGAAGGTTCTTAAATCAGAACCAACTAATGTTGATGCGATCTCGTTATTGGCATTAATTGCTTATGAGCGTAAAGATTGGCTACAAGCTAAAACGGCATTTGAAGTATTACTGGCTAGTATGCAAAAAAATGATCCTCGTTATAGCATGATAGCGCAGCGAATTGCTGAAATAGATGCGAAAATGGGCAGTGAAGAGGTTACTGATAACACACAGGCTGAAATAGCAAACAGTGAAATAAAAGTCACCGTTGATTTAGCCAGTGAGTTAAAAACACAGCTTCCGGATGATGGCACATTATTTGTTTTTGCAAAAGCAGCGAGTGGCCCACCTATGCCATTAGCGGTTGTTAAAATGACAGAGTATAGCTTTCCACTAGAGGTAACACTCAGTGACAGCAATGCCATGGTTGAAGGATTAACGCTTTCTAGCACAGATAAAATTATCTTAACGGCGCGTTTATCAAAAGATACAACTGTGGTACCTTCTAGCGGCGAATTAGAAGGTAAGTCAGATATTTTAGAGCGTGCTGAAGTTAAAGAGTACGCATTGCTGATTAATGAATTGATACCGTAAGGACAGTCGATGTTTAAGCACAGTTTATTTTTTATTTTTTTTGCGGTGCTCGCAGGATGCGCACAAGTACCTGATGAAAAACTGGATGACCGTGACCCTTTGCAGTCATTTAACCGCCCCATGTATGACTTTAATATGGACGTATTAGATGCTTATATCCTTCGTCCTGCGGCTGTTGGTTATGTCACTGTGACCCCCGTGCCAGTTAGGCGCAGCATCGTGAATTTTACAGATAATATAACCGCGCCGACGGATATGGTGAATGCTGGCTTACAAGGCAAGCCGGGTAACATGAGTATCAGCCTAGCGCGTTTTTTAGTAAACTCGACGGTAGGCTTATTTGGTTTTTTTGATGTCGCATCATCGCTTGGCTTAGAAATAGTTGATGAGGATTTTGGGCAGACCCTAGGTGTATGGGGAGTCGGTGACGGTGCTTATCTTATGTTGCCCGGTATGGGACCAACTACAGCAAGAAACCTAACCGGTGATGTGGTCGATAATATTGTTTTACCTGAGATTGCACTCACCACCCCACAAACAATACTTGTTTTTGCATTAAAGGCTGTAGAGGCGAGGGCATCATTAATACCTCAAGAAAGTTTATTAAATGAGTCGCTAGATCCCTATATCTTTATGAAAGATATTTATTTTCAGCGTCAACTTTATGAGCTATATGATGGTAATCCGCCCATTGAAGAAGAGCCTGATGATTTTGATGAGGACTTCTTAGAAAATCTTTAACACTCCCTCAGAATAAAAAATGCCAGCGTTTGCTGGCATTTTTTATTCGCTACATGTTTTTCTAATCACCAAACACTGACATTTGTTCATTGGCCCAGTTAACAGCGTCATGATAAGCATCGGGCACCTCTTCAGGGGCTAGACCCAGCTCGTGTTGAATATCTTTAGCGCCCTGCCAGTTTGCCTGCTCATATTGCTTTACAAGGCGTAAGTAAACGGCAAGTTGCCCTTCTTCATCGAGCAATGCGGCTTTTATGTCATTACTTAATGGGAGCTTTTTCATCACGCTCGGCATATCTTCATCTAAGATAGCATCCATTAATGACATCATGCCCGTTAAAAATGCCATGCCAGTATCACGTAGCTGACCGTGACTAATGGCAAGTAATTCGGTAAAGCGAGCTCGCGTTAATGATAGTCGAATTAGCTCAGCAGGTTTATCTGCGGCAACTTGTGCAGCAAATAACAGCGATAAGAATCGTTTTATCTCTTCGTTGCCTAATACAATAAGGGCTTGCTTAATGGTGCTAATTTCTGCACGGCGCTTAAATGCCGCAGAGTTTGAGTAGCGTAGTAGCTTGTATGATAGGTTAACGTCTCGCTCGAAAACTTCAGTGATTTTTTTCAGGTTTACATCAACGCTTGAGGTTTCATACAGAAGCTCTGCAAGTGCCATTTCTGAGGGGGGAAGAGTTTTACTTTGTACCATCTCTGGCTTTGAAAAGAAAAAGCCTTGAAAGTAGCTAAAGCCCATATCAACAGCAAGTTGATATTTCTCATATGTTTCAACCTTTTCCGCTAAAAGTTGGATCTGAGGGAAAGGTTTGATTGCTTCTATGACTTCTTGTATAGATTCCTTTGTACAGGTTAAAAAGTCGATTTTAATAATATCAATAAAAGGGTAAAAATGACGCCAAACAGGTTGATGAATATAATCATCAAGCGCAAGGGTATAGCCTTTTTCTTTTAAGTCTTTGACTACGGCTAAAAGGCGTTTTCCAGGTTGGATTGTTTCGAGAATTTCTACAACAATCTGGTCTTTACCAAGCAGTAGTGGGTAGCCTTTTTGTAACGTTTCTAGCGTAAAGTTGATATAGGCAGGTTTATTGTCGGTTAAATCATCAAGGCCAAAGTTAAATTGGCTGCCTTCTATGAGCCGAGAAGTCGCTTCATCACCATCAATCTCAGGAAACACGTTATCTACACCATCTCTAAAGAGAAGCTCATAGCCTACAAGTTTCTTTTCTTTATCTAGAATTGGTTGGCGCGCAGCGTAAAAGTACATATTTGAAGCAAATCCACATCAGTTAAATCATTTTTCCCCGCAATATATTGCATTGCGTTTGAAATAGCATTAGTTAAAAGAGCTGAAACGGGGAAAGTTGTTTTATTATTTCATTTTAGATCCTAAGACTAGGATAAATCGTAATAGAATTCTATTACTTGCGTCTAAATAATAGAAAAATTGTTAGCAAAGTGTTTATTGCGTCAAAGCCGTTACCCATCGGCTAGATTGGAGTTGGAGGGTAGAAGCATGATATAGTCGTGAGTGATATCGGTTTTTACCCCAATAATGTCTTAAAATTAAATGGCTTGCGAGTCATTATTCGGATTAAAAGCCAACATTAATCAATAATTGGAGGCTAATTTGGAAACAGGAATGATAATTTCGTTAGCATTGTACTTCATCGTAATGTTGGGGATTGGGCTTTATGCTTACAAACAATCAACAGATGATGTATCGGGATACATGCTAGGTGGTCGTAATCTATCACCAAGTGTCGCTGCGCTATCAGCAGGTGCATCAGATATGAGTGGTTGGTTACTGATGGGTCTGCCAGGTGCAATGTACTTGTTTGGTTTAAGTAAGGTATGGATCGCAATAGGTTTGGTACTTGGTGCTTGGGCAAACTATTTTCTCGTCGCACCACGTTTGCGCGTGTATACAGAGAAAGCGAATGATTCAATCACCATTCCAGACTATTTTGCAAATCGCTTCGATGATAATAAAAATGTTCTGCGCGTAATTTCAGCTATTGTTATTATCGTATTCTTCACTTTATACACCTCATCAGGAGTTGTTGCGGGTGGCAAGCTGTTCGAAAATTCATTCAATATGAGTTACGAGATGGGCTTGTATATCACAACGGGTGTGGTTGTTCTTTATACATTATTCGGTGGTTTTTTAGCAGTTAGTTTAACTGACTTCGTGCAAGGTTGTATCATGTTCGTGTCGCTGCTTGCAGTACCGATAGCGACCTATACTATGCTTGACCAGCCGTTTATGGATACGTTAGCAAATGCTCGCTATGACTTATTATTAAGCTCACCGAAAGAATCAGAAATTCATGCACTTAATATGATGGACTGGTTTGCAGGTGGCTCAACAATTGCCATCATCTCGGCAATGGCGTGGGGACTCGGTTATTTTGGTCAGCCACATATCATTGTACGCTTTATGTCTGTTCGCTCAGTGAAAGATATGCCTACTATGCGCCGTGTGGGTATGTCGTGGATGACATTATCGGCAATTGGTGCTGTGCTAACAGGTTTATTTGGTGCCGCTTATATGCTGGAAAACCAAATGCCGATTGATGACAAAGAAACGATTTTCTTAGTGCTGTCTGAGCTTATTTTCCATCCACTGATTGCTGGCTTCTTACTTGCTGCTATTCTTGCGGCGATTATGAGTACTATTTCGTCGCAGCTATTGGTGTGTTCAAGCTCACTGACAGAAGATTTCTATAAAATATATCTTAATCGCAGTGCGTCTCAGAAAGAGCTTGTTTTAGTCGGCCGAATTAGTGTTATTTTGGTTGCGTTGTTTGCTATCTACTTAGCTTATGACCGCGACAGTTCAATTCTTGACCTAGTTAGTAATGCATGGGCAGGTTTTGGTGCTGCATTTGGGCCACTTGTTTTATTCAGCCTTTACTGGAAACGTATGAACCTTCAGGGAGCTATAGCGGGTATGGTTGTGGGTGCTGCGACAGTTCTATTTTGGATTTATGCACCCGTTACGATTGATGGGCAAAAATTAAGTGCAATTATCTATGAGATAGTGCCTGGGTTTATTCTATCAAGTATTGCGATAGTCGCTGTGAGTTTAAGTACAGCAGAACCTAAAGAAGAAATTACTAAATTATTTGATGACGTTGAGGCATCACTGTAGTTTTTAATTAAACACTTTTAATTAAATACAAAAAGGGCAACATAGAGTTGCCCTTTTTATTGGATTTTTATTTTTAACCGGCTGCTTTTTCTTTTATATCTGCCACATTGTCGGTGGCTGATTTTGCTTTTTTAGGTTTTACAGGGGCCTCTTTAGCACCTTTCAAAACAGCCATAAATTGGTCTTTTTCTTTTGCCATCTCAAGTGCAAGAGATTCAATTTGTTGCTCACTAAGTGGTACGTCAACTTTCTCAAGCATCATTTCTAGTGATTCAGCAATGTCGAGCATTTTGTCATATGCGTCAGCTTCTTTTTTAGTAGTAAACGTCATTCGCTCGACTCCGTTTCTTTCTACAACATATTTAACAACAACAGCCATGATTTCTCCTGCATTTAAGCGTGGCATTTGTAGCGTAGCAACGCCACCTTGATTACTGTTTTTATATACAGTAATCGTTTGTGGCGGAATTTGCAAGTTTGATAAGTCTATTTTTTGTGGTGATTATTTGACATTGCGGTTGGTTTTAGGTTTATTTAATGATGTTACCATTATAGAAACGGTAGGGATGCAATAAGCGTTAGGTGACAATTAACTTAACTATCCATAATGGATATCACGGAGGAAAATATGAAACTATTATCAACTCTCTTTCTATCAATAGGCTTAACTTTATTGCCCACTTTACCTATTAGCGCAGCTGAAGATAAAGGAGCTGAGCAAGTTAAACAGCAAAAGGTGAATATAAATAAAGCCAGTGTTGAGCAACTCACTTTGCTTCCTGGCGTGGGTGAGTCAAAAGCCAAAGCGATTATAGAACACCGAACTCAGCAGGGGCCTTTTAAATCATTAGAACAACTCAAAGATGTAAAAGGGATCGGTGAAAAGGTGTTCTCGCAGTTAGAAGGAAAAATTATTCTTTAAATAAGTAAGCAGGGCGGTTATTCGCCCTGTTTAAACTCTTTAATTGCTACTTGTAAATGAGGGAGCGCAAACATGTTTTCTATCGGTGTTGTTATGAGTGGATAGCTCAGACCAGCTAGTAGCAGCCAAGGCACAAGCGACCAGCCCTGAAAATAAGCTAAACCTAAAAACAGGGGCGCTAAAAAAACAAGTTTACATACCGATAAAATGATCTTCTGTATAGGACTTAAATGCGCAAGTGCAAGAGCAATAATTTGCTGACGTTGTCTTACTTTAAACTCTTTTAAAGCAGGAATTTGACTAGAAAAAAAATACAACATTACAACGACTTTTTAATTACTAAACGACTCGCTACAACAGCGATAAAAACAAGCGAATAGGCTGCAAAAATAACTTCCATCCACGCAGGCATACTCATTGACGCAAATTGCCAATCTATGTTTCCACAATCACCTGTTGCAGCAAAGAAGCTTGGGATCCATTCGTGTAGAGGCATGAAGCTTGGAAAGTTTGGTTCAAATGCACAGCTAAATGCAAACGGGTCTGTATTGTTTTGCATCGCGATGTGTTCTTTGGCAATAAAGTAGCCCCAAATTGAAGATATTCCCCAAGTAACAAATGCGATAAGTCTACATAGGGTACTTTGTGGGTTGATTGCGCCGACAATGCCTGCGCCAAGAAGGCCAAGCATAGCAAAACGTTGGTAAATACACATTATGCAGGGCTCAAGTCCCATATTATATTGAAAGAACAGTGCTGTTATTTCAAACACAAATGCGGTTAAAGCGAGTAAAACCCAAGGTGTTCTTTTGCTTGCTAATTCAGCTAACCAATTCATGAAAAATCCAATTTTGAAGTGTTTTCAAGATTATGCTTAGGGAGTGCCTTAGGTGCAAGTGTCTGCGGTGAATATTCGTAACAAAAAAGGAGCTTGCTAGCTCCTTTTGGTGTTACGATTAGTTTTTACGTTAAACGCTGACAGCTTGTAAAGACTCGCTTTGGTAGCAGCCTAGAATACGAATATATTGGGTGTGCTCTTTCAGCTCTTCGAGTGCTTGCTTGACATGTAAATCATCTAGGTTAGCCTCTAAGTCTACATAAAAAACCTCTTCCCACGGGTTACCGGGTACAGGACGAGATTCAAGTTTTACAAGGTTTATTTGATGATGCTTAAATACCATTAACGCATCAGCTAATGAACCAGCTTGTTGCTTGGTTGCCATGATCAAGCTTGTTTTTGTTGGTATTTGTTTAGAAACCTGTAGTGGTTTACGGGCAACAACGATAAAACGGCTATGATTTTCACTTTGATTAGCCAGGCCTGTTTTTACAACCTCTAGACCAACATTTTTCCCTGCTTGAGCTGAGCCGATTGCTGCGCTGTTGGGCGTATCTAATGCTGATTGCAGGGCATGGAAAGTTGAATCACATGTTTCATGTTGAATATCACCGAGCCCTTGTACAAAACGGCTACATTGGGCGAAAGGTTGCGGGTGAGCATAGATTTTATTTATGTGAGACAGTTCTGTGTCTGGCAGGGCAAGCAAACAATGCTCAACACTGTGGGTCACTTCACCCACAATAGATACTTGCGCATGTTGTAAGAGATCAAATACCTCATTAATACTACCAGAGCTAGTATTTTCAATGGGGAGTAAGCCGAAGTCAGCTTGTCCATTTTCAACGTTCCCTGTAATTTGTTCAAAGCTTGAACAGCCAATTTCTATTACCTTTCCTGGACGTCGGCTAAAGTATTTATGGCAAGCCAATTGACTATATGAACCTTGACCACCCAAGTAAGCGACGCGGTGTGTTTCGCTCATTGCATCGGGGTTGAGGCTTTTTTGTAGCATCGCTTGTTGGTTAAGTACAGAGTCCTCAAGAATGGTTTGAAATACATTGTTAATGTAATAGGCATCTAAACCAAGCGACTTTCCGTAACCAATTAGCTTTTCAAGCAACGCTTGTTCACGTGCTTCATCGCGGATTGGTTTATTGTTGGCAATTTTATATTCAACCACGCTGTGGCTAATACGGCGTCGTTTTGCTAGTAAGACAAGTAAGTCAGAATCTATTTCATTTATATCATGTCTTAATGCATTCAATGTATCAATGCTCATATTGGTTTCCTCATTCCAAAACAGTGCACAAACAAAAAAGCCTCCCAAGTGGGAGGCTTTAGCTATTCGGTGAAATTATCTCGCAAACAGTTAAGCCTCCTCTATCTAAAGAAGCTAAAAAAAGAAAAGTAAGTGCGAGCGTTAATTTGTTTCATTCAGTTAATGTAAGAAGTGTGGTTTATAAAGTCAACCGCATATTGTACGTAATTTGCAAATCATCGACTAAGTAAGGAAAATTCATTAATCTTCATAAAAAATTTATAAATCTAAAAATGAATCTGGTATATTTGCCTTTGGAGAACAAATAATAACAATTATTAATAAGGTAGCCTAGTGGTGTATCGACGCCCGCCATCTCGTTTTGGTGTGAATTCGTTAAGTATGAAGTTATCGCTGCTGATTTCTGCAATTTGTTTGATTGCAGGTATATGTGCAGCCGCTTTGATGCTTAAGTCAGAAGAAAAACAGCTTGTTTTTGAAGAACATGAGCTTTTAAAGCATTCGAGTGAACGCTTAAGTCGTCAATTCGACCGTTTAATAAAAACAAAAATCAACATTGCAGAGCAAGCAAATAATGTCGTTAGCAGCCAGCTGTTAAATAGTGAGTCTCATATACTCAGTAAACACAGTGCTGATATTAACTATGCTGTTGATGGTAGTGTTCGCAGCACCTCAGAAGATGGCTTATCCGCTGCCTTTATCCCAGAAGAAAACTATTCAGAATTCTACAAGCAATTGATCAATGACTCAGAGTCGTTATGGAAAATTGTTTCACCCACGCTTATTCAAGATTTTTTTAACTTTTATTTAGTTACAAAAGATAACTTTATTCGTATTGCACCACCTAACTGGGCACTTAATGTGCCTAGCGATTTTGATTTCACAAAAGGTGAAACTTTTAATTACGCTCAGAATGTGCTCAACCCGAGTAGAGAAGCGGTGTGGTCAAAAGTGTATTACGACACTATTTGGCATAAATGGGTGGTGAGTGTACTTGTTCCCGTTTATCGAGATAATGAATTTTTTGGTGTTACAGGCAGTGATATTGCGCTTGAAACCTTATTGGCTCAACTGCCGATAGGAGATCGTGAGCAACACCTATTAGTATTCGATGCAAAAGGGCAGTTACTCGCCCACCCAGATCTAGAAAAGTCAATGCTAGAAGAATATGGTCGAGAAGGTAAAGTGTTACGAACTGAGGATTTTGTTAACCCTGACTTACAAAAACTCATCGCAGAAACAATTCGCCTAAAATTACCTGAGTCAGCAAATTCATTTGTTCAAAATGACGAAACACACATTATTAATATTCGTAAAGTTGAGCATTTAAACTGGTATATCGGAATTTACAAAAAACGTTCTTCCGCATTATCTGCGTTAGAAGAGTTAAAAGTGAAGTTCTTTGGTTTGTTTATTCTATACGCTATTTTAGTTGCGTTATTGTTGCATCAAGCATTGTATCAACTGGTACTTCGCCGTATCCATTCATTAGTAAATGCGGTCGTAAGTTTTGGCAAAGGTCAGCTACAAACTGAGTTTCCAAAAGCAAACAAAGATGAAATTGGTACGCTAAATGGCTCTTTTAGAGACATGGCTATTGAAATTAGAAAGCTGATTGATGGATTAAACCAGCGCATAAGTGAAAAAGAGATAGCAGAGAAAGCTGCAAATAGACTGTCAAAAGCGGTGGCATTCTCTGGAACCGGTGTGGTTATTACCAATCAAAACTTTGAGATTGAATATGTTAACCCCAAGATGGTTGAAATGACTGGATTTGAAGAACGTCATTTTATGGGGTCATCACTTTTAAGTATTATTTCGCAGGAAATGGCCATTTTAGTCGATGATATTGATGTTGATCTTCGAAGTCGTAATTATTGGCGTGGTGACACATTACTGCAAGGAAATGAACGTCAGTCAGTGTGGGTGTCGCTAAGTATTTCGCCTATTCGTGAAGATGCAGGAGAAATCACCAGCTATGTTGCCTCAGCACAAGATATATCGTTTGTAAAAGAGAGTCAGCGAAAAATGGAGCAGCTGGCATATTTTGATACGCTCACCGGCCTTGCTAATCGTACATTTTTTAGAATGCAGTTACGCAAGTCGATGGCACTTGCAGAGCGTGGTCATTATGCGTTTGCCTTATTCTATTTTGACTTAGATGAATTTAAACGTATTAACGATACACTTGGCCATGATGCGGGCGATCAATTATTAGTAGAAGTAGCAAACCGTTTGAAAAAACGTTTGCGCACCGAAGATACCATTGCTCGCCTTGGTGGTGATGAATTCGCGGTCCTATTAAGTGGTATAGAACACCAAACTCATGCTATGGAAGTGGCTAATACGATTCAAAAGACACTGAATGAGCCAATTAAACTCGGCAATAATGAAGTGATCATTAGTGGTAGTATAGGCATCACGATGGCGCCTTTTGACAGCCAAGAGGAAGATCAGCTGTTAAAGCATGCAGACCTTGCAATGTATGAAGCAAAAGCCAAAGGCAGAAACACCTATCACTTTTATAGCCAAGAGCTAAATGCCGCTGCCAATGAACGTTTATTCATCGAAAATGAGCTACGCACAGGCATTCGCGACAAGCAATTTATTATTTATTATCAGCCACAAGTCGATAGTCGAAATCAACATGTTGTTGGTTACGAAGCGTTGATTAGATGGTTCCACCCAACTGAGGGAATGATCCCTCCAACAAAGTTTATTCCGATTGCTGAAGCAACAGGGCTTATTGTTGAACTAGGGGCGTGGGTATTACAAGAAGCGTGTGAATTTGCTGCACGGCTAGAAAGAAAAAATTTAAAGAATAACATTTCAATAAATCTCTCGGCTCGCCAATTTAAAGACGCTAACCTAGTACTTACCTTAGATAAAATCATCAAACAAACAGGTGTTGAACCCAAACGCTTACATTTAGAGTTAACTGAGAGCATGTTAATGGGGCATGTTGAAGCCGCCATATTACAATTACATCAGTTAAAGGCATTGGGTGTATCAATCTCTATTGATGATTTTGGGACAGGCTACTCCTCACTCAGCTATTTGAAACGCTTCCCTGTTGATATTTTGAAAGTGGATCGCTCGTTTGTAAAAGACATTCCTGATGATTCAAATGACATGGAAATTACAGCGGCGATTATTGCGATGGCCCAAAAGCTTAAACTCAATGTGGTAGCAGAGGGTGTTGAGACGGTTGAACAGATTGAGTTTTTACAAAACAATAACTGTTATATTGTACAAGGTTACTACTACAGCCCACCAGTTAGCGAGGCTGATTTACCTGCGTTGTTTGAGCGTTTAGAACAAACAGATAAAATATAGTAGCTTATATTTTATCTGTTCTTCGGTAAATTTAGTTAGGACTTCATCTGGCTGGCGGCTATCTGTGAAGGGCAGTGTTAAAACTTATCAGGTAAAGCGATTTTGTTATACTCAGTTTTTAGTAACTTTATCTGATATTCAGGAAAATGGGTAAGTTACGCACTGTTAAATTGCTAGATATTCAAGGAAAATTTGAGTTTGATTAATCTTTTAAAATTCATAAGCGTTATTTTACAGTGTTTTTTGTTTTTATCGATTTTTAACCTTTTATCTAGTTACTATTTAGCTTATGTAGAGCTACCTACAAACGATCCCAAATTAATAGCTAGTCACATTTCATCAGGTGTCGTTATTTCTCTGATTCAAGTTGTCCCAGCTCTAATTGGCTTATTGCTTAGTATTTGGCTTTTAGATAAAGCTAATACATCTAAGTCATTTAGAAAGTGTTGCAAATATTTGGCCTTCTTATGGTTACTGTTTTTCCCAATTGGTACATTCTTAGGTGTTAAACAGTTAAAAAGATTTAAGAATACCTAGCAAGGCGTTTTAAAAAGTTGGGCACTGTAATGCTTTCTCTTTAAAATCTTACTAATTTACTCGGGAATGCTTTAATGCTCTTAATGGCACATTTGCGATGCTAGATTTGATTTGAGCCTGACTAATCTCGTTAAAGCCTATTCAGATAAAATAAAAAGGGGCATTTTTAGCCCCCTGCAATTTTCACCTTGAACTTAAGGCCTTCAAGAATCGCTTTGAGCTTTTCTCTATCATCGCCTTGCACCTCAATAATGCCATCTTTCACAGCACCGCCTTGGCCCATCTTACTTTTAATTGTCTTAGCAAGCCTTTTCAGGTCATGCTCTTGGCTATCAATGCCAACCACTAACATGACACCTTTGCCTTTACGGCCTTTTGTTTGTCGTTCAATTCGTAAAAAACCATCTTTAAAGATTTTACCTTGGATTGATTTTTCCTCTTTAGGCTGTTCAATACGGCCTGTAGCGGTTGAATATACTAGATTATTATCACTCATTTTAGATCTCACTTTAAATGAAGCTTGTATGCTGTAAATCATAACAAATTTCCCTCTAAGTGTTTTAATTTTTGGCTTATTTCTCCTAAGCAGTTATATTTAGATTAGTCTTCGGAGAGATTTGATTAATAGGAGTTTATTATGAGTTTGACGCGCAGCACCTCTGCTGATGGCGCTATCTTAACCGTACAAATCAAAGGAAAATTTGATTTTAATCTGGTTCAATCTTTTCGTCAGGCTTACGCTGACCTAAATGATAATATCAATAAAGTGGTTATTGATCTGAGAGAAACAGATTATATGGATAGCTCGGCACTTGGTATGCTTCTTAATATGAAGAAAAACCTTACCGGTAAAGTGGATAATATCCAAATTAGTAATTGCCAACCACAGCTAAAGAAAATCCTGCAAATCTCTCGTTTTGATAAAAAGTTTGATATTGATTGATGCTTAATATTCTAGTGGTAGATGATCTTGCTTTAAATCGTCGACTCTTAACCGTTATGTTGGAGCATCAAGGTTATCAAGTTCATACTGCTGAGAACGGCCTTGTTGCGCTGCAAATACTCGAAAAGCACACTATTGATATTGTGCTCCTAGACGTTGTTATGCCTGTTATGGATGGTTTTGAAACCGCAGCTATTATTAAAGAGCGTTTTAGCCAAGTTTACCTACCCATTATTTTTATCACCTCGCTTGAAAATGAAGAAAGCTTTGAGAGGTGCCTTGCTGTAGGTGGAGACGACTTTCTCCATAAGCCATTTCAAGAGGTTATTCTTAACGCTAAAATTAAAGCCCACTGCCGTATAAGAAATTTAAGTCAAAAAGCACGAGAGCAAAACCTACAGTTAGAATATCATCAGAATCAAGTTGAACGTGAGCATGAGATAGTCGAGCATATCTTCAATAACGCGTTAGAAAATCAATATACATTTACGCAGCATTTAGATTTTCATTTATCTCCAGCGGCTATGTTTAATGGCGACATGTTCCTTGTTGCGCAAAGCCCTATTGGTAGTCTGTATTGTATGTTGGGTGATTTTACGGGGCATGGCCTAGCGGCTGCTGTGGGGGCGTTACCTGTTTCTCGGGTGTTTTATACCATGGTTAACAAAGGCATGTCGGTTAGCGACATTGCAGCGGAAATAAATGCCGTATTGAGTAACTTATTACCTGGTCACATGTTTTGTGCGGCTACTATTATTGAGTTAAGTAATTCAGGAAAAAGCTTGTCAGCATGGTTAGGCGGGCTACCTGATACCTATGTAATTGATCAGCAAGGTCAAATATTACGCACATTAGAGTCCCAACACATGGCATTAGGAATTTTAGAAGAAGATGAATTTGAGCGGGGTCTCATCCATATAGAAGTCAACGAAACAATGCGGCTTGTAATGGCAACCGATGGCATAATAGAGACCGTTAACTTACATGATGAGTTTTTTGGTGAGCATCAGTTCATTGAAGCATTAAGTTCAAAAGAAAATATTAATACTCAGGAGCTAATAGAAATTGTAAACCAGTTTTCCCAAGGTCATGAACAGCAAGATGATTTAAGTTTAGTGCTATTAAACTGTTTACCGGCGCCAGAGCCTGAGCAAGAGGTTGAGCCTTTTTCACCTTTACCCTTTAATTTTTCACTGAGTTTAAATTCAAAACAAATAAAAAGTACAGATCCCGTTCTAGAAGTGGTCGATGTAATATCTAAAGTAGCGGGTTTGAATGCGCACCGTGCGAATATCTTTTTAATCCTCTCCGAGGCTTACAATAATGCGCTTGATCACGGCGTATTAGGGCTCGATTCTGAGATAAAAAATCAAGATGACGGCTTTTTAATTTATTACCAAGAACGTGAGCAGGCATTAGAAAAACTGACTGATGCACTTATTATTATTGATATTCGTTATTGCCCAGATACCCTGGCTCTTTATTTCACTATTTGCGACTCTGGCAATGGTTTTGCGAATAAAAGTGACGGCCAGCATAACCTGCAACGAGAGCATGGCCGTGGGTTGTCTTTACTGAGTGAAGTAGCGTCAAATGTAGCTTTTAATGCGTCTGGAAACCAAGTTGAAATTTGTTACCAATTATCCATAAACAGTGCTGGCTCTGATTGAAAGCCCATGTTATGCTCTCTAGCATTATAGATGTTTGGATGGCTAAATGATTTCTACATACTTATCTGTCGCTCAGCTTGATTTATCAGAGACTTTAGTGGCAGAGCAATTATCAAACCTAGAGCAATATCTTGCACAGTCACAGTTACCTGAAGTACGTTGGCAGTACCAAATTCCTGAGCTTGGGGAGGGTGGGGCGTGTAGTTTGTTTGGTTACTTGCAAGATGAACCGTTTAAATTAAACGACTATATTGCTGATGATGCTACAAATACTGAAAAGTTAGCAAGGCTTCAGCAAATCATCGATTATGTTGTCCAACAAACGCAAGTGGATTGGTTTGGTATTTATCAATCAACCGACACTGACGAAGGTGCTCAGCTATTAAAACTCGTTTACCACGGCGCACCAAGTCGCCCATTGTTTCCGCTCACTGAAGATTTTGCAAAAGGCAGTAACAATGTTCAAGTTGCTTTATCTAAAAAAGGTCGTGTGATTAATAATGTTGCAGATTATTTAGCGCAAGGTGGTGAATATTATACGTGCGATCCTAAAGTAAAAGCCGAAACGTGTTTACCAATTTTATCTAGTGAAAATACCTGTTTAGGCATTATTGATGCAGAAGCATTTAGTAATGATTTCTTTGATCAGCAAACCCTTGCTTTACTTGCAGCTTGTTGTATTAAAATTCCTCAACTATTGGTCTAATTTTACTAGTAATCAGGCTCGGTTTTTATGTTAAGCTAGTGGCAACGCTAACCCCCTATATAAAAGAGATAGTCAATGTTCTCAGAATTAAAACCATTACCAACAGATCCTATTCTTGGCCTAATGGCGGCCTTTAAACAAGATACAAACCCAAAGAAAATTGATTTGGGTGTAGGTGTTTATAAGGATGAGCAAGGCAATACGCCAGTTCTTAAAGCGGTTAAAAAAGCGGAAGCGTTTCGTTTAGAAAACGAAACCAGTAAATCGTACATTGGCTTGGCGGGTAACTTAGATTACTGCCAAAAAATGGAAAACTTATTACTGGGTGAGCATCCTGCGTTATTAGCAAACCGTGTTCGCACAGCACAAGCACCAGGTGGTACAGGTGCACTTCGTGTTGCAGCCGAATTTATTAAGCGTTGCAACAAAGATGCAACTGTATGGGTTACAACACCAACGTGGGCAAACCACATCAGCTTATTTGAAGCGGCTGGTTTAACAGTAAAAGAATACCCTTACTACGATTACGAAAATAAAGATCTTTTATTTGATGACATGCTAAGCACGCTTAAGCAAGTGCCTAAAGGTGATGTTGTGTTGTTCCACGCATGTTGTCATAACCCGAGTGGTATGGATTTAAATGCTGAGCAATGGAGCACAGTGGCAGATCTTGCAGTTGAAGTTGGTTTTACACCACTGGTTGATATTGCATACCAAGGTTTTGGTTCAAGCTTAGAAGAAGACGCAGCGGGTCTTCGTAAATTAGCAGCAGCGGTTGATGAGCTGATCATTTGTTCTTCTTGTTCGAAAAACTTTGGTTTATACCGTGAGCGTATCGGCGCATGTTCAATCATTGCTAAAGACGCCGCAACTGCAGATATCTCTAACTCTGTATTGTTAAGTGTTGTACGTAGTATCTATTCAATGCCGCCAGCACACGGTGCTGATATAGTTAGCACTATTTTAGGTAGCGCTGAGCTTACGCAAATGTGGCATGACGAGCTTGATGAAATGCGTAGTCGTATTAATGGCTTACGTACTCTAATCAAAGAAAGCTTAGCAGCGAGAGGCATTGAGCAAGACTTCTCATTTATTGACCGTCAAAATGGTATGTTCTCATTCCTAGGTATTAATAAAGAGCAAATCGAGCGCTTACAAAAAGACTACTCTATCTACATTGTTGGCTCTAGTCGTGTAAACGTTGCTGGTATCAGCGATGCAAACATTGACTACTTTGCAAATGCAGTAGCAGACGTTTGTAAGTAACCAGCTGTATAGTGATAAAAAAACCGCATCATTTTGATATGATGCGGTTTTTTTGTATCTGCTATTTTAACTCACCTAATGAAGCCAGCGTATAGCACTGGTCACCATATTATTGTAACGCTCTAATGGTGCACCTATGCTAGCGATTAAAATTGTATCGGCTTTTTCTCCACGACTTATGTGGCCTGCAAAACGCTCATCGCTAAAGTCATCAGAACCAGAGCCAAAAGGCTGCTCCTCTGAAGGTACAATAAATACGGTCATTGGGCCAAAGTCAGACTCAAATACCAAGTGCAATCCTTTTTGACCTTTAAAATCACAAAACATCAAGTACGTGACTTTGCCTGGAAGCTCATCTAAGTGGCCGCCAATGGTGGCAAATTTTTCATTAACGTACTCTAAGTCAATTGCTTTATGTTTATCTAAAGATCCAATTTCATAGTATAAGTGTGCTAAAGCATGCTCTCCAACACTATATAATGAATGCTGTTTAGTAGTAACAAAAAACACGCTTATAGCAACTAAGAATGATGCTGCAGCCGCTAAATAAAAGCGATTAAATGCAAAGCGTGATTTAGCTTCAACAACATTATCATTTTGTTGCTGTTCAACATGCTCTTCAGATGCATAGGTCTGTTCAATAATGCGCGCAGCTAAATCGTCTGGCACAGGTACATTTAAAGCAGCGTTTAGTTCGTCGTCAAATGCACGAACATCGTCAATAAATGCTTGTTTATCATCGTCCTGCTCGGCAAACGCTTCAAGTTCCTTATCAATAGTGCTTGGCTCGGCGAGGATGCGGCGGCGAAACTCGAGTTCATCCATTATTTTGATGCTCCTCTAAGTTGGTCATCATCACTGCTTAAAGCCTCTTTAAGCTGGTTTCTGGCACGAAATAATCGTGTCATAACGGTATTTTTGTTTAAATCGAGAATCTTAGCGATTTCATCACCAGAACAGCCCATTACTACTTGCAAAAGCAGAGGCTCTCGATATTCGTCTGCTAACTTTCCAATTTGTCGTTGAATCACTGTTTGTTCCATTTCAGCATCAAGGGATGTGCTTTTATCATCCACTAAGGTATCGTTTTCAACGTCAGCGTAATCAAATTGCTTTCTTTCAAAACGTCGCGCATTTTCGCGACGTAATATCGTTAGTAGCCAAGGTTTAGCAGCCTGTTGATCTTGGAGTGAATCCAAGGCACGCCAAGCCCTCAGGAAGGTTTCCTGCACTAAATCTTCAGCAATAGTTTGATCACGGCATAACCAATATGCAAAGCGATAAAGCTCACTGTGGTAGATATGAACGAGCTCTTCATATCGCTTTTGTTTTTCCGTCATAGTTATCTAGACCCGCCCTTAAGGAAAAAACTTTCTGGATTTATTATTTTTTTCAATGCGGCTAATCGCTGCTAGCCGCATGATGTGTATTGTTTAGTTATTATTAATCGTAAAGTTTTTTTAGCCCCTGATCTTTATCAAATGATTGAGCGCTTTTTGTTTGGGCTAAACCATTAATGATGATTGCTAAATCAGGCTGCTCATCACTTGAACTATAGAGTTTTGCACGCAATTTAGCAATTTCTTCGTTTAGTTTAGAGCTTGATCTTGTGCCCATGAGCGTATCAATCGCGTTATGTGTTTGCCCTGTTTCATGTTTGGCGTAACGTGAAAGGGCTAAATAAAATGCTGAATAGTCTTTCGTCTTTGCATATTTCTTTAGTTCAGATAAAGAAACCGAAGACACTTCACTGTTAACTTCATTTTTATTGGAATAGTCGCTAACAGGTCGTTTTCTTAAGAAGAACACGAGTGTTGCAATCCATAAAAGGTATCCGCCTGCCGCAACAATTATAAGCCAAATAGGCTGAGTTACTTCAGTAATAGTACGAACAGCGGGAATTTCACCTGTTAGCTCTTGGCTGGTGTTTGCTGTTGCATTATTGGTATTAGGTGTAAGTGCATTAGTGCTAGGTATCACTGTGATAGTACGTGCAGGGATCGTTGCGTAACTTATTCGATTAATTTTTGTATTAAACCATGGCAGCTTGACTTCTGGTAATGTAAATGTACCTGGTGTCTGGGGTAGCAGCGCATACGAGGCTGTTTGTTGAGAGATAACACGTCCATCTCTAACTAAATGATTTGTCTCTTTTTCATCAGGATAGCTTCTAAAACCTTGTACTTGCGGCATCTCAATATCTGGCAATTGCTCTTTGGTTACACCGAGCGCGGTTAAAGTGATTGTACGTGTGATTGGTGTGCCCACTTCAACAGTATCGTCTTTTGGTTGCCACTGCTCATCTAAGTTTACTAGTTCACTTGGTAACCATGCACCTTGGTAATTTTCTGGAATAGGTTTAATGTCAAGCTCAAGGTCTTCACCCATTGCCGATATTTCCATCTGACGATAGTTCTGCCTAATACGGCCATTAAATACTGGCGCAGTAATTGTGTGTTGACCACTTTTTTGTGGTTGTAGTAAATATTCTCGGGTAATAACGAGATAACGCTTACCATCGATTAATTCATAGCTTTCTGACTGTTTACCAATAGCATTGAGTTGAGCATCATCCATTTGAGGAGTACTTAGGTTTCCATCAAGTAGCTCTTTATTGTTATCTAAGTAAAGTTTAACGGTATATACACCGGCTTCTTGGACATACAAGCTATCTGATTTTACACTCGTTTTTATAAATGCATCATTATTTTGCTCAGCGTTTTGACTGCGCTTAGACACTTCTAACTCAATTGGTTTTGAACTTACACCTGCAACTGTAAAGGCGGGGATAGTGTAAGTACCTTCTTTACGCGTCATTAGTTTTACAGACCAATTAGTTTGTTTACTGATCTCACCATTTACGATATTGGTTCGAGAGCTTACGCTGGTGGGCCCTACAACAAAGTCTTTTAATAGTACAGAGGTATCAGGCTGCTCGCTTTTGACACTATCATCTACGGAGATCGTTAAAATAAAAAACTCGCCAGCAAGTACTGGGTTTTTATCAACACTTGCCTGCAGTTGGCTGGCGGCCCATAGCGGCGCTGCCGCGATTAACAATAAACAACATAATAATCGCATTACCATGATTTTTCGGCTCCTCGTGGACGACGTTGATAGGTTCGTTTTTGTGCTTCTAGCTGCATTTTATTTCTTAATAAGATTGCAGGATCATCGGGGACTTTGCGCAACAGCTGATTCAGTTGTTGTGCTTTCTCTTTTTCTTCATTGGTTAGTTCGGCTGCTTGTGCTTGCATCGCTTGCTGCTCAGCTTGCTGCTTGGCTTGTTCATCACTTTGCATAGGCTCAGGTTGAGCCTCTTTTTGCTCATTAGATTGCTCAGGCTTTTGTTCATCAGATTGTGATGATTGCTCTGATTCAGACTCCATTTCTGGTTGATTTTGCTGATCTTTATTAGACTCGCTCTGTTCACCCTTTTGATCTGACTGCTCACTTTGCTCTGATGGCTGTTGGTCATCTTGTTGCTCAGTTTGTTCAGAGTTTTCGCCTTGCTCTGAATTATCGCCTTGTTGCTTTTGCTGGTTGTCTTGTTGACTATCTTCGTTTTGTTGATCGTTATTTTGCTGCTGATCTTCTTGTTGCTGTTGCTCTTGCTGATTCAACAACTTTTCAACCAGAGCTTGGTTTTCTTTTGCTTCAGTGAAGTTATCTCTAAGCTGTTGTGCTTGCTTGTAAGCATTTATAGCTTGTTCAAGCTCACCCGCTTTTGCAAGGGCATTGCCGTAGTTATATAAGCCCGTAGCAGATTTATCTTCACTAAACGCATCCATTGCAGCTTGGTAATTACCTTGTTGGTAAAGTGCAGCACCTTTTAGTTGAGAGTTCTCAGCTTGGGCGGCTTGTTCAAATTGCTTTTGCTGATAAGCATCGAGTGCGCGTTGATCTTGGTTCTTGAGCACTGCTGGTAGCTCAGCGGCATACACCTGTTGCTGCGGCAATAGCATAACGAACATAAAGCCAAGCACTAGGCTGCTACGACGAATTAAAAAGAGTGCCAGTGGCATTAAGAGCAGGAGTCCATAAATACCCGCATCTACACGCCAGAGTGTTTGACTTTGTTTTTCATCTTTAAGTATTTCAGCATTTGCACTGGGTGCAAAGGTTTGAATATCTTGATTGTTGGTCTGATAAAGTGCAAATTTGCCACCACTATTACGTGCAAGCGCGCTTAAACGACTGATATCCAGCGTTGGAATCACAATCTGCCCCTGCATATCTTTCAAAAAGCCACCTTCAGGTAACTTAATAGGTGCACCCTGTTCAGTGCCAACCCCGTAAACATTTAAGCGATAATGTGACTGATCCGTAAAACGACTAATATCTTCTTGATCTAGGCTATCAATACCGTCGGTGACTAGAATGATATCACCTTCTAAGTAACCCGCTTGACTGAGCAACTCGTTCGCTTTTTCAAGTCCTTCGATTACATTAGAGCCTTTACTAGGCATGATTTCAGGGCTGAGGCTTGGAATGAGATTTGCTAATGTGCTGGCATCGTTTGTTAATGGTGAAATGGTAAAGGCCGAACCTGCATAGGCGACTAATGCTGTATCACCTTCTTTAAATAGCTCAATCATATCAAGGGCTTTAAAACGTGCTTGTACTAAACGACTTGGCGCAATATCTGTACTGAACATAGAATACGACATATCCATAACAATAACGCGGGCGTTTTTTGCTTGAAACACAGGGACTTGTTTCTTCTCAAAGCTTGGTCCTGCACTAAACACGATAGCGAGAATCGTAAATAGAGCAACTAACCAAAGTGGCTGACTTTGTTTTTTATGATTGTCGCTCATAACAAATTGCGCTAAATGTGGGGCAATTAACGCTGCCGGTGTGTTCTTTTTATTACGCACCAATAACACACTAAAAATAATGACCGCAGGTATTAATAACCAAAGTAGGGCAGGGCGAATAAATTCGAAATCCATATTACTTCTCCTGCTTAAGTTGGCGAGTAAAGCTAGTGAATACAGCAAGAACAATTAAACCAAGTGCTGCCAATAGCGGAATATAAAACAATGAAATTTGAGGGCGAAAAGTCTGCTCATCACTACTAACAGGTTCGAGCTTATCGAGTTCTTGATAAATCTGCTGCAAACCAGCCACATCTTTTGCTCTAAAGTATAAGCCACCGGTTTGTTCAGCGATGCGTTTTAGCAAGCTTTCATCAAGGTTGCCACCACTCATACCGCCCATATTAAATAGACTAAAACCACGTGGGTTATCTGAGCCGACACCAATGGTATATACTTTTATGCCTTCCTCGCGAGCTAACAGTAGCGCATCTTCAGGATTGAGGTTACCAGCAGTGTTTTGTCCATCAGTTAAGAGCACGACGATTCGATTGCTTTCATCTTTGTTAGCAAAACGCTTTACAGATAAACCTAAGGCATCACCGATGGCTGTTGCGCGGCCTACAAGGCCAATTTGTGCTTCACCAAGCATTTGGCTTACGGTTTTAACATCACGCGTAAGCGGTGTTTGTAAAAATGCGGTATCACCAAATAAAATCAGACCAAGGCGATCGCCTTGACGTTGTTCAATAAAGTCACCTAATACGGCTTTAACCATGGTTAGTCTGTCGACATATTGGCCTTGATAAGCCATATCTTGCTCAGTCATTGAGCCTGATAAGTCCACTGCCAGCATAATGTCACGGCCTTCATTGGGTAAAGTAATTGGTTCATCAAGCCATGTTGGGTTTGCAACCGCAATCACCAATGCTACCCATACCGCCCATTCAAGCAATGACACTTTGCGACTATGTTGTTGCACGGCTTGGTTGTTAAGCCCAAGCTTAGCAAAGCTTGGAATACGTAGACGTAACTGACCTTGCTGTTTTGAAGGCATGAAGCGACTGACTAACCAAGGCAAAGGTAAAAGCACAAAGAACCAAGGCCAACTAAACTCAAACATTGATAGGCTCCTTGAGTTTAAAAGTGTGAATGGCGTTGCGTAATTTAGCCGCAAGCTCTGCATTATTATTTTGCTGTTGGTAAAGTGGCATGAGCTCATCGTAGCTAAAAGTGTCACCACAAAGCTTAGATAAACTCTCTGACCATTGTGCCAAAGGCTGCGAAGCAAGCTGACTATTATAGTAATGACGTGTTAAGCGCTTAAGAATAATATGCAACGCTTGTGCATCATCTTTAGCCACATTTTGACTCATTTTAATCGCTTGCTTTTTGGCTTTCTTGAATTGCAGGTTTTTATATAGCAGCACTAAACCAACTACTAGTAGTGCAACTAAAAATACAATAATTAGCCACCAAATAGGAGCCAGTGGCCACCATGCGACCTCTGAAGGTGCAATGACATCATGTAAGCCATCGAGCGGATTTGTTTGCATTATTACTTTCTCACTAATTGCAGCTCAAGCGGGGTGGCTGCACTGAATGAAATTAAACTAAGTCCAGATTTTTGTAAGCGTTTTAGCCTAACAGCGAATGACTCTTGCGCTGACTTAGCAAAACGTTCCCGAAATTGCTTATCCATTAACGGCAGAGCAAGATCTTGCCCATTAGCAGATACAGTCACTGTTTGCTTAAATGCAGGAAGTTGATGTTCGAATGGGTCGCTAACGTGGCAACCAATTAACTCGCAGTGACGGCTTAGTATTTCAAGTTGTTTAAAGCTAGCTTCGTCTAGTGCGCTAAAATCTGAAACGATATAAACTAAGCTACCGGGTTTAGCTAAATGGTTAAGGCGCTTGAGGTTCTCACTAAATAAACTGGTCGTGCTTTTATCAACATTAGCTAACGCCTGACTATGAATGTCACATAAGTTATGGCAAAGCTTTAATACAGCTTTTTCCCGCGATGTAGGTTTTAGTTCATGATGACTGTGTTGGTTAAACACCAAACCACCAATTCGGTCACCACGCTGACAAGCTGACCATGCAACCAAGGCGCTGATATGTGCTGCTTGCACTGACTTTAACAATAACTTTGAGCCAAACAACATGGAGTTTGAAAAGTCGGTGAACACAAAAACGGGGCGCTCTTTCTCTTCTTGGAACAGTTTTGTGTGAGTTTCGCCTGTGCGAGCGGTGACTCGCCAATCGATTGAGCGAATGTCATCACCAGTTTGGTAATGGCGTACCTCAGCAAACTCCATGCCTCGCCCTTTATGCGGCGCAAGGTATTGCCCAGCTAAGCTGTTTTTGATTTTTACTTTAGGTGCTAGTTCAAGTAAGCGCGCTTTGGCTTTGTAATACATCAACTCTTTGAGTGATAAATTAACACCTTGGCTATGGCTTTCATGCAACCAAGTAGCTATATCTAATTGACCTGACATAACTTATGGTACTGCAACCAGTTCTAAAATACGCGTGATCACATCATCCTTGCTGATGCCGTCTGCTTGGGCTTCATAGCTTAAAATAATACGATGGCGTAATACATTATGCAGTACCGCTTGAATATCGTCAGGGGCAACAAAGTCACGACCTTCAAGCCAAGCATGAGCTCTAGCACATTTGTCAAGGGCAATGGTTGCACGCGGACTGGCACCGTATTCAATCCAGCGACCAAGTTGCTCATCCAGTTCTGAAGCTTCGCGGGTCGCAATGATTAGCTGCACTAAATATTTTTCAAGTGGCTCAGCAAGGTACAAACCCAAAATTGACTTTCGTGCCGCGAAAAGATCACTTTGGCTAATTTGCTGTGTTTCAGCTTGTTTATCAGATATTGCTTCACCACGGGTCAGGCGAAGAATATCAAGCTCGTGTTCTGCCCCTGGGTAATCAATACTTAGATGCAATAAGAAGCGGTCAAGCTGTGCTTCAGGAAGGGGGTAGGTCCCTTCTTGTTCTAGCGGATTTTGGGTTGCCATAACCATAAATAGCTCAGACAGTGGATAAGTGTTTTTACCAACCGTTACTTGGCGCTCAGCCATAGCCTCTAATAAAGCAGATTGTACTTTTGCAGGGGCACGGTTAATTTCGTCAGCCAAAATTAGGTTATGAAATAACGGGCCTTTTTCAAATACAAATTCACTGGTTTGCTGACGGTAAATGTCGGTGCCAGTGACATCCGCAGGGAGTAAGTCAGGAGTAAATTGTACTCGTTGGAAGCTACCTTCTACGCCTTTTGCTAACGCATTCACTGCACGTGTCTTTGCAAGACCAGGAGGACCTTCAACAAGTAAATGGCCATCTGCCAAAATAGCGATTAACAGTGCTTGAGTTAATTGGGGTTGGCCGATAATTTGCGTGTCTAAGTATGATTTTAATTGTGAAAATGCGTTAACTGCCATAATAAAAAGACTGTCCTAAATAGCGTGAGTCAAAATTGTTTTTGTTATGCGCCGATATAAGCCTATTCAGTGCTGATAAATTAGCTAAGCGTTATTATGAGCTAGGCGCTTTTTACAAGTTATAAGGATTCAAAGCTTACAACACAAGTGTTAGACATAAAATCCTAAAATAGTTCGTTATTTTTTAAGGATTTTTAGCCTACCATATAAATACACGTTATTTTTGTAAATAAGCTAAAAAAAGCCTATGGTTGGTAACTAATTTCGTTTCTCTATTGGCATTCGTATTCGGGTTGTTTTAGAATCAGGAAAAACAAACAGGTCAGACCTGTCAGCGGGAGAGCATAAATGTCTGAGCAAAATATACTTAAAACAGCAAAGGGCGATCGTATCGCCATCGTTAGCGGCTTACGAACGCCGTTTGCAAAACAAGCGACTGCATTCCACCATGTGCCAGCACTTGATATGGGTAAACTGGTTGTTAACGAGATGCTTGAGCGTCTTAATTTTGATAAGTCTGAAATCGATCAGCTTGTATTTGGTCAAGTAGTGCAAATGCCAGAAGCGCCTAATATTGCTCGTGAGATTGTGTTAGGCACAGGTATGCCTGTTTCAGTAGATGCATACTCTGTATCACGTGCGTGTGCGACAAGCTTCCAAGCAATTGCTAATGTTGCTGAGTCAATTATGGCAGGTTCAGTGCAAGTGGGTATCGCCGGTGGCGCTGATTCATCATCTGTATTACCAATCGGTGTGAGCAAAAAATTAGCTGGCAGCTTGGTTGATTTAAATAAAGCGCGAACACTTGGCCAGCGTTTGAAGATTTTCTCAAAACTGCGCCTAAAAGATTTACTCCCTGTACCACCTGCAGTAGCTGAGTACTCTACTGGCTTATCTATGGGTCAAACGGCAGAGCAAATGGCGAAAACGCATAGTATTAGCCGTGAAGATCAAGATGCCTTAGCTCATCGTTCTCACACTCTTGCAAGCCAAGCATGGGCTGATGGTAAACTTAAAGATGAAGTAATGACTGCCCATGTTGCACCCTATAAGAGCTTTATTGAGCAAGACAATAACATTCGTCATAACTCAACGGTTGAAGGCTACGCGAAATTAAAACCAGTATTCGACCGTCAGCATGGTTCAGTTACTGCAGCTAACGCAACACCATTAACAGATGGTGCCGCTGCGGTATTAATGATGAGCGAGAGCAAAGCCAAAGCACTGGGTTACAACATTCTAGGTTATGTACGTAGCTTTGCGTTTTCTGCAATCGGTGTTCATGAAGACATGCTAATGGGTCCGGCGCACTCAACGCCAATCGCTTTAGATAGAGCAGGTATTACATTAGCTGATTTAGATTTAATTGAAATGCACGAAGCATTTGCAGCGCAAACACTTGCCAATATGAAGATGTTTGCGTCAGATAAATTTGCACAAGAAAAGCTAGGTCGTAGTAAAGCGATCGGCGAAATTAACATGGACAAGTTCAATGTCTTAGGTGGCTCACTAGCATACGGCCACCCATTTGCCGCAACAGGTGCGCGCCTGATCACGCAAAGCTTGAATGAACTTAATCGTCGCGGTGGCGGCCTAGCACTCACGACTGCGTGTGCAGCGGGTGGCTTAGGTGCAGCCTTTGTATTGGAGAGTGCGTAATGACAGATTCAGTATTTAGTTTATCAGTGGCTGATGACGGCGTAGCCGTTGTAACTATTGATGTGCCGGGTGAGAAAATGAACACCCTGCGTAGCAGTTTTGCAGAAGATTTAAAAACCTTACTTAAAGACGCACAAGCACAAGCGGTCAAAGGCATGGTGTTTATTAGCGGTAAAAGCGATAACTTTATCGCCGGTGCTGATATTAAAATGCTTGATAGCGCAACTAGCCGTGAAGACGCATTAGCGCTGAGCGAAATGTGCCAAGAAGCGTTTTTTGATATGAAAAAACTGCCTTTTCCAACAGTGAGTGCCATTCATGGTGCAGCATTGGGTGGCGGCTTAGAGTTTGCTCTAGCCTGTGATTACCGTGTTTGTTCTGACAGTGATATCACTAAGCTTGGCTTACCTGAAGTACAGTTAGGCTTATTACCAGGTGGTGGCGGTACTCAACGTTTACCTAAATTAGTCGGCCTGCAAAAAGCACTAGAATGGATGCTTACAGGTAAACAAGTGCGTGCTAAGCAAGCGAAGAAAACAGGCTTAGTAAACGACTGTGTGCCGCACAGTGTATTACTTGACGTTGCTAAAGAATTTGCATTAAAAGGTAAGGCTAAGGCTACTAAACCAAAACTTGACCGTTTAAGCCAATTACTTGAGTCGAACCCATTTGGCCGCAATATTATTTTCAAAAAAGCACAAGAAAATGTGCTGAAGAAAACCGGTGGCCATTACCCAGCGCCTTTGGCCATTATTAAAGCAGTTCGTGCAAGTGTTGAGCTTGATCAGTTAAAAGCATATAAAACTGAAGCTGAAGGCTTTGCCACGCTAGTTATGAGCGATGAGTCAAAAGCATTGCGCGGTATTTTCTTTGCAACCACTGAAATGAAAAAAGAATGGCGCAACGATGATGCACCAGCAATTGCTAAAGCGGCAGTATTAGGCGGTGGCTTGATGGGCGCGGGTATCGCTCATGTCAGTGCTGTGAAAGCGGGTGTTCCGGTGCGCATCAAAGATGTAGCTGAAAAGGGCATCAGCAATGCGATGAATTACAGCTATAAAATTTTAGATAAAAAGCAAAAGCGCCGTATTTTATCTAAAGCTGAGCTGCAACAAACCATGAACCGTATTACCGGCACCACCGATTACAGTGGTTTTAAACACATTGATATCGTGATAGAGGCAGTGTTTGAAGACTTAGCTCTTAAGCAAGGCATGGTCGCTGATGTTGAACGTGAATGCCAAGACAACACGATTTTTGCAAGTAATACCTCGTCATTACCGATTGCACAAATCGCTGCGGATGCAGCGCGCCCAGAAAATGTAATTGGTCTGCATTACTTCTCACCTGTTGAGAAAATGCCACTTGTTGAGATTATTCCACATGCCGGTACGTCTGAAGAAACCATAGCCCGTGTTGTTAACTTTGCCCGTAAACAAGGCAAAACGCCGATTGTGGTTAAAGATATGGCTGGTTTCTATGTAAACCGTATCTTAGCGCCTTATGTCAATGAAGCGGCTAATTTACTGCTTGCAGGTGAGCCAATTGAAAAGATTGACCAAGCCTTAGTTGAGTTTGGTTTTCCTGTTGGCCCATTAGCATTACTTGATGAAGTAGGGATTGATATTGGCTCTAAAATTGCTCCCATCCTTGAAAAAGAATTGGGCGAGCGTTTTAAAGCCCCCGATGCCTTTAACCGCTTAATTGATTCTAAGCGTTTAGGCCGTAAAACAGGTCGTGGCTTTTATCTTTATGACAAAAAAGATAAAAAAGTGGATGAGTCAGTATACGAGTTACTGGGAGTTACGCCATCACCTCGCTTAAACAAGAGCGAAATTGCTAAACGCTGTGTGGCACAAATGCTGAACGAAGCGGTACGTTGTTTAGATGATGGCATTATTGCAAGTCCTCGTGACGGTGATATTGGTGCTATTTTTGGTATCGGTTTCCCTCCTTTCTTAGGCGGTCCATTTAGTTATATGGATAAACTTGGCGCAGCACAGGTTACTTCTGAAATGGCCACATTCGCTAATTACAACCCAATTTTTACTCCTTGCGATACATTAAAAGCAATGGCTGAAAAGGGGGGTCGTTTTTACCAAGCAGAAAGTGAAGAGTCGGCAGTTGCCGAAGCTGCACAAGTCGATCCGGTTGAAGTAACCAAGGAAGTGGTTGAAGACGAGCAAGCTTCAGTAGAAGTGGATACAGAAACGACGAAAAGCTAATGCTTTAAATTAATTAGTTAATTTAAAAGCCCTGCTCATTTTGAGCGGGGCTTTTTGCTTTAAAGGAGTATTGCTTTAAAGAAATATAAAAATTTTATGGCATCACTGTGATTTTATATTTAATATAAACAAATAAATTCAATGACTTAATTTAAACAAGGATGTCAGAGTGTCTACTTCATGGAAGCCTAAAGGTTTTATCGCTATTCTTCTGGGCGTGTTATTTCAGCCATTTGTATTTTTGTACGTTAACAAATTCAGGTTGTTTATTACTTACCTTGTTTTAACGGCCTTATGCTACTTGTTTGACATTAAAATCCAAGCGAGTGCGGGAGAGGCCGATTGGTATCAAGGCATTTATCTCACAAGTGTGTTTATAATTATATGTCCACTCCATGCTTTTTGGATAACGAAGCACTATAACGCAGATAAGAAGCGGCCTTGGTTCGCAAGTTGGTGGGCTGTAACTTTAATTTATCTTACCGTCTCTGCTGCTCTTATTTTAATGAGAATTTTTTCATTTGAGCCTTTCACTTTACCAGCTTCATCTATGGCACCTCAGTTAGATAAAGGGAGCCAAGTTTTGGTTAGTAAAATAGGTTTTGGTAATTATCGGTACTTAGGCTATCAAATTTCAAGATCGCCCATGTCAGCTAAAGTGAGTCGAGGTGATGTTGTTGCTTTTCAGTATCCGAAAAACCCTGATTATACTTGGCTGAAACGCGTAATAGGGGTAGCTGGCGATAGAATTGTTTATCGAAATAAAACCGTTTACGTGAAAAAAGCATGTGATGAGAGAGCCGATATTTGCACTGACTTCATCCCTTTAGAGCAATCACTCGTTTCTCAAACTGAAGGTGGACTTAAAGTTCTGCAAGAGGTAAATGATGGTAAACGTTATCAAATTTTACTAAATGAGAATCACCCTGAACAGATAAGTCATTATTTCAACCAAGCTGGCAGCGAAAAGGCGGAATGGATCATCCCTGAAGATCATTACTTTGTTATGGGGGATTCTAGAGATAATAGCTCAGATAGCCGCTTTTGGGGCTTTGTTCCTAAAGATAACGTGATAGGAAAAGTGATTTATACTTGGTAGCTGTAAAGCAGCTTACGCTGCAGTATTGGCCATAAGTGGTATTTAATTAGCTAAGTAGGTTTGTTATAACTAGACTTATTTACTTAGCGATTGATCACCATGATTCTCACCACTGCGCGATTAACTTTACGGTTGTTAAATGCTGATGACTGGCCACTGTTTTACACTTTGCACAATGATGCAGAGGTTATTGAGAAATGCTTTGATAAGCCCTCAGAGGCGCAGCTACGTGCGAAGTTTAACGAACGTTTAAAGCCCTGGCAGCCAGATGCAAACTCGCCATTGTGTTTAGTTATTATTGAAACGACTACAGGTAAAGAGGTGGGGGTGACAGGTTTTACCTCATCAACCGTTCCTGATATTCAAGAAGTTGGCTACTTATTGCTGCCTAATTTTCATGGTCGTGGCTATGCCACCGAGTCTTTAAAGGCGGTGCTTGATTTTGCTCAGGCTGAGTATTCTGTGAAGGAGTTTAAAGCTGTCGTCACTGAAGGCAACATAGGTTCAGAAAAAGTACTCGAGAAGTGTGGCTTTCAGCTAGTTGATAAGCAGTTAGATGCCTATGCTATTGGTGGGGTTTTGTATACCGATCACCATTTTCATTTAAATTGCACTGATCACAGGGTGTGATCAGTGCGGTCGAATTATAGGTGAAGCTCAATCGCTTTTCTGTCTTTTTCAGGCATATTCGCAACCACCAAATCAAACGAGTTATCAATCATTCGTTCAATTTCTCCTTGTGGGATAGTGCCATCTAAAATCACTGTATTCCACAACCGTTTATTCATATGGTAACCAGGAATTACAGAAGGAAAAATATCACGTAATGCTTGAGCTTCGTCCGGATCGCATTTTAAGTTAAGCCACCAAACAGGTTCACCATCTTCATTTGTTTGGCCTTCTTTTCCCTCTGCGAGAGTCGCAAACATTTTATGATTTACTTTATAAACATCGACGTCTTGACCAAATGGCTGAGTGAGCATTACCACTGGCTTTTTCATTAAGTATTCATGTACAGCATGTTGATTCATGATCCAGTCCTTGAAGTCATTTTTCGTTGCTATAAAGATAGCATCTTTTTATTCGGTTTGAGACATTTATTACGATAATTCGCTGAAAAATAGACCAATTACATCAGCAAAAGTAAAACTGCAAATTTTTGTTGAACAATAGTAATTACGTGGTAAATTCCTGTCATTAAAAAACGATAGGAATACACCCATGCCTAAGGCTAGTGAAGTCAAAAAAGGTGCCGCTATTGAGCATAACGGCCAAGTTTTAGTAGTAAAAGATATTCAACGTTCAGTACCGCAAGGTCGTGCTGGTGGTAGTTTATACCGCATGCGTTTATATGATGTTGTTACTGGTGGCAAAGTAGACGAAACATTTAAAGATAGCGATATGCTTAAACTTGCTGATTTAACTCGTCGTGAAGCGATGTTCTCTTACATTGATGGTGAGGAGTATGTTTTCATGGATAATGAAGACTACACGCCTTATAACTTAAACAAAGAAGCAATTAGCGAAGAGATTTTATTTGTTAATGAAGAGACGCAAGGTCTACATGTTATAGTGATCGATGGCTCACCAGTGGGGATTGACTTACCTTCAAGTGTAGAACTTGTTGTTGAAGAAACAGACCCTTCAATTAAGGGCGCTTCAGCAAGTGCTCGCTCAAAACCAGCACGTTTGAGTACAGGTCTTACTATTCAAGTGCCAGAGCATATTTCAACAGGCGATCGTATTCGTATTAATACCGCAGAACAAAAGTTTATGGGTCGCGCTGAAAAGTAGTCCTAACTGGTTATGTTTGATAAAACCGATTGCAGATCGGTTTTATCATTTTATTTACCTATAAAGTAGTATTTTTATTAATCATTTAATATTACTTTGTTTAAAGATTGAAAAAGGGACAGAAAAAGCGCATTATTAAGCGCTCAAATTATTGCTATGTGGCTGTTTCTATCATGTATACGGGTTAGGTAGCGAAAACAATAATATCAAGCAGTAGTAGATTAAATGTTAAACCACGGATTGGAAAACAGAGAATACGTTAAATTACCTGAAGGGGTTGATATTGCAATCACACCCGCAGGTGTTGTCTCCCGTAGCTATGCCTACATCATCGATTTCCTATTTCGCAGTCTTATTATGTTCGTTGTATCACTTGTATTTAGCCTTTTAGGTGATGCAGGACAGGGCATTATTCTGATTATTTATTTTATAACATCTTGGGGATACAACATTTTTTTTGAAATGAAAAATGGTCAAACTCCTGGGAAAAAGCGTCTTAAGATCCGCGTAGTACAAGATAATGGCCTACCAGCCAGTTTTTCACAAATTGTTGTACGAAACCTATTACGACCAGCAGATATGTTACCTATTGGCTATTTTTTAGGGCTTGTTGTAATGATGTTCAACTCTCGTTTTAAGCGTATTGGTGATTGGGCTGCAGGCACCATGGTTATTTATGATGATGAAGTAGAGGCACGCCCTGAATTACCGAAAGGCAATATTGAAATCCCAGTATTGAGCTTAAGCACGGAAGAACAATTAGCAGTGCTTGCTTTTGCAGAGCGCAGTGATGAGCTTTCTGATGCGAGGCGCAGTGAACTCGCTGCTATTTTAGCGGAACCATTTAAGTTAGAGACCAGTGAAGCGCAAAGTATGTTAGTCGGTTATGCGCGTTTTTACTCAGGTCAGTTAAGTAACTCTAATGAACAGGCGCAGAGTGAGACAGTGCAATGAAGCAAACGCAATTTGTAAAATCGAATAGCCAGAGTTGGAATGAATTTAAGGCGCTTTGCGAGCTTGCAGAATCAGAAAGTTTGCCGGTTTATTTTCCTAATATGTACCGTAAGGTGTGTAATGATTTAGCCATTGCCCGCAGTCGCCAATACAGCCCCGTGCTTATTGAGCAAATTAATCGTTTAGTTCAGTATGGTCAAAAGCGCTTGTACTTATCTCGCAGCAATCAGTTTTCTGAGATATGGCATGTTGCCCGCACTGCATTTCCTCGGGCCCTCTATGAGAACCGTATAATGCTGGGCATTAACTTATTAGCATTTTGGGGCTTAGCACTTATCGCGTTTATTTGGGTGATGCTTGACCCTGATGCGGTATATACATTTTTAGGGCAAAGCACCGTACTGCAAATTGAAGAAATGTATAACCCCGGGGGCAGTGTACAAACAGCTGAGCGTGGCGCAGCTCAAGATCTCATGATGTTTGGTGTTTATATTTACAATAACATTGGCATTGCATTTCAAATGTTTGCTGGTGGGGTATTGTTTTGTGTTGGCGCTGCATTTTTCTTACTATTTAACAGCTTTTACTTTGGTGCGATTGCCGCTCACATCGTTAATATTGGCTTTGAAGGGCCATTTTTCTCATTCGTTATAACCCATGGTTCATTTGAATTAACCGCCATTATTATTGCCTCTGCTGCAGGGTGTCAGATAGGTTATGCATTATTAAATCCTGGTCATTTTACCCGCGGCTATGCAATTAAACAGGCCGCCCAAAAAGCATTGCCTCTTATTGTTGGTGCGTTTTTAATGCTTGTGCTTGCGGCATTTATTGAGGCCTTTTGGTCGCCACGTGATATAGCCAATGAAATTAAATATAGTGTAGGGAGTGCTTGTTGGGCGTTTGTTTTGTATAGGCTATACAAGGGGATGCGTTATGGAGCTTAATAGGCTAAGTTTTAACCCGCGTAAACGTAGCGCCTATGAAAACTTTGATTTAACTGTATTATTAACTAAGCAGCACTTTTTACCTTTGTTTAGCCTTTATATCTGCTTAGCTTTACCAACATTTTTGATATTAGGGTTTTTACTTGGCTGGTCAATCGCTGCATTTGCTGTATGGCTATTAAAACCATTATTTGAACGCCCTTTACTTGATTACATGTCGAAGGCTGTGTTTAGTCAACCAACCTCTATTAAGTCAAGCATACTGGTTATAAAGCAGCTTAAATTCAAGGATATGCTAGCGCATCTAACCGTATTCAGGCTCAGCCCTAATCGTGCATTTTTGGCTCCGGTGGAGCAATTAGAGCGCTTATCAGCAGAGCGAAAGCAAAAACGTAAGCAAGTTCTTTTTGCAACATCAAAGCCAAAGCAAACCTTATGGATGCTTTTTTGCGTACATTTCGAGTTTATTGTTTTAATGGGACTTTCGGCTTTTTCAATTGCATTGATCCCAAATTCATTTTCTCTTGAAGAATCTATCTATCAATTTCAAGACTCTCCTGCTTGGCTAGAAATTGCCTTTAATTTACTTTATTTATTAAGTATTTCTCTAGTAGCTCCACTGTTTGTCACAGGGGGATTTTTAGCCTATTTACATCGCAGGGTTGAGCTCGAAGGTTGGGACATTGAGCTTGCTTTTAAGAATATAAAAACACGTTTTGCACAGCCTTTGCCGTTGATATGCGCTTGCTTACTTAGCTTTTTGGCAGCGATGCCACAAACCAGTTTTGCTGAGGAGCTTGATAAAGATGCTGTTAAAGAACAAGTGATTACACTTTACAATCAAGATGATGTTATTGAAAAGAAAACGACTTGGGTTCCTGACTTTAATTTTGAACAAGACAACGCAAGTCCATCATCGTTTGATTTTTCATGGCTGAGTAACTTTTTTGAGTTAATTGGATTTACGCTTAGCTATTTAGTGTGGGGCTTTGTGGGATTACTTGCACTGTGGCTTGTTTATTATCTTGTTAAGAATAAAGGTTTTTTCACAGGGTTGAAATTGCCTGAAAAGTCACAAAAAAAGTCAGACCATGTTATTCCGTCTTTATTTACTGACATTAAACAAGACGAACTTCCTGCTGATTTAATTAGTGCTGCACTTGAGAGTTATCGTTCAGGAAACTTACGGTTAGCGCTTGGTTACTTATTACATCACTCACTTCGCTGGGCACAGGTTCAGTATGAGATAAAACTTCATCGTTCAATGACTGAACGTGAGTGTAAACAAGCAATTGATGCAAGCGTGCCCGAGCAATGGCAAGCTGTATTTGGCACATTATTTTCAGCATGGGTCAGTGTTGCTTGGGGACATCGAAAACCTAATATCGACTTTGAACAACTTGCAGAGCAAATTAAGCAAATGTCGTTGCCTGTGGAGTTAAACCATGAAACTTAAGTATTTTATGATTGGTTTACTGGTTTTAACCGTTGCTTTACTCGGGTCAATGTTGGCATCAGTAAAATGGGAAAAACAGGAAGTAGAGATAGGTTTTCAACCAGAGGTAGCAAAAGACAGCTTCACTCTGGCTCAGCGGTTATTGGCTTCATATGATGTGAAATGGCACAAAGATAAACGTTTAGCCAGCCAAACTAACCCCAATCAATTAACAATAGACCCAAATACTATGCTGGTTGTTGATGAGGCTGTACTTGCTAACTCATATGAGCTTGATCAACAGCTAGTGCAGTGGGTCGCTGACGGTGGGCGTTTAGTGTATGTACTTAACCGACAGCGCGATGAGCTAGGGATTGATAACGCAATTTTTTTCCAAGAGTTAGGGATTGATGTTACAACCGTCGATGATGTGTTTGAATTCAATTTTGTGCTATTAGAAGAAGGCAGCTCAAATACAACACTGACAATTGATGAGACAACGCAATTAGAACTCGAACTTAGCCAAGCTTTTAAAATTGATAGTTGCCAAGGCGTGCAAACAGAAAATCAAGCGGGTGATACTGTAATGTGCGATCTGCCATTTGGTGCGGGTCGTGTTATCGTTTTACCATCACTGGCCCCTTTTACTAATTATAAGTTACGACATCTAGATCATGGCAGCCTATTAGTTTGGCTTACTCAAGGTGCCAGTAAAGTGACGTATGTGCCGTATTTAAGTTACCCAAATTGGTTATCTAAGTTGTGGCATTGGAGCTGGCAGTTTGTGGTTAGCTTATTACTGACAGTGGTATTTGCTGTGTGGCATATTACTAGCCGTATTGGCCGCGCATATGCGCCAGATGTCGATAGCAAAACAAGCTTTAATCAGCATATTCGAGCTATTGCAAATTTTTACACAGAACATGGTCATGAAGCGCGTTTATTCGAGGCGCTAAAAAAAGATTTTAATGCAAAAGTAGAGACGCGAGTCCCTAACTTCAAAATGCTTAGTGCACATAAACAGGCTGAGATTATTGCCAGTTTAACTCAGTTTGATAAAGAGCAAGTCGAGACCTTGCTTTCAAGTGAACTTCCCGAGTCTCGTGAACAACGAACAGATTATATAAAACGATATAAACAATTAAGGAATGCCTTATGAGCACGGAACTAGATACTCACTCATTGAGCCTGGTAGATGCGGCAAACGCAGTAAAAAAAGTGAAAGAAAATATTGCGCGTGTTCTTGTTGGCCAAGATGCCATTGTAGAAGACGTATTAACAGTATTGTTTGCCGGCGGACATGTGTTACTTGAAGGTGTACCAGGGCTTGGTAAAACCTTGTTGGTACGAGCACTTGCTAAAAGCTTGAGTGTTGATTTTTCACGGGTTCAGTTTACACCCGATTTAATGCCATCGGATGTCGTTGGTCACAGTTTATATGATATGAAATCGGGTGAATTTAATATTAAAAAGGGACCTGCTTTCACCAACATATTATTGGCCGATGAAATAAACCGTGCACCAGCAAAAACTCAGTCAGCGTTACTTGAAGTGATGCAAGAACAACAAATAACCATTGATGGTGACACGCTGTCAATCGACTCGCCATTTATGGTTCTTGCCACGCAAAACCCGCTTGACCAAGAAGGTACGTATCCGCTACCTGAAGCAGAACTTGACCGTTTCATGATGAAGATTGAGCTAGGGTTTCCTTCGTTCGAATCTGAAGTGGAGTTACTAAAACTAAACACCAAGATGGTTTCGAATGAATCAACCGTTGATGAATTGCCAGCTGTATTAAATGCTGCCCAAATTGCACAAATTAAACAGCTTTGTGCAGATATATTAGTGGACGAACAGATTTTAAATTATGCGGTTGATATTACGCGTAGCTCAAGAACGTGGCAGGGAGTTTTACATGGAGCAGGGTTGCGAGCATCAATTAATATTATTAAAGCGGCAAAAGTGATGGCGCTAATGAATGGTCGTGACTTTGTAATCCCTGATGATGTTAAATCAGTGTCAGTTAATATACTTCGCCATCGTTTGATTTTATCTGCTGATCTTGAGCTTGAAGGTGTGTCATTTGATGAAGTGATTAGTGCCATTCTTGCTAGTGTTGAAGCACCACGATCATGAAACGTATAAAGCTAAGACCATCAAAACGTCTAGTACAGATACTGAGTGTTATTGTCCTCTTAGTGGTGGTATCTGCTTTGATTGAGCTTAGCAGCTTATTTATTACGCTACTGCTTTGTGTTCCTTTGCTGATTGCTTGTGTTGATTGTTACTTTTCGCGATTTGCGCACAATGTATCTGTAGAGCTTTCAACAAATCAAAATATGGCGTTATATCGCTGGCAGCCAATAAAGTTGCGACTAAAAAATAAAGCAAAACAGGTTCTACGTGCTGACATTAGTATTCATTTAACAAATGCACTGGAGCTTGCTGAAGCTGTAAAAAGTATTGAACTTGAGACAAACCAACAAGCTGAGCTTAGCTATTCAATTCGTGCTCATAAGCGAGGAGATGCAGATATTTCGGCGGTTGAATTGCGTATAACTTCTGCGTTTGGGTTATGGCAATCAAATTGGTTAGCAACACACAAGACGCAGTTGAAAGTATACCCAGACTTCAGCCGCGTCACGTCTAAGCAACATCTTAACGGCGTGACAAATAAACCAATTAATGGCCTTAAGCTAACAAAAAAACGTGGTGATGGAATTGAGTTTCATCAACTAAGAGAGTATCGCCAAGGTGATAGCGTTAGGCAGATAGATTGGCAAGCAACCAGTAAACGCCGTAAATTAATATCCCGAGAATACCAAGAAGAGCAAAACCAGCATGTCATTGTTATGCTGGATGCTTCAAAGAAAATGGCTATAGAGGCTAAAGAGGGCAGTCACTTTGACCACGCGCTAAATGCATTATTGTTACTATCACACACGGTATTAAAGCAAGGCGATTGGTTTAGTATGCAAAGCTTTAATCAGAACGTGCGTTGGTTACCGGGTGTAAAAGGAGCACAAAATGTGTCGCGGGTAATGAACCACTTTTATGATCTTTACCCAGACCAAAGTAGCAGTGATTATGTGGTTGCTGTAAATCAGCTAATTGCCAAGCGTAGTAAGCGTTCTTTAGTTTTACTCGTTACAACACTCGACGAACAAAGTATTGATGAATTACTGCCAGCGATAAAACTATTACAGAAGCATCATTTAGTTGCTTTAATCAACATAAATAACCGCTCTGTGAGTGAAGTGCTTAAAGAACCAATTCAAAAGTACGAAGATGCAACAAGTTATTGCGCAGCACTCAGTTTATTAAATACACATAAGAAAAATATGGCGAAACTGAGAAAAGAAGGGGTGATTGCGATTGATTGTAACCCTGAGCAGTTATTGCCTCATGTGCTCAATACATATTTGAATGTGAAACATTCAGGTGCTTTATAATGATGCAGTTAAGTAACTAATACATACTTGGATGTTAAACGGGATACATAGTAAAAAGGCATTAAAAATTAATGCCTTTTTCATTATGAAATCATAGTAGCTTATTGCTGTCTATCAATTGCTTCATTAATCTTGTATTGGAAATAAATAACGTTGAAAAAGAACGTTAAAATACCATTTAATTTTACAGGCTCAGCGCTACCTTCATTAATTAATTCTGTGAGTGAAGTACGCAGTGAGAAAATTAAAATAATAGCTACGACAAATGAGGCTAGCGACACAATGAAGCCGAGCTCAGGTAAAATACCGGCTATTGATAAAACAAGGTTAACCACATACAGCGCCACATAGCCATAAATTAGTCCTTGAGCTATTTGGTTTTTCGCCAGTGAGTTTGCTTTGTTTGTTCTATTTACAAGCCAGTACACACTGTAGATACCTAATGTAATGATACTTAAAAAGAACACGCCCCACGCCGAGAAGCGGTCAAAGTTCAAAATGGGTTTGTTGCTACCATCGTTATTTTCTGTAAGGTTTGCTTCCGGTGCCTCGTAGACGTTTGCAGTATTGTCAGACATGATGTCTCCTAATCATTTTTGTTTATTCCTTATGTGCATCAATGCACGTTCCTATTTTAACAATTTTGACCGCTTTGTATATAAATAATACAATTTTTTATTAGGTTTATGTTTGATATTTAAGAATATAATCTGCCTTTATAGTGGCTATTTATATCCTGACGTTTTCACCGGTGCTTAAGTTATGTACACTGCGCGCTTATAACTGTGGGGGCTACTGTGTTTTTTGTTTGTGTAAGTAGTGTATTTATTTTTGTAATGTATTTAGAGTCAGTTTCAAAAGGCATGCCTGTTAAACGTTGGGTATTTTTAGGTGGGGCGCTAGGCCCTATTGCTTGGTGCTTGTTTAATATACATTATCGACGTGCATTGATACGTCATATCGGTTTACAAGCGTGCAGTTGGCGACCTTAAACTTCAACGCTTCTTAATAAACTGGGCGCTGATTTATTACGCTGTTTTTTCAAAAAGGCTGTGAACTCAGGTTGTGACAAGGGTTTTGAGTAGTAATAACCTTGTACTGTTTGGCAATTTAATTGCTCTAACATGGCTATTTGCTCTGCTTTTTCAACGCCTTCAGCAACAACATGTAAGTCAAGGTTGTGTGCAATGGTAACGATGGAATCGACCATGTTACGACCTCGTTCTGATTGCATGTCGTCTATAAAAGCTTTATCAACTTTTAAAGTATTGAGTGGGAACTGCTTTAAGTAAGCCAACGATGAGTAACCCGTACCAAAGTCATCCATCGCTAAGTGTATACCCCGAGCACTAAGAGAACGCATCACTGAAATTGCTTCATTAGGATCGTCCATTACCGTTCCTTCGGTTATTTCGAGCTCTAAAAAGTAAGAGGGTAGTTCATTCTTTTGTAAAATCACATCAATGCGAGTTGTTAAATCAGGTAAGCTAAATTGCTTTGCTGATAGGTTTACAGCGACACGACCATTAAATAATCCTTGGTCGATCCATGCCTTCACATCACGACAGGCTTTATTAAGCACTACTTCACCGATTTCAATAATTTGCCCCGTTTCTTCTGCGATAGGAATAAACATTCCTGGGCTGATAATCCCTTTTTTAGGTGTGATAAAACGCACAAGTGCTTCCATACCATCCAATTTGCCGGTGCGAATATTCATTTTGGGTTGATAATAAACTTCAAAATGATCTTCTTTTAAGCCGTAACGCATTAGGTTTTCTATTTGCAGGCGTTTAACGGCTTGGCGATTCATTGTGTCGTTAAAAAATAAGTAACTATTGCCTTTTTTCTTAGCGTGGTACATCGCTGTATCGGCATTTTTTAATAAAAGCTCAGGTGTATTACCATCTTCAGGAAAGAGCACAATACCAACACTTGAGGTGATTACTAGTTCATGGCCTGCCATGTTAAAAGGTGTGGCAATCGCTGCTAAAAACAGCTTTGCCATTCGCGTAATCGTATGAATGTCGTTGGTGCCTGACATAACAAGTGCAAACTCATCACCACCAAGGCGATAAAATACGTCTTTTTCACGGGTGAGCTTATTTAATCTCATAGCCAATTTGGCGAGCAGGCTGTCACCAAGTTGGTGGCCTAAGGAATCATTGATCTTTTTAAAGTTATCCAAGTCAAATACTAATAGAGCATGATGATTATCTTGTTTGGCGAGCTTTTTAAGATTAGTAAAAAACAAATTACGGTTAGGCAAGCCGGTAGTCCGGTCTCGGTTTGATAAATTATGTAACTGTGACTCAGCTTTTTTGCGCTCTGTTTGGTCAGAATAAACCACAACGTAATTACATATTTGATTATGCTCGTTTTTGATTTCGTCGATAGAAATCTCTATGGGGAGTAACTGTCGTTGTGCATTTCTAAGCTTAACTTCTTGCTGCCAGTGATCTGTAGCTCTAACCGTTGCTTTTATTTCATCTACGTAGCTTTGATCATAGCCAAAAAGAGCAAAATCTTTCTTTAGATATTGCTCTCGAGTACCACCAAAAAGGGTCAAAAAGCTGGGGTTTAAATCAACTAATTTAAAGTTTTTATCGTAAATTGCGATGGCATCAGTCAGTGACTCAACACATTTTGCAAATAGGTTTAAACGTGCTTCTGTGGATTTGAGCTGTGATATGTCACGTACGGTGCCAGTCATACGTAGGGGGTTAAGATTGACATCTTTTTCAATAATCTTTCCGCGGTCGAGTACCCAATGCCAACGCTCTAAGCTGTCTTTTATACGATAGCTTGCTTCAAAAAAGGCAGTGTGTTCAGCAAAATGTTTTTTAAGGGCTTTTTCAACATGTTGTAGATCATGAGGGTGTATTAAATCACGGTTGGGCGGGAAGCCTGCTGCGTTATTCGTATCGGCGGTATATTTATCGTTTATACGAATAACTTCACCTGTTTTTATATTCCAGTCCCACAACGTGTCTCCGCTGCCTTCTACGGTACTTTTTAATCTATGTTCTGAAATACGAAGTTGATGGCGTGAGCGTTTGAGCTTATAAATAACGAATAGCAAATACGGTAATAACAGCAGCATTATAGAGCTAGGTATAAGCAATAGGGTGCTTTGCTCTAGCTCTATAGGGCTTGCGGCGGCTGAAAATATACCGGCCATACTGAGTGTTAGAAATACTGAAATCATTGTTATTATTTTTGTCATTAATGCAATACCTTAATTCGCACCAGATAATTTAATCTAAGCTCGCAAGCGAGTCAAAGAGAATGCGAAGAAAGGGTTGTTTTTGACTGTTTTTTGATTGCTTTATCACTTAACAGCTCTATTCGAGGTCGCGATTCGGCAAATGTCTCTTTTATGTATTGTTGCATTTGCTTTAAGCTCAGTTTATCAAGCTCAGCAAGAAGTTGTTGCTGCATATTAAATTTACTATCTCGATTACCAATTGCTAACCAGAGCCTTTGTGAGCGAAGACGAAGATTTTTATCTTTTTCTGCTATATGTGTAATTAACCCTGCCTTTGTATCTTGCCATTGTTGCTCATCTAAAGAATCAATGTGCTGTAGATAGTTACTTATAAAATGCTGATGACGGATGAGTATTTCGTCAGCGGTGTGTTTTGGAGACTGTACATAAAATGCAATACCGGCACGCGTATTAAAAGGTGCGTAGCCAGCTCCCACTAAATAACCAAGTTGTTGCTTGGTTCTAAGCTCATTAAAATAGTCTTGATTGATAAGGTGATTTAACACCATCATCTTTACTTTTTCAGCTGTGTCATCAGTCAGCGCTTGGTAATAAAGAACCATGGCGTGGTCATTACAATTTAGCTCAACGCGTTGCTGCTCGACATCTGTTATATCGTTAAGAGGGCGTGTTAGGTCGATAATTTTAGTGCAACCTGCTAAATGATGCGCCACTTGTTTTTGAAAAGCCAGTGCATCACTACGCTGCCAATTACCATGTAAAAACGACTCTACATGTAACGCTTTAAAGAATTCATGTCTGAAACAATTAAACTGATGAAAACTTGTATCTTTTAAAGCTTGTGCAAGTGCATTCGGTTCTGGGTTCCATGGCATCATTTTAGCACCTAAGATACTGAATAACTCGCTTACTGGCTTGTTTTGATTACTATTACGCCAATGCCTCACAAGTTGCTTTTTATATTCAGCAAAACGTTTTGCGCATATTTCTACACTAAATAAGGCTTCGAGTAGTTCATCAACTAGCTCAAGCTGACTTGATGATAAGCCTGCAGTATGAAGCGTTAGACCCCCCTGGTGAGAGGTTAAATGATAACTTAAGCCTGCCAGCTCGGCAGGGTAAAATTGCTCAGCGACACTATCCATAAATAAATCAGCAAACAGCCGAGTTAAAGCCATATGCTTGACATCTTTAATGGCATAGTGCGAGTCCATCGCTAAGTAAAAATGTCCCTTAGCAACGCGAAAAGTCGCATCCTGCTTAAACCAAAAATCAAAGCCTTCTTGTTTTATCAGTAACTCAGGCGTTTTTTTAGGTTTATCCAGTGCTAAAAGTTCAACATTCTTCGTTAGATACGGGTTGGCAACAGGCAAACTCATTTCAGGTAATGGGGTGTTAATTTCACTTAATGCATCAAGCCAGCAAGGTGATATATTTTCGATTTTATAAGGCGTATTGTACCAAGCCGTGGTGTTTTCCGGCTCTACATCTGGATGTATGAGTACAAGACGCATATTATCAGGCGTTAACCACTGCATTGCAATTTCATGTGCACAGTGATTAAAGCCTTCCATGAGGTAATCACCTTGCACGTAGTTGGCTTCATCATAGTGTTGCATATTAATGCTTAAACCACTTACCCAATCTATAAGTCGGGCTTTTTCTTGATTATCAAAGGCAATTTGCAGCAAATTCTTTTTATCTTGATAAAGCCTTGGTAACTTGTCACAGTTTTGGTTTATCAGACAAATGTATTCGAATACCATTTCAACAATATCTTCGTAGTATTCAATACCTTCATCGGTCAGTGCCATACTGATATTGAAGTCTTTGAAGTTACTGCCGTTTATACCACCGCCTGCTGAGAGTGCGTTGATCCAACCTTGCTCTTTTAAAATTGAGTAAAGTGAGCCTTTTCCTTCATAACCTAACAAGTGAGCAATAAAGCTCACCGTTTTATGGCGATAAAAATCATCAATATTTGGCATAGCAAAGCTAATGATGAGCTTTTGCATGTGCTTATGCGGCTCAATGTGCAGCACTTTACCTAAGTCTTGTTTACGATAAAGTGGCTGTTCAATAATTTCTTTGCTTTTTGGCTGACCTTTAATCTCGCTGAAATAGTGCTTCACCCAGTTGGTCATGGTCGCAATATCTTCATTGCTACAGATCACCAGTGTCATCCACTGTGCTTGGTAATGGCTGTTGAAAAAAGCGCGTAGCTCGTCACTTATGCAGCCTTCGCGATCAGCCAAAGTTTGCTGGTTACCAACCGAAAATTTAGCGAAGGGGTGTGCAGGGTTTACCGTTTCTTTATGTGCTTGGTAGATGCGCCTGCCATCATCTTTGATCTTTAATTTAAATTCAGCATCAATCGCGTTACGCTCTTTGGCTGTCTCTTTTGGGTTTAATAGTGGGGCAATAAAAAAGCGGCTAAATTGAGCGAGGGCTTCAGGAAACTGATGATTATTAATATCAAAAAAGTAACAAGAGTGCTCAGTGCCTGTCCATGCGTTAGTGTTTCCACCAGATTGTGATACAAAATTAGAAAACCCGCCAGACTCAGGGTATAGGTCAGTGCCTAAAAAAAGCATATGCTCTAAAAAGTGTGCTAGGCCCTGCCGATCAAGGGGATCGTCAAAGTGACCCGCATTAATTGCCATTGATGCCGCTGATTTAGTTGATTCTAAGTCTTGCACTAAAAGTACTTTTAGACCATTGTCCAGTGTGAGGGGTTGGTATGTTCTGTTATCATTGCGGCTGATATTCAAAAGGTGCTCCTGAAGAATGCGTTAATGTCCTAACAACAGATGATAAATCAGGAACGCTAAAGGCACTGCAACGAAAATCTACCTGAATATCATAAGAGGATGTTTAATGTGTTTTGTGATGATATTCTAATATAGCGGACAATCAAGCAAACTGGCTACTGTTTTATATTCTTTAATCGGTTGATTTTTTATGAAAACAATCTTAATCATGCGCCATGGCGAAGCAACGCCAATGCAAGCAGATGATGCAGCAAGACAACTGACAAATACAGGGCAACAGGAAGCCAGTAAAATGGGGCAGTGGTTAGCAATAAATTATAAACCAGATGCGTTATTGGTAAGTCCTTACATACGTGCCCAGCAAACTGCGAAAGCGGCAACGCAAAATAATCCATTACAATTTAGTGAAACTTGTAATGACATAATTCCAGATGGCACTCCTCAAGTTGCTGCTGACTACCTTGAAACCTTAATCGCCATGCACCCAGAATGCTCAACTTGGTTGGTTGTTGCACACATGCCAATTGTTAGTTATCTGGTTGACCAATTGAGCCCTGGTAACATGCCGATTTTTAACACAGGCGCTATTGCTGTTATTGAATATGACGATACCAAGCAGCGCAGTCATTACTTAAGTATTCACTCACCTAATAACGTCGAAATATAAGTATGAATTTGCTAGATTTATGTTTCTGTTAACTATTGAATTAAAACTATGACAATCGAACGTTTACAAACTGGTGCGCGCATGAGCCGTATCGTTAAGCATAACGGTACGGTGTACCTGTGTGGCCAAGTGTGTGCAGATGCAGAAAAAGATATCAGCGAACAAACGCAAACCATGCTAGATAAGGTCGAAGCGTTACTTATTGAAGCGGGGAGTAGCAAAGAGCATATGCTAAGCGCCACAATCTACCTGAAAAGCATGGAATACTTTGCAGCGATGAACGCGGTTTGGGATGCATGGGTACCACAAGGTCATGCGCCAGCACGTGCCTGTGTAGAGGCAAAAATGGCGCGCGATGCACTGCTTGTAGAGATTTCGGTTGTTGCAGCCGTTAAGTAACGAGCAGCGTAAGGCGCAGTTGATTGCTCGCTTTAATGAGCAATCAGGGTGCGCCGTTGATGAACTACCAAGTTGGCATTTTTGTGATAATGAGCAAGATGCCAATGACTGCGCATTACTTGTTTTAAAAGGTATAAAACAAGCAACAACCTCTTCACTGTATTGGTTTAAAGCTAATGACGAAGCTTTACCTCAAGTTGGCGACCTAGCTATTTTTACTAATTGGCAAAAACAGCCCCTAGGCATTATTGAAACCATCGCGGTTACTATTACGCCATTTAATCAAATCACAGACGAATATGCTGCATTAGAGGGGGAGGGTGACAAAAGCCTTGCTTATTGGCAGCGTGTGCACTGGAATTATTATCAGCGAGAGCTAGCAGGTACAGGTTATCAATGTCATCCTGAAATGCTTTTAGTATGCGAGCAGTTTAAATTGGTATTTAAGGAGTGAGAATGAGTTTGAACCCTGTGGTTCTTATCACTGGAGGCGGCCGTGGTATTGGGGCTGCAACGGCTAAGTTATTTGCCGAGCAAGGCTATGACGTGTGTATTAACTATAAGTCAGATCAAGTAAGTGCACAGCAGGTCGCTGAAGAGCTAGAAGCCTTTGGCGTGAATTCATATTTGTTCCAAGCCGATATTGCTGATGAGCAGCAAGTACTCGCCATGTTCGCTAAATTAGATGAGCAAGTTGCGCGCTTAGACGTTTTAGTTAATAACGCGGCGATGATGAAACCACAAATGCCGCTATTAGAGATGGATGCCAAGCGCATTAACGCCATTTTAAGTTGCAACGTCACAGGCGCATTTTTGTGCGCGCGAGAAGCTATTAAACGAATGGATAAAGGCAGTATTGTGAATGTTTCCTCGGGTGCGTCGCGAACAGGTTCGCCAAATGAATATTTAGATTATGCCGCATCGAAAGGTGCACTTGATACGTTTACTATTGGCCTTGCTAAAGAAGTAGCCAGTAAAGGTATACGGGTGAATGCGGTAAGGCCTGGCCTTATTTATACCGATATGCACCGTGATGGCGGTGAAATGAACCGAGTTGATCGTTTAAAATCAAAGTTACCCCTTGGGCGTGGTGGTGAGGCTGATGAGGTTGCCTCAGCAATTTACTTTCTGGCAAGTGAACAAGCTTCATTCACAACAGGCAGTTTTATCGATGTGTCGGGTGGTTTATAAAACTAAAGTAAAATACTTAACCAAACACTAAAGCTGACTACACTTAATACCGTTGAGAGCACCACAGTACTTGCGAGCGTCGCTTGATGCTGCTTAATTTGATTGGCGATTAGGTAAGCGTTGACTCCTAAAGGAGAGGCGCTTAAAAGTACTAAAACGTTCAGTAACGATTGTTCTAGATGAAATACGTAGCCTGCAAAAAAGTAGACTCCGTACGGTAACATGGCAAGCTTGATGATGGTTGCGATAAGTGATGCTTGTAAGTTGTCGGCCACTTTATAAAACGCAAGGTTCGCTCCTAATACGAATAACGCACAGGCAATGGCAGGTTTAGCAAGTAAGCTGAGGCCATTTACTAAATCATCAAAAAGTGTAAAGCCAAGTAGGTTTACAGCAAGGCCGCTACTGATGCTTAATACCACAGGGTTCAGTAGCATGTTTTTAGCAAATGCTCGCCAAGAAAACGTTTGCTGCGATTTAGCACTGAGCAAAAAGGTGAGGGTAAACAAAAGTGCGCTATGAAAAGTAATGATCATAAACACAATGCCGACCATTTGCTCGCCAAGTGCAGCAATAATAATAGGCAAACCTACCAGTACCGTATTTGAGTAACTACTGCCAAGGGCAAAAACTGCGTGATGTGATGCTGCAGATTGTTTCTTAATGCAATAGCGGTCAATAACATAGCCAAGGGTGTAAATAGCCAACACCGGAATGTAAAAGCTCAAAAACCCCGCAACAGACACACTACTTTGTAAATCAGCTTGGGCCATATTTAAAAATAAAAAAGCAGGCACACTAATGTAAAAAGTAAACTTACTTAACCCTGCTATATGCTCTTTCGATAAAAACGTGCTTCGCGAGCTGATGTAGCCACTTAACACGATAAAAATCAGTGGAAAGATAATCGAAAAAATATGCACATTAGGCCTTATGATAAGAAGACGTTAGCGTCTGAACTCGTCACTTTGTGGAAGGTTAATTAAAATAAGTACTGCACCCTTACCACCAAATTCAAGCGGTGCTTGGTGCATGGCAATCACATCAGGGTGTTGTACTAAATATTGCGGTACCTTGTGTTTAAGTATGCGCTCACCAATACCGTGCACAACACAGGCGCAATAGTAATGTTGTTTTTTACACTCATGAATCAAACCCGCTAGCTCGTCTTTGGCTAATTCTTTATTTAAGCCATGTAAATCAAGGGTTAAATCAGGTGGGTAATCTCCACGGCGAAGTTGTTTTGCCAAATAGCTATCGTGACCAGGCTTGACATAACTGACGGTGCCGTGAGTGTCGATATCTGGTACATATTCATCAGAAAAGAAAAATTCTGCCTGATGTTGCTTTTTTTGCTGGGAAAATTGCTTCGCTTGTGACACTTTAGGCTTATTGGTGAATCGAATAGTGTCTTGTTTAAATGCTTTGGCACCACTGATACTCTGACGAAATAAGTCAATATCGTCAGTGCTAATGTGGTTGTTGTCGTGGGGATCTTTTTTCATGGCGGCAGTCTAAACAAAAAAACGCTAAAAATCGAGTAAAAACCAACTGAAAAGACGGTACAATACGCGTCAGAACAGACTTTGAAAGTTAAGGAACATACATGAACCATTTCCAGATAGAAGACGCAATTTTAGACGAGGCAATTGCAGAACTTTCAACGTTGCACGATTGGTTACGTTGGACAACCAGTCAATTTGCCAGCAGTGGTATTTTCTTTGGGCACGGTACAGACAACGCGTGGGATGAAGCTGTTAGCCTGTTATTGCCAGCGCTAAGCTTGCCAATCGACGCGCCAAAAGAGCTAATGCATGCGCGTTTAACCAGCACCGAGAAAAACCGTTTAGCTGAACTAATTGCAGAGCGTATTAATGATTGTACGCCAGTACCTTACCTGACCAACACCGCGTGGTTCGCAGGTATGCCGTTTTATGTTGATGAGCGCGTGTTAATTCCACGTTCGCCATTTGCAGAGTTAATTAACAATCGCTTTGCACCATGGTTAGAAGAGCCAAGCTCAGTTACGCGCATTCTTGATTTATGTACAGGCTCTGCATGTATTGCTATTGCACTTGCGCAAGCATTTGAAGATGCACAGGTTGATGCGGTTGATATTTCTTATGAAGCGCTCGAAGTTGCCGATATCAATATCAGCGATTACATGCTAAATGACCGTGTACTGCCAATTCAGTCAGACGTGTTTAGTGGTGTTCCGGGTCAAAAATATGACCTGATCGTCGCTAACCCACCGTATGTTGATGCTGAAGATATGGCTGATTTACCACGTGAATTCCATCACGAGCCAGAGCTTGGTTTAGCATCGGGTCATGATGGTCTTGATGTTACTCGCACCATCCTAGCGGAAGCTGCTGAGCATCTAACTGATAACGGTTTGTTATTTGTCGAAGTTGGTAACTCTATGGTACATATGGAAGAGCTGTACCCAGGTGCGCCGTTTGAGTGGGTTGAATTCGAACAAGGTGGTCTTGGCGTGTTTGTAATCAGCAAACAGCAGCTTGTTAACTATTTCGCAGATTAACAGCAGATTTTAAAAGCCGAGCCTGAGGGCTCGGTCTCAGTAGTCATTAGGAATGAGGAAAATTAATGGCAGGTAATAGCATCGGGCAACTATTTAAAGTGTCCACCTTTGGTGAGAGCCACGGCGTTGCATTAGGCGGCGTTGTAGATGGCACACCAGCTGGTCTTGAAATTAGTGAGGCCGATTTACAAATTGATTTAGACCGTCGTAAGCCGGGGCAAAGTCGTTATACAACACAGCGCCGCGAAAGTGACGAAGTAAAAATTCTTTCAGGTGTGTTCGAAGGTAAAACCACAGGTACTAGCATTGGTTTACTGATTGAAAACACCGATCAACGTTCAAAAGATTACGGCAAAATTGCCGATGTATTTCGCCCTGGTCACGGCGATTATACCTATTGGCATAAATACGGTATCCGTGATTACCGAGGTGGTGGTCGCTCTTCAGCCCGTGAAACAGCAATTCGTGTAGCGGCAGGTGCAATTGCAAAAAAATACCTAAAACAGTTTCATGGTATTGAAGTGCGTGCTTGTTTGAGCCAGCTTGGGCCAATTAAAGCTGAAGATTACAACTGGGATGAAGTGGAAAACAATGCATTTTTCTTCCCTGATCCAAGCAAGTTAGACGCGCTTGATGAATATATGCGCGACCTAAAAAAGCAAGGTGATTCGGTAGGCGCTAAAGTTAAAGTGGTTGCTAAAAATGTGCCTGTTGGTCTTGGTGAGCCTGTATTTGATCGCCTTGATGCAGAACTTGCACATTCATTAATGAGCATTAATGCAGTAAAAGGCGTTGAGATTGGTGATGGCTTTGATGTGGTTGAGCAAAAAGGCTCTGAGCACCGTGATGAATTGACCCCAGATGGTTTCACATCAAATCACGCGGGCGGTGTACTTGCAGGTATCTCGACAGGACAAGATATTATTGCCTCTATCGCACTTAAGCCAACTTCAAGCATTACCATACCTGGCAACAGCATTAATACTAGCAACGAAGCGGTAGAGATGATCACCAAAGGACGTCATGACCCATGTGTAGGTATTCGCGCAATTCCTATTGCTGAGGCGATGATGGCGATTACCTTAATGGATCACTTATTGCGCCAACGTGGTCAAAACCCACATGTAAGCCACGAACATGGACCAATCAAAGGTTCGATTGATTAACTTGGTTTGATTTAGCAAAGAACTATAAACTTAAAACGCGGCTTGATTTGCCGCGTTTTTGATTGAAAGTGTGAGCTATATATTTTCTAAGAGTGATGTGCTTTATCTTTATATAAACCAATTTATTAACATGGCAATTAATGCAAAAATTTTTTCATTGCGGGTTTATTGAACTGTTCATTTGCATTAGAATCATCACAATTTAGGGACTAATTTAAAAAAGGATATTTTTATGTCAGAACAATTCAACTTGTGTTTTAGCACACAAAGCCGTGCTGCATTACCCATCGATATTAGTAATAAAGAAGCTTATAAACAGTTTCGAAAAGATAATCCCCATATTTTTGGTTCTTTTATACCTGCAGGTACCCCTTTTATTTTGAGTGAACCAGGTTCAAAAAGTGTTAAAAATTTACGTGCTAATCGTCCAGACCTTGCATGTGCTCTGGACAGTGTTAATAGCTGGTCTCAGTCGACTAAACGCAATATCACTAAAATGGCTAATGATTTCGGTAGCGATAATACATTTGCAATCGCAGAGTTATACGAAAAAGAACTCCAGCCTTACCTCAAAGAGATGGCGGATATAATGAGCTATAAGGTTGACTCTATTGCTGCTTCGGGGGCCGCTGCAACTGCTATCAACTCGAAAGAAGCTAGGTTAAGCAATTTTGGTAAAGCGTTATTTAAATATCAGAAGAGCTTAATGGCAATTAGAGCTGCAGCTAAAAATAAAGCGCCTAAGCATGAACTTGTTAAACTAGGTTATAAAGCAAAAGCAGCCCATTTAGAAGTGAACGAAAGATTTACTCGAGAGCTTAGCGCTATTGCAAATCGAGTGAAGAGCGGCAGTAGAGGGAATATTTGGTCTAACCCTCAACGCGGTATCAATATAGCCAAAAGTGCTCGAAATGCTGCACCTATACAAGTTACATCGCTATCAGGTATTCGTAGCCTGCGTTCTTTAGAAGTTGGTTCATCAGTACTTGGTAATGGCTTAATTGCTTTAGATGCAGCGGTACGAGCAGATAAGATATATGGTGATTATAAATCAGGGGCAGATTGGCACAGAACTTTGGCTGTGGAAACGACAGGTTTCGGCTTAGGAACTGCATCGGGTCTTGCAGCAGGAGGTGCAGTTGTTAAGCTTGGAGCGGGTTTAGCTATTGCTGCCGGTCCTGTAGGCTGGGTGATACTTATTGGTGTAGGGCTAGCAGCAGGTTATGTTGCAGCTAAAGTTGGCGACTATTCTGGTCAATCGGCTGCCGGTATGCTCTATGATAAAAGTTCAAATATGAGTTTCTTTTAATGGAAATAAAAAGTGTTTTTGAAGTTTTAAATGTAATTTTTGTATTGAGTTTTTTAATTTCTGGATTGTGTTTTACGCGCTTAACCATTCGTCACTTAGATAAAAAAATCAAAGAGGAAGGTGAAGGAACACCGTCATGGGATAGGGGCGGGATGGGTCTTAGAGTCGGTATGTATGCGGTCACACTGATAAAGAATAAGTCAGATAAAGCATCACTTACAGAGGATGAGATCATTCTACGTCATGCAAGGCCTATCGACCGTGTTCTAGCTTTTTCTATGAGTATAAGTTTAGTGGCTATATTTATATTATGGCCATTAGGGAAATGGCTGGGCTATTTAGTTTAGTATTTGTTTTGGTTAACTTCAGCATTTAGGCATGGAGCTAGATTTAATACATGCAGTTTTTAGTAATGAGCCAACTAACTACAAGTAGCTGTATTATAAAAGTTCAAATATGAGTTTCTTTTAATGGAAATGAAAAGTGTTTTTGAAGTGTTAAATGTAATTTTTTTAGTTAGTTTCTTAATTTCAGGGTTACTTTTTACACGGCTCACAATCCGCCGATTAGATAGAAAAGTGAAAGAGGAAGGAAGCGGAACGCCAAGTTGGGACCGAGGTGGAGTGGGTCTCAGAGTTGGTATGTATGCAGGAATATTAGTTCGAGGTAAGAAAGGAAAAACCCCTCTAGCAAATGAAGATATCATTTTACGCCATGCAAGACCCATAGACCGTTTTCTGGCATTTTTTATGGATATCAGCCTAATTGGTATGATTCTCCTAGGGATAACGGGATTGTGTTTGGGATACTTTGACTAGCAATACCCTAAAGTGGCTTAGTGTTTAGAAATTAATGCAATTTAATAAGCGTGATGATTAATAAAAATCATCGCGCTTTTTTATGCCTGTTAGAATTTTAATAAGGGGAGTAGGCTGTGTTTGCTATCAGTCCACATTGCCAGCTCGCTATGTGGGTAGCGTTTAATGGGTGACAAATCACTGATAGATACACGATTTAAAAAAGCCTGATTATCAGTTAGCACCACCCAATCTGAGCCTATGTCTGATGGGCTATGGCCTTGATAGCTAAACTTTAACAAAGCCTTATTGAAGTGTTGGCTATGTGCCTGTAATACAGGCAGTAAGTCGATATGATTATTTGAAATATGCACAATCAATACGCCATTTTCATTGAGCCTCTGCCAATAAAGTGACATTGCTTCTTGGGTTAGCAAATGCGCAGGAATTACATCACTGGTAAATGCATCAATAATTAAGACATCAAATACTTCGTTCGCATTATTTTTTAGCGCAATACGACCATCCCCTAAGCTGACTGTGAGCTTGGCTTCACTGTTTTCTAAATATGAGAAATAACGCTTTGCCATCTCGACCACAGCAGGGTTTAACTCAAAAAAGTGAATACTATCCTGCTGGTCTGCAAACCGAGCTAAAACGCCTGCACCCAAACCAATCACGCCAATGTTTAGTGCGCTGTGTTGTTGTAGTATGGCAAGTGATTTAGCGACACCAGTATGCTGGTGGTAATAACTTTGCTCAAACTGTTGGTTTGGGTTTAGTGGCTCTGAGCCATGAATCGTGGTGCCGTCAATTAAGCGCCTTTCTTTTATTGATTGAGTGTTTATATCTTTAACCGCTAAATAGCCATAAAAGTTGCGGCTAGTCGCAACGTTATATTGGTTAAAGTTTACCGCTAAAAAACAATAACACGATAGCCAAGCAACGGAGCTGGTTGCGAGAGTGAATTTGAGCTGTTTTGTCTTTGTTCTAGCTTTTAATTGGTAGTAACACACAAAACTAAAAATAACCGCTAATGTAAGTAAATACTCGTCAATTTGGACGAATAGCAATGGGGCAATGAGCGTACTGAAAAGCGAACCTAACACACCGCCAAGGGCGATATAGAAATAAAAAATCGTAAATTGCTCATTTTCAGGGGCCTTGCTTCTAAGCTCACCGTGGCAAATCATGCAGGCGGTAAATAGAATCAGGCTGTAAATTATAAGCTGGGCTAGGGCATTGAATAAGCTGCCAAAATAAAACATCAGCAGGCCTGCAAAAGCCGAAAATATAAACGCATATGCCCACTTATGACGCTGATAATTTGCTTTGTTGGCAAACGTATAACTAAAGGTGAGCAAGTAAATTACAAGGGGCAGTGACCAAAGTAATGGCATGGGTGGAATATTAGTGCTGATCATATGCGTGGTAGATACCAACATGGCTGAGCTTAAGGCACTGAGTAACAGCCATTGACCTTTACCTTTTAATACCGTGATATGCCTAGTTTGAATAGGCGCTCTTGATATGTCGGGTGCTTTTTTTAGTAAAAATATTACAAGAAGTGTTAATAACAAGCAGTAGCTGATAAGTCCAAATAGCCAGTAGGTAGTTTGCTGCTCTAAAGAAAATAGTAATTCATAAACGAGCGGGTAGCTCATTAACGCCAGTAAAGAACCCAAGTTTGAGATGGAATACCAATGGTAAGGCACTTGTGCTGAAGCAGTTTGCACATACCACCTTTGTAAAAGCACGCTGGTGGCGCTTAGTAGAATAAATATTGGACCAATTTCTATAAATAAATTAACAAACACCGCAAGCGTAGGCGGCCACTTTGTGAGATTCGGGGCTGCAAATTTTGTCACAACAATGAGTGTGGCACAGGTGACTAAAACTATATGGGTGACTACCTGCAACTTAATATGAAAGTGACCCATGCTATGCGCATAGAAATAGCCAATAAGTAACATGACTTGATAAAACACTAAACTCGCTGACCAAATGGATGCACCACCACCAAATTGGGGTAGAAGTTGTTTTGAAAGCATCGGCTGAATTTGAAAAATTAAAAAAGCACTGATGAAAATAGTGAGCGTTGATAAATATTTATACATTGTTTTTATTACCTATTTTGACATAACAAAAACAATCTAATAGTCAGAGCAAAGTGACAATGGAGTAACCCTTGAGTTTCTCTTAAGAAAACCTTAATCTTTGATTCGTAAATATTTATTGGAGAAGTAAGTGGCGCGTTATCGAATCGGCAAATTTGCAATTGATGAGAGTCGATGTTTAATTTCATCGCAAGATTATGAGCAAATAGTCGAGCCAAAGGTCATGGATGTATTACATACTCTTTATTTAAATAAGGGTGAAGTGGTAAGCCAAGAAGTAATCTTTGCAAAAGTGTGGCCTAATGCTACCTATAACCCAAGTTCGGTACAGCGTTGTATCGCATTGCTGAGAAAAGCACTCCAAGAAGATGCCAAAAATCCGCAGTTTATAATTACACACCCTAAGCGCGGTTATAGCCTTGAAAAAGTAACAGACGGGCAAGCAAAAACACTAAAAGCGCAATTTTTGCCATTTTTAGTTGTTCTGCTAATTAGTTTTGTTGTTATTGCTTGGCAGCTAATACCTCAAAAGAAAGTAAATACTCACTTTAACCAGTTAATGCCACTCACTTCGAGTGAACTAAATGAAGCTAACTTATCACTTTCACATAGTGGTAAGTACCTCGCTTTTGTGCGAGGCGATAAAGAGAGCCAACATATTTGGATTAAAGAGCTCTTAACAGAGCGAGAGGTGAGGCTGACTGAAGATGCCGCAAGCTACTACGCGTTGGGGTGGTCTACCTCCGATAATGCGATCGCGTTTGTAAAAACCGTAGACCAAACACAATCACTCAACACCTTAAGCATAGATTTATCAAAATTTCTGCCATTAGAGCAAACGACAGTGAGTGTTTTTAGTGACAGCATATTAACCAGTCATCACATAGATTGGGGAGCTGATAAGCTACTCTATTACATAGAAAAAGAGAAACAAAACAACGATACTCGACTTGTCTCACTGGATTTAAACACTAAACAAAAGACACGCTTAGTAACAGCAGCACAACAAGATTGGTTACTTGTGAGTGCGTTATCTAAAGATGGTAGTAAAATCGCATTAGGCATTGAAGCAGGGCAAAACAAATACCGTATTGATGTACTTGACCTTACCAATAGAAAATCACAAACCATTACTGTCATAGAAGATGGTATTCAAGGCTTAAGCTGGCACCCAAATAATCAAGCGTTATTAATTAGTCAACGCAATCAGCTTATTCACTTAGACCTTGATGGTGAGCTACAGCTAATTCCATTTAATAATTATCAAATAATTCGTGATGCACAGTACACATCAAACGCTGAAGCTATTTTGATGGAGTTAGTAAATGTTGATGTGGATATTGTCAGCCAAACACGCGCTAAACCAGACACTCTGACCAAACTCGTTGATACCTCATCAATCGACTTTCTTCCCGTGTTTTCGCCAGATTCTACTCAATTTGTATTTGAGTCACATCGTTTTGGATTAAAACAATTATTTTTATACGACAATGGTAAGCAAACACGTATTTTTTCAAACCCTGATAACCATGAGTTATTTGGCATAGTTTGGAGCCAAGATGCTCAACAGGTTTACACTGCAAGTAAAGATACATTATTTAAAATTGATTTAAGCAGTGGCACTTATGAATCAATTCCTCATGGTAATCACTCTTTTTATTTAAGAGAAATGTATCATTATGAAAACGCAATTCTGGTTTCTTATCGCGCAGAGGATGGACAGACATTTCACCCGGCTAAATTTGATTTAACAAGTCTAACTTTGACACCATTTACAGGCTCAGGGAAACGCTTAAGTTGCTATGGTATGGATTTAGATGAGCAAGATCAGATTTACTTTTCGAACAGTAACGAAGTGTTTCGAGTTAATAGCCGTGGCGATATAGAGACTGTTTGGCAAGCAGCTAACAATGACATCATTGGTATATCTGTAAGTAACCAGCAATTAGCCGTTACCATGGAGTATGCTGATAAAGTCAGCTTTCAGCGTATTGATTTAGCAACTGCCAAAACTGAACGTTGGCAATTAGCACAACCTAAGCAACATATGCTGATCAACAGTGCTCATGATTTAAGTGAGTTTTTATATCTTACAGAACCAATTAGAACTCGCAAATTGGTTAAACTCCAGTAGTTTATTATGCTTATTTATTCCCTAATCAACTCCACAATCTGCTTTAACTGTTCATGGCGAACAGGGTTGTGGGCATGATTACCATACAGTAGCACAATATCAACCATAGGAAGGGTTGGCAGCGAGCCATCGCTGATTTCTTCCACACTCCCTTGCACACTTACTCGCGCCATACTCCCAATGGCGAGGCCTTGTTCAATTAGGCCATGTAACGCACCCACAGAGCCACAACAAGCAACAATATTAAAACGACGCTCGGCTTTTAATAGACCCTCAATACTGGCTTGGTGAAACTTACAGTCTCGTTGAAACAAGGCGATTGGAAGTGGTGTTGAATCGTTAATCTCAAAAGCAGGGCTTTTCACCCACACACCTTGGCTTGATTGTAATAAGTAACCTTCTTCGCTGTCAGGTGAGCGAGTGGCAATTACTAAATCCAGCATGCCTTGGTCGAGCTTGGCTCTAAGCTCAGTGCTTGGGGCGCAGCTTATCTGTAAATCAAGCGCATTAAATTGTTGGTGCAGAGCATCAACAAGCTCTGGTAGTAAAGAATGGGCATAGTCATCAGGACAGCCAATGCGCACACGTAAATTACCTGTGCCTGCTTTTAATTGCTTAAACGCCTCATCATGAAGTGTGATCAGTTGCTTTGCATAACTTGCAAGCTGGTGGCCTTGCTGGGTTAGCACCAGTTGGCGCCCTTGTTTTTCAAAGAGTGGACTTGCTAAATCTTGTTCAAGCTTTTTCATTTGCATACTCACCGCAGATTGAGTTCTACAAATTTGTGCTGCGGCGCGGGTAAAACTTCCCGTATCAACAAAGGCACAAAAAGTTCTAAGGGCATCAATATCCATCATGTATCAGCTTTTCTTATAGGTTGTATAAAAACTATTGGCGAGTAATTAACCGCTCGCTACTTTATAGTGAACTTAATCTACTCGTTAAAGGACGTATAATGCAATTATTTATTGGCAATAAAAATTACTCAACTTGGTCACTTAGAGCGTGGTATTTACTGAGTAAATTCAATGTCTCGTTTGTAGAAAAGCAACTAGTCTTAGATACCCCTGAATTTTATGAAGCGCTAAAAAGGAAGTTTCCAGTGCAAAAAGTACCGGCTCTTATAGATAGCAGTTTAATCGTGTGGGATTCGTTCGCAATTTGTGAATACATCAATGATGCTTATCTAAATGGTGCTGCTTGGCCTAGTGACATAGCCCAAAGAGCAAAAGCGCGGAGCTTAGCTGCCGAGATGCACTCTGGCTTTGCTGCACTTCGTAATGAAATGCCTATGAATATTCGTGCTAAAAGGCATATTGAGTTATCAGAACAAGCTAGAAAAGACATTACGCGCATGGATGAGATATTTTCGGCTCAGCAGCAAAGTTACCCTAATGCGTGGTTATTTGGTGATTTTTCTATTGTTGATGCGATGTTTGCACCTGTGGTGCTGCGCTTTAAAACGTACCAGACTGAGCTTTCGAGTGCAGCACAAGCTTATTGCCAGCATGTACTTGCGTGCCCAATCTTGCAAACATGGGTTGCTAAGGCATTGGCAGAAACAGATATTGTTGAATGTGATGAAGCTGGCGAGGAGCTTATTTAATTAAAGTGAAAAGTAGTTACCTATATTTTGTTATTGCCCTGCTATTTAAATGAACTAATTAATAGCCTTATTGAAAGACTGCATTGCTTTTTGCTGTGAGCATAAATTTTGTAGCTTTCTATTTGTAATACTTAATCATTGGTGTATAAAAGATATACAAGTTAATAATTACGAATTTAGCATAGCAGGGAGTTGCATAGGTGCTGGTAGCTGCTTTTTATAAATTAAAAGAAAAAATCCGTTTCTCTATTCGTTTAACTGTTGTGGCTGTATTTGTGCTTGCAACCTCACTAACAGCAATTATTGCAATCAGCTTGCAATACTATTTTAGCGAAAAAATGGCATTAGAGGCGAGTGTAAAACACTTCAATTTAACCACAGACTCAGTGGCAGGTTATCTCACAAGGATTAATGAAAAGTCCGAAAACACGTTAAGTGTAATGATTCAAAATAGTACCCTTGTTACATCGAATAAAATCGACAAAAGTGAATTACGAAATGTAATGAGCGAGATAATGCAGCTAAATCCTCAACTTTATGCCATGTATGTTGGTTATGAGAATGGAGATTTTTATGAGCTTATTAATTTAGAAAGTAGCAATATCGTTCGTCAGCAGCTTCAGGCGATAGAAGCAGATCGTTGGGTAGTGATACACATTAAAGGGGAGGGAGAGGCCCGAACCCACCAAACTCATTACCTTGATGAACAATTTAATTTGCGTATTTCACAAAGTAAAGCAACTAATTATGACCCTCGTGAGCGGATCTGGTTTAAAAACGCGAATTCAACCCATGTCAGTAAAACGAAGCCTTATTTTTTCACACATTTGCAAGCGCCTGGGCAAACCTATTCTATAAAATCAGCGGATCAAAAAAGTGTATTAGCACTAGATGTGAGTTTGTCGAGTATTTCGGAATACTTGGCTCGTCAGCAAAAAAATATTAGCAGCAAGTACTTAACCGAGTTGTATATTTACAATAAAGAAGGGGAGATTGTAGCCTCTAACCAGCAAAAAAATAATCTTCAGTTACCCACATTAACACAGCTTACTTTGAGCGAATACCAACAAGCTGTGTTGAATAAATACCCCTACCTAACGGTATCAAACGAGACGAATTGGCCACCACTTGATTTTAGTGTTGGCGGGACACCCAAAGGCTATAGCATTGATTATATTAATGGGATTGCTGAGATGCTGGGCTTAAAAGTGACATATATCAATGGTTACGCATGGTCAGAGTTTTTACAGCAATTTGCCAATAATGAGATTGATATTATTCAGCCTATCTTCAAAACACCAACTAATGAAGCGCTGGGGTTGATGAGTGAGCCCATAACAACCTTGCCATTTAGTATCATAACTAAAGAGGGGGAGCTGCCCATTTTAAGTATGAAACAGTTAGCAGGTATGAAGCTAGCGATAGGGGAAGGGTGGTCGGTGATAGAGGTCATAAAAAAACACTTTCCAGATATCGAAATTATTGAACTTGCAAGTACCAAAGCCGTGTTAGATGCCGTTAGTCAAGGGAAAGTTTTTGCAGGGCTCGATAACGAAGCCGTGTTTAAATACACGCAAAAGCAATTTTTTATTAAAGGCATTCAATACAACTATTTGGATGCTTTTAGCCATGATTTATTACCTGACACATTACACCTATTATTTCACCCTGAAGATGCCGAGCTTAAAGGTTTAATCGATTTGGCAATTAAGCGTTTACCTAGTGAGTACTTAACAGCCTTACATAATAAGTGGTTGTCAAATGAGTTGCATGTTACTTCAAAGGTCGTAGGAACAGTACCTTACCCAAAGCTTTTGACGCTACTTGAGCAGAGTGATCAGTTTTCCAAACTTAGGCTTATGACATTAAATGGCATTGAAAAATATGTTTATATAACCCCTTTATCTGCCAATATCAAAAATGGTGACTTTTTGGCAATTGCGGTACCCAAAGAGGGAGTGCTTAGTTCTACACATGAGAAAATTAAGCTTTCTACTTTCATTACAGCCGCTTGTTTAATTATGGTGCTACCTGTTTCGTGGTTTTTTGCTTCACCGATTGTCGGACCAATTAAAACACTGGAAGGTGAGAACTTAAAAATAAAAAAACGCCAGTTTGATCAAGTCTCTACTTTAAAAAGTAACATTAAAGAAATTCATAACTTGGCGTCTTCGATGGTCGAAATGAGCCAATCAATTCAACAACATGAACAAAATCAAAAAGCGTTAATGGAATCATTTATCGAGTTAATAGCGCAAGCTATCGACGATAAGTCCCCGTATACCGCCGGTCACTGTGAGCGGGTTCCTGAACTTGGAATCATGCTTGCAAAGGCTGCGTCAAGCTCAAATGAGCAAGCATTTAAAGACTTTGAATTTAAAAACGATGATGAGTTTAGAGAATTTAGTCTAGCAGCTTGGCTTCATGACTGCGGAAAAATTACCACGCCAGAGCATATTGTCGATAAAGGGACAAAGCTCGAAACTATCTATAACCGAATTCATGAAATAAGAACCCGCTTTGAAGTGTTATGGCGAGATGCTGAAATTGACTATTTACAAGCTGCACGCCGAGCGCCAGAAAAAGAAGGGCAATTAAAGTCACAGCTCAAAGAAAAACAGTCTCAGTTACAAAAAGATTTTTCATTCATAGCATCCTGTAATGTAGGTGGTGAGTTTATGGATGAAGCGAGCCTTGAGCGGCTAGAGAAGTTAAGCAATATCACGTGGCTGCGGTATTTTGATGACAGATTAGGGTTGTCACCGGTGGAGGAAATTCGTCATAGTAATACTGATGAACAACTCCCTGCAACAGAGAAACTATTAAGTGATAAAGCAGAGCACCTAATACCCCATGATAAGCCAATAGAATACGATGAGCGCTTAGGTATTAAAGTGACGATTCCTGAATACAAATACAACCTAGGTGAATTGTATAATTTAAAAATTACACGTGGCACGCTAACAACAGAAGATCGCTTTAAAATTAATGAACATATTATAAGTACTATTCGTATGCTTGATAATGTGCCGTTTCCCGATGAGCTTGCTAGAGTACCCCGTTACGCATCAACTCACCATGAGACATTAATTGGCACAGGGTATCCGCGTAAATTAACTGCTGATAACTTATCTATTCCAGAGCGTGTGTTGGTTCTTGCGGATATTTTTGAAGCGCTTACAGCCGCAGACCGGCCCTATAAAAAAGCCAAACCCTTGAGTGTTGCAATCGATATATTGGCGAATATGGTGGATGAGCAACATGTAGACCGTGATGTTTTCACACTGTTTTTACGCTCCGGAATTTACTTGAACTATGCAAAACGGTACTTGAACCCTGCACAAATTGATGAGGTCGATCTAACAAAGTACCTATAGCTTTTACTTTGACCCTAAAAGTCCGTACAATTCGGCTCGTTTTTAGCGTGTTATTTTAACCCTTTTGACGAGACGAATTCAGCCTGTATGCACCATATTGCCGATTTAATCGCTATTTTTGAAAGCACCTTTTATCAAAGCCATAACACGCGTTTGATAAAGGGCGAAGATGAACCTATTTACCTGCCTGCTGATCAGCAAACACCTTATCACCAAATCGTGTTTGCCCATGGTTTTTATGCCAGTGCCTTACACGAAATAGCCCATTGGCTGGTGGCCGGTGAAGCACGACGATTAAAAGAAGATTATGGTTATTGGTATTGCCCTGACGGTCGTGATAAACAGCAGCAAGCTGAATTTGAAGCGGTTGAAGTAAAGCCTCAAGCTATTGAATGGGCGCTAAGTGTGGCTGCGGGGTTTGCTTTTAATGTCTCGGTTGATAATTTAAATGGTGAACAGACCTGCCGATTTGATTTTCAAGCGCGGGTTCACCAGCAAGTGTTGAGCTTTTTAGCATCTGGCTTTAATCAGCGCACGACAGTGCTACTCAAAGCATTGAGTGATTTTTATAAAACCCCATGGCCATTAACGGCTGCACAGTTTACGTGGCAGCGTGATTTTCATGGCAACCAAGGAGCTTTATCTAATGCAGTTTAAATTAGGTCTGATTGTTAACCCTGTTGCCGGCTTAGGAGGCAGTGTGGCACTGAAGGGCAGTGATGGGGCAGATACGGCAGCAAAAGCGATACAACTCGGTGCAGAGCCCAAAGCTAATTTACGCACCCGTGCAGCCCTTGAAGTTCTTCTAACTCATCAAGATGCACTCACTATTTACACTGTAAACGGTGAAATGGGCGAGCAAACGGCAAGTCAGCTAGGCTTTAATACTCAAGTGGTTTATCAAACAAAAGATATCACAACACCCGATGATACTGAGCAGGCTGCCAAGTTATTAGTTGAGCAAGGTGTCGACCTTATTTTATTCGCAGGGGGCGATGGTACGGCCCGCAATATTTGTCATGCGGTTGGCGATAGCACCCCTGTGTTAGGTATTCCCGCAGGCTGTAAAATACATTCTGGGGTTTATGCTATTACCCCTAAAGCTGCGGGGCGCGTTGTTGAAATGCTAGTTAAAGGTGAGCTTGTTAGCCTTGGCGATGCTGATGTAATGGATATTGATGAAGACGCATTTCGTGAAGGCATGGTAAAAGCTAAGCGCTATGGTGAAATGCAAGTACCTAGTGAAGTGCGTTATGTACAAGCGGTTAAAAATGGCGGCAAAGAAACTGATGAGTTAGTGCTTGCGGATATTGCTGCTTATGTTGTCAGTGAAATGGATGAAGACTGCTTATATGTGATGGGCAGTGGTTCAACCGTGGCTGCAATAATGGAAGAGATGGGTCTTGAAAATACCTTATTAGGTGTTGACTTAGTGGCAGACCAAGAACTTGTCGCTAAGGATTTAACAGCGCAGCAATTACTTGAGCTCACAGAAGGTAAAGAAACCAAGTTGGTGATCACCTTAATTGGTGGACAAGGGCATATTTTTGGCCGTGGCAACCAACAACTAAGCCCTGCACTTATTCGTGCGATTGGTCGCGATAATATTATTGTAGTGGCGACTAAAACCAAATTACAGGCTTTAAATGGCCGACCACTGATTGCCGATACAGGTGATAGTGAATTAGACGATGAATTAAGTGGTTATATTCGTGTAACCACAGGGTTCAATGACCATATTATGTATGCAGTGGGTCATCAAGAAGGGCTGCAGCCAGAGGAGAAATAACAATGAGTTTAGTAAGTTATATTGATGCAGCGCAGCAATATTTTGATGATTTGGTTGATAAAGCAACCGACGACGAGCTTTTTGCTGGTGGTTATTTACGTGGCCACTTTGATTTAGCCGTTGGTTATGCCCAAGTTGAAGAGCTTAACCTGACGACTGAAGAACTAAATAGCCAAGTAGAGTCAAGCCTCGTAAAGGCGTATCGCAATGGTGAGCTTAATGAAGATGATAAAGCATTAGTGGTTCGCCTTTGGGATGAAGTGAAGTCACTGGCTTAATAAGTGTCTATCAAAAGAATATGAGCGGCTTTTTTGCCGCTTTTTCATATAATCCGTTTACCTAATAAAGGTAATTTTATTAACTTAAAATTTACCTTGTTGTAGAGATACGATAAGGTTAGCAAGACGTTTTTCTAGGGAATAAAAAAATGAATAACAATAATAATGTGCAGGCACAAAGTGGTGCAATTGCACGTTTTTTAAATACAATAGAAAGGGTTGGGAACAAACTTCCTGATCCAGCCATAATCTTCTTAGTAGCTATGCTACTTATTTGGTTATTGTCATGGCTGTTTTCAGGCATGACATTTGACGCTATTGACCCACGTACAGGCGAGGCTATCGTTGTACATAACCTTTTAGCGGGTGACTCCTTAGCTACTTTTTTATCATCAATGGTAAAAACCTTCACAGGTTTCGCCCCTTTAGGTGTAGTGCTTGTTGCTATGTTAGGTGTCGGGGTCGCTGAACATTCAGGCTTTATCAATACGGGTTTAAAGTTAATGCTAAAGGTAACCCCTAAGCAGCTTTTAACCCCGTCGATTATTTTAGTAGCGATAGTCAGCCATACTGCTACGGACGCTGGCTATGTGTTAGTTATTCCGCTTGCTGGGGTTATTTTTTATGCCATGGGGCGTCACCCGCTAGCTGGTATTGCTGCCGCGTTTGCTGGGGTTAGTGGCGGCTTTAGCGCAAACTTTATTCCATCAGGCATTGACCCGTTACTGCAAAGCTTTACGCAAAGCGCGGCGCAAATTATTAACCCTGATATGGCGATTAACCCACTTAATAACTGGTTTTTCACCTCAGCTTCAAGCTTATTTATTATCTTATTAGGTTGGTACATCACAGATAAAATCATTGAACCGCGTTTGCAAAATACCCCACTTGATGGTGACACTGAAGACTTACCAGCGTTTGATGAAGCGCGTAGCGACGAAAAACGTGCGTTTTATATTGCCAGTTCTGTAATGATTGCAGGTCTGGCTTTACTATGGTTTGTATCTGCCCCTGCTGATTCTGCTCTACGTAGCCCAGATGGTTCATTAACTAACTTCCGCTCGCCTTTAATGCAATCTATTGTGCCGCTCATCTTCTTATTGTTCTGGATCCCAGGTGCAGTATATGGCTTTGTGGTTGGTACGTTTAAAAGCTCAAAAGATATGATAGATGCAATGAGTAAGGCTATGGGGGGCATGGCTTACTATATTGTTATGGCATTTTTCTGTGCGCTATTTATTGCGGCATTTAGTAAATCAAACCTAGGGGCATTACTTGCTATTGAAGGGGCGCAATTACTTAAAGCGATGGCATTACCTAGCTCTGTCACAGTGATTGGTATTATCTTTTTAACAGCATTTGTAAACTTGTTCGTAGGTTCAAGTTCTGCAAAGTGGGCGTTATTAGGGCCAATTTTTGTACCCATGCTGATGCAGTTAGGAATTTCCCCTGACCTTTCACAAGCGGCTTATAGGGTAGGTGACTCAAGCTCTAATATCATCACCCCACTGATGCCTTACTTCCCGCTGGTGGTGGTTTACTGCCAAAAGTATGTTAAGGATACTGGTATCGGCACACTTATTGCGATGATGCTGCCTTATTCAATTGCATTCTTAATCGGTTGGAGCATCTTCTTACTGGCGTATTGGGGCTTAGGCATCCCACTTGGCTTACAGTCGAGTTATGTATACCCAGCTGTAGTGCCATAGTAACTAAGATGTGATTTTTTAAAAGAGAGGCCTCATCATGAAAATGGTGAGGCCTTTATTATTTAAATTAAATTTATTTTTCATAGCTAATTATTATTTTTTCGATAGATGTAGATAAAACAGCGCCATTTTTATCAAGAATATTTGTTATACGTATGTCTGGCAGACCGTCCCCAGTAGTATCTTTAATAATTATTTCTGATTCATCATTCAAACTGGTAAAAGTAGAGAAAACAAGGTTATCTTGTTTATTGATCACAAATGGAGAGGGTGTAACGCTCGTTTCTTGTATTTCATAGCTAGTGTCAGTAAAAGCTAAATTAATTTTAAAGTTATCAGTCCATACGCTAGAGTTTAAGTTATCATTTATAGCTGATATCACCGCTGGGTTAGCCTTAAAAGCTAAAGTGATTAAAATAAGTATTAGAGCAGTTAATAGCTTCATGTTCTCTCCTTAACTACCTGTTTGTCTGGATAAATCTAAGATCATCAAAGCATAGTACTTTGATGATCTTAGATGTGATATTTATAGACTGATAGTTGAATTATTATTTGAAGTAGGCAGGTTTTGCTGGTTTTGATCTTGTGCGCCAACATCTGTCGAAGGGCTTGTTGATGAAGCAATACTATATGTGGCACCTGATGAGCTTTGAATCTGTAGCACCAGAATATATGCTGTTGCACTTACTTCAAAGCCAGGGATCAAACCAGTGACCATAAGGTCAACATCCACGGAGCCATCGACTTTTTGCTGTTGACTAAGCTCTTGCATTGCTTCCTTGATTTCCTCTTTGTGTGTTTCGGCATTTGCACCGAAACCAAGCCATCCCCAAAAGCCACTAACGCCACCTGATATATTGTATTCAGAAACCATTTTTTGATATGTACGAGAGCTTTCTAGGTTTACTATCGAAAAATCAAAAGAACCAGACATTTTAGCCCAAGCACCAGCTCCAGATACTGTTACACCGACACCTGAAATAGTCCCTTTCTTTTCCGAGATCTGCCACGTCTCCGCTTCAGTTGATGCAAGCGCAGTTGTATTCGCAGGAGTAGTGTTAGCAACTAGGATTGTTTTTGGATTCGGTAGTATAGTAAGTGTATTTGACATGATAAATCTCCATTTAAGTTTGCTGAGTATTAGTTTGAATAAAGATGTATTCCTTATTCCACAAACTTTATAGCTGAGAAACTCATCATTAAACATTACACACTATTACGAGCAATAAATGAGGGATGGTGTATGACTGATATTTACTGCTGTAACGCTATGGATCTAAAAAATTTACAGCGCTAAAAACAAAAAAACCTTGTCACTTTCATGACAAGGTTTTTACTTAAAGCTTACTGCTCTATTAGTTCGATGTGAAGCTCACTGGACGGCGCTCTTTACGTGGGCCGCCACGTTTTTCACCACGATCTTTGTCTTTGAAGCTGCGCTTTTTGTCGCCACGATCACCGCTTGGGCGTTCAGAGCGAGGAGCCGCAGGACCTTGGTCTTGTGTTAGCGTCATATTCATAGGACGTTTACAGATAAATACCTTTTGGAAGTGATCAAGCACATCTTTTGGCATGTTCTGTGGTAATTGCACAGTACTGTGACTGTCGTGTAAGCGGATATCACCAATGAACTTACTTGAAATATCAGCTTCGTTAGCAATCGCGCCTACAATGTTCTTAACTTGTACACCGTGCTCACGACCGACTTCGATACGGTAAGTGTCCATAGGACCCATACTACGGCTGTTGCGTTCACGCGGCTCACGAGGTTTACGCTCACGTCCAGCACGGTCGCCACGATCACCACGTTCGTTACGACGACGATCGCTACGTTCGCTACGCTCACCACGCGGTTGAACTTTAACTTCTTCAACTTTGATCGGTGATTGTTGCTGTGCCAAACAAAGTAGCGCACCAGCTAAATCTTCAAAGCTTAGTTCAAGCTTTTCAGCCATGTTAGCGGCCACTTGATTAAAGAAGGTGATATCTTTGTTTTCAAGTGCAATAGTGAGTTTATCTTGAAGCGCTTTAATACGCTTCTCTTCAACTACTTTTGCTGTTGGTAAATCAACTTGTGCGATTTCTGACTTCGTATGGCGAATGATATTTTTAAGTAAATAACGCTCGTTATGTTTTACGAAAAGAATCGCTTTACCTGTACGACCCGCACGACCAGTACGCCCAATACGGTGAACGTAGGCTTCTGAGTCTTGTGGAATATCATAGTTGATTACTAAGCTTAAACGGTCTACATCAAGACCACGTGCAGCAACGTCTGTTGCAATAACGATATCAACTAGGCCGTTTTTCAAACGGTCTACTGTGCGCTCACGTGCTTGTTGGTTCATGTCACCATTAAGTGGTGCCGCAGAGAAACCTTCGCGCTCAAGTAATTCAGCTAACTGTACAGTGTCGTTACGTGTACGTACGAAAACAATTGCACCATCGTATTGTTCAGCTTCTAAAAAGCGAACGATAGCTTTGTTTTTATGTACATGTGCATTCCAAAATACTTGCTCAACAGTAGATACAGTTGAGTTACGAGCAGAGATATGAACTTGCTCAGGCTCATTCATGTATTTGCTACTGATATTTTGGATTTGCTTAGGCATGGTCGCAGAGAAAAGGCATGTTTGCTTTTCACGCGGTGTTTTTTCCATGATGCTTTCAACATCATCGATAAAGCCCATGCGTAACATTTCGTCTGCTTCATCAAGAACAAGCGCTTGTAAGCTCTCAAACTTGATGGTACCACGGTTAATGTGGTCGATTAAGCGACCTGGCGTTGCAACAATAATTTGCGCGCCACGACGAAGTGCACTTAATTGGATGCTGTAGCTTTGGCCGCCATATAGGGCTAAAACTTCAACTCCACGAGTATGCTTAGCATATTGTTCGAATGCCTCAGCTACTTGGATCGCAAGTTCACGCGTAGGCGTTAAAACAAGGATCTGTGGCTGTTTTACAGACGGGTCAATATTATTTAGTAACGGCAGTGCAAATGCTGCTGTTTTACCTGTACCCGTTTGCGCTAGTCCCAGTACGTCCTTTCTTTCTAGCAATAACGGTATACATTGAGCTTGGATTTCAGATGGAGTCTTGTAACCCAACTCTTCAACTGCTTTAAGGATTGCAGGAGAAAGATTTAGAGATTCAAACGTGACTGGTTCTGACATTAATACGCCTCAACGAATTTAAAGAGGCGCGCATTGTATAGGAAATACAAGGCAATTGCTTGTATAAATTACAACTAATTTGTATGTGGTTGATGTTGGTCATAATTTAATCAGTCCAAAAGTGCCAAAATCAACCATGTTTACAATTTATTGATATAACCCTAAATTTTCTTTTGCGTATGCCTCAAATTCAGTGAAGCCACCAATGTGGGCTTGGTCAATAAAAATCTGTGGTACGGTTGGGCAGGGTTTGCCTGCAGACTGCTCTAAATCAGCTTTACTGATACCTTCTTTGATAATGTCGATGTAACGGTATTTAAAATCGTCACGCTCATTTGCTAGTTTCTCAGCAACGTCTTTAGCACGAACGCAAAAAGGGCAGCCTTCACGGCCAAAAATTACAGTTAACATATCGCTCTCCTCGATGTGAATGTGTTTATCATCTTAACGGATTAAATGAATAAAAACAGTGCATAAAATCGATTGTACTGTTCTGTTTTTTCTCTTTATGAATAATTTAACTACTCAAGTGTTCGCAAGCGTAAGCCTAGTTCAGTTGAGTAACCCATAGAACGTGCTGTAATGGTCAGTTGCTCATCAATCACATAATAGGTGGGGTAAGCAGACACTTTATAATCTTTACCTGTGTTTCGACTGCCCAATAGTACCGGCATGGTTAACTGTAATGAGTCAGTAAACTGTTTTATTTCATCAATATTTTGATAATCAAGAGCGATCGCAATCGCATTTAGCTTACCTTGTTGATGGGCTGTTTCTAAATTTGGCATGCTGTAGCGACAAATTGAACACCAAGGGGCAAAAAAGTACACCACGGTTTGTTTACCTTGTAACTGTGCAATACTGACGCGCTGATTTGGGTCTTCGAGTGTGGCTAAATTAAAATAAGGTGCGGGCGTTTTATCTGTTGAGAGTAAGTTACGTTGCTGAAATGTCGTTACAGCATAAAAAACCACAACTATCAACACGGCAGTTTTTATCACACTGAAAAATTTTTTTAAAAAAGTAGGATTTTTTTTCATTCTCACCTTGTACGTGCTTAGCCTTTTAAAATCAACCTATTCGGACCAGTTTTAGGCTTTTTGAATTTCACTTTTTAGAAAAAACCCCCATTTTTTTTACTAAAAAATCTTGAAAAGAATTTACCCGCCCATAAATAGTTTAGTGAGGACGCCTGATGGGTCCCAAACCAACTAAAGTAATTGAAATTTATAATGTTAATTTAACTTTGTTAGCGTTTGTTCAAACGAAGAACACTAACAAAATATCGCTTAAATATGAGGATATAATTATGCGTACAGTAGACTTATCACCACTTTATCGTTCATTCATCGGCTTCGATCATTTAGCATCATTAATGGATGCGGCAGCACGTACCGACAAGCAGCCAAGTTTTCCTCCGTATAACATCGAAGCACTCGATAAAGACAAATATCGTATCACTATGGCTGTAGCCGGTTTTAGTGACAGTGAATTGACTATTGAGTCAGAAAACAACACCTTAAAAGTCAGCGGTACTAAAGCTGATAAAGAAGATAATGCAGAGCGTAAATTCATTCATCAAGGCATAGCAGAGCGCAACTTTGAGCGTAAATTCCAATTAGGTGACCACGTCAAAGTGCTTGGTGCAGATCTTGAAAATGGTTTACTTAGTATCGATTTACAACGTGAAATCCCTGAAGCTTTAAAACCACGTAAAATTGAAATCGGTAATGGTAACTTACTCGAAAATAAGTAATACCGACCAGCATTGTTCCCTGAATTAGTTTTGCCGCCTCAATTGAGGCGGCTTTTTTTGTTACAGTTTTTCTAAATTATCTAAGCACCACTTGGCACGTTTTAACGTTGCTTGCTTAAGTGACTCATCTTGTTTATACCAATTGTTGTAAATCATTCCAATACGTGGGTTTTGCGATAGCTGTTGTTCGTGCTCTAACATAAAGTGCCAATATAAACTGTTAAACGGACATGCGTCATCAGTTTCTTTTTCTTTAACGTTGTAGCTACAATGCTTGCAGTAATCACTCATTTTATTGATGTAATTACCACTGGCGGCATAGGGTTTAGTTGCTATTAACCCTCCATCTGCGAACTGACTCATGCCACGCGTGTTCGGCATTTCTACCCATTCGATAGCATCGATATAGATACCTAAATACCAAGCATCAACTTCATTTGGATCAATAGCAGTTAACAAGCAGAAGTTACCGGTGATCATTAAGCGTTGAATGTGGTGTGCATAGGCCGTTTGCAAACTTTGTGTAATGGCATGGTGCATACAATTCATGTTCGTTTTGCCGTGCCAAAAATAGTCGGGTAGGGTACGTTCAGCATTCAAGGTATTTTTACTCGCATAATCAGGCATATTTTGCCAATAAATACCGCGAACATATTCACGCCAACCAAGGATCTGCCTAATAAAACCCTCTACTTGTGCAATGTCGATGTGCTGTTTCTTAAAGCTACTTAATACTTGCTCAATGACCTGCATCGGGTGCAGCATTTTGGTATTAAGCGCGAATGATAAGCGACTATGATACAAAGACCATTGATAGTCTGATTGACATGTCATGGCGTCTTGAAACTGGCCAAAGTGAACAAGTAAGTGTTTACAGAAAAAGTCGAGTAATTGTTTTGCTTCCGAGCGCGTAGTTGGCCAGATTAAGGTTTCGTTACACTCTCCAAAAGTATTTATTTTATGTTTTTCTATACGCTTTAGAATATCACTCACATCATGGCTAAAGCACAAAGGTTCAGAGATATTTTTAAGATCGCTTTGTTTTAACTTATTTCTGTTTTGCTGATCAAAATTCCATTGCCCATCAAGCGGTTCATTATTCTTATCCATTAAAATATTAAAGCGCTTACGCATGGCTCGATAGAAAAACTCCATTTTTACATGTTTATCTTTTTTGAAATATTGAGGTATTTCATTAAACGGTAGCAAAAAGTGTTCTGTATCGTACGCATTTACCTTAAGTGAGGTTTGTTTTGTATAATCGAGTAGTTGCTGTTTAAGTCGATATTCATCAGGAAATTGATACTCAATAGTTTGGCAATGGTATTGTTTAGCTAAATTTGTCAAAAGGGTAGCTAGCGAAGAACTGCCAGAGGTTTCATTAAGGGTAAGATGCAGTACATTAAATCCTGCTTTTTTTAATGCACATGCAAAATTTTCCATAGCAGCAAAAAAAGCGGCAATCTTTTGTAGGTGATGTTTTACATAGTCGGTTTCTTGTTTTAGTTCGGCCAATACATACAACACATCTTGCTGATCGTCTTCTTTAAACCAACTATGACTGGCGTTAAGTTGGTCGCCAAAAATAAACCGTAAAGTTGAGTATTGCACTATAGTAAACCTAATTGACTTGTGACTAAATAAATCGATACGAAGTAAATGCAGATATAGATCGTGAAATTAATTAGTGTGTTAATATAAGGAACTAAACTCTAAAAGGGTGATGGCATGCAAATTCAGTTTAAAACAGTGATATTTTTGAGTTGTGCGTATTTAATGTTTACGAATGTAGTAAACGCGGCGGTTTACCAGTGTGAAAAAAACGGCGTGGTTGAGTTTAGCCAGCAACCATGTGGAAAGGACGCTAGATTAGTAATCATTCAAGAGCAAAATCCGCATGTTTCTAATCTATTTGAATCAGCACCTGTAAAGCCTGATTCTGGTGTAGATAGCTATATCCGAGTAAAGCAAATTGATGCCGAAATTCAACAGCACCACAACAAAATAGACACTTTAACCCAACGCTTAGATAATGATATTGCCAGCTTAAGTAAACAAGCTGACACACAATTGAATAATGTAGTGGGGAATAAAAAAGTAGCTGCAATTGCAAAACAAATGACTGCTACATCTCAGCGCTACAAATTACTTATCGATAATGAACAACGAGGTATCGATAGACTAAATACTGAAAAAGCGACGCTTTTAGCGCAAAGTGATCAAACTGTAGATACAGAGGTTGATAGTTTTATTCGAACACAGCAAATAAAACGAGAAATCACTGAGCATCAAAATAAGATTGACACACTCTATGCACAGCTAAATAGTCAACTGAGTCAACTTGAACAACAAACCCGTCCCCGTGCTTTAAATTTGACAGATGTGAGTGCAGACGAAGCATTGTCTGAGAAAATGAGCGCTGTAACGAGTCAATTTGATACTCTAATTGCGGTTGAGCAACGCCAGATTGATAGGCTAAACACTGAATTAGGGCAATTATGAACTTAGCTGTGTTGCTTGCCTTTGCGCTAAAGACACAACATTACTATATGAAAAAAGATAGCTTTTAACGATATTCTTAAATATTAATATTGCTTGTAACCATGCCTGACTTAGGTGACTATTCAATTTAATTGATTGTTTTTGAAGGGTGTCCCAAAAAGCATCACAAAGTAAGTCAATGTCAGTACAATTAACGTTTAAAAAGCTGAGATTGTTTGCCATATAGTGAATAAATGGGATCACAAGGGGTAAATCATCTAAATGATTTATTACCTTATTAAGTGCACAATATAAAATGTAGCTTTGCTGATTAATGCTTTCTTGACTTGGAATTGTCATTTGCAGCGGCTTTTCACTCATTAACGAATGAAATGTCTTTGTAAATTGATGAAAATCCGGTTTTATCAGCTCAACATTTTGTTGTAAAAGCTTTTTTTGAAAAATAGATAGACTCATTAATTATCGCTTAATAGCACTCGCTATAGTTTTTCTTATTATAATACCAACTATAGACCACTTTTCTCGAAAATAGGAAATTAATGACAGGGCTGTCATAATGTTTTTATCTACAAAATAGTCTAACTAATTCACCCAATGAGGTTGCTAATTGAGCGCTACGGGCTTATAATAGCCGCCATTGATTTGAGGTGCTTGTCACTCAAACTGCGATATTTAGCAATTAGCTTTAATATCCATTGGCGCGGGATGGAGCAGCCTGGTAGCTCGTCGGGCTCATAACCCGAAGGTCGTCGGTTCAAATCCGGCTCCCGCAACCAACTCAGTGTTTACACAGTAATGTGATAAACATACACAGTAAGTTAGCTTACTGTATTGAAGTCGCGCATTCTGGGTAATGCGCGTTTTGCGTTTAGGCTATCTAGTTTAATTTAGTCAGATAAATGACTCGCAACCAAGCTTGGCCTTAGGCCACACAGTTTTATGCTTTAGGTGTGACGCCCCGCTTGGTTCGGGGCGTTGTTGTATCTGGTCTAGCATGATTTACTTAATACCCCAGTGGTATAAATCATTATTAAACTCAGTATTCAGGGCTATATGCCCTTTTTTTGTTTGTATGGAGGATTTTCGTGACAAAACTTGAGCAAGATTTAGTAACCATGCTCTCACCAGCCGTAGAAATGTTAGGTTTTGAGTTACATGGTCTTGAGTTTGTGCAAGCTGGTCGCCACTCTACATTACGTGTTTACATTGATCACGATGCAGGGATTACGGTTGATAATTGTGCCGATGTAAGTCGTCAAGTTAGCGCGATTTTAGACGTAGAAGACCCGATTACAAACGAATATGATTTGGAAGTTTCGTCTCCTGGTGTTGATCGTCCATTATTCAAACAAGATCACTACGAGAAGGCGCAAGGAGAAGAGGTACGCGTGCGTACTAAGCTTCCACAAGATGGTCGCCGTAATTTTAAAGGCGATTTAGTATCAGTTAGCAGTGATATGATCACACTTTCGGCAGATGGCACTGAGCATATGATTATGCTAAGTAACATTGAACGTGCGAACATCATCGCAAAGTTTTAATTCGAGTGCGAAGGAATAGGGCAAGCGAGGCATAACCCATGGCAAAAGAAATATTATTGGTTGCTGAAGCCGTCTCCAATGAGAAAGCGGTTCCAAAAGAAAAGATTTTTGAAGCGTTAGAGTTCGCATTAGCGACTGCGACAAAGAAAAAACACGATGGCGAAATCGATGTTCGCGTATCAATCGATCGTAAAACAGGTAATTACGACACGTTCCGTCGCTGGAAAATTGCAGAAGTTCAAGAAGACGGTTCGTTAGAACACCCTTACAGCGAAATTACGTTGGAAGCAGCGCAAGTTGAAGACCCTGAGTTACAACTAGGTGATTACGTAGAAGAGCAAATTGAGTCAATCAAGTTCGACCGCATTACAACGCAAATGGCAAAGCAAGTTATCGTGCAAAAAGTACGTGAAGCTGAACGTGCGTTAGTTGTTGAAGAATATAAAGATCAACAAGGTGAGTTGGTGACAGGTGTTGTTAAAAAAGCAACGCGTGACGCTATTGTACTTGACCTAGGTAACAATGCTGAAGCGGTTATCTACCGTGATGACATGTTACCGCGTGAAAACTTCCGTCCAGGTGACCGTATCCGTGGTTTACTTTACGAAGTTAAACCAGAAGCACGTGGCGCACAGCTATTCGTAACGCGTTCTAAGCCTGAAATGCTGATGGAACTTTTCCGCATTGAGGTGCCAGAGATTGGCGAAGAAATGATTGAATTACGTGCCGCAGCACGTGATCCAGGTTCGCGTGCAAAGATTGCAGTAAAATCTAACGACAAACGTATCGACCCTGTAGGTGCGTGTGTTGGTATGCGTGGCGCACGTGTTCAAGCTGTGTCAACTGAGCTTGGCGGTGAGCGTGTTGATATCGTTCTTTATGATGATAACCCTGCGCAATTTGTTATCAATGCAATGGCGCCAGCTGAAGTGGCATCTATCGTGATGGACGAAGATACACATTCAATGGATATCGCTGTAGAAGCCGATAACCTAGCACAAGCGATTGGTCGTAACGGTCAAAACGTGCGTCTTGCTAGTCAATTGACTGGTTGGGAATTAAACGTCATGACTGTTGATGACATGCGTGCGAAGAACGAAGCTGAATCAGACAAATTAATCAACTTATTCACTGAGTACCTAGACATTGATGATGAGTTTGCAACATTGCTTATCAACGAAGGTTTCTCAACACTTGAAGAAGTTGCTTATGTTCCTGCATCTGAATTCTTAGAAATTGACGGTTTAGATGAAGAAACAGTTGATATTTTACGTTCTCGTGCAAAAGACGCATTAACAACAAAAGCGCTTAAGACAGAAGAAAGCCTTGATGGTGCAGAGCCTGCAGAGGATTTACTAGCACTTGAAGGTCTAGAACGTCACCTTGCATTTGTTATGGCAAGTAAAGGTGTAATAACACTTGAAGACTTAGCTGAGCAAGGTATTGATGAGTTAGTGGATATCACTGACCTTTCAGAAGAAGAAGCTGGCAAGCTTATTATGGCTGCGCGTAACATTTGTTGGTTCGCAGACGAGTAATTTATTAACGGAGGTATTACACACTATGGCAGAAGTAAATGTTGAAAAACTAGCCGGAGATATTGGTACAACTGTTGATAAATTATTACAGCAGCTTGAACAAGCCGGTATCAAAAAACAAGCAGGTGATATGGTAACAGAAACTGAGAAGTCAACGTTACTTGATCACCTGAGTAAGCAGCATGGTGGCACGGGCTCGGAAGGCCCTGCTCGCATGACTTTGCAACGTAAAAGCAAGAGCACGTTAAGTGTAACTGGCTCTACAGGTAAAGCGAAGTCAGTCCAAGTAGAAGTACGTAAAACGCGTACCTACGTAAAGAAAAGCGCCGTTGAGCAACAGCAAGAAGAAGAGCGTTTAGCTGCAGAAGAAGCTGCCCGTAAGGCAGCAGAGCTTAAAGCCCAGCAAGAAGCTGAAGAGCTTAAAGCGAAACAAGAGGCAGAACGTAAAGCTAAAGAAGAAGCTGAGCGTAAAGCCAAAGAAGAGGCTAAACGCAAAGCTGAAGCTGAGCGTAAAGCGAAACAAAAGCAGATGACCCCAGAGCAAAGTGCTAAGTCTGAAAAAGATCGTGCCGAAGCTGAGCGTCTGCAAAAAGAAGCAGAAGAGGCCGCATTGAGAAAAGCTGAAGAAGAAGCGAAACGTCAAGCAGAAGAGGCAAGAAAGCTAGCTGAAGAAAATGAAGCTCGCTGGAAGAAAGAAGAAGAAGAGCGTAAGCAGCGTGAAGAAAACGCTGATCACCATCTTACGACTTCAACTTACGCGCGTGAAGCAGAAGATGAATCTGATGCACGTGAAGAGCAAAGTGCCCGTCGTAAGAAAAAGAAAAAAGGACCTCAAAAAGAGAAGGCTCCTTTACCTAAGGGTAAAAAAGGCAAATTAAAAGCACCAACTTCACTACAGCATGGTTTCCAAAAGCCAACTGCAGATGTTAAAAACGAAGTACGCATTAGTGAAACAATCACAGTTGCTGAACTTGCATCTCGTATGGCTGTTAAAGGTGCTGAAGTTGTTAAAACAATGATGAAGATGGGTGACATGGTTACCATCAACCAAGTGATTGACCAAGAAACAGCACAACTTGTTGCTGAAGAAATGGGCCACAAGGTTATTATCGTTAAAGAAAATGAATTAGAAGAGAAAGTACTCAACGACCGTAGTGAAGAAGGTACAGCTGTACCTCGTGCTCCAGTTGTAACCGTAATGGGTCACGTTGACCACGGTAAAACGTCAACACTTGACTACATTCGTTCAGCAAAAGTTGCATCTGGTGAGGCGGGCGGTATTACCCAGCATATTGGTGCATACCACGTTGAAACTAACGGTAACATGATTACCTTCTTAGATACGCCAGGTCACGCCGCGTTTACATCAATGCGTGCACGTGGTGCAAAAGCAACGGATATCGTAATCCTTGTAGTTGCTGCGGATGATGGTGTAATGCCACAAACTAAAGAAGCGGTTCAGCACGCCCGTGCTGCTGGCGTTCCTTTAATTATCGCAGTAAATAAGATGGATAAAGAAGGTATCGACCCAGATCGCGTTAAGAATGAGCTAGCTCAACTTGACGTAATCCCTGAAGAGTGGGGCGGTGATACGCAGTTTGTACATATCTCTGCAAAAACAGGTTTAGGTATTGATGACCTACTTGAAGCAGTCCTAATGCAAGCAGAGCTTCTTGAGCTTACTGCGCCTGCAGAAGGTATGGCGGCGGGCGTTGTAATCGAATCACGTCTTGATAAAGGTCGTGGTCCAGTTGCATCAGTTCTTGTACAATCAGGTACACTGAATCAAGGTGATATCGTACTGTGTGGTCTTGAATATGGCCGTGTACGTGCGATGAAAGATGAGAACGGTAAAGACATCAAGTCTGCGGGTCCATCTATCCCAGTTGAGATTTTAGGTCTCTCTGGTATCCCTGCTGCGGGTGACGAAGCAACAGTAGTTAAAGATGAGCGTAAAGCGCGTGAAGTCGCACTTTACCGTCAAGGTAAGTTCCGTGAAGTGAAGCTTGCTCGTCAACAAAAAGCGAAGCTTGAAAACATGTTTACGAACATGGCTGAAGGCGATGTATCTGAAGTTAATATCGTTCTTAAAGCTGACGTACAAGGTTCAATCGAAGCAATCGCTGATTCATTAACTAAGCTTTCTACTGATGAAGTTAAAGTGAAGATTGTTGGTTCAGGTGTAGGTGGTATCACTGAAACTGATGCAACGCTTGCAGCGGCGTCAAACGCAATCGTTGTTGGCTTTAACGTACGTGCTGATGCATCAGCTCGTAAAGTAATTGAGTCAGAAAACCTAGACTTACGTTACTACAGCGTAATCTACAGCCTGATTGAAGAAGTTAAACAAGCGATGTCAGGTATGCTTGCACCAGAATTCAAGCAAGAGATCATTGGTCTTGCTGAAGTTCGTGACGTGTTCAAGTCACCTAAGATTGGTGCAATCGCAGGTTGTATGGTTACTGAAGGTATCGTTAAGCGTAGCGCGCCTATCCGTGTACTTCGTGATAACGTGGTTATCTATGAAGGTGAACTTGAGTCACTGCGTCGCTTTAAAGACGACGTTGCTGAGGTTCGTAACGGTATGGAATGTGGTATCGGCGTTAAGAACTACAACGATGTTAAAGTTGGCGACCAAATCGAGGTATTCGAGACGGTTGAAGTACAACGTTCACTTTAATTTCGTTTAAGTTATTGCTTTAAATGGGGGCCTAGCCCCCATTTGTGTATTCGTAATTAAATTAACTTATTCTTTAACATCAATAAGTTATTATTTTAGAGTGAAATGAAATGAGAGAATTTTCTCGCACAGATCGTGTTGCTCAGCAAATTCAAAAAGAGATTGCTGTTATTCTTCAACGCGAAATCAAAGATCCTCGCCTAGGCATGGTGACAGTGTCTGCGGTTGAGGTATCTCGCGACTTATCTTACGCAAAAGTATTTATCACAGTGTTTAATACTGATGATGAAGATAAAGCCAAGCAAAGTGCTAAAATCTTAAATGAAGCAACGGGTTATATTCGTTCTTTATTAGGTAAACGCATTCGTGCGCGCATCATGCCTGAGTTACGGTTTGTAATCGATAACTCGCTTATGGAAGGTATGCGTATTTCAAACTTGGTTGATTCTGTTATTCGTGAAGACAATGCCAAGCATGTAGACGAAGATGACAGCGAAGAAGGCACTAAAGACTAATGGCTAGACGCACTAAAGGTCGTGCTATTGACGGCATTTTATTACTTAATAAGCCGCAAGGTATTTCATCAAACAAAGCGTTGCAGCAAGCAAAGGGAATTTACTTTGCTCAAAAAGCGGGCCATACCGGTGCGCTTGATCCGCTCGCGACGGGGATGCTGCCTATTTGTTTTGGTGAAGCGACTAAGTTTACCCAGTTTTTGCTAGATACCGATAAAACTTATGTCGTTCGTGCCAAGCTAGGTGAGCGAACTACAACGTCTGATTCAGATGGTGAAGTGGTTGAAACGCGTGAAGTCTCGGTAACACCTGAGCAATTAGCTGAGCAAATTGCCAGTTTCTTAGGTGAGTCGGATCAATATCCTTCGATGTACTCTGCGCTTAAATACCAAGGTCAGCCTTTGTATAAATATGCCCGCGAAGGCATTGAAGTGCCGCGAAAGTGTCGAAAAATTAATGTATTTAGTTTAACGCTTGATGAGTTCGATGAAGCGAATAACGAAGTACAAATGACGGCACATGTGTCTAAAGGCACTTATATTCGTACTATTGTTGACGACTTAGGTGAAAAGCTTGGCTGTGGTGCGCATGTGATCATGTTACATCGCAGTGCAGTTGGCCATTATCCAAGTGAGAAAATGGTCACTCTTGAACAACTTGAAGAAAAGTTACAACAAGCAAAAGCAGATGATGTTGCGCCTTCAAGCTACCTCGATGAACTCCTACTGCCAATGGATACTGCTTTGGTTGACCTACCTGTGATTGAAATTACACACGAGCAGGGCGTGGCATTTAGTCATGGTCAAACTGTAGTGATTGGTAAGCCTGTACCAGATGGTGCGGTAAAAGTAATGGCTGATGGGGTATTCATTGGTACCGGTGAGCGCCATAAAGATGGTCACTTAAAATCAAAGCGCGGTTTATCAAATCAACTGCCTGAGTAAAGATTACCTTGTAGTTATTAGCAAAGCTGGGTAGAATACGCCCGCTCAATCGTTTTGGCTGAATTAGTGATCGGCTAAAACACAATTTAAATTAATTTTTGGAGTTACTATGTCACTAAGCAATCAAGAAAAAGTTGAAATCATCGCTAAATTTGCACGCGCTGAAGGCGACACTGGTTCACCTGAAGTACAAGTTGCACTTCTTACTTTCGATATCAACAAGCTTCAAGGTCACTTTGCTAGCCACAAGCACGACTTCCACTCACGTCGTGGTCTTCTTCGCAAAGTAAGCCAACGCCGTAAACTGCTTGATTACCTTAAAGGTAAAGACATTGCACGTTACACTGCGTTAATCCAAGAGCTTGGCCTACGTCGCTAAGAACTAGATTACGAGAAAAGGGGCTATTTAGCCCCTTTTTTTGTGCGCGTATGAAAGGTATACTAGCGCACACCTAGGGAGTGGATGCTTCCTAGATATCAAAAACATCATTGCCAATTGTAGTACTTAATTGATTTTGCACAAGTTCAATTAAGTACTGTAATTGGTACTTTGATGGACTATTTTTACCAATTCGGAGCGCTGCTCTGAGTTGCTTTTACATTTAAAGGATATTTTTAAGTGCAAGCAATTATTAAAGAATTTCAACTAGGTCAACATACTGTGACTCTAGAAACAGGTGCTATAGCACGTCAAGCTGACGGCGCAGTACTAGCAAGCATTGGCGATACTTCAGTATTAGTTACTGTAGTTGGTAAGCGTGATGCACAACCAGGTCAAGACTTCTTCCCACTAACAGTTAACTACCAAGAGCGTATGTACGCTGCGGGTCGTATCCCTGGTGGTTTCCTTAAGCGTGAAGGTCGTCCTAACGATGGCGAAACGCTTATTGCTCGTCTAATCGACCGTCCAATCCGTCCTCTTTTCCCTGACGGTTTTGTAAACGAAGTACAAGTAATCGCGACAGTTGTTTCTGTTAACCCAGAAATCCAACCTGATATGGTTGCTATGATTGGTACGTCAGCAGCACTTGCTATCTCTGGTATTCCATTCAATGGTCCTATCGGTGCATCACGTGTTGGTTTTATCAACGGTGAATACGTACTTAACCCAACACTTGCTGAACTTGAAGAAAGCCAATTAGACCTAGTTGTTGCTGGTACTGATAACGCAGTACTTATGGTTGAATCAGAAGCTGAAACACTATCTGAAGACGTCATGCTAGGTGCGGTTGTTTATGGTCATGAGCAATCTCAAGCTATCATCAACGCAATCAACGAATTCAAAGCAGAAGCAGGTAAACCTGCTTGGGATTGGACAGCACCAGAGAAAAACATCACTCTTGCTGAGAAAATCTCTGCAATCGCTGCTGACAAAGTAGGTGAAGCATACCGCATCACTGACAAAGTAGCGCGTAAAGAAGCATTAGGTGTAGCGAAAGAAGAAGTAGTTGCTACATTAACTGCTAACCTTGCTGAAGGCGAAGAGCTAGATACGCAAGAAGTTGGCAAGCTATTCGGTTCTTTAGAGAAAGAAATCGTTCGTGGCCGTATCATCGCTGGTGAAAAACGTATCGATGGTCGTGAACCAGATATGGTTCGTGCACTAGACGTAATGACAGGTGTGTTACCGCGTACTCACGGTTCAGCAATCTTCACCCGTGGTGAGACACAAGCACTTGTGACTGCAACATTGGGTACAGAGCGTGATTCACAGTTAATCGACGATTTAACTGGTACTAACAAAAATCACTTCATGCTTCACTACAACTTTCCTCCGTTCTGCGTAGGTGAAACTGGTTTTGTAGGCTCACCTAAGCGTCGTGAAATTGGTCACGGTAACCTAGCTAAGCGTGGTATCTCAGCGGTACTACCTACGCTTACTGACTTCCCATACTCAATCCGTGTTGTTTCAGAAATCACTGAATCAAATGGTTCATCGTCTATGGCATCAGTATGTGGTACGTCATTAGCGCTTATGAATGCCGGTGTACCAATTAAAGCATCTGTTGCTGGTATTGCGATGGGTCTAGTTAAAGAAGGCGAAGATTTCGTTGTTCTTTCTGATATATTAGGTGATGAAGATCACTTAGGTGACATGGACTTTAAAGTAGCGGGTACTTCAAACGGTATCACAGCACTACAAATGGATATCAAAATTGAAGGTATCACTAAAGAAATCATGCAAATCGCGCTTAAACAAGCGAAAGCAGCACGTCTACACATATTAGGTGTTATGGACGAAGCGATTTCAGCTCCTTCTGAAGAGTTATCTCAGTTCGCACCACGCATCTACACAATGCAAATTCCTGCGAAGAAAATTGCTGAAGTTATTGGTAAGGGTGGCGCAACTATTCGTCAACTTACTGAAGAAACTGGCACGACGATTGAAATCGAAGATGACGGTACAATCAAAATCGCTGCAACTGACGGCATAAGCGCAAACGATGCTATCAAGCGTATCGAGCAATTAACTGCAGAGCTAGAAGTAGGGACCATCTACACAGGTAAAGTGGTACGTATTGTTGATTTTGGTGCGTTCGTTAATATCCTTCCGGGTAAAGACGGTCTAGTGCACATTTCACAAATCAGCACAGAGCGTGTTAACAACGTAACTGATCACCTAAGCGAAGGCCAAGAAGTACAAGTAAAAGTTCTTGAAGTTGATCGCCAAGGTCGTGTACGTTTAAGCATTAAAGAAGCGATGGAACCAGCTGCTGAAGAAAAAGCAGAAGAGCCAAAAGACGCTGAATAATGATTGATTGACCAGTAATTTACTGGATATCAGAAAAAGGGGCTGTTTAGCCCCTTTTTTTATGCTTTAATGAAACCTATTAGCTTCGACTTTGTCTACAGAGCATTCTTCAGGTATTAAGGATTTTAATGAATTTTAAACACTTAGCATTGACCGCCGTGGCTCTTTTTTCTTTAAGTGCATGTCAAACAACGTCACAACCTGAGTCTTTGCCTATTGTTAATGTGCCATTCACAGCGCCGTTGGCTTCTGATTTTCGCAATGAAATTACGATTGCACGCTATTCAGAGTTATTAAATAGAACGGATCTAAGCCCAGAGCAGCAAGCAAAACTATATTACGATCGCGGTGTGCTATTTGATAGCTTAGGGATGTCAACATTGGCACGAATAGACTTTAATCGTGCTATAAAGCTTAAACCAGATCTTGCTGAAGTCTATAATTTTTTAGGTATTCATCACACACTTATGCAGCAATACGAACAAGCGTATGAGTTTTTCGATTCAGCCTTAGAGTTAGATGAGCAGCATGAATATGCCTATTTAAACCGCGGTATTGCGCTTTATTATGGCGAACGTCCATTACTGGCTGCGGATGATTTACAACAGTTTCTAAATCGAGCGCCGAGTGATCCTTATCGTGTGCTTTGGTTGTATCTCGCTCAAGCAGAAGCAAATAAAGAGCAAGCGTTGCTTGATCTTAAAGCGAATGCACAAGGGGTTGATGAATCACAATGGGGTTATCAACTTCTAGCACTTTATTTGGGCGATATTAGCGAATTTGAGTTTTTATCTGGCATTATCGAAGGCGTAACGTCAGAACAAGAGTATGCTCATCGTTTATGTGAAGCCTACTTTTATTTAGCTAAATTACATCAAGCTGCTGGTGATAGCTACCTCGCTGCTGATTACTTTAGATTAGCCCTTTCTACAAATGTGCATGAGTTTGTTGAATATAAATACGCACGTTTAGAGCTTGAGTTAATGGCTGGTGAAGACGCGAGCTAATCAGTACCTGTTAGTAGGGTTATTACTGAGTTTGTCTGGACTCTCAAGCTCAGTATCCTACTTTTCACCGTCTTATCTTTATTATATTGGCAAAACACCTTCCCAAACTGCTGCTATTTACTATTTAGCACCTCATGTTGTTAATACGCAATTAGCTAGACTCAGTACTTCACAACTTCGTCATTTGGCTGAGCTTGATAATACCGATGCCAAATATCAGCTAGCTTTGCGTTTTTTACAGCAAGGTAATGTTTCTGCGGCGCAATTGTGGTGGCAAACCCAGTTTGACTTCTTTGACTTGCAACAGCAGCAAAACCTCGCTAAGCAATTAGTAATAAACGAGCAGTGGAATGCTCTGGAGTCATTATGGAAGACAAATCGATTACCCGATGGTGACGCTAAGCAAACATGGCTTTTACAACAAAGCATGCCTACTATTAAAATAACAAGCGAGTATGCCAATTTACATAATTTTGCCTTGTCGTTAGACGCTGTTACAACAAATCCAACATGCCATTTTAATGTGTTAATGATGGCGGATCATAAAAGTGGTATTGCTGCTTTACAATCTTTTAAAGGCCAATATCAGTCTAATCCAGAGCCTGCCATGAATAGCTTTTGTTTTAGCGATGTTGTTTATGTAGGCAACCAATATCGCTGCGAGGAAAATAATAACGCATTGCAATGTGACTGGAGAGAAGCAAAGAACCACACATGGCCAGCTGGTTTTGACTTTATTGTCATGATGTCGAAAGAGGGGAGTGCAAACGTACAAGGTGGTATTATGCATATTAATTCATCCCAATCATATGCAGTATTTCTACATGAGCTAATGCACTTTAATGGTTTTGAGGATGAATACCCATTGCCAGAACAAAAACAGCAATGGTTGTGCCAGCAAGAAGGGCTAGTGGCGCCTAATTTATTTATTGCAAGTAACAGTTTGCCGCCAAAAGGATGGCAGAAAAGTGTGGCTTGCAAAAACCAAATGGCTTATAAACCCAGTCTTCATTGGTCAATAATGCAATACCAAAAGGTGGGATTATCTGAACAATATCGCCAACTTTGGTTAAAACAAATTAACTCCCCCTTAACAAAGCCAGTAAGGTACACTGATTATTTTGCCTTTATTGGTGTAAAGCCTGTAATAACAACAGCTTTAAGCTCTAAAGAATTTTCTGACTAATCGCTTATTTATTGCTATTTTAATACGTAAAGTGGTTAAAAGTTGGCCGAATAGGTGTGTCTCCTATAGACAAAATAGCACCCAATCAGTATAACTATACGCATTGTAAGCTTTTTTTGAAGCCAACTTTTAACCATCCAAATGAACAGTACGCAACTAATTATAACTAGCAGCGGTATTGATATTCTTATGACACTAAAAGGCTCCTTATTATGACTTTGCTCTGGATACCCCTGTTATCCTTGATTGGCAGTGTTATTTCATCCTGCACTTCAAAACTAACACGTAATCAAAGCACTGCTTTGACCATGTTAGCGCCTTTGATTGCTCTTGGAATCGTATTTTCCTATACACCAGCCGTTTTTTCTGGTGAAACTATCCGCTATACAGCAGATTGGATCCCACTGTTGAATATGCAAGTCTCATTTCGACTTGACGGGTTAAGTTTATTATTCCTTTATATGATTTTGGGTATTGGTACTCTAGTCATTTTCTATGCACGCTATTACTTAAGTAATAACGACTCACTGCCCAAGTTATATTGTTACCTTATGCTATTTATGACGGCCATGGTTGGCATTGTGATGTCTAACAATGTCATTCAACTATGGCTATTTTGGGAATTAACAAGTATTAGCTCGTTTTTATTAATTAGTTATTGGTGGCATAAGTCAGAAGCACGAAAAGGTGCAAGAATGGCGCTAGCAATTACGGGGGCGGGCGGTCTTGCGTTATTAGCGGGTTTACTTTTAATTGGTGATATTGTTGGTAGCTATAACCTTGATGTCATTCTTGCTAGTAAAGCATTAATTCAATCACACGACTTATATGAAGTGGGTCTGGTACTTATATTATTAGGTGCATTTACTAAGTCTGCGCAGTTTCCTTTTCATTTCTGGCTACCTCATGCTATGGCTGCACCGACACCCGTTAGTGCATACTTACACTCAGCAACCATGGTTAAAGCCGGTATATTTTTACTTGCGCGATTCTATCCTGCACTATCAGGTACTGATACGTGGTTTATTTTAGTCGCGATGACAGGTTTATCGACTTTACTTGTTGGTGCTTACATTGCGTTATTTAAACATGACTTAAAGGGACTGCTTGCTTACTCTACTATCAGTCACTTAGGTCTAATCACATTGCTGTTAGGTTTAGATACCGAACTTGCAACTGTGGCAGCTATTTTCCACATTATTAATCACGCGATATTTAAAGCGTCATTGTTTATGGCGACGGGTATTATTGACCATGAAACTGGCACCCGTGATATGCGTAAGTTAAATGGTATGTGGCGTTTTATGCCATATACAGCAACACTTGCTATGGTGGCCGCCGCTTCTATGGCAGGGGTGCCTCTGTTAAATGGTTTCTTATCAAAAGAAATGTTTTTTGCTGAAACCTTGCACCAGCAGGTACTGGGTTCTATGTCTTGGCTTATTCCTGTATTAGCGACTTTAGCGGGTGCCTTGTCTGTAGCGTACTCAGCACGATTTATACATGATGTTTTCTTCAATGGTGACCCGATTGATTTACCAAAAGAGCCCCATGAACCGCCGCGCTACATGCGCGTACCTATCGAAATTTTAGTGGTATTGTGTTTATTGGTCGGTATGTTCCCTCACTTTGCCGTCAGTGATATTTTGGCCTCAGCATCCTACGCTGTGCTGGGGGATGCTGCACCCGATTATAAATTATCTGTTTGGCATGGATTTAACTTACCTCTATTAATGAGCTTTATTGCAACCTGCTGCGGAATACTGATTTATGTACAGCGTAAGTATTTGTTCCAGTTCCAAGCATCATTGCCAACAATCAGTGCGAAAAAAGGTTTTGAGGGGGGGTTATACCGTGTGATCAAGTGGTCACAAGAGAAGATAAATCATATCGAAAATGGCTCGTTGCAACGCTACGCTTTTGTCATGATTACGGTTGTTTTACTGTGCGCTGGATGGCCTTTGTTTGAAATGCGTCAACTTGCTGGTGCCAGTGAGCTAACGCCTATTGATTTTCATAATGCCATTGGTGCTGGTTTGTTGATTATTGGTGCATTAGCAACCGTATTTTGGCATCGTTCACGGATGATATCTTTAATCATGATTTCAATCGTAGGCCTGATGGTGTCCGTTGCCTTTACTCGCTTTTCTGCGCCAGATTTAGCACTGACACAGCTTACGGTTGAAGTAGTCACTGTGATGCTACTGATGCTAGCACTATTCTTCTTACCACAGCGTACTCCAAAAGAGTCAAGCTCATTACGTATTTTACGTGATCTGGGGATTTCGTCGGCTATAGGTGTGGTTGTGGCGAGTATTTGTTATGCGCTATTAACAAGACCACTTGAGTCAATTTCTGACTTCTTTGTTGCCAATGCTAAAACTGGCGGTGGTGGTACAAACGTGGTGAACGTTATTCTAGTCGACTTTAGGGGCTTTGATACCTTAGGTGAAATCACCGTTTTAGGTATAGCCGCGTTAGGTATTTATAAATTGCTTATCAATTTACCTTTATTTATGCCTGCAAGTGATAGTGAAGGGCGTCCGTGGGCGCGGGAGCGTTATCCAATTCTTCTTGCAAGTATTTCACAAAGCTTATTACCTTTGGCATTGTTAGTTTCTGCATATATCTTTTTACGAGGCCACAATTTACCAGGCGGTGGATTTATCGCAGGCTTAGTCACAGCCATTGCATTTATACTACAGTACATGGCGAATGGCTCTAATTGGATAGCAGAGCGGTTTGATGTGAATTACCGTAAGATTATCGCATCGGGCATTGCTATCGCTTTATTCACAGGTGTTGGAAGCTGGGCATTTGGTCGTCCATTCTTAACAACGTGGTTTGATTATTTTGATATACCGTTAGTTGGCAAAACAGAACTTGCCAGTGCTATCGTATTTGATTTAGGTGTGTATTTAACTGTTGTAGGTGCAACGCTGATGATTTTAGCTAGTTTAGGAAAACTAACGGCTAATACACCCAAGCAAGAGGTAAATATTTAATGGAAGTATTGTACGCATCATGCGTGGGCGTGCTGGTTGCATGCGGCATTTATTTAATTTTAAGAGCGCGAACCTTTCCGGTCGTGTTAGGTTTAACCATGCTGTCTTATGCGGTAAACCTATTCTTGTTTTCATCAGGGCGATTAACAATTAATAAAGCAGCGGTTTTGGGCAGTGCCAGTGAGTATGCAGATCCACTCCCTCAAGCTTTAGTGTTAACGGCTATTGTAATCGGTTTTGCAATGACCGCTTTTGTCGTTATTTTGTCAATTCGTGGTCGTGCCGATTTGGGTAATGATCATGTTGATGGACATTTAGTTAAGTCTTCAAAGGAGCGAAAATGATTCAGCATTTGGCTTCTTTACCTATCTTAATTCCCATGCTGACAGGCATTATTTTACTCATGCCTCCATGCGGTAAGAATCTTCATATTCGCCGTGTGATGTCGGTATTAATGTCGATTATAACCCTTGCCGTTAGTGCATTTTTACTACTTCATGTAAATAGTACGGCACCCATGGTATATGCCATCGGTGACTGGTCGGCTCCTTTTGGTATTGTATTGGTTGCAGATAGACTAGCGACTTTGCTGGTAGTGCTGACCAGCTTACTTGGTGCGGTTGTTGTGCTATATAGCTGCGCAGGTGATGATAAAAAAGGAAGCTTCTTTCATCCTCTTGTTCATTTCTTAATTTTAGGTGTGAACGGTGCATTTTTAACTGGGGATGTATTTAACCTATTCGTATTTTTTGAAGTGCTGCTAATCGCATCTTATTCATTATTGATGCATGGCGGGGACAAGCACAGCACCCGTGCAGCTCTACAGTATGTGATTCTTAACCTGATTGGCTCGAGTGTATTTCTTATTGCGCTTGGTGTTTTATATGGCGTAGTGGGTACCTTAAATATTGCTGATTTAGCCCAGAAAGTACCTCAGTTAACAGGTGATGATGTTTATTTAGCTAAAATAGGGGGGTTACTACTCATTGTAGTTTTCGCCCTTAAAGGAGCGTTGTTACCGCTACATTTGTGGTTGCCTAATACCTACGCAAGTGCCACCCCAGTTGTAGCCGCTTTATTTGCGATCATGACTAAGGTGGGTGTGTATGCCATGCTTCGTGTGTACACCGTCATCTTTGGTGATAACGCGGGTGAGCTTGCACACATGGCACAACCTTGGTTATGGGGGCTTGCATTAGCGACCATCATTCTGGGGTCGATAGGCGTTCTTGCAAGCCAAGATTTTAGAAAGCTCATTGCAAACTTAGTGATCGTATCAGTGGGTACATTGGTTGCGTTAGTCGCTATTCAGAATGTAGCGGCGACTGCGGCGTTACTTTACTACTTAGTTCATTCAACGATTGTTTGTGCTGTGCTCTTTTTACTGGCTGATTTGATTGCGCATCAGCGTGGAAAAGTGGCCGATCGCCTTGTTGCAGGGCGTGCTGTGGCACAACCTTTTTTATTAGGAATTAGCTTTGTAATTGCTGCCTTAACAGTAGTAGGCATGCCTCCACTGTCTGGTTTTGTAGGTAAAATTTGGATTCTAAAAAGTACCTTAGATAGTGAGAAGGGCATGGTGTTTTGGCCAATTTACTTACTTTCAAGTTTAGCCTTATTGGTTGCTATTTCTCGTGCTGGCACAAGCCTTTTTTGGGACCGAAAATTCAAAGAAAGTGAAGCTGTTGAAGGTATAAAGGCACACCCATTAAAAGTCACGGCGATGTTACTATTGTTAGTTTGCTCTCCTTTGATGGTTATTTTTGCCGGTCCAATTTCAGATTTTATGCTTGCGACATCTGAGCAATTGTTCGATATCAACACCAGTATTAATAATGTACTACAGGGAGGCCGCTAAATGCGTTTAGAAGCCCGTTTTCGTTGGCTACCCACTCCGTTTCGCAGTGTTTTACTCTTCGTCGTGTGGTTGTTGCTCAACAATAGTGTGTCGCCTGGGCATCTACTGCTTGCAGCCCTTTTTGCGATCACAATTCCATGGATCACCTTTCCATTTCGGGATCCACAGCCGTTAATTGTTCGACCTGGCCTTGCATTTAGGCATTTACTGTTAGTCTTGTACGATATTGTAACGGCTAACTTGCAGGTTGCCTTACTGATCCTTGGGCCAACTAAAAGGCTACGCCCTGGCTTTGTTAAGGTGCCACTTGATTTAAGTCATGATATGCCCATTACGATATTAGCAAGTACAGTATCTTTAACGCCGGGTACGGTCAGTGCTGAGGTGTATCCCATTCCAGAGTCGCTTGCAGAAGGTGAAGAAATTGAGCAACGTTATTTGCTAATTCATGTGCTGGATTTAGCAGATGAAGCTGAACTTATTAATAAGATTAAACAGCGTTACGAAGCCCCGCTTAAGGAGATTTTCCGATGTTAGATACGGTATTCCTCATTGTGTATGGGATGATTGCCATTTCACTTTTATTGAATTTATGGCGTCTTATTATTGGGCCTTCAGTGCCAGATCGCATTTTAGCGCTTGATACCATGTTTATAAATACCATTGCATTAATCATTCTTTACGGTATGAGCATGGATACAGATTTATATTTTGAAGCGGCTTTATTAATTGCGATGCTTGGCTTTGTGAGTACGGTAGCAGTATGTAAATACTTGCTACGCGGCGATATTATTGAATAAGGTAACAAATGATGAGTGAATGGGTTGTTTCAATCTTATTGTTAATTGGTGGTTGCTTTATTCTGATAGGCTCAATCGGTTTGGTTAAAATGCCTGATTTTTTTATGCGCCTGCATGGGCCCACCAAAGCGACGACACTGGGTATGGCTTCACTGTTAATAGCGGCGATGGTTTATTTTACTTTCACACACGATGGTGTAAGTGTAAAAGAAATTCTTATTTCTATCTTTTTGCTCATTACAGCACCTATCAGTGGTTACATGCTGATTAAATCGGCTATTCACCATAAATTACGCGCAAAAGAGGGCACCAAGGGCCAAGACAACATCGAAGAGGATTAGTCTGTAGTATTTATCAATATGTGATCTGCGCTCTTGGCTTTTATTGCACGGGCAGATCGCATAGAATGCCCCGTCATTTAGCACACTAGGTAAATAGATCATTATGCGAGTAGCACTTGGAGTAGAATACAACGGCGCCCGTTACAGTGGTTGGCAACGTCAATCACACGTCAATAGCGTACAGCAAGAAGTAGAAACAGCGTTGTCGCGTATTTGTAATCATCCTGTTGAGATTGTTTGTGCGGGTCGTACAGACGCAGGCGTTCATGGTACAGGCCAAGTCGTGCACTTTGATACTCATGCTGAACGCGAAATGGTCGCGTTTACGATGGGAATGAATACCCTATTACCAAAAGATATTTCTATTCGTTTTGCTAAGCCTGTTTCTGAAGATTTTCACGCACGTTTTAGTGCGACAGCACGCCGTTATCGTTATGTAATCTATAATTATACCTATCGCGGTGCCATTATGAGTGAAGGCGTTACTCATTTTCATCACCCATTAGACGAAACTAAAATGCAACAAGCCTGTCAGTATTTAATAGGTGAACACGACTTTACATCGTTCAGAGCACTGCATTGCCAAGCAAATACAGCAAATCGTACTATTCACCATTTGTCGGTAAAACGCCAAGGTGATTATGTGATCATTGATATTAAAGCCAATGCGTTTTTACATCACATGGTACGTAATATTACTGGTTGCTTGATGGACATTGGTTTACATAAGCATGAACCTGTTTGGTTAAAAGAGTTACTTGATTTAAAAGAGAGAGCCAAAGCCAGTGCGACAGCTAAAGCTGCGGGTCTTTATTTAGTGGATGTGGATTACCCTGAGCAGTTTGAGATCCCTAAAACACCATTAGGGCCTTTGTTTTTACCTGATTCAGACAGTTAACACTTGGTAGTACACTACTAAGACCAGTTTTTTATATCGTCTGCGGGTAATTCATGTTTTAATTGAAAAAATCTGTCTGTTTATTGGTTGTCAGAAATATCAATCAGTATTCCCAATTAAGCAGACTGCGACACAGAACAGTATTAAGAGAGTTGCAAATGAGTTGGTTAGAAAAAATCTTACCTAAAACGACTAAATCGTCAGGCCGAAAAGAAATCCCAGAAGGGGTTTGGGCAAAGTGTACAGACTGTGATTCAATTTTATATAAAGCAGAATTAGAAAAGTCACTTAACGTATGTCCAAAATGTGATCACCATATGCGTTTAAGTGGCCGTAAACGTCTTGAAAACTTTTTAGATGACGCTGATCGTCAAGAAATTGGTGCAGAGCACGAACCAAAAGACGTATTAAAGTTTAAAGATTCTAAAAAATACTCTGACCGTATTACCCAAGCACAAAAAGCAAGCGGCGAAAAAGACGCACTTGTGGCAATGAAAGGTCGCCTAAAAGGTATTCCTGTTGCTGCTGTTGCTTTTGAGTTCTCGTTTATGGGTGGCTCTATGGCGTCAGTAGTCGGTGCTCGTTTTGTTGAAGCTGTAGATCAATGTTTAGAGCATAATATGCCACTTATTTGTTTTTCAGCATCAGGCGGTGCCCGTATGCAAGAAGCACTTATGTCATTGATGCAAATGGCAAAAACAAGTGCTGCACTGGCGAAAATGAGCGAAAAAGGCTTACCGTTTATCTCAGTATTAACCGACCCAACAATGGGTGGTGTATCTGCGTCACTGGCAATGCTTGGTGATGTAAACGTTGCTGAACCAAAAGCACTTATTGGCTTTGCCGGCCCTCGTGTAATCGAGCAAACAGTCCGTGAAACTCTGCCTGAAGGTTTCCAACGCAGTGAGTTTTTGCTAGAGCACGGTGCAATCGACATGATTGTTGACCGTCGTGAAATGCGTGACACCCTTGCGCGTATCTTAGCGAAATTTATGAACTTGCCTTCTACTGAACAAGAGCATAGAGTAGCGTAAATTTCAGCTTAACTGATTAATCGCTATGACAGAAATCCTTCCTAGCCAATCATCAAGCCTTGATGATTGGCTTTGTTATTTAGAAAGTGTTCACCCTGCCAATATCGAGATGGGTCTAGAGCGCGTTGCTCGCGTTGCAAACCAAATTGGCTTACTCGATACACCGAGCAAAATAATCTTAATTGCAGGTACCAATGGTAAAGGCACCACAGCGCGTTGCCTAGAAAGCCTATTACTAGCACAAGGTTTTAGTGTGGGTACATATGCTTCTCCACACCTAATTCGTTACAACGAACGCGTACGTATTAATGGCCAAGAGCTTGATGACCAATTCCATGTTGATGCTTTCGATATGCTGGAAAAGGGCCGTGGTGAGACGCCACTGACGTATTTTGAGTACGGCACGTTAGGTGCACTGGCAATTTTTAAACGTTACGCTGTTGATTATGTATTGTTAGAAGTGGGTTTAGGTGGCCGCTATGATGCGACGAATATCGTGAACCCGCATGCTTGTGTGATCACAACTATCGATCTAGATCATAAAGAATACCTAGGCGATACTCGTGAACTTGTTGGGTATGATAAAGCTGGTATTTTCCGTACCAATACACCAGCTGTTGTTGGCGATTTAGCGATTCCGCATACAGTGACTGATTATGGTAATGAAATTAACGCTGATATGGTGTTATCTGGCCGTGATTTTAAATTCACTGAAGACAGTGAAGGTTTTAATTGGCAGTACAAAGGTAAAGATTGGCGCTTAGCTAAACCTGCGATCCCTTGTCAAAATGCTGCCACTGCGTTGACCTTATTGGCTAAACTTGACTTACTACCTAGTGAGCAACAAGTACGCGATTGTTTAGCTAATTTAACAGTTGAAGGACGTTTTCAGCAGCTAAATGAAAAGCCTCTTATTTTTACCGATGTGGCACATAACCCTGAATCGGCCCGTTATTTGGCGCGTAAATTAAGCGTGTATAAAGATCAAGGGTTTAAAATTCATGCATTAGTCGCTATGCTTGCAGATAAAGATAAAGTGGCAGCAATGTCAGCTGTGGCGGATGTTGTTCACGAGTGGTCGTTAGCCAGTTTAGATTGTTTTCGCGGCGATAAGGTTGAAAACCTTGCAAAGGCATTGGCTGAAACGACATCAACAGCGCCTAGTACGCAATATGACAGTGTTGAAACTGCGCTAGACACACTATTACCAAATGTAGACAATAACACCTTAGTAATTGTGTTTGGCTCATTTATAACCGTGGCTGCAGCAATCAGCTATTTTAAAAAATAGAGAGGAATTCGGTGAACGCAGGGTTTATTAATCGCTTAGTAGGGACCACCATTGTGGTTGTGGCGGCTATTGTCTTTATTCCAAATATTTTGGATGGAGAGAAAGTTCACTATACAGAAGGTTTTAAAGCAATTCCTGAACGCCCTGAGTTCACAACGATTGACTTACAAGATGAAATTGATAGTAAAGTTGCCTCTGCAGAGCAGCCTGCTGAAATACCTGTCGAAAATGCACAAGCGAATGATGCTGAGCTTACAGCAGAGCAAACTGAGCAATTTGATGATGCACCTAAAATGGTTGAAGCATCAACTCAAGATCCTGTTGAAGTTGTTAAAGTAGCCAAGCCAGTAGTAAAAACATCGGAGCCTGCTCGTAAGCCAGAAGAAAACCTCACGCAAATGGCTTATGTAATCCAATTAGGTAGTTTCTCACATGCGCCTAATGTAAAGTCGTTACTTGAAAAGCTCAAAGCGAATGGCTTTAAAACCTTTACTCGTCCAATCAAAACCCCGAATGGAACACTGACAAAAGTCTTTGTAGGTCCTTCACTTAGCAAGAAAGAGTTAGAAAGTAAGCTTGTTGAGTTAAAGCAGTTAACCAAGTTAAACGGCAAAGTTACTCAGTTTGAAATTACAAAATGATCTGGCAAAGGATACCCAAACCACCGGTAGATCCATGTTTCATCGCTATCACAGGGCTTTGAACTTAGGTCGAGGTAATCAGTAGTAGGTACCTTTCAAGTTGCCACAACACAGTAGTGGAAGCCCTGTGAAGCGCCCGAAGGGCATGGCTAAAACGCGTTTATTCTGCGTTATTGATTTTGACAAGGGGACACCATTGCCTACAATCAATGCCTTGCCTAAATGCGTTTTATCTCATGCTGAATTCTTGCATCCACAGGTGGTTTGGGTATAGAATGCGCCCCAAATTAACGACTAGTTGGTTCTTATGATCTGGGTTGATTACGCCATACTTGGCATTATTGCACTATCCACTATCATCGGCTTAATACGTGGCTTCGTAAAAGAAGCAATGTCATTAGCTGTATGGGCTGGTGCATTTATCATCTCTAGTTTGTTTTACCAATATTTAGCTTCCTTCCTAACAAGTATTTCAGAACCCCTTTTAAGAAATGCAGCCGCAATAGCCATATTATTCTTTGCGACACTCCTGTTGGGTGGATTACTAAACTATATTTTAGGTGAGCTTGTACAACGTACTGGTTTATCTGGCACCGACCGTGTATTCGGCATAGTGTTTGGTGCTCTTCGTGGCGTGTTGGTCGTAAGCGCGTTACTCTTCTTTCTTGATGCTTTTACCGGTGCACCTAATACGCACTGGTGGGGTAACTCTATTTTGATTCCAGAATTTGGCTTTGTTGTTGAGTGGTTCTTTTCGTACCTCGAAAACAACTCGAGCTTTTTAAATTCGGTAAACCGTTAATCGGCGAGGATAAATTTAATGTGTGGTATCGTTGGCATAGTCGGAACTTCTCCTGTTAATCAGGCGCTGTATGATGGCTTAACTGTTTTGCAACACCGCGGTCAAGATGCAGCTGGCATCATTACCATTGAAAATAATACGTTTAGCTTACGTAAAGCCAACGGCCTTGTGAAAGATGTGTTTCATACCCGTCACATGAAACGCCTTCAAGGTACGATTGGTATTGGTCATGTTCGTTATCCGACAGCTGGATCTTCTAGCTCGTCGGAAGCGCAACCTTTCTATGTTAACTCACCGTTTGGTATTGCACTTGCACACAATGGTAATTTAACAAACGCTGAAGCATTAAAAGAGCAATTATTTTCAGAAGCTCGCCGTCATGTTAATACAACATCTGACTCTGAAATATTACTTAATATCATGGCGCATGAGTTAAGTAAGTCTAATAAACTTAAACTCGATGCTGAAGATATCTTCACAGCAGTAACACAAGTAAATAACAAAGTAACGGGTGGTTACGCAACAATAGCAATGATTATCGGCCACGGTATTGTTGCCTTTCGTGACCCGAACGGTATTCGTCCGCTTGTATTTGGTAAGCGTGAAACAGCGAACGGTACTGAGTACATGTTTGCATCAGAAAGCGTTGCATTAAAAACAGATGGCTTTGAGTTTGTCCGCGATGTAGCGCCAGGTGAAGCTATTTACGTAACTGAAGAAGGTCAGCTTTTCTCACAAGCGTGTGCAGAAAAAGCAACGTATTCGCCGTGTATTTTTGAGTTCGTTTATTTTGCGCGACCAGATTCAACCATTGATCGTATGTCTGTTTATGCAACGCGTGTAAACATGGGGACTAAGTTAGGTGAAAAGATAGCACGTGAATGGGCTGATAAAGACATCGACGTGGTTATTCCAATCCCTGAAACGTCATGCGATGTGGCGCTTGAGATTGCATCAGCGCTTAACCTGCCATACCGTCAAGGTTTCGTTAAAAACCGTTACATTGGCCGTACCTTCATCATGCCAGGTCAAGAAATGCGTAAGAAGTCAGTTCGTCAAAAACTGAATGCCATTGACCGTGAGTTCAAGGGTAAAAACGTATTGCTTGTCGATGACTCAATTGTTCGTGGTACTACGTCAGCGCAAATCGTTGAGATGGCTCGTGAGTCGGGTGCAAAGAATGTTTATTTTGCATCAGCTGCACCAGAAATTCGTTTCCCGAATGTCTATGGAATTGACATGCCTTCGGCTGCTGAGTTAATTGCTCATGGTCGTGAAGTGGAAGATATTAATGCAAGCATTGGTGCTGATGGTCTCATTTTCCAGTCTCTTGATGATTTAATCTCAGCGGTGAGCCAAGAAAACCCTGAAATCACGCGTTTTGAAACCTCGGTATTCGATGGACAATATATAACGGGTGATATCGATCAAGAATATCTTAACCATATCGATCGTCTACGTAATGATTCTGCAAAATCAACGCGTGAAAACGCAATGTCTTCAGGTTTAGAATTACATAACCAAGAAGAAAACAGTGCAGACTAATTAGTTTTTAGACTAATACATGAAAAAGGAGCTAGATAGCTCCTTTTTTGCTTGTGGAAAGAAAGGAAATAATTTAGGTAAACATCGGGTGGACAATACCGTTTGTCCACAGAATTGCTGTCGCAGCAAGGATTATGACCAGTAGAATTAATCCGCAAGTGACCACTGAACTGGCATAAATAAAGCCTCGTTCTTCAGGAATGTGCATTAAAATTGGCACCCCAGTGTAGAGCAGGTAAACAGAGTAGGCGAGGGCTACAAGGCCTACACACACCACAAACCAAAGCTCTGGTAGAAACGCCGCAAATGAAGACATAAACACCGGCGTTGCTGTGTAAGCAGCAAGTTCTAGGGTTTGAGTAAAGGTAGGTTTTGCACCAAAGGTCACGGCCATCCAATGCGCCAAGTAAGCCAGTGCAAATACGCCAACTATAAGCGCAAAGTACATGGCTATCGCAATCAGAAGCGCGCTATCATGCGTTAAAAATACTGCCTCGCCAGAGCCAATGCTCCAACCTAGATGGACTGATGAATAATAGCCCATGATGGATGGAATACATGCAATGAGTAAGATGTGCGATAAGCTATAACGCAAGCTTTCATGGCGATTATCAATTGTTTGCCATTCTTCGAGTGGGTGGGCGTATAAGCCCCATAAGTGGTTCAAAATCATAATTGTTGCCCCTGTAAATAGGAATATGAGCTGTTTTATTTTTGTACAGCTTTGATTAAGTTATGGTCCACTTATTAAATATTGTCAAGAACCTGAAATACTGGAAGTGACGGGCCATGTATAAGTCTTTAGTACATATAGAAATTAGTTTTGCACTGATATGGGTCATAGAATGGCGGTGTATTTATATGGTAAAATCTAACCACGTTTATTGATGAGAATTTATTTAGTGCCTTACTCTGCTTTACTCGCTCCTATCCATTCTTTTTTAAAGTGTGAAACGCCAGATGAGTGGATTGCTGCGGCAATCAAACAAGAAAACTTAGATGTGGTATTAATTGATCACCTTATTTGTGAATTGAAAGCTGCTCAGTCAGCGATGTTTTTAATTCGTAAGTATGCAGTTGATAAAGAAAGTGGTGATGCATTACTTGCATGGCTAAAACCTTTTGAAACACTTATTTATAAACGAGAAGGGGATTGGCGAGAGCTTGCAGATAAAAACAAGCTAACTAAATCAATGATCCCAAAATCGAACTCGCCTTACGGGCAAGATCTGATTGATAAAATGGTCATGCTTATAAAAGAAGAGCTGCATCACTTTTATCAAGTGCTTGAGATCATGGATGAGTATGGTATTGAATATAAAAGCATTACGCCATGTCGCTACGCAAAGGGTATGCTGCGCCATGTAAAAACCTATGAGCCAGATGCGCTAGTCGATAAACTCATTATCGGTGCTTACATCGAAGCCCGCTCGTGTGAACGGTTTGCTAAGCTCGCTCCTCATGTTGATAAGCGGTTAGGGGATTTTTATATTTCATTACTGCGCTCAGAAGCCCGTCATTACCAAGATTACTTGACCCTTGCACAGGAAATCAGTGAATTTGATATTACCGAGCGTGTTGATTTTTTTGGTCAAATTGAGGCTGAGCTGATTGCAACGCCTGATGACGATTTTAAGTTTCACAGTGGCGTGCCAGTTTAAAAAGCGATGTAATCCAACAGCAAGGAGCGATTATTAACAAGCTCTTTGCTATCATTTTACTTTCTTATTTTATAAACCCTACCCCCAGCTATTTTCAAGAGCCTTATTCTTTATAAAAAAATAAATATTGACAATGCTGTAAATCTAAAATACCCATAAATGGTCCAAAGTATTGACGTATGTATTTTATAACCTTGATTAAAACAAAATGGATGACCCCTTGATATTGAGGGTAAGGAAATAAGATGAAATATAAGTTGATATTAATGTTGGCTGTGAGCGTATTGTTTATTGCAAATGATGCTGCAGCAGCACTTACAGAAGCAAAAGCGTGTGATACATGTGACTATAGAGAGGCACTGCGTATTGCAAAATTATATTATGAGAGGCCTAACTGTGAAGTTAGGAATTTAAATGATGGTAAGCCAGAGTTTGGGGTAACGACCTATCTTTGTAATATAACTTCAAAAGAGGTTATTGTCGCTAATGCACTGCAGCGAGTGGCGTTTAAATTTATAATTACTACAGAGCAACAAACCCAGTATAGTAAAACGGTAAAAGTCAAAGCAATAGATACTACACTCAATAGCGCTGAAGCCGCTGCACTTGATGACTTTTATGAGATAGATAGTGAATTTAGGCGGGCTGTGAATGAAGCCGGTACTGTTACAACTAACTCAACAGTGACTGTACATGCAGGAAACTGGGGGGATGATTCAACACGTTCCACGCTTGCTAGTTCTGATGAAAGTTGTGCCAATCACCCATCTTTTTATTTAACGAGCATTGATGCACGTAGAAGTATTAAAAAAGAAATGCATGCTCAAATAGCCACTCGCCTTGGTAAAGGTAGCTGGAATGAGTTTATTACTGATACTCAAGTGAAAGTTTCGGGGATTCATATTGGTAAAAATAGTGCAGGGATTTCACTTTCATTAAGCCACGATAAAGTCGGTGTGTATGCAACGCGTTCTTATGGTAATTCAAGTAATAAATTAGTGTTTAAAGTGGGTTATCATGGTCAATCAATAACTAATGGGGCAAGAGATCTGAATCTTACTTTCACTCTAGATAGAGGGGCTTCACTCGTTGATGGCATTGAAATTGGCACTTTTATGAGTGGCATCAATGTTACTTTAACAGATACACTTGTTTCTAATTGTTTAATCGAAAATTTAGAAAGTATTGAAGGTGCAACAACGCAAATGAGTTCGCCTGGAGGTGGTGGAATTGGCGGGATTGTTACAGGCCCAGGAGGGGGGACGCTTATTAGAGGGGGTGACTGTACTCGAGAAATAAATTATACAACCTGTTCGACCTCGGGTGGGGTGACAACTTGCACAAATAATTCCGTGAGCACTGGCTGTTAGGTTATTTTAGTATAGAGGCGTTATAGCCTCTATACTAAGCAAAATAAATGACTTACGAACTTGGCTAATTAAAATTTTTGCTAAGCAACGCTAAAACTTTGTCAGTTTGATTCGTGTCAAAATCATAACGTTTTAATATTTTTTCGGCGTCTCCATTTGCCACAATAGTTTGTAACCCTGTATATAAATCTTGCTGAAAATAGTCAGATTGAGGGTGATCTTTGGCCGTAATAACGTGTAACATTTGAGTTGATAGGAAAGGGGTGATGACCTTTATTTCCGAGTGTTTGAAATTTTGCAAGGTTTCGTTATTTTCTAACCAGTATAATGCGACTTCTTTTGTGCCGGCAACGAGGTCTACACGGCCATGTATTAAAAGGGTTAAGCTTTCTATTAGACTATGTGTTGTCGTAACCGCAAGTTGAGGGTGGTGTTCAAACTCCTCACTTATAACATAGTCTTCTCCTTTGCTGATTGTGTAAGGAGTCAGAGAGTATAAGGAACCTGAATAGGTAATCTCACTATCAGCACGTTTCAAAAGCACAATATCAGCTGTCGCAAGAGGTAGAGAATAGGTAAATATTTTCGCCCTTTTTAGGGTATAAAAAGCACCAATAACCGCGACACGTTTATGTCGCTGCGCAAGCTTTAATGCGCGAGCCCAATGAGTATACTCAATCTCTACATTTTTATTTTGACTTTTTAGTGCGCTAACAACGAGTTCATGAACCCAGCCCGGCTTTTCGTTGTTGTCGATAAGGAAAGGTGGGAATGGTTCTGTGACTAATCGCCAAGTTTGGCTATAAGGAGAAAAACTTAGCATTAAACAACAAAACAAACAGGTTAACCGAACAATCATGACACACGCTTTTTAGTAAAAACTCTATTCAAGCATAGTCAAAGTTTCTATTATTTAAAGTGGCGAGCTGATTAGCTCTTGATTAGCAGGTGTAACCCTTAGGTACGACCCTTGCTCATACCAATCACCGAGTACAGTGCGAGTCAATGTCTTATTATTTACCCTGTAGTGATGTACGTTGGGTCTGTGTGTATGACCGTGGATCATATTAGCAACCTGATGCTTTTCAAACATTGCTAATACCGCATCTTCAGTTACATCAAGGATTTCTAACGCTTTGCCAGCTTGGCTTTGTTTAGATTTTTCACGAGCGTTGCGGGCAATCTTTTTGCGATACCAAAGCGGCATAGCAAGCATTAGTTTAGGCCACCACCAACCACGACTTTTTTTGCGGAACTTTTGATATTCAACATCTTGGGTGCACATTTCATCGCCGTGCAAGATAACTGTTGGAGTGCCATATAAATCAATAACGACCTGCTCAGGCAATAAAGTCATACTCGCGCTTTTTGCATAGCCTTCTCGCATAATAAAATCGCGATTGCCATGAATAAAAAACACCTCTGTACCACTTTCACTTACTAGGCCTAAACGTGCGGCAACACTCTTTGAAAGATCAGTCTGATAGTCATCACCTACCCATACTTCAAAAAAGTCACCCAAAATATACAGTGCATCAACATCATCATTAATAATCTTGTTATCAAGAAAATCAAAAAATGCTGCGGTGATGTCAGGGCGGTTTTCTGTTAAATGGAGATCGGCAATAAAATAACTTTGTTTCATGGTTACTCGCAAAAAAGCGGGCAAAGGCCCGCTTAAAAAACTTAACGGTTAAATTAGCTAACCGTTACTTTTTCGATGATTACATCTTCAAGTGGTACGTCTTGGTGGAAACCAGCGCTGCCAGTTGCAACACCTTTGATTTTGTTTACCACGTCCATACCTTCAACAACTTCTGCAAACACGCAGTAGCCCCAGCCTTGTGATGTTTCACTGCTGAAGTTTAAGAAGTCATTGTCGTTAACGTTAATGAAGAACTGCGCAGTCGCTGAATGTGGATCCGGCGTACGTGCCATTGCCAATGTACCTACTTTATTCGCAAGGCCATTATTAGCTTCGTTTTCGATAGGGTTGTTTACTTCTTTTTGAACCATACCTGGCTCAAAACCACCGCCTTGTACCATAAAACCATCAATTACACGGTGAAAAATAGTACCGTTGTAAAAGCCAGAGTTTGCATACTCTAAAAAGTTTTTAACTGTGTTTGGTGCATCGCTTTCGTGCATCTTGATAGTGATGTCACCAAAGTTTGTGTGTAGTACAACCATGAGGTTTCCTATATCTGGTTTAATAATGGGGCTATTTTATAGTAGTTGCCTTGGATTAACAAAGTGCTTATTGAGACAGATTAACAAAGTGCTTATTCGATTGATAAAGCGCTAGAGCGGCGGCTTTGCAAGTGTTACCATAAAGAATCTCAAAACACCGTTAAGGACATTTTATAAATGGTACAAATTTACAACACACTTACGCGACAAAAAGAGCAGTTTAAACCCCTTGTTGATGGCAAAATCGACATGTACGTGTGTGGTATCACCATTTATGATTACTGTCACATCGGTCATGCCCGTACATTCGTCGGTTTTGACGTCATTGTTCGTTACCTTCGCCACATTGGTTATGACTTAAAATATGTTCGTAACATTACTGATGTTGACGATAAAATTATCAAGCGTGCTAATGAAAATGATGAGTCAATCAATGATTTAACCTTGCGTATGACCAAGGCGATGCATGAAGACTTTGATAGCTTAAATATGCTGCGTCCTGATGTTGAGCCTACAGTGACAAACCATATGGATGAAATCATCGCGATGGTTGAGCGTTTAATTACTAAAGGCCATGCGTATGTTGCAGCAGATGGCGACGTATTGTTTGATGTATCAACCTTTGAGCAATACGGCGCTTTATCGCAACAAGACCTAACCATGCTACAGGCTGGTTCTCGCGTTGAAGTTGCACAAGATAAGCAAGATCCACTTGATTTCGTACTTTGGAAAAAAGCCAAGCCTGGCGAGCCATCATGGTCATCACCATGGGGGGAAGGGCGTCCTGGTTGGCACATCGAATGTTCGGCAATGAGCTCTAAACACCTAGGTGAGCACTTTGATATTCACGGTGGTGGTTCAGATCTACAGTTCCCGCACCATGAAAACGAAATTGCTCAGTCATGCTGTGCAAATAACGGTAAATACGTGAATACGTGGATCCACACAGGTATGGTACAGGTTAATAAAGAGAAGATGTCTAAGTCATTAAACAACTTCTTTACCGTGCGTGATGTATTAAAAGAGTACGATGCTGAATCAGTTCGATACTTCTTAATTTCAGGTCATTACCGTAGCCAGCTTAACTATTCGCAAGAAAACCTTGAGCAAGCGCGCTCCTCTCTTGAGCGAATTTACACTGCACTGCGCGGCGTAACGCCAATTGAATGTGATTTAACAGGCAATGACTATGTGGCTAAATTCAGAAAGGCGATGGATGATGACTTCAACACCCCAGAAGCGCTACCTGTGTTATTTGAGTTAGCAAAAGAGCTAAACCGTGTTAAAGACAGCGATGCAGAGCAAGCAGGTAAACTTGCTTATGTACTGCGCAGTGTTGCAGAGGTATTAGGTGTTGCACAGCAAGATCCAGAAGCTTTTTTACAAGGTGGTCAAGCTGATGACGAAGTTGCACATATCGAAGGGTTAATCGCAAAACGTAATGAGGCCCGTGCTAGTAAAGATTGGGCGGCAGCTGATGAAGCCCGTGATGCATTGAATGCACTTGGTGTGGTACTGGAAGATTCTGCTGGCAAAACAACATGGCGTAAAGCATAAGTATCAATCTAAAATTACACATCAAAAGGTTGCCAATGTCGGCAACCTTTTTTGTTTTAAAAATTTATTTTTAATATTGACCTCAACTAAAGTTGAGGTTTTACCTTGGCGTTACTTTGCTTTAACAAGGACTGACTTTGAATATCTTACTTGCCATGATCCCTGCCTTTTTATGGGGTACCACTTACGCAGTAACTAAATATGCCACACCAGATTGGCCACCATTGTTATTAGGCGCAGTGCGTGCATTACCTGCAGGGTTATTACTTTTATTGCTTAAACCTAGTTTACCGACCCGCTCTCAGTGGCCAAGTTTATTGACCTTAGGCGCTGTGAATATTGCGCTGTTTTTTGCGTTTATTTTTATTATGGCAGTGAATCTTCCTGCTGCCATTGCTGGGGTAGGGATGGTGTCTGTGCCTGTTGTGGCTTTGTTATATGCTTGGCTTACGAAAGGGCAGCGCCCTGCAAAAATTCAAGCACTCTGCGCTATGACGCTGGTGGTATTGGCGTGGTTGTTGTTTGACCCAGCACACGTAGCATTGAATGTATTGGGAGTGGCTGCTTTATTTGGGGCTTTACTTACTATTGTGATTGGTAGCACCTTAGTACAAAGTTTGTCGGTGCATATACATTGGTGGGTTGTACTTACCTGGCAGTTAATCATTGGCGGCACTATTTTATTATTGGCTGCGTTTATTGATGGCAGTTTACTTCACTCAGAGCAATACCAAGTGGTATTTGAGCCTATCTCAACGCTGCAATATTCTGCATTCTTTTGGTTAATCGTGCCCAATACCGCCATCGCCTATATACTGTATGTGTGGTTATTAGGGCGTATGACTGTTGCTGAGTTTTCATTCGGGACTATTGCAAACCCAATTGCGGGTATCGTATGTGCTGTTATTTTACTTAGCGAGCAATACCAAGATTGGCAATACTTGATTATGGCCATGATGATCGTATTTTCAGTACTGCCACAGATGTTGAAGGTTATTCGTTCTAGTAGACAAAAAGCATAAACAAAAAGGGCTGCCAATTGGCAGCCCTTTTACAAAACTTAGCGTTTAGCTGTGATATTTTTCACAAGCTTCAAGCGTATTTTCGATTAAGCTTGCCACAGTCATCGGGCCAACACCACCAGGTACAGGCGTGATAAAATGTGCTTTTTGTTCTGCTACATCGTATTCAACGTCACCAACAAGCTTACCCGAATCAAGACGATTAATGCCCACATCAATCACAATGGCACCCTCTTTAACCCAGTCACCCGGAATAAACTCAGGCTTTCCAACCGCAACAACTAATAAATCAGCGCGGCGAACATGCGTTTCTAAATCTTGAGTAAACTTGTGACACACCGTTGTTGTACAGCCTGCAAGTAAAAGTTCAAGTGACATAGGGCGACCAACAATGTTTGATGCGCCAACAACCACAGCATGCATGCCTTTGTAACGAACACCTGTAGAGTCGAGTAGGGTGATGATCCCCTTTGGCGTACAAGGACGAAGTGCAGGCATACGCTGCGCTAAGCGACCAATATTATACGGGTGGAAACCATCAACGTCTTTGTGAGGAGTGATACGCTCAAGAATTTTTTCAGCATCAAGGCCTTGCGGTAAAGGTAATTGAACTAAAATACCGTCTACTTCTTTGTCTTCGTTTAGTTGATCTATTAATGCAAGTAAATCTTGTTCAGTGGTGTCGCCAGGTAAATCATAAGACTTAGATACAAAGCCGACTTCTTCACATGCTTTACGTTTAGAACCAACATACACTTGGCTTGCTGGATCTTGACCTACTAACACGACTGCGAGTCCTGGAGCACGTAATCCGTTCGCTACACGCTCTGCAACGCGTTCTGCTACATTGCTGCGTACTTGTTTAGCTATTGCCTTACCATCGATGATGTTTGCCGTCATGGGTGACCTTTCATTGGGGTTAGTTAACTTGATACTGATACATTTAAATATGATTATCCGATAAAGGGGTGTGGATAAATAAATCATATTTATTTTATGTTGCGTATTTTCGCAGAAAAGCATCATAGCGCCAAGATGCAATCTTATATAAAGCGTCGATTTATAAAAAAGAGTCCAAATTTTAGCTTATATTTGCAATATTTAACCATTATGAACTAAAAGTGACCGATTGAATTATTTTCTTAAAAAAATGTTTGACCTAACCCAGCCAAATCACTATTATGCACCCCGTTGTTAACGAGGTCACTCGCAAACAATAGTAAGCATCGGCGATTAGCGCAGTTTGGTAGCGCACTTGGTTTGGGTCCAAGGGGTCGCAGGTTCAAATCCTGCATCGCCGACCACTTCTTCTTTAAGAAGCGGTGCTTACAGGCAAACTTTTGAAGTTTTCGATGCGCCCGTAGCTCAGCTGGATAGAGCAACGCCCTTCTAAGGCGTTGGTCGAAGGTTCGAATCCTTCCGGGTGCGCCATTTGAAAATATGTAAATGCCGTGGTGATTGTAGCTCAGTTGGTAGAGCCCCGGATTGTGATTCCGGTTGTCGTGGGTTCGAGCCCCATCAGTCACCCCAATTTACTCTAAGATATCGGCGATTAGCGCAGTTTGGTAGCGCACTTGGTTTGGGTCCAAGGGGTCGCAGGTTCAAATCCTGCATCGCCGACCACTTTTAGAAAGTTAAAGGTCGAAGAGCGATTGGTTTGGGTATATCCAATTCAGTCGAAGGTACAAATCCTGCATCGCCGACCACTATAAATTGTGGTATTTATTTTCAAAACTTCTCTCAGTATCGGCGATTAGCGCAGTTTGGTAGCGCACTTGGTTTGGGTCCAAGGGGTCGCAGGTTCAAATCCTGCATCGCCGACCACTTTTAGAAAGTTCAAGGTCAAAGAACGATTGATTTGGGTATATCCAATTCAGTCGCAGGTGCAAATTTTGCATCGCCGACCACTTTTAAGCTTTAATTCCTCGCTAAAAGCTTCTTAAATTCATATTTCATACCTTCAAACCAGCTTAATTCATCGTTGTTATTTTACTGCGTTCGTTTTTTACGCATTTGAACGCTGATTGCTGCTATATACGCCAAATAATTGCCCCCTAGACTCGACTATCATAAATATTAGGTTATAATGCCGCGTCTATTGTTTAACATAGTGCCCATAGAGGCAAAGCAGCAATGGTATCTCATGGTTACAATGCGCCGTTTTAAGTTGAAATTTTCAGCGTTAAAACTTGCTATCACTCATAGAGATCACCTTGTTTGTAAGGAAGGCGAACAGTCGCCAAAATTGAAGATTGAGGTAAATCATGCAAGTTTCTGTTGAGACGACTCAAGGCCTTGAGCGCCGTCTGACCATCACCGTTCCTGCAGAGAACGTTGAGACTGAAGTAAAAAAACGCTTACAACAACTGTCTAAAACCCAGCGTATCGATGGTTTCCGTCCTGGTAAAGTACCAGCGTCTATCATCAACAAGCGTTACGGTGCAGCAGTACGTCAAGAAGTTGCTGGCGAATTAATGCAACGCAACTACATTGAAGCAATCGTTTCAGAGAAAATTAACCCAGCAGGTGCGCCTACTTTCGCGCCAAAAGCGTTAGAAGCTGGTAAAGATTTAGAATTCGATGCAACTTTCGAAGTTTACCCAGAAGTTGAAATCCAAGGTTTAGATAAAATCGCTGTTGAAAAACCAGCTGTTTCTGTCACTGATGAAGACTTAGCTAACATGCTAGAAACGTTACGTAAGCAACATGCTTCGTGGACTGAAGTTGACGCAGCTGCAGGTGAAAATGACCGTGTAACTATCGATTTCGTTGGTTCTATCGACGGTGAAGAGTTTGAAGGTGGTAAAGCTGAAGACTTCCCTCTAGAACTTGGTCAAGGTCGTATGATCCCAGGTTTTGAAGACAACATCGTTGGCAAAAAAGCGGGCGAAGAAGTTGTTGCTGAAGTAACTTTCCCTGAAGAGTACCACGCTGAAAACTTGAAAGGTAAAGCGGCTTCTTTCACAATTACTGTGAAAAAAGTTGAAACTCAAGAGCTTCCTGAGCTTAATGATGAGTTCGCAACTAAATTCGGTGTAGCTGAAGGCGGTGTTGACGCTCTTAAAGAAGAAGTTAAAAAGAACATGACGCGTGAGCTTGACCAAGCGGTTAAAGCTAACGTTAAAGATCAAGCAATCAAAGGTCTTTTAGAAAATAACGAAATCGAAGTGCCAAAAGCGCTAGTAGATCAAGAAATTGATGCTCTACGTCAGCAAGCTGCACAACGTTTCGGTGGCGACGCTAAAAACATGCCTGAGCTTCCAGCTGAGCTTTTCCACGAGCAAGCTATTACTCGCGTTAAAACTGGCCTATTATTAGGTGAAGTTATCAAGGCGAACGAGCTTAAAGTTGATGATGCTAAAGTTGAAGAGCTAATTGCAACGGTTGCATCTGCATATGAAGATCCAACTGAAGTTGTAGAATACTACAAAGCAAACGATCAGCTTATGCAACAAATGCGCAACGTTGCTATGGAAGAGCAAGCAGTTGAAGCAATTCTAGCTAAAGCAAACGTGACTGACGTTGAAAAAGCATTCGACGACATCATGAATCCACAGCAAGGTGCTTAATAAGTCATTGACTTAAGCTCTCGCTAGCGATTAAATGGCTCGTGTTACTCTGTATTTATACAGCGTACCCGGGCCATTTTAGTTTGTGGATATTAGTTTCACAAAAACCAACAATGCTGATGTTATTGCAGAACTTTGTTCGACGAGGATTGAATTTGTTCTGATAAGTTCCTATATAGTTTAAAAGATTAAATAGATAGCTTTATTAATATTAGTATAAATGTGCTTTCCTTATTGTAAGGATGAGTCGCAGCGGATAAGGAATTAAACAAGAATGAACAGCGGTATGATAGACCCTCTAAACGCATTAGTCCCTATGGTTGTTGAGCAAACAGCGAAAGGTGAGCGCTCATATGATATATACTCTCGTCTTTTAAAAGAGCGCATTATTTTCTTAACTGGCCAAGTTGAAGATAACATGGCAAACCTGATTCTTGCGCAAATGCTATTTTTAGAATCAGAAAACCCAGAAAAAGATATTTATCTTTACATTAATTCGCCTGGTGGTTCAGTGACTGCTGGTATGGCAATTTACGATACAATGAATTTTATCAAACCGGATGTAAGCACAATTTGTGTCGGTCAAGCGGCAAGCATGGGTGCATTTTTGCTTTCAGGTGGTGCTAAAGGTAAGCGTTTCTGTTTACCAAATTCACGTGTCATGATCCACCAACCATTAGGTGGTTTCCAAGGTCAGGCATCTGATTTTGAAATCCATGCGCGTGAAATTCTGTCAATTAAAGATAAGCTAAACCGTTTAATGGCTGAGCATACGGGGCAACCGTTAGATGTTGTATCGCGCGATACTGACCGCGATAACTTCATGACTGCTAGTGAAGCAGTTGAATATGGCTTAGTCGACTCGGTATTCACGAATCGTGAAACTAAGTAACCTGAATAGCTAGTAATTACGTATTATTAGCTATCACCTTTACTATGCGAAAACTAAAAATCTTTGATATAGTTACACATAGTGAATTAGCAGCAGATAGATGCTGCTACCAACGTAATAAAAGAGGTAGCTGAATGTCTGACACTCCTACAGACGGCGACAAAAGTAATAAATTGTTATACTGCTCTTTTTGTGGCAAAAGCCAGCATGAAGTACGTAAGTTAATTGCCGGTCCTTCAGTATACATTTGTGATGAATGTGTTGAGCTGTGTAACGATATTATCAGGGAAGAAATCAAAGACATTGCGCCTAAGCACAACGCGTCTGATAAACTGCCTGTACCAAAAGAGATTCGTAATCACTTAGATGACTATGTAATTGGCCAAGATCACGCGAAGAAAGTGTTATCTGTTGCAGTTTACAATCATTACAAGCGTCTACGTAATCAAACTATCAACCCAGATATCGAATTGGGTAAAAGTAATATCTTGCTAATTGGTCCTACGGGCAGTGGTAAAACACTTCTAGCTGAGACAATGGCACGTTTACTTGATGTACCATTTACTATGGCTGATGCGACTACGCTAACTGAAGCCGGTTATGTAGGTGAAGACGTTGAAAATATCATTCAAAAGCTACTGCAAAAGTGTGATTACGACGTAGAAAAAGCACAACGTGGTATCGTTTATATTGATGAAATTGATAAAATTTCACGTAAATCAGATAACCCGTCAATCACCCGCGATGTGTCTGGTGAAGGTGTTCAACAAGCTTTACTTAAATTAATCGAAGGTACGGTTGCATCAGTACCACCACAAGGTGGTCGTAAGCATCCGCAGCAAGAGTTTTTACAAGTTGACACATCTAAGATCTTATTTATCTGTGGCGGTGCATTTGCAGGCTTAGATAAAGTGATTGAACAGCGTAGTCATAAGAACACAGGTATTGGTTTTGGTGCTGAGGTTAAAAACTCATCAGGAAGCCGCAGCTTAAGTGAGACATTTAAAGATGTTGAGCCAGAAGATCTTGTAAAATATGGTTTAATCCCAGAGTTTATTGGTCGTCTACCTGTTGTTGCAACATTGACTGAACTTGATGAAGCCGCGCTTATTCAAATCCTTAGCGAGCCTAAAAATGCGTTAACAAAACAGTTTTCAGCACTTTTCGCGATGGAAGATGTTGAGCTTGAGTTCCGCGAAGATGCTTTATCAGCGATTGCACATAAAGCAATGGAGCGTAAAACAGGTGCACGTGGCTTACGCTCGATTGTTGAAGGTGTGTTACTCGATACTATGTATGAGCTGCCATCAATGGATGAAGTAAGCAAAGTTGTTATCGATGAAACAGTGATAAAAGGTGAGTCTGATCCAATTTTGATTTACCAAAGTGGTAATCAAGATAAAGCAGCATCAGAGTAATCTCCTGATAGTTCAAATATTAAGCAGTTAAGCATTAAAAAGGAGCCAAAGGCTCCTTTTTTTATAAATTTGTTGAACTTTCCCTTACATATCCCCATATACTTGAGTAATCTTTAAAATAAATGAAGTGCGAAGAGAATATAATGACGCTTGAGAGAACAGATCGAGTCGAAATCCCCGTGTTGGCACTGCGCGATGTCGTGGTCTATCCACACATGGTGATCCCGCTTTTTGTTGGTCGTGAAAAATCAATAAAATGCCTAGAAGCGGCGATGGACAAGGACAAACAAATTTTCCTAGTGGCGCAAAAAGACGCCTCAGTTGATGATCCGCAGCAAGATGATATTTACCGTGTGGGTACTATTGCCACAGTACTTCAGTTATTAAAGCTACCTGATGGCACCGTTAAAGTGCTTGTCGAAGGAACACAACGCGCAAGTGTAGAGAAGTTTCTAGATAATGATGATTTCTTTGTTGCAGAAGCGCAGTTCATTGAATCAAGCCATATCGACGAGCAAGAACAAGATATCTTCATTCGCAGCGCAATCAGCCAGTTTGAAGGCTATGTAAAGCTAAATAAGAAAATTCCACCAGAAGTACTTACTTCTGTGTCAGGTATCGATGAAGCTGCACGTCTGGCTGATACTATGGCGGCACATATGCCACTTAAGGTACCTGAAAAGCAAAAAGTGCTTGAGATTGCCGATGTAACAGAGCGTCTTGAGTACTTAATGGCGTTGATGGAAGGCGAGATAGATTTATTGCAAGTTGAGAAGAAAATTCGTACCCGCGTGAAAAAGCAGATGGAAAAATCGCAGCGCGAGTATTACCTCAACGAGCAAATGAAAGCCATCCAAAAAGAACTCGGTGAGCTTGATGATGTACCGGATGAATTCGAAGCGCTGAAAAAGCGTATTGAAGAGTCGGGCATGCCAAAAGAAGCACAAGAAAAAGCGAACGCTGAGCTTGCTAAGTTAAAAATGATGTCGCCAATGTCGGCAGAAGCGACTGTTGTGCGCTCGTACATTGATACATTAATCAATGTGCCTTGGAAAAAACGCTCAAAAGTGAAAAAAGACTTAGCGGGTGCGCAAAAGATTCTAGATACCGACCATTACGGCTTAGATAAAGTGAAAGAACGCATTATTGAGTATCTTGCTGTGCAGCAACGTACCAATAAGTTAAAAGGCCCTATTTTATGTTTAGTAGGACCTCCAGGTGTGGGTAAAACCTCATTGGGTCAGTCAATCGCGCGTTCTACAGGCCGTAAATATGTGCGTATGGCATTAGGCGGCGTACGTGATGAAGCTGAAATCCGTGGTCACCGCCGTACTTACATTGGCTCTATGCCTGGCAAGTTAATCCAGAATATGACCAAAGTGGGTGTGAAGAATCCATTATTCTTATTAGATGAAATTGATAAGATGTCATCGGATATGCGCGGAGACCCTGCTTCAGCATTACTTGAGGTGCTCGATCCAGAGCAAAATAGCCATTTTGCTGATCATTACCTTGAAGTGGATTACGACTTATCAGATGTTATGTTTGTTGCCACCTCAAACAGCTTTAATATCCCAGGTCCATTACTGGATCGTATGGAAGTGATTCGTTTATCGGGTTATACCGAAGATGAAAAGCTGAATATCGCAAAACAACACTTAATTCCAAAACAAGTGAAGCGTAACGGTTTAAAAGAGTCTGAGGTTGAGATAGCAGACAGTGCGATTATTGGTATTATTCGTTATTACACACGCGAAGCGGGCGTTCGTAACTTAGAACGTGAAGTATCAAAACTATGCCGTAAAGCGGTTAAGAATATCTTGCTTGATAAAGGCACCAAAAAGGTACTTATCGACGATAACAACCTTGAAGAATTCTTAGGTGTACAACGCTTTGACTATGGTAAAGCAGAAGATGGTGACCGCATTGGCCAAGTAACGGGCCTTGCGTGGACTGAAGTAGGTGGAGATTTACTGACTATCGAATCAGCTGCCGTACCGGGTAAAGGCAAGCTAACTTATACCGGTTCTTTGGGTGATGTAATGCAAGAGTCAATTCAGGCAGCGATGACGGTCGTTCGTAATCGTGCTGAGAAACTACGCATTAATAGCGACTTTTACGAAAAGCGTGATATTCATGTGCATGTACCTGAAGGCGCAACACCAAAAGATGGCCCAAGTGCGGGTATTGCCATGGTGACAGGCTTAGTATCGAGCTTAACTGGGAACCCTGTACGCTCTGATGTCGCCATGACTGGTGAAATTACGCTTCGCGGTGAAGTATTACCAATTGGCGGCCTTAAAGAAAAGCTACTTGCAGCACATCGTGGTGGAATTAAAACTGTTATTATTCCAAAAATTAACGAACGTGACTTAAAAGAGATCCCTGATAACGTATTAGAGGGCCTTGAAATTCACCCAGTTACTTGGATTGATGACGTTTTAAAACTGGCTTTAAAGCACCCAGTTGAGAGTTTTTCTGTCGAAACTGAAAAAAACCAGTAAAAAACCGCAAAAAAGTGCATTTAGGGGCTTTTCAAATACCAAAGGTATGATAAGTTAAGCACTAGTTTTCAAGCCTAGGCCTTATGTGGCCTAGGGTTGAGAAAAATATAATAAACTGAGCATAAACTTAATTTGCTCATAAATTTTCAAAACAGTGATGTTAATTTAAAAACAATCGCTCTTGATAATAACAATGAAAGAGGATGATATTGTGAATAAATCTCAATTAATCGATCAAATCGCAGCTGATGCTGACATTTCTAAAGCGGCTGCTGGTCGTGCACTAGATTCATTCATCGAGGCTGTTTCAGGCGCTCTTAAAGATGGCGATTCAGTAGCGCTAGTTGGCTTTGGTACTTTCTCTGTACGTGAGCGCGCAGCACGTTCAGGCCGTAACCCGCAAACTGGTGAAACTATCCAGATTGCTGCAGCAAATATTCCTTCTTTCAAAGCAGGTAAAGCGCTGAAAGACGCAGTAAACTAATCAACACACGATTAGTTAGGTGAAAGATACTTAATTGCACTTAGATCAAATTAAGTATCTTAGCGCCAGTTACTTCAAGTGGAAAAGCGTATCTGGTAAGATACGCTTTTTTTACATGAGCAGGGTTGATACCAAGCCGCAATGATACTTCATTAAGCTAATTGGTATAATTTTTACCTGATCAGAATAGAGATAAATAAATGCTTGAGAAAATCAGAGAAGGTTCGCAGGGACCTGCAGCCAAAATTATTTTAGGCGCGGTGATTTTATCTTTTGCTTTAGCTGGGATTGGTGGTTATTTAGGACAAACCACAGAGCAGCCCGTTGCAGAAGTAAATGGAGTTAAAATTAGCCAAACCGAGTTCAGCCGTGCGTACCAAAACGAACGCAGCCGTTTAGAGCAACAATTTGGTGAATACTTCGCACAAATCGCTGCCGATCCAAATTACATGGCGCAAATTCGTCAAGGTGTCATCGACCGTTTAGTACAACAAGAATTGCAAACTCAACTAGCGGCAGAATTGGGTCTTCGCGTCAGTGATGAAAGTATTCGTAAAGCTATTTTAGAAATGCCTTACTTCCAAGTTGGCGGCCAATTTAGCAATGACCGTTACTTACAAGTTATTCGTCAAATGAACTTCCAACCAGACGCTTTTCGTGAGTATTTACGTGAAGATATGACACGCAGCCAATTGGTTGGTGCAGTGGCGGGCAGTGATTTTGTTTTAGAAAACGAATTAAATAATACTGTAGCGCTGCAACAACAAACACGTAGCATTGATTATGTGGTTGTTGATAAAGAGTCTTTGCAAGAGGGTATTGAAGTCACTGAGCAAGAGATTGCGGATTACTACGACTTAAACCAACCGCAGTTTTTGTCACCAGAGCAAGTATCGGTAAGCTATATTGACCTAAATGCAGCAAATCTTGAATTAGATTCAAGTGTCTCTGAAGATGACGTAAAAGCATACTATGACCAAAACAGCGCACAATACGTTGAGCCTGAAAAACGTCGTGTTTCGCATATCTTAATTGATAACAGTGAAGATGATGATGCCGCAAAAGCGAAAGCTGAAGAGCTATTAACACAGCTTAATAACGGTGCCGATTTTGCTGAATTAGCTGAATCATCATCTGATGATGTTGTTAGCGCTGAAATGGGCGGTGACTTAGATTGGATTGAACGCGACATGATGGACCCCGCGTTTGAAGACGCAACTTATGCTCTTGAAAATAAAGGTGACATATCAGGCGTTGTAGAATCAGAATTTGGTTATCACATCATTAAGCTTACTGACATCCAAACACAGCAAGTAAAACCGTATGCAGACGTAAAAGATGAACTTCGCGCTGAACTTGAACGCTCTAAGAAAGTTAATGCGTTTTATGAGAAGCAAACTCAAATGGGTGAACTTGCGTTTGAAATTTCAGATACTTTAACAGATGCCGCAGATGTAGCTGGCGTAGAAGTACAAAAAACGGAACTTGTTACACGTAATGCGTTACCTGAACCGCTAAACAACCCTCAAGTAGTTGCTGCCATTTTCTCACCTGAAGTGTTAGAAGATCGCATGAACTCAGAAGTGATTGAAGTCGGTGATGAGCATGCTATCGTTGTGCGTGTAAACGATCATAAAGCGGCTACAACTAAACCGCTAGAAGACGTTTCTGAGCAAATCAAAGCAACATTAGTAGCACAAAAAGCATCGGAACTTGCTAAAGAAAAAGCACGTACTCTGTATGCTGATATTGAAGCTGGAAAGAGCTTAAATGATGTAGCAACGGCTGAAGGACTAACTGTTCGTCAAGAAGCTGCGCTTGCTCGCCAAGCTTATACGGTGTCGCCTGCAATTGTTCAACAAGCATTTAAAATGGCACACCCTGAAGATAAGCCAGTTGTTGATGTTGTTGACCTAAGCAATGGTGATACAGCAATCGTTGCATTAAAAGCTGTTAATGAAGCACCTAAAGCTGAAATTAATGAGCAACAAAAGCAAAATATCACCATGGCTCAAGTGAATAAAAACTACATGGTATTTATTGCTGCACTTAAAGCGCAAGCTGATATTCAGGTACCAAAAGTGGTTCAAGCTGCTGAATAAGTAGCAAAACGACTTAAGTAAAAGGCGCCTCTGGCGCCTTTTTTGTTACCACAGAGAAGGAGTAATTATGCAATATAGTTTTATTGAGCAACTGCCGAGTGCCGAAGAATACTGTGAAATGCGCCGCAAAGCGGGTTTGTCGGCTCGTTCACTCGCGGCGGCTAGAGCAGGTTTACCAAATTCTCTTTATGCTATTTGTATCCGCAAAGACGAAAAGCTGATTGGTATGGGGCGTGTAATTGGCGATGGTGGTTGTAATTTTGAAGTGGTTGATATTGCTGTGGCACCTGACTACCAAGGGCAAGGCTTAGGCAGAGTGATTATGAAACATGTTGACCGTTACATTGAATCGGCAGCCTTTGAGGGCAGCTATGTCACAATGGTGGCTGATAAACCAGGTTTTTACGAAAAGCTTGGCTACAAGTTTGTCGCGCCACAAAGCCAAGGGATGTATAAAAAGTTTTGAGTATCGTAGACAAACACAGCGCAGAGCATTACACATGGGGTAACAATTGCGACGGTTGGCATTTGGTAAAGTCTAATGCACTGAGTGTAATTCAAGAACATGTTCCTGTGGGTGGAGCTGAAGTAAAGCACTACCACAAGCATGCAGAGCAATTTTTCTTCGTGCTTAGTGGTTGTGCCACTATCGAGCTTGATGGGCAAATACACCAACTGACTGCGCAACAAGGTTTGCATGTAACTGCTGGCCGAGTTCATCAGCTAACTAATCAAGGTACTGAACCATTACATTTTATCGTTACATCAACACCACCAAGCCATGGTGACAGAATTGATGTGTAAAAGCCGAGGGGAAAGAGTAAGGTTAATTGAGTGATCAAATCACCCGCATAGGAGGCGTTTTAACGCCGAACCAAACTGATAGCTGACAGCTCACTATCAGCAATTCAACAGCTTCTGTGTTACTTTTGATTGTGGATCTTGGAAGATTGCTTCAGTTTGCCCGTACTCAACAATTTCACCATGATCGAGTACCACGAGTTGGTCGCTAATATGGCGGACTAAACTTAAATGATGCGTAATCAGTACATAGCTCAAGCCCGTATCTTTTTGTAAACGTAGTAATAAGTTTACCGTTTGTGCGCGTACAGACGGGTCTAGAGACGATAAAGCCTCATCGAGAACTACAACCTTAGGGTCTAGAATTAAAGCGCGTGCAAGCGCTATGCGTTGCAACTGGCCACTACTAAACATGTGTGGGTAATAATGCTGATGATCTAATAGCAAACCCACTTTTGCGAGAGTCTGCTTTATTTTTTCTTCACGTTCATCTTTGTTTAAATCAGTGTTGTACTGTAAGCAGTCATTGAGCATATCGCCAATCGTTAAACCAGGATTGAGTGAAGCTTCAGAGTCTTGGAATATCAATCTTATATGACGACAGTCGTTATCACGTAAGCCATCATTTTCAATAATATTACCGTCCAGTAAAATTTGCCCTTTGTCGGCATTGTCGGCTCCAGCAAGTAGCTTAGCAAGGGTGCTTTTGCCTGAACCTGTTTCACCAATAATCGCAATGGTTTCGCCTTGACTTAAGCAGAACGAAATATTTTTTAGTACTGAAAAGCGTTTACGTGAGAATAACCCTGCACGTAAATTAAAACTCTTTGATAACGCTTGAACTTTTAACAGAGGTTGCATTATTTCATCGCCTTAATGAGGGGGAAATGGCAAGCATAACTGTGGCTATGATGTTTAGTCAGCTTAGGTGTTACAACACATGCTTTTTGTGCTTGTGGACAACGTGGCCCCAAACGGCAACCTATAGGTAAGTGCTGCAAGGTCGGAATAGTGCCTTTTAATGCATAAAACGGCTCTTTGTGGGCAAGGCCTTGCTCATAATCAGGTAAGCTCTTCAAAAGTGCTTGAGTATACGGGTGGTGAGGCTGACTAAAAATACGATTAGTCGGGCCTGCTTCAACCATCTGTCCGCAATATAGAACGTGCATACCATGCGACCACTCGAAGATCTCTTCCAGTTCATGAGAGATCATTAGTATCGACATGTTTTTTAGCTGGTTTAAGCTCTTTAGTAACCTGAATACCTGTGCACGGGTGGTGCTTTCAAGTGCAGTTGTCGGCTCATCAGCGATAAGTAATTTAGGAGTACGGGCAATGGCCATCGCTATCATCACTTTTTGGCAGATCCCCTCAGAAAGTTCATGAGGGTAGCTGTCGAGCACCTTTTTATGATCTTTGATACCCACTTTGTGGATCAATGCTTTTACTCTGTCTCTACGTTGTCTATTACGCTTTAAAAAAAAGCCACTGGTCGCTTGTGCGGGCAGGGTTTCAGCTATTTGATCAAATATTTTGGCTGTAGGGTCAAGACAGCGGCTGGGGTCTTGGTAGATCATTGCAATATCTTGACCGACTAGCTTCCTGCGTTGTTCTGTCGACAAGCGCATTAAATCAACGCCGCGCCAATGCATTCTATCTGCTGTGATATGCCAGCGCTTATTTAAAACTCCAACAATCGCTTTTGCAATTAAGCTTTTTCCTGAGCCAGATTCACCGACAAGAGCATGAACTTCGCCTTCTTTTAATGCTAAGCTGACCTTATCAACTGCACGAATTACTGTGTCAGAAGTGCGTAACTCTATCGTGAGATTGCGAATATCGAGTAATTGCATAGTTATTCAGCCTTACGTTCTTTAAGCACTTGGCGCAGACCATCACCTACTAAATTGGTAGACAGGACCGCTAGAAATAATAATACGCCTGGCAGGCCAACAGTCCAAGGGGCAAGATAAATTAAACCTAGGTTTTCAGCTAAAATTGCTCCCCATTCTGTAGTCGGAGGTTGTGCACCTAGCTTTAAAAAACCTAGCGCTGAAATATCGAGTATTGCTGTCGACAAAGCCATGGTAAAAATAACCACGATATGTTCGTAAATATTTGGAAAAATACCGCGTGCTAAAATATGCCAATTAGATGCGCCGTCGAGTTTAAAAGCGGTAATGTAGTCTTTGCTTAGCTCTTCAACAATTAAATTCCTTACCGAATGAATAAATTGTGGTAATAAGGCTAAGATAATCGCCCAAACTGTATTCATTAAACCAGGGCCAAGAATTGCGATGATAATTATCGCCAGTAACAGTGATGGGATAGATAACGTGATATCGAGTAAGTGATTCAAAAAGCTTGAGCGAATACCATGACTAATACCAGCAAATGTACCGACTAATACACCTATAACAGTGGTAATTAGTGCAGCAACAACAGATAGGCCAAAGGTATAAGTTGCCCCGTTCATTAAACGTGACAATACATCTCGGCCTAAATCGTCAGTACCTAACAAAAACCTAACATCGCCAGCATCATGCCAAGAAGGAGGTAGTAATAAAGCATCGCTATGCTGCTGATTCACGCCGTAAGGCGCAAGGAGTGGAGCGGATGCAGCAAGTAATGCAAGTGCTATAAACAGCCACAAACCAACTAGTGCAGGGTGATTTGTTTTAAACTTTCGCCAAAACCGCGCTAGTGGCGATTTATTCGACTCTTCAGAGAATAAATTAAACTTTGCCATGTGCTTGGTTCCGCGATAATGGATCGAATAACGTATATGTTAGTTCGGCGACTATGGTAGCCAAAATAACAAACATAGACACAGCGAGTAAGCCACCTTGAATAGCTGGGTAGTCACGTTGATAAATACTGTCGATTAGCCAGCGACCAATACCTGGCCAAGAGAAAATAACTTCCGTTATCATTGCCAGCGTTATCAAGGTACTAAACTGTAGACCAATTTGCTTGATTACAGGCAGTAATGCATTACGTAGTGCATGGTGAATAATTAATTGCGCACGGTTTAAGCCTTTTGCACGGGCTGTTTTAATATAGCTTTGATCGAGCACTTTGAGCATTGAATCACGGGTAAAGCGAACCAATACTGTTGTTGGATACATGGCTAACACGATGGTTGGTAAGGTCAAGTGATGCAGCGCATCTAAAAATGCCATGCCATGATAAGGGAAATCATCGGCAATAATGTCAATGAGGATAAAGCCCGTAACGGGCTCTACTTCGTAGAGTAACCCCATTCGGCCTGACATTGGAAACCAGCCTAATTGTAGTGAAAACACCATAATTAGTAATAGAGCTAGCCAAAATACAGGCATTGAATAGCCAACTAAGGTTCCTGAGTTAATTAATTTATCGGGCCAACGTTTATAATAAGCCGCCGCTAATATTCCGCCAGGTACACCCACTAACACAGACACAATAAGTGCGTAGGTGCTTAGTTCAAGAGTAGCAGGAAACAAATCTATAATATGCGTAAAGACACTTTCTCCCGATGCAAAAGAGATGCCCCAGTCACCCTGCATAATCCGTTCTAAAAATGCAAAATATTGTATTACATAATTTTCGCTAAAATGAAACTTCGCTTCAAGTGCATTTGTTTGAGAAAAAGTACTATTAGTAACGCCACTCAAGTTGGTCAGTGCATCACCTGGGAATAAAAAGCTTAACGAAAAAGTGAAGACACTCAATGTTAACATCATGAATAATAATAGCGCTAAACGGCGAAGAATATAGTCCAGAATCATTACTCTTTCCTCGCGTTAGCCAGTGAGATGCCTCCAAAGGGGCTTAGGCTAATACCTTTAACGTCACTACTTGCCGCTTGAAAGCGCATTCCATGTGCAATCGGCAATATCGGCATTTCTTGAACAATTATTCGCTGTGCTTGGTTATAAAACTGTTTTCGTTTTTCTAAGTCAGTGGTATCAAGAGCCTGAGTAAGTAGTAAATCGAATTCAGGATTACACCAGTTAGCGGGGTTTTTACCACTAAAAGTAGCAGTACAACTTAGTAACGGGCTCATAAAGTTATCAGGGTCAGGCGTATCGGCTGCCCATCCCAGTAGTACACTGTCGTGACGATGCTCACCAATGCGTTGTAAAAAAGTGTTCCACTCGTATTCTACAATGCTGACATTAACGCCAATTTTACGTAAATCACTTTGCATTAATTCAGCCATTTTACGTGCATTTGGGTTGTAAATTCGGCTTACTGGCATGGCCCAAATATTCATATCAAAGCCATCTTTATAGCCCGCTTCGGCAAGTAAAGTTTTAGCAAGCTCAGGGTTAAACTCGGGCATCGCTTTTTGTGCTTCAAAGGCCCACGATGCTGGAGGCAATAATGATTGTGCTTTTATGCCGTTACCGTAATACACAGCTTGCATAATTTTGTCGACATCAATGGCGCTTGCGAGGGCTTGTCGAACACGCACATCATCAAACGGCGGACGTTCCGTATTGAAGGCCCAATAACCAATGTTGAGGTTTTGCTCTTTTTGAACTTTGATATCTTCACGTTGTGACAAAATACTGAGTTGTGCGCTACTTGGGTGCGCAGTCACATCGCATTCTTTAGTGAGCATTTTCGCAACCCTTGTTGTCCCATTGGGTGTAATGTCATACACCAATTGCTCAAGCACAACGGGATGTTTCCAATAATCAGGGTTACGATAGTAACGAATTAAGCGGTCACGACGGTATTCTTTATATACATAGGGACCTGTACCAACAGGGTATTGATCAAACAGGTTCTCTTGTTTGCGATCTTTGAGCTGCATAGCATATTCTTTCGATAGCACAACAGCAAAATCCGTGGCCAAATTTGCTAAAAAGCTACTTTCAGCGTTGTATAATTCAAACCGAACTTGGTAATCAGAAACGCGTACAATACGGCGAATTAATTGATCAATACCGACACTTTGAAAATATGGGTAGTTAGCATCACCAACAAAATGGTAAGGATTGTAAACATCGAATAGGCGACTGAAGGTAAAAATAATATCATCAGCATTAAAGTCTCGGGTCGGTGTAAAGTACCGAGTAGTATGAAACTTTACCCCTTTACGGAGCATAAATGTGATGGCTTTACCATCAGGACTTATTTTCCAATCAGTGGCAAGCTCTGCCTGAAACTCAGCAGAGACAGGGTCGATGCTGAGCAAGCGGTCGTATAGCTGATTAGCAATAATATCGATAGTCGAACCAGTGGTTGTCACTTGCGGATTAAACGACACGGGGTTAGCTTCAGCGCAATACACTAAGCCTTGGTTTTTTTGTTCTGTGGTTTTTTCTTCGCTATCTAGGCAGCCTACTAAGCACACCAAAGACAAAGCAAGTAACGGTTTAAACACCTGATTAGCCTCTAACTATTGCTGCTGATCTAATAAATTGTATTTTTTCAAATAGCCACGTAATTGATGATACGTCAATTCTAAGTGTTCTGCAGTTTTCTTTTGATTAAATTGACTATATTCCAGTGCCTTTTTTATCACATCAATTTCAAAGTCATTTGATAGCTGTTTTAAATTACAAGGAAATTGAATGTCGGGCTTATTGAGTGTCACAGCATCTTGATTTTGTGATGTGGCAATAGGCGCTGCTTCAACGTTTGTAACGGGGGCACTACTCACTGCTGCTTTGACACGTTGCTTGGGTCTAAATTTACTTGCAAATGGATCTAAAATAATCTGGTGAACGGGAATATGCTCATTGCCATGACGGTATAAGCTTCGTTCAACTACATTTTTTAATTCGCGAATGTTACCTGGCCATTCATAGGATTGCAGCGTTTCGATGGCGCTACGCGTAAAGCCACTGAATAATTCCCACTCGAGGTCGCGGGCCATATTTATTGCAAATTGCTCTGCAAGCAGCATGATATCCTCTTGGCGTTCGCGCAGTGGGGGCAGGGTAATAACATCAAAAGCAAGACGGTCGAGTAAATCGCTTCTGAATTCGCCTTGTTCAGCAAGGGTCGGCAAGTCTTCATTGGTTGCGCAAACTAGGCGAGTATCGACTTTAACAGTTTGCTTACCACCAACGCGTTCAAATTCGCCATATTCAATTACGCGCAGGAGTTTTTCTTGTACCATGGCTGAGGTATTGGCTAATTCATCAAGGAATAATGTGCCGCTATTGGCGCGTTCAAATCGGCCTTCATGACGTTTGCTGGCACCGGTGAATGCGCCGCTTTCATGACCAAACAGTTCACTTTCAAGCAGGTTCTCATTCAGTGCTGCACAATTAAGCTTTATATAGTTTTGTTCCCAACGTTTAGATAAGAAATGTAAACGCGCAGCAATCAGTTCTTTACCTGTACCGCGCTCACCAATAATAAGTACAGGCTTATCAAGACTTGCCAATTGTGAAACTTGATCAAGTACGCTTAAAAAGCTGTCAGATTGGCCGAGTAAATTATCCTGTTGGCGAAATTGGCTCATATTCCCTAACTCTTAGTCATTTTTACTAAGATCTAGTGTATTTCATTATTTGTGAGAACTAAAGGAATTTATAAATTTAGTTTAACTGTTTGAATGTATTGAGTTATTCTACATCTATAAAAGTTGGCAAGCATATTGATACTAGAGATACCAACTGATTAAGTTAAAACACCAAAGAGGTAAATGTTATGGGAATTTTTTCACGTTTTGCAGACATCGTTAATTCTAATATCAATGCCATCTTAGATAAAGCAGAAGATCCAGAAAAAATGGTTCGCCTGATCATCCAAGAGATGGAAGATACATTAGTAGAAGTTCGCTCTACGTCAGCAAAAACACTTGCTGAGAAAAAGGAGCTAGTACGTCGCGTTGAAACTTTGAAAGTTCAAGTTGCAGACTGGCAAGAAAAAGCTGAATTAGCGCTCAGTAAAGACCGTGATGATTTAGCACGTGCAGCACTGATTGAAAAGCAAAAATCAGCAGATGCAGTGGCAGCAGTTGAAACAGAGCTTGAGCATGTAGAGTCTCACATCGAAAAACTACAGCAAGAAGTAAGTACGTTACAAGAGAAGCTAGCAGATGCGAAAGCGCGTCAAAAAGCAATCATCTTACGTCAACGTTCTGCTGAGTCACGTCTTGAAGTGAAAAAAGCACTCGACAGCTCAAAAGTTGAAGATGCTTTAAACCGCTTTGAGCGTTACGAAAACAAGATCGATGGTCTAGAATCACAAATAGAGTCTTATGATCTTGGTAAAAAATCATTATCAGACGAAATTGCTGGCCTTCAGCAAGACGAAAAGATTGATGATGAGCTAGCTGAGCTTAAGAAAAAATTAGCAGATAAAAAATAATAAAATGGGGGCGTGTCCCCCAATGCTTAAACACATAACGGATTGACAGGAGAGAATCATGTTCGATGCAGAAGTTTTGATGGCACCCATTATTGTATTTATGGTGGTTGTTGCCCCACTTTGGCTTATTTTACATTACCGTAGTAAAAAACAAGTGAGCCAAGGTTTAAGTGAACACGAACATCGCCAGCTGTTAGAGCTTGCACAAAAAGCAGATAAAATGGCCGAGCGTGTTGAAACATTAGAAGCCTTACTTGATCAAGAGGCTCCACAGTGGAGACGTAAAGTATGAGTACTAAACGCGAATTATTTAGAGACGCAGAGCGTGGTAAAATAGCCGGCGTGTGCGCGGGTATCAGCGACTACTTTAACATGGAGCTTTGGCTGGTACGTATTTTAGTCGTGACGGCAGTATTATTATCTGGCGGTCCATTTATTGTGGTTGCTTACATTGCTGCGTGGTTTATTTTAGATAAAAAACCAGCCGAAAAAACAGTTAAAAACGCAGATAGCATTCACCAGGACCCGCTTGAAGTAAAATTTAAGGTATGGCAAAAAGGGGAGCCACCTCGCCGTGCATTACAAGATTTAAAAGATCGTCTTGCTCGAGTTGATGGTCGTTTACAAGAGATGGAACGCTATGTCACATCAACAGAGTTTACGGTTAGCCGTGAAATCAACAAACTTTAAAGGATATAAACGCACCTTGTTTGCATCGTGAAATCAAGTGCAAATGAGGTGCCAGACATTGTATGAGCCAATCATTTGCAAAGAACACCTTCAATTCGTTAAAAAATAAAGCACAAAAAGCGCTTCATCGTAGTTTAGATCAACACGTGAAGTTAGCCGTCACAGGGTTAAGTGGCAGCGGCAAAACTGCATTTATTACCGCCTTGGTTAAACATTTAACCAGCCAAGCTGACGATAAAAACTTACCCTTTTTTGATGTGATGCGCGAAAAGCGCCATATCGCTACAAAAATAGTGCCACAGCAAGCACTGACAATTCCGACATTTGAGTACACGAATGCATTATCGGCGTTGTTACCTGTTGAAGGTGAGCCATCATGGCCTGCATCCACAGAGCGTATAAATACCTTACGTTTGGCAATTAAATACCAAAGTAACTCAGGGCTGCGTGGTCATTTTGCACCGCAATCAACACTTTATTTAGACATTATTGATTACCCCGGTGAGTGGTTACTTGATTTGCCAATGCTGGAGCAATCATTTGCTGATTGGTGTGAGTCACAATACTCTCTCTTGCAGCAAACAGCCCGTAACGAGAAGGCTAAGCCATTTTTAACCGCCCTTGCTGAACTTGATTTATCAGCCAGTGTTGATGAAAGCAAGCTGGCTGATATCGCAGCGCTTTATCAAAAGCTATTGGTTGGCCTTAAAAAAGACACCAAACTTGCCATGTTGCAACCTGGTCGCATGCTGATGCCCGGTGAGCTAAAAGGAGCGCCGTTACTGCAGTTTTTCCCAGTTGCGAATGTACCTGACGACATAACCGAAGGGTCAAACTTAGCGCATCTTAAAAAGCGCTATAAAGCCTATATAAAAGAGGTTGTAAAACCTTTTTACGAGCAGCATTTCCGTCATTTTGACCGACAAATTGTGCTGGTGGATGTGCTCAGCGCATTGAATGAAGGCAGCGAAACGCTGCATGAGCAAAGCCGCGTTATTAACCAGTTGCTGGCGCATTTTAATTATGGTGAAGCCAGCTTCTTTAAACGTTTGTTTAAACCAAACATCGATAAGTTACTGTTTGCAGCGAATAAGTCGGACCATATTAGCGCTCAATATCATAAAGATTTAGCACTATTGCTCGATTCAATCGTGCATGACCAAACGAATCATTTGAAGTTCGAAGGCGTGCAAATTGAAACCATGGCTATGTCATCTATCTGCGCTACAGAGCCGCGCCAAGTAGCAGAAAAAGGCCAGCAGTTAGCCTGTATTTATGGCAAGCCTTTAGGCGAGCAAGAATGGCTGACGTATTTACCACCACAGCCACCATCACGCCTTCTCAACAAACAAGAGTGGCCAAAACAGGGATTTGAGTTCTTATCGTTCTCGCCACTTCCATGCCCTGATAAACGGTTAAGGCATATTCGTTTAGATCATGTCATGCAGTACCTGATAGGAGACAAACTAACATGAGCGAGCATACAAAAGAGATGAACTTTCAGGCAGGTCGCCGTATTTCAAGCTCTGCGAGCAATGAAGAGCCTAAAAATGAGCTAACCATTGCGAAAGTAATAGAGAATGCTGAGTTCGTCGAAGATGCCGAAGTATTGCAAGACGACATTGAGTTAGAACCCGTGTATAAAAAGTCGAAATGGCAAACCCTAAAAGGGGTATTTGTTGTTAGCTTTTTAGTTTTAGTGTTACTTGAGTTTGCAATGTCGCTGTTTGTGACGTTTCAGCAATCAATTATTCTTGGTTCGGTGTATTTAACGGCTGTTCTCAGTGGTGTGCTATTAATTGCCCGTGTTATCTGGCGTGAGTACCGCATGCTGAGAAGCCTGAAGCGCAACCAATTACACCGCAGCGAGGCCGACCGCTTACTTAATAGCGAGCAAGTAGGTGAAGCACTGCCGTGGCTTGAAAAGCTTAATAAACATCAAGCGTTAACAGGCTTTGAAAACTTCAAGCAGCAAATTGCGAGTCATCATACCGATAAAGAAATCATGACCTTATACGCCGATAGTTTATTGGTGAGCCAAGATCAGCAAGCAAAAAAACTGATTAACCGTTTTGCGACTGAGTCAGCTTTGTTAGTTGCCCTCAGTCCACTGGCTCTAGTGGATATGATGGCCGTGTTATGGCGTGGAACTAAGCTCATTGAGCAAATTGGCCGTATTTACGGTATTGGTTTTGGTTACGCAAGCCGTATTAAATTGTATCGCTTATTGGTGAAGCAAGTGTTGTTTGTTGGCAGTGCAGAGTTGGTATCTGATCTAGCTGCCACGGCACTAAGTGCTGAATTGCTGGGGAAATTGTCGGGCCGTGCAGCACAAGGGTTAAGTGCAGGTATTTTTACTGCGCGCATAGGCTATAAAGCGATGGAACTAAGCCGTCCGTTACCTCGCTTGGAACATAAACGCAGCTTGCTAAAAGAAACCGCCAATAGTATTGCCCGTAAAATTGCTTCACGCACCAGTGATAAAGAGACCGAAAACACAAAATGACAACTTTTGTGTACAGTTAATAAAAATGGCTGAGTGATATTTAGCCATCTGAGCATCCGGCATGCTTGTGCATTGTGGGTATCTACGTTTTATTTATGAGTATGAAGTACTGATAATAAAAACGAGAACACACAATGACTAAGCATCACTTACATACACAATGTATTCATGGTCCAGAAAAACCAAATGACCCACATGGCGCACTCAGTGCGCCGCTTTACCAAACCTCTACCTTCGCATTTGCTAATGCCGCTCAAGGTGCAGCCCGATTTGCTGGCGAAGAGCAGGGCTTTATTTATACCCGTTTAGGTAATCCGACAACGCAAGAGCTTGAGCAAAAAGTAGCTCAGTTAGAAAACTGTGAAGCAGCGGCTGCAACAGCGACAGGTATGGGAGCCGTCTCTGCGTCTGTACTTAGCTTTTTACAACAAGGTGACCATCTAGTGGCATCTAGCGCGCTATACGGTTGTACCTTTGCATTTTTTGCTCACATGTTGCCGCGCTTTGGGATCGAAGTCACTTTTGTTGATATGACTAACGAAGCTGAACTACGTGGCGCGGTTAAAGCAAATTCAAAAATGATTTTTGCAGAAACACCAATCAATCCGACCATGGCAGTGCTTGATTTAAGTTTAATTGCCGACGTTGCCAAGCAGCATCAACTGATAAGCGTTATCGACAATACCTTCTTAACACCTTTGCTACAGCAACCTACTTCGTTTGGGATTGATATTGTGGTGCACAGTGCAACTAAATATCTTAATGGCCACGGTGATGTGGTGGCAGGGCTTGTGTGTGGTACAGAGGAACATATCAACCTGATAAAAATGACGGTATTAAAAGATATTGGTGCAACGATTAGCCCTCATGATGCATGGTTAATTAATCGCGGTTTAAAAACTCTCGCTGTACGAATGGAGCGCCACTGCGCGAGCGCCCAAGTCGTCGCTGAATATTTAGAGCAACACCCGTTAGTGAGCCAAGTATATTACCCAGGGCTTAAATCACACCCGGGTCATAAATTTATTGGCTCACAGATGAAAGCGCCCGGTGGTGTAATTGCCTTTGAAATAAAGGGCAGTCTAGAAGATGGTGAAACATTTATAAATAACACGCAACTTTGCACCCTTGCGGTCAGTTTAGGGGATGCTGAAACCCTCATTCAACACCCTGCATCAATGACCCATTCGCCTTATACACCTGAAGAAAGAGCAGCCGCAGGTATTAGTGATGGCCTAATTCGCTTATCAGTTGGTTTAGAAGATGTTAACGATGTAATTAACGATCTTAAAACTGCATTTACATTTATTGGTTAGTGTGTAATTTAAAGTTTACATGAGTTTGACCCTAAATCCCTTTATTTTAAGGTTGTGTAAACTTATTGATCTTTTGGTGTATTCTTAAGTTTACATATGGGTTGTTTTTGAAAGTCTCGAAAACAACCCTAGCTATTAAACTTTTGCTTACTTTTAAATAGTATCAACCAACAAGTTAATGAAACTCTGATCGATGCTGATCACGATTTAACGAAGAAGGTTATTATGGCTAAAGCAAGTAATTACACCTCCAAGCAACCTGATGAAAATGGGGTTATCCATTGGAGCGAAGAAGAAAATAAAATATGGTCTGAGCTCGTTGCTCGCCAACTCGCTTGCATCGAAGGTAAAGCCTGTGATGAATATTTAGCAGGTCTCAAGAAAATCAATTTACCAACAGATCGTATTCCACAACTTAGCGAACTCAACGAAGTGCTACTCGAAACTACGGGCTGGCAAGTTGCGCCTGTTCCGGCACTGATTGATTTTGATGAGTTCTTTCGTTTATTAGCAAACAAGCAGTTCCCAGTTGCGACGTTTATTCGTAGTCGTGAAGAGTTTGACTACTTACAAGAGCCAGATATCTTCCATGAGATTTTTGGTCACTGCGCCATGCTAACTAACCCTGCATTTGCTGAGTTTACTCACAAATACGGCCAGTTAGGCTATGCCGCTGAAAAGAAAGATCGTGTTTATTTAGCGCGTCTTTACTGGTTTACTGTTGAGTTTGGTTTGATGCAAACTGAGCAAGGCCTGCGTATCTATGGTGGCGGTATTTTATCGAGCCCTGGCGAAACACAGTATGTATATTCAGATAAGCCAGAAATCAATGCAATGGATGTATTAGATGTGCTTCGTACACCTTATCGTATTGATATAATGCAACCTGTGTACTACACCATAAGCTCAATCAATGACTTATTCGATATTTCACAAATGGATATCATGTCGCTGGTGAGTAAAGCAAAAGAATTAGGGCTACATGAGCCAAAGTTTCCACCTAAAGAAAAATTAGCAAGTTAAGGATTTACAATGTCTTCATTAAGCACACAAAAGTGTGAAGCGTGTCGTGCGGATGCGCCGAAAGTATCTGATGCTGAATTAGCAGAATTGATTAAAATGATCCCTGATTGGGTTCCTGAAGTGCGCGACGGCATTATGCAATTAGAGCGTGTTTACAAGTTTAAAAACTTCAAGCAAGCACTTGAGTTCACAAATAAAGTGGGTGATATGGCCGAAGAGGAAGGTCACCACCCAGGTCTTTTAACCGAGTGGGGTAAAGTAACCGTTACTTGGTGGAGTCATTCAATTAAAGGCTTACACAAAAACGATTTTATTTGTGCTGCTAAAACAGATGACGTATTTGCTGCATTATAAAAAGTATCTCTAAAACTTTTAAAGGCGTAATCGCAAGATTACGCCTTTTTGCTTTTGCAAAGGGGAAAAGTAACATGATGAGAGTTTTAAGGAATACGATGAAAAATAAAAATTTATTAATTTCTACTCTGTTTATTTTTTTACCGCTTATCGATAGTTTGTTTGTTCCTCAAGTGTTTGGTATTCAATGGCATAGCCCCAAAATGATGTATCAGATAGGGGTTTATCTGATGTTTATAAAATTACTTATGGTGATAGTGGGTATTTTTATCCTTCTTAAACATGAAAGATTACTCTATCAAGATACAAAACCTATTCGTTTGATTCGGCTGTTATCTTTTATCTTCGCAGGGTTGCAAGTGGTGATAATGGCATCTGTTTGTTTTTGGTATTTAGTGGCAGGCACTCAGGCAAAGCATTTTAAGCAGCAACAACATATTAATGTTTTTACCGCAGATTATGGTGTTTTTGCTGATGTTTACCATCACTTTACTTATCTTTGTTATGACAAACAGGGTTTTTATCATCAAGAACCAATAGCTTCTTTACAATGGCTAGGGGAATTTAGTTTTACTGTGAATCAAGATGAATTAATTATTCATCATGAAGATAGCTTGGGTGAGCACAGCAAACATATTTCACTGCAAGGTTTTAATTGTTCTTAATGCAATTAACACCTTTGCTCTTATCAGATATTTCGTAAATTAATCTTTTTTCGTATTAAACATTTCATTTACATACATTGTTTCTATACTTTGTTTAAGCATCCTATCAAGGACTCTTAATGCAGTGGACGCAACGTTAAACAGAGAGAACGTTATGTTTACTAAGTTAAAGTTAAATACCCAGCTGTACCTAGCCTTTGGTGCAATGGTCCTTCTTCTTGGTGTTGTTAGTGTTGTTGCACTTATCGCACTTAATTCTGGATACGAAAATTTTGTAGATTATCGTGCAAATGCACGTGATAGTAATATTTCAGGTCGAATCCAATCAAATGTTTTAAGTCTTCGCTTAAGTGCTCTTAAGTACTTAAAGGATCAGAACCAAGCAAGTATTAATGAATTTACTAATCGCTATCAATTACTAAATGATCTCATCCAATCTGGAAAGCGGCAGTTTAATGATGCAAACAAAGTTAAAGCGATCACAACCATAGAGCAAGAGGCGTTAACTTATAAATCAGCCTTTGAAAAAATTGTTAACCTCATTAATAAGCGAAATGAAATCGTATCCAACATGCTTGATGCCAATGGTAAATATATGCGAGAGGGGATCAGTGAAATAATTCAATTAAGTATGCAAAAAAATGATGTTTCAGCTTTGTTTTACAGCTCACAAGTACAAGAGTCACTCTTATTAGGTCGTTTATATGCCGCTAAGTTTCTTGTCAATAACACGCAAGAAGAACTTAATAGGGCGAAACAAGAGTTTACAGTTTTATTGGACAAACTAGAGAGTTTGGCAAAAACAGTGAATGGCAATAAAGAGCAAACGTTACTCGCAGATATAAAACTCAGAAACAATGAATACATTGAAGGCTTAGTGCTCGTTAACGAAGCAATTAGCGAACGTAATAAAGTGATATCAGGTACCTTAGATAAAATAGGCCCTGCAATTGCCGAGCAAATAGAGCAAATAAAATTAGCAAGTCAAAATCGTCAAGATGAAATCGGTCCGATGCTACAAGCTAGCAGCAAAAATGCGATTAATACGATTTTAGTGTTTTCGCTAATTATTATTGCTGTAGGGATTTTCTTAAGTATTTTTATATCTCGGCTCATAAAAGCACCTATTGGTGGCGAGCCAAGCGAAATAGCTCGTATTGTTCAATCAATAGCACAAGGAGATTTAACCTATCGTTTTAGTCAGCAGGGTAATGAAACGGGTATCTATTTAGCGATGCGGGACATGGTGGCTAAACTTAATGAAATGCTCACTCAAATCAGTGACTCAACGACTCAAGTTTCGCAAACTTCGCAAGAGTTAACTACCATCACAACAAATTCTAAGACAGGTGCTGAACACCAATCAGACCAACTGACGCAAACAGCCACAGCAATGCATGAAATGTCTGCAACAATCAATGAAATAACCCAAAGTGCGCAATTAGCGGCAGAGGCAGCTACAAAAGCAGATAACGAGGTTTTAACAGGCACACAAGTGGTCTCGCAAACGCATGCTGCGATGGGAGAACTTGTAGAAACCATGCTTCATGTTAGTAAAACTATTGCTAATTTAGAGGCTGAGACAGAGTCTGTTGGCTCAATACTGGATGTGATCAGAGGGATAGCGGATCAAACTAATCTACTTGCTTTGAATGCAGCAATTGAAGCTGCAAGAGCAGGAGAGCAAGGGCGCGGGTTCGCAGTTGTTGCTGATGAGGTTAGATCATTAGCTAGTCGTACTCAACAGAGCACCGAAGAAATACAAGTAATGATTTCAAACTTACAAAATGAAGCGAAGAAATCAGTAGACTCAATGAAAGAAAATATGGTCAGTGTTGAGCAAACAGCAGAAAAAACAGAGCAAACAGGCAGCGTGCTTGAACAAATATCGCAATCAGTAGGGACCATTAAAGATATGAATGTACAAATAGCGAGTGCTTCTGAAGAGCAAAATGTTGTCAGTCAGCAAATTAGTGAAAGTGTGCAGCATGTGAATGAGAAAGCTCATGAAACAATGGATGGAGCAGAGCAAGCTGCTGCTATTGCTGATGGGCTGGCGCAAACAGCGCTGGAACTTGATCAGATTGTGAAGCAATTTAAAGTTGCTTAAAAGCACTTATTCAAGCCAGCTATTGCTGGCTTGAATAATGCCACATCGATTAAATCACAGAGATACAAGCTAGCTTTACTTGTTAATCTTTACGTGTGTCTAACATATCATCATGTTTTTCTAAATCCCAAGGAAGATCGCCTGGACTGTTATCTAAAAAGTGTAAATAGTTTTCAAATTGGTCGAGAATATCTTTCACAACATCATTTTCTTCAAAGCCATAAATATCGTATGACAACCCACCGCGACGTAAAAACACTTCTGCACGATAATACAGTTGCGATTCACTATCTGCAGCGGCGGGCTCGGCATATGCGAAGCCCGGTTTAACATGTTCGGTAAGCCTAATATCATATACAAAGTCGACATGGTGATGGCGTGTTACTGTTAGATATGCTCGGCCAATATCACTGTCAATATCAACAGTGGCTTGCCAATTACGGTTAATTAGCTCGCTTTGAACTTCTTTCATAGCAGTTACAACAATCTCGTTTATAAATGCATGCACCTCTTGCTTATTAGGGTAATCAATCATTGCTTTTAAGCGATGTTTCCACAGAGAAAGGTCTAAATTTTTATTAATGAGCGTATGAGCTTGTAAACTCATATCTCGGTGGCCCTCAATACGAAGAGCACGCCATAGCCCCGCACAGGCTAGTAGCATAATAATAGCAAAGGGCAGGGCACTGGCTATGGTCATTGTTTGAAGTGCTTTAAGGCCACCTGCTAAAAGTAATACCGCAGCAACAGCACCTTCGAGTACAGCCCAAAAAACTCGCTGCCAAGCAGGGGTATGAATACTGCCGCCTGATGCTAATGAATCAATAACTAATGAACCCGAATCAGATGACGTCACGAAGAACGTGATAATCAAAATAACAGTTAAGAAAGAGGCAAATGATGAAAGCGGTAACGCATTGAATAATTGAAATAAAGCAACAGCGTGATTTGCTTCAACATCAGTAATAAGTGAATTTAACCCTTCGTTCATTATCAAGTTTAATGCTGTGTCACCAAAAATGGAAAACCATAAAAAAGTAAATAAACTAGGCACTAACATGACACCCACAACAAATTGCCTGATTGTTCTACCACGGCTTATTTTTGCTATAAACATGCCAACAAAAGGGGCCCAAGCGATAGTCCAGCCAAAGATAAATAGTGTCCAATTTCCTATCCAGTCACTGCGGGTATATGCTTGTAAGTTAAAGGTTCTTTCTACAATTCCACTTAAGTAGCTACCTGTATTTTGTAAAAATGATTCTAAGATATGGATACTTGAACCAACAAAAAATACAAACAACATTAACGTTATAGCGATAGCCATATTGAGTATAGATAGGCGTTTTACTCCCTTATCTAACCCCGCTACTACCGATAAAGTTGCAGCACCGGTTATGACGGCTATGGTGACAATTTGCACTGTAGTACTAATGGGAATATCTTCCCACAAATAATGTAAGCCAGCATTAATTTGCGTAACAGATAAGCCTAATGTGGTTGCAATCCCGAACAAGGTTCCCAAAATTGCAAATATATCGACGCAATGACCAATAGGGCCATGGATCTTATCACCAATTAGCGGGTATAAGGCTGAGCGAATGGATAATGGAAGACCATGGCGAAATGCAAAGTAGGCAAGAACAAGACCGACGACGCCATAAATTGCCCAAATGTGAAAGCCCCAGTGAAAAAATGCGATTTGCATCGCTTGCTTTGCTGCATCAATAGTTTCTGCTGCGCCACTAGGCGGTGAGGAATAGTGAAGCACAGGCTCTGCAACACCGAAGTAAAGAAGTGCCACACCATAGCCTGCCGAGAAGAGCATAGCAAACCACTCTAAAGAGCTATATTCGGGTTCTGCGTGAGCGGGGCCTAACTTTATATTACCCCAGCTAGAGGCTGCTATGGACACTATAAATACTAAGAATACCGCAACAGATAACATATAAAACCAGCCGAAGGTTTCTGTTATCCAAGATAGCGTTACTGAAAATGCTTTACCTGCTTGTTCAGGATCACTGATTGTACCAAGCACAAGTAAAAAGATAATAGAGACTGCCGGTAAAAATACGGGTAGTAAAATAGTTGAGCGTAAGGTTTTTCTTGCCATAAATAAATCCTTTATTTTAAAGCTAACTTTAAGCGTACTTACCAACTACCTTATTGGATCAAACCATTAATAGCTAGTTATAAAGGATTGTTTTTAAATATATTGATTGCTTTTCCAATATTAAGGGGGAGTTAATAAAGATGTACTAAGCGCATCAAAAATAAGTGCATTAACGTTAACTGGTAGACTCTAATTTAGGAGTACACAACTCGTACTAGATAGTATAAATAAAGTAGCTCCTAATTTACTATTTTAAGCCTTCTTTTAAGGGGAGAATTTAAAGTTTACCTTGCACCTCAACTTCTTAACCTGTTTGTAATTGTTCGGCACCTCGGATAATAACTATATCGCCAGCACTAAAAATCACTTCAGTGAGGTAAGCAGTGGGTCAGAAGTAACGCCAAATAATAGCAAAGCAGATACACGATGAAACATATATGTGAAATAAGGTGTCACAATTTAAGCAAAAACTTAAATAGACGAGTATAAAAAAGCGCCAACCATTATGGCTAGCGCTGTTATGAAAACCTGCTATTGCAAGCAGTTACTCGTCAATTGAACGAAGGAGGGCATTAATACCCACTTTTTCACGAGTTTGTTGATCTACTTTTTTTACGATGATGGCAGCGTAAAGGCTGTGTGAACCATCTTTTGAAGGCAATGAGCCTGGCACAACAACTGCACCGGCAGGTACGCGACCGTAATGGATCTCACCTGTTTCACGGTCATAAATGCGCGTACTTTGGCTGATGTATACACCCATTGAGATAACGGCGCCTTCTTCAACAACAACACCTTCAACAATCTCAGAGCGTGCGCCAATAAAGCAGTTGTCTTCGATAATCGTAGGGTTTGCTTGCAGTGGTTCAAGTACGCCACCTATGCCTACACCACCAGATAAGTGTACGTTTTTACCAATTTGAGCACACGAGCCAACGGTTGCCCATGTATCAACCATGGTGCCTTCATCAACGTAAGCGCCGATGTTGACATAAGATGGCATGAGTACCACGTTTTTGCCTACGAAACTCCCTTTACGAGCAACCGCATTAGGCACAACACGCATGCCACCTTGTTGGAATTGCTCTGGTGTGTAGTCGCTAAATTTAAGTGGTACTTTGTCGTAGAATTGATTAACACCATCGTTCATTGGCTGGTTATCACGAATACGAAAAGATAATAGCACCGCTTTTTTCAACCATTGATGTACAACCCACTCACCACTGATTTTTTCAGCAACACGCGCAGCGCCGCTATCAAGTAGTTCAAGTGCGTCGACAATAGCTTGTTTCACGTCGCTTGATACCGTGCTTGGGCTGATGCTATCGCGGTTGTCCCAAGCGTTTTCGATCATGGTTTTTAAATCTGACATAAGGTCCTCTTATTCGGTTTCTGCGTTGAGTTTTTTACGCAATGCTTGATGAATTTTTGCTTGTTCTTCGTCTGTTAATGCTTGGTATTCGTTATTTGATACCACGAAGAAATCTTCTGCACGTTCACCGACAGTGGTGATCCGTGCGGCATGAATATGTAATAAGTGTGCTTGAAACACTTCGGCAATTTTCGTGAGTAACCCAGGAATATCCACTGCCTGAATTTCGATTAAACTGCGATCTTTTCGGGCATGCGGTCTAAGCACAATTTTGGGTTTAATATTAAAGTCTTTAAAACGCTGTGAGCGGTTCTTTTTAAAACGAATTTTCTTTTTAGGATCACTAATTGCGGCATCAAGTGCGCGTTTAATACCTTGCGCACGATTACTGGCAATTGGGTCGCCATTCACTTCCAGAATAACAAAACTAAATAGCACATAACCGTCTTTTGTCGTGAGGACTTGTGCATGTTGAATTTGTGCTTTTTTAGAGCCGATGACACTGACTAAACGAGCGAACAGCCCGCCTGAGTATGGACTATAAGCAAATACTTGCGTTCCCCCATGCATGGCGGTATCAGACACCATCACACTGGGCTGGCTTAAGTCCTCACAATTGAGTAAATGTTCGGTGTGCCATGAAATTTGTTGTTCACTAAAAGCGGTAAAGTAATTAGCTTTAAAGCGACTCCAAATTAAGTCGATTTGATCTTCGTTACAGCCGTGGTTCAATAAGCGTTGTTTAGCTTGTTGTTTTTTATCACGAATTTGGTCACGTTGGTCCATCGGGTTTTCAAGCCCTAAACGAAGTGCGCGCTGGGTGTGTAAATAAAGCTCTCGTAGTAGGGTATTTTTCCAATCGTTCCACAAGTTATCATTGGTGGCACGAATATCGGCTAATGTTAAGCAATATAAGTAATCGAGTTGACGCTCTGTTTTTACTTTACTGGCAAAGTCTTTAATGACATCAGGGTCATTGATATCTTTACGCTGCGCCGTGACCGACATGAGTAAATGATTAGCAACAAGCCACGAAATGAGTTTTCCATCGGATGCTGGAAAGCGATGAAGCTTAGCAAAGGCAAGGGCGTCTACAGAGCCAAGCTCTGAGTGATCGCCACCACGACCTTTGGCAATATCATGGAAAATACCTGCTAAATAAAGTAGCTCAGGTTTATCCATGCGCGTGACAATTTCACTACATAGCGGAAACTCGCTGACTTTTGATTTATCAAAATACTTGTAAATATTGTTGATTAATTTATGCGTGTGCTCATCCACGGTGTAAGCATGAAAGAGGTCAAACTGCATTTGTCCAAAAATATTTCGCCATTGCGGTAAATAGGCTGCAATCATGCCGTGCTTGTGCATAAGCGTGAATGCACGACCCATGCCGTTTGGATGCTTTACAAGTCGTAAAAATGCTTCGCGGCAGGCTGCGTAATCTTGTAAATCACCGAGTAAACGGCGTCGTACTTGGCGCATTGTACGTATGGTACTTGGGTAAATATGGGTGATTTCAGGATTGTCAGCAATATGCTCGAACAACACAAATAGTTGATCACGGCGGAAAAACACCGATGGGTTTTTTACCCGAATTTGATGACCAATACGCTCAAAGTTACGATCGAGCTCAACGACAGGTAACTCACCAGCGCCTGGTAAAATGCTTTGCTCAAAGTATGAAAGCAGCATTTGATTAAGCTCACGTACGCGGCTCATAATTCGGAATAAGCGTTTCATCATGCGCTCAACAGAAGCTTTACCATCACTACCAAAACCAAGTATTTCAGCAGCGTGAGGTTGATGATCAAACAATAAGCGGTTTTCAGAGCGTCCTGCGGCTATATGCAATGCAAATCGAATATTCCATAAGTTTTCTAAGCATTCAGAGAGCTCTTGATATTCTTCGTGAGTAAGATAGCCGTGATTAATGAGCTCTTGTAATGTTTCTGCTCTAAAGTGTTTTTTTGCCACCCATATAATGGTTTGTAAATCACGTAAACCACCGGGGTTTTCTTTAATATTTGGCTCAAGGTTATAGGCTGTGCCGTGACACTTTTTATGACGTAAATTCTGTTCTTGCACTTTCGCCAAAAAGAATTCATCAGAGCGCCAAATGGGTGTATCGACTAAATGTCTTTTGAGTTTTTCAAACTCAATATGATTACCGAAAATGAGTCGGCTCTCGAGTAAGCTGGTGGCAAATGTCACGTCTTCGCGCTTTTGTTCTAATGCTTGTTCTATGGTGCGAACGCTGTGACCAATTTCTAAGTTGAGATCCCAAAGCATAGTGACGAACTGACCAATCTTTTCACACACCGCATCACTTGGTTGCTCACTAACTAGCAACATAAAGTCGATGTCGGAGTAGGGGTGTAATTCGCCACGGCCATAACCACCTACCGCGATAAGGGCTAAATCACTTTCGTGTGCAAGGTCGTAATCATGGAACAGTTTAATCAATAAGCGATCGATAAACTCAGCGCGGGCATTGATTAAGTTGCTGACGGGTTGTTTAGAAAATTCGTTCTGAAGCCATTTGTAAAAATAACTTGAACAGTCGCGATAGTCGCTAAGTTGCTCAGCTTGGCTAAGCAACTTCTTTACTTTATTGGGTAATGCCACAGGGGCTGGCTCCTAGTGTTCGATGATCCTGTCAATAGTATCATCTGATCGGAGCGTTAAAATTTCAACACCATTTTCAGTCACTAACAGCGTATGTTCCCACTGCGCAGACAATGAACGGTCTTTTGTTACTACGGTCCAGTCATCTTTAAGCAACTTACATTGGCGTTTACCCGCATTAACCATAGGTTCGATTGTTAAGCACATGCCCGCTTTTAATACTTCACCAGTACCTGCTTTGCCGTAGTGCATAACTTGTGGCTCTTCGTGGAACTCTGCACCAATACCGTGACCACAGTATTCACGTACAATCGAATAGCTAAAGCTTTCAGCGTATTTTTGAATCGCAGCACCAATGTCACCTAAGCGAACGCCAGGTTTCACCATTTTAATGGCAAGGTACAGGCTCTCTTGTGTTACTTCAGCAAGGCGCTTACCTTGGATATTTGGTGTACCAACATGGAACATTTTAGATGTATCGCCATGGTAACCGTCTTTGATTACAGTTACATCAATATTGACGCTGTCACCTTCTTTAAGTGGTTTGTCATTTGGGATACCGTGACAAATTACATGGTTCACTGAGGTGCAAATTGATTTTGGGAAACCGTGATAGTTAAGCGGTGCTGGAATAGCATCTTGAACGTTAACAATATAATCGTGACAAATTGTATTTAGTTCATCTGTGGTTACACCTGGCACCACATGCGGTTCAATCATTTCAAGTACCTCGGCGGCTAAGCGCCCGGCAACACGCATTTTTTCGATTTCTTCAGGGGTCTTGATCACAGCACTCATTGAGGCTCCAAAGTTGTTTTTCAGGTCATTTTTCAGTGCACAAATTTTGCACTGAATGTTGAGTTTTCAATTTTAATATGGTATAAAGCGCGCCGTCTTTTTACAAATAAATTCTTAACTGATTTTTTGTATTTAAGGCAAACACAATTTTATTTTAACACACACACGTATCGTCACATACACTTGGGTGCACATAAGTTACAAATTAACTTAGGTGTTGGTGCTATGGGATATGTGGAGGCCTAACCCTAAACTATTAGAGGAATTTACAAATGGCAAACGTTTCAATGCGCGATATGCTTCAAGCTGGTGTTCACTTTGGTCACCAAGCACGTTACTGGAATCCTAAGATGAAGCCTTTCATCTTCGGCGCTCGTAACCGAGTTCATATCATCAACCTAGAGCAAACTGTACCAATGTTCAACGAAGCACTTAAGTTCTTATCGAACGCAGCTTCTAACAAAGGTAAAGTACTTTTCGTTGGTACTAAGCGCGCAGCAAGCGAAGCAGTTAAAGAAGCAGCTCTTCAAAGCGAGCAGTTCTACGTAAACCACCGTTGGTTAGGTGGTATGTTGACTAACTGGAAAACAGTTCGTCAATCAATCAAGCGTCTTAAAGATCTTGAAGCGCAAAGCCAAGACGGTACTTTCGAGAAGTTAACTAAGAAAGAAGCGTTAATGCTAACTCGTGAAATGGAAAAGCTTGAAAAGAGCCTTGGTGGTATCAAAGACATGGGTGGTCTTCCTGACGCACTTTTCGTTATCGATGCAGACCACGAGCACATCGCTATCCGTGAAGCTAACAACCTAGGTATTCCAGTTGTTGCTATCGTTGATACTAACTCTAACCCAGACGGCGTTGATTACGTTGTTCCTGGTAACGATGATGCGATCCGTGCTATCCAACTTTACACTGGCGCTGTGTCAGCTGCGATCACTGAAGGTCGTGAGAACAACATCGTTGCTCAAGCTGAGAAAGACGATTTCGTAGAAGCTGAGTAATTAGCTGTCATCAAGTCTTCATCTTAATTAAGGTGAAGACTTGTTATTCTTGTTAAGCGGCCCATACCGCTTCCCTAATAACAGAATTCAATTGAGGATATTCTAATGGCTGTAACTGCTGCCCTAGTTAAAGAATTACGCGAGCGTACTGGCGCTGGCATGATGGATTGTAAAAAAGCGTTAACTGAAACGAACGGTGACATCGAGTTAGCGATCGAAAACATGCGTAAGAGCGGTGCTGCAAAGGCTGCTAAAAAAGCAGGTAATATCGCTGCTGAAGGTACAATCTTAATCAAAGAAGGTAACGGTTTCGCTGCGCTTCTTGAAGTTAACTGTCAAACTGACTTCGTTGCTAAAGACGGTAACTTCCTTGGTTTCGCTAACCAAGTTCTTGACGCTGCTGCAGAATCTAAAGCAGACATCGATGCGCTTAAAGCACAGTTCGAAGAAACGCGTGTTGCACTAGTTGCTAAAATTGGTGAAAACATCAATGTTCGTCGCGTTGAGTACATCGATGGTGACAAACTTTCTTCATACCGTCACGGCGACCGTATCGGTGTTGTTGTAGTTGGTGAAGCTGACGAAGAAACACTTAAGCAAGTTGCTATGCACGTAGCTGCGTCTAAGCCTGAGTTCGTTAACCCAGAAGACGTACCAGCTGACGTTGTTGAGAAAGAAAAAGCAGTTCAAATCGATATCGCGATGAACGAAGGCAAGCCTGCTGAAATCGCTGAGAAGATGGTTGTTGGCCGTATGAAGAAATTCACTGGTGAGATCTCGCTTACTGGTCAAGCTTTCATCATGGAGCCTAAGAAGACTGTTGGCGAAATTCTTAAAGAGAAAGGCGCAACTGTTTCTAACTTCATCCGTTTAGAAGTTGGTGAAGGTATCGAGCGTAAAGAAGAAGATTTCGCTGCTGAAGTAGCTGCACAAATTGCTGCTGCTAAAGGCGAGTAATTTTCTGCTTGAGTGATGTGGGCGAAATTAGATGAAATTAATCTGCTATTAGCTTTTGCGTCACTGATGAAAATTCTTTAAAATAACCGCGTTTTATGTGTAACCATAGCGCGGTTATTTTTTATCTCATTACTAAGGCTGGCCCAAATATTATGACTATCAATCGTAAACCTATTTTTAGACGTGTTCTTCTTAAACTTAGCGGTGAAGCATTAATGGGAGACGAAGGCTTCGGCATCGACCCGAAAGTACTTGACCGTATGGCTCAAGAAATTAAAGAACTTGTAGAGCTCGACGTAGAAGTAGGTTTGGTTATCGGTGGCGGTAACTTCTTACGTGGTGGTTCATTAGCAGAAGCTGGCATGAACCGCGTAGTGGGTGACCACATGGGAATGCTAGCAACAGTAATGAATGGCTTGGCAATGCGCGATGCACTACACCGTGCATTTGTAAATTGCCGCTTAATGTCAGCTATCCCACTAAATGGCGTGTGTGATGCTTATAACTGGGCTGAAGCAATCAGCTTATTAAAATCTGGCCGTGTAGTGATTTTCTCAGCGGGTACGGGTAATCCGTTCTTTACTACAGATTCTGCCGCGTGTTTACGTGGTATCGAAATTGAAGCTGACACAGTTATCAAAGCGACAAAAGTGGACGGTGTTTATTCTGATGACCCAGTTAAAAATCCAGAAGCTACACTATATCGCCACTTGAGCTACAATGAAATCATTGAAAAAGAATTAAAGGTTATGGACTTAGCTGCATTCACTCTTGCACGAGATCATAAAATGCCTTTAAGCGTCTTTAATATGAACAAATCTGGCGCGCTGAAACGTGTTATTATGGGTGAAGATGAAGGAACACTTATTTCTTCACAAGCCTCAGATGAAATAAATAAATAGATTATTAGGATTGAACCGTGATTAACGATATCAAAAAAGATGCGTCAGAGCGCATGCAAAAAAGTGTTGCGGCACTAGGCAGCCAATTATCTAAAATTCGCACAGGCCGTGCTCACCCTGCGTTACTTGATGGTATTCAAGTATCTTACTATGGTGCTGATACGCCGTTAAACCAAGTTGCAAACGTCACAATTGAAGACTCGCGTACACTGGCTATTAGCGTGTTTGACAAGTCATTAGCACAAGCTGTAGAAAAAGCGATCATGGCTTCAGACTTAGGTTTAAACCCTATGTCTGCAGGTACGGTTATTCGTGTTCCACTTCCTCCACTTACTGAAGAGCGTCGTAAAGACCTTATTAAAATTGTACGTGGTGAAGTTGAAAGTGGTCGTGTTGCGGTACGTAACATCCGTCGTGATGCGAATGGCGACATTAAGAGCTTATTGAAAGATAAAGACATTTCGGAAGATGAAGCACGTCAAGCTGAAGATGAAATTCAAAAGCTTACTGATAAGTTCATTAAAGAAATGGATACACAATTAACAGCGAAAGAAGCTGAATTGATGGAAATCTAATACGTCCTGTTTATCTTTCAGGCATTCATCCTGAATAGGTAATTGGCATAACTAAATTTATTAGTTTTGAAACGCCGTCTAGGGTATACTAGACGGCGTTTTTTTATGGAATACTCGATATTTATGGTTCTTAACGCTGATAAAATTTCCCAGCAAAGTTTGCCTAAGCATGTCGCTATAATCATGGATGGTAACGGTCGATGGGCGCAAGCTAAAAATCGCCCACGTGTTTACGGGCACAAAAAGGGCGTTGATGCGGTGCGTCAATCAGTGCAATTTTGTACTCGCTTAGGTATTCAGTCATTAACACTATTTGCGTTTAGTAGTGAAAATTGGCGCCGCCCAGAGGACGAAGTAAATACACTTATGGAGTTGTTTTTATTCGTACTGGGCAAAGAAGTAAAAAAACTTCATAAAAATAATGTAAAACTAAATATCATTGGTGATTTATCACGTTTTTCTGAAGGTTTACGACACAAAGTAGATGCTGCGCACGAACTTACTCGCAACAACACTGGGTTAGAATTAAATGTCGCGGCTAATTATGGTGGTCGTTGGGATATTACCAATGCCGCAACACAGCTTGCCAAGAAAGTCGCTGCGGGTGAGTTAGACGCAGATGAAATCACTGAGCAGCATATGAACGACCACATGAGTATGGCAGGACAGGTGGAACTTGATTTGATGATCCGTACCGGTGGTGATTTACGCATTAGTAACTTTCTTTTGTGGCAAGCTGCTTATGCTGAGCTTTACTTTACAGATACGCTTTGGCCAGATTTTGATGAAGCTGCTTTTGCTGACGCTATCGCTTGTTACGTTGCCAGAGAGCGACGATTTGGTTGTACCGGTGAACAAATAAAACAATTACTCGCCGAAACCTAATTACTAGTTGAAGGTACACACATTGCTTAAACAACGAATTTTAACCTCACTTGTACTTGCGCCACTTGCACTTGTATTGGTTTTTTATACCCCACTTACTTTATTTAGTTATATCGCTGCCGGTATTGTTTTACTCGGTGCGTGGGAATGGTCTGCTTTTATGGGCCTATGCGATAAATTCAAACGGCTAGGCTTTGTCGCTGCGACCGCTGTCATTCTTGCTCTTCTAAATTGGCATTGGCCGATAGAGTCGCTTTGGCAAAATGGTAAGCTGGTGGGCGATGCTAATTATTTGTTTACCTTGTCATTCGCGTGGTGGATTGTTGCCACTTATTTAGTATGGCGCTACCCCGCCATGGCGAAAGCTTGGAATGAAGGCCTTGTGATGCGAGCGATAGCAGGCTTTCTAACCCTCGTGCCATTATGGTTGGCGTTAAATACCTTAAGAAGTGCGGGCTATAACGAATCGACTCACTTTGGTTCAATGCTGATTTTAGTGGTTTTAGGTATTGTTTGGAGTGCAGACATCGGCGCTTATTTCACAGGTAAGAACTTAGGTAAACGTAAATTAATGCCTAAAGTCAGCCCTAATAAAACCATTGAAGGGTTACTTGGTGGGGTCGTCGCATCGGTTATCTTCGTGTTGGCTTTTTGTCACTTTAGCGACGTTGATATGGCTGTTTGGCCTGTTTATGCCATTATGACTGCATTTATAGCACTGTTTTCTGCGGTGGGTGACTTACTTGAAAGTATGTTTAAACGTGAAGCGGGTTTAAAAGACAGCGGTTCATGTTTACCAGGTCATGGCGGTATCTTAGACCGTATTGACAGTCTCACTGCAGCAGCACCTATTTTCGTGCTTTGTTATGCATGGACATTAAGTTTATGAGCAAGACTGAACAACTGGTAGTGCTTGGTGCAACGGGGTCAATCGGCCTAAGTACGTTAGATGTTGTCGCTCGAAATACGGATCGCTTCGCTATTTTTGCGTTAACCGCAGGGCAGAACGCTGAAAAAATGGCTGAACTTTGTTTAGCGCATCAACCGAAATTTGCTGTTATGGCTAATAGTGCGGCAGCAAAGGCGTTATCAAGCTTACTTGCAAATACACCCTGTACGACCGAAGTGCTTGCAGGCGTAGAAGCAATGAGCGAGCTTGCGGCTCACCCCGACGTTAATACAGTGATGTCGGCTATTGTGGGAGCAGCAGGCTTACTACCCACCTTGAGTGCCGTTGAAGCCGGTAAGAAAGTACTGCTTGCTAATAAAGAATCGTTGGTGATGTCAGGTCAGTTGTTTATTGACAAAGTAAAGCAACATGGCGCAACACTACTGCCAATTGATAGCGAACATAATGCTATTTTTCAATGCATGCCTGCATCATTACAGAACACATCAGGGTTACTTGGTGATAACGGCGTGAGCAAAATCTTGTTAACAGGCTCTGGTGGGCCATTTTTAACCCGTGATTTAGCCACATTATCATCTGTTACAGTCGCTGAGGCGGTGGCTCACCCTAACTGGTCTATGGGACAAAAGATTTCTGTTGATTCAGCGACCATGATGAACAAAGGCCTCGAATTCATTGAAGCGAAATGGTTATTTAACTGTCACGCCAGTGATATTGAAGTGGTCATTCATCCGCAAAGTATTATTCACTCAATGGTACAGTATCAAGATGGCTCTGTGCTTGCGCAAATGGGAAATCCAGATATGCGCACACCTATCGCACATGCACTTGCTTTTCCAGATCGTGTTGATGCAGGTGTGAAGCCCCTCGACTTTTCAGAGCTAGCTGATTTTACGTTTACTAAACCTGATTATGCACGTTATCCAAATTTAAAATTAGCAATCGACGCCAGTGAAATGGGGCAAGGTGCAACAACGACAGTCAACGCTGCCAATGAAGTCGCTGTTGCGGCATTTTTAAATGGGCAAATTGGCTTTACAGATATTTTCCGTGTTAATGCGCAGACATTAGAGTCAACCTTGAATGTTAATGTACAAACACTTGAAGAAATATTAGCGTGCGATAAAGCTGCACGTATTAAAGCGCTTGAACTTGTTAAAAAGGGCATGAATTAAGATGTTTGATTTTTTCTGGAATTTAGGCTCATTCATTCTTGCACTGGGAATTTTAGTGACCGTGCATGAATATGGTCATTTTTGGGTGGCGCGTAAAGCCGGTGTAAAGGTTTTACGCTTTTCAATTGGCTTTGGCAAACCACTTATAAAATGGTACGACAAGCATAAAACAGAATACGTCATTGCTGCTATCCCATTGGGTGGCTATGTTAAAATGCTGGATGAACGAGTTGACGAAGTCCCGCCGGAGCAGCGCCATCTATCATTTAATGCCAAGTCTGTAAAAGCCCGTATTGCCATTGTTGCAGCGGGTCCCATGGCGAACTTCTTATTTGCTATTTTTGCCCTTGCGGTAATGTATATGGTGGGCGTCCAGTCATTAAAACCTGTCGTTGGTGAGGTCACGCAAGGTAGCCGTGCAGAGTCAGCAAATATCGAAGCAAACCAACAAATTATCAAAATAGGTGAAGATGATATTAGCACTTGGCAAGATGCTACTTTCTCATTAATGAGTCGTTTAGGTGAGCAAAGTGTTGTGGTGACATTACGCGACCAAAATTACCAAAAGCATGTTCGTACATTGAACCTAGATGGGTGGAAGTTAGATCAACAAGATGTGCCTCCGCTAACGTCGATTGGTATTGTTCCATTTAGACCTAAAGCGACATTAACGGTCGCGCAAATCAATAAAGGTTCTGCAGCTGAGCGGGCTGGTCTTCAGGTAAATGATACAATCGCAGCAGTAAATGGCGAAAATATCAGCGATTGGACCCAGTTAGTCTCTATAATTCAACAATCACCTAACAAATCCTTACAATTTAGTGTAAAAAGACAAGGTAGCATTGAGTCACTTACTGTCACACCCGATGGCCGTGATAACGATGCTGGCGTGTTGCAAGGGTTTTTAGGAGTTGCACCAAAGGTCGAGCCTTGGCCAGAAAACTACATTGAAACTAGACATTATGGCCCTGTCGATAGTATTGTGCTGGGCATAAAAGAAACATGGCGTTTAATAACCTTAAGTTTTGATATGATTGGCAACCTCATTACGGGTCAAGTGTCAGTTAAAAACTTAAGTGGGCCCGTAGGCATTGCAGTGGGGGCGGGGACTAGCGTAAGCTATGGCTTGGTTGCATTTTTAAGCTTTTTAGCATTAATCAGTGTTAACCTTGGCGTATTTAACTTATTGCCGTTGCCAGTGCTTGATGGTGGGCACTTAATGTATTACATAATTGAACTTTTTCGTAAGAAGCCTGTCTCTGAAAAGACACAAGAGTTTGGTTTTAAATTGGGCGCCTTACTGCTCATATTTTTAACATGTTTCGCTTTGTTCAATGATGTATCACGTTTATAACAAGTAAGCGGAAAATTCCAATTTGAACACGATTGTAAAACACTGCAAAAAGTTAAATTTACAAGGTGTTGAGCGGTAATACAGTTGTAAAGGATAAAGATAACAAAATGGCTATAAAAAAACATTTGGCAGTTTCAAGTTTATTAGGTGCAAGCTTTGCAGCCCTAGGCCAAAACTCCTTTATTGTAGAAGATTTAAAAGTTGAAGGTTTACAACGTGTTGCATTAGGTGCTGCACTGACGCATATTCCGATCAACGTGGGCGATAATATTGATGAGTACACAATTTCAAGAACCATAAAGTCACTCTATCGTTCAGGTCACTTTGATAATATTAAAGCGTTGCGTGACGGCAATAATGTTATTTTCCGTGTCACTGAGCGCCCAACAATCAGTTTGATTGAATTCGACGGCAATAAAGATATTAAAGATGAGCAGTTAAACGAATCACTTGATCAACAAGATATTCGTACCGGTGAGCCTCTTGATAAAACCGTCCTTGATAATATTGAAAAAGGGCTTGTTGAGTTCTTCCATAGTATTGGTAAATACAATGCTAAAGTTGAAGTAAGCATCACCAAGCTACCTCGTAACCGTGTAAAGTTATTATTTAAGTTTGATGAAGGTGACGCTGCGTCAATTCGTCAAATAAACCTTGTTGGTAATGAACTTTTCTCAGATGAAGAGCTGCTCAAATTGGCTGAATCTCAACAAGATTTGCCATGGTGGAAGTTCATGTCAAGTGACCGCTATCAGAAACAAACGATTGAAGGCGATCTTGAAAAAATCCGCAGTTACTATCTAGACCGTGGTTACTTACGCTTTAATATTGATTCCACACAAGTGTCTGTGAGCCCTGAGCGAGATTCAGTATATGTGACTGCAAACATGACTGAGGGTGTTAAATACACTGTAAAAGGGTTTGACTTTATCGGTGACTTACTTGGCCGCGAAGAGCTTATTAAAAGTGTTATTCCACTTAAAGCGGGTGAATTGTATAACGGTTCTGTGGTTACCTCATCAGAAGAGTTTATTAAGAGCTACCTAGCCCGATTTGGCTATGCGAATGCTGAAGTACGCACGATTCCTGAAATCGATGATGAAAATAAAGAAGTGCAGTTAACGCTGTCGGTAGACCCTGGCAAGCGTGTATATGTGCGTCGTATTATCGTTGGCGGTAACCAAAATACTTCAGACGAAGTTGTTCGTCGTGAAATGACCCAGCTTGAAGGTGCGTGGCTTTCTAATCAAAACCTTGAACGCTCTAAATTGCAAATCCAACGTTTGCCGTATATGGAAAGCGTTGACTTCAATGTTGTTCCTGTCCCTGGTGTTGATGACCAAGTAGACGTCGATTTTACCGTGAAAGAACAGTCAGCAGGTAGCTTTAATGCAGGTCTTGCCTATGGTTCTTACTTAGGTCTGCAATTTAACATTGGTGTCAGTGAGTCGAACTTCTTAGGTACTGGTAACCAAATTGGTTTTAATATCAATACGTCACGCGGTTCAGAGCGTATTAGCTTATCGTATACTGACCCGTACTTCACCCCAGATGGTGTTTCGCAGGGCAGTAGCATTTTCTATAGTAACTATGATGCAAGTAAATTTAGCCTCATCGACTATAAATCGAAAAGCTATGGTATCGGTACCAATATTGGTTTCCCAATTGATGCTGTAAACCGTATAAATTTCGGTATCCGTTGGATTGAAGAAGAGTTATCGGATATCGCAGAATACGAGCAAACACGCGTAATGCGAGAAACCTTCTTAGACCCTGAAAACCCAGATGCTGGCTTTAACTTTACTAAATACGAGTTGAGCACAGGTTGGTCGCGAGTGACAGTAAACCGTGGTTTATTCCCATCAGCGGGTTCGCGTCAATCACTTAATCTAACGGCAACAACACCGAACTCAGATTTAACTTACTTTAAGTTAAATTATGACTCACGTTTTTACTGGCCGATTAGTAATGACCATCGTTGGGTATTCTCAACACGTGCAGCGCTTGCTTATGGTAATGGTTACGGTTCAACCAATGGGTTTGATCAAACATTACCGTTCCAAGAGTACTTCCGTATTACTGAGATGGAATTACGTGGTTTTGATAGAAATACCATTTTACCACGTGCTGTATCACGTACACCGCAAACAATCCCAGGTACGCCACAAGACGATGGTACAACAACCGGCAGTATTGGTGGGGCGTCAGAATTTGACGTATTAAGATTGCAAGGCCGAATTGGTGGTAACGCTAAAGCGGTTGCAGGTATGGAGCTGATTGTACCAACTCCATTCTTGGATGAAGAAAACACGAGTTCTGTACGTACAAGCTTCTTCGTAGATGCTGCGAACGTATGGGACACAGAGTTTAACGTTGACCGTTACCAAAACTTAGCCCCTGATCAACGCGCAAAACTAGAGGATTATTCAGATCCGATGCGCTTTAGGGTATCAACCGGTCTTTCACTACAATGGATCTCTCCAATGGGTCCGATGCTGATCAGTTTTGCGTATCCATTGCAAAAAGAAGAAGATGACGATACGAAGACCATCAGCTTTAATATTAGTAATACATTCTAAAGGAGTTTTTTGTGAAAAAATCAATTAAATCAACAGCGTTTGCACTACTTGCTACTTTATCAATGGGTCTGTCTACCAGTGCATTTGCACATAAAGTCGCTATTGTTGACATGCAAGAAATCTATAAACAAATCCCTCAAATGGCAAAAGTAGAGCAAACACTTGAAGCTGAGTTTGCTGAACGCCGTCAAGAGCTTGAAAAATTGCAGGGTGATATCCGTTTTGAAGCTGAAAAGTTCAAGCGTGAAGCAACAACAATGAGTGACAAGCAAAAAGAAGAATTACGTACTAAGATTCAAGGTATGCAACAACAGCTGGCTGAAAAGGGTCGTCCGTTAGAGCAAGAAATCAAAATGCGTCAAAACCAAGAGTTAGCAAAAGTTCAAAAGCTAATTCTCGATGCGATTGAAGAAGTGGCTAAAGCTGGTAAGTACGACGAAGTAAAAGTTAAAGAAACAACAATCTACGTTAACCCGAAAACAGTGTCTGACTTATCAGATAAAGTTGTTGAAAAAGTAAGTAAGCAATAGAAATTACATATGCAAAACTACACGCTTTCGCAGATTGCGGATCTTTTGGGTGCTGAGCTACACGGCGATGGCACTCAAGAGATTAAAAAAATATCAACACTTGCAAATGCCCAATCTGGGCATATTGCATTTTTGGCGAATAAAAAATATCGTTCTCAGTTAGAGAGCACCAATGCCAGTGCGGTGATTTTATCACCGGCAGACGCCGACTATTTTAGTGGCAATAAGCTCATTATTGCTAATCCTTATGTATGCTACGCCAAGCTTGCCCAGTTAATGGATACAACACCCCGCAGCGCATCAGTAGGGATACACCCTAGTGCAGTCATCCATGATTCAGCATCAATTGGAGATAATGTCTCGATCGCTGCCAATGTGGTGATAGAAGCTAATGCGGTCATTGCAAACGATGTGCAGATTGGTCCAGGTTGCTTTATTGGTGAGCAGGTAAAAATAGGCCAAGGAACAAAGCTTTGGGCTAATGTCAGTATTTACCATGAAGTTGAAATTGGCAGTGATTGTCTGTTTCAAGCAAATACAGTCGTAGGAAGCGATGGGTTTGGTTACGCCAATGAGCGTGGTGAATGGATTAAAATACCGCAATTAGGGCGTGTAATTATTGGTGATAAAGTTGAAGTCGGTGCCTCAACAACGATTGATCGTGGCGCACTCGATGACACACTTATCCATAGTAACGTAATTATCGATAATCAATGTCAAATAGCGCATAATGTCGAGATCGGTTCGGGAACAGCTGTTGCTGGTTGCACTGTTTTTGCTGGCAGTGTTGTTGTTGGTAAACATTGTCAAATTGGCGGCATGGTTGCAATTAATGGTCACATCAGTGTCTGTGATGGTGCTATAATCACGGGCATGAGTATGGTGACAAAAGCAATCACTGAACCTGGGATTTACTCATCAGGTTTGCCTCATCAAAACAACAAAGAATGGCGTCGTAGTATTGCCCATATCCGAAACCTTGGTGATATGAAAGACCGCTTAAAAGCACTTGAGTCACTGACTAAGTCACTCAATATTGAAGACAAATAAGGATGCTATTTTGGCAAATGAATTAAATAGTCTTGATATTCAAGATATCTTGAATTTACTTCCGCATCGTTATCCGATGTTACTTGTTGACCGTGTTTTAGATTACACGCCAGGCAAGTCGTTACATGCTATTAAAAATGTAACAGTGAATGAACCTATTTTTACAGGCCACTTTCCAAATCAACCAATTTTTCCAGGGGTGTTGATATTAGAAGCAATGGCTCAAGCAACTGGCTTATTAGGTTTTAAAACAGTTGAAAATCGTAGCGATAATGAGCTTTACTTATTTGCTGCCATTGACAATGCACGATTTAAGCAACCAGTATTACCTGGCGATACGATGCATTTGCATGTAGAGTTTGTTAAAGAGCGCCGCAATATATGGAAGTTTGCAGCAGAAGCAAAAGTTGACGGCAAAGTTGTGTGTACTGCCGAAATCATGTGTGCGAGAAGAGAGTTTTAATAGTGATCCATCCTACGGCAATAATCGAACCAGGTGCGAAGCTTGGAAAAAATGTCTCAGTTGGCCCTTATAGCTATATTGGCAACGATGTAACGATTGGTGATAACTGTATCATTGAGTCTCATGTGGTTGTCAAAGGCCCATCGACAATTGGTTCTGGTAACCATATTTTTCAGTTTGCATCGGTTGGTGAAGCTTGCCAAGACAAAAAATACGCGAATGAGCCAACTACTTTGATTATGGGTGACAACAATGTCATTCGTGAATGTGCAACAATTCACCGTGGCACGATTCAAGATCAAGGTGTGACTAAAATTGGTAGTAACAACTTGTTTATGGCTTACACGCACGTTGCTCATGATGCAGTCGTGGGTGATAACGTGATTTTTGCTAACAACGCCTCTGTTGCTGGTCATGTACACGTCGGTGACTGGGTGATCCTTGCGGGTAACTCGGGTGTTCACCAGTTTTGTAAGATTGGTGCACATGCTTTTGTTGGTATGTACTCAGGCGTTAATAAAGACGTACCGCCGTTTGTTACAACCATTGGTACGCCAGCAGGCCCAGTCGCAATCAATACTGAAGGTATGAAACGTCGTGGCTTTGAAAGTGATGAAGTAATGGCGACTCGACGCGCTTACAAAACACTTTATCGTAAGAGCTTAGGTGTTGAGGAAGCAATTGCTGAGCTGAGCGAAGACGCAGCGAAATACCCAGCTGTTCAGCTGATGATCGACTTTGTGAAAAGCTCTGAGCGCGGAATTATTCGCTAATCATAAGCGAACTCCTACAAAAGCCACCGTAAGGTGGCTTTGTTGTTTTTATAGTTCAGGTTTTGCTAAGTCAGCGCTTGCTATCTTCACAGCAAAAAAGGATCTAGTAATATGAACAAACTCATCGTCTTTGCATTGTTAAGCTTAATTTTAAGTGGCTGCAGTAGCTCGCCTTCAATCAACTCAAGTGCCGATGTACAAAGTGGTAAAGCCAGCTTTTATGCGGACAAATACCATGGCCGTACAACGGCCAGCGGTACAGTGTTTAATCAACAAGCATTAAGTGCAGCCCACCTAGATCTCGCTTTTGGTACCCGCGTAAAAGTGACTAATATCGCAAATAATAAAAGTGTGATTGTTAGCATTAACGACCGTGGTCCGTTTGTTCACGGTCGAATTATTGATTTGTCTAAAAAGGCATTTTCACAAATAGCTTCTTTGCAGCAAGGCGTTATTGACGTTACCGTTGAGCAACTTGATTAAAAACGAGTGATGAGCTCGACATAATCTGGCTGATTCTCAACCAGCTCAGCATGGCTTGCCATTGCTCTTATTTGCCCTTGTTCTAACCAAATGACTTTATCAACACGATTCAACATAACAGGATCATGACTGATTGTTAGCACGGTTTTATCAGCCCAGACCTTTTCGAGTGTATTAAGTAAACTGTGCTTAGTGTGATTATCTAAGCTTTCCGTTGGTTCATCAAGAACCACAAAATGACCTTGTCTTAATAATGCTTGCGCAATAGCAATACGACGTGACTGACCATGGGAGAGTTTTCTTCCTGCGGTGCCTAAACGGGTATTGAGGCCGTTTTTTAAGTTATTCAGCCATGAGCCAAGTTCTGCCTGTTTGCAAGCTTGTAATAGCATTTCATCCGTTGCATCCGGTGCCGCATAGCGTAGGTTTTCCCTTAGTGTGCCATCAAAAATATGATGCTGTTGGGCGACAATCGTGAGCTGCATAAAGCGTTCGTTAGCGTCTAGGCTACTAAGTTCAATACTGTGTTCTGCCGCTAACAGTTTTAATGAGCCAGACTGTAAAGGCCAAAGTCCGGTGAGTAAATTTACTAATGTTGTTTTACCGCTGCCACTTGCACCAACCAGTGCTACTTTGTTGCCAGCTGCAATGGATAGATTAATATCCCTCAAAGCGTAATTATGCGCCCCAGAGTATTGATAACTCACATTAGTTAATTGTAAGCCGAGCGCGTGTTGATTATTTACTTGGTCGTGCTTTTTGTAAGGCGCTGGTGTTTGTTTGTCCGCTAGCGAAAATAACCGCTCTGCTGCACTTAAAGCGACAGGGAGCTCGATAAAAGCAGCGGGCAGGGTAAGTACAGTTTCAAAACTAGCCAAGACAAATAGTGCGAGCATTGCCAATTCAACATTTTTCATAGCGCCCGTTGCAACCAAAGGAATAATCACAAAAACGCTTGCAAGCATGGTTAATTGTATAACAAAAATGCTTAAACCATTGCTGTTCGCGATGGCTTTATGGCGAGTATAAAGTTGCGAATTATATTGCTGACTAAGTGTATCGCAGCGTGTTAACTGAGCATCATGCGCTTGATAAATTGCAAGTTCACGGTTTCCTTTTAACGTATCGGCAAGCTCAGCTCTTAGCTCAGCTGAAAGTCTGGTCTCGGTATCTGCTTGTTTGTGTAGTTTATGACTTAATAAGACTGGTAGTAGTACACCAATTATCATCAACGATATAAAACAAATCAAAGCTACCTTCGCGTTGTATGCGCTCATAAATGCCATGACAATTGGAATAGTGAATAAGGCTATTATGATGGGAAGTAAGATATTTAAGTAAAATTTATCAAGGGCATCCACATCATTTTGCAAACGATTCACAAGGTCGGCACTGCGACTCATTGCCAAATCAACGTTGTTGAGTCGGCTCAGTGTTGCAAACATTTTTACACGAACTTCGCTTAACAATAAAAATGTAGCATTGTGAGTGATCATTCGTTCGCCGTACCGTGATGCAGTTCTTACAATGGCTAAAAAGCGAATAACTCCTGCAGGTGTAAAATAATTCATATGTACACCTGCAATGCCAGCGGCTGCCATTGCGGCTAAAAACCAGCCAGATATTGCAAGCAAGCCAACATTAGCAAGCACAGTCAAGCTTGCTAAAAAAGCGCCCAGTAGCAACATGCCAGCATGAGGTTTGCACAGTTTTAATAAGCGAATGAAGTTATACATGCGCTTCACCTCGACTCACAAGTTTAGCAAACAGACCCGCTTGTTCAGTGAGTTGCTGATAATGACCCGACTCGATAATTTTACCTTGCTGCATAACGTAAATATTGTCCGCGTGTTTTACCGTATTAAGCCTATGAGCAATAACCAGCACTAAATGATCGTTTGCATAATCTCGGATTGCTTGATTGATTAGCTGCTCTGTTTGGCTGTCTAAGTGTGCTGTTGGCTCATCAAGCATTAGAATTGGTGCATTCTTTAAAAATGCACGAGCAAGAGCAATACGCTGCTTTTGGCCGCCAGAGAGGCCTTCCCCTTGTTCACCCAGCATAGTATCAAAGCCATTTGGTAAGGCGTTAATAAACTCAAGTGCGCCTGCTTTTCGAGTGGCCGCAATAAGTTCATCATGGCTTGCATCTGGTTTGGCAAGGCGTAGATTGTCGGCAACACTTCGATAAAATAGTGTGGCTTGTTGTGGGATCCACGCAAGTTGCGCCTGCCAATTATGTAGTGCGATATCACTGAGTGCTTGTCCGTTAATATTGATGGCACTGTTAGCTTGATGGTGAAAACCTAAAAGGCAATCAAAGAGGGTACTTTTACCTGAGCCACTCTCTCCAACAAATGCAATTAACCCTTTATTCGGCAGACTTAAACTAATGTCGGTGACCCCTTCGTTTGTGTCAGGGTAATGATAAGTGAGTCCATGCACGTGTATGTCTTTTAGCGGTGTTGATAATTGTGATGAACCCGTATGCTCATGTGCTTCGCTGTGATTAATTATATCAACCATATCAGCAGCGGCGCTGATCCCTTCTAACTTTGCATGATAGTGAGTGCCCATTTGTCGAAGTGGTAAGTAAAACTCAGGGGCCAGTAGTAACACCACAAATCCAGTGGCAAAATCGAGGGTACCAAAAAACAGTCTAAAGCCGATAATTACTGCAACAAGCGCAACACTAATGGTAGCTAAAAACTCCAAGGCGAAAGAGGATAAAAAGGCGACTTTCAACACCCCCATGGTTGCACCACGGTAGTCATCAGAAATCTGGCTAATATTATTTAGCTCGCGTTTGGTCGCATTAAATAGCTTAAGCTGAGTCAGTCCTTGCAAACGATCAAAAAAGTAATTGCCAAGTACCGCGAGCTGTTGCCAGCGTTCTTGGTTGAGTTGCTCCGCTTTGTGACCAACTAAAATCATAAAAAATGGAATAAGCGGGGCCGTTAATAGGAAAATAAGCCCTGCTTTGTAATCGGTTGGAAAAATGACCACTAAAATAGCGAGTGGAATAAGTGCGCTGTACGCCACGCTTGGAATGTAGTTTGCGTAATATTGATGAAGTGCTTCAACACCATTATGTAAGGTATTAAGCGTTGCGCCGTACCCTTTGTGTTCACTGTAAGCAGGGCCTAGTTTAGTTAACTTCGCAAGTAATGTATTGCGCATCACCGTTTTTATTTTTAATGCGGCAAGGCTACTCACTCGCTCACTCAATGCAACTAATAGGGCGCGAAGCACAATAAGGCTTGCAAGGGGCCATAGTAAAGGAGTGACAGTTTGCAAACTTGCTTGTTCAAACATAACTTGATGAACTGCGTTTGCCAGTAAATAGCAAGAGGCAATCATTAACAGGGCATTGAGTGTGCCCAGACTAATGCTTAGTTTCAGAAGCCCTGAAGCGGACTGGCTATACTGCTTTAAGAACGCGCGCAGCGTTTGCTGCTGCGCGCGATTTGGTCGGGGTTTAGTTGTCATCGTTGTTTTTGAGTCTCGCGTACAGCTCTAGCTCATCATCAGCGATGGAATCTTTATGTTGGTGAAATTCGTACCACATGACGTTGATAACCCCAAGTGTACAGGCTAATAGAACACCTAATATCCAGGCGAAATACCACATAATTAAACCTCCTTAATAGCTACCGTGCGTGTTGTTTTCAATTTCACTAATCGTTACTTTGCGCCACATCTTCACATAACACCAGGTCGTGTAAGTTAAAATTAAAGGAACAAAAATAATGGCAACAACAAACATCACATTTAATGTCATATGGCTCGAAACCGCATCCCACATCGTTAAACTAATATTAGGGTTATTGCTCGATGGCATCACAAACGGGAACATTGACATACCTGCTGTAAGAATAACCCCTGCAAGCATTAGACTTGAGGACACAAGTGCTAGTGCAGGCTTGTGTAATTTTGAAAACACCAGCGCCAGAATAGCCATTACAAATGCAAGAGCAGGGAACAACATGGTTAGTGGCATTTTGCTGTAATTATCAAGCCATGCTCCAGGCGCTTGAGTTACGGTTTTTGCAAGTGGGTTTGCATAACCTTGTGTATCACCCATGCTAACAATTCGATAGCCTTCAATTTGTGATATCCACACACCAGCAATAGCGAATAACACAATAAATGCCATGAGTGCGTATCGTCCATACTGTGCTGAGCGTTTTGCAACCTCAGCATCTGTTCGAAGTTGTAACCACATACCAGCATGTCCAACTAACATCAATACACTGATCAAGCCTGCAACAATCGCAAAAGGATTGAGTAAGGCAAAGAATGAGCCTTGATAGCTTACACGCAATAGCTCATCAATATGGTAAGGCACACCTAGTAATAAGTTACCAAATGCGACCCCAAAAACGAGCGCAGGAATAAAGCTGCCAGCAAAAAGCCCCCAATCCCAATTGTTACGCCAACGGGTTGACTCAATTTTAGAGCGGTAATCGAAACCTAGCGGTCTAAAAAAGAGTGCGAATAACACCAGCATCATGGCAAAGTAAAAGCCTGAGAAGGCCGCAGCATAGACCATTGGCCATGCTGCAAATAGTGCGCCGCCAGCGGTGATAAACCACACTTGGTTACCATCCCAGTGAGCACCAATGGTGTTAATAACTGTTCTGCGTTCTACATCTGTTTTACCTACTAGGCGAAGCAAAATTGCTACACCCATATCCATGCCGTCGGTCACGGCAAAACCAATCAGTAATACACCGATTAGTAGCCACCAGATAAATTTAAGTGTTTCGTAATCAAAAATCATGACTGAGCTCCTTGGCTATCTACTTTAGCAAGTTCATGATGATATTTACCTGTATGAAGCGAGCTTGGGCCTTGCTTAATAAAGCGCAGCATTAACCAGCCTTCTACCGCAGCAAGCCCAGTATAAAATACGATAAAGCCTGTAATACTAATTAAAAGATCATTAACGGTCAGTGACGATGTTGCTAAAAAGGTTGGTAAAATTTCTGATATAGCCCAAGGTTGACGGCCGTATTCAGCGACAATCCAACCAAACTCAATGGCAATCCAAGGAAGTGGAATACTCCATACCGCAGCCCATAGTAACCAGCGTTTTTGTTCAATCACACGGTGTGCATTGTAATAAAATGCCAGAACAAATACCCCAAGCATAAGTACACCGCAGCCCACCATGATTCTAAATGACCAAAACATTGGGCCTACTTTAGGAAAGGAGTCTTTAACTGCTTTTTGAATATGTTCTTCTGTAGCATCAACGACATTTGGCGTATAACGCTTCAGAAGTAAACCGTAGCCTAAATCATCTTTTAGCGTGTCAAACTTGGCAATATTTTCAGCTGTATCATTACCGCTACGAAGCTTTTCAAGGTATTCATAGGCAAGCATACCATTGCGAATACGTACTTCATGTTGTTCTTCAAGCTCTTTGATACCGGTTACTTGCTCATCTATTGAGCGTGTTGCAATAATACCCATAACATAAGGGATTTTAACCGCAGCATGCGTGACTTGTTCTTCCGAGTCAGGAATACCGACTAAGGTGAATGCCGCAGGCGCTTCTTCGGTATGCCACTCAGCTTCAATGGTGGCGAGTTTTACCTTTTGAACTTCACCCACTTCATAGCCAGATTCATCCCCAAGTAAAATAACACACAAAATAGAGGCAAGACCAAAACCGGAAGCCACCGAGAATGAGCGCTTAGCAAAAGCGAGGTCACGACCTTTTAAGATGTACCAGCTACTAATGCCTAATACAAACATCGAGGCAGCAACATAACCTGCAGATACCGTATGAATAAATTTAACCTGTGCAACAGGGTTGAACACAAGCTCAGCAAAGCTGGTCATTTCCATACGCATGGTTTGATAGTTAAATTCTGCGCCCACAGGGTTTTGCATCCAACCGTTAGCAATTAAAATCCACAGTGCAGATAGGTTTGTTCCCAGTGCCATTAAAAAGGTTGCAGCAAGGTGCTGGCGCTTTGTTAGTCGTTCCCAGCCTAAAAAGAACATACCTACGAACGTCGATTCGAGGAAAAAGGCCATCAGACCTTCAATGGCAAGAGGTGCGCCGAAAATATCGCCCACATAGTGAGAGTAATAAGACCAATTGGTACCAAACTCAAACTCCATGGTTAGACCTGTAGCCACACCAATAGCAAAGTTTATACCAAACAACTTACCCCAAAACTTAGTCATATCACGATAAATTTCGCGACCAGTCATCACATAAACGGACTCCATGATCACTAAAATCCACGTCATACCTAAGGTAAGAGGAACAAATAGGAAGTGAAATAGGGCAGTGATTGCAAATTGCAATCGCGATAGATCCACAAACGTTTCATCTATCATTGGTTAGCTCCTTGTAAACGGTGCGGTAGACACGACAAATTTAAATTATCAAAGTTTCAGTATTTATTGAAACTTCGTAAATAGTAACCTTGTATTCATTTTAGTCAATAGTTAAATAAGAAAATAAGGTGAAATCACTGCTCACCATTTCTACAGGTTAGAGATAAAGCTCTAAAGTTTCAAATGATTAATTACTTTAAAGAATAAGATATTCAGTTATTACTTAATGGGTAGCGATTACTTCATTTGAGGTATCAGCCTTTAGTATGCTGAACTTTGAAGTGATGTAGAGTGACCTAAATGATTAACCTTTGAGCGTTATTTCAATTTCTAGTATTTATTCAGCGCGTGACATTTATCCTGTTGCTAAAACACGGTAAACTAATTTTTATATGTGCCTTTGAGTTGCGAATTATCAACGAATGAAAGAACAAAAAACGCCGTTACGTATTGCCTTGGTGGCAGGGGAGTTATCGGGTGATATTTTAGGTGAAGGGCTGGTAAAAGCACTTAAAGTCCGTTTTCCAGATGCCATATTTGAAGGCATTGCAGGCCCACGTATGCAAGCGGCTGGCTGCAAAACACTATTTGATATGGATGAATTATCGGTTATGGGGCTCGTCGAAGTTTTAGGCCGCTTACCGCGTTTACTTAAAATTCGTAAACAGCTTGTACAGCATTTTATCGAGAACCCGCCTGATGTATTTATTGGTATTGATGCACCAGACTTTAACTTGCGTGTTGAAAAACCTTTAAAAGAGGCAGGTATTAAAACGGTTCAATATGTTAGTCCGTCGGTGTGGGCATGGCGTGAAAAACGTATTCACAAAATTAGTGCTGCAACTAACTTAGTGTTAGCACTGTTACCGTTCGAAAAAGCATTTTATGATAAGCATAATGTCCCTTGTACATTTGTTGGGCATACGCTTGCAGATGATATTGCGCTTGAACATGACCAAAATGATGCACGCCATCAGTTAGGTTTAGCTCAAATGGATAAGGTGCTTGCGTTATTACCAGGCAGTCGTGGCTCAGAGGTTGGCCTGTTAAGCGAAACTTATATTCAAACTGCTGCAAAGCTACAAGCTGCGAACCCTGAGCTGAAAATTGTGGTGCCGTTAGTTAATGAAAAACGAAAAGCTCAATTTTGCGATGTGTTAGAAAAAACAGCACCCACGTTAAAGTTAAAGTTACTAGACGGTAAATCAAACCTCGCTATGCAAGCGGCGGATGCTATTTTACTGGCATCAGGTACGGCAACACTTGAAGGCATGCTTTATAAAAAGCCCATGGTTGTTGGATATAAAATAAAGCCAATGAGTTATTGGATTTTCAAAACATTATTCACTTTCAATATTAAATATTTTTCATTGCCAAATTTATTGGCAGATGAAGAACTGGTACCTGAATATTTGCAAACAGAGTGTAATGTTGAGAACTTAGTTGCTGCATTAACCCCCATGTTAAATTCCGATAATGCAAAACTCAAAGCACGCTTTTTAGCTATTCACAAAGAAATTAGATTAAATGCCAATGAACAAGCTGCGGCTGCAGTTGCGGAGTTACTAGATGCAGATTGAACGACCCAATGTTAACTTTATTGCGGGTGTCGACGAAGTTGGTCGTGGTCCATTAGTCGGTGATGTAGTCACAGCCGCGGTTATTTTAGACCCTGCAAAACCTATTGCAGGCTTAACCGACTCAAAAAAGCTTTCCGATAAAAAGCGTCAATTGCTTGCAACCGAAATAAAAGAAAAAGCACTTTGCTATGCTATTGGCCGTTGTAGCCCAAGTGAAATTGACGAATTAAATATTTTACATGCCACTATGCTGGCAATGAGTCGTGCTGTTGAAGGCTTGAGTGTAAAGCCTGAGTTTGTATTTATTGATGGTAATCGTGTGCCAACTCAATTAACGGTCCCCGCTCAAGCTGTTGTAAAAGGTGATAGTTTAGTGGCTGAAATTTCAGCAGCGTCCATTTTGGCTAAAGTTGCCCGCGATGATGAAATGATCGAGCTTGATAAACGTTATCCAGATTATGGTTTTGCAGGCCATAAGGGGTACCCGACGAAAGCACATTTTGCGGCACTTGAACAATATGGTGCAATTGCAGAGCATCGTAAAAGCTTTAAACCTGTGCAGCGCATTTTGGCGTTAAAAGGAGAGCAACGCTAATGCCAACGCCGCAATTTGTCCACTTACGTGTTCACTCCGACTTCTCAATGGTGGATGGTCTTGCTAAAACTAAACCAATAGTTGCAAAGGCTGAAGAGTTACAAATGCCTGCGCTGGCAATCACCGATCAAATGAACTTATGTGGTTTGGTGCGTTTTTATGGTGCTGCCCATGGCGCGGGTATTAAACCTATTGTTGGCGCTGATTTTTGGCTAAGAAGCCCTGAGTTTGAAGATGAACCATGTCGTATAACCATATTAGCGAAAGATAATGACGGCTATAAAAATCTCACATTATTGATTTCTAAGGCGTATCAACGCGGGCATTTATTTCATCGCCCAGTTATTGATCGTGAATGGTTAGTTGAACTAAAAGACGGCTTGATTATTCTCTCTGGCGCGAAAGACGGCGATTTAGGTAAAGCACTGCTTAAAGGTAATGCAGGGCTTATTGAGTCAGTAGTAAGCTTTTATAAACAGCATTTCAGAGATCATTACTACCTTGAATTAATTCGAACAGAGCGCCCATTAGAAGAAGATTATTTACACCTAGCCGTAGAGCTTGCCGCACAAGAGCAGTTACCTGTGGTGGCAACAAACGAAGTGGTGTTTTTAAAACCAGAAAACTTTGAAGCTCACGAAATTCGCGTAGCAATTCATGATGGTTACACGCTTGAAGATAAGCGCAGACCTAAACGCTTTTCAGATCAGCAATATCTAAAAACAGCGGAGCAAATGGCTGAGCTATTTAGTGATATTCCTGAAGCGTTGGAAAACACTGTGGAAATTGCCAAACGCTGTAATGTAACCGTGCAGCTCGGGACTTACTTCTTACCAGATTACCCAACCGGTTCGCTGAAAATTGAAGACTTCTTGGTTAAGGTCTCTGAAGATGGCCTTGAAGAGCGTTTACAGTTTTTATTCCCAGATGAGCAAGAGCGAAAAGAAAAACGTGGTGAGTATGACGAGCGTCTGAAAATAGAGCTCGACGTAATCAACCAAATGGGTTTCCCTGGTTACTTCTTGATCGTAATGGAGTTCATTCAGTGGAGTAAAGATAATAATATTCCGGTAGGTCCTGGGCGTGGTTCAGGTGCCGGCTCATTGGTGGCTTACGCGCTGAAAATTACCGACCTTGATCCGCTCGAATTTGACTTACTATTCGAACGTTTCTTGAACCCTGAACGTATTTCAATGCCCGATTTCGACGTTGATTTCTGTATGGATAGGCGCGATGAGGTAATAGATCACGTAGCGGCGCTTTATGGTCGTGACGCGGTATCTCAGATTATTACCTTTGGTACCATGGCTGCAAAAGCGGTTATCCGTGACGTAGGCCGTGTACTTGGTCACCCTTACGGCTTTGTTGATCGTATTTCGAAATTAGTACCGGGCGATCCGGGTATGACCTTGGCTAAAGCCTTTGATGTTGAGCCGCGGTTACAAGAAGCCTACGACGGTGATGAGGAAGTAAAAGAACTTATTGATATGTGTCGCATCCTTGAAGGGTGTACACGTAATGCCGGTAAGCACGCTGGTGGTGTTGTAATATCGCCAACAACGATTACTGATTTTGCCGCCCTTTATTGTGATGATGAGGGTAAATTCCCAGTCACTCAATTTGATAAAAACGACGTTGAGACGGCGGGTTTAGTTAAGTTTGACTTCTTAGGTCTAAGAACACTTACTATCTTGCAGTGGGCGCTTGATATGACCAACGAGCGCCTTGCCCGTGAGGGTAAAGAGCCGGTTGATATCAACGCCATTCCACTTGATGATAAGCCAAGTATTGAGTTATTGCTACGCGCCGAAACCACCGCGGTATTCCAGTTAGAATCTCGTGGTATGAAAGATCTTATTCGTCGTCTAAAGCCCGACTGCTTCGAAGATATGATCGCACTGGTAGCACTATTCCGCCCAGGTCCATTGCAATCAGGCATGGTAGATAACTTTATCGACCGTAAGCATGGTCGAGAAGAGTTATCTTATCCAGATGTGCAGTGGCAACACGATAGCTTGATACCGATTCTAGAACCGACCTACGGTATCATTCTTTATCAAGAGCAGGTAATGCAGATTGCGCAGGTACTGGCTGGCTATACGCTAGGTGGCGCTGACATGCTGCGTCGTGCGATGGGTAAGAAAAAGCCAGAGGAGATGGCAAAGCAACGTTCAACCTTCGAAGAAGGAGCTGTTAATAACGGAGTTGACGGCGAACTTGCAATGAAAATCTTCGACTTGGTAGAGAAGTTCGCAGGTTACGGTTTCAACAAATCTCACTCTGCTGCATATGCTTTAGTGTCGTATCAAACGCTGTGGATGAAAACTCATTACCCAGCAGAGTTTATGGCTGCGGTAATGTCGGCGGATATGGATAACACCGATAAAATCGTTACCTTGGTTGATGAATGTGAAAACATGAAACTAACCTTGTTACCGCCTGATGTGAATGCGGGTGAGTACAAGTTTACGGTTAACCGACAAGGTGAGATTGTATACGGTATTGGCGCCATTAAAGGAGTAGGTGAAGCGCCTGTTGAAGCCATTTTAGAAGCGCGAAGTGAAGGTGGGGCTTTCAAAGACTTATTTGATTTTTGTGCGCGAGTAGATTTAAAACGCTTAAATAAACGCGTGGTTGAAAAACTTATTTATGCCGGTGCACTTGACCAATTAGGACCAGATAAAACCCAGCCAGGTCGTGCGACTTTATTAGCCAGCTTAAAAGATGCCATGCGAGCAGCGGATCAGCATCATAAGGCTGAGTCACTAGGGCAGGCCGATTTATTTGGGTTATTAGCCACAGAGCCTGATGAAGTTGAACAAGCATTTATAAAAGCAACAGGTTTAACTGATAACGAATGGCTTGATGGCGAAAAAGAAACATTGGGCCTTTATTTAACTGGTCATCCTATAAATCAGTATAGAAAAGAGCTAAGACACTACACATCGGGCCGTCTGGTTGACTTACAACCAACAAACCGCGATGTGCAGTCAACGGCTGCTGGCCTTGTTATTAATGCACGAACCCTTATTAATAAAAAAGGAAATCGGTGGGGTCTTGTAACTTTAGATGACAAGAGTGCCCGTATTGATGTACGCTTATTCCCAGAACAGTTTGAAATGTACCAAGATATGCTACAAGTTAATAATATCTTGGTGATATCTGGACAGGTCAGCTTTGATAACTTCTCCGGTGGCATTACAATGACCGCTAGAGACATATGCACCATTGCTCAAGCGCGAGAAAAACGTATTAAAGCGATTAAAATGACGTTGAATATGGTGCAAATCGAGGCGAACTTCTTCGATAATTTACAAAAAGTACTGGAACCTTATAAGTTTGGTACTTGTCCTATAAAAGTATTCTATCAACGTCCGGATGCGTTGGCTGAGATTACCTTAGGAACCGAATGGTGTGTTACGCCTAGTGATGACTTAATTCATAAGTTATCACTGATGGCGGCGCAAGATGTAGAACTAGAATTTAATTAATTAGGTAGTTTAGAGCATGAGCCTCAATTATCTTGATTTTGAGCTTCCAATCGCAGAATTAGAAGCAAAAATTGAAGAATTACAAAATGTAAGCCGCGCTGGCGAATTAGACCTTGGATTAGAAGAGGAAGTCAGTCGATTAAAAGAGAAAAGCGCTGAAATGAAAGAGAAAATTTTCTCTGAATTAGGTGCTTGGCAGGTTTCTCAGTTAGCCCGTCATCCGTTGCGTCCTTATACTCGTGATTACATCGAGCGCATTTTCACGGAGTTTGACGAACTAGCAGGCGACCGTACTTTTGCTAACGACCCTGCTATTTTAGGTGGTGTTGCACGCTTTGAAGGTCAACCAGTTATGGTTATTGGCCAGCAAAAAGGGCGTGACACGGCTGAAAAAATCAAACGCAACTTTGGTATGCCAAAGCCTGAAGGTTACCGTAAAGCATTGCGCTTAATGGAAATGGCTGAGCGTTTCAAAATGCCAATCATGACTTTTATCGACACCCCTGGTGCGTACCCAGGAGTTGGTGCTGAAGAGCGTGGTCAAAGTGAAGCGATTGCACGTAACCTAAAAGTAATGGCGGCGTTAAAAGTACCAACCATCTGTACCGTAATCGGTGAGGGTGGTTCAGGTGGCGCATTAGCCATTGGTGTGGGCGACCGTGTAAACATGCTGCAATACAGTACTTACTCTGTAATTTCACCAGAAGGTTGTGCATCAATCCTTTGGAAAAGCGCAGATAAAGCACCATTAGCTGCAGAAGCAATGGGTGTAACTGCTGCACGTGTTAAAGAGCTTGATTTAATCAACAACGTTATTGATGAGCCACTAGGTGGCGCACATCGTAATTACGATGCGATGGCACGTAACCTTAAAAACCAACTTAAGCGTGACCTTGCTGACCTACAAGGCCTTTCACTTGATGAAATGCTTGATCAGCGTTACAAACGTTTAATGTCGTTTGGTTATTGCTAAACACAGCTTATAATCGAAAAAGCCGCTTTTTGCGGCTTTTTTTTGTTTTATAATGCCTGTAACTACTAAGCTTGTATATTGATTGGTTTTTAATGCAAACATCAGATTTATATCATCATTTTTTAGCTCAATTACAGCCTTTACTGAATAATCAGCAAAGGCGCTTTAGTGTGGCTTTATCAGGTGGTGTTGATTCGGTTGTGTTATTACATTTAATGACGACTGTGCGAAAACAGTATCCTGAACTTGAAATCGAAGCGGTGTATGTCAATCATGGTTTGAGTCAACATGCTGGTGAGTGGCAAAGGTTCTGCCAATCGCTATGTGAAGAGCTTGATGTAGCATTTAAAGCGGTGCACGTTGAAATTGTTAAGCGTTCGCGCACCTCTCTTGAAGCACAAGCCCGAGAAGCAAGATACCAAGCACTTGATGAAAACTGTTTAGCAGGCAGTGTGTTACTGCTTGGTCAGCATTTAAATGATCAGCTTGAAACCTTCTTGTTGCGACTCAAACGTGGCTCAGGCTTGCAAGGCTTAGCATCAATGCAACAGCTGCGATTACTCGCGTCAGAACGGGTATGTTTTAGACCACTCATTAATATTACTCGTGAGCAAATTGAACAGTTTGCCGATGAATTTGCCATTACTCATATCACCGATGATTCAAATAGCGATGAGCGTTTTGATCGTAACTTTTTACGTCATCAAGTGATGCCGTTATTAACGATGCGCTTTCAAGGCTTTGAAAAAAGTGCAGCGCGTAGTATTCGGTTGCTACAGAAGCAACAGTCGCTACTCGATGAATACACTCAAAGTGACTTAGAACAGTGTCAAAATCTGCGCGGGGGCTTAAGTTGTGAGTCTGTTGCAAAGTTTAGTGAAGCTCGTCAAGCCAACCTTGTGCGTGCGTGGCTTAATCAATTTACTCACCAATTGCCTTCTGAAAATCAGCTGCGGCAAATTATTGAACAAGGCTTAACAGCAAAAGCTGATGCACAATTAAAAATTAGTTTACAAAGCGGTGATGTGCGTCGTCACCAGCAGCATTGGTATTTTGTGAAGGAGCAGGCAATACCTGAGGCGATGGAAATTGCTTTGCAGAGTATTGAACTGACAGATGGCCGAAAGCTAACAGTGAAATTGGGCAAGGGTATTAGAAAACCAAAGCCGAATGAGCAAGTAAGGGTTGAATTTAATAAGCCACAAGCGCAAATAAAGCCTTTGCATAAACCAGGTTCAAATACCTTAAAGCATTGGTTTAAAGATGCCAAAGTAGCTCCTTGGTTACGTGCGCAAGTGCCGCTTATCTATTATAACGATGAGCTAGTTCAGGTGGTTGGCTATTTTGTTAGTGCTCAGCACAGTGCTGATGATGGAATTTTTTGGGAGATAGATGTATGAGTGAACAACCACATGCTGGTTTATCACTAGTTAACAAGGCACCGCTTGGATTTGTGTTGTCGGTGTTAGTTGCAGTAATTACGAGTTTAGTTTTCACACAGTTGACTTTAAATACGCTCTTTTATGCGCTAGTGGGCGGAGTCGTGTGCTCGTTGTTGTTATTAGCTTATTGGTCAGGTAAAGGCGGTATTTTCTTTATTTTCGGCGTGCTTACACCACTGGCGTTAGTAGTGATATCGCCCCTTGCCACGATGGCTGCATTACTTTATTTATTGAGTGGTTTCTTCTCTGGCTTTTGGTTGCTATTACTGGGCTATAAGCTGATGGTTAAAAAAGCCTAACGGGGGATGTTAGGCTTTCTTTTTAATTAGTAGGCTCTGGCACAATTTCTGCCTGCTGCTTTCGCCTTATAAAGACCTTTGTCAGCACGGGCAAATACTTCGTTTTCGCAATCTTGGTTATTAGCAAGTGTAAAACCTATGCTAGATGTAACCTTGTATTGTGCCATTAAATCAGACTGAGCAACTAAGTGCATAATGCGATCGGCAATGACTTTGTTGGTTGTAAACTCAGGGTCATCGATAAGCAAAGCAAACTCATCACCTCCAAAACGAAAGATTGAATCAGTGCCGCGTACACTTTTGCCCAGCACCTTAGAAAACTCTTGCAGTACATCATCGCCAATTTTGTGACCAAAATTATCGTTAACTTGTTTGAAGTTATCTAAATCCAGCAACATCAAGCTAAACGGGCGGTGCTGCCTGCGACAGCGCTCAAGCCTTTGTGCCAAGCTGTCATTAAATTGACTGCGATTATTGAGACCGGTTAAGGCATCTTTAGTTGCAAGTCGTAATACACGGTTATACATAACCGCATTACGTAATGGGTAAATAAGTGCGCCGTGCAGCTGTTGTAGTTTGCTTTTTATAGCTTGTCCCATAGGAAACTTACTAAAGTATATTAGCTGGCCAAGGCGCTCATTTTCGATATCTAAATCAAATGAATAAGGCGTCTGACTGGTATCGCTTTCTGCACTTTGGCAAACACCAAGGGAAGACTGAAATTGCAAACCTGATAAATTGATTAACTGTTTAGCATGCTCAGCAAAAATTGTAAGAATTTCCTCAATTGATAACGTTGTCTGTAATTTCGCTACAAGGCTATGCGCATTGTTTAATTCATTATTTCGGTAATATTCTGCCGAAAATGGCATGAATTCGCCACGTGCAGACACTCGCTGCGTCAAAATATGGACATTTTCCACGATAATTCTCCCCCCGGAGTGTTTAGATACTGTGAGTAAGCGAGATTTGTGCCATTTTTTTAAACTGGCTGAAAAACAAATGGTTGCTATATTTAAAGAAAGATATAGCTGGTCATCAAGTTGAAAGGAGTTTATTGCTTGCAAAACGTACTGATTCAAGTGTTTGGCTTGCTTGTTGCTGCCGTTGTGTTCGTTTGGTTCTTCAAACGAATTGGTTTACCTCCTATTCTTGCCTACTTGGCAACGGGCGTGTTGGCGGGCAGTCACGGTATTGGCTGGATGGCACAAAGTCATGAAATGCACTTTGTCGCAGAACTCGGTATTGTATTTTTGCTCTTTAGCCTTGGGCTTGAGTTTTCGATTCCACGCTTGATGGCAATGCGCAATATCGTATTTGGGCTGGGATCATTGCAAGTCGTTGTCACTAGCATTGTCTTTATCATTATTTTGCTATTGCTTGAGCATAGCCTGTTAAACAGCTTTACGATTGCAACACTTATGGCGCTATCTTCTACAGCCGTTGTGGTTAAGCTGTTAAAGGAGTCTGGTGAGCTGAATCAACGACGCGGTCAGCTGGCTGTGGGTGTATTACTGTTTCAAGATATTGCCGTTGTGCCGTTGTTAATTGTTTACCCGCTTTTAGCGCAAAGTGGCTCAGATGCCATTGCCGGCGCACTGGCTTTTGCATTAACTAAAGGGGCATTTGTATGCGCTTTATTGTGGGCAATTGGGAAATGGATCTTACCTAAGGTATTCAGTGAGATAGCACTGGTTCGTACCGATGAGTTATTTGTTTTAACAACCTTATTGGTCGCGCTATTTGCAGCTGGCCTTACGTATTTATTTGGCCTTTCTATGGCACTGGGTGCATTTTTAGCAGGGATGATGCTAGGCGAGAGCCAGTATCGTCATCAATTAGAAGCTGATATTAGACCGTTTCGCGATATTTTAATGGGGCTATTTTTTGTTACGGTCGGCATGCAGCTTGATGTGTTATATGTGCTAAATAGTTGGTATTGGATTTTAGCCGTATTAGTTGGGCTGCTCTTTTTTAAAATTGCCGTATTAGCAATTTCAGCGCAAGTGATTGGTGAGCGTAAACAAGATGCCGTGGCTGCTGGTATTATGCTATGGCAAATGGGGGAGTTTGGTTTTGTATTAATCGCACTGGCATCGCAGCATTTGCTGATCAGCACAGAGCAAGCATCATTTCTTATTGCCGTGGGCGTCTTATCAATGGCACTCACTCCTTATTTGATAGAGAAAACTCCCGTACTTTTAAAGCGCTTTGGTTTACTTTCCCATGCAGGTCAGTACTGGCAACAGCCTGCAACAAGTAGTCCCCTTTATCATAATCATGTGGTGATTTGTGGTTTTTCGCGTGTAGGGCAAACTGTTGCTCGCTTTCTTAAGCCTGAGGCCATTGAGTACGTGGCTATTGAAAGTAACCCTATTTTATTGCAAGAAGCAAAAGCTGCGGGTGAACCGATTATTTTTGGTCATGTAAAACAAAAAGATATTTTAAAATCAGCAGGGGTAGAGCGAGCACGGCTTGTTATTATTACATTCGCAGACTTTGAACAAACGCAAGTCGTTGTTGATGCTATAAAACAAATAGCGCCCAAAGTAAAAATTTTAGTCCGAATGCGAGATGATTCTGAGCTGGAAACACTCAAAGAGTTAGGCGTTACAGAAGTTGTGCCAGAGACCCTAGAAGCGAGTTTAATGCTAGTCTCGCATGTGCTTTATATGTCTGGTGTACCCATGACACGAATTATTCGCAGAGTGAGTAAAGAGCGCCGTAACCGCTATCAATTTTTAAATGGCTTTTTTACAGGGGATAAGCTTGATAGCGAAGAAACCAGTTCTGATCGATTAGAATATTTACATGTTATTGCATTGCCTGAATATGCGTTTGCTGTGAATCAAAAAATCAGTGAGCTAAAGCTTGAACAGCGCCGAGTATCGGTTAGAGCGCTGCGCCGACAAGACAGGGAAATAGAAGCCCCATCATCGCAAACAGTATTAATGGCTGGCGATATTCTTGTTTTACAAGGTAAACCGCGTCGAGTAGAGCGTGTAGAGCATTACTTACTCGACGGAACAGAGTAATCAGTCAAGCTCTAGGAATTTACGAATTTCGGGTAGTTTATTGAGCCCGTCTTGGTAACCTATTTCAATCAGCTTTTGGGTATAGCGTTTTTCGAACAGTAAGTAACTGGTTAAACTCGATTGTGAGCGTTTTTTTACACCTATCATACGCAGTAGCACTTTAATCGCGATTGGCATATCGTCATAAAATTGTGCTGCAATCATATTAAAATTTTGTGAGGGGTTAATTATACAGGTATCAATCTGTTTAAGTTCTTGATGTTTGTCACGCGCAGGTAACAAGCCAAGTGTTCTGTTTATGCGTTCTAATCGCTCTAAATCAGATTGCAGCGTGTCGGTAAAAACACTATCAAGCAGGTGACCTGCAATATTTGAAAGCCCAGGGTAATGGGGTTGATACCCAGGTGGATGCATTTCTTTAGGTTCATCAACACCAATAATAAAGATTTTTTCAGCGCCTAAATGCACAGAAGGGCTCAATGGTGACAACTGATGTATAGACCCATCGCCAAAATAATGGTTATGTACATTAACACTTGGAAACACCATGGGAATAGCACTTGATGCCATTAAATGTTCTACATTAATACGCGCTGCTTGACCTTCGCGTTTCGCCCGTTGCCATGGTTTTTGCGTAAGCGATTGAAAAAAAGCCACAGAATCACCGGTTGTGTAACTTGACGCAGTAATAGACACAGCATCTAGGTAGTTTTTATGTAGGTTACGTTCTATGCGTGATAAATCTAAAATCTCGTTGAGGAGTTTTCTCAGCGGTTTATTATTTAGCAAGCTTGCTGGTGGGTGATTAATGTGTTCAGACTGGAAGCTCGTTAAAATATTGCGTGTTAGATGTAAAAACACGCTTAAAAAATCACTTTTGTACACTTGAGAGGTGGAAAAGTTTTTCCAGACCCATTCGAGCTTTTTACTCGCCAAATGGGCGCACGACGCATAACATGCAAGTGCGGCGGAATTAATTGCCCCCGCTGATGTCCCATTAATAATAGTAAAAGGTAATGGGGCAGTGCGAGGCATACTTTGTGTTATTGCTTTCAACACGCCGACTTGATAAGCGGCACGCGCGCCACCACCTGTTAATAATAAGGCGATTTTAGAGTGCTGTGTTTTTTTTAACTTACTGCTCATAGTTGCATTTAAATTGTTGTGCGTCTTTACTTTATTTATCAACTGTAAGTCTTTAAGCTAGAAGAAGCAAAGTTTACCTAATTGCTCACGTTATTTTGTCGAGTTTTATGTCTGTTTTTTAAAGGAGTCTGTATGTCAGAGCATTCGTCAGAGACCGAAGTACAAAAGCGTCCAGTTAATAACAACCTTATTTTTGGTGTTGTTATTTTAATTATTGTTGCCTGTGTTGCAGCGTATATTTTACTCCAACCAGACGATAAGCCGACGCAAACCGTAGAGGATATTGTAACTGAAGAAGTACCTATGGCGGAGTTTCAAGAGCCCGAACCAGAGCCTGAACCCGAACCAGTTGCAGAGCCAGAACCAGAGCCCGTTGTTGTTGAGCAGCCTGTAGCACGTGAAGAAGAGCCAGTGCCAGAGGTAGAACCATTACCTACATTAAACGAAAGCGATGAGGTGGTTGTTGCTCGCATGGACGAAGTGTTGAGCGATCAGGTTATGAGTTTAATGGTGACCGATGACCTTATTCGTCGCGGTGTCGTGTATGTAGATAACATTGCAAAAGGCAAAGTAGCAGCTAGCCATGCACCTGTTGAACGTCCAAAAGAGTCATTTAAAGTTATTGAAGGTGATATTTTAACGATTGATCCGAACAGTTACGAGCGTTACACCCCTTATGTGAAACTATTTACTAGTTTAAGTGCTGCTCAGGCTATTCGCATTTATGATGAATATAAACCACTGATAAACGAAGCATACGCTGAGATTGGCTACGAAGGCGATGCCTTTAATCAAACTCTTGAAGAAGCGATTGACGTTTTACTTGATACACCAGAACCAAAAGGTGACATGCCATTAGTGCGCAACTCAGTGACTTATCAATATGCTTATTCAGAGTGGGAAAACCTCCCACAAGCACAAAAGCAGCTTTTACGTATGGGCCCTGAAAATATGAAAAAGGTAAAAGCGGCATTACGTAACATAAAAGCTGAACTAGAAAAGTAAGCTTTTAAACCATTAAATACAGTGCGATTGTACAGCAAGTATGCAATCGCACTTTCTTTTTCGAATACCCCTTGAATAACAGGCCAAAACTAGAGATAATCCCTCCCGCGCCAAACAAGGCCCTCAATGGTAGTCTTATTGGTCCTCTCGCAACACTAGCAGGTGAACCTGGTCAGGCCCGGAAGGGAGCAGCCACAGCGTGTGACGTGTGTGCCGAGATGTGGCTGGTAAGACTGCCACCCAAATTCTTTTTGGGTTGTTGTTTGAAGTATAAGTTGACATATTTGTACTAAAAGATGGCATAAATTGGAAGTATAAGGTGGCATAGTCTAGTATTTAACCAAATGGTTAGATGGTTGACTCACATGTACAGAAGAAAACTCAAACACTCCCGTGTTAAAAACCTCCATAAATTTGCTAGTCAAAAAAATAAATCTACCTGTTTAGTTGAATCCTCTTTAGAATTTGATGCCTGTTTCCATTTTGAATTTTCACCATCAATAGCCGCATTTGAAGCACAACCACTCGGTTACGAATATGAGTTTGATAACCGTATTTGCCGTTACACACCTGACTTTTTACTTACCCACACAGACGGCACGCAAAAATTTATCGAAGTAAAACCACAAAGCAAAATTGCCGATGAAGACTTTCGTGCTCGTTTTATTGAAAAGCAAGCCATAGCCAAGCAAGATGGACGTGACTTAATACTGGTTACTGATAAGCAAATTCGTGTATACCCAACACTTAATAACTTAAAGCTTTTGCATCGCTACTCTGGCTTTCAGTCTTTAACAGACCTGCAATTATCTGTGCTAAAGCTTGTTCAGCAATACGGCTCTATCAAAGTGGGTCAGTTAGTTAGCTTTTTAAGAGTAACTGCCGGTGAGCTACTTGCTACGGTGCTACGCTTATTATCATTAGGGCAGTTATTTGCTGATTTAACTACAAATGAAATATCAATAGAAACAGCCATTTGGTCTAATAATGTTTAATGGCGGTTTGTTTGATGATGAATTTAACCAGCCATTACCAAAAGTAGAAACCAAACTACCTCAAAATTACGCCAAAGATTTACAAGCCCTTCCTGAAAAAATAAAAACAACAACATTTGCTAAGCTTAAATATATTCAATGGCTTGAGGCTAATATTCAAGGCGGTTGGACACAAAAAAACCTTGAGCCTTTATTAAAAGTAATGCCCGAAGTTGAGGGAGAAAAAAAGCCCAGCTGGAGAACCGCCGCACGATGGTATAGCGCTTATACAAATGCAGACAAAAACATCATGGCGCTAATACCAAGCCACCAAAAAAAGGGTAACAGGGAGCGCGATACAGCCACCGACAAGTTTTTTGAAAAAGCGCTTGAACGTTACTTAGTAAAAGAAAAGCCATCAGTGGCTTCGGCTTACAAGTATTATGCAGACTTAGTTATTATTGAAAACGACAGTGTTGTGGGCAGTGTTTTAAAGCCTTTAACATACAAAGCGTTTAAAAACAGAATAGATAACTTACCGCAATACGAAGTAATGATTGCTCGTTATGGTAAGCGCCTTGCTGATATTGCTTTTAATAAAGTAGAAGGGCATACACGGCCAACCCGAGTACTCGAAAAAGTTGAAATTGACCATACACCGCTTGATCTTATTCTATTAGATGATGAGCTGCATATCCCACTTGGTCGGCCAACACTCACCATGTTAGTCGATGTGTATAGCCATTGTATTGTTGGCTATTACTTTAGCTTCAGTGAGCCTAGCTATGATGCAGTAAGGCGAGCAATGCTAAATGCGATGAAACCTAAAAATGAAGTGGCAAAACGATACCCAGATACGATTAATGAGTGGAAGTGTGCAGGTAAAATTGAAACACTTGTTGTTGATAACGGCGCTGAATTTTGGAGTAACAGCCTTGAGTTAGCTTGTGAAGAAATAGGCATTAATACTCAATATAACCCTGTTGCAAAGCCGTGGTTAAAACCGTTTGTAGAACGTATGTTTGGCACAATTAACACTGAGTTATTAGATCCGATTCCAGGTAAAACCTTTTCTAATATTTTGCAAAAACATGAATATAACCCCAAAAAAGATGCAATCATGCGTTTTACGACCTTTATGCAGCTATTTCATAAGTGGGTAGTAGACGTTTACCACCAAGATGCCGACAGCCGCTTTAAGTACATACCTAGCCAATTATGGGATCAAGGCTTTAATACGTTACCACCAACAGTGCTGAGTAATGATGATCTTCAACAATTAGATGTTGTGCTCAGTATTTCATATCATCGGGTACTTCGAAAAGGAGGTATACAGTTAGAAAATTCAAGCTATGACAGTACTGAATTAGCCAACTATAGGAAGCAATTTAGCCATAAAGTATCTCAAGAAGTTTTAATTAAATTAAATCCCGATGATATTTCTTATATATACGTTTACCTCGATAAGCTAGAGCACTACATCAAAGTGCCATGTAAAGATCAAGAATATACTCAAGGCTTGAGTTTGAATCAGCATAAAATAAATATGCGCATTCATCGTGATTTTATTTCGGGCTCTATCGATAATGTAGGCTTAGCAAAAGCGCGGATGTTTATTCATAATAAAATTCAAAACGAGTTTGAAGAGTTAAAAAATGCGCCAAAAAACTCAAAGGTAAAAGGGGGGAAAGCGTTAGCTAAGCATCAAAATGTAAGTAGTGACTCACAAAAATCAATAGCTCAGAGCGAGCCAGTAGAACCCAAAAAGGTTACACCTAAAGAGCAAGTAACTGATAGCTGGGATGACTTTATCTCAGACCTAGATGGATTTTAATTATGCTGACCGACAAACAAAAAGAAAAACTGAATGAATTTCGCGATGTATTTATTGAATACCCAATAATAACCACTGTATTTAACGACTTCGACAGATTAAGACTTGGTAAAGGGTTAGCGGGCGAAAAGCCCTGCATGCTTTTAAATGGTGATACAGGCACAGGCAAAACAGCACTGATCAAGCAATACAAAGAACGACATTTACCGCAATTTATTAATGGAGTGATGAACCACCCCGTATTAGTAAGCCGCATACCTAGTAACCCGACACTAGAATCTACTTTAGCCGAGCTTCTTAAAGACTTAGGGCAAGTAGGTAGCACAGAGCGCAAACTGCGAGTAAATGGTACTCGGTTAACGACATCATTAATAAAATGCCTAAAAACGTGTGGTACAGAACTTATAATTATTGATGAGTTTCAAGAACTGATTGAGCACAACCAAGGTAAAAAGCGCCGCGAGATTGCTAATCGATTAAAATACATTAACGACGAAGCGGGTGTATCAATTGTATTGGTAGGTATGCCGTGGGCAGAAAAAATAGCAGACGAACCACAGTGGTCATCGCGTTTATTAGTAAGGCGGCAGCTGCCTTATTTTAAGTTATCAGAAAATCCAAAGCATTTTGTACAACTGATAATTGGCCTAGCCAACCGTATGCCATTTACCGAAAAGCCAAGTTTAAGTGAGCAAGCAACAGTATTTGCCTTGTTCTCACTATCAAAAGGCTGCTTTAGAACATTAAAATACTTTTTAGATGATGCCGTACTTTATGCATTAATGGATAACGCAAAAACCCTCACGACCAAACACTTGGTTAAAGCATTTGATGTACTATTCCCTGATTTAGCAAATTCATTTACCTTGCCAGTTGCAAAAATTACAGCAAGTGAAGTCGAGCGCTATTCACTCTATAAACCTGAAAGCGCCCAAGATGAAGATCCGTTTATAACAACAAAGTTTACTGACCGGATGCCGATTAGTCAGCTGTTGAGAAAGTGAAGTGTTGACTTACAGAGCTCATAGTTATTCGGATACTAATTTTTCATATACTTAATAAGTTTTTCAGGAATAAAATAAATATTATGCTTAGCCCTAGTACATGCGACATAAAGCTTGTTCTTGGTCTGAGGTTTTAACTCTTCGAGCTTCCCATTTTCAAACAATTTTAGTGTTGTTGGATTCAAAATGATGCAAATATTTTCGAAACAATCTAGCCCTTTAGTAGCTCCCCAATTTTCTGTGTATCCCTTATATTTTCTACTATCTTGGTAAAAAAGTTTAGCAGTGTCTGGGCAACTCATTATTTCGATAGCTTGATTTTTACATTCAATAAACTCAATGTTGGTCTTGTCACTTCGATGAGAATCGATGTGTATAGATAGATTCTCACTAACAAAACTACACACTATAGGGCTACAACGGTGGCTCTTAGAAAGTAACTCTTCATCGACTACGTAACCAACGTTAGTAAATTTTGCTTTATATTTGTCATAGCAATCATGGAGCGACTTATTAACGTTTCCATCCCTAGACGTATCAAATGTATGCTGATAAAAGTCCCCAACAAATAATTGGTTTATATTTGCTGGAAAAATGCTTAATAAAAAGTTGAAATCGTGCCCTGCAAAATCTTGGACTTCATCAACGCAAATACTATCAAAATACTTTTCTATGCGCTTGATAACTTCATCATTGATACCAAGCTGTTCTATTAGTTTTGCAATGCGATTGGAGTACAATCTACTATGGCTATCGATATAGAACCTAGGATCATTCCGTTTCATCTTTAATGTATTAAATGGAGGGACATGCCAATTGATACCTTTAGTTTTTAGCTCGTGACCATATAGAGGCCTAAAACAAAATGAATATACGAATTGAAAATATGAATACACTTTAATTCCGGAAGGAATTTCCCCAAACTTTTGCAATATCCTATGCTTCAGGTTCGATAAATTGTTATCTGTATAAGTTAGTATCAGAGTTTTGGAGTCACTTTCTAACCCATTTATTATGTGGCTTGTTTTACCTGAGCCAGCGACAGCAAAAACTACTCGTTTATCCATTGGAAAGCTCTTTCTATATAGTCAGGTATTATAATTTGGTCTGCTTTTTTATCTAGTAATTCAAATGCACAGTCAGCTTTATTTTTCAGCATATACTCTTGTACTGACAGTGTTTTTCGATCAGCGAGCCAAAGCTCATCACAAACTTCTCGATTTAAGTCGTAAAGGCAGATCTCAAATGTAGTGCTGGTATTAACAGCATCATAAAAAATACCAATGTTATCTGCCACATAGCCGAGATAATTATCAATACAATTCGTTTGATAGTCGCCATCATTGTCACGTATCACAGCGGTTCTTATTCCCAAAACTTTTGCTATGTCTAAATACCTTTTAAAACTTGTACCACCAACTGAGATAACATGAATGTCATCGGCTTCTAATGAAGAGCCTGTTACCAATGAATAAAATGAGTCCAAAAGAATGTATTCAGCATCGCCCTCTACTAATATGACTTTCGCTGATAGTATGAATTCTAAAACATTATTATCAGGTGCTTTCATAAAAAATTTAGCTGTATCTTCTGGCAAGTCCCTCATTGTAAGAGGCTCAGGAGAAGAACTATTGAGGAGTATTGAGTTACGTAAATTTAATCTCGTACTTATTAAGCTATTGTGAGTAGCAACAAAAATTTGTTTAGCATGTGACTCTGATATTCTATGGACCAACCTTTTCATATTCGTATGACTAAGATGGTTTTCTGGCTCTTCTAACAATAATACGTCTAGTGGTTTATCTGCATCATGCTCTCTTAATGCAAACTCTGTTTTGATAAAGCACTGTCTGCCTTTTCCTTTATTTTCGATGGGAACGTCATCTTCAACAATATTTAGATCTGTCTCTAGGTTTGATTTAGTACTAGATCTAATCGAAAACTGGTATTCATCAAGTTTGTCATTAATTGACTTAAGGTTTGTTTCTTTAAAAGCTACTTTTTGTTGGCGGTACTCATTTTTCAACTTTATTCTGGCTGTTTGCTCGACAAAGTTGTCATATACTGCTTTTATATATTCTTTGGTTGCATAGTCATTGTTTATCTGTGAGCTATCTAATGCTAGAAATTTTAAGAATTTTCGATAGCCCGAATATGCTTGACCTGAAAAAGTTGCAAAATTAACAACGTAATATTCATAAGGGAAGTTACTTTCTTCTTGAGCTAAAACTTCTGATATTTCATGTGTTAACTCTTCATTTGGCTCACATGTTAAAACCAGCCCGTCGCAAGCAACACCTTCGGAATTAACTTTGCCATTTAAGTGAGGGTTATTTTGTTCATTTAAGTATAGCTCTATACGTAACGTGGGAAGGTTTGCAATGCTTTTATCTGAAACTAAAAATTCATTAATAATTTGCTTATTAAATAAGTTATCAATCCCTATTGAGTCGATTTTGGATTTACTACCACTTAAAACAAGCTCAATAGCTGTGAGTAGACTACTTTTTCCAGCTTCATTATCGCCTATTAATAAATTAATTTCTTCAGTAAATTGAACTTCAAAATTTGAGAATCTCTTAAAGTTAAATAGCTTAATTTTTTCAATGATCTTCATAGCATCCCTGTTTCTATTCATTTCATAAGAAGTACTAAATCATTGTGCAAAATAGCCAGCTAATTAGCAAGTGGTAGGTTTTAAGCCTATAAATTTAAATATCCACAAATCATTTTCATATAGTTAGTTTCCCGCAGGTAGCATTTGTATCTTTAAATCGTACTTGCGTACAAAGTAATTGGATTCTTTTACTACTGCTAGCTTTTCCTCAAAAAATGATAAGCAAGTATTTATAATGCTTTCAGGCTTTAGTAAGTGCTCTAATTTATATGAAACATTCATTTTATCTGCTTGCTCGACAAAAAAATTGTAATTATGGGAAGGTGGAAATTCGTTTTTTAACAGCTCAAATATGTATTTTGTATCTATGGGGGTATTGATTGGGTAGCTGTCAATAAACTCTGCTAACTTACTAAATATTAATATATACCAGCGATCAAACATCCAAAGCTGAGGGTGTGAATTATTTGTTTTTAATAAAGCTGGATACTTGGGATTTTTAACATTAAAGTTTTCGTTGGGAGCCATATCGCTTTGTGAAGCTAGCCATATTTTCCATTTAGGGTAATCATTTGAAAAATATCTATCTTGTTCTAATGCATAAATGTCAGCATAGTTTGTTACCTGCTCTATAAACTTATATTTTTCTAGTTGCTTTTCTTTTTCAGTAATAGCTGTAAATTTTGCTCTTTCTAAAGCCGAACGTGGAGGTGTAAAGTTAAGCCATTCGAATTTAAAATGTTTTGATTTTTTTATTCGACCTACGATGATCTGGCCTGATTCTTTTTTGAGGATATCGGGAATATCATGTTGAAATAAAAGAGCAATATTTAGCACTCGTTCTTGGTTAGATTTATTGAAAGCAATGCATTTTAAAAGTAAAAAATGTTCATGCTCTACTTCAAGTGACACTTTTTCGAACTTTATACTTTTACTTTTTACTACTTGGGCTGATAAATCGTAATTTTTACCATTGATATCATGATTAAATTCAATGCTGTGACTGGGGATTTTTAGTTGCTGTCGCTTTTTTAAGTTATTAAATTTACGAAGTGCTCGCTGTCTTGATTCTTCAATTTGTTGTCGAATTTTTTTATTCATTTCTATTTGGTTGAGTTCAACTTTTTGATTTATTTCTTCTCTAAATTGATCCTCACACCAACCAAATAACCAACTAGACGTATCATCATTATGCTTAAGAGCACAATTTACATCAGCATAATCCGAATCAATATAAACTGATAAATCATACTCTAAGGAAGCGATTTTCTTTTCACGATAAAAGTTAATTTTCTCTGCTGAGCAAGGCGATGTTACCTTAATTTCAACTAATAAATCACCGACATCAGTTTCTAACTTCACATCGGCTATGTATTTGTTATGAATGCTATATTCAAGTTTGGCAGAGTTTATTAAGGCTTTTCTACTAGGTTCAGTTTTGCTGTAACCTCTATGGGAAATAGTAATCGCTGGGAGGTTTATTGTTTTAGCCGTTAAAAAATATTCTTGAGCGTACCGATGCAAAGCGGTCATTAAGCATGTTCTAGATTCTTCTTTTGTAGTATGAGCAAATGAATGAGCATTTATAGTGCCGCCATTGCGTGCCACTAAAGGGTCATTACACGCGATACAAAAACAATTACATGCTTTACCATTTTTGACATTATTTATTGAAACAACCTTACCAGAAGCATCGCTAGCAAAAACAAGCATAAAATCCCTTTTAACTCATAAATGTATAGTTTAAGACATTACTAATTAAGTGTATATTTAAAAACTAAAATATCCTTAGTACACTTATGGGTTAGATACTAAGAGAATCTTAGCAAGATATGTTTTATAGCTAAGGTTCACATGGAAACTCCAACACCTTCACGCCTAAAATTTGCAAGAAAAGCAGCTGGCCTTACTCAGCAACAGCTAGGTATGGCATTAGGAATGGAGCCAAATACGGCTAGTGCACGCATGAACCAATATGAAAAAGGCAAACATGCCCCTGATTTTTTAACCATGAAACGCATTGCTAAAGAGCTAGATGTGCCAGTAGCTTACTTTTATTGTGAAGAAGATGATTTAGCTGAACTAATTTGCGCATGGGGTAAAGCAGACCAGCATGATAAGGCGAAATTACTTAATAGTATGAAAACTTCCAAAATATCTTTAGGCTTAATTAAAGAGTAAATACCTTACTTTAATTTGTGAATATACAGAGAATCTATGACCTCAAATATTTATCTTCAGCGTACTCTTGAAAATGATGAGCAAATTTATGCTGAAGATGAACTCTTGAGTGTCTCTAAGTGCGTAATTATTTTAGCAGAACCAGGAGCAGGTAAGACTGAGTTTCTTAAAAGCTTAGCAAGTAAGGCTAATACTAACCCAGTCACTGCTAGCAAGTACTTGTATTCTAGTAAATTATTTAGGGATTTTCTTGTTATAGATGCCTTGGATGAACTATCCAAGATTGACAACTGTGGTATACACAAATTATTAGCTAAAGTCATAGAGTCAAAACCTGAAACTTTAATAATATCAAGTCGCTCAAGTGAATGGAGCAGTGACTCAACACAAGCAGTTATAGAGTATTTAGAATGTGATCCTTTGGTATTAAGGCTGAGGGAGTTTAATGAATTAGAACAAAGGAAGATTTTTGATCACCACTTGCCTGATGAAGATTTTGATAATTTTTATACAGAAGTATCACGCTTTAATTTAGATGTTTTGCTTCCGAACCCCCAGTTTTTGAAAATGTTTGCAGATGCCTACATTGAAAGTAATCGAAAATTTAAAAGTAAAAGCTCTATCTTTGAAAAAGCAGTTGAGCACTTAGCTAAAGAGCTTAACCCTTCGGCAAAAAGAAGAACTGGAATAGATTTCCCGTATAAGAAAAAAATAGAGCTCGCTTCAGAAGTATTTTCTAAAACTCTTTTATCAGGTGCTGAAGGAGTAAGTGTTAGTGATTTATCAGAGGAATACTTATACCCCAATATCAATGCACTAATAAGAGAGGGCTTAGATCTATCGAGCATTATAGATTCTCGCTTATTTAAACTTGCAGATGATGTTGATCAGCATCGAGCTGTTCACAAGATTATTGCTGAATATTGTGCCGCCCAGTATTTAGTAAAGCGAATACAGAGTAATCAAGATCCACTAACTTTAAGAGTTTGTAAAACAGTAATAGCTTCAAATAATATTGTTCGTGATGAATTGAGAGGAATGCTTGGTTGGATGGCTACTCTCGGCGGGTTAGCGCTACAACATGAAATTATAAAGCTTGATCCTTATGCTGTGCTAGCTAATGGAGACCCCTCACAACTTGATCGCTCATCTAAAAGGTTGCTTTTATCACAGTTAACACAAATTGAAAAAAATGACCCGTATTTTAGAAGAGGTGATTTTTGGCGGCGATACAGTACAGTTAGTTTTTTTGATAAAAATATGGCTGAAGATATTAAGCCAATTTTAGAAAATAAAAGTGATGGGCATTTACGAGACTTAGTATTAACTATAATCAAAGAATCTCAGGTTATTGAGCACTTAACCCCCAATCTCATAAACATACTATTCGAACCTAATGAGAGATTAGATACTCGAAGGCTTGCTATGGAATGTTTGTTTTCGCTTGTTGATGATATTAAAATACTCGAAACATTAATATCTGAGTCTAGTAATACCTCTCTAAACATCGCAGCTAAAGGGATTGAATTCTTAGGTGCTAATTCTATTGATTTAGGCATACTAAAACGCTTCTTTCGAGCATGTTCAAATCTCTACCCTACTGAAAAAACCTCACTAGATGATAGACGGTTACAAGGCAATCGATATTTCATCAATAAATTGGTATGGACTTTAAGTGCTGAAAATACAGAACGATTATTAAATTTTTTAACCGATGAGTTAACTTGCAGTTGTGGTAAAGAGTACTATGAATGTTTTTGTAGAGACGGGATAAGCAAGCTTGTAGGTAAATTGCTCAATCATTACTTTGATATTACTAGCCTCCCTTATAACCCAGAACAGATATGGGGGTGGCTAAAAAACTTAAATTATCACAGGGACGAAAGTGAAAACTTCTGTAAGTCTGTAAAAGCAATTAGAGAAAATAAAGACTTAAGACAAGGACTTTTTAAAACCGCTTTTTCTGGTATAACTGAACGTAAAAAAATCTACAATCTTAAACAAAGTAGGTTTGAACCACATTGCGGTGCGCATTCTGGATTATGTTTTTCCGTTGAAGATATTGAATACCTAATCAATTTAGCATTTGAAGAAAACAATTTAGAACTGTGGTCAACTTTTATTACGAGGCATTATTACTTCCAGCATAATAAGCTCAAGTTGAATAATCAGATACGCAGTATCATGCGTAAACAAGCTAATCAAAAGCTAGAATTTATGCGAGAGTGGGCAAAAGCAAATAATACAGATTACTCTATTGGATTACAGATACGAAAACGAAATTCGAAGTTTAATAGACTAGATAGAAAGAACAAAAAATGTGAGAGCCAAAATCGTGCAGACAACATTAGCTTTATCCAGAGAAACCGCGCTTTAATCGAATCTGGAGGGCATTTCGGGTGGTTAGTTAATTTTTCAGAGTGTTTGTTATTTGAACCTGAAAATATACAAAAAGAGTTTGGTGATTAAGAACTAATGAGAACTTCATTAAAAAACTGCACTAGCCTGATTGCTCCCGATGTACCTAACTTACAGAAACTTGCGGAGTTGAGGAGTCAATCGCAGAGGTTACATGTTGAAACAGTTTTGTATGCTTTGTGCTTAGAAACAATACGTATGGAGGGAACTCTAGACAATATTAGTAAGCAAATACTTTCTGCTGTGAAAACTAGATGTAATACTTATTATGACGCAGTAACTGAAGATGAACGTGATCTTCTTAAGTGTGAAATTGATCGTTTGTTATTTCCTGATGTAACTTCCAAAGAGAGTTACTTAAAAGAGTATGTTGAGCCTCAATTAGACAGGTTTAAATGCGAACACCCCGAAGTAGAAGTACTAAGAGACGATGAAATATTTAGTGATTTTAAAGCCAATTTACCCTTAGAGTGGTTAAACAAGTATTCTGGCCTGAGCTATTATGTGTTGGATATTTTATTTGATTTAGCCGTTCATTATGGTGATGAAGAACAGCTTAAAGATTTGATCTTAATTCGTTGCGATGAATGGCTGGGTCGAATTGAATCACCTCATATTGATAAGCCTGAAGAGAAAATCATACAATTCTGGTTTTTAAGAGCTTTTTATTTTTTGAATTTATGCGATTCCCAAAAGCTTTTTTATTTCCTTACTCAGAAGAAAAGCTCAATATTTTTATTCGAGGGAATATCAAGTAGTTTAAACTCAGGAAGTCGCGATACTTTTCCAAGTTTATCTAGCGATAAAATATATCTATTATTAGATCGCTTTATTGAAGATTGGCCACAAGTTAACTTGCCTTCCTTTTATGGCACCTCTAGTCCTGACGGAGAAAGAGCATATCGATTTCTGGTTGATATATCTAGGCAAATTGAATTGGACGCTTCTGAGAGAACAATTCATATTATTGAACAGTTAATTGAGGACTCTCGTTTTCAAGTTATGCGCCAAAATCTTAAAAGTATGAGAGCAAATCAAATTCGTGCTTTAGCTTTGAGAAACTTTATTCCTCCGAATATCTCAAAGGTTATAGACCTTTTGGATAATTGTGATGTTGTTACTGTTGAAGGACTTAGAGATAGAGTTTTGTATGAGCTAGATAAATATCAAAAAGATATTAAGGGTGGGGAGTTTAACCCAGGAAATCGTTTTTATTCACAAGGAGGAGTTCGCCTTGATGAAGTTAGCTCAGTAGAAATTATTGCAGAGTATTTGAAGCCTCGCTTAGAAGCAGACAGCATAGTTATCAATGCAGAGCATCAAACAAAAGATAAAAATAGAATTGATATTACTGCTTCCAAAGTAATGGATGGTATTCGAAGATTACTTGTGATTGAAGCTAAAGGGCAGTGGCATACAGAACTGTTTTCAGCAGCAGGAAACCAACTGGCAGAAAGATATTCAATTCATCCTGACGCTGAAGGACAAGGTATTTATCTTGTTATTTGGTTTGGGGCTGAAGAAAAGGTAGCGAATAGAAAGCAGCATGGCTTGAAAAGCGCAGATGAACTTAAAGTAAAATTAGAAAATGACTTACCTAAAAATCTTGTAGGGCTGATTGATATATTTGTTTTAGATGTTTCAAAAGATTAATTTCTCTTTAAGCTTGACCTAAGTATTACTTTTAATCTAAACCTAAACTAAGATTTTCTTAGTTTAGGTTGGCGATGCATTTTTTAGTTCAAACAAAACCTTATCCTGATGAGGCGCTTGAAAGCTATTTGCTAAGGCTTGCAAGTGATAACTCATACAATGGCTATAGTGAGCTTGCTGATATTTTGTGGCAATGGCTTGCAGAGCAAGATCATGATCTTGAAGGTGCGTTGCCGTTAGAGCTTAGCAAGGTTGATGTTTATCATGCTAGGCAAGCGAGTAGCTTTAGAATAAGAGCGCTTAAGTTGGTTGCTCAATTAGCAGATGTAAATGCTGGTGACATTCTTGCACTTGCTTGGCGGCGCAGTAATTTTAAATTTGGCAACCTGGCCGCAGTAAGCCGAAATGAACTGACAATTCCCCTTGAGCTACTTCATACTGATAACATACCTGTTTGCATTGAATGCTTGTCTGAGTCTCCATATATTCCTTTTTATTGGCATTTAAAGCCCTATAAAGCATGCCACAAGCATAAAATGCAATTAACCTCACAATATAGGGAATGCCATAAATTAATTGATTATAGAGCTTCTGAGGCGTTTTTAGAGTGTGGCTGTGGTTGTAAACTAACCAGTAGTGAACAGTTAAACGATGCAGACTTTAAAATTGCATCTGCGCTTGCAAGTAGTAACAGCCAAAAAATAGTGGGGTTGGTATCGTGGTTTGCGAAGGCTAAACAACTTGATGTAAGCGATGCAGACTTTAACTGCGCTTTTGTTGATTACTTTAGTACTTGGCCTGATGGCTTTACCGTTGAATTAGATTTACTCACAAATAATGCGCGGCTCAAACAGCTTAACCCTTTTAATAAAACTAAGTTCAACTCTGTGTATGGCGATTTAATCCGTGATGGTCAAATTGCTGCAACAAGCAACCGTAAAAACAGAGTAATTGATGAGATTATTAATTACTTTGTCGAATTAGTTGATAGTAACCCTAAAGCTAAACATCCAAATATTGCAGATTTACTGTTTTGTACTTTTGATGCCGCAGTATTATTAAACACTACCATAGAGCAAGTTTACAGGCTTCATCAAGAAGGCTTTTTAAACTGTGCTTATCCACAAAAAAAGCACGAACAGCTCAGAGCTGATAGCCATGTATTTTATTTACGCCAGGTAATTGAGCTACAGCAAGCATTCGCAGCTGAAAAGCCTCAAACAAAAAAACAATTTATAGCGCCGTGGTAACTTATGGACTTACAAGATGCATTTGCAATTGAATCACTAAAAGAAAAAACCACAGCCCTTAGAAAGTTGTTTGCTCCATACATGCCTCATGTTGCGGTAGATGGCTTTGAAGAACAAGCTCTCGTTGTGCTCATTAATCTTGTTTATAAGCGAAGTGAGATTGATGATTTAACAAGTGTAAGAACTGCTAAAAGTGTATTATGCGATGAAGTGTTATTGAGTAAGTGTATTAACGAAGTCAAATGGTTTCATACTCATAATTTAAAATACCCAGATATACGAGTAAGCCATCAACGTTTAATTAGTGCAGTTGTAAGTGAAGATATTGCGGGTATTTGCAGTCGGTCATTACCTTTTAGTTTTGGCTGGTCGCACAACAGTGCTGAAATTAATCATGCAAAGCTATTTTTAACCTCATTTACTTGGCAAGATGAAGTGACTTGTTTAGCAAGGCTGTTAATTAATGAAGAGCCTGTTTGGATTAATTTAATAAGAGCATATGGGTTTGCTAAAAAGGCGGTTTTAGACATCGCGGGCAAAATGAAACAGCTGTTGCCAGTGGCAGAGTTCCCATTAGAAGTAAGCTCTTTTTCACCACAATTACAAATGCCATTTCAGCAAAGCTACCTTGCGGTTACGCCTGTAGTAAGCCACGCAATGCTGGCTAAAATTCAGCAATTAACAACAGAACGTAAGTTAAATTTTGCTTTAGTTGAGCACTCAAGACCTGCCAATGTTGGCGATTTAGCAAGCTCAGTAGGCGGCAATATAAGAGTGCTGCGTTACTTTCCTAAAACATATTCAAAGGCTATTAACCGATCCAAAGTAGCCAATAATGATATTGAGAAAGCATTTAAAATTCGTGCGCTATTAAGTAGTCAATTTCAACAGGCGCTTTTGGTATTGGTTGGTATTAAACAGTTTAATACGTTAAGGCAAAAGCGATTAGCGCGAGTAGCGGCTATTAGGCAAGTACGTGTTAGCTTGCAGTTATGGCTTGATAACATTCTTGAAGCTAAAAATAACACTCAAGGGCAAGCTTACCCTGAGTGGACAAAGCATTACTTAGATCAGAGTATTACTAACTGCATTAGCCAATTTAGTAACGTACTAAATGAGAGCCTTGGTAATTTAAGTAAGCTCAAACGCTTTGCGTATCACCCTAATTTAATGGAGCTGTTTAAAGCGCAGTTAAACTATGTGTTTACTCATTGTGTAGCAGAAGAAGAAACATTAAATGATGAGCAGGTAGTATATGTACATTGCCAAGATATGCGAGTGTTCGATGCTGAAGCAATGGCTAACCCGTATATTCAAGGTATGCCGTCACTTACTGCTTTAAATGGACTTGCTCATAACTTTGAGCGTAAGCTAAAAAGCTTTATAGACCCTTCAATAAAGTGTATCGGCAGTGCCATTTACATTGAAAGTTATCAATTACATACAGGTAAACCATTACCTGAGCCAAGCAAGTTAAAACAAGTTGCAGGGCGTAGTCATGTAATAAGATCAGGAATTATCGATAAACCTAAATGCGACATAACACTCGATTTAATATTTAGGCTTTTTGTACCAAATACTGAGCTGTTAGATAAGTTAAATAGTCAGCTTATAAAGCCCGCACTACCATCTTCGTTTGCAGGTGGCACTATGCATCCACCTTCGTTATATCAAAATATAGACTGGTGTCATGTGTATAGTAAACCGAGTGAGCTCTTTAAAAACCTTAAAGCAAAATCGTCAAATGGTAGTTGGTTATATCCTTCAAAAAAAGTAGTTAAAAGTTTTGAACAATTAATTGATGCCCTTAACGGTAACTTTAATTTACGACCCGCTGCAATTGGCTTTGCTGCGCTTGAAGAACCCATAAAGCGAGGTGGAGCATTACATGAGAACCATTGTTATGCTGAGCCCGTAATTGGGTTGTTAGAGTGTACTAGCAATACGTCAGTTAAGTACGCAGGGGCTAAGCAGTTCTTTCATGACGCATTTTGGGTTATGGATGTTCAAAAAGAGTCTATGCTTATGAAAAAGTCTAAGTTTGAGTATGAATAATGCAATTACCTCGGCACTTAAGTTACACGCGTTCGCTCTCACCAAGTAAAGCGGTTTTTTTTTATAAAACACCAGAGTCTGATTTTGAACCGTTACAAATAGAGCAAAATAAATTAGTTGGGCAAAAGTCAGGGTTTGGCGATGCGTATCAAAAGCAAAATGTGGCTAAAAATTTAGCGCCACAAGATCTCGCTTTTGGTAACCCACAAACAATTGATGTGTGCTACGTGCCTCCAATAGTAAATGAGCTATTTTGCCGTTTTTCACTAAGAGTTGAGGCTAATGGTATTGAGCCACATGTTTGTGATGATCCTAAAGTTATTTATTGGTTAAAACGTTTTTTTGAAACCTACAAAAAACACAATGGCCTTAATGAAGTTGCAACTCGCTATGCTAAAAATATACTGATGGGCAACTGGCTTTGGCGTAATCGTCAATCACCGAATGTTGATATTGAAATACTTACTGAACATGCAGCCCCGATCATCGTTGAAGGTATACAAAAGCTAAAGTGGCAGGGCAATTGGCAAAATAATCAAACAGCACTAATAACATTATCAGAAGTTATTCAAGAAGGGCTTAGTAACCCTCAAAATTATTGTTATTTAGATATAACCGCAAAAATTAAAAATGCATTTAGCCAAGAGGTTCACCCAAGTCAAAAGTTTGTAGATGCTGTTGAACAGGGCATGTCATCTAAACAACTTGCGTACACCCAAGTGGGCGATAAAAAAGCAGCAAGTTTAAACTCACAAAAAGTAGGGGCGGCTATCCAAACTATTGATGATTGGTATGAGGGAGGCTACAAACCTTTACGCACTCACGAGTATGGCGCAGATAAGCAAATATTAGTTGCACACAGAACACCTAAGAGCCATTCAGACTTTTATTCATTACTCCCGCGCATTGCTTTGCATATTAAACACATGGAAAAGCATGGTTTAGAGCAAGGTGAAGAATCAGACGCAGTTCACTTTATTGCGGCAGTGCTGATCAAAGGTGGCTTATTTCAAAGGAGCAAAGGTTGAAGCGCTATTATTTTAATATTACTTATTTACCCAAAAATTGTGATGTAAACCTTCTTGCTGGCCGGTGTATTGGCATTTTGCATGGGTTTATGAGTTCACGCGAAATTAGTAATATTGGTGTGTGTTTTCCTGAATGGAACGAGCAAACCATAGGTAATCAAATAGCGTTTGTATCGACAGATAAAAAACAATTAACCAACCTATCTCAGCAAAGCTATTTTGAGATGATGGCTCATGATAAGTTATTTGGCTTATCAACAATACTCGAAGTACCAACAGAGCAAAATGAGGTTATGTTTATTCGCAACCAATCAGTAGCCAAAGCATTTGTTGGTGAAAAGCGAAGGCGATTAAAGCGAGCTAAAAAACGAGCTGAAGCTAGAGGTGAAGTTTACAACCCTGAATATCAATTTGAGGCAAAAGCCATAGGCCACTTTCATTCAATACCCTTATCAAGCAAAGACAACGGAGAAAATTTTATACTTCATATACAAAAAATTGAAAATGCTGAATCCATAAAAAATCAATTCAACAATTATGGCTTTGCTACAAATCAAACATTTCAAGGCACGGTGCCCTCTTTGAATCCCCTTTTTTAATTTTTTAATGAGTTATTTGATTGATTAAAAATAAGGGTAAATAATTTAAATTCGTTTAACAGTTTGGTATTTATAGAAATTTAAACTATTTTTTATAGTGAACTGCCGAGTAGGCAGTTGGAAATCTATTACTGAAATCATACACAGTGCAGACAGCGTGAACTGCCGAGTAGGCAGCTGGAAATTCAAGCGCATTGGCAATAGTTGTTATGTGGATGTGAACTGCCGAGTAGGCAGCTGAAATTAGGCCAGGAATTGAACAACCACAAATTGTGACTTTTAACTGCCGAAAAGGCAGAGGCTAAATAAAAAGACCCCAGCAAACGCTGGGGTCTTTTTATTTAACTTTAATTAAGGTATGAGCTATTTTTTGTTATCACAGATAATTTTACCCTTATCATCTAAGCCATAAAATTTTTCGTTACCGCTCAGTTTTTCAAAATGCTTAGAAAAATCCTGTTCTAGGTTAGAGTTTATAGCTTCATCAAAATTATTCATAAATACAGCTTGTTCAGCGGCGCTAAGATCATCTACCGAAAGTCGACCATCTAATGCAGTTTTTACATTTTCGCAATCGAAATTCGCCGATTTATCTTTGGTGTTGCTGGTTTTTATTGTTTTAGCCATATTAAACTCCCAAAATATAAAAGATGATGTTATCTAACCATAACGTAATTCTAAAAATTTGCGAAGTTCGGCTATGAGCGAAGTCCGGACATTGAAAAAGTTAAATTAATTCCCGCTTTTTTGAGTTGGAGTCTAATTTTGTCCAATAACATTATTAATCGCCGCTTTGGTGCAAAATAACAAGCTTAATTCCTAGCTATTTTAATTACTTGTTTACAAAGGTAATTATTGGTGAAATTATTAGGGTTGTAATATACGTCGTTCTGGTGTGTTATAAACCACCAAAGTGGTGTTCAATAAGCTGTTATACCTAGTACTGAGAAGTCGACTAATGTCATTTGAAAAAATACCTTCTGTTCTAAATTACACCACCGGGTTTCCATTAATGCTTGGACTTCAGCATTTTGAGAGCTTGAAAAAAGTCCGAGTCGCAAGCCCCGATGATAAAGTTTCTGTTACAAAAGCTAATGGAGAAAAGATCACAAACTTTGGCGTGACAGCTGGATACCATCATTATTTTATAGCCACAAGACCACGCTGCATGTTTGTAAATGACACTTTTGGTTGGGATGTAGAAAAAGGAGTTGGGGCTGGTGAAATTGAGTTTGAAACCGGATACAAAAAGTACCTAAAAATTCCATTTAAGATTTCTCTAAATGGTAAATCTCCCTATCCTTTCCCTGCTCAAGGAGAAGACTTCAAAAGTCATAAAGACATAGAATGTTGCCGCGTAGAATCTAGTGAAGAGGGTTATCCTAATCGTTTGTTGTTTACATCAAGTAGCGGAAATATGTATGGTTTTTTTCTTGAGCCTGATCTTTTACACTTCATCGAGTTTGAGAATGACTTAAGTAACGAAGATCTAAACTTTCGAATTGAATATATTGGAATTTCTACAGGTAAAGATGGAAATAGAGACTTTGCGGACAGGCTTTGGAATCATGAAAAAGTAAGAGAAATAAGCGGTTATATTCAAAGAGACTACCCTAATCGTCAGGTTTACATTTTTGGCTACCAATCTCAGTATTCAATAGAGCCATTTCCTGGTCACTTTATAATAAATAGCCAAATAATTGAAACCCAGTGCGGCATGAAACCTTGGGCTGAGGTATTAGAGGCATCCCTGATTAAATATTTTCAGCCTACTTACAATGTTCAATTTATGGGTTTTTTAGATACGGAAAATCCTGCATGGTTGGAAAAAATCAAGGAGATCTTGATTCCTTCTTGGGAGTTTGACAGACCTAGGATAATTTCAGCATCTTTTTTCTCAGATAACTCATTAAACCCCAGCGGTAATTGGTTTTTTGGTGGTTTTTATACTGACTTTCAGAAAAGCATAAAAGTTAGTGAGACCATTAATTTATTAATTTAAAAGGTATAACAAGTTGCTGCATTCGGAAAAGTCATTCGCTACGCTCATGATTTCCGGTGAGCAAGGCGTTATATTTAAAGGGAGGGTTGATGCGTAAGTTGTTAATTTTAATTGGAATAGCGATAGCTATTCCATTAGCTACTCCTCTTTTCATAAATTTATATATTACTTATGTGCCTGGGTATCAAGTAGGCTCTATTGATGGTTGGCTTGGTTTTTCAGGTGGTTTTTCAGGTGGTTTTTTGGCGTTCATTTCCGCTTATGTTTTATTTATAAAACAAAAATCACTATCTGAAAGATGTTGGCTCACATGGCATATTGAGAAGAACTGCTCGGAAAAAGAATCGGAAACCTATTTGTCAGTTGTTTATATGGAAAATCATTCTTCCGAACGTTTTTTTGATTGCTCTAAGAGAAGTGTAAGTCAGTGGGAGCCATATGGAGTTGCCATTGTAACTATAAAAAATGTGAGTAAAAATTATGCTCGGAAAGTTAATGTTGAGTTAGTGAAAACGATTAAAAATATAAAGCCAGTTGCTCATCGAAAAGGTGAAAAGAAAATAGGATATTGGGAGACCTTATCTGAGTTGGCACCTGATGAAAGTTTTGATTTCGTTCTACATCTAGACCCTAAGCTTGTTAATGATAATGGTTTTATAACATTTAGAATAGAAAGCACAGGGCTTTCTGATGTTACTAATGTACAAGAAAAAAAATTACATTTTCGAGATGGTAATTTCGAAATAGGTAATTAAACATACAACGCTTCAACGAAAGGACGCAAGGTTTAAGTACGCTGTCCACTATGCATCATTCATCACTAAGGAAAATCAATGTCACTAATTATGGAAACGCCAGCTAATATCGATGAGCTTGTTAAAAATGCCAATTGTAAACATGATTGGAAAACTCGATTCTCAGCGTTAGAAGAACTAAAAAAGTATGATTGTCAAAAATCCCGAGATGTTATAACTAGATTGGCTTTACACGATAAAGTTTTCAAAGTTAAAGAAGAAGCTGTTCGAGCTGCTCAAGCGTTGGGTATTACTAAAAATGGAAAAGCAATCAGCTTAGGCAAAAAAGATATCGGATTTAAACCTAAAGATATCACTAAACTATTTCTTAGAGTTAAGCGTGAGAAAAATATAGAAGAGTTTGACCTTGAACAATTCAAAACAGGGTTTAAAGACATAAACCCTGAAATGTATGACGTACTTAGCACTCACAAAGAAAGTAAGTTTGACGCATGGGTTGAAAATACATTTAAAGGGTTACCCAAAAAGTAGGTATGCTAATAAGTACTTCAAACGGCTAACCCCGTTTTAGTGGCGTTGAGGCTGTAGAATTACTCATTTTTAAGAAAAATCGCCTGTTTTATGGGGCCAAATGCAACAAATACATTACCTAATGCTTTAAAAACGCTTAGAGTTAATTATAGGAGCCCGTTTTTTAATTGAGTTTGGCTGTTGGAGTTATTCTACAGTCTCGTTATTTGTAAAGAATGCTTGGGAGTAGAGTCATACTCCTCCCAACAACCGTCCGGTCGGGTTGCTACCACCAAAGCATGACCGGTTTTAAACCTAAATATGGTAGCAAAGTCTGAGCCGTCTCTTTCCCGATCCAACATGAGACTGAGGCATTGTTAAAGGAGTGAGTCTATGACAAAACCTACTTTGGCGGGTTCAGCAAGCTTGCATCTTCGGTTAGGTGCTTTTGGTGTATTGTTTACAGCTTTGTCTGTGGCATTCGTACCAGCTGTTGCGTTCGCGTTGACACTAGTAGCATCAATTGTACTAGCCAAGCTGTAATGCTTAGGTGCGTATTCAGTTAGGCTGGCGCGCCGCCCTCATTTTACAAATCACAAGCGCATAAACTACTTGAGCGATAATAAAGGCAACTATGAATAAAAAAGAAGATTGGTCAGTTTTGATAGGTCTTACTGAACAAATAAAGCAATGCGATGCTCAAGGATTAGTTACTCCAAGTATTGCTATGAGTTTTATTTGTATCGATGCAATGGCTAGTCTTGCTAGGCCATCAGGTAAAAGTAGAGTTACGCGCGCAGACTTTATTGGCTGGTGCGATAAGTACTTAAAGTCGAATACTCAACAACAGTATCAATATTCGGGGAAAGATGTATATGCTGCTAGATGTGCGTTACTTCATACTTATGGCACAACAGCTGAATTACATGATAAATCTGATATCATGAAGTTCTTATATCATGATTGTAATCATCTTATGCATCAATTATACGCAGAAGAAAATACGGTTGTTATCTCTACTAAGTCATTGGTTATCTCTACTAAGTCATTGGTTATCGATGTTTGCACCGCCGTTGATAGTTTTATAGCTGAGTGTACTTCAACCGCTTCGCTTGGTGATTTAGTTGTCAGTCGACTTGATGAAATAATTACAGTGGTTCCGTATTCAGCACATAGTTAACAAGCTGTTAATAATGGGGTTGCCAAAGACTATAATTGGCAGTATTTTTATGTGGTTGGCTTCATAAAGCCTGTATTTGGTAACTTTATGCCATTATAAGCTTCAATATTATGCCAGCTTACACTTCACTTGCTACGCTGTAGCTCAGTAAAAGCATATGTTCTTATGCCAACTTATACTTCAAACAACATGGGTTGTCGTTTGAAGTATAAGATGACATTTCTTCCAAAAGACAAATCAACCTATTTCCACTCAAAGCTAAACACTCTCTTATAAACCTTCCATAAATCTGTAAGCTAAGAATAGATCTACTTGTTTAATCAGCTTTTTATGTGCATGAAAATGCCAAGCTTACTCTGTGTTAATTACTGCGGTGCAGTATCAATAAGAAAAAGTTTCTTGGGTGATTAAAATGACGATATCATTAAAATTTTAAACGGCACTTTTCAAAGCATATGGCGAGAAAAAATATTCCGAACTATGTAACTCACCCAAGGTATGGCAGTGCTCCATTGGTTTCCAAAGATGAAGTGCCAGCATGCACAATAGACAGTGCACACTGGCATTACTCAAGCCTTAAATATTTTCCTGAAACGGCGATTTTTGCAGATACTTCTAAGCAGAATTTTGCTATTTACCCCCGCAAGATTTATGTAGATATCGAAGAAATGTGTGAAATATGTGGCAGGCCTTTTATCTTCTATGCACAAGAGCAGAAACATTGGTTTGAAGACTTAGGCTTTTGGATTGATGCACACTGCACTAGATGTGTTGAATGCAGAAAAAAAGATCAAGGCACTCGCTTTATGCACAAACGATATCAAGAACTTATCGTTTTAAAGGAGCGAACGAATCCACAGAGTAAAGAACTCAAGCAAATAGCAATAAAGCTTTATAAATTGGGGTATATACGAAATCCAAATAAGCTGAATATTGACATCGGAATCTAACGAGTTAAGTCACTAATTTGTCGTCTAGACCTAAGAGGTATGGAATTGAAAGTGGTGAGTTACCGCTAAACTCAATATTTTCAAATTAATAGAATTAGCTTTTTAAATTAGCATTAGGGGGGATAGTTATTATTTAGTGTGAATTGTACTATATTAACATTAAATGTAATGCAAATGGGAATTGTTCGTGATAGCATCTTTGTGCTATTTCAATAACAAGGGTTATTATGAATTTTTCTCTACTTCCTACAGCCACAGCGGTGAGCTTAGCGCTTCTGTCAAACAGTGCTTTTGCAGCAGAACAAACTAATAAAAAAGACACAGACCCCATAGAAAAAATTACTGTAAATGGTAAGTACATCGTTAACGAAAATATCGATACAGCGACAGGCCTTGGTTTATCTATTCGTGAGACTCCACAGTCTGTAACGGTCTTTACTGCTGAGCGTATTCGAGATCAAGATTTAGACACGATTATTGACGCAGTTGATAATACGGTTGGTTTGTCATCTTCAAAAATGGATAACGTACGTAACACCATGCAATCACGCGGGTTTAATGTGTCTAACTATCAAATTGATGGTGTGCCTTTATCATGGAGTTTGGCAGGGGATTCTGGTGAAACGTCAGCGGATGTTGCGATTTATGAACGAGTAGAGTTTGTACGAGGCGCCACGGGTTTATTAACAGGGGCGGGCGACCCATCTGCATCAATTAATCTTGTTCGCAAACGCGCGCGTAACACCGACCTAACTGGTTATGTTGATGCTTCAATAGGAAGTTGGAATAAAAAAGAGTTAACCCTTGATATCGCGAATGGCTTAAATGATAGCGGTACAGTGCGCGGTCGGGTGGTTGCAAAAGTGGTTGATAGTGAATCATATATCGACTTATACGAAGAGAATAAAAATATCTTCTACGGTGTATTAGAGACTGACCTAACACCTGATACTACCCTGCGTGTAGGGGCGAGTTACCAGAACAGTGATCCGCATGGTCCTGTGTGGGGCGCTTTACCTGCATACTATACAGACGGCACAGCAGCTGAGTGGGATGACTCTAAAACCACGGCCCTTGATTGGACTCGTTGGGAAACAACGCACAAAAACTATTTTGCAACCGTTGAGCATTTATTTTCAAATGGTTGGCAGTTAACAGCGAATTATAATCACTCAAAATATTATAAAGAAAGCCGCTTATTTTATGTTTCTGGTGCATTAGATAAAGAAACAGGGGCAGGCTTAACAGGGCAACGTTATTTTGCGTTTGGCTCAACAGAGCAAGACAGTGTCGATGTGCAGCTTAAAGGTCAATACACTTTGTTTGAACAGAGTCATGACTTTGTGGTTGGTGCGCTTTACTCTAAGCAAACTGGTGAAACAAGTACTCGCGATCCCGATCCTATCATTGGTGGTAGCGCATGGGATGCGGTTCCTATTGATAACTTTTTTGATTTCCAAGGGGATGATATTGCAGAACCTAATTGGACTGAAGAAGTGACACTACAAGATGATAACGACACAGTACAAAAAGGCTTTTACGCAGCTACCCGAGTTTCGTTAACTGATGCGTTTAAAGTGATTGCTGGTGGGCGTGTTTCGTCATGGGAGCGAGAGCGCTACTATTATGGCGATCAACAAGATTACGGCGATTCAGGGGTTTTTGTGCCTTACTTTGGCGCACTCTTTGATTTAAATGATCAGCATCGAATGTATGCCAGCTACACAGAAATTTTTCGTCCGCAAAATAGCTTAGATGCGAACGGGGAGTATTTAGACCCTGTTGATGGTAAAGCAAGTGAAATTGGCTTAAAGAGTGCTTATTTTGATGAGCGTTTGCAAACATCTTTGGCTATTTTTGATATTCAACAAGATAACTTAGCAGCAGAAGATCCCAACTTTTTGCCAACCGCTGAACAAATGTCAGCATATTATGGCGCTGAAGGAACACAAAGTCGCGGCTTTGAGTTTGAAGTGATGGGGGAGCCTGTAGATGGTTGGAATATCTCTGCCGGCTACTCACAGTTTAAAGCTGAGGATGCCGATAACAACAAGGTAAATACAGATTCACCACGTAAGCAATTTAAGTTATTTACGACCTACCAATTTGTAAAGCAATTACCAGCGCTTACAGTTGGTGGTGGTCTTAACTGGCAAAGCAAGTCGTATGCGCAAGGCACAACACGTAATGTTGAGCAAGATGCTTATACAATTGTAAACTTGATGGCACGTTATAATATTAATGAATCAATGGATTTACAGTTAAATGTTAATAATCTATTCGATAAGAAATACTATAACTACATGACAGCAGGCTACTATGACCTTTACCGCTATGGTGCGCCACGTAATGCATCACTGAGCTTTAGCTATAACTTTTAATTGATTACTCGGGATAGGCTCATATCGAGTTGCAACTAAAGGTGCATTTGCACCTTTAGTTTTATGATTATCAGGGCTTCTTCGCTATTCTAGCTTTAAACAGCGACGAGCTGTTTCATTTTATGACAACTCATTTCCTTCTTTAATCTTATTGATCTTAAATAATACCCTTTTAAATAAACTGGCTTACTCTGTTGCCAAATTAAGTAACGAGCTACTCGCTTGTTTGAGGGATTTTAGATAAATGATTACGTTAGATGAGCAGCGTTTAACATCGTTAAAACGTGGTTTTCATATACCACCTAAGCCTGAACTGCTCGATGAAATTGCAAGTGAAATGGAATTAGACGATGCTTGCTTAGATAGAATTGCCAGCATGATCTCTAAAGATATTAGCCTCTCTGCTTTATTATTAAAAACCATCAACAGCCCTTTTTTTGGCTTACAAAGAACGATCAGTGATATAAAACAAGCGGCTATGTTTTTGGGTTTAGAGCAACTAAATCGCTTAGTTACACTCGCATTACTCAAGAACAACTTTGTTGGTGATGCCTGCATCAGTTTAGAGCGATTCTGGGATGAGTCTGTTGAAGTGGCAAACGCTTGTGTCTGGCTTGGGCACAGTTACAAGTCGCTGATGCCAGTTGATGAGCTTTACTCGTTAGGTCTTTTCCACAATGTTGGCATTGCAGCAATGGCCCTAAAATACCGTGACTATATTGACGTATTACAACACGAAAATCATGCAAAAGAGCAAGTAATAACCGAACTTGAACAAGCTCGTTATCAGTGCGACCATGCTGTTATAGGTTATTTTATTGCCACATCGTGGCACTTACCTAAGCCGTTATGTAATGTTATTTTGAACCATCATAATAGTCATTTTTTACAGCTAAGTGATAATGACCACCAGCGAATGGCCTTTGCTATTTTAAAATGTGCAGAAAGTATGATTGACTATGCCAGACACAGGCAACATTCAAGCGAGTGGCTAAAAATTAAAGAGCAGTGCTTTATCGAGTTAGGAGTTATTGAACAGGAATACGCCGATCTTCTAGAAGATTACCTCGACAATTCAATGGCGAGTTAAAGTTAATAAAAACCTTCGATAAGCAATCGGGTGGTGTTAATTCACTGCTCGCTTTTTTACATCTAAAGAAAGCATGCATTACTATACTTTCAAGCCATAGCAAGGCATCATAACTTTTTTCTAAGGAGAGGCTATAATGCTTAAATCTTTGTTGTCACTGGTTTTATGTACCAGTTCTGCGATGGCTGCAACAAGTCTGCCGGATAATCGCCATATTGTTGTTAAAGGTGAGACTGTTGTGCGTACTGCCCCCGATAGGGCTGATATCATGTTAGAGTTTGAAGCTGTAAAAACCGAAAGCGTGCAGGCTAAGCAGCAAGTCGATGAGCAAGTAAATGAACTCCTTGCGGGCTTAAATAATTTCTCTATAGACGAAAAAAGTATCTCTGCGGGGCGAATTTTCGTAGAGCCGAACATGCGCTATGACGAAAACGATAGCCAAGTTAAAGATGGTTTTCGAGCCACGCGTAAGGTCAAAGTCAGCCTTAAAAAACTCTCCCTTTTGGACGGATTTTTAAATTTTGCGCTTAAAGTAGGCGTCAATCAAATCGAGCAAATTCAACTTTTATCAACCAAAGCCTCAGATTACGAGCAAGCCGCTCTTGATAAAGCAGTAGCGAATGCCAAACAGCAGGGAAGTAGCCTTGCTAGCGCATTCGAAGCGAAACTTGGTCGAGTGTATAGTATTCAATCGCAAGAGGTAAGTAGTCACTTCGGCTATGGTAGCAACACAAATATTGAACGAATTATGGTCGTGGGCTCACGTATTAATACAGTCCCAGAAGGTAAGTATTTACAAGAATCGATTACCTTCAGAGCAAGTGTCAATGTCGTGTTTGATTTGGTAGTAGAGTAATTGATGAGATTTTTAAAGCATGGCGTTTATCTATTTCTTTTGTTGATGGCATTCAGTAGTTTTGCCGCAACAAAGCACATAAATATCGTCAAACCTGTGGTTGCGGCGTTTAAGGCAGGTGATAAAGCCGCCATTGCTGGGCGAGTGCATTATCCACTGCAGCGTAAAGCGCCGCTGCAAGCAATTGAAAATGAGCAAATGTTTATAGAAAACTTTGAGCAAATTTTTGATAAAGAATTTATTGAACAAATAGCTAGCTCAAACATTCGCCATGACTGGGAAATGATGGGCTGGCGCGGCATTATGTTTGATTCAGGCAAATTGTGGTTAGACTTTGATGGCTCTATTTGGGCTGTGCCTTATGAATCAGAGGCTGAAAAAGCACGACGCGAAGCGCTGATTGATGAGCAAAAACAAGCGTTGCACAAAAGCCTTCGTGAATTTAGAAAACCGATATTAACGTGGCAAACAAAAAAGCATTTAATTCGTATCGATGAACTGGCTGATAATCAGTACCGTTATGCCGCATGGGAAATTGATCAATCTATGCAAGATGAGCCAAGCCTTGTGATCACAGGGGGCACATTGAGTTTTGATGGCAGTGGGGGCAATCATTTTTATACCTTTACTAATAACGGTTATCGTTATGTATGTCATGTAATAGTGCTGGGTACTGAACAGTCACCACCAGGGCTTTTAGAGGTATTTAAAAATAACGTACAGATATTATCTGAGCCTGTTTTAAGTTTGTAAGGTATTTTTCTTATTTTGAACTACACTTACTTTTTCAAAGGAGTCTCTTTTAAAGGAGTAAGTTATGGGCACAAAATTTTGGGTATTAAGAGCCACTAAAGTTTTTACGCTGGTGGCTATTTTATTATTTATGGTAGAAATCTTGAAAGGCCATGAGCCATCAAGCGCATTGGCTTTTGCGTTACTTTGGTCTTTTATTGTTACAGCAATTTTTATCGCAACCCGTTTATACCATTCATCAAAAGGGCGCCATTGTTCACTGTGTAACGACACCCCAGATGATAAAAAAGCAAGTTAGCTTAGGTTGTTAACAAATACGCCGCCCCATACCAATGTACAAATCGTTAGAGCAATCAGTACGGCTGCTGAGCCTAAGTCTTTAGCTAGGCCTGAGAGTGGATGAATTTCAAGGCCTATACGGTCTATTGTGGCTTCAATTGCTGTATTGACGACTTCAGCAAATATCACAAATAGCACAGAGACAAGCAGCATAACTTTCTCATAAAGACTAATTTGCCACACAAAAACCACGGCTATGGAAAGGGCCAACAGTATCAGCTCTTGCTTAAAAGCAGACTCATGTTTTGCTAACCACGAAAATGCACGTTGGGAATTTTTAAATGCTAGGCGAATACGTTTAATGCCGATGGGCTTGTTAGTGCTATCAAATTGCATAGTATGAAGTCTCTTTTACGTTAGCTTTGTGTTGAGCAAGTATTAAAGATATCTTGCTCTGGGTGGTATTCAGTGCTTTGTACATGGGTTAAGCCAAGTAGGGTGTCAAATATATTATCGTGAGAAAAAGCCTGATTACGCTGTTGTTCGATACATTGATTAAAACCGGTATCGGCCAGTTTGTTACTCCAAAACAGCATAGGCACTTGGGTTTGCTCTTTAGGCGCTAATGCGTATGGGAAGCCATGTAAGTACAAGCCTTTTTCACCTAATGATTCACCATGATCAGAGACATACAGCAGAGCTTTATCATCCGCCTGACTGTTTTGCAGTAAATTAATAAGTTTACTCAGCACTAAGTCGGTATAAGCAATGGTATTGTCATAGGTGTTTATCAGTTGCTCACTGCTACAATTTTGGATATCGCTCCGTGGGCAGTCAGGCAAAAACTTACTGTCTTTTTCTGGATAGCGGCGATAGTAGGTTGGCCCATGTGAACCAATCATATGTAGCACCACTAGTTGGTGCTTCGCATGACTCTTGGCAAGTTTGGCAGTTAACTCTGCAACCAGTACTTCATCAAAACAATAACGTCCGTCACAAAGTGGGTTTGTCTTTGTTGGTTCTATTGTCTGGGAGTTTACTCGCACGCAAACCCCTTTACAGCTGCTATTGTTATCAATCCACGTCACTTCGACACCACTTCGTTGAATAATATCTAGAGCATTTTCTTGGCTTTGCGCTATGCGCGAATCATAGTGATTGCGGTCCAAGCGCGAGAACATGCAAGGCACAGAAATGGCAGTCGCCGTGCCACATGAACTGACATCACTGAAATATTTAACGCCAAGCTTAGGGGTATATTGATTAGTCGGCTTGTTGTAACCTTGCAGCGAAAAGTTTGCTGCGCGAGCAGTTTCACCTACCACCATAATTGTCAGTGAACTTTGTTGTTGTGCTATTAAGTGCGGTGTTTTATCTAATACTTTAAATGGTAAAGGAGGATAAAAATAATTATCGCGCAGGTACTTATAGCCCGCAGTGTAAAATGCAAAAGGGGTAATATAGCTGGTTAGTTGACGATTATTACGTCCTACGGAGGCGTAATCTTTATAAAATGGGACGGCAATAACAGCTACAGCAATAAACGCTGTAACGTTAAGAAACGCAAAGCTTTTAAGGCGAACACGAAAGTTTCCGACAATATTAAAACGAGAAAATACGTAAGCAGGCAGTACACCAAGCACACTAATGAAGGCGACAACCTGTACATTGAGGTATGAAAATGCCTCCCCTGAATTTGTCTCTAAGATATTTTGCAGCATGCTTTTATCAAAGATAACACCGTAATTTAAGGTTGCATAAAACAACAATGATGAAACCACGATGCTTGTTAAAAGCACGGGTTTTACAAAGGTGATTAACGATAACCAACTTAATACCATTGCCGTCATTGCTAATAAGAAAAACGGTACGCTTGCTATAAATAACCAATCGACATGTTCAGGTTTGCTGGCTGCTTCAAGCATGTTAAATAAAAACAGGCCATTAAATGCAATAACCAAGTACAACGACACCAGCCAGACAAATTGGCTGTAGCTAACGTGCCATTTTTTAGCAAAGAGTTGTTTAATTTGCATGATCATAATCATTCCTCATCGCTACGATTTATTTGGTAAGCGATACAACTGTTCGGTATACGCTAAATTGCTAAATAAGACGTGCGCCAAGGCTTTTTTGGCAAGTTCAAGGTTGCTGCCAGCTTTATCAACGGCAACTTGGGTTTTACTTGCAGGGTCATAGCGCCAATAACTCACTTTTTGATTTGGCATGAGTATTACGGCTTCACCATTTTCTACGTAAGCAAAGTTGTCGTAGTACTGCATCATGGCGCGCTCAACGGGGTAGTGTTTCGTTAAATCATAACCAAGCATCGGGGTTGCTTGCTCAACACCTAATAACGACAACAAAGTAACTGGTAAATCAATTTGGCTGACTAAGCGAGTATCGCGCTTTGTATTTATATCGCTATTTAGGATTACAGCAGGGATGTGGAAAGATTTAAGCGGCACGGGTTCAGAGCCAAACACGCGCACATCATGATCTGCAACCACTAAAAAAACGGTGTCTTGCCAGTAATCTTGCGTTTTTGCCTTGGCGATGAATTTACCGAGTGCGTAGTCAGCATATTTAATTGCTAGATCGCGTTTGACGTTTTCTGGGTCGTGGTCTTCAGGTAGTGTTACTTTACCTTCTGGAATATCGAATGGGTCGTGGTTACTTGACGTAAACACCAAGCTGAAAAAAGGTTTGCCTGATTTATTTAACTCGCTCAGCTCGTTATCAGCTTGATTGAACAAGTCTTCGTCGCTTACTCCCCACGACGAAATAAACTCAGGGTTTTGCATGTCATTAATATCTACAATATCACTAAAGCCATTCCCTAAGAAAAAGCTTTTCATATTATCGAAATGACTTTCACCGCCGTAAATAAACTGGGTGGTATAGCCTGTACGGGCTAATACATCAGCCAGTGAGAAAAAGTTACGCTGAGATTTAGAAAGTTTGACCACCGAGCGAGAAGGAGACGGGGTAAACCCAGTTGTAACCGCTTCAATACCTCGAACAGAGCGCGTGCCCGTTGCGTATAAGTTATCAAAGCTCCAGCCTTGTTGATAAAGCTTATCAAGCTCAGGAGTCACACCAATGCCACCCAGTTCACCAACAAAGCGAGCACCTAAGCTTTCTTCTAAAATAATCACTAAATTCTTTTGTTTGCCTGTGTTAAAAGGTGTGTTGTTGGCTAGAGTAGGAATACGCTCAGTTAAAAACTGCGGCCTGTAGGCTGATTGCTTTACTGTTTGTAAAATCTCATTACGTGGCATGGTGCCGTATAAACTACTGGCATTTTTTTCATTGCCCATATTTTTAATAGCAAACGCAACACTGTAAGTTGAATTTAGGGCCAAGGAGTTAACCAGTGAGTCACTTGAAAAGTACACTAATGCAGGGTTTAAAGGGCGGTGGCTTACAGTGCCCCTTGCGCTAATTAAGCAAACGAATAAGGTGGTAACGAGTATCACCACTTGGCTAACCATTTTAACGTTTTGCTGTTTGCTAAATGCTGCATTGATATAGCGATATGCAATTACACAACTAAGCGTTGCAATAATTAAGGTGCTTATTATGGCAAGTAGGTGGCCATGTATTAACATAGAAAAGACTTCTTGAGGGTAATCAAGATATTCAACAAATAAGCGATTTGGTCGCACATCGTACTGAGTAATAAACGCGGGGGTCGAAGCCTCAACAACCACGATTAAAGTCACAACTACGCTGCTATAAAGAGTAAACGCACGGCGAAATAAATCAGTCTTACTGCGTAAAAATACATGAGCGAGTAACACTAAAACAGCCAAGGCTGACAAGTAGCCTAAGCTGCTCAAGTCGACTCTTAAGCCGCCAAATAAAACCGCAAGGCTGTCGCCATCAGCTAACCTTTGTTGTTGCCATACTAGCAAGCCCACTCTCGACAATATAAAAACTGACATAATGAGTAGCGTAAAACGAAATAGTGGCTTTAGAACGGATGTGATTGCTTGCATAGTTGTACTTATTTAATCGAAAAGTACCGCAATACTAGGAAGCAAAGCTTAAGAAATACTTATGGAAAACTTAATGTTTACTGGGTTAGCTAAAATTCAGCAAACCTTAAGTAAATCTTAAGTTTTACAGCGTAAGCTGCGCTTAGAATGTTTTATAAGAGAGAGCTATGAAGCTATTACTCATTGAAGATTCGGCGTCTTTGCGACGCAGTTTACGAATAGGTCTTGAAAACTTAGGTTTTACCATTGACGAAACAGGAGATGGTGCCGAAGGGCTCAGTATGGCTATGTCAGGAGAGTATGAATTGATTGTTCTTGACTTAATGCTGCCTAGTATTGATGGCATTACTTTACTGCAAACCATCAGAGCAAAGCAGCTTGATGTGCGAGTACTTATTTTATCGGCTAAACAAGAGCCAGAAGATAGAGTTAAAGGGCTGCTTACAGGCGCTGATGATTACTTAACAAAGCCTTTTTCGTTTGATGAATTACATGCACGGTTATTAAACTTAACGCGTCGTGGGCATTTGAAAGCAAAAAGTGATGTGATTTATATAAATAGTTTGGCGCTTAACTTGCAGCTTAAATTATTACAAGTGGGCGATACCGTCATCGACTTAACACCTAACGAGTATAAAATAGTCGAGTGCTTGTTTAGTAATCAAAATAAAGTCATCACTGCAGAAAAACTGAGTAGTTATATTGCAGGTCAATACGATTTAGTATCAAAGAATTCAATCGAAGCACATTTATCATCTGCCCGTAAAAAAGTAAGAGCGGCTGGTGGAGAACTTCCCATTCAAACTAAACGTGGTTTTGGTTACATAGTACAAGGTAAGTGATGAAATCAATTCGAAGTAAGCTGGTTGTCACTTTATCAATTGCTATTACTGGGCTTGTTTTAAGTATTTTATTAGCCACCGATATTGCGGTTGATAGTTGGATTGATAACGAATTTAATCGCGGCCTGCAGTCAAAAGCAGGGATGTTAATGACCTTGGTACATGAAGATGAGCAAGGACTGGCATTTAACTTCTCAAGTGAATTTATGCCAGAGTTTGATGGTAAGGTTGAACCGGAATATTTTCAAATCTGGACAGAAGCAGGCGTATTTACACGCTCTAAAAGCCTTAATCTATTTAAAGTAAAGACCCTTACATTACAGAGTTTAGATGTTGGCGAATCGAAAATTATTGCTGCTAAACTGCCCGATGGCCGTGACGGTAGAATCATTTATACTCGCTTTTTTCCTCAGGCTGAATTGCATGTAAGAGCCGGTAACTACGAAAGTAATAAGTCTGCTGTGCAAATGCCTCTTACCCTAGCGTACGCAGCCTCATCAGAGGAAGTGGATTTTATTCTTTGGCTCATTGATATTATTTTTGTTGTCACGACCGTCACCGTCATTGTATTTATTCGACTTTTTGTCCGTAAGTCAGTTGATTCATCGCTTGCGCCATTAAATCAACTCAATAAAGATATTAGCCTACTCAGCATTGCCGATAAAAGTGCTCAAATTGTAATTAAAGAGCCTGTAAAAGAGTTGCAGCCTATTGTTGAGAGTCTTAATGCGTTCATACAAGAAAACAGGCAGCTTTATTTTCGTGAGAAACGGTTAACGTCAGATATTGCCCATGAACTTAAAACACCCATAGCAGAGTTAATTAATATGGCAGAAGTGGCCATTCGTTTTCCCAAAGAACAACAACTCAATGAAGACTTTAAGCCGGAAGTGCTAAACATTGGCCAGCGTCTAAAAAGCATTGTTTCTAACTTGTTGCTACTGCATAAATACAGTGATCAGGTTTTGCCAAAAAATGAGGCGTGTGATTTAAATCAGGTGACTATGCGAGTGTTGGAAAACGGTGATAAATCGAGACTCGAATTTGAACTCGATAAAACCCTGCCGGCTCTAGTCAGTAATATATTTGCCCTTGAGTCTATTATTACCAACTTGGTGAATAATGCTAAGCAATATAGCCCTGAAGGCACGCATGTGTTGATTAAAACTAAAAGAAAAGGGCGTTTAATCATTTTAACTGTTAGAAATACGCTTGCAACGGCTTTAAGTAAAGAAGAAATGAGCCAGTTATTTCACCCTCTTTGGCAAAAAGACACCGCGCGAACGTCAAATGATAACTTTGGACTGGGGTTATCGATAGCAAATGCATTAACGAAAGCTATTGATGCAGAACTATTGGTTGAGCAAAGTGAGCAAACAATTACCTTTAGTTTGATATTAAAGTGAAATTTTGCAGCCTTCGTGTTTATGTGCAACACTGATTATGAACAACAATAAGGAATAAAAACTATGGGTAAAATAATTGGCATTGCACTTATCGTCATTGGTGTTGCACTTGCTGTGTGGGGATATAACGTATATGACTCTGCCAGTGCGCAAGTAAGTCGTACGCTAAGTGGTGATACACCGATTGAAGCGTGGTTAGGTATGGTAGGTGGTGCAATCTGTGCGGTTGTAGGCATATTAAAAGTTAAGTAATCAAACATTGAAATTAGCAAGCTAATACCTGATACTGTATGTATATACAGTTTTGGTGTTAGCTATGCAGAAACAATTACCAGCAAAATACTATTTAAGTCACTTTTTTGAACTTGCAGAGTTTATCCAAACTCAGTGTACATGCCTGTTAACGGCTAAGCAGCAGTTATTTCTATCAAGGTTAATTCAACTTGATGAGCAAAGCTTGTGTACCTTATTGCGCATTTACTCGCGTAAGCCTAGGCTTGTAGCAATATCTTCACTTAATTATGAAGAGATCCCCAATCTCCATGGTGCTATTTTTAAGCTTAAGCAACAAGCGCTGGTGGCACACCCCACAGGTGAAGATTTAGATTTAGTACTTGAACATTTAACTAAGCCGGAGTTGGTGACCCTTTTAGCGAATGATGAGCTAATGTCATCTACTGTTGTTTTTAAAAAGTCAGCAAGCAAAGGGGCATTAATTCAACTATGCAAAGATCACATCGATCGTACGAGTAACCAGTTAGAAACGCTTTTTAGTCAATTTGTGGTGAATAGCCGAAGCCAGTATTACGAGTACTTTGAGTTTTTATATAGTGGTCGCTTGAGTGGTGGTGATATAAACCACCAAAATCGCTTTGTGATGCGTGATTTAGGAATAGCCAAAGTACGTGGTGATGTCAGCGGAGCGCTGTCGCGTTTTCAAACCTTGGCTGAAGCACAAACACATTATCAATTAAACCAATTGCGCATGCAGTTTAAGCAAAGCGAGTCAGCAGCGCAGTATCAAAACTTAGCAAAGGCACTTTTAGCCATTAGCTGTGAGGATGAATTAGCCCAGAGTATCAAAAACAAATTACTTATTCGCTTACATAAGCAGCTGAAGGAGCATGACTTAGCGTTTGCATGTGAGTTACTCGAACACTGTGAAGGCAGCAGTGAAGCGCAAGAGCTAGCAATTCGCCAGCGCTATAAAGAGGGGGATAAAGAGTGGGTTGAGCAAAAGCTTGAGCAAATAATTCATGATCCACTTGATGATGGCATTTTGTATTTTGCTGAGGATTTCTTACAACGCAAATACAATAAACAACAACGCTCGCGTCTAACGCAAATGCTTGTTGATACAGAGCATCAATTAAACATTGATGACATTTATCGTGGTGACGTAGAGCAAGGAGTGAGCGAGCATTACCAGCAACAGGAATGCACTGTCTTTTTTAGTGAAAATAACCTTTGGTTGAGCTTATTTACACTGACATTTTGGCAAGAGCTTTTTATTGATACGCCACACCCACCATGCAACGAATTTGATATTTATCCCAAAGTTCTTCTTGCTGATAACTTTTACGACTCACAGCAAAAACAAATAGAACAAAAGTTAGCATTTTTAACATCAAGTGATGCTTGGTTTAAGCATGTGTGTAAAGCGGCAGGGCAGTTTTACGATACACCGACAGGTTTATTTCAATGGCACAGTGATATTTTAGAACCGTTAAAGTTGCTTATAAAATACAGCGAGTTACAAAGTTTAAAGTCACATGTTTTGCAAATGACAAAAACATTTAAGCAGCTAAAAGATGGTTACCCAGATTTAATGGTGCTCAAAGAGGGCGAGCTCACCTTTGAAGAAGTAAAAGCCCCAGGCGACAAACTCAGACGCAACCAACTTGTCAGTATTGATGTGTTAAAACAGCATGGCTTTACTGTGAATATTGTTGCGGTAAATTGGTTTAATGATCCGAATCGCATTTACAGCGTGGTTGATATAGAAACCACAGGTGGCTTACAAGGTAATAACAAAATTACGGAAATAGCCGTTGTGCAAGTGCAAGCCGGCGAGGTGATAAATCAATGGGCAAGCTTAATTAACCCTGAGCGCAGCATTCCACCGTTTATTACTAAACTTACCGGTATCAATGCTGCCATGGTTCGTGATGCCCCACGCTTTGAGGAGATAGCTGCTACACTGCGCTCACTATTAAAAGGCAGTGTGTTTGTTGCTCACAATGTGAATTTTGACTATGGCTTTATTCGTAAAGAATACGCTGCACTTGGGCAAGGCTTTAAAATGCCCAAGCTATGTACTGTTGTTGAATCACGAAGAGCATTTCCAAAGCTCAAGTCTTATTCGCTCGGTAACTTAGCGGCTCATTTTGAACTGAATTTAACTAACCACCATAGAGCATTAGCTGATGCAACTGCCACAGCCGAGCTGTTAAATTTGATTCAACAAACACAATCAAAAAAGGCGAGTTAAACTCGCCTTTCAAACTTAATCTGTCCCCATCCAAAATAAGGTTATTCGTATTCGATAGGGTCGGTAACGTTATTTAATGCAAAAGCTTCTAAACGCTCTTGGCAGGCACCACATTTGCCACAAGCTTTGTCACGGCCGTTATAACATGTCCACGTTTGGCTATAATCAAGACCCATTTTTAAACCGTCTGTCAAAATATCGATTTTGGTATTATTTAAATACGGGCTGAAAATTTCCACAGCGTCATAGTTGGCAATACGGCAAACATCATCCATTTTTTGTACGAACTCTGGACGACAGTCAGGGTAAATTGCATGGTCACCTGAATGCGCGCCGTAATAGACTTTGCTTGCTTTTAAAGACACCGCATAACCCACTGCAAGTGAAAGTAAGATCATATTACGGTTAGGCACAATTGTGCTTTTCATGCTTTCTTCTTCGTAGTGACCTTCTGGTACTTCGATATCATCAGTTAAAGATGAGCCACCAATTAACTGGTTAATAGCTGAAATATCAACAATCTTGTGAGAAACACCTAAATTTTCACACACTTGAGCAGCTACTTTAAGCTCTTTAACATGACGCTGGCCGTAGTCGAACGACAGGGCATATACTTCATGGCCTTGTTGCAGGGCTTTATTTAATACGGTAAATGAGTCCATACCGCCGGAATAAATCACAACTACTTTTTGCGTCATATCTGTTTTGCTCTTACTTTTGATAGAGGTTTACTTCAGGGCGCGATATACTACACGGCTCGGGCCTAAATAACAATTTTTGCGCGTGTTTTTGGTTTTTTGATGGTATATATTTTATACCGTTGCGTCGTAAGTGAGATGTCTTTTGTACAAAATTAACGAAGTGTTTGAAACAATTCAAGGTGAAGCAAGTTTTACAGGCACACCTTCAATCTTTTTACGTTTACAAGGCTGCCCAGTGGGTTGTGCTTGGTGTGATACAAAGCAAACATGGGATGTTGATAATGTATATAAAGTGTCCTTAGATGACACGGTTGAGAAAAAAGCCGACTCAGATCATTGGGCAGAAGCAACGGCTGAGCAAGTTTTCGCATTATTTAAAGAGCGTGGTTATAACGCAAAACATGTGGTGATCACAGGTGGTGAGCCTTGCATGTACGACTTAAACCCAGTGTGTGAATTATTACACGCAAATGGCTATTCGACTCAAATTGAAACCAGCGGTACATTTGAAGTGCTAGCACCCGAGCAAACATGGGTTACTGTATCACCAAAAATTAATATGCGCGGCGGTTACACAGTACTGCGCAGCGCCATGCAACGTGCAGACGAAATTAAACACCCAGTTGCGATGCAAAAGCACGTTGAAGAACTTGAAGACTTATTCTTGAAAACAGGTGTGAACCCACGTTTAGTGTACCTGCAACCAATTAGCCAAAAAACCTCAGCGACCAAACTGGCTATTGAGACCTGTATCGCTAAAAACTGGCGCCTGTCAGTGCAAGTGCACAAGTATTTGGGAATTAGTTAGTTTATTACTCTGTAGAACAAAAAAGCGTTGCCCATTGGCAACGCTTTTATATTTCATACTCAGTTCAATTATTAGTTCTGAGCTAAATAATCAAGCACGACTTGATGATGGTCTTTAGTTTTAAACTTATCAAATACGTGTTTGATTTTACCGTCTTGGCCTACAAGGAAGCTAATTCGGTGAATACCCTCATACTCTTTACCCATAAACTTCTTGTAACCCCAAATACCAAATGCATCAGCAATTGCGTGATCTTCGTCGGCTAATAAATCAAAGTTAAGCTCTTTTTTGGTTTCAAAGTTCTTTAAACGTTTAATAGGGTCGGGGCTAATACCAACAACACGTGTATTGAATTTAGCAAGCTCAGCTTTTTCATCACGTAAGTTTTCAGCTTGTACTGTACATCCTGGGGTTGATGCTTTTGGGTAAAAGTAAACAAGCACTTGCTGCTCTTTTAATAGCTCAGCGAGTACGACTGTTTCATCGTTTTGGTTTTGTAAACTAAAAGCTGGGGCTGTATCACCTGCTTGAAGAGGATTAATTTTGTTCATGCTTAGCTCCTTAGCGAATGCGTCTGAAAATATAGTCTACGTTCAAACTACGAGAAAGATCTTCAAAACTAACTTTAAATTTATCAATATCAACTTCTACTGGAATATTAAACTCTAGCTCACAACGCATTTTCACATCTTCATCTTCATCAAATGTATCTGATTTTAATGAGCAAATACTGATATTGTTATCAGCAAAAAAGCGTGTCACTTTACTGAGTGTTCCTGGTGTGTCGATACCTGTGTATTCGAGTGTATAACCTGCACAAAACTCGCTTGCAACATGGCTTGCTGTGCGCTTCATCATGGTTAATAAGCCTAGCTCCATCCCTTTAGTTGGCAGTGTATGTTCAATTCGGCTAATGGCTGACATGTCACCAGCTAATAACATGATGAAGGTAAATTCGTTGCCTAAAATAGCAATTCGACTGTCGATTATATTGCAATGACAATCACTCACTAATTGAGTTAGTTCGCTAACGATACCGGGTCTATCTTCACCGATCGCAGTGAGCACTATCTGATGATTCGTAAAAGCAGTCATGGAATTTTAAGTACCTAGTAATTAATAAATACCAACGGATATAAGCCAGAATAAGCTTTGATCTCACGTGAGTTTAATACCGCACGGCGGCGAAGTTTAACATAATTAACCTAATAGAGGATAGCGGTGATTAATTAAGCCATTAATAAAGTGCGCTCTTTCTTGTTTTTAGGGGCATCTGAAAGTACCATAGTTAAAATTTTGCAAGGCGATAAGCAAACATAGTGGTTACGCGCTAACCCATATTATTAGGGTTTTTTGCATAAAAACAAAAAATGTAAAGTCAAAAGTGATTTTACAGTGAACCAAATCGGCATTACCCACTCATACATTTGTTAAAAAAATTAAGGGTTTGCTAAGGAGAAATATCTGTGCAGTATTGGATCTCAAAGGCGCTTGCAGTAAGCGTAATGGTTAGTTTAACAGGGTGCGGTGTTTTTACCGACGAGGCACATCACAAACGTAATTATCGTGCTAACGAACCGGTTAAAGCGCCTGAAGGACTTGCGCAGCCAGCTCAAGATCTGACTTATAAAATGGATGTTGCTCAATATGACAACGATCCTGAAGCAAAAAATTATCGTCCACCCGCACAAGTTATCACTATTGCTCAAGGTAGCTGGGTAGAAGAAGGTGATAAAGATGCACGCGTTTACTTTGATAAAAACGATGGCATTGTTGATTTAGACGAGTTTATTTGGGACTCAATTAACGCTGTATTACATGAAGAAAATGCCAGCGCAACAAAGGAAGATAAGTTGCTTGGCAAGATAGAAACGGATTGGTATAGCATTATAAAACCAGAAGATGTTTGGTTTTGGGAAGACGAAGCGGATGTTTCACAGCAGCGATTCTTGTTTACAATTGAAGAAAAGTCTCACCAGCGCACAGCATCATTAAGCAGCAAATTGATTGATTTTAAAAGTGATTCGCAAGAACTGACACCACTTTTAAAGCAACAGCTTGAAGTGCGAGCACTTAATCAAGTGATTGCTGAGTTTGATTACCGTTATCGCCAGCTTGAAGTCGAAATGCGTAAGCAACAAGGTATTATTTCTCTTGAGATGGGTTTTGATAACAAAGGCAATGCTGCATTAGTGACTGAACAAGATTACTTTGTGGTGTTCGACCGTTTTTCTGGCTTCTTAGAGCGTTTATCTTTCACTATAGTTGAAATTGACCAAGAAAGAGGTTTGATTACGGCTGATTATAAGAAGCCTGAGTCAAGCGTTTGGGATTCAATTTGGGGTGAAGAATTAGCAGAGCTACCAATCGAGGATGGCCAATACCAAATACTTGTAAGCCGCACAAATGAAGGTGGTACGAGTTTGACATGGATGGACTCTGAAGGGACTACATTAGAGCCAGGTACAATGAATGACCTACAACAAGCACTAGAAAATGCGCTGCGCCAGCGCGGTATCAATATTTAATAATTATAAAAGTTAAAACCACCACAGAAAGAGCCTTACCGCTCTTTTTGTGGTTTTTACAGGTTGAAAATATGTCTAACTTAAACACTGCAAATCGCAGTAACTTGCGAACTTTGTTTACCTTTTTCGTTCCTTCACTTATCGGTGTCTTTTTGTTTATGACGCCAGTGCCTATAGGTGAAGCAATGACTATTCCTATTGCTGTAATGGCAAAGGGAGTTCAGCAATGGATAGCACCATTCGCATTAGGTTTAATAACCACCATTGTATGTATAACGGGTATGCTTTCTTTAACTATTAAACTATTTCAGCCTAAAGTGCTTTTAAAGGTGTTTGTAATCAAGCATTTGTTTGATGTGAGTTGGCTGTGGCTCAGTGTGCGTCTATTCGGAATGGTGTTCATTCTACTGACCTATACCCAGTATGGGCCCGAAATGATTACTTCTAAAAATACGGGAGCTCTAGTTCTAAATGATCTACTTCCTGTGTTGTTTTCTGTGTTTATATTGGCAGGATTGTTACTTCCTTTGTTATTAAATTTTGGTCTGTTAGAGCTTGTCGGCACGTTATTGACTAAAGTGATGCGACCATTATTTGGCGTGCCAGGACGCAGTGCGGTTAATTGTGTAGCGTCTTGGCTAGGCGATGGTAGCGTGGGGATTTTGATGACCGCACGCCAATATGAAGATAAACATTACACTCAACGTGAAGCGGCGATTATCGGCACCACCTTTTCTGCCGTATCAATCACTTTTTGTTTAGTTGTTATTGGCCAAGTTAAATTAGAGCATTTATTTGCCCCGTTCTATTTGACTGTGTGTTTAGCAGGTTTTGTTGCTGCACTTATCGTGCCTCGCTTGCCGCCTTTGCGTTTTAAGAAAGATTTATATGTTGATGGTACTCAACCTGATGAGCACGCAGAAGCAGTGCCAGAAGGAAAAACACTGATAACTCACTCGCTTGATGTTGCACTTGCAAAGGCAAGAACAGCACCTGGTTTCGTTGGTACTTTAAAAGAGGGGATTCATAATGCCCTTGATATGGTGTTTGCTGTGTTACCTGTGGTGATGGCAGTAGGTACATTTGCGCTTATTATTGCGGAATATACGCCAATTTTTGAGTATATGGGTAAACCATTTGTGCCATTTTTAGAGTTATTGCAAGTGCCAGAGGCAGAAGCCGCTGCACAGACTATCATGGTGGGGTTTGCTGATATGTTTATTCCGTCTATTTTAGCCGCGGGTAGTATTGAAAGTGATGTAACGCGTTTCATTATTGCGGCAATGAGTGTGACACAATTAATCTATATGTCTGAAGTAGGTGCCTTACTACTAGGTAGCAAAATTCCTGTGAATATCGTTGAGCTGTTCTTAATATTTATTTTAAGAACCTTAGTGACACTGCCTGTTATCGTTTTAATGGCTCATTGGTTAGTCTGATTGAGTCTTTAGGTATTATTATAAAGCCCTGATAGTTAATCAGGGCTTTTTTGATCTGAATCATCATCGTTTTGTGGTTTTTTAAAATCCATTTTTGCAGCGTGTTTTAATAAGGCGAGGTTACCAATAACAACGCCGAAAACCGCAACAACAATTGCAATTTTTTGCCATGTTTCCATGCTCAAACCCAACTAGTTAATTTTGATCAATAGTAGCACTTAAAAGCGTTTGGCATAAGACAGAGATATAAAATCAAGGCCAGGGTTTGGGCTTTTGAAGCCTGCATTAGAATAATGTAAGTATCTTAGTGCTAAACTAGTATTATCACCTAAGTCTGCGACGAGCCCTAACCTATCTTCAAATTGGTAGTGAGTGCTAACGTTCTTACCTGCAAAATGGGTGTCATCTAACAAAGAGACGCCAATCCCGAACTCCACTGAAATAGGGATGTTTTTAACATTAAAAACAGGATATTGAATAACAGGAGACATGGCTAAAACAAGGTTAGTTTGATGGTTGTTTTCTTTACCATATTGCCAAATATTAAAGCTTGATTCGAAGTAGAGGCGTGCATGTTGAAAAGGGAGTTTCTCTTGGGGGATGTGATATTGATAGGCAAGTTTTACCCCTTTTACATCTCCTTCGCCTTGAATATAGTCTATGGCATAACCATGATTTGAATTTGCAAAAGCAGGCGCTGTTAAACTAGCTGTTATAACGAATGTTAGGGCGTTTAAAATGTGTGTAGTTTTCATATCGGGACTTCTCATAGTGACTATGAGCATGTAAATAGGGGTGGCCAAGGGGGCTTTTCAATGTGCAAAAATACACACCTACTGTGCACTTACTTAGTTTTTTTAGCAATTAACTGAAAACTAAAACAAAAATCGATTGGTGCGGATTTGGCATTAAAAAGGTGTCGGATTGTTTCTTTTTATTTGGGGCTAATATCGGTATATTGGCTCAAATTTTCAACGGTAAGTGCACATCATGACCAAATTAATTAACGCCTTTTTACTTGTTACTGCGCTATTTGCTTCAAGTGTCTTTGCTAGCCAACTGAATTCTCCAAAACAGTTGTTAGAGTCAGTGACCGCTGACTTATTTGTAGACATTGCAAGTGTAAACGCAAAAGGTGATGCAAGCTCACAAGCCATGGCGGACATTGTTGAGAAACGTTTGCTACCGCATATGGATATTAAGTTTGTTTCATATAAGTTACTTGGCAAGCATATTAAAGGGTTGCGCCGTGAACAAGCTGTTAGCTTTATTTCAGCGGTTGAGCATTATTTAACTGTTACTTATGCTGGTGCGTTAATGAAATACACAGGTCAAAAAGTTATCTTTGATCAAGCCCAATTAGTAGATGGTGACTACGCGACCGTTAAAACACAAATTGTGGATGAGAATGCGCCAACTATAGACCTTCATTTTAAGCTACGCCAGAGTAAGAATAAGCAATGGAAAGTGTACGATATCGTTGCTGAAGGGATTTCTTTACTGAGTGCTAAGCAAAAAGAGGTTTTGCAACGTATCAGCCAAGTTGGTATTGACGAAGTTACTCAAGAATTAGCCAGCAAATAGGCTTAGACCTAGACTTACATTCAAGGCATATGTTAGTAAGTCTAGGTTTATTTAGTCTCCAACCAAGCAGTCAGTATATCCATGTGCTGCTGCTTTTCTATTTTCTTTAAAAATCACTGACTTTACGCTAGCACCTGTTAACCTCTGTGGTAGAATTAAGACACTTTTCTTCTTACCTTAGTATCATTAGATACTGTTTTTATTGGTCGTGATATTAAGCGCAGTGTCAGTTAAATTTTGGCATAATTTGCAGCTTAATAAGACATCTAATAATGTGCAGCGGAGTTGTGTTTTTTTAATGGAAAATGTACTGATTTGGCCAAAGGAATACCCGTTACTGATCAAAGGATTAGTTGAACAAAATGGGGCCTATATTTTAGATGCTTTAGAAGCTTGGCCTGCATGCCATTCTACCAATGAAGACGATGGTGTATGCACCACTGTATTACCTCCTATTTATTATCTCTCTTGGCTTACACCTCTTGAGCCATTTGAGGAGTGTTATTTTCAGCATATTTCTGAGTTTGATGAAGCTGCGCAGCATTATATTAATGCGATGAAGTCGCACTTTTATGAAAATGATTACACCCCTGAAACGCTTGTATTGATGCTTTGCCAACGTTTAGAGCAGTATGCGAGTGCATTTGCGCAATCTGCGGTTAAAACCCCAATTACACTCATTCGCCAATTATTTAACCGCCGCTATTTTACTGTTATTGAACATGTTTTAAGTCAAGGTGCGAAAATGTCCGCGGACGATGTACTAGTTCTGTGGACGGAAGTTGATTTCAGAGAGCGTTTCAGTGGTTTTATACCTGATTCAGTCACTGATCTTGAACAGTTAACAGAGCTTGCCGCAGAAAAAGTCGCCCTAGGTGAAGATTATTTCACGTTATTAAAATTAGTCTCGCCGGATGTTGATTCAGCTTCGCTTCTTGAACAAGCATTGTTAGCTCACTTAAGCCATGAGAATGCTAAGCAAACAATGGCGAAACGCTTTATTGAGCAAGGAGCAACGGGCACTTTAGCAGATGACAACGGCAAAACAGCATTTATGTGGGCTACAGAGAAGGGCTATGTCAATGTTGTTGAGACTTTACTGGAGCATCAAGATAAAACGATTCAAGATATAAAAGGCAATACGGCATTACATTATGCAGTGCTTGCTGAGAATGAACCATTATTGGTCTTACTCCTCAAACAAGGCTTTGATTATCGCGTACGCAATAACGATGGTTTAAGCTGTTATCGTCTCGCGGTGAGTATAAAAGCAGATAGTCTTGTAAAATGTCTTGAGCGTGAATTTGGCATTAAAGAACTATCACCTGAGGGGCAATTTGATCGTGTTAAGAAAGTGCACTTACTCCACGCAATTGTTACCTTGTTGCTGCCAATGCAGTTATTCTTCTTTTTTGACGACAGTATTGCAATAAAAAGTGAATTAACACTGAGCTTTACTTTGGTGGCTATTTTGTGTTTCTTTTTTGCAACTAGCTTAAAGCGTTGTGCGCTTTATCCACATTTACGTCACCCTTGGGGCTTATTCTTACTGAGGTTATTCTCATTGTTTAGCTTGATTGCTCAAGTGGGCTTAGCCAGTATCGTTGCGTTAGCAACTTTATCCGAACTGGTTTAAATAAAAACGGCAACTTATAGTTGCCGTTTTTATTTGTAACTGTGTTAAACACATAGTGTGATTATTTGTCGTGCTCGTGGGCTGCTTTTTCCTCAGCAAGCTCTTCTTTGAGTTTACGTATTTTTAACCCTAACTCCTGCCCACGATGGCGTGCATAATATGTGCAACCAATAAACATGAGGCTAGCAAAAGTTAACTCTAACAGCACCCAAATGAGCTGATCTTGGGCGACCCACAGTAGTGTAAAGCCATGAATAAAATAGAACATGACAATAAAATTAGCCCACGCATATGTGTAGGGTTTGTCTTGAATAATCCCTTTTAATGGTAGGAGTAATGGCACTATATAAACAACAAATATAAAGGCATTACTATGGCCTTCCCTAGGAGCAATTAGAAATAACCAAATAGGCATTAAAATTAATAAGCCAATGTAACCTGTTAATGCAAATCGCTGAAAACGTTTTGTAATCGGTTTTTTGGCAATAGGGGGGTTTACTTCTGAGTTTGTGCTCATTGTAGTTTACTCGCAATCTGCGCCAAACGTTTTCCAACACTGTGGCAAATTTTCATTTCATCTTTACTGAGAACATTACTATTGTTAGTGCCAGCAACATGTGTTGCACCGTATGGGGTTCCGCCTGTCTCTGTGCTCAGTAATTCGGGCACATCATATGGAACGCCTAGTAACATCATGCCATGGTGTAATAAAGGTAATGATAAGTTAAGTAAGGTTGCTTCGTTACCACCATGCATACTGCTTGATGACGAAAAAACGCAGGCTGGTTTATCGATCAGTTGTCCTTTTAGCCACAGATCACTGGTGGTTTCCCAGAAGCTTTTCGCTTGCGATGCCATCATACCAAAACGGGTAGGGGTGCCAAAGGCGAGACCATCACAGTGAATAAGGTCGTCTTTGCTTATGACAATATCGTGAGCTTGGCGTTTAACAAAGGTGCGCAGTAAGGCTGTTGCACCTTGCTGTTCAATTGACTCTGCAATTTCGTGGGCCATGGCTTCTACAGAGCCATGACTTGAGTGGTATAACACAACAATGTTAAGTGACATTAAAGTACGCTTAATACGTTTTCAGGTGGACGACCAAGCGCAGCTTTATTATTGTGCTCTACAATAGGACGCTCGATTAATTTAGGGTTTGCCGCCATCGCCGCAATTAGCTTGCCTTCGTCTTGTTCGTTTTTAAGCTCAAGCTCTTTGTAGATGTCTTCTTTTGTGCGCATTAATTCACGTGCAGAGGTGAAGCCAAGTTGCGTTACTAACGTGGCAATCTGTTGCTCATCAAGAGGTGTTTTTAAATACTCAACCACATTAGGTTGGACGTTATTACTTTCTAAAAGGGCAAGCGTTTCACGTGATTTTGAACAACGCGGATTATGATAAATAGTCACAGACATGGAGTGTTCTCTAATTTAATAATTTAGCTTATTTTAGGGTAAGCAAGGCGAGACTTAAAGTCTCGCTAGCTCTTTTTGTAGTTGACGATATTGTGTAAGCAATGCTTTTAAACGTTGCTGCTTCACTAGCTCTTCTGGCTCGACGAAATTTAATGCTTTTTGAATTTCGTCAGCTGCTTTTAAGTAGGCACCGTATTGCGCTAAAACATCAGCATGTGCTTCATGATACGCCGCTAAGTTTTTTTGCTTTTTATAAACGTTAGCAATCAATTCTTTACCTAAATTATGGTCAGGCTTAGCAAGTAAAAAAGTCTTTAAAACTTGCTCCGCAACATCGTATTGCTCAGCCTCAATAGCCGCATTTGCATAGTTGAGGGTTATAACTTGATTATTTGGTCTATCAATATTTAATTTTGCTAAATAGTCTACGGCTTCATCAGCTTTGCCTTGCGCAATAAGCAGATCAGTGTGGGTATCGATATAAAATAAGTTTTTAGGATCTTTTTTGCGTAATGGCTCAAGTACACTGGCAGCTTCGTCGAGTTTTTTCTGATCTAATAAGCTAATCCCTAAACCATATTTTAGAGCAGTATCGCCATACGCGGTGTTTTCACGCATTAATTTTCGAAAGAGGTCCTCAGCAGCTTCAGACTTTTGATAATAGCGAGCAATAACACGACTTTTTGCTAAATTGAATTCTAAGCTATCTGAGAAATGCTTTTTAGGGTATTGCTCAGCTCTTAAGCGTACATCAGAGACACGGCTTTCGGGTAATGGGTGAGTAAGCAAAAAAGCAGGGGGCTTGTATTTGTAACGGATTTGCGCAGCTAGTTTAGTTAAAAACTCGCTTGATTGGCGTGGATCAAAGCCGGCATTGTTAAGGGTCTGCATGCCAATGCGGTCAGCTTCTTGCTCTGCAGCACGACTGTGAGTGAGTTGGCTAAATGCGGCTTGTGTTTGGTTTGCCGAAATAATCGCAATACCTGCATCAGGTGAGACAACCGTTGCCAGAATACCAGCAATCATACCTGCAATTGTTAAAGCGCTATTGTCTTGTTGTTGTTGGAGTCGACGCGCTAAATGACGTTGTGTTACGTGCGCTATCTCATGGCCCAACACTGACGCAAATTGGCTTTCGTTATCAGCTTGCGCAATAAGTCCAGTGTGAACACCAACATGGCCACCATAGAATGCAAATGCATTAATCTCAGAGTTATTAATCCAGAAAAAAGAAAACGGAAAACGTACATCGTTGGCATTTGCAACTAAGCGACGACCTAAAGTTGTGAGATACTCGTCAAGTACAGGATCATTAACAACAGGTGATGATCCTCGAATTTGCATCATCATTACTTCACCAATTGCTTGCTCTTTTTCAATCGGAAGTGCTTGCAGTGCCGAGGTGCCTAAATCGGGAAGTTTAAAATTTGTTTGTGCCTTTAACGGCTCACTGTGCAAAACCACGAGTGTGAGTAACGCACTGCACAGTGTTATAAAGGCTGATTTAAATCGCATTTTATTCCTTTTTGATCTGCTCACCAAGCATGATTTTAGCAAGGTCTATTTCGTCGCTACATGCACGGCTATCTTTTTCACATAATTGATAGAAATCTTTTATTGTGACTCCACCTAGCTTAACAACGTTCAACTCTCGTTGTAAAAAAGTTATGATTTTATGCACAACCTTATGCGCGTGAAGAATAAGGGCTTTGTCGGCTTTATCGCCACGCTCAAAGTAAAAGGCAATGAATTTGTGTAGCTGATTTATGCGAATAAGGTTTTTCATTGTGATCGGATCCCATACCTTAAACTCCATAAAGCGGTTACCTTTGACATATTGATCAACAAGTGAATCTTTGGCATATGGCGAAGCCCATAACTCAAAACCACGCTCAGTAAAGCTTTGATGTAACGCTATTCTGGGTTTGTTTTCGCAAACAATTTCACCTAAATTGGTTACGTGCCCATCAAGTGTATCAAGATTCCAATTGCTTGTATCAATAAGGCGCTTCACTGCATTATCAAAACCATGGTTTAAAATCCCCTCAGATTCACTCACAGAGGATGCAATCATGTGATAAAACGGAGGTAGCTCCCCCCAGTTAATCTGCTTTTTATACCAATTTATTTCTTTAAGAGTTGGATTAGCAGGTAATTGCGCTTTATTATGCGTGCCAGGCATTAGGTTTCCTTTACTACCAGTTATTAAATAAGGATAAACTATTGTTTTGCGTGTTTTAAGAAAAAAATGAATTTAGATTCATTCTATTGATCTGATTTTGGTATATGCATAGGGCTTATACCAATTGTTCATAGTTATTACGGGATAGTCTCGTTATGTTGAGATGTGATTTGAGGCCGTTTAAGTGCCCGCAACAATTTGTTCAGTTTAAATTAGGACTAAAAAAGGCACAATTAGCGAAACAAACAGTCATTTTTGCATTTGATGTTGCCCATTCAAATCATGATATGCTGCGTTTTTTAGATAAACATCATTATCAATATAGACTTGACCTAAATTTAGGCGAATTAACAGTGGAGCCTGTTTGTGTTTGAATACGTTAAAGCTTGGTACGAAAATAAGTTTTCTGATCCTCACTCAGTGACGCTGTTATTACTTTTAATAGCAACAGTTGCACTGTTTTATTTCTTTGGTTCATTAATTGTTCCTGTACTTGTAGCATTGGTGATTGCATATTTGCTTGATTGGCCTGTTGTGCATTTAGAAAAGTTCGGCTTAAAACGTTTTACGGCCACTGTGCTGGTGATGCTGGTGTTTAGTGGCTTAATGTTGATGATCATTATTGGTATGGGCCCTGTTTTATGGCAGCAAACAAGTAATTTAGTGCAAGAAGCCCCGTACATGGTCGAGCAAGGAAAGGCCTTCTTAATGCATTTACCTGATGACTACCCCAATTTGATTACAACAGATCAAGTTAAGTCTATTGTCAGTAGTGTAGAGACCAAGGTGATTGAATTTGGCCAAGTTGTTTTATCTGCCTCGCTTACTTCTTTAAAAGATGTGGCGGCATGGTTGATCTATCTTATTTTAGTACCACTGTTAGTTTTCTTTATGCTTAAAGATAAACAAGATCTTATCAAAAGTGCTGAGCGTTTAATCCCTAAGCAACGTCGTTTAATCCTGCAAGTATGGCAAGAGATGAATCAGCAGATTATGAATTATATTCGTGGAAAAGTGTTCGAAATTCTAATTGTAGGTACGGCCTCCTTTATTGCTTTTGCTGTGCTTGATTTACGCTACGCGGCATTACTCAGTGTATTAGTTGGTCTATCGGTGCTTATTCCGTTTGTGGGCGCTGCATTGGTAACCATTCCTGTGGCGGCTGTGGCCTTGTTTCAATTTGGATTAGAGACCCAATTTTGGACCATATTGATAATCTACGGCATTATTCAAGCGCTCGATGGCAATGTGCTGGTCCCTTTATTGTTCTCTGAAGCCGTTGACTTAAACCCTGTGTTTATCATTGTTGCAGTGCTGTTCTTTGGTGGGCTTTGGGGGTTTTGGGGAGTATTCTTTGCTATTCCTTTAGCATCACTTGTTAAAGCTCTGATAAATGCTTGGTCGAGCAAGCAAGAGAATTTGATCGAAAGCCAATAGCTCAGCCAATTCTTTAGCATTAAAAAGTATAGAAAACGCACTTTACTGCTTAATTGATTATTACTCTTATACACGGTAAAAATGTAAAATACGTTATAAGATATATCTTTTAGTAATATGGTGCGTTTAATGGCTAACTTTTTTTTCTCCGATGATATAAATCAGCAAATCTATTTAGATGCAAATGCAACGACACCTGTACTTCCTGAAATTGCTGATGTTGTCTCTCATACAATGCAAGTTTGCTTTGGAAATCCGTCAAGTTCTCACATTACTGGTATTCAAGCTAAGCATTTGCTGGAACAGACTCGCCGTAAAGCCCGTGATGTAATTGGGGCGACCGATGGCGACATTTTGTTTACTTCAGGTGCAACAGAAGGTATTCAGACGGCTGTCGTATCGACTTTAATTGCCGCAAAACATCATAAAATAGATAACCCTGTATTGCTCTATGGTGCAACAGAGCATAAAGCAGTTCCTAATACGCTTAAGCACTGGAATACAGTGCTAGATATCAATGCTGAAGTTCTTGCTATCCCCGTTGATAAAAATGGCATTTTAGATCATGAGTTTATTGCTAGTCATGCCTCGCGAGCGTTAATGATTTGCACTATGGCAGTGAATAATGAAACCGGTGTGTTCCAAGACCTAACAGCAATTGAAAAAGTGATCCGCAGTAAAAATACGGATGTTGCTTGGATGGTAGATTGTGTACAAGCACTAGGAAAAACGGACTTATCACTCAGTAAAACGACAATTGATTACGCACCATTCTCAGGTCACAAGCTATATGCACCAAAAGGGATAGGTGTTTTGTATATTCGCAAGGGCAGTGCATATACGCCATTTATTGCTGGAGGTGGCCAAGAAAGTGGCATGCGCTCAGGCACAGAAAACTTACCAGGTATTGCAGGATTAAATAAACTTTTTTCATTGTTGTTAGATAAAGAAGACGATGTTTTTAAACCTATTGAGCTGCTAGATGCTTATCGTAAGCAGTTACATGCAGCATTAGTGGATACTTTTGGTGACATTACATTTAACCATCGCTTTTCATGCTCAGTACCCACAACACTAAACTTTGCAGTTAATGAGTTAACAAGCAAAGAGGTGATGGATTTATTTGATGCCGCGGGTATTCGTGTCAGTGGTGGGTCTGCATGTAGCTCGGGAGCGAATCGTAGTTTTGTTCTTGATTCTATGGGTGCATCTGATTGGCAAAGTGAGAATGCCATTCGTATGTCGTTTGGTCCAGCAGCAAGCCAGCAAGAAATTGATTATGCATGCGAGAAAATTCGTTCATTAAAACCGATTCTTGAAGCAAACTGTTTAGTTGTTTCAGACAGTACAACACCCCAACATGAGGTGTGTGCGATTGGTCTAACTCAATTAAGACATCAAGCTGCGTGCTGCTGGTTATATGTTGATAGTAACAAGCATGCGGTGATTATCGATCCTATTATTGAACTTATTCCGCGTTTAGCAAAAATGGTTGCGACACAAGGATTAACAGTTCTCGCTATTTTAGACACCCATCAACATCAAGAACGACTTTCTGCACGATGTTTATTAAGTAAAGAATTGGCTGAACACTGTATTGCTGGTGAAGTCGATGAACTAGGCTGGCCGATTAAGGCGGAACAGATTGAACTAACCGATATGTGTTTGAGCAAAGTTGCAACACCAGGGCACAGCCAAGACAGTGTTAGTTATTTGCTCAAAGATAACAAAACTAAGGCCATTAGTTATTGTTTTTGTGGAGACTTAATTTTACCCGGTGGGTTAGGTAATACTTCACTTGAAGGTGGTGATGCCGCTCAGATGGCTCAGTCATTAAAGTATATTGCAAATACCATAGATGATAAAACAGTGATTTGCTCTGGCCATGATTATCAGCAGTGCTTTGCAATGGATTGGCATGCACAGCAGGCGACAAATCCGCTATTAAGCCGGTTGCTCAATGAGCAGATTTCTGACGCCGAGTTTATTGAACTAAAGCAACAAAACGATCAGCAAAAACAAGCTGTAAATCATAGCTTGTGCGGCTATGTAGATACATTAGAAAGCCCGCCCACGAAGCAGTTAACATCAACAGAAGCAAAAGCAATGCTTTGCCAAAAGGACACCTATCTAATCGATACGCGCGAGCCTTATGAGCATAGTGTGGTTGATATCGCAGAGCAGTTTAAGATTGATGATTCTCACGTTATTAATATTCCACTTAGCCGCATGGCTAATGAGATTATGCAGGGGCATCTAAATAAATGTAATTGTTATATCTTAATATGTCGTAGTGGGAATCGCTCAAAACAAGCTGCTAAGAACCTATCTCAGTTAGGTTTTGAGAATGTCTATAACCTTGATGGTGGGTTAGCTTTATTGTAGCGAACAATACCAACTTCCAATAATACTTAATCATTTAATTAAGCAAGTTGGTATAAGAAAGCCGCATGTTAATGCGGCTTTTTCGTAACAGTATTGAATCGTTAGGTTTTTGGCCCTGAACTTTCACGAACAACTAATGACGGGGTAAATGTCGTGATGATCTCTTTGTCTTGGTTCCGTGCTCCTCGTGTCTTTCTAAATAATAGGCGAGCAGCGTGCTGAGATATAACATCATTGGCTTGATGAGCTGTTGTCAGCTTTGGCCATGTTTGACGCGAGAAAGGCGAGTCTTCGAATCCTGTAATAGACAATTGCTCAGGGATTTCAATTCCCATTAAACGTGAAGCAAATAAAGCACCAGCTGCCATTTCATCGTTTCCGCCTAAAAGAGCCGTTATTTGTAGCGGGTTATCGGTTCCCAAGAGTGCTTTCGCACCTTCAACACCTGACTCGAACGAATATTGGCCTTCGTAGATTAACTCATCATTTAGGGCAATATTGTGATCTTTTAATGCTGCTTGATACCCTTCTAAACGTTCAGTTGTTGATTTATGCTCTTTGTCACCACATAAAAAGCCAATATGAGTATGGCCTAGTGATAATAGGTGAGAGGTAATTTCGTAAGCGGCCTCGTAGTCATTAACAAAGATGCAGGTATCTTGCTCTTCATCAGTAGGACGGCCAGATAACACACGAACATAATGAATCCCCATTTCATCGAGCATATCAATAATACTACTTTGTTCAGATAAAGGAGGGGTCAAGACTAAACCAGCCAAGCGAGAACGCTTAATCATGGTTTTAAAATCATCTTCCATGTTGCTGTCTAGGTAATTACATGGATGGATAACCAGCTCATAGCCTTCTTCCTTGCAGCGTGATAAAACACCATTTTGCATATCGATAACATAATATGCATTAGGGTTGTCATAGACTAAGCCTACAGTGAAAGAAGATGTTCCGGCAAGGTTACGAGCTGCTAAGTTCGGTTGGTAGTTAAGCGTATTAACAGCGTCCATGACGATATCGTAGGTTTTTTTTCTAACCGATGGCTCTTTATTTATGACTCGCGACACGGTTTTCATGGAAACCCCCGCAAGCTTAGCTACATCATTTATTGTTACTTTCATACTGTTACTTTATAGTTAGTTTAAATTGTATTATAATAATACTGAAAGATGGTTAGCCCATGCACTTTAATTCTTAATAAATACATTAATATTTAATATAAGTTGTTTAGTGTATCGAATGTTCAAACAAATTAGCAGTAAAATAATTGAGATAATTTTTATGATACCGGTGTCAAAAGAGAAAAATTGCGCTATTATCTCGACTATAAAATGTAAAAGTAGGACATTGACAGCGTTGTCATTTTAACTTAGTGTTAACCAACTTCGTGTTTTTAATTGCTGTCTTTATTCATTTTTAATTAAAAAGATAGTTACATATCAAATTGTTGCAAGTTTTTTAGGGGATTTCATTTATGAGCAACCGTTCGCAGTTAGCTAGTTGGCAAGCATTGAGTGACAGTGCAAAAAAGATGAAACAAATTCATCTTAAAGATTTATTCGCCAATGACAGCTCGCGCTTCGAGCAGTTTTCCGCTCAAATCCCAGGTGTTTTATTTGATTATTCAAAGCAACATATAGATAAAACAGTATTCGAGCAGCTGATTGCACTAGCGAATGAATGTGATATCAGCTCATGGCGTGAAAAAATGTTCACCGGTGAAAAAATTAATATCACCGAAGATCGCGCCGTACTTCATACTGCATTGCGTAACCGCGCTAATACACCTGTTATGGTTGATGGCGATAATGTAACGAATGACGTTAACAACGAACTCGCAAAAATGAAGCAGTTCGTTAATAAGGTTCGCAGTGGTGAGTGGTTAGGTTACACAGGTAAGGCCGTAAAAGATGTTGTGGCCATTGGTGTTGGCGGCTCAAACTTAGGCCCACAAATGGCCACTGAGGCACTTGCAGCCTATGCCGATGACACATTGAAAGTTCATTATGTTTCAAATGTTGATGGCGTACAGATTGCCTCTGTATTAAAAGAGTTAAGTGCTGAAACAACGCTTTTTGTTATTTCATCAAAAACATTTACAACATCTGAAACCATGACCAATGCAAAGTCAGCGGTTGAATGGTTTTTACAATCGGCGCAAGCACAAGAGTACATTGCCAAACACTTTGTAGCTGTGAGCACTAATTTAGAAAAGACAGCCGCGTTTGGAATTGCAGATGAAAACGTATTCACAATGTGGGATTGGGTCGGTGGTCGCTTTTCGCTGTGGAGTGCGATAGGATTACCAATCGCATTGTATTTAGGCTTCGAAGCGTTTGAAGAGATCCTTGAAGGTGCGTTTGAAGTTGATGAACATTTCAAGTCGGCTAAATTTGAACAAAACGTACCGCTATTAATGGCGCTATTAAGTGTTTGGAATACCAGCTTTTTAGGTCATACATCGCAAGCAATCTTACCGTACGACCAAGCATTGCATATGTTACCTGCTTATTTACAGCAAGGTGAAATGGAAAGTAACGGTAAACATGTAAACTTTGCTGGCGAAACAGTACCTTATACGACAGTGCCTATTATTTGGGGTATGACTGGTATAAATGGTCAGCACGCATTTTATCAATGTTTGCACCAAGGTAATGTAATTGTGCCTGCTGATTTTATTGCGTCTATTGAGCCGCAAGTGAATGTTGGCAAGCATCATGATATTTTATTATCAAACTTTTTTGCTCAAACAGAAGCCATGATGGCAGGCGTTGATGCAGAGCAAGTAACGGCTGATTTAACCGCGAAAGGTAAATCGGAAGCCGAAATTGCAGAATTACTGAATCATAAGATTCACCAAGGCAACCGCCCAACCACGTCAATGCTACTGGACAAAGTGGATGCAAAAACAGTGGGTCGTTTAATTGCACTTTATGAGCACAAGATCTTCTGCCAAGGGATTATCTTAGAGATTTGCTCATTCGACCAATGGGGTGTTGAACTAGGTAAAGGACTTGCCTCTAAAATTGAAGCTGAACTATTTGATGACGCAGTGAGTCACCCACACGATAGCTCAACCAATGGACTGATCGCTTACTATAAAGCACATCGTAAGCAGTAAAAGATTCGCAGCATTAGCTGTAAACCAAATACCTTTGAACGGGTAGCGCTGGAGTTCTTAGGGCCTGTATTTTTGTGAGAGGATTTACAGAGCCCCTAAGACTCATTTACTTCAGCCAAAATAAGAACAATGAGTAAGCTACTTACATAAATTCAATAGGCTTTGTTAAATGTTTTAAACATCGCCAATCATCCAAACAACAATTCGCATTGCCACACTGCATGAAGTGAAGACATGGCATTGCCAATGTAGAGAGTGATATATGCTAAATCCATTTGATATCGTAATTTTTGGGGGCGGTGGCGATCTTGCGTTACGCAAATTACTACCTGCAATGTATCGCGCTTATCAAGAAGGCAACCTGCCTCAAGGTTCTCGCATTCTCCCTACGGTACGTGACCAAAGTAAGCGAGAAGAGTACATCGAAACAGCAGATAAAGCGTTACAAGAGTTTCTTGGCAAGGGTGAATATAACGCCAAAGACTGGAAAGCGTTTTCTGCTTACTTAGTGCCTGTTGTGACTAATGTTACAGAAGCGGATGCTGATTGGGATAAGTTAAAAGACATTTTAGATGAGCATGAAGCGGACAAGTCTCGTGTATTTTACCTGTCATTACCGCCAGCAGTGTACGGTAGTTGTTGTGAGATTTTATCATCGAAAGGCCTGATCACAGACACATCGCGTGTGGTTGTTGAAAAGCCGATTGGTTACTGTGGAAAATCCGCAGAAGAAATTAATGCAAAAATTGCCGAGTATTTTACTGAGGAACAGATTTTCCGAATCGACCATTACCTTGGTAAAGAGACGGTACAAAACTTAATGGCACTGCGTTTTTCAAACTCATTGTTTGAAAATCTTTGGGATGCTAAGTCGATTGATAATATCCAAATCAGTCTATCAGAGACAGTGGGCCTTGAAAGCCGTGCTGGCTTCTACGATAAAGCGGGTGCACTTCGTGATATGGTGCAAAACCACTTATTACAGCTGCTTTGTCTTGTTGCAATGGAGTCGCCAAACAAATTAACAGCCAATAGTATTCGCACAGAAAAACTAAAAGTGCTTGAATCACTGCGTCCGCTTGTTGCGGAAGACGTTGATGCAAATATTGTTCGAGGCCAATATGTACCTGGTAATTTAGATGGCAAAATCGTGCCAGGCTACTTAGAAGAATTAAACGAGGGCGCAAGTAAAACAGAAACATTTGTTGCTATTCGTGCACACATTGATAACTGGCGTTGGGCAGGTGTTCCTTTCTATCTTCGTACTGGTAAACGTATGAAAAAGCGTTGTGCTGAAATTGTTGTTGAGTATAAAAAAGTTTCTCACAATGTATACAGCGATAACGTTGGCAATATTGAGCCAAACCGCTTAGTGATCCGCCTGCAACCAGAAGAAACAATTCAATTAACGCTTATGTCAAAGCGTCTTGATAATTTAGAAATGCAGTTAGAGCCTGTGACAATGAATATTGAGTTGTCTCAAGCATACAGTAATGGTTTCCATTCTGATGCATACAAACGTTTAATGCTTGATGCGGCTGCTAATAACCCATCACTATTTATCCACCGCGATGAAGTTCGCCAAGCTTGGAAGTGGATTGATCCAATTATCGAACGTTGGCAAGAAAAAGGCGCTCCCTCGTTATACCGTGCAGGTAGCTGGGGTCCCGAAGATGCTGATGAATTACTAGATGAAAATAACCATGTATGGTTTAACACTGGCGATAAGGCGTAAATACGATGGCAACAATTGTTGAAAAATTCTTTGCGACTAAAGATGAGTTAACAGCTGAGCTTTCTTCAAGTTTAGAGCAAAGTTTAGTATCAGGCATTAAACAAGATGGCCGTGCAGTATTAATGGTATCTGGTGGTTCGTCACCGGCACCTGCGTATGAACACTTATCTAACCTTGAGCTTGATTGGGCAAATATTGATGTTGCTATGGTTGATGAGCGTTGGGTTGATGCATCACATGAAAAAAGTAATGAAGCATTTATCAAAAGTACGTTATTACAAAACCAAGGCGCGGCAGCTAACTTCATTACGATGAAAAATAGCGCAGCGACTGCAAAAAAGGGCGTTGCTGAATGTGAAGCAGCATACCAATCTTTAAAGCGTCCTTTTGATGTAACAATTTTAGGTATGGGGCCAGATGGCCATACTGCTTCTCTTTTTCCACATGCTGAAGGTTTAGAGCATGGTTTAGCTACAAATGATTTAGTTTGCGCTATTAATGCTATTGAAAGTGATGTTACAGGTAAGATAACTGAGCGTATGACATTAACACTTGCTGCAATTGCTGATTCTAAAGTGGTCAAGTTATTAATCAGTGGCGAAGAAAAGCTTGAAGTGTATAAACAAGCAAAGCAGGGCGGGGCTGTTGCAGACATGCCTTTACGCGCTGTTTTGAATCACCCAACAATTAATATTGAAGTTTATTGGGCTCCATAATTACTTGTTTTAAAAACATTAAACGAAAGCGAGCTTGAGGCTCGCTTTTTTATTTAAATAAGGAACAAAAAGCATTAGACATTAAATAATATGCTCGTTATAATTTAAAAATGACAACGCTGTCATTGGTATTGATTTTTATTCTCAACCCCTTGACGCTTTCTGCCCAGAAAAAGTTAAATAAAATTTATCAATGTTGGCGTGGTTATAAAAATACACCTTAATTCAAAACTAATTGATTGTTAGTTAAGCCTTTTTTTATAACTTTTGGTTATGGCTAATAATTAACCTCTGGAAAGTAAAGCTTACAAAAATTGCTTAAAATAGGTGCTTTGTACCTAAAAACTCTCAACTATGCTTTTCATATACTTTAAATCTCATGTTATATTTGCGCCGTTTAAATGTAACAATTCTTAAATGCTCAATATTAAATTTCATTAATTTCAATATCTTAATTATTTTGTTGTAAATTTTTTGCACAAAACAGCCAAAAAGATGTAGCACAAATGTAATTTAGAGTGTATGGTTTGTTACTAGATGACAGCGTTGTCATCATCACTGGGCAGAAGTGATATAAAACCAACAAAATGATTCAAGGGGAATCCTGTGTTAGCTAAAAATTTTAAGAAAAGCTTATTAGCAGTTAATATCGGTCTTGTAATGAGTGCCGGATTCACTGGTGCTGCCTATGCAGCAGATGAAACAAAAGTTCAAGAGGACGTTGAAGTTATTGAAGTTCGCGGTATTCGCCGTTCACTTGAAGCGTCAATGAATACTAAACGCTTTGCTGACAGCGTTGTCGATGCTGTTTCTGCAGAAGATGTAGGTAAGTTTCCTGATGGTGACGTAGGTGAAGCGCTTGGCCGTATTTCGGGCGTTGCAGTTAACCGTCAGTTTGGTCAAGGCCAGCAAGTATCGATCCGTGGTGCATCTAGCCAACTTACACGTACTCTTTTAAACGGTCAAACAGTGGCATCAACTGGTTGGTACGACCAACAGTCTATCGACCGTAGCTTTAACTACACTCTATTACCACCTGAGCTTGTAGGTGAAATCCAGGTTTATAAATCGTCACAAGCTGACATCGTTGAAGGTGGTGTAGGTGGTACTGTTATTGTTAATACACGCAAACCACTAGACCTTGATGCTGGTACTACTTTCTTAAGTGCTAAAGCAGATTACGGTACTATTTCTGAAGAAACTGACCCGCAAATTTCAGGTTTATTTAGCTGGAAAAATGATGAAGAAACATTCGGTGTTCTAGGTTCAGTTTCATGGGCAGAAACGAACTATCAACGTAATGGTATTGAGTCACTAATTGGCTGGGGTGACATTGTTCCAACCACTTTCCAACAAGAGCGTGAGCGTACAGCATTAAATGCTACATTCCAGTATCGCCCAACTGAAAATCTAGAATTAGGCTTGAATATCATGAGCCTAGAGTTAGATGCAAACAACGCAAATACCTCAAACTTCGTGATGTTCCCTGATGATAAAGATGCAGCGTGTGAGCAAACGAATGCATCAGGAACGTGTACTTTCTACCGTCGTACTGGCGAAGGTGCAAATCCAGGTTGGGTACAAACATGGGCGCGTATTGCGAGCATGACATCAGATACAGCTGATTTTAGCCTTAAATATGAAGGTGAAAACTTCACATTAAAAGGTCGTTTCGGTACTACTGAATCAGAAGGTGGTACAGACTTAACAGCGAACTACGGTAACTTCATTGGTTTACCCTCTGATTATGCGGGTACGTATGATGCAACTGGCGAAGTAATTAAAATTGATATCAATAATAAATACTTTGAACCATCAGATTTTACAGGTCCACTTTCTCCAGCTGGTTGGTCACTTAAGAAACAGCCTAATACAGATGAAGAAACCTATGCACAGTTAGACCTTACCTTCCCAGTAGATTTTGGTGCGATTACAGCTATCAAAACAGGTTTCCGCTGGGCTGATCACGAAGTTAAACAAGAAACTTACTCAACGACACTAACAGATGTATTACCTACAGGTGATGGTGAAACATACTTCTCAGGTACTATGTCTTCAGGTGCAGGTTTTACTCTACCTGAGCCAGACTTTGATAGAATGATTACAGATGCTCGTGCCGCAATTGTAAGCTTTGATAACGACTCAGATGTGTATCGTTCAGGCTATGGTACAATTGAAGAAGAAAACTTTGCTGTGTATGCAATGGCAGAATTCTCTGCAGAATCTATTCGTGGTAACTTTGGCTTACGCTATATTTCTACAGATGCTGAATCTGACTACTATGGCTTTGCCAACGGTACTTATGAAAGCACATTAAGCACAGATAAAGCGAGCTATAACGATATTCTACCAAGCATTAACATTGCTTTTGATATCGCTGAAGATGTGATTCTACGTACTTCTGCAGCACAGGTTATTGCACGTCCTAACTATACCGATATGTTCTCTGCGTCTTCATTTGCAGGTTATTCAGATGGCACAGCAGGTAACGAAGTATTAACAAAAGGTAATGTGGGTCTTAACCCATTCAAAGCAACTCAGGCCGATTTAGGCATCGAGTGGTACTTTGATGGTGATGGCATGGTAAGTGCGACGTACTTCTTTAAAGACATCACTTCATTTGTTACATCTAGTCAAATCTTAAACCAACAGATTGGTGTATTTGACCCTGATACGCAAGGTGATAACTGGACTCTTTCAACTAAGTTGAATGCAACAGGCGGTCAAATTGAAGGTATCGAGCTACAAATTCAAGATGGTTTTGACAGTGGTTTTGGTTACTCAGTTAACTATACGTTTGTAGATGCACCGTCTGAGGCTGAAAATTACCCAGATCAAATTCCTCTATTCTCTGATTCATCTGAGCATACAGTAAACTTAGTGGGTTACTATGAAACAGATACTTACTCAGCGCGTTTAGCTTATAACTGGCGTTCAGAGTACATGATTCGTGAGCTTCCTGGTTTCTATGGTAACCGTGAGCACCAATCATACGGTACATTAGATTTCAGCGCGAACTACAGTGTAACTGAGAATATTGATGTAACATTTGAAGCTGTTAACTTAACTGAAGAAGACAGCATTCAAATTGGTGTTGCACCAAGCGATGCTGAAGTGGTTCCAGAACTTCGTAATGGCTACCCAGCATGGAGCTTTGAAGGTGAAGCACGCTACAAGCTAGGTGTTACGCTTCGTTTCTAATTTTAATTAGATAACGAATCTATTAAAGCCCAGTTTGTACTGGGCTTTTTTGTGAGTAAATGAAAGCGAGTTAATAATGATAAAGAAAATCGCAATTGTTGGTGGCGGAACCGCAGGCTGGTTAGCTGCTAACCATTTAGGGCAGTCTCTGCAAGGAAGTAACATTGAGATTACTTTAATAGAATCACCGACTATTCCTACAATCGGTGTTGGCGAAGGTACAGTGCCTTCAATGCGTAACTCATTACAAAAGTTTGGTATTAGCGAAAGCGATTTTATTAATGAATGTGATGTGACATTTAAGCAATCAATTAAGTTTGTTAATTGGTTGGATAAAACAAAACATGGCAGTAATTTTTATCATCATTTGTTTGATCATCCTCATATTTTCGGTGAGCAACTAACAGATGCTTGGCTTGCTGCAAATGAGTCGTCTGACTATGCTTCGTTTGTTTCAAAGCAGCACTTATGTTGTGAAAAAAACTTAGCACCCAAGACGATTACTACCCCAGAATTTATGGGTGTTAATGGCTATGCTTATCATTTTGACGCCAAAAAATTTGCTGCATTTTTAAGTCGTCATGCAGAGCAATCTTTTTCTGTAAAACATCATTTTGCAGATATAAAAGATGTTGTAGTAGATGATGCAGGCTACATAACACACTTAGTTGATGAAGATGATGTGGCAATGGCATTTGACTTTGTTATTGATTGCACCGGTTTTTCTGCAGCAATTCTTGGCAACAAGCTGGGAGTTGAGTTCTTAGATAAGTCAGATTGCCTACTAACAGACACTGCGATCACTCTACAAGTTCCTACCTCGCCAGATGATGAAATTCCTCCCTATACAATTGCAACCGCGCACCAAGCAGGCTGGATTTGGGATATTGCCCTCACACAGCGAAGAGGTGTTGGTTTTGTGTATTCATCTAAATATATGACTGAACAACAAGCGTTAGACAAATTACACACATATTTAGGTGAAAAGTTTAACCATCTAACTCCCAGAAAAATCCCCATGAAAGTAGGGCGAAGGGAAAAAATGTGGCATAAAAACTGTGTCGCCATTGGTCTATCGCAAGGATTTGTAGAACCACTCGAAGCCACTGCAATTTTAATCGCTGACTTTTCTGCAAACCTACTAGCAAAGCGTTTTCCTCGCTGTAAAGCGGATATTGCATTAGTGATTGATGACTACAATCGCCATGTTAATTACGTGTGGGAGCAGACGTTTGATTTTATAAAAATGCATTACTGTATTTCAGACAGAACTGATTCTGAGTTCTGGATTGATAACCGTAAAGATGAGCAATTATCACAGCAATTGAAAAATAACTTAGCGCGTTGGCAAAGATTTGCGCCAAATAGAGAAGACTTTGCAAGTAAATTTGATTTGTTCGACCTTGAGAATTACTTGTATGTATTGTTTGGCATGCGTTACCTTCCTGCATCAGACACACTAAATACTGTGCGCGGTTTTGAGCAATTAACGTCGTTAAAGCAACAGCGAGTTAATCAGTTGTTAGGTGAGCTTCCAACACACAGAGCGCTGCTCGAGAAAATTAAAAAGTTTGGAATGCAAAAACAGTAAACAGCAAATAAGTGGCTTTTAATTAACAAGCCACTTATTCAATTCTAAAAAACGATGAAATAGAGAGTCGACTATTTTTAATATCTTGGCTATATGGTAGGTTGTTTTTTAAGGCCGCACTATGAAGCAGGTTGCTTTTATAAAGTACCACACGGTTTGGTTTTGCCTCTATATCAATAATTTTTTCAAATAGCTCAGTACTTTCATCTAAATAGCCTTGATGTGTACTTTCATGTTGTTGTACGTTTTTGATTATATCGTGGACGATATTTTGATTTTCAGCGGTAATTTTAATTGTATTTGTTGGTTTGTATTTATAAATACCTGTACCACCCCATTCTTTACTTGATAAATAATGTACAGCAGCATAGGTTTTATCATCTGTTGAATCAATATGTGGCATGCGCTGCATGACATGTAATTCATTAGCAGATTGCGTTACAACCGAGAGCTTACATTTATGCAAATAGAGATTGTTATTTCCAGAATCTATAACACCTTCCGTTATTAAGCTTTGCAGTAGTTGTTCAAACACTCGGTAATAAGGGGCTGGCATTTCGTCGCGTTTACCAGGGTACAAGGTGCCATCTGTGCCGATAGGTTGAAAGTATGCGACGTTTGATGCGAAATGATAAACACCTTGAAGATGGCTTAAAAAATCATCAATAATAATGATGTTTTCATCAATACTTTCAATATTGATTACCTGCACTTTATAGTTTTTATTTAATTGATAACTTTCCATTTAAATGCTCAGTAAATTCCTCATCATTAATGAATATACTAACAAAAATAATTAGTTAGAGGCGAGGGGATTTTGCCTTAATTTACCGCTTTTCTAGGCTGTTTTTTAACCGTTGTTGAGTAATTATTTGTGTTAAAAAATAATGTACAATCTGCCACAAAATTTTCACTTCCTTTTTGTGTCTAAAACCGATAGGCTTTGGGCACTAACAGCAAAACATATATAAAATTATAATGGAGCAGTATCATGGCGGAGCAACAAGTACAGCCTTTACATAACGAAAAACATGCCAACACTAAAATTCAAAACGGCATCCATGTCGAGTTCATGAAATCTCAGCATTTAGTTCCTGTGGTTGCCCACGAATTTGCACGTATCGCAAATGAATTTCCAATGGCTTTTGTTAAAAACAATGAATCAGGTCAATTCCAAGCTGTTGCGATCTTTGGTCTAGAGCCAGGCGAAAACTTATTTATCGAAGATGACAAGTGGACAGCCGCTTTCGCACCTATGGCGATGACACGTTATCCTCTTGGTCTAGTAAAACACCCTGAGGGTGACCAATTTGGTATCGTTATTGACGAAGCAAGCCCACTTGTAAGTGAAGAAACGGGTAATGCACTTTTCGAAAATGGTGAAGAGACTGAATACCTTAAACGTCGTAAAGAAGCACTTGTTTCTTTCATCGAGTTTTCTCAAGTAACAGACGCATTCACTAAGTTCTTAGCTGATAAAGAGCTTTTAGTTGCGCAAACATTAACTGTAGATATCAAAGGTGAGAAAAAGGACATCAGTGGTATTTACCTTGTAGATGAGAAAAAGTTAAACGCATTAAGCGATGAAGAGTTCCTTGAGCTTCGTAAGCGTGGCTATTTAGCGCCTATCTACTCATTCTTAACGTCTACTCATCAAGTAGCACGTCTGGCACGTTTAAAAGCTGCTAAAGCATAATTTTAAACAGCTAAAGAAAAGCGCCATTTGGCGCTTTTTTTATTTCTTTCATCGGGTAATACTTGAAAATTGCCGATGAATTATTCACATTGGGCTTATCACCAAAATAAATATAAGTGCCCATTATGTTAAAAACATTACTCACCTCAGCCATTGCGCTTAGCGCATTGTCACTCAGTGTTCCAACTTACAGCGCAGAGCAGCCGTTTGCTATTGCCATTCATGGTGGTGCTGGCACCATAGAAAAAAGCCGCTTTACAGCAGAACAAGAAAAAGCCTATCGGGCAAAATTAAAAGAGGCAGTAGAAACTGGCTACACAGTGCTAGAGAAGGGCGGTGAGAGCTTAGATGCAATTACAGCAGCTATCAATGTACTTGAAAACTCGCCATTTTTTAATGCTGGTCGTGGTGCTGTGTATACCTATGATGGCGCGCATGAATTAGATGCTTCGATAATGGATGGCCGTAATCGACAAGCTGGCGCAGTTGCAGGCATTAAACACATTGAAAACCCAATCAACCTTGCTCGTTTAGTGATGGAAAAGTCAGTGCACGTGATGCTGAGCGGTCAAGGGGCTGAAGACTTTGCAAAAACGCAAGGTGTTCCTTTGGTTGAAAATAATCTGTTTGATACAGAAAGTCGCTATGAAGCACTTTTAAAAGCTAAAGAAAAACTAGATAAGCAACAAGTAACCAGTAAAGATTATCAAGCAGCACATCAAGCCTTGCCAGTTAATTATAAAATGGGCACCGTCGGTGCCGTTGCGCTTGATAAAAACGGCAATATCGCCGCAGGCACTTCAACCGGTGGCATGACGGCGAAACGCTTTGGCCGCGTTGGTGATGCACCAGTAATTGGTGCAGGTACCTTTGCTGAAAACGAGTCATGTGCAGTATCGGCGACAGGGCATGGTGAGTACTTTATTCGTTACAATGTGGCTGCTGACATTTGCGCGCGTGTAAAATACCAAGGTAAAACGATAGTTGAAGCGGGTAACGAGGTAATCCACGATGTTTTAATGCCTGTTGGCGGTACTGGTGGCGTGATCATCATTGATGCTAAAGGCAATATCAGCTTACCGTTTAATACTGCGGGTATGTATCGTGCGAGTAAATCAAATACATCACCAACGTATGTGGGTATTTTTAAAGACGAATAATTAATCTTCAGACAATAAAAAACCGAGTTCAACTCGGTTTTTTATTGTCATCAAAGTTATTGGCGATTAATTTTCACTTGAAAGGGTGTTTCATCTTGATTCGTTGAGCGATAAGGGTTGATGTCTAAACCACCTCGGCGTGTATAGCGGGCATACACTTCAAGCTCTTCAAGGTTTAATTGCTGCATTAAATCACAGTAAATACGCTCTACACACTGCTCATGGAACTCGTTATGAGTACGAAACGAAATCAAATATTTTAATAAGGCTTCATGGCAGATTGTTTGACCTTTGTAGCGAATAATCACGCTTGCCCAATCTGGCTGTGAGGTAATTAAACAGTTCGATTTTAGCAAGTGGCTGTGTAGTGTTTCTGAGATAACGTCATCGCCACTGTGACGAAGCGAGCTTGAGTCGATATCATAACTGGTGATTTCGATATCAAGATCATCAATACACTCGCCTGGTAACGCGGTAAATGGCAAGCAGTTATAATCGTCAGCTTTATATAAAGTGACGACGACAGGCGCATTCACGGCGGCAGATAAATCGCTAGTAAGAGCTTGCTGTACGTCTTCAATAGCTGCAAAGCGTGTCTGGTTAAAACTATTCAGATACAGCTTGAATGATTTTGACTCAATGATGTGACTGCTTTGACAAGGAAACACAAATGTCGCTACAGCAACCATTGGTTTACCCTTATTATTGAGCCACGATAACTCATAGCCAGTCCAAATATCTTGCCCTTTGAATGGTAAGTTATTTTCGCTAACACCTAACGCGTCACGATTAAGTTTACGGGCAATAGGAAACAATAAGTTAGGTGTGTAGGTGTCTATATACTCAGTTGATTTACCAAGCACACTGTCTTTTAATTCGGGAGAGTTGCTGTAATCTGTCATCTTTACACTTTTGTGGTTACAATGGCGACATTATACCCAAAGCTAATGAGTTTCGCAGTATGTCCGTTTCTTTAAAACTAGAAAAACTACACCAAGCATTTAGTGAAAAATGCCTAGAGCGCACGGGAAGGTTACCTGTTATTGAGCATGATGAAGCATGGCCTAGCCCGTGTGAGCAAGGTGATGTTGATGAGCAAGGCCTTATTCAATGGCGAGCAGCACCGCAACAGCCCAAGGGATCTTTAAATGATTTAGCAAATGCTTTAGCGCTTAATTTTCCTGAAGAGCTGAGTGTGTTATTTGGCCACCTGTATGCAGGAAACTTGCTAGTTCGCATCGACGATCATCATATTGAGTTGCTGCAAGCATGGAATGAAGACGATTTTAGCCGTTTGCAGCAGAATATTACTGGCCATGTACTCATGAAACGTAAGTTAAAGCAGCCAGAAACGGTGTTTATGGGTCTTACAGAGCAAGATGACTTACTTATTACTGTACTGGTTGAAAGCGGGGAGGTTTGCTTAGAGTATGTGGGTAAAAAGCCACATCATGTACTAGCAAACAGCATCAGTGAGTTTTTAGATAAAGTAACGGTGTAAACTTAATAAGTAAAAAGGGGCGATTGCCCCTTTCATGTATCTGGTTATTGCCTTTATTAAGTTATTGAAAGTCCCAAGAGATATTCGAAACAATGCCACAAGGCTCGCAACGAAAATCAAATAAGCCAAACCATGGTTCGGGCAGCCTCCAATCTCCATTACAGCTAGGGCAACGACGTTCAAGCTCTGATTCTTTATCGACGCCGCCAACGCGATACAAATAGTAATAAACTGGCTTCTTTGTTAGATAGCTAATACGCTTAGTGATATCTCGCCCACGGCGGTATAAATCACTGTTGATACTGGTTAGTTCCTCAAGAGCAGGAAACTCACAACGGGTTGCACCATTGATCTGAATTTGATCGCATGCTTGCCAGTCTTCTTGCCATTTTATCAGTGTTTTGTAATCACCATTGGCAATCGCAGGAATACGAAATAACGGCACAGGTAAAAAGTCATCACCACAATAAACAGGACTACAGGTATGCACGTAGGTGGTGTATAAAATATAGCACGACGGATCATCACACATATCTGCGCCATTTGAGTGAATGTCTTGGCCAATCACTTTAACTTTTGGAGCAAGTAAGCCCGCAGTGTGTAATTGCTCAATACTGTGTTTTACAAATGGGCTGTTATTAAGAGGATGCATTGCATCTTCGGTTGGGCACATCACGCGGGTGATAAAAAATCCATCTTTTAGAACAGTAGGAAATTCATCACCAATAATCTGGCCGTTAAAACGAAGCGCATTGACTAAGCGGTTTATTGCCTGCTCGGCAAGCTCTAAGGTGGTATCTTGGTAGCAATCAAAAGTCAGATCGACAACAAACATTATTTTTTCTCAAGCAGTGCTAATAACCTATCTAATTTTGCTTCAATACGATCCAATTGACTTTCTTTTGGTGTACTTAGTTTCTCATTTGATGGGTTATTAATGAAATTTTTTATTGAATCCGGATTGTTTTTATATTGGCTTACAGCTGCAATGATCACTGGCATCGGCATAGGTTCTGCTAGCTTACTTTTTGTTAGGGCAACTGTTGGGGTTTTACCTTCATCAAGAAGGGTTTTAATTGCATCAAATACAACGGCATTCATTTTTGTATAAACTCTTTAATAAAGACTAAAAAGCACCGTAGCATATGGGCCACAGTGCGCGTGTATGGTAGCAATAATAGAGGTGGAGTGAAATTAATTTCCTTATTTACACGCTAAAACTAGGTATATTAGTGTGTAAATAAGGAGCGAAAGCTACTGGCGTAACCTTGCGTCTAATTCGTCAATCACCTCGCTCCATGCACCATCTTCAGCTAATGACTCGGCTAGAAAATGTTGCTGTGCTTCATCCCAAAACGGAGCTTCCTGTAACAAAGTTGTATCTGACAATTGATGTGAGGCTATAAAAGCGTCTATTTCGCTCTCTTTACAGGGTAAACCAAGTTGTGCAAAGAGGGTTGAAATATCATGTTTTGTCGTATCCATAGTTCTGCTCCTTGTGTATGGTGATAATTTATTACTGCTTAAAATTAATAATGGAGAATGTCAGTTTAACTTACGCTGAATTTGTTTTTAGCTTTGCTTAGGTATATATATAGTCTAGTGGTAAAAATAATAAAGCCAAATAAAGGATGAGTATGACAACGATAGCCGAACACGACACATTCAGTGTGCAATACCTCAGTGCTGAAGATATCAGTATAGCTGCAAGTCTTATTTACCAAGCTTATTATGATGACCCTGTGTTAAAGAATGTACTTGGATACCAACCAGATAACCCCACTAAATACGAAAGTAAGCTCAGAGCCCTTGTGCGTGAAGAACTAGCCAGCTTTTGGCAAGAAAAGCAGCCGTTAATTGGATTGTACTCTCAAAAAAGATTGAAAGCCGTTGCGTGTGTTTTTGACTCAAACAGTGAACTTCAAGCCGAACGTTACTGGCACTGGCGCTTGAAATTAATGCTTAGTGCAGGGTATTTGCAAACCAATCAATTGATTGAAAAAGAGCGCACAATACGAGAAGCATTATCGCAAAAAGCACCTTATTTATTTTTAGCCTTTATTGCTGTGGACCCGCACTTTCAGGGGCAGGGCCTTGGGCGATATTTACTAAGAGGGCTTGATGATTTACTACAAAGCAGTCCTAATACATCGGGTCTTGCTGTATTTGTGACACGCCCAGAACAGCGCGAGTTTTTTACCTCAGAGAGCTTTGAAGTATTTAAGTCACTAAGCTTTAATCAGGTTAATGGTGACCTTATGTTTAAGAGCGCAAAATAACCAACGGACGTTTTGGAAATTGCAATGTGAGATTTATCTCACATTGCTGTAAGTATTATCAGAATAAACACTCAAATTTTGTACCCAATTTTACTTATCTTAATGTTTTTAAAAGAATTCTCTTATCTTACTTTAATATGAACGCAAAAAAATTGCTTTTTGTACCTATCCTGATTTCCTTATTCCTCTAAACTTAATCATGTCAAGACGACACAGGTTCAATGAGTGAACTGATGCCAAGGATTAGGACGCTGGCAATTTGGCAAAGATGCTTAGCAGGAAGCAAAAGGACAATTTAAAAGGGAAGCAAGGACGAATAAGGAAACTGCTAGGATGCAGTACAATCGCGGAGCGGTTGAAAAGGATTGAACAAAGGATTATTTAGCAGGAAGCTAAAGGAGCGTTTGGAAAACGAAGTGGATAGCCATTGATGGCAAGAGGACGGCACTGGGATGTGTTAAATGCGACATGATGTTGCATGGTGGGTGTATCTGGATGTATACCCGTTCAGGGGATAGAAAAAAACGGCAGCTTCGGCAAGAGTAGGGACACTTTATCATGGAAGTAGCAAGATTGGGGCGTGGCTAGTAGCTACGCCTTAGTTCTTTCTGGGCTTTGCATTTTTCGCAATCAAAATTACTGCGTTTAGACGCAGCTTAAATTTTGTGCGGTGGTATCACTACACTCTTAAGCAATTCATTTTCCATGATCAAAACGCCTTGATACACGCTTTGCCCATCACTTGAAAACTCAAAAATAAACTCACTTTTAATACCCGGTTTACCACTTTTTAAAATGCCAAGTCGGCGTTTATTGCAAGCAACACTCATCAATTGCACATTTAACTGCTCAATTTGTCTTTGTGCATGAAGGTTAGCTGCTTCGGCTACTTTTCTGTTTAACCAAAAAAAGTAGATAATGCTGCCAATGATGATGAGTGTCCACAAGCCTGCCATTTACGAAAATAACCTTCCAATTGCTCGAGCGAGTGTTTCGCTGCGATTTTCCTGTCTTAGTAAACCTAGTAAGTGAGGGCGAATACTCGGAATTGCAACTAAATCGGTGAAAATACTCACAAACAGTTGTTCAATTTCAGTGTGGTGTGCACAGCAATCCATAAATACATGTAAGCGTTCAGGGTCTTCTAATGTGCTAAAGCAACGCCCTGCAATTGTTAATAGTACATCTGACTGGGTGTTCATATCAGAGCGCAATACAGCATCAACAAGTTGCGCTGTTAAACCTTGCGCTGGTGTTTTTGATAAACTTCTAAGAGCTGCCACAAGGGCGATGTCGTCTTTATGCTCTATGGCGTTTAACCCATAGGCTAACAATTGCTCTGCAAATACGGGTTCGATTGCAACATGTTCAAGCATAGCACTGAGCGGCTGTAATACTTCGACAGGTAATTGCCCCCAAGCGGCTTGTAGGTTCGCTAAGTTGTTGTCGTTATCTAAACGCATCGCAAAATCAGCAATGCCCTGTACTGCAACACTTTGCCAATTATCAAACCCCAGTTTGCCTGAAAAATAAAGCTGAGCATATTCGTAGTACTGTGAAGCACTTTGTTTAAGTAAACACTTAACCTGTGCATTAAATGCCGCTAGCTTGTTGGCGTTTGGCGTAAATACATACGGATTGTTATCAAGTTTGCCTTCAGCATTTTCACCGGTAATTTCTGTACCAAGTGCTTCAATTACCATATTTGCGAAGTGGTCACGGCTTGCGCTTACTAGGCGGCTTTGCTCATCGAGTGGGAATTTTAAAAACCATACATAAGGTTCTTTAGACGCTTTTACATCCCAAAATTGAATAGCAAGCCAAGCATGACCAGCAAGCGGGTATGGGTAAGGGATTTTTGTCTCTTCAATGGCGAGAAATTGTTTTTTGTCTAATTTCGTGATGTGTCTGCCAATATCGAAGGCACGCCAAGTGGTACCTGCTGCATCCAGAAGTTGCCCTAAAGTGGCGATCTGCTCAGTCATAAAATCTCAATTACCGTAATTAATCTATATCAGGGGCGAATTATACGCCATACCATGGCGCCTTGGAACAGGGTATACTAGGGTCTGTTTACCTTCCCTAAGTAAAAAGGTATTAAGAGTTTTACAATGCATCAACAGACTTTGGCGCTGCTGCGCGAATTAGAATCAACATTACAACGCTATTCACTTTGGCAAACAACAGCCATTGACCCAAGTGCGCTCAATTCAAGTGTACCGTTTTGCCACGACACTATGGCCTTTGAGCAATGGCTGCAATTTGTTTTTCTTGAAAAAATGCATACCTTAATTGCACATGCTCAGCCTTTACCTCGTAATTTTGCAATTGCGCCTATGGCTGAAATGATGCTGGCACAACACAGCGGTGGTAATGATGTGATTAGCGTTTTACAAAAACTCGATCAACTTTTGAGTGATGACTAAGATGCAAGAGATTGATAAGCCACAATTTGATGAGTTAACGATTCTGTACCGCGATGAAAATTACATTGCGATTGATAAACCGTCCGGTTTATTGGTTCACCGTTCGTTTTTAGACAAACACGAAACTCAATTTGCGATGCAAATGCTGCGTGACCAAATTGGTCAACACGTATTTCCTGTACATCGGTTAGATAGACCAACGTCAGGTGTGTTACTGTTTGCGTTAAGTTCAGAAGCAGCCCGTGACATGAATCAGTTATTTATTGATGGGCAAATTGAAAAACGTTATTTAGCGTTAGTAAGGGGCTTTTTAAACGAATCAATCTTCTTAGATAAACCTTTAAAAGAAGAGCTTGATAAAATTGCCGATAAGTTTGCAGATCAAGATAAAGCGCCGCAAGAAGCACAAACGCAATTTCATTGCCTGCACCAAGCAAGCTTGCCTATTCCAATTGGTAAGTACCCAACAGTTCGTTACTCGCTGGTGGAATGTTTTCCTAAAACTGGCCGCAAACATCAAATTCGTCGTCATTTAAAACATTTATCATTGCCAATTATTGGCGATGTAAATCATGGTGATAATCAGCATAATCAATTTTTTAGAGAACATTTTCAGCTTCGTCGTTTAATGTTATTTGCCTCTGAATTAAAGTTTGTGCACCCTTATAGCAAGCAACCAATAACAATTAAAGCGCCATTAGGCGATGCAATGTTAACGATTTGCCAGCAACTTGGCTGGCCAACAGAAGAAAAGGATTATTATGGCAACCATTAGTATTTTTGTCGGCAGTGTTTACGGCGGTGCCGAGCGCTTAAGCGAACAAGTTATTGAAATCATTGAAAAGTCAGAGCATCAAGCGCAATTAGTTGAAAATGGCACGGTTGATGACATGCTGGCAGCGTCACATATTTTAGTGATCACATCAACGACGGGTCAGGGTGATATTCCTGATAACTTAGTCGCTTTATACAGCGAATTAAATGATCAATTCCCACTGTTAACAGGCAAGCAATACGGCATTATTGCTATGGGTGACCGTAGCTATGGCGATACGTTTTGTGGCGCAGGTCGCAGTTTTGATGAGCTGTTTCGTGATTTACAGGCAAAACCTGTTGGTCATCGTTTAGAAATTGATGCATGTGAAGATTTTGAACCTTGGCCTGTTACTGAGCCATGGTTAAATGAGTGGCTGACAAAAATTAGTTAGTGCCTCTTATTAGCCAGTGTCTCTTATAAGTGCTGATTGAATAAGCAATTGGCACTTTTCCCTTGGTTTTTCGAGTACAGAATCTGTGACCTTGGTGATATACTAGCGCATCATTTTATGAGGCTGTTATGATTTCAAAAAACCAACTGAAACTAATTCGTGCATTAGGTCAAAAGAAATACCGTAAGCAATATAACCAGTACCTTGTTCAAGGCGAAAAAAATGTACTTGAATTACTAAACAGTGGTTTAAGTATTGCTCATATTTTTGCGACTCCTGCATTTATAACAGCGCACCAATCTGCGCTTGCAGCCCATCAAGTCATTGAAGCAGACGAAGACAGCCTAACTAAAGCCAGTACGCTCGTTAGTAACAACGCAGCAATTGCTGTTGTTGATATGCCAAGTCAGCAAGCATTACCTACATCGGGGCTTATTCTAGCCCTAGATGGCGTGTCGGATCCGGGTAATTTAGGCACGATTATTCGTGTTGCTGATTGGTATGGTATTAAGCATATTGTTACCAGCACAGACAGTGCGGATGCTTATAACCCGAAAACTATCAGCGCAACCATGGGTTCATTTGCTCGTGTGAGTGTCTCTCAAACTGACTTAACTAATTACTTACCTAGCTTAAACCTTCCTGTGTATGGTGCATTTTTAGAAGGTGAAAACATTCACAAAACCGCTCTCAAGCAAGATGCCGTATTACTAATGGGCAGTGAATCGCATGGTATACGTACTGATTGCGAAAGCTTAGTTACTGATAAAATCACTATTCCGGCTTATGGCCAAGCAGAATCGCTTAATGTAGCAATGGCAACGGGTATAATTTTAGATAATTTTAAGCGCCACGCTTAACCTTTTACCCTAAAATGGGTTAAATTGAAGAATAACAATAAAAATCGGTAAAACAATTAGATGCGTTTAAGCACCATAAAATTAGCGGGTTTCAAATCGTTTGTTGAACCCACTAAGATCCCATTCCCTGATCAGATGACATGTGTTGTCGGCCCGAACGGCTGTGGCAAATCAAATGTCATTGATGCAGTGCGTTGGGTGCTAGGTGAAAGCTCAGCTAAAAACTTACGTGGCGATGCCATGACCGATGTTATTTTTAACGGCTCAACTAATCGAAAACCTATTTCACAAGCCTCTGTTGAGTTGGTGTTTGATAACACCAGTGGCCATTTACCGAATACCTTTGCTGATCGAAACCAAGTGGCGATCAAGCGCTTAGTGACCCGAGATGGTCAATCAATTTATTTTCTAAATGGCAGTAAATGCCGTAAGCGTGATATTACCGATATCTTTTTAGGCACAGGTCTTGGCCCGCGCAGCTATGCGATTATTGAGCAGGGCATGATCTCGCGTTTAATTGAGAGTAAACCGGCGGATTTACGTGTGTTTTTAGAAGAAGCTGCGGGGGTTTCGAAATACAAAGAGCGTCGTCGTGAAACGCAAACCCGCATTAAAAGCACCCGCGAAAACCTTGAGCGATTGCTTGATGTAAGGCAAGAGTTGCAAACACAGCTCGATAAGCTTGCAGTGCAATCAGTCGATGCAAAAAAATACCGAGAATTAAAAGCCACTGAGCGCACCTTAAAAGGGCAAATTGCGGTTTTAAAGTGGCAGAAGTTACACCAACAACAAATCGATAAAGCTGAGCAAATCAACAAACTTAAAGAGCAAATTCAGTTCTTTAGAGAAGCGCATTCTGGCCATGATGATGTTTTAGCAAGCCTTGAAAATCAGGTGCAACTTGAGCAGCAAAAACTGCAAGACGCTCAGCAGGCTCAGCATCAAACTCATACTGAGTTAACCCGCAAAGAGCAGCAACAGATCAGTTTAAAGCAGCAACAGCAAACACTTAGCCAAAACCTTATCAAACAGCAACAATTGCAGTTACAAAATAAAGAGCTGCAAGAAGAGCAACACGCTTCTGCCGCCATTTTACAAGAGCAGCTACAAGAAGCGATTGAGCAAAGTTTGTTGTGCGCTGAGCAAGTTACAGAGGTTGAAGAACAAGTCGCTTTTAGGCAGCAACAAACACAAAGTGCTAATGAGCAATATCAAAGCACCTTACAGAAAAACCAAGCTCATAGCAGTGATATTACTATCGCCAAGAGTCAACAGGCTCACTTTGCGCAGACTGTTGCGCAACTTGAATCTCAACAAGCACAACTCACTGCTGAAATTAGTGAGCTTGAAGCCACCCCAGTTGCAGCGCAAATTGCTGAGCAACAACAGCAAATTCAAACACTGACGAAGGAGCTTGCGCAGCAACAAAGTGCGCTAAATAAGCTCACTCAAAATCTAGAACACGCGGATAAAGAGCAACAGCACTTAGAGCAGGATTTAAAGCGGGTTCAACAGCACAGTAATGAAAATAGAGCCAGCATTGCGGCACTTAATTCTTTGTTATCAGAGCAAACCAACAGCGAGAGTGTCTCTTTATTAGCACAGTTAAAAGTGGCTTCTGGCTTTGAGCCGCTAGTTGAGCAAGCCCTACTTGGCCTTGAGCACTTAAAGGTTAGTCAGCATAAAGAGCCTAACAGTGTTTGGCCTGTAACTAATAGTGCTGAGTTACCAAAAGAGTCATTAGCAAATTACATCGAATCGGGTGCTTTCCCTGATTTATTAGCACGGTTTGCATTTCAGTCCCGTTTTGATGACGCTATTTTATCGGATCCATATTGGCTGGCAGTGATTGATGAACAAGGCTGTATGCATGGTCGTAACTTTCATACTGATGCCAATAAAGACGCTGACAATTCTTTGCTTTTAAAGCATGCTCAGCTCAGTGATGCACAGCAGTTAGATGAAGAGCTCAACGAGCAATTAGAAACTAAGCAGCAATTGCTAAATGAGCATTTGGAACGTAAGAAAACACTTATCGCCGACAAAGAGCAATACAGAGAACGAATTCACCAAGCGGCTCAGCAGATTGCATCGGCCAGTACTCGACGAGATATGTTGCTAGAGCAGCAAACGCAGTGGCAAAACCAGCTTGTTAAGTTACAACAGCGTCAAACGTTACTGGCTGAGCAAAAGCAAAATGCCGACGAACAGCAACAAACTCAGCAGTGTTTACTTGAACAATTGTTAGAGCAGCAATTAGAACTTGAAACTGAGTTAGAGCAAGCAAAACACCAACAAGCTGAGGCAAATAACAACTATCGCCAAGTGGCTTCTCTGTTAGAGCAATATAAAACGCAGGCACATCAAGCAAATTTGGCCGAACAAAAAGCTCGCAGTGAGTGTCAACTGAGTGAAACTAAATTACAACACGCTAATGCAGCGCAAAATGCTGCCAGTGAAGCCGTATTAGAACTCAACGAGCAGCTAGAAGAGTTAGTGATACCGCTTGAAGAGGTAGCAGAGCAAATTATGCTATTGCTTGAAAAGCATCAACAAAGTGACGTTGAGCTGAAAAACTTGCAAGCGGCATTGAGTCAAGCTAAAAAGGAGCTTGCTGATAAGCAAACAGCGCTGAAATCATCGCAATCTGAGTTGGTGACGTTACAAGAGCAGCTGCAAGCATTGGCACTGGATGAACAAAGTTTAATCGTTAAAGCGCAGGCGGCTTTAGAGCCACTTGAAGAACTGCAACAAAATTTAAAAACAGTACTTGAAGAACTGCCTGACAATGCCAATTTAAATAGCATGCAAACTTTGCTTACAAAAACCACGCAAGCGTTAAATGAGCTTGGCGCGGTGAACTTAGCGGCAATTGATGAGTTTGAGCAGGCTAAACAGCGCAGCGATTATTTAAATCAGCAACTTGATGATTTAACGCAAGCATTAAATACCCTTGAAGGGGCGATTCAAAAAATCGACCGAGAAACAAAAAATCGTTTCAAGGCGACCTTTGAACAAGTAAATACAGACTTTGGGGAGTTGTTCCCGAAAGTGTTTGGTGGCGGTAGTGCTTACCTTGAATTGACCAGTGATGATCTACTTGAAAGTGGGGTAAGCATCATGGCAAGGCCTCCAGGCAAGAAAAATTCGACAATTCACCTGCTTAGTGGTGGAGAAAAAGCGCTGACCGCATTATCATTGGTGTTTTCAATATTCAGGCTCAATCCAGCTCCATTCTGTATGCTAGATGAAGTGGATGCGCCATTGGATGATGCGAACGTGGGGCGTTTTTGCCGTTTGGTAGAAGAGATGTCACAATCGGTGCAATTTATTTATATCAGTCATAATAAGATTGCCATGGAAATGGCAGGTAGATTGACGGGTGTAACTATGGCTGAACCCGGTGTTTCGCGGATGGTTGCTGTAGATATTGAACAAGCAGTGCAAATGGCACATGCATAAATTTAGTTAGGCAGATCAAATAATAAAGGTGAGGGGATGGCCGAAGAATTAAGATGGGCTTTAATCGTAATCAGTGTGTTTGTGATTGGTGGTTTATTAATACACGGACTTTGGTCTGTACGGAAAAAAGACAATCCAGAGGTTACGCAACAAGATCGGGTAGAACCTAACGAAACGACGCAAAGTGTAGCGGATAAACCTGAGCCTGTTGTGCAAGAACGCGATGAACCTGAATTTGGTGATTTAAGCTTTAGTGCTGAGACTGAGTTACGCGAACTTGAGCCTGAAATGGAGCAGCAACCAGTCGTAGAAGAGCAGCCATTAGAGGCTGAATCCGTTACTGATGAGCCGCAGCAAGAAGTGCAACCAACAGACTTTATTATTGTTCACTTGCAAATGCCTGAAGGTTTATCGATGGAAGGCAGCCAATTGCTACCTGCTGTTAATATGCTTGGCTTCAAATATTCAGAAGAAGGCTTCTTTAATCGTCACTTAGACCCTGCGGGTACGGGGCCTGTGTTGTTCCGATTAGTGAATATGTATAACCCTGGTACATTCGATATTGATAATATGGAACAATTTAGTACCGCAGGGGTAAGTTTATTTATGACCTTACCTTGTGAAGGGGACGGCTTGAGTGCCTTTAATATGTTACACAGTGCGGCAAAGAAACTTGCCGATGAATTTGGTGCAACTATTTTAAATAGCAACCGTGAAGAAATGACGGTTGACAGTGTGAGGGAATATGTTGAGAAAGTAAGAAGCTTTTCAGCATAATAGTCGTTGCACATTTATTGTATTTTAGGCCACTTGGCGATGACTCGTTTAAGTGGCTTTTTTATGTAGATTTTTGAGGTTTTCATGTCCAGCCCTATCTTTGAGCAAATTACTCAATTACGTGCCCAGTTAGAAGAGCATAACCATAATTACTATGTGCTGGATGCACCCAGTATTCCTGATGCAGAATACGACCGTTTGATGCGAGAGCTAAGTGCGCTTGAGCAAGCGAATCCAGAATTTCAAAGTCCTGATTCACCTACTCAGAAGGTGGGTGGTACAGCACTTGATAAATTTGAGCAAGTAACGCACCGAGTACCTATGTTGTCACTTGATAACGCGTTTTCTGAAGAAGAATTTGCAGCCTTTAATCGCCGAATTAAAGAACGTGTTATGAATCATAATGAGCTGACATTTTGTTGTGAGCCAAAACTTGATGGTTTAGCCGTATCAATTATTTATCGCAATGGCGTGCTTGTCCAAGCAGCCACTCGCGGCGATGGCATGGTCGGTGAAAATATTACCCAGAACGTAAAAACGATTCGAAACGTGCCGCTTAAGTTACGTGGTGATGATATTCCTGCAGAGCTTGAGGTTCGCGGTGAAGTATTTATGGATACCGCTGGGTTTATAAAGCTTAATACTGAAGCTCAAAAGCGTGGTGAAAAAGTATTTGTTAACCCACGTAATGCTGCGGCAGGAAGCTTACGCCAACTAGATTCTAAAGTAACAGCAAAACGCCCATTAATGTTCTATGCCTACAGCACAGGTTTGGTTGCTGATGGTCAGTTACCGGAAGATCATTACCAACAACTTGCTAAGTTGACGGATTGGGGCTTACCACTTTGCCCTGAAACAAAGCTGGTTGAAGGTCAACAGGCCGCGCTCGACTATTATCAAGATATTTTAGTTCGTCGCGAACACTTAAAATACGAAATTGACGGCGTGGTGATCAAAGTAAACGATAAAAAACTACAAGAGCGTTTAGGCTTTGTTGCACGTGCACCACGCTGGGCAATTGCGTTTAAATTTCCTGCCCAAGAAGAAGTAACTAAACTGCTCGATGTTGAGTTTCAAGTAGGCCGTACCGGTGCAATTACCCCAGTTGCTCGTTTGGAGCCCGTTTTTGTCGGCGGCGTCACTGTGTCTAACGCAACCTTACATAACGGTGACGAAATTGCCCGATTGGGCGTTAAAATTGGCGACACCGTGATTATTCGCCGTGCAGGTGATGTTATTCCACAAATAACGCAGGTTGTACTTGAGCGCCGCCCTGACGATGCCAAAGAGATTGAATTTCCAGCTACTTGCCCAATTTGTGATTCGCATGTGGAGCGCATTGAAGGCGAAGCGGTAGCTCGCTGTACGGGGGGTTTAGTTTGCCAAGCGCAGCGTAAGCAAGCAATTAAGCATTTTGCGTCACGTAAAGCGCTTGATGTCGATGGCTTAGGTGACAAAATTGTTGACCAGTTAGTTGACCGTGAACTGATTAAAACGCCTGCTGATTTATTTATCCTTAAGCAGGGTCATTTTGAATCACTTGAGCGTATGGGACCTAAGTCTGCTAAGAATTTAGTCAACGCATTGCAAGACGCTAAGCAAACAACGTTAGCCAAGTTTCTATATTCATTAGGTATTCGCGAAGTGGGTGAGGCGACGGCACAAAACTTAGCAAACCACTTTTTAACCCTAGAAAAAATAACTCAAGCAAGCGTTGATGCATTGACTGAAGTCAGTGATGTTGGTGAGATTGTTGCCAAACATGTACGTGGTTTCTTCAGTGAAGAGCATAACATGGACGTTGTTAATGCGCTTATAGAGCAGGGCATTCATTGGCCTGCACTGAGCGCCCCAAGTGAAGATGCGCAGCCATTAGCAGGGTTGACTTATGTACTAACAGGTACGCTAAGTGAACTTAACCGTAATGACGCAAAAGCGCGTTTACAGGCATTAGGTGCAAAAGTATCGGGAAGTGTTTCAGCAAAAACAGATGCGTTAATTGCTGGTGAGAAAGCCGGTTCTAAACTGACTAAAGCACAAGATTTAGGAATTGATATTTTAACTGAAGCCGACTTAATCGCATTACTAGGTGAACACAATGGATAGCTTTTTACAGGCAATGTCGTCGCTTGCATTAACTCTAGGTCATTGGTTGCAGCCTCACTTATATAATATTTCGTTATTGTTAGTGGTTTGTTTTTTATCTCTCTATGCGGACGATATCATTAAAATAACAAAGCGTTTTGTGGCACGTCGTCACTTCATTATACGTATTCTGTGTTTTGTGTTAGTCACTGGGTTCGGTATGGGGTTATTGGTTGTATTTATTACCCCTTACTTGAGCAAGCTGCTTATGCTGTTGGGTGTAAAATGGTTGGCTTTGACACTCACAGCTGCCTTTTTAGTATTGGGTATTATCGCTGATAGGAAGAATCAACTGTAATGCGTTATGGGCCTGAATATTGGGATAAATACGGAGCATATAGAACGCCTATAGCTTTTCATTTATCTCTATTAGTACTTTTACGCAGTTACTTTATTTGGCTTATGGCGGCGCTGAGTCGCCGCCCTGATTTAGATATTATGTCGTTATTTTTTAACAGTAAGTCTGATTTCTTTTTTTCTATCGGTATTGCCGCCATTGCTTTATTACCTGCTGTTATATTTTGTTTAAGACGACCACAAGACAACCCTGATAGCGCAAAGCGACTGGCGAGCATATGGCGTTTTATGCGTTGGCCATTAATTTTATGTGCAATCATTGATTTAGGCTGGCTTACATATCAAGCAGCGCATAGTCATTATCAATTTTCATTGTTTCTAGCGTGTCAAATGGTAATTGTATTATGGGTGTTGTTGTACTTACTGAAAAGTCGTTACCTCAGCGTATTTTTTAATGATTGGCCTGATCCAATTATTAAAAAAGGAGAATAAAATGCTTCGTGTTAATAAGCTATTAGCTAAAATTTCAGTGGCAATTGCGCTCGTTTTACTGCTTTTATGGCTTGTCACACCACTGTGGCATAGTGCTGTTTTTTCATTGTTTGTTATTTTTTGGTGTGTGATTACAAGCTCTGCTTTGTACCGAGTTACTCCTTTATTTAAAAACAGAAACCCAGTTGAAGAGTTAATTAAGCGAGATGTTAATCAGCTTGCTTTAATAAGCCTAGCAGGGTTATTTGATTTTAAACGTAAAGCCGAATTTGTGTTAATAGGGCAAATCAAAACAATCAGTGTCGGTGAGGGCAGTATTGTTATCGAAGACATTAATTCACAACGGTTGCATGCGGTACTGAGTGTCTCTAAAGCTGAGATAATTTCACACCTTCATATCATTTTATCAGCGCGTGAACGGCAGAAAATTACAATAACATCTTAAGGCTTGCCGAGCCTTAGCTTTTTGATGTAGTGTCTTGGCATACTTTAAATATTGAGGAGGCCTTATGTTAACTTGGCAAGATATTTTAGCGTTCGCACAAACTGGTAATCCCACTCCGCCGCGCAGAGTCGAAAAGAGCTCCTCTGAGTGGCAGTCACAGTTAGATGAGCATACTTTTTATGTTACGCGTTTAAAAGGAACAGAGCGCCCACATAGCTCCGATTCATGTACTTTATTCGAACCTGGCAAATACGCTTGTGTATGCTGTGGTAATTTGCTGTTTGACGCAGATGAAAAGTTTGACAGTGGCACTGGTTGGCCTTCATTTACGCAACCAAGCAGCATAGAAAGTATTGCCTATATTGCGGATAACAGCCACGCAATGCAACGTATTGAAGCGATTTGTAATGTGTGCGATGCGCATTTAGGTCATGTTTTTCCTGATGGCCCAGCACCGAGCGGTCTACGTTATTGTATGAATGCTGTTGCCATGAAAAAATGCGACTAATCCAAGTACTGTGCAATAATAAAAATAAGGTGCTCTCGGTATATTGGTTTACTGATTATATAGTCAGTTAGAATATTCGATTGTGCCTTTTCATCTTTTAACGAGGATGCAGTTACTGCGATAATTGGAATGTGTTTAAAACGGTCGTCACTTCGAATTAACTGACATGCTTCAAGTCCACCCATTACCGGCATTTTTAAATCCATGATTATCAAGTCCGGTTGCTGTTGTTCTATTTTTTTAAGCGCGTCTTCTCCATTTATCGCGGTATCGATAGTAAAACTCCAACGTGATAAAAATGACTCTAAATAATCTCTGTTGTAGGGGATATCGTCGACAATTAAAATACGCGCAGGATTAAAGTGGTAGCTGGAGAGAGCAGGGTAGTTGCGATGCTCTACCTCAGCCATTGATTCTGCAAGCTCAATATTAGGAATTGATACAATAAATTCACTGCCTTTATCTTTTTCGCTTAGCACCGATAAATCGCCACCCATTAGTTTAATAAAACGCAGTGAAATTGCTAATCCAAGGCCTGTTCCGCCGAACTCTGAACTGCGCTGCCCCTGCACTTGTTCAAAGTCATTAAAGATTAAATCTTGCTGATCTTTAGGAATACCTTTACCCGTGTCTTTAACATGAATAGCAATATCTATATGACTTTCATCATCATGAGGCTTAAAATCGAAATACACATCTACACGCCCTTGTGAGGTAAACTTTATTGCATTACTGATTAAGTTTGTCAGTACTTGGCGTACTTTATTGCTATCAAGTAATACCGGTGTTTTGAAGCCCGGGTGAGCTGTCACTTTGAAGTCGAGATCTTTTTGGGCACTTAATTGCAAAAACATCATGTTTAATTCATGACAGATAGTCGGGATCTCGACGCGATCTATATCAAGTTGCATTTTTCCAGCATCAATTTTTGACAAATCAAGAATATCATTAAGTACATTGAGTAATGAACTACCTGAAATTGATATTGCTTCTAGGTAGCGACGCTTATTTTTGTCTGTTTCGCTATCTTGCAGTAACTGGCTAAACCCAAGCACCGCGTTGAGTGGTGTTCTTAACTCATGTGACATGTTTGCTAAAAAGCGACTTTTGGCTTGATTAGATTGTTCAGCTTGCTCCTTCGCATCAATATACTCTTGTGTGCGCTTAGCGATGGTTTCTTCTAATTGACTATGTTGTTCATGCATGCTGTTGATTTGCTGTCTTACCGCTGCTCGCATCATCTTAAAGCCACTTGCGAGGGTACCAATTTCATCTTGGCTTTTAATATTGATAGGGCAGTTTAAATCACCTGTGGTTACAGCATGAGAAAACTCTACAAGTTGTTCTACAGGTTGTAAGATAATTCGCCTGATGATGATATAGGCAATGATCATTGCGGCGAGTAGGTAAATTGCAAATAAAGAGATTGCGTTACTAATGATTGATTTTGTTTTTAGAGCCAAGTCTTTGTCTGAAAAAGTCACAATAACGTAACCTATATTTTCACCTTGATGGTTATCAATGGGGACTGCGACGGCATATTGTTGATCTAAAGACGCAATGGTATTTTGATTTGGATTAAGTTGCTTAAGTATTATTTGGTTTGTTTCTAGCGTATCAATTTTAGATGTGTCAGGATGCGCTGCAATAAAGTTATTCTGATCAATAAAATATATAGTTTCTAGGTCATCGAATGTATTGTTTTTTAAGATGTTCTTTAACGTGATCCCCTGAATTTTTAAAACCCAACTGCCAATGGTGTTATCGGTTGTTAAATTGTCGATTTCTGACAGCATAGGTGAAACGATCGCATCGGCTTTCTCACTCATGTTTAGTAACGTCTGTTCTTTTAATTCAACTACATGCATAGAAGTGCTCACCCCCAAAATTAGGGTGATGGTAAAACCTATAATCATCAAAATTTTATGAGCAATACTGACCCTCATTGTTGAACCGCTCTATTTGACGTTAACTGCTTCATATCGACGTTAATTTTAGTATGGGTGGTTTTTATTGATTCTTTAATATCTGCACCATAAAAGATTTGACTAAATGTATATGAAATGACTTTTCCGATAACCGGAAATTCAACCATGCCCGCTTGTAAGCGATCTGGTGTGGCGTGATCAAATACCCATAGCATAGCGTTATTAAAGCCAGGTTTATTGACAAGAGTGAACAGTTTTTCTTGCCATACTTTTTTTCGCGGAGGTGAGCCGCCAGTACTTAATAATGAAGCGGTTTGTTCACTTGTCGCCCATTGAATGAATAACCACGCAGCTGTTTTATTATTTGAATGAGCATTAATTGTAAACGCCCAAGCCCAAGGAGAGGTTTCTCGTGCAACAGGGCCAGCTGGTAATGGGGCCGCTTCCCATTTATTCCAAATATCGGATTCTTCCGCTGTATCAATTTCATTATAGAAATGTGAGGCTAAAAAAGCGGATGCGAGCTTTCCTTGCTTAAACTGGTTTCGCAACTCATAAAAATGTAAAAGCCGGCTATTGTCTGGTGTGCCATAGCCAGTTACTAGATTGCGATACATCTTTAAGGCATCTTCTGTTTCAGGGCTATCAAACTCAGATTCCCCATGTTCATTAATAACCTGTGCACCGTAAGCGCGCATAATGGGTAAAATAGTCCATGTGTTTAACCCTGCACCAGGCAAGGTGCGAGAGGCAAATGCGTGCATGCCCTTTAATTGCGGGTCAGTATCAATAGCGCGTTGTAATGCTACTTTTGTTTTTAATAGTTCTGCATACGTATCGGGGACTTTAAGATTGAAACGCGTAAATAAGTCTTTTCGATAAAAATAGATTGGCGCAGAAAAATCAAAAGGAAGTGAATACAATGCGCCATTAATGCGACAGAGCGCAAGACTTCGTTCACTAATATCCTCTAATTGATACCAACTTTTATCGGTAATGAGTGGATTTTCTAAATAAGGTGCTAAGGGCTCAATCCAGCCATTACTTTGTGCTTCACCTAAAAAAGTAATTCCCATTGGGTGAACATCATATAAACCAAGTCCTTCACTTAAATCTTGGTGGCGTCTAATACGCATTTGAGATTGTTCAAGTGGGTGAAAGCCGACAGAAATACCAGTTAGCTTCTCGAATAGAGGAATATATGGCTTTAAAGCCATAAAAGCAGGCTGCTCATCAGCTAATATATTTATATGGCTACCAGCTTCACTTTGCCAATTGATCTTTGCTTGTTGCCAGTGTTGCAGCTCTGATGAGGCACTCGTATTAATACCGCCCAGTAAAATGATTAAAAAAAGAAAGTGTTTTAAATACGTTTTCAAAAGAAGCCCCAGTAAATCAGTTTTTAATCAGTAAGCTGTAGGTTCATTTTTGCTGCACGGGCTTTTATTTTTTCAAAACGCGCGGCTTGCTCATCTTCAAGCGTGTGCTTACTCAACAAGCGGTAGCATTTTTTGGCAAGTACAAGGTTGAAGGATTGACCTTGTCCATTGTTATCAAATAAACACTGTAATAGATTTAGCGCAATGCTGGCATTTTTAGGCATGACTCTAAAAGCTTGTGTAAATGCTTCGAGTGCAACATTGAGCTGACCTTTATTAAAATGCGAAACAGCGTGATTGTTTAACTCTTTTGGACCCATTTTGATGTCGCGACGCTCTGTTTGTTGCTGTTGAATATAGCGTACATAAACAGGATCGCTGACAGATGGGTGTCGCTCGCAATGAGTAATTATTTGATTAAAAAGCATTTGCGCTTTGTTATGAAAGCCAAGTTCGTGAAAAGCTTTTGCTTTATCAAGTGCTCCGTCGACAGAGCGAATTTGCGTATCACTTTCATCAAGCTGTTCAATTAGTGCTTTTGCTTTTTGATGTTCATCTTTTAAGTAGTGTAATCGTGCATTTAAAACATCAATTTGAGTTTGGTTATTACTGTTCGGAAACTGCTGTTTTAAATCATTTAAATATTGATTAGTTTGCCTTGAGATACGATTAACTTGATCGCTTTGATCTGTGGTAAGCGCAAAGTCGATGCCTGCGCGTGCGGCATTTAAATAAATATCAGGGTGATCATGAATAGAGTGTTTTGCGTAATTGGCAATGTCTTTTTGTGTTAGGTAATTTTTCTCATAATCATGATTAAGTAAGGAAACGTGACTGAGTGCTTTTTGGCGAGAAATATTACGGGGAGCAATATTAACAGCCTGACTGAAGAAAGCTTGAGCCTCGTCAAATTGGTTTAGTTTAACCTCTAAGCGACCAAGCAAATCAAGTGCGACTAAGCGAGTTTCATTGCGTTGTAACATCGTTTTGAGCATACGCTGAGCGAGAATATGTTCGTTATTCGCGATAAGCGCTTCAACTAAGCCAACTTTAGCCCATGTAAATTTTTGAATATTGAGTACTGACTTGAAGAAAGCTTTTGCATCTTCATTACGCTTTAAGCGGAGTAGGGCATTACCCTTTAACCGTAACAGAATAGCACTATAAGTATTACTCTTATTTTGTAATAGCTCGTCTATGTGCTTAATTGCTTTAGAGTCGTTATCGTCATCAATTAGTTGGTACACACGCTGTAAATGGTATTTACGCATGAGTACTTTTTCGATACGGTTTTTGAGTTCATAAATTGTGTATGGTTTAACAAGAAAGTCATCGGGCTGTAGTTCTAATACACTATGAACTAATGAGCCGCTTGTCTCTGCTGAGATAAAAATAAACCCAGTTGAACTTTTAATATAACGTTTTACTTTTAGCTCTTCATAGAGCTGATAACCATCTTGGTGTTTGCTTAAATTAAATGAGCAAACAATTAAATCAAACTGTTCAACTTGGCATTGCTCCTTGGCAGCTATTGCGTGTTCAGCAAAGCGAAGTTGACGAAAACCTAACCCTTCAAGAGATTGTTTCATATAGCTTTGAGCTAGCGGCTGCTCTTCCACTATTAATATTTTAGCTTTCGAAAAAATCTTTGTAGGCATTCGACTTGCGACCGAGTGATATTAAAGGTGACTATAATAAACAGTCTAGCTGCTGACAAGGCAATTTGCAGGTTTAGTATAATTAGGACTGATAATTCATGCTAAATAATGGCTTAATTGAGTATTTAAATTTCAGGTATTGAAAAGCTGTTAAATATTTATATGTGTTAGGTCTTACTGGACTTAAACCATTGAGCCTGTGTTTTGTAAAGAGTGGCGATGCTTTTGAAGCTAGAGATAAAAATGAAGTCTTTAAAGAAAGTATTTATATGTGGTGGGTCTTACTGGACTTAAACCATCGAGCCTGTGCTTTGTAAAGAGTGGCGATGCTTTTTTAATTTATAAACAAAACAAGAAAGTATTAAATGAAGTGTTATATGTGATGGGTTGTACTGGACTTGAACTATCGAGCCTGTGCTTTGTAAAGAGTGGCGATGCTTTTGAAGCTAGAGATAAAAATGAAGTCTTTAAAGAAAGTATTTATATGTGGTGGGTCTTACTGGACTTAAACCATCGAGCCTGTGCTTTGTAAAAAATGGCGATGCTTTTTTTATTTAGAAACAAAACAAGAAAGTATTAAATGAAGTGTTATATGTGGTGGGTCGTACTGGACTTGAACCAGTGACCCTCGCCTTGTAAGGGCGATGCTCTCCCAACTGAGCTAACGACCCACATATAAATTTTTGAAGATTAAATGGTTGGTCTTACTGAACTTAACCACCGAGCCTTTTCGTTGTAAAGAGTTGCGATGCTCTTTTCTTTAAAAAGTAATGGTGGGTCGTACTGGACTTGAACCAGTGACCCTCGCCTTGTAAGGGCGATGCTCTCCCAACTGAGCTAACGACCCATATAATCTTTTTCTTCGCATTCCATTATTTGATAATGGTGGGGTTTACTGAACTTAACCACCGAGCCTTTCCGTTGTAAAGAGTTGCGATGCTCTTTTCTTCAAAAAGTAAATGGTGGGTCGTACTGGACTTGAACCAGTGACCCTCGCCTTGTAAGGGCGATGCTCTCCCAACTGAGCTAACGACCCGCGAAGATTAATCTAAATGAGAACACCACTAAGTATATTTAATGGTGGGTCGTACTGGACTTGAACCAGTGACCCTCGCCTTGTAAGGGCGATGCT
>NZ_LRUF01000024.1:580079-581795 GCF_001550155.1 Pseudoalteromonas arabiensis
TGGTGGGTCGTACTGGACTTGAACCAGTGACCCTCGCCTTGTAAGGGCGATGCTCTCCCAACTGAGCTAACGACCCATTTAGATTTTTTGTAATATGAAACACCATTTTTAAAATGGTGGGTCGTACTGGACTTGAACCAGTGACCCTCGCCTTGTAAGGGCGATGCTCTCCCAACTGAGCTAACGACCCATATTACATACAGCATATTTTCTTAATGAAAGGACCACCTAAACTTTCTTTGTAAAGTGAAAGTAAATGGTGGGTCGTACTGGACTTGAACCAGTGACCCTCGCCTTGTAAGGGCGATGCTCTCCCAACTGAGCTAACGACCCATTAAGAATTTAGATATGAACACCATTAGGGAATAATGGTGGGTCGTACTGGACTTGAACCAGTGACCCTCGCCTTGTAAGGGCGATGCTCTCCCAACTGAGCTAACGACCCATATCTAAAACAACTCATTGCTGCGTTGTTGTGGGGCGCTATTATAGATAGAGTTGTAAATGTGTCAACACTTGAATGAGTAAAAATGTGTTAGGTGCAGCTTTTATAAACAATCACATGGGCTTTGTGTGTGTTTTGATGAACAATTGCACAGTTTTAGTTATTTATTAGATGATAAGTAAGCTATAAAAGGCTCAATTTTATATTTCACTTTTTATATATATATGAAAAGATCGCTCGGTTATAGCTAGTTTGCCCAAATTACAAATAAATAGTGAGGGCTCGGAAACCGGATAATCTAGGCTGCATTAAAAGTGTTAAGCAGCCCAGTAGGGGAGAGTGCTATTTTAACGGCTATATTTTCTTAATCTTATTTTGCATATAAATGTATACCTTTTATAACTGCGTACACTGACGAGTAAGAGCATCGACAATGCAAACTTACGCATTGATCATGAAAAGGTATCGATATTTGTCAAAGTGTTTAAAATATCTTCTCGATGGACTGTTATTTAGTCAGCTTGTTGAAATTTAAATCATTTAAATAAACATCGATAAAAAACTGTTGACTTTATTTGGGGGGCTGCATAGAATGCGCCCCGCACTCAGCGATACACAGCCAAGGTTAATTGGTAGTGTGTATTATGCAAGTCGGGGCTATAGCTCAGCTGGGAGAGCGCTTCGCTGGCAGCGAAGAGGTCTGCGGTTCGATCCCGCATAGCTCCACCAGATTTGCATAGTGTTTGTCCTAGGGTTGCAGTTTTCTGCGTCCCCATCGTCTAGAGGCCTAGGACACCGCCCTTTCACGGCGGTAACAGGGGTTCGAATCCCCTTGGGGACGCCACTTACTCTAAGTAAGTGAGCAATTGCCAGTAAATAAATATGTTAGTCTCGAGTACTTGCATGTTATTTTAGTAACCTTAACTCCGATATGAGTCAAACTATCATTTAATGTCCTAGTGACACATTATGTGTCCCCATCGTCTAGAGGCCTAGGACACCGCCCTTTCACGGCGGTAACAGGGGTTCGAATCCCCTTGGGGACGCCACTTATTTAAGTAGGTTATGTGTAGTGGGGTGGTGATACCGCGCAATCTATGCACGACGTTATCAAGAGTACGAATCTCTTGGGGACGCCACTTATTTTAAGTGCTGTGTTATTAAAAGCTCGTCTGAATCGAGTTTAACTATTCAGTTGTCCTAGTGACACATTTTGTGTCCCCATCGTCTAGAGGCCTAGGACACCGCCCTTTCACGGCGGTAACAGGGGT
>NZ_LRUF01000024.1:581845-607720 GCF_001550155.1 Pseudoalteromonas arabiensis
GGACACCGCCCTTTCACGGCGGTAACAGGGGTTCGAATCCCCTTGGGGACGCCACTTGTTTAAGTAGGTTATGTGTAGTGGGGCGGTGAACACCGCACAATCTATGCACGACGTTATCAAGAGTACGAATCTCTTGGGGACGCCACTTACTTTAAGTGCTGTGTTATTAGAAGCTCGTCTGAATCGAGCCTAACTATTCAGTTGTCCTAGTGACACAGAAACTTTCTGTTTAAGCTAAGGCCATTCGCCTCGCAGGCTCGGTCTCATCTTACGCAGAAATAGCAAATCAGTGATTTGCAAACCAATTTCTGCGTCCCCATCGTCTAGAGGCCTAGGACACCGCCCTTTCACGGCGGTAACAGGGGTTCGAATCCCCTTGGGGACGCCACTTACATTAAGTAAGTTAACGTTTTGTCAAGATTATCTTTTGTAATCTCATTTCAAGTAGAAAAAATCTTTTTCAAATAAATACTCCTTATTCTCCATATATCTTTGCGATATAGACCCAATATATTTCTAAAATTTTAATTCCTATTGATCACTTTTACTGATCATTTTAATACTTTATAGTATTTAGCAACTCATCAGCTAACCATAAGGAAATTAAAATGTTAGCTAAACGTGTTGTACTCATACTAATTTCTTTAGTCATTACTGCCTGCTCAGACTCAAATGAGGGAGTAGCGCTAGGAACGCTTGAGCGTGAGCGTGTGATCCATCCTGCAACGACTAACGAAATACTGATCGATCTACCTGTTTCAGCAGGTCAGTTGGTTGAAAAAGGGCAAGTGATTGCAAAGTTCGATGCCGAACTTCAGCAAGCGATTGTTGCCAAAGCGCAAGCACAACTAGCTCAAGCCTCAGCATTTCTAGAAAAAACCTTGAATGGTGCTCGCCCCGAAGAAGTTGCTGGTGCATCAGCCAAAGTAGCAGCAGCCAATGCTGCATATACGCAAAGTGAAGCTAATTTTCGCCGTGCAAAAACCTTAGTTAAAGATAAACTCGCAAGCCAAGAAACCTTAGACAGTGCAATCGCTGCACGAGATGAGACTTTTGCTAATTTAGAATCAGCAAAGCAGAACTTAAATGAGCTAACAAACGGCTCGCGTGTTGAAGATATTAATAGTGCAAAAGCGCAAGTTCAGGCGGCAGAAGCAGAACTAAAAGTACAGCAAAAATACCTCTCAGATCTGACAGTTAAAGCGATGCGTGCTGGCAGAGTCGATAATTTGCCTTGGCACGTAGGTGAGCGAGTTACTAAAGGCAGCCCAGTCGTTATTATTCAAGCGAACAGCGCACCTTACGCACGCGTGTATATCCCAGAGCCATATCGTGCCAAGCTCAATCAGGGCATGACACTTACGGTTCGTGTCGATGGCATAGATAAAGATATTCAGGGTGAACTGACCTGGATTGCCACAGAGCCGGCGTTCACGCCTTTTTATGCTCTTAATCAGGAAGAGCGTGCACGATTAATGTATCTTGCAGAGGTAACACTACCCGCAAGTGAAAGTAACTTGCCGACAGGCGTACCTGCTCAAGTGATTATGCCATGACTGAATCGGTGATCCAGGCCAAAGGTTTGGTAAAACAATTTGGCGATTTAAAAGCGATTGATAACCTTGATCTAGACATTGAGCAAGGGCAAATTTATGGCTTTTTGGGCCCTAATGGCTGTGGTAAAACGACCGCAATCCGTATGCTTACGGGGCTATTGAAGCCAACCTCTGGTGATATCAATGTGCTTGGCTTGAGTCTGCCAAAAGATGCTGAAAAGCTCAGGACACAACTTGGTTATATGACGCAAAAGTTTTCACTTTATAGCGACTTGACCGTAATTGAAAACCTAAAGTTCATGGCGGCGCTTTACCCGTTTAAAAAGCAGCAAAAACAACAAAGAATTGACGAATTACTCCATACCTATGGCCTTGATCAAAGAGTAGATCAAATGGCCGGAAGTATGAGTGGGGGACAACGGCAGCGCTTAGCATTGGCTGCGGCAGTGATTAATAAACCGAAAATTTTATTTCTTGATGAACCAACATCGGCAGTCGATCCACAAAATCGCCGTGACTTTTGGGAAACACTGTTTGATTTAAGTAATGCCGGTACCACGATATTAGTCACTACTCATTACATGGATGAAGCTGAGCGCTGTCATCGTTTAGCCATTTTAGAATCAGGTATTAAACGCGCGGATGGCTCGCCAAAGCAATTAATGACAGACATGCACGCTCATGTGGTAGAAATAGCAGGGGCGCAAACCAGAGAATTAAAAAAACAGCTCGCAACAATCGACCATGTTATTTCAGCCACTCAGTTAGGTGCACAATTGCGAGTATTAGTGAAAAAAGATATTCAAGATCCCGTTGAGTTCATAAAACAGCAATCATTTTGTCAGGATACATGGCAAGTAAATCGTGTTCGCCCAAGCCTCGAAGACGTGTTTGTCACCTGCACAGGGCAGGGCAGACAATGAATATTATGACTTCATTAAGCCGTATAAAAGCAATTGTAAGCAAAGAGTTATTACAATTACGCCGCGATCGAATGACATTTGCGATGGTGGTGATGATCCCTCTTATCCAACTGATTCTATTTGGCTATGCTATTAACACTAACGTTAAAGATATCCCTGTTGCAGTGGTCGATCATAGCCAAACTGCCCTAAGTCGCATATTAGTACAAACAGTATCTGCGACAAATGTGGTTAAAGTGACGGATTATTACAACAGTATTGAGCAAGCACAAACAGCAATCGCCAGTGCGAAAGTGCGTGCTGTGATGTTTATACCCCATGATGTGGCAAACCGACTTGCTCAGCACCCAACCGTTGGTTTTGGATTGCCTGATGGCAGTAATGAGTCGTTAGTAAGGCCAATTGCGCATTGGTTAGTTGATGGCTCAGATACAATGGTAGCGTCGAGCATAAAATCGCTGCGCAATATGCCGCTTGCAGAGCTGCTCGATAAGCCTGCAAATAGAACTTACCCAACCTTTGAGACAACCTTATTTTATAACCCAGAGCAACGCTCTGCGGTGAATATTGTGCCAGGTTTAGCTGCTGTCATTTTAACCATGACTATGATTATGTTCACCTCTGCTGCAATTGTTAAAGAGCAAGAACGAGGTAATATGGAGCTCTTAATCACCTTACCTTTAAGCTCACTCGAATTGATGATTGGTAAAGTGGTTCCTTATATCTTCATTGGTTTTATTCAGTTATTTATTATTTTAGGCATGGGTAAGCTCTTGTTTCATATTCCTTTTGGAGGTGGTTTAGTCGCATTGGTTGTCGCAACCTTTGCTTTTATATGTGCCAGTTTAGTGCTTGGCTTAGTACTTTCGACCATCGCTAAAAACCAGCTTCAAGCCATGCAAATGACAATTTTCATTCTGTTACCCTCGATTTTATTGTCGGGCTTTGTATTTCCCTATGAAGGCATGCCAAAGGTGGCGCAGTGGCTTGCTGAGAGCTTACCTGCAACTCACTATTTAAGGTTAATCAGAGGAATAGTGTTAAGAGATGTCAATTTAATGAGTATGAGCAGCGATTTACTTTGGCTAACTGCTTTTACGTTTTTTGGTTTAGCGGTTGCCGCTTTCCGGTTTAAGAAAACCCTTGATTAAACTAGGCAATTTTGAACAATTGTGCTTAACTAAAGATAATTTTATCTTTTGTTAAGTAGATTTCAGCGTGCAGCAAATAGTTTGGGGATTGTTATTTTTTGCAGTATTTAATAGTCATGCAAAAACCATTAATCTAGCCCATACAATGAAGCATGAAAACTTCAGTCAGTTGTTCGGTAAGCTTGCAGAGCAAAGTGGTTTAACAATTCACTCGGTTTTTGTTGATCAAAAAGCGTTAAAAGTGCGCTTGGTGCAAAATGCACATACTTCTAATATGACTGATGTTATTATTGTACCCGCAGATCACCTAGGGCTTAGTGAGTATGCTAACTTTAGTGAGATCCCAGCTTCTTTAATCGCCCAGACAACAGATAAACGAACTTTAGACACAGCAAGGGTGTCAGGAAAGCTAATCGGCATTCCTATAATACAAGGTAACCACCTGCTACTTTTTTATAACTCTAAATTTATAAAATCCCCTGTTACCGATTGGCAAGATATTGAAAAATTGAAACCTACATTACCAAGCCACGTAAAATTAATAACGTGGAGCTTCATGGAAATGTATTGGTTTATTCCATTTTTAAGTGCTTTTGAAGGTAATTTGATAGCTGACGGCCAAGCTCAACTTAACACACCTTCTATGCATGATGCGCTACGTTTTGTTTGGGGTTTAAATGCGCGAGACATTGTTGATAGTCAGTGTGACTATGCGTGTTCTCATCAAGCATTTCAGCAACAAAAAGCCGCGTTTATTGTTAACGGAGCATGGGCACTCAACACTTATCAGCAAGCACTTGGTGAAAATCTGTCAGTGCAACCTTTGCCTTCTCTCAATGGGCGAGTGATGCAACCTTACTATTCAACCTTTGTTCTTGCCTTTCCAAACGATAGCCTTAATGGCCCAAATAAAGATAATTTACGTAAGTTTGCCAAGTTGGCTCAAGAAGCATCTTTTCAGCGCTTAATCTGGCAGGAAATTAGTGATATACCTGTAAATATAGAGGTGTTAGAGCATCTTAAAAACGAACAAGGGACTGTATTTGGCACGCTAGTTGATGCTTTAAAAGAAACAAAGCCTATGCCCTCAACGGCAACCATGATAATTGTTTGGGAGGTGCTTAATAAAGGTTTTTCACGTTTTGGCAGCGGAGCGTTAACAGCTGAACAAACGGGGCAATTTATGCAAGGCCTTGCTGAACGTTCAATTGCAAATGATGGGGTGCAATGAAAAACCCTCGTTTTAGTCGGGCACTGTTTTTTAGTGTGTTACTACTTGTTATCACCCCATTACTCATACTTGCTGCTTTGATGATAGGGCGTTTCTATTTAAATTCAATCGAGCAAGCAAACACCAGTTTGCAATGGCAAGCAAGAAATAACGCAGCAAGTTTAGAGCAATTATTTTTTAAACTTGAAAAGAATAGCCAAGTACTTAGCAATACAAAGGCAATTGCGGAATTACCTGACAAAGTAGTTTATTCACAGTTTGCACTCATGCAGTTACAGGAGTTTGTTAATACTAACCCGCAAATAAGTGCTGCGATTGTGATAGATAATCAAGGCTTTATAGTCGAAGGTTACCCAATAACATCGCTAACACTTAATTATTCACTGACCAAACAAATTTTAGAAAACAGCCAAATTCTAGATAATCAAAACACGATTCAAGTTTTGGATAACATACATCTTAATGAACTTTTTACTCAACAAGACACAAAGCATAGTGCCTTGTTAGCGATTACTTCAACACTGTTAAATGAGCAAGACTCACTCAGTGAGCCAATTAAAAAAACAGGTGTCTTAGTATCATTTATTCCTTTGTCAGAGGCCGTTAAGTGGCTTGCAAAACATAATGAACAACCTATTTATCAAACGGGTAAGCAAGTTCAGTTGAAGGTAAAAGAGCAAGTCTTATATAGCTTAGGAAATGCTTTAGATAAAGCTCAATTGTCATCAGAAGCGACTATTAATCGTGTGATATTTGACAATGCCTTGAGCCCTTTACTTTTTAAGATAAATGAAACAGAGTCAGCCTATACAACCGCGGTCAAACAAACCGCTGTGATGGCAGCAGGGTTGATAATTACGCTGTTTATAATCTCATTTCTGCTAGTTCGTTGGTTAACTCTGCGACTGCATAATCCATTAAATCGCATTGCAGCAATAAGTCGGGAGTTTGCATTAGGGAATTACAAACAAGTTCAAAATAATTTTCACTATCAAGAGTTTAAAGATATTGCAGATTCCCTCAATAGTATGGCCGAAACTATTGATATACAAATTACGTCATTGCAGTTAGAGAAAATTAGGGCAGAGCACTCAGAGCAAGTTAAAAGTCAGTTTTTGGCAAACATGAGCCATGAAATTAGAACGCCAATGAATGGGATTGTAGGGTTTTTGCAGTTACTAAATAAAAGTGAGTTAAGCCAAGATCAAACTGACTTTGTTAGGCAAATTAATAATTGCAGTGATGTTTTACTAACCGTTATTAATGACATTCTAGATTTCTCGAAAATTGAAGCCAATAAAATTGAGCTTGAGCACCGCCAATGTGATTTAGTCGCTCTGTGCAATGATCTTATTTTATTGTTTAAACCGAGTTGTGATGCCAAAGGGATCGTATGCCGGCTTGATGTCGATAAACTTGAAACTTTAACCGTTGAGTGTGATGAGATACGTGTTAAACAAGTGCTGATCAACTTACTCTCCAATGCAGTAAAATTCACAAAGCAAGGAGAAATCACTTTATCACTTAATGTGGTTCACCAAAGCAATGAAAAAACAAGGGTTGAATTTGCTGTAAAAGACACCGGCATAGGTATTGCTGAAGATAAAATTAACGCGTTATTTAACCCCTTTGTTCAAGCTCAGAGCAATATAACCAGAGAATATGGCGGCACTGGCCTTGGGCTGGCCATAAGTAAAGGTTTAATCGATTTAATGGAAGGGAAAATAAACATTAATAGTGAGCTTGGTAAGGGCACTATTTTTACAATTCAAGTCGATTTTGAAACAGTTTTAGAAGACCTTAATATACAGCAAGTTGAGCAAAAGGCTGATAGGTCAAGGAACGATTTTTCTGTGGTAGAACAGCCACTCCTAATTGCAGAAGATAACCCTATTAACCAAATTGTGATTACAAAATATTTAGCACAATTAGGGCTTAAATATGAACTTGCGGATAACGGACAAGTAGCGTGCGATAAAGCATCAAATAAAGAGTACGCTTTAATCCTAATGGATATTCAAATGCCTGTAATGGATGGTTTAACAGCCAGCAAGATTTTGCTAAATAAAAAGGGTTTTAATACACCTATTATTGCTGTCAGCGCGAACGCAATGAAAGAGGATATAAATAAAAGCATTGCGATGGGGATCAGTGACCATATTGCTAAACCAATTAACTTTGAGGAATTGGAGCTAGCATTAGCAAAATGGCTATTTCAGCAAAATTAACAGCAGAAATAGCCATTACAATTAGAATGCGTTATTGTCTTTTTTCTGAATAAGCTCAATTGCATAGCCATCAGGGTCTTTAACAAAAGCAATTTCAGTTGTGCCGCCTTTTACAGGGCCTGGCTCACGGCTAACATTACCGCCAGCAGCTTTAATGTCGTCGCATGCTTTATAAATGTCATCAAACTCGATAGCAATATGGCCATATGCATTACCTAGATCATAGCTGTCAGTATCCCAGTTATAAGTAAGCTCAAGCACAGTTGCATCTTTTTCGTCACCATAACCGACAAAAGCAAGGGTGTAGCGGTACTCTTCATTGTCTGCACGGCGCAGTTCTTTCATACCTAATACCTGCGTATAAAATTCAATTGATTTGTCTAAATCAGCAACGCGAAGCATTGTGTGTAATAAGCGCATTTTAAGCATCCTCTGGTTTGTTTATGTGTATTTTTGCCCATGAATTTTGCCGCTAATTTAAACCTTAAATATGAAGGGAGGGCGGTTTAGTTAGGCAAGAGTTACAACTTATCATTGAAACAAATACGCGATATTAGCAGATGAAACTAACTGATTGCTATTTGGAATTATATACTCTGCGTATTTACAGCGAAAAAATAAAATACCTATTAGTTGTTAAATATCTAGATCTTAAATGCGAGAGTCTAGGGAGTAGAGAGGTTCTCTAAGAGCCTCTCATTTGTTAAGACGGTTAAGTTAGCTATTATTCATTTTTGCTAGTACAAATGCTCTTAAGGCTTTGTACTTGTTATTTTCTACATTCTCAGAGGTGCTGATGTTAAGTGCCTTATCAAGTGCCTCAATTGACCTGTTATATTTGCCTTGAGTTTCATAAATATAGGCTATTCGGTAGTGTGGATCTGACAGGTGAGGAAATTGTGTGATGAGAGATTTGTATACCTCAATCGCGCCAGAAAAGTCCTTTTTGTTATAGGCGATACCTGCTACTTGAGCGAGTGTATGATAGCTTGGCTTTATTTCGGCTTTATATTTCTTTGACAATTGCATATAGTACTTTTCAATTGCTGGTATACCCTGTGCTATAATATCTGTAGGGCACTGAAATTGCTTGTATAAATGAGTATATGCTTTGTTATGGCCAACCATAGCCGAAGTACTGTGATTTTCCTCTTCAACAACATCTATGTCGTAACTAAACCCCTTTAGATTATGATTTTTTAGTAGGTGTTCATATTTTTCGAACGAACTTAACATTTGCCCTTTTTCATTTGCTAAGTTCATATATAAATAGCTGTTGAGGTTGCCACCTTTTTCATAAAAAGTCTTGGTGTTTTTAAAAATAACGCCATCATGCCACCATAAGCTCGGACTAAACGCGAAGTGAGCTTGAAATAACTCTGGTCTGGTTTGTAGTGAATGAATAACCAGTAAGCCGCCAAGAGAGTGTCCTGATAAAATCTTAAAGTTATTAGTTCGGTAGTTTTCATTTATATGCGGGATGAGCTCGTGTTCAATGAAGTCTAAAAAGTTATCTGCACCGCCAGATACTCCCCATTTGTTATAACTTTCATCATAGGTTGGTGTAAAGTCTCTCGCTCTTTGTGTGTTTTTGATAGCGATAATGATCATTTCTTGTGCTTCATGCGACTGTGTTAGTAAATCTAAAGTGCCAGATGCATGATTGAAGTTTCTTAGTCCGTCAGTTAAAAAAACAACAGGATAGGTCAGCGTTTTATTCTGATCATAACTGCTTGGTAAATTTATTAATAAATCCCGCCGCTCTGATAAGATCTTTGAATGAATACTATCGGTTAAAATTATGCCTCTTGGTTTAGCACTGGCTTGAGTCATCAATATCATAACAATAACGCTAAAAGCTATAAGTTGTTTCATCGCATTTTTTCCATTTTTTAATCGTGTTTTTATTGAACTTTAACTTCGCTCAAAGCATGCGTAAAGTAATGAAATTTATGGGAAAAAAGGTGATGAAAAAGTGAATTCACGATTTTATATAGTCGTGTGGGCTTTGAAAACGGTTTCAAGAATGTATTTCTCAATTCAAGCCTAGCCATGCTACAGTATTTTTCTTATTTTTTTATCTATCTATTACAGTTGGTTATGATTCAAGTTGGTGAATATATTGTTGATAGTGAACAAGCGCGTTTATTAGAAAAAAACACGATGAAAGAAGTAACGATCGAGCCGAAACTGTTCGAGTTATTGTTATTTTTTATTCAGCAGCCAAATATAATTATCACTCGACAAGATATTCTAGATCACCTTTGGACAGGTTCAATTGTAACCGACAATGCTATTAATAAGTTGATAGGTAACCTCCGAAAAATATTGGACGATGATGCTAAATCACCACGTTATATTCAAACAGTGCCAAAGAGGGGCTACCGCTTTATTTGTGAAGTAGTGTCCATTTCAGCTCAAGATGAATGCGTATCTGAAGCTCTAAACAACACCCAAATTAACACAGGTACCACGAAACTGTTTTATAAAAGTTTTCCAATAATATTTTTTACTGTGCTGGCCTCACTAGCGGGTTATGTACTCTGGCAATTAATACCCAGTGAACCTAAATACGTTTCGCATGGGGATTCAGTTGCTTTAACTAGGGAGCATGGAATTGAGTTTTCTGCAAAAATCACCCCTGATAACCAATACCTCTTATTCTTAAAGGAAAACGAATTAAGCAAAAACAATGAACTCTGGTTAAAAAATATAAATACAGCGAACTTAGAACGGGTGAAACTAAAAAATAACATAAGTAAACTGGTTGCTGTATTTAACCAACAAGGATCTACTAATACAGACATTATTTTTCTTGATAAAACTTATCGTCATTGCGCTGTTTTTCAAGCTGAGATCATCTATTTACAAGATGGTGGATTGGCAACGAAAAAAGAAAAAAGGTTATTTGACTGCAAAAATAAGAGAATTAAAGATATTGATTATCACACGCAACAACATGCAATTTACTACACTGCTCAGCCAAAAAACTTTTGGCCAAATCACATTTATGTTTTTGATTTAAAAGCGCGAAAACATTCATTACTACCCCAAGTTGAACCAGAAGGCTGGGGTCATCATGGTATTGATATTTCTCCAGATGGTAAAAAGCTATTAATAATGAGCACTAAAAGTGACTATAAAACACAACTGCTATCACTGAATTTGTCTAATAACCAAGTTACCGAAGGTATGCAATTTGACAGACCGGTATACGAAGCTATTTGGCACCATGATTCAGAAAATGTGTACTATTTCTCCTCACCTCCTACACACCAAATAATTAAAAGTGATTTATATGGGGCAAACCCTTCGACAGTTGTCAATGTGTCTGAAGAGCTGTCCTCACAAATGTCGCGCATGCCTGATGGAAAAAACATTGTGTTTGGTACTCGACAAAAAAGTTTTAGCAACCGCTGGCTTGTCAGCTCTAAGGGACTTAATACTGAAAATATAGATTTTTTGAGTAATTCAACAGTTAACGATACAACACCAGCTTTATTTCATCGCTCTGAGCAGTACTTGTTTACCTCAAATCGTAATGGGCGTATGCAACTATTTTTAGGTGATTACCAATCTAAAAAAGTTAACGTTCTGACTAATTTTGACCAGCCATATTCTATCGGGCATCTCGCTATATCTCCTGATGACAAGCAAGTGATTGTTAATATAGACAACAAGGTGTATTTGCTATCTATAGATGAATTAAATAAAGGTCAACCTATAAAGTCATTGCAGCAAATGCAGCTTATTTATATCGGTAAAGGCCCAATAATTGCATTGGATTGGTATAAAAATGCCTATGTAGCTGTTACGGCAGTGAGTAGTGGTATACCAGAACTCCATTTTATTGATTTATTTAATGAGGCATCACCAATAGAGAATACTTCGTGGTCATACGCTTTAAGCGATGCAGAGCAACCTAATAATATATATCTCATAGAGCATAACAGTCATCTAGTTTATAAGATGAAAGTAGCTAACGAGACTGCTATTTTTAACACTAAACAACTAATCAGTACTGAAATATCACTACCTGAAGAGTTTTATAGTGTAAAAGTTGATGATGGTGTTTTGTACTATTTGAAGTCAGAAAATAACCAAGAGTATCTTAATGCAGTACCACTGACTGATACAAAGTTACGCAGCAAGTGGTTAGTAAAGGGTTTTTCTAGCTATGACGTAAGCCGCGGTAAAATTATAGTGAGTGATATCAAACAACAAGAGGGAGATATACATCGTACTATGAATTAATATCAAAAATTTTGAATTAGATTGTGTGCATATCGAATTTCATATTGCTACTAATAGCGGGGGCTGGCTTAACTATTTTTGATATTACGCATGCAAAAAAGTAAAGATCATTGATTTATCAAGTTATCCAAGATTTTATGGCCTACTATTTTAGAATATTTGCAAAGAGTTGCAGTAATCCCGAGGGAGCAGAAAGTGTTGTGATCCCAAGTTATAAGAATCACACACTTCACGTGGCCAATGTAATAAACAAGGAATAATTAAATCAAATAGTATTTGAGCAAGTCGCAGAGCCAAAAGGTGTGATTTTTTATCTGAGTTATCGTACTTGATTTATGTCTGTCTATGGAAAAAATAAAGCGTTTGTTATCTGATATGCGCTAAATACAGGATTTAGCGATTAGGAGCCACGCATAAATTTTATATCTGACATAATCAAAGACTGCAAGTTATACTTAGAAAGCACTACATTTTTTTTTAAAAGAGCCAACGATATTTTAATTGTGAGAATTCTGCATCAACTAATGAAGGTTCAACTACACCTAACCAGCTAATGCAGCTCCGCAATAACACTTAATTATTCCGTTTTTTCCTTAAACTCACACAAGTCTTCAATAATACAGCTGCCACATTTAGGTTTACGAGCAGTACACACATAGCGGCCATGCAGGATTAACCAGTGGTGCACATCGACTTTAAATTCTTTAGGTACCACTTTCTCTAATTTTTGTTCCACAGCAACCACATCTTTACCCATAGCAAACTTAGTGCGGTTAGAAACACGGAAGATATGCGTATCGACAGCTATAGTCGGCCAGCCAAAAGACAAGTAAGGTAGATCGGCTTTTAGTTAAGATGATGTTTATTTGTGACTCTACAACTATAATGAATTGCATACCTTATTATGCCTAACTATTTACTTAGCACTCAAGGTATAGGTTTGGTAAATATCACTGTTATTTGTTTTTGATGACTTCTGGCTGGATAACACCTTGTCACCATTTATTGAAAAATGCCCCACTTGACTATCCAAGGTGACTATTGGTTTACTCGCTTGATTTTTATAAACCTCTAGTCGTTTCTTTTGCCAGTCGTAAAATGCAATGTATTCACCACTTTTCTTTACATTAAACTGCCTACCATTAAAAGCAGGTAGGTTTTTTTGGGGTAATATTAAGCGGTTAGCATTTTCACCTTGGTACCATAGACCATCTTGGTCAACCCACAACCAATTCTCTGATAAGTGATTAAACTGAACACTTTGCCATTTTGGGTCAAGACGTGTCATCGAATTGTTATTTAAATTAAAAATAACAACTTGCCAATTGCTACCTAACTTCATGCTAAAAGCAAGTTGGCTTGATGATTTAAATGAAATACCGCGAATTTCCTTTTCAGGTAAAGGTAATACACTTGTTTCACCATTACTTAACTCTATGACGTGAATGGCGTTTAAGGTAAGTGCAGCAATTTTCTTTTGATCAGGCGACCAAGCCAAATCTAAGTAATGTCTGCTATCAGCAAACAGAGTAACCTTCCTATTCTTTTGTGTATTACTATCATATAGCCATAGTTCTTCGTTGCCTGACGCCAAACCGATATAAGCCACTTGATTTAAGTTAGGTGACAAAACCGCCAATCTTTCATCAAATGTGTCATTTAATATTGACTTAGTTTCTTGTTTTTCCAAATTGTATTCATCTACATTTAGGTTAAGATGAGACGCGTTGAATGTGTAATCAATACCATTGCTGTGACGTTGAGGTTGGTGCAATTGTTGAGGGCCTACATATACAAGTGACTTGTTTTTACCATTGAGATCATACTGAACAATTTCACGAGCAGGGTGCTCCCCCATAAGTACAACATGTTCGCCGTCGTGTGACCAAATGCCACAACAAATATATGCATTTAACTCAAACAATAAACGTAATTTTTGAGTTTCCAAATCTAACTGATAAAAGCCTTCCCATTGCTGTTCATTAGGCGAAGAAATCAGTAATTTGTTTTCTGTTGGGTGTAGGTCAAATTGGCTATTCCCCCCTAAATGGAGCGCTGGCTGTGGAAGCCATTGGGTTTCGCCTGATTCAAGATTAAGTGAGTAGAGTGAGTAGGGCTTTCCCATGCCAGCAGACTCTGAGAACACAAGGGTATTGTCGTCGTGAGTAAATTTGATAGCACCATAACTGCCTTCATTACAGGTATGAATTAACTTGGGCTCAGACATTGCCAAATCGTTAAATTCGCGTATGAAATACATACATTTTTCTTTTGAAGCAACTAAATAAACGAGCTTAGTGCCAGCATTGTTCCAACTTCCTGGTCCAACACCATATTCTTCACCGTGATCTACTTCAACTTTTTCACCAGAGTAAATGTTTTTCACATATAGTCTGTATTTCTCGCCATCATAGTTCATATATGCAAGTCGAACACCTTCTAGCGCAAAGCTTGGAAAGTATTCTCTGCCCTTATCAGAGGTTATCGCTTTGGCTGAAAAGCTAACTTTGGGGCTATGGCGGTCTGAGGCTACTATCCACAAAAACATAGCAGCTATAAATAATGAAAGTGAGAGGAGAAGTATTTTGTAATTAGTATTAGCTAAAACTGAAGTAGTGTTTTCTTTATGTGAACTTGGGTTTTCTTCTATTTGCTTAACATTGGCAACGAACCTGTAACCACGCCTTGATACAGTAACAATGTATTGAGGATTTCGCGCATCATCTAGTAGGGCTTTTCTAAGTTTGGTAATGAGTTTACTTATGGTGTTGTCACTTACACAGCGACCATGCCAAACATCGTTGAATAACTGTTCTTTACTGAGAATTTGATTTTGATGACGACAAAAGTAGGCTAATAGTTCAGACATCATTGGCTCTAATTTCACTGACACTTCTTCAGTAATTAAGGTTTTTTGATCTTCACAAAAAACAAAACTTTTAATTTGCCAGCGCATATAGGTCCATCATTTCTGCTACGCACCCCTTTAAAATTAGGGGAGTCATAAAAAGTCACAACTTTTCACCCAGTTGTCAGGACTTAAAATATCTAACTCAATAGAGTGGTTTCACGATTCATTGAAAGTTATAGAAGCGGAAACATAAATGAAAAAATTAAGTCTAGCGTCAGTGGTGTTTTATTCGGCCATCATCTTACTAAACTTTTTAACCGATGCCTATGCGGCAAGTAGCGCAGATTATGCTATTCCATCTGTCATCGCCACTACCGAATTAAATGCGGTCGAAGATGCTGATGCTATTTTGTCGTCTGCAAAATTTAAACGTGACTTACAGTCATTTGCTACTAAATTAGCCAAAAATGAAGTTGTGCAGCAAACTATGTTCAATAAAATAGCGTTATTGTCGTTGCGTGATGAACTTGCCGAAATTTCAAACAACATTAAGCGGCAAGGTAACACATTGGAGTTTTCACATTATCAATTTTTTCATCAAGTACGCCGTAGTTTAAACAACAATAACTTGTCGCAAAAACACTTTAGCAGTGAAGCGGAAAAGTTAATTAGACAAAAATTTGTAAAACTAAACGATAAAGAGTTTGTACAGATGGTTTTAGCGTTAGGTTGGTCGGTTTCTAATGCTAAAAATTATGTATATAACCTTTATAAACAAGTTAAGGGTAAAACAGTACTTTCGAAAAATGAGATGATCAATATTGCAGTCAATACCCAATTGTATTACGTGTTAGATGCGATTATTCCTATCTCGAGCACCATTATAAAACAAGAGCAAACGCGTCGATTTATAATTCAGCCAGATGTATTAGTTAAACTTAAAAATGGTATTGAATTATCGACAACGATAGTACGAAGCCGAAGTCAAAGGGAAGCTAACGCTACAGCCTTACAATTTACCATATATGCCGATGAATCGGCACATATCAAAACGGCAATGAATGCTGCTGCACATGGTTATATAGGTATGGTAGCCAATTCACGCGGTAAGCGTTCAAGTAAAAATGAAATAGTTCCATGGGAGCATGAAGGCGAAGATGCAGCACAGCTTATTAACTGGATCACAAAACAAATATGGAGCAATGGAACGGTCGTTATGTATGGAGGTAGTTATAATGGTTTTACTCAGTGGGCTACTACGAAGTTTATGCCCAAGGGCTTAAAGGCCATTGCACCTTATGTGGCAGCAAACCTTATTACAGGTCTACCATATGAAAATAACATAGCTTTAACTGGAAATTTTGAATGGCCATTATTTGTCACCAATAACAAAACGGTGGACAACACGATTTACAATGATTGGCAGCGCACTAATAATATTACTAATGAACTTTATACAAGTGGACGCCCTATTGTTGACATAGACAAAATTGCCAAAAAGCCGAGCCCTTGGCTACAAAAATGGCTAGAGCATCCAGAAGACGATTCATACTATCAAAGTATGGTGCCACATAAAGAAGACTATCAGCGTATTAACATTCCTGTTCTAAGCATTACTGGATATTTCGAGGGCGGTCAAATATCAGCGCTTAACTACCTGCACGAGCATTATAAATACAATAAAAAAGCAAACCATACTCTGTTGATTGGCCCTTATAATCATTGGTCAGCACAAAATAAGCCTCGTTCACACCACAGTAATTATGAACTAGATCCTGTCGCACTAGAAAAAGACACGGAACAATTGGTATTAGAATGGTTTGACCATATTTTGTATGGAAAACCGCTACCGAAATTACTGCAAAACAAAGTCAACTACCAATTAATGGGGGGGAATGAATGGAGGTTTGCAGACTCTTTACAAGCTCTTAACCAGCAGTCACTAAGCTTTTTTATCCAAGGCACGAAAGCGAATGAAGATCAGAACTATGTTATGACAAAAAATAAAGCGTTTTTGGAAAATCAGTATATCGAACAGACTGTAGACATGGCAGATAGAGATGAGCAAAGAAATCAGGCTCCGTGGCCAGTCATTAAACAAAGTATTGATAAACAAGGTGGAATTCAAATAGAAACACCAGTATTTAAGCAGGATATGGAGCTAACAGGTTCAATTACAGGTTTCTTTGATATTGCGACTAATAAAAAAGATGTAGATATTGGTTTTAATTTTTACGAAATTACAGCAGAAGGGGAAGTGTTTCATTTGAATAATTACCGCAGCCGTGCCAGCTATGCTGACGATATGAGTAAAAGGCGTTTATTGGTACCAAATGAAAAGCGTAGAGTCCCAATTGTTAATGCGCGCTTCACATCTAAGCTCGTTAAAAAAGGCAGCAAAATAGCCCTGGTTTTAAACGTGAATAAGAATGTAGATGCACAGGTAAATCTAGGTACCGGAAAACCAGTAAATCATGAACATATTTCGGAATCGGGTGAACCACTAAAGTTGAAATGGTTTTTATCTTCTCAAATAAATTTACCATTGAAGCCTAACCAAATAAAAATTGGTAGGGAGAGCGAAAGTTTATAGCTGGATGATTTCGATATTACTAAGCGGTAAGCTTACAGTCATTAAAAATTGGTGTTGGCTTATTCCGTCTTATCCTTAAACTCACACAAGTCTTCAATAATACAGCTGCCACATTTAGGTTTACGAGCAGTACACACATAGCGGCCATGCAGGATTAACCAGTGGTGCACATCGACTTTAAATTTTTTAGGTACCACTTTCTCTAATTTTTGTTCTACAGCAACCACATCTTTACCCATAGCAAACTTAGTGCGGTTAGATACGCGGAAAATATGTGTATCGACAGCAATTGTCGGCCAGCCAAAGGCCGTATTTAATACGACATTCGCTGTTTTTCTACCCACACCAGGGAGTGCTTCAAGGGCTTCACGGTTTTCGGGCACTTCTGAGTTATGCTTATTAACCAGAATCTCACACATTTTATAAACGTTGTTGGCTTTTGAGTTAAATAAACCAATCGTTTTAATGTAGTCACGCAGGGCTTCAAGGCCTAAATCTAAAATCGCTTGTGGCGTATTTGCAACTGGAAACAGTTTGCGTGTAGCTTTATTAACACCTACATCCGTTGCTTGTGCTGATAAGGTTACAGCAACCAATAACTCAAATGGGCTTGAGTATTCAAGCTCTGTTTCTGGGTGCGGATTTTGCTCACGAAGACGAGATAAGATCTCATAACGTTTTTCTTTATTCATGGTGAGTGTAAAGCACGCAGTGACGGTGCGTGCTCTCCTTTAGGTTAAACTCGTTACCCGGGCACGAGGGCCTTTTTCTACTTCTGGAGTAACTACTTGCTTTGATTTTATTTGGTTATCAATCACATTCTTTGCAGCAATTAACAAACCAAGACCTAAAAAGGCACCTGGGGGTAAAATTGCCAATAAAAATTGATTGTCGAAACTAAACACTTCAATACGCAGTGCTTGTGCCCATGGGCCGAGCAACAAATCAGCACCATCAAAAAGGGTGCCTTGGCCAATTAACTCTCTTATAGCGCCCAGCACAACAAGTACTAGCATAAAGCCTAAGCCCATCATTAAGCCGTCAAAGGCTGAAAGGGGGACTGTATTTTTTGACGCAAATGCTTCAGCGCGACCTATAATTGCGCAGTTGGTTACAATAAGTGGAATAAAAATACCAAGAGATTGATAAAGCCCAAATGTATAGGCATTCATCATCAGCTGCACTATCGTTACAAAGCCTGCGATGATCATCACAAAAACAGGAATACGGATATCTTTAGGCACCCAGTTGCGCACAATCGATACAGTTACATTAGAACCAACAAGTACTAATAAAGTCGCTAAACCAAGACCTAAAGCATTTGTTATTGTAGAAGTCACTGCTAGCAGAGGGCACAAGCCTAATAACTGCACAAGGGCGGGGTTATTGGCCCACATTCCATCTTTAAACAAGGTTTTTACCTGGCTCATTCTTGACCTCCTTGGCAAGCATTAGCTGCTGCAAATAGGTTATCAAATTCAGCTTGTGCAAATAGCACAGCTTCTTTAACTGAGCCGACTACAGCGCGTGGCGTAATCGTTGCTCCAGTGAATTGATCGAACTGGCCGCCATCTTTTTTAACAGCCCAACGATTGTCATCTTCACCTAATACAGTCTGACCTTTGAACAAGGTGATCCAGTCAGATTTTTTTACTTCTATCTTGTCGCCAAGCCCAGGCGTTTCTTCGTGTTTTGTAACACGAACTCCAGCAATTTCACCATTAGCAAAAACGGCTGTTAGCAAGTTAATATCGCCACTATAACCGCTTGGCGTAACATGGCGCATTACAAGAGCGTATGGTTTATCGCTTTTATAAGCTCGATAAATAATTTGTTCGGGTCTGGGCCCTAAACGTTCATCTGTAATAATGACACAATCTTTATATAGTTGATTATCGTAATGGTGAGCGTCAAGCACTTGCTGTAGTTGCTCGGCGAGCTGCTTCTTTTCTTGGTCGCTTATACGCTGGGCCGTTAGGCTATGGGTAAGCGCTACAGCTCCGGTAGTAAGTAGTGCAAAAGCGGTTAAGATACCACCGTTTTTAGTCATTGAGGAAAGGATCATTATTTCACTCCATGGCCGTAAGTGCGTGGCTGTGTGTAGTAGTCAATTAATGGTACTGCCATGTTTAGCAGAAGCACACTAAAAGCGACAGCATCAGGGTAACCACCAAATGTGCGAATTAAGTAAACAAGTAGACCAATTAAGGCACCATAAATTAAGCGGCCTTTATTTGTGGTTGATGCTGACACAGGATCGGTCGCGATGAAAAATGCCCCTAGCATTGTGGCACCACTGAATAAGTGAAATACCACGCCAGCCTCTGTCCCAGGTGATGCTATATAGCCAATAGCGCTACATATCGTTAAAGCACCGAGAAAGCTTACAGGAATATGCCAATTAATGATTTTAGCTTTTAATAAATAAAGACCGCCGATTAAAAAGCCTAGGTTAACCCAGCCCCAACCAAGACCAAACCAGTCATTAAAAAGAGGTTTACTCATACTCTCAGCCACCGTTAGGTGATGGGCGACATCTGTTTTAACGGTATCAAGCGGTGTTGCCATGGTTGTGCCATCAATCGCTACACGTAATTGATCGACACTAAATCCAGCGCTGGTAAAGCCATTGAAAATAACAGACAGCTGTTGTGAGAAGCTGATTGGAGATGCTAGTAAATCACTAACAGGTAACCAGCTGGTCATTTGCACCGGAAACGATACAAGTAGTAATACATAAGCTGCCATAGCTGGGTTAAATAAATTAAAGCCAAGGCCGCCATAGAGCTGTTTTACAATAACAATTGCGAACATACAGCCAATTACAATGATCCACCAAGGCGCTAAAGGCGGAATACTCAACGCCAGTAAAACACCTGTTAACCACGCACTGCCATCGCTGAGTGTTGGCCAAACTTTGCGTTTACGAAGCAGTAAAACAGCAGCTTCACAGGCGCTAACTGTAATTAGCGCGAGAACAAGCTGAATTAACACAGCGCTACCAAAGAAGAAAACTTGCGCGATTAAGCCTGGAATACACGCAGCAATCACTGTGATCATTAATCGGCTTAATGATTTATGGCTATGATTATGCGGCGAACTCGCCATGGTTAGTTTCATGACTTATCGTTTCCTTCTTGTTGTAACTTTTTTGCTTTTGCACGAGCGATAGCACGAGCAACAGCGGCTTTCTTTTTATCTTCTTTTGATTCAGGTGCGTTTGATACTTGCTCTACATCCGAGTCTGCTGGTTTTATTTCAGTATCAACAGAATTGGCTGAAATATCACTTTGCGTTTGCTCTGTAGCGGCTTTTTTCTTATCTTCGCTAGATTCATTTGTATCAGGTTGAGGTTTTGAATCAACCTCAACGTGTGAATCATCACTCTGCGCTTGCTCTTTAGGGGCTTTCTTTGCTTTAGCACGAGCAATGGCTGCAGCGACAGCGGCTTTTTTATCATCGACTGGTGCGCTATCTTCTTCAGCATCGTCTTGATTTTCAGCAGCTTGCGCCGCTTTTTTCGCTTTAGCACGAGCAATGGCTGCAGCAACAGCCGCTTTTTTGTCATCAACTGGTGCGCTATCTTCTTCAGCATCATCTTGATTTTCAGCAGCTTGCGCGGCTTTTTTCGCTTTAGCACGGGCAATGGCTGCAGCGACAGCCGCTTTTTTGTCATCGACAGGTGCACTATCTTCTTCAGCGTCACCTTTATTTTCAGCAGCTTGTGCGGCTTTTTTTGCTTTGGCACGGGCAATGGCGGCAGCGACAGCCGCTTTTTTATCATCTTTAGGTGCAGCGTCTGCTGCCTCTACGTGATCTTCAGCAGCTTGTGCGGCTTTTTTCGCTTTGGCACGAGCAATGGCGGCAGCGACAGCAGACTTTTTATCATCTTTATCACGGTTTTCTTCACCTTGCTCTAAAGCTTTTTGCTCTTTGTATTTACGTGCTTGTTCTTTGCGTGCTGCACGCTCTTTAGCGACCTCTGAATTATCAGGTTCAAGCTCCGCATCAGGGCTTTGCTTTTTCGCTTTGGCGCGAGCTATAGCCGCTGCCACAGCTGATTTACTCTCTTTAGCATCAGATTTGCTCTTCACACGTGCAAGCGCATCAGCCACTTTTTGTTTTTCGCCATCTGATTTTGCAGCGGGTTTACGTTTGTGACGGTTTTGGCGCTCTTCTTGCTCACGCTCTAAACGTTCTTTACGTGCTTCAAAACGCTCTTTGGCACGTTCAGCCTTAATTTGCTCAGCTTGTTGCTCTTTAATTTCAGCCTTAGCAACACGGTAATATTGGACCAATGGAATTTCGCTTGGGCATACATAAGCACAGGCACCACATTCAATACAGTCGAACAAGTTGTGCTCATTTAGCTTGTCGTACTCTTTTGACTTAGCAAACCATTGTAATTGCTGCGGTAATAAAGAGGCAGGGCATGCGTCTGCGCAGGCACTACAGCGAATACAGGCTTTTTCGTCGCCAGGTTCAGCCAACTCTTGATGATCAGGTGCTAAAATACAGTTGGTGGCTTTTACTATGCCAATACGCACGGTTGGTAAAGTAAAGCCCATCATCGGGCCGCCCATAACAACACGTTGTTGTGGAACTGGAGAGAAACCTTGGCAATCCAATAAGTGCTTAATTTCAGTGCCCAGTAAAGCCCACACATTACCTGGTTTATGGATTGTATTACCCGTGACTGTGACAACTCGCTCAATCAATGGTTTGCCTTCAAACACCGCTTGATTAATAGCAAAAAGAGTACCGACATTTTGTACCAGCATACCAATATCTGCTGGAATACTGCCATTTGGCACTTCTTTACCTGTCAGTATCTTTATTAGTTGCTTTTCGCCACCTGACGGATAAACCGTTGGCACTGTTTGCACTATAATATTGTGATTGTGCTGAGCTGCCTTTTTCATAGCAGCAATGGCTTCTGGCTTATTATCTTCAATGCCAATAATTGTTAGCTTAGGGCTTAATAATTGTTGCATTAGCTCAATACCCGCAACAATACCATCCGCATGCTCTCGCATTAACATATCATCGGCCGTGATATAAGGCTCACATTCAACGGCATTAACAATTAAAAAATCGATGTCTTTTCGGCTGTCCGCTTTTACATAAGTTGGAAAGCCAGCTCCGCCCATACCAGCGATACCACTTTGATGAATAATATCGACGAGTTCATCATGAGAGAGGGCAGCAGCATCACTAATGGGTTTCAGTTCACACCAGTTATCTAGCCCATCAGGTTCAATAACAACGCTGAGTTCAGGCAAAGCTGAGGGATGCGCTGATGGCATAGGGGATATTTCACAAATGATACCTGAGGTAGGCGCATGCACTGGTACAGACCAGTTACCACTTGGTTTTGTTAATGCTTGGCCTTTAAGGACCTGCTGGCCTTTTTCGACAATCAGTTTGCCGTTTGCGCCAATATGCTGTTTTAGTGATACGACCAACTTTTGAGGAAGCGGCAAACGTTGGATTGACTGAGTTGTTGATACGTGTTTTTGACCAGGTGGATGAATCCCACCAGGAAATGGCCACACTTTACCTTGTTTAATTTGTTCGATTAACGTTTCCATTTGTGCTCCTAATCTACTTGAGTCACAGGAATTGCGTTTAATTGCCATTTCCATGTTTGCTTTGTTTCTTTAATTGGCAGCATATCTATACAATCTACAGGGCAAGGTTCTACACATAAATCACAGCCAGTACACTCATCAATAAGCACGGTATGCATTTGACGAGTTGCACCCACAATGGCGTCGACAGGGCAGGCTTGAATACACTTGGTACAGCCAATACACTCATCTTCACGAATATAGGCAACCGTTTTAATAGGGTCTGCTTGTTCGCCACCTGCAAGGGGCTTGGCTTCAACCCCCATTAAATCGGCAAGTTTCTTTACTGTGGCTTCGCCGCCTGGCGGACATTTATTTATTTCATCCCCGTTGGCAATTGCTTCAGCATAAGGGCGACAACCAGGGTAACCACATTGGCCACACTGGGTTTGCGGTAAAATAGTATCTATTTGATCGACAATAGGATTGCTTTCAACACGAAAACGTATCGCGGCAAAGCCTAAAATTAAACCAAAGACGAGCGCTAATGAACCAAGCGCTATTAAGGCATAAAACAAGGTCATATTAAAACTTCACTAATCCTGTAAAACCCATAAACGCCATTGACATAAGGCCTGCTGTTATCATTGCGATTGATGCGCCTTTAAATGGAGTAGGGACGTCAGCTGCCGCTAAACGTTCACGCAGTGCGGCAAAAAGAATTAACACCATAGAGAAACCAACTGCTGCGCCAAAACCATATACCGCAGATTGCAAGAATGAGTGATCTTCTTTGATGTTGAGTAATGCAACCCCTAGTACAGCGCAGTTAGTGGTGATTAAAGGTAGAAATATACCTAGCAGGCGATACAAGGTTGGGCTTGTTTTTCGTACGACCATTTCAGTAAATTGCACCACTACAGCGATGACCAAAATAAAGCTCATAGTACGTAAAAATTCAATATCAAGAGGAATCAAAATATATTGATTCACTAAATAGCTTGTTACAGAGGCAAGAGTAAGCACAAAGGTTGTCGCCAAGGACATACCAATTGCGGTATCCAATTTACCCGATACACCCATAAACGGGCATAAACCTAAAAATTGAACTAATACAAAGTTGTTGACTAGCACGGTGCCAATCAATAACAGGACATACTCTGTCATGCGTGCCTCACAAGAATAAAAACCCCTCCATTATCCTTTTTTCTTGGGGTCGACACAACACATGAGAGACGAATAGCTAAAATAAGCAGGGGAGTTGGGTATGAAAGTGTTAGATTGATGTTAAAGACCTGATAAATAGTAGGTTTATTAGGTCTTTTAAGGTGAGTTAGATGTCTTTTGGCTTCTCGATATAGTAGCCTTGAACGCCATCTAAACACAGTGTTTCGATAATATGTTTCTCTTCTTGGCTTTCTACACCTTCAGCAAACACACTCACCCCAATGCGGTGTGCAAGGTCAACCATTAAGCGCATGAAATACTGATTATTTTTATCTTCTTCTAAGCCTCGTGTGTAGCTTGCATCCATTTTAATAAAGTCAGGTTTGAGGTCCCTAAAGAATTTAAATGAGGTTAAACCCACACCAAAGCGTTCTACCGTTATACGTGCACCGACACGATGAACCATATCAATAAAGCGTTTACTTGCTTTGATATTTTGCTGTAAGCCGAACTCACTGACCTCAAAAATAAGTTTTGATGCGATATTACTGTCTTTTAACAGCCGACGTTCTAGCCAGATCACAAACTGATCATTATGTGCGCTTGATGCTGTAACATTTATACCAAAGAATTTTTGTGAAAAGTTGCGAGTTTTCACTTTTTCTAAGGTGGTGTCGATGATTAACCGATCAATCTCCATTGCCATATCAAGCTTTTCTGCCATAGCAAGGAAAGAAGCGGTCGGGAGCATCTGATTTTCAGCTGTTTTAAAACGCACTTGAATCTCTGCATAGGCTTTCACACTTTTGCCGATCGGCATAATATTTTGCATCACCAAATGAACGCGTTTCGATTTTATAACTTCGTTAATAACTTTTCGCCAGTTTTGATTTCCAAATCCTGCGCTCACGTTATTAACTAGGTCTGTTTCTCGTTGCACATGCCATGCATTTGTTTGTTTAGATTGAGCCATGCTCATCGCATTATCAACAATTGATAATAGCTCACCAAGCGGTTTACCTTTCTCATAACCGACAATGCCAGTATTGGCAACAGAACTAAGTTCTTGGTTTTGTTGGTATTGAGTAAACCGAGACTGTAGATTATCACCAAAACGCTCTGCTTCTTTAAGTGGTGTATTAGGTAACACAACGGCAAAGTCAGAGCTATTTAAACGAAACACTTGGCTGTTAGTATAAGTGCCGCTTATATGCTTAATAATATCGGCAACCCCCTTAACGTACTCATCTCCTTTTTGATAACCACGAGATTGGTTTATTGCCTGTAGTTCACTACACCTGATCATGGCTAGAGAGCCAAATGTACTCTTTTCAGCATTTTCAATGTGTCTTTCATAGTATTCAACGAACATGTTTCGGTTGCCTAAATTTGTTACTACATCTTTATAGGCTTCTTTTTTGATACTCATCGCATTTCTTTGAATATCGTCATGTTTCGTTTGTAAAAAGTGCGAAAGACGATTGAAAGAGGGGATTAAATCTTTACTCAGCTTTTTCAATCGCGATGTGTCCATTGCGTTTTCAAGGTCGCCGTCAACTTGGTTTTGATTGATATAAATATCAATAATATCGGCAATAGTGGTGCTTATCTTCCGGTTGAGGCGCTGGAACATGCTTTTCATATAGAAGATAGGGAGTATTGCAATTAAACCCGAAAATAAAATAATGATAAATAAGGACTGTTGCAGTAATTCAGCAAGGTGGTTTACATTTATAGTAAATTCAACTTTGATATCTGAGGTCGGGTTTACAGCAAATTGTGGACGAATAGAATTAAATGTGCTGTTTACAATACCGGCAAACAATGGCAAAGGCTCTGAGTTTCTCACTGCAAATACTTCATTACCATCTGTGTCTCGTAAAACGAATTTTGAGAAGGTTGCGCCATCTGTTAGAGCGCGTTTAATTTTTTCAGGAGCTAGTTCTTCAGCAGTTAAACTATTTATATATGTATTTACTGTAAGTTGTGCTTTTTTTTGGGCATCACTTACTGCGTTGTCAAAGCTCAAAGCAATAAAAGAGCCGCCCAGCAGTGTAAAAAGCAGCCAAGAGATCAATTGTACAAATATAAGTTTTTTAAAACCAGCCATGTTTTCTTATCTTTTAAGAGCCTAAAGGAAGGAATCAATTCCCTGATTGATTTCTTTAAGTACAGTTTATTCTAATTTTATAAGAAATAAAGAGTTAAGCAAAGATAGAGTAGAATATAAGTATTGGAAAGTCTAATACATTTGTTGAGTAAGAATAGGGGAGATAAAGACACTTTTTGAAAAATTGGCTCCCCCTCCCCGACTCGAACGGGGGACCTGCGGATTAACAGTCCGTCGCTCT
>NZ_LRUF01000024.1:607969-658688 GCF_001550155.1 Pseudoalteromonas arabiensis
AACGGGGGACCTGCGGATTAACAGTCCGTCGCTCTAACCAACTGAGCTAAGGGGGAAGCGTCATGCCTTTCAACGGGGCGAAATATTAATGACAGCTTTGCAAAGTGTCAACATAAAAACTTCATAAATTCAAAAAAGAAGGCTATTCGATGTTTTTATGTTCGATCTGAGCAAAATCTAACTGAAAATGGCAGCGTATTTACTATGAAATACCTGTATTCGTCTTTCTAAGTTGAATTTTTTGCTTGAATTTTATAGCTAAGTTGATGTTTCAAAATTGCGAAAAGTATTCGTTGTATAGATTTTCATCTTCTAAGAGAGAAAACCATCATTTATCTAAGATTTTATAACCATGCGACAAATTCAATCTAATCGATGCCTTTATCAGGCTAGAGTGTGCACGTTAGAGAGGTATTTTTCCTGTGGTTAGGGAGTATGATTTAAAAAGGGTCGGCTTTCATGTAGCGAAACGCGAACCAAAAGCGTATCAGTTTGTATGTTTTTATTTTTAATAATCATGATGTTGCATCAGGTTTGTAATATAGGTGAATATTTCACAGGGCTATTTATCAAGCTAGGTAGGTGAGCTAATTATGGCTTTTGTCAATTTTTAGACCTTAAGCGTTAAACACTAAACTTGTCTTGTTTTGTCATTTAACTCTGTTAGCCTCCTTTAAAAGCCTTGATAAATGCGGCTTCCAGAGAGTTATCCACGGTTTCTGTGGATAACTCTGTTTATTAAACTTTAAGAACAGCTATAGTGCTAGGTTTTTAGGGCGCTACAGCAATTTCAAGTACTAAAATGATTTTTTTTATAGTATTTAAAATCAATTAGTTAGTCTTTTAAACTGAAGTGAGGCTGAATTGGCAGGTAATTTTTTTACAGGCTATTAAATAGTCTATTTTGCTGTGTAAAAAAACAGCGTTTACTGCCTTTTAAATGTAATAGAGCTATTAATAGTGTTTTTATATTGTTTTTTAATGGGGTTGATGGTTAATTTTGCACCAAAGCGTTAAAAGTTGCACTTTAATAACCTTGGAGTGACATCCTGAAATAATCTTACTGTAATAGTCTTTGCTAATACTAAGCACATATCTGTTTCAAATAGCAATCCAGTAAAAGGTGCTTCTTTTACAGACGTTGCAGATATTCAGCTTTACATTATAAAGAAGTGGCAGTGAAGCTTTCTTTGAATAAATCATGGCTTGCAAGAGCAGGATGCTTTAAACTTACAGGTTCAGTAAAAGAGGCTAAAGTATTCCCATGAGCGTGACTTCGCAAAGCAAATCTAAACCTGATCTTTTAAACTCGCCAATCTTACCCACGTTAAAAAAAATGACCATTCCAATGATTTTTGGCATGATTACGCTGATGATGTTCAATCTTGTTGATACTTTCTTTATCAGCTTACTCGGCACAGAACCACTTGCGGCCGTTAGTTTTACCTTCCCTGTAACATTTACTGTGATTAGCTTAGCGATTGGTTTGGGCATAGGTACTTCAGCCGTAATAGCTAAAGCCTTAGGTAGTGACAAGCTTGATGAGGCACGCTTCGATGCGAGTATTGCTTTATTGATCTCTGTCGTGATGGTGTTTTTTTTATCGGTGCTTGGCTACCTACTCATTGCGCCTACTTTCAAACTACTCGGGGCAGGGCAGCAAGTATTGCCATTGATACATGATTACATGAGCGTGTGGTTTTTGGGCAGTGTCTTTTTGATCACCCCCATGGTTGGAAACTCTGTTTTACGTGCAAGTGGTGATACAAAAACACCGAGTATCGTTATGGGGGGCGCTGGCTTAATCAATGCTATTTTAGACCCCATACTTATTTTTGGTTTCGGCCCAGTTCCCGCTCTTGGTATTCAAGGGGCAGCCATTGCAAGTGTCATTGCATGGTCCGTAGCTGTGGTGATTATTCTCTATATTTTAGCGGTTAAAAATGGCTTATTAAGTTTGCACGCCGGTCAACAAACTGTCATAGGTGCAGTGCGCAAAATTCTGAAAATTGGTTTACCCGCGGCAGGCGCAAATATGTTAACACCAATTGCTATGGCGGTGATGACAGCACTTGTGGCTAAACATGGCCCAGAGGCTGTTGCAGCTTTTGGTGTCGGCAGTCGTATAGAATCAATAGCAAGCCTTGTTGTATTGGCGCTGTCGATGACATTGCCTCCCTTTGTCAGCCAGAACTTTGGTGCAAGAAAATTTGAACGTGTAAAAGAAGCTTATACCACAACGTTAAAGTTTGTGATGATTTGGCAGTTTGCTATTTATTTATTACTTATTGTGGCATCAGGATTTATTGCTGATGTATTTGGTAAAGAGCAAGCTGTTATTGATGTTATTAAGCTATTTATTTACATTCTCCCTTTAAGTTATGGCTTGCAAGGGGTCATTATTTTATCTAATTCATCGTTTAATGCGTTACATAAACCCATGAATGCGTTAATTTTAAGTGTTGTACGTTTATTTATTTTCTATGTTCCTTTTGCCTATGTAGGGAACCTTATGGCAGGGCTAACGGGGTTATTTATTGGTGCCGCTGCTGGTAATTTATTTACAGCTGTTGTTGCTTACAAATGGTTTATAAAGGATGTGGAACTTTTAAGCGCTGCATCGATGAAGGAGTGTCATTCATGAGCGATCATTTTCAACTTGTCTCACAGTTTCAGCCCAGTGGCGATCAGCCAACTGCAATAGCTCAGTTAAAGGACGGGTTAGAAGCCGGCCTTGCACACCAGACCTTGTTAGGAGCAACGGGAACAGGCAAAACCTTTACTATGGCTAATATTATCCATGATTTAAATCGTCCCACGATAATCATGGCACATAATAAAACATTAGCAGCTCAACTTTATGGCGAAATGAAAGAGTTTTTTCCACATAATGCGGTTGAGTATTTTGTTTCCTATTATGATTATTACCAACCCGAAGCCTATGTGGTAGCCAGTGACACATTCATTGAAAAAGATGCGTCTATTAATGAGCATATTGAACAAATGCGTTTGAGTGCGACGAAAGCACTATTAGAACGTCGAGATACCATTATCGTTGCTTCAGTATCAGCTATTTACGGCTTAGGTGATCCCGACTCGTACATGAAAATGATGTTGTTACTAAAAGTGGGTGAGAGTGTTGACCAGCGAGATATGCTGCGCCGCTTAGCTGAGCTGCAATATACACGCAATGATATAGAGTTTAGCCGTGGCACATACCGCGTACGTGGTGAAGTGATTGATATTTTCCCAGCTGAATCTGACACTTATGCAGTACGTGTTGAAATGTTTGATGACGAAATTGAACGTTTGAGTATTTTTGATCCCCTCACAGGGGCTGTAGAAAAGCATATTGTTCGCGCGACAATTTATCCCAAAACACACTATGTAACACCTCGCGAAAAAATTCTGGATGCCATTGATAAAATTAAAGATGAGCTTAAAGACCGTCGTTCTCAATTGCTTAGTGCTAATAAACTGGTTGAGGAGCAGCGGATAGCCCAACGTACACAATACGACATTGAAATGATGACTGAACTAGGCTATTGCTCTGGCATCGAAAACTACAGTCGTTATTTATCAGGCCGCACACCTGGCGATCCACCGCCAACATTATTAGATTATTTACCCGATGATGCATTAATGATCATTGATGAATCTCACGTTACTGTATCGCAAATCGGTGCGATGTATAAAGGTGATAGAAGCCGCAAAGAAAATCTCGTTGAATATGGCTTTCGTTTACCTTCGGCATTAGATAATCGCCCATTACGGTTTGAAGAGTTTGAGGCTATTGCGCCGCAAACAATCTATGTATCAGCGACGCCAGGTAATTTTGAATTAGAGCGCTCAGCTGGAGAAGTCGCAGAGCAGGTGATTCGTCCTACAGGGCTTATAGACCCTGAAATTGAAGTGCGACCTGTAAGTACTCAGGTTGATGATTTATTGTCGGAAATCTACAAGCGTGTAGAGGTTAATGAGCGGGTATTGGTGACTACGTTAACGAAACGTATGGCCGAGGATTTAACCGACTATCTAAATGATCATGATGTAAAAGTTCGCTACTTACACTCAGATATCGACACCGTCGAACGGGTTGAAATCATTCGTGATTTACGTGCTGGTGTGTTTGATGTGTTGGTAGGCATTAACTTATTGCGAGAAGGTCTCGATATGCCAGAAGTATCCTTGGTAGCGATACTTGATGCAGATAAAGAGGGCTTTTTGCGATCTACACGTTCATTGATCCAAACCATAGGCCGTGCAGCACGCCACTTAAACGGTAAAGCAATTTTATATGGTGACCGTATTACAAATTCTATGCGTCAAGCCATTGATGAAACAGACCGTCGTCGTGAAAAACAGCAGGCTTACAACCTTGAACATGGTATTGAGCCACAAGCTCTGGTTAAAAGTATCACCGATATTATGGATGTGGGTGAAGAAGCAACGCCAAAAGACAATCTTAAATTAGTACGAAAAGAGTCAAAACAGGTATTAAGCGCGAAACAAATAGCTGATCAGATTAAAAACCTTGAAGCAAAAATGCATGCTTATGCAAGTGACCTTGAGTTTGAAAAGGCAGCCTCTGTGCGTGATGAAATACATGAATTACAACAACAATTAATTAACTAAGTGCAATGACAAATAAATTTTCAGCCATTTTAACTGCGTTAGCAGATGCGCCGCTTGCGGCAAATGAGTTATGCCGAATTTTTCATGGCCGTGGCCACTCGGTGACTGAGCTTAGCCATATTAATCTTGATTTTTATCCACCGGCACTGTTTTTAGTTTCGTATCAAGAAATTGAAAATGATGAACTAACGCAATTAACAGATACAATTTGGCAATGGGCACAAGAGCATGTTCCTGAGCTTGTAAACACGCTGGTTTATCAACAACGTAGTGGAATTAATACGCGCAACACATTGATTTACGGTGAGTTACCGCAAGAACATGTCGTAACTGAAAACAGTATTAAGTTTAAAGTTGATTTATTAAGTAGACAAAATACCGGTATTTTTCCGGATATGCGTCGTGGTCGTGAGTTTGTGCAAGCCAATAGTAATAACGCAAAGGTGCTTAATCTGTTTTCATACACCTGTGGTTTTTCTGTTGCTGCAATGCAGGGTGGTGCAGATCAAGTTATTAATATGGACATGAATAAAGGTGTGCTGCGAACAGGCAAGCATAACCATCAACTCAATGGCTTTACTCATGGGGTGAGTTTTTACCCCCATGATATTTTAAAATCGTTCGGTAAGCTGAAAAAGTCAGCACCGTATGAATTGATCATTGTTGATCCACCTAGCTTCCAAAAAGGGAGCTTTATATTGACCAAGGACTATCAAAAAATCCTGCGTCGGTTACCTGAGCTGCTAAACGAAAACACCCAGCTTTTATTGTGCGCTAATAGCCCAGAGCTGTCAGAGCAGGCGTTTAAAGATTTAATTACTGAACATACTCAAGGCGCAATTAGTTTTGTTGAACGCTTGGCGCCTACTGATGGGTTTGTTGAAGTGGATAGTGATAGAAGTTTAAAAGCACTCGTTTATAAATCGGCATAAGAATGGCTCTGAGTAAACGTTTATCTGCTATTGCTTCGATGGTCACAATTGAGTATGACGAAATTTGGGACTGTTGTTGCGACCACGGTTTTTTAGGCATTGAATTACTAAAGCAAAATAAGGCACCGAAGATTCACTTTGTGGATATTGTGCCAGAGCTAATGCAGTCATTGCGTAATGTGCTTGAACGCTTTTCGACAGATAAGCAGCGCACAGCTTGGCAGGTCCATTGTCAAGATGTGGCTAGGATTGAACTGAGCCCTAATAAGCGTCACTTGGTCATAATTGCAGGGGTTGGGGGAGATTTACTCGTGCAGTTTTTATCGCAAATAGTATTGCGTAATCCCCATTGTCAAATTGATTTTGCTGTTTGTCCTGTACATCACAGCTATAAAGTGCGAAGCCATATGCAAACATTAAATATGGGCTTAGTCGATGAACAAATTATTTGTGAAAACAAGCGCTTTTATGAGGTTATTGCTGTTAGCACACTGTCATCAGAGCCGCTTTCACGGACAGGTACAAATATGTGGCAATTGAGTCGTAAAGAGCACAAAGCATATCTACAGCAATTACGTGCTCACTACGGCCGTATGCTGAATCAAGATGCTGAGTATTATCAAGGTGTGCTTGATGAATATAAAGCGCTAGATTGTTAATTACAGCTTATTAATTTCTTGTTTTACGTTATAGCTTGAATCGGTCACAATCGCTTCAAGTGTTTGTACCCGTTGCTTTAATTCAAGTAATTCAGCGGTAACAGCCGCCACTTGTTCATTTGCTTCTTTGCTGTCTTTTAAGGTACGAGATTTAAACTCTAGGTGTTTTTTATACATATCGTAGATAACACCTGAACTGACGGAAATGAGTACAATTAATACCACCATGGTTGTACCTGACATAATTTATCCTCCTTTTATATTTGTACTTTATTCAATAGAGTATAGCTTGCATTATAAAAAGAAAAGGGGTTTGTGTTACAAGGTATTTCCTTTGTCGTGCTATAACGGTGGAGATGATAACAAAAATGAGGAGGTTAATACGGTTAAAGCCGCACAATAAATAAACTGCTTAGGTTAATCAGATGCTTGCATTAACTTTTTTTCAAAATCAGATTTTACAATTTCAAGAGCTGCGAGTACATCTTCTGCTGGCACATCGTTTTGTTCTAATAGCATGATTAAATCGACAGCAAGCTTAATATGATTTGGCGCAGCCTCCAATTCACGACTCATTATTGAGTTCCTTCTTCTTTGAAACTTGAGTGATGGCAACATCGATAGCGGTTTGTACTTGTTGCTCCATTAGCATTCGCTCTGATTGCGGCAGATAAAACTCCATATCTACATCGTAACGAATATAACGCGCAGGTAACTGATTAAGGACTGTACAGCACAAGTCAGCCATGATGTCTTCATTATACACTGATTCAAGATTGCGTTTTGCAATATCATCTACAACGAGCTTTTCAAAATAATTGTGAATATCATCGTGTAACTTCATACATATCGACCCTGATTAATTAGTATTTTTAGTGTATACCAAGCTTTAAAATAAATCGACAGCGGCTTTAAAAAGCTGTTTATGTACATTAACTAAACGTTCGGTGTCACGTTGATAGCCGCCACCTAATGCTGCAAAAATAGGAATGTTATGTGCCTTGGCTTGGCTTAAAACAAAATGGTCGCGTTGATAAACACCCGATAAACTTACCGAAAAATGGCCTAATTCGTCATCACTAAAAATATCTGCACCTGCGTTGTATAAGATAATATCCGGTTGATGCAGTCTAGTTGTAAGCTCAAAGGCTTGTTGCACAGCTTTTAGGTAGTCACTATCTTTCGTTCCATGCTCAAGAGAAAAGTCGTAATTAGAGCACTGCTTAATGCGAGGGAAATTTTGTTCGCAATGAATAGAGCAACTAATAATCTGCTCGTGTTGATTAATAATCTCGGCAGTGCCGTCACCTTGATGTACATCACAATCAAAAATAACTACGGTGTCGGCTTGTTCAGTTTGTATAAGGTGTGCGGCGGCAATCGCTAAGTCATTAAAAATGCAAAAACCACTGCCATGATCACTAAATGCATGGTGATAACCGCCACTTAAGTTAAATGCTGCACCATGCTTTAAAGCATATTCAGCGCCTTGAATTGCTGCTCCCACTGAATATAAGCTACGCTCAACAAGTGATTCAGACCAAGGAAAGCCCATTTTTTTAATGGCTTTTGGTGCAAGCGTACCTGCGAGAAATGCATCTATGTAATGCTGGTCGTGGCACAGGGCTAAGTGTTCTTTATTTGCTTGCTTGGGTGTTATAAAAAAATCGTCATCAATAAAATGACTTAGCTGCTCTTTTAACAATTGGTATTTTTGAATCGGAAAGCGGTGTCGCTCTGGTAAATCAAGTGCAGAGTAGCTAGGGTGGTAGTAGTACATTATTTGAGTTGCTGTTTTTCGACTTGCTGTATTTTATCTTCAGTGGCCGAAATGGCTTTTCGGCACCGGCCAAGCCTTGCATGAAGAGCTAATATTTCTTTGTTTATTTCACTCGCTTGGGTAGTATTAGCAGCATCGAGTTTTAATTTTCTTTCTTCAATCATTAACACCAATCTGCGCTCGAACTCATGATTTTGTTTCAATTCATCATACAGCTCATGCGATGATTGCATAATCTTTTTAACTGCTTGTTTAAAAATATGCTGTTTTGGTTTTGCTTTATGAGTGAATTTATTCTCTTTTGCCCACACAGGCGTTGATTTTATGACATTAAATACTGCTTGCACCTGTTGAGTTATGCGCTCTAGTGCATATTGATAGGCATGACGATGTTCAGCGGGTGGTAAAGTGGCAAGCTCTTCTTCTATCTCGATGACATAATCGGCGAGTTTCATGCTCTTTGTTGAAAAGACCCCTTTATCAAACAAACTTGGTTGCGCTTGCATATAACGGTTTTTAGAAAAAAAGTGACCGTTATCAAATTGTTCAGCTTGATGCTTAAGCCTAGCAATTTGTTCATGTAGTTTGTTTAAAGCAGGTGAGTTCATTTATAGGTAGGCCTCATAAATTAACTTTAAAGCTAAAATAATTACCACAGTATTAAAAACAGGGCGAATCATTTTACTGCCGAATTTTATTGCAGAATGAGCGCCAATCCACGCACCCAACATAAGAAAAAAGCCCATCGTGATACCAAGCAAAAAGTTAACATGGCCCAGTGCGACAAAGGTGATCAACGAGATAAAATTTGAAACAAAGTTCATTGATCGAGCAAGACCGCAGTTTAGCAGCAAGCTCATTTTATAAAGTAAGCTGTTTGACGCGGTCCAAAAAGTCCCCGTGCCTGGCCCTGCTAGGCCATCAAAAAAGCCCAGCCCCAAGCCTTGTATCCATTGTTTAAGTTTTGTTTTTGCATCGAGTTTAGGCAGTTCATTATGCTCGGTTGTGCTTAAACTACCAAATAGGCTGTAGCATGCGACTAAAATAATAACGATAGGGAGCAATTTGTTTAAAAAGTCGATACTTAGGTAATCAACGATTAAGGTACCTAACAGCGCACCAATGGCTGTGGCCATAATGGAAGCGGCCCAAAACCTAGGGTTAAATAGCTTTTTGCGAAAGTAAGTGACACTTGCAGTGAGTGAGCCAAAACTAGCAGCTAACTTATTGGTACCTAGGGTTAGATGGGGAGGAAGGCCTGCGGTCAAAAGTGCAGGTACTGTCAGCATACCGCCACCGCCTGCAATTGCATCAATAAAGCCTGCGGCTAAGGCAACAGCGCAAAGTAGTGCCCATGTGGTTGGATCTAAAGCTAATTCAAACATTAATAATCAATTTGTCTTTTAAAGGGTGGCAAGGTATCAAGCATGGCTTTGCCATACCGCTTGGTCACTAAACGGCGATCAAGTATTGTAATGCGACCTTGATCATTTTCTTTGCGCAGCAGTCTACCACAGCTTTGTACTAATTTCTTCGCTGCATCAGGAACGGTGATCGATAAAAAAGGATTGCCTCCTTTACTTTGTACAAATTCCGCTTGGGCTTCTTCAATTGGTGACGTGGGCACTGCAAATGGGATTTTTGTGATTACTAAGTTTTCAAGGTACTTGCCGGGCAGATCAAGCCCCTCGGAGAGACTTTGTGTGCCAAATAAATAACTAGCGCGTCCTAGATCAACATTTGCTTTGTGTTTTTTGAGTAAGGCTTCACGTGACATCTCGCCTTGTACGAGCACATCAATACCTTTACTGCGTAGCACCTTTACAACGTGATCCATCTGCCAATATGAAGCAAACAGGACTAAGTTGGCTCTTTTATCATCTAGGAATTTGGGTAATTGCTCAGCGAGATGATCACTAAACGATTTATCTGTGGGTTCAATATGGCTGCTTGGAATATGCAACGTCGCTTGTTTTGGGTAGTCAAATGGTGAAGGCACTTTGATGTATTTTACGCCTTCTTCTTTTGCAAGCCCGCATTCGTAAGCAAAATGATCAAATGAACCAAGCGCCGTTAATGTGGCTGAACAGAGCACTGCACCTGCACATTGGTTCCATAATTTATCTTTTAGGTAATAACCGACTTCAATAGGACAATCGCTGAGTAAATGATCATGATGGTTCTTATACTCTAGGCGTTTTATCCACCGTGCATGGGGAATACCTTCGCCTTTTGTGGCATAACTAAACCATAATTTGTTCAGTAACTCTAAGCGATTAATATACTGACCGCTTTCAGCTAAGATAGGATCGGCTACGTAAGGTTTTATATCGCCATCACTGACATCTTGTACCAAGGTGTCATGCATTTTGTTAAGAGCGCGTAGAGCATCTAAAGTGGCATCGCTGATATCTTTTGCTTTCGCATGTAAAGAGGCTGGGATTTCACCGTGCTCAAAACGATAGGTATCGTCACTGTTGTAGTTAAAATCTGCATTATCAAGAATATCACGCACCACTTTTAAATTCTTTGCCGCATCATTGATACTGTCACTGAGCTTGAAGTTTTGTCCTATGGCTTTTTGACCTACCAATACATTCGCCATTTTTCCAGCGAATTTAACCAGCTTATCAAGCCAATCTATAGTTCCTTTAATCGTTGCAGCAGCAGATGAAAAATCTCGGGTGATGTGGGCTAAGTGATGCGCTTCATCAATCACATAAATAGTGTCATCAGGCTCAGGGAGAATCTTACCGCCGCCAAGGTCTAAATCAGCGAGCAATAAAGAATGGTTAATGACGAGTACGTCCATTTGCATAAGACGCTGACGTGCCATGTGAAAAGGGCATAATTGATGAGCACGCATCTGCCGTTGGCATGAGTGCTTATCACAAGCAATTAAGTTCCACACTTTATCAGGAATTGTATCAGCCCAGCTATCGCGGTCGCCTTGCCATTGTTTTTTAGAGTAAGCATTATAGAGTTGTTTTAAACACTTGGTTTCCATATCAGATAATGGAGATGACAGTGTCGGCATAAACTCCATTTGTGTCTGGCTATCACCATTGACTGCAGCACTAAGCTTTTGTGCGCAAATATAGCGTTGCCGACCTTTAACCAAATCAAACTTTATATCCAGCCCTGAGTGTTCCTTAAAAAATGGCAGTTCTTTATTAATGAGCTGTTCTTGAAGGGCGACTGTCGCGGTTGAAATAACCAGCTTTTTCTTTTTTGCCATTGCCAGAGGGATGGCTCCCAAGCAATAGGCAAGTGATTTACCTGTGCCAGTACCCGCTTCTATAACGCAGATACGTTGCGATTTATGGTATTCGCCAGCCAAGGTTTTAGCGATTTCTGCTACTAAATAATTTTGACTGCTACGAGGACGATAATCAGTTAGGTTATCAGCAACATGCTTATGAATTTGCCTAATTGTTTTTTTTAAAGAGTCAGAAAGCATGTCCAGATAACCTAAAGTATGTATATAATTACAGTAATGAATTTTAGAGATTTAACGCGGTAACTACAAGCAACTTGTGGTTAATTTTGTCGCTCAGCGTTTGCTTTACTCTTTTAGGCTAAAAGGTTTTTACATGCAGCTTGCTTCTGGCTTTATTCTTTCTACGCAATGTTTTGATAATGCCAACGGTATATCTATGGTAGTGTGGATCTTGTCAGAGCAAGGGCCTGTTAAACTGATTAGTTCGCCGCAAAAGGCGGTATTTTTTGTTCGAGAGCAGGACCTGAATACTGTCACTCGCCTTTTTAATGAGTACCAAATTCACTGTGAAATTAAACATATATCATTAAAAACATTTCAACAACACTCTGTCGTTGCCTGTCATTTTTCGTCCTTAAAACACTATTATAAAGCAGCAAAACAACTTAAAGCTCACTTTGTGAATGTGTATGAAGACGATATCAGGCCGGTAGACCGCTTTTTGATGGAGCGTTTTATAAAAGGTGCGGTGTGGGCAAAGGGGCGAGTCGTTCAATCTTCACCTTTTCGTGTTTTAACAGATGTTCAGTTTAAACAAAATAATGATTTCACACCCCACTTTAATAGTCTCTCATTAGATATTGAGTGCAGTGGGGACGGTGTCTTATTTTCTGTGGGCTTAGTGGGGGACAAGGTCGATACTGTTTTAATGATAGGTGAGCCGCTTGATACATCAGAGCTTGATTTTAATATTCAATGGTGTGTTGATGAAATAGATTTGCTCACTAAATTATGTGAGAAAATTCAAGTAATTGACCCTGATGTTATTATTGGTTGGAATGTCATAGAGTTTGATTTCAGTGTGCTGTATGAGCGTGCTGAGGCACTCGGTGTTGAACTTCCCCTAGGGCGTAATAATGAAAAAATGCAGTTAAGGGTCGGCAATTTCACGCGTGTCACAGTCCCAGGCAGAGTTGTTATTGATGGTATTGATACGCTCAAAAATGCCACGTATCACTATGATAGTTTTAGCTTAGCTAATGTCGCCAGTATTGAGCTTGGTGAAGAAAAGCTGATTAGTACGGATAACCGGTTAGATGAGATTGTTCGTCAATTTAACGAGGATAAACTTTCTCTTGCAGCGTACAACCGACAAGATTGTATTTTAGTACAGCGTATTTTCAAAAAATTAAAGTTACTCGAATTTGCTGCCGTTCGCAGTCAAATGACCGGTCTTGAACTTGAAAGGATGGGCGGCTCTGTAGCTGCCTTTACCAACCTTTATCTTCCTTTATTACACCGTAGTGGCTATGTGGCACCGAATTTGGGTGATCATGGCTTAAGCTTTGACAGCCCCGGTGGCTATGTTATGAACTCTGAACCAGGGTTATATAAAAATATTGTGGTGCTCGATTATAAAAGTCTTTACCCGTCAATAATGCGTACTTTTTGCATTGACCCTTTAGGTCTAGTCGAGGGGCTAAAGGAACCAGAACTAGCGATTGAAGGGTTTAATCAAGCCCTGTTTTCAAGAACTAAGCACCATTTACCTAAATTAATTCGCCAATTAGCCACAACCCGACAAGTTGCTAAAGATAACAATCAACCGATGCTTTCGCAGGCCATTAAAATCATTATGAATAGTTTATATGGCGTATTAGGTTCTAAAGGTTGCCGATTTTACGATCCGCGTTTATCAAGTTCGATTACCTTACGCGGGCATGAGATCATGCAGACAACAAAGCGATGGATTGAGCAGTGGGGTTACCAAGTTATTTATGGTGATACAGATTCGACATTTGTTAAGTTAGATGATGAACTAAGCCCTGCAAATTGTCATGAAATAGGTATTGAACTTGCTACGAAAATTAATGCGCAATGGCACGCAGAGCTTGAAAAAAATTATAATATAACCAGCTACTTAGAAATTGAATATGAAACTCACTATAGTCCATTTTTTATGCCAACAATACGTGGTAAAGCAACGGGCTCAAAAAAGCGCTATGTAGGTAAGATAGATAAAAATGGCGCCACACACCTAGTGTTCAAAGGAATGGAGACAGTGCGCAGTGATTGGACAGAGTTAGCTCATAAATTTCAAGTTGAGTTGTTTGAAATATTATTTAGCGACTCATACAATCAAGAATTAATCATACAAACATTTGATAAGTATGTGAAAAAGCTCTATAACGGCGAATTCGATGCGCTGCTTATTTATCGTAAACGTTTAGGTCAACACTTAACTGATTACCAAAAAAATATCCCTCCTCATGTTAAAGCTGCAAAGCAATACCTAGCTGACAACCCTCACCGTGAAATTAAGCGCGGACAAACTATTGAATATGTGTACACCGCACAGGGAGCTGAATTTTATATCGGCACCCATCAATATGATTATTCCATTTATGTAAATAAGCAATTGTTGCCAATAGCTGAAATGATTGTTGGTAATTTAGTTGCAAAATTTGCGTCAATTGAAGATAGGCAAATACAGCTTCTCTAGTTCTTTCTGATGAATCTCCAGCTGTAAACTCCTCTATTTTAGTGGCTTGTGTTGGCTGTTTGTTTTTTGAGCGAGGAGGTGGAGTGCTACAGCTTAAATTTATTTTTATTAAATAAATGTAAATAAAGTGCTGGGAATTTATTTTCATTTGTTTGTTATTCTCCGGTCAAATCTATTTTCGGTAACAAAAAATAAACACAATTATACTAATTATAACCACTATTGGTGGTCCAGGGAGAATCAAATGTTAAATAATCAAGTTTCAAAAGCGGTGCGCCTTGCGCTTGCTTTTGGCGTTGCTTCTACTTCGACAGGTTTTTCTATGGCTGCAAATGCAGCCGATGACGGTGTTGAAAAAGTTGAACGCATCCAAGTAACAGGTTCACGTATCAAACGTACAGATCTTGAAACGGTTAGTCCTGTTACTGTAATGACTGCTGAAGAGATTAAGTTGAGCGGTTTCTCTCGTGTTGAGGATGTATTAAACCAATTACCACAAATTGAAGCTGCGCAAAGTTCATTTCTTGCGAATGGCGCAACGGGTACCGCGACCGTTGACCTTCGTGGCCTTGGCTCAAACAGAACATTGGTATTGATCAATGGCCGCCGTATGCAGGCTGGTAGTATTACATCTCAGGTTCCAGATATTAACCAAATTCCAGCATCATTAGTTAAGCGTGTTGACGTACTCACAGGTGGTGCGGCGGCAGTTTATGGTGCTGATGCTGTTGCGGGTGTTGTTAACTTTGTGATGAACGATGAGTTTGATGGTATTTCATTCAATATGGGAGCATCAGGCTATCAACATAATAATGATAATGGGTATATTCAAGGCCTGATGGATGATCAAGGCTATGATTATGAAACGGGCAATACGGGGATCGATGGTAAGTCATATAGCTTAGATTTAACGGTAGGTAGTGGCTTTGACTCTGGTAAAGGCCATGCAGTTGGTTACGTAACTTACAACCGTCAAACAGAGTTGTTGCAGGGCAGCCGCGACTATTCGTCATGTGCTTTAAATGGTGCGGGTAACGTGTGTGGTGGTTCAGCAAATACACCAAACCCACACTTTGATATCTTCCCTGTGGTTGATGGCGAAGTAGACTATAAACAAGAATTTTGGGGCTATCTAAACCCAAATGGTCAGGGTTTTATTGAAGACGATGGTTATCGTTATAACTATGCGCCGGTGAATCACTTCTTACGCCCAAATGAGCGCTTTACATTAGGTAGCTTCATTGATTATGAAATCAATGAGCACTTTAGACCATACCTAGAGTTCTCATTTATGCACAATAGAACAGCTGGTCAAATCGCTGAGTCAGGTACGTTCTTCAACGAAGAGTTTTTAATGGATTATAACAACCCATTATTGTCGGACTTACAAAAACAGCAGTTGCAAGAGCTTTTTGGTCAAACAGGAAGTGACCAATTTGTTGCTTACATCGGTAAACGTAATGTTGAAGGTGGCCCGCGTGCAGATAACCTAGAGCATACTTCATATCGTATCCTAACGGGTATGGAAGGTGAGATTAATGATAACTGGACATATGATGTTAGCTATAACTACTCTGCAACAACATCGAGCTCAGTGTATAAAAATGATTTATTAGCACCAAAAATTGGTCCTCGTGTTGGCGCTGTTGGTACATCATGTGAAGAAGCAGATGGTTGTCTTTACTATAATGTATTTGAACTAGATGGCGTAACACCTGAGCAAGCAGCGCAACTGGCAGGTGTTGGTACGCAAACTGGTTTAGTGACACAAACAATTTATAGTGGTTATGTATCAGGTGAGCTTGATTTGACTCTGCCAAGTGCATCTTTACCTATTGCAGCTGTATTTGGTGTGGAACGCCGTGAGCAAGAATATGAGCGCACATCAGATACGGTTTATGAAGAAGGTCAGTTATTAGGTCAAGGTGGTCCATCACCAAGCTTATATGGCTCGATTGATGTAAATGAAGTGTACGGTGAGCTACAAATCCCAGTGCTAGATGAGTTTAATATTTCAACGGCTGCACGTTGGTCTGATTACTCAACAACAGGTTCAGATACAACTTACTCAATTGGTGGTGATTATACACTAGCCGATGCGTATAAGTTCCGTGCAAGCTTTGCAAAAGCGGTTCGTGCTCCTAATGTTGGTGAGCTATTCTCAGCACAAAGCATCAGCCTTTGGAGTGGTAGTGACGGTTGTGCAAGTGACAGCCCTGCATATGATTCAGCGCAGTGTGCTAACACGGGTGTAACTGGTTCACAGTATGGTGCCGTTACTGCATCACCTGCGGGTCAATACAATCAATTTGCTGGTGGTAATCCAAACCTAAAACCGGAAGAGGCTGAAACTATTACGATTGGTTTAGTTGCAAACCCATTTGATAACTTCAACTTCTCTGTTGACTATTTCCAAATTGAAATGGAAAAGGTAGTGGGTGTTGTGGGTGCTGAGCGCATCTTAAATAACTGTGCTACAACCGGTGATGCTTTCTTCTGTGATAATATTCAACGAAGTGCATCAGGTAGCCTATGGTTAGGCCAAGATGGTTATGTTGTAAACTTAAGTGACAACATTGGTGGTCGTACGTGGGAAGGTGTTGATTTAACAGCTGCTTATACAATGGAGCTTAACGAAGCAACATTGAAATTTGATATTAATGGTTACTACAGCATCAAAAAAGAAGTGGAGCCAATCTTAGGTGATGAGTCACTGGCTTATGATTGTTCTGGTAATGTAAGTACGGACTGTTTTGCATCACCAAAATGGCGTCACACTGCGAATGTAAATTATATTGCAGATGATTGGCGAGTAGGCCTTAAATGGCGTTACTACGGCGGCGTAGATTACGAAGGTGATGCAGATACATCATTAATTGAAAATGGTGGTATTGATTCTTACAATTTCATCGACCTTTCAGGTAATTACTCTGTAAATGAGCACGTAACGCTGACAGGTGGTATTAATAACATCTTTGATAAAGAGCCACCTATGGTTGGTAACACTATTTCGTCAAACGCGAATACAGTAGCCGGCTACTATGACACTTTAGGTCGTTTTGTACATATGAGTGTTAACCTTAAGTTCTAATGAACTGTTAATATTTTTCCCTACTAAGGCCAAGGCATTATGTTTTGGCCTTTTTCTTTGTTGCATTAATTGTTTGTTTCGAGCTATTTGACAGGTCTACTTGTGTAACTGCTTGGTTAAATCAATTTTTATACAACATCTAGCCAGTTTTGCGTAAAGTTATTGTTACCGTATTGCTTTTTGGCATCATCGTTAAATGCAAGAAGTTAATACACAATAGGTCGTTTTATTGTAGGGGATAACTTATTCTCTTATACTTTAATATGTTGAGTGTTGACTCAGAAGGTTTTTTGTTGAAAAGCTATAAATTAACTATATCACTAGCGCTTTTATTTTTTTGTACTTTTTTTACGCAAGCCGCACAAGAGGATAAACCAAGGCTCAAAGCGGGTATCGTCAATTACAACTTCTTCCCTTACCACACGCGTACAGAGGAGGGGCAATTCTCAGGAGTCATCGTTGGTTACAGTGATGAAATTGCTCGTCTAACCGATTCAAAGCTAGAGTATCAAGTGTTCGATAGTTTAGATCTTCTCCTCGATGCTCTACAAGCTGGGGAAATAGACTTTACGGTTGGTTTAAATAAAACTGCACAGCGTAAGAAGCATTTCTTATTTTCAGCTCCGTTTATGGAAGCACCTCAGGGTATTGTAGCCAACCAATCTATTGCCAATGATGCGTTAAAAAACTTGGCAAGCTTACGCTGGGTTTGTATAACGGGAAGCTCTCATTGTGAATATTTGGCACAAAATGGTGCGTTATTTATCAATCGTTTTATAAAACCCGAGGATGCCTTTGATAAAGTATCAGACGGTACTTTTGATGCTTTTTTAGGTGATTACTCGGTGCTCTCCCATTATTTAAAAAAGCGCCCACAAAAGAACTTAAAAATAGTCAGCCCAATTTGGCTTGCCAGTGAAACACTACATGTCATGTTTAACCAGCAGAAGGTCGTATTGAGAAACCAAGTTAATTCTTTACTTGCTTCTATCTCACCGACAACCAAACAGCTCTGGGAAAACTCGGCAAGTGAAGAATATTTAGCATCAAAAGCCTATAGCCAGTTTAAGCGAGACTTTAATCGAATAGGGGGGGATGAAGAAACAAACCTATTACTGACATTTTCGTTTGTAGATGATTTATTTCCAGTCAATTCGACGAATAATAATGGTGAGGCAACGGGTTATCTAAACGATACTATGATGTTACTGGCGCAGCGAAGTGGTATTCAATTTAAATATATTCCTGCAGCCAATAGTGATGAATTGGCAAAGTTGTTTCTTGCTAATAAAATTGATCTTATTCCGACCATGACACCTGATAAGCTTGATCATGGTACTCTAATTGCGCTTCCTTCACATTATAGTTTCGAGATGATCTTGATTTCTAAACAAAGAAACAATGGTTCTCGCATTGGTTATCTTGATGTATTTGCAGATCCTAAACAGAAATTAATCACAAATAAACCTATCGAAACTGTCTCGTTTAACTCAGTCAAAACACTTTTCTATGCCCTAAGAAACGATACCATTGATGGGGTGATGTTACCGCAAAGTATAGCGGCCTATCAGCTTAACCAATTTTATATTGGTGAGTTTTATATAAACCCCCGATATCAATACACACAGCCTATTTATTTTTTAATCAATCAAAATCTGCCTGATTTTGCTACATTGCTTGATAGCTTATTTAAAACATTAACAAGTAATGATTTCACTCATATTGTAAATCGGCATGGGATTTTTAGTATTGAGAGAGGTTATGACAGGCAAACGGTTAATACGACAGCTATTTTGGTTTTAATATTGATTTTTGTCTCTATTGTGTACTTTATTGGTTGGCGCTACACCATCAATCGCGAAATAGCCAAGCGACAAAAAGCAGAGCAAGTCGCGTTGGAGAAGTTAAATTTCACCCAAAAGTTAATTGATGATTTACCTACAATGGTGGTGATACAAGATAAAGATCAAAAACGCTTAATGTGGAATAAGGCTTACCGCGAGAACTTTGCGCATTTATGGGATGAGCAAAAGCAATTCTTGCGCGATGATTTACCTGTTGTTAAAGACTTGATTGCACAAAACAAATATAGTTTAGACTCAGGAAAAGCCATCAATCAGCAAATTAAATATACCAACCGACAAGGAAAGCAACTTGATTTGCTGTATACAAAGAAACCTTATTTCGGAACTGATGAGCAATTAGCTGGAATTTTGACAGTGATAACGGATGTAACACAGCACCACAATTTACAACGAGAGACACAATCTGTGCAGCGTTTGTTGCAAACGATAACAGATACGATTCCAGGTGGTGTATTTCAGTATGAGTATTATGATAATGGAGAGGGCTGCTATACCTATATAAGTAAAGGCGCACAAAGTTTACTCGGGGTTACCTCCCGTACAGTCAACCAGCGTGGTATGACCGGTTGTATTTCACCGTATATTGATGATGTTGATCGTATCAAAATAGCCAAAGCATTTAAGTCAGCCAGTAAGTTAAATAAAATAATCGACATAGAATTTCGGGTAAATAATTTAGGTCAACAAATCTGGTGTCGTTATATTGCCAACGCTGAGAGTATGACTACTTCGACAAATGAAGGGATTCGTTGGAATGGAATTTTACTCGATATTAGCTTATTAAAAAGACAGCAAGCCGATTTGAGTAAAGCAAATCAATTAGCGCATCAGGCTGAGCTCGCAAAAAGCCGCTTTATAGCCACAATGAGTCATGAATTACGTACGCCAATATCAGGGGTTAATGGCTTTATTGAACTACTAAAGTCATCTACTTTAACAGATGAACAATTCTATTTATTAGAGCACATCGATAGCTCTATTTCTAAGCTACTAAGCTTAGTGAATGATATCTTGTATTTTGCGAATACCAACTCAGGTAACATTGAATTAAATTATCAAGATGTAGATCTTGAGTCGCACCTGTGTCGTGTTTTTCGTGCTCATGAATACTTAGCAAAAGAAAAAGGTTTAGACTTTACGCTTTCTTGGCGAACAGCGGCGTATACATCTGCACAAATTGATGTAACTCACTTGATGCAAGTGCTTTCAAATGTTCTTAATAATGCCGTCAAATTTACTGAATCAGGTAGCATTAATTGTGACGTATTGTTCGATAAACATAAATTAAAAATTGAGGTGTCGGATACGGGCACAGGAATGACTGCACAGCAACTTGCAGATATTTATACCCCTTTCGAGCAAGCTGATGGCTCCACACAAAGGCGTTATGGCGGGGCAGGGCTTGGACTTACATTGGCTAAACAATTAATTGAAGCAATGAAAGGGGAAATTACGATTTCCAGCACCTTCTCGAAAGGGACAAATGTTTATATTTCGGTTCCATTAACGAATGTATTCAAAGATAAAAGCCCATTACCATCTCTATATTGGTCAGTATATAGTAATAACCGTCAATTACTTGATAACTTATCGACTATGGGCATTAACTATAATCAATTATCTTGGCCGATAGATAAAAATACATTCACCAATATAGAGAACATCCTCATTGATGAACAATATATGCAGCAGTTATGGGGGGATGATTGGCAGCAGGCTATACCTCACTCAAGTAATCGTTATATTATTGTCGCTATATCTGGTGAGGGAAAACCACACCTAAAATGCTGTTGTCATACCTTAGGGGTTAACCCCATATACCCAGATCTATTACGTGAACTGTTCAATAATGTTCATGCCAACACTCAATTTATTTCCTCAAAAGGCACGGATAGTTTGCATGGCAAGATTCTGATAGCTGAGGATAATAAAACTAATCAATTACTATTAGAAAAACAGTGCCAGAAGTTAGGTATTAAAGCTGTGATGGTTGAAGATGGTATTGCAGCATTAAATACTCTGCGTAATGGTCATTTTGATTTGTTATTGACCGATTGTCATATGCCACACCTAGATGGCTTTAAACTAACTCAGCAGCTTCGTGGCATGCCTGAGTTTAAATCCTTACCAATTATAGGGTTTACTGCTGATGACTCCCAAGAGTGTCTTGATAAAGCAATGAAAGTAGGGATGAATTGTGTGTTATTTAAGCCATACAAACTTAACGAGTTATATAACAGGCTAGTAGAGTTTATTGATCTACAAAAAGACAAAAACCAGGTACAAGAAACGAATATAGAGTCATCGTTAACAGGAATAAAAAGCAAACAGCATTGGTTAAATGTTTTTGGAAATGAGGCAGATGCAAAAATGTTGGCAGATGTATTTGTAAATAGCCTGCAAATCGATTTAAGTACGTTAAACGAACAACTCAAAAATAGTGAATATAGTAAGATTTCTTCAACTATTCATAAGCTTAAAGGAGCTATCGTGATGCTTCAGTATCCAGCACTCTCTGAGCTTATAGTGAATACAGAGCAAGAATTTAGCAAAAACCAAGACCCAGAAATTGTTCGAATGCTTATTGTACAGTTGAATGATATCGTGGATAAAATAAAAGGTTGGTCTGAATAAAATAAATAAAGTTAGGGTATATAATAGATTATTTTATATTTTCCTCATATACTGGTTGAGGTTCTATATGTAACTTAACTTTTATAATAAAGAGAGCTTTCAATGAAAGAAATTCGATCTTTTGTAAAAACTGCATCTTTAAGTGAGCTTGAAAAAGCAAAGCAACTTATTGATACAGCTATCGAGAAAAATACTCAACAGCAAGAAGCTAAAAAAGAAGTACTCGATCTTTTAAAAGAAAAAGGACTTACATTAGAAGATCTACAAGATGTGGTAGGCACTGATAAGCGCACAAAAGTAAAACCTAAATACCGCATTGAGTATAATGGTGAAATCGTTGAGTGGACTGGCCGTGGTAAACGACCTAAAGCATTCCAAGGCGTTGATTTAACTAAACACCTAGCATAATTTCACTTTAAAGATTGAAAAGGGAAGCGTATGCTTCCCTTTTTTGTCGCCCATCATACTCGTATGAAATACACATTAAGACCTTATCAGCAAGAAGCCGTAGATAGAACCGTTGCGCACTTTCGAAAGACAAATGATGCCGCGTTGATTGTGTTGCCCACAGGAGCGGGTAAAAGCTTAGTCATTGCGGAACTTGCAAGAATAGCTAGGCAAAAAATTTTAGTGCTCGCCCATGTTAAAGAGCTGGTGGAGCAAAATGCACAAAAATATGCCAGCTTTGGTTTTAAGGCGAGTATCTTCTCGGCAGGTTTAAAGCAAAAATCACTGAGTGAACAAGTGACCTTTGCCAGCGTCCAGTCACTTGCTAGAAATACCGCACAGCTTGACGAAGCCTACTCATTGCTAATTATTGATGAGTGCCACCGTGTAAGTGGCGATGATAAAAGCCAATATGGACAGGTGATCAGTGCCCTGAAAAAGCAAAACTCACAACTCAAAGTGTTAGGGTTGACTGCGACACCATTTAGAATGGGTATGGGCTGGGTTTATCATCATCATTACCATGGATTTGTTCGAGGGGAGCAATCAGCACCATTCAAAAAGTGTATTTTTGAATTACCACTACGCTACATGATTAAACATGGCTATTTAACACCTCCTCATGAAATTGATGCTGCAATTAGTCATTATGACTTTGCTTCATTACCCAGTGACTCTTTTGGTCGCTACAGTGTTGAAAACATGAATGCACTGCTTAAGGACAGTACCCGGGCAACCAAAGCCATTATTAAACAAGTGATTGATTACAGCGAAAATCGCCATGGAGTGATGATTTTTGCAGCCACTGTTATGCATGCAAAAGAAATTGTTGGCTATTTACCTGCTGAGCAAACTGCGTTGATTACAGGGGAGACCGATAACAACGAACGCGACCAAATTATTACTCTATTTAAACAAAAACAGTTAAAGTTTTTGGTCAATGTTTCGGTGTTAACAACAGGGTTTGATGCTCCGCATGTCGACTATATTGCTATTTTACGTCCTACAGAATCAGTGAGTCTATACCAGCAAATAGTGGGTCGTGGACTGCGTTTAAGTGAAGGGAAAAAAGATTGCTTAGTCATTGACTATGCAGGGAATGGTTTTGATCTCTTATACCCAGAAGTAGGCAGTAAAAAGGGGCAAAGTGATAATGAACCAGTACAGGTACTGTGTCCTGGTTGCGGTTTTGCTAATATTTTTTGGGGCAAAACAGACGATAGCGGTAAAGTGATTGAACATTTTGGGCGACGCTGCCAAGGATTACTTGACGATGGAGACACACAAGAACAATGTGATTATCGCTTTCGCTTCAAAGAGTGTGAGCAATGTGGTGAGCAAAATGATATTGCTGCTAGACAATGTCAGTCATGTGGCGCAATGATGGCTGACCCTGATGATAAACTACGAGAAGCCCTTAATTTAAAAGATGCCTTAGTGCTTCGTTGTAGCGGGGTGTCAGCGAAGGCATTACCTAATGGACTTTTAAAAATAAGTTACTTTGATGAAGATGGCGCCAGTTGCGATGAGATTTTTAATCTAGCGAATGATACGGGGCGATTTATTTTTAATAAACAGTTTCAGCGACATAAAGAGGGAGCAGCTAGCAAAAAGTGGCAAACTGCTGAACAAGTTGAATCAGCACAGCATTTATTAGTTGCCCCCGATTTTGTTATAGCGCGTAAAAATAAGAAGTATGGTTGGAAGGTAGCTGAGAAATTGTTTGATTATGAAGGCAGCTTCAGAAAAGCAAATCAATTGTCACATTAGGGCTTTGCGCGATATTGCATCGCGCAACAAACTAAATTAATTAATCTTCAGCCATCAAGCCCCAACCATCACCATAGCCATTATGACCGTTGGCAATACTTTCAAGGTATTGTTCTGTTTGGGAAAGTAAGGTGTGATCTGGCACCATTTTAACGCGTGTAATCACTTCCCATACGCCAGTATCAGGGCATTTATTGAGTTCTGTACTCGGCGCTAACTCGTCACTTTCAATGGCCGTTGCAAACTTTTCTGCATCTGGCTTTTGCTCAAACAAAATATAAAAGTCGACTTCTTGTAAACAGTTTAAATCGACACCGGCAGCCGCAATTTCAGCTAATAATTGACCATTTTCATCGTCTGGGAAATGCATTTAATCGCTCATTCATTTTAAATCTAGTTATTGTCCGCTATTGTAGCGAAAATAATAGCGTTACGTGTACTAATTTTACTATTTCCATTATGTCAGTCATTATCTCACTGTGTTAAAATTAGTTTGTACTCATTTTCGCTTCAGGCATTTCAAAAAGGTAAGGATATTTTTTGTTCTCTCGGCATTTCTTTTTTGTCTTTTTACTTTTGTGCGCCTCTTTTAGCCATCCAGCTTTTAGTGCAGCAACAATCATAAAAGAATATAAAATTCAGGGACTCAGTGGTGAACTTGAAAAAAACGTTGAACTTTACGTTAACCAGTTAATCGATGAAAAAGCGTCAAAAGCACTTAAACGCCATGCAAAAAGTCAAGTTGAAACAAGCCTAAAAGCACTCGGCTACTATAAACCCGTTATTAAAATTAATTTCGACCAAGAAAAGCAGCTTATTGTTGTTGATGTGGAGCGAGGACCTGTCACTCGTATTGCGAACATAAATATAACCATTACCGGTGCGGGAAAAAGCGACCCCGAATTTATGGCGGCAGTTAACGGCATTAAACTAAAACAAGGTGATTTTCTAAATCATGCTAACTACGAAGCGGCTAGAAAGCGAATTGAAGGCCAGCTTCTTGAACTTGGTTACTTTGATACTAAGTGGCACCAACGCACATTAGCTGTGTCTTTGAAAAAAAACAGTGCCGATATCACGTTTAACATAGACACCGGTCCTCGTTATCAGTTTGGAGAAATTATTATTGGTAATGAAACACCCGCTGAAAAATATATTCGCTCACTTGCGAGCTTTAACAGTGGCCAGCCTTATAAAGCAACGGAGGTTTCTGATTATAACCTAGCGTTGTCAAGCACGCCTTATTTTTCCAGTGTGAGGGTTTATGCCGATATTGCAAACCGTAAAGAACAACGTGTTCCCGTAAAAGTAGATGTCCTTCATAAACCAGCAAATAGTTATGAAGTTGGTGGTGGCTATAGCACTGACCTTGGCCCAAAAGTGCGCTTTAAATGGACAAAGCCTTGGATCACAAGTGATGGTCACTATTTAGAAAGTAATCTGAATGTGTCACAAAGACAACAAGATATATCGCTCGGTTACACCGTGCCAGTTGATGATCCCAATGATGACTTATGGCGCTTTTCTGTGGGTTATAAGTTAGAAGATGAGCTGACAAACGATGTTTACAGTAAAATTTTAACAGGCCAAATACAACGGCAATGGTTAACCGACGATGATTGGGTACGCACCGCCTTTATTCGACGTGATCGTGAAACTTATCGTATCGGTGATGAAGAGCAAAGCTCAAAAATGTTGATGCCTGGCATAAGTTACGCAAAAAAAGAGACTGAAGGTGGCACAACTCCTTACGAAGGCTACCAATGGTTGATCTCTGCCGAGTTTGGCTTAAAGGATATGTTCTCGACCACCAATATTATACGTTTACAATTGCAAAATGCATGGTTAACGACAGTGGCTGATCGCCATTTATTTTTCTTGCGTGCTAATTTAGGGGCCATGTTAGTGGATGATATAGACAATGTGCCTTTTTCACTTCGGTTTTATGCTGGTGGTGATCAAAGTGTGCGTGGCTTTGCGTATCAGTCGATTTCACCTGAGGATGAAAATGGGCGCTTGATTGGTGGTAAATATTTAATGTCAGGGACCATGGAGTATAACTATCAGTTTGCTAAAAACTGGCGCGCAGCTTTGTTTGTTGACAGCGGTACAGCAACCAATGATTTTAGTGATCGAGTCGAGGTCGGTGCTGGTTTTGGTTTGCGTTATTTAACGCCTGTTGGACCAATTCGTATAGACCATGCTTGGGGAGTAACAAAAGAGAGTAAAAGTACGCGTTTAAGTATTACCATAGGACCTGAAATTTAATATGAAGTTTAAAAAAATAATCTCAGTACTCACGGTAACACTTTTAAGCATTGGCGTTTTACTTTTTTGTTTGTTATTCACCGCACCTGGTAATCACTTTATTGCATACTCAGCTAATAATTTGGTGGATGGCTTAGAGATTAAGTTACCTTCAGGCCGTTTTTTATATAATGATCCGTTTGATGTGCGTTATGAAAATCAAGCTATCAAGCTCTATGCTAAACAGCTCAAAGTTGATCTTTTTTGGTGGGGGTGCGATGGCATCTGCCTTGATAATATTAGTGCACTGAACATTGATGTAAATGTTAAAAGCAAACAAGCAGTAGCGGGGCAACAACCACAATCTGCTCAAGAGCAATTACAAGAAGATGCTTCATTCGTCGCAGAGCAAATCACATTACCGCTGAAAGTAACCGTTAAGCGTATTGCAATTAACCAATTAACTTTAGCGCACCCAAGTGCTGATGTGACTATTGAAAAGCTAAACCTTTCTGCTGTTGCCGAGCTATCTGATATTCTCGTTGATGCGCTGAAAATTAATACTGTTACAGTGCAACTTCATGAAGTCAAAGAGCAGCCCAAAAGCCAACCATTAACGGTACTGCCTGCATTACCCACTCTGGACTTAACTTTACCCCTTGATATACAACTTAATACTTTAAATATCAGTAAAGTAGCGGTGACACCGGTCGCAGCCGAAAGTGCTGAAGTCATTAACAATATCGCCCTCTCAGCGACTGCAAAAGGTCATGAATTGAGAGTTGAAAAGCTTGACGCACAATACAATGATTGGCAGTTAAATACTGATTTATTTGCTGAACTCAATGCGGATAACTCAGTGCAAGGGCATGTTGCTCTCACTCACCCTAATCATCAGTTAACGCTTGATCTAACAGGGTCGTTAGCTGATTTAAATATGACGTTGCTAACACAAGGACAGTACCCTTTAAAAGTGGATGCGCAAGTCAATCTACAAAAAGATAACTTTCCATTTAGTTTAACCGGCCGTGTTGATACGTGGTCGCTTGATGCAGGCGCTGAACAACTCAATATTTCAAAGCTAGATTTACATGGGCAAGGGCATGCAAACGACTATAAAGTTAAAGTTGATTTAATTAGCCAACTTGGCGCATATCCTCAGGTGTCAGTTAGTAGCCAATTGCAAGGAAGTTTAACAAAGGCAAACCTCGATCAGCTAAAGTTAAATGCTAATGAAAGCCAAGCAATTATTCACGCATCAGTTGATTGGTCAAAAGGTGTAAATACTGAATTTAACGGCAAACTTGAACACTTAAAAGCACAGTATTTAACTGATGCTATGAGTAGTGATTTATCAGGTGGTTTCAAAGGATCATTTGGTTTAACAGGTACTGACTGGCAGTTGGCAGTCGAGAATACCACAATTAATGGTACCGTAAACGATGTACCTGTAAGTCTAGAATCAGACTTTAAACTTGATAGCAGCCTGCATGCAAGTTTTGAAAAACTGCAATTAAAAAGTGGCCGTAATGAGCTTGCTCTATCAGGCCAAGTTGATGACAGCTGGCGTGTTGATGGCAAGCTACGCTTAGATGCCGCCGACCAAGAAATTTTACCTATGCAGGGCAAAGGGAATGCAGACTTAGTTATTCGTGGCGAGCGTTTAGCTCCTGTGGTTGATTTAAATTTAGCTCTTAATACCTTGAGCTATCAAGATCTTCAAATTGATGGATTAACACTTAAAGGTCAGTTCGACTATGCTGCCGACTGGCAAACAGATATATCGCTTGTTCTGGATTCTGCAACCATGGCAGAGCATAAGATTAATCAGGCTGAGTTAAATATAGCAGGTGACAAGGTTGATCATCACCTGCGGCTGCTTTTAGATGCGGACCAAGGAAAAGCATCTCTGGATATTAATGGGCAACTTAAAAAAGACAAATGGCAAGGTAGTTTAAGTAATATTTTAATTACCGATAATCATATACGTTTAACCACAGATAAAGCGATTAAAGCACATGTTGATATAAATACGCTCGACTTTAATATTGCTGATCATTGTTGGCAAAGTGCAAGCTCAAAGCTTTGTGTGAATACACTTCAGCAGACTAAGCAGTTTGGTCAGCTAAATGCGCAGTTAGCAGCGTTATCACTCCCAGAGTTTAACCGATTTATACCTGAAAATATTAAGGTCAACGGTTCAGCAAACGGCGAATTTGTGGCTAATTGGGCTGATGGTGCGCTTAAAACAATGCGTGCCAATATTAGCACCAGCGAACTTGTAGCTACACTGATAGATGATGCAAATGTGTATAAACTGCCTATTGAAGAGCTTAACTTGTCGGCGATGAGTGATGCCAGTATTGGCAAATTAGAGGCAACACTTGATTCTTCTGTACTTGGTAAAGTGACGTCACACATTAATATCGACGATATACAAGCTAATCAAAATTTATCCGGCGAGCTAGAAATTGACAAGATCTTGCTGACAAATATTCAGCCATTTATTGGTTCGCTTGAGCAACTAACCGGAGAAATTAGAGGCAAGCTGAACGTTGCAGGCACATTGAAAGAACCCTTGCTAAATGGTGAGTTAAATGTCGAGCGAGTGAACTTAGATGGTGCGACTTTACCTGTTTCACTGCAAGATTCGCACGTTAACATTGCATTTAATAATCAAAGCGCAGAGATCACAGGCAAGCTGAAAGATGCAGAGGGTGGTTCACTTAATTTGTCGGGTGATATTGATTGGCAAGCTGAGTTGCCGGATGTGAATGTGAAACTAGAGGGGAGTGAGTTTTTCGTTCGTGCGCAGCAAGATGTCACATTTAAGGTCTCGCCAGACATTACGATGTCATTAAAAAATCGTGCATTTAATTTAGAGGGGCAGGTTGTCGTGCCATGGGGCAGAATTGAAATAGAAGAGCTTCCCGAAGGTGCTGTGCAAGTGAGTGATGATGAAGTCATTGTAGATATAGAGCAGCAACAAAAGGAAAAAGCCCCGTTTGATTACGCTATTAATTTGAAGCTTTTAGTGGAGAATGATGTACGTATCGATTCATTTGGCCTCAAATCAAAAGTAGCAGGCGATATAAATATTAGTATGGATCAAACCACTCCTATGATTGCAACGGGTGAGTTAAATCTAATCGAAGGTACTTATCGTGCATTTGGTCAAGATTTACAAATTCGTACAGGGCAGGTTGGCTTCAGTGGTTCGATTGATAAACCTTATCTCAATATTAAAGCAATTAGAAATCCAGAAAACACCTCAAATGGGGTTATTGCGGGGATCACTTTAACGGGGAATGTTGAGCAGCCCTCTTTGAAAGTTTATTCAGAACCTGCCATGGACCAAGCACAAGCACTGGCGTACCTATTGAATGGTCAACCGTTAGATGAAGGCGACAGCTCAACGGATGCAATGCTTACGCAACTTTTACTAGCCCAAGGGGTTAACCGTAGTGAAGGGGTCGTCTCAAAAATAGGTGAAAGCTTTGGTTTATCTGACGTCAGCTTGAGTTCAAAGGGGAGTGGCGATGATACGAAAGTAGAAATTTCAGGTTACCTGACCCCAGGTATACAAGTTAAATACAGTGTGGGAATTTTTGATTCGTTAAGTGAAGTGGCTGTGCGTTACCAACTGTTGTCACAACTGTACATTGAAGTAACCAGTGGGCTCTATCAAAATGTTGATATTCTCTATAAGTTTGATTGGGACTAATACCAGTTAGAATTTCCGTACACTTTTACTTGCGTAATAAAGCAGAAGTTAATAGGCTGAGTTGTCAACAACTTAAAAGATAATAACAATGAAACTAACTCTATTAACGGTGTGTTTTAGCACACTTTTACCTGTCTCTTTACACGCTGCTGAGCAAGTTCAAAAGCGCTCGGCAGCGGATATTATTAAAACGGCTGATAAGTCACAGTGGCGAACAGTATCAGCAAACAACATTCTTAAACTCACCTTACCAACTGGGGCGGCGTATATAGAGTTAAACGAAATGCTCGCCCCAAAGCACGCAGAAAATATGAAACTGCTCGCCAGAGAAGGTTTTTATAAAGGCTTGAATGTCTACCGCTTTGTTGAAGGTTTTGTCGCGCAAGGGGGGGATTCAAGCGAAACAAAAACACCCAAAACAGCAAAAACAGCTCTTCCCGCTGAATTTTATTACCAAACAAAAAAACCGTTATCCATTACTCAGCTTCAAGACCCTGACGGCTATGCCACTAAAACAGGCTTTTTAAATGGTTTTGCCGTTGCTCAGAATGAAGCGCAAACACAAACTTGGCAGGCTCATTGTCCTGGTATTTTTGCGATGGCACGCGATAATGATATCAATAGCGGCGGAACCGAATTTTATGTAACGATAGGTAACGCGCAGCGTTATTTAGACCGAAACACAACGGTGTTTGGTCGTGTTCTGGAAGGGATGGAGCATTTTAACTTGTTGAGTCGAACGCCCACAAAAGGTGAAGTATTTAATCCGATCACTGACATGCAAGTGTTAGCTGATATTAGTGAGGAAGATACAAGCCAGTTTAGAGTAATGAGAACTGACTCATCGTCATTTGTGGAATTGATTGAAGCGCGTAAAAACCGGATGGGCGAATGGTTTGTGCAAAGTGCAAATTACATTGATGTATGTGCCATGCCTATTCCTACAGAGCGAGTTAAATAACCCGCTATGCAAATTCTTTTGAGTGCGTTTAATTCTCGCGCACTCAAGTAGTTTGGCTATAAATTGTTTGTTACAATACGCAGTCTACAAGTAGATAAATATAAGGGTATCGGGTGGTTAACCTAGGTCCGCTGTTCGGCGAATTAAAAACATGCTTACGCAAAGATCAATTCATCCTCAAAAAACGCCTGCATGGCATCAAAAAAATCAACGATGAAACAAAGCAAGCGAACATAGCGCAAAAAATCGCAGAAGATATTGCCCGTTCGCAACAATTGCGTGTTCAGCGGTTAGCAGCCATACCAACAGTAACTTACCCTGAACAGCTGCCTGTTAGCCAAAAGAAAGAGGATATTAAACAGGCGATTGCCAATAACCAAGTGGTGATCATTGCAGGTGAAACCGGCTCAGGTAAAACGACACAAATACCGAAAATGTGCTTAGAGCTAGGCCGTGGGGTTGAGGGTTATATTGGCCATACACAGCCGCGGCGTTTGGCAGCTCGTAGCGTTGCTAACCGTATCGCAGAAGAGATGCAATGCGAGCTTGGTCAGCAAGTCGGTTTTAAAATTCGTTTTAGTGATCAGGTTTCAGACAACAGTTATATCAAGTTGATGACCGATGGTATTTTATTGGCTGAAATCCAACAAGATCGTTATTTAAACCAATATGACACGATTATTATTGATGAGGCGCACGAGCGTAGCCTTAATATTGATTTTATTTTGGGTTATTTAAAGAACTTATTACCAAAACGCCCCGACCTCAAAGTCATTATTACCTCTGCCACTATCGATCCGGAACGATTCTCGAAACATTTTGATGACGCGCCGATAATTGAAGTATCGGGACGTACTTTCCCTGTGGAAGTGCGTTATCGCCCAACCACAGATATTAATAAAGATGAGATGGAAGCCGATGGCGACCAGTTGCAAGGTATTTTTGATGCCGTTGATGAGCTGTGTGAAGAAGGCCCCGGTGACATCCTAATTTTTATGAATGGTGAGCGTGAAATTCGCGATACAGCTGATGCGTTATCAAAGCGTAACTTAAAGGGCACCGACGTATTACCTTTATATTCGCGGCTCTCGAACGCCGAGCAAAACCGTATATTTGCTCCTCACTCTCGCCGCCACATTATTTTAGCGACAAATGTGGCCGAAACATCACTGACTGTACCTGGTATTCGTTATGTTATTGACCCAGGTACTGCACGAATTAGCCGTTACAGCTACCGTACTAAAGTACAACGCTTACCAATAGAGGCAATCTCACAAGCCAGTGCCAACCAGCGTAAGGGCCGTTGTGGTCGTATTGAAGCGGGCATTTGTATTCGCTTATACAGCGAAGATGATTTTAATTCACGTCCAGAATTCACTGACCCAGAAATTTTACGTACTAATCTAGCCTCGGTTATTTTGCAAATGCTTGGTCTTGGCCTCGGGGACATGCAGCAGTTTCCGTTTGTACAAGCGCCAGACAGTCGTAACATCAATGATGGTTTAACCTTACTCGAAGAACTTGAAGCGGTTAAACCCGCTAAGCGCCATAAACAAACAGAATTAACTAAATCAGGACGTAGTTTAACTCGGTTACCTGTCGACCCCCGTTTAGCAAAAATGGTGCTTACAGCGGATGGGCTTGGCGCTCTTCGCGAAGTAATTATTATTGTTGCGGCACTGTCAATCCAAGACCCACGTGAGCGACCGCAAGAAAAGCGTGGCGCAGCCGATGAAAAACATGGCCGTTTTGATGATCCTGACTCAGACTTTATTGCATTTTTAAATCTGTGGAATTACCTTGAAGAGCAGCAAAGTGAGTTAAGCAATAGTCAATTCAGAAAGCTGTGCCAAAAAGACTTTTTAGCTTATATGCGTATTCGTGAGTGGCAAGATATTGTTTATCAGCTTTCTACTGTGTGTAATGAAATGGGCATGAAAGCCACGACGAACGTAGCTGACAGCGATCGTATTCATCAGTCGCTATTAAGCGGTATGCTAAGTCATATTGGCTTTAAAGACGAAAAACAAGTGTACAAAGGTGCACGTAATAGTCAGTTCCATATTTTTCCGGGTTCAGCGTTATTTAAAAAGAGTCCTAAGTGGATTATGGCTGCAGAGCTGGTGGAAACAAGTAAGCTCTACGCCCGTATCAATGCCCGTATCGACCTGAAATGGGTTGAGGGCTTTGCGCAGCATTTAGTCAAGTGCAGCTACAGTGAGCCACATTGGGAGAAAAAACCAGGGGCTGTTATCGCCTTTGAGCAGCAAACATTATATGGTCTGCTCATTGTTAATAAACGCCGCTGCGTATACAGCAACATTGATCCTAAAGTCAGCAGAGAGCTGTTTATTCGCAGCGCTTTAGTTGAACAAGAACTCGGTCAAAATGAAGGCTTTTTACAGTACAACCAAGAGCTTATTGACGATATTCAGGTACTAGAGAATAAGTCTCGCCGTCGCGATATTCTCGTTGATGAGCAAACCCTGTATGAGTTTTACGACAAAAAGATTCCTGCGGATGTAAATAATCGTGCAGCGTTTAATAAATGGTGGAAGGGACAAAAGCAAAAAGATAAACGCTTTTTGCATATGTCACGTGATGAGCTAATGCAGCATGGCGCTGATCATGTCACCGAGTTTGATTACCCTGATACATGGCAACAAGATAATTTATTATTGCCGCTGACTTATCATTTTGATCCAGGGCAAGCGGTTGATGGTGTAGCGGTTCAAATTCCTGTTGCATTACTTAATCAAGTTCAAGAAATCGGCTTTGATTGGCATATCCCTGCGTTTAGACATGAACTTATTTGCGCATTAATTAAGTCATTGCCAAAAACACTACGCCGTAATTTTGTACCAGCCCCTAACTACGCCGATGCTGTACTTGCGGCAATTGAGCCAATGCAGGGCAATTTACTGGATGCCATAAGTACGCGTTTATTGCGTATGACAGGGGTGCGCGTTGACCCTGATGCTTGGGACTTAACAACGCTCGCGCCACATTTACGTTTACAGTTTGAAGTACGTGATGAACACGATAAGTTACTTGCTCGTGGGCTAAATTTAGAGAAGCTGAAAGCGCAGCTTCAAGGTAAAGTAACCGATACCTTATCGAAAGTAGCTGATAAAGGCATAGAGAAGACGGACTTAACCCAGTGGAGCTTTGGTGAATTACCTTCTTCCTATGTTAAAAAGCAAGGTCAATATGAAATCAAGGCGTTTCCTGCTTTGGTTGATAAAAAAGACTCCGCAGCCGTTGAGTTGTTCGATAACGAACAAAAAGCACAACAAGCCCATCAACAAGGCTTGCGTCGTTTAGTGCTTTTAAATGTGCCATCTCCGATTAAATACTTACAACAAAACCTACCAAATAAGTCGAAACTTGGTTTGTACTTTAATCCGTTTGGTAAGGTCAATGATTTAATTGATGACTGTATTGCGGCCGCTGTTGATAGCTTACTAATTAAGTACGGCAATATTCGTACTGAGCAGGCGTTTGAACAAGCCAAGGAGAAAGTTCGTGGTGAGCTTGGCGACACGGTTGTAGAAATTGCCACGCAGGTTGAACAAGTGTTAAGTATTGCTCATGGACTTAATAAGCGCATGAAAGGGCGTGTTGATTTAGCCATGATCACAGCGCATGGTGATATTAAAGCACAGCTACAAAGCCTCGTTTTCAAGGGATTCGTTAGTCAACATGGCGCAGCTAAAATGACGGACTTAATTCGATATTTGAAAGCAATAGAGCGACGTTTAGAGAAATTGCCCGTTGATCCTAATCGTGATCGTTTGTGTGTTCTTGAGCTTGAAAAAGTGGCTGAGCAATATCAAAAACTCGCTAATAAAATTCCAAAGGGGATGCCAATACCACAAGAGATTGTAACGCTTTTTTGGATGCAACAAGAATTACGCGTTTCTTTATTTGCACAAACATTAGGGACGCCTTATCCTGTATCTGCAAAGCGAGTTTTAAACGCAATTAAAGAATCTGAGTTATAATTCATTATAGGCGTGTATGTGCAATAAAGTTTGCTTTATTGCACGTATAAACCACAGACATTAACTAAGGAGGTCATGTGGGCATTGAAAAGGAAAAACCGATTGCTGTTCCCGAGCGCTCACAAAGAAAGCAACAGCTTGAAATTTTAGTTGTGGATGATGAGTATTTTAATTTCGAAATGCTCAAAGCATCACTGGGCCTCGAGTTTTCTTTAAGCTATGCAAACTCAGGCACGACCTGTTTATCATCTGCTATTGCTGATCCGCCCGATGCAATTCTATTAGATGTCTGTATGCCAGGGCTGGATGGCTATGATACATGTCGGCTATTAAAAAACACACCAGAAACGGAGCAAATTCCAGTGGTTATGGTGTCAGGTTTAGAGTCAGAGCTTGAGCAAAAAGCAGGCTTTGAGGCTGGTTGCGACGCTTATGTGGTAAAACCTTTCTCTGTGAAAACACTCATTGAGAAAATAAAAACAGTGGTTTAGGAAGGATTATTTATGTTTCATGATGAAAAACGCGATTTTAGACGTATGCAAATCCACACACCTGCAAAACTCATCCCTTTAGAAAGTGGGAGTGAAATAGAGGCAACATGTACAGATTTAAGTGCCACAGGACTTGCAGTCAACCTTGATGACGTAGTGGAAGTAGGTAGCATGTTCCGCGTACTTATTGCTTCAACGAGCACGTCAATCACATCATTTGATGCAACAGCCAAAGTTATTAGAGCAACCGAGGAGCCAGATGGCTCCTTGAGTGCAGGGCTTGAAATTATCAGTTTTAACTAGTGCCTAGTAAACTTTACATATCAAGCCTTTTAGATAAAAACCTTCTGGGTAGCTGCCAGCAATAGGGTGGTCAGCTGCTTGGTTTAATCGCTCCATGATGAGCAGCTCTTTTCCTGCATCGAGGGCTGCATCAGCCACGACTTTTTGAAATAAATTCTGTTCCATTAAACCAGAGCACGAGAAAGTGAGTAATGTTCCACCTGGTTTTAGAATTTGCATCGCAATCATATTGATATCTTTATAACCACGACATGCACCGGTGAGCTGTGCTTTATTATCGGCGAATTTAGGTGGATCCATTACAATGGTATCAAATAGTTTACCTTCATCACGGTATTGGCGTAGTAACTTAAATACATCTTGCTTAACAAAGTCGACCTTATTTAGATCAAGGTTGTTATGCTCTACATTACGCTGAGCTGTATCAAGTGCAGGTTGTGATACATCAACATTGGTCACATGTTTACAGCCGCCTCGTAAGGCATAGAGCGAAAATGTGCCTGTGTAGCTAAAGCAGTTGAGAACGGTTTTATCTTTAGAAAAGCGTTCAAGGGCTGCACGGCTATCACGTTGATCTAGGTAAAAGCCTGTTTTATGACCTTCTAAAATATCTACTTCAAGCTTTAGTCCATTCTCTTCGATGAGCACAGGCTCAGTCGGGGCATTACCCCAAAGCACGCCTTTTATTGGATCTAACCCTTCTTTAGTGCGCACGTCTACATCAGAACGCTCGTAGATATCAGAACCTGGAAAAATAGCCATTAATGCCGCTACAATCTCGCCTTTATGACGCTCAGCACCAGCACTCAATAATTGGCATACTAGTACGTTATCAAATTTGTCGATGGTGATACCTGGTAGATAATCAGACTCAGCAGCACATAAACGAAAGCCTGTTAGGCCACCTTCGCTGATCACTTGCTGGCGTGCATCATAAGCACGGCGAAGACGTTTTTCGAAGAAGGCTTGGTCTATAACTTCGTGTTGGTCAAAGCTCCACACACGTGCGCGTATTTGTGATTGTGGGCTATATGCCGCTATTGCGAGAAATTTACCGTCATTATCATAAATAGTAACCGTATCGCCTAGCCCTGGTTTACCTTTTACTTTTTTAATGGCTTTAGAGAACACCCAAGGGTGCTTTCTTTTTAATGATTTTTCTCGTCCAGCTTGTAGGTAAATAGCAGATGACATAGGGATTCTCGCGTCAAATAAAAGGGGGCATAGTTTAATGAAGCACCGGCAAACATACAATGAATGTTTTGAACAAATCCTGTAACCACGGTAAAGTAAGTATAATTTCAATCAGTTAATGGTAACAGCCGCTTTATGCAGCCAAAAATAGACTTTGCAGAACTGGAAACTCAATGTCGAGATTTTATTTTATCTTTACTCCATGCCGATGTGGCACACGATATTAGCCATATTGAGCGAGTGGTGCGAGTTGCAAAACAGTTATGCATTGCTGAAAAGGCCTGTATGGAGGTTGTTCTTCCGGCTGCATGGTTACATGATTGTGTAGCGGTGGCAAAAAATCACCCTGATCGTTCAAAGGCATCGACCATGGCGGCGGATAAAGCGTTAAGCTTTCTCAGCTCGATAAATTACCCACAGCAATATTTCAATGCGATTCACCATGCTATAGCGGCACATAGTTTTAGCGCAAATATTGCTGTGCAAAGTGTTGAGGCACAAATAGTACAAGATGCAGATCGAATGGACGCACTCGGTGCTATTGGCGTTAGCCGCTGTATGAAAGTGGGCGGCTCTATTGGCCGCTATCTTTACCATAAAGATGATCCATTTTGTTTAAATCGCGAGCCAGACGATAGCAAATATACCCTAGATCACTTTTTTATAAAGCTATTACACATCAGTGAGAGCATGAATACCCCCTCAGCAAAAGATGAAGCGAATAGACGTACAGAGTATATGCAGGCCTTTTTAGAGCAGCTTAAATCAGAGATTGGAGAATGACAATGGCAGTTCCTTTGCTAAACGGGGTGGATCATTGTCACCTAAATGTTGATGATTTGGCGCAAGCGGTGACATGGTATCGAGATGTGTTGGGTTTTTCTGTGGTACCAGAGCTTGCGTTTTGGGATGAGGGAAAAGGCCCATTAACGCTTGAAGATCAAGCAAAAACGATTCGTCTCGCGCTATTTGAAGCATCAGGAAACAGTAAAGGCATTGCTTTTAGTGTAAACGCGGCGCAATTTCTAGCATGGCTTTCGCATCTATCAAAGTTCGATATTAAAACGGTCATCGCTGATCATGATGTGACTTATTCTATGTACTTTAAAGACTGTGCAGGCAACAGCCATGAAATCACCTCTCATGATTACGAGGGGATTAAAAAAGGTCTTGAATAAGACCTTTAAACCGCTTTTTAGCGAGAATAAGTATTTTTAATTTCGATGATAGAATCAATTTGACCAATAAATAAATCGATGAGTTGTGGGTCAAAGTGTTTGCCTGATTCAGCTTTTAGTAGCTCTACCGCTTTTTCAACTGGCCAAGCGTCTTTATAAGGGCGCACAGAGGTAAGTGCATCAAATACATCAGCAATACTCACTATTCGACCTTCAATACTGATCTCTTCGCCTTTTAAACCATACGGATAACCTGTTCCGTCCCATTTTTCGTGGTGCTCAAGAGCAAGCTTGTGCGCGAGTTGTAACAGGGGAGAGGGTGAGTCTTCAAGTATTTTTGCACCAATGATCGCATGTTGTTTCATATGCTCAAATTCTGTGGCATCTAAACGACCTGGCTTTAACAGTATCGAATCAGGGATACCAATTTTCCCTACATCATGCATGGGAGCTGCTTGCCTTAACTGCTCTGCTTGGTATTCGCTCATGCCATATGCTAATGCGAGGACTTTACTATAACGACTCATACGAGCAATGTGCTCACCCGTGTCGGTATCTTTATATTCGGCAGCACGACCCAGACGATTAATAAGATCAATATGCGCTAATTGAAGTTGTTCAGCTTGAATAAGTGATAAGTGTGTTTTAACGCGTGCACGCACAATTGCAGGGCTAATTGGCTTGGTGATGTAATCAACTGCACCTAACGCAAACCCTTCAGACTCGTCTTGCTCGTGTGCAAGTGCAGTCACAAAAATAACAGGAATATGTGCAGTGTGTTGATTAGACTTTAAAACCTTACATACTTCAAAACCATTCATATCAGGCATCATGATATCGAGTAAAATAAGTTTGGGTGGTTCATTTTCAATGAGTTGTAAGGCTAATTCACCCGATTTAGCAAATGACAACCTGTAATCATTGCCAAGAACTTCACGCATCACTTTTAAATTTGCAGGTTCATCGTCCACGACGAGAATTCTTTCACGTTCGGAAATGTGGCTCATGATAACTCCTCATGTTCAGTGATACTCTGTTTTAAATTCGCTAATACAGTGTTGGCTGCATCAAAGTCGAAATTATCGAAGTGTTTGCAAATGTCAGCAACGGTTTCTTTATACCTGTGCGGTGCTAGAGCGTACACTTGACTAAGTAGCTCATCATCTATTTCAGCATGCTGTGCTTGCGTCTGTAATGTGTCAATTAAAGGTAAAAAATCATCGATAGCTACTTCATCATCTAATTGATTATCAGTGTTATCATCCTTCGTTTGTTCAACCATTGCCAACAGGGTATGCCATTCTGTTTCGCATGCAGCTAATTGTGATTGAGCTTGGCTATGATCTATTGTTTTTTCTACTTGAGACAGTAAATATACTAGATTCGTTAATGTTAAGTTCCCTGCAACACCTTTTAAAGTGTGCAAAATCATTTGCCGCTCTTTTTTATCCAGTGTGGCTTCTTTTAAACGTAGAACACTGTTTTTATGGTTAGCAAGGAATGCACTTATTTCAGTATTGAGTTTTTCCTTGCTGCCCCACATTTGAATGCCTTTCGCGTAATTAATATGCTGTTTTTCTAGTTGTGTACTTTGATTTGAAATTGCCTTGATCTCAAGGCCAAGCACCTTGGCTATTTCGTGATTTACTTGTTGAATATCGACAGGTTTATTTGCAAAACCGTTCATGCCTGCTTGTTTAGCCGTTAGCTTATCTTGCTGTAAAACGCTGGCTGTGAGGGCGATTATCGGTGTCTTTTTATGCTGTTTTTGTTGTTCAATGTCGCGAATTCTTTTAGTGGCAGTGATGCCGTCACATTCAGGCATATGAATATCCATTAAAATGACATCAAAATCCTGCTGCAAAAATAGCTCAATAGCTGCTAAACCATCACTGGCAGTGGTGACGGTATGTCCTGACTGAGAGAGCAAAATATTAAGTAACTCAACATTTTGTTCTATATCATCAACAACCAGTATACGTAGTGGCGGTAGCGTAAGTTGGTTGTTACTCAGGTTATCTACTTTATCAATTTCACCTTCGCTCAGTGCTAGAGTAAAGAAGAAACAACTACCTTTTCCTTCTGAGCTAACAGCACTAATCGTTCCGCCCATAAGCTCGACGAGCTGCTTACTGATTGTTGTGCCAAGACCTGTCCCACCAAAACGACGGGTCATAGTGCCATCTGCTTGTTCAAATGGCTGAAATATTGCTTTTAGTCGGCTTTTTGCGATGCCGATACCGGTATCTTGAACCTCAAAAAACAGGTGATCATTTTGAGTTTTACTAACACTAATAGTAACAGAACCTGATTCTGTAAATTTGATAGCATTGCCTATAAGGTTGTTTAATACTTGGCGTAAACGAGCCTCATCACCTATGTACACTGGCGCAATATTGTCCGCAATTCTTAAATCAAGTAGCAGGTTTTTCCTTTTTGCCTCAAGCCAAAAGGTTGAAACTATATTGTCGAGTAGGGCTTGCAGATTGAAATGTTCGTAGTGTATGTCAAGTTTGCTTTTTTCTAGCTTGGCTGAATCGAGTACATCATTGAGTAAATGTAATAACGAACGTGCTGAGCTATTTACGGTCACAATATGTTTTTGCTGCTCTTTATTAAGTGGGCTGTCCATTAATATATCGCTAAAACCGATAATTGCGTTCATCGGTGTGCGGATCTCATGGCTCATATTTGCCATGAAAGATTGCTTGGCTTGGGCAGCGGCTTCTGCTTCATGTTTCGCTTGCATAAGGGATTCTTCATACTCATGGCGATCTGTAATGTCTACCAGTACACCATCAATCCACTTTTCATCAGCATCGGCGGTTTCGTTGATAGAGCCTTGATCTAGAACCCACACTGTTTTACCACTGCGGTGACGAATACGATATTCAACAGCGTATTGATTATTCTTAGCAATAGCCTCGGCCATTACTTCTGAAATATGAGCTTCGTCGTCTTTATTGATGATGTCTGAAAAAGTGATGGCTTGAGATACAAACTCTTGGTGGCTATAACCTGTTAAGTCCATAACTCTTGGACTTATAAACAACATACTCCAATGATCGTCTAATAAACAGCGAAAAACAGCGCCAGGTGTGTTATTCATTAATGTGCGATATTGCTGTTCTTTTTCCTCTAAACTCTTTTGTAGCGCGCGCTGCTCTGTTAAGTCGGTTATGAAGCCTACGAATAATGTTTCTGCATCAGGTTGCTTAGCTTCGCCAAGGCCCAAGCGAATTGGAAATTGGTGGCCATCTTTATGTCTTGCGCATACCTCTCGATTTACACCGATGACTTTTTTCAATTCATGATTTGCGCTGTTAGATAAAAAGCCATCATGTTGATTGGCAATGTCGTCATTGATGAGCATGTTAACATTTTTGCCTAGTACCTCTTCTTGGTTCCAACCGAAAATGCTCTCTGCCGACTTATTAAAGCTCAAGATAGTGCCTTTAATATCTATGGTGACAATACCATCTATAGCGGTACTCAATATGGCATCTAAGCGAGACTCCTCTGCTGATTTTTCAGCTAACAGCATACGATAACGGATCATACCGTTAATAATTCCGACGATAGCGGTGAGTAACACGGTTGCAAATGAAACACTCACGGCAATGAAAATCAGATGCGAGTTATCTTGGTTTTCAGAAAGGAAGGGCGAGGTTGCGACAAACCGTGTGGCAGCCATTCCCATATAATGCATTCCCGCAACGGCTAAGCCTAAAATGATGGCGCAGATGACACGGTTTTGTAATTGACTGAGACGCTTAACATGATCTCTTAAATGAAAACGAGCATACAAACCAATAAAAGAGAGTAGCACAGCAACAACGATAGAGGCAGCAAACCATAGTGGATCGTAACGAAGTAAAGGGCTTAATTCCATTGCTGCCATACCAGTGTAATGCATCGTGCCGATGCCAGCACCTAACAGTACAGAACTTATCAGTAGCTTTACGGTATGAGGAATATGACTGGCAGCTTTGTTACGTAAAAAAGACATACCCGTGTAACAGGTTAAAAAGGCAGGTACAAATGAGAAGAAGGTGAGCCCAGGGGAGTAGCTTATTTTAGTACACAGCGAAAAAGCCAGCATACCAATGAAATGCATACTCCAGATACCACCCGAGAGTATTAATGCGCTGGTTGCATTACTTAGCTTTTTATAGGAGTCAAAGCGGGTTCTGTCTGCTAGATCAATTAAGTGAAGTGAAAAATAAGCGGCAAATATAGCCGTTGCGATTGAGAGGATGACTAAACTCGGGTCATACACACCACTAATAATTAAGTTTGGATTTTGGTCAGTAATAAAAAATTTCGCTAGCATAATAACTCAATATCGCTGCATATCATTATAGTCTAATACAAATCTACATGAATTTAGAGAAAAACCTACTATGTGAGTACGTAGGTTTGATTTCATTAGCTATATTTAATTAACAGTTGTGTAGTTATAGGTCCTTTATGCGTAGAACTGAGCAGACATTAGTAGAACAAATGCACATAAACGATGTTGAAATTCAGCATCGAATGAGCCTTCTTGGCCTCACCCCGCAGAGCCTAAAGTCTTTGAGTAATTATAAAGCGGTGATTGAGTCATCAATTGAGAATATGGTTAATGAGTTTTACCAAAAACAAACCGAAGTCGACGAAATATCTTTACTGATTGGTGATGCGGATACACTGACTAGGCTAAGAGATGCACAGCGACAATACATTATTGATTTATTTTGTGGACGCTATGAACACGAGTATGTAAATAACCGACTGCGTATTGGTATGGTGCATAAACGGATTGGTGTTGAACCTAAGCTATACCTTTCGGCAGTGTGTACGCTCAAAGAAATAATTTTTGAGGTTTTGCGAACAACAATAATTGATCAAGCTGAGCTTAGTCTAACATTGCAAACAGTTGATAAATTGATTTACTTTGATACCACGCTGGTTTTCGATACTTACATTGATAGCCTTGTCGGTGAAATAGAAAATGCAAAACGTCGTACCGAGGTTTATGCTAAAGGGCTAGAAGAAAAGGTGGCACAGCGCACACAAGAGCTTGAAAAATTAGCGAAATTAGATCCTTTAACCAATTTATATAATCGTAGAGTAATGCAAGAGCTGTTACAGCGAGACCTCGCAAGAGCCAGACGACATAAACTACCTTTAACCATTGTGTATTTTGATTTAGATAACTTTAAAGCAGTAAATGATACTCAAGGCCATCTAAAAGGGGACGAAGTGCTGAAATATATAGGACAATATCTTCATGAAAATATTAGGGAAATCGATATTCCATGCCGCTATGGCGGAGATGAGTTTTGTATGATTTTACCTGACTGTGAAATACAAAATGCAATTATCATTTGCGATAAGCTAATAGCATCATTCGAAGCCCGTTATCCAGAACTTCATTTAAGTTTTGGTTTGGTTGCTGCCCCTCTCGATAGCACGGTTGATGCCGAGGAGCTAATTAATCGTGCAGACAAAAAAATGTATGAAGCAAAAAAACATCAAGGCTCGTTTATCGTTCACTAGCGCGTCATACGTTTTACAAATACCACCACAAACAATGCAAGAGAAAAGCTACCACAAAATGCTTCAATAGCCGCTATAAGTCTTGAAAGGCCAATAGGCGTGATGTCTCCATAGCCTAAGGTGGTAAAGGTAACGACACTAAAATAAATACTATTTAAAAGTGCTGATAAATTTTGTGAAAAGGAGTTATCAAAGTTTAGTTGCAAAACAGTATTGTCATAGCTCACGCCAAATAAAAAATAACAAATAGCACAACAGATTATCAGTGATAAGCTAAAGCGAATCACATTTTCAGGTTTTTCCCCATACCCACATAACATATCAATAAAGCTGGAGGTAATTTGCTTTGTAGAACCTTTGGGGTACTGTGCATGTCTCATGCGAAGTTCTTTATAAGTAAAGTTACCTGCGAGTTCAAAAAGGCCCTGATGTTCCGATGCTTTACGAAGATTTCGATAAATCTCTTCGGATTGTTCAAATAGATCATGTGCTTGACTATGTTGTTTATTTTTTCGCGCTTTAATTGCTTGCGATTCTTGTAATAACTTTTCTCCCAAATCAATATTATCGATGCGGCTATCGTTGAGTTTAACGCCAAGCAAGTTTGTGTCCTTCAAATCACAGTAATGCAGGCTCGCATTATGTAAATTTGCTTTCATGAGTGAGGCATTGGCAATTCTATTATTGAATAAATGTGCACCAGATAGGTTTGCTCGGTAAAAATTGCAGTAGGAGAGATCATAACCTTCTTCATCATCTTGCTTAATTAAGTTAAGCCCAGATAAGTTAGCTCTTTGTAATTGTAAGCCTTGTAATAACCCACCTTTTTTAGCGTAACGCTCCAATTTCTGCGTTAGTTCAAGCCCAGACTTATCAAATTTATTGTCGTGCCAAAAACAAAAGCCAGATCCCATATCAGTTTCTTGGCACTTTTTTCCTGTGGGAGAGGTATAACTACAACAGGGTTTATCAGGCATAAGAATGAAAACTTATTTGTTAGTCATATTTATAGATTAGCAGGTATTTTACAGGGTAAAATGTAATACCAAGATTTTATGCATTGAATTGGTTTATTTTTTGTTGGATTACACATTAAAACGCAGTAAACGTAGGAAAACAGTAGCGATTAAAGTAGCTCAGCAGCAGCTAACAGTCTACGCGCCGCACTTTGTACCACTAGGTGATATAGAGTCCTGGCTCGTGTCTAAAAAAGACTGGGTACAAGCACAAATTGCTAAGCAAACGTCACAAGCACAAATGCAGCAGTTGCCATTGGAAACGGGCGTAATAAACTTATTTAACCAACCGTTAGCAATTAAGCTTAATAAAGGCAAAAGTAGTCACTGGCAACAAAATGAACGCTCAAGTGAGCTGAGCTTATCAGTGTCATCACGTGTAAAGAATACAGAGAGTAAGTATTTGTCATTACTGGAAGACTTTTTACATCATAAGCTAGAGAGCTACCTTGAAATGCGTATTCACGACTACTGCTTGAAAATGCAGGAGGCCTTACCAGAACAGTTAAAAGTGCAACATTATAAACGTCGCTGGGGGAGCTGTAATCAACGTCGAGAGTTAACTTTCAACCTACACTTAGCCTGTGCGCCAACGTGGGTAATCGACTATGTAATTGTTCATGAACTTGCGCATTTAAAATATATGAATCACAGTTCTGTATTTTGGCAGCGTGTGAGTCGCTTTTACCCTGATTATAAAAAAGCAAGTCAGTGGTTAAAAGTAAACGGTAGTCAGTTACGATGGCAATGAGATAATAAAAAATAGATATAAAGAGAAGTCGTTTAGAAAAGTGGTGGAGGGAGCTGGATTCGAACCAGCGAAGGCTGAGCCGTCAGATTTACAGTCTGATCCCTTTGGCCGCTCGGGAACCCCTCCACACTAATTGTTATTGCATTTGGCCCCACTTAACTGAGCGTAGAAAAGTGGTGGAGGGAGCTGGATTCGAACCAGCGAAGGCTGAGCCGTCAGATTTACAGTCTGATCCCTTTGGCCGCTCGGGAACCCCTCCAATGCAACGGCGCTGATAATAGCAAACTGATTATTTAAGTAAAGAAAAAAACTAAAGAAAAATGGATTAATGCCGATAACTGGTTAATCTTGAAACTATTCGGCTAAAGTCTATGCAAATTGATGGTTTGTTACTCAATGAGAGTCAACTTGATAATCGTCTTAATAAAAGTGTTCATGAGCAACGCAGTGGAGAATTTGCTTTACTATTGGCAATGCTCTCTCATGATGTGCTCGACTTTAGTCAGTTTCACCTCCCAAAATCAGAGTTAGCTAACACCCAAATATCTGAGCAAGCGCTACGTAATGAATTAGGGGCGGGACCAAAGCAAGCATTAGCACCAGAGCAATTTGACATGCTAATTGGCGAGCAAAATGCTTTCCGTCTTCTAAGTGGTGGGCTTACAGATATACGTTTACGTCAATGTTTAAACCCAGAACCACTGACAATTCGTGATGATAAATGCCATGTGCCGTTAAATGTCATTGATAATTGCGAACCTGCTGTTAGAAAGCGTTATTACACTAATAATAGTGTTACAGAGCGACCACAAATGGACGCAGCGGCTTTTTATGATGGCTTAAAAGACGAATCAATTCATCAGCCTTTGTATTTAGCGACAGCTTAAACAATTAATTCAATTGTCATAACTTTCTTGTACGCTACAATAGGTAATATAGGTAAATTCCAACGTATTATTAAAAACTACAGCTAATTTTAAATGTGCTTGTTATAATACGACCTAGTGGCTTCATGCCATGACTATTGAATCAAGTTATTAGGACCATAATGAAAAAAACATTCACGCTTAACCATGAGAAAATCAAATATCCTCGTATGGTTGATGCAGCCAAACATGAAGTAAAAAAATACTTAAAACGTGAACGCAACAAAACACTTCCTGAAGGGGCTGATTATTGGGCGTTTGACTGTAAGTTTGGCGAATCTGCAGAAGATGCTCAGGTTGTGCATGTGGCAGAGATCAACAAATGCATTAGCGATATTGAAGCCAAAGGACTTATGACGTTTTATGTTGAAATCTTAGCGCGTCCTGCACAGCGACAATTACAAGAGTTTGACGAAGAGTAAACGTCAAACGAGCGAATCTAAGAGTGGGCCTTATGGCCCATTTTTATTGCCTAGCTATGGATTAGTATGCGCTGTTTTTTATTACTGCTCGTTATTTGCGGATGCCAAGTCCAAGCAAATACGATTTATGATGAGCTTCCTAGTAGCTTCAATAGCAATGAGCATTATGTTTTTTATTCTCATGGTTACATCGTCGAAGGTGAGCACATTCGTCCACGCCATCCAAAATATGGCACTTATGATTTTCCTGCAATTAAAAAAGCACTAGCAGATCCAGCCTATAACTTAATTGCATACCACCGAAAAAAAGGCACGGCCCCATTTTTATTTGCTAAAAAGTTAGCTGCTGATGTCGACATCTTATTAAAGGCAGGTGTTCCTGAGTCGCATATTAGTCTAGTTGGTTTTTCACGGGGTGGGGCATTATCGATACTGGCAGCCAATGAACTTAAACGCACAAATATCAACTTAATTATATTAGCAGGTTGTGCCAGTTTAATTAAAAAGCATCCATCAGTTAGGGCATACGGTAAGGTTTACTCAATCTTTGAGCGTTCAGATCAGGTTGGCTCTTGCCAATTTTTAATTGATAGGAGTGAAGCCACTAAGTTCAAAGAAATAAGCATTAATACAGGACTCTCTCATGGCGCATTTTATAAGCCAAAAGATGAGTGGGTGTTACCCGTTAAGAAATGGCTAAAGGATTAACGATGCCTAATATACTTTTTATTTTGATGTTCTGTATTTTTGGGACAAGCTTTACCACTTGGGCTGAACCCTATACTTTGCCGCGCACTAATACAGTTTTGCTAAAAGATAAACATACAGAAAACGAATACCCCATTACTATCAAACTGCCACGTAGCTATCAAAAGCAAAACCAGAAACGTTACCCAGTGGTTTATCTGTTAGATGCCAATTACAGTTTACCCATAGCCTCAGGTGCTAGCCGTTTTATGATGAATTCAGGCTCCATTGAGGAAGTAATTCTTGTTGCCGTTGGTTATCAAAAGGGCATATCTGGGCTAAATAGCCGAATTCATGATTACACACCGTTTGTTGATAAGACATGGAAACGTGCTACAGGGGGCGCTAAGCAACATTTAAATTACTTAAAACAGACTGTTATCCCTTATATTAACACGCATTATCGCACTGGCACGCAAAAGACGCTTGTCGGTAACTCGTTAGGGGGCCTGTTTGCTGCTTATACCTTATTTACCGAGCCGACGCTTTTTTCAAGCTATATAATTGGCAGTCCATCAGTGTGGTTTAAAGAAAACTCAATATTAGCTATGACTGTACAACCAGCTACCAACACAACAAAAGTTTACATCGCAGTGGGTGAGCTTGAAGAGAGTGAAGGTGAAAAAATGGTTTCTGGTACTAAGCAATTAGTAGATAAAATTAATAAGCAAAGTGGCGAACACGTGATGACAAATTTATTTGTTATTCCACATGCCCACCACGCAACGGCTTTCCCTACAACGGCCAGTCAAGGTTTAGATTGGCTATATAAAAAGTGAATAGCCGTGATTTAAATTGCGTGACACTTTTTATATTTTTTGCCGCTACCACAAGGGCATTCATCATTACGGCCAATTTTAATATCTGCAACGGGCGTTATATCACCATCTAGGTAACGCCACAGGCCATTTTCTTTAATAAAACGCGATTTCTCGTGTAACTCACAATACAAGTTTTGGTAAAAGTAATTTGCTTTAAATTCTACAAAACCTTCTTGCTCGTTATATTCAGTATCTAAAACGCTTAGTTTGGTAAAACGACAGCTATTAGCAAAATCTTTGATTTCGCGAACCGAGTTAGCGGCTTGTTGGCTTTGTGCATAGGTACTAAATACATATTTTGCATCTTTTAGCGCGTAAGCACTAAAACGAGAACGCATAAGTTGCTGTGGAGTATCAGCTTGGCTTGCGCCTGTATGAAATGGCTGGCAGCAAAGCTCGTAAGTCAATTCGCTGCCACAAGGACAAAGGGAGTGTGTGAGTGATGTCATAACAACTTACCTAAAACTATAAATTGTTATTTTAACAAGCCTATTGTGGCTGGGGTACTAAATTGTTTAATTGGGCGCTTTTTGTAAAACAATAAAACTTAGCAGATGCCTGCTCAAGGTTTAAATTCATAGCATCTAGTTGGTGGTTGTTTACAATATCTGTCCATGTGATCACAGCAGCAAAGTTACCGTTATGTAATGCTGAGCTAAGTACGTACTCAAGGTTAACTAAATGCTTTTGTCTGATCACAAGTAGTTTGCTGGTATCAATCGAACACGAATCTAATAATGCTTTGCTAGGAACATGATCAGGGGCAATTAATAGTGTCCATGCATTTTGGCTATTGTAATGATGCAATACTTTTAATAGCTCAAAGGTTGCTGATATTTCGTCTTCAATTTGAATTAAATTAACAGACGCTTTGTCGTTATCTTGTTGGTAGCTTTTAACTGTTCTTAATGTAATTGGCTGTAACATAACTTTCACTCACTGGTTGTTTATACAGTATGTGTATACAGTAGTTTATACAGTGTTTTTGCGCAAGTACTTTTTTGCTATTTTTTAACCAATAGTTCAGTTTTATTTTAATTAAAAATATTTAGTTGTTATTAAACAATTGGTTATGGTTTTGTTTTGAAGGTTGAAAAAGGTGAGAAATTTACCACTAAAGCTATACAGTGTTTTGCACAGTACTGTATGAACTACTAAATTTTGCTTATATACAGGTATTTTGCATAAAAAAGCCGGTATAAAACCTAATGCCGATCAGTTAAGAATATTTTCATGATCGGTTGACCGATCTTTTAAAGGCTTCAAAATCCGATATCAGAAACTGATATCGGATTTTTTTATGTCTTTACTCACAAACCTCGATGAAACATTTAGTCATGCGGAAGACTTGAAGGCTGTCGATAAGCTTATGTCTTTTGTCGACCCTGAACTTCTTCAGCAAGCCTATACACTATCGGGCGTAGCAACTATCAGACGTCGCCGGTTACCTCTGGATTCGGTCGTATTTACTATCGTGGGTATGAGTCTTTTTCGTAATGACCCTGTCTGGGACATCGCAAATAAACTTGATATCTCATTACCAGGTAAAAATCGATTTGTTGCCCCCAGTGCGGTAGTTCAAGCTCGGCAACGACTAGGTGATGAAGCTGTCGGTCACGTCTTTAAGCTGATGGCACAACGGGCCTTTGGTGATTTTGCCTTTGAACAGTGGTGTGGTTTAAATGTGTTAGCAGTTGATGGCGTGATGTTTCGTGCTCAGGATACCGGTGAGAACCTTACTGCATTCGGTTGTGACCGTAATGCTAAAGGCGATAATCCGTATCCACAGGTACGCATGTGTAGTCTGATGGAAACCTCCAGCCACCTTCTACTGGCCAGTGAGTTTGACAGTCGGGATGTGGGGGAGATGTCTCTTGCGCAGCGGCTTATTCCTTCGGTTCCCAATAACTCTCTGACTCTTTTCGACAGAGGATATTATTCGCTGGGGTTATTGTACTTATGGATGACTAAAGGCGTTAATACGCACTGGATGCTCCCTGCCCGTAAAGATCTACAGTACACAGTAAAACACCGACTAAGCGAACATGATGCTGTTATCACTCTCAAGACTTCGCCTCAGGCTCGGAAAAAATTTGATGGTCTACCAGAAACCATCGACGCGAGGCTAACCAGTTACAAAGTAGACGGGAAAAGCTACCATGTGCTCAGTTCAATGGTCGATGTATTGCAGTTTCCCTACGAAGAAGTTGTTGATGTGTACGTTCAACGCTGGGAAATAGAGCTAGGGTTCAGGGAAATGAAACAGACGCTAAATCAGGCCAAGCTAACACTTCGTAGCAAGAAACCTGAGATGGTACGACAGGAGCTCTGGGGACTACTACTGGCCTACAACCTGATTCGGATGATTATGCTGGATGCCGTTAAAGATATGCCTGAGCTATCCCCATCGCGGCTTAGCTTCGGCCTCTGCATGAGACACATCATCGTGTTCTTCCTAACCACTTTACCGGAAACAGTAACCAAGTTGCCCGTTCACTATGAATACCTGATGGAATCGTTAAGGATGATGAAATTACCTGACAAACGGCCTGATAGGTATTACCCAAGAGTTGTGAGGAAAAGACCGACTAAATACCCCACAAAGAAAAAAGCCAGTCAGCTTAACTGACTGGCATTA
>NZ_LRUF01000025.1:0-112304 GCF_001550155.1 Pseudoalteromonas arabiensis
ATAAAACACCCAACCAAGACCCTACTACTTCTATCCTTGTAGGCATAGTGTGGCATTTGCCATGTGAAAGTAGGACATCCTACTGCGTAGCGCACCATGGCTCCTAATTAGAGAAACCCGATTCGAAAGAGTCGGGTTTTTTGTTGCCTGTAGAAAAATAAAACACCCAACCAAGACCCTACTACTTCTATCCTTGTAGGCGTAGTGTGGCATTCGCCATGTGAAAGTAGGACATCCTACTGCGTAGCGCACCATGACTCCTAATTAGAGAAACCCGTTGCAGCAATGCAACGGGTTTTTTCGTATGTGGTCGTGATTTTACATCGCGCGCTACCCGCGAACAGACACCCCATGACGCGGAATAAACCCGCTGCTACGCGATAAGCTCGCCCCAACACGTGTGTCGTCGCGATTTTACATCGTGCGCTCTATGAGCGAATAGACAGCTAATGACGCGGAAAAATCCGCCCAAGACAATGAAGCCGTTGCAGACAAGCTGCGGGTTTTGTGTGTCGTCGCGACTTTTCATCGCAGTAGTTAACGTAGCAGTATTAAATTCGCTCACTACAGCCAATAGGAGTGGGGGTACTATTCACCTTGCTTCTGCTCGGCTTTGGCAAGCTGAATATATTTGGTTTCAACTAGTTGAGATAAGGGAACGAGTTCATAACCTTGTTTTTCTAGCTCAGGTAAGGCTTCTTGTAAGAAAGCAACGGTTTCTGGGTAAGGGTGGGCTATCGCTATTGCATAATTAAAGTGTTCGGCTTTAACTTTTAGTTCTTCAAGCTGCTGTGTCAATTGCTGTGTTGTCACTACGTTATCAAGAAATACATGCCTTGAGACATTTGCTACACCGTAAAAGTTAGCGGCATTTTGTGCTTCGCTTTGACTTGTTGTTCGGCTATCTAAAAAGTACAAACCACGTTTTTTTAAAACTTCCATGGTCCATTTCATGGGCTCTGTTAACTGTGTTAGCTCGGATCCCATGTGATTATTTACACCTTTTACCTGTGGAAGCGATGCAAGTGCGTGCCCAAGTGTGGCTTGTAATTCTGACTTGCTCATCGATTCAGTGAGAGCGCCAGGTCCAAGTGCTTTGCTATTATCGAGAGCCTGCATAGGAATGTGTAGTAAAAGTTCTTTATTTATTTTACTGGCGCGTTCAGCAAACGTTTGGGCATAGGGTGTATGGGGCAAGACTGAGAAAGTGACCTGCCCCGGTAAGTTTAAAATATCAAGATCGCGTTGGTGGTAGCCTATATCATCAATGACGATAGCAATTTGTTTTGCAGAGCAAAACATTGGCAAACATACTGCGAGTAGTAACCCTTTTAATAACTTCACTTGTTGTAATTATTTTTTCCATGTAGGCACTCACTTACTGCACGATTAAGAGTTGCTGGGCAGTGAGTTGTTTTTTATCTTGTCTATCAAGTAGTGAGCTGAATAAAGCTAACTCTTGGATGTTTTTTATTATAGCGTCTTGGTTAATTTCTGAAAGCATTGTTTGATTTATACTCACATCAGGTGTGACTCCCTTTCCTTCTATTGACTGACCCGTTGGGGTGTAATAGCGAGCAGTCGTCAATTTAAGTGCTGTGTTGCCATTACCTAGAGGGATGAGTGATTGTACCGAGCCTTTACCGTAAGTTGTCTCGCCGATTAGTGTTGCTCGTTCATTATCTCTAAGGGCTGCTGCTAATATTTCCGCTGCAGACGCTGAGTTTTCATTTATCAATACCGCAATGGGGGCGCCATTTAGGATATCGCCATCATGCGCTTGATAATGTTGATTTGCTTCATTAAATCGACCTTTGGTTGAGACGATAACTCCGGTATCCAAGAATAAATCAGATACTTCAATGGCACCCTGCAATGTGCCTCCAGGGTTATCACGCAAGTCGATAATTAGTCCTGATAGTGGAAATCCGTTATTCATCTGCATTTTTGCTATTTCACGCGCAACATCGTGCAGGGTATGGTTGTTGAATGTATTGATACTTAACAGAGCAACACCGGTGTCTGCAAGGTAGCCCTGCACGCTTTCTAAGTTGATTTGTTGGCGTTTGATAGAAAAACTGAGCCAGGTATCTTGTTCACGTAAAACTGAAACATCTACCGCTGATTGACCACTTTGTTGAATAAGCTTTGTTATTTCACTCATACTTTTATTAGCGATAGGCTGTTGATTTATAGCAATCACTTTATCGTTCTCTTTTAATCCTGCTAGTGCAGCGGGGGAGTTGCTAATAGTATTAACAACAACGACATGTCCTTGCTCTATTTTTACTTCTATGCCAATGCCTGTGTAGCGGCCGCTCGTACTGCTGAAAATGGCGTCTAGTTCTGTTTCATCTAAGTATTTTGAGTAGGGGTCTAAGCGCTCAAATAAGGCTTCAATTTGTTGATTATCGGGTTGAGTAATAAAGGTATTCTGTAACTTGAGATCATCCACATAATAGGTATGTATATTAAATAGAATTTCATTTAACTGCTGTGTATGAAGCGCTTTAAGTGATGGTTTAGCATTGACCAAAGACGGTTGCAGCAATAAATATACGAAGGCTATAAGCAGTAGAAATGACAGCCAAGTGTATAGCTTGGCTGAAGGAGAGTATAATTTAAATGGGTAAGTCGTGTTTAGCATCAGCTGCTCCTCATAGGGTGCAGCTATTTAATCAATTAAATACGTCTGCACCATTTTACAGGATTTACTGCGCGTCCTTTATGGCGTATTTCAAAGTATAGACCAGGATCTGATTGTCCGCCGCTTTGGCCAACTAAGGCTATAATTTCGCCTTCTCTGACAAGATCGCCCACATCACGAAGTAAAGTTTGGGCGTGGCCGTATAAGCTCATAAAACCATCGCCATGATCAATAGCAATCACCCAGCCAAAACCATTTAACCAGTCTGCATAGACAACTTGCCCATTTTGCACGCTTTTGACATCACTGCCTTCTCTAGCGCCAATGAGAACGCCTTTCCAGTCAATATTACCGTGTTTACGCTGTCCAAAGCTGTAACGAATTTTTCCTTTTGTTGGCCAGTCAAGTTTGCCTTTACTGTTTTGCAAGCCAAGTAGCTCAACCTTTTTTGAGCGCTCTCTTTCTAACTCTTCTATGGCGGTGATAAGCGTTTGTTCATTTTCTTTGAGGTAATCAATTGAGCTTTTTGTTTCTTTTAGGGCTGATTGTAATTTGTTGAGGTTGCTCTTACGGTCTTGTTGCGCGCTGACAAGTGCTTGTTGTCGTGCCTTTTGCTCGTTATGTAATTCAACAAGACGCAACTTGGTTTGCTCAAGTTCTGCTTGGTTATCCGCAATTTGGATTTGTAGCGCCTTAAGCTCTTCAAGCTGCGCTATTCGTGCTTTATTTAAGTAGTTATAGTAACTGAGTGTGCGCTCAATTTTTGCCGTGTCTTGTTGGCTTAAGAGCATTTTTGAATAATCATGGCCACCAGACATATAAGCACTTTTTAGTTGGGCTGCTAGCACAGCTTGACGTTCAGCTTGCTCTTGCTTTAATTGTTTGGCTTTATTTTGAAGTTTAGCTTGTTGTTGCTCGTTCTCTTTAATTGATTGTGCAGCGAGATTCAGCGCTTTTGCATTTTTAGCTATTTCTAACTCGTGGCTACGAAGTGCACTACGCATGTCAGAAATAGACTTCCTCTGTCCTTTAAGGTTAGCTTGCGATTTTTCTAAAGCTGATTGAATTTCGGATAGGTCTTTTTTGGTTTGATCTTCATTAGCAGCAACTCCTGTTCCTGCTAATGAAGCCAGTATTAAACCAGTTTTTAGGAAGTGGTTAATACGTTTTCTCATTGTTTATTTCAGCGTCATAATTGGTTTGCCAGTCATTTCGCTTGGCTGCTCAAGACCCATTAAGTGAAGCATTGTTGGAGCAACGTCACTCAGTGTTTTACCATCGTGAGCTGTCGCGTCACGGCCCACGTAAATAAAGGGAACTGGTTCACTGGTATGGGCTGTATGTGCTTGACCCGTTGCAGGGTTGGCCATTTGCTCGGCATTACCGTGGTCAGCTGTAATTAACGCTTCACCACCGTGCTCTTCAAGTGCAGAAATTACACGGCCTATACAGTGATCAACTGCTTCACATGCTTTGACAGCCGCTTCGAATACGCCTGAGTGTCCAACCATATCGCCGTTAGGGTAGTTACAGATAATGGCATCGTATTTACCGCTGGCAATTGCTTCAACAAGTTTATCGGTTAGCATTTCTGAGTTCATTTCAGGTTGCAGGTCGTAAGTTGCCACTTGTGGTGATGGGATTAGTTCACGAGTCTCGCCAACAAATTCATCTTCACGGCCGCCACTAAAGAAAAAGGTGACGTGTGCATATTTTTCTGTTTCAGAGATGCGCAGTTGCGTTTTACCTTGCTTCTCGAGCCATTCACCTAATACGTTCGTTAGAGGTTCTGGTGCGAATGCAACAGGGGCTTTAATATCGGCAGCGTACTCTGTCATCATTACAAAACCACTAAGAGCAGGAGCTTTCTTTTTTTCAAAACCATCAAAGTCAGCGTCAACAAATGCGCGGGTCATTTCACGAGCGCGATCAGCTCTGAAGTTGGCAAAAATAATTGTGTCACCATCGTTAATTTCTACTGCTGATTGGCCATCAGGCACAATTGTTGTTGCCGCGACAAATTCATCATTTTCATCACGTTCGTAGGCGGCTTCGAGTGCGCTCACTCCGTCGCTAAAACTGTGACCTGCAATACCACTCACCATAACATCATAAGCAGCTTCGACACGATTCCAGCGGTTGTCTCTATCCATTGCATAGTAACGACCCACTAAGGTTGCTAAGCGACCACAGTTCAGTTTTGCAAATAGTGCTTCAATCCGCTCAATAGAGGCTTTTGCACTGCGTGGTGGCGTATCACGACCATCCAAGAAAGCATGGAAGTATACTTCTTTGGCACCGCGCTTCGCTGCAAGCTCGATAGTAGCAACGATATGATCTTCATGGCTATGAACGCCACCTGGGCTTAAAAGTCCCATGATATGAACAGCTTTACCTGCGTTGACTGCTTTATCGATATTTTCAACAAGAGCAGGGTTGTGAGCGAACTCACCATCTTCAATCGCTTTAGTGATACGCGTAAAATCTTGGTAGACAATGCGGCCAGCACCCAAGTTAACATGACCCACTTCTGAGTTACCCATTTGCCCTTGCGGTAAACCAACATCAAGGCCAGACCCTGAAATGAGTGTATGAGGACGCGTTGCCCAAAGTTCATCGAGTACAGGGGTATTAGCAGCAAGTATTGCATTACTTTCTGTGTCTTCACGGTATCCCCAACCGTCTAAGATCATTAATACCAATGGTTTTTTATGCTCTGTCATTATCGCTCCTGAAGATTGGCACTTATATACCATTAGCATACCGTGTTTTATGGTTTTGATCAGCTATCAATATGTCATATTAAAATATTTCACGCTCTAGTATTTTCGATTCAAGCACGTATACTTGCGTGGCATATTTTAATAACCCCATGGTAAGTCGCCGTGGTCGTAGATATCTTAGTGGAAAACGCATGGATCAATACATTGAATTTGTCGGTAATCATCCGATATTGAGCATTATCTGGCTTGCATTGGTGGCAATGCTTATCAGTAGCTGGTTTAAAAGTAAATTTTCAGCAATTCGTCAAATTAATCCACAACAAGTGACTTTGTTGATTAACCGTGAAGATGGCCAAGTTGTTGATATTAGAGCTCAAAAAGAATTTAACTCAGGTCATATCGCAGGAGCAACACACCTAAGCTCAGAAAAGGCAAAACAATCTGATTTTTCAAGCCTTGAAAAGTTCAAGAGTAAACCCATTATACTAGTATGTACCACGGGCATGACCGCCTCAGGTATCGCAACTGCAATGCATAAAGCAGGATTTGAACGTGTATATGTATTATCGGGTGGTATGGGTGCTTGGCAATCGGCCAGTTTACCAACGACAACCGGTCGCTAATAGCATCACGTAGCAGCCCAATAGAGGATTTATTATGAGTAATGTTGTTCTTTACACCAAGGCGTACTGCCCTTTTTGCCAACGCGCATTAGCTTTACTAGACAGTAAAGGTGTAAGTTATACGAACATTGACATTGGTGAGCATCCTGAACGTCGTGACGAAATGATCGACAAAGCCAATGGTGGTTATACAGTGCCGCAAATTTTTATTAATGATGAACATATTGGCGGTTGCGACGACATGATGGCGATAGAAGCACAAGGTCTATTAGACGCTAAGCTGAACGCTTAAAATTTATTATAAAAACGAATACAAGTTAGGAATTACAATGAACGAAGAAAACCAGAACGCAGCAGCAGAACAACAAGCAGGTGCTCAATTCACAATTCAACGTATCTATACAAAAGATGTTTCTTTTGAGACACCAAACTCACCAGCTATCTTTCAAAAAGAATGGACGCCTGAAGTTAAGTTAGACCTTGATACTCGTTCAAATAAGTTAGAAGAAGGTGTTTTTGAGGTTGTTCTTGCTCTGACTGTTACTGCATCAATCGGTGAAGAAACAGCTTTCTTATGTGAGATCCAACAAGCGGGTATTTTCACTATTGGTGAAGTTGAAGAAGTTCAATTAGCACATATGCTAGGCGCATTTTGCCCGAACGTATTGTTCCCGTATGCACGTGAAGCAGTTTCAAACTTAGTTAACCGTGGTACTTTCCCACAACTTAACTTAGCGCCTGTTAATTTTGATGCATTGTTTGCTCAGTACATGCAACAACGTGCAGCTCAAGAGCAACAGGCTCAAGCAGACGCATAAGCAATGACTACAGCACAATCAGCTGTTACAGTTTTAGGGGCGGGGTCGTATGGCACCGCCCTTGCTATTTGCTTTGCCAGAAATGGCCACCCAGTGACTTTGTGGGGGCGAAATAGCGATGACGTTGCCACGCTTGCAGCTGAGCGAAAGAATCAACGTTATCTTCCTGATGTGGATTTTCCACAAACCCTTTCACTTGAATCTGATCTCGAAACGGCGGTTAAGGCCAGCAAGATTATTCTTGTGGTTGTGCCAAGCCATGCATTTGCTACAACACTACAGCAGATAAAGCCATGGTTGCAAGAGGGTGCCCAAGTAGCTTGGGCTACCAAAGGACTGGAACCAAATACAGGACGCTTATTGCAAGAAGTTGCGATGCAGGAATTAGGCGATGATATGCCGCTTGCAGTGTTGTCTGGGCCTACTTTTGCTAAAGAAATGGCGATGGGGCTACCTACTGCAATTTCTGTGTCATCAACATCCAGTGACTTTGCAAAGCAACTTGCCGAGTTATTGCATTGTGGACGCTCTTTTAGGGTGTATAACAATGACGATTTTATTGGTATTCAGCTCGGTGGTGCGGTTAAAAATGTTATTGCGATTGGTGCCGGTATGTCGGATGGCTTTGGTTTTGGTGCCAATGCGAGAACTGCGCTGATCACTCGTGGTCTTGCAGAGTTATGTCGATTAGGCTGTGCTTTGGGTGCTCGCTCAGATACCTTTATGGGGATGGCAGGGTTAGGTGACTTAATTCTAACCTGCACAGATAATCAGTCGCGTAATCGACGCTTTGGCTTAGCACTTGGCAAAGGTGAAGGGGTTGAAGCTGCCATAGAATCAATTGGTCAAGTGGTTGAAGGTTATCGAAACACGAAAGAAGTGTATTTGTTAGCTGAGCGTACAGGTATTGAAATGCCAATCACTGAGCAAATTTACAAAGTGTTGTACGAAAACAAAAATGTAAAAGAAGCAGCAATGGCGCTACTCGGACGTGAACAAAAATCTGAGTAGGTTATAAAGAGCAACTATAGACATTAAAAAGCGCGATTTTATATCGCGCTTTTGTTTTTAAGTTAATTGCTTAGTCAATTTATTTTTGATGAATTCATTGACTTGCTCGACATTGAGCGGCTTACTGTAGTAGTAACCTTGCTGACAGTGACACCCCATTATGTGCAGCATGTACGCCTGCTCTTGTGTTTCAATTCCTTCCGCAACAACGTTAATATTCAAATACTTTGCTAGGCGGACAATCGTCGCTGTGATATTTCTATCTTGTTCATTTTTAGCAATATCTCTGACAAATGACTTATCAATTTTCAACGTATCGATAGGAAAACGTTTTAAATAGCTTAACGATGAATGTCCCGTGCCAAAATCATCTAGCGCTATTTGCACACCCAGCGATTTAATACGCCTCATTTGCTGCTCTGCAAATTGTGGGTTTTCCATCATGGCACTTTCGGTTATTTCAAGTTCTAAGCATGATGCTGGCACATCAAACTTAGCTAAGTTATCAACTAATGTATCGATTAGATTACTTTGCTGAAAGTGTAGGGCAGAAATATTAATCGCGACCTTTCCAAAGGCAAGATTTTGATGTCGCCAAGCTGCGAGTTGTTTTAGTAACTGCGCGAGTAGTAGTTGGGTAAGGGGGATAATCGCGCCATTTTGTTCCGCTAAAGGAATAAATTCATCAGGGTTAATTAAACTTCCATCTTCTTGGGGCCAACGAACTAAGGCCTCAAAACCATACAAACGGTTGTGTTGAGCATCATATTTAGGCTGGAAATAAAGTTCGAACTCATTGTTAGTAATAGCCTTGAATAACGCACTTTCTTTTGTGAGCTCTGTTGGGTCGAGGGTATGACGCTCTTTATCAAAAAACTGATATGTATTTCGGCCTATTTTTTTTGCATGATTTAAGGCGCTGTTAGCGCTGCGCATTAGGTTTTCGCAGTTATACGCATTCTCAGGGTAGATTGCGATTCCACAGCAAGCGGAAAGAGATGTTTCGAAACCATCAAGCATAAAAGGTGTTTTAAATTGTCGAAGTACTAAATCAGCGGTTTTTTTGGCAAAGAAAATGGTTTTATCGGAGTAAAGGTAGGGAGGGACTAAAATTGCAAACTCATCAGCACCTAATCTAGCAATAGTAAAACCTGAGTTAAGTGCATTGGTAAGTCTACAAGCGACTTCCTTTAAAAGCATGTCGCCTACTGTATGACCAAGTGAATCGTTAATTTTTTTAAAGTTGTCCAGATCTATAAATAAAATGAGAAGGCTCGGGTATTTGTCATTGCAGGCGTTGATTGCTTTATCTAACGACTCTATAAAAATAGTGCGGTTTGATAACCCTGTAACCGTGTCTTTTGTGGTGAGTCTAAGCATTGTCCGCTCATGGTTTTTACGTGCAGTGACATCAGCAAATAAACCTACATAGCGAACAAATTGCCTTGGAAATTTAGGTGTTGCCACTTTGGTAATACACAAATCAAGTGCATATGGCTGACCATCTTTGCGTAAGTTCCAAATTTCACCTGACCAATAACCATCTTGTACTAACTCTTGTTGGATCATTTGTTCGAGTTGCCGATCTCTGCCATCTTTAGTGAGGGCTTTAAACTCCTTGCCCATGACATCTTCTTTACGATAACCCGAAATTTCACAAAACGTGTTATTCACTTCAATGATTTTGAAGTGTTCATCACTGACCCAAATCGCATCTTTCGACTGTGATAGGAGCGCATCAATTAACATCATTTTTTGACTTTTTTGATTATGAATAACGGCAATAAAAAGCCCAATGATGGCCAGTAGGATAAGGAAGAGTAGAAGAGGGATACTGTTAGATAAGTTTGATGCGATTGATGATGCAACGCTAACAGAATGTTGCATCATTAAAGTTATGCTGAATAAAACAGTAAAAAAGCGCATCTAGACTCGTCTTTAGGAACAGGCTTAACTTATTTAGGTTAGTTCATAAAAAAGGGTCGCGCTAAAAAATTAATGAATTTTTATTAGATACGTTTATCAATAACTTATTGGCCATTCACAAAACCCAGCTGACGCCAAGACTCATAGACAAATACGGCCACTGAATTAGATAAATTCATACTTCGACTGTCTTTTTGCATTGGAATCCGTACTCGTTGCTCTTTAGGCAAAGATTGAATTAGTTCATCAGGTAAGCCGCGGGTTTCAGGACCGAATACTAAACAATCACCAGGTTGATATTGGGCTTGGTGATGAAACTGACTGCCTTTCGTCGTGCAAGCATAAACTTTTTTAGGCTGACACTTCTCAAGATAGGCTTCGAAAGAGGCATGACGTTGCACATGACTAAATTCATGATAATCAAGCCCTGCGCGTTTTACACGTTTATCATCCCATTCAAACCCAAGTGGTTCAATAAGGTGTAAAGCGTAACCTGTATTTGCACATAAGCGAATGATATTACCTGTATTAGGTGGGATCTCAGGTTGGTACAACACAATATCAAGCATTTGAATCTCATTTTTAAACAATATGATCTGCAGCTGAGTATACACGAACTAGAATAAAAAGATGATATACTCAAGATTGATAATATCTAAAGGTAAGTTGTTGTGAAACATCGTAGTTATGAGTTTTGGGTAAGAACCGCCAGTCTTGTTACGATTATGATGGTGAGTTTGATGATTGCTGCAAAGAGCTGGGCATGGCTAGCCTCTGGCTCTGCGTCTATGTTGGGCTCGTTAACCGATTCATTAATGGATATCACAGCATCCCTAATGAGCTTTTTGGTACTTGGTTATGCGCTGCGTCCTGCTGATGATGATCATCGTTTTGGTCATGGCAAAGCAGAGGCTCTTGCGGGGCTGGCACAAGCTGCTTTTATTGCCGGCTCAGGCTGCTTTTTAGCATTTCATGGGATAGAAAGGCTGATCAACCCTGTTACGCTAAAGCACTCAAGTTTAGGTATTTGGGTGAGTCTATTTGCGATAGTATGTACCTTAGTTGTGGTATTTGTGCAAACCAAGGTGATTAATCACACTGAGTCAATCGCTATTAAGGCAGATTCAATTCACTACAAAGGCGATTTAATTCTTAATCTCGCGGTATTAATCGCGATAGTGTTAGCTAAGTATGGCATGACCTATGCCGATCCCCTTTTTGCTATTGGTGTGGCTGTTTACTTACTTTATAACAGTTGGGATATTGCCCGTGACAGTGCCGACCACTTAATGGATAAAGAGCTACCTGATGAAGAAAAAGCGGAAATTCTGAGTATTGTAAATAGCCATAAAGAGGTGTTTGGCGCTCATGATATTCGTACACGCCAAGGTGGTAAAATTAAATTTATTCAGATGCACTTAGAGCTTGAAGACAACTTACCCCTTATTCGCGCACACCAAGTTGCAGATGAAGTGGAGGCGATGATAAAGGCTTATTTCGACTGTGAAATGGACATATTAATGCACTTAGATCCGCTTTCTGTCGTTAAAAAGCCACCTTACAGAGAATCGCAAAACTGATAAAAGTCAGTGAGCACAGCGTGTCTTATCTCATCTCGCTCGAATAACAACTCATGGCGTGCATGTGGGTAGCTTTTTAAGCGTGCTTTTTTTTGCCTATGTGTGAGCGCAAATTGTGCGGCGTTATCAACAACGGTGTCTTGCTCTGCACTGGCAATGAAAAGAGGGATCGACACTTTTCTGTCTACGAGTATGGCAATGAAATCAAAAGAGGCGTTTAGCCAGCCATAGGTCACGCCACCTAATTGTAAATCAGGCTCTGCTAAGTAAAGCTCTCTGAACTGTTTATACCTCACTTCACTGCTTGTGAGCTCATTTACGGCAAAGTCGACGGGTAAATAATTGTTTTGTCCAAACGCATAACTGCGGCCAAGGCCAATTAAAGAGGCTATTTTCGCGGCAAGTTTAGCAAGGGGTTTTGGGGTGCCTTTGGTATAAATATCAAACATAGGCGCTGATAAAAATGCCCCTGAAAATGTATGTTGATAACGTGACAAGAAGTCATAAGCAATCGCACAGCCCATAGAATGGCCAAGTAAAACCTGTTTGCCTTGCCAGTGTGTTTGTACCACTTTTTCGTTGAATGTAGCAAAGTCGTCAGCGTAATCGCTAAAACGATTTACATAGCCTTTATGTGTGTTTTTTAAAAGGCGGTAAGAGCGTCCTTGGCCTTGATGGTCAACAATAAAGACGGCATAGCCATTTTGGTATAACTCCCACAAAAGCTCTTTATATTTAAATAATGACTCGATACGACCACTGCTAATTATAATTGCTGTCGTTGCTTGCTGTGGAATTGCAAACCCATAATATAAAGTGCCATAACGGGTCGTTAAAAAGTCTTGTTGTAACTGCTCTGAAAAAAACGTGTTTATTTTGGTTGTGTTATTAGTAAGGTTGGTTTCATCACTATAAAACATACTTAGCTCTTTATTGGCAGGCGAATTTTAACGCAAAGCCCGCCTTGTTCTTGGTTTTCGAGTATGAGCGTACCATCATGGGCTGAAATTGCATTTTTGGCAATCGCAAGCCCTAAACCTGTACCTCCTGTATTTCTATCCCTAGCATGCTCTTGACGAAAGAAAGGTTCGCATAATCTTTCAAGGTTGGCTTCATCAACCCCTTTACCGTCGTCACAAATGGTAATGTAAATCGCATCAGATTCAGACAGTATTAGATGAATGTGTTGAGTAGCATATTTAATTGCATTACGTAGCACATTCTCAAGTGCACTGGCGATGAGTGTTTCATCACAAGGCACTTCTTTTTCAATTTTTCCCTCAACGCTGAGGTGCTTATTGCACTGGTTTGCCTCAAAGCGAACATCATTTAAAACATGATCAATAATAACCTGTATCGACTGTGTACTTAGCGATAAAGTCTGACTTTTTGCTTCAAGGCGAGATACCTGTAAAACATCTGCAATCATTTTATCAAGCTGATTCGCCTCTTTTTCAATACGCTCTAAATAGGCTTGTTGTGCATCTTCTGCTTGCATCTGTGCAAGGCCTGTTGCCATTTTAAGACGCGTTAACGGAGAACGTAACTCATGAGAAATATCTGCAAGTAAACGTTTTTGCGCACTAATTAATTGCTCAAGCTGTGTTGCCATTGTATTAAAGTCGCGCCCTAATACGCCCAACTCATCTTGTCGTGAATTAGAGATATCAGCACGTGCCGTTAAGTCGCCATGCGCAAGCTTATTGGCTGTTTCTTTAAGGCTGTTGATAGGGGCTATCAGATTGCGGCTAAAGAAAAAGCTCAACATAAGTGAGGCGATTACCGCAATAATGATTTTTAACCACGTTGGCATAAGCCAAAGACCAACAAAGAAGGGCTTTTTACGTTTTTCATCTATTTCATAAAGGAAAAATGTTCCTTCTGGCACATCGATTTTTACAGGCCCATAAGCTTGGTATTCATCGGTAAAGATAATTTGTGGTGACATACGCTTGGTAAAGTTTAATAAACTTAAGTCTATGTCCTTAGAAATAGGCTCACTGAGCATTTCTACACCATGCACTTCACCATTTAAATACAATAACTTGTGTTTCGATAGGCGGGGATGTGAAATGACTTCTTGTGTTGATTTGCCATGTTTAGCCACAATACGCTCAATACTTTTTGCCGTATATTGCAAGTTTTTAAGCATGGGGCCGCGAAGCTCATCATTACCTACGTTGCTGGTTAATTTGCTTAAAAATACTAAGGTGGTAATTGTGGCGATAACCGTTACCCAAAACCAAGCAAAAATCTTTAAAAATAAATAATGACGTGGTTTTTTAAACCAATCAGGTGTCTTCATATTACTCGCCTTGAATCAACACATAGCCGCTACCACGCATTGTTTTAATACGTTCATTATTTACATGCTCAGCAATTTTTTTACGAATATTGCTGACGTGCATGTCGATTGAGCGATCAAAGGGAGCAAGGCGTCTGCCGAGCACTTGTTCGCTTATTTGCTCTTTACTTATGACTTCTCCTGCATGCTGAACTAGCATGGCCAAAATCTCGTACTCAGTGCCTGTCAGGCTCAATGTGTTTTCATTCACAGAGGCTTCGCGAGTGGCAAGGTTAATATGAATGCTATTTACACTTAGGGAGCTTGTTTGCTGCTGCGATAAGCTATTAATGTGTTCAATACGACGAGTTATCGCTTTTACGCGAGCTAGTAACTCTCTGTGGTTAAAGGGTTTAGGGATGTAGTCATCAGCACCGAGCTCTAAGCCAAAAATACGGTCGAAGTCTTCGCCTTTAGCGGTCAGCATAATAACAGGCGTGAGCTTTTTCTGACGAAGTTGTTTTAACACTTCAAAGCCGTCCATAGATGGTAGCATGACATCAAGTAAAATAAGTTCGTAATTGTGATTAAGAGCGTGCGCTAAGCCTTCAGCACCATCATGAAAACAATCTACTGCAAACCCTTGTGCGGTTAAGTACTCGCTGAGTAGTTCGCACAACCCTGTATCGTCGTCGATCATTAATAGTTTCATTCTGACACCTACTTATTCGTTTCTATAAGGTTATTCTACTTAGTAAATTGTGTAAAAGTGAATCTTTACATAACCTTTACACTGGTTTGCGTTCCTTTGCATTGAACTTTGTATAGTTAACTCATCAGCTCAAAACAAGCATTGAGCACAACCCAACAAAAGGTAATGATTATGACTATTTCAAATAAGCTTTCTAAATTCGTATTTGTTTGTGGTTTAGCAGCAGCCAGTGTTGCTGCAACTCCTGTTATGGCAAAAGGGGATATGCACCGTGGCATGAACCCACACGCGCGTTTTTTATTATCTGAGCGTGGCATTGATAAATTACAACTGACTGAAGATCAGCAAACGCAGCTAAAAGCTATTTTTGCTGAGCAAAAAACGCAATTTAAAGCACTTCATGGTGATAAAGAAACCATGAAAGCTAATCGTGCGGCTTATAAAGAAAAGATGGATGTGCTTCTTGCAACTCAAGCGTTTGATGAAAATGCAGCAATGGAATTGATTAAAGCGCGTGAAGAAAAAACACAACAAGCTGCTTTGATTAAACTAAAATCAGAGCATGCTATTTGGCAAGTTCTTAATGCTGAGCAGCGTGAAAGTTACAAAGAAATTAAAAAGCATATGCGTAAAAAAGCCCACAAGAAAGGTCAACATCGTCCACATGGCGAGCGCAAAGATAAACGTTCAGACAGTAAATAATTAAAAAATGCGGCTTAAATGCCGCATTTTTACATTTTGAGCTTGAAAACTATTCTTTAAAAAACGAGTCATCATTTTTAGCAAGCATGGCTTCGATATCCTCAATCATATCTTGGTTTAGCTCATTGGCACTGCTAATAGGGCTCGATATTTTATTATTCTCAAACGACCATTCACCTAGATCAATGAGCTGGCAGCGTTTTGAACAAAAAGGGCGGTGCGGACTGTGTTCTGACCATTCGACTTTTGCTTTACATGTTGGGCAGTTTACAACTGTTGGCATGGTTTTCTTCTCAATTAAGCTTATGCATTTTAGGTGATCTTACTAAAGCTCAGCGTGAGAATCGAGTCACGAGTTAAAAACTCGTCACACGATTTACTTCAGCCAAAGAGGTAACACCATCTGCTGCTTTTTTTAACCCCGACAGTCTTAAGTTATTAAAGCCAGATTTAAGCGCCACCTCTGCAATTTCAAGCGAATTACCACCACGCATAATAATTTGCGCTATTTCAGGTGTGATCTGCATAACTTCATAAATACCAACACGGCCTTTATAGCCTTCGGTACAACTGTCGCACCCTTTAGGTGCAAATAATTGAATTTCACTTAATGTGTCTTTATCAAAACCTTGGCGAATAAGCTCTTCATCGGGGAGCTTTTCTGGGGTCTTGCATTTAGGGCATAAACGACGCGCTAGACGCTGTGCAATGATAAGACTAATTGAGCTTGCTACGTTATACGCAGGCACACCCATATTTAATAAACGGGTTAAGGTTTCTGGTGCCGAGTTAGTATGCAAAGTAGATAAAACCAAGTGGCCTGTTTGTGCTGCTTTGATTGAGATTTCAGCAGTTTCAAGGTCACGGATCTCACCCACCATAACCACATCGGGATCTTGTCGTAAGAAGGCTTTCAAGGCATTGGCAAAGGTCATATCTGCTTTTGGATTGATTTGCACTTGGTTAATGCCTTCAAGATTGATCTCAACGGGATCTTCGGCGGTACTGATATTGCGCTCAGGCTGGTTGAGAATATTTAAACCAGTATAAAGCGATACGGTTTTACCAGAACCCGTTGGGCCGGTTACCAATATCATACCTTGTGGTTGCTCAAGGGCATCCATGTAGAGTTTTTTCTGCTCTGGTTCATAACCGAGTACATCAATACCGAGCATGGCACTTGATGAGTCGAGAATACGCATAACGATTTTCTCGCCCCAAAGAGTTGGTAAGGTACTGACACGAAAATCGATACTTTTTCGCTCTGTTATTTTTAGTTTAATGCGACCATCTTGAGGTTTACGTTTTTCTGCAATATCTAAGCGAGACATCACTTTGATACGTGCTGATAAACGACTTGCTAAGCTATTCGGCGGACTGGCCATTTCATGTAAGATGCCATCAATACGAAAGCGCACTCGATAGCGGTGTTCATAAGGTTCAAAGTGTAAATCGGATGCGCCTTTTTTAATGGCGTCCATCAATATTTTATTGATGTAGACGATGATAGGGGCATCGTCTTTGTCTTCATCACTGCCTGAAATATCTTTAGGTTTTTCAGTTTCTAGATCGCCCAGTTCTTTAAATTCATCTTCGCTTAAGTGCAGACCACCTGTTGCATCCAGCAGTTGTTCTATTTTATTTTCTAACTGGTTGTAATCAACCACCACCACTTCACATGATAACCCTGTACTAAATTCAAAGTTTTCAAATGCGCCGTAGTCAGTAGGGTCAGAGGCTGCAATATAAAGTTTACGGCCCTTTTTAATGAGCGGTAGAATGTGATGTTCGCGAATTAGTTTTTCTTTTATCAGCTCTTCACTGATAAGCGAGACATCAAAATCTTTAATATCAAAATAAGGAACGCGAAAAAGATCGGTGCACTGCTCCGCAAGCTCATGGCCATCAATCTGGCAGCTTTTAGAAATAAGCTCAGCCGTAGAGTTATATTCACGCTGCTTGAGTTTTACTGTTTCTGCGTCAATACGGCCAAGAGTAATAAATTTTCTAAGTAACGGTGAGTTAATATTCATTGCGCACCTTGGTTGATCCTTTTTTTGTCACAATTTATCAGAAAAAAGAAGGGTGTAACATGAGTCTTGTCTATTTCGGCAAAATAGCCAAATAAATTCACTATAAAGTCAGTTATTTATAAGTTGTGCTAGTTATTTATTCTTAACTTTAATTGAGGTTAAAACCACGCCATATTAACTCATGGCACTTAACTGCAAATAGCCTTGGTGAAGTGCTTTAACGTCATTGGCAACCTCGGTTAATGGGCGATTATTATCTAAAATATCGTTTGCTTTTTGTTGCTTATTTTCGCGCGACATTTGCGATGCGATAATTTTCTTCGCTTGTTCAATTGATACTTTATCGCGGGCCGTTGTTCTGGCTATTTGCACATCAACAGGCACATCTATTAATAAAGTATGTGAGCAATACTGTTCAAGACCATTTTCAAATAACAAAGGAGCAACGAGTATCACATAATCGCTGGTGGCCTGCGCTAATTGCGTAAGCATTGACTCCCTAATTAGTGGGTGCATTAAAGCATTTAACCACTGTTTCTCGGCTTCATTTTCGAAAATAATTGCACGAAGTTTTGCTCTGTCTAGTGTACCTTCTGAGGTTAAAATGTCTTCACCAAAATGGGCTGTTATCTGTTTTAACCCTAGTGAACCCGGTAGCACGACTTCTCTGGCAACAATATCTGCATCAACCACCGTGATTGATAGCTTTTCGAACATCGCACTAATTGCACTTTTACCTGAGCCGATACCGCCAGTTAACCCCAATACCCAATTTGCCATAGTTAGTGACCTAAATAGCTAAAGTAGTAAGCTTGTATTTGTTCACCCCACAGTAAAGTAACCCAGCCAGCAATCGCAAGGTAAGGGCCAAATGGAATCGGGGTCGTTTTATCTTTACCTTGCAGAATAATTTGAGCAATACCAATGATTGCGCCCACCACACTTGAAAGCAATACAATGGTTAAGATTGATTGCCAACCTAGTAAGCCACCAAATACAGCTAAAAGCTTAAAGTCACCATACCCCATACCTTCTTTACCGGTTGCTAGCTTAAATAACCAATAAACACTCCACAAACTCAAGTAACCAACGGCTGCGCCAATAATGGCATCAGAAGGGGCAATGGTGATATCCATGACTGCTGCAATGAGGGTGAGCCACACCAGTGGAAGAGTGAGTTGGTCGGGGAGTAACATATGATCGATATCAATAAATGTTAAAGCAATAAGTACCCAAGTAATGAAAATATAAAGTAAGGCAAGCTCTGTCGCACCAAAGAGTGATGCCACCACAAGGCTTAACCCTGCAGTGAGCATTTCTATGATTGGGTAGCGTACAGAAATCGCTGTTTTACAACTGCCACAGCGACCTTTAAGTAATAACCAACTAATAACAGGAATATTTTGCCACACCTTAATAGGTGATTTGCATTTTGGACAGGTCGAATTTGGTTTAACTAAATTAAACGGTGCCTGCTCTGTGGTATTTTGAGATGGTAATTCATCAGCTAATAAAACACGGCATTCCGATTGCCATTCTCGTTTCATCATCAGTGGTAACCTATAAATTACCACATTTAAAAAACTGCCAATACACAGGCTAACCAGCCCAACAGTTAAAAAATAAAACCACGGTTGGCTTTGCATTACATTGGCAATATCAAGAAAGAAATTTTGCATTAAACTACCTAAAACTTTTTGTGCATCACAAGCGCAATAAATTGTCGCGGGGTAAACCCGCTGCTACAAAGGCGTAGTCGCGATTTTATATCGCGTTTAAATTGTCATTACCAATACGCTTTATAAATTGTTGCGGGGTAAATCCGCTGCTACAAGGGCGTAGTCGCGATTTTATATCGCGTTTAATTACCAGTACCAATGTGCTTTATACATAGTCGCGGGGTAAACCCGCTGCTACATGGACGTAGTCGCGATTTTATATCGCGTTTAAATTGCTATGGCCAATGTGCTTTATACATTGTCGCGGGATAAACCCGCTGCTACAAGGGCGTAGTCGCGATTTTACATCGCGTTTAATTAACCACACCCGAATGGTAACTAGATAACAGAACCTAATTGGAAAATTGGTAAATACATAGCCACAATTAAACCGCCAACAAGCACACCTAATACAGCCATTATTAAAGGCTCAAGTAAACTTGAAAGGCCATCGACCGCATCATCAACTTCTTGCTCGTAAATAGTCGCGACTTTGGCAAGCATACCATCTAATGAGCCTGACTCTTCGCCAATAGCGACCATTTGTACGACCATGTCGGGGAATATTTTAGAGTTACGCATGGCCCAGTTCATTTGATTACCTGAGCTTACCTCGGCTTTAATTTCTAAAATAGCGTAGCGATACACTGCATTGCCCGAGGCACCTGCCGCTGAGTCTAAGGCATCAACCAGTGGCACACCAGCTGCAAAGGTGGTTGAGAGTGTCCGTGCGTAGCGCGCAACCGCTGCTTTATTCAAAATCATACCCACAACAGGGAGCTTTAATATCGCTCTGTCGTTGGCATCTCTGAGTTTTTTACTTTTTAAAAGAGCTTCTTTGTAGGCATATCCAAAAGCAACTAGTGCAATGAGCATCATCCACCAATACTCTTGCATAAACTCTGAAATACCGATCACCATCAAGGTGAAAGCAGGAAGCTCTGCGCCAAAGCCGTTAAAAATATCTTGGAATTGCGGTACCACAAAAATAAGTAGGATAGAGGTGACAATTAAAGCCACCACTAACACCGCAATAGGGTAAAACATGGCTTTTTTAATTTTTGATTTTAGCGCTTCCGCTTTTTCTTTATAAAGCGCAACACGGTCAAATATTTTATCAAGGGCACCCGATTGCTCACCTGAGGCTACTAAGTCGCAATATAAATCATCAAAATAGCGGGGGTGTTTGCGAAGAGCTTGAGAAAGCGGCACACCAGCTTTAACCTCATCACCTATGCCTTCCATAAGCTTGGCAACACTTTTGTTTTTAGCGCCAGAACCAATCATTTCGATTGATTGTATTAAAGGCACACCGGCCATCAACATAGTGGCGATTTGTCTGGTGATAAGAGCAATGTCTTTGGCGGTAATTTTTTGGACGCGAGAGCTAAACAAAGATTTTTGTTTGCGTTTTACTTTAGAGGGGGTTATACCTTGCTTTCTAAGTTGTGCTTTGACTAAGGCTATACTTTGCCCAGACAACTCTCCTTCAAGCTTTTTACCACGAGCACTAACACCAACCCATTGGAAAGTATCTAAAGATTGCTTTTCTGAAAGTTTTGGCATTTAGTAGTTCTTATTGATTTTGCTAGAAAAGAGGTAGCAATAATGCTACCTAGTCATTTTAAAGTGGTAAAAACTATTCAGCAGTACAGGAACTAGGTAGCCAGCTTGCTTTAGCACTCGTACCTGTCACGGTTCCAGTACAAACCCACTCAGTTAAATCGAAGCCACTTTCGAAGTCTGTAGCTGCCGCTGCACTAGCACCATTTTGAGGAGTTAACTTAATTGCTAAGCCTGCTAGATCGCTTTGACCTGTTGCTTCGATAACACCTGCTGTAGTAACAGTTACACCAGAGACATATTTAGTAGCTCTGAAATCAGCATAGCAGTCATCCGGTTTACGGCCTACTTGGGCTTTTTCACTTACACATGTTTTTGCGCCGCTAGCAGCAAGCATAAGCTCTGCAGCTTTAGCTCTCGCAGTATAATCCTGATAAGCAGGTAGTGCTACTGCAGCCAAAATACCGATGATTGCTACTACAATCATTAATTCAATTAGGGTGAAACCCTGTTGCTTTTGTTGTGTCATTTGTTCCTCTCCTAAAGGATATGATGTGTTGTAAGTTTAGCTGTTGCTTCAGCATTGTAAAATTAATGCTTAATCTACAGAATAAATCTTACAGTTTTACTTAAAATTTCAATCAAACAGCCTGTTTGTAAACAAACTATCCTAAATTTCTGCTTATTCAGCGTATGTAAATTTACTTTAGCATTTATAAATGTTTTTGGAAGCTGTTTTCCCGCTAGCTAGCTGGTTTTTCAGAACTTTCCTACTTTAGTTTGAGACGGATCACGTTTTAAGCGGATCCCTGTAATAACGTGTAAATAAAATTGTTTTGTTATAACTTGTTGAGTTAATTGCAATCTTTACTTTATTGCAGAGTGAGTTAGCTTATAAAGTCTCAAAGTTCTAATTAAATATATATTTTTTGTTACCAGCTCAGGCTTTTTGCGTATTTAATGCTTTTTTTATTACGGTGTCAACGAATTAGGTAAAGATTAAATACGCAAATAAAGAGGAATTAAGCGTTAAAACGCATTGATAAGTCGATTGATTGTAAATTTTTTGTAAGTGCGCCGCTTGATATAAAATCAACCCCCGCTTGAGAGTAGGTTTTTAGTGTTTCAAGGGTCATATTGCCAGACACTTCTAACTTGGCACGCTTGTTAGTTATTACCACTGCTTGTTGAATTTGCTCAACGCTAAAGTTATCAAGCATGATGATATCAGCGCCGGCATCAATAGCTTGTTCAAGCTCATTTAAAGATTCAACCTCAACCTCAACAGGTTTGCTTGGGTGATTCAATTTAGCTTGAGAAACCGCTTTACCAATGCCACCGCAAGCCGCAATGTGGTTTTCTTTAATAAGGAATGCGTCGAACAATCCAATTCGATGATTAGCGCCGCCACCGCATTTTACTGCATATTTTTGTAGTGCGCGTAAGCCTGGAATGGTTTTGCGGGTATCCAATAGTTGAGTTGTGGTGCCAGCAAGTTCTTTTACATAATGTGCTGTGGTTGTGGCCGTGCCTGAGAGTGTTTGCACAAAGTTAAGTGCTGTACGCTCGGCTGTTAAAATCGCACGGGCAGAACCAGTGGCTGTAAATAAAGTACTGTTGGCTGCGACGGTGTCGCCATCGTTGACTAACACATCCACCTTTACAGACTCATCGACTTGTTTAAACACTTCTAAAATGATGTCTTTACCACAAAACACGCAGTCTTCGCGGGTAATAACTTTGGCATTGGCTTGTTCATTTTCTGGAATAAGCTGTGCGGTGATATCACCGTCATTTGCTGATTGGTAATTAAGGTCTTCATCTAGCGCAAGTTTAACTAACTGGCTAATTAAAGAGTGGGGAACAGACATGTCAAAGCTCATTGTGTAGTAAGAAGTTAGCAAAATTTTACTATGTTTAACTCTTGATTAGAAGATATAGGCTTGCTTGTTTTTGGCAACTAGACCCAAGGTTGTTAAGCCATTACACTGTTTAACTTTCTTGTCATGGTTAGTTTTTAATATGTATATAGATGACCTAGGTCGATTAAACACGGTATTACAGCGCCCATCTAGCCATTGCGATGAACGCCCACACGGTGAAGTCTCATTGCTTGTTATACATAATATTTCATTGCCAGCAGGGCAGTTTTTAACCCCTTATGTTGATGATTTATTTATGGGCTGTATTGATTGTAATGCCCATGAAACGTTTAGTGATTTACAGGGGCTTAGGGTCTCGGCTCATTGTTTTATTCGTCGTACAGGTGAGGTTATTCAATATGTGCCTTTTGAAAAGCGAGCTTGGCATGCCGGTGTGTCAATGTTTGAAGGGCGAGAGCAGTGTAACGATTTTAGCGTGGGGATTGAGCTTGAAGGAACAGATAAAACCCCCTATACCCAAGCACAATATAATGCATTACAATCACTAACAAAGGCGTTAATTTATAAGTATCCAGCTATTACACGCTCACGCATTGTTGGGCATTGCGATATTGCTCCTGGTCGCAAGACGGATCCTGGCGAGAGCTTCGATTGGCAATATTATTTTGATTTAGTGTTTTAAAGGAAATAGGTAACAAGATGATCTTAATTTCAATCATTATTGCGCTAGTCATAGAGCGTTTGGGCGCGCGTGCTGATTATTGGCAAATTAGTCATTATGCAAATAGTTACCTAACGCTTTCAAATAAGCAGCTGTCGAAGAAGGGGTTATTTTACTCTCCAATTGGCTTTTTAATTTGGCTGATGTTACCAGTACTTGCAATTGCCATTGTTTTTCAGTTGTCTGATTCAATTGTTTGGCAATTAGCGATTAATGTTGTGGTGTTGTTGGTGTGTTTTGGCTGTGCTAAACAGCGGGCACTTTATAAGTCGTACTTAAATGCATTAACGCGCAATGACCTTGAAGCGGCAAGTTTATATGCACTACAAATCGGGCAAAAGAAGCTTGAAGATGAGCCGCAAGGCGAAACCTTCGGCCAGACATTAGCATGGCTTAACTTTCGGTTTTATTGCGCAGTGATATTTTGGTTTGTCATTTTAGGTGTGCCAGGTGCTGTGTTGTACGCTTTAGTACGTACTTATGCTGATAAAGTACGGGATGACCATCGTGTAATTTATGCAAAGCGTTTCAAACTTATTCACACATTACTATTTTGGCTTGATTGGTTACCTGCACGTGTTGCGAGCTTTGGTTACTTAGTGATTGGTAACTTTAATAAAGGAACCAGCTGTTGGCTTAAGTATGTTTTAGATTTTTCAGTAAGCAACCGCAAAGTAGTGACGCAAACAGCCCTTGCAGCCGAACAAATTGAACAACAACATTTTGGTTGTACTTACGAAGCAACCTGTATGATGAAATTAATAAAACGAAACGTCCTGTTCTTTTTAGTGATCATCGCCGCATTGACCTTGTTTGGTGGCCTAGCGTAGTCGCGATTTTATATCGCGTTTGGGTTTGAAGTTTGTTTTGGGCTGTCGCGGGATAAACCCGCTGCTACGAGATGGCGTAGTCGCGATTTTACATCGCGCATAAGTTTTGTCATTTGTTTGATCTGTCGCGGGGTAAACCCGCTGCTACGAGATGGCGTAGTCGCGATTTTATATCGCGTTTGGGTTTTGAAATTTGTTTTGAGCTGTCGCGGGGGAAACCCGCTGCTACGAGACGGCGTAGTCGCGATTTTATATCGCGGTTGGGTTTTGAAATTTGTTTTGAGCTGTCGCGGGGTAAACCCGCTGCTACGAGATGGTGTAGTCGCGATTTTATATAGCGGTTGGGTTTTGAAATTTGTTTTGAGCTGTCGCGGGGTAAACCCGCTGCTACGAGATTGTAGTCGCGATTTTATATCGCGTTTGGGTTTTGAAATTTGTTTCGGGTTGTCGCGGGGTGAACCCGCTGCTACGAGATGGCGTAGTCGCGATTTTACATCGCGTTTGGTTTTGTAATTTGTTTTGAGCTGTCGCGGGGTAAACCCGCTGCTACGAGATGCCGTAGTCGCGATTTTATATTGCGGTTGGGTTTTGAAATTTGTTTTGAGCTGTCGCGGGGTAAACCCGCTGCTACGAGACGGCGTAGTCGCGATTTCATATCGCGTATGGTTTTATAATTTGTTTCGGGGTGTCGCGGGGTAAACCTGCTATTAGATCTTTAAATATACACTATCCCAATAAGCATAATCAGTTATGTTTTTTACGAGTCCAGCTCTTAATGGATTAGCGACTATATACCTCGCATTTGCTACTAAATCTTCATCGTCTCTTATTAAATGATCATAAAACCCTTTTTGCCAAAGTTTTTCTCGATAGTGCTTTCTAAATAGCGTTGCTGTTCGTCCTTTGAATTTTCTTACGACTTCACTTAGTGAAAGTGAGTTTGATAATTGAATTAGCCAGTGGAGGTGATTTGGCATGAGGACAAAAGTATTTGAGGTAATTAGTTTTTCTATTTCTAACTTTCGCATTTCATGAATGATTCGCCGATTAATAAATAAATTGTTCAAGTGGTTTCTACGAAGGTGACAAACAAGAGTTAAGGCATAATAATGATTTGTTTTTGATACCCTGCCTTTTCTTAATAAATGTGAGCTGTGCATGTGCGTCCTTAGCCTTATTTAAGTGTTGGTTTTTTTATTCTACATTAAAGAGTTTTTAGTCGTTTGTCCCTATTTGTTTTACGCATCGGTTTTGTCATTTGTTTCAGGCTGTCGCGGGGTAAACCCGCTGCTACGAGATGCCGTAGTCGCGATTTTATATCGTGCATGGTTTTGTCATTTGTTTGAACTGTCGCGGGGTAAACCCGCTGCTACGAGATGGCGTAGTCGCGATTTTACATCGCGCATAAGTTTTGTCATTTGTTTGATCTGTCGCGGGGTAAACCCGCTGCTACGAGATGGCGTAGTCGCGATTTTATATCGCGTTTGGGTTTTGAAATTTGTTTTGAGCTGTCGCGGGGTAAACCCGCTGCTGCAAGCAGGTTTATTTCGTATTTTTGCAATTCATCATCTGGTCTGACCATTTCTTTTTTATTTATTTTTCCTTCCGAAATAGTCACTTTATTCCATACTGTTTAATCTTTAGGCTAATTAAGTTAGGGTATAACTAGTCGCTAAGGGTGTGAAATTGACAGAAATACGGCTTTTTGATAACGTATGCATCAAATTTGGTATGACCAATTTACCTTTTGGTCAAGATGCAAGGCTAAACACCCTGTATTTAGTGGGCTTAGCATTAAACAATGCGGACGTTGATAAATGTCTTTAAAAATTAAAGCTGCAAAATTATCTGATGTAATTTTACAACAACTTGAGAATATGATTCTTGAGGGGTCGTTAGCACCGGGCGAAAAGTTGCCTCCTGAGCGAGAGTTAGCGAAACAGTTTGAAGTGTCGCGTCCCTCTTTGCGCGAAGCGATTCAAAAGCTAGAAGCGAAGGGGTTGGTAACGCGCCGTCAGGGTGGCGGAACATTTGTAAAAAATCAGCTTGAAGAAGGGCTTACTGATCCACTCTTTGATTTGATTAGTAAACATCCCGAGTCACAATTTGATTTACTTGAATTTCGTCATGCACTAGAGGGGATTGCTGCTTACTATGCGGCTATGCGCGGTACGACGAATGATTTCAAAAAAGTAAAACAGAGTTTTGACAATATTGCGCTTGTGAATGATGACATTGTACAAAAAGCGAAAGCAATTAATGCTTTTCATTTTAGTGTCGCTGAAGCATCACACAATGTTGTATTACTGCATTTAGTACGTGGTATGCAGGCATTGCTTGAACAAAATGTATTACAGAATTTAACTGTATTGTTAAAAAAACCACATATTAGTCAAAAGCTTGCTGAGCACAGACAGTTTTTGATGGATGCGGTTATAGAAGGAAACCCAGAGCAAGCACGTCTTGCTAGTAATGCTCACTTAGCCTTTATCGAAGAAGCCTTACTTGAGGCTGGCAAAGAGCATTCGCGGATTGAACGTAGTTTAAGACGCACCAAACAACATTAAGCAAGTGATTAGCTAAGTTTAGTTAACTACTTAATTTAAGATTTATTAAAATAATTAGTATTTTAAACATAAGGAAACCTCCATATGTCTGAAGTCAATAAAATTGACGTAGACGCGCTAGAAACACAAGAGTGGTTACAAGCCCTTGAATCTGTTGTGCGTGAAGAAGGTGTAGAACGTGCTCAATTTTTACTTGAGCAAGTGTTAGAGCAAGCCCGTTTAGACGGTGTTGATATGCCTACTGGCACAACTACTAACTACGTTAATACCATTCCGGTAGATCAAGAACCTGCTTACCCAGGTGACGTAAACATTGAACGTCGTATTCGTTCAATCATCCGTTGGAATGCGATCATGATCGTATTACGTGCGTCGAAAAAAGATCTAGACTTAGGCGGCCATATGGCGTCTTACCAGTCTTCTGCTGCATTCTATGAAGTATGTTTTAACCACTTCTTTAAAGCACCAAACGATGTTGATGGCGGTGACTTAGTTTATTATCAAGGCCACATTTCTCCTGGTATTTATGCCCGTGCATTTGTTGAAGGTCGTTTAACGGCTGAGCAGCTTGATAACTTCCGTCAAGAAGTGGATGGTAAAGGTCTTCCTTCATACCCACACCCTAAATTAATGCCTGAATTCTGGCAGTTCCCTACGGTATCAATGGGTCTTGGTCCAATTGCATCTATCTACCAAGCGCGTTTCTTAAAATACCTCGATGGTCGTGGCTTAAAAGACACTAAAAACCAACGTGTGTACGCTTTCTTAGGCGACGGTGAGATGGATGAGCCAGAATCACGTGGTGCAATCTCATTCGCTGCGCGTGAGAAGCTAGATAACCTATGTTACCTAATCAACTGTAACTTACAGCGTTTAGATGGCCCAGTAATGGGTAATGGTAAGATCATTCAAGAGCTTGAAGGCCTATTCAAAGGCGCAGGTTGGAACGTAATTAAAGTTGTATGGGGTAGTGGTTGGGATATCCTACTTGCTAAAGATACAACAGGTAAATTACTACAATTAATGAACGAAACCATTGACGGTGATTACCAAACATATAAAGCGAAAGACGGTGCATACGTTCGTGAACACTTCTTCGGTCGTTACCCAGAAACAGCAGCACTTGTTGCTGATATGACTGATGAAGAGATTTTCGCACTTAAGCGTGGTGGTCATGAGCCATCAAAACTTTACGCTGCATTCAAAAAAGCGGAAGAAACCAAAGACCGTCCAACGGTTATCCTTGCTAAAACTGTAAAAGGTTACGGCATGGGTGAAGCGGCTGAAGGTAAAAACATCGCGCACCAAGTTAAGAAAATGGATATGACCCATGTTGAGCACCTACGTGCACGTTTAGGTCTACAAGACTTAGTGTCTGATGAAGAAATTAAAGACTTACCATATCTAACACTTGAAGAAGGCTCTGAAGAGTACAAGTACCTACATGCGCGTCGTGAAGCGCTACAAGGTTACACACCTAAGCGTATTGCTAAGTTTTCTGAAACGTTAACATTGCCAGAAGTTGACGCGTTCAAGCCATTACTTGAAGAGCAAAAACGTGACATCTCTACAACCATGGGCTTTGTACGTGCACTTAACGTGTTACTAAAAGACAAAGGCATTGGTAAAAACATCGTGCCTATCATCGCTGATGAAGCACGTACGTTTGGTATGGAAGGTTTATTCCGTCAAATCGGTATTTATAACCCGCATGGCCAAAATTACACGCCGCAAGACCGTGACATCGTTTCTTACTATAAAGAAGCAACATCAGGTCAGGTACTACAAGAAGGTATCAACGAGTTAGGTGCAATGTCATCATGGGTTGCTGCTGCAACATCATACAGCACTAACGATTTACCAATGATCCCATTCTACATCTACTACTCAATGTTTGGTTTCCAACGTGTAGGCGATATGGCGTGGATGGCTGGTGACCAACAAGCGCGTGGTTTCTTACTTGGTGCTACGGCAGGTCGTACAACGCTAAACGGTGAAGGTTTACAGCACGAAGATGGTCACAGCCACATTCTTGCTAACACGGTTCCTAACTGTATTTCTTATGACCCGACATTCGCATACGAAGTTGCGGTCATCATGCAAGACGGTATTCGTCGCATGTACGGCGAAGACCAAGAAAACGTGTTCTACTACCTAACGCTAATGAACGAAAACTACCATCAACCAGCAATGCCTGAAGGCGCTGAAGAAGGTATTCGTAAAGGTATCTACAAACTTGAAACGGTAGCTGGTGATAAAGCAAAAGTGCAGTTACTGGGTTCAGGTACTATCATGATTGAAGTGCGTAAAGCAGCACAGATCCTGAGCGAAGAGTATGGCATTGGTTCTGATGTATTCTCTGTAACCTCATTCAATGAGCTAACACGTGACGGTCAAGACGCTGAGCGTTTCAACATGCTTAACCCAGAAGCAGAGCAAAAAACTGCTTACATCACCAATGTATTAGGTGACTCTGTGACTGTTGCAGCAACAGACTACATGAAGAACTATGCTGAGCAAGTTCGTTCATTTGTACCAAGCAGCAACTATAAAGTATTGGGTACAGATGGCTACGGTCGTTCTGATAGCCGTGAAAACCTACGTCGTCACTTTGAAGTTAATGCGGGCTATGTTGTGGTTGCAACATTATCTGAGCTTGCTAAACGTGGTGAAGTTGAAAAGTCAGTGGTTGTTGAAGCAATCAAGAAATTCGACATTGACACAAACAAAGTAAACCCGCTATACGCATAAGAGGTTCCAATGAGTATTGAAATTAATGTACCAGATATCGGTGGCGATGAAGTTGAAGTAACCGAAATCCTTGTTAGCGTTGGCGATAAGGTTGAGGTTGATCAATCGTTATTAACGGTTGAAGGCGACAAAGCATCAATGGAAGTACCTGCTGCACAAGCAGGTACGGTTAAAGAAATTAAAGTTGCTGAAGGTGACACGGTGACAACCGGTTCACTTATCATGATCTTCGAAGGTGAAGAGCAAGCTTCTGCATCTTCTGACACAAAAGAAGAAGCTAAAGCAGAGCCTGCTAAGCAATCTTCAGGTTCAGCGTCACAAGAAGTGACTGTGCCAGATATCGGCGATGATGAAGTTGAAGTAACTGAAATCATGGTTGCGGTAGGTGACACGGTTGAAGAAGAGCAATCTTTACTGAGCGTTGAAGGCGATAAAGCATCAATGGAAGTACCAGCACCATTTGCAGGTACTGTTAAAGAGATCAAAATCGCGACTGGCGATAAAGTAAAAACTGGCTCTTTAATCTTCGTTTTTGAAACTGCATCAAGTGGCTCTAACGCGCCTGCTGCTGAGTCTGCACCAGCAGAAGAAGCGCCAGCTGAAACCGCATCAAGCACTAAAGAAGTAAACGTGCCTGATATTGGCGGTGATGAAGTTGAAGTTACCGAAGTGATGGTGTCTGTAGGCGATAAGGTTGAAGAAGATCAATCAATCTTAAACGTTGAAGGCGATAAAGCATCAATGGAAGTACCTGCGCCATTTGCTGGTACAGTTAAAGAAATCAAAGTAGCAGCGGGCGATAAAGTATCAACTGGCTCACTTATCTTTGTATTTGAAGTTGCTGGTAGTGCTAAAGCAGCGCCAGAAGCTAAAAAAGAGTCAGCACCTGCACCAGCGGCAAAGGCTGAATCTGCACCTGCTGCAAAACCAGCTGCGGCTAAAGCAAGCAAAGAAGAGTTTGCGGATAACAAAGCGTATGCTCATGCATCGCCTGTTGTACGTCGTTTAGCGCGTGAGTTTGGTATTAACCTAGCAAACGTAAAAGGCACAGGTCGTAAAAACCGTGTTGTCAAAGAAGACGTGCAAAACTATGTTAAAGAGCTAGTTAAGCAAGTTGAATCAGGTAATGCTGGCAAAGGCAATGCTGGTGGCGGTGAGTTAGGTCTTATCCCGTGGCCGAAAGTTGATTTTGCTAAATTTGGTGAAATCGAAGAGAAGAAACTTTCTCGTATTCAAAAACTTTCAGGTGCTAACTTACACCGTAACTGGGTGCAAATCCCGCACGTTACACAGTTTGATGAAGCGGATATCACAAGCTTAGAGGCATTCCGTAAAGAGCAAAACGCCCTTGCTGAGAAGAAAAAACTCGGTGTTAAAATCACGCCACTGGTATTTGTGATGAAAGCGGCGGCTAAAGCACTTGCTGAATTCCCAACGTTTAACTCTTCACTGTCTGAAGATGGCGAAAGCTTAATCTTGAAGAAGTACATCAATATCGGTGTTGCCGTTGATACACCAAACGGTTTAGTTGTTCCGGTATTCAAAGATGTTGATAAGAAAGGCATCATTGAACTTTCTCGTGAGTTAATGGAAGTGTCGGCTAAAGCACGTGATGGCAAGCTAACGTCATCTGATATGCAAGGTGGTTGTTTCACAATCTCAAGTCTTGGTGGTATCGGTGGTACAGCATTTACACCTATCGTGAATGCACCTGAAGTCGCAATTTTAGGTGTCTCTAAATCAGAGATGAAGCCTAAGTGGAATGGCAAAGAATTTGAGCCTAAGTTAATGGTTCCATTATCAATGTCATACGACCATAGGGTAATTGACGGTGCCTTAGCAGCACGCTTTACTGTGACGCTAGCAAGCTACATGAGCGATATCCGTCAATTAGTGATGTAATCGTCTCGTAAATTATAAGAATCAAATCCCAGCAAGTTGTTTTTTGCTGGGATTTTTACCATTGGCAATGATACAATCTTTGCTATAGAACAATCTTGGTATAGATATCTGCTCTCCCTTTCTGCCTTGCAGAAACATGGCAGTTAAACTTAGGGCAGTGTCCCGTTCAAACATTTAAGGTAATAGCATGAGCAACGAATTAAAAACTCAAGTTGTTGTACTAGGCGGTGGTCCTGGTGGTTATTCTGCGGCTTTCCGCGCTGCTGACTTGGGCTTAGAAGTTACATTGGTAGAATCTCGCAACACATTAGGTGGTGTTTGTCTTAATGTGGGTTGTATTCCTTCAAAAGCACTTTTACACGTAGCTAAAGTGATTGATGACGCGGCAGAAATGTCATCTCACGGCGTTACTTTTGGTAAGCCTGAAATCGACCTAGATAAAATCCGTGATTGGAAAGAGTCTGTAATTGGTCAGTTAACTGGCGGCCTAGACGGCATGGCTAAAATGCGTAAAGTGAAAGTAGTAAGTGGCTACGGTAAGTTCACTGGTAGCAACACACTTGCTGTTGAAGGTGAAGACGGTACAACAACTATCACATTCGATAATGCTATTATTGCAGCGGGTTCTCAGCCTGTTAACTTACCTTTCATCCCTGAAGATGACCGTGTAATCGATTCAACTGGCGCGCTTGAGCTTAAAGATGTACCTGAGAAACTACTTGTTTTAGGTGGTGGTATCATCGGTCTTGAGATGGGTACTGTATACCGTGCACTAGGTTCTGAAATCGACGTTGTTGAGTTTGCTGATCAATTAGTTCCAGCAGCTGATAAAGACGTTATCAAGATTTACCAGAAATACGTTAAGAACAAGTTTAACGTAATGCTATCTACTAAAGTAACTGGCGTTGAAGCAAAAGACGACGGTTTATATGTAACATTTGAAGGTAAAAATGCTCCGGCTGAACCTGTACGTTACGATAAAGTACTTGTTGCTGTTGGCCGTACGCCGAACGGTAAACTACTTGATGCTGACAAAGCAGGTGTTAATGTTGATGAGCGTGGCTTCATCAATGTTGATAAGCAGCTTAAAACAAACGTTGATCACATCTTCGCTATCGGTGACATCGTTGGTCAACCAATGCTTGCGCACAAAGCGGTTCACGAAGCTCACGTTGCTGCTGAAGTTATTTCTGGTCAGAAACACTTCTTCGATCCTAAGTGCATTCCTTCAATCGCATACACAGATCCAGAAATCGCATGGGTTGGTGTAACTGAGAAAGAAGCGAAAGAGCAAGGCTTAAGCATCGAAACAGCTGTATTCCCTTGGGCAGCATCTGGTCGTGCTATCGCTTCAGCACGTACCGAAGGTCAAACTAAGCTAATCTTCGATAAAGACTCAGGTCGTGTTATCGGTGGTGCTATGGTTGGTATCAACGCAGGTGAAATGCTAGGTGAAATCGGCTTAGCAGTTGAAATGGGCGCAGACGGTGAAGACCTAGCGTTAACTATTCACGCTCACCCAACGTTAAATGAATCAATCGGTCTAGCTGCTGAAATCTTCGAAGGTTCAATCACTGACCTTCCAAACAAAAAAGCCGTTAAAAAGAAGTAAGTTCTTTTGACTAATAGCTTTAAAAACCCAGCTTTGGCTGGGTTTTTGTTTTTTAATCGCTGATTTCTATTCCCCTTATTTTTAGCTACAATACGCGCCGTTCAACTTTCTGGTAAATGCAGTGGCTACAATCTCAAATAACTCCGTTTTAGAACTTCGCGCAACACAAATGGCTGAGTCGCGTCGTGAATTTAAAGCTCGTGGCGCAAAGCTAACACGGTGTGAGCGTTGTCTGCTTGCTGAGCATTATTGTATTTGTGAAGGTGTTGAACAGGCCGAGTGTAATGCGGCAGTCTGCTTACTTATGTACCACAATGAGAGTTTTAAGCCGTCAAATACTGGCCGTTTAATTGCTGAAATCGTGCCAGATAATCATGCCTTTAAATGGGATAGAACCACCCCCGATGAAGCCTTGCTGAGCTTGTTGGCAGACTCACAATATCAGCCTATGGTTATTTTTCCTGCCAGTGATGTAGACGATGAAGAGCGCGTGATCACTGAAGTAACCCCTGTGGATGGTAAGCGTCCGTTGTTTATTTTCTTAGATGGTACTTGGCGCGAAGCAAAAAAAATGATCCGTAAAAGTCCTTATTTAGATAATTTGCCCGTGCTTTCGATTACCCCTGAGAAGCTTTCTGATTATCGATTGCGTGTTGCCCCACATGAACATCAGCTTGGTACAGCAGAGGTTGCTATTATGGTGCTTGCGCTTGCAGGTGAAGTGGCTGCTATGCAAAAGCTAGAAGAACATTTTATTAAGTTCAGAGATGCGTATTTACTTGGTAAGCGAAATAAGGGACGCCCAGAGCAATAACTCTTTACTAAATTTTAGGCAAAAGAAAAGCGCGTACTATCGCTAGTCGCGCTTGCGGAATCTTCTTAATTTTTTGCATCCTGCAATTGAACCTAATCAACTCCATAAACTTCGCCAATCCATGCCATTGCACTTTACTTATTGGTTCTGTGCAATTTAAGGCAATCCAGCCTTGCTTCCTTTTTAGTCCTTTACATCCTTGCTGGTAAATTCTTTACCTGTCCTTTACGCGTCATCCTAACGCTATCCTTTTATTAGCAACTCCGTTGCGATGCCCTTACAGCCTGTCCTTTGTTCCACTTTTTAACGTCCTGTATAACAACATCCTGTTGTTATGCCTTTCCACATCATCCTGATGCTGTCCGTAGGTTGTCATTCCATTGCGTTACTCTTCCTGAGCCTGTCCTTGTTTCCTTTATTTCCTTATGAACCTAAATTCTCGGTTTTATGAGTAATGTATTTTCTTCCGTTTACTCATTAAGCGTCTTGCTTAGTTGATGTAAGTAATTATAGAGAGTTAGCCAAGCCTTGGTAGGTTAAAATCATGCATAAATAGAGCGTTATTTTATTGTAATAAATATAAATACCTTTATTTTCAACTGGTTGCTTTTTTATTTGCAGTGTTAACCTGTGCTTTTTACTCAATAACTGTCATGCAGGTGAGATATGTCTTACAGGCAAATTCCTAAATAGCGATAGGCATAACTTGATTGTGAGTAAAACAGGTGTAATTTCGCTTCACTCTAGGTAAAATACTTGAGAATCGTTATTATTTAGGTGTTATAAAATGAGAAAGAAAGCCTTAGTATTATTAACAGCTTTGCTAAGCACACCCGTGTTTGCAGCTGATGTTGTAAATATATATTCGTTTCGTCAGCCTTTTTTGATTAAACCTATTTTAGATGATTTTACTAAGCAAACAGGGATCAAAACGAATGTCGTGTTTGCGAAAAAAGGACTCATCGAGCGTGTGAAACGCGAGGGAAAGCATAGCAAGGCTGATCTTGTGCTCACTTCAAATTTTAGTGCGCTTATTCAGTTAGAAGATCTTAACTTAACCCAAAAGATTCAAAGCGATGTTGTCAGTGCTAATGTGCCAAGTACATTTCGCGATAGTGATGGACAATGGGTTGCGCTTACAAAGCGTGTTCGTAATGTTTATTCATCTAAAGAACGTGTTGGGGCATTACCTGAGCTAACTTATGAAGACCTTGCTGATCCTAAATACAAAGGTAAGCTATGCACACGTTCGGGTAAACATCCCTATAATTTAGGTTTAGTGGCTTCTATGATTGCTCATCACGGAGAGGCAGAAGCAAAGCAGTGGCTGGAAGGTGTAAAGGCGAATCTTGCTCGTAAGCCTCAGGGTAATGACCGTGCTCAAGTAAAAGCTGTAAAAGAAGGTTTGTGTGACATCGCTTTAGGTAACAGTTACTACTTTGGCAAAATGATGCAAGATGAACAGCAAAAATCATGGGCAGAAGCCGTTCATATTAACTTTCCTAACCAAACTAATCGTGGCTCACATATTAATGTATCGGGTGTGGTAATGACGAAATACGCCAAAAACCCTGAAAATGCCTTGAAACTGATTGAGTATATGACCGACAATAAGGCACAAAATATGTATGCCTCAGTCAATATGGAATACCCAGTAAAAAATGGGGTTGAATTATCTGAGATGGTTGCATCATGGGGTGAGTTTAAAGAAGATAGCCTTTCACTCGATGAAATTAGTAAATATCGTCCAGCGGCACTGAAGCTAATTGATGAAGTGAAGTTTGATTTATAACGAGGATATTCCTCGTATTTTATAAAAGCTGTTTTTTAACAGCTTTTATTTTATCTGGTATTAATCCACTTATGCATGTGAAGTTTTCGCTGTCGCGTTGGCAGCTTTTAGCTTGGCTAATTGGCCTGCTGCTTGTTACACCTTTAGGCTTTTTGTTATTTGAATCTCTACAAGGGGATTCGGATGTATTTCAGCACCTTTTCGATACGGTGCTGTGGGATTATACCCGTAATACGTTATTGCTCATTTTAGGAGTGGGGCTTTTAAGTTGTGTTATTGCGTTGCCGCTAGCTTGGTTAACGGCTTATTGTGACTTTCCTGGGCGAAAACAGTTTGAGTGGGCGTTAATGCTGCCCTTAGCAATGCCCACCTATTTAATTGCTTATGTTTACACTGACCTACTTGATTATGCGGGACCTGTGCAAATAGCCTTAAGAGAGTGGTTTGGTTGGCAATCACCGGATGACTACTGGTTTTTTGATATTCGCACTTTAACTGGGGCGATCGTGATGATTGCGTTGGTGCTTTATCCTTATTTATTTCTGATTTTCAAAACGGCACTTCGAGAGCAGTCGTTTAAATTAGTACAAGCAAGTCAGCTTATGGGGCTTTCGCCAATACAAAGCTTTTTAAGGGTGAGCTTACCGCTTGGACGCGGTGCGATTGTCGCGGGTATTACCTTGATCAGTATGGAAGCGATGGCTGACTTTGCTACAGTTAACTATTTTGCCGTGAGCACACTCACGACCGCTGTTTACGATACGTGGCTTGGTTATTACTCTTTAACCGCTGCAGCGAAAATTTCGGGTATTATGCTGCTCATTTTATTTTTAACTATCATGGTTGAGCGCTTTAGCCGTCGCAATCAAGCCGTGTATGAGCGCCAATCTAGTGTTAATAGCGCAACACTTTATCGCTTAAAAGGCGGTGCTGCATGGGCTGCAAGCTTAGCTTGCACAGTCGTACTGGTACTGGCTTTTATCTTGCCGGTTGGAGTGTTGGTTAAATACGCCGTTGTGTATGCCGATGAAGCATGGAATGGGGCATTTTTTAGTTACGCTTGGCAAAGTTTTAAAGTAGCGATTGTGGTGAGTCTAGTAACCATTTTACTGAGCTTACTGGTCTTGTTTTATCAGCGGATTGCTAAACACGCTTACCCTTTGCTCCCAGGCCGTTTAGCAAGTACTGGTTATGCTCTGCCTGGAACCGTGCTAGCCATCGCGGTATTGTTGCCTCTAACTCAATTAGATGATGCATTAAATAACTGGCTTGAGCCTTTTGGCTTATCGCCAGGGTTACTTTTGAGTGGCACTTTATTTGCGATGATATTTGCTTATGTAGTGCGGTTTTATGCGATTGCGCATGGGGCACTTGAAAGCAGCTTCTTACGTATAAGCCCGTCGTTAGATATGGCAAGCCAATCAATGGGGAAGGGGCCATTGCAAACTTTGCGTAAAGTTCATTTACCCTTGTTAAAACGCGGCATTCTTACCGCAGGTTTGTTAGTCTTTATTGAATGCATGAAAGAGCTGCCCGCCGCATTATTATTAAGGCCATTTAACTTTGAAACACTGGCAACCCATGTGTTTCAGTATGTTAGTGATGAGCAGTTGGAGCTTGCCTCAATTTCAGCGTTATTGATTGTTTTAGTGGGGCTTATTCCTTTGTATTTCGTTAATCGTTCGATGGAGCAACATCACTCATGAGCCATTTAGTAATTAAAGACTTAGCTTATCAGTACAATGGCACTAAGGTTTTGAGTGGGTTAAGCCTCAATGTGAAGCAAGACGAAATAGTGTGTTTATTAGGGGCCAGTGGCTGTGGCAAAACCACAACCCTAAAAGCAATCGCGGGAATTTTGCAGCCTGAGCAAGGCTACATGAGTATCGATTCTAATATTGTGAACGATAATGGGGTTTTTGTTGCACCCCAAAAGCGCAATATCGGCATGATGTTTCAAGATTATGCGTTATTTCCTCACCTAACAGTGAGTGACAATATTGCGTTTGGTCTCAACACGATGAGTAAAGAGCAAAAACGTGAGCGAGTGAACGAGATGCTCACTTTAGTTAAGCTTGATGGTTGTGCCAAGCGATATCCTCACCAGCTCTCAGGTGGCCAACAGCAACGAGTCGCGATTGCCCGTGCACTTGCTTATAAACCAAGTTTGTTACTTCTTGATGAGCCATTTTCAAATATTGATACCCAAGTAAGGTTTGAGCTAATTGCCGATATTCGTCGGATTATCAAAGCGCAAAAAGTTTCTGCGGTATTTGTTACCCATTCAAAAGAAGAGGCGTTTGCCTTTGCTGACACACTTGCTGTTATGCATGGTGGAAAAATAGCCCAACAAGGCTCTGCTGAGCAGTTATTTAGCCAACCTAACTCAAAGGTGGTTGCAGAGTTTCTTGGTACGGGCATATACTTAACGGCAAAAGCATTAACCGCAACTGAATATGAGACGGTGTTCGGGGTTGTATCGTCAACCTATGCAGGTAACCATGATTGCGTACAAGGTCAAATTTATGTGCGCCCTCATCATATCCAGTTGTGTAAAGCAGAAAATGGCGATGCTCAAGGCTTAACTATTTTGCAAAGACGTTTTATCGGCACGCGTTATGTGTACCGTATTAATATTGCAGGGCAGGAGCTCGAAGTGGCCGCGGAGCAAGACCACGTTTTCTCGGTCGAACAGCCAGTAAAAATAAAAATAATGCCGCACAGGGTCAATTTTTTTCGAGATTAAACATGATGTGAAATCCTAAATTGTTGATTGTGTGCCTGATAATGAATAGCTAAGGATTCACTATGGCGCAAGCGCAATCTGGGATTTGTGCTGAAGCAAACTTACATGGTTTGCACCTGTTTTTTAACGTCTATGATGGCCACGATGAGTCATTACGAAAAAAACTAAAGCGTGTAAATGTAATACAAGACGAATTTTCTGATCAGTTCTCTGAGGCTATGCTGTCTTGTGTTGTTGCTGTTGGGGCGCAATATTGGCCGCATATATTGCCTGAGTTTATTCCAAGTCAATTACAAAGCTTTCCAAATGTCACACACAGTGAACATGTTGTAAGCGCACAACCGTTCGATTTATTTGTGCAAATTCGCTCTGACCGTGAAGACGTCAATCATTTATTTGCCCTGCAAATTTTAAAATTGTTTACACCGGATGTTGAGCTAGTGGAGCAAGTTCGTAACTTTCGCTTTTTAGATGGGCGAGATTTTAATGGTTTTATCTACGCCGGCGACACACCTCACGGTAGACAAAAACGCAGTACGGCACTAGTCAATAAACCAGGGCATTTTGAAGATCAAGGTAGTTATATTCATGTGCAGCGGTTTGTCCACGATCTAACGGTGTGGCAGTACTTGTCTTTATCAGAGCAAGAGCAAATAATGGGGCGTACTCGCCTTGATAATACCTTAGTTGTGCCGGCAATTGAAACGAGCCATGCAGTGAGATCAGAGCTCAAAGATGAGCATGGTCTGCCGCTATTACTCAATCAGAGTATGCCATTTGGCGACGTTCACAAACAGGGCATACTCATGGTGTCGTGTGCCGCACAAGGTGACTCATTTGAACACGTACTGAAAAGTCGTTTAGGGCAGGGCGAGCATTATGATCATTGGCTTGATTTTACACAAGCTGATATGGGTTCGGCATTTTTCGCCCCGTCAGTGAATTTTCTAAAGCAACTTTAAACAGTATCGAATAAGGTGCGAACACGCTCAAGCGTAACATCAATTTCAGACACTTTTGCAGGGGCGATAAAAATAGTATCGTCACCTGCAATGGTTCCTAGCACACCGTCTGCTTTACCTAATGAATCAAGTAAACGTGCAATAAGCTGCGCAGCCCCTGGACTGGTGCGAATAATGATCATCATTTCGTTATGCATAATGTCGATAACAAGTTGACGCAACGGGCTTTTCGCCGTTGGTACGCCCATTTCGGCCGGTAAGCAATACACCATTTCTTGTTTCGCGTTACGAGTACGAACCGCACCAAATTTACTCAACATGCGCGAGACTTTACTCTGGCTGATGTTATCAAAGCCTTGCTCTTTTAATGCATCTACAATTTCACCTTGTGAGCCGAAGTTTTCTTCTTTTAATAACGATTTAAACGCTTTGATTAGTGCTTCTTGTTTATCTTGAGGTTGCATGCTGTTGTATCTTTATTCATAAAATGTGAAGTAATTCTACACAATTATGCATACTTATGCAGTATTTGTTTGAATTTGTCGGCTAAATGAAGGCACTTTACAACATAGTTTACAACTATGGTCGAAATTATATGCGAAATAAGCAGGATAAATTTGTTTTTAGTCGCTAATTTCATTATCTTTAGGGCCACAAGTATTTCCTACCTCAAATTACGGAGAATTCCAATGAAAGTTGCTGTTTTAGGCGCAGCTGGCGGTATCGGCCAAGCATTGTCTTTATTATTAAAAACAAGTTTACCTGCAGGTTCTGAATTATCGTTATACGATGTTGCCCCTGTTGTTCCTGGTGTAGCGGTTGATCTTTCTCACATCCCAACAGACGTTAAAGTTGAAGGCTTTGGTGCTGACGACCTAGATGCAGCATTAGCTGGTTGTGATATCGTTCTTATCCCAGCGGGTATGCCACGTAAGCCGGGTATGGACCGTGCGGACCTTTTCAACGTAAACGCAGGTATCATCAAAACATTAGCTGAAGGCATCGTAAGAAACTGCCCTAAAGCGTTAGTAGGTATCATCACTAACCCAGTTAACGGCACTGTGCCAATCGTTGCTGAAGTATTCAAAAAAGCGGGCACTTACGATGCGAATCGTGTATTCGGTATCACAACACTTGACGTGATCCGTTCAGAAGCATTTGTTGCTGAACTTAAAGGTTTAAGCGCTACAGACGTTAAAGTTCCAGTGATCGGTGGTCACTCAGGTACGACTATTCTTCCTCTTCTTTCTCAAGTTGAAGGTGTTACTTTCACTGACGAAGAAGTTGCAGCATTAACACCACGTATCCAAAATGCAGGTACTGAAGTTGTTAACGCTAAAGCGGGTGGCGGTTCAGCGACGCTTTCAATGGGTGCAGCCGCAGCGCGTTTTTGTATGTCTTTAGTTAAAGGCTTACAAGGTGAAGACGTTGTTGATTACGCATACGTTGCAGTTGAGAACGGTGACGCGGCATACTTCGCACACCCAGTACGTTTAGGTAAAAACGGTGTTGAAGAAATCCTTTCTTACGGTGAATTAAGTGCTTTTGAAGAGCAAGCTAAGAACGATATGTTAGCGACACTTAACAAAGACATCCAAGAAGGTGTTGATTTCATCAACGGCTAATACCCAGATGAAAATGGGGGTATTCTCTAGTCGATGTCCTCAATAATAAAAAAGCCTGCAATTGCAGGCTTTTTTGTGGCTCGAATAAATTGGGTTTAATGATCCCGCGCAACGGCGATGCGGGCTAAACTCTCAAGTGCTTGCTTGTACGGTGTATCTGGTAAAAAAGCAATACAAGCAATCGCTTTGTCGGCTTCTTGTTCTGCTTTTTGCATCGCAAACTCAAGAGCTTTAGTATCAGCTAATGCCGTTAGAATGCTCTCTAAGTGATCCATACCATTACCCAGCTCAATGGCTTCGCGTACTAGCTTAACTTGCTCTGGTGTGCCTTTTTGCATTGCGTAGATTAGCGGTAGGGTAGGTTTACCTTCAGCTAAATCATCACCAATATTCTTACCAAGTTGTGTGGCATCTGCATTGTAATCAAGCACATCATCAACAAGTTGGAAGGCGGTGCCTAAATGCATGCCGTATAAGTTTAATGCTTCAAGGGTTTGTTGATCTTGCTCAGTGATAATGGCGGCTAAACCGGTCGCTGCCTCAAATAATTTGGCAGTTTTACTATAAATAACCTGCATATAGCTTTGTTCTGTGGTGTCAGGGTCATTACAGTTCATTAATTGTAGTACTTCGCCTTCTGCGATGACATTCGTTGCATCTGCAAGTGTTTGCATAATAGGCATTTTACCTAGCCCAACCATTAACTGGAATGAACGAGTATAGATAAAGTCGCCTACTAATACGCTCGCTGCATTACCAAACTCGGCATTAGCCGTGGGTGTTCCTCGGCGTAGGTTAGACTCATCTACTACATCATCATGTAGTAAGGTTGCGGTATGAATAAACTCTATGATGGTGGCAAGCGTAATGTGATCTTTACCCTCATAGCCTAATGCTTTTGCCGCTAAAATAGCTAACATAGGGCGTACACGTTTGCCGCCGCTGTTTACTATATATAAGCCAAGTTGGTTTACCAATGCGACATCTGAGCGCATTTGGGCGTGTATAAGTTGATTGACGTCATTCATTTCACTTTCGATTAACGTCTGGATAGCTTTTATATCCATTGATCTCCGAGCCGATTTTTATGGGTATACGGGGCTGATTGTACATCAAAAATCGCACTTGCTCGATATTTTGTGACGATTCACCAAAAAAACACCTTAAAGTTTTTTATTTAGGGCAAAATTTGTGGAGTTAAGTTTATCACCTTGTTTAATAAGTAATCGGTATTACTACCTCGGTGACTCGGTTTTGTGACTGAAATTTAATTGTCACAAGATCGTAAAAAGCGCTTGGCAAGAGGCGTTTTTAGGATAAAATAAGGGAAAATATTGAATTGCTCTCAATGCAGCTATTTTTTATTCATTTTATCGAAAAAGAGGCTTGCTAGTTTTTGCGCATTAGCGTAAACTTCGCGCCCTATTGAAGAATATTTTAGTTGCGTCGATTTGAGGGCGCACAGACGGAGTTAATTATGTACGCGGTTTTCCAAAGTGGTGGTAAACAGCACCGTGTGACTGAAGGTCAAACAATTCGTCTTGAGAAATTAGACGTTGAAACTGGTGCAGCAGTTGAATTTGATTCAGTACTTTTAGTTGCTGATGGTGAGAAAATCGAGATCGGTGTACCGTTCGTAAACGGTGGTAAAGTGACAGCTGAGGTTGTTTCACACGGTCGCGGTGAGAAAGTGAAGATTGTTAAATTTAGACGTCGTAAGCATTCTCGTAAGCAAATGGGCCATCGTCAATGGTTCACTGAAGTTAAAATCACTGGCATTAGCGCTTAATTTAGAGGTACTGAGAAATGGCACATAAAAAAGCAGCTGGTAGTACTCGTAACGGTCGCGATTCAGAAAGCAAACGCCTAGGTGTTAAGCGTTTTGGTGGCGAATCAGTTCTAGCGGGCAGCATCATTGTTCGTCAACGTGGTACTCGTTTCCACGCTGGCGCTAACGTAGGTATCGGTAAAGACCACACTATCTTCGCAAAAGCAGATGGTAAAGTTCAATTCGAACAGAAAGGTCCTTTAAACCGTAAATACGTAAATATCGTAGCTGAGTAATCATCTCGATATTTGAAAAACCCCGCCTTTGCGGGGTTTTTTGTTTTAAGGCACTCGATTATATAGCTAAGCATCTTCGGCACTGTACGAAGATGCTTAGCTATATAATTAGGTGTATAATAGAGTTATTAATAAGCCAATCTTAAAGTGAGTAATCATGAAGTTTGTAGATGAAGTAGAAATTCGTTGTGACGCGGGTGATGGCGGCAGCGGTGTCGTATCTTTCCGACGTGAAAAATATGTGCCGGATGGCGGTCCTGACGGCGGTGATGGCGGCGATGGTGGCAGTGTCTATTTACAAGCTGATGAAAACTTAAACACACTTATTGATTATCAATTTGAGCGTTTTCATAAAGCAGAGCGTGGCACAAATGGTCAAAGCCGTAATATGACGGGTAAAAAAGGTGCAGACCTTGTGTTAAAGGTGCCGGTTGGCACACGTATTACGGATGTTGATACTGAAGAGTCACTAGGTGACCTTACTCAACACGGTCAAAAAACGGCTGTTGCTAAAGGTGGTTTCCATGGCTTAGGGAATGCACGCTTTAAATCGAGCACAAACCGTGCTCCTCGTCAGAAAACATTGGGCACACCAGGTGAGGTTCGTAGTTTACGTTTAGAGCTAATGTTACTTGCAGATGTCGGTTTACTGGGTTTACCAAATGCAGGCAAGTCAACGTTCATTCGCAGCGTATCTGCAGCCAAACCGAAAGTGGCTGATTATCCGTTTACTACATTGGTACCAAACTTAGGCGTGGTTCGTCCTGATGCTAATAAGTCATTCGTTATTGCTGATATCCCAGGCTTAATTGAAGGCGCATCAGACGGTGCAGGTTTAGGCATTCGTTTCTTAAAGCATCTAGAGCGTTGTCGCGTACTTTTACATATTATTGATGTGATGCCTATTGATGGTTCGAACCCTGTCGATAATGCCTTTGCTATCATTAATGAGCTACACCAATACAGCCCTAAGCTTGCTGAGAAACCTCGCTGGTTAGTATTTAACAAGATTGATCTACTACCAGAAGATGAGGCTGAGGCTTTATGTAAGCAAATTGCTGAGGAGATAGGCGAAGAGACAAACGTGTATCAAATTTCAGCAGCAAATAAGCAAAATACGCAAGCCTTGTGCCATGACATTATGGCGCTATTGGATAGCATGCCAAAAGAGAAGTTTGCTGAAGAAGAAAAAGAAGAAGTTGAATTTAAGTGGGATACTTATCATCAAAAAGCAACATCGAAAGATGATGACGATTGGGATGATTGGGACGAAGATGACTACGACGTTGAAGTCATTTACGAACGTTAAAATTTTAAATAAAAAAGGAGCTTTTGCTCCTTTTTTGTTATTAAGAAAAAAGTATTAGGATTTAATGTGAAAATTTCAATGATTGCTGCAATGGCAAATAACCGTATTATTGGCCAAGATAATCAAATGCCATGGCATTTACCTGCTGACTTACAACACTTTAAGCAAGTAACAATGGCTAAACCTGTTATTATGGGCCGTAAAACATTTGAATCTATTGGCCGACCTTTACCAGGGCGTCAAAATATTATTATTAGCCGTAATGCGCAATATAAAGCTGAAGGCATTGAGGTTGTGACTTCGCCAGAAGCGGCGCTAGCCCTTGTAAAAGAAGAAGATGAAGTGATGATCATTGGTGGTGGAAACATCTATCAGCAATTTCTTGCTCAAGCTGAACGCCTATATTTAACCTTCATCGATTTGGATGTAGAAGGTGATACACAGTTCCCAGATTACGAAAATGTTGCTGATTGGACAATTGTAGAGCAAGAGCAGAAGCAACCAGATAACAAAAATCCTTATTCATATACCTTTGTTACCTTGTATAAAAATTCGTAACATTATTGCGATGAATCAGATTGATTGGTACAATAATAGTCAATCTTGGTAAGTAAAAAGTATTACATAAGGGCAAAATATGATAAAGCTACCAAATATGTTACTAGCTGCGGCGGTTGTTTCGGCTTCAGTTGCGTACACTGCACCCGTTAAAGCTAATGATCAACTAGCTGTTTCTATTTGTGAGTATATTGCTGCGGACGACAAAAGCCGTTTACGTGGTAAATTAAAAAGTTCACGTATTAAAATTCGTAACATCATTGATTCTGTAAAGTGTAATGGTAACAATATGCTTCGCCACGCGATTGAAAGCGGTGCAAATGATACCGGCGAATACATTGTTAAAAACCTTTCTAAAAGCTCTTTAGAAGACGGTGCAGACCTTGCTTGGGCTGAATCTAATCATAGTGGCTCGCCTCTTATTGCAGTTATTAAAGAGCGCGCAGGACTTTAATTCTAAAAGTCTTAAAAGCAAGCGTTTGAAAAACCGCACATGTTGCGGTTTTTTTGTGTCTGAGTGATATCAATCCGCAATAATACTCAATCATTTTGAGGGATTGAACCTGCGCTACCTGCGTTAAAAAGTTCTTATTTACGACACGGCATGGATGCAGAAGGTAGAGCAATGCAGGAGCAATTGCCGAAAACAACTTAATAACGAAATTTTGCCTTGTTATCAATGAGGTTTTATTGCCTCAAAACAGACCACTTAATTAAGCGAATTGGTATCATTGCTGTTCGCGAGACATTTATCAAATATTCCTGATTTTACTTATAAAAAAAACCGTATTTGCTATGGCAAACACGGTTTTTAGTAATCTAAATTGTCAGTCGCAATCTACACTTTAAACGCGTCAACAGATAAGCGAAGCTCCTCGGCAAGCTTAGCGACTTCAGAGCTTGAGATGTTGGTCTGGTTAGCCCCTTCTGCTGTTTGCTCTGCGATTGCAACGATTGACTCTAAGCGTTCGCTAATTTCTTGTGATACTTGCTGTTGCTCGTGTGCCGCTGTCGATATTTCCTCACTGACATTATGTGCTTGTGCAACGGCTGCTGTGATTGAATCAAGAGCTGTATTGGCCTGATCTGATTGCTCAACACATGATTCAGCTTGTTGCTTACCTTTCGACATAGCCGATACAGCAGCTTCAGCGCCAACCTGAAGCGATTCAATCATAGCTTGAATCTCTTGCGTAGACTCTTGTGTTTTACTTGCTAGAGAGCGTACTTCGTCTGCTACAACCGCAAAGCCTCGACCTTGTTCACCAGCACGTGCTGCTTCAATAGCGGCATTCAGTGCAAGCAGGTTAGTTTGTTCTGCAATACCACGAATTACATCTAAGATACCGCCAATCGACGCGCTGTCTTTATGAAGCTTATTGATAACTTGCGATGCATCATCCACCTCACGAGCAAGCTGTTCAATAGTTGCTTTGTTTTGCGATGAGATACCTTTAACACGATCCGCTTCTTTATCTGCGTTTTTAATTTCACTCAACGCCTGCTGTGCACTGCTGCTTACAGCTTGTGAGGTGCTGCTCATTTCAGTGGTTGCGGTGGCTGCCTGTTCAACCTGAGCTTGTTGGTTGCGGATGGCTTGGCTAGATTCTTCAGTGATTGCTGAAGTCTCTTCAGATGCCGCAGCAAGCTGAGTTGAACGAGAGATAATGCCTTGAATAAGCGTACGCAAGCTTTCGATTAGTGTATTACAGCTTCGCGATAACTCACCAAACTCATCTTTGGCAGTGTCATCTAAACGTTGGGTCATATCGCCACTTGCAACAATATCGAGTACTCGGTTTACCTCAGCAAGTGGTTTAGTGATACGACTAACGGTAATCGCTGCAACAGCAATGGCAAGTAAAGTTGCGATAACCATGGCAATCCAAGTCCAAATAGTTGCTGTAGATACATTACCACTTACATCTTGCTGTAAGTCGAAAGCAAGCACTGTCGATTGATCTACAAGCTCTTTAAGTTGCTTTAGGGCTTCTGCCGTCGATTTTTCTGCATTTGCCAGCTCAGCCTGAGTTTGTGCAATAGCATCAATCAAACGCTTTTTATTTGCAGATAAGCTGTTATTTCCTTTTACATTTTTAGCCAGTGCTTCGTAGTAGCCGTTCAGATCATTAAATAAACCCGCATTGCTATCAATAATAGCAGGGCGGATTAAACCTAAACTACGCTCAACTTCTTCAAGGTAGTATGTTTGCTCATTTTTTATGATATCGAGGGTGTTGTGGGTTTTAACCGTTAGCATGTCGGTACTATTTGTTACCACAGACTGAAAATTATTTTCCATGCTATTGGCTGCTTGATAAGCGCGTGAGTTGTTTTCTTCAAGTCCATCGATGTCAATAATATCAAGCACGACTGAGTTGGCGTCTTCAGCACTGATCTCAATCTCTTCTAATTGAGTGCGAAGGGTTTTGTTAAGTTCTAATTGGGTTTTCTTATCGGCAAATAAGTTATCGACAGATTTAACAAAGCGTTTGTAGGTTTGCTCAACTTGCTGGCTGCTTTGCTTAAGTTCAGGATCGTTACTAACAACATCTTGTAAATCTTTATATGAGCTATCGTAGCGCTTTTTCTGCTCATTAAAGTTTTTGCGTAAGCTTGCAAGCTCATCTTGAGAAGCTGAATAAAAGCTCGCTTGAGCAGATTTACTCATTAAAATGAACTCGACCTGTAATTCATAACTTTTGTCTAAAGCAGGCAACGATAGTTGGTTCACTCGCTGTGTTGATTGATCAATACTGGTAATTCTGATCAATGAGTTACCACCAATAAATAGCAGGAGTAACGTAATGACAATGAAGCCACCCCAAATACGCTGTCTAACGGTCAAGTTCATAAATAATTCCACAAAAGAGTACTAATCCAAATTTATCGGCAGAGTTACCAATAAGTTAAGTATTTAAATTTAATTAGCTTTAATTTAAATTTACTTTAATTGTTATAAATCTAACAGATGTTCAGCTAATTTTCAGTTTATTTTAGATGAAAGAGTGGGAACTTTCGATAAAATGCTTCTTTTGTGCGAGTTCCATGAGTGTCATGCTCCCACCCCAAACGCAACCTGTATCAAGTCCATGCACATTTTCTTTATTGGTTTTCCCTTCAAGAGCAGCCCAGTGGCCAAAAACAACGTGTTGTTTTAATTGTGAAATGTTAGGGTGTTCAAACCAAGGTATTATTGAGCTATTGTCACTAACATTGGTTTTATTATTTAACTCAAGCTTGCCATCAATATCGACAAAGCGCATACGTGTAAAGTAGTTAACAATATAGCGAAACTTGGCTTCGTTGCTTAAAGTTGATTGCCACTCATTAGGGTGGGGGTCGTACATATGAGTGAAGTAATGATTGGCATCACTACCTTGATAGCAACTTTCTGCAAAGCGAGCGCGCTTTAATGCTTTTTTAATGGACCAGTTTGGATTTAAGCCAGCATGGCTGATAAAAGTGTCGTACTGTGCAAGCCAAATTGCAAGAGGTTGATGCTGAAGAAACTGGATATAGTCAGCACGTTTAGGGCTGTCAAAAACCGAGTCGAGTTTATCTTTTGGGTTTGCCGGTTTATTTAGATAGTGACAGGCAATGAGGTGAAGGTCATGATTGCCTAAACTGATACTGACACTGCCTTGCATATTATAGAGCCGTTCAAGGCAAGCAAGAGAATTAGGGCCTCTGGCGACAATATCACCGACTAAGTAGAGGTGATCTTGGCTAGGATTAAAGTTAACACGCTCGAGGAGCCTGTTAAATTCAAAATAGCAGCCTTGTAGATCACCAATTGCGTAGTCGGCCATTGTTACTTAATGCAGTATATTAGGGCGAGCTAGACGAAACACGTCAATGGGGGCTTCAAATTCAGTGCCGAATTCATTGCGCATTGTATAATAGCCTTGCATTGTGCCAACAGGTGTATCGAGCACAGCACCACTGGTGTATTTGTAACTTTCGCCAGGGGCAATGGTTGGTGTTTCACCAACAACACCTTCGCCCTGTACTTCAACTTCTTTACCATTAGCATCCGTTATTAACCAATAACGGCTCAATAGCTTAGCGCTGCACAAACTGTGATTTTTAATAGTGATAGAGTAGGCAAAAACGTATTTATCCTGTTCAGGTTCTGATTGCCCTTCAACATAAAAGGTCTCCACAGAGACTTTTATAGGTGAACCCAGATTACTGCTTGTTGTCATAAATCCAATTAGCTATATCAATAAATTGTTGTAAAGACAGGCTTTCTGCACGAAGCGTGATATCAATGCCAATACTTGTGAGCTCCTCAGCTGTAAGTAGGTTTGATAAACTGTTACGTAATGTTTTACGGCGTTGATTAAATGCTTCTAAACAGACCGTGTTTAATAGTTTGGTACTTTTTGCACTACGTTGCTCAGGCTTTTTAGGGATTAAACGGATGACCGCTGAGTCAACTTTAGGCGCAGGCTTAAAGCACTCTGGCGGAACATCAATCACTGGCATCGCGTGGCAATAGTACTGGGTCATCACACTTAAACGACCAAATGCTTTGCTACCAGGGCCTGCTACCATGCGCTTCACGACTTCTTTTTGTAGCATGAAGTGCATATGTTCAACATTGTCTGCAAATTCAAATAGATGAAAGAGTAGCGGTGTTGAGACGTTGTATGGCAAGTTACCAAATATTTTTAGCTTTTCATCTGCTTTTATCAAAGCACTGAAGTCGAACTTCATAGCATCACCTTGATGCACAGTTAACTTAGGTCCTAAAAAAGGGTGACTGGTTAAACGCTCGGCTAGATCTTTATCTAGTTCAACAACAGTTAAATGGCCGCTTAGCTCAGCCACAGGCTCAGTAATAGCCCCAAGGCCTGGGCCGATTTCTACTAAATTGTCTTCAGGTTTAGGATCAATAGCCGTGACTATTTTGTCGATGATCATGTCATCATTTAAAAAGTTTTGACCAAAACGCTTACGGGCGCGATGTCCTAAATGTACTTTATCTGTCATTGATTTTGTGCTTTTTCATGGGCGAGCTTAATCGCTTCGCGGATTGCTAATTCAAAACTACCCACATCAGCTGTACCAGTTCCAGCGAGATCGAGAGCTGTACCATGATCGACTGATGTGCGAATAAATGGCAATCCAAGGGTGATGTTAACTGAATTGCCGAAACCTTTGTATTTTAGCACAGGTAATCCCTGATCGTGATACATTGCGAGTACCGCGTCTGCCTGAGATAAATATTTATCTTGGAAAAGGGTATCGGCGGGTAATGGCCCTATTAAGTTCATACCTTGATTATTTAAAAGCTCAAGTGTTGGTGTTATCGTTTCGATTTCTTCACGGCCTAGGTGGCCATCTTCACCTGCATGCGGGTTTAAACCACATACTAAGATACGTGGCTTTTCGATTCCAAACTTGGTTTGTAAATCATGGTTTAAAATTGTGGCAACCTTGCTCAGACGTTCTACTGTAATTGCTCGTGAAACATAAGCCAGTGGTATATGAGTGGTAACAAGCGCAACACGTAAGCCCTCAGTGGCTAATAGCATAACAACATCGGCGGTATTTGATTGCTGAGCAAAATACTCAGTGTGACCACTAAATGAGATACCCGCTTTATTGATAATACCTTTATGCACGGGGCCAGTGACTACAGCAGCAAAGGTGCCATCCATGTTTTTTTCGCTGGCAATACGTAATGTGTCTAAGACATACTGTCCGTTGGCATCATTTAACACGCCAACTTCAACCTCTTCACCAAGATCAACTTGATGTAAATAAACACTCCCTGCAGGAGCCGTTGTAGGTGCTTGATTCTCATCAAACTTAATCAGGTCGATTGATAATCCTAGTTGCTTAGCGCGCTCTTTTAATAGCGCGCCATCAGCGATCACAACCAGTTGAGCATCCCATTGATGTTGAGCTAGTTTTATTAGTAAATCTGGGCCTATGCCGGCAGGCTCACCTGGGGTTATTGCTACTCTAATTGTCATGACGCTTATTCTGCCGGAAAGATATCAACATGGGCTTGTTCACGCATTTCTTGCTGCCAGTTGAAGCTTTCCTCTTTAAATTTACGGTTAAACAGTAATTGGTGAGCACGGTTGCGTTTTGCCAGTTCTGTTTTGTCTGCTACGCGTTTGCCCAGAAGTTGTACAATGTGCCAGCCGAACTGAGTTCTAAATGGTTCACTGATTTCATCTTTTTCTAATGAAAGAAGAGTGTTTTTAAACTCAGGTACATAGGTACTAGGGTCAGTCCAATCGTACTCGCCACCTTTTAATGCTGAACCTGGGTCTTCAGAGTATTCTTTTGCAAGCTCTGCAAAGTCAGCTTTGCCTTCACGTAGCTCTTTTGCGAAGCCTTTTAGCATATCACGGGCTTTCTCTTCACTTAAGATGATTGAAGGCTTAATAAGAATATGGCGAGAGCGTACTTCTGTTGTTTCAACAACTTGGCGTCCACGTACGTCTTGAACTTTAATAATATGAAAGCCTGCGCCTGAGCGAAGTGGGCCAACAATATCATCTTTTTTATGGCCTTTTACTGCCTCAGCAAAAAGAGAGGGCATTTCATTGATGCTCATCCAGCCTAGTTGACCACCTTCAAGTGCTTTTGAGCCACTTGATGATGAAATTGCAATACGTTTGAACTCTTTACCATCTTCTAAGAACTCGATGACTTTATCTGCGCGAGTTTTTGCGCTCGCAATTTCATCAGGTGTTGCATCACTTGGGATATCAATCAAGATATGACCGATGTCATACTCTTCGGCATTTTTACCCTGAGTTTCCATGATTTTTAAAAGGTTATCGATTTCTTGTGGGCTAATATAAATTCGGCGATCGACATTGGCACGCATCACTTGCTGGGTTGTTATTTCTTTACGGATTTCTTCGCGATACGCAGGGAAACTTTCACCTGACGCTTCTATCGTGCGACGTAAATCAGCGATGCTACCGCCTTGCTCACGCGCCATGTTTTCGAGGGTCTGATCAAGTTGTGAATCAGAAATCTCAAGACCCATACGCTCGGCAAGTTGCATCATAAGCGCTTGGTTTACTAAACGCTCAATTGCTTGAATACGCAGGGTGTCATCAGAAGGAAGCTCTTGACCTTGTTCTGCTGCTTGCGCTTTAACACGATTAATAATCGTGTCGACTTCACTTTGTAAGATTACGCCTTGGTTAACTACACCAACCACTTTGTCAATTTCGACAGGCTTGGCGAAAACGCTTTGGCATAGGCCAACTGTTAATAATGCAGATGCAAATAATTTTTTAAAATTCATATTTTTTCTAATACTCTTGCTAATAGTACTGCGGTACTAGTTATTAAGAAAATACGGTCTACGATAGCCAAAAATACCTTGTTGTAATAATTTTTGCGCATCATAACGGCTTTTACTTCCAAGTCCTTTTAATACAATATTAAAACCAATACTGGTATCAAAAGTAGCTTGTTCTTGGCCTATCGCTTGATTCAAATCAGTTTCGATTTGGCGACGGCCTGTAATTTGAAACGCCCAACAGCACGATTCATACTGAAGACCGGTGAAAACTTCAATACTACGACCACTTTCTAAATCGCGGTGGTAGCTACCAACAAATTGCCAATCTCTTGTTAGTGGAATACTCGTAAATAAACCAACTTGTTCGATTGTATTGCCTGAGACATCATTTGCATAGCGATGGTTCAATTGTACAAGCTGTTTATCATCACCTTTATAATCTAAGGTGACATTAGATTGGATGATTTCTTTACCGTCGGTGTCATATTGAATACCACCAGACAAATACCAGCGACGGTGCCAATGTAACATGGTTTGCGCTGCAAACAAGGCATTGTAATTGGTATCTGTGCCTAATCCTTGAGATGTTGGTTTTGCTTCGTCGCTTAAATAGAATATTTGACCGGCACTAAAATTAAAGACTTCTTCATTATCGTTACTAAATAAACGCGTTGTTGCACCGAGTGTAAACTGGTTCGCTGTTGCAATACGATCGATACCTGAAAAGCGACGATCTCGAAACAACCCAAAAAAGTCATCTTGTAATTTAGTGGTGTCGTACAGGCCAATATTTGATTGATCTTTATTTGGTGTATACAAATACTGAATCTGTGGCTCTAGAGTTTGTATACCGTCTTTAAAGAAAAAAGCGGTTTCACGTTCAAAGTTTAGTTGGCTGTATAAACGGACTTTTGGCAGGGTACGCGTGACTTTTTCATCAAAATTAGTTCCGCTCAAATCACCATGCTGGTTATATTCTGTATGCAGTAAACTGACCTCAGATAAGAATGACCATGCATATTCTTGATAGCCTAAGCTTGCTTTGGGCTCAATGTGAAGACGGCTTGCTTCATCAATCACAGCATTATCATTGGTGAAATAGCTTAATTCACCATCAAGGGTCAAATCGACACCATAAAAATCATAGGCATCAGTTTGCGAAAAGCTGATTTGCGGTAAGGCGGCATATGAATCTTTATGATCTCCCAGTACCTCAAAGCTTTGTAATTTGATATTGGTGCGCCACGTTTCTCCTAAATGCGTCAAAGAACCTGTGCGGTAAAGCTGAGTATCTGTGCGCGTTGCATAGCTTGAATTTAAATCTGTTAGGTAATTATCATCACTGACGTTAGTTACATCGATTGCACCACGCCAATTTTCGCCAAAGTAGCTTTGTTGTTGCCAGTGAAATAAATAACGTGAGTCAACATTCGGCTCTTCGTCATCTTTATCTAAGTACTCGACGGCAACTAAACCATTGTTATGTTCAGTCAGGTAACGGAACTCACCAATCATCTGTAAACCACGTTTAGACATATAACGCGGGGTAATAGTCGCATCGTAATTTGGTGCGATATTCCAGTAATAAGGGGTGATGGTTTCAATCCCGTAACGGCCTGAGCTTGAGAAGTTAGGTGTGAGTAAACCTGACTTACGGCGATCATCTAACGGGAACGTAAAATACGGTAAGTATAAAACAGGCGTATCAAACACACGCAGAACAGTATTATGGGTTTCGCCCCAGCCATCATCACTTGATAGATCAATTTTATCAGCTTCGATTGTCCACACGGGTGTTTCACCAGGGCAGGTAGTAAAGCTTGCGTTCATCAGGTTTAGGCCAGACTGATTAACCGTTAGTTTTTCTGCACCACCATGACCAAGTTGGTCGGTGAGCTTATAGTCTGCACCCAGTAAGCTTAACTCTGAGTTATTTAAATCAGCATTGAGTCCCGAGCTGTTAATTTGGCTTACCTTATCGCGATAGACGATAGGCCCAGTTGCATTAAGTAGACCACGTTGTTTGTCAATCAGTGCACTTTGTGCGGACAAATTCATCGTTAGGGTGTTAATATCTACGTTGCCGGTAAATTCTGCGCTTTGGGTGCCCAATAGTTCAATATCATCAGATTTGATATCGATCATATTAAGTTCAAGGCCTGGGAGCGGTTGCCAAGCTCTGGTTTGCATTGAAGTGCCACAAAAATTGTGTGTCAGTTCAGTTTCGGCGAACGATGGTGCGCTAAGTACGCTTAGCATCATTATGCCCCAGGTTTTGCTCATTTAATGACCTTAATGCTCTTTGGTTGGATATAAGCTAGACATAATAAAGGAAAACAATGGCAAATACAGTAATTGACTTAGTGAAAAATAGATATCTTACTAAATGAATCGTTATAAAAGTTTACAGCAGTTTTTAAATCCTCACTTTAAAGAGGATGAATATCAGTTAGCCGCCATTACTGGTGATGCAAGTTTTCGCCGCTATTTTCGTGTAAATACAGGCGATCATAGCTATATCGTCATGGATTCAGACCCAAATAAATTAGATAACACACCTTACATTGAACTTAATAAAGTGTTTTCTAAGCATGGCTTTAAATTACCAAAAATTCTTCAAGCAGACGAGAAGCAAGGGTTTTTCTTATTAAGTGACTTAGGTAATACACACTTAGCTGATTTACTTGGTGATAATGATCGCACCTCACACTATAAACACTTAATAAAATTAAGTGCGCAATGGGCTCAAATCCCGCCAGCCCAGCATATGAAAGTATTTGATAGTGAATTTTTACAGTTTGAACTAAGCATATTCAAAGAATGGTTAGTTGATGCGTTTATTGGTTACACGATGCTGGATGAGCAGCAAAGCATGTGGCAGCGAGTATGTGAGTTACTGATAAATAATGCCCTTGAACAACCTAAAGTAACAGTGCACCGTGACTTTCACAGCCGTAATATTATGCGTACCGGCCAGCAGTGGGCGATTATTGATTATCAAGACGCAGTGCAAGGACCTGTTTGCTACGATCTCGTATCTTTATTAAGAGATTGCTATTTTCAGTTACCAGAAAAAGAGCTCGACTATTTATTACACTATGCGTATGACGAGTTTATCGCGCAGCAACTTATCAATGACGTACCATTTTCAGCGTTTAAGCGCTGGTTTGATTTAACCGGTGTGCAACGTCACTTAAAAGCCGCAGGCATATTTTGCCGCTTAAAATTACGCGATGGTAAGTCAGGTTATTTGAATAATGTACTGCCCACCCTTAAATACATTAGTAGCGTAAGTAAAGAATACCCTGAGCTTGAAACATTAAGTGAATGGATGGAAACAATCATTATTCCTTTAACTGAAAAGCGGTTAGCGGTAGAGATAAAATGAAAGCTATGATTTTAGCTGCAGGACGTGGCAAGCGGATGATGCCACTGACCGAGCAGCTACCAAAGCCAATGCTTAAGGTTGCTAATAAGCCATTACTTGAGCACCATATTAATAATTTACGCCAAGCAGGTATTGTCGATATTGTCATTAATCTTGCGTGGCAAGGCGATAAAATAAAAAGTCACTTTGGTGATGGAGCTGCTTTTGGTGTGAATATTCAATACAGTCAAGAGCCCGAAGGCGGACTTGAAACAGCTGGGGGAATTATCCACGCTCTTCCTTTGCTAGGGGAGCAATTTGTGGTGATAAATGGTGATGTATTTTCTGATTATGATGTCAGCTCATTAACTCAGCTACATTTGCACTCTGGTGAGGCGCATATCGTACTGGTTGAAAACCCAAGCCATAACCCTGCAGGAGACTTCGCGTTGAGCCACATGAGCCCTGAGAGTCAGAAGTATACATTTTCTGGAATTAGCCGATACCATAGTGACTTTTTTAAAGACCTTGAAGCTGGAGTGCTTGCGTTAGGTCCTATTTTACGTGAAAGATTAGCTGAACACCGCGTGTCAACTGAGTTGTATATTGGTCAATGGAATGATATTGGCACACCAGCTAGGCTCGATGAGTTAAATCAGCGCTTAGCTGCTCAAGATTTTTAAGAGGATGTATTGACGATGTGGGGAAAAGTACTGGGTTTTTGTTTTGGCTTTATGTTTGGAAAATTCATAGGTGCTTTACTCGGTTTATACCTTGGTCATATGTTTGATCGCAGCTTAAAGCAAGACTTTGATAAAGCGGGGGGCTTTTCAGGTTTGTTTAAAGGCGATGATATTAACGAACGCCAAGCACTGTTCTTCTCGAGTTGTTTTGCTGTGATGGGGCACATTGCTAAATCAAACGGTCGAGTAAGTGAAACTCACATTCGTGCCGCAAGTTTGTTTATGGATGAGATGAACTTGTCAGGTGATGAGCGTCGCGAAGCACAAGATGCGTTTCGAAGTGGTAAAGAAAGTGACTTTTCACTAAAAGAAACGGTTCATGATTTTAAAGAACGTTTCGCACGCCGCCATGACTTATTACAACTATTTTTAGAAATACAAATTCAAATGGCGTTTTCCGATGGTCATTTAGCTGAACAAGAAAAGCAATTATTGCAAGAGGTCAGCAAACAATTAGGAATATCTCGTACTCAGTTTTCATTTTTACTTAAACGTTATCAAGCAGAGTTTGCATTTCGTCAGCAGCAACAACGCTTTTATGAGCAGCAAAATCAACAGCGCAGCTCGCATAATGAGCATCAAGGTCATCGGGTGCCACCGAATAATGGTATGAACCGTGCTCAAGCCTTAGCATTACTTGGATTAAGCAATGATGCAACTTCGCGTGATATCAAAGTTGCGTATCGAAAGCTCATGGCGCAGCATCACCCAGATAAGCTGGTGTCACAGGGTCTACCAAAACATATGATGGAAGTCGCAGTAAAGAAAAGTCAGGATATTCAAGCTGCGTACGAATACTTAAAAAAGGCGGCGTAGAAAGCCGTCTACCTCTTTGAGCAGCCGCTCGTGTTGTTCAGGCTCAGTGGGTAAGCCAAACAGTTCCCTTTGACGATAATCGTACTTTGCATGGCGTTTTACCCAGCGCTTTCGCTCATAAGCACTGTGTACGATATCTTGATTACCCTCACTGTAAAATATATCCAGTAGCGGTGGGCTGATTGTCGATAGTGTTGCGTTAAGGTGCTGGTTTCGCTCACCATTTGGTAAATAACCACTTAGGCTGATAAATGCGTTTACACTGGTATTAGGGAAACTGGCGTAATGTTCAATTAATAGCCCTGCGCTGGCACCTTGTGCAAGGACAATAATAGCGCCTTGTTCATCTAAGGCATTATTATAGAGCGCATTAAAGCGAGTAATTAGTTTGAGCTTATAGTCATTGAGTACAGCATCACTAATTGTTGGAGTTGCAGAGGCGAAGTGAGGAGTTTGCTCTTTTGGCTCTGTTGATGCTGTCGCAGTGTCACTTTGTGTATTGTTTGATTGTGTATCCGTGTCAGCAGGATGCCAATCTATATCAGGCATCGTCATGGCTGAAGTGGCATAACCTAAGTCATTAAGCTGTTTACGTAGAAAGTTTAGGCCAGTATTACTGGTCGGCGGGTGTTGCCAATCTGGAATGATTAAAACCACTCCTCGTTGAGTTGCCGCCATCGATTGACGATAAAGACAGATAAACTCATCATCACCAGCAAGCAAGGTACGCACCTCACCATCAGGAATAAAGCGCTGAATATCGTTACTAACGATACTTGACCAAGGTGTTGGTTGAATGAAGTCGAGTGCACTTACATTGCTTATAAACGCAAAACTAGTGGCGTAAAGTAATGTATTTAATGCTCTTGAAGTCATGCCGATATCCTAACTGAAGTCTAATTAGACTATCGGCACCTCATGCTAAATATTTAGCAATATTATTGTTAAAACTCAGGCGTGGCTTCAAAAACCATTTCTTTACCACTGACAGGGTGAGCCAAACTGAGCATTTCTGCATGCAGTTGCAGTCTTGGCGCCATCGCTAATGCTGCTGGGTGGGCGTACAGTCTATCCCCTAAAATAGGATGGCCTAAAGACAGCATATGAACACGTAATTGATGCGAGCGCCCAGTAATTGGAGTGAGCTCTACACGAGTTGCATTGTCTTCATGCTCAAGCACTTTAAAATGAGTTAATGAAGGTTTGCCATTGTCATGGTCAACCATCTGCTTTGGACGATTAGGCCAATCACAAATAAGAGGTAAATCCACTGAGCCAGTTGGTTGTTCGAGTTTACCAAACACGCGTGCAATATAACGTTTAGCGGTTTTTCTATCTTGAAATTGCATGCTTAAGTTACGATGCGCTTCTTTGTGCATTGCTAAACAAATAATTCCCGAGGTTGCCATATCTAAGCGGTGCACAATTTTTGCTGTTGGAAATACGCGATTAACCCGTGCAATTAGGCAGTCGGCGTGTTTTGGATCTTTCCCTGGTACAGTGAGTAAGCCGCTTGGTTTATTCACAATAAGCAAGTCATCGTCTTGATAAACAATACTTAAATAAGGTGTCATTGGGGGATTATAATTGAGTAACACAGCCAGCCTCGATGATTTTCTAGAGCGCTATTTTAAAGGAGCTGAGAGAGTTACACAAATGTTGATGGCAGTGCTTCGAAGGTAACTCCACGCTCATAAAAACGCGATGTGAAAGCACACCGCGTTTATGATTGTCAGCTTAAAGCTTAGTGCGAAACCACAATCAAACGAATGGCATCCAATTTAACTTGGGCTTTTTCGATATAAGTCGTCAGTTCACTGCGCTGTTTATCAAAAAAGTTAAGCTCTTCATCACGAATATTCGGATTGATTTGCTTAAGAGCGGCTAAGCGCGATTGTTCCTCAGCAAGTGCCGTTTGCATTTTTTCTAACGACGCAGCACGAAGTGCCTCAAGCTTGGTTTGTGCCATGCCTTGTGCGCTGGTGATCATTGGGTGAATAGCGCTTTGTAAAGCACTGGCTAACTTACTTGCTGTTTGACGGCCCACCGCTGATAGTTGCTGATTAAACGCGTCAAAGGCGACATTGTCAGCTAAGTTATTACTGCCTTTGTCTAGCAAAATACGAATAGGTGTAGGCGGTAAAAAACGCCCCACTTGTAGTGCTTTAGGTGCCATAGCTTCAGCAATGAAAATAAGCTCAACAAAGAAGGTACCAGCAGGTAACTTTTTGTTTTTCAGTAGTGCAACAGACGCTGTACCAAAGTCATCATCACAAATCATATCTAAGCTGCCTTGCACCATAGGGTGATCCCAACTGATGAAATGCGCGTCTTCTTGCGAAAGCGACGTACTACGGTCAAATGTCACTGTAATGCCATCATCTTTCAAACATGGGAAAGATGGGTTTAGCATGTGCTCTGTTGGTTTTAAGATAATGGTGTTTTCACCTTTGTCTTCTTGGCTTACGCCGAAGGTGTCGAACACATTAATCATATAGCTTGGCAACGTGAATTGATCATCTAGTTCTTCAATATCAGCAACTAGGCTCTCAGCACGCCCTTGACCACTAGAATGCAGCTCTAATAAGCGGTCACGACCACTTTCCATTTGTTTACGCAGCTGAGCATTTTGCTTAGCTACTTGCTCTAGAAGTGGCTCAAGCTCTTCTTCGTCACAATTATGAGAGCCAACAAACTCAAGTAATTCTTCACCAAACTCTTTATACAGCATTTGGCCTGTTGTTGAGGTTGTTTCAAACGCATCAAGGCCTTCATTGTACCAACGTAATAGAACTTCTTGTGCAGTGTTTTCGAAATACGGCACATGAATATTTACGTCTTGGGTTTGACCAATACGGTCAAGACGACCGATGCGTTGCTCTAACAAATCAGGGTTAAGAGGTAAATCAAATAATACTAAATGGTGCGAGAACTGGAAGTTACGCCCCTCTGAACCAATTTCAGAACACAGTAGAATTTGCGCGCTGTCGTACTCATCGGCAAAGAATGCTGCCGCACGGTCACGCTCAACGATTGACATTCCTTCGTGGAAAACAGACGCTTTGATTGCTTCACGCTCACGCAAAATTTGTTCAAGGCTAATAGCGGTTTCAGCTTTAGCACAGATAAGTAAGACCTTTTCGTGCTTAAGTGTTTTTAATGTCTCGATTAGCCAATCAACACGTGGATCAAATGCCCCCCAACTGGCATTTTCGCCTTCAAACTCTTGGAAAATCTTTTCCGGGAACAGTGCACGCAATGCGGTTAGTTCGGCGTTTTGAATACCCCCCATATTGCCCAAAACGGAGATAGCTGTTTTATATTGCTTCGGCATGGCCATAGGGTAGGCATGAAGTTTACGGCTAGGGTAGCCATCGATGCCGCTACGGCTATTTCTAAATAAAATACGTCCCGTGCCGTGACGGTCTAATAGCATAGATAAAATTTCGTTACGGGCAGCTTCATCACCTTGCTCTGCACTTGCAAGTAATTCGCTGATGTCTGTTTCTTTTAAGAGTGCTTTTAACGCGTTACGTGATGCATCAACCAAGCCTTTTTCAGCAAGGAGTTGGTTAGCAGCTTCAGCAACATCTTTGTAGTTACTTTCTTCTTCAACAAACGCATCGTAGTCGTAGAAACGATCAGGATCGAGTAATTGCAAACGTGCAAAGTGACTGCGGTGACCAAGTTGATCGGGTGTCGCTGTTAGTAAAATAAGCCCCGGAATGTCTTGGCTCAACTCTGCCATACGTTGGTATTCAGTGCTTGGTTTACCATTATTAATACTTAGGTGATGAGCTTCATCAACGACCAGTAAGTCCCAGTCAGCCAGTGTAGCTTGTTCAAACCAGCGCTTTTTCTTGCTTAAAAACTCAAGGCTAGTAAGTACTAACTGTTCGGTTTCAAATACGTTTGGCGAGTCTGCAAATGCTTCGTCACAGCGTTCTTCATCAAAAATAGAAAAGCGTAGGTTAAAACGACGTAGCATTTCAACAAGCCATTGATGCTGTAAGTTTTCAGGCACGACAATTAACACTCTGCTTGCGCGGCCTGTAATGATTTGCTGATGTAAAATCATGCCCGCTTCAATGGTTTTACCAAGGCCAACTTCATCTGAAAGTAATACACGGGGTGCGAAGCGCTTACCTACCTCTTGAGCAATATACAGCTGGTGAGGAATAAGATTGGCACGCTGACCAATTAAGCCCTTAAGGGGGGATTGTTGGCGCTCAAACTGGTGTTGCCAAGTTTGGTAGCGAAGAGTGTAACGATCAAAGCGGTCTACTTGACCGGCGAATAAACGGTCTTGTGGTTTATTAAATTTGATAAAGTGATCTAAAAAGGTTTCTTTTAATTGTGCTTTCTCACCGTTGTCAGTACGAATACCGTGGTAGCACAATAAATCACCTTGTTCTTCAACAGACTCAACTTCAAGTTCCCATTCTTCAACGCTGCGAATAGTATCACCCGGATTGAATGCAACACGAGTAACAGGCGCTTCAGTTAAAGAGTAAACACGGTTTTCTCCACTGGCAGGAAATAAAATGCTGACCTGACGGCCTTCAAGGGCAACAACGGTGCCTAATCCTAAATCTGACTCTGTATCACTGATCCAACGTTGACCTAAGGAAAAATTCATATATGTCTCATCTATGAAGAAAAAAGGCGGCTATGTTACCTGTATCGTCTTGGTACTTCAAGGCAGTAAACTTGCCTTATACAATTAAATTTAGTCAATTATTTAAAGTTATTTTTTTGGTTGAAATTTGTATGTATTTTAACCGCTTAAATAATTGTAATTTTAGCTGTCATAAAAAAGACTTTTGCTACAAATAGACTAGACTGAGTATATACCTAACAAATAAATAACAGGTTCAATTCCCGCTTGTTTAGTTACTTGGGTATAGCATAAAAATCATAAAACGTAAGGAAAGTGCTATGGAAAAAGCTTCGAACCTTGATAGTAAAATGTATGTGCTCGATACCAATGTATTACTCCACGAACCCCTCGCTTATTTATCTTTCCAAGAACATGATGTTGTTATCCCCATGACAGTATTAGAAGAGCTCGACCACATTAAAGATAGAAAACATGATGTCAGCCGTGATGCTCGTGTTGCTATTCGTGGTTTAGATGAAGTGTTAAAAGATGCCTCTCCAGAGCAAATGTTACAGGGGGTGGCGTTACCCAGTAATAAAAAAGCGAAAGTTCAGTCCCGAGGTCGACTTATTATTGTTAACGACCACTTATTTGCAGACAGTATTTCTGGTTTACCAGGCAACGAAAATGATCACCGTATTATCAATTGTGCGGTGCATCTACAAAAACAGCACAGTGACAGCAAGGTGGTGCTGGTTACGAAAGACATCAATATGCGACTCAAAGCCAAAGGGGCAGGGCTTAAATTTGTTGAAGATTACAGAACTGATCAGCTGATTGATGACATCGCCTTACTGACCAGTGGCTATAAAAAAATAGAAGGCGATTTTTGGCAACAGGTAGGAGAATGCGAAACTGAGCAACAAGGGCGGGACACTTATCACCATGTAGCAAAAAATACCATCAGTGACGTATTTTGTAATGAATACATTCTTGATAGTAGCGATCACTTTGCTGCGCGAGTAAAAAGTTATGATGATAAACAAATCACGTTAAAAGATATCAGTGTTGAGCGCCTGATGAGCCACACGGCATGGGGAGTAAAGCCAAAAAATGTTTATCAAGGTATGGCGCTCGATGCCTTACTTGACCCAAGTATTGAGTTGGTTATTTTAACTGGCCCCGCAGGCTGTGGTAAAACACTACTTGCGCTTGCCAGTGCCCTTGAAATGATTATTGAAAAAGGCATTTACGACAAAGTTATCGTCACCCGTAACACACCAGAAATTGCTGAATCTATCGGCTTCTTACCAGGTACAGAAGAAGAGAAGATGGCTCCTTGGCTGGCTGCTATTACGGACACTTTAGAGGTATTACATAGAGGTGACGAGAATCCTATTTCGAGCCGTAATTACATTATGGAAAAGGCCAACGTGCAATTTAAATCGGTGAACTTTATGCGTGGCCGCAGTATTCAAAATGCCGTGGTGATTTTAGATGAAAGCCAAAACTTAACAGCTTCACAACTAAAGACCATTATTACCCGTTGCGGTGAAGGAACCAAGCTTATATGTTCAGGTAATTTGGCGCAAATTGATAGTAACTACCTGACCCCAGTTACCTCAGGCTTAACTTACATTGTTGAACGCTTTAAAGACTTTGAGGGAAGTGCTACCGTCAACTTAAACGGCGTTGTCCGTAGTCGCTTGGCAAGCTTTGCCGAAGAAAATTTATAACTTGCCAGCAGATCCTTGCCTCGTTAATCTAGAAAGTTCCGAGGCAAGGTACTTTGAAGCTAGTGAACTTTTTACCACTTAAACGTTATTACCGCTCTATCACTGTCGCACTGATTGTGCCATTGTTAGTGGCGTTTTTTTTATGCTTGCATTTGTACGACTTAAAACTTGAGCGTGCAATTGAGAATCGCCACAGCAGCTTTAATAATATTTCAGCTCAACTGAGCCATGCAATGAGCGCTGCCGATGGGCTGATTGATACTATGTTTACATTGTACGAGCAGCCTTTATCATATGATTTTGACCCAAGCTGGACTAAAAATGTCAACCAATTTGAGCATTACTATTATCAGCCAGTTGGTGATGAAATTGGCGAAATAGTTGGACAGGGTAAGTTTGCTTCCACTTCTTATGCACTTGAACAGTGGCGGCAGGTTATTGCATTAGGGCCTTCTTTTAATACCACACTCTCACTTATCCAATCTTTACAAGCGGTTGCTTATGTTAATGAGCAAGGTTTTGCCTACATCAAGCGGCGTTCTACCGCAGACAGCACGTTACTAACGACAATACTCGATAATAAACTCAAACCACAGCAATTAAACGACAACACACTTTCGTCAAGCCAAGTCGTTACTGTGAATAATCATGCTTATTTTGCAATTGGTAAAAAGCGTACAGCCACAAGCCATGACTACATCATTTTAATTTATGATTTAGAAGCCATTTCAAATTGGTTGCAGAAAATAGCGCCCCCGCAGGGGGAGTATATTTTTATAAATCAACATAACCAAGTTATAGCCAGCTCTGACGTGCGCTTAAATAGTGCAGTGGGTGCAGGTGATTACTGGCCTGAGCCAATGATTATTGACACTAAGCGGCCCGCAAAAAAGTCACATAGCTACTTGGTTCAAACCTCCGATAATTTGCCCATTCATACCCAGTTTTATGAATCTAAACAGGCGCTTAGTGAGCCAATTAGTTATGATATTCTTATAGAGTTTATATTTTTGTGCGTCTTTTTAATAATGATGTTCAGTGGGGTATTTTGGTTGAGCCAACGTATATTTGTTAAGCCCATGACACACTTGATCTGCTATTTAGATCAGCATAATGAGAATAGCAGCCCGCTTTTACATTACCGTATACCGACCGATTGGCAACCGTGGTTTAGTAGAGTTAAACAGGTCTTTAAGCGTAATGAAGAGCTAGTTACATCTTTACAAGAAGCCAACAAGGCACTTGATTCACAAGTTCAAGTAAAATCAGAGCAATTACGACGTAGTATTGATGCCAAAGAACGTCATTTAGCCTTGTTAAACACCATGCTTAACAATGTGCCTGATCTCATTTATTTTAAAAATACTTACGGTGTTTTTTTAGGTTGCAATAAAGCTTACGAAAGTTACGTAGGCATGCCACAAGAAGAACTCGTTGGTGAAAAGTTTACTAACACAAATCAAGACAATATTGAGCTGAGTTTATTAGAAGAGAACGTGTTAACTGAGCGTCAAGTCTATCAAAAACGCTTAGTTACAAATAATAAAACATACAACCTCAGTATTGCGCCATTTTATAATGAGCATCAACAACTGTTAGGTACGATGACCATAGGTAGAGATATAACAGAGCAACACGAAGCGCTTAATGCGTTGCAAAGCTCAGAAGCAAAGCTCAAAAGTGCCATGGAGTATGCAGCGAACGGGGTTATTTTATTATCTCTAGATTACCAAGTGTTACAAGCTAACAAAGCTGCCCGCCAGATATTTTCAATGCAAAAAAGCCACAATATACCCAGTCAGTATATGTTGGCTGATTTATTCGTTGCGCAATCACTAGAAAAATTAACGCAAACACTTAAGCAGCTGCATAGTGAGAAGAAAAATGTTTATCACTTTAGCTTACCTCAACAAGAGCAAAAGCGTTGGTTGCAAATAAGTGTCTCCTTGGTATGGGATAACGAACAAACCCCTGATTATTATGTTTTGCACGTGCAAGATGTCACAGATTTAATTCAGGCAAAGAATGATGCGGAGAGAGCGACATTAGCTAAAAGTCGTTTTATTGCGAATTTAAGTCATGAAATACGTACGCCCCTTAATGCAGTGTTAGGTTTAATAGATGTAATCGCTTTACAAGGTTTATCGCCAGAGCAGCGAGGCTACGCATCGCAAGCTAAGTCGGCAGCAAATAGTTTGTTGTCACTACTTAATCGTATGCTTGATTTTGCTCGTGTTGAAAGTGCGCAAGTGCAATTAAACAAGGCACCATTTAGCGTGGCTGACTTAATTGATTACTGTGAAGGGATTGCAACGCCTCTTTGCAGTAAAAAAGGTTTAGAGTTTAGCGTCGAATTTGATGACACCATTAATGCAAATTTATTGGGTGATCAAATTTGTTTACAGCAAGTGCTCGCAAACTTATTAACCAATGCGGCTAAATTTACAGAACATGGCAGTGTAAAACTGAGTCTTACTTTAGTTGAACAGTCCGATGAGCAGCAACTTATTTGCTTTGTAGTTAAGGATACGGGGATTGGTATTAGCGACGCTGATCAAAGTCGATTATTTGATGCTTTTACGCAAGGAGACGAGTCGCTTACTCGTTCTCATCAAGGTGTAGGACTTGGTCTAGCAATTGTTAAATATGAAGTCGCATTGATGGGGGGGGAAGTTAAACTCACAAGTGAAAAGGGGAAAGGCAGTGAATTTAGCTTTTGTTTACAGCTTGATAAAACCACACAGACCGCCAAAAAAAACAGCCCGTTACTCCCATCAAGTACAGATTTATCAGGTCTATTAGTGCTTGCAGTGGATGATAATCCACTTAATTTAAGTATTATTAAAAGTATTCTGAAGCAGGCTAACATTACTGTTATTTGTGCTGATAGTGGTGCAAAAGCAATTGAGTTATCAGCAAGCTTAACCCCAGATCTGATTTTTATGGATATTCAAATGCCAGAGATGGATGGCTGTCAGGCGACACGAATTATTAGGCAATCATTCACAAAAGAGCAGATGCCTATTTATGCTTTAACCGCTCATAGCGAAGCTGCTGATATTGAACAATCTGTCGCTGCAGGTATGAATAAGCATTTAACAAAGCCAATTGTTGCAAATAAGCTCTTTTTAGCAATGAGTGAACTTGATAAACCAATTGAACCATTTTTTGATCATTCTTTTGTTTTAACTCAGTTTGCAAATGATAGTGATTTGGTATTAACTATGTTGTCAAAGTTTGCCACTATGGCCGCACAGCAATTATTAGAAATTTCTACCTTAAGTACTACTGAAGAACTGGTTAGAGTTGTGCATAATGTCAAAGGGTCTGCTGGTAATTTAGGTTTTAAGCGATTGTCAGCATGTGCTAAACAGTGTGAGGCTGAACTTAAAACGCAAGGCAAGCTTCCTGAGCTATTAAACGATGAGCTGCAGCAACACATAAAGCAAGTTATTGCATTTATCATCGAACAAGGATCTACAAATGTTGAAAAAAGCCAAGGTACTGATTGTTGATGACGATCCGTTAAATCGCTTGGTCTTAGAAAAAACATTGCGACAAGATTACGATGTTTTTTGTGTTGAAAGTGGTGAAAAAGCACTTACATTTTTAAAAACACAACCCGTTGATTTATTAATCTTAGATATTGTTATGCCGGGTATCGATGGCTATGAAGTGCTGGCACAAATAAAAGAAAATACAACAACAAATATGTTGCCTGTTATTTTTATATCCGCAAATACCAGCCATGATGATGAGGCCAAGGGCCTTGAATTAGGGGCAATGGATTATATAACTAAGCCCTTTAGCGCTGCGATTGTTCGTGCCCGTGTTCGCAATCAGTTAATGATCAAACAAAAAAATGATCTACTCGAAATGTTGGCATCGATTGATGGCTTAACTGAAATTCCTAATAGACGTTATCTTGATGAAAACTTATCTAGGGAATGGCGGCGCTCAAGACGAGATCATACCCCTTTGTCGGTTTTATTGATGGATGTTGATCATTTCAAGCGTTACAACGACTGTTACGGTCATCGTGCGGGTGATGATTGCCTTAAAAAAATAGCACATGCACTTGTTGGCTCATGCGAGCGAGGGAGTGATTTTGTTGCCCGTTACGGCGGGGAAGAATTCGCAGCTGTGTTGCCCAGCACTCCTGCTAAAGAGGCGGTTGCTTTCGCTAATAAGTTACGCAATGCAGTTAATAAGTTAAATATTCCGCATAAGGCCTCTTTAAATTCAGAGTATGTAACAATTAGTATTGGTATTGCCACCACAGAGTCAGGGCAAGTTTATGCTGAGCAAACATTACTGGAAGAAGCCGATTTAGGATTATACCAAGCTAAAGAGGCAGGGCGCGACCAAGTGGTATCGCGATTAGTATCTGCGACATTGCAGGAGTAGGTTATTTGTCTACCCCTGCATAAAGTAATTAGCCATTACTGAGTGATTTATAAATAGTGTCGCCCACACCAATTAATTTATCGTTTTTAAAGACCAAAGGGGTGCACTCATCTTTGGTCGTTTTGCTGTCTGAGTGGATGCTATGAGTGGCATAAAAGAGTACTTGGTATACGCCGTCATCCTGTTTTAGTAACTCTGTAAAGTTAGGAGTGCTTAGTTTATTGAGCACCGTTTGGTAAGGCGTATCAAGTGCTAAGTTTGCAATGACTTCACGATTATTTTTGTGGTGTTTTTGCCAGCTTGTTGACGAGTCGCCTGCCCAGTGAGTTTCGGCTTCACCGTCTGATACGGCAATGACACAACCGGTTAAAAAAGGTGCAGTTAGCGCGGCAATAAGAAGTGCTTTTTTCATTGTTATATCCCTTGTTTTATCGTTTCGTTTTTTCATATATAGCAATCCATTTGCCAACATTTTATTTCTTTTATAATCAAAGTATTAGCTTGTTGTTGCGAGCTAGCTAAGTAATGTGGAACTCATTACTTAGCTTATTTGGCTAAAAAATTGTTTTTTAGACCAGTCTATTTCGTGCCTCACCTTGGCTGAAGGCGTTGATGTTAAGTGCTATTTCAGCCACAAGTCGAGCAATTGATTCTTGACTCGCCCAAGCGATATGAGGTGTTAGTAATAAGTTATCACCTTGATATATGGCAAGTGGGTTATTTTCTTCTGCTGGCTCTTTGCTCAACACATCCACACCGGCACCCGCAATCACATTATTAGCAAGGGCGTGGGCTAAGTCAGCTTCATTGATAATTCCCCCTCGTGCTGTATTTATTAGGATTGTTGTTGATTTCATCATATTAAGCTCTTTAGCCGCTATTTGGTTGCGAGTTTCATCAGTCAGTGGGCAATGAACACTGATAATATCCGCTGTTTTAATCGCCTCTTCAAAGCTAACACGTCCTTCGCGAGGAGCATGCCCTTTACGTTCACTTATTATTACATTAACACCAAAAGCACGGCCTACATCAGCAACCGCTTTACCAAGTGAACCATAACCAATAATCGCAAGTGTTTTGCCTGACATATCATTAAAACGGTAATCTAAACGACAGAACATCGGGCTTTGCTGCCATTTTGCAGATTGGCAATCTTGAATATAACGGTGGGTATTACCCAGTAAGTTAGTGATGAGTGCGAATGTATGCTGTACCACAGAAGGGGTGGAGTAGCCTGCCACATTGGTGACGGCAATATTGTGCGTTTTGGCTGCATCTAAATCAATGTTGTTGGTGCCTGTTGCTGCAACACAAATTAGTTTTAGGTTGCTAAGCTGCAACATCGCTTTTTGATCAATAACGACTTTATTAGTAATGATAATATCGGCATCCTGACAACGAGAAACAACATCTTGTGGGTCTGTTAAATCATAGCAAGAGAGTGTTCCCAAGTTTGCTAATGAATCTAATGAGGTATCTGCTAATGTGGCGGTATCAAGGATGGTAATATTCATGTGCTTTCCTTTTTTAATTTAATGCTTGACCTTAGGGTGTACTCCAAGGTTTATAGTACTTATAAGCTTTTAAATGGAGACGGTGATGAAAATTGGTGAATTTGCCCGCAAGTTGGGAGTTTCAACAGATACATTAAGGTACTACGAAAAACATGGTTTGTTAACGCCTAGTTCGCGCTCACAGTCAGGGTACCGTATTTATACCGATACAGACATTAAACAGATGTCGTTTATCTTACGCGCTAAAAACGTGGGGTTTAGCTTGTCTGAAATTAAAGAGTTGCTGCAAATAAAAATTCATAAAGATCAGCATTCGTGCCATGAAGTTAAAGAAATGACTCTACAAAAACGTGATTTAGTCGCTCAACGTATTGAGGAATTAACACGGTTTTATGATTCATTATCGCTATTAGCAAAGAAGTGTTGCGGCGGCGAAGAGCCTGCTGAAAATTGCTCTATATTAACGACATTGGAGGATATAGATGGACTTACTCACTAATTTTTGGCAGTTATTTTTACTGTCTGCCCCTTGGTTGATGTTGGGGTTATTAATAGCAGGACTATTAAATGTTTACTTGCCTACGGACTTTTTGCATCGCCATCTTGGTAAAGAGGGACTTTGGACCACAATTAAAGCTGCTCTTATTGGTGCCCCAATGCCATTGTGCTCATGTGGTGTGATCCCTGCCGCTATAGGACTTAGGCGAGCTGGCGCTTCAAAAAGTGCGACGACGGCTTTTTTAGTATCGACCCCTGAAACGGGCGTTGACTCTGTTTCTGTTTCTTATGTTTTATTAGGCCCTTTTATGGCTGTGATCAGGCCGATTGCAGCCGTATGTAGTGCGATTGCTGCTGGTGTGTTAGTTGGTAAAGAGAGTGAGTTTAATAATGAGCGTACTAAAACCTCGCATAACCTTGAAACAGTAACAAGTAGTTGTTGTAGCACTAAGCAAGCAACCGCTAAAGAGCCTACATCAAGTTGTTGTAGTACAAAGCAAGCTCCCACTGTTGAGAAAACAAGCTGCTGCGCAAGTAAAAAGGAAGTCGTTAAAATTGAAGGAGGGGTTGCAAAGCTTAAACGCGCAATAAGTTTTAGCTGTAATAAGTTGCTTGAAGATACCATGGTATGGTTGGTTATCGGTCTATTTTTTGCCGCACTGGTCCAAACCTATGTGCCTGAGTCGTACTTGAGTCAGTGGGGAAGTGGTATTTTTGCAATGCTGGTGGTGATCTTAATTAGCATTCCTATGTATATTTGTGCGACGGCATCAACCCCGATTGCAGCCGGTTTATTGCTCAGTGGTGTATCACCAGGCGCCGTGTTGGTATTTATGTTGGCAGGCCCTGCCACAAATGTTGCAACATTGGGTGTGGTGGGTAAAGAGTTGGGTAAACGCGCTGTAGTTGCTTATTTAATCGGTGTCATAGGCGTTGCATTACTATTCGGTTTTTTAACGGATTACCTAGTTTCTGAGTTTGGTTTTGTGGTGGCACCCATGATGGGGGAAGAACATCAAGTATTACCGCACTGGTTGAGCTTAGTGTGTGGCGTATTATTGGTCGCTTTAATGTTGAGGTTAGCGTTAAAAATACTCTTAAAGAAGTCAACACAGACTGGTAAGAGCATTAGCTAATTGATTGTTATAAAATATATTTTTATAACTATTAAGAGAAGATATAGGTTAACTATCGCGTCTCGGTTCGCATTTAAAATTGCCTGAGTTATAATCCGCCAATTCTTTAAACGGTACGCTAAGCGTGCCGTTTTTTAACTTAAGTAGTTTTTATGAGTGAATGTGTGGATAAATACGCAGATATAAGACCTTACAATGATGATGAAGTTGCAGACTCAGTGGCGCGTTTAATTGCTGATAATGCCTTTGTGGATGTTATCGCTAAGTATAATCTACCACGCTTTTTATCTTATTTTCCGTTTATAACACGCCCATTAGTACGTCAGCAGTTAAGAAAAAAGTGGGGTAAAACCAACTCAGTTGAACAAGTTCAGCATGAAGTTGCTGATTATCTGAATAAGCTAATTACTCGTACTACGTCGGAAGTCACGTTTTCAGGTATCGATAAACTTGATCCGAAGCAAGCTTATTTATTTATCTCTAATCACCGTGACATTGTTCTTGACCCTGCTCTGGTTAACTGGGGCTTGTTTAAACACAATATGCCGACTGTTCGCATCGCAATTGGTGATAACCTGCTGCAAATTCCATATATTACTGAGTTAATGCGCTTGAATAAGAGTTTTATTGTTAAGCGCTCCGCGAAAGCACCAAAAGAGATGTTAAAAGCGCTCTCGCAACTTTCTGCTTATATTTATGATTCACTGGCTGAAGGCCACTCTATTTGGATAGCGCAAAAAGAAGGTCGTGCGAAGGATGGTTTTGACCAAACTGATCCTGCACTACTTAAAATGTTGCAATTACAAGGTCGTAAACAGAAAAAAGAATTTGCAGATTATGTGCGTGAGCTAAAAATAGTACCTGTTTCTATTTCCTATCAGTATGAACCATGTGCAATTGCAAAAGCAAAAGAGTTGTATCATAAGCAACAACATGGCCAGTATGTGAAGCAGCAAGGTGAAGATATAGCCAGCATTGTTGAAGGTTTCAGTACAGCCAAAGGGCATGTTCACTTAGCGTTTGGTCAGCCAATCGAGTCAGGTTGTGAATCACCAGAGGAGTTGGCAAAAACGATTGATCAGCAAATTGTTGATTCGTTTTTCTTACATCCTGGTAATTATATTGCTGGTGGCTGTAAACAAGCAGTAATAGATAAAAAAGACGCTGAAGCATTTGATGCGCGTTTAAGCCAAGTTCCTGAAGAATTAAAGCCTTTGGTCTTAGCTATGTATGCAAAACCATTTCATCGCAAGGCAGAGCTTGCAACGAGCGAATCTTAATCAGAGTAACGCATTTTAAAAGCTACTTTTTAAGTGGCTTTTTTTATGACTAAATTTCAGGCTATACTTTCAGTACCTTTAATTTACTGGCAAATTGTGATGCAACAAATTGAAATATTTGAAATCCCAAGCCCTTGCAAAGGAATTTGTCAGGTTAATAACCGTGGTTACTGTAAAGGGTGTTATCGCAGCCGTGATGAGCGCTTTCATTGGAATAAATTCAGTAATGCGGAAAAAAGAAAAGTGATTATTTTATGTCAGCAGCGTTATAAACGCTTCCTTCAGAAAAAGCTCAATGCGGCTGCACACATACAATCTAGCCCTGAGCAAGGTGGTTTCGATTTTTAGAAGTCGGTAAGGTTATATTTATTTTTTAAAAATCGCACTGTTCCTTGTTCATCTAACTTTTTTAATGCAGCTGTCAGCTTAGGGATTAATGTCGCGTGACGCTTATGCACAAAGTGAAAGCTCTGCATAGACATTAGTACTTCTTTGTGAAATTGGCTCTGATCAAAGTTAGGGTGTTTTGTTGATAGTAAAAAGTCGAGTAAGAGGGCCCCTTCAACACGTTTTTGTGTCAGTAAATTTAGCTGAGCAGTGATATTTCTAACAGTGATAACATCGCCATGAAATGGCTGTTTATCTAAAAAACTTTGTGCTGCAGGGTAGCTAGACTGGATTGCTAATGATTTTAAGTCGCTATAAAGACACGTCTGACAGTTTTTTAGTAATAGCAAATTAAAATTAAATAGCGGGAAATCAACCTTTAATAGGTTAGGGTAATCTTGTGTTACGTCAGCGATGCGGCCTAATTGCCCATCAAGAACCCCTTCGTTTGCAGCAGCTAAAGAACTTTGATGATTAAAATCAATGATATGTAATTCGTAACCAATCTCTTTATAAGCCATACGAAGTAAATCTATGACATAACGTGCTTGCGGTGTATCAGCAGGGCGGTTGAATATTAATAAACTAGCGTGAGTCGAAAAAGCAAAGCAAAGCAAAACAAATGCGAAAAAATAAATGATAAACTTTGGCATTGTGCTTTCCTAGCGGGCGTAAATTCGTCGTTAATTTACTTTCATGTGTGGCTAAAATCAAGGTTGGCAGGTCGTTAATATGCTAATTTTTTCTTTACTTTGTTATACTGGAAAAATAGTCACTTTATTCCTGAGATAGTATGAGTTTTAATTTATGTAAGTTGCCGAGAGAGCAAAAGTACCAAATTCAACTAGATTATGAAGCGTCTTTTTGGGCCTACCAGATTAAGCGTGGTAAAAACACACGAGAAGGCGTGTACACAAGCATAAATAGCAGACCCATGTCTGAGCAAGCATTTTTAAAGCAGCAATTTGAGCATTACCTGTCGTTAATGAGCTAGTAATGCCCAAGCTAAAATTTTGCTTGCTTGATCCTATAAAAACACCGCTAGTTAATAAGTTTTATAATAAACACAGTGCGCGTGGAAGAGCGACGAAAGCTGATCAAGTGTGGGTTGCTTACCATGAGATAGATATTGTTGGTGCCTGTCGTGTACAAAATCAACATGGCTATTTATTTTTATCAACTTTATATGTTGATGCCCAGTGGCGTGGTAAAAAAATAGCCTCTCAGTTACTTGAAACTTTACTCGCAGAGCAAAAAAGCGGCGTTTTTACTTTCGCTTATCAAAATCTAATTGATTTCTATCTACAAAATGGGTTTAACTATACATTAACATTACCCTGTTCTTTGCAATCGTTGTTTGAGGTGTATGCACATCGAGATATTGTCCCAATGCACTTTACATGTGACGCCGTGCCAAGTATGTAATTTGGAACGTTAATGACTAAGTTTTTAACCAGAATTATCTTCTGTGCTATTCTAATAACCTGCTTTTCTAGTCAAATCAGCTTTGCACAGGTCAAACGCTTATCAACAAGTGAAGGCTTATCGCAAAGTTATGTCAACACCATGCTCATCGATAACAGCGGTTACTTATGGCTTTCAACGGAAGGTGGACTTAATCGTTATGATGGTTATGAAGTTGTTAATATTAAAGGTCCTAATGGTGAGCTTGAAGACGCAATTATCGATCGTATTTATCAAGACCCACAAGGGTATATCTGGATAGCCTCAATACAAGCAGGGTTATTTCGTTATGACCCTAGCGAAGATTCATATGAACAATTTATCCCCAAACCGACTACCGAAGAGCAAATATTCATTGAATCGGTATTCAGCATGGTTGCGGTAGATGATAAAACGCTTTGGCTAGGGCGTGGTCAAGATTTTGCTAAGCTTGATTTAGAAACCAAGCAAGTAACCTCATTATTTAAAATTCCAGAGCGAATAAAAAGCAGTGTCATTCGCGAGCTATACCCTTATAAAGGCTATATTTTCATGGGCACAAGTAACGGAGCATATGTGTACCAAATCGCTTCGGGAAAAGTGAGAAAACTTGAGCATTTGCAAGATAAGCCTGCCCATATATATCAAAACTATGTAAAGTCTTTCGCTGTCGTCAATGACCAAACCTTATTAGTGGGTGCTGTGAAAGGCTTGTATAAGGTCGATATTAGCCAGCTTGATAAGATGTTTACCACACCAGAAATTGCCTTTAGTAATGAAGAGTTAGTGCGTGATTTAAATATCTGGAAGATTATTAAACAAGCATCAAAGGTAACCTTAGGAACAGATAAGGGGCTATTTGATTATACCCTAGCAACGAGAGAGCTGATAAAAAATACCCGCTTGAAAGAGAGCGGCTATACACTTGCAGATACTAGTATTATTGATGTCGTTAAAGACAGATCTGGCGGTATGTGGCTGGCGACTAAAAATGATGGCGCATTTTACTTATCCTACGATAACTATAACTTCATTAATGTTGTTGCCAGCTCAATTAAAGGCGATGGATTGTCACACCACTCTATTTGGGGGTTGACTGAGTATCAAGGTCGTCTTTGGCTTGCCACTCATAATGGCTTAACTGCTGTCGATTTAGATACCTATGAAAGTGAAGTATTTCTAAAAAACTATCAAGTTGATCTGATCACAACAGAGTTTAGTGTTTATCAAATTATGCCTTATAAAGGCAAACTGTGGTTGCATACTAATCGTGGTATTTTTAGTTTTGACCCGATAACAGGGCAGGCTAGTCCAGTTAAAACAGCTGATCCTGAACAGCAAGTTTTAATTAACGATTGGGTGCATGGTGTGTTACTGATGCCAACGGGTAATTTACTCTATGTACACCCGGATTATGGCATGTTCGCCTATAATATCGATAGCCAAAAAGTGACCCGTTTAGGCGGCAAGTTTGATGAGTTTGAACCTTTTTTAGCTTATGGTTTTTTGCCTGCTTTATCGAGTAAACCGGACGCCCCCCTTTTTTATAATGCGGGAATTTTGTATCAAGTTGACCCACAGACCTATGACTTAACAACTATTTATACTGTTCCTGAACAACATGAAAACGTCGCTGTTAATGTTATGTCCTACATTATTGATAATAACAATGTACTGTGGTTATCTTTATCTAATTTCGGCTTAATAGGTCTTGATGCAACGACCTATGAACATATATACACAATTGATTTAGAAAAGAATAAGCTCGGCACCTTGCTTTATGACATGGTGCTAGATGAAGCCGGTATGATTTGGATGAGTTCCCACAAAGGGTTGTGGCGTTTGAACCCCGAAAACTTACATTTCCAGCAATTTACAGGGTCTGAAGGGCTACTTTCAACAGAGTTTAACAGTGGTGCATTCACACAACTAGCATCAGGACAAATAGTCTATGGTACGCTTAAAGGGTTTACTTATTTTTACCCTATGGATAATCACTATCAACAACCTTTAATCGACCATGTCAATATTACGAACCTTGATTTAATGTCACGTGATTTACCAGCAGAGCTCAAACAGCCCATTGATAGCGTTGTTCTTGAACACGACGATATCGGTCTTGAAGTGGCCTTTTCGGCTATGGCATTTAACTATCAAGAGCGAATTCTTTACGAGTATCAATTAGGTGATGGTCAAAAAACTTATACTCGAAACAATAATCGTGTTCTTTTTCCTAAATTAAGTGCTGGTAAATATCATTTAAAAGTTTGGGCAAGAGACCCTTTAACAGGTGAGCTAACGCCGCCTGCGATTTTGAATATAGAAGTTAAATACCCCCTTTGGCGAGCTCCTCATTTTATTTTCTTATATATATTGCTGATTGCACTATTGGCCGCAACGTGGGTTTACAGGCGCAATCGTACGCAACAAATACTCCTTGCTGCTCACAAAGAAAGTAAAGAAAGTGAAGCCCGTCTTAAGCTTGCATTAGAAGGAAGCCACTCAGGGATGTGGGATTGGTCATCAAAAAGCCTCATTATTTATCAACCAAGGCTAAAGAATGAGCTCGGCTATGACGTTGATGGTGTTAACTTGGATGATTACTTAGCAAAGATACACCCTCACGATAAACAAACATTCCGCCTTGAATGGTTAGAGTTTTTATCAACTGAAAAAGGTTACTTTAATTGTACTTATCGACTTCGTCATGCGGATGGTCAATGGCGTTGGTATAAAGATTTCGGTAAGGTCGTTGAATGGCATGGGAATGTTCCTGAGAAAGTAGCAGGGACTTATACGAATATGACCCGTGAGCTGGTATTTGAGGAAAACGCGCGCTTGTTTGGTGCTGCCTTTGAACAAACGCGCGATTGGGTTTTTATTTTAGATAAAAATTTACGTATTCGAGCGACTAATAAATCATTTCAAGATGCCTTTGCTTTCCCCGCGGATCCCCGTTCAAGCCGCTCTTTAACATTAGGCTTATCTATACCTGCTCGTATTCATTACTTACGAATTATGCAAAAACTGCAATCAGGTGAACATTTCTCTGCAGAGGATGTTGTTGAGGTTGCCAGTGGTGAAAAGCGTCAAGTGCTCATTAAGATAAGTGCAGTCGCGGGTAGTAATCGTCAATTAGATTGCTATGTGATTATTGTTACCGATATTAGCGCACAAAAGTTGGCTGAGAATGAGCTTCATCTGCTGGCTAATTATGACACTTTAACTGGCTTGCCTAACAAAACCTTATTTAGTGATCGTGTTAATCACGCCATTGAGCAAGCAGATTATCATCATACAAAAGTGGCTTTATTGAATGTAGATATAAAGCGTTTTAAAAATTTTAATGATTCGCTAGGACATGAAGAATCTGACGAGCTTATAAAACGGGTTGCGAGACGTTTAAAGCAGGTACTACGTCCACAAGATAGTCTTGCTCGGTTTGACGGCAATGAGTTTATGATTCTTGCAGAGGACTTTAAGCGTATAGATGAGTTACTCGCATTGTGCGCAAGTGTGATGGAGAGTGTTGAAAGCCACATTGAGCTTAGCTTGCAAGCAGTTAAAGTTAATTTAAGTGTTGGTGTTGCAATTTACCCTGATGATGCCAACAACACCAAAGCATTGCTCAAAGCTGCAAATGTAGCGCTTTACCATGCCAAAGGGCATGTTGAAGGAGGCTATCAGTTTTATAAGCAGGAGATGAACTTGCAAGTTCAACGTACTTTGCATTTAGAATCTCAATTAAGCAAAGCATATCAAGAACATGAGTTTTGTAATTATTATCAGCCAATTATTAGTGCAGAAACGAAGCAAATTGCAGGTCTTGAAGTATTACTACGTTGGCCAAGTAATGATAATTACCAACCAGAAGATTTCGCAAATGCCGCTGAAAGCTCGGGCTTAATTACAAAAATTATGCTGCAGACTTTATCTCGAGCACTGATTGAGCTTCGTCAGTGGCGTATAACACACCCTGAGTTATATGTTTCAATTAACCTATCGGCGCTTGATTTTGAAAGTGCTCATCTCGTTGAGAATATTCATCAGGCACTTGATGTATCAGAAGTTCCGCCAAGCGCTGTGGTTTTTGAGATCACAGAGTCCGTGATGATGCATGATTCAAATAAAGCACAGCAGAGTATGGAAGAACTCAAAGCGTTAGGTTGTCGAATTTATATCGATGATTTTGGAACTGGCTACGCGTCACTAACCTATTTAAAACGCTTTCCTATCGATGTGTTGAAAATAGATAAGAGCTTTGTACATGATATTGGCATTGATAAAGATGATGAAGCGATTATTAATTCTACACTGACCCTTGCTCGCAGCTTAGGGAAGGAATGTGTCGCCGAGGGCGTCGAAAATAAAACACAACTTCGCTTTTTACGCCAATTAGGGTGCGAATATTTTCAAGGCTATTTATTTAGTAAGCCAGTACCTGGCGACTCGGTTAGCCCGTTATTAAACGCCCATTGGCAAGATGAGTTTAACGAATAAAAACCCTAATGCGCGATACTTAAATTGCTAGTCTTGGCGTTTGCCACAGTGGCGGCAATAAAGGCTACGGTTACGGTTTTTTAATTCATTATGGATCGCTTTATTCGCTTCTTGCTGGCTTAGCCCAAGTTTATAGCGCAAGTTCTCTAAGTGCTCTTGCTCAACGGGGGTTAGGTGACCGTCCTCAATCGCTTCGTGGACTGCATCAGTAAATAGTTGCCTACGTTTGCGTAATTGCTCAGAGAAGCTTGACGCCAGTAAACCTGTCGGAATTGCGACCATGCCCATACTCACTAAGGTGATTGCACCACCAAAGAGCCGCCCGAGTGGAGTTATTGGCACAACGTCGCCATAACCAACCGTTGTCAGTGTAACCATTGCCCACCACATTGCTGCAGGTATGGAGCCAAATTTATCCGGTTGTACATCATGCTCTATTAAGTAAATACCGCATGAGGCAATGATTAATACCACTGCCATGATAAAGAATGCTGCGAGTAAGGAGCTGCTTTCTTCACGAAATGAATTAAGAAGCAGCTGCATGGCACGTGAGTAACGGGTGAGTTTAAAAATACGCATCAACCTCAGAACACGTAAGAAGCGTAAATCAACACTCACAAATACCATTAACAGAGTGGGCAAAATAGCAATCAGATCAATTAAGGCTAATGGGGTAAAGAAGTACTTTATGCGAATTTTAGAGTTCGTTAAGGGGCTTTCTTTATGCACGCTTTTATCCACGCAAGACCAAAGCCTTAATATGTATTCTAAGGTGAAAATGGCGACCGATACCAACTCTAACGTTAAAAACTCCTGATGATATTGCTTTGCCAAAGGGCCAACCGACTCTAATACAATAGCAACAACATTGATCATGATAAGTGACATCAAGAATACATCGAGTGCTCGACCTACTCTGCGGTATTTACCATTCCCTTCAAAAACACGGGCAGTATAATTTCTTAAACGATGCAAAATAATGATCCGTTTTTTAGTTTAACTGTAGCACCATATTAATGCTGCCTTCTTCAAAGTCGCGAGTAATTTTAAAGCCAAGTTTACGGGCAAGCTCTATCATGCCTGTATTTTCCGGTAATGTTATACCAGCAATTTGTTTAACTCCTTGGTTTTTGCAGTGCTCAATGGCAGCATTCATTAATATGGTGCCGAGCCCCAAACCTTGGCAGTCTGAGCGTACCACAATCGCGAATTCTGCCTCTTGCTTGTCAGGGTCCATTAATACCCGAGAAACGCCAAGAGTGCACGCTGAACCATTTTGTTCTTGGCTTACAATAAACGCCATTTCTCGGTCATAATCAATTTGCGTCATTTTTGCGAGTTGATCGTGATTAAATTGTGGCAGCTCACCAAAAAAGCGCTTGTATCTATCCTCTTTAGTTAAAGATTGATCAAACTCTAAATGTGCTTGTTCATCTTCTGGCTTTATTGGCCGCAATTGAGCTTGGGTATTGTTTTTAAGCGTTACATCTTTTACCAATTCAATAGGGTAAGGACGAATACATAGACGTTTACGGTTTGCCTTGGCCTTATAACGACTGAGTCCTATGGTGGCATCAAGCACTAAAAACTGACCGTTACTAGCTAAAATAGGGTTGAGCTCAACACTGGTTATATCAGGCTGGTCGATTACTAATTGAGAAATTCGTGTTAGTAGGGCGCATAAACGGTACTTATCGACTTTTTCAGGGAGTACTCTATCTTTTAGCACGCCTTTATCGTGTGCCGCAGCAATTAAGTATTTTGCCAGATTCATATTCAAAGGAGGGAGCGCTACAGCAGCTTGCCCAAACTCAAGCCCAGTGCCTGCTTCACCCAGCAATATAACGGGACCAAAGTTGGGTTCTGTTTTAATTGCAATGCGCAGTTCATTGGCGCCAGCACGCGGTGCCATTTTTTGTAGCGAAAACCCTTCAATATGAGCATCAGGGTAGGTGTTTTTGATACGCAGTAGCATCGCAAAGGCAGTTTGTTCGACCTCTTGCGCATCATTTAGGTTAAGTACCACACCGCCAACTTCTGACTTTGATGGAATGCTCGGGCTAATTAACTTTAATGCCACTGGAAAGCCAAGTTCGATAGCGTGCTCTTTTGCTTCCGTTGGCGTGTAAGCCACTTCGGTTTGAATACAGTCAATGCCATAGTGAGTTAGAATTTGACTTGCTTCATGGGTTGATAAATAGCTTTGTTCTTCCGCTAAAAACTCATTTACCACAGCGCGCGCAGCTTCTTTATTTATTTTGGCATCATCGGTATTTGATTCAGGGGTTTGCGTTAAGTGCTTTTGATTTCGGCGATAACTGACTAGGTGCATAAACGCACCAACCGCCCCTTCAGGGGTACGATAAGTTGGAATCGCATTGTTAGCACAGACTTTGCGTGCTGCATATGCGGCGTCTTCACCCATAAAGTTAGTCATGACATAAGGGCGAGCCATTTTTGGGATTTTTTGTAAGGTTTCGACAATGATCTCTGCGTAATCTTCACTCGGAGCAAGCGCGGACGGAGTATGAATAATGAGTAAGTTTTTAACCTCTTTTGCTTGCAGTAAGATTTCGAGTGCTTGTTGATAACGCCTCGGAGCAGAGTCACCAAAAATATCCACTGGGTTTGAGGTCATCTCTGATTGTGGGATCATTCTATTTAGTGCTGAGCGTGTTTCATCACTTAGCTCCGCGAGTTTACCAGAGCTTTGCAATAATGTGTCCACAGCCATGACCCCAGGGCCACCCCCATTGGTTAAAATGGTGAGCTGCTCAACTTTTAGAAGTTTAGGGTGCATTGCTAGAGTTTGTGTTGCAGCAAATAGCTCTCTAAGGTCATTTACCCTTAGCATACCTGCGCGTTGAAAAAGTGCATCGTACACTGCATCTGAGCTTTGTTTACCCCCAGTGTGAATCTCTGCAGCAAGTGCCCCTGCACTGGTTTTTCCGGTTTTAATTGCAATGACAGGTTTGCTGAATGCGGCTGCCCGTGCTGCGGAAATAAAGCTGCGGATATCTTCAATGTTATCAATGTATAAAAGAATAGCTTTGGTTTTGGCATCTCGACCTAAAAAGTCGAGTAGTTCATCAAAATTAATATCAATGCAGTCACCTACAGAGACAAAATACGAGAAGCCAATTTCTTTATTTTTAGCCCAATCAAGAATTGTAGAGCAAACTGCGGCTGATTGAGAAACAAAGGCAAGTTTGCCAGAGCTTGCAACCGTGTGCGAAAAGCTCGCATTTAAGCCAATGTGAGGAATTAACAACCCTAAACAGTTAGGCCCAAGCAACGACACATTTGCTGCCTGTGCAGCGTCTTTTAAATGCTGCTTTTGATCAGGGTTAAGACCTGCTGCGATGATAACAGCATGTTTACAGCCAAGCTCTCCTAATTCTTTGATTATGTCTTTTAACGTGTTTTTATTGGTACAAATAACGGCAAGGTCTGGCACTTTGGGTAAGCTGGCGATACTCGGGTAAGCGAGCACACCATGTACTGCACTGTGATTTAAACTCACCGGCATAATTGGGCCTTTGAATCCGCCCTGTAGCAAATTACGCATAACCACAAAACCAGCACGATTAGGTGAGTTCGACGCGCCAATGACAGCGACTGAAGATGGATTAAAAAATTGGCTAATACGTTTAACGCTCATGCTATTTCCTTCGCTTGCGCTTAGTTGTAAACATTTCAGGGTCTGTTAAGTTTATATACATAAGATAACCCTTTTATATAAGATAACCTGTTTACTACGACTTTTCGAGTCAAAAACAGTGACCTACATCAAGGAGATAAGCATGAATAAAGCGCAGCCGTTTAATGTAATAATTGCCGCGATTGCATTAACGATTGGTTTATTGGGGCTGGGCTTTATTTTAAAAAGTGCTGCGCTTGATGTAAAAGCCATGGAGCGTACTGTACAAGTTAAAGGCTTGGCTGAAATGGAAGTTGCCGCAGACACCGTTATTTGGCCGTTACAGTTTTCTGATGCCGATAATAACCTTGAAAAGTTAGTCGGGCGTGTTGAAAATAAAAACGATGCGGTCGTTGCGTTTTTGAAGTTAAATGGCTTTAGCGATGAAGAAATTAGCACGGGAAGCCAGTCAATAATTGACAAGCAAGCACGCGAATATGGTGGAGAAAATCAGAAATTTCGTTATATCGCTCGTTCCAATGTTATCGTCTATTCTAATGATATTGAAAAAGTTCAGCACGCACTGAGTCAGGTTAATCAGTTGGCAAAGCAAGGAATTGCTATAGTGCAAGACAATTACGAAACACGCATTCAATATTTATTTAATGGCCTTAATGAGATAAAGCCTGCCATGGTTCAGCAAGCGACAGAAAAAGCCCGCGAAGTGGCGATGAAATTTGCTAAAGACTCACAGTCTAAACTTGGTAAAATCAAAACGGCTCGCCAAGGTCAGTTTTCGATTTCAGATAGAGATTCTAATACACCACAGCTTAAAAAGGTGCGAGTCGTTACTAGCGTTGAATATTACTTATCTGACTAAGCCAAGTACTACAGAGAAAGGTAGCCGCATGCGAGTACAGACAATAACCGTGCGGCTAAGTGCGCCAAGCACAAAGCCACCACTAAATGCCACCGCCACACCCATTAAGCCAAACTGATCTTTTAAAAGTACTGCCATCAATACCGTGACACTGGTTGCGCCAAGTAATACGTATAAGTTGATAAGCGGGTTACCTTTTAACTTAATCATACTACTGGCTAAGATTCTTGCAGGTAATAATAGCTGCCCTAGCAATAACAGTATTAAAATCCAAAACCCTTCTTGTAATTGGCTTTCACCATATAAATGCAGAAGGGGCTTTGCAAGCAAGGCAAGTAGCAAGATAGCGGCAAAGTTAAAACGCCACACCACTTTCATTAGCTCGCCAAGTTGCTGTTCGGTATTCTCATCAGCCATTAAAATAGGTTTTAAATATTGGTTCGCTGCATTACCTAAAATAGTCAGTAATCCAGCAATAACAACCGCGGGAAAGAAAATGCTTACACCTTGTGCACCAAACCAGTGATGCACCAGCAACACGTCAAGTTTTGCCACTAACACGGTTCCTGCACCACTTGCGAGCATGATTAAAGAGTCTTTACACCATTGCTTGGTTTGGTAGCGAGCAGCGCTTGCGACAATCATTTTTTTGATTAACCAGTATTGATAACTCGCTACACACAAGATGCTACAGAACAACAAGATACAAATCTCGACTAAAGATAAATCACCACGTATCAAGTACACAAAAAAGCAAAACCCAGCCGTTAACAATTCAAAAATACATTGCTGCGTTATCAGGCCAATTTTAGGTTTGTTTAAAGCCACTAAAAAAGCCGATTGGCTTTGCATAATGGCGCCAATTGGCACCAGTAACAGTAAATAAACGACATGTTCTTTGGCACTTTGGTGGGGGGATATAGCCTGAAAGCTAATGACTACTGCAGCTACAAAAATTACACCGAATAAACAAGATGCAGCCAAGTAAACATGTTTTAAGCCACGTAGTAAATCATGTTGTTGGGCTTTATAAAGTGGATAGCTTATTCGCATTAATGACGATGCAAACCCCATGCTTGCTGGCAATAAGAGTATTTCACAAAGCGCGAGTAACGCGGCGAAAGTGCCAAATTCATCATCGCTTAATAACCTCGCAAGGCACAAGGTGAGAATAATACGACTAGCATGATTCAGAGCAGTAAAACTACTGAGCGAGAGAAATCCTTTGACGACATCCTTGTACATTGAGCTATTAATTTAATGTATGGAGTAACTGGGTCGTTGACACTTGTAAATACGTAGCACAAAGCAACACTTTGCTGTCGGTAATATTTGGTATATCCCTATTGTAAAATTGCTTAAGCTTATTAACTAGGGCTGTGACGGTGGTTTGGTTGTGGTTTTGATCTACTTCCATCATTGCCAGTAAAGCAGAGAACTCATGTTTTGCTGGCATCTGTGTGTTGTTATTACAAGCAATGTAACATCCTATCGGGGTTAATCCTTGTTGGTTTTGCGCTTTTAGTGCGACAGCTAAGCTTTCATTGCTTTCAAATAACATCAAAGAGCGTAAGTAATTAAAGGGCAGTTTATTTGCTTGGCAATGGCTAAACAGGTGATGTAACAGGTTGTTACCCTGTTGATCTGTAATATTAAAAGCATTTTGAAATTTGAGCCCTGGCGTGAAAAAACTGAGTTTGTCGATATCATCAATAAAGCCGACAGCTTCGCTCGGAAGTGGGCTTGCTTCGAGCAAATGTGCAGCGACATTTTGTAAAAATAGGTATTTTACTTCGCTGCTATTTGCTAATTGATATAGATGTTGTAACTGCGCTGCTTGCAATACGCTCGACAAACCTTGGTAATCAGTGAGTAACTCTTTTAACTGATGATGTTGGAGTCGGCTGTTAAGTTGTTCAATAGCGCTTAGCATGAAGTCTCTCAATTATTATTCTTTGGGGTAGGTATAGCTATTTATAGCGTGTTTATCAGTAATAAAAAAGGCCGCAAAGCGGCCTTTTAATCAATTATGTTTTTAAGCGGCTTGTTTTTTAGCAACCCACTGATCAACAAATTGCTCTAAAACGTTAAGTGGTACAGCACCATTTTTAAGTACAACATCATGGAACTCACGAATATCGAACTTTTCACCAAGCTTTTCTTTTGCTGCTTCACGCAACTCTAAAATCTTTAGCATACCCACTTTGTAAGCGGTTGCTTGAGAAGGCATTACGATGTGACGCTCAACCATTTTAACGGCATCAGAGGTCGCATTTGGCGTATTATTAACGTAATAATCGATGCCTTCTTGACGAGTCCACTTCATTGCATGGATACCCGTATCTACAACTAAGCGACAAGCTCGCCATAACTCCATAGAAAGGCGGCCAAAATCAGAATATGGGTCTTCATATAAGCCCATTTCTTTTGGTACTAGCTCAGAGTACAAACCCCAGCCTTCAATGTAGGCCGTGTAGCCACCAAACTTGCGGAATTTAGGTACACCGTCAAGCTCTTGTGCGATGGCAATCTGCATGTGGTGGCCTGGAATACCTTCATGATAAGCAAGTGCTTCCATTTGGTATGTTGGCATCGCTTCCATATCGTACAGGTTTGCGTAGTAAATACCTGGGCGTGAGCCGTCTGGTGCAGGTTGTTGATAGAAGGCTTTACCCGCTGCTTTTTCGCGGAACGCTTCAACAGCTTTCACTTTCAGACCTGCTTTAGGTTTAACAATGAATAACTCATCTAAGCGTGTCTTCATGTTATCGATAAGGGCTGTTGCTTCGTCAAGGTAACGTTGTTTACCTTCTGCTGTATTCGGGTAGTAGAACTGCTTATCTGTTTTCATGAATTGCATGAATGCTTGAAGGTCGCCTTCAAAGCCTACTTTATCTTTGATAGCGCGCATCTCATCATGAATACGTGCAACCTCAGCTAAGCCAATCGAGTGGATTTCTTTTGCTGTTAGCTCAGTGGTTGTAGTACGTGCTAATGCGTTGTTATAGAAGGTTTCGCCATCAGGAAACTTCCATGCTCCATCACGCTCATCGGCACGTTTTTCTAGCTGAGCTAAGAAGTTGATTAACTTAGTGTAAGAGGGCTTCACAGCTGCTTTTAGGGCTTTTTCAGCATCGCTGATAAGCGCTGATCTCTCACTGTCGGCAATATCCAGTGCTGCCACTTTACGTTTAAAGTCAGCAAGAAGTGTTGAGTCATCACCAGAATCAAATGGTGCGCCATGTAAAATGTTTTTACTTGAATCAACAACATGTGGGAACACAAACTTAGGTGCAATAATGCCCTTATCTGCACGTACTTCAAGGTCTTTGATTAGTTGATCAATAACCGTTGTGACACCGTTTAAACGCGAGATATATGCTTTTGCATCAGAGACATCAGTAATTTGATGTTGGTTGATTAGAAAAGCAGGGATCATTGAGTGAACCCCAAACATTTGGTTCACAGGGTAGTTGTAATAACGCCATTTGAAATCAGCGATGTCATTTTCAAGATCTTGTTTCTTTAAGTCGTAACTAACTTTTGTGGCGTCATCAAGTAAGTCGCGGTTAATTGCATTCAGTGCGACTAGGTCTGCTTTTTTTTGTTCAAAATCAGCTAAAGCACGCTCTTCGCTACCATCATCCCATTTGCCGTAATCTTTTTTAATACCCATATAGGTTTGAGATACAGGGCTGTTCATTATATCGCGATTAAAAGTGTCTTCGAAAAACGCATTGGCTTTATCTATTTCACTTTGTACAGGCTGGCTTTGTACACTTGGCGCTGATGTCGGTTGCTCTTGCATTTGTTGGCAACCGCCAAGTAATGCAACACTTACCGCAGCTGCGATGAAGGTTAGTTTACGCATTTTAGTTCCTTTGTCGTTGTTAGAAATTTAATTTTTGTTGTTAAACGAATAATTCTAGCAGGTCATTTAAATAACGATGGCCTTTTTGGCTCACCTGCCAAGTTTCTGAGTTATCTATTAGTAGTCCTTTTGCGATGGCTGTATTTAAGGCTCGCTGCTGACTTTGCTGCGATAAACCTGTCAGTGACGATAAGTCTTCTTTAGGGCATGACTCGACAAGGCGAAAGCGGTTCATAAAAAACTCAAACGCTAAATCGTCTTCCTCTACGCGCCATTGCTTATATAAATAAGGCTTTGCTAAGTCCATATAACCGCGAGGATGCTTGACTTTTTCAGTGCGAGTGATGACCCCAGTTTTTATGTTGGTGACTTTACCATGCGCGCCACAGCCAATACCGAGATAATCGCCAAATCGCCAATAATTTAAGTTATGCTGACATTGGTAGCCAGGTTTTGCATAGCCAGAAATTTCGTATTGCTCATAACCTGCTTCGGCTAGCAATGCTTGCCCTTGCTCTTGGATATCCCACAATATATCGTCTTGGGGTAAAGTCGGTGGTTTTGAGGCAAATTGTGTATTGGGTTCTATGGTTAATTGGTACCAAGAAATATGTGGCGGATTTAATGCAATAATTTTTTTAAGGTCGCTCAGTGCATCCTCAAGAGATTGCCCTGGAAGCCCATGCATTAAATCTAGGTTGAAACTGTTTAGTCCAGCTTGGTGAGCTTGTTCAGCCGCATAGTTTGCTTCATCGGCACCATGAATGCGACCAAGCGCTTTGAGTTTATCGTTTTGCATGCTTTGCACGCCAATCGAAATACGATTGATACCAGCACCAACATACTCTTTAAAACGGCCTGTTTCGACAGTGCCTGGGTTTGCTTCTAGGGTTATTTCACAGTCATCGCTTAGGCCAATTAATCTGTCGACTTCGCTAAGTAGGCGAGTATAAGCATCACCCGTTAATAAGCTCGGGGTGCCGCCGCCAATAAAGATGCTGTGGATTTTACGCCCTTGCACTAAATGTAGATCGGCTTTGAGATCATCAATTAGGTGCTGAACATATTCTTTTTCGGGGATCGTGCCTTTTTGGCCATGACTATTAAAATCACAGTAAGGGCACTTTTGCACGCACCAAGGTACGTGCACATATAGACTTAAAGGCGGTAAGTTCACAGGCCGCCTTTTTGCTGCAATTGCGCAAGGAGTTGTTTAAGAGCTTGACCTCGGTGACTCAGTGCATTCTTTTGCTCTTTAGTTAGTTGTGCGCTGGTGCACTGCTCAGAAGGCACATAAAACACTGGGTCATAGCCAAAACCACCTTGACCGTCTTGGCTCTGGGTGATTTCGCCATCCCAGCTTGCACTACAAATAAGTGGCGTTGGGTCATCTGCATGGCGCATTAGTACCAATACACACCAAAAGCGTGCGCTACGTATAGGGTTATCAGCAAGTTCTTTTAATAGTTTGTCGATATTATCTTGATCGCTAGCACCTTCTTTAGCAAAGCGTGCTGAGTAAACGCCAGGTGCACCATTTAGGCCGTCTACTTCAAGTCCTGAGTCATCGGCAATGGCTGGCATACCCGTGATCTTCGCCGCATGACGCGCTTTAATGATGGCGTTTTCAACAAATGTGGTGCCTGTTTCTGGCACCTCTGGTACTTGAAAATCGCTTTGTGGAACCACGTTAATATTAAGCGGGCTGAGCATGCTTGCCAGCTCTTTTACTTTGCCAGGGTTACCCGTGGCTAAAACTAAGGTGTTGTTCATATGAGAGTTAGTCTACGTAAAATTTTTGCTGAAACTTCAGTGTTTGTATTTGGCCGTTTTTATTGATTTCGATGTTAAAACGGTAAATCTCTTCGTTGCTGTAGTCGATTTGCGCTAAGTAATAAATCGCATCGCCTTCAATAACTTCTTTAAACTCGAGCTGTTTACTATTGCCAAGTAAGTTGCGAGCGGTGCCTGTTAAGGTCGCTGTTTGTGCTGTTTTGTCGCTGTTTTTTAATACCGAAATATTGATAACCCCTTTGCTCGGGCTACGGTCTAAATCGTAATTTTTGGCGATATTAGGCTGAATAAAGGTGGATGGAAAGGCAATATAGTGAACCTCCCAAGGGCCAAGCTTTTTAAATTGAGCGCCTGTTTGTTCATCCGCCTTAGCAAAGTTTAAAAATAAACTTAGGCAGAGGAAGGTAATAAGAATAATTTGCTTCATGGAATATCTCACTTAACAAAAGAGGCCTAGCGGCCTCTTAATTCACAAATGGCGTTAGCCTATAAAATCCATTAACAGGATTTGTAAAAACTGCAAACCGATGATGAGTACCAGAATCGATAAGTCTAAGCCCCCTAATGGTGGAATAACTTTACGAATCGGACGCAGCATAGGTTCGGTTAGTTGATGGAAAACAGCTTCAATAGGGTTATAGCCCTGACTTACCCAGCTTAGTAACGCACGGATAATTAAAACCCAAAACAACAGGTTTAAGCCTTCTTTTATCACCGTCATAAATGCCGAAACAAAGACAGGTGCTGCTGACCAGCCGCCATAAAACATCAACATAATGACACTTATTTTTGCTACAGCCACTAAATAAGCAAGTAGTAAAGAAGCCATGTCAAAGCCACCAAACCCAGGGATGATTTTACGTAATGGGTTAACAGCAAATGAAGTGGCTTTTACCACAAACTGGCTCATAGGATTATAAAAGTCAGCTTTTGCCGCTTGTAACCAAAAGCGTAAAAGGACCACCATTAAAAAGAGATCAAAAATAATCTCAACTAAAAATTGCATGGCTTGCATAGTTTTACCTTCAAAAAGTAAGCTTAGAGTTCTTTTTCCATTTCTTCTGCACGAGCAATACAGGCATCCATTGCATCTGCAACAGTACCTACAAGACCTTGGCTTTTCAGGTGCTCAACAGCTGCATGGGTTGTTCCGCCTTTTGATGTAACATTGGCACGTAGCTGAGAAATACTAATGTCTTGCTGTGAAAGCGCCATTTCGGCTGCGCCTAGCGCGGTTTGTTGTACTAAACGGCGTGCATCGTCATCGCTAAAACCAAGTGCTTTGGCTTTTTCTTCAATCGCTTCCATAAATAAGAAGAAGTAAGCTGGAGATGAGCCTGTTACCGCAATGATATCGTTGATTTGCGACTCGTTTTCTACCCACACAACAATACCTGTACATTCAAAAACTTGTTGTACAAATTCATGCTCTTGCACGGTTTCGCCTGCGCCATATAGACCAGACACACCACGACCAAGTAATGACGGTGTGTTAGGCATACAACGGACCATTTTAACGTCTTGACCTAACATTTCGCGTAGACGTCGTACAGTTAAACCTGCGGCCACAGAAATAAATAGTTTATCGCTAAAATCAATGCCTGAATCTTGGAACGATTGGCATAAATCACCCATCATTTGTGGTTTAACAGACAATACAATCACATCTGCATCGCGAAGTGCCGCGTTGTTGTCCGCGGTTGTTTGCACCCCGAAATCAGCAGCAACCTTCGCTAATTTTTCTTGGTTGCGATTGGTTGCAATGATGTTTTTAGCTGCAAAACCGTTCTTTACCATGCCGCCAATAATGGCGTAGCTCATGTTACCCGTGCCTATAAATGCGATTTTTTTATCTGACATATGTCTGTTATCACCTTTTAATTTCGTTGGCCAAATATATCCGTGCCAATGCGTACCATAGTTGAACCTGCGGCAATCGCAGCTTCAACATCATTACTCATACCCATCGACAAGGTGTCTACTTGGGGATATTGGGCCTTTAGTTTATCAAAGCAAGCGCTTAATTGCTCAAAATATTGTAATTGTAGCTGGCTATCGTCGGTTTTTGCAGGGATAGCCATGACACCACGTAGGCATAAATTGTCGCACTGACTAATAAATTCAGCCAGCGTTATTAGCTCGTCTGGGTGGCAGCCTGACTTTGCCTCTTCTAAACTAATATTAACTTGAATTAATACATTCAGCGGAGCCTTATCAGCTGGTCGTTGTTCATTCAGGCGTTTTGCTATTTTTGTTCGGTCAACACTTTGGACCCAATCAAAGTTAGCGGCGACAAGTGCACTTTTATTTGATTGAATAGGGCCGATAAAATGCCAGACTATCTCATTGTAGTCTTTCAGTGCAGCTACCTTTTCAACGGCCTCTTGTACATAGGACTCACCAAAGAGGCGTTGTCCAGATTGGTAGGCTGAGATGATATCAGCGACAGGCTTGGTTTTTGAAACAGCGAGTAAGCTAATCGTTTGCTCATCACGGTGATTATTTTTTGCCGCTTGAGTTATTCTTGCGTAGGCGGATTTAAGTCGTTCTGCTATTGTAACCATATAATTATCAGTTGGTTGTGGAGTCATAAATGGATATTACCGAATTATTGGCCTTTAGTGTGCAACATAAGGCCTCGGATTTACACTTATCATCGGGTGTATCACCTATGATACGCGTCGATGGCGATGTACGTCGTATTAATATTCCAGCATTAGAACAAAAAGATGTAAACAGTCTGGTTTACGATATTATGAACGATAATCAGCGTAAGGACTATGAGCAAAATCTCGAAGTGGATTTTTCTTTTGAAGTACCTAATCTTGCTCGTTTTCGTGTTAACGCGTTTAATTCAAACCGAGGACCCGCTGCTGTATTTCGTACAATCCCCAGTGATGTGTTAACACTTGATGATTTGGGTGCGCCGGAAATATTTAAGACCATTGCTGATAACCCACGCGGTTTGGTTTTAGTGACAGGACCAACTGGTTCAGGTAAATCTACCACCTTGGCAGCGATGGTTGATTACATTAATCAGACCAAACACCACCATATTTTAACGATTGAAGATCCAATCGAATTTGTTCACGACAATAAGCTGAGCCTTATTAACCAACGTGAAGTTCATCGTGATACTCACAGCTTCTCTAATGCTCTACGAAGTGCGTTACGTGAAGATCCTGATGTTATTTTAGTGGGTGAGCTTCGTGATTTAGAAACTATTCGCTTAGCCATGACGGCCGCAGAAACAGGCCATTTAGTGTTCGGTACTTTGCATACCACATCTGCACCAAAGACCATTGACCGTATTATCGACGTATTCCCAGGAGAAGAAAAAGACATGGTGCGCTCAATGCTTTCAGAATCGTTGCGTGCTGTTATTTCGCAAACATTACTTAAAAAAGTAGGAGGTGGGCGAGTGGCAGCGCATGAGATTATGATAGGGATCCCTGCTATTCGAAATCTTATTCGTGAGGATAAAATTGCACAGATGTATTCATCGATTCAAACTGGCGCATCACATGGTATGCAAACAATGGATCAATGTTTAGGTAATTTAGTGAACTACGGCATTGTTACTACAGCAGATGCTAGAGCTAAAGCGCAAGATAAAACTCAGTTTGGTGGCTAACGGAGCACTTAATTATGACAATACCTTTAAATCGCTTTTTACAGGTGATGATCGATAAGAATGGTTCAGATTTATTTGTGTCTAGTGGCTTACCTGTTAGTGCCAAAATTAACGGTGAATTGCAACCGCTGACCGACGATAAGTTATCTGATGAGCAGGCACTGGCTATGGTTGAGTCTGCGATGAACGAAAAGCAACGTAATGAGTTTCACGCAACAAAAGAATGTAACTTTGCCATTGCAACAGAAGAAGGGCGGTTTCGTGTTTCTGCATTTTGGCAGCGAGACCAAGCGGGTATGGTTATTCGCCGAATTGTGACGCAAATTCCTGATGTAAACGATTTAGGATTACCGTCTATTCTTACCGATGTGATAATGGCAAAACGTGGCTTAGTGCTGTTTGTAGGTGGTACCGGTACCGGTAAGTCAACCTCGCTTGCTGCGCTTTTAGGTTATCGAAATCGTAATCAACGTGGGCATATTCTTACCATTGAAGATCCAATCGAGTTTGTGCATGAGCACCAAAAAAGTATTATTACTCAACGCGAAGTAGGTCTTGATACTGAAAGCTTTGAGTCAGCGTTAAAAAGCTCATTACGCCAAGCGCCTGATGTTATTTTAATTGGTGAAATCCGTTCACAAGAAACCATGGAATATGCATTAAGTTTTGCTGAGACAGGGCATTTATGTGTCGCAACGTTGCACGCTAATAATGCCAACCAAGCCATTGACCGTATTATGCACTTAGTACCAAAAGAAAAGCACGATAAGCTAAAATACGACTTAGCACTGAACCTACGCGCAATTGTTGCACAGCAACTGGTGCCAACAGCGGATGGGGAAGGCCGTGTGGCTGCTATCGAGATCTTGCTTAATTCTCCTATGGTCGCTGAACTGATAAAGCGCGGTGATATTGGTTCAATTAAAGAAACTATGGCGAAATCAAAAGAAATGGGTATGCAGACTTTTGACCAAGCCTTGTTTGAGCTTTATAAACACCAGCGTATTAATTATGCCGATGCCTTGCATCATGCTGACTCGCCAAACGATTTACGCTTGATGATCAAGTTACAAAATAACGAGCAAAAAGGGGCTGGCTTTTTACAAGGTGTGACTATTGATGGCCTTGATGAAAAGGGTAATAGCTAATGTTGAAGGGGATAAAAATAGCATGCATTATTTTTATTTTGAGTGCTTTTCCTGCAAAAGCAAGCGAATTAAATGACATCGTTATTTTTATCCGTGACGATGTGTATGACGATTATACTCGCTTCTTAAATGGTCGTCAGCCCGGTGAAGTGAAAGACTTTACTGGGGCATATATCCGCCGTGATGTGGTGGATATGATTATCGCACAACAAGCCTTGATGTTGGGTGGCTTCACTAAGTCGTTTAGCTACCATACAGGGAATGTGAATTTTCGTAAGACTAAGTTACTTGAAGACGGTAAGTTACTGATTAGTTTTGATAGTGTTTGGTCCCTTGACGCTGAGCAGCTCGCTAAAGATGTGTATATTTCTGATGCGGTTATTCGTAAGGGAGAGTACTATGCCGGTGTATTTACTGCACCGTCGAATCACCGTGTATTAAAACTACAAAAACGTGAAGACTTCAAATCGTTGACAGCTGTATCTACGCCTAAATGGCTAACAGACTGGCACACCTTGTCTGCGTTGCCATTAAAAGAGCTACTGAGAGAAGACGAGTGGTTAAGTCAAGTTCGTATGGTGTCTATGAAGTGGGTTGACTTTGTGATGATGCCACTGATGCCAAGCCTCAAAAATCAATATCATTTGGAAGACATTCGTTTAGTCGCGGTGCCAAATATAGTCTTACAGCTCAACGATAGCCGTCATTTTATTATTTCTAAGCATCACCCTGATGCAAGCCAAGCGTATGCTGCGCTGCAGGCAGGGCTCAAGCAGTTACGCAAACAAGGGGCAATAGAAAAAGCCTACAAAGAGGCAGGCTTCATTCCTAACTTAAACGATTATACCGTGATTAACAGTACCGATTAATCACCGTAAAATTGTTCAAAAAAGCTTTCAAGAATAATCACAGCAGACATATTATCCACATTCCCTTTGCCTAAGTTGCGATAGCCACCTTGTTCAAACAAGCGTGCTTTAGCGTCTGCGGTGGTTAAGCGTTCATCCTGAGTTTCAACAGGAATAGCAAAATGATTATGTAGGCGGTTCGCAAATTTCTTCGCTTTGAACGTCACTTCTTGTGAGGTGCCATCCATATTAAGCGGCAAGCCAACAACCATAAGATCAGGTTGCCATTCATCCACTTTTTTTTTAATTTGTTGCCAGTCCGGAATCCCCTCTTTGGCTTTGACGGCTTGTAGGCTTGACGCCGTACCTGTTAACTCTTGGCCGATGGCAATACCGATACTTTTGGTACCAAAGTCAAAGCCCATAACGGTTCGCTCGCCTACAGGCTTAAACGTTCTTTTTGTCATAATGAATCAATTAAAATAAGACGGTAAAAATTAGGCATGACCAGCTTCAGAACTTAACTGACTGACGTCAAAGCCCAGCATTGAGACTGCTTTTTCCCAGCGCTTTTCTACTGGGGTGTTAAAGATGATCTCAGGATCTGCTTTGATGATCAGCCACGAATTTTCAAGTAGTTCTTGTTCAAGCTGACCTTGATCCCAACCGGCATAACCCAGTGTAATAATAAATTGCTCGGGTGCTTCTGCTGTCGTTAAGCTTGCCAGTACATCTTTTGATGTGGTGATCATAATATCACTACTAAGCTTTTGGCTTGCAGCATAGCCGGGCTTTGGGGAATGCAGTACAAAACCTCGGTCTGTTTTTACAGGGCCACCAGCATAGACAGCAAGGCTTGCCGCATCTTGGCTTTTATCGTTATCGATCTCAATTTTATCGAGTAACTCACCCACTGTGATGTTGATGGGTTGGTTAATCACCAAACCCATTGCACCATCTTGATTATGCTCACAAATATACGTTACAGCATGCTTAAAGAAAGGGTCTTGCATGCTAGGCATTGCAATTAAGAAGTGATTCTCTAATGACTGCATAGGTCGCCCCTTTTGTTGTTTAAATTAAGTATGGCTCAGTTTTCTTTCAATGGCATTAAATAAGTGGCCAGTGATTGAAATGTCATAAGCTGCTTCAATCTCTTTTACACAGGTTGGTGCTGTTACATTAATTTCGGTTAAGTGGTCACCAATGATATCCAGTCCCACAAAAATGAGACCTTTTGCTTTAAGTGTTGGTGCGACGGCTTCTGCGATTTTACGATCTGAGTCGCTTATTGGGCGAGCTTCACCACGGCCACCTGCGGCTAAATTACCACGTGTTTCACCGTTTTGTGGTATACGTGCAAGACAGTATGGCATGACTTCACCATCGACGACCAAGACGCGTTTATCGCCTTGTTTAATCTCTGGGATATAATTTTGTGCCATGGCAAAACGGCTACCATGCTCGGTTAATGTTTCGCAAATTACACCGATATTGGCATCGTCTTCTTTAACACGAAAGATTGACGCGCCCCCCATGCCATCTAGCGGTTTTAAAATGATATCTTTATGTTCAGCTAAAAATGCACGAATGTCTGCTTGGCTGCGGGTTACCAAGGTATCTGGCGTGTGCTCGCTAAACCATGCTGTAAATAACTTTTCGTTTGCATCGCGAAGGCTTTGTGGCTTATTAATAATGAGTGTTCCAGCTTGCTCTGCGCGCTCTAAAATATAGGTTGCGTAAATATATTCAGTATCAAAAGGCGGATCTTTACGCATTAAAATAACGTCTAAATCGGCAAGGGCAATTGTTGATTTTTCTTCAAGCTCGTACCAGTGATTAACATCATCGAAAACACGTGCCTTTGATGCGGTTGCATAACCTTGACCTTGACGTAGCGATAGGTCGTCCATTTCCATGTAGTAAAGTTCGTAACCACGTTTTTGTGCTTCCATCATCATTGCGAAGCCTGTGTCTTTTTTAATATTAAAGCCACTAATTGGATCAGAGATTATGCCTAACTTAATTGCCATGTTTTTGCCTTAGAATAGAATGACTACACTGTGTCGGTTACTTTAATATATGGGTGTTTTTATGGTTTTCAATTCGCTAAATCGCCAAACTGCAGTTGCAGTGCGCTGAGTACTGTTAGCGCAGCGGTTTCAGTACGCAGTACACGGGGGCCTAAGCGAATATCGACAAAAGCTTGTTGCTTAGCAATATTAATTTCTTCATCGGTAAATCCCCCTTCAGGGCCAACTAAAAAGCGCACCCCCTCGCTTGGGACTTGAATGGTTTTTATACTGTGTTCAGCGCGTGGGTGTAGAGTCAGTTTTAGAGCATCGCTGGTTTGCTCTAACCACTCTTTTATATCGATAGGTGGGTGTACGACAGGCACAAAGTTACGACCAGATTGCTCTGCGGCAGCAATCGCTATTTTTTGCCATTGTTGATGTTTTTTAGCAAGGCGATCACCGCTTAGCTTGACACCACAGCGTTGACTAAAAATAGGGGTGATCTCAGTAATTCCCAGCTCTACAGATTTCTGAATGGTAAAGTCCATTTTATCGCCACGTGAAATACCTTGGCCTAAGTGAATTTTAAGTGGTGACTCTACATCATGATTGATAAACTCTTGCGGCTCTACAATCACGCTCTTTTTACTTACTTCAATAATTTCACTTAAGTACTCTCCGCCTTCGCCATTGAAGATAGAGACTTTTTCTCCAGCTTTCATGCGAAGTACTCGACCAATATGACCGGCAGCATCATCATCAAGTGCTACTTGGGTGTTTAAAGAAATTGCTGATGGTTGGTAAATATGAGGAATTCGCATTGGATGTCGCTTATTAAATAATTTAGCAATATGGTAAGTATACAGCGCGATGGGTGCAATTATTTATTTAAATCTTCACTTAAGGTGAGAATGTCGGCTGTCGTTTGAGCGATGTCTGTTTGGCAAGATAAATGGTTTATATGAGCGGCGTCTGGGCAAGGTATAAAATTAAATCCTTGCTCATTTTGGTGTATTAAAAAGCGTACTTTGTGCAGCGAGTTGTAAATAAATTTTTGAGCGTCATCGGCAAGTTGGTAGTCAGTATGGTTAATCAACACGCCTTTTATGTCATGGTGCTCATGCAGGTAACTTGCCAATTCGGAAACACTTATTTCATTACTAAAGTCGCAGTAACAATAATCTTTTATTAGCTCGTCGAACATCAGTTTAACCATGTGCCGGCTATTCGCTCCTGCAACAACTAACGTTGAGCCGCCTTTACCTGCAAAATAATGATGCGTAAAAGCATGACTAAACTCATTGTCGACATCAACTAGCAAATAATTATTAACTTTAAAGGGCATACTGCCTCACTTATTATGTATTTCCATATTAAATCGAAAACATGCTAATTAGTAGATAGCCTATCGCGCCGTAAACGGCAAACTCGATACAGGCAATACCTATGTTATCTTGATGATCCACTTCTAACGATGTATTAATATTCGGTAATGAAATATATTTAATGATATAACTCAAAACATATAACAATACCCACATAGCACCGCAATGAGAGACTAGCGTAAATAGGTTTTCTACCATCTTACCACTAATAAATGATGCACTGGCAAGACCAGCATACCCTGCTAAGGCAAGACCAATCGATTTACCCGCATAACGAATACCAATAGAGGTATTTTCAAGGTTAAAATTGCTCTGTAAAGAAGCCCCTTGGTTAGCCTTGGCAAAACGGTACTCGCGAATTTTACTATCCAGAGCAAACATGCCCTGTAGCACAAAAAAGCTAACAGTGGCTATTAGTAAGCTGCTGTAACCTTGAGTATGACACCAATTATAAAGGCCTAAACTAATAATACAGTTTGCGATTAACATACCTGAGTCAACCAAAGCCGCACAAACATTTTGTTTTAAAATAGCGGCTTCTTCGTTAAAGCGATATAAAATCCATTTCCGATGAATGAGGTGACCCACTTTAATGAAGGAGAACAACAAGGCGATTAAAACGACCACCTTAAGTGGGTTTGATTGAGCTGCACTTAAACTGATTTCATCAAAAATATAAGCAATGGTCGCAATCACGACGAGAATTTCACTGGCAAAGCTAATCCCCATTGCAAAATTATCATGTTGTGCGAGCTCTTCTTTAAGCGCTTGTTTTGCTTTAATTTGCGTTAAGATACGTAGAAGTACTATGGTTATGCAAATTACAGCAAAACTAATGGCAATCGCGACTAAACTAGTGTTAGATAATGATAAATAATGCATGCAGATCCCTGCTAAATAATTCTTTGATAATCATTCTAGTACGGTTATTGATAAGTTAAAAGAGAGTATTTAATGAGTAATTCACAACCGCTTCCTGACGCGCTTTATCAATTAGGGCAAACTCGTTTTAACGGTTTGTACCCTGAGCAGCCTGTAGACCCGTTGATTGCTAAATTACTGTCTTTGAGTGACTTCGCTTGGAGCTGCTTACAATCTCAACCTGACTTGAAAGATTGGTTGCTAGATGAAAGCACATTGGCTTGCCGTAACCCGCAACCGCCACTGACTGATAACGACTCTACTGAGTTAGATGATGCCGCAGCAATGGCCAAGTTGCGATTATACCGAGAGAAATATTGGCTTAAGGTTGCGTTCTTAGATGTCTGTTGTCATAACCCAATTGAAGACAGTATCGCTTATATTTCTGCACTTGCTGAGCAGTTAATTGATTGTGCGAATCAATGGGCATTTGCACAAGTTGCAAAAGTCAGTGGCATGCCAACAGATGCGTTTGGAAATGCTATTCCAATGCTTGTACTAGGCATGGGAAAACTTGGGGGAGGGGAGTTAAATTACTCCTCAGACATTGATCTCATTTTTTCTTACCCAATAGATGTGGCTACTCAAGGTGGACGCCGCTCTATTGAAGCGCAAGTTTTTTACACTAAGGTTGCGCAAAAATTAATTATGGCACTCAACCAAACCACCGTTAATGGCCAAGTTTTCCGTGTAGATATGCGCTTGAGGCCTTTTGGTGAAAGTGGTCCTTTGGTGATGAGCTTTAATGCAATGGAAGATTACTACCAAGAGCAAGGTCGAGAGTGGGAACGTTATGCCATGCTAAAAGGGCGTTTAATAGGCGCCGAAAATAGCTATTGGGGTGAGTTCTATGAGTTATTAAGGCCATTTGTTTATCGTCGATATATAGACTTTTCGGTGATCGAATCTTTACGAAAAATGAAACAGATGATTGCTCAAGAAGTGCGCCGAAAGCGTTTAACTAACAATATAAAACTGGGCGCTGGGGGGATTCGCGAAGTTGAATTTGTGGTGCAAGCATTGCAAATGGTGCGTGGTGGCCGTGAGGCAAACTTACAGACACAATCACTTTTATCAGCCTTACAAGAGCTTACCAATAATCAGGTTATTGACGCTAAAGAAGCGTCGCTGCTTAAGCAGAATTACCTCACGCTGCGTCGTATTGAGCAATACTTACAAATATTTGATGATAAGCAAACTCAAACATTGCCCGATGATGAGCAAGGCCAGCAACGCTTATGTGTGCTGCTTAATAAACCCAACTTTGATGAGTGCCTAAAAGCGATCAATGAAACAATGGCCTCAATACACAGTGAGTTTGAGCAGGTAATTGGTTTTGAAAGTGACAATGTTGATCCATGTGAAAGTGCCTTTATTAGTGCGTGGGAAATGGCCGATGTTTCCTTGATAGACGATGCTAATTTAGCTTGGCAACAGGCACTTGATGACTTTAAAACACGTTTAACAAAAGCAAAAGTTGGTAGCCGTGGGCGAGATATTCTTGATAAGTTAATGCCTTTACTGCTTAAGCAATTGACAGTGAGTAAAGCCAGCGGTGATGCATTCACTATGATTTGCCAAGTGCTGAATAAAATCATCTCTCGTACAGCTTATTTAGAACTCTTATATGAAAACCCTGGCGCGTTAAATCAACTGGTCGCTTTGTGCTGTCACAGTAAATGGATAGGTGAGCACATCTCCCGTTACCCAATTTTGCTTGATGAGTTGATTGATCCTCAAGTACTTTATAAACCCACTCCGTTATCAGCGTATAAAGACGAAATAAGACAGTACTTCCTTCGAATAGAATACGATGATTTAGAGCTGCAAATGGAAGCCTTACGCCAATTTAAACAAACACACCAACTGCGTATTGCCGCAGCGGATGCGACAGGCGTTCTTGATGTAATGAAGGTGAGCGACCACTTAACGGCGTTGGCTGAGGCGATTGTTGATCAGGCTGTGAACATCGCGTGGCATGCATGTGTTGCACGCTTTGGACAACCAGCCAATACCACAGAACAAGAAAAAGGCTTCGCGGTTATTGCTTACGGTAAAACAGGCGGCTTTGAAGTAGGCTATGACTCTGATTTAGACTTAGTGTTTGTGCATAATCATGATAGTAGTAGTTATACCGATGGCGATAAGGCGATTGATTCAAGACAGTTCTACTTAAAATTAGCACAGCGTTTAATGCATCTATTTAATACACGCACTGCATCTGGCATTTTGTACGAGCTTGATACACGCTTGAGGCCTGAAGGAGCGTCAGGGCTGTTGGCAATAAACCTAGAAAGCTTTTATCACTATCAACAAACCCAAGCATGGACTTGGGAGCATCAAGCCTTAGTTCGCTCGAGAATGATTTATGGACAGGCGTCGCTTCATTCTCGATTTGATGAGATCAGAGCAATTATTTTGTGCCAAGCACGTGATGATGAAAAATTGAAAAAAGATGTCATAGAAATGCGTGAAAAAATGCGCAATCACTTAGCTAAAGGTAATAGTGAATTATTTGACTTAAAACAAGACCAAGGTGGAATGACTGATATTGAGTTTATTACTCAATATTTAGTCTTAAGATATGCCCCGCAGTATCAAGAGTTAACGACTTGGCCTGATAATGTTCGTATTTTAGAGGATGCAGCTAAGCTTGGCTGTATTGATTTTGAAATGCAACATCAGTTAGTGGCTGCTTACATTGAATACCGTTCACGTTATCATATCATGAGCTTAAACCAGCAAGGTCGATGTGCGCCGCGCACTGAGCTAAAAGAACATATAAGTTTGGTACAAAGTGCGTGGCAGCAAGTGTTAGCTTCTTAAGCGGCGGCAGTTTTCGCGTATGTAAGGAGAGGGCAGCTCTGTAATAACAGCCGCTCTTTGCTTGAAACAAAAGAAGGTATAAACCTCATTTTCAAAGTCGTCGTTGATAGCACGTCCCACTTGATATAAAGCGGACACAAAGTTGCTATCAACACGAAAGTGATCTTTAACGACATAATCTTTACTGAGGTACCAGTAAAGCTCAATTTCTTCATTTCGAGCGTAGTCTGATAACACGTCTTTTAATGTTGTTCCGCTTTCAAAACGACGTGGTAATACATCACCAGTCCAGTTTGGAGATGAAGGTTCGACTACCTTACCCCGTTCAAACAGAGCCATATCGAGGCTTGTTTCAGGCTCTTTTAACTTAAGAACGTATTTATCACGCTCGTTATTTTTACTGTTAACTTGATTTCTTAGCGACGAATAAAAACGAGAAAGTCCCTGTGCGGCGGCATTTTGAGTATTTTTAATATCGATAACAGGCCCTTTACCGAATAAAAAATAAAGAGCTGCTGCAATTAAAATAATAGCTAATGATAAATGCTTAACCCAAAACCACATTTCTAATACTCTTGTTGTTGCTTAGATTTATAAAACCACACAATTTAACAAATGTCACTCACTTATAATAAGAAGGGGCATTCTTATCAGGGCGTGTTTTAAAACGTCGATGTAACCACATATATTGTTCAGGTGCTCTATTAACCGCTTGCTCCATGCGTTGATTGACACGTGTTACGTCATTAAGATTATCACCACTTGGAAAGTTTTCCATAATCGGGAGCACTTCTAAGTGGTAGCGACCTTGTTCATCGCGGCGGCTAGCAAGACTAACCGTTTCACAGTGTTTACTGTTCGCAAAAAGTAGTGTGCCCGTTGTTGTTGCAGCATCTTTTACCGCGTAAAATGGCGCGAACTCACAGCGGGTACGTCCGTAATCTTGATCGGGTAAGTAGTAACAAATCTTTTTATTTTTTAGTGCTTTTAGCAACCCTTTAACATCACGCTTTCCAACTAAGAATTCATTAGAACGTAAACGGCCATTGGTCGTAAAATATTCCATCAATGGATTATTGTGTGGGCGATAAAAACCAATACCTTGATATTTCAACCCCATCACTCGGCTCGCCATCTCTAAATGAAGAATGTGCGGCACGAGCATTAAAACGCCTTTGCCTGATTGCTGAATTTGTTCAAAGTATTCAAGGCCCTTGATTGACCCGTAGCACTTTCTTACTCGCCACTCGGGCCACCACCACGCCATGCCTGTTTCCATCATAGCGATACCGGTGTTTTCCATATTCTTAAGTACTAATTCTTTTTGTTCTTGCTCCGGCATATCTGGGAAACATAGACGGATATTGACCTCTGCTATGTGGCGACGGCGTTTCATAAAGCGATGAACTAATCTACCTAACCATTTACCAAGGAATAATTGAAACTTATGTGGCAACCAAGAGATCAGAAATAAGAAGAAAACGCCAACCCATGTAAGCCAATAACGAGGACCCAAAAAGGATGCTTTGAAAGGAGATGAACTAACCACTGAAAAGTCTCTAAAAAAATAAAAAGCTAGTTTAACCGTAAGTCTTTAAAAATACAAAAGCCAGCATTTAGCTGGCTTTTCTATCAGTTTAGTAGAGTAATTAAATCTCTTTTAAACCTTGGTTAATTGCCGCAAGATCTTCAGCTGTTAATGTGCCAGCCGCTTGTTTTAAACGCAGCGTTGAAACAACATAGCGGTAACGCACGTTAGCAAGGTTGCTTTTGGCGTTATAAAGGTTTTGTGTGCTGATTAATACATCAACAATTGTACGTGTACCCACCTCAAAGCCTGCCTCAGTTGCTTTCAGCGCACTTTCTGCTGAAACAACCGCTTGTTGTAGCGCTTTATAAGTTGCGATATCTGACACAACTTGGTTATAAGAAGTAATCACAGAGCGTGTCACTGCACGCAGACTTGCTTCTAAATCTTCACTGGCCGCCACATAAAATGCACGTGCTTGTTCTGTTGCTGCGACAGTTGCACCACCAGAATAAATAGGTAGGCTAAAGTTAACCCCCACTCTTGCACTATCTGTGCGAGGCTCATGTGAGTTGTTATTTAAGTCTTCTAGGCTATCACCGTACGATGCATTTAGAGTCAGCTTAGGGTAGTGACCAGCTTTTGCTAAGTCGATTTGATCTTTTGCAATATCAACGGTTACTTTTGACACTTGTAGGTTTAAGTTTTTCTCTTCTGCGATTTTTATGTAGTCGGTTGACTGTTTGTTAGGCGCAACAGTTGAAAACGTGTCAGTATTTAACATGTCTAATTTTGCATGGTATTTACCGGTGATTTCACGAAGCTGTTCGCGGGCCGTTTCAACGCTGTTTTTCGCAACAATTTCTTTTGCTACAGAGTTGTCGTACTGTGCTTGTGCTTCATGTACGTCGGTAATCGCAGTTAAACCAACTGCGTAACGTTCTTTTGTTTGTTGTAATTGACGTTCAATTGCACGTTTTTCAGCTTGTACAAACTCTAAGTTGTCAATTGCGCTAAGTACATTGAAATAACCCTCAGCAACACGAACAATGAGGTCTTGTCTGGCAAAGTCGTACTGTGCATTTGCTTGCAAAGCTTGTTTATCAGCAATGCCTAATGAATTCCACGCACCCAAGTCAAACAAGGTTTGGCTCAGACTAATACCGCGGCTAAATACATCTGTATCACGGTCAAATTCAATGTAACCGGTTGTATCGTTGCCTTCGTATAGTGTTGCGTCGGTTTTTTCGTACCCTAAACTTAAACCTAATTGTGGCAATAGCGCACTTAACGCGCGATCGCTCTCATAAGCTTGCGCATCTGCTTGGGCTTTTGCTTTAAGTACGGTAGGATCATTGGCTGTAGCAATCTCGTATACTTGAAGTAAATCTTCAGCGTAAGTGGCAGTAGCAGTCAAAGCGCTTGAAAAACCGATCAGCGCGGCGAGTAGTGTTTTTTTCATTATTCGTTCAGTCCTTAGACAATTTTCGTACTGTCACCATGGTACTCTTTTTTAGTGAATAACCAAAAAAAAAATGCGTAAATCTACATGTCCAAGTGTAACAGAATATAATTGAGTGAATTTTTAGCGCAAAACCTAAAGGAATTAGTGTAATGAAAGTAACAGCAATCTCACAGTTTAATCATGATGATATTGATCTAAAACCTGTTGAACGTGCATATGATGGCTTTTTTAAAGTTAATTTATATCGCTTTCGCCATGCATTATTTTCAGGAGGTGAATCGGTAGAGATTAAACGTGAAATTTTAGAGCGTGGTCATGCTGTTGCGGTGCTTCCATATGACCCTGCAACCGATCAGATTTTGCTTGTTGAGCAAGTGCGTATCGGCGCACTTGCATCTAAGCAGTCTCCTTGGTTACTTGAGTGTATCGCAGGCATGGCTGATGGCAGCACAGACTATGAGCAAGTTGCCAAACGCGAGGCATGGGAAGAAGCGGGCATTGAGCTTGGTGAGCTTGAGTTTATGATGTCTTATCTTTCAAGTCCAGGTGGTACAACAGAGCGTTTATACTTGTATTTAGCACGCGCCGACTTATCTCAATACCAAGAGGGGATTTTTGGTCTTGATAATGAAGATGAAGATATTAAAACACATGTAATGTCATACACAGAAGCCATGCTCCGCTTAGAGCAAGGAGAGATAGACAATGCTGCAACAGTTATCTCGTTACAGTGGTTAGCACTGAATAAGCAACGTATACTGTCTGATTGGCAAACTGCTTAACTTACATTTTTATAATGAGGAATTATTTTGACGTACGTAACAGCTGAACAACGTTACATTCAAAGCTTACCTAAGTATTTAACTTTGTGTGAGCATAATTACGTGCGTGCGCTCAAATTGCTTCCCAACGAACGTCAAATAGGCCATGTACGTAAAGTGCAACTCGGTAATAGCACGTTTGTAGTTAAAATAGATGATACAGCAAAGTACACCATGGATATTTCTATCTCGCAAGAGACAGGAAACTTACATGTTGTTACCCCACTTTATCTAACTGTGCGTATGTATCATGATGCAAAAGTGGCTGAGATTGTTCATCACGATTTTCATCAACGAATAAAGCCATCTTACGCATACCCGAATCCGAATATGCATCAAAAAGACGAAAAGTATCAACTAAATGCTTTTTTGTATGACTGGCTTGTTGCGTGTGTAGAAAACGGTCGTGCAGCGCTACACTGGGATGTAAACAATGGCTTGGTTTAGTGATGCTTATCATTTTGACAAAACAACATTAAAAATTGCACACATTACAGATTGTCATTTATCAAAAGACAGACAAGGTGAGTATTTTAATGTAAATACCGCTGAGTATTTTTCGCGTTGCTTAGCAGCCATGGCAAACTTACAACTTGATTGCGTGATCTTTGGGGGGGATTTAACACAAGATCACAGCAGTAAATCGTATCAACTATTTGCTGAACTTATTGGTGATTCGGCACTGTCTTGTCCTGTGTTTTGGCTACCAGGGAATCATGATGAGCTTGCTGAATATAAAGCGCTTTCAAACTCGCAAATTTTAAGCTGTAAACGTATTACCTTTTTAACTGGACAACTGCTTTTAGTAAACTCGAAAGGCCCGACTCCAGCAGGTTGGGTAACACAAACACACTTAAGCGAATTAAGCGAAGCGATAGGGCAAATCCCGAGTGTGGTGCTTTGTCATCATAACCCGCTACCTATTCAAGCTTACTTAGATAAACATATGCTTGAAAATGGCCCGCAGTTTTTAAACGTTTGCGTTAATAGTGAGCAATGTATTGGCGTATTTCATGGTCACGTACACCATGAGTACACGCAAAATTACCGTGATCTAAAGGTGTTTGCGACACCTGCCAGCTCGATACAATTTACTAAACATACTATGGCGTGGCAGCAAGAGGATTTAGGGCCAGCGTTTCGTGTGATTAACTTAAATATTGATAAACAACAAAGCTTGCAGCTAACAACGGATGTAGTATGGCTAAACGGGTAATTTATATTCATGGTTTCAATAGCTCTGAGCAATCATATAAAGCCGTACGTTTTGGTGAGCATATGGCTCAGTTTGATGTTGATTATAAAGTGCCGCGATTAACCCATGAGCCATTACATGCAATTTTACAATTAGAACAACTGTTAAATGATGATACTGTATTACTCGGTAGTTCATTAGGCGGTTTTTATGCGACCTATTTGTCGCAACGTTATTCGATACCCGCGGTGGTAATTAATCCTGCGGTGCGCCCATTTGAGTTACTTGATAACTATTTAGGGCCAAACTATAACCCGTATCAAGACACCCATTACGAACTTGATACTCGTCACATGGATGCATTGCGCAGGTTATATTTGTCGCAATTAGACACCCCTTCATTGATTTATTTGCTACAGCAAACAGGCGATGAAGTACTGCCTTTTCAGCAGGCGGTTAACTATTATTCTCAGTGTAAGCAACACGTTGAATTTGGAGGCGATCATAGTTTTATCGGCTTCGAACAAACCTTTGCAAGTATTGTAGATTTTCTTAAAATCACGTAAAACATAGCTAAGCGCATAAAAGATATAAAAACTATGAGTCAGCAAAATTATAACGCCGAAGCAATTGAAGTCTTAAATGGGTTAGAGCCCGTTAAACGCCGCCCAGGTATGTACACCGACACGGTTCGCCCTAATCACTTAGGCCAAGAGGTTATCGATAACAGCGTCGATGAAGCAATGGCAGGTCATGCAACAAAAATAGATGTCATTCTTCATGAAGATAACTCGCTTGAAGTTATTGATGATGGCCGTGGTATGCCGATAGATATTCACCCTGAAGAAGGCATTCCCGGAGTGGAGCTCATTTTTACCAAGCTGCATGCTGGTGGTAAGTTCTCTAATAAAAACTATCAGTTTTCAGGTGGTTTACACGGTGTAGGTATTTCGGTTGTAAATGCCCTGTCAACGCGTGTTGAAGTGACCGTACGCCGTGATGCACAGCAGTTTCGTATGGCCTTTGAGAATGGCGATAAAGTCGAAGACTTAAACGTGATTGGCACTGTGGGTAAGCGTAACACAGGGACTACCGTGCGTTTTTGGCCAGATGCCAGTTATTTTGACTCTGCTAATTTCTCGATTACCAAGCTTAATCATTTATTAAAAGCCAAAGCAGTACTCTGCCCAGGCCTGCGCATTAAGTTTACTAATAAGCAAACCAAGGAAAGCCAAGAGTGGTATTACGAAACGGGCTTAAAAGATTACCTAGTTGAAGCGGTGAAGGGTTTTGAGGTATTACCAAAAGAACCATTTATTGGTGATTTTTCAAGCTCAACTGAAGGCGCTGACTGGGCTGTTGTGTGGTTACCTGAGGGCGGTGAATCCATCGCTGAAAGCTATGTAAACTTAATTCCTACCGCACAAGGCGGTACCCACGTCAACGGTTTACGCCAAGGTCTACTCGAAGCGATGCGTGAATTTTGTGAATTCAGAAACTTATTGCCTCGCGGTGTAAAGTTAACGCCAGATGATATTTGGGAGCGATGCAGCTATGTATTGTCGGTGAAAATGCAAGACCCACAATTTGCTGGCCAAACCAAAGAAAAGCTGTCTTCGCGCTCATGTGCTGCATTTGTATCGGGTGTGGTGAAAGACTCATTTAGCTTATGGTTAAACGAACACACCGAGACCGCTGAATTATTAGCTGAGCTATGTATCTCAAATGCACAGCGTCGTTTACGCGCGGCTAAAAAAGTCGTGCGTAAGCGCATTACTTCAGGCCCTGCGTTACCGGGTAAATTAACCGATTGTAGTGCCCAAGATAATGACCGTACTGAATTATTCTTAGTAGAGGGTGACTCTGCGGGTGGCTCAGCTAAACAAGCCCGTGACCGTGAATTTCAAGCAATTATGCCACTGCGCGGTAAAATTCTTAATACATGGGAAGTCGAATCAGGACAGATTTTAGCATCACAAGAGGTGCATGATATTTCAGTGGCCCTAGGTATCGACCCTGATTCAAGTGATTTATCGGGTCTGCGTTATAACAAGATTTGTATTTTGGCTGATGCTGACTCGGATGGGTTACACATTGCCACACTATTATGCGCACTGTTTGTTCGTCATTTCCCTGCGCTAATCAAAGAAGGTCATGTATTTGTCGCCATGCCACCGCTGTTTCGTATTGATATCGGTAAAGAGGTGTATTACGCCCTCGATGAAGATGAGAAAAATGGTATTTTAGCGCGCATCGAAGCTGAGAAAAAACGCGGTAAAGTGAATGTTCAACGCTTCAAAGGGTTGGGTGAAATGAACCCGCTGCAGTTAAGAGAAACAACGATGGATCCAAATACCCGTCGTTTGGTGCAATTAACACTCGATGAAGAAGAGCAAACCATGGAAATGATGGATATGTTACTTGCGAAGAAACGTTCATCAGATCGCCGTCAGTGGTTAGAAGATCACGGTAATCGCGCGCAAGTTTAATACAGGTACATTTGCAGCCTAAGGGTTGTTAAACGAATTAAAGGGCAAGAAAAATGAAAAAACTACTGACCTCATTTTTATCGCTGAGCTTACTATCAGCGCCAGCAATGGCTGAAGATATTCTTGATAAACTAACGGTTGCTGAAGGCTTCAAAGTAAGCTTATTCGCCGATGATGTTGAAAATGCACGCCAAATTGCCGTATCAAAAAAAGGCATTGTGTACGCAGGTTCGCGTAAAGCAGGCAATGTATATGCATTGATTGATCATAACAGCGATGGTGTAGCCGATAAGAAAATTGTTATTGCCAAAGGATTAGAAATGCCATCAGGCTTGGCAATAAAAGAGGGTGATTTATATGTTGCTGAAGTGTCACGTATTATTCGCTTTAAAGACATTGATAAACACCTCAAAGCCCCTAAGTTTGAGGTGGTGTATGATAAATTCCCAACAGACCGCCACCATGGTTGGAAATTTATTAGCTTTGCCCCAACAGGGGAGTTAATTGTACCTGTCGGGGTGCCATGTAATATTTGTGCTGAAGACGACAAATACGGTCGTATTTTTTCACTTAATGTTGATACCAAAGAAATCAAAACCATTGCTCAGGGCGTTCGTAACTCAGTGGGTTTTGACTATCACCCAACAACAAATGCGTTTTGGTTCAGTGATAACGGTCGTGACATGATGGGCGATGATATCCCGCCTTGCGAAATCAATCGAGTTGGTGAAGGTGAGGAGGGAGCGCATTATGGTTTCCCTTATGTTCACGCAGGGGCGATTTTAGATCCTGAGTTTGGTAAAGGTAAAAATATTGCTGATTACAAATCGCCTGCGCTCGCACTGGGTGCGCATGTTGCGCCATTAGGCATTCATTTTTATAACGGCAAGCAGTTCCCAGCTAAATACAAAGAGCAGTTATTTGTTGCTGAGCATGGTTCTTGGAATCGTAGTAAAAAGTCGGGTTACAGAGTCATGCTAGCGAATGTTGAGCAAGGTCGTATCACTAAATACACCCCATTCATCACAGGCTTTATGCAAAACGAAGAAACATTTGGTCGCCCAGTTGCATTTGCAGAGCTTGCAGATGGCAGCTTATTGATCTCAGACGACTTTGCTAACGTGATCTATCGTGTTAGTGCTAAGAAAAAATAGGTAAGCGTTAATGAGTGATACAAATACCTTGCTGATGCAAGGCATAGAACAACAAACGATGGGGCGTTTTACCGAAGACGCCTACTTAAACTACTCAATGTACGTCATCATGGATCGCGCTTTACCGCATGTTGGCGACGGCCTTAAACCTGTACAGCGTCGTATCATTTATGCAATGAGCGAACTGGGGTTATCGGCGCAGGCAAAATATAAAAAATCAGCGCGTACCGTAGGTGATGTACTGGGTAAATACCACCCACATGGTGATAGTGCCTGTTACGAAGCCATGGTATTAATGGCGCAACCATTTTCTTATCGCTATCCGCTGGTGGACGGTCAAGGTAACTGGGGGGCTGCGGATGATCCTAAGTCATTTGCAGCGATGCGTTACACCGAAGCCCGTTTATCAAAGTTCTCGGAAGTACTACTAAAAGAGCTTGGTCAAGGCACGGTTGATTGGACCGCCAACTTCGATGGTACACTTGATGAGCCAATGGTACTGCCTGCGCGTTTACCGCACATTTTACTCAATGGTGTGACCGGTATTGCGGTGGGTATGGCAACCGATATTCCACCACATAATGTGCGTGAGGTGGCCAGTGCCTGTTGCTTATTACTTGATAAGCCAAAAACTGAAATCGAAGAGCTGCTTGAGTTAGTGCATGCGCCTGACTACCCAACAGAAGCTGAGATCATCACCCCCAAAGACGATATCCGTAAGATTTATCAAACGGGGCGCGGCTCTATTAAAATGCGCGCAATTTACACTGAAGAGCAGGGCGATATTGTTATCACAGCATTACCGCACCAGTGTTCAGGGGCAAAGGTTTTAGAGCAAATTGCAGCACAAATGAATGCTAAAAAGCTACCGATGGTGGCTGACTTACGTGATGAATCTGATCACGAAAACCCAACCCGTATTGTGATAGTGCCACGTTCAAACCGCATTAAAGCTGAGCCGTTAATGGCGCACTTATTTGCCACCACAGATTTAGAAAAGAACTACCGCGTAAACTTAAACATGCTTGGCCTAGATGGTCGTCCGCAAGTGAAAGATTTACGGAGTATTTTAACTGAGTGGCTGACGTTTCGCCGTGAAACAGTCAGACGCCGCTTACAGTATCGCTTAGATAAAGTGCTTGCACGTCTGCATATTTTAGAAGGTTTACTAACGGCCTTTTTAAATATCGACGAAGTCATTGAGATTATTCGTACGGAAGATAAGCCAAAACCTGTATTAATGGAACGCTTTGGTATTACGGATATTCAAGCCGAAGCGATTTTAGAGTTAAAACTACGTCACTTAGCTAAACTTGAAGAATTCAAGATCAAAGGTGAGCAAGATGAACTTGCCCTTGAGCGTGACAAATTAGAGCAAATTCTGGGCTCTGAACGTCGTATGTCGACGTTGATGAAAAAAGAAATCCAAGAAGCCGCTGACATGTATGGTGATGATAGACGCTCACCCGTTGTTGAACGTTTGGAAGCAAAAGCACTGAGCGAAAAAGATTTAATCCCTTCTGAATCAGTGACGGTTGTGTTATCTGAAAAAGGCTGGGCACGTGTTGGTAAGGGTCATGACTTAGATGTAGAAGGTTTAAGTTATAAGTCAGGCGACAGCTATAAGGCCTCTGCGCGTGGTAAGAGTAATCAGCCAGCGGTATTCCTTGATTCAAATGGCCGTGCTTTTGCGACTGATGCGCATAGTTTACCTTCTGCACGTAGCCAAGGTGAGCCTATGACGGGTCGCTTTAATTTAAGTTCGGGTGCTAACTTTGAGCATGTTGTGATGGCCGAAGATAATCAAGAACTCTTGATGGCATCAGATGCGGGTTATGGTTTCATCAGTGACTTTAAAGATCTCGTGAGTAAAAATAAAAATGGTAAAGCATTGGTCAGTGTTCCGAAAGGGGGTGAACTACTTGCGCCAATTCGTATTACCGATATTGCCACTGACTATTGTATGGCTATTTCAAACGAAGGCCGTATGTTGTTATTCCCACTACGTGATTTGCCTAAACTAGGTAAAGGTAAAGGCAATAAAATTATTTCTATTCCAGGTGCGAAAGTACAGGCGAGGGAAGAGTTTGTAAAAGTGTTGGCCGTAGTGCCCGAGGGGAGCAGTGTTACGCTTCATGCTGGTAAGCGCAAATTAACCTTAAAGCCAAGTGACCTTGAGCATTATCATGGCGAGCGTGGACGAAGAGGGAACAAGTTACCACGTGGCTTACAGCGAGTAGATGAAGCTGTAATAGAAATAACACAGACCGATGACATAACGGAGCCATCGGTTGATGATATAACAGAATAATACAAGGCCTGCTTAGCAGGCCTTTTTTATTGGGGTAGATTATTGTTCTAATATTATACCAATCCGCAATAATACTTAATCATTTTGAGGGATTAAACCTGTCGCTATCTGCGTTAAAAATTTCTGATTTAGAGCAACTAAATAACGAAATTTTTGCCTTGCTATCAACGAGGTTTTATTGCCTCAAAATA